>OZ253959.1:1082500-3161835 GCA_965267425.1 Vicingaceae bacterium | reverse complement strand
ACCAAATGCGATATTATTGTGAACTGTATCATTGAAAAGAATGGATTCCTGTGTGACCACGCCCATCAGACCTCGCAAATCATCTAGTTTGTAGTCTTTTACAGAATGTCCATCAATGATCAATTCTCCTTTAACCACATCATAAAAACGTGGGAGCAAATCAACCATTGTGGATTTGCCGCCTCCGGAAGGTCCGACAAGAGCAACAATTTTCCCTTTTTTCACCTCAAGATCAATGCCTCCCAAAACTTGCTTGTCTTCATTGTATGCAAATGACACATCCTTGTAATGTATGCCGTCATTAAATGTTTTTATGTCCTTGGCGTCTGGTTTATTGCTAATTGAATTTTCAGTGTTCAGAATTTCGTTGATTCTATCTACAGACGCCGCACCTTTTTGCAAATTGTAATACGATGTGGTCAACGATTTAATGGGACTGATCAATTGTGAAAACATAATGATATAACCAATGAACTGTGATCCTGTCATGATATTTGGGTCCGGGATTTCACGCATTTGGTTTTCAAGAACAATACTTCCACCGTACCATGCTAAGGTTATCATGACCAACGCACCAAGAAATTCACTCATAGGAGACGCCAACTCTCTTCGGTAAAGCATGTGAGACATGGTTTTTCGGAAGCTATTATTCAGCTCTTCAAATTTCTTGTAAACTCTTCCTTCAGCGTTAAATGCTTTCACAATTCTAAGGCCACCAATGGTTTCATCCACGGCACTCATAATCAGTCCTGATTTATGCTGCATGCTATCAGAAGTTTTCTTCAAACTTTTTCCCACTCGTCCAATGATAATTCCACTTACAGGAAGGAAAAAGATAGCGAACAAGGTCAATTTTACACTGATAATTAAAAGCATCACAAACGTCAAGACAATCAACGCAGGTTCTCGGAAAATCATTTCCAAAGAATTCATAATGGACCATTCTATCTCCTGAATATCTCCTGTCAGACGGGTTGTTATATCTCCTTTTCGTTTTTCACTGTAGAAGGAGATGGGTAAAACCAACAGTTTGCCAAACAATGAAATTCGAATATCTCGAACCACACCACTCCTTAATTTGGCAAGAAAAAACTTGGCAAAGTATCTCGAAAAATTTTTGAGAAAGAACAATACACCTACCACCAAACAAATGAAGATCAGTGCCCCAATTTTATCATCTTCACTGCTCAAATACGAACTCATGTAGTAATCAAAGCTGTCTGTGAAGAATTTTTTACTCAGTTCAAAATCCGGTTTGGTCAGATTATATGAGACATTTTTGGTGAATAGCAGATCAAGAAGTGGAATAAAAATAATGAGGGAGGCAAGGTTAAATATAGAATCCAGTAAGTAAAACAGTGCAGCCAAAAGCCCATAACTTTTGTACCCTTTGACATACGACAATATTTTCTTGAGGGCCTTCATTCCTTGAAAATCCAATGAATTGGATTGCGCGGCAAATATACAGGAAATAATACGGGCTGAAATTCATTTTAAGCGTAGTTTTGTCTAAATTACCAATCATGGAGTCTATTCGTCAGCAAAAAGTCGCTCGGCTGGTTCAGAAAGAATTGGGTGGAATATTTCAGAATGACTTGAGAAATTTATTTGCAGGTAGCATGATCACTGTTACGAAAGTGCGCATCACCCCTGATTTAGGCTTGGCAAAAGTATACCTCAGTATTTTTGGGTCAGGTGAACCGAAAGAAGTTATTGAAGAGGTGAGAAAAATGGGAGGCGATATTCGTAGAAGATTTGGCAACTACACGCACAATCAATTGAGACATATTCCGGAATTGCAATTTTTTGTTGATGATTCCCTGGATTACGTTGATGAAATAGAATCTCTTTTGAAGAAGTGACCTTAAATCCAACAACCTGACGAAAGTTTCGAGATTTTGAATTTCCCATTATTTGTTTCTGGCAGGTATTTGACTTCCAAAAAATCATGGAATGTAATCAACATCATTTCATGGATTTCCATCATTAGCATTGCACTTGTTTCTTTTGCATTGGTCATTATTTTGTCCGCATTTAATGGCTTGCAGGAAATTGTGGAATCCATGTACGATTCATTTGATCCGGACATTAGTATTACTCCGGCAAAAGGAAAGTATTATGATCCCAATCAAACGGCCATAGAAGAATTACTGGCATCGGATGACATTCTCGAATATTCAGAGGTACTGGAGGATTTGGCATTGTTGAGTTATGATGGAAAACAATCTCCTGCAAAAATTAAAGGAGTGCAGGAATCCTTTTTGTCCATGAGTAACCTGGACAGTATTATGGTTGATGGGAAAGCTGAACTGCAAAGAGGAGGGGCTGATATGGCCATTGTTGGATATGGAATTGCACATAATCTTTCCCTGTATGTGGGCAGATCCATTGATCCCATCAATATGTACGCGCCAAAAAAAACCAATTCCGTTAACATAGATCCTTCCAAAGCGTTTAAAATCCAACCCATCACCCCTTCAGGAATTTTTATGATCAACCCTGATTTTGATGGAAAATACATCATTGTACCCATTGAATTTTCAAGGAAATTGTTTGATCATGAAAAGATGGTATCTGCTTTGGAGATTAAGCTAAAAAACAAGGTTTCACTGGATGATTTTGCGTCAATGGCCAAGGAAAAACTGGGAGACAATTTTGTAGTTCGCACGCAATTCCAACTCAACGAAATCATCTATAAAACGAATCAAACCGAAAAGTGGATTACCGTGCTTATTCTTGGGTTTATTTTATTGATAGCGGCATTTAACATTGTGGGTTCGTTGACCATGCTGATCATTGACAAAAAAGAAGATACCAAGATATTGAGCGCTTTGGGAGCTTCGGACAAGAGCATCTTTCGCATTTTTCTCTACGAAGGACTTATGATCAATTTCATTGGAGTAATGATAGGGGTAATTCTTGGGGTGGCCTTATGCTTGATACAGCAACATTACGGCCTCGTTCGATTGGAGGGAGGCATTGTGGAATTTTATCCTGTTAGAATGCAATGGCTTGATTTTGTAGCCATTTTTACCATGGTATTTGTCATTGGACTAATAGCTTCTTACTTTCCAATAAGAATATTGATATCCAAATCAAACTTGACGTCTACAAGTGTTACTTCTTGACGATGCCCAATTCATCCAGCTGATTACGATCAACACTGGCAGGAGCATCTATCATTACATCCCTGGCAGCATTGTTTTTAGGAAAGGCGATAAAATCACGGATTGAATCACTTTCTCCAAATATGGCACACAATCTATCAAACCCAAGAGCGATACCTCCATGGGGTGGAGCACCATATGTGAAAGCATCCATCAAGAATCCAAATTGTTCTTGCGCTTCTTCTTTGGTGAAACCAAGTAGGTCAAACATCTTTTCCTGCAACTTTCTATCGTGAATACGAATAGAGCCTCCTCCGATTTCCATTCCATTGATGACCAAATCATATGCGTTTGCTCGTATATCACCTGGATGGTCTTCCATATTTGACTTATCTTCTTCTTTGGGAGAAGTAAATGGATGATGCATGGCATGAAATCGTTTGGAATCTTCATCCCATTCCAACAAAGGAAAATCGACTACCCAAAGTGGTTTGAAA
This sequence comes from Vicingaceae bacterium, assembly GCA_965267425.1. GTDB lineage: Bacteria > Bacteroidota > Bacteroidia > Flavobacteriales_E > Vicingaceae. Next base: position 3,158,231 of record OZ253959.1, on the reverse strand, counting down.
TCTCCTGGCTGAATCAATTCCATTTGTTTGGCCATCTCCAATCGTAACTCATTTAATACCTGTAAACTATGGGGTTTATCACCGCTAATCATCAGCAACAGGTCACCCGTTTCTCCTCCAAATGCATTAAACCATTCGGAAAAGTCATCTGCACCAAAAAATTTGTCTACGGATGATTTGAAGCTTCCATCTTCATTGTACTTCACATAAACCAATCCTTTGGCCCCGATCTGAGGTTTTTTTACAAAGTCCGTAAGTGAGTCCAATTGTTTTCGACTGTAATTTCCAGCTCCTTTGACGCAAATTCCACCTATGTATTCCGCCCCATCAAACACGTTAAACCCCTTGCCTTTTGATAAATCGGACAGGTCTTTAATTTTCATTTCAAAGCGGATATCCGGCTTGTCCGATCCGTAATTTTCCATGGCTTCTTGATAACTCATTACCGGAAAATCAGGGAGATCTATATTTTTTACTTCTTTAAACAGAAACTTGATGAGCCCTTCAAAAGTGTCCAACACATCATTGCGTTCAACAAAGGACATTTCACAATCAATCTGTGTAAATTCCGGTTGACGATCTGCTCTTAAATCTTCATCTCTAAAACATTTTACCACCTGAAAATATTTGTCGTAACCAGAGACCATCAGTAATTGCTTAAAAGTCTGCGGCGACTGTGGCAGGGCATAAAATTCACCTTCATGAATTCTTGACGGAACTATGAAATCTCTTGCTCCTTCTGGAGTAGATTTGATCAAATACGGGGTTTCGATTTCCAAAAATCCCTGCCCATCCAGATAATTACGAATTCCTTTGACAAGATTATGACGAAGTTTCAAATTGTTTTGCAATGGAGTTCTTCTCAAATCAAGGTATCGGTACTTCATTCTCAATTCCTCTCCACCATCTGTATTTTCTTCAATTGTAAAAGGAGGTAATTCCGAAGAGGTCAATACATCAAGTGAAGAAACCATAATTTCAATTTCACCGGTGGCCAGATGCTTGTTTTTACTTTCTCTTTCAGCTACCTGACCTTTGATTTTGATCACATACTCACGCCCCAATTTTCTGGCTTGCAAACAAAGATTTTCGTTGATTTCCATATTAAAAACCAACTGAGTAATGCCATATCTATCACGCAGATCGATAAAGGTCATTCCTCCCAAATCTCTTGATTTTTGAACCCAACCACAGAGTTCAACTTCCGTTCCTTTATCCGCGATGTTCAATTGACCGCATGTATGCGTTCTGTACATGTTATATGGCATTTTAAATGATGTGCAAAAGTAGAAAAACTAGCACATTATGACTAATTAAAACGCTTGTCCTTTTTAGGAGCTACTGGTTGGTTTTGGAAAAGTTTAAAATGGACTCCAAAACTGAATGCGAGCGTATGCATAAAATTGTCAAACTGGAAAACTACATTGTTTTCATTGGTTTGGTTATTGAAGTATCGAAATTCATAATTGAATAAGAAATAAATATCGGCATGTTGGGTAAGTTCAATGTCAATTACCGGGCCTATTGAAGTGGTAAGATTACCCCTGGCAACCAGGCCTGGAGTAAAAGGAGAAATGATGAATGTACCCAGATTGGCTTGTGCCGCAATTTTAATTTTGTTCTCTTTATCTTCTATGAAATAGGGTGAAATATAAGTGAGATAAATTCGATTAAAATCATAGGAATCTTCAACGTAGCTGAACTTCAAAGTTGTATCATTGACCACTTCTTCAAGTGAATCTATTCGCATGCGGCTTGCTCTGAATCCCAGCCCCATATTTCCCCAACGTCTGGTAAATAAAAATTCGAACAAAAAATGATTCTCCGTTCCCTTGTTGTAAAAAGTCACACCATCATCTGTTTGTATGCCCAAACTGTCCAATGGATAATTGTCAGGAAATGCATGATGCCAATGGGTATTGGCGGAACCAATTGAAAACCTCAGAGCGATACCTTTATCTGAGGCCAAAGGAGATGCCACGGGTAAATCCTGACTCTTTGAAATACCTGCAAACAATGTAATAATCAAACAAAAGAATAAGATGCGCGCCATCTAATGTGTTAAATGTAATAAGATATATTTACAGGATGAAAAATGCTTTCAATGATCAAAGGAAAAAGTGAAGAAGCTTATATGAAAGAAGCGCTCAAAGAAGCGGTTAAGGCCTTTGAATTGGATGAGGTGCCGGTGGGTGCTGTGATTGTTTGTGATGATCAAATCATTGCCAGGGCCCATAATTTAACTGAACGGTTAACAGATGTTACAGCTCATGCTGAAATGCAGGCTTTTACAGCAGCGTCAGATTATTTGGGAGGGAAGTTTTTACAAGAATGCTCCTTGTATGTGACATTGGAACCCTGTATGATGTGCGCCGGTGCTGCTTACTGGACAAGAATTGGCCGTGTTGTCTATGGCGCGCCAGATCCCAAAAGGGGATATAGAAAATTTACGGATAAGCACGCATTGCACCCAAAAACGATAGTTAAAGGGGGTGTTTTGAAAGAAGAATGCGGTGAATTGATGAAACGATTCTTTGAAGCCAAAAGATAAATGGATTTAAAGATTGCGTATTTTTGTGCGAACATAACCTAAACGATAAATCAGATGTACCCACCAGAATTAGTTGCTCCAATGAAAGAGGAGCTTACGTCAGTAGGATTCAGTGAATTGACCAATGCGTCAGAAGTTGATGAGATGATGAATCCGGATAACGGTACTGTACTTGTAGTTGTCAATTCTGTTTGCGGATGTGCTGCGGGCAGCGCTCGACCAGCTGTCTTAAATTCACTTAGCAATGATAAGGTTCCAGGAAAATTGACGACTGTATTTGCAGGTGTTGATACTGAAGCTACGGAACAAGCAAGAAAATACATGTTGCCTTACCCTCCATCTTCTCCCGCCATTGGGCTGTTTAAAGATGGAAAGTTGGTTCATTTCATTGAGCGTCATCACATTGAAGGAAGTACGGCAGACATGGTATCGGATAATTTGAAAGCAGCATTTAACGAGTATTGCTAACTTTTAATTTACCCTCATGTCATTTTCGATAGAAAGCTGCACGCATGATGATTTTCTTGCGTACCTGATGATCTATGCAGCATCAGCAGATTTCACCATTACTGAAAAAGAAAAAGCCCATATTGTTTCCTTATTGGGACAAGATGAATTTGATAAAATCAATGAAATCTTTAGTGCGCAGAATGATATAGATCACATTGAAACCTTGCAAGGACTATTTGCAAAATTTAAAGATCAGTATGAGTCAAAAGAAGAGGTAATCGCCAAAATGCGTCAAATTTTTAAATTGGAACATGACGATTTCAACCCTCTTGAACAGGAGCTCATATTAATGCTGAATAAAATTTTATAGTTACTCAACCTTTACTATTCGGCTGTGAATCATTGATTTTCCAGACTGGAATTGAACCTGATAAATACCAGGTTCCCAGGAATGAATATCCAATTCAACACGCTGTTGAGTTTTGTTTAGATTCGACAGGAAAACGAGTTTTCCTTCAGCATCAAGAATTCTTAGAATTCCCGCTTCACTCAAGGGTTCAAATTGAAGTGTAACCTGATCTTTGGAAGGATTTGGAAACACAGCAATGTTTTCCTGAGTGAATACTTGCTCAATTCCAATAGGCACATCGCGGTGAACATACACCAAAAAAGGTTCAAGTGCATACTCAAATCCATTGGGGTGAGTAACTTTTACAGTCCAGTAGGCCTTTAAGGTGTCCGTATAGTTAATCCCAAAATGATGAGCAATAGAATCCATACGTTCATATGGAATAAAGATCTGAGCATCGTTTCCTCCATTGTCAGATTGGTAGGACTTGGGAGATCCTGTCAATCCGGCAAGAGTGGTATCTATCAAAAATTCATAAGTAATATTGGCAACACCTACACTGTCCCAAGTGAACGAATAATCAAAACCTGATTGGCTGATCAATTCAGATTCGCTAAGTGGAAACTTTAGGGATACTCCAACGGAGTCTTTTATTAGCGTTAGTGTTCTTGGATTGGAATATTCTATATGTGTACCTTCCATTGCCACAGCCCGCCATGACAACATAATGGAATCTCCCTGAACTGCATTGTCGGGCATGAGAAAGTCATAATATAATTGTTCATGTTCAGCGACAACGAAATTATTTAAGGCGCCATTGGCAGGTACATAGGTGACAATTGGAGAAGCAAAATCAGCACCAACAGAATCAATTTCAAGTGCATAAGTCACAGGAGCCGAATGATTCATCGCAGTCCATTCAAAACGCAGTGTTGCATCTTGAACCAAAGTTTCTCTTGCACTGTCAAAAGGGTCAGTACTTTTAAAACCCACGGTTCCTCGGTTTACTGTAATGATAAAAGCTTTTGCCGTGTCATACCATTGATTAAATAAATTAGAACGAACGGCCCATTTAAGGGTGATGGAAGCTCCAGGAAGAACACCAAATGAATTTAACAGGCTGTCCAATTCGTGATTGGTAAAAGTGAGCGTTGTGTCTTCGCCATTGTTATCACTTAATCTGGTATAGATTGGTGGAGTAAATGATCCATTGGAAACGTCCAACATGAATTCATATTTCATAACGCCACAAGTATCTGCTATGGAATTTGATTCCCATGTCAATACGGTTTCCAGATTAGAAAACCCTTTCACATCAAGTGAAGAAAAGGAAATCGGACTGATTAAGTTAAACCCTCCACTTCTTGGTGTAACATTTACTGAATCAATCCATTGGTATGCATCTGATAAAATTTGATTTCGATTAGGGAAATTAATGGTATGCCCAACACCAGTCATCAACATGCTATTGACTATGGCACAATTTGCGTTTAATCCATTAATTGCAGGCCAATATCGGGTGTTTGGTGCATCATTAGCCCCATGTACCAAATAAAACGGTTTTTGTCCCGAATTTGGCAGATCAGAGCTGAAGGAACCAGTGCCATTGATGGCAGCGCCAATAGGTAAATATCCTCCAAAAACTTCCGGAAATTGAAGGCCATATTCATAAGTTGCTACTCCGCCCATTGAAAACCCCATGGCATATATTCGATTCGTATCAATGGAATACCATAGTTTCATGGAATCCAACAATGCAGTGGTAAAGCCGTAATCTATGGCATCAGTAATATTACCATTCGTACCTCCATCCGGACATACCAAGATTAAATCGTTTGATTCACTGAATTGGATGAGCGTGTCACACCAAGCTTCTGCATCCCAAACAGAGACATTAAATGGGTGAAATCCCACCATGAGCTCATTTGGAACACCAGCATTATAATTGCTGGGGATGTAAATTGAATATTTTTTTGCCGGATTGGTTCCAAACGCAAATGAAGAATCAATACGTGTTTGACCCAAAACAATCGCAGAAGAAAACAGGATTATAAGACCGTAGAAGTATTTCATAAATTTCCTTTTTAAAAGTAGACGAATATTTATTTCAAAAGGATGGCTTTCCCGGTTTAACAACATCCTCCGCCATCGTAAAAGTACGTACTTGGCGTGACAAACATGTCATCTCTTTCAAGAGATTGTAAGTTTGATGCTGTTTTATCACAAACAGCTATTGGCTGATTGGGTAAAAGTAGATGCCCTTTACCATCGTCAAAATGTTCTTCTTTTCCTACGTATATGGCACTTCTACCGGTAAATACACAAGGGCCATCTTCTGGCATTGGGTCTTTTATGGCACAAACTTCAACACTCTCTATCTCAATGGGTTGTTCAACATCGTAATGATTTGGATGCAATATTCTGTAGGGTCTGCGCGCCCGAACTTCAATGGTCCCAAATCCAATATCTGTCATGTATTTGATGTATTCATCCAATGGAATGGAACCACTAAGACAAAGTGCACGTAAATGTTCATCTTCCTTCAAGTGATCTGGAATTCCTGATTCACAAACTGGATCGGATGAAACAAACCTTCCATGAGGTTTCAACACTCTGTATGTTTCTTCCAACGCGGCTTTGAGCTCATGGTCTTTGAAAATATTAAAAAGACAATTTTGCGCAACAACATCCATACTGCCATCATCTACAGGTAAATTTGTGGCATCACCTTTTTTCAAATCCACAAAATTCCGTTGAAACCAATCATTGGATTCTTCTGCTTTCATCAAATTTTCATCCGCTGCTTTCAACATTTTATCCACTACATCAACACCTGTCACTCCTGATGGTTTTCGGCTGAAATATGAAAATTGTAATAACTCCATTCCACCGCCCACGCCAACATATAAAATAGATGGATCATTGACTAAATCTCTAGGGTGAACGGTAGTTCCGCAACCATAGTTCATGCTGAGCATTTTTCCAGGGATGCTTAATCCCGGAAGTTGCCAAATTGGACTCGTGGTGCAGCACAACCCTACATCAGGAGTTTTGGCTGCTTGTTCATATACATCTATGGTTTTTTCTAAATATGATTCCATTACAATTCTTTTAAAACATTTGAAATGAGGATTGATAACTTCTTTTCGGCCTTACCAGCCACTTCAAGTATTTCTACAATATTCACAGGTTGAAGATTGTCCGGATCACAATCGTCTGTCAATACAGAAATGGCCAGACATTCTAATCCACAATGGTTGGCAGCTATGATTTCCGGAACCGTTGACATGCCCACAGCATCAGCACCAATTCTTCTGAGAAAGCGATATTCTGCTGCCGTTTCCAGGTTTGGACCAGAGACACCAACATATACTCCTTTACGAAGGGTTATATTGAGGTTGGCTGAGTGTTGAAGTGCCTTTTCGCCCAGGGCACGACTATAAGCCTCGCTCATATCAGGAAATCTAGGTCCAAGGGAGTCGTTGTTTATTCCTCTCAACGGGTTGTCAGGAAACAGGTTAATGTGATCTTCAATAAGCATCAAATCTCCTTTGTTCCAATCAAGATTCATATTTCCTGCAGCGTTGGAGACAATCAATTTTTTTACACCCAGGGCCTTCATGACGTAAACAGGAAAAGCAATTTGTTTCATGTCGTACCCTTCGTAGAAATGAAAACGACCTTGCATGACCATTAATTGTTTGCCATGGATGGTTCCAAAATGCAGTTTCCCAGAATGAGATTCCACGGTAGATTGAGCAAAATGAGGGATATTTTCATACGACAAGGAATGTGAGATTTCCATATGGTCTATCAATCCTCCCAATCCAGTACCCAGTATTATTCCAATTTCAGGTTGCGCATTCAATTGCCCTGAAATGAATGAAGCACTTTCATTTATATTATTTAAATATTCTGACATCTGATGTTTTTGATTTAAGGTCTTCAACCGTATCAATGTCTGTTAACTCTTCTAACAATGCAAAAGTCAACCCTGATTGTTCCAGTTTATCAATGGTCAATTCCAGAACCTCGTCTGAACTCCATGAAATTCCATCAAATAAAGTCGTATGCAACGAGTTTAACCCCAACAAATAATAACCTCCATCTGAAGCAGGACCAACGACAGCATCGTTATGGTCAAGTAGGTCAAGCGCTGAAGTTAGATGAACATCCGTAATGTCTGGACAATCACTTCCAATGATAATCACTTTTTCAGCACGCTCAAATTCTGATTGAAAGGCATTTTTCATTTTTTCTCCAAGATCTTGACCTTCTTGCAATCTCCATTGAAATTCAGCAAAATCGGGCAAATCAGATTTATCTGGGAGATTATCAAAATATACGGTTCTTGTAAACTTCAGATTTTCAATGGCGGAAGAAGTGCAATGCAACAACCATTTGTAAACGTTCAAAGCTTCTTCTTCTCCAATATCTTTTGCAAGCCGGGTTTTCACATTTCCGGCAACCGGGTTTTTTGCAAATATGATAAGGGAAGCTGTCAAAATAGAATTATGATAGAGTACCCTGACAACTGGAACCGGCACCAGCGGTGCAACCATAACAATGTTGGCTGGTCTTTACAATTCGCCCTTTCAATTCCGCAGAAGAAACGGAACTCACATGAAGTTTGTCTTTTAAACCACTGCCCAGATCTAACATTTGATTGAAGTCACAATCGTAAATATATCCCTGGTAGTCAATGGACAATGTGTTTAAACACATCAAGCCTTCAATTGTAGCAGGATTAAATGCATTAACCAATTTGGTCATATAATCTTCATAATTCCCACTTCGAATTAAATATTCCAAAAAACGATTAACCGGAATATTGGTCAACGCAAAAAGAGAATGAAACTGTATACCAAATTCATTGAACAATTCTCTTTTGTATTCTGCTTCAAGTTGCGATTGATCAGCGGGTAAAAAAGCCCCGGCAGGATTATATACTAAATCCAGTTGCAATTGACTATCAGGCATTCCGTATCCTTGTTTGTTTAACAAAATCAACGCTTCAATTGATTTTGAAAAGACTCCTTTTCCTCTTTGATTATCCGTTTTAGCTGCTTTATAATACGGTAAAGAAGAAACTACGTGAATATTGTTTTTTTTGAAAAACTCAGGCAGATCATGGTACTTTGGATTGGCCAATATGATCGTGAGATTGGAACGCACAATGATGTCCAAATTTGGTTTTGCTTTCCTTGATTCTTCAACGAACCATCTGAAATCCGGATTCATTTCCGGGGCACCACCCGTTAGATCCAATGTATTTATAGAGTCATTTTGTCTCAGCACATCGAGGCAATGTGTCATTGTTTCTCGAGACATGATTTCTTTTCTATCCGGACCGGCATCAACATGGCAATGCTTGCATACCTGATTGCACATGTAACCCACATTGACTTGCAAAATTTCAGGATCGCTCGCTCTCAACATGTCAATATTGTTGTCAACCAAAGTGCTCCTAAAGTCGTTTAATGTGCCTGATTTGAAAAGGCCATTGCTCAAATGTTCCAATTGAACTTTTGGATCGGCAATTGTGTTGTTTTGTTTATGTAGACTCTTTTCCAAACTCCAATTACATGCTTTGTTTTTTCACCTTTTCCATCATTTGAACACCGTGAACCAAAGAGGCACCCCCTCTTATGGCTGCAGCAACATGAACAGCTTCCATCATTTCGGCTTCTTCCATTCCTCTTTGCAGCGCATCTTCAGTGTAAGCATCAATACAATATGGGCACTGAACGGTATGCGATACCGCCAATGCAATTAAAGATTTCTCTCTTGCCGTGAGCGCTCCATCTTTAAACACTTCATTGTAATAGGTAAAAAATTTATCTGCCAAATTGGGTTCAAAATCCTTGATATCGCCAAACTTTTTCAGATCGGCTGCTTTGTAGTAAGCATCATCCATAAATCGTATCTATTAAGTTTATTGCTAGTAACCGTTCAAAGACCAGTCATAATCCAAATAACTGATGGTCGCATTCTTATCTATTTTCACTGCGGCATATTTGTTAAGGAAATCAATTACCGAACCATTTTTGGTAAAGTCTTCCTTAAACCACTCAAATATTTTAGACACTTTGGCCGAACCTGAGGCGAGTTTGTTGTGCTGAGAATTATTGATAAATTTTTTGGTACTTTTTTCCAATTCAGCCGAAACATTTTTCCCAGTATACGCTCGATTAAGCAAATCTGGGCAAGATTGTGAAGCACAATTCACGGCAAAATGAATGCGAGGTTCACTGAAATCCTTCCTCAGAATTTGATGTTCAATATGGTTTAATGTATACGTCTTCCCATGCATTTTGATAAATTTTTTATCCCATGGAGAAACACCATCTTTTTCCAAATCCATAATGCTCTTTAAAGGATAATTGTCGATAATAAGTTTTACCGTAAATGCATTGTACGCATTGATCCAATAGGCCAATTTATCATTTGAACTCCAGCTGCTTCCAGGTGTGGCATCAGCCAATGTTTTTAGGTAATTATCCAGTTCAGACTGTCGGGCTTTAAAAGCTTTGTAATTGACCTGCCCATCAGGACTAACACAAGCTTGTAACAATGTATTCCATTGAGAATGAGATGGTACCTGAGCAATTGTCAACACAGGAAATAAGACCACCAACGTAAGAAATTGTATATACTTCATAAGACTGCGGTTACACAAAGATAAAAAGGGTAAGTTAGCCAAATACATTTTTATATTTACAATATTGAATTCTTTACCTTCGCGCTGAAGAGACTGTCCTATGATTCATTATAATGGCTCGATTCGTTCTAAGTTACCACAAACGGATCAAAGTATTTTTTCGCTCATTAACCAGCATGCTGCCAAGGCAGGGGCATTAAACCTTTCACAAGGATTCCCTGATTTTGACATGCCTGAAGATTTAATCAACCGGGTCCATCACTACATGAAAAAGGGGCACAATCAGTATGCTCCAATGCCGGGTCATCCGGGATTGCTAAAAAAGATTGCAGAGAAGACCAAGTCACTTTATGGTTGCAAATATGATGCCGAAAAGGAGATTACAATAACCGCTGGCGCTACTCAAGCGATTTATGCGGTAATCGCATCCCTGATAAATGAAGATGATGAGGTTATTATATTCACTCCTGCTTATGATTGTTATGAGCCTGCCATTAAGTTGAATGGCGGAAAACCTGTTTTTGTACAATTAAAACTTCCAGACTATTGCATTGACTGGGAAGAGGTGAAAAAAGTGATCAATCAAAAAACAAGAATGATCATCATCAATACACCACATAACCCAACTGGAACGGTGTTGTCAAAGAACGACTTGTCGGAACTTGAAAAAATTGTGAAAGGGACGGACATTTTTGTGTTGAGTGATGAAGTGTACGAGCATGTTGTTTTTGATGACAATGAGCACAATAGTGTGATGCAAAGCCCTGAACTGGCTGCTCAAAGCATAGTGGTTTCTTCATTTGGAAAGACCTACCATTGTACAGGGTGGAAAATAGGCTATTGCCTAGCGCCAGAAAACATCATGAAGGAAATACGAAAAGCACATCAGTTTATCGTATTTGCAGTAAATACGCCTATACAATATGCTTTGGCAGATTATATGGATAAATCCTCACATTATCTGAAACTTGGAGAATTTTACCAGAAAAAAAGAGATTATTTCAATGGACTATTAAAAAACTCCAAATTTGAAATCCTACCGTCTGCAGGCACCTATTTTCAATTACTCAGGTACGATGCCATTTCTGATATGCCTGACAATGAATATGCACTGCATTTGATCAAAAAATACAAGATTGCGGCTATTCCTGTTTCTGTCTTTTATCACAGTAAAGTGGAAAACCACGTTCTACGCTTTTGTTTTGCCAAGGAAAAAGAAACGTTGAAAGAAGCGGCAGAAATTTTGAATTCGGTCACTTAATGAAAAAACAATTGCATATTGCTGCGGTACAGTCCATTTTGCACTGGGAAGATCCTCAGAAAAATAAGCAGTTGTTTGAAGAAAAAATTAAATCCCTTAACAGCGATGTAGATCTCTTGGTGCTGCCAGAGATGTTTACCACCGGATTTAGTATGAATGTGAACGCATTGGCAGAACCTTCAGAGGAAGATTCCACGGGGTCTTGGATGGAATCACTGTCGAAAAAATACAATCTTGCGATTACGGGAAGTGTCATGGTATCTGAAAATGGCAAGGTATACAATCGGCTCATTTGGGTGGATCCCGATGGGAACAGGAAGATATACAACAAGCGGCATTTGTTTCGGATGGCGGATGAGGACAAATATTACACTGCCGGGGAGGAAAAGGTTGTGGTTGATTTCAATGGGTGGAAAATATGTCCATTCATTTGTTATGATTTGCGATTTCCGGTATGGTCTAGAAATGAATACTATGAAAAGGGAAACAAGGAATATGATGCTTTATATGACTTGTTAATCTACGTGGCCAACTGGCCGTCACCCAGAAAGAATGCCTGGGAAACACTGTTGAGAGCACGTGCCATTGAAAATCAGTGTTTCGTGGTAGGGGTAAATCGTGTAGGGATGGACGGTAACGCCATTCACTATAATGGCGACTCTGCTATTATCGATTTTAAAGGAAATGATAAAATTGTCTCTCAAGGAGCATCCGATCAAATTTTGACATCCATCATTAACATTGATGATCTCATCGCATTTAGAAAAAAATTTCCTGTTGGACTAGACGCTGACTAATTAGCGCAAGATATGTAGGTTACCGTATTCTTGTTTTTCGGTAACTACCCCATCAAGTTCCGTGACTTTATAGGTTAATTTCCAAACATACGTTCCTGCCTGGACGGGATTTCCCTTAAAATAACCATCCCACACAAAATCAGGATCATGAGAACGTAAGATGGCATGCCCCCATCTATCATAAATTTCAAATAAGAAGTCTTCTACTTGTGTTCCGGCAATGGAAAAATAATCATTGACACCATCCGAATTAGGTGTAAAAGACGTTGGCACAAAGAATGTTCCCGGACAATAGTATTTAACCTCTACTGTATCTTGAATGGTACAAACCAAATCTTTGGTAATACTCACCGTATACATACCATCATCCACAGCAATGATTTGATTGGTAGCACGGTTATTGGACCATCTATATCTAAACTGTTCATCACCCGCTCTGATAACCACACCAAATGGATTATCGCGATTGCAATAAGTTACAAGTTCTGGTAGTTCAGAAACCGGGTATTCAGTTAATACGACTCTCGTGGTATCTCTTCCCACGCAAATTCCATCATCTATTTCCACCCAGATTAGTCCACTGTCTTTGACCAGGGTAAATTGTGAATTTTCACCTGTCGACCACAAATACGTTGAACCAACATTCCCAGCATCCAAATACAAGGAATCTCCAACGCACAACGCAGTATTAAAATCAAAGTCAGTTGTTGGAATAGGGGCAATACCAATTTCAACAGAATCTGTTTGGAAACACCCGAATTCATCTTCTGTTTTCACGGAGAAATTACCGTCGTTGGTAACAAGAAATGTTTGATCCGTAGATAAGTCCTGCCATTCGTATGAGACAAATTCATCACCTGGATCAAGAATTAACCAACCGCCATTACAGTATGAAGTATCTGGACCTAAGTCCAAAGGAGGCGAATCATGCAAGCCAATGGTAACCGTATCACTGCCTGTACAACCAAATGTGTTCGAAATATTTACCACATAGGTAATTGGCATGGTAACGGTTGCAGTTGGATTTGGAATACTGGCATTACTCAAACCATTCGAAGGGCTCCAATTATAAAAGTCTCCTCCAGTAGCCTGCAATACAAGATCTGTATTGACACACCAGGTAGTATCTGGGGTCACAGTTGGAAATATGTTTGGATATAATTGAACGTCAACGGTATCGTATTTAACACATCCTGCCGAGTCAGTAACTCTCACCGAATAGAATGATCCATTGGAAACAACAGAAACTGGATTTGCTATAGAGGAGTCTGATACCCATGCATAAGGAGTCCATTCATAAGTGACAGGCGCTACAGCATCCGTTACTACTTCTAGTTGGTAATCCATTGTTGAACACAAGCCAGTGTCTGTTAATGCCAAAATGTTGAAATCGCGTGCTTCAAATGTTATGCTATCAACATAGGTACACAATGAATTCAAATCTGTAGAAGTCAAATAATAAGTTCTGGTACTATCCAGGATAACCCCAGGTTCTTTGATGTTTGGATTACTTAAGAATATGGATGGTGACCATGAATAGGCAAATGGACCTGGTACGTAATTGCAATAATTGAACATGAAATTCGGTCTACGAGACGTCAAAGAACCATTCGCAATTCCACATTGAGCCGTACCCGCTGCAAATAAAGTAGATGTATATGTTTTATTGGAATAGTATACAGAAGAAGAAGCCCCAAATCCACCTCCGGAACCATTATCATAACACAATTCAATGATTAGATTCGACTTTCCATCCCAGTTGTAGAGGTTATCAAACAAAAAGGTATTCCAGCCCGCGTTAATAACAATATTGGATGGTCCCATTACTGTCTCAAGCCCACTGGCGAATGCTGTGGTAGAAAACGCATCCAACGTTGTTGTGCCTATCTTAATGACAAAGTTCTGATACGTAGTGGTACTTCCGAGGAACAACACATTAATGGCAATGGATGACAATTGCCCTGAATTAATTCCTGCGGCAGTTAATTCACTGGCACGCATGATATACTGTCTCTTTGTACTTGGATTAATATGTAAAAAAGGAGTTGTATTGGTCGCAAACGATGCTGACGACGAAGTTCCAATGGTGGCTGAATTAAAGGCAGTGCATAAAGAAGATTCTCCAATTCCGTTATCCAAATGTTGATCTACCACAAATTGCGAAGAATCATCTTGACATGCCACGGAGTCAATTAAACTAATGTCAAACGCTACCTGATTTAATAGTGTAATGTCTACGGTATCTCTTTTTATACACCCGAGGCTAGATTCAACTTCAACGGAAACATTGTAACTCTTATCAATGACTGCAAAAGGTGCGGCCAATGTAGAGTCATTCATCATGGATGAAGGAGTCCATCGATAGGTTACTGGAAGTCCAGAGTTGTGCGTAAGTGCCAAATTAAAGGAATCTGAAATACAAAGAGTCGTATCATTCATTGCATTCATCGTGAAATTCGGTGCAACAGTAATGGCCACAGTATCAGTATCTGAACAATTTGATGAAGCATCAAATACGGTAAGCACATAATTATTGCTCACGGTTCCATTCATGACAGGTGAAGGAATGGTATCGTCGGTTAATCCTACCGTCGGCGTCCATTGATAGCTAAATGCCAAATTCGGGGGAGCCGGGCATGTCTTAAATCTTACATTGGGGCGCTGTAATCCACTACCTGATGGTGCAGCCGCACAGGCCACTCCTCCACCAAATCCTAGTAAAGAGGTCAAGGTCATTCTTTTGGAAAGGGTGGAATAATTCACCACTTGTTGAGTCCCCGTAACCAATGAACTTGAATTTTGCCAACATACTTCTATGATCACATTTGATTCACCATCCCAGTTAAAAGCACTGGTGAATGTAAGATCAACCCATCCTGAATTGATGGTCACGGCAGTTGGATTCATCACAGTTGTCAACCCTGTTTCATATACTCCACCGAATAGAGGGAATTCATCCAGCGATGTACAATTCATTTTGACAGTAAAACCATTAAATGTTGAAGTTCCAGAAAAGGAAGCTACATCAAACGCAATGGCTGTAATGGACGTACTGGCGTCCAAGCCAGCAGCATTTAATTCAGCCTTGGTAAACAATATTTGTTTTCTATGTCCGGGAGAAGTTACAAACGGGCTAGCTGTTGCATTAAATGGGTTCGCCGTCCAAAAATTGAAAGCGCCAACTCCTGTTCCCACAATTCTTGAAGTTGGAGAAGGACAACCGTATCCCGGTGATGTATAACAATTTGCATTTAACGTTGTGCTTTCGAGCTGCAACGTGTCTCCGGCACAAATGGATGTATCTTGCGTTACAATTTCCACATCTACAGGTGGATATAGACTAACCACGGTACTATCTGTTTTTTCACATCCTGCTGTGGACTTGACACTGATCAGATAACTAAAGTTTCCACTCACCAAACCTTTGGTAGAAGCCACATTAGGGTTAGCCACAAGAGCAGCAGGGGTCCATGAATAAGTCGCTCCAGCACCTGCATTATCAGTGGCAACCAAGTTAATACTGTCTTCCCCACATAATACGGTATCTGCAGTTACGGATAAATTGAAATTGGGAGCCACAGTAATTTCCGCCGTATCAATAAATTCACAATTTCCAGCATCGGTGGCAGTTAGCACATAAGAGGTGGATGTTCCCGGAAAGGCATGAGGATTGCTGATAATTGCACTGCTGAGTCCGGCCGTTGGCGTCCAACTAAATGTCAATCCACTGGAATGAGTTGCTTGGCAATGCCTAAATCTGGTATTTACTCTGGATTGAGGAACAAATGCAAATCCAAATGTGGCGCCACATGCACTTCCTGAGGTAGAGGTATTTGTCGCGCCAAATCCTACACCATTAGTCCATTCCACCGTTGGACTCTGGAAGACAGCGGTGGTAGCAACATCTTGAAAGCAGACTTCTACTACAATATTACTTGTGCCATCCCAAACAAATGAATTGTCAAAAACGTGTTCATTCCATCCATTGGTAACGGTTACTGATTTGGGATCAAAAACAGTTTGCATGCCTGTTTCAAATGTACTTGAGAGGGCAGATGCGGTAACACATTTCATTTTAATAGTGAAATCAATGTAAGGAGTCAATCCACTGGGAACGCCTAATACATTATATGCAATTGCAGAAATGGTTCTTTGTCCAATGATTCCTACCGCATTCAATTCGTCTTTGGTGTAGATCATTTGATGTTTGGTACTCCTGTTATCAATGGTGAATAGTGGAAATACCTGATATCTTTTGTAATAGGGACTAACCGTTTGTGCTGATGTTCCAAACGTTCCAGTTCCAACAATTCCCGTGCTTGATGTGCCAATGCAAGTTGATCCAGGAACTGTGCCACATACCGGAGAATTAAAAACCTCAAGCTGGGTAGAATCTCCAGCACATATGGTGTCAACATCCGGAACGATTGTCAAAGCAGGAGGTACATTAGCCACAGTAACAGTGACAGAATCAGTAAAAGTTGCAGATGTTGGCACATCTGTAACGGTTATAAAATATTTTGTAGTAACTGTAGGTGTGGCAACAGGATTTGCAATGGCTGCATTGGACAATGAACCTGCCGGTGACCAAGAGTATGTATATGATGTTCCACCAGAAGGAGTGGTTAATAAACTTGCTGATCCTCCCGGGCAAATGGATAAGTTGGCAGTTGTTACTGTCGACAATTGTCCTATCGCGAAAGAAGAAATAAGAAATAAGGAAATAACCACAGCAATTCTTGCTGTCCATCCCGGTGCGCTTATTTTCAAATTAGTTAACATAGCTGTTCCTCCTCTCAAGATAGCGCTCAAGATAATCCTTTGCCTTTGGAAATAAAATGACCAGTAATGACTTACTTGGCCTCAACGAAGGTACCTGTATATGGTAAGTCATTAAAGGCACCTTCTATAATCTCTACTCTATAATTGTCAATACCGAAAGGTTCTGTATGAAATTCAAACGAACCTGAAATAAGTTTATTAACGGTATCGGCATTGGTAACTTTTACGATTCCACTACTCAATTCAGCTGTTCCCGGATTCAATATGAAATGAGTATAAAATCCTTCAATATCTTGAAATTCATAAATTCCTCTCACTTCAGGATATAGAGAATCAATAATGAAATACAATCCACGATAGTGATGTTGTGCATTAAATTGACTGTCTATTGCTGCAAAATAAAAATCGCCATCATAGATGGAATCACTGAAATATATTTTATCTGCTTCCCAGCCTCCTCGGGTATTCACAGAATCCGCAAGCCAAATACTATCGACTTCAATTTTCATAGACACGGACTTGCTGCAATTCGAACAAGGTCCTCCACAATCAACTTTGTATTCTCCCTGGTTCAATATTCCATCATTACAAGATGCAGGAGGATTAGCAGGGTGATCTGGTGTTGTTTCTTCAGCTTTTGTACATGCTACAATTATGGCTGAAACAAACAATCCAAATAATAGTGTATTTAATATCTTTTTCATCTTCATTTTGATCAACTATTTCTAGAAAAATTCTACACTACCCCTTTGAGGTAATTTACTTTTCTTCTTAATAAACCCTGAATAAATCAGCATGAATTCGGTAGCTCCTTTATTCCCTGTGGCTGTTTTTAATCCAGAAATATCATAATCGTATGAAGCTCCTATAGAAATGGAACCTCTCAAGTCAATTCTAATTAACGCTACCACCGCATCTTGTGATCGATACAACATACCAAGTGATATTCCAGTAGATTTCTTAATCCCTGTGTATTTGGAATCGAAACTCACTGCATACTTACCGATTAAACCAATGGTGGTTTCGCTCGAAACTTTTTCATCAATCAATAAAAATACAGGCATGAGTGACAATGCACTATTTGGAATAAAAACTTCACCTCCGATGTTTAATGCCAATTGCTGATTTAATACATCACTACCATTTTGATAAAATGAAGCATCAGGTTGGTTTAATCGATTTAAAGCTAATCCTATGTTCATTCTGTATTTATCTGGATTGCTGAAATTCCATAACAATCCTCCCGAAATAGGTACGTAATTAACACTTTCTTTATTAGCATCTTCTCCTGTAGGAGCGGTTGGATCATAAATACCAGTAGTAGTCTGGTATTGTGAATCCCAGGAAAAATTGGCCAAATTCAAACTTCGGCTAGCTGATCCTACACGCACACCAGCAGTCAAATAATTCTTTGAGCTCAATCTTACGTTATATGCCAGAGATGCCAAGATTTCTGTAATTTTTAAGTTTTGGTCATTTGTTTGATCCTGAAGAAATGAAATTCCAAATGCCGGAAAAGATTTCACTCCCGAGGGATCTTTATGTTTCATTATTCCCATGTCATACGCGGCGAAAACTGTTTGGAACGGTTGATTGATAGAGTTCCATTGTTGCCTGTAATTGGCAAACAGCCGGTAATCACCACGAAATGCTCCTGTTGCTGCAGGATTTATACCATATAAATTTGTATAAAACTGCGAATAGTGAATATATTGTCCTTTCACCAATCCCACACCTGCCAACAAAAACAGCATCACCAATACAATCGATAGGTTTCTCTTCATAATTTTCTTGTTCTGAATGTCCTTTCTACTGCCCTTTAATTTGAATTTATCTCACGAGCGTAATACTCCCGGTTTCCTTAAACGCTTTATCCGCATAAGGAGTCACTGTTAAATAATATACGTACGTTTCCGCATTCATATCATTCCCTTCAAAAGTTCCATCCCAACCTTTGGACATTTTAGAAGTTTCAAAAACCTTCTCACCCCGTCGATTGAAAATTTCAAGGAAAATAGATTTAACACCCTTGCCTCTAACATACAATACGTCGTTATTGCCATCTTTGTTGGGTGAAAATGCCGTAGGCACGAATACAATTATTTTTTCATCTATAAAGACATCTACACTATCTGCATTCACACATCCGTTTGTGTCTGTACCGATAACATAATAGGTCAATTTTTCTGTGTTTCTATCAACCAATGGAGAGACAATAGGATCTGGACAATCCTTGCAATCAAAATCATCGGTATGAGAAGAATCTTTTGCTTCCCATACATAAGAGACTCCTCCATAAGCACCAAGTTGTGCTTCATCTCCTGCATAAATGGTTGTATCAAAAGATGTCGAAATAAACGGAGTTGGATGCACAGTTACATTAACAGAGGTGTCTGAAGAACTACATTGATTTCCATTTCCATCGGTTTCACTATTCGCAGTTACAGAAATATCATTGACAGAGAACATTGAATTAATCACAATGGATTCTGTAGTATCACCTGTACTCCATATGTACGAAGATGCACCGGTAGCTGTCAAAGTAGTACTATCTCCAAAACAGTATGTTGTATCTCCAAGAATTTCTGCTGTTGCAGGAGGGATAACATCCACAGTAATGTCTTCTGAATTTTGGCAATTACCAACCAAGGCCGTAACTGTGTAAGTTGTCGTAACAGTTGGCAACAATTTCATTTGAGAACCATTTTTAATTGCTCCGGAATCTGAAATAGTTAAATCATTTGGAAACCAGTCAAATGAACCAGCTGTGGGGTTGGCAAATACTTCGATATATCCAAAATCACCTTGACAAATCTTTATTATGTAAGGACTGGAAGACGACAATGGTGGGTCTCCATTGGCAAAAAAGATAATTGGGATAGAATCCAATGTCAGTGATTGAATTTCTGTATTTGAACATCCTGTTACAGGATCCGTGTATTCGTAAGTAATCGTATAGGTTCCAGGTCCGGGTGTTTGTGCTGGATCAAATGTGTCACCATTTACAACTCCTGTACCTGAATAGACTCCACCTGCAGGAACCGCTTTGTCCAACAAAAATGGGTCATCATTGGCACAATGCTGATCAAATACGTTAAATGTAATGGTTGGAAGCGCATGAACAGTCATTGGTTGTGTCGTAGAACTCGCACACCCATTTAGATCTGTATATTCATATGTGATGTTATGAACGCCAGGTCCGGCTGATGGGGGTGAAAACACGTAAGGAGATGTAGGACCTACACCTGTTCCTGTATATACTCCTGTACCTGGAGCACTGGGCACGCCACCTGAAAGTGTAAATGACGGGTCATCTTCACAAACTGAATCTTGAAGCAATACCAACGACACCACCGGATTTTCGTTCACATTTATTGAATCTTCTGCAAAATTGGAACATCCAAAAGCATCTGTGTATTTGTACAATATGATGTTTTGACCAAGGTTGGCATTGATAGGAGTGAACACTCCAGTAGTACTATCTACTCCATTTCCAGTAAAATATCCTCCAGTAGGATTTTGGGTTACGGGTGTGATTACAAAAGGAGCATCTTGCTCACACACTTGCTTTTGAGTGGTTCCCAAAGCAAACATAATGCTGGGCTTAGCACGCACATTTGTGGTTTGATACGCTGTGTCCGTACAGCCATTAGCATCCGTAAAATAATATTTCATTTGATGAGCGCCTACTCCAGCCAAGGGTATACTGAATTGTGGGCCAGCTAAGATTCCCGGACCCGTGAATACACCACCGGTTTGCATAGGTGTAATTGAAAATACTGCAGGTGTTTCATCTTCACAATAACTAGTGTCCAAACCTGATCCGGTGAATCCAACGGTAGGCAATGGATTTACAACAACCGATACAGTTGCTGTATCTTGACATCCTGTTGACGTAGCCTGGAATACATATCCTATGGTGTAAGGAGATCCACCAGAACCAACAGTAGGGCCAAATTTACCACTTGAGCTACTAACTCCTGTTCCGTAATAGTATCCTGTTCCTCCAGATGAAGGACTACCGCCTGTCAACGAAACAGAATCTGCATTTTCACAATAAGGCCCCAAAGCTGACAATGAAACTGTCGGGGGCAAATTGACTACAATATTTTGGTATGTGGTATCACCACATGCATTAGCAGAATAACCTATTTGATGAGTTCCCGCACCTGCTGCTACTGGATCAAATGTGCTGCCGGATACACCTGTTCCAAAATAGACACCCGGAGAAGGACTTCCTTGTGTTAAGGTTATTGTCGAACCATTGGTACATGCAGTTGGAAAAACACCACTGTATGTTGAACATTGTGACATTGATTTTTCAGAAATCAACATGGCAAATGAAATTGCCGCAGCACAAAGTATTTGGGTATAAGAAGGATTTTTCATCATTTTCATTTGATAATTCTTTTTCCGACAATTTGCCAAAATCCGAAAACAGCCACTAATGTATGAAAATATTTCTTTTCGGGAAATAATCATTCCCTCTCATAACGAGCGATTTCAGCGTATTTCCAAGAAATTTTCCATTCCTCCTGTTTACGAATTCCATGCCGTTATAAAAAGACGTTAATAACGTGCTAAAAGTTGCCTATTTTATTGGATTATCCAATCTAATTCTTGATCCCAATTTGATCGGATTACGATTTCGCCATTGTAAATGAAGATCTTTTCTGGCTGTTTTTTTTGAAGATAATTGCCCGTATCCCACTTGCCATTTTTATTTTCATCTTCAATAATTTTGAAAATATATTTTCCCGGTAACAGATGAGCATATTGCAATTCACGGTTGTTTTCTAAAACAATTTCTGAAATCAATTCATTTTGACCTTTGAACAATTGAACAATGAGGTGATTGGTGGTAGGGATATCCAATCGCAGAGCCAGCGAACCATAATCCTTCAACTTTCTGGAACTATACCTCATGTTGGAACTATCTGAAGTTTGTTCATCGTAAAATACAATGGCACTGTCAGCAACAACCCACTCATATTTGCTGTCTTCCTTCCATTCATGTGATAACTCTAACACTCTTTTAGATGTTTCCGAACGCTTTATTTCAAAAGGAATTTTTGCACTATCTCTAAGCAAAAGGAATTTTGATGTATCAAAGGTTGCAATTGGAAAAGGTAAACGAATGATCAATTGTTCTTCCTTTTCAATAAATCCTAGTTGAGACACTTCAGCGGTTATTTTTATTTTTTTCTTGGATTTCTTTGGAGCTTCTACAGCGTATATTTCAACAGTATCTGAATATTCATTCTGCTGATCATCAACAATTAATTTCAGCGATTCTTTATCCCAGGAGGTTGGCAGCCAAAAACTCAGACTGTCATTATTTTCGTCCCATTCAGAAATGCAGTCTGACATGGAAAAATCTTCTTCAGGAAAGGAGAAGTTTGCTTCATTTGCCGGAAGATTAAAAGAAACGAAAAATTGCTGTTGTTTTCCTTGACCAGAAAACTTGGTGTATTGGATAGGGTTTTCTTCTTTGAAAACTTTGATTTCCACCAAACTCAAAGAGTCACTTTTGGCAACAACAGACGTATCT
This sequence comes from Vicingaceae bacterium, assembly GCA_965267425.1. GTDB lineage: Bacteria > Bacteroidota > Bacteroidia > Flavobacteriales_E > Vicingaceae. The sequence goes on along the minus strand of OZ253959.1, from coordinate 3,135,829 downwards.
GAAAAGCCAATAATTTCTTCCGGATTGTCAAACAAATAATTGTTACCAATGTCTTGAAGAGCAAATATTTTGTAATAACCTTCTTTGATATTTTCAATTTTGAAATTTCCGTTTTCATCAGTTCGGCCTATGTATCGGGGAGGTAATAAGTAAGGTATGGAATCTAACAATGAGTCATAAAGCTGAACAAACATGTCAGCTTTAGGAGCTAAGGTAAAAGCATCAATTATTTTACCTCGAATATAGAGAGAATCAATGTAGGTCCCAGTAGAAAAGACATATCGAAAATTCTTGTTCGGATTGTTCTCAGTGATGTCTGCAATAGCGTCACCAAAATTGAGAACGTAGGTTGAATTTTGCCTCAAAGTGTCTGGGAAATTTTTGATGATTACGGACTTTCCTTTCAAAAAAACATCAGGAGCGGGCTCCATTATTGGAGAAATGATAAGCTGGTTGAAAATATTATTTAATTGTACAAACTCGTCAAAGTACAATCGTACATTTTTGTGATTAAAGTTTGTCGAATATTCAGCAGGTTCGGCTTTGATGAGGGTAGGAGGAATTTCATCAATATCTCCACCACTTAAACTGGCCTGTTGAGCACATGAAAACATAATCAATGAGATCAACAAGTATATGATCAAAGGTTTACTCTTCATGTAATGGCGGGTACAATTTGTTGCAACAATTCCTCTAAATATTGCTTATCCAATTCATCAAAGTGTTCCAAATATTGACTATCAATATCCAAGACTCCCATCACCTTATTTTCATGGATCATAGGAACTACTATTTCAGATTTAGAATCTGAACTACACGCAATATGACCTTCAAATAAATCGACATTTGGAACAAGCATAGTTTCTTTTAACTCCCATGCTTTTCCACAAACACCCTTTCCATAATTAATTCGCGTACATGCCACGGGGCCTTGGAAAGGACCCAACACCAATTGGTCGTTTCGGACAAAATAAAAACCGACCCAAAGCAGGTCAAAGTTTTCCATGAGTAAGGCACAAATATTAGCTGCATTTGCAACGGGATCTGATTCACCAGAAACAAGTGATTTGGCAAATTTTATGATTTCCAAATATTTCTCTTCCCGAGTGAGTGAACCTTCTATGCGAGCCAATTCTGCCATATTCTTGGCAAATATAGGAATAGCTCACACAATCCAGCGCTATCTCTCTGCAACGGCAAGCGTATAACAACTAATGGTTGCTCCTGGGAATTGATTCAGCTCTCTTATGCAAGCTGCCATGGTGGCTCCTGTGGTCAGCACATCATCTACCAGCAAAATATGCTTGTTGGATAAATCATGTTTGGATGTGCGTCGAAAAACGGAGTGCATATTTTGAAATCGATGATCTCGATTTTTTTGGGTTTGAGAAAAAGTGAAGGCCTTTCTTTTTAGAGCGTTCTCAACAATTGGAAGTTTTGTTTTGTGAGAAATGGCTTTCGCAATAAAATTACTTTGATTGAACCCCCGGATAAGCAATTTTATTTTATGTAGAGGAACCGGAACAATACAATCCATGGTTTTCAACCAATTCAAGATTATTTGTTTTCTGATAGCATGGAACACCATTTTTCGACACAATTGTTCAGAACCTGCATACTTTATCTCATGAATGACTCGTTGAATATTGTTACCTTTTTTGTAAACGTAAGAGCTTGTCCCGGATTGTATTTCAGCGTGGCCCCAAATTTTTTTTGTAACATTGTTACTTTCCAGGGTATGAAACCAAAACTCTGGGAGAGTCGTATAACAAGCTAAACAGATTCCTGTTTCCATTTTTAACAATGTGTTATCACAAAGGAAACATTGGTTCGGGAAGAACAGAGCGCTAAGGCCTTGTAATGAATCATTTAAGATTTTGATGGGTTTTTTTGTTTACGAATTTATAAGTTACATTTGTTCAATTTATGACGCAAAATGGAAGAAAATAGAGAAGTTGAGTCTGATCCAATAATCATTCCACAGAAGAACAAGATTAATAAATTCTTGATCGCCGTAAACGTCATTTTACTGGCTTTGGTTGGATATTTGTTTTGGAATAATACACAACAAAATCAACAGATTGCAGGTAAAGAGGTGGTCATTGATGAGTTGGAAGTTGAAAGAGCAGATTTGAAAGATGAGCTGGAAGAAATGCTTGCCGAATACCAAAATCTTGAAACAGAAAACGAAGATCTTTCAGCAGAGTTAGAAGAGGAGAAATTGAAGATTGAGGAGTTGCTTAAGAAGGTTAGAAACGGCAGTTGGGAGATTCATAAATTGAAAAAAGAAGCGGCTACTTTGCGCGAAATTATGAAGGGTTATATCGTTACCATCGATTCCCTTAATACCTTAAATCAAGATTTGATTGCTGAGAATACTACCGTCCGAAAAAGCTTGAAAAATGTTAAAGGACAAAATGACAAATTGGAAAAAGTGAATTCTGAACTTTCCAATCAAGTGGCTATTGCACAGCGTTTAAAAGCGTTTAACATAGAGACCTACGGAGTACGAGTTAAGAAAGACAATACGGGAAGATCTTCGGATAAAGCCAAAAAAATTGATAAAATCAGAACATGTTTTACACTTTCTGAAAACAAATTATCTGAAGCTGGTAATAAAGAAATTTACATCAGAATTCTAACACCGGACGGTAGAATATTGTCTGAAAAAACAGACGATTCAAACCGATTTGTCTTCAACGGTGTACGTGGATTATTTAGTATTAAAAAGCGCATAAAGTATACCAACAAGGAAATGCAAGTGTGTATGGATTGGAAGAAAAATGATGAATTTCCGATTGGTGAATATGTTGTAGAAATCTATTGCGAAGAAGCGGATATCGGTAAAGCGAAATTGGTTCTTCGATAAGATTTAGAAAAATGCCCGAACCTGTGCAGATCCGTTGTGCAGTGTTCTAACTCCTTCTGAATTTCTTCCACTGTAACTTAGGCTTAATTGCATGTGCTTACCAATGTTTCTTTGATACAATGCTGTCCAAGTTAAATTTGTTCCAGGTTGTAATCCATTGAGCATTTCGTAACCAATTGGTGAATTCGCATCTCCATCAAATCGAATCTCAGAAAGCTCAAAATTAGCTTGCAAATTTCCGCGTTTGGGAAGACTATACCGCAGTTCAGTCCCCACCGATTGATTGGTAGATTTTTCTATTCCAAATTCAGGCGCATTTCGTTGAACATTGCTTCTAAAATAAACGCTGCTGCGAAATGAGATGCCCGGCTGATAACTCAGTTTCGGCTCCAACTCTTCAAAGTCAATATTGTAGTTGTTGGTTGTAAAAAATTCAGATCTGCTTAATTTTTCACCCAGTTTTCCACCAAAGGTCAACATGAATTTTCTGGTAATGTTCCATCTTGTTCGAACACCATATGACTGAAAATCCCGTGACTCAAATCCGTTTGTTAACAATGTCTTGTTCTGATTTTGCTCATAACTAAAATCAATACCAAACACAGTTCCCAATCGGTTGAAATATATTGTGTTTTGAAATGCTGTATTGATAGATACCAATGATGTATCTTCTACATCTCCGGTAAATGGATTAAATGCATTTTCTCGGTCAGCAGATTTTCTATTAACCCGGTATGCAAGCTTGTCAGAAAATTTACCAGCAATTTTTTTAAATCCTTTGGCATTGGCCCAAACGTGTTCAGGTTTTATGAACAATACCTGATTAAACGCTGTTGTAAATACTTTGGTAAATTCCTCGGTAGGGACAAACACTTTAATATGTGTTCCACGTTCAGGAAAAACAGCTACTTCAAATTCATTGACCTGTTGGATGCTATCGTTATTGTAATCATTCCAAATGTGAGTTCCATTGATTTCGTCAACTACGTAGATGATGTCTTTTCTTAATTCCAACCCTGATCCAATTTCATAGTAGGATTGAAAATTGAACACTCTCTTGATGAACCGAACATTAACATCTACTCTTCCCAACAAATTTTCTTCGGGTTCCAGCGATATATGTGTGGTATCTTTTATCCTCATTTCCCTGTATGTGGCTCGAGTTTTCAGTTGAAAATTTTGGTAATTCAGAAATTCATACTGTGCATTAAACTCTTCTGCTTCTGTGGCATTGTTGAAGTTTAACTGATCAGTTGCCGGTTTGAGATCAACCCTATGGAGATAACTTAATCGAAAAAAATTGGCATTGGTATCGCTATTTGTTGCATATGCCTCCCAAACTTGAAAATCGAAACTACTGCTTTGCAGACTATCGGTTGATTGAACAAATACACTGCTCTTTTCTTTTTCCTCTCTCAATCCCAAAGTCACAAATCCCAGATCTCTGTACAAATTTGCTTTATGATTAACGAAGGATGACTTCTGCACACCTGTAGTGTTCAATACACTGGCATCTCCGGTGAAATGAAATTTTTCAATTCGAGCATTGCCATATACCCGGTTTTTGATTCCGTCATAAAATGTACCCCTTGTATAATTACTGAATGTATAATGAATTCCGCCTAGCTTATCGTTTTCAATTCCTGTTCCTGCGGAAACAATGTGTTGCTCTACGTTGGTCGGGATGTTTAAAATGGCTGTATTCCAATACCGTTCGAATTCCACCGCTCGATATCGTTCAATTGGTGAAAAATTCTTGTCAATGTATTCGTATTCCACCATGGAAACAATTCGGCTTCTGTTGTTCAAAGGAATTTGATTGTCTATCCCCATGGTAAATCCGTAACCATCATCATCATCTCGATCCAGGTTCGAAAATGTATTTACATCATTTTTGGTAGAAGCTCCTTCAAAACGAATTTTGGTGTTTTCATTTAATTCATATTTACCTCCCATAGTGAGCATTTGCCGTTGTTTTGGTGTAATCAAAACGGTTACGGGCTCATAGCTACCTTGAGGTGTGCCAGTAAATGGATCCGGAGGTACAAACCCATAAACTTTCCCGTTGGCATCGCTGGCAAGTGGAACATAATTTCCATTGAATTCACCTACAAATGAAAATCCTACGCGGTAAATGGCACTATCGGGATTTGTTGAATACACAAAAAATGAATCCACACCGGGAATATTGGCAGTATCATACACTACCTTGTAAAAAACAGATGAAGTCACATCGGCCGAAGAGTCAACAGAAATATTGGGAATAATGGCCAAATTCAAGCTGTCTCCAATATCTGACATCAATTGCTTTTGATCATTGGTCAAGTCAATATCCAAGGGTTGATTTTTATTGTCTTCCTCGTTGTAGTAGTTAAACTGCAATTGGAGATTTTTTCGTTCATAACCGGTTTGTGCATGAACCAATGTTCTGATGTAATTCCTTTCAGAGTATTGAAATTCAACAATGATTCGTTTGTCTTTAGTGATGATTTGTCTTGAGGTAAATGTTATTTCCGCCAAATTGTAATCAATGACATAATCAAAATCACGCCCTCTTTTCATTAGTCTTCCATCTATGTATACCCTTTCTGTGCCACTTAGAATGATGATAAATGCCTCATTATCATTTCCTCTCATTCTGTATGGACCTTGATTTCCTTCTATTCCGATGATTTGATTTCTGGCAAATTTTCCTCTTGAAATAGCAGCACTTAGTTTTCCATCTACCTTTTCAACGTCAGATTCATGGAGCACACTTTCTACGCTTCCTCCTTGTAACTTCTTATTAAAAGTCATGAAATAGGTGTTGGGTGTTGGCAACACAAAATCTCCGGCAGTAAGACTTGATTTATCATTAAATACCTTAATGTATATCTGATCAAAATCTTGCAATTGTTGTGTGTTGCCTTCCGGCTGAATAGGAATATTCTCATCGGTTACAGCGGCAATTACTTGAATGTCATCAGTTAAATAACCTGATAATTGCAAATTGAGGTTGGAATTGACCGTTAGGTCTTGGTTGTTACCTGCATTGATGCCACGAGATATGCTACCTGATTTGTTTAAACCACCAAAGTCAAAAAGTTCTTCTGCCTGTTGCTCTGGGCTATATATGAATGGGTTAAGTATGCTTTTTTGTTCATTTTGAACCAAGGAAATATCCTTGTGAGCATATTCCTTATCCAAATCCAATGGAAGCACTCGAAAACTAATTTCCAACGTTGATCCACTTCCATTTGGGTAATAGAACAATGACTTGGAAGCATCTATGAAATAAGATGAGTCGGGAATAATTTGATTGTCAATTTTTACAATTTCTGAACCGGGCACCAAGCTCATGGAATCCAATGTGATGGTATCCGAACCAAGAGGAACAGAAATGGTGCGAAAATTGGGAGCAACCTGTGCACTACCCAGTTTTACAATCAGTACGAATGCAACACAAAAGAAAAATCGATTCAAAACAGATGCTCTCTAACGCAATGGATTAAATATAACGCTAAAAATCAAGGATTGTTGAATATTAAATTAAGCGAAAATAGGTATTCAAAACACCTATATTAGAGGGTGTTAAGATATTCTATTAACTTGTCCAGAGAAGCCAAACGCTTTTTTTCAAACAGATAGATATATGGATATTCTTTGCGCGTTTTTCTATCATAGAAAAAATACACATAGGTATAATAATGTTCCATATTTCCAGCACGTTGAAAACGTCTGAGATATACTTCGTGCTTTAATACATACCTGGCTTGATCCAATGGATATTTTTCAGTGTCTTCGGTTTTCTTTCTACTTACAACTTTGTAAGGGAAGCTATACTTTTTACACTTTTCCCGTAGTTCTTCATTGTACGTATCTATCTGATTATTGGTTTTTTTAATCAGAGGATGTTCGTCCCTTTTATTTTGATCCATAAAAGCTTGAGCGGGCGCATCGTCTAGCTTCCGGGTTTTGAATTTTTCAATGAGCAACATCGAAGCGGTTAAATCTTCAGGTATGGCTTCTTTTTTTGTTTTTGTCCACCAATCTTGAGCATTTGTTGTACCCGAAATCAATACAAAAGACATTATTAACGGGAGGAATACATTCTTCATATCACAAATAATAACGTAAGATAGGTGATTATATTTCGCAAAGGATTAAGCTACAGTCATTTCCAGAATTGAATCAAACAACAACTTACCGTCCTCATTTTTCAATTCTGAATCAGCCGCTCTTTCTGGATGTGGCATCATTCCAAACACATTTCTGCCTTTGTTGCAAACACCAGCAATGTTGTTTGCTGAGCCGTTTGGATTCGACTCTTTCGAAATGTTTCCTTCAGCGTCACAATAATAAAAAAGAATCTGATCATTTTCTCGCAATTCAGCGAGCATTTCTTCATGGGCAAAATACCTTCCCTCTGCGTGGGCGATTGGAATTTTTAATATTTGATGCTCATTAATACTTGAAGTAACAAGGGTAGAAGTACTTCCAGCCTTCAAATAAATATTGTCGCAAATAAATTTTTGATTTTCATTGTGTAATAGAGTGCCAGGAACCAATCCTGCTTCACATAAAATTTGAAAACCATTGCAAATTCCTAGTACATACCCTCCATCGTTGGCATGCTTAATTACATTTTCCATAATGGGTGAAAACCTTGCAATGGCACCTGAACGCAAATAGTCTCCATAAGAGAAACCCCCAGGAATAACAATAAAATCACAGCCTTTTAAGTCTGTATCCTTATGCCATAAATTTTCAACTTCCTGACCCATGATGTCTCTCAACACATAAATCATGTCTTGATCACAATTGGAACCTGGAAAAGTAATTACACCGAACTTCATAAATAGGATATTTGAATGGCAAATTTAGTCAAAGAAAAGGAATGAAGATGTTCATCACTTTGCTAAAAAAAGATGATGCCCAATCACAGAGATCAAATAGATAGAAAACAGCAATTCCGCCAGCCATTTTCTTTTGATTTCCACTAAAAACGCCCCCACAATAATAGAGCCCGGGACCAAGGAAGCATACCCAGCCATTAGAGGATTTCTAAGGATTAATTGAAACAACAGTGCCATTACCAATGCTGCAGTAATGATATTTTGATGGTTTTTTTGTCGTATGGTTTTAATCGAAATGAAAAATGCATGGATAATGGCCAATGAAATCAAAAGCCAAAAAGCTGCTAACGGCAGGCTTACGGTCCACTTAAGAGGGTTCCAAAATGTAAAATAGTTGAGAAAGGAAGGTAGGTCATCTGTAGAATATAGTATGACCAGAACGTAAAAGTAAGGAGTGAGCACCCCAATGAGAGGAATGAGCGCTTCTCTCAAATTAAATTTCCTAAAAAAGAACTGTCCTACATAAATAATGAATAAGAACAACACATATTCCATGTACAACAATGAAGCTATTCCTATACATGCGGATGCAATATAAGATATGCCCCGAATGGAAGTTTGATTGTAAATCTCAAGAACCTTATCAATGCTCACAAAAAGCAATGTATTGGCAATGATGAAGGTCAAACTAAAATGTAAATAAGTTACGCCTGCATAAAATGCCAAAATAATCAAGGATGGCACATTTGAAGAAATGGCATGTAAATGGTGTTTTTCACAAATTCGCGAAACGTATAAAGACTGAAACATGAGCAAGGCCATGCCAAGCACAAAGGCGAGAATGGGGAACCCACGGAAGAATGTGTCAATTAAATTGGCCAAAGGAGAGCCCAAAGAAATTTCATTAGTAACATCCGCTAGAAAAATAGGAACAAGTGGAATCGCGGCTAAAACCGGAACCAGGATGTATGAATGGTACATTTTTGATCGGAAAAAAGAAATTAGCATATACCAGTCAAATATTTTGTTCCTAGCAGTGGAAAGGAGCTATAATTTTATAATTTTGCTCAAATTATCAATTATTTCGCTAAGATGGAATTTAAGGATTTTGTATTTGCCCTTGGAGATTTTTTTGGTTGGACGTTTAAAATTCTACCTGTTTTGGGCAATTCAGTAAACTATCTGTTTGCGTTGCTTATGTTTGTTGGAATCATCTACTGGTTGAGATGGTCAAGACAATTGAGTGATGAGGCAGAAAGAAATGGTACGTTAGAATAGATTTCTTCTATTGCAATAAGTCATTTCCCAAATCCTTTCGATACCTTTTCCCTTCGAATTGTATACGATTGGCAGAGTTATAACTCAACGCTCTGGCATTTTCAATATCATTTCCATACGATGTAACGGAAAGTACTCTTCCGCCATTCGTTAAAAGCTTCCCCTCTTTTTCAACGGTTCCAGCATGAAAAACAATGCTATCCGCTGCGGCATCAAGACCTGTGATCTCCTTACCTTTTTCATATTGCTCAGGATATCCATCAGAAACCATCATCACGGTTACGGCAGTTCTATTGTCCACCTCCAAAGAGGTAGAATCAAGTTTTCTATCGCAGGTATTTTTTAGTAATTCGACCAAGTCATTTTTGACAAGTGGAATAACCACCTCAGTCTCAGGATCACCCATGCGAACATTGTATTCAATGACATATGGGTCTTGCTTAACAGCCATTAAGCCAATGAATATGAAACCCTGATAGTCTATGTTTTCTTGCTTTAGACCATCAATGGTTGGCTTTACAATTCGTTCTTCAACCTTAGACATAAAGTCTGCATTGGCAAACGGGACTGGGGAAACCGCTCCCATTCCGCCGGTATTCAATCCTTTATCTCCTTCGTAAATACGCTTGTAATCTTTGGCCGATGGAAGAATTACATAATTATCACCATCACATAAAACAAATACAGATATTTCGATGCCATCTAAAAACTCTTCGATGACCACTGTATGACCAGCCTTTCCAAATTTATCATCCAACAGCATCTGCTCCAGATTTTGTTTGGCCTCTTGAAGGTCATCCACAATTAATACTCCCTTTCCGGCAGCCAATCCATCTGCCTTCAAAACATACGGAGGGGATAATGTTTCCAGAAAAGAAAATGCTTCTTTAAGCGAATTTTTGTCAAAAGTTCCGGATGCTGCCGTAGGAATTTCATATTTATTCATGAAATTTTTGGCGTACGACTTGCTACCTTCCAATTGAGCTCCTATTTTATCAGGGCCTACAATTTTTAAATTTTTTAAGGCAGGGTTTGCATGTAAAAAATTCCGAATTCCATTCACCAAAGGATCTTCCGGACCCACCACCAACATATCTATTTGATGTTCGATGATGAAATCGGTAATAGCATCAAAATCATTTACTTGGATGGAAACGTTTTTACCTATTGATTGAGTTCCTGCGTTTCCAGGAGCAATGTATAATTCACTTAACTGAGCGCTTTGACTCATTTTCCATGCCAGCGCATGTTCTCTTCCTCCAGATCCAAGTAACAATATGTTCATCATCAAACCTTCACACGTTTGATACTGCATCCAACAGCACGGGTTCTCTCTGGATCGATTTCAATGGATTTCACCATATTGTCAACAGCGGTATTCAAGTATTTTTCTTTGACCTTTTCAGCGCTTGATTCATTATCATCAATTGCACCCATGTAAACTAACTTCAAATCACTGTTGAATAAAAAGACATGTGGGGTAGTTTTGGCACCAAAGGCATTGGCAATTTTAGAAGATTTGTCCAAAGCATAATAAGCCATGTAGTCCTTTTCCTTTGCTCTTTTTTTCATGTCTTCAAATGAATCACCATTGTCTCTTTTTGCTTCATTCGAATTCACTAAAATCATTCCAATATCGTTGGCATCTGCTACTTCAGCCAAACCATTGTATCTTCCTTCCCATCCTTGGCTTTCTCCTCTTCCGACAACAAATGGACATGTGTTGCATGAGAATATCACAAGCAAACCATTATCTTTTTTTACATCAGCGAAACTTAATTCTTTACCAGAAACTTCAGGCATTTTGGTATCGAGCATGGGGATATCAGATCCTATTTCTATGGTTTCAATTTCATGGCCTTCATGAAATGCAGAAAGAATAATAACTATGGGTATTAGAAGTAATTTTTTCATGATTGATAAGATTATAACGGTAGATTTCCGTGTTTTTTACGTGGTAAATTTGAGACTTTATTTTCAAGCATTTTAAATGCAGTAATTAATTTTTCGCGGGTATCTTCTGGTTTGATGACTTCATCAATGTACCCTCTTGAAGCTGCGTTGTATGGATGGGCAAACATCTCCGCATACATTTCTTCTTTTTCTTTCCAGGTATTTTCAGGATTATCAGAAGATGCAATTTCTTTTTTGAATATGATTTCTGCGGCACCTTTAGCGCCCATAACTGCAATTTCTGCAGATGGCCAGGCATAGTTCATGTCGGCACCAATATGCTTAGAATTCATCACATCATAAGCTCCACCATATGCCTTTCTGGTAATCACAGTTATTCTTGGAACTGTAGCTTCTGAAAAGGCATACAATAATTTAGCTCCATTTGTAATGATGGCATTCCATTCTTGATCAGTACCGGGTAAAAAACCAGGGACATCTTCAAAGACAAGCAACGGGATATTAAAGGCATCGCAAAACCTAACGAATCGTGCACCCTTAACGGAAGATTTTATATCGAGCACACCAGCTAAAAATGCCGGATTATTAGCCACAATTCCAATCGACCTGCCTGCTAATTTGGCAAATCCAACAATGATGTTTTCTGCATAGTTTGAATGAACTTCATAAAAACTGTCTTGATCAACCACTTCGTTGATAACTCCTTTCATATCGTAAGGAGAATTGTTGTTGTCAGGAATGATTTCATCCAACGCAGGACGTTTTTCGTCAGACTCTGCATATTCCTCTAAAGGTGTAGTTTCTTCACAATTCTGGGGAATGTAATTCAATAACCTTCGTATTCCCTGAATGCATAACATCTCATTTCCATAAGTAAAATGAGTCACTCCGGATTTGGAAGCATGTGTCATGGCACCACCTAAATCTTCAGAACTAACCTCTTCATGTGTTACTGTTTTGACAACATTTGGTCCGGTAACAAACATGTAAGAAGTGTTTTCCACCATCATAATAAAATCTGTCAATGCGGGAGAATAAACAGCTCCACCGGCACACGGACCCATAATGGCGGATATCTGAGGAATTACTCCACTGGCTTGAGTATTTCGATAAAAAATATCAGCATAACCGCCCAATGAAACCACACCTTCCTGAATACGCGCTCCCCCAGAATCATTTAATCCAATGACCGGACAACCATTTTGCATGGCTAAATCCATTATTCTGCAAATTTTTTCGGCATGAGCTTCTGCCAATGATCCACCTAAAACGGTAAAGTCTTGTGCGAATACATAAACCGTTCTTCCGTCAACCGTTCCATAACCGGTAACTACACCATCACCCAGAAATTTTGTTTTGTCCAATCCAAAATTGGTGCTTCTATGTGTCACAAACGCACCAATTTCTTCGAAGGAACCTTCATCCAATAAAAAATGAATTCGTTCTCTCGCCGTTAATTTTCCTTTATCATGCTGAGATTGAATGCGTTTTTCGCCTCCACCTGCCAGAGACTCTTCCTTTTTCTGTTGTAATAGATCAAATTTTTCTTTCATATAGAACTTTTTGGCAAGAGCCTGTAAAAATAGAAATTTTAAGAGGTTTTGAAGAACTTATTATAAGCCGGAATTCTCAGATTCATATACCACATCAATGTCCAACTCAGTATGCATACTTGCTTGAACTGCTAGTTGGTCACATCGTTCATTTTCAGGAATACCTGCATGGCCTTTCACCCATTTAAATGACACATTGTGCTTTCTATAGATGCGCAGAAATCGCATCCACAAATCGGCATTTTTCTTTCCACTAAAATGTTTTTTTTCCCATCCAAAAAGCCAACCTTTTTCTACGGCGTCCACTACATATTTGGAATCTGAATAAATAGTAACGTCTGAACCTTGATGCTTTAATACCTCTAATCCAACAATCACACTTAACAATTCCATACGATTATTGGTGGTCTTGCGAAATCCAGCGGATAATTCCTTCCTATGTTTTCCTGAAATAAGCACAACACCATAACCTCCTGGGCCAGGATTTCCTTTGGCTGCTCCATCTGTGAAAATGGTTATTCTACTTGCCACTTTTGTTTACCTCAGGTATTAATTGATGAGACTACCAATGTTTGATGCAAATAATTTGATAGCAATGGCCAACAATATTACACCAAAGACCTTTTGCAAGATAGCAATACCTGCCTTTCCCAAAAAATTCTCAAATCGCTTGGTGGCCTTAAGTGTTATATAAACCAAAATCATATTCAATAATATGGCCACTATGATATTTTGCACCTGATATTCTGCACGTAAGGAAAGAATGGTGGTTAGGGTTCCAGCTCCTGCAATCATGGGAAATGCAATGGGAATGATGGACGCTGTTTCTGGTTCTTCATCACGATAAATTTTGATACCTAATATCATTTCCAAGGCAAGAAAAAACAAGATAAACGCACCAGCAATAGCAAATGAATTTACATCAATTCCGATGATGGATAAGATGGACTCCCCAACAAACAAAAACAAAATCATCAAAATCATTGCCACAATGGTAGCCTTCTCTGATTGAATATGACCTGCTTGCTGCCTCAATCGAATAATAATCGGAATCGACCCGAAAATGTCAATAACGGCAAATAAAATCATAGTTGCCGTTAATATTTCTACTCCATCAAAAAACATCTCTTAAAAATTTTGCCGCGAAATTAGGTATAAAAAAACATGAAGTTTCGTTTTTCAATATTAAATTTCTATTATCAAAACGAACACTAAAGCTTTGAAATTCAACAATGTATTATAAAAGGTTTAAAATCTCTGTATTGGAAATAATCGGCTGGTTAATTATTGAGATAACAGTAAATTGTAAAGCCGTTTTTCGAGAAATATGAATTCGAGTTTTTCATCTGAAACATACCTAAGACCTCTTATACGTCAATTCGAAAACAATCGAAATGAAACAATGGCCTTAAAGATGAAAAGATACATGAAGAATAAATTCACTTATTACGGAATTCAGCAACCGCTAAGAAAATCAATTTGGAAATCTTTTAAACATGAGTATCCATTGCCGTCTGACTTGTTTTCGATAAATAATGTTGTGGAAACACTTTGGAATTTGGAAGAAAGGGAATTTCAAATGGTGGCATTGGATCTATTGTATGAAAGTAGAAAGAGTTGGGATGAAAAGCAGGTTTTTCTTTTGGAGAAACTAATTGTCAGCAAATCCTGGTGGGACACAGTAGATATGCTATCGAGTAAAATGGTGGGATATTATTTTCAGAAATTTCCCAAGCATATACATTCAGTTGTTTCGAATTGGAATGGCAATTCCAACATGTGGTTAAATAGGTCTGCTATTTTATTTCAATTGAAATATAAAAATGAAACGGATTTTAATCTTTTGAAACAAATTATTTTAAATCATTCTGATTCCAAGGAGTTTTTTATTCAAAAGGCGATAGGTTGGTCACTCAGAGAGTATGCGAAGTCTGAACCTGATACCGTATTGAAATTTGTCCAAACCCATCAATTGGCCACCCTAAGTAAAAGGGAAGCACTGAAGCACCTATAGTGTATCCGCTAATTTTGGGAATAAGGGTAATTAGCTTTTTGCATAATTCCACTACAAACACATTTGCTTTTTGTCAAATGAAAAAAGCACGAATGATGTTTTGCAATCAAGCAGTTATTTTATCATTACTTCTCTCGACCATCTTTAAAATGGAAGCAACGGAATGCAAGAGTTCGATAGAATCCAACAGTCATTTCTCGGTTAATGTTGAGGCATTTCTGACCCCAGATTTGGAAAAAATCAACTCCAATATTTTCGAAGCATTTAATAATAACCCCATATCGTTTACTGATAATTCGGGTAAAGCGCCTGAAAATGCTACTCAAATATTAACGAGAACATATGGTGCGCAACGTACTTTAAACTATCAATTGTTTGATTTGGCTAATGAAAATGTTGATTTACTGGGACAGGTCAATAGAAACAACATTCCAATGTATAATACGGTTAATTCTGGAACAGAAGGGCAAATAGCCAGGAATATTCGACGTCTAAATTTGCCTCCAGGTTATCAAATTAATGAATTTGCTTCAGAGGTATACAGATCCGGAATCAGAAGAAATTTTCCTGTTGCTGAAAGAAGATTTCATGTATCATCTGAAGGAGGACACTTAAGAGGTGAATATAGAACTCATATATCAAATCAATATGACAGAGTTACTGACTTCGGACCAAGAACAAACCCCGCTCAACATTTACGTTACCAAGCTATGGAACAACATTTAGAAGCAACAGGCGTGGGCAGACAAATTTTTGATGAAGAAGAAGCAACTTGGTCTAGAATGGTGGGTAGTTTTGGCCCATTGTATGTTCCTTCTATTTTAGGACAACGTGCATTGGATTTGGGATTAGGTTACCTCACAGCTGATGAATGGGCAACATTATATAGTTCACCTAATTATTTATACACGGATCGGCTTACTGCATATGTTAATTATCAGGAATTAAGAAGAAATCTACTTCCAAATAATATGACTCAAGATACACAGATGGTTTATCAGAACTATCGACGTCGGTTTGTCACCATTCGAGGAATTAACAATACACATGCAACAGTGCCATTTAGAAGAATAACGCTACCTGAATAATAGGAATGGTAAGAGGTAGTCTAAGGAGATTTCGTAATCAAGATATTCACAAATTCGCGAATAAGATTACGAATCTAAATTTCTTGATTTGTGTGCTTCAATTGTTCAATCCTATGCTTTCTTTTCATATCACAATTCTTTTAGCGCTCAATTTGCTGTTGATGTACAGGAATAAATACCTCAATAATTGCGTTCAAACCTATTTTGAAACTAAAGTAGGTGCGTTCATTACTTCAGATCCCAAACACATCAATTCAAATGTATTTGAAGCCTTTGCTAACAACCCATTATCTTTTGTGGACAAAAATGGATGGGCACCGGAATCAGCTTTGCAATTATTAACACGTGAATTTGGAACGGCCAGAAATCAACAATACACAATATTTCAATCGCTTATGGACAGCAGGGAACTTAGCAATTATTTTGGAAGTATTCCCATCGCCAGAATAGCACGCCTGGAAAGATTGAATAGTCAAATTAATGAAAATTTAAGAGCATTGATAACTCAGCGTTTTCCACCGGGATGTAAAATGAGAGAGTTAGCTTTTGAAGTGTATACATCGGGCACGCGTGGAATAGAAAGTAGAATGAATCATATTTTACATTATACGGGCCCATTCACTTATCCTAACATGCGCAGGGTAGTAATTCAAGATTACCTTCGAGGGTCATATTTTCGAATACCTGATTTACCGCCACTTCATTCATCATCACAATTTTTATCTCAAAGGGCAATGGAGGCGTTTCTTGAATCATCAGGTTTAGGAAGAATTTTTTTAGAACATGAACTACCACTTTGGCGGAATGGCCCTGAAATTCCAATTTATTACCCACCCAGAGAATATTTATATCAAGGTCAACCGTATTTTGTTGAACCCGAGAACCGTATGTTAAATGCAAGTGAATTAGCACATCTGTATGAACATCCAGATTTTGATGAATCACAAAGATTAAGAGGTTTTTTGAATCACTATTCTATGCCAAGGTCTTGGACATTTCCAGAGAATCAAGATCTTCAAAGCGAATACTATAATTTTAGAGCAAGATCTATTCGAATTGAAGGGACAGGGAACACTCAAGTGGTAATACCGTTTCAGCGTTTGAGATCAATTGAATAAGATTAAATAAATTCTTTTGATGGAATGTGAAGTGTCTATTGCTAATGAATTATCTTATTAAAAAACGTAGGTCAAATGTTAAGTGAGGCAATCATTTTAATGAACGGTTTCATTTGGTAATTGCCTGTTCAAAATCCAAGTTTATGCAAGTAAATTTAATGTCAATGATAGTATGGGTTATTGCCTTGTTGAATATCACGACTAAGATGAATAAAAGTCAACAGGTAACCACAATTTTCAACTCTACCGTCAACTCTTTCATGGTGAATGATCCCAAACACGTCAATTCAAATGTTTTTGAAGCCTTTACTAACAACCCATTATCTTTTGTGGACAAAAATGGAAGAGCTCCGGAATCAGCACTTCAGATTCTTACCAATCGATTCGGCAGAGACGATCAAGTGTATTATCACAGATTTAATCAGTACTTAACAAGAGGCAATGGCGCTATTGCACTGGGAACTATAAATAATGATGCAATTGAAGAATATGACTTATTCAATTATCTAACAACAACTCTCGTAAGGACTGAGCTCTCACAACAATTACCTTCTTTTCCTCCTGGTTTAAATATGCCTGAATTGGCGACAGAAGTCTATACGTCAGGTGTCAGGGGGTTTGATTTACATACCAATTCGAGACCGAGAATTCCAAGAAGTTATTTTAGGCATGCTGATTTTGAACCCCTATCTACCAATTCTCAATACCTTTTTCAACAATCTATAGAGGCCGTCATTGAATCTTCAGGTGTTGGTGAACGAGTTTTTAGAGATGAGTTGAGCATATGGAGACAAGCGAATCAGCTCCACAACTCCATGTATGATCCCCCCTTAGCTATGGCCGCTGAACACAGACATATGTTCGAATCACCAGAAGATAGAATATTGACAGCTGAAGAATTGGGGTTTCTATACCAACATCCAAATTTTGAATATAGTCAACAGCTGAGAGGGTTCTTAAATTATATGAGCATGCCGCGACCATGGACCTTTCCAAGCAATTATCCCGTTCAGTACGGATATCATAATTATCGAAGAAGATTTATTCGCATTCATGGCGTTAACAATAGTGAGGTTGTGGTGCCGTTTCAGCGTTTGAGATCAATTGAATAGGATTACATAAATTCTTTTGAAAGAATGTGAAATTCATTTTGCAACTGAATTATCTAATTAAAAAACGTAGGTCAAATGATAAGTGAGTCAATCATGTTAGTGTGCAGTTTCTTTTGGTTATTGCTTGTTCAAAATCCGAGTTTATGCGTGTGAATTTAATGTCAATAATAGTATGGGTTATTGCCTTGTTGACTATCATGACTCATATGAATAAAAGTCAACTGGTAACCACTACAATTTTCAGCGCTACTATCAACTCTTTCATGGCCAGTGATCCCAAACACATCAATTCAAATGCATACGAAGCTTTTGCTAACAACCCTAAATCCTTTGTGGACAAAAATGGAAGGGCACCAGAATCATCAGTTCAGATTCTTACCAATCGATTTGGAGACGAACATGTACGTTTTTATAGAGGTTTTGATTTTGCCATACAAAATGGAAGCCAACAATTTTTAGGAAGAGTGAACAATGATGCCTTGTACTATTATGAGCAAATCAATAGTCAGGTGGAAAAGATGATTTTGGAACAGATTTCACCTGAATTTCCACCAGGAAGAAGGATGCCTGAAATGTGCTTGAGAGTTTACACCTCAGGCACGAGGGGCTTAATTTCAAACCAGTTCAGTCGCACACCCAATCAAGAAGATACGTATTTTCGAATGGCTGATTTAGGATCAGTGGCTTCAAATTCTCATTATTTATCTCATCAGGCGGCGGAAGCTCACATTGAATCAAGTGGCATTGGTCGAAGAATTTTTATACAAGAAAGAAGGATATGGCGGAATGAATCGCTTGGATTAATGCCAATGTACCTTCCGCCAATAGGAGAAATATATGAAGGAAGACCAATATTTGAAGGCCCTGAAAGAAGAATGTTAACAGCTGATGAACTTGCTGTTCTATATGAACATCCTAACTATACCCATAGCCAGCAATTGAGAGGTTTTCTGAATCATCATACCATGTCAACTCCCTGGACTTTTCCCACCCATGAGGGAAATCAAATTGCCTATCAAAATTTCAGAAGAAGGTTTATTAGAATTCGGGGAATTTCCAACAGTGAAGTAGTCGTGCCATTTCAACCCTTAAGGTTTCGTCCCTAATGTCAAATCAAAATTTACGGCGGTTCTTTTAAGTGTTCATTAAGAAGGAGTTAGCTATTGCTTTTTTCATTCTCATCAGTTATATTTACTGTACTCCCGACATTTTTGTCCCGTAACTAAAACAAAACTGATGAAAGTATATGATGATAAACACATTAAAAATGTTGCCATTGTTGGCAGCTCGAAAAGCGGTAAGACCACACTTGCCGAAACCATGACCTTTGAAGCCGGACTGATTTCCAGGCGAGGAACCATAGAAAGTAAAAATACCATATCCGATTACCACGAAATTGAACATCAACGTGAAATGTCCGTTTATGCCACACCTTTACACACGGAATGGAGAAATTACAAAATCAACCTAATAGATACACCTGGACTCGATGATTTCATAGGTGAAATCATTCCCTCTCTCAGAGTTTGTGACACTTGTCTTATGCTTATCAATGCTCAATATGGAGTAGAAGTAGGTACTGAATTGATATGGAATTATGTGGACAGATATCGAAAGCCTGTCATTTTTGCCATCAATCAACTCGATCACCCAAATGCGAAATTTGAAACCACGGTAGAGAGTATAAAAAATCATTATGGAAATAATGCTGTACTTATGCAATACGTAATCAATGAGGGAGAAGGATTTAATAAAATCATTGACTTACTAAAAATGGTGATGTATGAGTTTCCTCCTGAAGGCGGAAAACCAAATAAGTTACCTATTCCTGAAGATCAAAAAGAACGAGCCGATCAATTGCACAATGAACTTGTTGAAAAAGCTGCTGAAAACGATGAAGAATTAATGGAAAAGTATTTTGAAAAGGGCAATCTGGATGAGGATGAAATGAGAAAAGGATTGAAAATTGGAATGATGAAGCATGAGGTATTTCCGGTTTTCTGTTTGTCTGCTAAAAATGATATGGGCAGTGGAAGACTCATGGGGTTCATTGATAATGTTGCACCGAGTGCTTTGGAGATGGAACCGGAACATACCAAAGAAGGTGAAGAAATAAAAAGTGAAGCCACAGGACCAGCCATCTTGTTTGTTTTCAGAACCTTGCACGAATCCAATTTAGGGAAAGTGACCTTCTTTAAAGTTTTGTCGGGCGAATTGGAACAAGGAATGCACCTGACAAACTCTGAAACAGGGCAAGAAGAAATAATGAATCAGTTGTTCATCATGGATGGCAAAAATAGAAATCCAGTGAATAAACTTTCGGCCGGTGACATTGGCGCCACGTTAAAACTGAAAAGCACGGAAACCAATCATACGCTTCATGATCCGAAAATTGCGTGCAATGTACGACCCATTCAATTCCCAGATGCCAGAATGCAGGTGGCCATTCAAGCAACCACCAAAAAGGATGATGAAAAATTAAGTGAGGTGCTGAGAAAAATTCACAGTGAAGATCCAACGGTTCAGGTTGAATATTCAAATGAATTGAAGCAAGTTATTCTTTCTTGCCAGGGAGAATTACATCTCACAACCACCAAATGGACATTGGAAAATGTTTATCAAATGGGGGTGGAGTTTAACAAGCCAAGAATCGCATATAGAGAAACCATTCAACGAGCCGCAAATGCAACCTATCGACATAAAAAGCAGTCAGGGGGTGCAGGACAATTTGGAGAAGTGCGCATAAAGGTAGAGCCTTACACAGAAGGAATGCCTGAGCCGGAAGGGTTTAATATTCGTGGCAAAAAGGAATATGACCTGAAGTGGGGTGGTAAAATGATTTTTTACAATTGCATCGTAGGAGGTGTTATTGATGCCAGATATATTCCATCAATCGAAAAAGGAATTTTGGAGCGTATGGAAAACGGACCACTTACAGGATCCTATGTCCGTGATGTCCGCGTCATTTTATATGATGGTAAAATGCACCCGGTAGATAGCAATGATATTTCATTCAAAATTGCCGGGGCCATGGCCTTTAAGGAAGCATTTATTCAGGCCCAGCCTAAATTGCTTGAACCAGTGCAGGAGTTGGAAGTATTAGTGCCTGAAGAGATCATGGGGGATGTGGTAACCGATTTACAGACCAGAAGATCCATCATAATGGGAATGGATAATAAAGGCAATTATCAGATCATCAAGGCTAAAACACCTCAATCTGAATTGTATAAATATTCTACTTCCTTGCGATCGATTACTCAAGGCCGTGCAAGTTTTAAGGGAAAGTTTGCCGAATTTGCCCCTGTCCCTGGCAAATTGCAAGAGGAATTGATACATAAACATGAAGAAGAAGTAGAAACTTCTTGATTTAGAATTTCATAAATATGAGAAAGAGATTTCGTTACCTTGTGGTGCGAAATTTCTTTTTTATGCTGTGTAGAAAAATTACGTTTTTAACCCTGATCTTGTTATGCTGCACAGTAGGTACCATAAGTGCACAATATCTTGTGGTGAAAAAACCGGGAAAGGTTGAATCCGAAAAATATTTCGCTGGCGATGAAATTCAATTAAAGATCAAAGGAGCTGATTGGTGGCTCAAGGGAAATATACAATACATTGGGGATTCATCCATTAGCGTGGATTCACGAGAAATTGCGCTGTTGGAAATAGAAGCTGTTCGCGTGCCCTTAAATTTTACTGGAACATTGGGTAGCTTAATGATGTCGGCAGGTATTTTTTTCACCTCGATAATCACAGTAAATGGGATAATCAATAATGATTCACCCATCATTGGTACCAACCAATTAATTATTGGTTCATCATTGGTTGCCACCGGTTGGGCATTAAGAAAGTTTAAGTTTAAATACTTACCTATTGGCAAGAAGTACATTATTCTGGTTATTTGAATTTGGTTGTTACTAGCTTTCTGAATTCAATACACCGATGTTACTTTTGTATCAAGATTATCTGAACAAATTATCCTAATTATCTACACGTGAAAATGGAATTAATGGACATTTTACAATTTTGAAGAAACCTGATTTAATTGGTGGGGCTATTCCAAAAACACTGATGCTGTTAACCTTACCGCAAACTGTAGGAATTCTTAGTCTGGTTACCTTTAATTTGGTTGATACTTATTTCGTAGCCAAACTTGGTCATACGGAACTTGCAGCATTGAGTTTTACGTTTCCGGTAATTTCAGTTGTTTTTGGATTGGTGCAGGGATTGGGCATGGCAACTACAGCATTGGTGTCAAGATCTATCGGCTCTGGAAACAAAGAATTGGCCTCTTATGAAACTACCTACAGTATGATTTTGTCTGTATTGCTAGCAGGTATTTTTATTCTTGGTGGTTTATTGAGCATAGACGAATTGTTCAGGTTGTTAAATGCCAGTGAGGAGATTATTCCTTTGGTCAAGGACTACATGACCATATGGTATTTAGCGTTGTTTTTTGTGGTGGTACCTTTTGTTGGAAACAACGCCATCCGATCAACAGGTGATGCACTGACTCCCAGTCTCATAATGATTTTTGCGGTGGTTGTCAATGCCATTCTGGATCCATTGCTGATTTTTGGATACGGCATTTTCCCTGAATGGGGATTGCGTGGCGCGGCCATTGCAACCGTTATCAGTAGAGGGTTAACAATGGTGCTTTCCTTATTGGTTTTGCGTTATCGAGAAAATATGATCCGTCTTAGGGGAATAGCCATGAAAGAAATTATACGTATTTGGAAAAGGCTATTGTACATTTCAATTCCAACAAGTATGAGTAGAATGTTGGCACCTGTTGTTTCAGGGATTCTTACAGCTATGTTGGCGATGTATGGTAAGGAGGCTGTGGCCGCATATGGGGTTGGAACACGAATTGAATATCTATTGACAAGCCTGTTGATAGCCATGGCTGCCTCCATGGCACCATTTGCAGGTCAAAATTTAGGTGCTGGAAAAGTAGATAGAATTATTTCAGCAATTCGATTTTGTGCGCGTTTTAATATTATATGGGCCATTGGGAGTAGCAGTTTGTTACTTCTATTTCACGATGCATTAATATCCATTTTTACGGATAATGAAACTACCTATTCCTATTTATACCAATTTTTGTTGTTAGTGTTGCCTGCTTCTGGGTTTTTTGGAATTTCGTTTATGATCAATGCTGTATTAAACACCAGTGGAAAACCCTTCATAGCTTTTTACTTACAACTGGCTCAAATGATTTTGATTTTACTGCCGTTGGCCATTCTTCTTCAAAATTGGCTCGAGGGCTATGCCATCTTTTATGCCATTGCAATTACATACGCTGCTGGCGGAGCAATAAATTATGTTGTTGGTAATAAAGTATTAAAAAAACTGTCGATTAGTCAAACGTAAATTCAAAGGACAGGGCATGTGAAGGACATTGTTGGACTTGTTTAACGATGTCTGCAGGACTGGCACCTTTCATGTCTATCCATGGCCTTTTTCTAATATCAAATACCATGGGCAGCCCCTTCGTACAAATACCAGAATGTTGACATTTATCAGGTCTCCAAACAACGGTAACATTTCCGTTTTGATACCTTCGAACAATTTTCTCGTCTTTTTCTTCTTCAGATTTTTCTTCCATCTACGGTGGGTTAAAAGGGCCATGATTACCCTTACAATATATAAAATCGAGAATTGACGTCAAAGAAAATTCAAAAGATCAATTGAGAAGATTTCTTTTCAATATTCTACCTCAATAAGCAGGTAATTGGACACATTCCAAAATTCTTTTGGCTTCAGTATTACCAATTTTTCAACTGTCTTATCACCTTTATCCCATCGATAACTCCCTTTGGGATGCACAGTTATCAAAGTGGCTTTTTTTGCATTTATCTCAACCTCAAGGAATTCGTCTATGTTGACTTTGGTAAAATGTTCTCTATCAAATTCTTCATTTAGCCGATTTGAATCAAACAAGCCTTTTTTTACCGTGATTCCCTCTTGTTTCAGTTCTAATTTTGTTCCCATAGCAAACCATGCCGCTTGCAGTTGCTCGGTCAATTCCATGTTTTTGGCGGTGGTCTCAACATAATCCATAAAAATGCTACTAAAGTCTTCACTCACTTCAGCTAAATTTCCTTTGAATTCTTCCACTTCGAATTCTTTTAATTCAACCTGATCTTCTAAACTTCCAACAATTTCATTCAACCCAATTAACGTAACTTCATTTCGTGCCAAATTGACTTCAAGATGGTTTACCACTCTTTCATTGGAATCCATTATCATTTTTATAGTATCCATACTCAGCATCATCAGCTTTTTCTTCTGAGCAGAAGACATTTTAGCTTTGGCCAATTCTTCTATTTCTTTTTCCTCTGCTTGAATTTTAAGAGAATTTGAATCAATGACCTGGAACGCATGTAAAACTTCCATCATCATTGAATCAGAGCGGGTTTTCTCAGTCAAAACAGAATCCAATTTAAATTCTATTTTTTCAAGTTGATGGATCTGACTCTGTTCTGAGCAGGCATATATGAATAAAACAAAAAGTATTTTTTTCATGATACTAGTAAGTGTACGGAACTGCCTAAAAAGTTTCACAATCATTAAATCATTCGTTTATAGAACATTTCAAAAATAAAAAACCCGGTAGAATTCTACCGGGTTTCACATTTAATATTCTGAAGAATTATTTTCTAATGAAAGGATGAACAACGGATTGATGGTTGCTGACTAATTGGATAAAATAGAATCCAGTCTGAAGTGTTGAAACATCATAGTTGATCATCTCTGAATTGCCTTCAATAACCATGGAATTCTTTTCGCGAATTATTTTCCCTTGACTATCAAAAATTTTCATATCAAAATGGGATGATTGGACATTTTTGACGTCAATTTGAAGCGTGTGTTCAACTGGATTCGGAAAAATTTCAAAATGCAACTTACGTTCAGCTGTATTTTCTATTCCAGTTGGCCTAGTAGCAACTTGAATATCATCAAGAAATAAATCGTGTCCAAGATTGTGATGGAGCTTAAACTTGAGGATCAAATTTTGATGGGTATTGGATAAATGAGAAATATCAATAATTTCTGTTTGCCATTCAATCTTCGGCGGATAGGTTATCACACCCTTGACAGTTGACAAATGTTCTCCATACTTCTTCCAAACTCTACTCCATGATTTACCACAATCTCCCGAAGCATAAACTTCGAAAACATCGTTGAATAAATACCAGCCATAAGAATAGGCAAATGAAATGATTGCCGTCTTTGAACCATTTAATGAAAATCCATCAAGAATCAAAGATGATTCAGTTTCATAGTAGTCGAACACTTTATCCCAAACAAACAAGTTGTCTGATTTGCCGTAAGCTCCTTGGCCGGAGCCTTCAAATACTTTGTAGTCTCCATTTTCTGGATTGACCAACACCGTATGTTTAGGCAAATTTGTAGTGGCATCCAAAATCTCAAAAGACTCTATATTTTTTTGTCTTGCTGTATTGCTATTGAGATGAACGATGTTTACAGTTCGCACTTCATTATTTGAATGATTCGTCTCATAAACACCAGGAATACCATTTAAGGAAACCTCTGATAGACAAGTGTTACTTGAAGCAAAGGGTATTGAAACACTGTCTAGATTCACTAGCGCTTCATTACCTGGAGCAATTTGTTGTTTTATTAGATGAGATTGATATATGGTATCATTTAAGGTTAAGTTGATGTAAAAACTGTCGACTGTTACTGGCCCTTTATTTGAAATTATGTAGGAGGGGATGAAATGATCATCACATGTGGAAAGATGGACGGTTTTATCAATTATTGATAGGTCTGCAAGTGCACTATTCAATGGATAATTAATTTGAATATCTCCATAAACACCAGTTTCAATATTGTCATAACCACTTGAAACATATGCCGCAATCTTTAATTGTTCAACTACAACTTTAACGTTTTGGTAGTATTCGGGAACCGTATAAGTAAATGATCGACGAATTAATGTACCTCTCTTGGTTGAGTCAATTTTCTCCCCCCATGTTCCTGTTATCAAATCTCTAACCACATGTTTATGGACGTATTTATCATTTGAAATGAATTGATTTTCATAATAGTCACCAGACAATTGAAAAGAAATTATAGAGTCTTGCAATAATGCTACATGTAAGAAAATTGAATCAGGAGCGGTGGTATCAGCGATAAATAATTCAACGTCAACGGTTAATTCATTTGAACTCCAATCAAATTCACCTTTTGCGGCCATATTCGCAAATGAGGTTTCAGCGACTACTGAATCGACTTTTTCACTCCATAGAGGGTCAGACACAAATTTTCCAGTAAAGAATTGAGGATCATGAAAAGTACGACGATTAATGGAACCAATGGAAAATCCCATTAACCCTAAAGAATCACTGATAATTTCGGCGTCTTCAATATATATCTTATGCCGTTTTGCATACATGTTATCCCTTGTGTGATATGCTTTATGATGAAGATTTAGGTACACAATGTCATTGAACCGTTGTGTCCTGTTTTCCGCAAATCGCTGACATTGCGGGTTGAGTCGTTGGTACATGCCCGTGAACATTTCCAGGACAGCGGTTTTTTTATGAATGTGAAATGTATCTACTTGCAATTGAGCAAATATGCTGTTGAAGCAACATGCGAATAAAATGATGGTAACCTTAGTATAATCCTTCATATCGAATTTTTAATATTTCTATAAATTTCGAACTAAAGGATTGGTAGGAAATTAGAGTATCAAGTATTTTAAAATGTAGGTGAAATACTTAATTCATTTGAGATCGTGAGCTAATATTAACTTAGAAGTGGTGGAAAAATAGAACTTCTCAAATATTCATTTCAACGCTCACAAACAAATTGCGACCAGTTCATGCTTTTGTGAAGTATATACTATGAGAATCAATCAAACATCCAGGGTTGTCATGTCGATCGACATTGCCGCTGATATGGTAACAATCAGCAGCAACGTCAACAACCTTCGTGTTGATATGTTCATGAATATATTCCCTGACTACAGCACAATGTCTAAAGAAATCCCTGTCTTCAACAATGTCATGTCACTGTCTTTCACCTCAAAATTGATGCGCCATTCGCCGCTCATCGTGAAATTTACCTTACCTGAATACATACCGTCACTTGTATAGGAAGGATTCACGTTGTTTGGAGATCCATGACCCATTGAAGGCATTTCAGGTTCAATGGAAATGTTCAAATCAGCAGCAACAGGATATGTCATCATATCTTCTTGTTTATATACACCAATAACAAAATCGTTAATGCCAATTTCCGGTGATGATGGTTCCAACAATGTGATGAAATAGTTTTTTTGATCAGCTTCACCTACGAAAGAAACCACTTTGCTCTCTGCAGGATTTACCACCTCAACATCAATCGTTTGTTCTCCAGAAATCCCAACCGAATTCGTTGCATTTACGTTGATTGTCCAACTACCATCCATCATGGTTCCCATCGTAAAGACAATAAATCCTCGATACAATCCAAGGTCATTGTCGAAGGACATATTGCCAAAAGGACAACTGTGCATCATCCCAGGCATTTCCATCATGGGCATAATTGATAAATCAGCATTGCTTACTGTTGCGTCCATATTCCCTGTTTCAGAGATTTGGGCATAGACATTGTTGTATCCTGTAAACAGTGCTTCATCTGCGTAAAACGAAACAGTTAGTCCAGTGTTTGGAATGTCAGCTGTAAATATGAATTCCAAATTTTCAGTTGGTGATGACTGAGTCGTTGGTGTCGGTTGCTCATCGTCATCCTTTTTACAGGCCACCAAAACCAGGCTGGCCATCATATATATGAGTGAATAATTAAGTATCTTTTTCATTGTTCATTAGTTTATTGAATGAATATTTTTTCTACAAAAGATTGTGTATCATTTGACAATTCCAGCAAATAAATTCCGCTGCGAACACCTTCTAATGAAATAGTGGTGTTGTCTACAATGCGGTTGCTTAAAACTTGTTTTCCGCTCAAATCAATGATTCGAAATCGCATATTATTTGATTGTTCAATCCCCGAAACCGTTAATTCCCTGTTTGCAAGGGTATATGTCCAATCATTCACTTTTGTTGTTTGAATTCCACTGGCAATGTCTTGACCAGCCGTAATAGGGGTGTTGGGAGAATCTTCAAACCCATACTCTTTCAGCGTAAGTGAGCTTCCATCTGCAGTAACATCTGCTTTGATCCAACCCCAATGTTCATCACTGCCATTGATAAACTTGAATCCAACATACATGTTTGTTGCTCCGGCCCATTGACCAGTTGAATTTTCTCCGTTGTACATGGTCAAGCTATCCATTCCAGACATCCATTCTAAACCTAACGAATCTCCAAACGCAAATTTCAAAACTGCATCATGATGATCTGGCATATGCATATGTTTAGCAGCAACACTGTAATCCGTTTTGGCATCAACATATACCACATATCCCGAAGTCAACATGTGGACTGAAAAGGTATAATCTGATTGACCATCTCCGTCTAAATCCAAATCAAAAGATTGACCAACACCGATAGTTGTATCCTGATTGGTAACCAATATGGTTGCATAACCCATTCCTGTCATCAGGATACCTGACAAAAAGGATAACGTGAATTTTTTCATTATCTTAATATTTATAGCTAATAATTTTAGCTGGATTAATTATATAAGTATGTAGTAAGCGATAGGTGTTACGCCTTTGGAAACTTATACAATTGGAGGAGGAGTGAGGATTTCAGCAAATTCTTCTGATTCACCTTCCTCGATAAGTGGGAAAGAAATATTCAATTCGTTTAACTGAAAGAAATAGGCGCTTTTGTCAGCAACAATAAATGAAAGTAAAAGTATTTCGGATTCTACCTGAACGGGTTCTCCTTGTTCTTCATTTCCATTGGCTGCCTGAAGTTGCTTGGTCAAATGACAACTACCCTGACAATTCATTTCAGGTTTGTCCTTATTAATACAAAGCACTTCTGTAATGAGTTCATAGTTAACTCCATATTCAATTAAAGGAAAAATGGAGATTGCAAGAGAACTGCAATAAACTACCAAAATGCTATGAGCAAAAAACTGCTTCATTAAATTTACAATGCGCCTAAAATCAAAACTACTAATAATAGTTCATGAAAGTTGTGACAATTGTTACAGAAATATATGATCTCAATCAGCAGGAATAAAGTCCAATTGTCGCCTTAATAAATCCGCTTTTTTGACACGGACTTCGATTCGATCTCCAAGTTGAAAACGCTGTCCATATTTTCTGCCTACCACCTCTTGTTTATTTTTGACGAACGAATAATAATCATCCGTAAAATCCCGCAGACGAATCATTCCTTCACATTTGTTTTCTTCGATTTCCACGTATAAACCAAACTCATTCATGCCCGAAATTACACCCACAAAGAGTTGACCAACTTTGTCTTGCATAAATTGAACTTGCTTGTATTTAATGGACATTCTTTCCGCATCTGTTGCTTGTCGTTCACATTGTGATGTGTGCTTGCATTGCGAAGCCAAAAGATTTTCATCTTGAGGTTTTCCGCCATTCAAATAATGAAACAATAATCGATGAACAATTAAATCAGGATAACGTCGGATAGGAGAAGTAAAGTGGGTATAATGACGAAAAGCCAAACCATAGTGCCCAATATTTTCAACACTGTAAACCGCTTTTGACATAGTTCGGATAGCCATTTGCTCAATGACATTTTCCTCAGCCGTATGTTCTATTTCTTTGAATAATTTATTGAATGAATCCGTCAACTTTCTGGGCTCGCGTGTTTGTATGCGATAGCCAAATTTCCGAATGAAATCACTAAAGATTCTCAGTTTTTCTGGGTCCGGGTTATCATGAATGCGATACACAAACGGTAGAACAGGATTTCCTTTTTCTCTTTTGCCAATTTTTTCAGCCACTGTTCTGTTGGCAAGCAACATAAATTCTTCAATTAAATGATGTGCTTCATTGTGGTGTTTGGTATAAATGCCAATCGGCTCACCCTTGTCGTTCAATTGGAATCCTACCTCCAACTTATCAAAAGCAATTGCCCCTTGTTTCAAACGTTTTTCTCTAAGAATTGTGGCAATTTCATTGAGTTTTTTTACCTCACGATCTAATTGATGCGGTTCTCCTTCAATAATTTTTTGAGCTTCTTCATAAGTAAAACGATGATCAGAATGAATCACTGTTTTCACAATTCGCGATTGCAGTACAATGGCTTTTTCATTGATTTCAAAGATGGCGCTGTAGCACAACTTGTCTTCATGGGGTCTCAACGAACACAACGCATTGGACAATTTTTCCGGGAGCATAGGGACCACTCGGTCAACTAGATATACAGAAGTGCCTCTTTCGTATGCTTCTTTGTCAATAACACTTTCAGGAGTAACATAATGACTGACATCAGCAATATGTACTCCAATTTCCCAAATACCTTCGGAAACCTCTCGAATACTCAACGCATCATCAAAATCCTTGGCAGTGTCAGGGTCAATTGTAAATGTGGTAACTTTTCGAAAGTCCTCCCGACGTTTTATCTCTTCCTTTGAAATTCCTTCGTCCAGTTTTTTTGCCTCTCGTTCCAACTTTGGATCAAAATGAAATGGTAGGTTAAATTCTGCCATGATGGCGTGCATTTCCGTTTCATTTTCACCTGGCATGCCCAACACTTCTTTGATTTTGCCAACGGCAACAGGTCGTTCATCTGGCCACTTGCTAATTTCAACTATGGCTTTTTCCCCATTTTTTGCGCCATTGACATGTTCCTTGGGAACCATAATGTCAAATCCTGGTTTCATTCCACTGGGCATCAAAAAGACTTCATTTTTCTTCACCTTGACTACCCCAACAAACTCATTGGTTTTTCGCTTCAGTATTTCCAATACCTCACCTTTAGGTTTGGCTGATTTTTTCCCTGGCAACAAACCAACACGAACAAAATCTCCTTTGATTGCATAACCTGTATGTTCTGGATATACCATCACATCTTCTTCAAGGCCTTCAGACGACACAAATGCCTTTCCTGTGGAGGCAAAAGTGATGATTCCTTCTACTTCAGGTTGTGTATAATTCAATGCGTATTTTCCACGATCAATTCGAATAAGTCGCTCATCTAAAACCATTTGTTCCAGGATATCCAAAACTGCCTTGCGCATAATTGGTTTGTGAATGCCCAGACGTTTGGAAATTCTTTTGTAGTTCAAAGCAACATGTGGCTGACGGCGGAAGAGTTCGATAATTTTTCGCGAGAGTTCGCTTTTTGAACTGGATTTTTTTACTTTTCCTTTTTTACCGCCCATGTGTAATTTGTTACGGTAAAGATATTTATTCCCCCTTTGCGTTGGAAAGAAATAAGAAAAAGAAATCAATAAGTCGCAGGAAGTTTATCAAGACATCTTCAGGTGTTGGAGTGGCAAGTTTAGCACTCGGAAATATTGTCTACGCGCAAAACATAATTGAAGGCTTAACATTGATAGGGTTGGATAATGGCGCCACGATTCCTTCTGGTAAATCGAACGAATTAAGTGTTTTAAATGATCGTCCCTGGAATATGGAAACACCAGCACATTTATT
This sequence comes from Vicingaceae bacterium, assembly GCA_965267425.1. GTDB lineage: Bacteria > Bacteroidota > Bacteroidia > Flavobacteriales_E > Vicingaceae. The sequence continues at coordinate 3,104,481 of OZ253959.1, read as the reverse complement.
GGATGAATCTGTTACGCCGGCCAACTTATTTTTCGTCAGAAACAATGGTATTCCACCTCAAGATGTAGATGAATTGAAATGGAAACTAAGCATTGGTGGAGAATCTGTCTTGAACGAAAAATCTTATAGCCTTGCCGATTTAAGAGAGAAATTCAAAACCTATTCTTATCACCTCACCCTGGAATGTGGAGGAAATGGCCGGCATGAGTTTTATCCACCAGCAAAAGGAAATCAATGGACTACAGGAGCTGTTGGGTGTGCAAAATGGACAGGTGTTCGTTTAAAGGATGTATTGAATGATTGTGGCATTAAAAATGATGCGGTATACATAGGTTATTATGGAAAAGACAAACATTTGAGTGGGGATCCCAAAAAAGTGGTCATTTCAAGAGGGGTACCTATTCAAAAAGCCATGCAAGACGAATCACTGATTGCCTGGTCCATGAATGACGAACCTTTGCCACCTATGAATGGATTTCCATTGCGATTGGTTTTCGGAGGCTGGCCAGCATCCACAAGTGGTAAATGGCTGACCAAAATTGATGTGAGAAATAAAGTCCATGACGGACCGAAAATGGGAGGAAAATCGTATCGTGTTCCTTGTTCACCTGTTGAGCCCGGTACAAAGGTATCGGATGAAGATATGTGCATCATCGAGTCCATGCCTGTTAAGTCAATCATAACTTACCCGAAAACAAGCGCTATGATCAAAAAGAATCGACAATTGGAAATTCGAGGACATGCCTGGGCAGGAGAATTAGAAGTTTCGAAGATGGAAATTTCTGTTGATTTTGGAGCCACATGGCAATCGTGTGAATTGCAGAAACCTGTAAATCGATTGGCTTGGCAACAATGGAAAAGTCAAGTGTCTTTAAAGAAATCAGGTTATTATGAAATCTGGGCACGGGCAACAGATTCAAAAGGAGCTTCCCAACCCATGGTAGTGCCGGGGTGGAATCCGAAAGGATATTTAAACAATGCTACGCACAGAATTGCCATTAAAGTAACATCATGAATGAAGGGCAACATACAGAACAAAGTGCCATGCGGTTTCTCAGGTATGTTGTGCCCATTATTGCCGTATTTGCTGTATTGCTGTATGTTATACTGAAGCCTGAAGAGATACAATTGGCGGAGATAAAGACATCAGATGATAATTTTCAAAATGAGGTATCGACTGATCATGGATTACCCCAATCGGAAGGTTTTGAATTGATACAAGGACAATGTTCGGGTTGTCATTCGTTGAAGTTGGTCGCCCAGAATAAATTGACCCGCCAAGGGTGGAAAGATTTGATTGTTTGGATGCAGCAAGAACAAAATCTGTGGGATCTGGGAGATTTGGAAGAACCTATTTTGGATTACCTTGAAGCCAATTGCTCTCCTAAACGTGGCGGAAGAAGGAAGACATTACCTAAACCTGAATGGTATGCGCTGGACTAAAAGAATTTATTTAGGGCTGTTGATTTTGCTGATGGTTTCACAGGGCTGTGTGCGAAAGACGATGAGAGAATCGGCGAATCTTTCTTTGATCGAAGCGGATGAATTGAGGTACTTGATGCAAGGAGATCCTCCTTTTTTCATTATTGATGTTAGACCGGAAAACCGATACCTCGAAGGTCATATTCAAGGGGCGGTGAATGTCTGGCGTCCTGATTACTCAGATTCCATCAATGGTGTTCATGGTATGATAGCTTCGCGCGATAAAGTGGAGAGGTTAATGAAAAAACTTGGTGTCAAAACTTCTCAAACCATCATTTTATACGATGACAAAGGCAATCCGGATGCTGCAAGATTGTGGTGGATATTAAAGCAATATGGTCACGAACGAGTGGTGCTCTTAAATGGTGGTTTGAAATATTGGAACATGCGTAACTTTGAAATCGACGAGCGCACAAGTGAATTTGAACCAGGAGATTTTCACTTCGAAAAACCAAAGAATATGAAATGGTATGCATCCATGGATATGATTCAGGATAAACTCCATGAAGTCAAACTTATTGATACTAGAAGCCAGGAAGAATTTAATGGTGAGATGCAGAAAAAAGGTGCCTCGCAAGCTGGCAATGTTCCGAACAGTATTTGGATTGATTATGTGAATTGTTTTCAAAAAGGACAAGATGGAAGATTGGATTATCGTTTTGAAAGTGAAAGAGAATTAAAGAACATTTTTTCGGCCTTGTCCACAGATGATGAGATTATTGTGTATTGCCATTCGGGTGTTCGTTCAGCCTATGTAACTTTTGTACTCACTCAATTACTGGGATATAAAAATGTACGCAATTATGATGGTTCGTGGGTTGAGTGGAGTAAACACATCGCTTCATAGTATTGAATATGGAAGAGTATTTGCAAATCATTGAATCAGCTTATTCCGGATATGCACGGTATTTGTTATTTGAAATTACCCATCCTTCCTGGCACAATTATTTTTATTGGCTGATGGGATTGTCCATTGTCGCCTATGGACTTGAATTAATGAAACCCTGGCGGCAAAATCAACCCAAATTCAGACGCGATTTTTGGTTGGATGCCTTCTACATGTTTTTCAATTTTTTCTTGTTCTCACTTATTGTTTACAACGCACTTTCGGATGTCTTTGTCAATTTGTTTAAAGATTTCCTTCAAATCTTTGGAATTCGGAATTTGGTGGCGATTCATATTGAAACCTGGCCGTTTGCGTTACAATTGTTCGTAATGTTCATTGCCAGAGATTTTATTCAATGGTGGGTGCATCGGTTGTTGCATCGTGTTCCGTTTTTATGGGAATTCCACAAGGTGCACCATTCCGTTAAACAGATGGGATTTGCTGCACACTTGCGTTTTCATTGGATGGAAACCATTGTTTATCGTTTGGTTGAATATTTACCGTTGGCTATGATAGGTTTTGGATTGGATGATTTTTTTATCGTTCACATCATTGCTTTAGGAATAGGTCATTGGAATCATGCAAACTTTACGGTCAATATTGGGCCATTAAAGTACATTTTTAATAATCCGGCTATGCACATTTGGCATCATGCGCATGACATGCCTGAAAGTCATCCATATGGCATCAATTTTGGACTTTCTTTAAGTGTCTGGGATTATATTTTTGGAACAGCACATATTCCAAAAGACGGAAGGGATATTGAACTTGGATTTCCGGGAGATGAGGAATTTCCACAGACGTTTGCGTCACAGATTGCCCATGGCTTCTCAAAGAAAAAATAAAAAGGCCACCACATTGCTGCGATGACCTTTTCGACACTAAAACAAAACTGTATTATCCACTGCAGCTTTCGCATTCATCTGGATTATCTAGTGAGCACGATATTTCTGCAGCCTGCTGTTCAGCCGTCATGTTCAATTGAGGCTCCGATGCAGCAGCATTTTGTACGGTAAATTTGATGGCGTCTCTCGCCGCTTTCGTTCTCAAGTAATACATTCCTGTCTTGAGTCCTTTTTTCCATGCGTAAAAGTGCATAGATGTCAATTTGGCGAAATTTGGACTTTCAATAAACAAGTTCAGTGATTGAGATTGACAGATAAAGGCACCTCTATCTGCCGCCATGTCAATGATGCTTTTTTGTTTGATTTCCCAAACGGTCTTGTACAATTCTTTCAAATTGGCAGGAATCTCATCAATGTCCTGAACCGATCCGTTGTTGGCCATTAACTTGTTCTTTAAGTCATCATTCCACAATCCTAAATCCGTAAGGTCTCTTAATAAATGCTTGTTGACCACAATGAATTCACCTGACAATACCCTTCTGGTATAGATATTGGAAGTGTATGGCTCAAAACATTCGTTGTTTCCAAGAATTTGAGAAGTGGAAGCGGTAGGCATTGGTGCTAACAACAAAGAGTTTCGCACACCATACTTGGCAACTTCTTCTTTCAATACATTCCATTCCCAACGTGAAGATGGTTGAACATCCCATAAGTCAAATTGGAAAATTCCTTTTGAAACAGGAGAACCTTCATACGATTCGTAAGCGCCATCCTCTTTTGCCAAATCCTTGGAGGCGGTCATGGCCGCATAATAAATCGTCTCAAAAATTTCGCTATTTAATGTTTTGGCCTCTTCTGAATCAAATGGCAAGCGCAATTGAATAAATGCATCCGCTAATCCCTGAACACCTAATCCAATAGGTCGGTGACGCATGTTGGAATTCTTGGCTTCTGGTACCGGATAGTAATTGTTATCGATGATCTTATTCAGGTTTTTGGTCACATGATAGGTCACCTCAAACAACTTCTGATGATCAAACTCTCCGTCTTTCACATACATGGGCAATGCCAACGATGCAAGGTTACAAACGGCAACTTCATCAGGAGCAGTGTACTCAATGATTTCCGTACATAAGTTGGAAGAGCGAATGGTTCCCAGGTTTTTCTGGTTTGATTTTTCATTACATGCATCTTTGTACAACATGTATGGTGTTCCCGTTTCAATTTGGGATTCCATAATGGCATTCCATAGCTCTCTGGCTTGAATGGTTCTGCGGCCTTTGCCCTCTTTTTCATATTTGGTATAAAGCGCTTCGAATTCTTTACCATAGGAATCGTATAGACCAGGACACTCATGAGGGCACATCAACGTCCATTCACCATCTTTTTCAACCCGATCCATAAATAAGTCACATACCCATAATGCATAGAATAAATCTCTTGCACGGTTTTCTTCTTTACCATGGTTTTTCTTTAAATCAAGGAAATCGAAAATATCTGCATGCCATGGTTCGATGTATGCCGCAAAAGATCCTTTTCTTTTTCCACCACCTTGATCAACATAACGTGCCGTATCATTAAAAACTTTCAACATAGGAACAATTCCATTGGAAGTTCCATTGGTTCCTTTGATATACGATCCTTGAGCTCTTACATTGTGAATGCTCAAACCGATTCCTCCTGCTGATTGTGAAATTTTAGCGCATTGCTTTAAGGTGTCATAAATTCCTGCAATGCTGTCCTCTTGCATGGTTAACAAAAAGCATGAAGACATTTGAGGTTTAGGAGTTCCTGCATTAAACAGGGTAGGTGTAGCATGCGTAAACCACTTTTCGGACATTAAATCGTACGAAGCAATGGCTGATTCAACATCATCTTTGTGGATGCCTAGAGCAACCCTCATTAACATGTGTTGAGGTCTTTCTGCTACTTTGCCATCCAGTTTTAGCAAGTATGATCTTTCCAGGGTTTTAAAGCCAAAGAAATCATAGCTGAAATCCCTGTCATAGATAATATGTGAATCCAAAAGTTCTTGATTTTCATCAATCACTTTGTACACATCGTCGGCTATCAAAGAAGCGTTTTCTTCTGTTTTAGGATCAATATAGGTGTATAGATCCTTCATGGTTTGAGAAAACGATTTTTTGGTGTTTTTGTGCAGGTTTGAAACCGCAATTCTAGAGGCCAATAATGCATAATCCGGGTGAGTTACCGTCATGGTAGCGGCAATTTCTGCAGCTAGATTGTCCAGGTCACTGGTGGTAACACCATCATATAACCCTTCAATCACCTTCATGGCCACCTTGGTTTCATCCACCCTGGAATTCAAACCGTAACATAGTTTTTTGATTCGGGCTGTAATCTTGTCAAATTTTACAGCTTCACTTCTTCCATCTCTTTTTATAACATGCATCGAGTATACAATTAGTAGGTTAGGTGATAAGTTTAAAAGTCTTCGTCAAGACTAAAGTTGTTTCCAGTGTTGCCGGTTGCAACGCCAGATTTTTGGTATTCAGCAACGCGCTTCTCAAAAAAGTTGGTCTTTCCTTGCAGAGAGATCATATCCATAAAATCAAATGGATTGGAAGAACCATATTGTTTTTCAAGACCCAATTCGCTGAGCAATCGATCAGCCACAAACTCAATGTACTGCGTCATTAAGTCTGCATTCATACCAATGAGCTTAACCGGAAGCGCATCAGTGACAAATTCTTTTTCAATTTCAACTGCTTCAGTGATTATCGTGCGCACTTTTTCCTGAGGAAGTTGGTTGATCAAATGTGAATTGTACAACAAACAAGCAAAGTCGCAGTGCATACCTTCATCTCTTGAGATCAATTCATTTGAAAAAGTTAATCCAGGCATCAATCCTCTTTTCTTTAACCAGAAAATAGAACAGAAACTTCCTGAAAAGAAAATACCTTCTACTGCTGCAAACGCAATTAATCGCTCCGCAAAAGATCCATTATCGATCCAGTTTAATGCCCAATTTGCTTTTTTCTTAACACAGTCCAATGTTTCAATAGCATTGAACAATGTATCTTTTTCTTGAGGGTCTTTTATATAAGTGTCAATAAGTAGCGAGTACGTTTCAGAATGGATATTTTCCATCATTACCTGAAAGCCGTAAAAGAACTTCGCCTCGGTGTATTGCACCTCAGAAAGAAAATTTTCAGCTAAATTTTCATTTACGATACCATCACTTGCTGCAAAAAAGGCAAGCACGTGTTTGATAAAATGCCTTTCGTCATCGTTTAATTTATTTTCCCAATCGACATTGTCTTGTGAAAGATCAATTTCCTCCGCCGTCCAAAAACTTGCTTCTGACTTTTTATAAAAATCCCAAATGTCATTGTGTTCAATTGGAAATAATACGAACCTATTTGGATTATCCTTAAGGATAGGTTCATCATTGTCTAAGCTAATTTTTGTGTCAATTACTTGTTCAATATCTGGCTCAACAGATTCCGACGAGAGGTTTTTTTGCATTGGTTTTTCAGTTTTTTTGTTTCACTTAATTGTCAGAAAATCAACAGATTGCGAGTGATCTGCAAGGCATTGAGGCGTTAACTGTCGATTTTTGGTTTTCCCATTTGTGCCGAATGGGTCGTACAAAAGTGAAATTTTCCTGAAATAAATTTAGGTCAATTCAAGTCCAATATTTCACAATCCAACTGAACTTATTAACATCAGAAATGAACAATTTTGTGTGCATAAAAAATGTCATTATTCACATTCGCTAGAGCGAAAAGGAAAAGCATTTTTTAAGGATAAGATTAGATGTGTTTAAAGAAAAATTAACTTGCTTATTTCTGATTTTTTGCTATCATAAGAAGCTGCTCATCGATCGATTTTAATTCCTCGTACCATTTATCGCCATATTTACGAATCAATGCATCCTTTACAAATTCGTAAATCTTAATTTTTGTGGAAGCGCCAAGCGCACATGCCGGATCACAAATACCCCATTTGGAATAATTTAATGCATCCATTTTTCCTACCTTATTAATACGAATGGGATATAAATGACAAGAAATTGGTTTTTTAAAGGAAATTTTACCATCTGAATGTGCCTGTTCAATACCGCATTTGGCAATGCCTTTTTCATCGAACACCACATATGCACATTCCTTGTTATCGATCAAAGGAGTGACATAATCACCTTCGTCATCAATGGTATAAACACCTTGTTGTTTGATGGCTTTGATGCCTTCCTTCCTTAAATAAGGTTTGATTTTAGAATAGAGTTTTTTGAGTTGTTCAATTTCTTCTTTTTCCAATGGAGCACCAGCATCTCCTTCCACACAGCATGCTCCTTTACAAGCGTTCAAATCACATGTAAAATGCTTTTCAAACAAATCTTCTGACAACAGCGTATTTTCAAACTGAATCATACCTCAAAGGTAAGAATTCCAAAGCCGACTTCTCCCTTATATCACAGGATTAAATTACATTTGCGACATGGCAAATCAGGAAATATTTAAGAAGGTAATTGCCCATGCCAAGGAGTATGGATTTATTTTTCAATCGAGTGAAATCTATGATGGATTAAGTGCGGTTTATGACTATGGGCAAAATGGTGTTGAGTTGAAAAACAACCTGAGACAATATTGGTGGACTTCCATGGTGAATGCCCATGAAAATATTGTTGGCATTGATTCCGCCATATTTATGCATCCCAAAGTTTGGAAAGCTTCCGGACACGTAGATGCATTTAATGATCCATTAATAGACAACAAGGATTCCAAGAAAAGATATCGTGCTGATGTGTTGATTGAAGATCACGTTGAAAAAATCAGAGGTAAAATTCAAAAGGAGATCACCAAGGCCAAAAAACGCTTTGGAGATAGTTTTGATGAAGCACAATTCGTGGCAACTAATCAGCGTGTTTTGGACAACCAGGCCAAAATTGACAACATCGAAAACCGTTTCAAGGAGTCAATGGAGGCAAACGATTTGGATGGCGTAAGGCAGTTGATCATTGATTGTGAAATTGCCGATCCCGTAAGTGGATCAAAAAACTGGACCGACGTGCGTCAGTTTAATTTGATGTTTGCCACGGAAATGGGCTCGGTCAGCGACGATTCCAATGAAGTTTATTTACGACCTGAAACAGCACAAGGAATTTTTGTCAATTTCCTGAATGTGCAAAAAACGGGCAGAATGAAAATTCCATTTGGCATTGCACAAACAGGAAAAGCTTTTCGAAATGAAATTGTTGCCCGTCAGTTTATCTTCCGTATGCGGGAGTTTGAACAAATGGAGATGCAATATTTCGTGAAACCAGGCACGGAAAAAGAAGCCTATGAATTCTGGAAAGAAACCCGCATGAGGTGGCATGAAAGTTTGGGATTGAGTCCTGAAAAATACCGTTTTCATGATCACGTAAAAATGGCCCATTATGCCAATGCAGCTGCTGACATTGAGTTTGAATTTCCGTTTGGGTTCAAGGAATTGGAAGGCATTCATTCCAGAACGGATTTCGATTTAAAACAACATGAAGAATATTCCGGAAAGAAGTTACAATATTTTGATCCGGAGGAGAATCAATCCTATGTTCCATATGTAGTGGAAACGTCTATTGGATTGGATCGATTGTTCCTGGCAATGCTTACGGGTGCATACAATGAAGAAACGTTAGAGGATGGATCTACACGAGTGGTATTGAACATTCCTGCCTTTTTGGCTCCCGTAAAACTGGCAGTTTTTCCATTGGTGAAAAAAGATGGACTCCCTGACAAGGCAAGAGCCATTATGGACACGTTAAAAATGAGATGGAATTGTTTGTACGAGGAAAAAGATGCCATCGGCAAACGTTACCGTCGAATGGATGCCATTGGAACACCCTTGGCGGTCACAGTCGATCATCAAACCCTGGAAGACAATACAGTTACTTTGCGGGATAGAGATACCATGAAGCAGGAAAGAGTAGCGATTGATTTCTTGATTTCTATTGTGGAAGAGAAAATCGCAGGTTGATCATTTATTGTTGAAGGATGACATGGTCCTTGCCAAGCCTATAGTGGCGAAACTTTTTACAATTTCACAGGATTTTTCAATTCGTTCAGGAAGTAATCTTTCTTCATCGGCTTCCCATTCCGACAATACGTAATCAACTTGTTTGCCTTTGGCAAATTCATTGCCTACCCCAAAACGCAATCTGGCATATTGTTGATTGCCTAATACTTCAATAATATTTTTGAGACCATTGTGCCCACCATCACTTCCTTTAGCACGAAGTCTTAATGTTCCGAAAGGAAGGGCAATATCATCTGTAATCACCAATAAATTTTCCTGGGGAATTTTTTCTTTTTGCATCCAATAGGCAATGGCTTTCCCACTTAGGTTCATATAGGTGGTTGGCTTGATCAGCACCAATGTACGGCCTTTGAATTTGAAGTGGGCTACATGTGCATGTCTATCCAGATCAAAAGAAATGCTGGACCCGCTTATGAGCGAATCCAGCACCTTAAATCCAATATTATGTCGCGTATTGTTGTATTCGGAACCGATGTTCCCAAGACCCGCGATCAAGAATTTCATTCAACTTATGCTTCTGCAGATTCTGTTTTTTCCGCTTCTGCCGCTGGAGCATCTCCTCCTTCAGCTGCTGGAGCTTCTGCTCCTTCTGCTGCTCCTTCAACTCCTTCTTCTCCTTCTTCTCCTTCAACTTCTTCAACAACCTCAACGATTTCAGCACGTGCCGTTTTCACACGAACAATCACAGTGTTAGGGGCATCTAGGAAATCAAATCCATCCAAATCCTGAACTTTGATGGCTTTTCCAATAGCCAAGTCAGAAATGTCCACTTCAATTTTGTCTGGCAAATCCGCAGGAATTCCTTGAACTTTCAGCTTTCTCATTTTAACAACCAACTTACCACCGGCTAATACACCAACAGAGTTTCCAGTGATGTGAACTGGCAAATGCAATTTGGCTACTTTTCCTACAGCTGCCTCAAGGAAATCAACGTGCAACGCTCTGTCCGATACAGGGTGGAATTGCATGTCTTGAATAATCACACGCGTTGTTTCGTCACCAACTTTCAGATTGATAAGATAGATATCTGGGGAATTGATGATTTTTCCAAGCGCTACTTCATCAACATAAAGATTTAGGTTTTCTGCTGCGCCATACATAACGGCAGGAATTTTCCCTTCTTTGCGCAAATCCTTTGCTCCTTTTTTCCCTTGTTGGTCTCTTTTAAAACCTTCTAATTCAACGGTTTTCATGATGCTTAATTAATGTCCTTTTTCTAAATAACGAAACTCGGACTGATTGATTTATGATGTTCTACTTTTTCAATTATCTGTGCAAATAGTTCAGATACCGTCAACACTTTTATTTTGTCAGATGCGTGACGAAGTGGAATGGTATCTGTTACTATCAATTCTTCCAAACTGGAATTGTTTATTTTTTCATAGGCATTACCTGAAAGTATGGCATGCGTACAAGCTGCTCTTACACTATTGGCACCCAATTCCATCATCAGGTCGGCAGCTTTGGTCAGCGTTCCTCCTGTATCGATCATATCATCCAACAATACCACATCTTTTCCTTTCACCTCTCCGATTACGGTCATGCTTTGTACTTCATTGGCCTTTTCACGTTGCTTATAGCAGATGGCCATTTCTGTATTAAAATACTTGGCATAAGCATTGGCTCTTTTGGTTCCACCTGTATCTGGTGCAGCCATAATCATATTGGGCAAATGCAAATCTTGTAAGTAAGGAATAAAGATGGATGATGCATAGAGATGATCCACAGGCACCTCAAAAAATCCTTGAATTTGATCTGCGTGCAAATCCATGGTCATAATTCTGTCTACACCAGCTGCTGACAATAAGTTGGCCACCAACTTTGAACCAATGGAAACACGAGGTTTATCTTTTCTATCCTGACGGGCAAAGCCAAAATATGGCATCACCGCTATGATGCTTCTGGCCGATGCTCTTTTAGCGGCATCTATCATCAGCAACATTTCAAACAAATTATCTACCGGTGGGAACGTTGATTGAACGATAAAAATATCCGATCCCCTTACAGTTTCTTCAAAAGAAGGTTGAAATTCACCATCACTGAAACGGTTGAGTGTCACTTCTCCCAACTCTACGCCATAGCTTTGCGCAATAGCGGCAGCTAAGTCCTGGGAAGCACTCCCTGCGAATATTTTTACTGTAGACGACATTTGTTTTAGTGGCTTTATCTACCCGAAAAAGCGGGCAAATTTATCAATTAAATATTTGTAAGACAAGAGAATTTGAACAATTCTAATGGATTTTGATGGAACAGAATTATCATCTTCAAAAATTCCTGAAAAAACACTTCTGTTTCATTACCCAAACCATCCCACAAAATTAATTTTACTTTTGTGCCCTCACACTATCGAAATGGAAAAAATCTTGATCATTGGTGCCCTTGGACAGGTAGGGCAGGAATTGGTTGAAAAGCTCACAGAAAGCCACGGAGAGGACAACGTTATCGCTTCGGATATCCGGGAAGGTGACTTCGGCAATGTGACCTTTGAACAACTGGATGTGATGGATAAATCACGATTGGAAGACATCATTTCCAGGCATAAAATTACTTGGGTATTTCACCTGGCTGCACTATTATCTGCCAATGCAGAAAAAAATCCTGAATTGGGATGGAAGCTGAATATGGATGGTTTATTTCACGTGCTTGATTTAGCGAAAGCAGGAAAAATCAAGCGCATATTCTGGCCTAGTTCCATTGCAGTTTTTGGTCCCAGTACCCCTAAAGAAATGACACCACAAGACACCACTGCCGATCCGGATACCGTATATGGTATCAGTAAATTGGCAGGAGAAAGATGGTGTGCATATTACGCCAAAAATTATGGTGTAGATGTTCGAAGCATTCGTTATCCTGGCCTCATTGGACACAAGTCTCTTCCTGGTGGAGGAACCACGGATTATGCCGTTGACATTTTTCATCAAGCCAGAAAGACCAATAGCTATACATGTTTCCTTGAGGCAAAGACATCATTGCCCATGATGCACATGGACGATGCCATTCGTGCAACATTGGATATCATGAACGCGAATCCGGAAGATATTAAAATTCGATCTTCGTACAACATTGCTGGAGTGAGTTTCGACCCGGAAGAGTTGAGCAATGAAATCAAAAAACACATCCCAGATTTCCAGATTTCCTATGAACCGGATTTCCGACAACAAATTGCTGCTACATGGCCGGCAAGCATTGATGATGCCCGTGCCAACGAGGATTGGGGCTGGAAGGCCACTTACGATCTCGAAAGTTTGGTAAAAAATATGCTTGAAAACATTCGTTGAATTTCTATGTTTTAACTATTTTTATTTTATTTGGGAATTGAAGGCAAACCACAAAAGTCAAGCTTGATGAGATTAGCTACCTTTTTCACATTATTCTTCTTCGGAACACAATTGTTAATGGCCCAAACCTTTCAGATGGATGGTGGAGATACCATTAACTTCAAGGACATCAATGGGAAAAAGCAAAAGCACTGGAAAATCACCAACAAGATGAAAAAACTTCCTGGGTATACACCGGATCAGGTAGTGGAAGAAGGTGATTACAAGAATAGCCGCAAGATGGGTTTGTGGAAGAAGTACTACGCCAACGGCAATACCAAAGATGAAATCACATACGTAAATAGCCGTCCAAATGGCCCATACAAGGTGTATTTTGAAAGCGGAAAGTTAGAGGAGCAAGGTGTATGGAAAAACAATCGCAACACAGGATCTTTTAAAAGATATCATCCCAACGGAAACGTTGCGCAAGCGTTTAATTTTAGTGCTACAGGTAAACGTGAAGGAAAACAAACCTATTACCACGAGAATGGAAAAGTGGCGATTGAAGGAGATTGGAATGGTGGTAAAGAATCCGGAGAATTGGTAGAATACTATGACAATGGCGAAGTGAAAGCCCGTAAGTTTTTCAATGAGGGTCAAATGGATGCCGGAAAGTCTAAATTCTTTGAGTCAAAAGCGCCTGCAACAGATCAGTTGAAGAAAGAGGAGCAAGCAGCACCTGTAGTAAAAGCCGTTGCTAAGAAAGATGAAAAGCCAAACAACGGTCATTTCGATGGAAATGGTTACTACAAGCTTTACAACAAAAACAAATTGATTGTGAAAGATGGTACCTTCAAAAACTATCGATTAATGAATGGTAAATGGTATCATTACGATGATGATGGAATACTTGAAAACATCGACATTATCAAAAACGGAAGGTATATTGGAGACGCTCCAATGCCAGAGCAAAAGTAATTTCACCTCACTTCTCAGTAAATAAAAAATTCTTGTTTCCTTTGTCCCATGGAATCAAACGGACTTAGGTTTTACAATACACTTTCGCGAAAGAAAGAGGAATTTGTTCCCATTTCTCCCCCTAATGTTGGACTGTACGTTTGTGGTCCAACCGTTTATGGAGATGCACATTTGGGACATGCCAAGTCCTATGTTTCATTCGATATCATATACCGATACCTGATGCATTCAGGATATAAGGTGAAGTACATTCAAAACATTACAGATGTGGGTCACCTCACGGATGATGCCGATGAAGGTGATGATAAAATTTCCAAGCAATCACGGTTGGAACAAGTAGATCCCATGCAAATTGTGGAGATGTACATGGCCAATTATTACCGCGATATGGATGCACTTAATGTGCTGCGTCCCAACATCGCCCCTCGCCCTTCCGGTCATATTCAGGAACAGATTGAGGCCATTGAAGGGTTGATTGCCAAAGGATTTGCCTATGAAGAATCAGGTTCTGTTTATTTTGATGTTCCCAAGTACAACGAGACCTTTCAATATGGCAAATTGTCAGGAAGGACACTTGAGGACATGAAAGAAGGAGCAGCCAACAGAGAACTCGATAAACAATCTGACAAGCGAAGCCCTTTTGATTTTGCATTGTGGAAACATGCTTCAGAAGAACATTTGATGCAATGGAATTCTCCATGGGGAAAAGGTTATCCAGGATGGCACATCGAGTGTTCGGTGATGAGCCAAAAATACTTGGGCGAAAATTTCGACATTCATGGAGGTGGTTTAGAGAATACCTTTCCACATCACGAGTGTGAAATTGCACAAGCTGAAGGTCTTACTGGAAAACCATTTGCCAATTATTGGATCCACAACAACATGGTAACAGTCAATGGACAGAAAATGGGAAAGTCTTTGGGTAATGGAATTTTCTGCCATGAATTATTCAGTGGAGATCACAAATTATTGGAACAGGCTTACAGCCCGATGACGGTACGTTTTTTCATTCTTCAGTCGCATTACCGAAGCACACTGGATTTTTCGAATGAGGCGTTAAAGGCTGCTGAGAAGGGATTTGACAGACTCATGAGTGGCACGAAAAAATTGCCGGAATTAAAAGCTTCCAAAGAGTCAAGTTTGGACGTGGCCAAATTTGTGCAGTCGTGCCAGGAAGCCATGAACGATGATTTTAATTCACCCATCTTGATAGCACATTTGTTTGAAGGGGTGAAATGGATCAATCAATTGACATCTGACCATGCAAGTTTGAATCAAGAAGATTTAGATCTATTCATCAAAACATTTTCGGATTATGTATTTGATGTGCTTGGATTCACCCTTTCGGAAGAGGGTTCGGATTCTTCAGCCTTGATGAATGAAGTGATGGAGGTTGTAATTAAAGTGAGGGCAAGAGCAAAGGCCAACAAAGATTATGAAATGGCCGATTTCATTCGTGATGAATTGAACAAACACAAGATTCAGATTCGCGATAGTAAGGACGGCGCGGAGTGGAGCGTAGACAGCTAATTTCTGTAAAATTTTCTGGCAAGGTTGAGGTAATTGTAGACGTCAATGGGATGTTTCAGCGCATTGCGTTTTCCTCTGTCATGCCCCAATCTTACTACAATCATGTCTTGATCAGGAATGCATAAAATGTACTGCCCCAAAATGCCTCGTGCATAATAAATCTCTTCTAGTTCACCATTTAATCGCCAAATATGAAATCCATAATGTGGGATGGTTTCGCTTGGTGTTTTCACGGGTTGAATGGATTCCAATGCAAACCATTCAGGAATAATTTGTTCTCCGTCATATCGACCACTGTCCAGGTACAATTTTCCAATACGTGCAAAGTCCCTGGCATTGGAAAAATAGCAGCAAAACGCCTTTTCAAAACCACCTTCTTCATCCACACTCCAGTGTGCATCACTTTCCGCACCGATTTTCGACCAGATGTGTTCAGAAACGAAATCAGAAACATTCATTCCCGAAACATTTTTCACAATCATGGCAAGCAGTAAGGTATTCCCTCCCAGGTAATGCCAATCTGTGCCAGGCTCTATCTCCGATGAAAACGCCAAGGTCTTTTCAATGAGTTCGTCTCCGTAATATGCCTTTGCCATAAAGCCAAACGGGTTGCCATAATGCTCATTAAAATTGATGCCTGAGGTCATCGTAATCAAGTGTCGAAGCGTTACTTCATTGGGATTTCCCTGATTGAATTCGGGAATGTACTTAGATACTTTTTCGTTCAACGAATGGATCAAACCCTGTTGAATAGCTGCACCTATGGCTAGTCCCACAATCGTTTTGGCAACAGAAAACGAGTTGGAATAAGACATGTTCGAAAAATCTTCCCAATATTTTTCAAAAACAATGGAATCATTACGAATGATCAGCAAGGATACAGTTTGGTATTTGTCAAAAGAAGCAAGCTCCTCTGCTGTCAAAGTTGTTTGATTGTATGTATTGGAAAAAGGCCAGGGTGAAGGATTAGCAGCGTTTACTTCACGAAAGGGAAAAAGATGTTCTTCATCAATGTCAGGGCCAGTTTGACCTCGAAGATATGTGGATGCAATGGCTTTAAATAAATGCTCATTTCCAGTGAGCCATAAAGCCACGGCTTTTAAAAGAAGAATGGAAACAACAGTTATGCCGATCCACTTTAGAATACGCTTCACTTATTTCACTTTTGCCAGTTCTCCTTTAAGATAAGAAATGACATTGACTTCGACGGCGTCTATTTGTTTTTTTTCTGCGAGGTAATACGAAATCCAATCACCCAAATGAATGAGATACAATGAACGGGCAATTTTGGAATCTCCTTGAGAAGGCAATTCTATGATGTTATCACAATAAGCTGAAATGATTTCCTTGGTTAATTCCATGCGCACTTGCGTTCTGGAATGGTCATCTACATTTCGAAACATCAACACTGCCAAATCATCACTTTTGGTGCGCCAGCCTACCAATTCGTTATGGTTCATTTCTGGTAAAGCATGATGCCAGCACAGCATTTTTGCATTTTCATTGATTTGTTGCCTCAATCGAACACCGATTCCTTCATACCCCTGATCACTATAAATGATAGGAATTTTTTGGTGAAGCAAATCAGCTACATCCTTCGCTTTGGTCATAATTTGTGCTTGCTCTGCTCGCAACAAGGAAATGGCATCTTTAAATTCAGTTTTGAACGAATCATCAATCAATCCAAAATGATTCAAAATATAAAAGAACTGAGGAAACGAATAGCCCAATGCAGCTCTTGGAGGCATGCCTCCTGGAATTTCAATTCTTCCAAAATCTCTTTCTTGAGATAGTTCCGCCAAAACACCTCCTGAACAAATGGCTGCTAATGTTGCTCCGGTTTCAAATACACCGTCCAAAGCAATGAGTGTTTCTTCCGTATTTCCTGAATAAGAATTGGCAATCACCAATGAATATTTGTTCACAAAAGCGGGCAAATTGTAATCCTTATTAGTGGTAACAGGTACTTTTAAGGTATCCTGCAAGATTTGAGAAACAATGCTGCCACCAATTCCTGAACCACCCATTCCCAAGATGATTACATTTTGAATTTCATTATTGGCCATGGAGAGATTAGCAGACTCACCAATTCGCATGGCTTCTTCCAAATGATCAATAAAGTTGTGAATTAGTTCTTTCATGAAATAGGGTATAATGGATCACAAATAAAACAAAAAAAACAAAGGATAATGTGGCGTCAGGGTTAAGCCAGTCTTAATTTTCTGATTTAGTGATTATCTTTGCCGCAAATTTACAATCACAAATGGAAGTTCAGCGATCAGAACAAGAAAATGTACGAAGAGAGTCGTTACAGCAAATAAGAGAGTTGGGAATTGATCCTTATCCGGCGGAATCATTTGAAGTAAATGCTTCTGCAAAAGGGATTTTAAAGAATTACGACAAGAAGAAGCTGGACTATAAAAATGTGAGCATTGCCGGTAGAATCATGAGTCGCCGAATCATGGGAAAGGCCTCCTTTGCTGAGATTCAGGATTATTCTGGAAGAATACAATTGTACATTGCCAGAGATGAAATCTGTGAAGGGGAGGACAAAACCTTGTATAATACACTTTTCAAAAAGCTATTGGACATTGGTGATTTGGTTGGCATAAAAGGATACGTGTTTACTACACAAGTGGGTGAAATCACCATTCATGTGACGGAATTGAAATTGTTGGCCAAATCATTGAGACCATTACCCTTACCAAAAACAGATGCAGATGGAACAGTTCATGATGCTTTCACCGATCCAGAATTGAGATACAGACAGCGTTATGTAGATTTAATTGTCAATCCACAAGTCAAAGAAACCTTCATTTTGCGTACGAAATTGACCAATGCCATGCGCAGTTTCTTAAATGACAAAGGATATATGGAAGTGGAGACGCCGGTGCTTCAACCGTTGTATGGTGGGGCCGCGGCACGTCCGTTTAAAACACATCACAACACCCTGGATACCACATTGTATTTGAGAATTGCCAATGAATTGTATTTGAAAAGGTTAATTGTTGGTGGATTTGATGGCGTATTTGAATTTGCCAAAGATTTCAGAAACGAAGGTATGAGCCGCTTTCACAATCCTGAATTTACCCAGATGGAATTGTATGTGGCTTACAAAGATTACCATTGGATGATGGATTTGGTGGAAGAGATGGTAGAGTACATATGTGAAAAAATGCATGGAACCACCGAAATTCAATACGGTGAAAACACCATCAATTTCAAACGTCCCTGGAAGCGATACACCATGTATGAAGCCATAGAAGAATTTACTGGCGTGGATATCTCCAATATGGACGAAGAGGCCTTGCGCAAAGTCGCAGCCGATTTAAAAATTGGATTGGATCCTTCTATGGGAAGGGGTAAAATCATTGATGAAATCTTTGGTGAAAAATGTGAGCCGAATTTGATTCAGCCTACGTTTATTACAGACTATCCAGTAGAAATGTCTCCTCTTGCCAAAAAGCACAGAGAAAAAGAAGGGTTGGTAGAACGGTTTGAAGCCATTTGCAACGGAAAAGAAATTTGCAATGCTTTCTCTGAATTAAATGATCCTATCGATCAGCGGATGCGTTTCGAAGAACAACTTGAATTGGGCAAACGTGGTGACGATGAAGCCATGGTATTAGATGAAGACTTTTTAAGAGCCATAGAATTTGCCATGCCTCCAACCGCTGGATTGGGAATTGGAATTGACCGATTGGCAATGATATTAACCAATTCTAATTCCATTCAAGACGTATTGTTCTTTCCGCAAATGCGTCCTGAAGTGGATGAAAATAAAGAAGGTTAATCCGTTATTTTTCTGGCTTTTCGCCTGACTTTAATGGCAAGTTGCGAAATTTCAGCTTGCATTTTTTGCGGTGATTTATTGGGGACAATGATGTATGCTACACCATCTTCTCCTGCGTCCTGTCGATACATACTTGCATCCTCAAACCCGTTTTGTTCTTCCTCTATTTTGCGTCTGAGGTTAAGAACTTCTGCGTCGTCCGTATTTTGTCTCATCTAATCTGGCTATTTTCGTCTCATTCCCGGTTGGATTGGATGGTCAAGATAGATTTCGGGGTTGATCTCAACAATTGGTATTAAAACCTAAAATGGCAATAGGCAATTCTCTTAGTGCTTATGCTTCAAGTATTGCAATATTGTCCGTTCCATTTATGATTTCAAATACGCATTATATCCACGAAAATTGATGATTTGTCTAAATTTATAATCGATAGATATTGAATTGATTACCTTGTACTTAAATAAAACATTCATGAGAAATACCAAATATTGGATTTGTGCAGTTGGTTTTGGGTTCTTTTTGAGCATTTCTGGGATTGCTCAAGATGAAAAACCCTATAGCGGAGAAATTGGTATAGATAAAGTCCAAAAGGACGTTGAATTTTTGGCCAGCAAAAAGCTCAAAGGACGAATGGCTGGAACAAGCCAGGAAAAGACGGCCGCAAAATACATTGCCAAAAGATTTGAAAGCATTGGACTCTCGCCCAAAGGTGATGATGGCACTTTTTTTCAAAAACTTCAGGTTCCTGAAAACCCCGATGTGCATGCAGATACGGATGGAAAAAAAGTGGAGGCATGGAATGTGGTAGGATATTTAGACAACTCGGCCAAAAAAACAGTAATTATCGGTGCTCATTATGATCATTTGGGAATGGGTGAATTCAACTCATTGAGCACTTCAACCAAGGACCCTTACAATGGTGCGGATGATAATGCAAGTGGTGTGGCTGCCATCATCGAAATTGCCAGGCTGCTCAAAAGCGAAAACTATAAGCGCAACAATTATATTTTCATAGCTTTTACCGGAGAGGAAATGGGACTTTACGGTTCCAAACATTATGTCAAGAAGGAAGAAGATGTTTTGAAAATCACCAACTACATGATCAATTTGGACATGGTTGGTAGAATGAACGATGAGAAAAAATTGATCATCAATGGTGTTGGCACATCTGCTGTATGGAAATATGTAATGAAAACCATTGATTTTGACAGCCTACAAATTGTCACCACTGAATCGGGTGTGGGACCTTCTGATCATACTTCCTTCTATTTGAATCAAATTCCTGTTTTACACTTTTTTACGGGTATTCATGAAGACTACCACAAACCTTCTGATGATGTTGATAAAATCAACTATGAAGGAATCGAATCGGTGATTCGATACATCATGACCGTGATTTCAAGGTTGGATGATAAATTGAAATTGTCTTATATCAAGACCAAAGATGAAGACGTCATGAGTGCTCCAAAGTTTTCTGTGACACTAGGTGTATTGCCGGATTATACGTTCGAAGGGGAAGGCATGAGAATTGATATGGTGAAAGACAACAGGCCGGCTTCAACTGCTGGAATTGAAGGAGGTGACATTGTAATTCAAATGGACAATCACAAGGTGGACAACATGAAATCCTACATGGAAGGTCTGGCTAAATATAAAAAAGGCGATAAGGTTAAAGTAAAGGTGAAAAGAGGAACGCAAGAATTGGAATTTGAAGTTGGTTTTTAATTGAATCGCATTCATGTATCTTTGTTCCATACCGGAACGAAATAATCATTATGCAAATTGGTGTTTTAGGAGGAGGTAGTTGGGCAACGGCCATTGTAAAGATTTTACTCAACAATGCTGATCACCTGAATTGGTGGATGCGAAATCAGAATTCCGTTGACTACATCAATAAATTTCACCACAATCCGAGGTACCTTCAATCGGTGGATTTAGATACAGATAAGCTGACAGTCAGCACCAATCTTGAAGAAATCATAGAAAAGTCAGACTTATTGATTTTTGCTGTACCCAGTGCGTTTATGTACGATACATTTCACGAAAAATCCTTTCCTGGAATTGAGAAAAAAATTGGCATTTCTGCCATCAAGGGAATCGTTCCGGAATATCATGCCATTGCAGCAAGATATATCCATAAGCAGTTTGAGATTCCGTATGAACAAATAGGGATCATCAGTGGTCCATGTCATGCTGAAGAAGTGGCATTGGAAAGATTGTCCTATCTCACCATTGCATGCCAAAACCAAGAGAGTGCAAAATTCTTGGCAGACAAGATGGCGTGTCGTTACATTAAAACCACCGTATCTGAGGATATTTTCGGAACGGAATTGTCAGCGGTGCTGAAAAATATTTACTCCATTGCCAGTGGAATTTGTCATGGTTTGGGTTATGGAGATAATTTTCAAGCGGTCCTCATTTCCAATGCCATCCGAGAAATTGAAGCTTTTGTGGACAAAGTAAATCCAATTCACAGAGATGTGAAGTCATCAGCCTATTTAGGGGATTTATTGGTTACTGCCTACTCTCAATTTAGCCGCAACCGAACGTTTGGTAATATGATTGGCAAAGGGTATTCAGTGAAATCAGCTCAGGTAGAAATGAATATGGTGGCCGAAGGTTATTATGCGGTAAATAGTCTTGTAGAAATGAATAAAAAGTTTGAAGTAAACATGCCCATATGTGAAGCTGTATACCGCATTCTTTATGAACGCATGTCACCCATCATAGAAATGAAATTACTCTCTGAGCAACTTACTTGATATTACTTTTTTCGTGAAAATGGTCATATACCACCCTTGCTTTGGCTTTGCCAACCGTTGATGCTAACTCTTCCAAACTGGCCTCTCCCACTTTTTTAACGGATTTAAATTTCCTCAACAATTGTTGGGATGTTTGATACCCCACACCTTCAATAGAGGTTAACTCAGATTTAATTAAGTCCTTTTGTCTTTTTCCACGATGATGAGTTATCCCAAATCGATGCGCTTCATTGCGCAAATGTTGAATGATTTTGAGACTTTCAGACGTTTTATCAATGTACAAGGGAAGTGGATCATCCGGGAAATAGATTTCTTCCAATCTTTTGGCAATGCCAACAATGGCCACTTGCCCACGCAAATTGAGCTTTTCTAAACTTTTAACCGCACTGCTCAATTGCCCTTTTCCCCCATCAATCACAATCAATTGTGGTAACGATTGTTTTTCGTCCAACATGCGTTTATACCTTCTGTATACCACTTCTTCCATACTGGCAAAATCATTAGGGCCTTCAACGGTTTTGATGTTGAAATGACGATACTCTTTCTTGGAAGGTTTGGTATCACGGAAAACCACGCATGCTGCCACCGGAAAGGTTCCTTGAATATTCGAATTATCGAAACACTCAATATGAGTAGGTAATTCAGATAATCGCAAATCATTCTGCATCTTTTCCAGAATCCTGTTTTTATGCCTATCCGGATCTGTGCGCTCAATTTGCTTTCTCTTTTCCAACAAATAATACTTGGCGTTTCGAAGGGATAAATCAATCAGTGATTTTTTGTCTCCTTTTTTAGGGACGGTAATTTGAATGTCGTCCATCTGAATTTCAGGATCAATAGAGCAAATCATTTCTTTTGATTGACTCTCAAAACGATTTCTCAATTCTGCAATGGCCATTTGAAATAATGCAGTTGCGGATTCTTCCAACTTACGTTTCAATTCAATGGTATGACCTTGAATAATTGAACCATTAATGATTTTCATATAATTGATGATGGCCGCATCTCCGTCATCCAAAAATGAGAAAACATCGACATTATGAATTTTCGGGTTTACAACGGCAGACTTGCTTTGGAAATTTCCAAGGATGTCAATTTTTGCCTTGACCATTTCTGCCTTTTCAAAATTCAGTTCATCTGAAAAAGATTTCATTTTGGTTTTCAGATGATTCATGACAGTTTGAATGTTCCCTTTCAATATTGCCTTGATATCGTCTATTGAGGCATTGTAATCTTCTTCACTCTGCAAACCTTCACATGGTCCCAGGCAATTTTTTACATGATATTCAAGACAAACCTTGTACTTTTTTTGCTCGATATTTTTTTCAGAAAGTTGAAAATTGCAATTCCGTAAAGGGTACAATTGACGAACTAACTCAAGAAGGGTATTCATCATTTTTACCGATGCATAAGGTCCAAAATATTCTGAACCATCACGAATCACATTGCGTGTGCTAAATACTCTGGGAAATCGTTCATTTTTTAAACAAATGAAAGGATACGTTTTGTCATCTTTTAGTTGAATATTGTATTTCGGCTGGTATTTTTTGATCAGGTTATTTTCAAGCAACAAAGCATCCAGCTCCGAATCAACCACAATGTATTTCAAGTCCACAATGCGCTTAACCAAAAGAATGGTTTTTCCACTATCCAATGCTTTGTTGAAATAAGAGGAAACACGATTTTTAAGATTTTTGGCTTTTCCTACGTAGATGATAGTTCCTGTTTTATCAAAAAATTGATAAACCCCAGGCTTTTTTGGAATGTCTTTAATTTGTTCTCTCAGCGTATTGTCATTCTCATTCACAGTCTAAAGGTAATGAGATTCCTATTCTCAAAGTTAATTTCAAGTTTATTGTTTTGAGCCTCAACAACCTTTTAGCTGAAATAGGAATTGAACTATGAACTGTCAATGGAAAGAATTAATTTAGCCAACAAACTATGATGCAGGTAGAGGAGTATATAGCGAAGTTATTGTACAATCATGATTGCGTGATTGTGCCTGGGTTAGGGGCATTTATTGCCAATCCTGTAGATGCCAAATACGAAGCGTTTCAGGAAAAATTTTTTCCCCCTGGAAAGCAAATCACGTTCAACACTCAATTGAATCACAATGATGGGCTGCTTGCAGGTTCCATCTCTCGTTGGCTGGACATTTCGTATGATGATGCCATCAAAAATGTTCGACAATGGGTGGTGCACCTTCAAAAACAATTGCAAGGAGGAAGCAGAGTTGACTTAGGTGCAATTGGTCAATTTAGGCTGAACGACAAGAAAAATCTCGTTTTTCATCCAACGCACGGTGCCAATTATTTAAAAAGTTCTTATGGTTTAATTCCGGTTTCAGCAATTCCAATTGTTCGGAAAGAAGAAGTAAAGGAAATTTTGGATGAGGAAATGGTAGAAAAGACCATAGAATCGCCTAGAAGCCCTCGAATAATTCCATTGTATGCCAAAGTTGCAGCAGCGGCTGCTGTTGCGCTCATTGCGTTGTGGATTCCATTTCAATCTAACCTGGAACAATTAAGCTTTGACTACTCTTCCATTGACTTCACCAATGCTGGTCCGAGTCATTATGCCAAAATGAAATATGGACCGCACAAAGAACCTGTGAAAGAGTCGCAAACGTTGTCCTTGAAAGAAATTGATACATCTGGGGTAATTCTTTGGGATTTTGAGAATTCGGATTTTGGACCGGATGAGTTTACCATTCCGGTTCTCTTTTCGGAAACCATGTCAACGAACGTGGCTTTGAAACGAACTAACCAATACCATCTAATTGTGGGTTGTTTTAAAGAAATTCGAAATGCGGAAAGATTGGTCAAAAAGTTGAACAAAACCGGTGCTCGAGCTAAAATTATTGGCAAAAGAAATGGTTTAAATGTGGTGAGCTACGGAGCATTTGGTTCCAGGGAACAGGCAAAACAAAACCTAATTTGGGTTCAAGAAAATGTTCAGCGCCAAGCCTGGGTGCTCAAATATTAATATCAAACTAATTTGTTATGAAAGAAAGGACGCCTGAAGAAAGCAGGGTGATCAAGACAGAAATTGTTTTGCCTAATGACACCAACACACTCAATAATTTGCGTGGAGGAAGATTGTTGCATTGGATAGATATTGCCGGTGCCATTGCCGCCCATAGACATTGTAACAGAGTGGTAGTGACCGCCGCGGTGAATAATGTAGCATTCGATAATCCAATCAAATTAGGTGATATTGTGACATTTGAGGCGGAATTATCAAGGTCTTTTACATCATCCATGGAAGTATTTATTGACGTGTTTGTTGAAGATGGACGTGGTAAAAAAAGAATGACTAATTCTGCCATCTATACGTTTGTTGCGGTTGATCAACGGGGCAATCCTATTGAAGTTCCTCCCTTATCTCCTCAAACAGATGTTCAAAAAGAACGTTTTGCCGGGGCCTTGAGAAGACGGCAATTGAGTCTGATTTTGGCCGGAAAAATGAAACCAGATGAAGCTGGTGAGCTGAAAGCGCTCTTTACCGATGTTTAGTTGAGTCAAAGAATTTTACGACTTCTTTGATAATCTCATTTTCATTAATCTCTTCCATCGTTCTGCGTTCTTTGGAAGAATTTCGGTTGCCCAATTTTGAAGTTGGACGATAAGTCAAATGCTTGGCTTCAAAAATCATGGATCGTTCGTCTGGTAAATATGGCCCCATGCCAAATTCCGGAACCGTTGCACCCCAAATGGAAAAGATGACCTTCTTAAAAGCTGCTGCAATGTGCATAAATCCGGTATCATGCGAAATTACCAAGGACGCATGTTCCAATAAAGAAGCAGATTCCAAAAGAGTGTGCTGACCGCAAGCACTAGATACATTTTTACATTGCTTCACAATCCTTTCACTTGACGGAATATCTTCTTTGCCTCCAAGAAGCAATACCGGCAACGGAATTCCATTACAAATGGTTTGAATCTTTGATTCAGGTAACTTCTTACCTTCAAATTTACCTCCAATGTTAAACGCCACGAACCCATTTTCCAATTCGGGATAATGATTGTGAATTGAAATTTTGTCTTTTTCTGGAATAAAAAAGTCAAGTCCTTTTTGATCATTTTGAATACCAAATGCTTTTACTGCTTCAAAATACCTATCTACGATGTGAATATTTGGAAGTAGGTTGATTCCAAAATTTACCAATAGCCATTTTTTTACATTTAGTTTATCAAATGTAAAGGACAAGACCTTGAGTCTTCTTTTAACCAAAGAGGTCCTAAGGTTTTTATGTAAATCAATAATGTAATCAAACCCTTCCTGTTTCAAATTTTCAACCACTTGGTTTAAATCCGATTCCAATGCATGTATTTTCGAAATATGTGGGTTGGCAATGAGCAACGATTCATATTGCTTTTTCACTAAAAAATGAATTTCTGCCTCACCTTCAATCTGTTCCTTGAAACATCTGACGATTGGTGTGGTAAGCACAATGTCACCAATTGAACTAAAACGGATGAAAAGAACTTTCACCTTCATGCTGACAAAACTAATCAATCACTTAGAATTATAATTTTGCAACATGGTATTTACAGATAGTCATGCTCATTTGTACGATTTAAAGTTTGATGAAGACCGGGATGAAATGATTCAACGGGCCATTGACAGCGGAGTGCAAAGATTCTTTTTACCCAATATTGAAGAAGAGACCATTGAACCCATGATGAATTTGGTTCAACGGTACCCGGAAAATTGTTTTCCAATGATGGGGTTGCATCCATGTGCTGTGCAGAAGGATTTTGAAGAAGTATTGAATCGGATGGAGAAATTGATTGTCAATGGACAATTCATTGCCATTGGTGAAATTGGCATTGATCTCTATTGGGATAAAACGTTCGTAGAAGAGCAAAAATTGGCATTTACACGTCAAGTTGAACTGGCAAAAAAAGTTGGACTACCAATAGTTATTCATGCACGGGATTCTTTCGATGAACTTTTTGAATGTTTGGATGAATTGAATGACGAAAGGCTATCTGGAGTCTTTCATTGCTTCACTGGGACACTAGAACAAGCCAGACGAATCATCAATTATGGGCAATTTATGATTGGTATTGGTGGAGTGTTGACATTTAAGAATTCAGGTTTGCAGGAAGTAGTGAAATATGTAGACTTGCAATATATTCTCTTGGAAACGGATTCTCCTTATTTGGCGCCAGCGCCTTATAGAGGAAAGAGAAATGAATCTTCTTATTTAATTAATACAGCTGAGAGACTTGCAGAGATACTGGATTGTCCAATGGATGAATTGGCTCGAATAACCACAGAGAATAGTGTAAAATTGTTTAAGAAATGAAAGCACGAATACTTGTCATTTATACTGGAGGAACCATTGGAATGATTGAAAGTCAAAAAAAGGGCATTTTAAAACCTTTTGATTTTGAACACATTCTCAAAGAAATTCCGGAGTTGAACAAACTTTCATGCGAATTGTCTTCCTATTCATTCAAAACCCCACTGGATTCCTCTGACATAGGGCCAAAGCATTGGAAACAACTCACAGAAATTATTGAAAAAAATTACAACTCATTTGACGGGTTTGTGATTTTGCATGGGTCCGATACGATGGCTTTCACTGCTTCGGCATTGAGTTTTATGCTTGAAAATTTATCCAAGCCTGTTATTCTTACGGGCTCTCAATTACCCATTGGAACATTGAGGACCGACGGTAAAGAAAATTTAATAACGGCTATTGAAATTGCGGCATCTTATCAAAAAGGAAAAGCACTCGTGCCGGAAGTGGCCGTGTATTTTGAGTATAAATTATACAGAGGAAATCGTACCCGAAAAGTCGATGCACATGATTTTGAAGCGTTTCAATCTTTGAATTATCCAGTTCTGGTGGATGCAGGAGTATCCTTAAAATTCAATTCACATTACATTGCTAAAATGGGCAGATCGCAATTCAAAGTGCATAAAGAGCTGGATACAAATGTTGCGCTCCTGAAAATTTTTCCGGGAATGGAAAAGGCAATGGTTGAATCCATTTTTAAGACTAATAAGTTGAAGGGTGTTGTGTTGGAATCATTTGGATCAGGCAATGTGATGAAGGCAGATTGGTTTATTTCCATGTTGAACGAAGCTGATAAAAATGGCATTGTGGTAGTGAATATTACACAGTGCCAGGGAGGTGCAGTAATTCATGGAAAATATGAAAACAGTCAGGTTTTGGTGGATGCCGGAGTTGTCTCCGGTATTGATATGACAACCGAAGCCGCTGTGACCAAAATGATGCATTTATTTGGCCGAAAACTGCCCTTAAATGTGGTTAAAAAATTAATAGGAGAATCATTGAGGGGAGAACTCTCAACAGGGGAAAACTAGGACGATTCATAAACGTTCTGTTTCCTTAATATATCCTTAACATTGGAGTTTTTGGCGTATTACATTTTTTTGTATTTTGGCAGCCCCAAAAACAGGATAAGTTCTTTTACGTACTTGATTTGGAGAGGTGGCCGAGTGGCTGAAGGCGCACGCTTGGAAAGCGTGTATGCGATGTTGAGTCGTATCGAGGGTTCGAATCCCTCTCTCTCCGCGGTGCATAAAGAATAAAAATGGATATTAACTAACATATTTGAAATGAAAAAAACAATTGGATTTTTGGCAATCGCTTGCATTCTCTCACTGGGATTTGTGAACACGGCAATTGCCCAGGATGATTCCGAAAATCAAACTGAAATGACAGATTCTGCAGCTACTGAAGAATCAATGGAAGAAGCTGCTGAAGAGGCTGCTGAAGAAATGGAAGAAGCCAAAGAAGAAATGGCTGAAGACATGGCCGCAGCTGGAAGTGAAGATGAGCCAGAACAAGAAAGAGCATTTACTCAAGTGCTTAAAGAAAAATTCATCGAAGGTGGTCCAGGTTTCATGGGCATCGTTCTTATCTGTCTAATATTTGGTCTTGCCATTGTTATTGAAAGAGTTATTTACTTGAATATGGCAACAACCAATACAAAGAAATTATTAAGCAATGTTGAAGGCGCTTTGAATTCAGGCGGTGTTGATGCTGCAAAAGAAGTTTGCAGAAATACAAGTGGACCTGTTGCTTCCATATTCTATCAAGGATTGGATAGAAGCCACGAAGGAATTGACATGGTTGAGAAAACGGTTATTTCTTATGGAAGTGTTCAAACCGGACAACTTGAAAAAGGAGTATCTTGGGTTTCATTGTTTATCGCTCTTGCTCCAATGCTTGGTTTCATGGGAACAGTAATTGGTATGATTGGCGCATTTGATGCCATCGCTGAAGCAAATAACATTTCTGCCTCAATTGTGGCAGGTGGTATTAAGGTCGCACTTTTGACAACGGTATTTGGTTTGATTGTTGCGGTAATTCTTCAGGTATTCTACAACTATATTATTGCAAAAATTGATAGCCTAATCAACGATATGGAAAATGCTTCCATTTCATTGGTAGACATGTTGGTTAAGTTCGAACAAAAAAAATAAGTCGATGCAGTCAAAACTAAGTGATTTAATACTTTACGGACTGCTGTTGATATCTGTGGCAGTAGGTCTGTTGTTTGCCTTTGATGTCATTGGAGAAGGGTTTTTCTTAAGTTGGTCATATATTCTTTTGGGAATAGGAATCATTGTATCCATTGTGTTTCCTGTGATTACTTTAGTCGGTGACTTTGGAAAAGCTAAATCAGCTCTATTTGGTATCGTCGGATTGATAGTCATCTTTGGAATTTCCTATGCACTGGCTTCCGGTGAAGAAGCTAAAATCGGTGAGACAATGGTCTCTGCAGGAACTTCCAGATTGTCTGAAGCCGGACTCAATGCATTTTACTTTCTTGCGGTTGCGGCCGTTGGAACAATTGTATTTGTAGAAGTCAATAAGGCATTTAAATAGGAGATATGGCAAGGAGAGATTTACCAGAAATTAATGCAGGATCGATGGCGGATATTGCCTTCCTGCTTTTAATTTTCTTCCTTGTAACCACTACCATGGAAAGTGATGGTGGTTTGACAAGATTATTACCTCCACCCGTTCCTGAAGATCAGGAACCTCCTCCTCCAATTAAACAGAGAAATATCTTTGAAGTATTGGTGAATGCCAATAATCAACTGCTTGTTGAGGGAGAATTGATGCAGGTGGAAGATTTGCGGGAAGCCGCCAAAGAATTTATTATCAGTGATCCAAATAACGATGAGTTGCCGGAATTCAAGCCGACGGACATCGACTTTTTTGGACCAGCATACCCTGTATCAAAACAAATAGTTTCATTGCAAAATGATAGAGGTACAGAATATGCTACCTACATTGCTGTTCAAAATGAATTGGTGGCTGCGTATAATGAAGTGAGGGAAGCGCTGGCTATGGAGAAATTCCAAAAGGCGTACAACGATTTGGAAAAGGATGAGAAAAAAGCAGTAAGAAAAGTTTATCCTCAACGTATTTCTGAAGCTGAACCTAAAAACATCGGGACTAATTAATTTAGCGTAATGTCAAAATTTAAAAAGAAAGGTGGAAGCAAGCAACAGGCGATTTCAACAGCGTCTTTGCCTGATATTGTATTCATGTTACTTTTCTTCTTTATGGTTACTACAGTAATGCGTGAAGAAGAATTGTTGGTTGATGTTACCACTCCTAATGCCACGGAAGTAAGTAAACTTGAAAATAAGGCTTTGGTCAGTTATCTGTATGTGGGTAAACCGGTTTCAAACTTGAGAAAATCTTTAGGTGAAGAGCCAAGGCTTCAATTGAATGATGCATTTGCAAACGTAAGTGATATTCGTCAATGGGTTGAATTGGAAAAAGAAAGAAGAGATGAAGCTGAAGTTCCTAGAATCACCTATTCTATGAAAGTGGATTCTGAAACCAAAATGGGAATTGTTACGGATATTAAGCAGGAATTGCGTAAAGCCAATGCATTGAAAATTAACTACTCAAGTAGAGAAATTTCCTCTATTGAACAGCGTTAATTTCTCCTGATTTTCTCGAAATTTTCTGAAAATACCATATGATTCCGGTGGATAAAACAATCCCCGGAATGAGATACCAATATGTGCCTTCTTGAGTGCCAAATTGCTCAAGTTTCTCTTCCAGTCCGTTAGCCTTGCCAAAATAATGCACAATAACCGCTGTAGCGTTGTTGACAAAATGAGCAAGAATTGGAATCCACAAACTTCCACTCCAATAAAAGAGATATCCGAATATTGCCCCTAATACCATTCTAGGAAGAAATCCATAAAATTGAAAATGAAAAGCACTGAACCAAAAAGCCGCCAACCAAATGGCAGCATGATGGTTTTTTATCAAATTCCCCAGTGTTTGCTGCAAATACCCACGAAATAGGATTTCTTCTCCAATTGCAGGAGCCAACGCCATAAAAAGCAGATTCAATAAAAGATCCAAAGGAGAATTCATGGTCAGAAACGCCTCTGTGATAACCATTGATTGATCTTCCATTTCGCGCATTATGGATTCAATCGCGTAGAACCAAGAAGGCAATTTCATGGCCATATTGATTTCAACCATCCAATTGATCAATGGTAAAGATGAAAACAAAAATAAAACAGTCAGCACCGCCATTCGAATAGTTGATGAACGATTTACCTTCAGAAAAGTAAACGGTTTTTCAATGGTCATGGCAAGGAATACGACAGGTGGCGCAATAAACATAAATACAGATGAAAAAAAATGCACCCATTTATACAAAAGGATATCTCCGGCCGAAGATGTGCTGGATATAAATGGACTATCTGCTAATAAAGCAATTACAAATGCCGAACAAAGGGACACTGCTGCCAGCATCAAAAGCCAAAAGCTTACAAACAGCCAAAAACGATTGCTTTCACCGAGATTACCAAATGCTGGGACCAAAGGAAATCGAAACATAAAGGATTTTGTAATTTTGCAAGAATGAATGGCGTAAAGATAGGAAATATTGAGCTGGGTGAATTCCCTTTATTACTTGCTCCAATGGAGGATGTGAGTGATCCCCCTTTTCGTGCTTTGTGTAAAAAACACGGTGCGGATTTGATGTTCACCGAGTTCATTTCAAGCGAAGGTTTGATTCGAGATGCAGCGAAAAGTGTGAAGAAACTTGATGTATTCGAATACGAAAGGCCAATTGGCATTCAGATTTTTGGAGGAAATATTGACTCCATGCGTGAAGCGGCTAGAGTGGCAGCTTCCGCCAATCCTGACATCATCGACATCAACTATGGATGTCCTGTAAAAAAGGTGACCTGCAAGGGGGCTGGGGCAGGGATCTTAAAAGACATTCCTAAAATGGTTAAAATGACCGCCGAGATTGTTAAGGCAGTTGACTTACCAGTAACGGTAAAAACCAGATTGGGTTGGGATGAACAATCAATGCACATTGTTGAGGTAGCGGAAAGGCTACAAGACGTCGGTATTCAAGCGATAAGCATTCATGGAAGAACCAGGGTTCAAATGTATAAAGGAGAAGCAGATTGGTCGCTGATCGGTGATATTAAAAATAATCAAAGGATGCATATTCCTGTATTTGGAAATGGGGATGTTGATTCACCTGAGAAGGCATTGGCAATGAAAAATCAATTTGGTGTGGATGGGGTTATGATTGGTCGTGCAAGTATCGGATATCCGTGGATATTTAACGAAATAAAACAATTCCTGGAGGACGGAAGTCACAGACCTGCGCCAACGTTTCAGGAAAGACTTGAAGCAGCAAGATCACATTTGGACATGTCTGTAAAATGGAAGGGAGAGAAATTGGGAATTCTTGAAATGCGGAGACATTATGCCAACTATTTTAAAGGTATTCCAAATTTTAAGCATTGGCGCATTGAGCTTGTTACAAAAGACACAATGGATGAATTGTCAGACGTTTTTCACCGTATCGAAGACAAGTTTTCGGTTTCCGAACCGGCCATTTAATTTTCTTTTTTTACATGATTTTCTAAAAGTTGTCGTCTATATAAATAGGGCGCACAAAGAATCTTTGACTAAGGTTAAGTCAATTCAAGTTGTATTTTACTTAAGCTTAATGTTAGCTTTCTTATATTGCGCTGTTTTTAAGTGATTCAATAACAACCCAATGACGTTATTTGGGTCGATTATTGAGTAATTTTGCATTGTCTAACAACTAACTTATGAAATACGTCGGATACATAGCCACCATCGTTTCATTTATTTCATGGAACCTCTCATATGGTCAGCAAATAGATAATTGGTGTGGAACTGATTACTTGTACCAACAATATGTACAAGAACATCCTGAAGAAGCTGCCAAGTGGGATAAAAAACAAGCGAAGATTTTCGAAGGAGCTGCCAACGGCACCAATGAGAAATCAGGAACAGTTTATACGATTCCGGTTGTGGTTCATGTACTTCATGATAATGGTATTGGAAACATTTCCAAAGAGCAAGTTGAAGATGGAATTCGAGTATTGAATGAGGATTTCAGAAGACTTAATTCAGACACAAATAGTACACGGGCAGTTTTTCAACCATATGCTGCAGATTCTGAATTTGAATTCAAACTGGCTAAAATTGATCCCAACGGAAATTGTACAGAAGGAATTGTCCGAATCAATACAACAGAGACGTATGATGCTTTTAACAATGTTAAGGGGTTAAGCTATTGGAACAGTTCGAAATACCTCAACGTTTGGTTGGTAGAGACCATTGAAAATTTTAATGGGAGTTCGGGAGTGATTTTAGGATATGCTCAGTTTCCTGGTGCTGGTCCATGGAATACGTATGGCTTGGTAATGAGAAATGATACTTGGGGAACCATTGGCACCTCTAATGCAGACGGCAGAACTGCTACGCATGAAGTAGGTCACTGCCTTGGGTTAGCACATACATTCCAAAGTAGTTGTGGAAATAATTGTTCCTCAAGTGGAGATAGAATCTGCGATACACCTCCAGCTTTTCAGGCAACCTATGGTTGTTCAGGAAATCAAAATACTTGTTCAAATGATGCAAGTGGAGCTAACTCACCTTACACAACCAATGTAGTAGACCAAATTGAAAACTACATGAGTTATGACAACTGTCAGAACATGTTTACTGAAATGCAAAGAGATGTGATGAAGGATGAAATTGTATTTTTCACAACATTA
Source organism: Vicingaceae bacterium (assembly GCA_965267425.1). Classification (GTDB taxonomy): domain Bacteria; phylum Bacteroidota; class Bacteroidia; order Flavobacteriales_E; family Vicingaceae. The sequence continues at coordinate 3,070,831 of OZ253959.1, read as the reverse complement.
TCCAACCTTGTTTCTTCTTCAAATCTTGTGGCTACAGGCACAAATCCTGGATATGTGGATCAATTGTGTGCCCCAATTGCCGTGTTGTCAAATGATAAAGAACTGCTATGTGAAAATGCATCGGTTACGTTCACGGACATGTCTTATAACGGTACCGTGGCCAACAGAACTTGGAATTTCCCTGGAGGTACACCTTCAACATCGAATGATTCTGTTGTGACTGTTCAATATGCGGCAGCAGGTACTTACAGTGTAACGCTAAATGTATCTAATGCTTCTGGCAGTGACGCAGCAACAGTTAATGATATTGTGGAAATATTACCGGTTCAAGCTGAAAAAGACAATTGGTTCTATCAAGAGAGCTTTGAAGATGCGCAGGAAATCAGTGACTATTGGACCGTAAATAACATATCAGGTGGGCAAACCTGGATTCGCACAACAGATGCTGCTTATACTGGTGATTACAGTTTTTATTTCAATAACTATGCTACTCCTGTTGGAGATCGAGTTGACGAATTCATTACCCCATCATATGATCTTGATGGAGTATTTGAACCCAGAATGACCTTTAAAGCAGCATATGCAAGACGAACATCTACTTCAAACGATTTACTGAGAGTATATGCATCTGTTGATTGCGGTGAAACGTGGTTGCTGAGATTTGCACGTACGAGCATAACACTTGAAACTGTCAGCGGCTTAGTCTCGGGTCCATTTGTGCCGGCAGATCAATCTGAATGGGCGGAATATGAAGTGCCTTTAACTTCAACAATTGCCAATTCGGAAAACGTTCGTTTCAGATTTGAATTTACTTCTGGAATCGGCAACAATATTTACATCGATGACATCAATATTGAAAATCCTACCGGAGTTGAAACACTTGATGCACTGAATCAATCTGCTATTTTGATTCCAAATCCTACCAATGGCCAGGATCAAACCATCATTCAATATGATTTGTTGACCAGCCAGGAGGTGACTATCAATTTGTATAACATTACTGGTGAATTGAATCAGGTTGTTTTGAATTCTTCTAATCAATCTGCCGGTCTGCAACAAGTGACTATTCCAACTGGATTACTTTCAAAAGGCATGTACCTCGTAGCAGTAAATACAGCTAGTGGTTCTGTTGTGAAAAAGTTGATGGTTGACTAAGGATAATTGATAGTCGGTTAGGCCTGAATCCATTCATTTCGAATATTGATCACCTCAGCGCATAACTGGTTGATCGTGTCTTTCTCAGCATCACCTATTTGAAGGTTTTTGTTTTCATCATACTGAGCTTCAGGAAGGCTTTTATAGATGTCCATTAATTTCTGACATTCGGCCATGATTGGAGCAACAGTTTCGTCTCCTTCAAACGTTTCCAATAATTTAATAATACGATCCAGATTAACCTCTTGCTTAATCATACTTGCATATAATTGCGTTTCTTCAGGGTGATTTTGAATTAGGTCAGCTCCTAATCGCATACCTTCTATCCAACCACCGGTTATAATTAATGCAGATATATTCTGTCTATTGCTTTGCTTTAAGAAATTGTCTGTTTTCCAATACAATTGAGAAATCAAATGAATAATGGAATCTTGATTGCCTAAATTGGACTCCATTCGTTCCATGGTCGCTTCATCAAATACGGCAGTTACACCAATGCTTTCAGCAATTTTTTTTGAACTGTTCATGTAAAAAATGGCCTCTTGAGTTTGGTTGAAAATGGAGATATAAGATAAGTCTCCTAAATAAACTCCAAGGTTTAAACCTTTCTCTTTTAATGTCGTATAGCGCTGAGCATTTTCCATGGGATTGAGCAAATTCATGGTATATGACTCATTCAACTTTTCATAAATTTCAGCAGACTCACTTAATGATGGAATACTGCGAATCAATTTTTCTGCAAGAAGTGCCCTTCGGGAATCCATCTTCGAAAAGTTCTCCACGACAACTTCCTCATTTTGAGTTTGATCTTTTGTTTCCACTTGGTCAGATGTGGAACCTGAATCATCACAGGAGACAAACAATAGGGCGGGGAGAATTAATAGGATGGTAAATTTCTTCATGACAAGTCTAAGCAATTGCAAAACAAATATAAGGTTTAAAAAGAATCGTGTTCCTAATGAGCTTCCAACCAATTTAAGGCGGCATCCATTTCAACTTCCAAAGGAACATCTAATTGTACGGCATTTTCCATTTCATGTTTCACCATTTGCTTTAATTTTTCCAATTCATCCTTATGCGCATCAAACACCAATTCATCGTGAACTTGCAATAACATCTTCGATTGGTACTGACCCTCTATGAGCTTATTTTGAATATTAATCATTGCCAATTTGATCACATCAGCAGCTGAACCTTGTATTGGTGCATTAATTGCATTTCGCTCGGAAGCACCTCTGACTATGGCGTTAGAAGAATTAATATCTCGCAAATGTCTTCTTCTATTTTTAATAGTTTCCACATAACCATTTTTTCTGGCCGATTCAATGCTATCATCCATGAACTTTTTAATCAAAGGGTATTGCTCAAAATAAGCATCGATCATTTCTCTGGCTTCTTTTCGTGAGATATTGATATTTTGTGATAAGCCAAATGCAGAAACCCCATATATGATACCAAAATTCACGGCCTTTGCGCTTCCACGCATTTCACGAGTTACATCTTTTTCATCTACTTTAAAAACCTTAGCAGCGGTGGCGGTATGAATATCCTTTCCTTCTTGAAATGCTTGTTGCATATTTTTATCTCCGCTTAAGGCAGCAATAATTCTCAATTCAATTTGTGAATAATCCGCTGATAACAACAAGTGTTGTTCATTTTTTGGAACAAAGGCTTTTCGAATTTCACGACCTTTTTCTGTTCGAATTGGAATATTCTGAAGGTTCGGATTGTTCGAACTTAACCTTCCTGTTGCAGCTATGGTTTGGGAATAGGTGGTGTGAATTCTTCCAGTATGTTCACTTACTTCCTGAGGTAATGCATCTGCATACGTGGATTTTAATTTTTTCAAAGCTCGATATTCCAAAATGGCAGGAATGATCTCATGATCATTTTTGTAAAGTGTTAGCACATCTTCACTAGTTGAATACTGTCCTGTTTTGGTCTTTTTCGGCTTGTCTGTAATTTTTAGATCTTCAAACAAAATCGGACCAAGTTGTTTTGGTGAGTCAAGATTAAAATCCTTTCCGGCCAAATCTTTGATTTGTTTTTCTAATCGAATGAGGTCTTCACCAAGTTCAGCTGAGAATTTATTGATGGTTTCGACATCCAACTTTATGCCCTCTTCTTCCATGGAAACAAGTACAGGAACCAATGGCATTTCAATGTCATCGAACAAGGGTTGCAAACCAGATTCAGACAATTCCTTTTGAAGTTTTTCATACAATTGAAACGTAATGTCAGCATCTTCCGCGGCGTACTCTTTAATATCCTCATATGGAACATCACGCATGCTCTTTTGATTTTTCCCTTTTTTCCCAATTAACGTTTCAATGGACACCGGTCGATAACCGAGGTATTTCTCAGACAACACATCCATGTTGTGTTTCGAATCTGGATGGAGTAAATAGTGAGCAATCATTGTGTCGTATAGTCGTCCGCCAAAGGAAATGCCATAACGATTGAGAATTTCAATGTCGTATTTAATGTTGTGTGCGATGAGTGTTTTTGAAGTGTCTTCGAAAATATCCGAGAATTGTTGTGCAATGGATTTCGCTTCTTCAAATGATTCAGGAGTTGGAACAAAGTAGGCTTTGCCTGATTCAATTGAAAATGCGATACCAACCAATTCTGCTTCCAGGGAATTGAGACCTGTGGTTTCCGTGTCAAAGCAAATGGCACTGGCCGAAGAAAGCACATTAACTAATCCTTCAATTTTTTCCGTTGAATCCACCAGCTCATAATGATGATCCGTATTTTCAATGTTTTTCATTTCCGACAACTCTCCTTGTCCACCGTTGTCCATAGAGCTGAACATATCCATCTGAGTACCTGGAACAGCACTGGCCATGATTTCTTTATTCAAAACGCGTTTTGAAAGTGTCCGAAATTCCAGATCACTGAACAGTTCATAGATCTTCTCTTCATTCATGTCTTCGCGGCGAAGTTCTTCTTCATTAAATTCAATGGGGGCATCCGTGATTATGGTAGCCAGATGTTTCGACAACAAAGCCTGTTCTTTATTATTCTCAACATTTTCTTTGAGTTTGCCTTTGAGGTCATCTGTATGTTCATACAAATTCTCAATACTTCCGTATTCACCAACCAACTTTTTAGCCGTTTTTTCTCCGACTCCAGGAATGCCTGGAATGTTGTCCACAGCGTCGCCCCACATTCCTAATATGTCAATGACTTGAGAAGGATCCGTAATTTCGAATTTTTCACATATTTCGGGTATGCCCCAAATTTCAGCACCATTTCCTTGTCTGGCAGGTTTGTACATAAAAGTATGTTCAGAAACCAATTGACCATAATCCTTGTCAGGGGTCATCATGTAGGTTGTAAAGCCTTTTTCTTCAGCCATTTTAGCCATGGTGCCTATAAGATCATCTGCTTCATATCCTTCTAACAATACAATGGGAATATTGAAAGCTTCAATGATGTCTTTGATATAAGGTAATGCACTCCTTATATCTTCCGGCATTTCTTCTCGATTGGCTTTATACTCAGAATACACTTCATGACGAACCGTTTGAGAGGGGGCATCAAATACAACGGCAATGTGTGACGGTTTTTCGTTTTGCAAGACTTCAACCAAAGTGTTGGTAAATCCTAATACAGCGGCTGTATTAAACCCTTTTGAGTTGATTGGGTTAAAGTGTCTGTTGTTGTTTAATGCAAAGTATGCACGGTAAATCAATGCGAAAGCATCGAGCAAAAATAATTTCTTGTCAGACTCAGCCATAATAAGAGAATTGATCAGTAGTTAAAACTAATGATACTTTTAAATTTTCCCTTACAACTTTGGTAAAAATCCTGAGAAGTACAGTAAAAAAGAAAGAGACCTAATCAATTAGATATTAAATGCAGACTTAATCTTGTCTACGTAATCAAGTTTCTCCCAGGTAAAGGTTTCTACGTCAACTGAAATTTCTTGACCATTATTGGTGAAGGTCAATCTCTTTTGTTCAGATTCCCTTCCCATATGTCCATAAGCTGCTGTTTCAGAATAAATTGGCGTTTTCAGTTTCAGGCGACCAGTAATTCCTGCAGGAGTGAGATCAAATAGTTCGTTGATTTTTTCAGCTATTTCCTGATCTGTCCATTTGGATCGACCAAACGTATTGACGTAAACCCCTACCGGCTTTGCAACACCAATGGCATAAGATACCTGAACTAACATTTCATCTGCAACTCCAGCAGCAACCATATTTTTGGCAATATGTCTTGTTGCATACGCAGCAGATCGGTCTACTTTAGAAGGGTCTTTTCCTGAAAATGCACCACCACCGTGCGCTCCTTTACCTCCGTATGTATCAACAATGATTTTTCGTCCGGTTAATCCAGTGTCACCATGAGGACCACCAATTACAAATTTTCCTGTAGGATTAATATGATAAATGATGTCATCATTAAATAGGGATTGAATTCGTTCATCCAATTTTTGTTTTACACGAGGAATCAAAATATTTCGAATATCATCTGAAATCTTTTGAAGCATAGCAGCCTCTTCATCAAAATCATCATGTTGAGTAGAAACGACAATGGTATCAATTCTTACCGGCTCATGATTGTCATTGTATTCAATTGTAACTTGAGCCTTGGAGTCGGGTCTTAGATACGTCATTTCATTGCCTTCTTTACGAATGGCAGCAAGTTCATGGAGGATTCTATGCGATAAATCCAAAGCCAAAGGCATGTAATTTGCTGTTTCAGATGTTGCATATCCAAACATCATTCCTTGATCTCCTGCTCCTTGCTCTGCATGCAACCCTACACCTTCTTCCACACCTTGATTGATATCAGCCGATTGTTCATGAATTGCTGAAATAACACCACACGCATCTGCATCAAACATATATTCCGACTTTGTGTAGCCAATACGTTTAATTACCTCTCTGGCAATTTGTTGAACGTCAATGTATGCAGCTGTTTTGACTTCACCACTTAAAACTGTCAACCCTGTTGTTACAAGTGTTTCACATGCAACTTTTGAATTGGGATCACTTGCCAAAAAATGGTCAAGTAAAGCGTCTGAAATTTGGTCTGCAACTTTATCCGGATGTCCTTCCGAAACAGATTCTGATGTAAATAAATAAGACATGAACTAAATTTTGAAGCGGCTAAATTAATAAAATCTGCTGGTGCTTGTGTACAATTATTTCTAGTTATTTTTTGAAGTGAATTGTTTGAAGACATTTTCAAGAGAGGAGCCGTCTTGCTTCATTTCCATAATGGTCAAATCATTGTCAAGAGAAAGTTTCACCAACTCATTTCTCAAAGCATTTCCATCTTCAGATTGAACTTGCCAGGTATTGTCTTTTATTGGAGTTACAGCATTCACATTTTTCATTGCTTTTAACAAAGAACTTTCCACTTGTTTGTCAAACGTCACAATTAATACATCATCCTTAGTACCAGACTTCAATTGTTCCACACTACTATTTGCCACGATATTACCTTTATCAATGATTACCGCCCGACTGCATATGGCCTCAACCTCCTGCATAATATGGGTGGAAAGCATTACCGTCTTTTCCTTTCCGATTTGCACAATTAGCTTTCGTATATCTTCCAATTGATTTGGGTCCAACCCAGTTGTTGGTTCATCCAAAATGAGCACCTCCGGATCATGAATTAACGCTTGAGCCAATCCAACACGCTGTCGATATCCTTTTGAAAGTGCCTGAATTTTTTTGTGCTTTTCATTTTCAAGCCCTACCATTTCAATTACTTCAGAAATGCGTTGTGTTTTATTTTGAATCTTGTGCACTCCAGAAACAAATTCAAGAGATTCACGCACGTACATTTCATGATACAATGGATTGTGTTCGGGAAGGTATCCAACCAATTCTTTGACATTCATGGGGTGTTCGTCAACCAAATATCCTGCAACTGTTGCACTGCCGCTTGTTTGCGGAATAAAACCACAAAGAATCTTCATCATAGTTGATTTGCCGGCGCCATTTGGGCCCAGAAAACCTACTATTTCTCCCTTTCCTACTTCAAAACTCACTTCGTTTAGCGCCTTTTGCTCTCCGTAAATTTTGGTCACATGATCTACTACAATTGACATATTCTTCCCTTTACGGCGAAAATACGAATTCCTAAAGGTTTGCGAAATGGGTTATCGCTACGAAACATTACTTTTACTTTAAATATTTGCATGCATTGAAAGGGATTGTTTTTAAATCTACAGGAAGTTGGTATACAATTCGTGGTGAGGACAACAAAGAAATTGCTTGTCGAATCAAAGGAAAGTTGAGATTGAAGGGCATGAGAACAACTAATCCTCTTACTGTTGGAGATGTTGTTCAATACGAATTAGAAGATAATGGACAAGGCATCATCACTGATGTAGAACCCAGAAAAAACCACTTGATTAGACGCTCGGTCAATTTATCCAAACGAGAACATTTGATTGCCGCAAACATTGACCTGGCGTTATTGATGGTAACTGTTGAAAATCCTTTGACGTTGACTGGATTTATCGATCGATTTCTGGTAAGTGTAGGAGCATATCATATTCCTGCTGTCATATTGATCAATAAAAAGGATGCTTTTAACAAAAAATCCAGCCATATTGCGAATGAATGGAAGGAGGTTTATTTGAACATAGGTTATCGGGTTGAGATCATTTCTGTGAACGATTCAAATGATTTGAAAATGGTTAAAGAACTGATTGAAAACAAAACTATTGTCATTTCTGGACATTCCGGAGTTGGCAAGTCATCCATCATCAATGCCATAAATCCTGATTTGAAATTAGGGACCGGTGAAATTTCTGAAGCTCATGGAACAGGAACGCACAAAACGACCTTTTCAGAAATGTTTGAACTGCAAAAACAAACATACATCATTGATACTCCCGGGATTAAATCATTGGGCATAATCGACATTGAAAAGCAAGATTTATCTCATTATTTTCCAGAATTTCTAACGAAAATTTCGGAATGCAAATTTCACAATTGTTTGCATGTTAATGAACCTTCTTGTGCAGTTAAAAATGCACTTGAAAAAGGGGATATTCAGGATTGGCGGTATAAGAATTACTTAGACATGCTGGAATCAGATGCAGAGAGTTACCGCGGTTTGGATTACTAATCCATTGAATTCATGATTTCATCAGTCAATTCCAGATTGTGATAAACGTTGGTGACGTCATCATCCTCTTCAAATTTTTCAACAATGTTCAGAATCTTTTGGGACTCTTCAAGAGATAAAGACTTGGTTGTATTTGGTATACGTTGTAATTCTGCATTTTTTAACTCAATCTTCAACTCCTCAAGTTTCTTTTGCATATTTCCAAAATCTTCAAGTGTGGTATATGCTATAAATTCTTCCCCTTCTCGCTCAACATCCTGAGCACCGCCATCGATCAACTCCATTTCAAATTCATCTTCATCCATTTCACCAATGGATGACTTATCAATGGTGAACACACCTTTTCTGTCAAATATGAATTCAAGAGAACCGTTTGTGCCCAGACTGCCGTTGTATTTGTTAAACAAAGCCCGAATATTCGCCACGGTGCGGTTTTGATTATCAGTTGAAGTTTCAACAAATAAGGCAATTCCATTTGGCGCATATCCTTCATAGGTCAGCTCCTCGTACGTTTCGCTATTTTGATCAGAAGCTTTTTTAATGGCACGTTCAATATTGTCCTTTGGCATATTAATGCCTTTTGCATTTGAAACTGCTAATCGAAGTCTTGGGTTGGAATCAGGATCAGGACTACCACCTTCTTTAACCGCTATGGTAATTTCTTTGATAGCACGTGTAAACATTTTTCCACGCTTGGCATCTAAGGCACCTTTTTTTCGTTTTATCGTTGACCATTTACTGTGTCCTGACATAACAAACTTAAATTGAGGTTATAGGCAAATATATTTTTTTAGATTAAGAATCTAATTTCAATACAGCTAAAAACGCTTGTTGTGGAACTTCAACACTTCCAATTTGTCGCATTCTTTTCTTCCCTTTTTTCTGTTTCTCCAGTAATTTTCGCTTTCGGCTGATATCCCCACCATAACATTTCGCAGTTACATCTTTTCGAACTGCTTTGACAGTTTCTCGAGCTTGAATTTTAGAGCCGATGGCGGCCTGAATAGCAATGTCAAACTGTTGTCGTGGTATGAGCTCTTTTAATTTCGTACAAATCTTCTTTCCTAAATCATATGCTTTATCCTTGTGAATCAATGCGGATAGTGCATCAACTTGATCACCATTTAAGAGTATATCCAATTTAATTAATGAGGATTGTTTGTATCCAATTGGGTGGTAGTCAAAAGAAGCATATCCTCTGGAAACACTTTTCAGTCGGTCATAAAAATCAAAAACAATCTCCGAAAGTGGCATATCAAACAACAACTCAACACGGTCGGTGGTGAGATACACCTGGTTTTTGATTTCTCCTCTTTTTTCAATGCACAATGACATAATAACGCCAACAAATTCTGACTTCGTAATGATTTGTGCATTGATATAAGGCTCTTCAACACGATCCAGGTAATTGAGTTCAGGTAAATCAGAAGGATTGTTGATCATGACCTCCTCTTCAGGATTTTTCGTCAAATAAGCTTTGTATGAAACATTGGGTACTGTTGTGATGACGGTCATGTCAAATTCACGTTCCAAGCGCTCCTGGATAATTTCCATGTGGAGCATTCCCAAAAACCCACAACGAAAACCGAAACCCAGAGCTGCTGATGATTCAGGTTCATAAGTCAAAGAAGCATCATTGAGTTGTAATTTTCCCATGGCTTCTCGAAGTTCTTCATAGTCATCCGTGTCTACTGGATAAATACCGGCGAAGACCATGGGTTTAACATCTTCAAAACCTTTGATCGTCTCTTCGCAAGGCCTTTCTACATGTGTAATGGTATCTCCCACTTTTACTTCACGTGCTTCCTTAATTCCAGAAATTATATATCCTACATCACCCGTAGAAATCTTTTTCTTGGGTTCTTGCTTGATTTTTAGTACCCCAATTTCATCGGCTAAATATGTTTTTCCGGTTGCGACAAATTTGACCTTGTCACCAGATTTAATTTCTCCATTGATCACCCTGAAGTAAGCGTTGATCCCCCTATATGAATCATACACTGAATCAAAAATCATGGCTTGCAACGGAGCCTTTGGATCTCCAACTGGGGCGGGTACACGATGAACAATGGCATGCAAAATATCTTCAATTCCCAATCCGGTTTTAGCACTAGCCGATAAAATATCATCACGGTCACACCCGATCAAATCAACAATTTGATCTTTCACTTCTTCAGGCATAGCACTTGGCAGGTCAATCTTATTGAGGATAGGAATGATTTCTAAATCATTCTCCAAAGCCAGGTATAAATTTGATATTGTCTGTGCCTGAATTCCCTGGGCTGCATCAACAATTAATAACGCACCTTCGCAAGAGGCAATGGACCTGGAAACTTCGTAAGAAAAATCAACATGTCCCGGGGTGTCAATCAGATTTAGAATGTAATCCTTTCCTGCCAATTCATAATTCATCTGCACGGCATGACTCTTAATGGTGATGCCTCTTTCTCTCTCCAAATCCATATCATCCAATGTCTGAGCTTGCAATTCTCTTTGGGAAATAGTGCCTGTATGTTCCAAAAGACGATCTGCCAAAGTACTTTTACCATGGTCGATATGGGCAATGATGCAAAAATTTCGAATCTGATCCATCTCAAAAAATGAAGATGCAAACTTACCTTTTTTTTGAGTTGAATCCCTTCATTTTTATATCAAAGCTTAGCTCTAATGTCATTTCACTTAATTCAATGAAATGCTCTTTGGGCTTAGGATGCGTGAGTAATTGAAATGTTTATAACCTCTATACATGCAACTATCATCCCCTAATTTACGTCTTTAGGGTACAGTCGAAATAAACTAATCTACTTACATAAACTATTGATTATGAAGCGTATAAGAGTTATGCTTAGTGGGATTTTTATGTCCTTTTTTTTCCTGAATTCTTTCGGAAGTCACCTGGCAGGAAACGAGATTTTTTACCGTTGGGTTTCCGATAGCACCCTTGAATTTACAGTTACCGGTTATTATGATTGTAATGGGATTTCACCTCCTCAGACCATACGTATGCATGCCAAGGCTCCAAGTATCAATATGAACTTGACCAATGCCGTTACGCTAAATCAAATTGCATATATCTATGATCAAAACAACGAAGGGTTATACAACTGTACACAAAGTCAATCCAGCCTTTGTTATGATGAAGTGATTTATCGTGGCACCTGGGCTCCCCCGGCACGGGCAAAGGATTGGGTTGTATACAATTACAATTGTTGTCGCCCTACCATAATTAATCCTCAGAATATTGCACAAAATGGAGTGTATTTTGATTGTGGGATCAATAATTACGATTGGCCGTTACATGAGTCAAAAAATTCATCACCCTTTTGGCACAATCGAGTTCCAAGTTTTCCAAACCACCTGACGGATACAATGATTAACTTTTTGTTTCGAACGGTTTGTGAATGTAACTACTACACCTTGGATATGAGTACCACAGAATATGATGGAGATTCCGTACAATATGAGTTTTATGTACCTCAAGTTGGAGTTGGAGGTTCGCCTGCAACTTATACCAATGGATTTTCATTCCAAAAACCAGTTCCATTATGTAATACAAATGATGCATTTACCATTAATCCAGTAACGGGTATCATTCCATTTACTCCTGGAGCTCCCACGCAAACCAATGGTTCGGCATATATTGTTGGAATCAAAGCAACAGAATATAGATACGATACAGTGGCCATAGGAAATGCCTTTTATCTTAAACCCATTACAACAGGTTATGTAAAAAGAGAATTTACACTGTGGGTAGATAATGCAAACAATTGCCGACGGGATAGTTTGCACCCTTCTGATTTAGAAGCTAGCTGTGGAGACACCATATTGGATGTGCAATTTCATAATGGGAATTTAAATGAACCAAATTCTTGGGTGCGTTGTGAGACAATAAGCCCTGATGGAAGTGAATTCAGAATTGCGGATTCTTCGTATTACAATTACCAGAAATCAATTGGGAATCCTGTTGCGGATAGTCTTGTAGATTACATAGGTGTGAATCGTGCCGTATGGAATTGCAGAGCAGGAAACACGGATGTTGTCACCTTGCACCTTTCTGAACCGTTGCGTTATGAAGGTGAGTATTACTTATTCTTAAAAACGGGATCGGATTTAGATGTATTGGAATCAGAATGTGGTTTCTTGGAGCCCGAGTTTTCTTCAGGTGAGATTTCATTAGAAGGAGAAATAAGTGTGGATTTGGGTCTTCCCAGTAAAATAGCCATATGTCTTTCAGACACGAATCCATTTCCAGCGTTGAAGGCAGTGAGTCCAGATGCGGTATACTACTGGTGGACATTGGATGATGGCAGTGGTGTATTGGATACGATACAGGAGGGAAGAGAGGCGGATTCTACTTGGGGTGACTTGGCAGGAACGTATAAAATCAATGTAATTGGTGAGTATGGATGTCCAGGAAGTGATGAGGTAGAGATCTTTTTCCCAGAGAAGCCTTACTTTAAGTTTGAACCACCGATTTATTGTGATGAGTACGATGAGCCCATTGGTATGCCACCGTTTTTGATAGCACCTCCAATAGGTTCAGGACCTGATGCTCCGAATCAGCCGGGATATTATGAGTGGAGCATTCCAGGAGTTGGTGTGGTTCATATCGGAGACACGTTGGATTCGAGTGTATTGTCACAGAATACGATTTATCGCTTGCGCTATGTTGCTAATCCAGCATATGTAGGAGCCACAGGCTGTGAGTACAGTGAGACGATATTTTATAATAGAGACAGTATGCCACCACAAGATCCATTGTATGTAAGATTGGATAAGGATACTTATGCATTGTGTTCAACGGATTCAGATGTGGTAGACTTGGAGGTTTGGAATGAAGGCATGCGTCAGTATTACGCACCATTCAGATACAAGTGGTTTGAAGAAGATATTATCTTGTGGGAAGAGCAAGGCGATAAGTTGACGGTAAGTGATTCAGCGAAGTATTCGGTACGTGTAGAAGATACGTTGGGATGTTGGGGCACAGATACGGCTAGGATAGTATTGGAAGAACGTCAGGGAAGTTTTGGTATAGCATGTTCAATCTTTGGAGAGAACTTGGCGAGATTTACCTGGGAGCCAGTATGGAATGCTCGTTATTATGAGGTGAGTTTGGATGGTGGCATTACTTGGGACCGTTCAAGTGGTTCACAATCACATGAGATCACCAATATTGTACAACAGCAACACATAATGGTGAGAGCTGTCACAACGGATGCATGTGGATATACAGATTACCGCGAGTCTGATCAATGTCCAGACAAGGTATTTCCACCCAATGTGTTTACACCGAACAAAGATGGCATGAATGATTACTTTGTGGTACGAGGCTTGGATTTATTCCCAGGTAGTCGACTACAGGTGTATGACCGTTGGGGTAAGTTGGTGTATGAAGATGATGATTACCGCAATGATTGGGATGGAGATGATAATCCAGATGGAACCTATATGTTCATTGTGGAAGTGAAAGACCCAGACAAAACGGTTCACAAAGGAATGATTACTTTATTGAGATAATAATTGAGTAATTTATGAAGGTGGGTAGAATTTTGCCCACCTTTTTTTTAAAAAATGTTGAAAAAATATGTAATTTAAACCCTTGATAATTAACGAGTTTAGAAAGTATTCAACATAAAATCATATATTTTTTCGTATCTATGCAACCTATAGTGCAATAAGTGCGTCTATGGGTTAGGAAAATTGTAATCAAATGAAAACTTTAATACGATCTCTATTAGTTGTAGGATTTATAGCCATGATGGCTCCTGCAAAAGCAACACACACCGCCGGATTTGAAATTTTTTACCGTTGGGTTCAGGATAGTACACTTGAATTTACGGTAACCGGTTACCGATTTTGTGGTGGATTTACTGCCAACTTACCTACTTCATTGGGTATGAGGGCAAGAGCCAATACAATCGGTCAAAATATTGGTAATGCCTTTACGGCTTCACAAATCATGTACATCACGGATGCTCAATCGACAGGTTTGTACAACTGTACTCAAAGTCAATCCAGCCTTTGTTATGATGAAGCAATTTACCGGGGCACCTGGGCTCCCCCAGCACGAGCAACAGATTGGGTAGTGTCATATACTACTTGTTGTCGTCCAAACATTATTAACCCTCAAAACATTAATAATGCATGGATTTGGGTTGAGTGTGGAATTAACAATAAAGACTGGCCTATTCATGAGGCTAAAAACTCGTCGCCATTCTGGCACAATCGAGTTCCAAGTTTTCCTAACCACTTGACGGATACAATGCTTAATTATCTTTTCCGAACGGTTTGTGAATGTAACTACTACACCTTGGATATGAGTACCACAGAATACGATGGAGACTCTGTTCATTATGATTTTTACATTCCTCAAGGAAATAATGGAACTGCCTCAGGTTATAAAAATGGGTTTACTTTCCAGAAGCCAGTGCCATTGTGTAATACAAATGATGTATTTACCATTAATCCAGTAACGGGTATCATACCATTTACTCCTGGAGCACCAACTCAGGCAAACGGATCGGTTTATGCCATTGGAATTCAAGCAACGGAATATAGATATGACACGGTCATAATAGGAAATGCATTTTATCTGAGGCCTATTGAAACAGGATGGGTTAAACGTGACTTCTCACTATGGGTGGATAATTCGAACAATTGTAGACGTGATAGTTTGCACCCTTCTGATTTGGAAGCGGATTGTGGTGATACTACATTGAAAGTTCAGTTCCATACAGGAATAACTGGAGATCCTTATTCATGGGTGCGTTGTGAGACAATTAGTCCCGATGGAAGTGAATTTAGAATCCTTGACTCATCTATTTATAAAGATGTATTAACAAACACAGGTTTTGCATTTGATACGTTGGTTGAAGTAATTGGTGTTAACAGAGCCGTTTGGAACTGTCATGCAGGTAATGCCGAATTTGTTACACTTCACTTGGCTAAACCATTACGTTACGAAGGTGAGTATCACTTATTCTTAAAGACGGGATCGGATTTGGATGTATTGGAGTCAGAATGTGGTTTCTTGGAGCCAGAATTTTCTTCTGGAGAAATTGAGATTGCAGGAAGTATAGATGTAGATCTTGGATTGCCTAACCGTGTAGCTATTTGTTTGCCAGACACGAATCCATTTCCAGCGTTGAAGGCAGTGAGTCCAGATGCGGTATACTACTGGTGGACATTGGATGATGGCAGTGGTGTATTGGATACGATACAGGAGGGAAGAGAGGCGGATTCTACCTGGGGTGACTTGGCAGGAACGTATAAAATCAATGTAGTTGGTGAGTATGGATGTCCAGGAAGTGATGAGGTAGAGATCTTTTTCCCAGAGAAGCCTTACTTTAAGTTTGAACCACCGATTTATTGTGATGAGTACGATGAGCCCATTGGTATGCCACCGTTTTTGATAGCACCTCCAATAGGTTCAGGACCTGATGCTCCGAATCAGCCGGGATATTATGAGTGGAGCATTCCAGGAGTTGGTGTGGTTCATATCGGAGACACGTTGGATTCGAGTGTATTGTCACAGAATACGATTTATCGCTTGCGCTATGTTGCTAATCCAGCATATGTAGGAGCCACAGGCTGTGAGTACAGTGAGACGATATTTTATAATAGAGACAGTATGCCACCACAAGATCCATTGTATGTAAGATTGGATAAGGATACTTATGCATTGTGTTCAACGGATTCAGATGTGGTAGACTTGGAGGTTTGGAATGAAGGCATGCGTCAGTATTACGCACCATTCAGATACAAGTGGTTTGAAGAAGATATTATCTTGTGGGAAGAGCAAGGCGATAAGTTGACGGTAAGTGATTCAGCGAAGTATTCGGTACGTGTAGAAGATACGTTGGGATGTTGGGGCACAGATACGGCTAGGATAGTATTGGAAGAACGTCAGGGAAGTTTTGGTATAGCATGTTCAATCTTTGGAGAGAACTTGGCGAGATTTACCTGGGAGCCAGTATGGAATGCTCGTTATTATGAGGTGAGTTTGGATGGTGGCATTACTTGGGACCGTTCAAGTGGTTCACAATCACATGAGATCACCAATATTGTACAACAGCAACACATAATGGTGAGAGCTGTCACAACGGATGCATGTGGATATACAGATTACCGCGAGTCTGATCAATGTCCAGACAAGGTATTTCCACCCAATGTGTTTACACCGAACAAAGATGGCATGAATGATTACTTTGTGGTACGAGGCTTGGATTTATTCCCAGGTAGTCGACTACAGGTGTATGACCGTTGGGGTAAGTTGGTGTATGAAGATGATGATTACCGCAATGATTGGGATGGAGATGATAATCCAGATGGAACCTATATGTTCATTGTGGAAGTGAAAGACCCAGACAAAACGGTTCACAAAGGAATGATTACTTTATTGAGATAACAACCGTTTGATATAAATACGGAACCCCGTTCTTTCGCAGAACGGGGTTTTTTATTTCCTTTATTCGTACTTATTAATACATTTGGCCCAAAATTCGCGGAATGAAATTAACAGACATTCTTTCTAAACGAAAAAAGACACTTTTTTCCTTTGAAATATTACCTCCTCTAAAAGGAAAAGGAGTAGAATCCATCTACGAAAGTATCGATCCCCTGATGAAATTTGATCCAGCATTTATTAATGTTACTTATCACCGTGAAGAATTCATTTACAAAAAACGTGAGAAGGGATACCTAGAAAAAGTTACCATTCGAAAACGACCAGGAACTGTTGGAATTTGTGCAGCCATAAAGAACAAATACAATGTTGAAGCAATCCCACACCTAATTTGTGGGGGGTTTAACCGGGAAGAAACGGAAAACGCTCTTATTGATTTAAATTTTTTAGGGATTAACAACATTTTGGCTTTGAGAGGTGATCCAATCAAGACAGAAACCAATTTTACTCCAGAAGAGGGAGGTCATAATTATGCCATTGAGTTGGTCAATCAAATCGTAGAATTAAATAAAGGAAAGTATTTACACGATGAGAGTAACAATTCTGCCCCTACAAACTTCTGCATTGGAGTGGCAGGATACCCTGAAAAACATTTTGAATCACCTAATATGAAGGTTGATTTGAGGCACTTGAAAGCTAAAGTTGATGCTGGAGCTGAATATATTGTTACTCAAATGTTCTATGACAACAATCATTATTTCAAATTTGTTGAAGATTGCAGAAGCATCGGGATTGAAGTACCCATCATACCTGGACTAAAAGTGCTTACGTCTGAAAAACAAATGGTGAGCTTGTCAAAGTTCTTTCACATCGACTTGCCTATTGAATTGGTTCAAAAAATAGAGGAGTGTAAGGCCAAAGAGGAAGTTAGACAAGTTGGAATCAATTGGGCAATTAAACAATCAAAGGAATTAATTGAATTTGGTGTTCCTTGCATCCATTATTTCACCATGGGTAAATCAACTGCACTTTGCGAGGTGGCCAATGAAATTTTCATTGATTCATAATTCTCTTTACGTATTTTCCAGTAATATCAAATTCGATATTAACAGCATCTCCAGATTTTAATTGCCCCAAATTTGTGTTTTCATATGTGTAGGGAATAATAGCTACACTGAAGGATTTTGCGCTCACGTCAAAAACGGTAAGACTTATTCCATTTACAGCAATTGAGCCTTTTTCAACAGTCAGAAAATTGTCGGATTCCGGATGTGAAAACGTTATTATCCAACTTCCATCTTTCGGTTCAATATTTTCGCAAACAGCCGTGGTGTCTACATGACCTTGTACCAAATGACCATCCATTCTATCTCCAAGCTTCACGCATCTTTCGAGATTAACAAAGTCTCCAGGTTTTAATTGACCTAGATTTGATCTTTTGAGTGTTTCTTCAATGGCTATAACAGAATAAATACTTCCGTTAATTTCAGAAACTGTGAGACACACTCCGTTGTGCGCAATGCTTTGATCTATTTTTAACTCTTCCAGGAATGGGCAAGAAAAGTCTATTTTCATTCCTGAGCCATAAGAAGAAATGTTCTTCACTTCTCCCAAGGCTTCAATTATACCTGTAAACATGGATTAGTTACTGGGGTTTTCGTTGGATCTGAGCAAATGTACAAAACCATTTAGGGATTTCTCACGAATACCATCGATGGTTATCTGATTTACCTTGCAAGTATAGAAATATGTTCCCTCTGCGGCAGGTTCTTTGTTTTGCGAATTGGTGCCATCCCATAAAATTTGCGGATCCGTGGTCTCATACATCAATACTCCCCAACGATCAAATACTTTTAGGTCAACAGACTCCACAAAGCAAAACGGAAATGGTGCAAAAAAGTCATTCATTCCATCATTGTTGGGTGTAAATACATTTGGCAATCTGTATAAATCGCAATTATCAACACATACGGAATCAACAAAAGCACTTTCATTTCCAAACGAATCAACTGCCGAAACATAGTAGCATCCAGCAACAGAATTTTCATTTTGATAATAATATTCGGTAATGGCTTGATCAATATTGGAAACGACCTTTTCAAAAGGGTGTGATTTCAACTCTGTTCGATAAATATTGTAATAGAGTACATCATCAGTGGTATCACAAACCAGATTAGGGTTGGTCCAACTTAATCGAATTTCATCTAGTTTGAATTCTGAGCCACAAGGTTGAATTATATCGTCGGATTGTTCAGTTTGCTGAATAATTTCCTGGCAATTTAATTTATCAATGGTCAATTCAGGAGGGCAAGGCGGCTGTAAATCAATCGGAACATTGCAATGAATTTGCGACCAATTTATCAAAGGTTTTTGAATGCCTGAAACGGAATACTCACCAAAACAAACAAGGCGATAACAATACTCTCTACCGTTGGTCAAATTGGAATCTGTAAAATATTGGTTGGAGGTAGTTCCCAATGAATCAAACTCATCTGTTACTGGATTTCGTTTATACACCACATATTCTTGATTTCTCCAAGGGGTATTTTCATTCCAATAAAGTATTAAACGGTTGTCTTTTGGATTGGATTTAAGATAGGTCGAAGTGGCCACCACTGAAAAACCCATTAATTCTCGATCATCACTTAAATCATACATTTCAATTTTATACGCATATTCCTTGTCCAATGTGTTAAGAAACGAATCAATATAAGTGGTGTCATTTTCAGTTGGTGTAGAATCTATGGGTACAAATTGGTCAAAAACGGTTCCCAAAGATCTCAATATCAAATATCTGTATGGACCTGGGTATTTTATTGAATCATGTTCTGTGGGTTTCGACCAACCAATAAAGATGCTTCCATTTTCTGAGTCTGTTTCCCGGACACTCACATTTGTAATAATTGGGCTTTCTTTCCGCAACCGATAACATACTTCCTCCGAAGTATAACTTTCCGAACCATCTTCAAAAAATGAGATAACCCGATAACAATATTCCTCTCCAGGTATTAATCCCAGGCCAGAATTATCATCAATATAACTGGTAGTTTCAATGGAACTGTCTACATGGATAAGTTCATAACCCAACTCAGGAGGTACACCGGTTTGACAAGGATCGGGATCGAAATCCTGACTTCCTAATCTTCTGTAAATTTGGTAACCAAGAGCATTCGTACAAATCGACTTATCCCAAGATACTTCCAGATTGTTATTTACTACCTCCAGTGCAATATTTTCAGGTGCCTTGGCAACTACTTCAATTTCCAATGTTTTATACGAAGACAAAGAAGGAATTCCATTATCTAAAGCTTTAAAGACAACTTGATATGGTCTCTTGCGAATGTGCGCACAGGTTGTACTCCAGAAGAACCTACCCGTAACTGTCAATGAACCTGTTGTGGTAAAAGAAGCGGGATCGTTCACCACAAACGGCCCACCAAATGCAGTCAAATCTACTCGATCTCCATCGTTTGGATTATTGCCATCAATTGTATCTGAAGCTATTATTTCAAAGTCCAATACTTCTTCCGCATCGACACATTGATTCTCTATGTCCGAAATGGTTGGAGGCAAATGAGAACAAGGATTGAATACGGTTATTTGCATATCCCTTAAAACGGAACCGATGATCTCTCCATTTCTATATTCTTCAATTAAAATGGCAATATTGTACTCGGCTATTTTTGCCGGCGGGTAATCCCATAACATGGTTCCGGTAAAAGGGTCTATGGTTAATTGATTGACTGCCGGAGGCCAAGAAAAGCTCGGTAATACAATACCACCAGAACCTTTACAAGGAGCAAGAGAAAAAACAAGACTATCTCCATCTGGATCCCATGCCGTTGGATTGTGTGTGAAAGGAATACCTCCACAGGCATTATCGATTGGTGGATTAAGCAACTGAACAGAATTATTTGTTCCTCCGGTTAATGGGTCAATAATTAATACGGATTCAATATAAAATGGAATATTAACGGAGTTTTCAATATTTTCAATATCTGCATTTCTGTTTGGATCCAACATACTGACAACATACCTGCCAGGTCCAGGAAAAGTATGCGTCTGTGTATACGTGTTCTTCTGAATGATATCAGAAATTTTCGTCCTATTGGTTCGTTGAATGGAATCATTACCTGTATTATCGCCCCAGTTGATTGGAATAAACGGACGATCAGCTTGGTTTCCACCAATTTCAGTATACGTCGTAACTGTAAACCGATACTTATTTCCGGATACATGACTGTAAGTTATTTCACCGGCACGGTTATGAGTAGCTTGAACAAGAAAAGGTAGAGATAGGCAACAAAATAAGATTATTCGAAATAAGTGATTTGCCATCGGAATCTCTTTAAACCTAAAATTATATGACGGTTTTTTAAAACCAAAAATGCTAATTTTGATATTCTAAATTACGAATAAATAATCAATTTATTTTGTCTGAAAGGGTGATTAAATCAATATTTCGCGGCCAGTATGGAAAAATTTAAACCAATTGTTGGTATCACAATAGGAGATTTAAATGGCATTGGCCCGGAGATTGTTCTTAAAACCTTGGAGGATAGACGAATTTTGGATTTCGTTACCCCCGTCATATTTGCCAATGAAGGGATGCTCAAAGAATATCGTAAAACTCTGAAAATCAGTGATTTTAAATTGAACGTTTGGGATGGAATTTCCAAAGTAAATCGAAAAGTAACCAATGTATACAATTGTTGGAAAGATAAGGTAACCATCAATTCTGGCGAACTAAATGAAAAATATGCTGAGCACACAAGGAATTCTATTGAACTGGCAACGGATATGATTGTGGAAGGAAAGATTGATTCAATGGTGACTGCTCCAATCAATAAGAACCTTCTATCCAAGGCTGGATTTGAATTTCCAGGTCATACCGAGTATTTTGGACATAGAGCTGAACAAACTCCCCAAATGGTGCTTTGCAGTGAGGTCTTAAGAATTACTCCTGTTACAGGCCATCTTCCTTTAAATGATGTGGCAGGGCAGCTGTCCGAAGAACGCATCCTAGAAACCATAACCGATTTTCATAAAACCTTGATGAATGATTTTGGTATTTCGAAACCAAAAATTGCAGTCCTTGGTTTAAATCCTCATGCCGGTGAAAACGGCTTATTGGGAGATGAAGAAAAACGTTTTATCATTCCAGCCATTAAACAGGCAAAAACGAAAGAAATTTTGGCTTTTGGACCGTACCCAACCGACGGGTTTTTTGGGGCTTCAACTCACCATAAATTTGATGGTGTCGTAGCTATGTATCACGATCAAGCTTTGGCTCCTTTTAAGATGCTGTCTTTCGATGAAGGAGTTAATTATACTGCTGGATTATCTTTTGTCAGAACTTCACCTGATCACGGCACAGCTTACGATATTGCGGGCCAAAATAAAGCCTCGGAAAACTCTTTTCGACAAGCACTTTTTCTCGCTGGAGAAATCGTTCATCGAAGAAATTCCCTTTTGGTTAGCTGAAAAATGTTCATAATTCTTGTTTATTCATTGATAAACAAAAGAATTCACTAAATTTGCACGCTTTTTATTGCCCAATATGAAAAGAACAAATGATGAGTTTGTAATCGCCTTTCATGGATTGGCGTTAGGAATTCATGAGTTTGAATGGCAATTAGGAGATACGTTTTTTGAAAAGTTGAACATTGAAGATGCTCCATTAGGAAGCTTTGATATCAAGGTGATTCTTGATAAAAAGTCCAATCTGATGGAATTTGATTTTGAAATTTCTGGTGTCATACATCATCCATGTGATAGATGTCTAGAAGAAGTGAATGTTCCAATTGATTCAACACATAAGTTGATTGTCAAATTTGGAATGGAAACTAAAGAAATGACAGATGAAATTTTAATTCTGAATGAACAAACACATGAAATCAATATAAGTCAATACATATATGAATTCATTAGTTTGTCCATTCCTGGTAGAATTGTGCATGAAAACAATCAATGTGATAAAAATATAATTGGTCACATTATGGATATTCAATCTGATACTGATGATTCAGAATTGGATCCACGATGGGATAAATTGAAAGAAATTAAAAATAAAAACTTGAAGTAACCATGGCTCATCCAAAGAGAAAAACCTCCAAAACAAGGAGAGATAAGCGCAGAACTCATGTAAAAGCTGTAAGTCCAACCATTTCTACTTGCTCTAATTGTGGTGCTCCTGTACTATATCATAGGGTTTGTCAAGAATGTGGATATTATAAAGGCAAACCGGTCATAGAGAAAGATCTAGCCGTTTAACTAGTTATCAGTATTTTCCTTTGTTCTTTACTAGGGTTTATTAATTTTATTCCCACATGAATATCGGTTTGGATATTATGGGGGGTGACTATGCTCCTGACTCAACGATAAAAGGAGCAATTCTGGCCATTGAATCGGTATCAGAAGAATGTGGGATCCACCTAATTGGTGACGAATCTGTCATAAAATCAAAACTTGCTGAAAAGGGGTCCGATCCATCAGATTTCACAATTCACCACGCATCAGAAGTTATTGAGATGGGTGAGCAACCCACCAAAGCCATCACAAAAAAAACTGATTCCAGTATTGCTGTTGGGTTCCGATTATTAAAAGAAGGGAAAATTGATGCTTTTGCCAGTGTTGGAAATACGGGAGCCATGCTGGTTGGGGCTATGTACACCGTTAGATCAATTCCAGGAGTAATTCGACCGGGAATAACAACAGTCATTCCTAAAGAAAACGGAGAAGTGGGACTACTTTTAGATGTAGGAACCAATGCCGATTGTAAACCAGATGTGCTTTTTCAATTTGCTATTCTTGGATCATTACTGGCCAATCATGTGTATGGAATGAATAATCCCAAAGTAGGATTATTGAATATTGGAGAAGAAGAAGAAAAAGGAAATCTTGTTACTCAATCTGCCCATCAATTAATGAAAGGAACAACGGAATTCAATTTTATTGGGAACGTTGAAGGTCGGGACTTGTTTAACGAAAAGGCAGACGTAATCGTTTGTGATGG
Source organism: Vicingaceae bacterium (assembly GCA_965267425.1). GTDB lineage: Bacteria > Bacteroidota > Bacteroidia > Flavobacteriales_E > Vicingaceae. The sequence goes on along the minus strand of OZ253959.1, from coordinate 3,047,156 downwards.
TTTTACTGGAAACGTAGTACTAAAGGAAATAGAAGCTTTCTATTCATTGATTAAGAAAAGAAATATTCAGGATGAATATTTTGATAGGTTGAATTACGAAAACTATGGGGGTACTCCGATTCTAGGGGTAAATTCAAATGTTATCATCGGACATGGAATTTCAAGCCCTAAGGCAATAAAAAATATGTTATTATTGTCAAGAGATGTCGTTAAAGCCAGGCTCACAGAAAAAATCCAAAATGCATTTAACTAGTAGATTAAAATGAAGAGAACGGCCGCCATTACAGCTATCCAGGGATATGTACCTGACTATGTATTGACCAATGAAGAATTGGCAACCATGGTTGATACCAATGACGAGTGGATCACTACTCGGACAGGAATCAAGGAACGAAGGATTTTAAAAGAAGAAGGAGCTGGAACATCACATATGGCGGAAAAGGCAGTTACACAGCTATGTGAAAAAAGGGGAATTTCTCCGGAAGAAATTGATTTACTCATATGTGCTACGGTTACTCCAGATATGGTATTTCCTGCCACAGCCAATATTATTTGCGATAAAATCGGAGCAAAAAACGCTTTTGGATATGATGTAAACGCAGCGTGTTCCGGGTTTATTTATTCACTTGTGACCGGTGCAAAATTTGTTGAGTCAGGTGCATACAATAAGGTGGTAATTGTTGGTTCAGATAAAATGTCTTCCATCGTAGACTACTCAGATAGAACTACTTGCATAATTTTCGGTGATGGGTGTGGTGCAGTATTACTAGAGCCAAATGAAGACGGATTTGGTATCATGGATAGTGTATTGAAAAGTGATGGTTCTGGTCGAGTGCATTTACATCAGAAAGCGGGAGGTTCTGTTAAACCTGCATCTAGAGAAACAGTTGATAATCGAGAACATTATGTTTACCAGGAAGGAAAGCACGTTTTTAAGTTTGCCGTGACAAATATGGCGGATGCGTCTGTCGAAATTATGGAACGAAATAAACTTGAAAGTGAAGATATTTCATGGCTAGTGCCTCATCAGGCCAACAAGCGAATCATAGATGCTACTGCCTCACGAATGGGCATAGGAAGTGAAAAAGTAATGTTGAATATTCAAAAATATGGAAACACCACTAATGGAACCATACCACTATGTTTGTGGGAATGGGAAAACCAACTAAAGAAAGGAGACAATCTGGTATTGGCTGCTTTTGGAGGAGGGTTTACTTGGGGTGCCGTTTATGTAAAATGGGCTTATTAGTTCTTTTGGTGTAGCGTAACGAATAATTTATACCTTTAATTTAAGATTCTTCAAAACCTAACAAATGAAGTTAAATGAAATTCAAGACCTGATTAAGTTTGTCGCTAAGTCGGGTGTGAGTGAAGTAGAAATAGAATCAGAAGGATTCAAATTGACAATTAAAACTCCTCCTAATAAGAGAGGGGCAAAAAATGCCGCTGTTGATCAACAAACATTGATTCAAACGCAAGTGCCAGTTGCACCGGTTCAACAATTGCAACCAGTGGTGAGCCACCCAGTGCAAGCTGCACCACCTGCACCTGCTGCAGAGCCTGCAGAAAGCGCTCCAGCTAAAGATGCTGATAAAGAGTCTTCATACGTTGAAATTAAATCACCCATGATTGGAACGTTCTACCGAAGACCTTCTCCTGACAAACCAAATTTCGTTGAAGTGGGAGATGAAGTTTCCGCAGGAAAAACGGTTTGTATCATTGAGGCAATGAAACTCTTCAACGAAATAGAATCAGAAATCTCAGGAAAAATTGTTAAAACATTGGTTGAAGACAATACACCTGTAGAATATGATCAACCGTTGTTTTTGGTTGATCCGTCATAATTCGTGCAGTTTTACTTTTCATTAATTATCCAATCACATGTTTAAGAAAATATTGATTGCCAATAGGGGAGAAATTGCACTCAGAGTTATTCGGACGTGTAAAGAAATGGGAATCCAAACTGTGGCAGTATATTCAACTGCTGACAAAGATAGCCTTCATGTCAGATTTGCCGACGAAGCAGTTTGTATAGGGCCTCCTCAAAGTTCGGATTCGTACTTGAAAATTGCCAATATAATGGCAGCAGCTGAAATCACAAATAGTGATGCGATTCATCCGGGATATGGGTTTTTAGCAGAAAATGCGAAATTCTCAAAAATTTGTGCGGAACATGGTGTGAAATTTATTGGAGCATCACCTGAAATGATTGATGGCATGGGTGATAAGTCTTCTGCAAAAAAAACAATGAAAGGTGCAGGGGTGCCCGTTGTACCTGGCTCGGAAGGCTTGCTTAAGAATTTTGCTGATGCCAAAAAAACAGCAAAAGCAATTAAGTATCCAATCATGCTTAAAGCTACCGCTGGAGGCGGTGGAAAAGGTATGCGAATTGTGTGGTCCGAAGACGAATTAGAAGGTGCATGGAATAGTGCAAGACAGGAGGCAGGAGCTGCGTTCGGAAATGATGGCATGTACATGGAGAAATTCGTTGAAGAGCCAAGACATGTCGAAATTCAAATTATAGCAGATAGACACGGCAAAGCAGCGCACCTCTCTGAAAGAGATTGTTCCATTCAAAGAAGACATCAAAAATTAGTTGAGGAAACTCCTTCACCTATTATGACCAAAGCGTTGAGAGATAAGATGGGAAAAGCCGCAGTTAAAGCGGCTAAAGCAGTGAATTATGAAGGTGTGGGAACTGTTGAATTTTTGGTGGATAAAAATCGGGATTTCTATTTTATGGAAATGAATACCCGAATTCAAGTTGAACATCCAGTCACTGAAGAGGTAATTAATTATGATCTCATTCGAGAGCAAATTAAAGTAGCTGCAGGAATCAAGATAACGGGCAATAATTATATTCCTGAGAAACATTCCATTGAATGTAGAATTAATGCGGAGGATGTAGATAATGATTTTAGACCTTCCCCAGGAGTTATTACCAATTTCCACTCGCCAGGAGGGCATGGTGTAAGAGTAGATACACATGCGTATGCAGGATATACCATTCCACCTAATTACGATTCCATGATTGCCAAATTAATCACAGTGGCCCAAACTCGTGAAGAAGCCATTTCAAAAATGGAAAGGGCATTGGATGAATTTGTAATTGAAGGAATTAAGACTACTATTCCATTTCATCAAGCATTGATGAAAGACGAAAATTTCAGAAAAGGAAATTATACGACTAAGTTCTTAGATGATTGGAATCCCTAAGCAAGTTCTCGTGCTAGTTTAGCGCAATAGGCTTTGATTTCGTCCCTTACCTGTATAAATTCCTTATTAATGATTTCTTCCGTTCCTTTAGCGCAAGCAGGATCCTTAAAATTCTGATGAATCTTCGTGACGTTACTTGGGAAAACAGGACAGCTTTCATTGGCATGATCGCATACTGTAATTATCAAATCAATAGGCTCGTTTATATATTCATCAATTAGATTTGACGTGTGGTCAGAGATGTTAATTCCATCTTCAGCCATTACTTTCACCGCAATAGTATTTAAGCCGTGACGTTCAACTCCAGCACTTAAAATTTTTACATCGGGTAGATAATGTTTTAGGTATCCATGAGCCATTTGACTTCTACAGGAATTTCCTGTGCACATGACCAAAAGCGTTTTTACTTTTTTCGATTCCATATGAATGCAGCAATAAATGATCCCAACAATGGAGCACTAATATATATCCAAATATTTCTTAGGTCATTAAATATGATTGCAGGAGCCAATGTTCTGGCCGGGTTTAATGATGCCCCGGTATAATCCCCCATTAAAATTGAAAAAGCAGTTATAACTGCTCCTATACAAATACCGGAAAGGTATTTATTAAAGCGCCAGCGATAAATAACCGCTAAAATGACAAACATTAAAATAAAAGTGGCCAAACATTCATATACAAAGACCATGAAGAGGGATGTGTTGTTAGGAATTGTACATCCAAGACATGCAGATTTTTTGAACAACATATAAACGGCAAAAGCGGCCGTCAAGGCCCCTAATATTTGACTGGCAGCGTAAATTGCAAATTCCTGAATTGACATTTGTCGTTTTATTAAAAAACCAAAAGAAACTGCCGGATTGATATGAGCACCAGAAATGGGTCCAAAAATTGCAATCAAAAGAGCCACTGTTCCTCCAAATATAAATGCGATACCAATATCTGTAATTGAAGATGCTAACAGCTCATTGAGATGTATGGATCCAACTCCGAACAGCACTAGAATTAGCGTTCCAACGTATTCAGCTTGGGCCTTTTTAAATAGATGAATATGAGTGTTGATGCCTGCAGTATTTATACTGCATAAATAAGAAACAATGTTGAATTTACTTGAGCTTCAACATGAACATATTATTAAATCAACCATCAATAAATTGGACACGTAAAACCATAGAATTTTCTTATTCGTAAGTTTGAAGAATGTTTGTTGACATGAAAGATGGTTTTCAACTATTGAAGTCTTTGAACTTTAATAGAGCAGTGAATGCGTTGAAAGTAATAGCTGGCTATTATATGTCCAATGCATTTAGGAAACCGATCGTTATGGGTCAACCGTTGAGTATTGCACTTGAACCAACAACTGCGTGCAACCTATCTTGTCCGCAGTGTCCAAGTGGATTAAAAAAATTCAGCAGACCAACAGGTAATTTGAAACAAAATTTATACGAGCACATTCTTGATCAAGTTAGTCGTAATACAGGATTTTTGACGCTGTACTTTCAAGGAGAGCCCTATATAAACCCTTTATTCTTTGAGATGGTGAAGTATGCAAAGCGAAAACGGATGTATACTTCCACATCAACGAATGCGCATTTTTTAACGGATGATTTGGCAAAGCGTACTGTTGAATCCGGACTGAGCAGAATTATAGTTTCGATTGACGGGACAGATCAGGAAACATATGCTAAGTATAGGGTAGGTGGCGAACTTAAAAAAGCAAAAGAAGGAACAGCTAGATTGGCGAAATGGAAAAGGCAATTAAATAGTGCTACTCCCGCCATTATTTTACAATTTATTGTATTCAAGAGCAATGAGCATCAAATAGAAGAAATAAAGAAGTTAGGAAAAGAACTGGGTGTCGATAAAGTTGCAATCAAAACAGCCCAGATTTATGATTTCGAATCAGATGATGTATGGATTCCAGATAACGGTAAATATTCAAGGTATGAAGCCCTAAATGGGACAATGAATATTAAAAATAAGCTCGCCAATAGGTGTTCCCGCATTTGGAAATCTACAGTCATCACATGGGATGGTCGTGTGATTCCGTGCTGTTTTGACAAAGATGCAAGTCATGAATTAGGTAAAATTGAAGAGGACATCGATTTTAAAGATATTTGGAATGGTTCAAAATATAAAGACTTTAGGCAATCTGTTTTGAGTTCCAGAAAATCCATAGAAATTTGTCAGAATTGTACTGAGGGAACAAAAGTGTGGAATTGATTTATGAATTTTGCTGGAGATGTTTTTTAAGACTTTCCAGTCCATCAGTCATACAATGCATGAAGACATTTTTATACATAGTGTGACTAATTAACTTTTGAAAAGGATCTTGTTCAATTGGTATTCTGCATCCCCAGATTAGCGTTGTATATTCATCACTTTCGATGATTCTAAAATCTGAATTTACCAATCCATATTCAGTAGACTGAAACATTATTTTAATGGATTTATTTTTTTGACTTTCGGTTATTTTAGCCGTACCAGAAAATTGATCTCCTGACCATTGACACATGGAAGGTCGGTGTGTATCATCATACAGAACTATTTCTGCACTTTTATCATCTTTTAAATGGGGAAACCAATGTATCCATTGTTCCATATTGTAAATCATATCAAAAACTTCTTTGGGACTTGCTTTAATTGATATGGACTTTTCCAGGTAAAGATTTTTGGAAAGGTTAACACCTATGATAACAATGCATCCAAAAGTAATGGAAATGGTGAGTAATAAATATGAAATACTAGTTAACAAGAATAGCCTTTAATGGATATTCTGAACTAGTCAATACGCTAAAATAAATTCGTAGGTAAATCACTAAAAGAGGTAAGGTCTTAGATGGTCATGATGTCCTGCTCCTTGGTTTTAAGAAGTTCATCTATTCCGTTAACATAGCCATCTGTTATTTTCTGAATGTCATTTTCAACATCATGAGCTTGATCTTCTGAAAGTCCATCTTTTTGCAGCGCTTTAACTTCAACATTAGCTTCTTTTCGAGCATTTCTCACACTGACTTTGGCATTTTCACATTCCGCTTTAGCTTGTCTAACTAATTCTGACCTTCTTTCTTCAGTTAATGGCGGAATATTAATTAAGATAAGTTCACCATTATTTTGTGGAGTTAGCCCCAAATTACTATTGATAATCGCTCGTTCTATGGGCTCAAGCATAGTTTTCTCCCATGGCTGAATATTGATCGTCCTTGCATCCATGGTATTAACATTGCTCACTTGATTTAAAGGAGTCTGTGTTCCATAATAATCTACAAAAATACCATCCAACATGTTTGGATTTGCCTTACCCGCTCGAATTTTAAGTAATTCTGATTTGAGATGATCCACAGCTTTTTGCATAGATTCTTCTGCGGTTTCTTTCAGCAATTGTATCATATCTTCCATAAGCAATTATTTAAATTTCAACCAAAGTTCCCCGAGATTCTCCTTCCAAAACTTTTCTCAAATTTCCAGGAGTATTCATATCAAAAACAATAATTGGCAAGTTGTTCTCTCGGCACAGTGTAAAGGCGGTCATATCCATTATGTTTAAACCTTGTTTATACACTTCGTCAAATGAAATTGTATTAAATTTTTTGGCATTTTCATTTTTTTCCGGATCGGAGTCATAAATACCATCCACCCGTGTGCCTTTTAGAATAATGTCAGCTTCAATCTCAATAGCACGTAAACTGGCCGCAGTATCTGTTGTAAAATAAGGATTACCGGTACCAGCTCCAAAGATTACTACTCTTCCCTTTTCTAAATGCCTAACAGCTCTTCTTCGAATAAATGGTTCAGCTATTTGTTCCATTTTAATAGCCGTTAAAAGCCGTGTTTTTACGTCTATGGACTCAAGAGCCGATTGTAAGGCCAAACTGTTAATGACGGTAGCCAACATGCCCATATGGTCACCTTGTACTCGATCAATTAAATCGTTTTCAGTTTGTATTCCTCTATAAATATTACCACCACCAATGACTACAGCTACCTCTATGCCCGCTTCAGAAGCTTCTTTTATCTCAACCGCATATTTTGAAAGTCTGTTGTAATCTATTCCGAATGACTTTTCACCCATAAGGGCCTCACCACTCAGTTTGAGTAATATTCTTTTGTATTTCATCAATAATGTTTTGCTAAAGTTAGAATTTTGAAATAAAAAAAAGGAGAGTTTAAACTCTCCTTCTTCATTTTTTTAACTTAAAGCTAATCTTTTATATTCTGTTATTCGTAAGTCTGGATGAACTGACTTCAAATAATTCTGAACAGATTGTTTGGATTCCTTAATGTAATCCTGATTTAAAAGAGTGTTTTCTTTGAAAAATTTGTTCAGTTTTCCTTGCGCAATTTTTTCAACCATATTTTCAGGCTTCCCTTCATTCAACGCTTGCTCTTTTCCAACTGCCAATTCTCTGTCAATAACATCTTGACTCACGCTATCCTTATCCAGGGCAACTGGGTTCATTGCAGCAACTTGCATGGCAACATTTTTTCCTGCATCCTCAACTTCATCACTATTCTGGTTCATCCCAACCATTGAAGCCAATCTGTTTCCTGGGTGGTTGTATGCATAGATATATTCGGAATTGATTTTTTCGAATCCACCTAAGTCAATTTTCTCACCAATCTTCCCAATTTCTTCAGTGATTTTTTCAGAAATAGTTAAGCCATTGGACATCTTAAGGCTTTTCAATTCGTCAGCATTTGAAACTTCATTTTGTAATGCCATGTCAACAATTTCATTAGCCAAAGCTCCAAATTCTTCATTTTTTGCTACAAAATCCGTTTCACAATTTAACATCACCAATACTCCAGTTTTGTTGTCATTGGTCTTGGCAATTACCAATCCTTCCCCAGCTTCTCTATCACTTCTTTTGGCAGCAACTTTTTGACCTTTCTTTCTCAATATGTCAATTGCCTTTTCAAAATCACCTTCCGCTTCGGTTAGTGCTTTTTTACAATCCATCATGCCGGCTCCAGTTTGTTTTCGGAGTCGATTTACGTCAGATGCTGTTATTGTCATTATATAAGTATTATCTGTTATTTTACGGTTTCTTCCTTTTGTGTTTCCGCCTTATTGTCAGCCTCTCCTGCAGCGTCTTCATTTACCGGATCTTCTTTCTTATTTTCAGAAGAGTCATCCTTGGATTTAGTTTCTTCCTTATTCGGCGTCATTTTATCCCTCTCCGCTTTTCTTTCGCTTAGACCTTTTTTAATAGCGTCAACCACATATTCCAGAATCTTATCAATGGATGTTGCAGCATCATCATTGGCAGGAATAGCAAAATCAACTTGAGTAGGATCTGAATTGGTATCTACAATTCCGAAAGTGGATATGTTCAACTTTTTTGCTTCGTTAACAGCAATATGCTCTTTTTTGATGTCAACAATAAATAAAGCAGAAGGAAGTCTATTTAGATCAGCTATACTTCCCAAGTTCTTTTCCAATTTTTTTCTTTGGCGAGTGATTTGAAGACGCTCTCTTTTGGAAAGAACATCAAAAGTTCCATCTTCAATCATTTTGTCAATGGACCCCATCTTTCTAACCGCCTTACGAATAGTAGCAAAATTGGTTAACATCCCACCGGGCCAACGCTCAGTAACATAAGGCATATTAATTTCCTTCACTCTTTTTTCAAGGATTTCTTTCGCTTGTTTTTTTGTGGCAACAAAAAGTATTTTCTTACCCGATTTAGCTATTTGAGCCAAAGCCGAACAAGCTTCTTCCAATTTCGCATCGGTCTTATTAAGATCGATGATATGAATTCCATTTCGCTCCATGAATATATAAGGAGCCATTTTAGGATGCCATTTTCTTCTCAGGTGACCAAAATGTACACCAGCATCCAACAGTTCATTAATTCTTGACATTGTTGTAATTATGATTAATGTTTACATTCCGATTTAGCAATTCCTAAGTAGGGGCAAGCCATCTTAGAAATTTAGATACTAAACACTTTATTTAATTAACGCTTACTAAACTGGAATTTCTTCCTTGCTTTTTTCTGTCCTGGTTTCTTTCGTTCAACCATTCTAGGATCTCTAGTAAGCATTCCTTCTGATTTTAATGATTTTCTATTTTCTGGATCAAGCTCACACAATGCTCTACTAATCGCAAGTCTAATGGCTTCAGCTTGTCCTGTATATCCTCCGCCATGAACATTCACCTTGATGTCGAACTTTTTATCATTATCCGTCAAATTCAGTGGTTGATGCAATTTATATTGCAATAAAGAAGAAGGAAAGTAGGTTTTGTAATCTTTCTTATTTACAGTAATATTTCCTTTTCCTTTCTGAATAAAAATTCGAGCTACAGATGATTTTCTTCGACCTATTGTGTTTACAACTTCCATATCATCATTAAAATTATATTCTTTCTAAGTTAATTGCTTCTGGCTTTTGAGCTTCTTGGTTATGCTCACCTTCAGCATAAACAAACATGTTATTAAATAACGCTCTGCCTAATCTATTTTTTGGCAACATTCCACGAACACTTTTTTCTACCATAGCGATAGGGTTTTTTGCCATCAAATCAGTTGCTGAAGTTTTTTTCTGACCACCTGGATATCCACTATAGGTAAGATATTCCTTGGCTTCCCACTTATTCCCGCTCAAATTAATTTTAGACGCATTAATGACCACAACAAAATCTCCACAATCGTCATGAGGTGTGAAATTAGGTTTGTGTTTTCCTCTTAAAATTTTAGCAATTTTAGAAGAAACTCTACCAAGTGCTTGGTTTTCTGCATCAATCAAAATCCACTTTTTTTCAGCGGATTTTTTGTTCACAGATTTTGTTTTATAGCTTAACATTCTTGCCGTCAAATAAAATTAAACGTTACTTCTTCATCAATAACCCATAAAATATGGGGCTGCAAATTTACAGTTTTTTTTAAACCACACAATAGATTGAAACATTTTTAAATAGGGTCAGCTACCTATTAATCCAAGCTCAAGTCCAACTTTACGAAATGCTTCCACAGCATGTTCCAAATGTTGTTGACTATGACCAGCACTAATTTGAACCCTGATTCTGGCCAAATCCTTGGGAACAACTGGGTAAAAGAATCCAATTACGTAGATACCTTCAGCCAATAATTTATCAGCCATTTCCTGAGATTTCTTTGCATCGTAAATCATTACTGGAACTATCGGGTGAACACCTTCTCGAATGTCAAACCCTAAATTGCTCATTTCAGTTCTGAAAAAAGTAGTATTGCGCTCCAGTCTATCTCTTAACTCTGTGGATTCACTTAGAAGATCCAATACCTTTGTTGCAGCACCTACAATTGAAGGCGCGAGGGAATTTGAAAATAAATAAGGTCTAGATTTTTGCCGAAGCATTTCTACAATTTCTTTCTTCCCGGATGTAAAGCCTCCCATGGCTCCACCTAAGGCTTTCCCAAGCGTCCCTGTAATGATATCAACCCGGTCCATTACATTGTTGTATTCGTGCGTACCTCTACCTTGCTTACCTACAAAACCAGTGGCATGACTGTCATCAACCATAACCAGAGCGTCATACTTTTCTGCTAAATCACAAATTTTGTCCAGCTTCGCAATGTAACCATCCATCGAAAACACTCCGTCTGTCACAATGATTCTAAACCTTTGGGCTTGAGCTTTAATTAACTGTTGCTCAAGGTCATCCATATCACTATTTTTATACCTATATCGCTGAGCTTTACATAACCTTACTCCATCAATGATAGAAGCATGATTTAATTCATCAGAAATAATGGCATCCTCTTGGGTAAGTAACGGTTCAAAAACACCGCCGTTCGCATCAAATGCAGCAGCATAAAGAATGGTATCTTCCATTCCCAGGAATGACGATATTTTTTGTTCCAATGTTTTGTGCAGATCTTCAGTTCCACAAATGAAACGTACCGAGGACATTCCATAACCTCGATTGTCCAATGCTTGCTTCGCAGCTTCAATGACTTCGGGATGTGAAGACAAGCCTAAATAGTTGTTGGCACAAAAATTTAATACCTCACTTCCATCCTCTAAAACGATTGAGGCACCTTGGGGGGAAGCAATGATTCTTTCTTTCTTAAATAATCCGGCATCATTAATGTCGGACAAATCATTGATCAGTTGTTGTTTTATAGAACCGTACATGTCTAATAGAATTAAACAACTCCTTGAGCTATCATAGCCCTGGCCACTTTAACAAATCCAGATATGTTCGCTCCTTTCACGTAATTAACGAAATCACCGTCCTTACCAAATTCGACACATGCGTCGTGGATATTTTTCATAATAGACTTCAATTCCGAATCAACCTCTTCTCTGGACCAATTTTTTCGAATTGAATTTTGAGACATTTCTAAGCCCGAAGTGGCAACTCCCCCTGCATTTGATGCTTTACCAGGAGAAAACAATACTTTATTTTCAATAAATAAATGTATAGCTTCTGGAGTACAAGGCATGTTGGCTCCTTCCGCTACACAAATACATCCATTTTGAATTAGTGTCTTGGCTTCAGCATCACCCATTTCATTTTGAGTAGCACATGGTATAGCAACATCACAAGCAATTGTCCAGGGTTTTTCATTTTCATGGAAAGTAGCTCCCCTGAACTCGTTCACATATTCTTTAATCCTTCCTCTTCGATTATTTTTCAAGTCCATAACCCATGCAAGTTTTGCCTTGTCTAGGCCATCAGGATCATGGATAAAACCCTGGGAATCAGATAAAGTAACCACTTTAGCCCCTAATTCTAAAGCTTTTTCTGCAGCAAACTGCGCAACATTACCAGATCCTGAAATCACCACTGTTTTTCCATCAAACGATTCACCTTTTGTCTGAAGCATATGCTGGGCAAAGTAAACACAACCATATCCAGTGGCCTCAGGTCGAATTAAACTTCCACCAAACGTTATTCCTTTTCCGGTAAGAACTCCTGTAAATTCATTTCTAAGTCTTTTGTATTGACCAAATAAGTAACCAATCTCTCTTCCACCAACACCAATATCACCAGCAGGGACATCTGTATTTGGACCAATATGACGAGATAATTCTGTCATAAAACTTTGACAAAATCTCATGATTTCGTTGTCTGACTTACCTTTTGGATCAAAATCCGAGCCTCCTTTTCCACCACCCATGGGTAAAGTGGTCAAACTATTCTTAAATACCTGTTCAAAGGCTAGAAATTTTAAAATACTTAAAGAAACTGAAGGATGAAAGCGTAAACCGCCCTTATAAGGCCCAATTGCACTGTTCATTTCCACACGATAACCTCTGTTTATTTGAATTTCGCCTTTATCATCCAACCAAGGAACTCGAAATATTAAAACGCGCTCAGGTTCAGCGATTCTCTCTAAAATTTTATAACCTTGGAATTCAGGATTTTCTTCAATAAAAGGAATCACCATTTCAGCAACTTCCTCAACGGCCTGAAGAAATTCCGGTTCATTAGGATTTTTCTTTTCTATCTCCGATAAAAAAGATTTGATTTTGGTTTCAGTAGCTTGAGACATTGAATGTTAATTTCGATAAATGGGAAGCAAATGTAGATAATTTTCAAACGATGAAGATGAGAATTATGCGACTTTTTGTTTGTTAGAATACCAGTTACCAGGAAGATGTTCAATACATCCTTCAAGTTCCAACTGCAATATTTTTTTTCTTAATAGTACGTGTTCTTTCTTAATATTTCCTGAAAGCTCCTTTAATGAAGGAGAATTGACTTTTTGTAAAACATGATTGACATCATTTTGGTTCAAATTTTTCTCAACGACTTGACTGTTCCAACCCATATTATATACAATATCCTTAACCGAAGTTAAAAGATGAGCGCGATGAGTTTTAATGAGATGATTGCAACCTGAGAATTTTGAATTTTCAATATTACCGGGAAACGCAAATACCTCTCTATTATATTCGTTTGCGAAATTTGCGGTAATCATTGAACCCCCTTTTAATCCAGATTGCACAACAACCACAGCGTCACTCAACCCAGCAATAATTCTGTTCCGTTGAGGAAAATTATGGGGTAAAATCTTTGTGCCATTTGCTAATTCAGTTATTAAAGCACCATGGTTTTTTACACTATTGGAAAGCCCTCTATTGGACATAGGGTATATTTTTTCAAGGCCGTGAGCAAGAACAGCGATGGTTTCCAAACCATATTCCAAGGCAGTTTGTAGGGCAACTGTGTCAATTCCTTCAGCAAGACCGCTTACAATTATGGAGTTATATGGATGTAAATCAGCTATTAATTTTCGACAAGCAATCCTTGCATCTAAAGTGGGTGTTCTTGTGCCAACAATTCCTAATACTTTTCTGTGTTGATCTCCAAAATTCACTTTGCTTGTTGAATAAATCAATGTAGGAGCATCCTGACATTGTTTGAGTCTAACGGGGTATTCCTTCGCATTAATATCTATGCCAACATAATCTTTGCTTTGCATGTATTTTACTTTGCTTGATGCTTTTTTAATGATCTCAGATTGTTTATTTGGCGAAATAGCCGAAACCCCCATTTTCCTTAGTAATTTTAGTTTGTTAGGATCTTCAAAAAAATTTCTGGGATGTTTGTAATGCATCAACAAATTTTGTCTGGAACGTAAACCAATTCCTGGTAATTCATTCAAAGCAATCCAATATTTTAATTCTTTCACAAAACTAAATTATACCTTTGCATTCGGGATTTAAAACCGTTTTATGTCAGTCATTGGATTCATTCCATCCAGATTTGCATCAACTAGATTTCCAGGAAAACCTCTTGTAGATATTTCTGGTAAAACCATGATTCAGCGTGTGTATGAGCAAGCTGTTAAGGCCGAATTACTTGATCATGTGTACGTTGCAACAGACAACCAAAATATCTTTGATCACGTCTTAGATTTTGGAGGGTCAGCTATAATTACAAGTGAAGAACATAAAAGCGGAACGGATAGATGCATGGAAGCAGTTGAGTCCTTGGAGGATGAAATTGATGTTGTAATCAATATCCAAGGAGACGAACCTTTTATCAATCCAGGTCAAATAGATGAATTAGTATCTTGTTTTTCTGATGATTCGGTTGAATTGGCAACCCTCATTAAAAAAATTGTCAATTGGAAGGACATTTTCAATGAAAACAGACCAAAAGTCATTATTGATGAAAATTCCAATGCGATTTATTTTTCTCGATCACCTATCCCTTATCAATTGGCCAAGAAAAATGAAGATTGGCTGAATGACCACCGGTATTATAAGCATATAGGAATGTATGGTTATAGAACTAAAACACTAAAAAAAATTACTAGCCTTGAACAATCATCGTTGGAAATTGCTGAAAGTCTTGAGCAGTTAAGATGGATTCAAAATGGATTTGCCATTCGGACAGCAGAAACTACTTTTGAATCTTGGTCAATAGATACTCCACAAGATTTAGACGAAATTTTAAAAAAATTCGATGATCAATTGATTTAGTAGCATTTATTAACAAAATGCGGTTAACAAACTTTACAAAATGCAGAACCTAATTTTTGTTTTTACGTATATTGGGAGTTTACTTGTAAGTAGATTAAATTTGAAAGGAACAATCAAAGGCAAGGTGGAATAACAAAGAAGTATGAAGAGACACATTTTTAGATGCCTAAGCATATTGTTATGTGGGGCCGGAAGTTTTGTTCAAGCGCAGGATGTGGGTGTAACTGCCCTGACTTCTCCTGCAACAGCTTGTGGTCATAGTTTCAATGAAACTGTGACAATATCAATCGAAAATTTTACGGCCGTTGCCGTACCAGCGAATACATTCAGTGTAAAATATGTTGTCGGAAGTAGTGATTCTGCAACACAATTAGTAAATGTAATCGTTCCCGCATTATCAACCATTTCATTTTCGTTTTCAAGTCCAACGAATATGAGTGTAGCCGGAACTTATGACTTTACAGTCTATTCAATTTATCCGGCGGATACTGATAATTCAAATGACACAACCCAGGTGCAGGTGGAATCTTTCGCCAACTCTATCGGCGGAACACTCGTAACGCCAGACACCGTTTGTGCTACATCAAATACAGATACACTGGTACTCTCCGGATATCTAGGAACTGTTGAATTCTGGGAAATAGACACAGGATTGGGATTTGGTGGGTTTTTTAACCTTGATACGTTTTTCGTATATAATAACTTAACCACAACTACATCTTATCGTGCAGTTGTGCGGAATGGAGTATGTGGGCAGGACAGATCAAATATTGTTACTATTCAAGTAGACGATCCTTCGGTAGGAGGGTCAATCACTGGAGCAGATTCAATTTGTGACAACAGTAATTCAGGAGCTCTTACCCTTTCTGGAGAAACGGGTAACGTTTTGCGTTGGGAAACCGGGACCACAAACATGGGACCTTGGACCAACATAGGCAGTTCGGGTCTTACTTCATTGAATTATACTAATGTGCAAACTGGAGACGATTTGTTTTATAGAGCAATTGTTCAAAATGGTGTATGTCCTGAGGATTCATCCGGTGTTCATGAATTCATTTTGCAGTCAGGTAGTGTAGGAGGAACAGTCAGTTTGAATTCTGGAAATGATACGGTTTGCGCAACAGGAAATACTGGAGGATTGCTGTTATCAGGTCATACTGGAACAATACTAAGGTGGGAGTCTTCCACGGGAGGTGCGTTTACCGATTTTGGAACCGCTGCTAACCCGATGACATTTAATAATTTAACAACCACCACTGATTTCAGAGCGGTAGTTAAAAATGGAACCTGTGATTCTGTATTCTCAACTACTTTTACGATAACGGTTGATTCCGCTTCCGTTGGAGGAACTGTGAGCAGCGATCAAACGGTATGTGCTGGAACAAATGGTGGAACGTTGACATTAACTGGACAATTAGGTAACGTGCAAGATTGGGAAATCTCTACAAATGGTGGAGCAATGTATACACCAGCACCAGGGTCTCCAACAACTACTACCTCATATACATATTCCAATTTGACAACTACCACATTATTTAGAGCTATTGTCAAAAACGGACTTTGTCCAACCATTCAATCCACACCAGCAACCATCACTGTTGTTAATGCTTCAGCAGGAGGAACTATTACTGCAAGTGGGGCTACAACAGTATGTGCTGGAAACAACGGAGATACACTTACCTACAGTGGAGGTTCTGGTACCATTGTAAGATGGGAAAGATCAGTAAATAATGGAGCGTCATGGACTAATTTAGGTGTTTCTACCACCACTTTCGTTTACAATAATCTTACAGATACTACATGGTTCAGAGTAATTGTTCAAAATACCCCTTGTCCAATTGCAATTTCTGATACCATAATTATCACAACGCTTCCGGCGTCTGTTGCTGGAGCAATTAGTGGAACAAGTAGCGTATGTAGCGGGGATAATGCCAACCTTAATCTAACAGGACAGGCAGGTACTATTACTACATGGCAAGTTTCCACCAATGGAGGAGCTTCTTATTCTAATGTTGGAGGTTCTGCAGGACTGACGAATTTAACACCTGCCGTTTCTGTTAACAGTCAGTTTAGAGTAATTGTTCAAAATGGCGGTTGTGACAATGACACAACAACACCATTTTCGGTTACCGCTGATCCTGTAACAGTTCCGGGTAATGTGACAACAAGCGCAGTTGAATGTGCAGGAAACAACTCAGCTACCCTGACACTTTCAGGTCATACGGGATCGATACTAGATTGGTTATTATCTACGAACGATGGAGCTACCTGGACCCCTGTCTCAGGTACACCAAATACAACAACAACTCAAACATATACTAATCTTACTGATACAACTTGGTACAGAGCCAGAGTTAAAAGTGGTTCATGCCCTGAAGATTCTTCAGGTATAGCCATGATTGATGTTATCCCATTGGGAGTTGGTGGAACCGTGACCTTAACCACACCAAACGACACTGTATGTGTTAGTAATAATGTTCTTACAACATTAACTCTTTCAGGAGAAAACGGAACATTGGTAGATTGGCAATTCTCAACAAATGGTGGTGCCAGTTATTCATCAGTTGGTGGAGCGGTCGTCAGTCCCAAATCGTTCTTCTTCAATTATACAACGGATGTTGAATTTAGAGCAGCTGTTCAAAATGGCGCAGCTTGCGACACAGTATATTCAACCATTGTTCCAATTGTAGTGAATCAACCTTCTGTGGGAGGTACATTGTCAGGAAGTACCACAGTATGTGGAGGTTCCAATTCTGGAAACATATCAATTTCAGGGCACACTGGTTCAGTGGTTAGATGGGAATCATCTGATAATAATGGAGCTTCTTGGACCCTGGTAGCAACATCTGGAAATACTGTTGCGTATGCTGGATTAAATGATACAACATGGTATAGAGCGAAAGTTAAGAATGGTGAATGTGATACTGCAATATCCGATACTGCTATTGTCAACATTATTCCTGCTGCAATTGGTGGAAATGTCACATATGCCGGACCTGATTTATGTAGTGGAACCAATATGGTTACATTAACATTAACAGGGTCTGTGGGTCAAATATTAAGATGGCAGAAATCTACCAATATGGGAGCTTCTTTCACAAACATGGGAGCTGGTGATACTACAACAGTGATCACCGATAGTAATTTGACCACCACAACTATTTATAGAGCAAGGCTTCAAGAAGGAGCATGCCCAATAGTATTTTCTGATTCAGATACGGTTTTTGTTGATGCTCCATCTGATGGTGGAATAGCTCAAGGAGCAACTACCGTGTGTGAATCTTCAAATTCTGGACAAGTATTTATTACAGGTCATGTTGGAGGTGTAGATATGTGGCAACAAAGTGTGAACGGTGGGGCATTTACTAATATTGCCAACACTACAGACACGGTGAATTATTCGTCACTTGCCGGTGGAACAGTAACGTATAGAGCATTTGTTACAAATGGAGTTTGCCCTCAAGATACATCCACTACAGTTACCATAACAATTGATACGGCAGTTGTGGCCGGCACCATATCTGGAGGAGGAGTATCATATTGTGATACAAATAATTCAACTTTATTGACATTAAATGGATTCCAAACGCAAGTTGTTAGATGGCAGCAATCATTGACACCTGGAATCTGGACCAATGTTTCCGGAACAGCAAATAGAGATACTGTTACGTTTAAAGATGTAATCCAGAATACGAATTATAGAGTGATCGTATCTAGTGGTGTTTGTGGTAACGATACAACAGATTCTGTGAGCATTACTGTTGGACAATCTGTTGGAGGAACCATTAGTAGCTCAAATCCTTTAACTGTTTGTGAAGGAGATACAGGAATATTAACCCTAACAGGCCACATTGGAACAATTTTAGCTTGGCAAGATTCAACCAATGGAGGGGTTTGGGCAAATCACACACCTGCAAATGCAGGCTTTGATACACTTCAATACAATGATTTAGCTAACACCCTTTCTTTCCGAGTAATGGTTCGAAATGGAACATGTGATACGGCATTTTCAAGTGTAATTACGATCAATACCAATGATTCAGTAAATGCTGGAACACTTTCTAGTTCTGCAAGTTATTGTGATACGAATAACGCTGATACAATTACGTTAACTGGATATGTTGGACCAATATTAAACTGGCAACGTTCCATTAATGGTGGAGGATTTGTTTCATTAGTACCCGCCAATACAACGGACACGTTGAGTTATATGAACTTGTCTGATTCGTTGACAGAATATCGAGTCATTATGGATGGTGGAGTATGTGGCAACGATACATCAAATGTTGTTACTGTTGAAGTGGGCGCATCACTTGCAGGTACATTAGCAGCATCGGATACAGTTTGTGGGAATAATAACACCGGTTTGTTATTGCTTACTGGTTACAGAGGATCAATTATTGGATGGGATTCTTCTACAACTGCCGGCGTATGGTTTCCAATTACGAATACCACGGATTCTTTACGATTTGTGAATTTGAATGATACCGTTTCATACAGAGTGAGAGTGCAAAATGGAGCGTGCCCTGCAGATACATCTGATTCTGTCACCATAACAATTCAACCTGCACCAGTTATTGGAACATTGATGTCAAGTAAAGAATTTTGTACGACAACCTTCGCGGATACACTTGTACTTACAGGTGGAACTGCAACTGTTTTAGGTTGGGAGTCATCCACAGATACAGGTCAGACTTGGACACCTATTGCCAATACTACGGATTCTTTAGCGATTTCTAACCTGACTCAAACAACACAATACCGAGTTCAAATTCAAGGAGGAGGATTCTGTCCTGATTTGTATTCGAACATTGTTATAATTCAGGTTGGACCTTCAACAGCTGGAACCATTTCCGGCGATACACTAGTTTGTTCAGGAAGCCAGGTAACATTAAATACAACAGGATTTGTAGGTTCAATTGTGAACTGGTTGTTTTCTACAAATGGCGGTGCAAACTTTGATACTATTCCAAATTCTGATACATCAATTATAACAGTACCAGTTAACGTGAATACATTGTTCAGAGTAATTTCTCAAAGCGATACATGTACTCCGGATACTTCTGCATCATTTGCTGTAAATGTTAATACTCCTTATAATGGAAACTTGGTATCAGCTACAACACAATTATGTTATGGAGTGGGAAGTGATACAATTTTCATTACCAATCCAGTAGATACAATATACGGTTGGGAGATTAGACCTGATACAGCAACTAATTGGACGGATCTAAATAATGATACAACCTTCCAGAGATATGACACGTTAAAAATCACCACTCATTATCGAGCATTTGTACAAAACGGCATATGTCCAATAGATACATTGACAATTACATTGACGGTGGACACGTTCAGCGTTGGTGGAACCTTGGCTCAAAATGATACGGTTTGTTCTGGAGATAATTCTGGTACAATAACATTAAGTGGTCACATAGGAAATAACTTTAGTTGGGAGAGCAGTACCAATGGCGGAGCAAATTGGAATCCGGCAGGCACAAACGACACCTTCCTTGTGTTTAATAATCTCACTGATACAACATTGTATAGAGTAATTGTTGCTAGTGGAGGTTGTCCTGCAGACACTTCAGATACGGTAGAGATTGCTGTGAAACCATCGGCTGTTGCTGGACTTTTATCTGAGGATACCATGTATTGTGACGGTCCTAATTCAGGTACTCTTTTGCTCACTGGTTATACTGGAAATATCACAAATTGGGAAATGTCAGAAAATGGTGGAGCATTTACGCCAATGTCTCCAGCAGTTACAGTTGATTCTCTTCCATATCAGGATGTTTCTGTAACAACACAATATAGAGTCATTGTTTCATTGGGAGATTGCCCTGATGATACTTCGAATGTTGTTACAATCACAATTTTACCTAACCCCGTTGCTTCCATTAGTGCAAATGGACCTACAGAGTTCTGTGAAGGAGAAAGTGTTTCTTTAACAGCTTCTGGAGGACCTCCATATGCTTGGAGTACTGGAGATACAGGAACATCTGTAACCATTTCACAGTCTTCTGTGGTATCGGTAACTGTTACGGATACAAACGGATGTGTTGGAACAGATTCTATAACGGTTACAGCCACGGCAGCACCTGTTGTAGATGCAGGTCCGGACGCCACCGTGATTCAAGGAAATACTACACAATTCAATGCTAGCGGTGCTTCAAGCTACTCTTGGTCTCCTGCTACCAATTTGGATAACTCATTGCTTCAAGATCCAATCTTTACCGGCAACACATTGGGAAGTATTACTTATGTTGTTACTGGGACAGATGCTTCGAATTGTACGGGAGAAGATTCTTTGGTTGTAACTGTTATAGCGGATACAGGAACAACTACTGATTCTACTCAATTCCATAATCTGTTTACACCTAATGGTGATGGATTTAACGATACATGGAAGATAAGGGACCTTGCAAATTGTAATGTGTGTAAAGTATCAGTTTATAACCGATACGGGCAAATAGTATATGAAGATTCGAATTATCAAGATGATTGGGAAGGTACATTTAATGGCAATGAGCTTCCGGATGGCACGTATTACTATATTATAGATAGCGATACTGGAAAAATATTTAAAGGGGCGATAACCATTTTAAGGGGGAAATAGGACATGAAAAAGGTAGAAATGAAATCGATCGTAAAAATAATTATCACGGGAGCTATTGTACTGATGGGAGCTGTGAATATTCAAGCACAGCAAGTACCATTTTACAGTCAGTATTTCTTTAATCCTTTTGTCTATAACCCTGCATTTACGGGAGTTAGAGGCGAGATTCAGGGATTTTTATCTCATAGAAATCAATGGACTGGATTACAAGGCGCCCCTATAACCACAGCAGTAACCCTTGAAGGACCTATAATGGGAGATAAAGCTGGAATAGGTGCCAATATATATTCTGATCAAACGGATATCCTTCGCAGAACGGGTGCCAAATTTTCATACTCTTATGCAGTAGATATTAATAGTGACCATCGTTTACGTTTTGGATTGGCATTAGGGATGTTAAGTAATAACATTGATTACAACAGAGCATCAGTTGAAGATTTAGCGGATCCAAATTTGTTCTCTACATCACAAAACAAATCAGGCCTTGATGCTGATTTCGGAATTGGATATTATTGGGATGCACTTGAAGTAGGAATTGCTGTGCCTCAGCTTTTCGGCAATAATCTGGAATATAATCAAGTGGACAATGATCAAGTAGTAAATTACGGAATCACGAGACATTATTTGTTGACAGCGAAATACTCATATGAAATTGATGATACCTGGGCAGTTTATCCAATGTTTGTTTCAAGATTTACGCCAAACACCCCATTTCAATTTGACTTCTCTGCCATGGGAAGTTGGAATGAGTTGATATGGTTGGGAGGAACCTATAAACATGAATATGCAATTGGTGTAAATGCTGGGTTCAAGATCAATGATAAGCTTTTTGTTAGCTACTCCTATGACATCATAACAGCTGACATTAAAGACTTTGCTGGTTCAAGTTCTGAATTTATGGTAGGATATACTTTCGGAACATCGAAAAAACAAAAAGAAGAAGAGGCTCGTCAACGACAAGAAATGAAAAATGAAATCGACAGCTTGAGTAATAAATTGAAAGAAACGCAAGAACAGACGGATAAGAATACTGAAGCGATTGATTCATTGGGTACTGAACTCGAACAAGTCAAAGAAGAGGTTGAAAAAGCAGCAGAACAATTGGAAAGTGGCGCTGCGGGTCAAGCACCCATCATTGCTCCACCTACCTCGAAAGAAAATGATTTTAGTTCTGATTTCCTTGACAATGCAGGTAATCCGTTGACTACAGGATTCTATATTGTTGTGGGGTCATATTCTGAGCAAAAGTTAGCGAGACAATCCAAGAAAAAATACATTAATGCAGGATTCCCAGACAGTGATGTGCTTTATAACATTACCAACAAGTTCTACAATGTGTATTTATCATTCACCAAGGATGAGGAAGAAGCAAGACGAAATCTTCGAAATGCTAGATCTGAGTACCCAGACGCTTGGTTGAGATTGATTAAATAGTATCGTCTTAGTTAACGTAAAAGGGTAATCTATCACTGTATTTGATACCCGTCGGACTATAACACTCCAGAAATACAAAATATGGGCCTGAAGGGACGAATTGCTCATTTGAATTTATCCCTGCCCATTTGATCATTGATTGTTTAGGCATGATTGTATTGCGTTCAAGAATATAGTGACAGTATCCGTGTAAATCATAGATTCCTATATTACAAATAGAGCCACTGTGCGCAAAGGATAATTGAACATGTAGTTCATCATTTATGCCGTCGCCATTTGGTGATATGCTATGAGGAAATAAGAATGTCTGAACATTTGATGAGTGGAATTGCGAATTAATACGTCCAGGGGTGCCATAATTGCATTTGGCAGACGCAGAACTCCAACTCGAACTTTTTGTTCCGTTAGCAGAAGGATGAATACGTTCTAAAGCAACATCTTCTTCATCAGTTAGAAATATGTTGTGGAATTCTTTTCGGTATTTTATGATATCAATAAGTGCATTATCCTTTGTTACTAAAAAAGCTGATCCGCTATCATTGGGTAAAGCAATTAATTTCGAAGTTGGTAGAAAATTGATGTTCCAGTTAGCCAGAAATCTTTCCAAAACGAATATGGAATCCTCGGTTAAGACAACAAAATTCTTCGGCCCTATTGTCCCTTTCAGTTCGGTGGTGTCTTTGTTATTTGTTAGGTAGAGCTTTTCAAGTGAAAGATATTTATCCGATGAGTTGTAAATTTCAATATAGTCTGAGCCATTTGAAGGAGGGTTAAAATAAAGTTCATTGATGACCAATTCTCCAAATTGCGGTTCTCTTTCGGGCAGAACAAACGTGAATTCATATTCTGTCAGGAGCTCAGTATGACAATATGGTAAGTGAATACTGCAGTTATAAGGGATATTTCTAAATGGCTTTCTTTGAAATGATATAAAGGTTGTGAATTCTGTTTCGAATAAAAGGGTAGAATCAAAAATTGCTTCTTCGCATAATATAGGCGCAAGTTCTTTCAAATTAGAATCCAATGGAGCATAAGTTTCTACAAGAATACCAGATTCCAATACTTCTATTTTTTTTATTCCTCCTGTAAAATCTTCTCGGCTTCTTTGGGAGTTTCTCAACCCGGGGGTTCCACCCAACGGATGTGTTGATTCATGATAGTTATACCATCCAAAGCAATTTAATGTATAATCTGACAATTCAAGACTCACTCCTCCTTCTTTCCCTGCTGAACTCAAAAATTGATTATTGGAATAATGTAATTCAAACAGCACATTATTGGCTTTATCCTTTAAAGACAAATGATCTTCTGAATTGTTCAGAGAAGGGAATTTGTCCAACTCTATACAATTTATAGTGCGTGAAAATGAGGAACATTGATCTTTTGGACAAACCAGTACAAAAGAATGAGGAGAAACCTCTCCGCTCAAAGGGGAAGAAGTTTGAGCGTCCATAAAAATCACTTGATCGAGGTTAATGTAATATTCAGTTCTATTATAAATTTCAATGAATTCGCATGACGGTAATCCACGGGAAGGTTCTGGATCTGGAAGTAATTCACTAATCACCAGATCATTTTTTTTGGCATTAATCAATTCGAAATACACAAAATCCAACGAAGTGTCAACAATCACATTGCCTGATGTGTCTTGAATTCCGGTTATGGAAATGCAAACCGAATCACCGCTTATGAGTTTATTTTCGAAAAATACTTTTACAGCGAATTCATTGAGCCGCTGAACGTGTTCAATCGAATTACCCCCAATGACGTGATAATAATTGATAGAATTGGAGGATTTATGAAGGACTTCATTATAGGTTATGATTGCTCCTGATTTATCATGAATTTGTGCCAATTGAACAAACGGCGGAATGGAATCTGGAATACTAGTTTCACCCATTACTTCAATGTTATCAAAATAGAACTTATCACTTCTTGTTTTGGTATACTCACAGTAGATACCGAAATACGAAACATTGAAATAAACGAGGTCATTTGTTCTTCCTTCTTCTGAAAACTGATTCGCCTTGGAAGTATCCGTTGCTAAAATCCACTCTCCATCTCTTTTTCTTTCAACAATGACTTGAATTTCGTTATTTCCATGATTGAGTAACCCTGAACGCCCTTCAATCAGGCATTCATGATTGGTGCCGTTTTGTCTATACAATGAAACATTGTCTTTTGATCCTCCCACCAAAATGTAGTGCCCTCGAAGTGGAGAATTCAGTTCAACTTGATCTGAACCAAGGTAAATTTTACAAAAGTTGCTTGAAGAAGGATTGAAATTAAGTCGAACAGAAAATTTCCAAAAAGCATCATAAACTACTGCACAATTAGTTGATAAATAGGCAGTCTTGGCATAACCTGTATCTAATAGCTGGAGCTCTTCAGAATGGTTGACCATAAACAATGAAGTGTCTCCAATCCATTTCGGATCCTTGGAGAAGTCACCATCACTAAAATCATCATTGAATTGACAATTTGCAGCAATTTGAAAGAATAGATAGCCAATGAGTAATCTTAGATGCATAACCAGAATGTTATACATGAGCCACTACAAAATTATTGGATCATTCAATCAGTTGAAACGTAAAAAAAGATTCAAACGTGAAGTTTTATGGGAAAAAATTAGACTATTTTATTACGAATACTTTCAACAGAAGTCTGCAATTCGCTCAGTTTTTCCTGAGTAAGGTTATCAAACGAACCAATCGAATCTACCACTTGATCCAATTTAACCAAGTCATTAGCTATTTGCTCAGTCTGACTATTGGAGCCCAATGTATTGTACAACTTAATAAGGTTATCCAATGTATTTTTTTGTGTCAAGAACATGGTATACGTGTCCTCGTTGACATCTTCTTCAGACATTTGAACCAAAGCTAAGTGCATACTTTCAATTAGTCCTCCAGTTAAAATCAATGCAGAAGTCAATAAACGTTCATTATTTCTAAGGTATTCGTCCGCTTGATCGTATTTCTCCATGATGAAAAGTCGAACAGAGTCAGGATTGTCCTTGATTGATTCCAATCTTGCAATATCTGCGTCTTGAAACAACATATCAAGACCTAATTGTGAAGCCAAAGATTGAATGGTAGTCAAAAAAGCAGCCATTTCCTGATGCTTATCAAACAAAGACTCATAACTTAAATCTGCTCCATAAATTCCAAATCCAAGCGCCTTTTCAACATCAGTTACATAGCTGTCTGCATTCTCAACAGAATTAGTCATCTCATGATGATATTCCAATTCATCGGCAGAATTAACCTCTGATAGAAAAACTGCAGGTTCAGATAAATTGTTCGCAACTATTAAATCCATTTGAAATTGAGCTTCTTCATTGACGTCAGTGGCAGATTCTTCCGCTACTGGTTCCTCAGTTGCTGCTTGATCTGAATTTGTTGATTCAGAATTGCCTGAATCACAAGATGTCAATACAGTGGATCCTACAATGGACAAAGAAATAGTCAAGAGGATTAAGAATTGTTGCTTTTTCATATTTTCAATTTTTTGCGAAACAAATATAATCAATAGGAACCTCTGGCTTCCAACTTTTTTGTAATTATTCTCAAATTGAACGTTTATGTACCAAAAGAGCAGTAATTTTGAAGCAAATTTTACAAGATGAAAATCGCTTTGGTTGGTGCAACAGGATTAGTAGGTAAAGAAATGATTGCCGTCCTGGAAGAGTCAAATTTGGAAATAACGGACTTTATTCCCGTTGCTTCTGAGAAATCAGTTGGAAAAACGGTTCAATTCAACAATAAGTCGTTTGAAATTGTTTCAATGCAAAAAGCGATTGAATTGAAGGCAGATGTTGCACTTTTTTCTGCTGGAGGAAATACATCTCTTGAATGGGCTCCAGAATTTGCAAAAAATGGTACAAGAGTGATTGACAATTCTTCCGCCTGGAGAATGAATCCAGATAACAAGCTGGTTGTTCCAGAAATAAACGGTTCTGGAATAACAGAAAATGATATGATCATAGCCAATCCAAATTGTTCAACCATTCAAATGGTTATGGCATTGGCCCCATTGCACCAAAAATATGGCATTAAGCGATTGGTAATTTCAACCTATCAATCCATTTCAGGGACAGGATCAAAGGCCGTAAAACAATTGGAAAACGAAAGAAATGGTGACAAGGAATTGACGGTTTATCCACATGCTATTGATTACAATTGTTTGCCACACTGTGATGATTTTCAGGAAAACGGCTATACAAAGGAAGAATTGAAGTTGATCAACGAAACAAGGAAGATTCTAAATGACAACAGCATCAACATTACTGCCACAGCCGTGAGGGTTCCCGTTGTAGGAGGACATTCTGAATCGGTAAATATTGAATTCAATGGGCCTTATGACATCAATGATGTTTATGAAATATTGAATCAAACAAGTGGTGTAGTTGTTCAGGATGATCCTGCCAACAATGTTTATCCAATGCCAGTTTTAGCACATGGAAAAAATGAAGTATTTGTTGGTAGAATTCGAAGAGACGAGTCTCAGGATAATTCTTTAAATATGTGGATTGTGGCCGATAATCTGCGTAAAGGAGCTGCAACCAATGCGGTCCAAATTGCCGAATACCTGGCCAATCAATTTCACGTTTCTGATGTTTCCTGAACCTCAGAATTCTTGGATTTACTAGGTAAGCTAAATCCGTTTTTGAAAAAATCTCGGTGAAATAATATGATGGAAATAACACCAACGGTTATTGCTGAATCCGCTATGTTAAATACGGGTCTGAAAAAAACGAAGTACTCACCACCCCAAATGGGCACCCAATCTGGCACAAAACCCTTAATTATCGGGAAATAAAGCATGTCCACCACCCTTCCATGCAATAGACTGGCATAACCACCTTCTGGTGGGAACATGGTTGCCAACTGAGCATATGAGTCATTGAAGATTACACCGTAAAAAACACTGTCTATAATGTTACCGACGGCACCCGCAAATATTAATGCAACGCAGGCTAATAATCCTTTAGATACTTGATCCCTTGGGAAGGTGAATAATATCCAGCCTATCGCTCCGACGGCAAGCATTCTGAAAAGACTTAGAATCAACTTACCATATTCGGTTCCAAGTTCCAACCCAAACGCCATTCCGTTGTTCTCAGTGAAATGAATAATAAACCAATCACCGAACACAGGAATTTCTTCACCCAAATACAGATGAGTCTTAATCCAAATTTTTATTGACTGATCAATTATTAATACCAGAAAAATAAGGACCAACGGTTGAATAAGAAAATGGGCAATCTTTCGCATTAAGTCCTAAATTCTACCCGAAAATCGAGTAAAGTTCATTAGTTGCCTGATTCTTTGGCCTCGATAGTCAGTGTTGCATGAGGAACGGCTCTGAGTCGTTCTTTAGGGATCAAATTTCCAGTCACACGACAAATACCATAACTTTTGTTTTGGATTCGAACCAATGCATTTTCAAGATGCTGAACGAATTTTTCCTGACGTGCTGCCAATTGTGCAATTTCTTCTCTAGAAAGGGTAGTTGAGCCATCTTCCATGATCTTAAAAGAAGGTGAAGTATCATCAGTACCATGATCATCTTTATGAGAAAGTGAATCTTTCAATCCTTTTAGATCTCGAAAAGCTTCTTCTAATTTTTGATCAATTAACTCTTTGAATTCAGCCAATTCTTTATCACTATATCTGACTTTTTGATCTGCCATTTCTAATTCAATTTATGCCGTGATTTTATCAATACCAAACGACGTTTTTAATTCCGTATCTATTTCAATTTCAATTGGATGTGGTATGTTGAGAACATCAACAATATCCAGTCGCTCCGCCAGCGTTTCGTCGCAAATATACTGTTTATTATTATTTATAGCCGTGTTGATTTTATCATGGCCTTTTATTTGTAATAATATCTTATCCGTTACATTCAAACCCCTTTCTTTTCTAAGGTTTTGGATTCTATTCACAAATTCTCTGGCAATGCCTTCATGAACAAGATCGTCCGATAGGGCAATATCAAGAGCTACACTAATGTTTCCGTTGCTTGCAACTGACCACCCTGGAATATCTTTTGATACAATTTCTAAGTCACCCTCTTCCAACACAACATTTTCACCTTGAACCGGGATCTCCAATTTCCCATGCACCAAAAACGCGTTGATATCATTTCCGGTCAGGTTAGCCACTTCTTGCCCAATAGCCTTCATCAATTTTCCATATCTGGGCCCTAATGCCTTAAAATTCGGTTTTGCCTGCCTAACCACAATGTCATTGTTCTCTTCAACGGCAAGTAATTCTTTGACGTTTACTTCGGAAAGAACCAATTTCGATACCGCATCAAGCATTGCTTCTTGTTTTTGATCCTTTACAGGAACCAATATTTTCTGCAATGGTTGTCTTACTTTCAACCTCTCTTTTTTGCGCACACTCAATACTAGAGATGTAATGTCCTGAGCCATTTCCATTTTTTGTTCCAATTCCCTGGAAATTAGAACCTCGTTGACTTCTGGAAAATTTTCCAAATGCACAGATTCAACACCATCTATGGCTAGATCTCTGTACAATTGATCCATGTAAAAAGGCGCCAGGGGTGCACTTATAATACTCACATCTTTCAAACATTGATACAAGGTTTGATATGCAGATATCTTGTCCGTCGAGTAATCACCTTTCCAAAATCTACGTCGTGATAACCGCACATACCAGTTACTCAAATGATTGATCACAAACGACTGGATAGCTCTGGCTGCCCTCGTCGGTTCATAGGTTGAATAGTGATCATGAACCTCCTTGATGAGTGAATTTAGTTTGGATAAAATCCATCTGTCTAGCTCTGGACGTTCTTCAAACGAAAGCTCTTCTTCAGATTTAAATCCGTCTACATTGGCATAAAGTGCAAAGAAGCTGTAGGTATTATATAAGGTACCAAAGAATTTATTCTGAACTTCTTTAATCCCATCAATATCAAATTTTAGATTTTCCCACGGCTGAGCATTGCTAATCATGTACCACCTTAAAGCATCAGGTCCATAAGTATCCAATACTTGAAAGGGGTCTACTGCATTACCCAATCTTTTGGACATTTTATGCCCGTTTTTATCCAATACTAAACCATTGGAAACTACATTTTTGTAGGCAATCTTATCAAAACAGGTAGTGGCAATGGCATGGAGCGTAAAGAACCATCCTCTGGTCTGGTCAACCCCTTCTGCAATGAAATCAGCAGGAAAACACTTCTCAAATATTTCTTTGTTTTCAAAAGGATAATGCCATTGTGCATAAGGCATTGAGCCTGAATCAAACCAAACGTCTATTAAATCTGTTTCCCTATGCATGGCCTCGCCATTTGAAGATGCCAACACAACGTTATCCACCCATGGTCTGTGTAAATCCACATTCGAATAATTAGAAGCTTCAAAATTTCCTGCTTCAAATTTTTCTAATGGATTTGTTTTCATAAACCCAGCATCAACAGATACTTGACAGGCCTGCTTAAGCTCTTCTAAAGAACCGATGCATTTTAATTCTGTCTTGTCTTCGTTGGCCCAAATTGGTAAAGGAATACCCCAATATCTTGATCTTGATAGGTTCCAATCCTGTAAATTTTCCAGCCAATTGCCAAATCTACCCGTTCCAGTAGAAGCAGGTTTCCAATTGATTTCTTGATTCAATTCAATCAATCGATCCTTGACTTCCGTTGTTTTAACAAACCAAGAGTCAAGTGGGTAATACAATACAGGTTTGTCAGTTCTCCAGCAATGCGGATAACTGTGCTCATACTTGGCAACTTCAAAAGCACGATTTCTTTCCTTCAACTGAATAGCCAATCGGACATCTACGGACAAATAATTCTCTGCCTTATCTTCTTCTTTTAAGTATTCTTCTTTGACAAATTCTCCGGCAAATTCACCCATTTGGGAAACAAATTTACCTTGCAGGTTCACCAATGGAGATTCAGCACCATTTTCATCCATTACCGTTATGGGTGGAACTCCATGTTCTTTTGCTACTCTGGCATCATCCGCACCAAATGTAGGAGCAGCATGCACAATGCCTGTTCCTTCATCCGTAGTGACAAAATCTCCATCAATAATATGAAACGCCTTTTCTCCATTATTTAATGGCTGAACATAATCAAACAATTGCTCATATTGCAGACCAACCAATTCTTCACCTTTGACGGTTTTTACCACTTCAAATGGGATCAGCTTTCCTTGAGGATCATATTCATTTAGTGATAATTCTTTGGCTTTTTCATTGAAATATTTCGGAACCAATTCTTCCCCTAAAATAACAGTGATAGGTTCATGGGTATATTTATTAAACGTTTTGACAACAGCATACCCAATGTTTTTTCCAACAACCAAAGCCGCATTGGACGGTAGAGTCCAGGGAGTAGTAGTCCATGCAAGAGCAAACAATTCACCATGTTCTCCATCCCAAAGTTTAGCAGAATGTTCATTGTCTATTACTTTAAACTGGGCAACCACCGTAGTATCTTTTACCATTCGATAAGTCCCTGGTTGATTGAGCTCATGTGTACTTAAACCCGTTCCAGCAGCAGGAGAATAGGGCTGAATGGTGTATCCCTTGTATAATAACTTTTTGTCATGTAACTGCTTGAGTAAATACCAGACAGACTCAATGTATTTGCTGTCATAAGTGATATAGGGGTCATCCATATCCACCCAATAACCAATACGTTCCGTTAAGTCATTCCATACCTCCTTGTATTTCATGACATTCTCGCGACATTTCTGGTTGTATTCTTCGATTGAAATTTTCTTTCCGATATCTACTTTGGTAATACCAAGTTCCTTTTCAACACTCAGCTCAACCGGTAAACCATGGGTGTCCCATCCAGCCTTTCTATTAACCTGTTTTCCATTTAGCGTCTGAAATCGACAAAAAATATCCTTGATTGTTCTGGATAAAACGTGATGCACACCTGGCAACCCATTGGCGGAGGGTGGCCCTTCATAAAAAACAAATGATTCAGCACCTTCACGATTGGAAACCGTTTTCTCAAACGTCTTTTCTTTTTTCCAGAAATTTAAAATTTCCTTTGAAACACCTAATAAATCTAGTTTCTTGTATTCTTTGAAATGTCCCATTATTTCCTCAAAAGGAGCACAAAAGTAAGAAAAATGTGCCAGCAGTATTGGACTTTACAATAAAGTCTATAAATGGTATTTTATCACTAAATCCTTAATCAATAACTGCAATGCACTTGAGTTCGATAGCTATGGGAGTGGGTAATGAATTTATCTCAACGGTTGTTCTGCAGGGCTGATTTTCAGCAAAATATTCAGCATACACGCGATTGTATGTTTTAAAATCAGCTTTCATGTTAGTTAGAAATACAGTAACATCAATCAATTTATCCCAAGATGACCCAGAAGCTTCCAATACCAATTTCACATTATTGAAAACCGAATGACATTGCTTTTCAATATCATAGGATAAAATGTTTCCATCACTATCTAAATCTACTCCAGGAATAATTTTTGTACCCTTTTCTCTAGGACCCACACCTGATAAGAACAACAAATTTCCTACCCTACGAGCATGCGGATACAACCCTACTGGCTCTGGTGCTTTATCCGAATGAATTTTTTGATGATCTGCTGACATTTCGAAATGATTTTGCACCAAAGATAATCACAATCCAATGGGAAAAAGCATACATTAGTATGATATAATTTTTAGGTAAAATGGAATACAATAGATTAGGAAAAGCTGGCCTGAAAGTAAGTGAATTGTCATTTGGCTCATGGCTTACGTTTGGTAAACAAATAGAAGATGGAATTTCAGAAAAGTTAATGGACATTGCTTATGAAGGGGGTATTAATTTTTTTGATAATGCTGAAATATATGCAAGAGGAGAGTCGGAAAGAGTTATGGGTAAAATTCTTAAAAAGAAAAAATGGCCAAGGGATACCTACATATTATCGAGCAAAGCGTTTTTTGGGGCAGGAGGTAAGTTGCCAACTCAAACGGGATTACACAGAAAACATCTTGTAGAGGCATGTAATGATGCGTTAGCTAGATTACAGACAGAATACCTGGATTTGTATTTTTGTCATCGACCAGATAAAGAAACACCAATTGAGGAAACAGTGTGGACAATGAATCATTTGATAGCACAAGGTAAAATCTTCTATTGGGGAACGTCCGAATGGAGTGCTCAGGAAATCATGGAAGCGCACATGTTTGCGGAGAAAAATCGTTTGATTGGCCCTACCATGGAACAACCTCAATACAACATGTTTTGGAGAGATAAAATAGAAGTGGAGTACAGCCAAATTTATAAGACGGTAGGTTTAGGAACAACCATCTGGTCTCCTCTGTGTTCTGGATTATTGACCGGTAAGTACAATGATGGATTAGTGAAAGATACACGTCTTGAAATTAGTGGTTTGGAATGGTTAAAAGACAGGACTCTGGTAGAAGAAAATTTAAACAAAACCAAAAAACTGACTTCGTTAGCTACCGATGCGGGATTATCCATGGCGCAAATGGCCATTTTGTGGTGTATGAAAAATCCAAATGTATCTACAGTAATTCTCGGTGCATCTAAAGCACATCAATTGGAAGAAAATCTAAAAGTCATTGAATTACGTGACAAATATACGGATGCGTTAAATGAAGAAGTTGAACAAATTCTGGACAATAAACCTGAAATGCCTCCTTTTTAACGGTATTGCTTGGCGTATTCCTGAAATTGTTCTTTTGAAATTTCCCTGGGACCTGTACCATCACCAAAATTGATGAAACCATAGGCAGGTAAGTTCGGAAATCCTTGCTCTCCAATGGTATAGGCCTTCATAACAACCAGATTTGCCGTTTTTCTTTTAGGAGTAGAAACACCAGACCAACTGGATTTTGGTTTCGATGGTGGTGGTTCATCTCTTACCTGTCTGGTAATGGGTTCTTCTTTTTCCGGTTCAGGATCAGGTGGAGGTGGGGCTGGCTCTTCTTCTTTTGGCTCCTCCTTCTTTTTCTCTTCTTTTGCAAGCCGCTTAGCTTCTTTTTCTTCTTCTTTTTGCTTTTCCTCAACTTGCTTCAGAATATCAGCCAATTGATCCTGAATGGATTTGGTATAATCTGTGTCGTAGTCAAAATCATCTACTTCATCCGAATATTTGATGAATCCAACTGGTTGATTGAACAATACTGTATTTACTCCCTCGTATTGCTTAAATAGCGTTACTTGAAATTCAAAGGGTAAAAAACCCTCCTCTCTTCTCTCCTCTGGAACCTTAGTGTTTACACGAATTTTTTTGGTTACATAATCATCTTGATAAAAAGACAAGATATAATCTGCATTGTAATCTAACTCAGCTTCAAATTTTCCAGATTTTTCAAGAGACCTTTTAGAAATTTGCTGCCCATTTTTCTCTACTTTCATTTTACCATCAAATGACCCCTGTTCAACCTTCATTTTACCGTAAATGATGAACTTGTCTTGTGCACTAATATCAATGCAACTAACACTTGCGGCGAACAACAATATGAAGCGAAAAAATCTCATGACTAGCCAGGTAAACAAATTTACATTATCTTTTTCTACATTAGAGCATTATTTGATATCAAACTGTATGAGACTGCTATTTCTAGGTATTTTATTCCTAATTCAAATGACCTCCATGGCCCAAAAAGAACGTGTTGATTTGGCCATTAAAAATCTCAATATGTTGTTGAAACAGGATTGCCGGTTTACAATGGAAAAGAAATATTTGACCGTGGTATTTACGAAAAACAATGAAGACTACAGAGAAGATCATTTGTACTTGTTGGAATTGGATGAAACCACAGTAAAATATGCGGAAGAAAGTCAACAACTTTCTGTAAAATGTGACGCAAAATTTGGTGAATGTGTGGATCGAAAGCTTCTGACGCAAAAAAAACGGTCACCGTATAAGCGATTTGTGATTTCAATGAAAGATCAATCTGATGACAAGATTGAAAAAACCACCCATGCACTGACGGAATTGATAAAGGCATATAAAAAAATGTATGAAGAAGAATAACTTCATGTGACTATTTCCATCATTATACCCTTATACAGGGAAATTGGCTTATTGCGAGAAGTGCTAAAGCACCTTCATTCTAATGCAATAACTACATCAATTATTGAAATCATAGTTTGCGAATACGAAACGCCTGTTGATAGTAAAGATGAATTGTTTGCTGGAATCAAAGTTATATCCAGTCTTGTAAAAGGAAGATCCATCCAAATGAATGCTGGTGCTGCTAAGAGCTCCGGTGACATATTGTACTTTCTACACGCGGACAGTTTCCCACCTCATGGCTTTGACCAATTAATTTTGAATTCAATCAAACAAGGTGACAGAGCTGGATGTTTCCGGTTGAAATTCGATCATAACCATTGGTTTTTAGTTCTTTCCGCTTGGTTTTCTCGCTTCAACGGATACCTGTTTCATGGAGGCGATCAATCCCTGTTTCTAACACGCGATTTATTCAATGAAATTGGCGGTTACAATGCCAAAATGAAAATTATGGAAGATTATGATCTTGTTCGTAAATTGAAAAGAGCAGGTCAGTTTACCATTCTGAATCAACCCATTGTCACATCTTCCAAAAAGTACGAAACCAATGGATTTATCAGACTTCAATTAATTTATGGATATCTTCACTTGTTATACGCGTTGAATGCAAGTCAATCGAAGTTGATACGGTTGTACAATGAATATGTAAGGTGAAATTTATACTACCCATTCTTATTCTGTTTTTGTCTTTTGATGGAATTGGTCAATCTGAGCATCAATTGTTTACGGAATTACTACAAAAACATGTGAATTCAAATGGAATGGTAGATTATCCTGGTTTCCTTCAGGATCGAGATTTTTTGCAAAACTATCTGGATCAAATTTCAAATACAGATCCATCAAAGTTTGAGAATGAGAATCAAAAACTAGCTTTTTGGATAAATGCCTACAATGCTTTCACCATTGCACTTATCGTAGATCATTATCCGGTTAAAAGCATTACGGACTTGCATCCTGTAGTTTATATTCCCGGTATTGCGTCTGTTTGGAACTATCATTTTTTTTCCATCCATAATGAACCAATGAGTTTGCATCACATTGAACATAAAATTTTGAGAAAACGGTTCAATGAACCCAGAATACACTTCGCCATTAATTGTGCATCGATGTCCTGTCCCGTATTGAGAAATGAAGCATATGAATCAGATAAGCTGGAAGCTCAGTTAGCGCATCAAACATCGCTTTTCATAAACGATCCAACAAGAAATAAAATATCAAACTTGGAACTGAACCTTTCTAAAATTTTCAGCTGGTTTCAGGGCGATTTTACAAAAGAAATGTCTCTTGTAAAATTTATTAGCATCTATAGCAAGATAGAAATATCTGATAATCCGCAAATTAAGTATTTGTCTTACGATTGGTCATTAAATGAAATCTAGGAAAAACGAAGTAAATTTTATCATTTCTATTCTTTAAATTTGTTGTAAGCGAGTAAGTGATGACGGACACGACCAAAACTCAAAACGAATTATTAGAAGAATTCAAACAACTGTTTGAATCAGAAGATCTATTGACTCAATCGAAATCTCTGAATTTATTATTAAAAGAGTTTGACGATTCAATTAATTCCCGAAGAGAACATGAAAAATCTAAGTGGTCCGAAGAAGGGAAAGAGGATTCTGAATTTACGTTTGAACACAACAAAGAAGAACAAGCCTTCATTGAACTTAAGGATCAATACATCGAAAAGAAAAAGGTATTGGTTGAGGACAAGAAAAGGGAGATTGAACAACAACGCATACTTCGCAAAAAAATCATTGCTGATTTAAAAGAGCTTATCGGTCAGGAAAATCACATTGGGCCTGCATTTCAAGGGTTGAAGGAAATTCGTGAGCGTTGGAATAGTCTTCCGGAATATCCAGATAAGGAATTTCGTGAGTTGCAAAAAGAGTATAGTCATCAATTGGAGTTGTTTTACTACAACATCAATATTTACAAATCCCTGAAGGATTACGATCTTAAAAAGAACTATGATCTTAAAAAATCGCTTGCGGAAAAGGTGAGCAAATTGCAAGAAGGAAACTCCATAAAGGGGATGAAGGAGGCCATTGGTATTTATATTAAGGAGTGGGATGAAATTGGACCTACCTTCAAAGAAAAATGGGAAGAAGTTCGTGATGAATTTTGGGAGGCCACTAGAAATGTTTTCAAAAAAATCAATGAGCACTACAAGGACATTAAAGAAGTTCAAGTCAAGAATTTCGAATTGAAGACAGAACTATGTGAAAAAGTTGAATCCTTAGCAAAAGAAAAAATCGAAAGTCATAAAGAATGGAAAAAACGTTCTGATGAAATAGAAGCCATCAAAGAAGAATGGAAGAAAATAGGGTTTGCCACCAAAAAACACAATGATAAAGTTTGGCAACGATTCAGAGATGCGTTAAATACCTTATATCATCAGAAAAATGACTTTTACAAGGCCAACAGAAAAGTTCAACAGGAAGCAGAGCAGCTGAAACAAAAATTGATTCAAAAAGCGGATGCTATAAAAGAAAGTACAGATTGGCAAAAAACAACGGATGCGTTTATTCAACTGCAAAAGGAATGGAAAAATATTGGATCCGCTTCACCCAAATGGGAACAAAAATTATGGGAACAATTCAGGGCCGCGTGTGATCATTTTTTCAATGCAAAAAAGGCGCATTTTGGTTCCCGAAAAGATAGAATGAAGGAAAGTTTGGTTGCCAAACAAAACCTCGTAAAAGAGCTTGAAAAAATCAAGCCTGGAGATGCCAAACTAAAACCAGAAGTGCTGAATGATTTTGTTTCGCGTTGGAATGAACTGGGCCCTACTGAGCAAAATAAAGAATTGAATAGCTCTTATAATAAATTGCTTGATGAAAGGTATAAGTCCATTGGTCTGGACTCCAAAGAAGTTCATGAACAAAAATTTAAAGCCAAAATAGAAGGCATAAAAAAGACAGATCAGCCCGACAGAAGACTCCAAAAGGAAAAACAATTTATTCGAGATAAAATCAGAAAACTCGAAAACGAAATCAATCAATACGAAAACAACTTGGGATTTTTTGGTCATAACACTGAAAATAACCCATTGGTTCTTGAGGTAGAAAAGAAAATTGAAGAGGCCAAAAAAGAACGAGATACACTAAAACAACAACTTCGGTTGATTTGATCCCTTATCAATTCAATTAAACCATTCATTACCTCTTTCCCGCCACTACTTAATTCTCAATTTTTTCAGCAATTGTGTTTGCTAAATTGTTTTCAAATAACACGATATGAGAGCAATTTTAACATTCCTGGTACTAGCACCAATACTAATCAAAGCACAATATTCATTTGAGAATGAGCAGTTGGATACGTCCAATACTGTTCTTAACGTATATTCAAATGGTGCCCTATTTAACGATCCTTTTATGTTCCAGGCAGGATACGAAATTCCCAAAGGAACATCCATTCATGCCATATACGCTGGCGGACTGTGGTTAGGTGGGTTTGATGATATTTCAGCTGACCAACATATAGCGGTGAATACATATACGGATTCAGTAACTGATTTTTTTGAAGGGCCCATTGCTTCAAATTATGATCAAGCTTACAATGATAGATATGCAGATGTTTGGAAGATTTCTAAGGCTCAAATTGACCACCATGTTCAAAACTGGAATACAGCTGGTTATGTAGTGCCCGATTGGATTGAGAATTGGCCGGCTCACGGAGATGCCGCCAATGGTGAACCTGCATATATCGCTCCTTTTGTAGACAGAAATGCAGACAATCAATATAGTCCTGAAGACGGTGATTATCCCTGTATAAAAGGAGATCAAGCGGTATTTGCTGTGTTTAACGATGAACGATATCCTCACTTTCGTTCCTTTGGGAAATCACTGGGTGTTGAAGTACGATTGATGGCATATTCTTACCATACGCAGGATGAAATCAACAATGTGACATTTTTTGATTATACCATTATCAACCGATCGTCAAATAACTATGCTGATTTTCGTACATCTATGTGGCTTGATTTTGATTTAGGCAATCCATTTGATGATTACGTTGGTTGTAATCCGGCAAAAAACCTCATTTACGCTTACAATGGCGATTCATTTGATGAAAATGCGGGTATTCAAGGGTACGGTTCTAACCCACCCGCCATGGGAATTAAATTACTAAATGATTCCCTTGCTTCATTTATTGCATACCAAAGTGGAACAGGGCCAACAGGAGATCCGCTTTTCAGCACAGATTATTTCAACTATTTGAATGGAAAATGGAAAGATGGATCATCAATAACTAAAGGTGGCCAGGGATATGGAGGAACCCAACCAGTTGAGTACATATATGATGGATCTCCAAGCGATGCAACTCAATGGTCGGAACAAGCTGTAGGGAATTTTCCTGGAGACAGACGTGCGCTTGGCTCTGCCATCCCTCGATCATTTGAAGCAGGAGATACCATTCACATTACTTATGCTTTCATTTATGCACGCGGATTAAATACAAACAATATTCAGAATGTTTCACATTTAGATTCTTTAGCAGATGAAGTGCAAAATTTCTATGATACGTCAAACATGAATTGCTATACACCACAAGTGGTTGTGCCTCCTACAGGCATCCATTCACATGCAAACGAGGAGATTGAACTATATCCTCAACCAGCAAGTGATCTAGTGTTCTTGAAGGGCTTTAGTAATGAGCAAGTCCAATATGAAGTATATACCTTGGACGGTAAAATGGTACTTTCAGGAAGAACGGCCGACCAAATGATATATACATCCTCGTTGAATAATGGTTTGTATATGCTTAGAATTTCGAATGGAAGTAACCAATGGGTGAATAAATTGGCTATTCAAAAAGAAAATTAACGCCAGTCGACACGGAAAAACCGAGTGTTTTTGACGAGCTTTTGTGGAATGGATTGGTGAATTGATTTTCGAAGATGTTCAATTAATAATTCCCTGGAAAAACTATGGTGAACAACTACACTGATTTCCCTTGCAGGTACAGGTTCAGAAAAGGGTTTAAAATTGCCCTTTTCTTGTTCCAAGTTTAAGGCAAGCTCTGGAATCAAAGAGCTTCCCATTCCTGCTTGAACCATATTTTTTAAGGCTTCCAACGAGCCACTTTCATAAATGAAAGCAGGTTGAGACTTCTTGCGATTTGTTCCACAATAAGAGAGCATTTGATTGCGAAAACAATGGCCCTGGGATAGCAGTATCAAATTCTCGTTTTGTACGTCTGTTTGTTTGATTTTCTTTTTTTTAAGCAGGCGATGATCTGGCGGAAAGTATCCATAAAAAGGCTCATTGAATACCGGAATTTCCCTGAGATGTTGTTCATTCAACGGTGTGGCCAATAAACCAATATCAATTGATCCTTTTTGCAATCCTTCGATGATCTGTTCACTTTGCATTTCATTCACAATCAGCTCAAGGTTAGGGTGTTCATGAAGGAATTTTTGAATGAATCTTGGCAAGAGATAAGGAGAAAGTGTGGGAATTATTCCCATACGAAAAGTTCCTTGTAATGTGTCTTTTTCATCACGAACTATCGACTTAAGCTCATCAATATCCCGAAGAATTTGTCTGGCTTTCAATACAAAAAGCTCACCAGCCTCAGTTGGTTTCAATGGTTTTGAAGTACGTGAAAATAACCGCAAACCAATTTCGTCTTCCAATTTCTGAATTTGCATGGTTAATGTGGGCTGCGTTACGAAGCATGTTTCTGCTGCTCTTACAAAATGACGCTCATTGTCTAAGGCCACTACATATTCCAATTGTTGAATTGTCATATAAATAAAATTTATTTAAATATAGTAAATATCAATTTGACGAATATTGATTTAGCCACTAATTTTGACAAAAAATAAGACTATGAACTCAATTGGAATAGACAATACAAAAGCAGAAAGACTTACTGCAGAACTGAATACTTTATTGGCAAACTATCAACTGTTTTATCAAAATCTCCGAGCGTTTCACTGGAATGTCAAAGGCGAACAATTCTTTGAATTGCACACAAAATTTGAAGAAATGTATACCATGGCCAATGAATCAATTGATGAAATTGCAGAACGCATTTTGACATTAGAAGGCCAGCCCATTAGCTTTTTTTCTGGTTACCTTGAAAATGCTGAAATTGTGGAACAAGTTGACTTACATACAGGCAAGGACATGGTTGCTGCCACATTGGAAGGACTTAAAAAACTAATCGCCATTGAACGTTCAATATTGGCAAATGCTTCAGATGTTGAAGATGAAGGAACCGTTGCATTAATGAGTGATTACATTAAAATTCAGGAAAAAGATATTTGGATGCTAAGAACATATTTGAGTTAAAATACTATTCATTAATTATGTTTGATTGACGCACCCCATTTTCGTAACTTGCACGCTTCAAAAATCAACATGACATTGAGCGGAATGCAAGAGATTAAGGAAAAGAAAAAATCTTCCGGAATATCTTCTGAAATACTTGGTAGGGCATATGAATTGATGTGCACGGCGGTTGAGATGACTAACATCTATGAAGAGAATTTTAAGATCACATCAAAATATGTACACGCCACCTCTAGAGGTCATGAAGCTTTACAACTAGCAGTTGGGCTCAACATGGAAGCTCAAGATTGGATGGCTCCTTATTACAGAGATGATGCCATGTTGTTGGGCAT
Organism: Vicingaceae bacterium; assembly: GCA_965267425.1. Lineage (GTDB taxonomy): Bacteria > Bacteroidota > Bacteroidia > Flavobacteriales_E > Vicingaceae. The sequence continues at coordinate 3,005,777 of OZ253959.1, read as the reverse complement.
TGGAATGGAGCCATACGAGTTGATGCTACAGTTGATGGCCAAAAGAGATGATCCGTTTTCAGGAGGTAGAACATATTATAGTCACCCAAGCTTGAGGGATGATGACAAACCAAAAATTCCACATCAATCTTCAGCAACTGGCATGCAAGGTATCCCAACAACTGGGGTAGCTATGGGAGTGAAATACAGAGAAATTCAAGGCTTGGATAAACCTGCAAGAGGTAAAGAGCCAGTGGTTGTTTGTTCATTTGGAGATGCGTCCATTACGGAAGGTGAAGTAGCAGAAGCTTTTCAAATGGCAGCACTTCACCAATTTCCGATTGTGTATGTTGTTCAGGACAACGAATGGGATATTTCGGCAAGTGCAGATGAAATCCGTGCAGCAGATGCAGATCATTATGCGAAAGGATTTAAGGGATTGAAAGTTGTAAAAATCAATAATGGAAGTGATTTCGCTGAGTGTTATTCAACCATTAACAAAGTTTTTGCACAAATCAGGAAAGATCGAAAACCGGTATTGATACATGCGAAAGTTCCATTGCTAAATCACCATACCAGTGGTGTACGCATGGAGTTTTATCGCAATGAAAAAAACCTAAACGAACATAAGGCAAGAGATCCTTTTCCTGTTTTTCATGACTACTTGCTAAAAAGCGGATGGAAGGAAGATCAACTTGAGACCATTAGAAAAAACGCTTCAAAAAAAGTCAAAAGTGACTTTAAAAAAGCAATGGCAGCTGAGGATCCACGTCCTGAGGATTTATTTTTACATGATTTTGCTCCTACTCCAATAACGGAAGAAAAAGGCCAGCGAGCCGCTGAGAAAGGAGAGGTCACATTGATGGTGGACTGTGCCTTATTTGCCATTCGAGAACTTATGGAAAAGCATCCTGAATGTCTGTTGTATGGTCAAGACGTTGGAGCCAGGTTGGGTGGCGTATTCAGAGAAGCCGCAACATTGGCAAAAAACTTTGGAGATAACAGGGTATTTAATACGCCTATTCAAGAAGCATTTATCATTGGCAGCACAGTAGGGATGTCTGCTACAGGATGTAAACCCATTGTAGAAGTTCAATTTGCAGACTATATCTGGCCTGGCTTGAACCAATTGTTTACCGAAGTGAGTCGTTCATGTTACCTGTCCAATGGCAAGTGGCCTGTGAGTGCCATTATTCGTGTTCCCATTGGAGCATATGGAAGTGGAGGACCTTATCATTCTTCCAGTGTAGAATCCGTGTTGGCCAATATTAGAGGCATTAAAATTGCTTATCCTTCCAATGGGGCAGATCTGAAAGGGTTGATGAAAGCAGCATATTACGATCCTAATCCCGTTGTCATGCTTGAACACAAAGGGTTGTATTGGTCTAAAATCAAAGGTACTGAAACCGCCAAGGTCATTGAACCGGATGAGGAATACATTGTTCCATTTGGAAAAGCCCGAATTACGCAGGAAGCAGAAGATGGAATTATTGCCACCGGTGAATCTGTATTGATCGTTTCTTATGGAATGGGCGTCCATTGGGCATTAGGAGCTGCCAAAAAATTCCCTGGACAAGTTGAGATTTTAGATCTCAGAACCATCTTTCCCCTTGATGAAGAACTAATGTTCGAGCGTAGTATGCTGCATGGTAAAGTGATGGTGATAACTGAAGAGCCGGAAAAAAATGGATTTGGACAGTCCATTGCAGCACTGATTAGTAAAAATTGCTTTACTTCCCTGGATGCTCCTGTTGAAGTGATAGGTTCTGAAAATATGCCGGCCATTCCATTGAATTCAACTTTGGAAGCCACCATGATACCTTCTATTGAAAAAGTGGAAATTAGATTGCAGCAATTATTTGATTACTGAAAATGGAACAAATTCTTTTGTTACACGGAGCCGTTGGTTCGAAGGTTCGTTTGAAACATATTGAAGAAGCACTTTCCAAAAAATATGAAGTGCATACTTTGAATTTTTCCGGACATGGCGGAGAACCGTTTCCTGACGAGGCATTTTCGATAGAATTGTTTGCCAATGACGTAATTCGATACCTCAATAAAAAAGATATCAGAACCATTCATGTGATTGGCTATAGTATGGGTGGGTTTACAGCCATATACCTGGCTTCCAGATATCCAGATCGTTTCAAATCCCTGTTCATTATAGGAACCAAATTGAATTGGACCAAGGATACGGTTAAGATTCAAACAGGTTTGTTGGATCCGGAAATCATCAGTGAAAAATTACCTGATTACGCCAAAGAATTGGAAAATATTCATGCACCCAATGATTGGAAAGAAGTGCTCAAAAGAACCCGGGATATGATGACCCAAATGGGAAAGAAAAATCCGTTGAAGGATGATGATCTTAAAAACCTTGAGATTCCCGTTTTAATTGCCATGGGCGATAGAGACAGCACAGTAATTATTGAGGAGTCCGTTTTTGCCTATCGATTATTTAAAAAAGGTCAATTGCTTATTTTGCCAAATACCCCACACCCAATCAGCAGATTGGATGGCAAAACTGTTTTAGATCAGTTTGTGAAGTTTCAAAGCACATTCTGAAAGAAGTTAAGAAATGTTAAGTTACCCGTCAATGGGCAATTTTCGGGCAAAATTTGCGTACATTCACCATTAAACATGTTGGACACATGAAATTCAAGAAATTAGGTATGCGAAGTGCACTCATTGTAGGAATATTCTCTCTTATTGCCGTTATAACATGGAGTTTTTCAACGGCTCCAGATAAAGAAACCGAAGAAAAATTGTTGATGTCCATAATGGTCAGAGTAATGCAATCATCACACTTTAACCAAATGAAAATCGACGATGATTTTTCGGCGAAAGTGCATGATATGTATATCAAAAGAATGGACTTTGGAAAAATGTACTTTTTGCAAAGTGACATTAAGAAATTCGCCAATCATAAAACCAAAATTGACGATTATATCCTGGCGGGAGATTTATCGTTTTATCATGAAGTCCGTTCAACATTTGATTCCCGATTGGAAGATGTAAAAGAAATGACGGAGAAAATTCTTTCTCAAAAAATTCCTTTGGATCTAAACGAAACCTATCAAACGGATGCAGAAAAAAGAGAATACCCTGCAAATAGCAAAGAGCAAAAAGAAGTGTGGAGAAAGTACCTTCGGTATTCTGTATTGAATAGTTATTTAATACGATTGGAAAACCAAGAGAAAGCGATTGCTAAACAAAGTGACTCTTCGGATACAGAAGTTGAAATCAAAAGCGAAGAAGAATTGTTGGCTGAGTCGATCAAGCAAGTCAAGAAAAATATGAATCAACGATTTGAACGAAGAGAAGAAATTGATGATGAAGATAATTTTGCCATTTTCCTAAATGCCATTTCAGCATCTTACGGTCCACACTCCGAATATTTCCCACCCCAACAAAAGGAAAATTTCGACTTGAGAATGACGGGTACGTTGGAAGGAATTGGTGCTGTTTTGACCGAGTCAGACGGCTACATAAAGATCAATAGCATTGTCACAGGAAGTGCTTGCTGGAGACAAGGTGAATTGGAAGCTGGTGATTTGATATTAAAAGTTGCCCAAGGTGGTGATGAACCTGTTGATATTGTGGATGCTCCTATGAAAGAAGCCTTAAAACTCATACGAGGAAAAAAAGGAACAGAAGTGAGATTGACGGTACAAAAGGATGACGGTGAGATAAAAGTGATTCCAATCGTTCGCGATGTGGTTATCAGAGAAGAAACCTATGCTAAATCGGCCGTTATTGATGAAGATAAATCAGGAAATAAATTTGGATACATCTTTTTACCAAGTTTCTATTCCAAATTTGGGAAAGAGGATGGACGGAAATGTTCAGAGGATGTGCGTAAGGAACTGGAAAAATTAAAAGCTGAAAATGTAAAGGGTGTTATACTTGACTTAAGAAACAACGGAGGTGGTTCCTTGCCTGATGCTGTAGAGATGGCAGGATTATTCTTTGAAAAAGGTCCTGTTGTTCAGGTGAAAGCCACTGGACAGAAGCCACAGGTCAGAGGTGATTTCAATAGTTCTGTTACTTACGATGGCCCTTTGATTGTCATGATTAACACGTTTAGCGCATCTGCTTCGGAAATTGTTTCAGGTGCTCTAAAAGATTATGACAGAGCGGTAGTGGTTGGAAGTAATACGTCATATGGAAAAGGCACAGTTCAAACCATTGTAGATTTGAACCGATATGTGAATCCAACAGTTTCTTTATCACAACCGTTTGGTTCCCTAAAGTTCACTGTGCAGCAATTTTACCGTGTAAACGGATCATCTACCCAATTCAAAGGTGTGGCATCTGATATATCTTTTCCTGATGTCTATTCAACAACGGATATCGGAGAAAAAACACTTGATTTTGCGTTGCCCTGGGATTCTGTTCAAAGCGCTCAATACAATAAATGGTCAGCTAATGAATATGCTGTGAATGATCTAAGAAAAAGCAGCACATCAAGAATGCAAAACGATGAATTGTTTCAGGCCATGGAAGAAAGAAACGAGTGGATCATCAGCGAACGAGATAATACAGAATTGACTCTTTCTTTAGAGGAAATGAAAAGAAAAAGAGAAGAAAGAAAACAAGTCAATAAAGCGTACAATGATTTGGATAAAATCAATGAAAATATGCATATGACTTCTTTACAAGAGATCACGGTGGAGAATGACACTGTGGCCATCAAAAGAGAAGAGAACTGGATTGCTCAATTGGAAAAAGACTTGTTTTTACAAGAGTCGATTTACATTCTTAATGACATGCTGCAGGAACATAAAAAAATCAATGTGGCATCGGATGATCAAAATCCAATTTTCGAAAAGAAAAAATAGCGAATTACGAAATAACTGTTCGCAGCGAATCTACAAACAACTTATTCTCATTTGGTTTTCCAGTCCCTACCCTGATAGCTGATGGAAGTCCAAAAGCTTTAAGCCACCGGACAAAAACACCTTTTTTCATCAATTCAGCTGAGACCCTTTCAGCCTCCTGTTCATTTTCAAAATTGATGAGCACAAAATTTCCCAACGATTTTCTATAAAAGACATTTAGTCGTTCTAATTCCGCATAGAAATAGTCAAGGCTTTTTTTATTTAAATCAATTGTTTCATTGAGGAATTCAATATCGTTTAATGCTCCAATTCCAGCTGCCTGAGCTACAGAAGAAGGGGCAAACGTCATTTTGACCTTCATCATGGCATCGGTCAATTCAGACGGTGCAATACCATACCCAATTCGAATACCAGCAATTCCCATGGTCTTTGAAAATGTCCTCAGCGTCATCACATTTGAATTACCCAAATGTGATGAATCCGGAAAGTCATGGTCCATGTGTTTGGCATATTCAAAATAAGCCTCATCTACCACAACAACAATATGTTCAGGAACTTTCTCTAAAAAAGCCTTTAGTTCATTTTCTGTGGCATAACTTCCGGTAGGATTATTTGGATTAGCAAGATAAATGAGCTTTGTTGAAGAAGTAATTGCATTCAGAATTCCATTTAAATCAATACTGAAGTCCTTTAGCAAGGGTACCTGTGTCAATGGCACATCATGAAGCTTACTCCATATATAAATGGCAACAAACGTGCCAGCACTGGTTACAATTTCATCACCATTTTGACAAAAGGCTTTAATAGCATTGGAAAGCAATTCTTCAGAACCATTACCTACGAAAATATGTTCGGGGTGATGTCCAGTATAGGCCGAAATTTTTTTCCGTAATGCAAAACATGAGGGATCGGGGTATAAATGAGAATTTAATAGAACACCGGAAATGGCGTTAAGTGCTTTGGGTGAAGGGCCAAGATTATTTTCTCCATTCCACAATACCGCTACCTCTGTCAGGTTGAGTTCCTTTTTAATTTCTTCAACCGACTTCCCAGGTTTGTAACTTGTTAGTTCGTTGATATTGGCTGGAAAGACAATACTCATTCTCAGCTTTCAATCTTTTTTACTTCACCAACTCCTTTGATATCTGAATTAACTCGCTCAGCTGTGCCTTTATATTGCACATCGCCACTACCCTTAATGGATACGTCCAAAGATTTGGTTACAAATACATTTACATCACCCGAACCTTTGATATCCACTTCACTTCGTTTGCTTTTTAGTTCAAACGCCTTAATGTCTCCCGAACCTTTGATGACTGATTCAAAGGAATCACATTCTCCGGTAAGTAGAATATTTCCGGAACCGCGAATTTCTGCTTTAATGTCATCCGCAACGGAGGAGAAATCAATATTGCCGGAACCATTGATCAACAACTCTAAATCAGAATTTTCAAACTTATCCGTGCTCATTATATTTCCTGAACCGGTAATTATGGCTTTATCAATTTCAGGACTTGTCACCACGATTTTCAGCTCTCCTGTTTTCTTCACACACTTGTTAAACTTTACATTCCACACGCCGTCATCCACATCCAGGTTTATCACTTCGATGACATTCTCAAAACCATTCACCGAAACTTTTTGTTGATCTCCCTTCTTAATATGGACATCCATACTTCCAATGATGTTGATACCGTGGAAAGGCTTTACATTTAATTCAACTTCGGAAACTGGTCCTTTACCTTTGATACAATTTCCACGATTAATAAATGCCCAGGAACCAAATACTAATGCTCCTAGTGAAACTATAATAGCTAAAGATCTAAGCATGACGTTGCGTTTCTAACAAATTTAACGTTTAATTAGATTGCTGCAACAGAAAAAAAGTTAAAAGAAAATTTTCAGAATATCGTTGTAAGTAACGAATACAAAAAGTGTTAGCAGAATAATCATTCCTACCATTTGGGCTCGTTCAAGGATTTTTTCCGGAGCCTGTTTGCCTGTTATCATTTCATATAGAATGAACACAATATGACCTCCGTCTAAAGCAGGAATAGGCAAGAAATTCATAAATGCAAGAACCATACTGATTAGTCCCGTAAGGTGCCAAAACATTCTCCAGTCAAAATCAGCCGGGAAAATCAGCATGATACCCAATGGACCTTGTAACGATTTTTTAGCTGACAAATCTCCACTAAACATCTTGCCAAAGGCTTTAACATTGCCTGTTAGAACATTAAATGCCATGGCAGTTCCTTTGGGAATGGACTCAAAAAATGAAAAATGCCTGACCGCCGATAAGTTCTCTGGTTCGGCAATAAAACCCATTCTTCCTATTGAATCAATATCAACTTTGAGATGTTCGGTCATACCATTTCTATCTACGGTTACGTCCACGGTAGAATTTTTATTTTCTTTTGCCAATTCCTTGTATTGGTAATAGAACTGAATTGGATTTCCATTCAATTCAGTAATGATGTCTCCTGATTGTAATCCTGCCTTTTCAGCATTAGAATTTTCGGCCACCATTCCAATACTAAATTGCCTAACCGGATCAATGAAACTTTTTGGTCGCCCTTTTTCATCTGTCATACGATCCAATAAATCAGTAGGCAAGTTTATCTGAAGAATATCACCATTCCTATCAATGGTATAAGATGCCTGATCACTTAATAATACCTTGGTACTGACAATCTCTCCAAATTCTGAAATTTCCTGACCATTAACCTTAATGATTTTATCTCCCGTTTGAAGTCCAATTTTTTGAGCTTCTTCATGAGCATATATTCCATTTTTTATATTCTCAATGGGCATGTAAGACTCACCCCAAATAAATGTAATTCCAATGAATATGACGATTCCTAGAATAATGTTCATCACAATTCCTCCAATCATGATAATGAATCGTTGCCAAGCTGGTTTTGATCTAAACTCCCACTCTTGAGGTTCATTTTGCATTTGCTCCTTATCCATGGATTCATCAACCATTCCGGCAATTTTCACATATCCGCCCAATGGAAGCCATCCAATACCATATTCTGTTTCGCCTTTTTTAAACTTGAACAAAGAAAACCAAGGGTCAAAAAAGAGATAAAACTTATCCACCTTCGTCTTAAATTTTTTGGCCGGCATAAAATGCCCTAATTCATGGAGTAAAACCAGAATGGACAGACTGGCAATAAGTTGTATTAGTTGGATTAACATGTGATATTTTTCAAGTTAAACGGAGCGAAATTAACCAAATTAATGGTTGCTATTTGGAATAAGCGAAGACAATTAGAATTTTAATGCCCGTTCTTGACGTTTTGCGATTGTTCCCTGATTTCTTCTACTAAAATCTCCTTAGCGGTTTTGTAATTTTTCAAGTGCAAATAGTTACCGTTTCCTTCATCAGCCAACTTCTTCATATTCTTCACAGTCCATTTGTCATTTTTTATTCCCACAACAGAAAGTTTATATCCTTTCACAGAATTTTTTTCTACGTAGGTGAGTAGCTTCTTATCCTTTTTTTGAAGATTAAACGCACCATCCGTTGATATAAAAATCTGGTTGTTCCCATTTTCCACATAATTTTTTTCCAGCACCTGATAGGCTTTTTTAATACCCTTGGTTCCCGCCGTGGCACCTGCAGGCTCCAAACTTCTAATGACATCCATGATTTTTTGCTTCTTATCAGCGGATGTTGATTTCATCACCAGCTTTGCATTGCTTGAATACGTCACAATGGCAATCTTATCAATTGGTCTCATTAAAAATGTCATTTCAATCATGGCAGCTTTGAGCAAGTCCATTTTTCCTCGTTGCCGCATAGACACAGATACATCGATCAGAAAAACAATATTGTTCGGAGCAAACTGATCTTCCGGAAATTCTTCGGAAGTAACTATGGGTTTTTCTTCAACGGGCTCTTCAGGTTCTACATATTCAACAGTATCTGGTTCTTCGGGTTCATCTTGAAACGCCAAAATGTTTCCTGAGGACAGCTCAACAATCAATTCTCCGCTGGCATCATTTAAATAGATATCCGTTTCAGTTCTTCCATATCCCTCTGCCGTTCCAAGGACATAATAATAATCTCTTTTTAAAACCTGTGTTGATACACCAACCGCATCCGTAATCAAAGATTTGTACAACAATCCATCCCATAAAATATCCACCACCGCGCCTTCAATGGGATCTTTGGTTCCTTGATCTATGACTTTAATTCGAAGATGACTTTCGGTATCATTGATGTCTTGATTATCGGTAAAATCGGGACATTCTAAATCTTCATTAACGTCAAACGTAATAGCCTTCCCAACCACCGTAAGCATAATAGGTTCGTTATTTGAACTTACCCAAACATTGATATTGGTTTCAAACGGACCTTTGCGTTTTGGTGTGTATTTGATTCTTACAAAAACGGATTCATCAGGGGCAATTTTTTCCCCGGAAAATTTTACTCTTGTACCATAAGCAACACTCGAGCGTAAAATCTTAATTTCTTCCTGACTGGCATTGGTGAGCTTGAAGTCGACAAATTTCCCATCTTCCTTCCTGACATCTCCAAGATCGTAGGATGTTTTATCCACGATGATCTGCCCGGAAAGAATAGTACAAATTGCCAAAAGGCTGAATGTGAATATAATCTTCATGCCTTGGGGCAAAGTTAATTCTTATGGATAGACGAAAAAATATTATTCAACATAATTCAACGGGATTGCAAAGAAAATGTTGTTGCTTCTTTTTCACTTTCAATAGGCGTATATGTTCCATGCAAATCTCTTGCCAAAAGACGCAGATCTTGATTTGCCCAACGACTTGCTTCAATGCCAAAAATTCGAATGACTAAATCCTTGGTCATGTCTTTTGCCAATAATGATGTAATCTGTCCGGAATTTAAGTTAAACGCCCCGTCTGTAATGATTATCAGATTTTTATCTCCGTTAAAATCAGAAAGTTGAGCAGCAGACATCGTTTTGGATATAGCATGATATCCGTCGGTGTAACCTTCGTTTTGAATGTTTTCAAATAAATCTTCGAATTGCTCAGCTTGCATAGCCGTACCATGAAGCAATGCATTCATTTCCTGAGAATAGATGAACAAAGAAATACTGTCGTTAGAAGAAAACTGATTCAACACATTGGAAAAAAGCGAGTGACTAATCTCTTTCTTCGAACTTTCGTTCATGGATAAGGAAGCATCGTAAAGTAAATAATAATGCTTGCGCTTTATACGGTTGTTAGGATAAGAGCGATTCAAATGGTACTCAACATGTGCATATTGAATGGTGTCCATCAATCGTTTGGCGTTTCTATGCCCGAACTTTGTATTTCTTGGTCTGGAATAATCCTTAGCATTAAAATCAGGACACTTTAATTCTGATGTACTTACAAACTGACATTTTCCCGCAATGGTGAGAAAAAGAGGAGACGTGTTTTGAGTGATCAACGCAATTTCCTTTTTGAATTTTCCACGTTTTTCAGGTTGAATTCGGACATTCAAAAGACCATGCTCCCCCGATTTAATGGATTGATTGATGTCAGATGCAAGCCCTTCGTCTGAGATGATTCTCATGAAGTACATATCATCTTCAGTATGATTAAATATACAAACCGTTAGGTCCAAATATCCGGGAGAAACAATTTCACCAACATTAAAAGATGTCTTATCAAACACTTCTTGACACCAAGCGGATGTACAACAACACACGAATCCTATTAAAATCAATAGATTTCTCAATCAACAGCTATTTTGGTTAACTCATCGGCAATTATTCTGTCATTTGCCAACCTGGGTAGTTTATGTTGACCGCCCAATTTTCCTTGATTCTTCATGAATTGTTTAAATGTATTTTCGGGCACGACTGTTATTTTTAGTTCCTGTAAAACACTTCCTGAAATGAGATCATCGTAATACGGATTTTGTCTTCTCATTTCTTTTTCCAGAATGATCTTTAGTTGCTCCAGATTAGGAACTTCGCCAGAAAACTCAACAAACCATTCATGATATGGTAAATCACCCTGAGTAGTTTTTACCATGGGTGCAACATGAAATTCGCTAACCTTGACCTGCAGTACAGAACTTGCAGTTGATAAGGCAGTTTCTACTTCTTCAGCGATTACATGTTCGCCAAATGCAGATGTGAAGTGCTTAGTTCTTCCTGTTACAATTACACGATGAGGGTCCAATGAAACGAACTTCACCGTGTCTCCCAAATCATAAGCCCATAAACCGGCATTGCTGCTAATTACAATGGCGTAATTCACATCTTTTTCAACTTCACCAAGAGATAATCGTGTAGGGTTTTCACTTCCAATTTCGGATGCCGGGATGAATTCAAAAAACATGCCCGCATGAATATTTAACAACATTCCCTGTTCTTCAATATCGTCTTGATATGCAATGAATCCTTCAGAAGCAGGGAACAATTCCACCGTGTCAATGTCTCCTCCAATCAATTCTTTCATTTTGACTTCATAGGGATGGTAATTCACTCCACCATAAACCATCAACGAAAAATTGGGGAAGATTTCAAGTATGTTTTTCTTGCCAGTATGTTCAATTAATTTTTCAAAATACATCTGCACCCATGGCGGTATTCCGCTAATTAATCGCATATCTTCATTGGCCGTCTCATTAACAATGGCATTTACTTTTTCTTCCCAGTCAGCAATGCAATTGGTTTTATAAGAGGGCATTCGATTAGACTGCAAATACGACGGTACATGATTGGCAACTATTCCTGACAATCTGCCGGTTGGTATAACTTCAGAATAATCCAGTTCGGGGCTTCCTTGCAAAAAGATCATTTTACCATCAACAAACGACGATTTTTTGGTGGTGTGCAAATAGGACAATAAAGCATGTCTTGCCGCTGCAATATGTGTTTTAATAGATACATGTGTCAATGGAATGTACTTGGCACCTGAGGTTGTTCCCGAAGTTTTGGCAAAATACTTCGGTTGTCCAGGCCATATAACATCCTTTTCTCCTTGACGAATTCTTTCCGTGTAAGTCTTAATTCCCTCATATCCTTTTACCGGAACATTTCTTTTGAAATCTTCGTAATTCCGAATTTGTTCAAATTGATGATCCTTACCAAACGCTGTTTTGACTCCTTCACGAATTAATTTGTCAAATACCTCATGTTGAACGGCCACAGCATTGCCGTGTAAACGATAAACGTTACGTGTTACAAAATTGGCATATGGAATACTTAATCTGGATTTCCAACCCATGAAGTGAAGATTAAAAGAGCATATAGTCTTCAGGATTTAATGGATTGCCATTAAACCATAATTCAAAATGTAAATGCGGGCCAGTGGTCAATTCGCCAGAATTTCCAATGATGGCAATCACTTCACCATCTCTTACAAAATCTCCTGAATTTTTGAGCAATACAGAATTGTGCTTGTAAATGGAAACTAAGTTATTAGGGTGCTGAATATGAATGACATAACCTGTTTCCGCCGTCCATTCTGAGAAAATGACAGTACCCTCCAAAGTTGCCTTTACTGAGGCATTTTCGTCGGCAACAATATCAACACCGAAATGGTTTTGATTCATATCAAATGCATTGGTCACGGTACCCGTAAGTGGCGCGAAAAATACAAAATTGCTAATGTCAGAGCCATTCCTATAATTGTTCAACAATGTCAGACCTGAATTGTCTTCACTTTCAACATACGCCCTCAAAATGGAGTCTTCTGCTGATTTTTCAATATTCACCAATGAATAATCTTCCACTGGCTTATTTTCTTGCTCATTGTAAACAGTATCCGGAGGTGTACCTTGCATGATGAGCCTCAATCTTTCCAGGTATTTGTCTTTAACAGCCAATTGATTTTCCAAAGAATCGGTTTTAAAAAGTAATTGCATTACATTTTGACGCAATTCTACATCAGTATATCCGGGAATATATTCTCGAAGTGGAGTTAACGCAATTAATAGGGTCACTCCAATGATCAGAAATAGAGAAATTGAACCGAAATACGTAAAGACATTTAAAGGAGACAATCGAAATGAAAACCGTTCTTCGAAAGTAGCATCATTCAGGATGACCAAACGATACTTGTTTCGCAGCTTCTTGTATAATTTCTTTTTTTTCTGTTCTTCCACAATTTCCGTAAATCCTTCACAAATATCTTAATAATGTTCAACTTTGAACGTTAGAAACATTAGTTCATGTGAAATCAGTATTTTAGCCTGCTTTCACTGTCTAATTGGGAATTCGGTATAACTTGATCAAACTATCACATATCATATCAGGGTGCCTTGTGGTACTTTTTTTGGTAAACATATCCGGATGTTCCAGAAAGAAAAATTCGTTTACCAGACGATTTTACCACAACAATACAGCCCTGTATAATGGATATTTCAATGCGCGGGAAATTGTAAAAAAGCGAAATAAAAGCATTGAAAGAGCACATAGAGAAGATTTTTACGAAATCATTCCAGTATTTATTGAACCCACCGAAGAGGCAGCACAAGCCTATTATCCCGATTTAGACAAAGCCATACTCAAATGCTCAAAGGTTATCGATCGGCATTCCATGTACATCAAGAAAAAAGAGCACAACAAATGGATTGATGATGCTTATATGCTGGTTGGTGAATGTCGCTATTACAAAGGCGAATATTTTGGTGCGCTTGAAATTTTCGAATATGTGGCTAAGGCGTATAAGGATCAACCGGTTCGAACGCTTGCACAAACCTGGCAGGCAAGAACATACCTGAAAATGGAAGATTATCGTTCAGCCTTTAACATCCTGGAGAAAATTGAAAACGACGGTTTGTTTTATGCAGAGCACAAAGGGATTTATAATGCTGTATATGCAGATTATCATTTGAAACGCAATGAAAAGGACGGAGCCATTGAAAAAATTGAAAATGCATATCGCTACACCCGAAAAGTGAAAAAGAAGCGGAGGTATGCATACATTTTAGCTCAATTACATCACCGCGATAAGTTTTACGAACAAGCGTATAAATTTTATGACATCGTATTGGATTTGAGGCCAGATTATCGAATGGAATTCAATGCACGATTGAACAGGGCCAAGGCATATGACGTAAAGGCCAATAACAGTGACAAAATCAAAAAGGAACTTAAAAAAATGCTCAGGGATAAAAAGAACCTTGAGTTTCAGGATCAAATTTATTTTGCCATGGCCGAATTGGCATTTCGGGAAGGAAATGATTCATTGGGCATAGACTACCTTAAGTCAAGTGTTAAGTCAAGCCAAGGCAATCGAAAGCAAAAAGCCGAGGCATATCTCATGTTAGGAAATATCTATTTTGACAAACCTCATTACATCAATGCTCAGGCTTATTATGATAGTTGTCTTGCCATTGTATCAGAAACGCATCGGTCTTATGACAAAATTAAGGACCGACATAGAAGTTTAACTGATTTAGTGAGTCATTTAAACGTTGTGACTTATGAAGACAGTGTTCAACGATTGGTAGGGATGAGTGAAAAGGAGCGGACCAAAATGATCAATAAATTGATCAAAGCCTACATTGCTGAAGAGGAAAGGAAAAAACAAGAATTGGCAGAAGGATTTGCGCTGAATTTCCAAAATGTGGGGAGTCAAACGTCCACCGGAACCGCAGGCAAATGGTATTTCTACAATGAGACTACCAAAAGCTTTGGTGTAACAGATTTTTTGAAAATATGGGGTGAACGGAAATTGGAAGATCATTGGAGAAGGAGCAATCGACAACAAGTTGTTTTTAATACGAATGAAGAGGAATTTGATACGGAAGAACAAGCCAGTGATACCCTTTCACCAAAAGATCCGGAGTATTACTTATCACAGCTCCCCTTTTCCGATTCTGCACAGAAGGTTTCGCATTTTAATATTTTGAATTCGTTGTACTACCTCGGTCTGATATTTAAAGAAGACTTTAATGACTATCCAAGGTCAGAAAAACATTTTTTGCGATTGGTTACCGATTATGATACTTCTGAATTGGCAGTGGTGGCGTATTATCAATTGTTCAGAATAGCAATTCTCACGGATCAAAGTGCCAAATCCACAAAGTATAAGGACATTATATTGGAAAAATTTCCATACTCCGAATATGCCAGGATCATTAAAAATCCTTCATACCTTAAGGAGAAAAGAACCAAGGATGAAAAAATTGAGTCCTTTTACAACGCTACCTATCAATTGTACGAGTACGAGCAGTACGATGATGTGATATCTACTTGTGAATCAGCCAATGATCTGTTTGGAAAAAATAAACTCACTCCTCAATTTGACTTTTTGAAAGCATTGGCAATCGGACGAAGTAAAAGTAGAGCTGCTTTTAAAACAGCACTAGAGGATGTGGTGGTCAATCATGCCGGTGAGGAAGTGGAGGAAGAAGCAAAGAAAATATTGGACAAGCTAAAGCAAGAGAAAACGGTTCAGGCTGAGCCAGAAATCATTTTTTCGGACGAATTGGAGGACAAACACTTGTTTGTAATGTTATTTCCTTCGTCAAGCAATTTGAATGAAATTCAACTGGCCATTTCGGATTTTAATATTTCGTACTTCGGAACAAGTCGATTGGAAATGAAATCAACCGTATTTGGAAAAAATTACCAGATGATTTCTGTTCAGAATTTTGACGACAAAATCACAGGGATGAACTATTACAACACCTTTGTAAAAAATAACAATCAATTAAATCAAATCAATTCTCAGGAGTATCCCAAGTTCATCATAACGGCTCAAAACTACTCTACATTATACAAAGAGAAAAAAGTTAAAAATTACCTTGACTTTTTTGCAAATCACTACTTGAACTAGCCGTAATTCCTGTATTTATTATATTTGCAGTGAAATTGACGAAATGATTTCAATTTTAGACTAAACCATGGCAAAGAATAATGATTCAGAATCACTACTCGGTAATATGATAAAATCGGGTACTGAGATCAACGGAAACATCAAATGTTCCGGAGATATTAGAATTGACGGAAATTTGGTTGGCACCTTGCATACGGAAGGAAGATTAGTAGTTGGTGAAAGTGGAAATATAGATGGGGAGATTGTTTGCAAGAATGCTGAAATTTCTGGCACCATTAAAGCTAAAGTGACAGTTAATGAACTTTTGTCGCTTAAATCTACTTCTAACCTGGAAGGTGAGATCAGCACAAATAAATTACACGTTGAACCTGGCGCTGTATTTAATGCAGTATGCAGTATGGGGGGTGTAGTTAAGGGTATAGAAGATGTCGAAAAAAGAACGCAAAAAGTCTCCTAGGCAGTTCTTAACATCAGGAAATTCATTTATTCAATACAGTTCCATGGCCGTAAAAATGGTTGTGGTGATTTTACTATTTAGTCTGGGTGGTAAAAAATTGGATGAATTCTTTGAATTAAAAAACTCGATATTTACCATGATATTGACATTGTTGGGCGTAACAGTGTCCATGTACCTCGTTATTAAAGACTTAATGAAGAAATAAAATGATTAGATTTTTTGGACTGTTATTAGTGATTACATTGGTGCTTCTGAGTTTTAATTATTTTATTCTGGAAGAATTGCTCAATCAACCGTTTTCCCTTAAAAATTATCTATCATTTACCTACTTCTTTGCGGGTGGGTTCGTTATGTTCAGGTATTTGTTCAATTCGATGAATGATGACCCAAAAAAATTTGTGACCCGTTTCATGGCCGCAATGGGCATTAAGATATTTGTTTCACTGATGATATTGGTGATCTATTTGTGGGTTCACGAAGCACAAGGAAAAGTTTTTGCGGTCAATTTTTTAATTCTTTATCTCCTTTATTCAGGAATCTTATTTCAAAGATTATACAAGGGAAAAAAAACCTGATTTTTTTGGAAAAAAAAGAGGCAATATTGTTTTCAATTGATATATAAATGCCTACTTTTGCGGTCTAAAATTTGAAACGGGCAAAATAGCTTTAAAAAACCTGCTTATTCTGTTAATTTCTTGGACTTTATGAGGAATTGGATATTACTTCTCGCTTGCACGCTTAACACACTTTTTGCCTTCTCTTCGGAACCCGCATCTCATGGAACTGAAAAAGAGCCTTTCAATGCAGGAGACGTTATCATTCATCACGTTTTGGATGCTTATGAATTGCACATAATGGATGGATTTACCATCCCATTGCCGGTGGTATTGTATTCTGAAAATGGGTTGGATATTTTTATGTCCAGTGCATTTAATCATGGGCATGATGCGGTGAATGCATCAAGTGGAAATGTTTACCGCATGGATCATGGACATATTGTTGAGGAAAGTGGGGTTCATTTCTATGACATTTCTATTACCAAAAATGTGTTGGGCATGTTCATTGCCCTGGCGTTAATGTTTTGGTTTTTTATCTCTTCAGCTAGAGGATATGCAAAAAACAGAGGTCAAGCACCTAAAGGAATGCAAGCCGTAATGGAACCATTAATTCTGTTCATTCGAGATCAAGTTGCCAAGCCTTCAATTGGCGAAAAAAAATACGAGCGATTTATGCCATTTCTTCTTACGGTATTTTTCTTTATTCTCATCTGTAATTTCCTTGGCCTGTTGCCTTTCTTAGGTGGAATGAATGTTACGGGAAATATTGCAGTTACATTGATTTTGGCATTATTTACTTTTTTCATCACGTTAAAAAGTGCTAACAAAAATTACTGGATGCACATTGTAGCCCCTCCGGGAGTGCCAATGTGGCTTCTTCCTCTGATGATTCCTATTGAAATCATTGGAGTTATTTCAAAACCTATTGTATTAATGTTGCGATTGTTTGCAAATATTACCGCCGGACATATCGTATTGCTTTCTTTCACATGTTTGATTTTCATTTTTGCTGAAATGAATGGAACAGGTGCTGGGTTAGGAGTATCGGTTGTTTCCGTGTTGTTCTCTGTATTTATGAATACACTGGAACTGTTGGTGGCCTTTTTGCAGGCTTATGTATTTACATTATTATCTGCTCTTTATTTTGGGCAGGCAGTAGAAGAACATCACTAATTTGTTTAATTAATTATTACTAAATCATGGAGTTATTATCAATCTTGCTAGAAGGATACGGAATTATGGGAGCAGGCATAGGAGCTGGAATTGCTGCATTGGGTGCAGGAGTTGGAATCGGTAAAATCGGTGGTTCGGCATTGGAATCAATGGCG
Source organism: Vicingaceae bacterium (assembly GCA_965267425.1). GTDB lineage: Bacteria > Bacteroidota > Bacteroidia > Flavobacteriales_E > Vicingaceae. The sequence continues at coordinate 2,987,833 of OZ253959.1, read as the reverse complement.
CGCCAACCTGAAGCTACTGGTGACATTCGTGCAAACATGATTGTAGCTGCTGCACTTGTTGAAGGAGCAGTTTTCTTTGCGATTGTACTTTGTTTGCTTGTAGTATTCAAGTAATAAGAAATGATTAAACCCTCAGCGGTTGGCTGAGGGTTTAATTTCAATTTTGATAATAAGATTAACGTATTAAAAAATGGAATTAGTTACCCCCGGATTCGGACTTTTATTTTGGACAACTTTATCGTTTCTGATCGTGTTGTTCCTTTTGAAAAAAATGGCTTGGAAACCAATTTTGGAAGCGTTAAAAGAGCGTGAAAATTCAATTTCCGAGGCACTTAAAGCTGCTGATAAAGCCAAAATGGATATGGCTCGTTTGAAAGCAGACAACGACAAATTATTAAATGAGGCCAGAGCTGAAAGAGATAGTATGTTGAAAGAAGCCAGAGATACACGGAATAAGATTATTGAAGAGGCTAAAGCACAAGCCAAAACAGAAGCAGATAAGTTGGTTGTGACTGCACAGGCAAGCATTGAAAATCAAAAAAATGCTGCTATTGCTGAGTTGAGAAATCAAGTAGCTGAGATGTCATTGACCATTGCAGAAAAAATTCTGATGTCAGAATTAGCTGACAAGACGAAACAAGAAAAACTGATTGAAGATTCAATTAAATCATTTAAAGCCAACTGATAATTCATGATTTCACGCGTTGCAAATAGATATGCAAAATCTTTGTTTCTGCTAGCTCAGGAACAAGGTGAAGTGGATAAGGCTGTCGCTGATATGTCATTGATTGCCGATGCCATTGAGAACAGCAATGAATTGAAGGTGTTGCTCAAAAGTCCTATTGTTCGAGCGGACAAGAAACAAGCAGTATTGGATCAGGTTTTTCAAAATTCTTTGGGAAAAACAGTTCAGGCTTTCATAGAAATTTTAGTTCGCAAAGGGAGAGAAGGAATTTTACCTGGCATTGCAAGGGCGTTTGCCATGCAATTTCAAAAAGCGAATAATATTTCAGAAGTATTTATCACTACAGCAGTGAAACTTTCTGACGATCAGAAAAAAGAAATTCAAAGTTTTCTGTCTAAACGCGAGGCGAATCAGGATTATAAGCTGATAGAATTAATTGATCAGCAAATCAAAGGAGGTATCATCATTCGAATTGGTGACCAACAAATTGATGCAAGCGTTATCAGAAGACTAAACGATATTGAAAAAGAATTAACGACAGACGATTACGTAATAAAATACTGATACAAGCAATTAAAATTTATTTAAATGGCTGAAATTAAACCGGCAGAGGTATCTGCCATATTGAGACAAGAACTGGCAGGCGTAAAAACAGACGCTGAACTAGAAGAAGTTGGAACGGTATTGCAAGTGGGTGATGGTATTGCCAGAATTTATGGTCTTTCAAACGTTCAATCAGGAGAGTTGATTGAGTTTAAAAATGGTCTTCAGGGTATCGTTCTTAACCTTGAGGAAGACAATGTTGGTGCGGTATTGTTAGGAACGTCATCTGACATTCGTGAAGGAGATATCGTTAAGCGAACCAATAAGATTGCTTCTTTGAGTGTTGGAGAATCAATGTTGGGAAGAGTTGTTGATGCTCAGGGTAATCCAATTGATGGAAAAGGTGCATTAGAAGGTGAATTGTTGGATATGCCAATTGAAAGAAAGGCACCTGGAGTAATTTATCGTCAACCGGTAAGTGAGCCATTGCAAACTGGAATTAAAGCAATCGATGCCATGATTCCAATTGGTCGTGGTCAAAGGGAATTGATTATTGGTGATAGACAAACAGGAAAGACAGCGGTTGCCATTGATACCATTATCAACCAAAAAGAATTTTACGATAGAGGAGAACCTGTTTATTGTGTTTACGTGGCATGTGGTCAAAAGAATTCTACCGTTGCTGGAATTGTTAAAACGTTAGAAGATAATGGAGCAATGCCTTACACGGTTATTGTTTCAGCTTCTGCATCTGATCCTGCTCCAATGCAATTTTACGCTCCGTTTGCTGGTGCTGCAATTGCAGAATACTTCAGAGATACAGGAAGGCCTGCATTGATTATTTACGATGACTTGTCTAAGCAAGCAGTTGCCTATCGTGAGGTATCATTGTTGTTGAGAAGACCTCCGGGGCGTGAAGCATACCCTGGTGATGTATTTTATCTTCACTCAAGATTGTTGGAAAGAGCTGCGAAAATTATTGACTCCGATGAATTGGCCGGTCAAATGAATGACCTTCCGGATTCGTTGAAAGGAAAAGTAAAAGGAGGAGGCTCATTGACTGCACTTCCTATTATTGAAACACAAGCAGGAGACGTTTCGGCATATATTCCTACCAATGTAATTTCGATTACAGATGGTCAGATATTTTTGGAGTCAGATTTGTTTAACTCTGGTGTTCGTCCAGCCATTAACGTAGGTATCTCTGTATCTCGTGTTGGTGGATCTGCTCAGATTAAAGCCATGAAAAAAGTTGCAGGTACATTGAAGCTTGACCAAGCACAGTATCGCGAGCTTGAGGCGTTTGCAAAATTTGGTTCGGATTTGGATGCGGCTACCATGAACGTATTGGACAAAGGTTCTAAAAACGTTGAAATTCTAAAACAAGGTCAGTTTTCTCCACAAAGTGTTGAAAAGCAAGTTGCTATTATTTATCTGGGAACGAAAGGATTGTTGAAGGATGTTCCAGTTGATAAAGTAAAAGAGTTTGAAAACGAATACCTGGAGTATTTAGCTGCGAATCACAGTGATACGCTAGCCGAACTTGCCAAAGGAAAATTTACTGATGAATTGACGGCGGTGCTTGAAAAAGCGTGTGCTGAATTAACTGTAAAGTACAAACCGAAAAAATAAATTTGCTCAAATTCTGAAGCGTTTTACGTATGGCGAACCTCAAGGAAATACGGAATAGGATTACTTCGGTAAAATCAACCATGCAGATTACTTCTGCCATGAAAATGGTATCTGCTGCAAAGTTGAGAAGAGCTCAGGACTCTATTATTCGACTGCGTCCTTATGCTGCAAAGTTGAAGGAAATTCTCGGTAACTTGAATCAAGCATCAAGTGAAGGAGAAAATGCTTTTGGCGAAGTAAGAGATGTAAAGCACGTATTAATTATTCCTATTTCTTCCAACAGAGGTTTGTGTGGAGCGTTTAACTCCAATGTGATCAAACGAACGCGTAACCTGATCAAAGAAGAATACAATGGTGCAACATGCACTGTATTGTCCATCGGGAAAAAGGCTAACGATATTTTCAAAAAAACGGATTATGGAATTACAGGAAGTACCTTGCCTAAAAACTTGGATACGCTGTATGACAATCTGAACTTTGATAATGTTGCGGAAGTTGCTGAAAAAATCATGGACGCTTATGCGCAAAAACAATTTGATAAGGTTGTTTTTGTGTATAACCAATTCAAAAATGCAGCAAGTCAACTATTGACAGTTGAACAATTTTTGCCAATTGATCAATCTGAAGTGGTTGACGAAAGTGAATCTTCTTCTGCGGCAACGGAATATATATTTGAACCGGGTAAGGAAGAAATGTTCAACCTTTTGATTCCGAAATCCCTAAAGATTCAGCTTTATAAAGCCATTTTGGACTCATATGCCGCTGAGCACGGTGCGCGAATGACGGCGATGCACAAAGCCACAGACAACGCGTCTGAATTAATTGGAGATTTGACGTTGAGTTACAACAAAGCACGTCAAGCAGCAATTACAGGTGAAATATTGGAAATAGTGGGTGGTGCTGAAGCACTGGAATCATAAATTGCCCCTAATCTTCTCGGAATCAAGTCATGAAATTGTCATTCCATTAATGTGGAATGCGTAATTTTATGCGAAGTGGAAACTACCTATCATTTTATCAGAGACTTCTTTATATCATTTGTAGATCTTTCTCTGGAAATGGCACCTTACTTATTGTTTGGGTTCCTTATTGCAGGGATTTTACACGTCTACTTTCCTGAAAACAGTGTTCATAAATACTTCGGAAAAAAAGGCTTGCGATCATCGGTCAATGCAGCTTTGTTGGGTGTGCCATTGCCATTATGTTCCTGTGGTGTTATCCCTTCTGGCATTGCGTTTCATCAAAAAGGAGCCTCCAAAGGTTCAACCTTATCATTTTTGGTTTCAACACCTCAAACGGGTGTGGATTCTATTCTGGTTACTTATTCTCTTTTGGGCTTACCTTTTGCCATATTAAGACCTGTTATTGCATTCATTACAGGTATAGTTGGCGGTTGGATTACGGATAAAAATGTGAGTCAGGAAGAATTTCAACCCACCGCTTTTGCAAAGAACAACAACAAATCTGAAAATGGTAAAATAGTGAACATGCTGAGATTTGCATTCATTGATTTTATGAATGACATTTCTAAGTGGCTGGTAATTGGCCTGGTATTGGCTGCATTGATAAATGTTGTAGTACCAGATGACTTTTTTGGATCAGCATATTTATCCAACCCCATGTTGAACATGCTGATTGTTTTGGCAGCTTCCATTCCCATATATGTTTGTGCAACCGGTTCCGTTCCTATTGCCGCGGTGTTATTAATGAAAGGGCTTTCACCAGGAGCCATTCTTGTTTTTTTAATGGCTGGGCCTGCAACCAATGCTGCTTCTATAACCGTGATTGGGAATACCCTGGGGAAAAAATTTTTACGCTATTATTTGGGAGTCATTGTTGTTGGTTCACTCTTTTTTGGCTGGTTACTTGATTATATTTTTCCGGAGATTCTCACTTCTTCCTCTATGGATATCACACACTCAGGTAATCATATTTTACCTTATTGGGTATCCATTGGATCAGCGGTGATTTTGGCATTTGCAATGATACTTGCATTGATGGATAAAAAATGGAATGTATTGAGTAAATCAAAAGTGGAAGATATTGACGCTGATACAACGGTGATCATTGGAGGGATGACTTGCAATCATTGCAAGATGAATATTGAAAATAATTTGGGTTCCATGGAAAATGTTGAAGCCGTTCGTGCCAATATCATAAATGGTCACGTGCAATTGTCTGGAAAAAATATCAACATGGATAGCATTGAAGAAAAAGTATCGTCCTTAGGATATGATTTTAAGGGCAAGGTATAATTGGCATAATACTTGTGTTTACTGAAGTATGTATCGAGTTGTAACCATCATCATCGTTTCACTATTGATATCCATTTCCAGTCTTTCCCAGGTATTGATATTGGAAAGTACCAAAGCCTGTCTGGTTAAAGTAGATGGACAAATCATGGATAGCTTGCAACCCGGTGAATATTTGAAAATAGAATCCTTTACCGGAGACCATGTCATTTCTGCTGAAGCATATTTAGGCATCTATTCCTTTAAGACCAAAATTAAATTGGACGAAAATCAGAAAGCATTGAACATTGCCGATTGGAAATTACATCGCAATAAATTACTAAATGAAATTGTTGTCAAAAAGAATGAACAGGTTTCCTATCGTCCAAAAGAGGATAAAATCGGGTTATTAAACGAATTCGGTGAGAAAGAAAAATACATGACGGATCAAGTATTTCGTAATGAAATTACATTGGTAAGTGACCAATTATTTACATCTCCTCAAGGAGAAACCCTGGTTGCTGTAAAGTATAAAAAGAATCCGTATTATGTAAAAATGAATGACCTGTATTTTGAAATTGCACATGAAAAATAATTCTTTCAAAAGATATATTGTTGGATTGATGGTGGTTCTGTCAATGAGTTATTCATGCACACAAAAGAACGGAACTACGGATGTTTCGGTATTGGATGAGACGAAAATGGCGCATATTTTAGCAGATGCCCACTTATCTGAATCAATCAGTAAAATTGAAGGAGACAGGTATCAACTTCAATTTGATTTGGATCAAGCCTACGATATTGTTTTTGAAAAACACGGAACAAATTTTGAAGAGTTTAATGCGAGTTTGACTTACTATCAGAATCAGCCAGAAAAATTGGAGGCAATTTATGATGAGGTAATTGTGATATTAAGTGAAATGCAGGCTCAAAATTCAACCAAGAAATCTAAGTCCTCTTCGGATAATAGTCAATAGCCTGAGAAAGGGATTCTTCAAATCGACTAAACGAATGATTCATCAATGCATTGAACTTGTTCATGCTGAATTGTTGTTTCTCTCTTGCAATTTTTGAACTATACTTTGTAATGACTGGTTTTTTTCGAGTTATCGAAGAGGCAATCAACGCAAGTCTCCATAGTAACGGATCAAGCATTTTAGGAAATGAGTATCCAGGTGGTTTTTTACCCATTTTCTGAGCAATTTTGGTCATCAATTCACGGTACGAAAAATGCTTGTCTACTACGGTGATACGCTCTTGTACTACAGGACTTTCCATTAATTGTATTATACAATCAACCAAATCGTGAACTCCAATGATTCCATTTATTCCTTCCGTATAAAAAGGAAAAGATTTCCAGCAAAGATCAAATAGTGCTGAGCTACCATTGTGCCAATTGCCTGACCCCAATATTGTCCCTGGATTTACGATTACCGCATTCAATCCCTCCTCTATACCTCTCCATATTTCTAATTCAGCCTGATACTTACTTTCTCCGTAATCAGAATGTTGTTCATCATCTCTTCGCAAGCTTTCTTCTGTGATGTATTCTGGCCAATCTTCGTTGCCTAAAGCAGCAATTGAGCTTACAAATAGCATTTTTTCAATCTTTCTTGACAACGCGGCATTGACCAAATTGGCTGTGCCTTCAACATTCGTTTTAAACAAATCGGATTTATCTCTTGGATCAAAAGACACTTTGCCGGCACAATGGTAAATGTGGGTAACATTGGCTAAACTCTCCCAAACCTCTTCCGGGTTCAACAAATCAGCTTTTAGCCATTCTATTTTTGAAAATTGTTCAGGGTTCGGGTAATGATCAAAAATTTCACGACAAATTCGGATTCTCTTTTCATCCCGATATATTGCAGAAACAGCTTGTTTGGTTGAAGTAAGCTGATAAAGTAAATGACTCCCCAATAGTCCTGTTCCGCCCGTTACAAGTATCATAATACCCGATTTGTTGCCAAAAGTAATGATTTGAAGGGTTCAACGAATCCTTAGAAATTACCTATTTTTGATTTCCTTAAATACAATTACACGTTAAATGGGCTTTATTGAAGAGTTGAAATGGAGGGGGCTGCTGCATGACATCATGCCAGGCACTGAAGATTTGCTGAAAAAGAACAATATTTCCGGATACATTGGATTCGATCCTACCGCTGATTCTTTGCACATTGGAAACCTTGTGCCTGTGATGTTATTGACTCATTTTCAGCGTTCTGGGCATACACCCATTGTTCTTGTTGGAGGTGCCACAGGGATGATTGGTGATCCATCTGGAAAATCTCAGGAACGAAATTTGTTGGATGTAGAAACCATCAACCACAATTTGGCTTGTCAGCAGAAACAATTGGAGAAATTTCTCAATTTTTCATCTGGTGAGAATAAAGCCAAGATTGTTAACAATTATGATTGGTTCAAAGATTTAAAATTTTTGGACTTTATCCGAGATGTGGGAAAACACATTACGGTTAGTTATATGATGGCCAAGGATTCTGTGAAAACGAGATTGGAGACAGGCCTGTCATTTACGGAGTTTTCATATCAATTGGTTCAGGGATATGACTTTTACTGGTTGTATGAAAATGAAGGATGCTTACTTCAAATGGGTGGTTCCGATCAATGGGGAAATATAGTTACGGGAACTGAGATCATCAGAAGAAAAGCTGGTGGTGAAGCCTTTGCATTGACCGCTCCATTGATTACCAAAGCTGATGGATCAAAATTCGGAAAGTCCGAAGGAGGAAATATTTGGTTAGATCCTGAGAAAACATCTCCTTATAAGTTTTATCAATATTGGCTCAATGCTTCGGATGACGACATTTATGGCTTTCTAAAAACATTTTCACTTAAAACGCAAGAAGAGTTAGAGGAGCTTCAGAAAAAGCACCTAGAAGCTCCACATGAAAGAGCAATGCAACATGCTTTGGCTGAAGAATTGACCATAAGAGTTCATTCCCAAAATGAGTTGGACAGAGCCAAAATAGCGTCAACAATATTGTTTGGAAAGGCAACAAAAGATGAACTTTTACAGTTAAATGAATCAGAGATACTATCTGTATTTGAAGGAGTACCGCAAGCAACAGTTGAAATGAACACCATTCAGGAATCCCTTTCGGCAGTTGACTTGTTAGTTGCTCACACCAGCGTTTTTAGCTCAAATGGTGAGGCACGTAGAATGCTGAAATCAAATGCGGTCAGCATCAACAAAGAAAAAATATCAGAGCAAAAAGTCATTTCTGCGGCGGATATAGTAGGTGAGAAATTTATTATTGTTCAAAAGGGGAAGCGCAATTATTTCCTTATCAATGTCAAGTGAAATGCTGGAAAAAAATAGCATTTATTGTCCTTCTGATCCTTCCTTGTGTTGAGGGATCAACGCAATCGTTGAATTCTGCCAACGACCTCAACATATTACTGGTTCCTTACAATCGGTTTAATTTTCATACGGAGTACAAACTTTCGGAAATAGCAGAAGTCAATCAAATCGAAAGTAAAGAAGTGTACAACGCTTTTCTTGGAACGTTGCTAAAAGAATTGGTTTACAATGACTCCAACCTCCACTTTAAAGTGGTGGATCAATCAGACCTCGCTTTTTTTATGAAAAATGTGAACTATTCTTTTGATGCTCGAAAAGGATATACTTCTTGTAATATCAACCCAATTCCAGCTTCAGAATGGGAGAACATTTTAGACTATTATGAAGCAGATGCCATTATGTTTTTAACGGTATATAGAATTAAGTCTACTTCGAAATCTATGGCTGGAAGTCAATCTGGAAGAATGCCTTTTTCCAAACATTACATTGATTATGAAATGAGGGGCTTCGACAAAAGCAGAACTGACGTCTTTGGCACTTTTGAATTCCCGCTAGAAATCAATGGAACAGTTTTGTCCTCCAAAGGATTAAAACTTACCTACTTGGCTGATGCCTATGAAGAATTTGCCATTCACATCAATACGCAAAGACACGGGAAAGAAGAAAATTCGAAAAAATCTAAGCGCTAAAAAGTAAATTACAACCTCGAATGTCGCTATTATCATAGCGTCCTAGCACTTCAAATCCTTGTTGATTTATTCTTCCTAAATCTTGTGTGCTGATAAAACTACAGGAGTAAATATTTGCGAGGTCTATTATATTGATCCCGCCCGTCTTGTTTTCACCCAACATGCTGAATGGATCTTGAACATCTCTTATCTGAATTCTCATCCAATGTGGGTGATGAAAAGTTTCAGCTTGAATAGCATAACATTGTGACAAAAGTTCAGTCATTCCATATTCTGAACAAATATTGGCCGGTTGAATCTGCTGTTGGATTTTTTGATGAAGTGCTTTTCTGGTCAATTCTTCTCCTCTACCTTTCATTCCACCTGTTTCAATAATGGTAGTATTTGAAAGTGATACCTTCCAGTCTTCTATCAATTCCAACAAAGCAAAAGTCACACCCCACAGCACTACTGGAACATCAGCCTCCTTAAACGCGATAAGGTCTTCTTTCAATTGTGCAATGGCATTGCCATAAAAACGTGATTGGGAACGTCCTCCTTTGTTCATCAGGAAATCTACCATATATATCAAAGATGCGTTGTTTCTTTCTTCATAAGAAGGTAGCAACGCAATGGAACAATGAGTATCAATTTTTCCAAAATTTGATTGATACGCAACTTCGCAACTCAACTCATATATGGACAAATCACACACATGATGTTGTGATTTAATTGAACCCGTGGTTCCACTACTTTCAAATATTTTTTGAACGGAATGATGCTTACTGTGAATGGGAAACGTCTTGAAAAATTCAATTGGCAAAAATGGAATATCAGAAATGCTGTGAACGGTTTCAGGAGATTTGGACAGCTCTGCACAAAATTTCTGAAAGATTTCAACGTTATCATACTGGAATTCAAACGTGCGCAAAGCCAGTTCTTCGAACAACAACGGTTGATCGTTTGGCGGTGACTTGATGAAGTTGCAAATGTCCTTATATAGCTTATCTGAGGAACTCATCATGATGCAAAACACGCAAAATTTTTATTTGGTACATTTGAACTATGACCAAAACCTTAAAAATAACATTATTGCTTGCAAGTTTAGGTCTGAGCATCAGCTGTCTGAAAAGAGAGCAGTTTTCTGAAATTCCTGAGCTCATTTATGAAAATCATTACTTTCAGGACTCACTATTGTATCTGGTATTTACGTTCAAAGATGGTGATGGAAATGTTGGTCTAAAAGAAAGTGAAGATGGTCCGCTGATCATCGACGGTGACACTGTTTATATCAGAGGTGTCAAAATTGACCCGGCTTCTAACTTATTTATGGAATATTTTGGTAAAAATGCAGGTGAATGGACTTACCATACCTTATTTCAATACAGAATGCCATTTATTGAACCAGAGGGAAAAAATAAAGCATTGGAAGGCGAAATGAATGTGGAAATATTCAGGCCATTTACCAACTCATTACCTTACGATACGATAAAATTCGTTTGTCAATTCTACGATAGGGCTAACAACAAGAGTAATATTGTGGAAACAGAAGAAATTGTAAGGCCTTAAATTTCTCCGGCAATCGCTTCGTTCACATTTATCACATGATCCCCAATTTTCTCAATGGACGAAAACAGGTCGTTATAAATCAAGCCACCTTCAAAATTGTAATCCGCTTTGCCCATACTTTTCAGGTGTTCTGAGCGTAAATCATTGCGCATTTGATTAATTGCCTTTTCCAGATCTTTTGCCTTTTGTAAATCCGCCTGTTCATAATTGGAATTGAGACTTTGCACCATATGATTCATGGCATCGTCTGCAAGAACAAACATTTTTTGAACGTTGGTTCGTTGTTCTGGTGTAAACCAAATCTTTCTTTCCGCCTTCCTTTCAATAACTTTTGACATTTGATAGCAGATGTCTCCAACGCGCTCCAGGTCGTTAATGATACTTAACAAGCTTCTAACTTTATTGGAAGTAGATTCGCTCATTTCATTTTCAGAAACTTTTGTCAGGTATTTGGCAATTTCAATTTCCATTCGATCGGTAATCTCCTCGTACTTCTTGATACGTTCCAATAGCCGGTTGAACTTTTTCGAATCTGTTTCAACAATTAAATCCGGAATCATGTTGGCTAATTTTCTGGTGAGGCTGCCATATTTGGCCACTTCTTTACCTGCTTCAACCAAAGACAATTCAGGTGTGCTCATCATACCGGAATCGATATATTCCAAATGAAATAATTCATCATGGTCACCTTTAGACGGTACTGTTCTGATAGCAAGTCTCACCAAAAATGGAACCAGCCAAATCAAAATCAGCACATTTGAAACATTAAATGCCGTATGAAAGAATGCAAGTGCAGTTGGAACTGCTTCTGGGGTATCAAATGGATTTCCAAAGTTGGTGCTTGACTCTACCAGGTTGGAAATAATATCCAAATACAAAGGCATGGCAAAAAGCATCCAGGTAACTCCAATGACATTGAACATGGAATGAATTCGTGCAGATCGTTTTGCATGTACATTTCCAACAATGGAAGCCAGTTCTGCCGTAATGGTAGTACCAATATTTTCTCCTAAAATCATTCCAGCTGCAAACTCAAATGGAATCCATCCTTCATTACACATCACCAATGTAAGTGCCATAGCTGCACTGGAAGATTGAATGATGATGGTCAATATGGCACCTATTCCGATAAACAGGATGGTTGAAAAGATTCCCATATCCGTATAATTCCTTAAGAATTCCAGGACTTGAGGATTTTGTTGTAAATCAGGAACCGCATTTTTAAGTGCATCCAGCCCCATAAACAACAATGCGAACCCAATGAGTACTTCGGCAATAGAACGTGTTTTACTCTTTTTAGAAAAAAGAAGTGGAAATCCAATAGCAATAATGGGCAACGAGATGGTTACAATTTTGACCTTGAATCCAAAAATGGATATTAGCCATCCGGTGATGGTTGTACCAACATTGGCTCCCATCATCACACCAGCCGATTCAACCAAAGACATTAATCCCGCATTCACAAAACTAACCGTCATTACAGTGGTGGCAGAAGAAGATTGAACAATGGTGGTAATTAAAAAACCTGTGAACACACCAAAAAATCGATTTTTGGTCATGGCACTCAAAATCTGACGAAGCTTGCTGCCAGCTGCCTTTTGCAATCCCTCACTCATGACCTTCATCCCATAAATGAAGAATCCAAGAGCGCCAATAATCGTTAAGAAACTAACGAAATTAAAATCCATAATGATGCTGGTTTTTTCTTGAGTTCAATTGCTGGTTGATTTGAATTCCTGAGCTATCTGTTTTTCGACGTTTTTGAAAGTCAATAAATATAGAAATAACTTTCATAAAAGATATGTTTGAGCCCCATCAGATTACCATTGAATTCGAAATGGAAACTCAGATACAATGCTTTGAAATATAGCCTGTAAAAATCGATCAGAAAATCGTAGTCAACCCTTATTTCTTGTTAAGAAATATATAAGCAATTGTTAAGGGAAGGTTAGCAAATGAACCGGTGAGCAAATCATTGAAAATTGAAAAGTAAAAATGGATTGATATTTGATATATTTTTAAGAAGATTTCAAAAAAGTGTTGAAGTACTCTCAAAAAACTCTGGTGACTTTATCAGTATTGGTGATTTTATTTGCCGAGCTGACATTCAACTTCATGCAAAACAGTGTTGTTGGCGAGCAGGTATATCAGGACATGGAGGAAGAACTTCAGGAACTGATCGAACTTTCGAAAACGCAATCGGAAAAATTATTGGAATCAGCTTCTGACCAAGATTTGAAGAAGGATAACGTTTATTTGGAAGCCATATCGTTGGGTCAGGAACAGGATATTGAATGGGCTGTATTATTGAATCAAGAATTACTTTTTTGGAGTGGCAATGTTGTTCCATATGACAAGCAGATGCTTGACAAATTGGAGCGAGGGGTTCATTTTATGGGAAATGGATGGCACTTTGTAACAATACTGGAAAAGCAAGGATTCAAAGTAGTAACATTCATCCGAATGATGTCCAAATATTCGCATGAAAATGAACATTTGCAAAATCACCTCCACCCAAATTTTGATCAATCATATCTGGGTAAAATTTCATCTGAACCTGCGCAAGATTTTCATCCTTTTCCCTCATTCGAAACAGGCAATAGCATTTATTTGAAATTGGAGAAACGAGATGTGAACAGCTCATTGGCATTTCAATTTTTGCGGTTGCTGGAATTATTGTGTTTGTTCACGCTAGTTATCTCCTTGTACGGTTGGTTGAGTCAACTTTTTTTCCATGAAAAAACCAAGTTCAACATCCTGTTGGCCACAATAATAATTTTCTTTTTTAGAGCCATTGGACTTTCGTTTGAATTACCCCATGTTCTTTACTCCATAGAATTGTTTGGTCCACAAGAATATGCAAGTTCTCAACTTTTTCCTTCCCTGGGAGATTTAGTGCTCAATGTATTCTCGTTGTTTTTTTTAGCACTTATATTTTACAAGACTTTTCACTTAAGCAAAACACAACCTTTTCGAAAAGGGTATACAGTATTGATTGCATTTGCCATGTTTGCTTTAGGATCATGGCATATTCACCTGGCAAATACACTGTTTACGAACTCCTCCATAAACCTGGATTTATCGCAACTGCTTTGGTTTGATTTTTCGAGTCTTTTATTAGTTCTGTCATTGGTGCTAATTACCATATCTCTTTTTCTATGGATGATCAAAATCCTCCAAATCCTATTGGAGGAGATGGAATCATTGGTGCAAACGTTGCTCACATTGACCGTATTTGAAGTGATTATGGTCTGTCTTGCCCTTGTTTTTGACAATGTAGACTTACTTCCATCTGTTTTGACATTTTGCTGTTTGATTGTGCTCTTTTTAATTCGACGATTTAATTCTGAGTCACTTTCCATTCCAGGTGTGGTTATGATAGTGCTGACTATGGCGGCTGCGGCTAATATTGTACTGATTCATGAAAGTGGTAACAAGGAATTGGGTGAGCGAGAATTTCTTGCCAAAAAATTGTCGTTGAAACAAGACCCTATTGCAGAGTATTTGTTGCGAGAGCATTTAAAAAGCATGCAAAATGATTTCGAATTGAAGCAATTGTGTTCGGCTCAATCGTTTGACAAGAATAAACTATCAGAATACATCAAAGCCCGGTATTTTCAGGGATTTTGGGACAAATACAAAGTGGTCATTGAAATTTGTGCAACCCAGGATACTTCATACCAATCCAGGGAAGAGTTAATCAATTGCCGTGCTCAGATTTCTGCTTATCGTAAGCAAAAATCAAAGGAAGGAGAACCTCCTCAGATTAATGTAAGTACAGGAGAAAGAAAAGTAGAATACATATCCACCATACAATTTATTACGCAAGCAGATTCAAGGGATACTATGGATGTTATGCTGTCTTTCGAGTCAAAATTTATTCGTGAAGAAAAAGGATATCCTGAATTGTTACTTGGACAAGAACAAATTGATCAAACAGTTGACTTGAATTATTCGTATGCTCGTTACGAACAAGGAAATCTTGTAGCTCAACAAGGAAATTTCAAATATGAAATTGCACTTGAAAAACCCTGTGAGCAATCAGAATTTAGACACTTCGAAAAGAATGATTATGCACATTTATTATACTGTACAGGAGATGGTGCAATTGTGCTCAGTAAACCCAAAGATTCTATATTTTCCTGGTTGACATCCTATTCTTATTTAGCTGCAATATTTAGTTTATTGTTGTTATTCATGGGAATAGTAATTAGCAATTTCCCATTGATTCCTGATTTTAGATTCCAACAGTTCACGGTTCGAATTCAGTTATTTATCGTCGTCTTCATTTTTGTATTAACTGGTGTGTTTGGTTACATCACCTCCGGTTATGTGAAAGACAAATACCTTGAAAAGAATGAATTGCAGATCAGTGAAAAAATGAAATCCGTTTTAATTGAAATGGAACATAAATTGGGAGATCAACAACAAATGGAACAATCCCTGTATAGATATGTTGAAAGCTTGCTTGTGAAGTTTTCAAATGTGTTTAATTCAGACATTAATATGTATGATCTCAATGGGATGTTGATTGGTTCTTCCAGGCCCAAGATATTCGATAAGCAATTGTTAGGCAGGAGAATGGATGCAAATGCCCGACATGCCATGTTGGTGGATAAAAGATCGGAATATATTCATGAAGAGCACATTGGGGATTTGGAATATTTAGCGGTCTATGTTCCTTTTAGAAACGCCAATGGAGAAGTGCTGGCGTATTTGAGTCTTCCTTCATTTGCCAAGCAAAATGAACTGGAAAAAGAGGTGGGCTCTTTCATTACCACCATATTGAACATTTATGTATTCATTTTGGCCATTTCTGTGGTGGTTGCATTATTATTTGCCAATTACCTGGCAAAACCATTGACCCTGATTCGTGAAAAAATTAAAAATTTCCGATTGGAAGAAAAAAATGAACTTCTTGATTGGCAAGGGGATGATGAAATTGGTGAATTAATAAAAGAGTACAACAAAATGGTTGTTGAGTTGGAAAAAAGTGTTCAACAATTAGCCAAATCTGAAAGGGAAGGTGCTTGGCAGGAAATGGCAAGACAAGTGGCACATGAGATTAAAAACCCATTAACCCCTATGAAATTAAATATCCAGTTGTTGCAACGAGCTTCACAGGACAATCAACCTGGATTGCAGGAACAACTTGATAACACTGCTAAATCGTTGATTCATGAAATTGATAATTTAAGCAGGATAGCCAGTGACTTCTCAAGATTTGCGGGCTCAGCACCACTGGCTGCAGATGCAAATTGTGATTTAGTGGAGGTAATTAAACAATCTGTTCAACTTTTTGCTGCTGAAGATCTGGATGTTAATTTCGACTATTCTGAAGAACATGAATTTAAGGTGCATGGTGATAAAAAAGATCTTGCCAGTATCATCACCAATCTTGTCAAAAATGGTATTCAAGCCATTCCTGAAAATCAAAGCGGAAAAATTCAAATTGCATTGAATAATAAAGATGGTCAGGCTCATGTGTCTATTAAAGACAATGGTACGGGTATTCCTGAGGAAATACGAAAAGATATTTTTGAACCAAGGTTCACAACCAAAACTTCAGGAACCGGATTAGGCCTTCCCATTGTAAAACGATTAATTGATCAACTTGGTGGGTCAATATCATTTCATTCTGAAGAAAATGTTGGCACGGAATTTGAGCTTTTCATTCCGTTAAAAAGTAAGGTCTAGTAAAGAATATGCACCAAAACCAATGATCATTAAAACACATTTGGTTTGTCTTATACACTGAAAATGAATAATTTCATAACTGACAATGCGCAATTTTGGTCATCGAAATAAGGTTGTTTTCTTGCTCATGTTGTTGGTAATTGCCGCATGTGAGAAAAAGGAAACGGTAGTCACTCATACAGATTTGGTGGTGAGTGGGAATGAGCAGCCTCCATATGACGGTATTCCCGAAGTACAAATCACCAATTATGTCAACAAACTATACATTGACCTCACGGGTCTTGAACCAACGGACGATGAATTGAATGATGATGTGTCCTATTTGCAGGACAATGATCTTTCTGCCGCAGCAAGGACTACCATTGTACAATCCATAATTTCCAAAGATGAATTCCATAACCGATTGTTTCAATCAACCAGTGGATTGTTGTTAAATGGGTTTAGCGAAAGTGATATACAGGATATTTATGATGAAAATGTTTTCGTTCGAGACTTTTTATATGCTTCGGGAGATACACTTTCAGGTCAGTTTATGGATTTTGAAGTTTCGAAAATTGAAGATTTACAAGCCGCAAAAGATGATTACAAAAACGGAACAGCTACGATTAATGAATATTTCAAGCGATTCTGTTTCAACTTGATTTACGATGAGATCAACATGGGCAGTGAAAATTTTGTCATTGCTTGCTTCGAAAATTTATTGAAAAGGTATCCTACAGAGACCGAATTGGAAAATGGCGTCGAAATGGTAGATGGCGGTTCTGTAAATGTTTTGTTAAGAGACGGTAACAGCAAAGAAGATTTTTTAGACATCATTACTCATAACAATGGGTTTTATGAAGGAAGGATTATTGAAGCCTTTCAATTGTTGCTCATTCGTGAGCCAAGTTCTGAGGAAATGTCCACATATTCAGCTGATATGGTAGAAAACGGATCAATTGAAGAAGTATGGATTCAATTGACAATAACCGATGAGTATGCAGGTTTCTAGGCTAACATACCTGTTAATAGTACTGATCTTTTTTTCTTGTAAAGAAAAGAAGGTAGAAGAGACGGTGTATGACAATGTGATTTACGAATTGGATACACTGAGGTTGTATAATACTGGTGCCGAAAAAACCAAACAAAAGTCTACCGAGCAATACGTGTCCATTATGTATACCGATCTTTTTTCTTCGGGAATATCATCAAATGAACTTTCTGAGTTAAATGAACTAAGTCTGGCCATTGGGGATAAAACCATGGTAAATGAACTATTACTAGCACATTATCTCAACAGCAGCAGTGTAAATCTGCCAAGTAACACACAAATGCGGGCAGATATAGAATTTTTTGTGGAACAGACATATTTGAAGTTTTATCAGCGATATCCATCGAAGTATGAATCTTTATACATGGTGAAACTCATTGAAGATGATGCGGAATTGACGCCGAAAGATATATACACAGCGTTTGTATTAAGTAATGAATATTATTTCTACTAGAAATGAACAGACGAAAATTTATACGTAATTCAGGATTACTGGCAGGTGGGGTGATTGGTGCACCATATATTTTACCTTCCGGTCGCCTTTTTGCGGCTACCGGTAATCGGATAGCGGATCACGTTGTATTTGTATTGTTTGCTGGAGGAATAAGGAATCAAGAATCTGTAAAGCAGCAATACCTGGCCACACAAGGATTGGGGCCATCTGGAAATGTGATGAACAATATGTTGTCTGGTGCTGCTCCGTCTTCAACACTTGGAATTTATGATCCCTGGGATCCTGTGCTCACCAATCCACTTTCAGACCAAGGCACTTTATTTCCTGAAATGAGGTATACCGAAGGCCCTACTGGCCATTACAATGGGCATACCGTTGCTATGACTGGTAATTATACACAAACCGGTTTGAACTTAAACATCAATCCTGAATCTCCAACTGTATTTGAGTACTATAGAAAGCATTCTAACCCTGCTCAATCGGCATTGAATGCCTGGTGGATATCTGAGGGATTGGGACCTTACCCTTCACTGAATTATAGTCGCGATCCTAACTATGGCCCAATGTATGGCGCCAATTACTTAAGACCAGCTACTATTATTAATTCATTAGGAAATAAATACTTTCAAGACAGCTCCTACTTCCAACCGGATGACGTCAGTAAGTTGGATAAAGTCAAAACATTCCTTGACCATAGTTTTGATAAGACGGTAGAAGACATTCCTGGAATAGTCAATTCCAGAGAAGACAAGGAAAGCATTAAAAAGTTCATTATTGATCTGTTGAACGGTGTCGAACCTGTCGAATTTCCTTTGCCTTCCGGAGTCCCTGTTTCTGAATTATCTGGTGACTTGATCAATCTTACCATGGCCTGGAAAGTAATGGAAAAATTTAAGCCAGAATTGACTGTTGTCAATACGTTTAATTTAGATATATGCCATGATAATTTTTCAGGGTATTTGCAGTTTTTACACAAAGCGGATTACGGTGTAGGCTGGTTGTGGAATAAAATTCAATCTGATCCTGATTTGGCAAACAATACGGTTATGATTTGTATGCCGGAACATGGAAGAAATCTTGAGCCCAATAGTTTATATGACGGCAATGGTCTAAGAGCTTATGACCATACCAACGATGACAATTCACGCGAGATTTTTTCACTCATTGTTGGACCTTCAGGTGTTGTAAAACAAAATTCAAGTGTTGGCACAGCAGCCAGTCCAGTTGGAGAAGCTGTGGACATTGTACCAACCATTGCTCATATTCTTGGTTTTGAATCGGATATTCCCGGAGGTTATTTACCTGGGAATGCGTTAACTCAGGCATTTGTATGAAAAAACGGATGGCATATATCGCGTTGTTGGTTACGGTTATTTTTGTGACTGAACAAGGATGTAAGAAAGAAACGGAAGTAATTGTTCCTGAGGAGATTTTGAATCCATTTGATACGATTGACTATGGACAGGATCCTACTCAAATTCCCGTAGATTCCGCCAGTTTTTTAGGATTGCATAATTATATTTTCAGCACATCTTGTGCCGTGCCAGCATGTCACGATGGTGCATTTGAACCCGATTTCAGAACGGTTGAAAGCAGCTATAGCACGTTGGTTTATCACCCTGTACTAAAAAATAATGCAAACGGTGATTTTACCTATAGAGTTACGCCAGGGGATAAAAATCTGTCTTGGCTACATGAAAGAATTACAACGGATGATGCGGTCTTGGGAAGAATGCCATTGTATGATACATTGTCGGCAAGAGAAATTGAATTGATCACCAATTGGATTGAAGATGGTGCCAAGGATGTTTTAGGGAATTCACCTGTATTACCAAATCTTCAGCCAACCTTTTTTGGAATATTGGCTTATGAAAATGATACTACCGGTGTTAGACATGATACCAACAGAGCAAATATTGTTGCTCCCATGCAATTGCCGGCAAACACCAATATTGATATGTGGGTAGGACTGTATGATATAGATAATAACGGTGATTTTATTCCGGGAAATGGTTTCACCCATAACAAATACAATATTTCTGATCATCTTTTTGAATATAGTCAGGCAAATGAAAAAGACTTGATTGTCGAAAATGCATTGGAGCCATTTATGGGCCCTATTCCATTTGCTCAAGGGCAATTGGCGCCATATTATCATCATTTTAAAATCAATACCGCTGATTACACGGTAGGAAAGACCTATTATTTTCGGGTTTATGTCAAAGATGATAATCATACAAATCCGACAGAATTACCGGAGGATGGCTCCCAAATATATTTGTTGACCTACTTTTCCTTCATCGTACAATGAGAATTGCAACTTTCATATTGGTCATATCACTTTTTTTGGTGAGTTGCGATAAGGAAACTGTTGTGGGAGAAATGCCTGCTATTTCGAGCGTACCAACCATTACCGATTTGCAAATTTCTCCAGGTACGATTAATCAGTTTGAATCGTTGGATTTTTCGTTCAAGTACACGGATGGAAATGGCGATATTGGATTTGAAGATCCTGATTTTAAATCGTTACAGATTATTGATAATCGGGCTGAAATTATTCATGAGTATCATATTCCTCCGCAATCGCCGGTAGAGAATATTATCATAAGTGCTGTGGTGGAAGTGAGTTTGAACAATGTGATTTTGTTAGATCAGTCAAACTCTTCTGAGGAAGCCACTTTTACTATTCGACTTCAAGACAGGGACTTGAATTGGAGCAATGATTTGACTTCTCAGCCCATAACCATCCTAAAGTAATTACAGGTTTTGTTTACACCACTCTTCGAAGTAGAGTAATGACCATATAAACAGACGCCGATTTTGTGTGCCTGACAAATGTTCGTCTACAATTTCATGCACCGATTTTCGATCCATGAAGTCAAAAATTCTAGCATCTTTTCCGTAGAGTTTTCTTTTCACATACTCTATGCTATCTCCTTTGAACCAACTGGCGTCGGGTGCCGAAAATCCTTGCTTGATACCCGATGTAATTTCTTTGGGCATGTATTGTTTCATGGCCTTACGAAGAAGCATTTTTCCGTCATTCGATTTCTCGTAAAACTTCTTCATTTTACTACCATCTTCGTTTTCATTTAAACGCTGAATTTCACTGATGTTGGCTAACTTATATTTTGACGGAAGTTTCATGGCAAAATCAACAAGTGTATTGTCTAAGAATGGCACTCTGGATTCCAGACTTGAAGCCATACTCAATTTATCTTCCACCATTAGCAAACCATGTAGAAATGTCTTTGCCTCAAAATACAGCGAAAGATTTAAGTATTCCTCGGGGGTATTGATGTTATCAATATCCATTCCTTCAAATACATCTTTAAATAGATCTCTGGTCCAGACATGTTTCACATCATTCCAAACCGGTGCAAAAACCTTATGGATACTCTTGTTGGGAATAAGTCGTTGCCAGAAAACGTAATATTTGTCAATGTAATCTTCAAAATTAAGACTCGACATGGCGCGGTAATACCTCCATGGATAACCTGCAAATAATTCATCACCTCCTGTTCCTGAAAGCACCACTTTAACAAATTTACCAGCCAACCTTGCCACATAGAAATTTGGATAACTCTGTCCTACACGCGGCTCCTCAAGATGATGAACCAACTCAGGAATAATACGCTCCATATCTCCCGACTTCAATACCATTTCATAATGTTCTGTTTTGAACAAATACGACATGTATTCAGCGAGGTTTCGCTCATCGAATCGAATTTCCATTCCGGAAATGGAATTCATATCAAAACCTGCGGTAAACGTTTTCAGGTAAGGAAATTTTTGTGCCGATAAAGCAGTAATCGAGCCAGAATCCATTCCACCACTCAGGTAAGAGCCCAATTCAACATCACTGATCAAGTGTCGATCGATGGATGCCCTGAATAATTCATCAAACTCTTCGATGTATTCTTCTTCTGTGGAATATTTTTCCTCATCCGAAAAATCGAACTCCCAATACTTAATCGTGTCAATCTTAAGGTCGTCCTCAAGATTAAAAATCATCATGGTTCCATTTTCCAGCAAAGAAATATCCTTGTAAAGTGTGTTGTGGGTAAAGAAATTTTGGAACGTAAAATATTCCATCATCCCCTCCATATTGAGCGTCACACTTATTGAAGGATGCTGTAAAATGGCTTTGATCTCAGAGCCAAAAATCAATGTTTTTCCTGAAATGGTATAGTACAACGGTTTAATACCGTATCGATCACGAGCCAGGCAAAGTTCTTTTTTCTCCTTATCAAATAAGGCGAATGCAAACATGCCGTTAAACTTATGAATGCTCTCTTTTCCCCATTCCATGTATGCATGAAGAAGGACTTCGGTATCACTTTCTGTATTGAAATGATGACCTAGGTTGACCAATTCATGTCTGATTTCATGGAAGTTATAAATCTCACCGTTATAAATGAGGACATAATTTTCATCCTCTGTTTTCATGGGTTGATCCGCAATTTGCCGAACATCAATAATCGCAAGTCGACGGTGTGCAAAGCCAATGTTTTCATGGCAATAGAATCCCTCTCCATCAGGACCTCTATGGGCTATTGAATCGCCCATTTTTTTAAGAATATCCTTTGATGCGGGTGCTCCGTTTAAATTTATATAACCTGCAATTCCACACATTTCCCTTGAAGTTGGATGCCAAATTAAACAATAATTATATGTTTTTATTTAATGTCATTATGTTCCGTTTTGTATCGTACTTTTAACTTCTTTTTTCATGGGAATAGTCGTAAACAAAAGTCTCACTACAACCATTGTCAATTATTTGGGCATTGTCATTGGATATATAAATATCCTTTGGATTTTTCCTATGGCACTTTCAACGGATGAAATTGGCTTGTTGAGAGTGTTGTTGGATGTGGCGATACTCTTTATGCCATTTATTTTGCTAGGCTCTACCAATGTTTCACTTCGATATTTTCCATTTTTTGACGGAGATGACAATCAGCGAAAGCAATTTCTGACTTACGTTATGCTGGTTCCCTTATTGGGATATATGCTATTTGCTCTTGTATATATTTATTTTAGAGATAGTGTGGTTTCCTCCTTTGTAGAAAAATCTCCCTTACTCGTTCAATATGAAACCTATCTATTTCCTCTTGTACTATTTGTAGTCATGGCGGAAAGCCTTGAAATTTATTTACGATCCTATTTGAAGGTTGTATTTCCCACATTTTTAAAGGCCATATATGTTCGTTCAGTCACCCTCAGTTTGGTATTGCTCCATTTTTTAGACCTATTGGGATTTGATCAATTGATTGCGGGTTATGTATGCATTTATGGATTTCAAATGATCATGTTGTTGATTTATTTGTTCATGACCATTGGGAAAAACTTTCGATTCAAATCAGGGATTCTACAGCACAGTGAATTTCGCAAAATGATAGGGTTTTCACTTTTTATGTTAATGGGAAGTGGTGGTGGAATTATTGTTGCAAAGATTGACACCATCATGACCACCTATTTGCTGGGTTTGAATGTTGCAGGAATCTATGCAGTAGTGCATAGTATAGGCATTGTCATTGAGATGCCTAAAAGGTCTGTTGTGCAAATTGTTGTTCCTCTGGTTTCGAAAGCTCTGAAAGCCAATAATATATCTGAAATTAAAAGTTTGTATTTCAAATCCTCATTAAATCTCATGATTTTGGGACAACTATTTTTTATTGGGATATGGCTAAATATCGATGACATCTTTTCACTTATGCCCAAAAAGGAAATTTTTGAAGTGGGTAAATACGTAGTCTTTTTTATTGCCTTGTCAAAGTTGTTTGATATGAGCATGGGCATTAATAATGAAATCATCATCAATTCGGCATATTACAAATGGAACCTTTTTTTAATGCCTTTACTAGCCGTTTTAACGGTTGTCAATAATTGGATATTTATTCCCATTTATGGTATAACTGGAACGGCAATTGCCACGGCAATTTCAGTTGCCATTTACAACATGATGCGATTTTATTTGATATGGCGGTTTTTCAAAATATCACCTTTCAGAAAAGTGCATTTAGTGGTCTTGTCAATTGGTATCTTGGTATTTGTAGTTGTTCAAATGCTCAATTTTACTTGGCATCCCGTGGTGAATATTTTAATCAGAAGTATACTTATTACGTTGATTTATGTTTTACCTATTTGGTATTTCAAAATTTCGGAAGAGATAAATGCATTTATTGCTGAAAAGATATTTTCTCGTATTTCATCCAATAAAAAGGATTCTTAATACGTTGAAGGATTGACCATTGCAAAGGATATACCATTTGGAATTTTAAAGTAAATTCGTGTCCCAAATAAGCACATGTCAGACGCATTAGTTATCATACCAACCTACAATGAAAAAGAAAACGTCGAAAAGATGTTGAAGTTGGTATTGTCGTTTGACGAGAAGTTCCATATTTTGATTGTAGACGATGGATCTCCAGATGGAACAGCGGATATTGTAAAAAAATTACAGGAGAATAATAAAGAAGCCCTGCATCTTGAAGAACGAAAAGGAAAACTGGGACTGGGCACCGCCTATATTCATGGATTTGAGTGGGCCTTGAAACGTGACTATCAGTACATTTTTGAAATGGACTGTGACTTTTCTCACGACCCGGAAGATTTAAAAAGACTCTATAAAGAATGTAAAGACAATGGAGCGGATTTAGCCATAGGTTCAAGATACATCAATGGAGTTAATGTGGTCAATTGGCCAATGGGACGTGTCCTTATGTCATATTTTGCTTCCGTTTATGTCCGTATGATAACTGGAATGGATGTTCGCGATGCCACAGCTGGATTCAAATGCTACAGAAGGAGTGTTTTGGAAGCCATGAAATTTGAAAAGATCAAGTTTAAAGGATATGCTTTTCAAATAGAAATGAAATTTAGAGCCTGGAGAAAAGGGTTCAACATTGTTGAAGTTCCTATTATTTTTAGAGACAGAACTGAAGGAAACTCTAAAATGAGTGGTGGAATTTTTACCGAAGCTTTTTTCGGTGTCATTCGTTTGAAAATAGCCAGTTTATTGACCAGTCGAAAGAACTTTTAGTCTTTCGAAAGTTTCAAAAGAATTTTACGATAAGCATTAAAAAGTTTCGATTTACTCACGAAACCAATGTATTTACCATCATCAACCACAGGTAAATTCCAAACGTTGGTCACTTTAAATTTCTCCATAACAGAATCCATCGTATCTCTTGAAGAAACGGTGGTAGGAGGAATGACCATTAAATTTTCAACTTTAATTTCATCATAAAGATCCGGGTTGAACATGATCTCACGGATATTGTCCAGAAGAACTATTCCTTCCAATCCACCTTCTTCGTCAACAACAGGAAAAATATTTCTGGTAGACTTCGCAACCACTTTCACCAATTCCCCCAAGGTAGAATCTCGCTTAACGGTTAAGAAATTCTTCTCTACTTCCGTATGCAAAGACATAAGTGTCAATACTGCTTGATCCTTATCATGTGTAATTAATTCTCCGCGTTTGGCTAGTTGAAGCGTATAAATAGAATGTCCTGTAAAGTATCGACTGGTGATAAACGAGAATGTACTCGTAATCAACAAAGGCATAAACAATTCATAACCACTGGTGATTTCTGCAATCAAGAATATCGCGGTCAATGGAGCATGCAATACGCCAGCCATCAGACCACACATGCCCATCAATGTGAAATTCATGATGCTTACTTCAGCCAGATCAAAAACCACCAATGATTTGGCAAAAATAAACCCAGCTGTTGCGCCAATAAACAATGATGGGGCAAATATTCCACCAACACCTCCGGCGCTAAAGGTGATAGTAGTAGCTATCACTTTAATAAGTAACATCACAGCCAATAACAACAGTACGATATAGATATTGCTGCGGTATTCATAAAGCGGGCTGCCTAAGAATATTTTTTCGTAATCGTTATTCAGAAATGCATAGATGGTTTCATAACCTTCGCCATAAATTGGAGGAATTAGAAAAACGATAATTCCCAACAACAAACCACCAGTAAGCAAACGATTTCTTCTGTTTTTCATGGCAGCAAAACGTTCGGTGATGAGCCAATAGACCCGGATAAAATAAACAGACACCGTACCACATAGCAACCCCAGAAGAATATAAAACGGCACATCTGAAGGTTCAAAAAATTCGGTGAGTGATACCTTAAATAGAATTTCTGAGCCCATGAGTAAGTTGGAAACCAAAGCAGCCGACGCTGATGCCACCAGCAATGGCACAAGTGAGGACAAGGTTAAATCCAGCATAATTACTTCCAATGCAAAAACAATGGCCGCAATGGGAGCATTAAAAATTCCCGCCATAGCTCCAGCTGCTCCACAGCCCAGCAAAAGCGTAATGGTTTTGTAATTCAAATGCAATGTTCTGCCAATGTTGGATCCTATAGACGATCCTGTAGCCACTGTGGGTCCCTCCAACCCGGCCGACCCACCGAAACCAACCGTAAGCGTACTCGAAATCATGGAGCTGAACATATTATGCCGCTTCATGATGCTGTTTTTCTTGGAAATGGCGTACAAAACTGCTGGAATACCATGCCCTACAGGTTGTCTTAAAACGTATTTGACAAATAAAATGGTGATTAAAATTCCAATTACCGGATAAGCGAAGTACAAATAATTGAAATCGGAAATAAAACTACTGGTCAGCAATTGTTTAATATAATGAACGGCATTTTTTAGAATCACAGCTGCCAATCCACTCGCCAATCCAACCAAGGCACTTAGAACCAATACAAACTGACGCTGACTGATGTGCTTCATCCGCCAGATTAGAAACTTTGCCAGTAAAGATTTTTTTGCCATGGGGCAGCAAAATTACTATTTCTATGATACGTATGTTCTAAGATTCAGCAAATTCTGAGAGTCATTACTTAATTATAAATACTTCAGAATGGATTTGTATCTTTCGTAAGTAAAGATAACATCCTATTTTTGCCATGAATTAGGGTATAAATCTGTAAATAGCTTAATATGCAGGGCAAAGAACATTTATTGCGCAAAAACCCAGTTGCGATTGTTGGAATGGCAGGTGTTTTCGCTGGTGCGAAAAACATTCATGAGTATTGGAAGAACATCATTGAAGGTGTAGATAGTATTACTGATATACCTGCTTCTCGATGGGAGATTGAAGAGTATTTTGATCCTGACCCATCTGCCCCTGACAAAACATATTGCAAAAGAGGAGGTTTTATCCCTGACCTTGAATTTGATCCAGTAGAATATGGATTGCCACCAAATATTTTGGAAGATACTGATGTTTCTCAGTTGTTGGCCTTGTTGATTGCCCGAGATGCACTTGAAAATGCCGGTTATGGAAAAGAATCCGGCAAATTGGACGATGCCCTTCGAGCCAATACCGGTGTGGTTTTAGGTGTAGGAGGAGGCCAAAAGCTAATCACTCCACTGACGTCGAGGTTGCAATACCCTATTTGGAGAAAAGTATTGAAAAGCAGCGGAGTCAATGACACCGATGCAGAAAAAATCATCGAAAAAATGAAACTAGCATATGTAGGATGGAAAGAAAATTCCTTCCCAGGTATGTTAGGCAATGTCATTTCTGGAAGAATTTGCAATCGATTTGATTTAGGAGGATTGAACTGTGTGGTGGATGCTGCCTGTGCAGCTTCGTTAGGCGCAGTAAAAATGGCTGTTTCTGAACTTGTGGAAGGAAGAGCAGATATGATGCTTACTGGAGGTGTGGATACAGACAATTCACCCTTCATGTATATGTGCTTCAGTAAAACTCCTGCCTTCTCAAAGTCAGGAAACATTCGACCATTGGATGCCGAATCAGATGGCATGATGATAGGTGAAGGTGTTGGAATGATGGTGTTGAAAAGACTAAAAGATGCGGAAAGAGATGGTGACCACATTTACGCTGTGATCAAAGGTGTGGGAAGCTCGAGCGATGGGAGATATAAAAGTATCTATGCGCCTAGAAAATCTGGTCAGGTGTTGGCCATGAACAGAGCATATGAAGAATCAGGGTATAAACCAGGATCCGTTGGACTCATTGAAGCGCATGGAACTGGAACCACTGCTGGCGATATTACCGAATTCAACTCAGTGAACGAAGTATTTTCAGAAGGTCATAAAGGTGAATCCCACATTGCCATTGGAAGTGTCAAATCTCAAATTGGACATACCAAAGCCTGTGCAGGTGCTGCTGGAATGATTAAGATTGCCATGGCATTGGATCAAAAAGTATTGCCAGGTACCATTAACGTTGACAATCCCAATCCCGAATTCGATCTTGATAATTCTGCCTTATATGTCAATGCAGAAACCAGGCCTTGGATAAATTTATCCAAAGACCCCAGGCGGGCAAGTGTTAGTGCATTTGGCTTTGGAGGAATCAATGTTCATTTTGCATTGGAAGAATATTTGGGTAAAAAATCTGAAAGCAAACGATATTATTCTGCTGCTTATCCCATATTTTTTGAGCAAGATGATTTGAATGCGTTGAAAAAAGAAATTCAAGAATTTGCTCAAGCAACTGATGGTGATAATGCCATTTTGGCCATGGAGAATCAAATTCTTCAAGCGGAGAAAAAAAGTGGAACTCCATTAAAATACAGGGCTGGATTTGTGTTTACGGATATAGCAGATGCCCAGAAGAAAATAGCACTTCTTCAAACGGAAATAGGCAAATACACATCTGGTCTCGTTGAATCTCCTGTTGGCGTATTCATATCGGATTTGCCCGTAAAAAATAACGATCAAATTGTCGCCTTGTTTCCGGGTCAAGGAGCCCAATATGTGAATATGGGTAATAATTTGAACTATTCACTAAAGGATTTTTCTCAACCGCTGGAACAGATGGATATGATTCGTCAGAAGAGCAAGAACGATCCATTGTCCTCCGTAATTTACCCTAAACCAGTGTTTAATAATGATTCGAAAAACGAATTGAATAAAACGCTGACCAATACGGAAAACGCACAGCCTGCCATAGGTGCCATAAGTGCGGGTATTTATAAGGACCTAGTAAATCGAGGATTTAAAAGCACTTATCATGCAGGTCACAGTTTTGGAGAACTAACAGCTCTTTGGGCTTCTGGTGTTTTGGATGATGAAGGGTATTACGAGTTGGCAATTGCACGTGGTGAAGCCATGAGCGCCATTGGTGGTGGAAAGGATGCTGGAAAAATGCTGGCCGTGAAAGCCTCTGAAGAAAAGTTAGCAGCGGATATCAAAGACCACGGGAAAGTGGTTATGGCAAATATCAATGCTCCGGAACAAGTGGTTTTGGGTGGACCAAGTGAAGATATTGATAAAGTGGCCATTGATCTGGAATCCAAAGGATACAAAGTCAGTGCATTGAATGTATCTGCGGCATTTCATACTCCGTTGGTGGGGCATGGAGTTAAAAAATTTGCCGAGCGAATTGATAAAATCACATTCAAGAAACCTGCAGGAAAAGTTTATAGCAATTCATCTGGAAATACCTACCCTCAGGAGCCAAATAAAATCAAAGGGATCCTGTCCGATCATATCTTAAATTCCGTTCGATTTAAGGACGAAATTGAACAGATTCACAAAGACGGAGGTCGAATTTTTGTAGAAATCGGTCCTAAGCGTATTCTATCGAATCTTGTCAAAGATATTCTGGGCGACAAAGAATATTATGCGGTTTCAACCCAAAGTTCACCATCTAAAAATGCATATTCTCAATACTTGGAATCATTGGTTAAACTGCGGGTTTTGGGATGTGCCATTAGTCTTGAGGACAACTTTAGGATGGAATTTCCAAAAAAGGTTGAAACCAGTAAATTGGCCATTAAAGTAGGTGGAAATAGTTATGTGAGTGACAAAACCAAACAAGCCTTCCAGGATGCATTGAACGATGGTCATACCATTACTCCATTACCGGAAATGGTTCAGTCCCAACCAACGAATCGTTTAAAAGAAGAAAGCGAACGAATTATTGCAAGAGCTCGAGGAGTGATGGACCAGTCCATGAGGGAATTGTTGCAATTGCAAGAGCAAATTCACGGACCAACATCCGGCGCTCCTGTTTCGCAACCACAGGTTCCAGCTACCCCACAGCCGGCCGCTCAACCCGCAGCACAGCCGACCCCAGTAGCTTCAGGCATCAATGGTGAGGAGGTCAACCAAAAACTAAAAGAGGTCATCAGCGACAAGACCGGTTATCCGGTTGAAATGCTAGAAAATAGTATGGACATGGAAGCGGATTTGGGCATTGACAGCATCAAGCGTGTCGAAATCTTTGGTGCCATGCAAGAGGCGTATCCTGAACTGGCATCGATCAATCCGCAGGCATTGGGAGAGTTGAGAACGTTAGGAGAGATTGGAACATTTTTATTAGAGCAGGCAGGAGGAAACAGCGTTCAAGCGTCTGCACCTGCCCCACAGCCGGCCGCTCAACCCGCAGCACAGCCGACCCCAGTAGCTTCAGGCATCAATGGTGAGGAAGTAAATCAAAAGCTCAAAGAGGTCATTAGTGACAAGACTGGTTATCCGGTTGAAATGTTGGAAAACACCATGGACATGGAAGCAGATTTGGGCATTGATAGCATCAAGCGTGTGGAAATATTTGGCGCCATGCAGGAAGCGTATCCGGAATTGGCGTCCATCAATCCTCAAGCACTAGGTGAATTAAGAACGCTCGGCGAAATAGGAACCTTCCTACTTGAACAAGCAGGAGGAAGCAGCACTCAAGCATCTGCACCAACCCCACAGCCAGCCGCTCAACCATCAGCACAGCCAACCCCAGTAGCTTCTGGCATCAATGGAGAGGAGGTCAACCAAAAGCTCAAAGAAGTCATCAGCGACAAGACCGGTTATCCGGTTGAAATGCTGGAAAACGGCATGGACATGGAGGCGGACTTGGGCATTGACAGCATCAAACGTGTGGAAATCTTTGGAGCGATGCAGGAGGCTTATCCAGAATTGGCATCGATCAATCCACAGGCATTGGGAGAACTTCGAACATTGGGAGAGATTGGAACATTTTTATTAGAGCAGGCTGGAGGAAGCAGTACTCAAGCTTCTGCGCCTGTCTCACTACCGGTCGCTCAACCAACGGCACAGCCAACTCCAGTTGCTTCTGGCATTAATGGTGAAGTGGTCAACCAAAAACTAAAAGAAGTCATTAGCGACAAAACAGGTTATCCAGTTGAAATGTTGGAAAACAGCATGGACATGGAAGCGGACTTGGGAATTGATAGCATCAAACGTGTGGAAATCTTTGGTGCCATGCAAGAGGCTTATCCTGAATTGGCATCCATCAACCCACAAGCATTGGGAGAGTTGAGAACCTTAGGTGAAATTGGAACCTTCTTGCTCGAACAAGCTGGAGGAAGCAGCACTCAAGCGTCTGCGCCCACCCCACAGCCGGCCACACAAACCGCTGCACAGTCAACCCCAGTAGCTTCAGGCGTCAATGGTGAGGAGGTCAACCAAAAACTAAAAGAGGTCATCAGCGACAAAACGGGTTATCCAGTTGAAATGCTGGAAAATAGTATGGATATGGAAGCGGATTTGGGCATTGACAGCATCAAGCGTGTAGAAATCTTTGGTGCCATGCAGGAGGCCTATCCTGAATTGGCATCGATTAACCCGCAGGCATTGGGAGAGTTGAGAACCTTAGGTGAAATTGGAACCTTCTTGCTCGAACAAGCGGGGGGAAGTGCTGCACCAGTTAGTGCTCCGCAGCCGGCCGCTCAACCAGCAACACAGCCGACTCCAATTGCTTCAGGCATCAATGGAGAGGAAGTCAACCAAAAACTAAAAGAAGTCATCAGCGACAAAACAGGCTATCCAGTTGAAATGCTGGAAAACAGCATGGACATGGAAGCGGATTTAGGCATTGACAGCATCAAGCGTGTGGAAATCTTTGGAGCGATGCAAGAGGCTTATCCTGAATTGGCATCGATCAATCCACAAGCATTAGGTGAATTAAGAACGCTTGGTGAAATAGGAACCTTCTTACTCGAACAAGCAGGAGGAGCGATTTCTTCAGTAGCTCAAAATGGTGTTGAAACAGCAGTACCTGAAACTTCAAAAAAAAAAGTAGCAAGCCATCAGCTTGAATTAAAAAATGCTCAACTGGTTCAAATTCCACCTCCTGATCAGTTAGCATTTGAACATGTGGGAAAAGTGATCCTGGCTGAATCCCATTCGTCTTTGGGAAAAACAATTGGCGCTGAACTAACAAAATTAGGATACGAGGTTCATCACCTTGATCTTTCAGGAGCAAAAGATGCTGCATTTACTTTAAAATCAGCGTCCAAGAAAGAAGCTAAGGAAGTCGTTGAACAAATTGTTTCCGATACATCGCTCGCCGGATTTATCTACCTCCATCCAACTACAGAATCGTCAGATAAAGATCTGGAAATGCTACAAAAGGCGTTTTTATTGTCAACGCAATTGGGAGACAAATGGTCAAATCAAACACGTCCGTTTTACCTGGGTATTTCTCAAATTGATGGTCACTGTGGTATGCAAAATAAATCAGGCAATTCGGTCATTGGTGGTGGAATAAGTGGATTAGTGAAAAGTTTGAATCGAGAATGGATGCAAGTTTTTTGCAGGGCCATTGACATTGATTCCAAAATGAAGGATGAAGTTATTGCTGGTAATGTCTTGCGCGAAATAACGGATTCGAATCAAAAGATTACGGAAGTTGCTCACAATAAAAAGGGAAGATTTAGCTGGGAAGAGCATCAGGATGTGGCGAAACAAGGAAATTCATACCCCTGGGAAAATGAAGTTTTTTTGGTGACCGGTGGAGCCAGAGGTGTCACGGCAGATTGTATAAAAGCGCTGGCTGAACGAAAAAATGGAACGTTCATATTGTTGGGAAGAACACAAAATGACTTCCAGGAACCCCCGCAATTTGCAAATGTGACGGATGAAAAGGAGATCAAGCGCATGCTGATGGAAGAAATGAAATCCAAAGGCGAAAAACCAGAAATCGAAAAGCTTGAACGTACCTATCGAAAAATCATTGCTTCAAGAGAAATCAATGAAACATTATCTACGCTTTCATCTTTGGGTAGTAGAGCCATGTATTATGCGTTAGATGTTACAGATGAAAAGGCGTGTCAACAATTGATTCCTGAGATTGAAAAAGAACATGGAAAAATTACTTCGTTTATCCATGGTGCAGGTCAACTTTCGGATAAATCCATTGCCGACAAATCAGAAGAAGATTTCAAAAAAGTCATTCATCCAAAAGTGCTGGGGTTACAATCTATCCTTGGCACATTGGATAAGCGGTCCTTAAAAGGGCTTGTTTGTTTTTCATCCGTAGCAGGATTTTATGGAAATATGGGTCAGACAGATTATGCCATTGCCAATGAGATATTGAACAAGCAATTGTTTTCCGAAAAATTGTCAAATGGCAATTCATTGATCAAGAGTATGGTATGGGGAGCCTGGGATGGTGGAATGGTAAGTGCTGAACTAAAAAAGATGTTCGAAAACAGTGGAATTGTATTAATTGATAGAAATGAAGGAGCCAATGTTTTCGCAGATTTATTTTCGACGGATAATAGCGAAGATGTGTTGCAAATTGTCGGAGGAGAATTACCTGGAGCTGGTGGATCGAGAGAATCAGATGAAGGAAAAACATATGTCATTCATCGAACCATAGACCTAAATTCAAATGCGTTTTTCAAGGATCATGCTATTAACGGCACTGCAGTTATACCATATGCTGCAGCAACATCTTGGTTTGCAGATGCCGCATCTGCATTGTATCCTTCATATAAGTTGAATAAGTGTTTTGATTCGAAATTATATAAAGGACTTACATTCGATAAATCAGAAACACTTGATTTGTCCATGGTGTTAAAAGTAGAATCCATAAGCACCAACGAAGTTGTAATTTCCGGGCACATTCAAAGTATTACGGCAAAAGGATTGCCTTTAAAGCATTATGCGTGTAATGTTTCATTGGTCAATGAAAAGAGACCGTCGCCTACCATAGATTTAAGCTCCGTTCCTCATAACTCGATAATGGATGGTGACAAATTGTATGCAGATGGTTCGCTGTTTCATGAGCACTTTTACAAAGGCATAAAGGACATTTATCAAATGGATGATAAAGTCATTACATACAAAGCACATTTGCCCGAGGCAGCCAGGGATATTCAAGGTCAATTTCCTTTGCACCCGGTGAATTCGGCAATATTGGATGTTCAGTTTCAAGGATTTCTGGCTTGGGAAAAGCAAATGAATGAAGCGGGATGTCTACCTCAGGGATTTGAATCGGTGGAAGTGTTTGACAATCCAAAAAATGGAGATGAATACATAGTTTTGATTGATATTTTGGATAGCAGCTCTTTTAAATTGGTTGGAAAAATCACGTTATGTGATTCTTCTGGAAAAGTGTATATGAAAACCACCAATCTTGAAGGTACTGTCAGCAAGGATTTGATATTTGAAACTTCCAAAAAGGCAATTTCTGAATAAGTGAGAGAAAAGATTGCAATCATAGGCATGTCAGGAATTTTTCCTGGCGCAAAGGATATTGAATCTTTCTGGAAAATTTTACTCGAAGAGGGTGAAACCATTTCTGAGGCGAACGAACGTCAATTTAACGGGCCTCCGGAACATTTTAGTGTTGAAAAGAAAGGAGTAGTAGATAAATGTTATTCTACCTGGGGTGGCTACTTAGAAGAACCGGCATATTCACAAAACGCTACATTTAAAGCCAAACCTGAATTAGAGCAGCTAGACCAAATTTATCGATGGTCACTATATGTTGCGTCGGAAGCATTACAGAATGCAGGCTACTTAGAAAACAAGGATCTTTTAAAAAGATGTGGATTGTTATTTGGCAGTTTGACTATGCCAACAAGGGAAACTGCCAATCGCATGTCGAAGATGTATGCCCGTTATTTTGAAAATAAGCTTAAAACCATCACGGGAGATAATTTCGACTGGCCGTTAACAACCTACCAATCCGACGAAAAAATCAATTTTAACAACTACCCAGTTTCAACAGCATCTTTAGTTGCCAAAGAGTTAGGACTTGGTGGAGAACATTATTGCCTGGACGCGGCATGCGCATCAGTGCATTATGCCATGCGCTTTGCTTCGGATATGCTGATACGAGGAGAAGCGGATTTAATGCTTGCAGGTGCAGTTAGTTGTGCGGATCCATTATTTGTGCATGAAGGATTTAGCATATTTACGGCTTACCCGGAGCCTGGCAAAAAACAAGCACCGTTGGACAAAGATTCCGGAGGGATGATATCGGCAGAGGGAGCTGGTATTTTTGTGCTGAAACGATTAAATGATGCATTGAAAGACGGTGATGAAATTCATGCGGTCATCAACTCAATTGGATTGTCAAACGATGGAAAGGGAAAGTATTTGTTAAGTCCTCTATCGGCTGGTCAATTGAGGGCTTTTGATCGAACCTATGCGTCCACTGAAATTGATAAAAAAGACATCAAATACATAGAATGTCATGCCACTGGAACTGCCCTAGGAGACCAAACCGAAGTGGATTCCATTTCTTCCTATTTTAAAGGACATGTGCCGAAATTGGGAACAGTGAAAACCAATATTGGTCATTTACTTACTGCTTCTGGTATTCCTTCGGTGCTAAAGGTGATTAAGTCAATGAAGCATGATAAAATTCCGGCTTCATTGCGTATTCAGCATCCGGTGCAAAGTTCTGACAATTCATACCAAGGGGAAAGCATCATTTTGAACGAAGAAAAGTGGAATGATGATAAAAAATATGCGGCGATCAACGCATTTGGATTTGGCGGAACCAATGCACACATGATTCTTGAAGATGCCAACAATCCTGTTGAAAGAACGCATCAATCGAGAGAATCATCGTCAAGATTGCAGGTGTTGGGAATGGATGCTCATTTTGGAGCGTGTACGGGGATAAATGAATTTAACGAACTGGTAACAAGCGAAAGAAATATTGGGATTCCATTACCAAAAGAAAGATGGAAGGGAATGGAGAATGACTCCTCCTTGTTGCGTGAATTAAATATTGATCATCTAAAAGATGCATATGGTGGATACATCGAAGAATTTGAAATGGATTTGAAACGATTTAAGATTCTTCCAAATGAAATCACCAAAATTGAAAAGCAACATACCTTGATGCTAAAAGTTGCGGACAATGCGCTTCGCAATGCTGGTTTTGATCATGTGACAAAACCTTCCAAAAAAGTAGCAGTCATCATTGCTATGGATACTGACCCGGCAGGACATCAATATTTTGGTCGTTGGCATCTGGAATGGCAATTGAATCAATTGGCTCAATCTGGTCAACTGAAAAACGCCGATAAAAAAGAACAATTACTGACGGAGTTAAAATCCTGGATGTATAGTTTGGATAAAGTTGAATTATCCGTGAGCATGCACACCAGTTTTATTGGGAATATCATGGCCAGCAGGATTGCTTCTTTGTGGAATTTTACGGGACCAGTGTTGACATTGACCGCCGGTGAAACGGGGGTAGCTAAAGCCATAAAATTAGCCAATCAGTTGATGAATGAAGGTGAAGCAGATGCTGCCGTTGTTGGCGCTGTGGACTTTGCTGCCAGCCTTGAAAATATTGTTCAAAAAGGTGAAGATTATTTTGATGGATTTATGCCTGGAGAAGGGGCAGGGGCAATTGTATTGCAGCCTTATGATTCAAGCACTACGACTGAAAATAGCTTGAAACTTGGGACAGCAAATCAGAATGTTGCCAATTTTGATTTTGTAGAAATAAGTGGAAACGAATCAACCGCTAAAGGCAAGGCGGAATTGCAACGAATTTTTGATCAAAAGGATCCTTCCTGCCCAATTTCGAATGTGAAAAGTCAAATTGGACATTGTGGCAATGCCGCGGGTATGGCATCCATCCTTAGGAGTTTTGCCAATCTGAATAAAAATAATTCAGAAAATGATGGCGAAGAAAGAAAAGCGCTGGTAAGCCTTTTCGATGGAGACGAACATTTTAGAATGGAAGTTACCTCCAATATCTCCATGCAAAAGAAGGCCAAACCCAATCGAATGGATGAGTTGAAACACCGGTTGGTTTTGGTAACGGGAGAATCGAAAGAAGATTTGCTTACATCATTGGAATCTTTGATATTACAAGTGAAGCAGACACCTCTACAGCAAATCGCCAACAATGCTTTTGAATCTTTTAACAAAGGCAAATCACAGAATTTGATTGCCTCTATCATTGCTGAAGACGAATCTTCTTTTACACGAGAGGTTAATGGACTAAAAGCATTTCTTTCATCGGCAAATACAAAAAAAGAATGGCAGTCTCCAAATGGTAGTTACTTTACACATGAACCTTTAGGGACTTCAAAAAAAATTGCCATTGGCTATCCCGGATCAGCTACAGCTTATAAAGGAGTTGGAAAAGAATTGTTATCCGTATTTCCGCACCTCAATCAATACATGAAAGTACAGTGGTCTGCGGACTTGGATGAACAATTTAACAACCTGTTATTTGATCAACATATCCCCGAAGAGAAATTATTGAATGACAACAGGGCATTGATATTGGCTGGTGAAGGAATAGCCGCGGCCTATACAGATTTGCTTCAAAATAATTTTGAGTTGAAACCTGAAATTGCTTTTGGTTACAGCATGGGCGAGGCAAGTGCTATGTTTTGTGCCCAAAAAGTTTGGGATCAACAGCAATTGGGACAACGATTTCTGGAATCGGATTTGTTTCTGAAAGATGTGGCTGGTGAAAAACATAGTTTGCAAAAATTTTTAAATACATCTTCTCCTGTAAATGATATTTGGAAATCATATGTTATCATTTATGATGTTGGGGAGGTAAAGAAGAAATTAGAATCGTATCCGGATGTATACATAACGTTCATCAATACGCCGAAAGAATGCCAGATTTCCGGAAGTCCCGAAGCGTGCGAAAACTTCATTCAGGAATTGGGTGCCACGAACTTTGCAACCTGGGACAATACAATTTTACATCATGAGTTCATTCGAAATGATTTCGATAAGATGGTTGAGTTGCATTCCATGCCTATTGTTAATGAACGTCAAGACATTAACTTTTATTCATCCGTTAAACGGGATTGGTTAAAGCAAGACACATCAGAAATTGCTAACAATGCAGCTGAACTGAATTGCCATCCTGTGGATTTCCCCACCATGATTGAAGATTTATATGAAAAAGGTGTCGGAATATTTGTTGAAACGGGTCCGGGAAATACGTTGAGCAGATGGATTTCGGGCATATTAAATGATCGCGAATTCACTACCATAACACTAAATCGAAAAGGAAGTTCAGATTGGAAACAATTGCTTGGTCAGTTGGGAAAAATGGCTTCGCATAAAGTACCCGTTGATTTACAACCCCTCTATTCTTCGATAAATTCGAATAAAGCTGAATTACCAGTGAAGGTTAAAATGGGTGGACCTTCTATAGATCAAACAGATGCCGTCAATCAAATCAAAAATCATTTTCCGGTAAAGTCTAAAAAAGAGGCTATATGGGATGAGAACGATTTGCATGAATTTGCTGTTGGAAAAATTGAAAACGTATTTGGAAAGGAATATGCTGTTATAGATGACTATAAAACGCGTGTCAGACTTCCGGCCCCTCCTTATTTGTTAGTGAGTCGGGTAACCAAATTGGAAGCAAAGGTCCATGAATTTAAGCCATCATATATTCAAACGGAATACGATATTCCTCACAATGCATGGTATAGCATTGATGGTCAGATTCCTTGGGCCGTATTAACGGAATCCGGTCAATGTGACCTCCTGTTGATTTCATACTTGGGAATAGACTTTGAAGCCAAGGGTGAAAGATTGTACAGGTTATTGGCAGCAAAATTCGACTTCCAGAATCATATGCCTGAGGAGGGTGATACATTGCGGTTTGATATTCATATCAACGGATTTTCCAGGAGTGGAGCAACATTGTTGTTTTTCTTTTCATACGATTGTTTTGTAGGTGACAATTTGA
Source organism: Vicingaceae bacterium (assembly GCA_965267425.1). Taxonomy (GTDB): domain Bacteria; phylum Bacteroidota; class Bacteroidia; order Flavobacteriales_E; family Vicingaceae. The sequence continues at coordinate 2,949,049 of OZ253959.1, read as the reverse complement.
TCGTAAAAATGACGGATGGTTGTGCTGGGTTCTTTACGAAAGATGAATTGGAAAAAGGTGCCGGAATCACCCTAACGAAGGAACAATTGGCAGAACGACAAAACGCAGTAAAAGAAGACTTCGTTGCACCCCTCCTATGTTCAAAAAATTCGTTTTCGAAAGAGGATTTATTGAATATGACTTTAGGGAATTTCAAAGATTCCTTTGGGGCGAATTTTGATCAGGGTAGTTCAAATCCATCGTTGAAACTTCCCCCTCAAAAAATTGCGATGTTCGACAGAGTTACCAATGTTGATCCAAAAGGAGGTCACTGGGGTCTTGGCGTGGTAACCGCAGAAAAAGACTTAAAAATTGATGACTGGTATTTTACTTGTCATTTTGTAGATGACCAGGTGCTTGCCGGATCACTTGAAGCGGAGGGGGGTTCTCAGATGGTTCAGTTCTACATGCTTTATTTAGGGCTTTGGAAATACACTAAAAATGCACGATTTCAACCATTGCAAGGCGTGACTCAAAAAGTGCAATGTAGAAAAGAAACACCCCCTATGAATGAAGCCATCACTTACCGTCTGGAAGTGAAGAAAATTGGCATGGATCCTGATCCATATGTCTTGGGTGATGTAGAGCTGATTCAGCATGGGGTAACCATAGTATTGTTTGAGAATATTGGCTTGGCACTCAAAGAAAAATAGCACAACTTCAGCTCAATAGTTGAAATTCTATAATTTCGTGGTTTGATCATGTTTCATCAAAGACCTTTCACTATTGCAAGTTGCACATCTGACATTATCTGAAAAAGAAAGGGAAATTCTTTCCGATCTATCTAAATCCGTTCAAGTAGTCCAAAGAGACAATGACCACACGATTGAATATGCCAATGGTGATCTGACACCAGAAGTAGTTTGCCGTGTTCCTTCAGCAGGAGACATTAACCTTGGAGATCCAAGTTTTTGTCGAGATTATGGTGTAGTAAGGAATTACATGACCGGCGCTATGGCCAATGGAATTGCATCAGAAGATTTGGTCATTGCCATGGGACAACAAAAAATGTTGGCTTCATTTGGAGCGGCGGGATTGTTGCCAGATCGATTGGAAGCGGCAATTTTGAAAATTAAAGCAGCATTACCCAATGGTCCATTTGCGTTTAACTTGATTCACAGTCCCAATGAAGATTTATTGGAACGAGAAGGCGTGAATCTTTATTTGAAGCATGGAGTAAAAGTGGTGGAGGCGTCCGCATTTTTAGGATTGACAAAACATATCGTCCGTTACCGATTGGCTGGATTAAGTAAAGGATCAAATGGAGAAATAGAAATTGGAAATCGAGTGATTGCTAAAATTTCCAGAAGAGAAGTAGCCACTCGATTTATGGAACCGGCTCCTGAAAAGATGGTTCAAGAATTATTGGCAGAAGGTCTTATCTCAGCTGAGCAGGCTGAAATGTCAAAAGGCATATCCATGGCAGATGACATCATTGTTGAAGCCGATTCAGGTGGCCATACGGATAACAGACCATTGGTTTGTTTGTTGCCTTCCATGATTGCCTTGCGTGATGAATTGCAACGCAAATTCAATTATCCTTACACCATTCGTGTTGGTGCCGCAGGAGGAATAAGTACGCCTGCGTCGGCATATGGTGCGTTCAGCATGGGAGCTGCCTTTGTGGTTACAGGCTCTGTAAATGAAAGTTGTATTGAGTCTGGTGTATCTCCCATGGTAAAAGATCTTTTGGCCAATGCGGGCATGGCTGATGTGATGATGGCTCCAGCAGCGGATATGTTTGAAATGGGGGTGCAACTTCAAGTATTGAAAAAAGGAACATTATTTCCCATGAAGGCCAAAAAATTGTACGAATTGTACAAAACGTATGATCGTATGGAAGACATTCCTGTTGATGAAAGGCAGAAAATTGAAAAATCTACTTTTCAAGCAACATTGGACGATATTTGGGAAGAGACCAAACGTTTTTTTAACGAAAGAGATCCAGAACAAATTCAACGAGCAGAAGGCAATCCCAAGCGTAAAATGGCGTTGGTGTTCAGATGGTATTTAGGACTTTCTTCACGATGGGCCAATGTAGGTGAGGAAAGTAGAAAAATGGATTATCAAATCTGGTGTGGCCCATCTATGGGAGCATTTAATGATTGGTCTAAAGGCACCTATCTTGATGAACCATCCAACAGGAAAGTTGCAGATGTAGCCATGAATATTATGAATGGAACGGCTTATTTAGCGAGAATACAAATGCTTAATTTGAACGGTATTGAAGTCGATCACGCACTAAAAAATTACATTCCCAAACCAGCATTATAAAGCAAACATTATGAAACTAAAAGATCTTGCCAAACAATTTAATGTTGAGTTTACCGGAGACGGTGAATTGGAAATAACCCATGCAAGTGGGCTTGAAGATTTGAAGCAAGGAGGTATCGCCTACTTAACAGATCCTGAAGGCTTGGGAAGTGTCCCTGTTCCAAGAGGTGCTTTCAAGCAGAAAAAAATAGCAGAAGGGGAAAATACTGCCGAGGTTGCTCTTATTGTATCTCCCAATATGCCAGATTCCGGGCACCATATGATTTATGCCGAAGATCCTTTGGATATGCATGTGCAGGTGACCAAATTGTTGCATCCTGAACCTGAATTGGAAGATAATGTTCATACAACAGCTGTTGTGGCCAAATCGGCTAAAATTGGAAAAAATGTAAAGATTGGAGCCAACGTGGTTATTTATGATAAGGTGAACATTGGTGCAAATACAATCATTCACCCCGGAGTGGTTATCATGACTGGGGTAACCGTTGCTGAAGATTGTAAAATTTATCCCAATGTGGTCATTCGTGAAGAATGTCAAATTGGAAAACGAGTCATTCTACAACCGGGAGCTATCATTGGTTCTGACGGTCATGGTTATTATCAACGAAAAGGCGAGAATAAAAAGATACCACAAGTAGGAAGAGTCATATTGCATGATGATGTTGAAGTCGGTGCGTGTACGGCGGTGGATAGAGGAAGATTTAACGATACCGTAGTACATCAGGGAACTAAACTTGATAACCTGGTTCAAGTTGCTCACAATGTTGAAATTGGTGCACACTCACTCATTTCTGGTCAATCAGGGATTGGAGGAAGTACTAAGACTGGAAGAAATCTCATCCTGGGTGGTCAGGCTGCTGTAAGAGACAATATTGTTATTGGAGATCAAGTAGTTGTTGCAGGCCGTGCTGGTGTATCAAATAACTTAAAAGATAAAGAAGTGGTTGGAGGGGCTCCAGCTCAACCAGTCCATAAATGGATGCAAGGCATTGCTTTGGTTAATAATCTGGCAGATTTATTTAAAAGAGTCAAAATACTTGAATCAAAAATAAAGTAAATATGGACCAGGAATTAAAAGAACATTTATTTCAAAAATTAATCACCTTATTAAAAAAATATGAAGGTGAATTGGAGGTGAGGTCTGCTTCGGATAAGGGCTATCATTTATATGGTTCTAAAACCGTATCCATAGGTAAAAGTAAATACGACGGAATATATTTTGCGTCCACCATGACGCGAAAGGATTATACCGGATTTTACTTTTTTCCAATTTACACACATCCTGAGGAATTTGAAGATACACCAGCAGAATTGAGAAAATGCTTAAAAGGGAAATCCTGTTTTTACATTAAAAAAGATGATCCCATAATTTTCGATCAAATCACAGCAATTCTTGATAAAGGTATACAGCTGTATCGAGATAAGGAATTGATATAACGCCAAAGATTATCGCGCGGGCGTTACTTTTCCATTTTTTTGATCTGCTCTGTAATTTGCAAACTTTTGATATTGTTCACTGTTAAGGACAGCTTTCAATTCATTGCTATAATCTTCACCCATCTTTCTCTTCTCATTTCTTTTTTCTTCAGCTGTCATGAATTGAGATTTCATCATCAATTGCCTTTTTTTGGCATACTTTAAGTTGATATTGTACACCTTGGACTTTTGGGTTTCTGTCAACTCAAGACCCGAAGCCATTCGATCAGTTCGCATTTTTGCAATTTCGTCAGGTGGTCTATTTATGTCGGCATTTGGATGTTCCGCTTTTTGAGCAGATACCATAAGCGTTGATCCTAAAATCAAAAAGAATAGAAGAAGTCGTAACATAACAAACAATTTATTTGACGAAAGTTACGTAAATTATGAAGAATTGATGGCGGATATCAAAAGACCTCTGGTGATGAATATTTTGTACACCAATAGGATTATATTAAATTGCTTGTAATTATGGATACACTAAAAAGAACAATCTTAGGCATGTGTGCGGCATTGTTCATGCTGGGCTGTGCAAAAGATTTTGAAAATCTGGAGGATCCAAATTGGGATCCTGAATTAGCTGTTCCTATAACTCATAGCAGATTCGAAGTCAAGGATGTACTAAATGACTTTGAAACTGGAGGGTTTGTTGGGACCAATGATGAAGGGGTGATTCGAGTGGTTTATCAAGGTGAAATTTTTACCATCTCTGCTGAAGATGTAATGGAGTTGGAGAATGTACCTTATGCGTTTCTAAGCAAAAATCAAGAAGGAACCATTCCGGCTTTTCAGGGGAGAAGAATAGAAACAATGACATTGAAATCAGGAATCATGTCATATCAAGTGATAGACAGTAGGAATGAGAATGTTGAAGTGACCATCTCCATTCCAATTGCCACAAAAAATGGTGTAGCTTTTAGCGAAACATTTGTTGTCACACCATCCGGCGGTTCAATCAATCAATCTGGGACATTTGATATTTCAGGATACACATTTGATTTGAGCACAGGAGGAAGCGGGGCCAATTACCTTTCCATGAATTATGACGCTAAATTGGTGAACTCAGGAACTAGCGTGGATATTGATTTAATTCAAGGTACGTTTAAAGGACTTGAATTTTTATTCTTAGATGGTTATTTAGGTGATTTTGAATTGGGTGAATTTTCTGATTCCGTAAAAATTGACATGTTTAAAAATTACATTGGTGGAGAAGTTGTTATCAGTGAGCCAAGGATTGCGCTCAACTTATTTAACAGCTTTGGCATGCCTCTTCAAACGAGCATAAACGATATTAAAGGAAGTGGCCAAAATGGAGAGGTTGAGTTGACAGGATCGCCATTTAACGAATCTGTTGAATTGGCAATTCCAGATGTAAATGATGTTGAACCCGCATTGACCGTGATTGAGTTTGATGGAGCCAATTCTAACTTAAATGCTTTTATATCCAACAGTCCGTCTAAAGTAGATTTTACCGTGGATGGCTCCGCAAATGTAAATCAGGACAGCACACAATACAATTGGGTGAAAGATACCAGTCGTCTAACCCTGGATGTGGATATAGAAATTCCAATGGTGGGTCGTATTAACGGTGTAACCATTCGAGATGAATTTGCATTTGATTTCTCTGATTTTGAAGACATTGAAAGTGCCACATTTAAATTAATTATTGAAAATCGATTTCCGTTGGCTGCTGACATTCAATTGTATTACCTGGATGGAGCTTCCAATGTCATCGATTCCTTACTTCCGGATGAAGATCGTTTGTTTTCTCCTTCGTTGGTTGATAACAACGGTTTTTCCATTTCTCCTTCAGTTGAAACGAACTTTTTTGAAATGAATGCAGAAAAGTTTGACCGTGTAAAAGACACCAAAACAGTCAGGATGATTATGGTGTTTAAAACCTCAGACGAAGGCCAAACCACTGTCCGTTTTCATGAAGATGATTACATGGACTTAAAAATGGGATTGATCACCAAAGTGAGTTCGAGGTAATGAAGTACTTCTCAAGAATAGTTTCTGTTTGTTTAATGCTTTGCGCCATGACTGCTTTAGGTCAGCAAGATTTGTCATTGCATTTCATGGAAAACGTGGTCCAATCCAACAATACCAATCCTGCAAGGGTAGTGGATAGAAATATCATTTTTTCGTTTCCAGGGTTGTATTTCAATTATGGAAACAATGTTTTCACGTATAATGAATTGATCAGACAACGGTCTGGAAATGACTCAACGTATTTAGACATTGATGGGCTGATTAACAATCTAAAAGACAATAACATTTTGCAAGCTCAAACGAATGTTGAGTATTTCAGACTGCAACTTCGGTTCAAGCAATTGTATCTCACGCTGCATCACTCAACCAAAGTGAATATCATATTTGATTATCCTAAAGAATTTGTAGGCCTGTCATGGTATGGAAATGCCAGATATATTGGTGAAGAAGTTGAAATTGGACCAGCTATCAATGCTACTTTTTACACGGAAACGGCAGTTGGAGCTGCATGGAAATTCGACAAATTAACGGTTGGTACCAAGCTTAAATTTCTGAATGGTATTGCTGATGTATCAACCGAAAAACACGATTTGAAAGTTTTTACAGATGACGAATTCTATGAAATCACTGTAACATCTGATTACAAAGTAAACACTTCGCAATCATCTGATTTTGTGGAATCCATTAAACTGTTTCCTTCTGGAGGAAACCCAGGATTTGGCATTGATTTGGGGGCCACATATCAATACGATGATCGATGGATGTTTTCTGCCAGCCTTTTGGATCTCGGTTGGATCAATTGGAAGAATGACGTGAAAACGTATACAAGTAATGGAAATTTCGAATTTTCCGGATATGAATTCAATAGCTTTTTTGAAGATGACACCGTTGATTTAGAAGGTCAGGTAGATTCATTGGAAGAAGATTTTTTCCAGGAATCTGAAGGTGGTTCATATACGTCAAATCTAACTCCCAAAATGTATTTGAGTGCTATTCATCAATTTGATAATCAAATCAAAGCAGGAGGCCTTTTTTATGCTGATTTTTTTGCAGGAATTAAACCTGCCATTACACTTTATGGGAGTAAACAATTTTTGAATATTCTGGACATAGGATTGTCTTACTCCATCAAAAACAAGACATTTAATAATCTGGGTGCTACGGTGGCTCTTGGTGAACGAAATGTTCAGTTTTTTATATCAACAGATAATGTTGTCTCCATGTTTGCACTGAGGGATTCAAGAAATACTAACTTCCGATTTGGTTTGAATCTTTACTTAGGACATTACCAAAAAAAGAAATCAAAAAAGAACAAAGACAGTCAGGAATCAGGGGGATAGCTGATTAAATAATTCTTTTCTCAAGGGAAGGTGTTCGTTTGAATTCTTTTCCCAATAAGCACTTCTTATTGTATTTACCCTTTTGGCCGTGGTTGTTAACTCGTTTCGCTTGGAACCCCAACCGCTTTTGTATTTCTCAGACCAACTTTCAATGAGATAAGGAAATGAACTATCAAAATTGAATTCAACTGTTCTTTCGAGTTCTGGAAATGATATCATGTAGGTAGAAAACCCAGCTTCAGGGTGGTTTGGAATTATTGAAGTATTCGCCTCATATGCTTTTACATCCTTGTGCATGAGTCTGCAATAAAATCCCGAAGGAATCATCATTGTCTTACCAATTGGCAATTTCGAAGGGTCTATTCGTATAATATTCCAAATTTGATCTTCCAAAAAGGCAGCATCTAAAGTCTTGTTTTCGTCTCCTTCTTTTTCAAAATAGGATCTCGATTGATATTCTAAATTGTTCTTTTTTGCATTGAATTGATAGAAGACTTGACCACACCAATCCTGAACAGAACCACTTATTTTCAGAGGAGTCATCTTCTCTGAAATATCAACTGGCTGAAATACGGAACTCATCAATGAATAATCATATATACCTGTTTTGAATTTCTTCAGATAGTTCAATTTCAACACGCTTGTTGATTCATCTTCTTTGTTCAATTGATCACTTTCCTTTTTGACTTGTTTCTTCCGCCAAAAATCTTCTGTTACGAAAATCAGAACTGCATCACCTTTGTGCAATTCACCATATCGTGCCTGCTCAATGGAATAACTGGATAATTCAGCCTCACCATTATACCAATAGGAATTGAAGTCAGTTGAACCAGCTTGTTCTTTTTTAATCTCACCGGTTGCACAAGTGGTGAAAGCGAACAGCAATGCGGAAAAATACAATAGTAAGCCTCTCATTTTCAAATGTTTTCAGAAAATTAGTGAATTTGGATGAGTTTAGCGAAAGTCTTTTTCTGGAAAATTAGAATGCCAAACGGAGTAGATACTACTGTGCTAACAATCGAACTTTGTCCAAGCTTTCAATAGAACCAACAACGGTCATAACATCTCCTTGACGCAATCTGGTATACCCATGTGATATCAATGTTTGACCACGACGTTTCACTGACAGGATAATGATATCCGATGGAAATCTTAAATCTCTCAATGCCATACCATGTAAATCCTGATTTAATATTTCCACATCAATGGTATCCTGGTTTTTATCAAGTCCAAGAAGAAGTGAGGTAGCAAAAGGTGAACGTACAAAATGATCCAACAAACCTACAATGGCAGTATCAGGTTCAACGATCAAGACACCCATCTCATTGAATTTTTCAATATGTGTACGCTCGTGCAAAAGAACAATCAGATCCTTGGTTCCTACGTTTTCATAAAAATACCTGGCCAATCTGAGGTTTTCGTCATCTGAGACCATAAATACAACCGCATCAAATTTTTCGGTATCAATGGCATTTAATGACAATGCCGTATGATCGTTAATGTGTTCAATATTATCCTGGCTGGATGTTTCGACTTCATTTTTCTTTCGGGTATAAATGGTTGAAACCCAACGATTGTTATTCAATTGTCGCGAAAGGGCTAATGACATTTGATCGAGTCCAAAAATGGCAACATCTCTGGTGCCATCAAAGTCAGGTGATGGTGCTTTCAAGTGAGATTCACCCAAGTACTGCAATGCCCATTTAAATAATGGAGGGCCAATTACCTGGTTCAAAACAATTACTGCCAGCATGGTGGTGGAAAAAGCTAATCCCCAACTGCCAAACTCACCTGAAATTTTGGTGGTTAAGCCAACCGCAACACCTGCTTGTGTGACATATGGCATCCAACCTATCCACCGAAATTTTTTAGGATCTCCCGCTAAATATGAACCCAAAATTGCACTGATCATCATTGCAATTAATCGGATGAAAAATAGAATAAGAGCAATTTGCCACAATTCTTTTAAAGCTGTAATGGACAACATAGCTCCTGCAAGCGTAAAAAAGGCCACATATACTGGTGTGCTTAACCATTCAAGAATACGCTGAAACTCAGGTCTGAATCTACTGTGATTCGTAACAAAGTAACTTCCGGCAATACAGATTAATAATGGTTCCATATAAAAATGAAACCCAAAAGCATGATGTATCTGAATTCTTACAAAATCGCACAAAAGGAATATTCCGTATCCAAGTACCAAAACAGATATGGCCTTGACTCCGGTATTCATTTTGTTTTTAAGCAATAAATTGATTGACCACCCCAATAATATGCCCAGTACAAACGAGGCCGTGAGCTCAATCAATAATATGAACAAATCCAAAAACCGAAAAGCTTGTCCTTGCGTAAGGGTAATGGCTACAGAAAAGCAAACCGTGAATAAAATAATCACCAGGATATCCTTCAAGACTGTCACCCCAATGGCAATTTTCGTAAATGGACCTTTGGCCCTGAGCTCATTGATAACAGCTATCGCAGAAGAAGGTGATCTGGCCACAAAAATAGTCGCCATTAATAAGGAAATGGCCACTTTGTTCCCTGTATTCACTTCAGCCATAAATGGAACACTGTCTGAAATATAAAAAATGGCCAATGTAGAAAGGGTAAACGTGACCACCAATTGACTAAATGTATTCCAGGCAATGCTCTTTAACTGGTGCCTGATTTCCTTCATGAATAATTCTGAACCGGCAGCAAATGCAATGAAAGCCAATGATATGTCATTAACCGGAGATAGATTTTCTATGGCTTCAACTGAGATTAATTTGAGCACATCCGGTCCGGTTACAATCCCTGTGAATAAAAACCCGGTTATCAGAGGTAACTTATACTTTGGAAACCATTTCGCAACATAATGTGACGAAACCAGAATCCATAAGAATCCCAGGAAATAATAAAGTACATTTTCTATATCTAGATCTATCATCAGAAAAAGAACCTCTGTTATAATGATATAAAAAAAATGTCAGATGGAGGTTAGTAGAGTTGGATAGAATCTAAGTGTTAATATCCAATGTTTCGTTTCAATTTAAGTCTGAATATGAAGTTATCGGTAGAATTTTCTTCTCTGTAATCTTGATAGATGATGTTAAACGCCCATGTTGATTTGGTATTAATTCGGTATCCTGTGCCCAACGATATTCTGGTTCTATCTTGAAATGATTGGCTTAGGTTGTTTGAAATATCAATAAAGCGCTCTGAGAAAAAGTTCATAAACCAGGTTTTATCACCAAGCAACGGATTGTTAATGGGCATATTCAAATTTATTTTAGGCCGAATCAACCAACGTTCTTCAAACGCTTTGGTTTCATTGTTGCGCACGAAACGTTCTTCCATTTGTATTTTAAAGTCTGCATACAAACGCCATAACACTCCAGGAGAATAAATTATTCCTTGCCATGGGCGAATTTCGAACCGATCGGGCTCAATTTCATCACGTGTAAAGAAGAATCCAATACCACCAATTAATTCGATATGATTTGAAACGTCCAGATGAATACCGGGTTTAACATGAATTCGCCACCACGATCTATCCAATAGGGAATAGCGGATGGCTTGATCAGAATTCCATTCCCAATTACCTTTCATATTATGAAAGTGAGTGTAGGCAATCCATGATTCTGTAGGAATGTCTTTTGTGTCCTCTTGCCCGGAACAAAACTGTACAGTTAGCACTAAACTCAATGTTAGTGCACATCGTTTGGGATAAACTCCTAAATTTTCTATATTTAGAATAACAACGTGATATGAATAGTTCAATAACACGGGTCGCGTTAATATTTCTGAATTTATTGCTTTGTTTAAATTCAGTTGCACAATATACCAACTACAAATTAAAGCAAGATTCAGTACCACCTCCTGAGTACCCTTATACGTTCCCTATATTAGGCGACAAAGCTGTGGCAGCTGGATTTAATTTGCCACTGCCGGCTGGTATTATGCTGAATTACATTAGTATGGATCAATTGGTGGCCATAGATGCATTAAAAGTAGGCTTCAATGATATCGATCCTGTTGATTTGAATTTCATAGAGTTTAGTGAAATAAGAGGTGTAACGTCAGGATTGACTATCCGTCCAGATTTGTGGATTTTTCCATTTCTCAATGTATATGGCCTTTTTGGTTACGGTAATACTGAAACGCATGTCAGCATTGTCTACCCTTTCAAAATGAATACCATTGCGCATTTGGAAGGGTATTTATATGGTTTTGGTGTGACAACGGCTATGGGGGTTGGGAATTTTTGGTTGGCTGCGGATTTAAATAATTCCTGGAGTGATTTGGATTTATTGGAAGATCCTGTGCGCGTTACTGTGGCTGGTCTTCGATTGGGGAAGACTATTGTTCTCAATAAAGAAAAACAAAAAAACGTTGCTTTTTGGGGTGGTGGGATGTATCAAAATATTGATGTTAAAACAGTTGGAAAAATTGAATTGAATGAACTTTTTGATAGTGCCGATCAATCTGTTCTTGACGGAATGGAAGAATTTTATCAGGGCTGGTTGGATGACATGAGGCCAGGTCAGGCATTAATTGTGGATAAACTCATTCAAGGGTTGAGAGATAAATTGGCAGGAAATAATACAGAAGGCACAACGGTATCCTATGATCTAGAGAAAAGACCAATGTATAATTGGAATGTTATTGTAGGAGGTCAATATCAGTTTAACCCGAGATGGCAGTTAAGAAGTGAATTGGGGTTAGGTTGGAGACAGTCTTTTTTAATCACACTCAATTATCGATTTGGATTATGAGCATGCTAAGATTTAGTTTGATAGTTGTACTTTCAATTTTGATGAACAGTTGTTCTCGAGAGCCGCATGTTGTTATTGGAGCGGACAAATCTACAGCTGAAACGGGTGAGTTGGTATCTTTTGAAAACTACTCTTTAAATGCATATGATTATCGGTGGGATTTTGGAGATGGAAATTGGTCATTGGCTGAAGAACCAACTCATATTTATGCGCAACCGGGAACATACACTGTAAAACTATTTGCCTATAGCAAACGAGGAAATGAATTTAGCAGTAACAGCATTCCTATTCGCATCACAGAGAGTGATTACGACAAGTTGTTGAATGAATATACAAAAGCACAACAAGAAATTTTGAGTCAATTCATTGGTAAGTGGCGAATATTTTATGCTTCAGAAATAGTAACCGATTGCCAGACAGATCATGTGGATAGTTTATACAGTAGAATTACGGAAAGTATTCAATTTACGATGGAATTTTTTCTAGATGGTACAGTGATCATTAATGACGAAAATGGAATCAACGAATTGGCCGAATGGCAGTTGATTGGAGATCAATTCATTGTATTGCCTGAAATTGTTTTGTCCGGAAGTTTGATTTCAAATCCCTTGACAGGACTTGAGTTAGGGGGACTATATGAGTTTACGTTGGAATCAGGTACATTTTTATCTACTCGTGAATTATTGAGACAAAACAGCAAACCTCAAGTTAATTGTGATGATGAGGTAATTCAAAAGTGGAGAATGGAATCCGTGCTCTTGAGCCTGTAGCATGCAATGTTTCGATTCTAAATAGTCCGTAGTTCCCTTTTTTTTACATACGGTGTAACTTTTGTTTTAATGGTGACACCTACTACTAACCCGAACATATGTTTGAGGTAAATTGGATGAAGATAAATTGTTTCGGAATGATGAATAGATTGAAATACGCCTTAACGTTGGTATGCCTTGTGCTATTCAACCTAGGCTTTTCTCAGCCGCCTCCACCAGGTGGTTCAGGACCTTCTTGTTGGCCACCCCCTTGTGTACCGGTAGATCAGGGTTGGTATTTTTTATTTACGGCAGGCGTATTGTTGGGAATCTATTCAATCGTGGGTAACAAAAAGTTGCATAGCAAGGTTCATTTCTGACCTAGCCACTACTTCAATTGCTTTTTTAATTCCAGAATCTGGTTTTCTACGCTGGTCATTCTTGCGAGAATGGATCTTTGAGATAATGTATTGATGTTGATGATGGAATGAACAAGGAGCAAAAGCTTTACATCGTCAATTTGAATTGGAATGGTATTGGATTGATTCTCTTGCTCGGTTATGACAATGGACGAAGTAGAAATATCAGAGACAGTTCCAACGTGCCAGCTGCTTTCTTTCAACGCAATCACTTCTTTATTGAGTAATTGGTCTTTTGTCAGTTCGGTTTTTTCGATAACATCAAATGAAAGCCATTCGTTTATTGATAATAAGGGTATTTTACCTGAAATAAATTTGCCTATTTCTACCAAATATGAACCACTAAATAAGTTTGTTGGCATTTCGAATTCAGAAGAACTTACGTTATCAGGCCAATTGTTTTGTGATATAAAATCATCAAACAATTGATCTTCTGTTATCATCTTTATTTTCTTTTGGCTGATTGAGAGATTTTCATTTTTCCGAATGGCGGGATGAATATGGTCCCCTTTGAAAATATCGAATTGATACAGATCATTTACGGTTAATTCCTTGCCAATTATGTCGTCCAACGTAAGGTTAAAGTGATTGGCAATTTCCAGAATGGTGTCTATTTTAGGCTCTGCCCTTCCTTCTTCATATGCGCCTATGCTTGCTCTGGTAAGTCCAAAAAGTTCTGCCAATCCAGCTTGACTGAGCTTCTGTACCTTTCGAATTTTTCTAATGTTCTTCCCAAAATGAGACATCTTTGCTAATTAATTTGGCTAAGCTAATTTAGTTAGCAAAGATAGAGAATTAGATGAAATTTATCATCTTCTTTAAGTAGTAGATCAGAACCTTCTGATTGGCGACCGCTTCCGAAGTTTGAATGCTATTGACACTGTTAAAAATCCATAACTATCCTTGTTATTGGGATTTCCTCTTTGTTGATATTCAGAAACACTACCATCTTGGTTGTAAGTAACATCTATAAAGGATTCTGACGGGTTGGCAAAGTATCCGGCTACTTCACCTCGTTCTTCAAAAATCTTGTCCTGTTCGTAATAATATCCACTGACATCATCCATGTAGTCGGAAGAAGTAAATCGATATCCAATTTCTACATTTAAGGAAAGTTGTCTATTGAGTCTTTTTTGCATACCTATTCCAAAGGGTGTAACAATGGCTGTTCTGCTGTAGAAATCTTTTTCTGAACCTTCCAATCCTTGCCCTTCTGTTCCCAGGGGTTGAAGGTTGTGCCATTCACCTTTGTATCGTCCTTGAGGATTAAACCAATTTCCACCTATTCCAGCGAAAACGTAATAGTCCATATTAAATGGAATTAACTTATTTATTTACGTACTTGGCTGAATGAAAGTTAATAAAGACATATTTGTTCTAAATGCTTCAGGAAGTCATTACTCCTGTACATGGACAAAATCTTTAATTAGTCCTTTCATAGACATTATTGATCTAATACACCGGTGTGACCCAGATCCCTTCAATTTAGTCACTGAGGGGATCTTTTTTAAATTCATAGTAAAAAACTACTATGAAAGATCTAAAAACGTTAGGATTCACGCTTATTCCCGTAATTATTCAACAAATTTTAGCCTCTGATAAAATGTTTGAGGTAGATACATATTGGGCCACAACCATTCTTACCGTTAGCGTTTTATCGGTAGTTTACTATTTGTATTGGAGGTTAAAGAAAAGAATTAAGGCCATGAAAACATTTTATGACCAAAGACTTCAGGATTATGCCGATGCTGTCAATTTAATTGGAACTGCTGCAGCAAATGAATTTTCAAACATAAATGAGATACTTAAAAAACTTCATCCTGAATTAGAGGTCAACAAAGATAAGCCGAGTCTTTCGGAAGAACTTTTAAAACAAAGAACAAGAGAACAAAACATTGAAAGGAGAAACAACTTCGAGGATCTTTTCAAGAACTTTTAATTTACCCATAGCCGCCACGTAATGAATTTAATTGAACTTAGCTCAATGAGTGAAAAAGATTGTATAAAATATTTTGAGAAACAACGATGGCCCGAAAAGGTCACATCGCCTTTTGACCCTGATTCCAAAGTTTCAGTTATCAAAGGAAAGTACTATTGTAACTCAACAAAGAAGTATTTTAACGTCAAAACTCTCAGTTTTCTTCATGGGTCAAAAGTACCCCTCAAAAAGTGGCTCTTTGCCATTACCTTGTTTGTACAACATAAGAAAGGAGTTTCTAGCTACTCCCTGGCAGACCAATTAGGGGTAACTCAATTAACTGCGTGGCGGATGTTGCATAAGATTCGATCCTTCTTGGAAGTGGAAAAAGTAGGAGGTGACGAAAAGATGGTTGAAGTAGATGAGGCGTTCATCGGAGGAAAGAATAAGAACAGGCATGTAAAGAACAGAGTGAAGTATTCAAAAGGAAGGTTGTACCCCGACAAAGTTCCCATCATAGGAATGCTTGAGAGAGGTGGTAACTTAACCGTTAAGGTCATCAAATCAGTTCGCCATATCCATACAGTCAAAACAATATTAAACACCGTTAAAGAGAACAGTACGCTTATTACCGATGAGTTCCATAAAGGAGCTAACAAACTAAGAGAGAAATACCGCCATGCAGTCCTCAATCATTCAGCCTACGAATATGTCAATGGGAAGTACCATACTAATAGCTTAGAGGGCTTCTGGGGGCATTTAAAAAGGGGAATCAATGGCATCTATCATCAGGTGTCCCGAAAGTACATGCAGAACTATTGTAATGAGTTCGCATTTCGATACAATGTTCGGAACATGAGTTCGAAGGAGAAGATTGAGTATTTACTTAACTTAGCTTTATGAAGAAAAAGGAACTGACGGTTGAAGAAGCTATAAAGAAGATGTTTGGGAAGACTGATAAGAAAAGGGTTAAATCAGACAAAAAGGTCGGTAAAAAAAAGGAGGCCGACTGACCTCCTCTATATAAGTTATATTGGTATTTTACGTATATTTGGTATACTATTTATTGTATTTTTGGGCTTTTTTGCATTTTACTTTGGCGAGTATAAATATATGCAAAAAATGCCATTTTTACAATGAATTGGAAGTTTATTGTCTATTGTCTTGCCGTAGTTTCTGTTGAGCTTTTTGTTTTCTATGCGCCCCTTTACGTATGCGCATATATTCTTTTAGGATTAGACAATAGAATTTCTGAAAATAAGCTAGCCATTTCACTGCTAGTAATTTCGCTCATATTTTCCATTCTATTTTTTAGACGCTTCTTTAAGTTGTTTAGAAGCCTCTTTTAAATCTTTATTTTTCTTCCTCTCAGCCTCTAATTTATGCTTTAATTCGGCCATTTTCTCAAATGTTTTAAGTCTTTTCTGCTTAGAATTTAGAAATTTATCATATGATTTTAAAAACCCCTTGGATGATGCCTTAAATCTAAATTTCCCATAAGAAATATCAATGGACGGATCATCTGACAAAGCGAACATTGTAGCCAATCCTAATACTGCAATAATTGCCGCTCCAGTTAAGAGAACCTCCCCAAGTGATTGTACTTTTATTTTTAGATATAATTCTCTGTTTACCGGCTCGTCATTTTCAATACAAAGTTCTTCATACAAATAAATCATACTATCAAGAAAATCTCTAAAATCGAAGGCATTAATTTCCTGCTCTCGATTTATTTGTATGCTTAAATTAGCTTTGTTTCCTACTATAAATAGACTTGATACATGTGATTCAAATACATTTTGAAATTCATTCACATTCGTAATCGGCTGTCTTATAAAAACCATTCCACCAAGTTGGTAGTTATATTCATGTCTATTCATTACAGATAGCCATTTTACTTTTCTCCGCTTAGCCGGGAAAGGTTCATTCTTATCTTTGAATCGAAATGTTCTTTCATCAATTACTTGTATGACCTTTGAAGTAACTTCTCCAATTGCTAGCCAATCACTGTTCTCATCAGGTATAACAACATAATCGCCTATTTTAATATCATGATAAAAGGAAATAAGTTGATTCGACCATCTGGTACTTTCTTTAATGGATGAATTATAGTTCTGTTGAAAGCTTAATTTTAATGAGTTTTTAGAAACATCATCTTTGTTTGCAATCTTGATCCTGTCTATTGGAATACTATTATATCCAATTCCGACATAACCTTTTTCGTAATAATCATTAAATGTGATCCCCGAGTAGGTTCTGACAAGCCAATATTGTCTTGAAGGAGGAACAATTCTAATCTCTTCAACACTAGATTCAATACTGTCTTTCATTGATGAAAAGTTTAATCTCCATTCTTTAGATGAAGAATGACTAATAATATAATTGGCTATAATCTACTGGTAGGAAAATCTAATATAGTAAATTAGGTTGAATATCTTTTTATTAAATTTAAGGACTAGACATAGCCGTGTTGGTTATGTCTTTTTTTTTACATTATGTATTCATCTACTAAAAAACTCAAGAATAAAGCTCTTTGGGGCATTATTTTGGGAGGAGTATTAATGCTTGTAGCGCCATACTTTTTAACAAGAGAAACATGGCTTCCTGGATTTTTGCACTCAGGGCAAATCGGAGATACTATTGGAGGAATAACAGCTCCAATAGTAAATTTTCTAGGAGCTATTTTAGTCTATTTCGCATTATTGGCGCAGGTAAAGGCGAATGAAATTATTCAAGGGCAAATTGAGGAACAAAAACAACATTCAAATTATCAACGTGAATTGGAAATAATAGATAGTCACATTAATTATATCATAAGACAAATCGAAAATCTAACAAGAAAAGAAGATCTTAGGAGTTATGGAACATTTGAACAGGCACATAGGGAAGATAAGAATTATCTAATTTTAAAAGGAAGTGACGCAGTTAAATTGATTCTGACGGACTTGATTCGATTTTTTCCTGATGTATACTTGCATAAATCAGAAAGTGAGATATATATGAGCGTTGAGAAATCAGATGAATTAATGGGCATTTTGCATATGATTTGGCAGACACTTCAAAAAATTAAATCAACAAATTTTACTGCTAATGACAAGCAACTTCACTTACTCCCTCTTCGAAATGAATTTGATTATAAAATTTTTTACCCCTTGGTCAATGAATTAATTGAATATGCTAATGACGTTAGAAGGCCTAAATGTTCTAAGTGTGATAAAATTCACGGTCAAATACCGACTGATTTTTATACTCAAATTGAAAAAATAGACGAGTTGATTACTGAATTATCGGATGATCCAGTAGCAAGAATTAAACTACCGTGAATTGAATATGTTATCTAACAAACTCGTCAATCTTACATTCTAAGACCTTGGAAAGCTTATAAAGTGTAGAAATACTTGAATTTAACTCTCCCTTTTCGATACGGATAATTTGGATTCTAGGCACGCCAGATTCTTTACTCAAAGCTACTTGGGTCATTCCCTTTTCACGTCTTATTCGCTTTAGGTTTTGACCTACTCTTTTGATTAACTCTGTATCTCGAATCTGATGCAATACTTTGAAAATTGTATCAACTTTGTTACATTTGAACAGACCAAAAAAGACAAAAGCCCGTCTCAGCTATAAGCTAAAACGGGCCTTGTTTTCAGGAAAGTCGCATTCAATGTATCAATAAACATTGAAAAGACAAGACCGCTTTTAATAAATTGACATGAGACCTACCGCTTTAATTGTGCTATTATTGGCTCTTATAGCCTGTGAAAAAGATGAGCCTAAATCATCATCAACAGTAACAAGTTCTAACCAACCCTGTGGATGGGTGGATTCTTCCCTATGTGATTATGCGGGAGTGTTTATACATTCCTGGACAAAAGAAATTCGAATCAATTACGAGTTTGGAGATTCCACTTGGCAAACATGGTCAACACCTCGGGTCCACTTTAATCCGGACAGCATTAACTGTGACAGCATGACGATGTATCATTTTTTCGCCACGCGATTTGATGACTATTACATCTGGATATACGAAGTAGGAGATAATAACAGAACGATGATTTGGGACACTTCAATTAGTCTGAATGTGAATAACAGATGCTTTATAAAATACTTGGAATGATCCTCTACGAAAAAACAGCCGGTTTTCTTAAAATGCCTGACTTCTTAGCTACTAAATGGGGGCTACCTATACTCTGGGAGATACACAAGGGGAATAATCGCTCAGGAAGCATAAGAAGAACTCTAGGGGCACATAGCAGCGTGTTTTTTGACACCCTGCAAAGACTTGTGAAAAAAGGAGTAATCAAAAAGACCGTAATAACAGATCTGAACACTCACTATGAGATCGTTGACAAAGACCTTATCCCATTGCTTGAAGCATTAAATAAATACAAAGAATGTTAGAATTAAACCCAACTGCAAATGGCGTTGAAATCATCCATGAAGGACAGGTGGTTTGTGTGGTTCATCCTGATGTTCTTTTAGCCTTTATGCCTGATGCGCATATTCAAATCAAAGAGTTTATAGAAAGTAAAATGGCCAATTCTTTTTTAACCAACGAATAAAGGTTATATTAGATACGCATTATACTATATCATAGTAATAATGTTAGGTTTTAAAGCCGTAGCCACAAACTGCGGCTTTTTTATTTCACCCCGAATTTGAATTTGCCTTTTGACGAATTGTATTCAAAAAAATAATTGACTAAAATATCTGTACCAACAATTACATCAATGTTGCTCCCTTTTTCCTCGAATAATCCTATCTCTTCGCAAGCAATGGTATCCTGTACTAATAACAGCTTTACAGCATAACCACCAATCATGTCTTTAGATACATAATTTAATGATTTCAATTCCGAAATCTTTGTCAAATTCAAAACATCCTTAAGCCGGTTTGAAATTAAAGTAAAAGGCGATCCTGTATCTAAAATGCAATTTACAATTTGTGAAACCCCCGTTTCCATGTTAAAGGCTGTAATCATAAACACGGGGCGATTTAAATGATCGAGATCTAGTTCTACACTACACATGACATGGGTTATTACTGGTTTTTTAAAAGTAGTAATATCAAGAATACCAACTCCGCATGGAACAGTTTCTTGAGAAGAGCTTTTTTTAATTTTTATCTCTCTCACCTTTTACGTAAATAAATTAGTTATTACCTATTAAATGGGTTGGATTTCATAGCTGAATTTTTGCTATTGACCTTATAAATGCCTGAATATCGTTCCTTGATAAAATAAAATTCACAAATGGCTGACAATTCTATGAATGGAGCTCGAAAAGAGAGACCTCTATCGTATCGAACATCATTTTTTGAGAAATCATCATTTCCCGATAAATAGCCTCCAGCAAGATTTCCACGTAAGGTAAAATAATGGCTAATCGGCTTTCTGATACCTCCTTGAAGAAGCCATCTGAATGCTGGAATATCTAAGTCTTTCGGACCAATGGAACCCACATCTCTGGAACCTCCTAAATCACCCATGAAATACGAAACACCTGCACCAATGACTATTTCGGGCGTATGTTTTTGACTTAATACCAAAGATTGACACAGCGTCAATAATGCTATGGTAAATATTAATTGAATGGATTGTGAATAAGACAATTGCATGAAGAAGATTTTGAATTAGCTTGCTTTTTTTAGTTCGTTGAAGTTTTCTCCCAAAGACTTATTCGTATGATGAGGAAATTCATTATAAAAATGTTCTTGTTCCTGGGCAGAATAAACTTCTTGTATGTATGATTGCACTTGATTGCGAAAGGATTTGAATTTCCAGAAGTACTGATCAGTGGATTGAAGTAGTTCATCGATGGATGAAAACATTTCAACGTAACAAACCGTTTCATTTTCACACTTGAATAAAGCGGATTTCATTGACTTACATATTTCCCATCGACCTAAGTTGTGGTAAAATCCAAAAGCAATCAACAAGGGATTATTGGGTGATGGTAAAGAATTGACACGAATGTTTGACATAATGTTGAGTTGATTCAAAAAAAAACCCACACGACATTATATCGTATGGGTGTTTACAGTTGCCAAAGATAATAAATAAATCACATAAACATCACGTAATCAGTAATTTACGTGTATCACGAATGAGAGTCGATACGTGTTTTACTTAGTCAACGTCTGGCTTTTAATAAAGTCTACCGACTTCCTAATCAATGATTCGAGTATATTTAATTCGATATGCTCAAGCTTTTGAACATATAAACAAGATTTGCCAGTTTTATGTTTTCCCAGGTTGTTTAATAATGGTTCATTTTCCAAACCTGCCAATAGATAAATGGATATGTTTTTGCTTCGCGGTGAAAATCCAGTAATAAACCACTCACCACTGTGTCCGCTGGCATTCTTGTATTGATACTTTCCAAAGCCAATCATGGAACCTGACCATACTACAGCTTTTTCCTGGGTAATATTTTCCATCATTTCAAGCAAGACGAGGCAATCTTGACGCATGACTGTGTCGTCAATATCCATGATCAATTTTTTTGCAGATTTGTTGGTGGAGGTAGTCTTTAATTTGCTCATAATACTTAGCTCTAAATATCTTCTCAATTCTAAAATTCACAATTTTCTATCGGAAACCTAAATCAATTTCATGAATTTCAATTGAATTATTTTAACTTATGGTTGTGTTTAGGAGTATTACATCCAAACTCACCGTCTTATTTGCATTGGTCATGGTTGTTCCAATTGGAATCCTCATGTACAGTGACTATCACAACACACTTGAAATTCTTAAGGAAGAGGCATTTGATGAAATGAGCGATCTGCGAGATTATCGCAAAAATGCCATCGAGAATTATATCAATGATTTACGAGAAGAAGTAATGCTGTTGGCTGAAACAGATGTTGTTGTTGAATTTACAAATAACCTCAGAGCACATTTTTTTAAGCCTGGCAATTTAGAATTACCAATAAAATACAGAGATGAACTTTTTAAGAGATATAAGTCATTTTACAAAAAGTTGGAAAAAGATTTAGGCGTTACCATCGATTCCAACCGAATCACTAAAATGCTTGAGGACTCACTTACTGCTTATTATCAATATCGCAATTTCAATGAAAGAAGTTTTTTTGATAATCATCCAAACTCGGACCTGATTCAATCCAGTCATCATGAATTGGCCAATATTGCCAATCAACTGGGATTTACAGATATATATATTGTTGACAATTCTACCGGATACATTATGTATTCAATTCCTAAAAAAGCAGATTTTGCCATCAATCTGATGCATCATTCGTTGGAGGATACGTTTGCCAGGAAAGTAGGTATTATTGATCTCTTCATGCAAGTAAGAGAATTAAAGAATAATAATGATGTAGTCATGTCAGATTACTTCTTGTATAGACCATCTTTTGATCAACCCGCTGCTTTTTTAGGGACACCTATTCGCGTTGATGGAGGACTCAATGCAAGTTTACTTGTTCAACTGCCAGTAACAGAATTGGACAATATTGCCAGGGGACTTTCGGAAAATTCAACCTATTCGGACACTTGGATTTCAGGATTGGAGAGTTATGTGATTTCATCAGACAAAAAAATGCGCACCAATTCGAAAATAGTTTTCAAAAACCAAACTTATTTTCAACAGAAAACGGACTCTTTGATATCGAATTCTGCACTAAAAAAAATTGCCAATCATTATCAAACTACCATCTTGATGTTTGAGTTGAGTGGCACCGTTATTGAAAATGCCATCATTGGAAAAAATGGAACTGAATCTTCAGAAAATTATTTAGGTGAAAAAGTTCTTTCTTCATACACATCGTTAGATATTCCAAATGTTGATTGGTTGTTAATTACCGAGCAAACCACTGATCACGCTTTTGAGCCAATTCGCGCGTTTGTAAAAGACTATTATCGAATGGCTATTTTGATTGTGGTCATGTTGATTTTAATTGCACTCGTAATTTCCAGGATAGTGAGTCAACCTATATTAAAATTGGTTGATTCTGTTCAAGCACTGAGGGAAGAAAATTTTGATTTCCAAATCAATATGCCTAGAACTGACGAACTAGGAATATTGGCACAAGGTCTTAACAAGGCGACCAAAACTATTGGATTGAACAGAAAAAAGATTCAAACACAGTATGATTTACTTCAGGAGCGCGAGAAAGAAATAAAGGACAGTATTCAATACGCTAAATTGATTCAACAATCCATTTTGCCTCCAATAGAGGACTTGCATTCGTTTTTTGAGGATGTGTTTGTTTTTTATCGCCCAAAAGATATTGTATCTGGTGATTTTTATTGGTGGGGAGGAAGCGATTCTCATTGCGTGGTTGCCGCAGTAGATTGCACAGGTCATGGTGTGCCTGGAGCACTGTTAAGCATGAAGGCAAATTCCATTCTCAGAAAAATAGTGGAAGAAAAGCATGTGGTTGATCCAGCTCAAATACTGGAACAACTGGATGCGGACATACAATTGGAATTAAGACAGGAAGTGACTCAGAATAGTGATGGAATGGATATATCTGTTATATCTGTTGAATTGAAAAAAAATACAATTGTTTTCTCAGGTGCGCATAATTCAATATTTCATTGGTCGAGTAAAGACAAATCCCTGAATGAAATAAAAGCAACCCGCAGATCCGTTGGAGGAATTTTCGGTGAATTAGACAAAAAATTTGAAAGTATTAGCATTGAAGTGCAAAAAGGCGACGCCATTTATATGATGAGTGATGGTGTAATTGATCAAATAGGTGGCATGTCTGAGAGAAAATTGATGAAGAAGAATTTGACAGCATTTTTGCATCAAAATGCACATTACCCTTGCAACGATCAATACAAAAAGGTGGAAGAATTTTTTGAACAATGGATGCACCCGGCGGATGAAATCCATCATGATCAATTGGATGATATGCTCTTGTTGTGCCTGCGGATAAGATGACGATTCTTCGTCATCAGTAATTTCCTAAAACATGGTCACAAAAATGTAGTTTAGCTATTTCACCTGACTCATAATCAGTTTATCAAATGCACGATCTCCAAAGTACTTTCGAATTCTCATCATAGGTTTGGCCCATTTTCCTTTTGCATATCTTGTCTTTGGCTTTGATGCTTTGATTGCTTTTGATATCACATTGGCAATGACAGATGATGGTGAGCTTCCACCTGATTCATATGAACTTTTGACACCTTCTGCCATTTTTTGAGTCAGTTCTTCGTAAGCTCCTCCAATTGACCTGTCCAGCATGGGCTGCATCATCACGTCACCAAATTCAGTAGCAATTGCTCCTGGCTCTATGATGACTACATCAATATTAAATTGTTTGAGCTCCAAACGAAGGCAATCGCTCCAACCTTCAAGTGCATGTTTGGTGGCATGATACCATGCACCAAGTGGGGTGTAAATTTTTCCTCCCATGCTGGAGATATTGATGATTTTACCTGCATTTCTTTTTCGCATATGAGGTAATACTTCTTTCGTCAAACGAGCTAGTCCGAAAATATTTACTTCAAATTGTCTTCTTGCATCTTCCATACTGATGTCCTCTACGGCCCCGTAAACGGCGTAGCCTGCATTATTCACTAAAACGTCAATATGTTGTTGCTCGTCAATAATGGTCTTAACGCATTCAATGACTTGATTCTCATTAGTTACGTCCATGGTTATCGCATGGCCACCTGCCGATTCCAGATCTTTCAATTTATCTGTGCGTCTGGCAGCACCATATACAATGTGTCCTTCTTTGATCAATTGAAGAGCCGTTTCTTTTCCCATTCCTGAGGAGGCTCCTGTAATTAAAATGACTTTTTTATTCATGATTTTAGAATAGTATAGTGAGTACTCACTTATTAATAAATGTAAAAAATTTAGAGTTGATATTTAGAGAGTAGTAATGATATCATTTCGTTCATGTTGTTTGGATTTTTTAACAATAGACAGGTGATGATTCCATCCAGGATGGATAGCAGAAGTTCCGCCTCCAGTTCTGGTTCTGGATTGTTTAACTTTTTAAACGATTCGGTTAACGCAATTTTAAATGGAGCTGAAATGGAATCGTCGTAGACATCAGCTTGCCATTTCATGGCATAAATCAATTTCCAAAATTGTTTTTGTCGAGGTGTTATTTCTGCAACCTGCTTAATGATTGATTGAATTCTTTCTTTCGGATCTTCTATGGAAATCAATTGAAGATACAACGGCTGTAGATCCTCTTTTCCCAGTTCAATGATGGCATTCAACAACCCTTCTTTATTTTCAAAATGCCTAAAAATTAACCCTTCCGAGACTCCAGCTTTCTTGGCAACTAGACTGGTAGACGTGGCATCATATCCCTTTTCAGCAAATAATTCAAGGGCTGTTTTGACGATATTTTGTTGTTTTTCTGTCAATGAGTGAGTAATCGCTCACAAATATATTCATTTTCTATTTAAGTTCCTAACTATAAGATTAGAAGATATTTGCACAACACAAGATACAATATATGGGGTAGGTTAAACAGTAAAAAGAAATGATATTCATCATATTTTCAAGAAAGGGGATGTAATATCATGTGTTGCCTGGATTCACAAACTTAAACCAATAGATACAATTTTTAGAGACTGAAGTCGATAACTACACAACCCTGTTTTTTACCACTTTCCACATAACGATGTGCCTCTACAATGTTTTCCAATTTGTATTCTTTGTCAATCATTGTTTTAATAACTCCTTGTTCCACTAATTGAACCACATGTTTTAAATCCTCAGGATTTTCACCGGCTAAGGCCATAACAATTTTTTGTTTTTTGGTCCATGAAGCCCAAATTCCCTGGCGCACTTGCTTGGTGCCCATATTGGCTAAAATATAGCAGCCGCCTTCTTTTAGCACACGTAGACTTTTAGGCAATGAATTTTTTTGCACCATGTCAAAGATGACATCATACTCATCGTTATTTTCACTAAAATGACCTTTTTGATAATCCAACACATGATCAGCACCCAATGAAGTCAACATATCCAATTTATCAGCACTATCCACGCAAGTGACTTTTACACCCTTGTGTTTTGCCATTTGCAATGCGATGGTGCCTATACTACCACCTGCGCCGTTGATGAGCATCTTTTGCCCATGCTGCAAATTTGCTTTTCGTACAAAGTGCAAGGCGTTAAACGCACCAACCGGCAATCCGGCAGCCTGTGTAAATGACATATTAGAAGGTTTCAACGCCATACCCCAGGTGGATTTAAGGGCAACGTATTCACCATAACCGCCCATGTTAATATTGGTGATGGTGCATATTTCATCTCCCAATTGAAAATTGTCAACCTTTGAACCCAAGGCCACAATTTCCCCTGACAATTCCTGTCCTAAAATTTTAATGCGTGGTTTAAACAGTCCCATCACCAAACGAAGCGGCAACCAAAACCAGCCGGGAAAGTCAAATCTCCTCAATTCACAATCTCCCGCCGAAACACTGCATGCTTTTACCTTAATTAGTACTTGATTGTCTTTTGGTACTGGTTTGGGAACATCCTCAATTTTTAATACTTCCGGAGGTCCATATTTTCTGAATACTGCCGCTTTCATTTTCCTTGGCTAAATGAAGATTCATGTAAAATTAGTTCATTCTGGCAACGGTATACCCTGATAGCCAATGGAATTTAATATATCAATGATGTACGCTTCCGTAATCTCATTTTTAGCTTCAATTCTCAAGACACGATCGATATCCTCCATATCCACCGACCAATGATACAATGAAGGATGCTGGAGTAATGTATAATCCACCTTCGATTTCATATAATGATTGCTAATGTTAGTGCCCAATACAATGATGTTCATCTTGGTATTTATTAAAAATATACTCGATACATAAGATTTGGAAAGAATCCGAATTGCGTGGCATAACCAATGGAATTGGGCTCGTCTTCATCATAGTACTCGGATAATTTTCCTTTGTGATCCGTTACATTATCCAAATTCATAAAAATTTCGTGTGTGGTTCTGACTCGATTCCATTTATATGAAAAGGATATATTCAGCTGAAAAGCGTCTTCCAGCTTGTCTTCATAGGCGTTATCATAATCCCAAAATGTGCCATTTTCGGGATCAACTGCCAGGTTTCCTGCATCATCTCTTAGAAGTGGGATATACTTTTGACCACCTCCATAAAACAGTTTCGTATTGATACCAAATGTTTTGTTTCTCTTTCTTCCCAAATTTGGAAATTCCTGGCCACATAGCACATTGACAAGATAGTTGCCATTGAATTTGGTATTTCGTTCAATTCCATCCAGAGCTTTGTATTTTGATTCATATAATGAACCATTGATCATGAAATAATGGTTGTTCACGAAGTACCTTTCCAAGGTAAATTCAATACCGTAGTTTTCTCCTGTTCCCTCATTCACCAAATCCACATATCGATAATCCAATCCTTCATTGATGGTTGAAAAATAACTGCTGTCGTTATTTTCAACAGGTAGATCATACAAGTATTGATAGTACAATTCAATTTTGGCATTCAGGTTTGAAGATAGCTGACGCGAATAGCCCAATACGTAGTGATGAGCTTTCAGTAAGTCCAGGTTTTTATTGGGTTCAGAATAAGTTCCATCAGCTCGTTGGATTTTTGTGTAATAGTGATGAACGCTTTCCATGGTGCTATGCTGCCCATATCCGGCTGTCAATACATTTTTGCGAAATCTCCACTCTCCTGAGATTCTTGGTTCCAAAGTTCGTTTGTGGTTGAGCAAGACATTCATGCTATGGAGCCCTGAAACAATATGAATGTTTTCATTTATGCGGTATTTCCATTGAATAAAGTTTCTGAAGGTCCCAACGTTTTCATGAAAATCAGTTAATGAAATGCGCGAGGATAAATCATCACTTAAACGGCTTTGTTCATTTTTAAAATCGAATAATGTATAATTGAAGCCAAGCTGTATCCGGTTTCTTGCATTCAATTTGTTACTGTATTTAACAGTTCCTCTATAGGTTGCCCTATTCAATAAACTGCTGTAATTCAATGTTCGGTTCACCGTATCTTCACGCATATGGCCATTTACATCCGCAACGTCTATAATTTCTGATTCAAAAATTTTATCGCGAATACCGTTATTGGAATAAGACAAACTAGTCTTGATAAAACTTCTATCATCTACATTAATGATGTGATTAACTCCAACATTGGCCAGGTAAGTTTGCTTTTCAATGTCCTCCACAATCTGTGCCTGAAGACCTCTATCTCCAGGCAATTCCCAAAGGTCTGGTTTGATGTCTTCTAAGGTTAGGCCACTTAAACCACCTATCCCAAATACTGAAAATACACCTGCTTTTTCAGTGGGAAGAGAAAGCTTTATGGTGGCGTCCTGAAATTTTGGGATTCCACCAATGTCAACTAATCCCATCTTATCGATCAAAGAAACTGTGGAATACCTGTAATTGATAAGGTATGATCCTGAGTAATTTTTTGAAAATGGCCCTTCCAGAGTCAAATCTGTTCCCAAGATTCCAAGTCCGAAAGCTCCTTCTGTTTTTTCGTTATTTCCAGTTCTTAATTTAACATCATAAACTCCGGATAATACGTCACCATATTCAGCCGTAAATGCGCCAGTATAAAAATCAGATGTTGTCAAAAGTCTGTTGTTTAAGGCGCTGATTCCTCCGCTAATGGCGTTTTGATCGGCAAAATGGTTGGGGTTGGTGATTTCCACTCCTTCTAGACGCCATTGGATATATTTCGGCGAATTACCACGAACAATAATGTCATTGCTTCCATCTTGTGTATTGGTAACACCTGCAAAGTTTGCCAATATCCGTGAAGGGTCATTAAATCCACCGGCAAATCTTTCTGTTTGTTCTGGTGAAATAGAACGTGCACTAATGAGTGCCATTTTATTCACCGGATCACTATCATTTTGACTTCCGCTGATGACCACTTCGTTCATTTTTATAGCCGACTCTTGCATGGTAAGGCTCAAAACCACCTCTTTGGCGGAGTTGACTACGAGATTTGGAATGGTGCGTGTTTCATATCCCAGGTATGTCAATTGAAGGGTAGCTCGTCCAACCGGAACTTCGGTTATGCGGAAATTACCATTGATATCTGATGTTGTTCCCTTAGGAGGGTTGGTTCCCACCATAAAGATGGTTACTCCAATTAATGGTTGTTTGCTGTCAGTGTCAATAATTTGACCCCTGATTGTCTGCGTTAAATCCTGACTCATGGTCATTTGAACAAAAAATGTCAGACCTATTACAATTCCGAAAATCTTTTTCATGGTGTTTATTTTTCCTAATTGTGTAAAAAGTACGCAAATGTAAAAGACTTTTTAATCAACTTCCAAATAAATTTGTGTAAAAAAAACACAAAAAAATATAAAATGCTGAAAATCAAATGGATAAAAAAGATAAATTATTTAAAAACGGATATGCTATTTTGCTTACGTCAAGATTATCTTAATTTTATCGCGTGAAAACCATTCAGAATATTCAGGTTGCGGTTGATGCTATTGTCTTCGGATACAGCAAAGAAGAGGGGGTTTCCATTTTATTGATTAGAAGGAAGTATGATCCTTATCAAGGTTCATGGGCCATTCCGGGTGGATTCGTGCTTGATGATGAATCTTTGGAAGATGCAGTGGAACGGGAACTGCGGGAAGAAACCGGGGTGAGTATTAATTATTTGGAGCAACTATATACATTTGGTAAACCGGATCGCGATCCACGCCAGCGAGTCATTTCCGTTTCGTTCTTTGGGTTGGTAAAATCAGCTCAATTCAGACAATTAAAAGCAACAACAGATGCTGAAGATGCTCGGTGGTTTTCGTATAAAAAATTACCTAAACTGGCATTCGATCATAAAGCCATCTTAAAATTGGCTATAGAAAGGTTGAGAAGTAAAATGGTATATCAACCCATTGGATTTGAATTATTGGATAAGAAATTTCCCTTCTCGGATCTCGAACATTTGTACGTTACCTTGTTGGACAGACCTATTGACCGTCGCAATTTCAAGAAAAAGGTAATGAGTTTGGGCATTCTTGACGAATTGGATGAAAAAGCCAAATCGAATGGAGCTGGAAGACCGGGTAACTTATATCAATTTAATAAGACCACTTATAAAAGGTTGTTGAAGGAAGGTATGCACTTCGAAATTTAAGTCTTCGCCAAACTTTGTATTTGATTTAATACGCAACGTAGATGCCCAAAAAAGCCAAGACTTTTATTCAACTGACCGTTCAATTGGTGGTTATACTTTTTGTTACCGAATGGATAACCAGGTTTGTCTATTCAGATTTTTCGGATGATGAGTATTTCCTCAATCAATCTCTGGGATTGTTGTTTAACTCGGGTGTAGTTTTTGGTCCGGAGCACAATAATTACCATAAAAAATTTGGGTATAAACTTTCTCCCAACACCGAAAAAACGATTAAGAAAAGTGAATTTACCTACATTGCAAAAACCAACACTCATGGATTCAGGGAAAAAGAAATTACACGAAAGGATTCAGGAGAATTCAGGGGATTATTTCTGGGAGATTCTATGTTTTGGGGTGTAGGTGTTGATGATAATAATACCATTTCGGCGCTTGTTGAGCAGACAGCCAAAACCGAAGGAATTAATTCTTTCAAGTCGTTTAATTACGCAATAAGCGGATACAATACAGTACAGGAATATTTAGTTGCGGAATCTTATATGGATTCTTTAGAGGCAGATCATTTGATCGTTGGTTTTTTTGTGGCCAATGATATTTTACCGAATGCAGTGGCCTTTATTGATGATCAAGGAAATTATGATACAGATGCCGAAGTAAGAGAACAGATCAAAGAACTTTACAAAGAGGAAATGGGAATTTTTTTTCATTCCGTTTTTTGTCGTGTAATGGCAATGAAAGTATTTATTCCCCGAGGCCGATATCAGATTGCCAGCAATGCTAAAATCATAAGTAAATCGTATGAATTATTGGCTAAATTCAATAGCCTGGCAAAACGAAAACAAGTGAAATTATCGATAGTGATTTTATACCCAAGGGATGCGGTGCAAGGAGGTATGGTACAATGGTGGTCACAAAGTAGAAAACCTGGAGCATTGGTTGCTGAATATTGTCGGCAACAAGGTATTGAAGTGCTGGATATGATTGAACTTATGAATACGACAAAGCAAAAAGATGCCTTTTATTTTCCAGAAGATGGACACCCCAATCAAGCAGGAAATCAATTCATAGCTAATTCTATCTGGAACAATTTGTTTTCCGAATCCTTCGCGCCTAATTAGTTATTCCATCTAAATAGTTCTTCAACTCAGCGGCCTTTTTACTTCGTCCTGTGGCTGAATAAATATCCCACAACAAATAATAGGCAGGTTCATACCCTTTGTCAATATTCAACAAACGAATTAATTGTTGTTCGGCATCTGCAATAATTGGTTGGTTATTTCCAGGCATAGATTTAGCCATTTGAAAGGACGAATAGGCATAATCATATAACAAATTGGTTTCATATTCTGTTTGATTGTATATGCCATTGTTCAATAAGTATTCGTAAATCGTAAGTGCAGATTTATGTGAATTTTGCAATTGGTAACACTTTGCCAGAAAAAACATGGCATTGTATCCGGTGGGAAATAATTCAACACATTTCAAAAAATACTCTTGAGCTGAAGAGTATTGCTTTTTATCAAATTGGATCATTCCTGAATAGAAATTAGCATCATAATTATCCTCTTCCAATTGCAGGGCACTCTTGAGCATTTTATCTGCCAGAATAGGATCTTTAATTTCATAATAGGACTTTCCTAACGCAACATAAGCTTCTTCTTTCAAGTGATAGAAATTTAACGCTTCATGCATTTTTGCCAATCCTTCTTGTGCATTTCCGTCTTTCATGAATTGCAATCCTTTGACCAAACCATATTCTTGTCTTTTCAAAACCGATAAAATGGGCACTCCGTCTATGGTAATGTGATGCACGGCTTCTCGCGGAGGCCATAAACCTTGTTTGATTTTATGTGCAGTCAATCGCCTTGGTGTTACAAGGGCATAGTCCCAGGGTGTCTGAAACATTTCGTCATGTCGAAGCCATTTTACATCTGTTTTAGCTAAAAACTCATTTCCAAATTCCGCAAATGCTAAATCCGTATTGTTCGATGCTATGACCAAATTCTCGTCAACTATATTTGCATTCAACCATTCAACGCCTTGTCGCATTACATTCGCGTAGGTATCCACTTCAAATTGACCATAAGCACCCTTTAGACCCCCAATCAATTCATTGAAATAAACATGTTGATTCGGGTGATATTGAATACTTGAATGTAACGGCAGTGCTAACAGTAAAACGAATCCCACCACAGTTATTTTTCGGGCCATGGCATGACGAATTGCATTGAACATCATGTCCCACCCTAATGCAGCAACTATGGCCATAAAAGGAGCCAAAAACAGGTAATGTCTCCAGCCGTCAAAGTGGCTGAATTTTCCAAATACATTCAATAGTAATGGAATAAATAAGAAGATTAATACAGGTAATGCTACAGTATTATTGCGGTTGGATAGAATTAAGGAAAGCACTACAAACAATAGTATTCCGAACAATAACACAATGGGCGTACTTATTCCCAGCCATACAAATAAGTAATGCCAAGGCATATGATTACTGGATGTCAATTCACCCATATAGAGCTGTTGAAAGGAAGTCAGTGAAAAATTGCTCAATTCTGTTAAGGCTTCGAATGGATTTTGCACCATGTCCTGTAATGCATATGGCCAAGTCAAAACCATAAGAAAATAAGACAATACAAAGGTCGCAAGTGAATATCGTACGATTCGCGGGACAACTACTTTAAGATTTTCCTGTTTACGCAGCTGCAACAATCGAATAAGCAAAATAAGGCCCAGATAGGCGAAAAGTATGAGTCCAACAATTCGGATGTCTGAGGTGAAAAAGATGGTGAGGCTGAGTTTGAACCAATTTGCCTTATTGATGTTTGGTAAGTCCCTACTTATTTTGATCATGTAATATGCGCTAGCAATAAATCCAAAGGCAAAAGCTGTATCTCTGAAAGCATTCATAGCCAAACCGAAAAATCTAGGGAACAATACCAATAAAACAAGGGTTAGCAATGCTGCTCTGTCATTGTTGGTCAACTTGACAATCTTTACGGCATAGAAAATGCATGAAAAACCTAAAAACGCGTTCAACATATGCCTGAGAGTCACTATGTTAATTGGAATTATTTTTTGAATTAACGCAGACAGCAGACTGAATAAATTGCCGAAATAGATCATATGACTGTTCAAATTTCGGGTAACATCCAGTGCAGTTCTATCTTCTCCAAAACTGAAATAGTAATTCAACAATTCATTTGCGTATTCAATGCATTGTTCTTCATCCCAGGTAGTTCCATAAGTAATTGAAAGCAATGGCATGGTGATTCCCAACATCCACAATCCATATTTGGTCAATTGATGATATGTTATGGAATATTTACTCATTTCAATAAATGGAATTTGAAAGACGAATATACATGATTGCTCGGTTCATTGAATTAATGAGAAATTCAATGGGTATACAAGAATCCTTGGCAAATGCTTTATATTCGCAACAGTCTAACTAAAATAATATTATTCCCAATGAAAAAACTTCTACTATTTGTCGCTATAGCGGCCATGTTTACGGCATGTAAAAAAGACGATGATGACGACAACACAGGAACTACTACTCAAACGGATAGAGTGAGCGCCACTGTTGATGGGCAAAGTTTCAGCCTAACTTCGTTAATTAGTTCTGCAAGTTCCGGAGGAACAACCCAAATCAATGCAGTGGATGCTTCCGATAAAGGTTTTAGAATGTTCTTTCCAGATAATACCACCGTTGGAACTCATGACTTGGACACATCTTCAATAGGTATCACTTATGATGACGATTGGTCAACATTTGGAAATTACATTGTTATTAATGGTTCAATGACCATTACCACTTTTGCAGCATGGCCTGCGGTAGTGGATGGTACGTTTGAAGGATGGGCAATTAACAATCTAGATCCGTTGGATTCAATCTATATTGATAATGGTGTGATTGACGTGGATCAAAATTAACATCAACAACATATGTTAGAGAAGAGCCTTTTCCAGGGCTCTTTTTTTTTGCTCTTTTTAAAGCCTTCCCAGAAACCACAGAGCATTTCATCCCTAGGATTACACCTAACTCAATTCTTCAAATAAAAAACAGTTATATCGACAATAACTATTATTAATAGTATATATCCTAAATATGATAGTATTACTATTATATTTGTTTGAATCTATATTGTTGAATTGTAATCTTTTGGTCATGTTGAACAGTTCATATACAAAGCTCTTTGTTCGCAATAATACTTGCGCAATAGCCATTCTCATCCTATTTATGTTCATGATCTCAACCAATATAACAGGGCAGTCACACAGCAATTCTGAAGCCTTGTATTACCTGCGTTCCGGAGATAATTTTATGGAAGTGGGGCACTGGGAATATGCTATTGAAGCTTATACGAACTCAATTTTAATCGATCCCAATTTTGCCAATGCCTACATGAAACGTTCAAAGGTATTTAAGGCTGTAGGAAGGTATACTGAGGCAATGAATGATTACAACCGCGCCATTGCCCTAAATCCCATGTCCGAATATTTATTTTCGCAAAGAGCTAAGTTGAAGATGTTATCCATGGATTACCTCGGTGCATTGAATGATATTAATCAAGGCTTGTCAATCAATCCCAAAGACAATGAATTGTTGAACCTTAGGGTGGATGACCTCATGGCCATTGGTGAATATGAAAAAGCAGTGTTGGACATACAAACCCTGATAGATAGGGGGTATCAAACCGAAATTGAATTTGAAAAGCTTGCCATTGTTTACATGTTACAAGGAGAAATGGATAAAAGTTTACAAATCATTGATTCCATTTTGGCTCAAAACCGTTCTTCCTCCATTGCTTACGATTTATTGGGAATTATGTATTTAAAGAAAGGGAACTTCAAAAAGGCAGTTTCAGCTTTTGATACAGCTATTTTCATTCATCCGAATTTTGCACTGGCCTATTATAACCGCGCAATTGCCAAAAGATACCTTCAAGATGAATCAGCCATTGATGATTTAAATCAGGCGATTAAGATTGATCACGATATCAAAAATGTGTATTTCACCCGTGCCGTCATTCGAAAAGAAAACGGAGATCTTGAAGGCGCCATTGATGATTATGACAAAGCGTTGATTGTTGACAGCTCTTATGCCAACGCTTTATACAATAGAGCATTTACGTTAAAGCTATTGGGAAATTATCAAGAAGCTTTAAACGACGCACAATTGATTGTGGAACTTGAACCTGAAACGCCAGAACATTGGAATTTGAAAGGAAATATTCATTTGTTGTTTGGCGAATACCAGACAGCGATTTATGATTACACTCAGGCATTAGACCTGCAATATGATTATACCGATGCATTGCTCAATAGAGGATTGGCCTTTATTATGAACAATCAACCGGTTAGAGGATGCAATGATCTCAAGCAAGCACAGTTTTATGGTGATGAACGTGCACAGGTTAAAATGAATAATTTCTGCGGAAACTTCTATTTCGTGAGATAAAACATACATTATCATGCAAATCCTACCCATAGACAAAATACAAGTTGATCCAACTGAAATTCAAATGATAGATGACATTATGAAGTCTACCTTTCGAATGATCACGTTTAGCAGAGAACACCTGGCTGATGATTTATTGAATAATTATTTACGCAGGACAACCAATTTACGTGAACTCTTAAGTATTAAAAACGCCCAGATGGAGGCACAGAATGAAGAGGAAGCACATGCGTATCTCTTGTCTTTGAAAAAGACCCTGTCTTACATCATGCATGAAATTAAGAACCAGATAAATTTTGGAACCACCATTCAATTGTTTCATCTGTTCCGGTCCATTTCTCCGGAAGCCCATGTAAATCACCCCAATCGTTATCGTGATAATCTAGTTCAAATTGGGGCATATGTATGTCCTGATCCGGGTGAAATTTCCTCCTTGGTTTCTCAGGTATTTCACAATATGGGAAGAATTAAAAATACAGTGATCAAAGCCATTTATTTTCATCATGAAATGATTCGGATTCATCCGTTTATTGATGGCAACGGACGAACCACAAGAATGGCCAAAAACTGGTTGCTCATGTATGATTTGTATCCTCCGATATTCATTCGAGATGAATCTGAGAAACAGGAATACATTGAAACATTGTCAAAGAGTTTTCACGAAATGAACAGACATTCACCCAAATGGAATGCTTATGTGCAGGATTTTTTTTACCAGGAGATCAGACGTTTAAGAACCAATGCTCAATTGATTTTTGAATCGGTCAAAAATTTAGGAGAACAACGAAGGAAAAAAGGTGACAAAATTGAATAAGCACAAAAAAAGACCGTTCAACGAACGGTCTCCAAAGAAAGGCGGTGGATCGACGGATAAATTTTGAGCTAAATCATATCTTCCGACACCCTTCTTTCACCCTACTATAAGCTAAAATTATTTACACTTTTTTGTTGGCACACGTAGAGATACCAAATGGTGCATATAGCGGGCAAAAACTTACAAAACTGGTCAATATAAAAACGCCGGATAATGCCATGAGAACAATCCCCAATGTCCCAGCTACAATGTCTGTTGCGTACAGTCCTACAATGATAGCGGCTATGATAATTCGAAAAATGCGGTCGAATTTTCCCATATTCTTTTTCATGGTGCGAACATTTAATTTACACCAAAAATAAGGGCTCGAAAATTACTGTGCAGTGACTTTGGTTACCGTTCCACCATTTTTATGGCTTGTCCTTCTTGAACAACTTTTCCTTCGTTTTCCAGTTTTTTCATCACACGGCTTACAACTTCACGCGCTGTACCTAAATCAACAGCAATTTGTCTGTGGGAAATTTTCAATGTATCCGATTGTTGAACACGGCTTTTTTCTTGCAGGTATTCCATTAATCGGGTATCCATTTTTTCAAATAGAATTAAACTAATGGTATTTAACAAATCGAGGTAACGAACATTGTATTGCTTGATAAAAATGTCATTCAAATCCGGATATTTTTTGATCCAGTTGGAAACCATTCCTGTGGGAAGTAGCAGAGCTTTGGTGTCTTCCTGGCAAACGGCTTGAATGCTACTGGGCTCATTTTGCAATCCAGCCATAAATGACATCACACAACTTTGATTGGGTTCAATGTAATACAAGAGAAAATCCTTGTCGCCATATTGTACATAGACTTTCACAATTCCTGTGATGACAAGAGGTACAACTTTAACGTATTGTCCGGATTTCAAAAGTTCCGTCCCGGCCGGAAAATCCATGACAGCTGAATTGGCAACAATTTCATCTCGCACTTCAGGAGAAAAGGAATCGAGTAGAGATAAATTCATAATTGCAGGTTCATTTCACAAAAAAGTGAAAAGATTGGTTGCTATAAAATTAAGGAATTGTGAAGTAGTGAATCTATTTTTCTTCTTCTAACAGTTCAATTTTATTGTCTTTGACATAGTAGTCTTGCCAACCACCTCTATATCCTTCTATTAAAACCATTTGCCCTGTTTTGATTGATTCAAAGAATGATCTATTGACATACTTGGTAAATTCACCATCTGCTGCTGTAATTATTATTTCATACGTGTTTTCATCCTCATATTTATCAATAATCTCTCCCACGATAATTGTTAGTTCTTCAGATTTATAGGTGTAGTTTAAGTAGGTTTCCAAGTTCATTACAAAGAATAGCCCAATGATGGGAGAACCAATTAAGATGAATAATACTTTATTGATTTTTTGAATATGGGGTTTTGAAGATTCATAAGACCATGCTTTCAAGGGAAACAACAGAATAAAATTCAATATGGCAAAAATCAACACGGCAACGAGCATGAATGTCTTGCTTGTTACCATAGATTCAGGTTGTAATTCATGTAATCGGCTATCATCATACTCTTGGAGGAACAAGATGATAAAAACGGGTATGGCATTCAACAGCAAAATGGTGATGTTTTGCCATCTTAAGATGTCATTATTATTGAAAGATCCTGTTTCATTCTCCTCTTGATAATTGCTAAAAAGCTGCATTAAGGCAATTAAAATGAGAATTAAGGAAATGATAACGAAGGTCCATTTTTCTACGTTTTCATGCCATTGGAGAATACCTTCATTGTTTTCACTGAATGACGATGAATGAAGTGCATAAATGCTTTTTCCACTAAGGAAATTCAAAGCAGAATTGAAATAGGCGACCGTTATAAATTCTCCTTCCTTCACACGTTCGAAAAAAGCCGCAACATCCATTTCATTGTACATCAATGTTGAAATTTGGAATATTTCAACAGTTTCTCCTTCCAAAGTCAATTCAATGTAAGCCGATTCTGGATCATTTTCGTCGTAATAATGACCTATGTGAACAACGTTACCCGAAAATTCTGTAGTGCCGTTTATCCCCAATGAAACCAATAAATAATAGCATAGGCTGACCACAAACAAGCCCAATGACAAAAGAACATTTCTTTTGGAGCCTTTACTGAATCGTTGGTCTTGAAGAAATTTTTGAACGAGTGATTTCAATGGATTAATCTTTCCATGAAAATAGTCAAAAATTAATCTTTTTGAGACTTCTGAAAAGAGTTGAGCAGAAACCCACCTAAAACTGAGCCATACAATGTGCTGTTGGTTGGGTCAGAAGTGATGCTACATGTTCCCCCTTCACAACCCACATAGACATAATAAACATATCCCGCAATGGCTCCAAAAATGACACCAATGAGCGTTAACTTGTATTTGATGAGGTACTTCATAAACACCAATATTGCGTAATACAAATGTACGGATAAGAAAAGGCTTCTATCGGTGACCTTGGTTACGTATAGCGCATTTTTATCTAAAAAAAAGAAACCCCGAAGACGATTACTTCAGGGTTTCTTAGATTACTTCAATTCGCTGTCCAATGGCACATATCTTTCTTGAATGACATTGAAATGATGAATTTGATGCGCTGCTATAGTTAAACCAATAGCAGACAATGGCATCTCGTATTCAAAAAATTCGCAATTCATTTCCATCATACGTTCATTGAACGACTCAAACATCAATAAGGACGATTGGCGTACAACCTTGATCTCTTCAATCAGTTGTTCAATGGAGCGTTCATTGGCGTTGGCATTCTTGCCCATGATTTCCTGGTCGTGTGCTTCAGGCGTGCTTCCTTCTTCACGTGCAAATAGGATGGCCCTGAAACACCAAATCCGTTCCCAATCAATCAGGTGTTGAATTATTTGATGAATGGTCCACTTGTCTTTTGCATAGGTTTTCAAACCAATCCTTTTAAGCTGTGCTATGTCCAATTGATGAAATTGTTGATGACTATGATGCAATGCTTCAATTACCTCCATGCCTTCAGTCAATTCCAAGACATTCGCTAAAAATTCAGGGTTCTTTTTAATGTGTTGATTTTCCATAAATAGTATTTCTTATTGTTGGTTCATTCGTATGAATGCATGTAAGGCGCTTTGCCAGAATATTGAATCATCGGATAACGAGAATCAAAAGCCAAAAGCAGAGCGGATGGCATCACACGAAAAGTTGATAAAATGTAAATGGGTTCGGAAGATCATCCGAACAAATAAATTGGCCTCAAAAAGTAAGGACCACTATTTATGCTACTATTAATTTCAGCATCATAATCCAACAAGACATGGTTAATGAGCAATAAATATAAGGAAATTAATAATGAGCGAATTGATGAAAGTATGGACAAAGAATAGAATTTTTATTTTTAACGCCCTGAATGGTAGGATCTCCATCCAGAACTTATAAATAGCTAGAAATGAAAATAAAAATCCTTCTCCCATTCCTGTTCATCTTCAGTGTATCCATTGGTCATGCACAGAACAAAAAAGATAAAAATGATGATGCCAACAAGTATTGGCTTGAGTCAAGTCAGTTAGGCGGCTTAGCGTTCCGAAGCATTGGTCCGGCGTTGACCTCAGGAAGGATTGCCGATATTGCTGTCAATCCTGAAAATTTCAACGAATATTATTTGGCCGTAGCATCGGGAGGAGTGTGGAAAACCACCAATCACGGCGTGACTTACCAACCCATATTTGATACGGTTGGCTCATATTCCATCGGTTGCGTGACCATGGATCCCAATCAATCCACTACCGTATGGGTAGGTACCGGTGAAAACAACAATCAACGTTCCGTAGGTTACGGTAGTGGTGTGTACAAATCCATTGACGGAGGAAAGTCTTGGAAAAATATGGGACTAAAAAAGTCCGAACACATTTCTGATATCATTGTTGACCCGAGAAATTCAGATGTCATTTATGTGGCGGCTTATGGACCACTGTGGGCAGATGGAGGAGATCGAGGAGTTTACAAATCTGCTGATGGAGGAGAGAACTGGGAGCGCATCCATTTCGTTTCGGAGAAATCCGGAGCTGCTGATTTGGTTATGGACCCTACCAATCCAGATATACTTTATGTAGCAGTTCATCAAAGAAGGCGACATGTATTTACCTATGTAGGTGGAGGTCCGGAAAGTGCCATTTACAAAACAACCGATGCCGGAAAAACCTGGAAAGTATCTGAAAGTGGATTGCCCAAAGGAAAAATGGGACGCATTGGATTGGCCATTTCTCCCGCTGATGCCAATGTGGTGTATGCCATTGTAGAAGCCGAAAAGGACACCAGTGGATTTTTCCGCTCCACTGATAAAGGCGCCACCTGGGAAAAAAGAAGTAAGTACAGCACTTCTGGAAATTACTACCAGGAAATTTATTGCGACCCACATGATGTAGACAAAGTATTTAGCATGAATACCTGGTTGCACCACACCATTGATGGAGGAAAGACTTTTGTCAAAACCGGTGAGAATCAAAAACACGTGGACAATCACTGTATCTGGATCAACCCTACCAATACCGATCACTGGATAGTGGGTTGCGATGGTGGTATTTATGAGACCTATGATCATGCGAAAACATGGCAGTACAAAGCCAACTTGCCCATTACCCAATTTTACAAAGTCTCCATTGATTACGACGAACCATTTTACAATGTCTTTGGCGGAACACAAGACAACAATTCGCAAGCTGGTCCCTCCAGAACCATCAATAATGCAGGGATATTGAATGCAGATTGGTACATCACGGTAGGAGGTGATGGGTATGAAACTCAGGTTGATTCTACCAATCCCAATATCATTTATGCACAATGGCAATACGGCGGATTGATTCGATTCGACCGTCAATCAGGTGAACGAATTGGTATTAAACCACAACCAGGAAAAGACGAAGCTGCATTTCGTTGGAATTGGGATGCGCCTTTGTTGATTTCACCTCATGATTCGAAAACTCTTTTCTTCTGTGCCAATAAAGTGTTCAAAACCGAAGATCGAGGAAACAGTTGGAAAGCCATATCTCCCGATCTCACACGTCAATTGGATAGAAATAAATTAAAAGTAATGGGTGAAGTTCAATCGCCGGATGTGGTGATGAAAAACAAATCCACCACCATTTATGGAAACATCGTGGCTTTTGATCAGTCTTCTAAAAATGCCAATCTGCTCTATGTTGGGACAGATGATGGATTGATACAAGTTTCTGAAGACGGTGGAAATAGCTGGAACAAAAAGGAAAGTTTCCGAGGTGTTCCTTCCATGACCTATGTTAACATGTTGTGGGCATCTCAGCATGACGAAAATGTGGTGTATGCCACCTTCAACAATCATAAAAGGGGAGACTTCAAACCTTACATCATGAAAAGTACCGACAAAGGAAATACCTGGACAGCTCTACAGAACGATCTTCCCAAAAGAGGAACCGTTTATTCCATTGCCGAAGATCATGTTGATTCCAAATTGCTTTTTGCCGGAACGGAATTCGGATGTTTTGTCAGCGTAAATGGCGGACAGAACTGGGTCAAATTGGGTGCTGGGTTACCCACGATTTGTATACGTGACATGGCCATTCAGAAAAGAGAAAACGATTTAGTACTAGGCACCTTTGGTAGAGGATTTTACATATTGGATGATTACAGTGCCTTACGAAAATTGACCAAGGAAGACCTTGACCAAAAGGCAAAGATTTTTCCCGTTAAAAAATCATGGACCTATGTGGAATCCAATCCATTGGGGTTACGAGGTACAGGTAGTCACGGTGCCTCCTTGTATGCCGCACCCAATCCAGCTTTTGGCGCCACGTTTACCTACTACGTCAAGGAAAAACCCAAATCTCTGATGGAGCAACGTCAGGAAAAAGAGAAAAAAGCCAAAGAGGAAGGAAGGGACATTGATTACCCAACGTACGATGAGTTTGTGGCAGAAGACAATTACGAAAAAGCCTATTTGTTGTTCATTATCAAAGATGCGTCAGGTGAGGAAGTTCGAAAAATCAAAAAACCCGCTACGAAAGGTATACATAGAGCAACATGGAATTTGCGTTATCCACCTGCTACTCCACTGAAAATCAAACCGCCTAAAGTAGGGCGATACAGCAATCCAAATGAGGGTCCATTGGCCATTCCGGGAACCTACACCGTTGAATTGTGGCAGGCCGACAATGGTGTCTTGGAAAATTTAGTTGGCCCTACTTCTTTCGAAGTGATGGCGCTGGAGAACTCCTCCTTAGATAGGCAAACAGCTGCCAATCTGGAGTTTAAAAAACAAGTGCGTGAATTGAGAAGAAAGATTCGTGGAAGTGCAGAAGAGCAAGTGGAATTGGATAAAAGACTGAAGCATGTGAAATTAGCCATTCAAAGTTTTCCGGGGGCAGATATACAATGGATGACGGATGTAAAATCCTTGGAAAACGCATCTCATGATACACGTGTTAAACTTATTGGAGATCAGCATAAATCAAACAGAGATATCGAGACCATTCCAGGAACGGCTTATCGAGTAGAAAACATTGTTTGGAATACCTGGTATTCTACTTCTGACCCAACCCAAACCAATAAAGAACAGTTTGAATTGGCTAAGGAAGAGT
The DNA here is from genome assembly GCA_965267425.1 of Vicingaceae bacterium. Taxonomy (GTDB): domain Bacteria; phylum Bacteroidota; class Bacteroidia; order Flavobacteriales_E; family Vicingaceae. Next base: position 2,906,080 of record OZ253959.1, on the reverse strand, counting down.
ATGTGGCCATTCGAAAAAGCCTGGATGAGATCAAGATGGGTGTTCAAAATTTGGAGGCCAAGTTAGATGGCAAAAACATTCCATACACCCCTCATCGATTGAATTGGAAGGAGGAGTGATAAATTTCAGGATATAAAAAAAGCCCCATCAAGGGGCTTTTCCAATTTTGGCTATGTAATGAAAATTATCTGGTAACTGTTCCCGAAGGAAAGTCCATGGACTTGTTATCCAAATTATACGTTACATGGTCCGTAGCTGATGAAGAAATCATTCCAATTAATGGTTTCAACTGAAACGGTTCCGGATCGTTGTCTGGAAACGGTTCAATTGAAATAACTGCTACACCACCTGCTAGATCAGTAGGAAAGGTCTGACCTGATGGTGCATTCATAACATAATCTTCACCGGGGAACGTAGGTCCATCAGCGTCAGTACCTGAAAAAGGAGCAGAATCGTCAGCAACATCAACAGCGGTAAAAGTACCTGTGGTAACAGGGCTTCCATTGATAACTGCCCAACCTTCGTATTTCCATCCAGAAGGAAGTGTTGGTAACGTTAATCCAACAGCAGGTGAACCTGAAGCCAGACTCAAAAACCACAAACCACTGTTCTCGTCTGTCATATCTGTAGTGGTTGGTGTTGCCAAAATATAATTTCCGGCAGCCGTTGTGAAATCATCACCTAAAGCTGCACCGTGCGCGGTGGAAACACTGGCAGCATTATCTGAAAAATCTCCTCCCAAAATCTTAATGGCACTTGGAAGTGGATCGCTGTCTGGCACTGGCTCAATGGATAATACAAAAGCCGTTGCTGAAGACAAAGCCGTTTTATTTACACTAAAAGAAGTTTGTGACAAATCACCGTTATCGTCCACATTAAACGTTCCTGTACTCACAGGCGCACCTTCTACAATAATCCAACCTTCATACGTATAGTCGGAACCGACATTTTGTAAATTTTGAATGTCTAGTGTCATGGTTGAGGTGGTACTAACTACCGGGTCTTCATCATCCTTATCACAAGCTATTAGACCTAAGGCCAATGAACTCATTAATAAAATTGATTTTTTCATAGTTCTTTATTTTAATTCTTGTGTCAAAGGTTGGGGCAAATTATCACGAATTGATCACGAAAAGAACACCGTTTTGTGACATAGCCCATCAAACGGATTCAAGAATGAACTATTATTGGAATGCTTTTAAGACAAGGTATACTGTGGAAGATCGAATTTGAACGTGGTTCCTTCTTCTTTTCTGCTGGTGACACTTATCAAGCTATTGTGAAGATCGAGGATGTTTTTAACGATGGCTAACCCCAATCCAGTCCCTTCATTTCTGTTTTTATCAGCTGATTTATAATAACGGTCGAACAAGTAAGGAATATCTTGACTTTCAATGTACGAACCCGAGTTGACCACACTGACCTCAACTTTGTATTGCTTTTTTACAATGGAAATATGGATATCCCCTCCTTCAGGCGTATGTTCAAAAGCGTTATCAATTAAATTTTGAAGCACTCGTTCAATCAATTCCAGATCCGCCTCTACCATTGAGTTTTGTTGATCAATGTTCCACTTAAACGAAATCTTCTTCTTTTCAGAAATCAGCTGATACTTATTCGACATATCATTCACCAATTCTCCAATGGAAAACGGCTCAACTTTCAATTCTACCTGATTGGCTTCCAGCTTGGAGAGTTCAAATAGATCGTCTACCCGGGCTTTTAACTTTTCGGTATTGGCCAGGATAATATTTGTGTATTCTGTTTTGGCCTTTTCGTCCAGTTGATCGTTTTTCATATTGAGTGTTTCCACATATCCATGAATCACCGACAAAGGCGTTCTCAAGTCGTGCGATATATTGGCTATGAGATCTCGTCTCAACGAATCCACTTGCTTGAGCTCATCCATGTTTTTGACAATTGTATCGGCCATGCCATTAAACGTATTCGCCAATTCTCCCAGCTCTCCTTTGGATGAAATCTGAATTCTGGCATCAAATTTTCCCTTTTCAAAAAGCCGCACATTTTTAATGATGATTCGCAGGTTTTTCGTCAACAACCAAATGGCAAGCAGGCCAATAGCAAAAGCGGAAAGCAATGTCAAAATGAACGATTTTGTGGCCAGGTTCAGGATAAAACTGTTTTCCAATGCTCCGGCAATGGTATCGTATTGCTCACTGGCCAGAACCATGTATACATAACCCAAATGAATACCATCTGCCTCAATGGTGGTAGCAGAAAATATGCTTTGTCGCTCGGGGATTCTCGGATCATCTCCCAGGATGTATTGTTTACCTTCTGTGTTGATGAAATCCTTGATGGGAAGTATGTTGACACTGGTCAGTTTTACCTTTTTATCCAAAACCACATAAGACAAAATATTGCCTTCAGGATCCAACAAATACACTTCAATTCCTGGATTAACTGCCATCATGGAATGCATGATAACACCCAGGGCATCTTCATTTACTTTTCCCTCCACAAAAGGATTTACCTCATGAAGCAAATGTTCCGCAACATCCGCATTTAACTTTTGGGTGGTCTCGGCAAAATACTCTCTGGATGAATTTACCGCGATGACTATGTACAAAAGGCCCAATACCACAAAAATCAAGAGTAACAATGCCGAAATACGCCAATACAGACTGTTCCAAATCTTTCTCATAGCTGTTCAATTTCTTCGTTAAATCGATACCCAACCCCCCATTGTGTCAAGATGAATTCAGGGTTGGAGATATCCTTTTCAATTTTACTTCTCAACCGATTGATATGCGAATTCACCGTATGTTCAAAGCCTGAAAATTCATACCCCCAAACCAGGTTCAACAACTCATCTCGCTTATAACTGCGACCGGGGTTTCGTGCCATCAATGAAAGCAGATCAAACTCCTTGGGCGTCAGTGCCACTTTATTACCATGGATCACCACTTTTCTCGACTCCAAATCGATTTCGAATTTTTTAAAACGAATGGTTTTCATTTTGTTGGAAGACATGGTATCCATGATCATATCTACCCTTCTGAATATTGCTTTTACTCGTGATACAAATTCCCTGACACTAAAAGGCTTGGTCAGATAATCGTCCGCTCCCAATTCCAACCCCAATATCCTGTCCATTTCTTCCACTTTAGCCGTCAGCATAAGAATGGGCGTATAGTTTTGCTCCTGTCGTACTTGTTTGCAAATCTCAAGGCCATTCATTCCTGGCAACATCAAATCCAAAATCAGCAAATCAAATTCTCCTTCTTTTGCCATTTTCAACCCCTCTAAACCATCTCCACTCCATGAAACCGAACATTCCAAATCCTCAAGGTGAACTTTCAAAAGTTCGACAATATCCTTGTCATCTTCTATGATGAGCACGTTTTTCACAGGGGTTCGATTTTACTCTAAGGTAACTCATTCATGCAGAAATAATTCATCAAATGAATCATTTGCGTGGCATTATTGGATTCGAATTGAAAAGGGGATACAAGTGTTATGGATGGTAATATAGACCTCTTTGATCAAAAAAATCCCTTCGAAAAATATTCAAAGGGATTTTGCTTGGGTTGGGGAATAAATATTAGCTATGTGCCTTTCCCAGCATTTGACTATTGATCATTTCGAAAAAATCTTGATCATTCATTTGAGAACGCGCGGTAAGGAATTGCTCGGCATCCGCACCTGCATGGTATCTCAACTGGTTTGTTTCATCTGTAGCCGCGGTGAAAATCACATCAGCTACCATGTCTGGTTTGCTCATGTTATCCGGATTCATCATTTGCTCAAACGATTCCATGGTGGTTCCCACAAATGCATTGTATTCTTCCAATGACTCATCGTGTTGAAAATCCATGGAACGCGAACCAAAATCAGTTGCAATGGCACCCGGTTCAACTATTTTCACACCAACGCCCAATGGAGCAAGTTCATATCGAAGACATTCACTAAATCCTTCGACAGCGAATTTGGTGGAATGGTAAAGCGATATCAAAGGGAAAGTCATTCTTCCGCCTACGGATGAAATGTTGATGAACATTCCACTTTTGTTTTTACGGAAATGAGGCAAAGCCGCACGTGTTACATCGAATAATCCGAAAACATTCACATCATATTGGCGTTGAACGCTTTCTCTGTTCGCAGATTCAAAGGTGCCCATCAAACCATATCCGGCATTGTTCACCACAACGTCAATTTTTCCGAATTTGTCTATTCCTTCTTGAATGGCATTGGTAATGGATGCTTGATCTTGCACATCCAATCGGTTTACCAAAACATTATCGAGTTGATTGAGTTCAGTTTCATTTTGAGGGCTTCGCATGGTTGCGATGACATTCCATCCTTCATTTTGAAATTTGATAGCAGCAGCACGGCCTATTCCTGTGCTGGAACCTGTAATTAAAACGGTTTTATTCATTTGATACGATTTAGTTTAGTAGAAGTGTTATACTGTCAAAGACGAACGACAGCTTTTGATATTTTAAGGTGGAAGGATTTTCTTTTGATTTCATCCTGTGCAGTGAACGCTTTCTGACGAGCATCATTGATTCTGCCGATTTCGGTCATACTCAGCAAGGTGGGTGATGGCTACATTTAGGTAAACAATCTTTACAACATCATGGATACTTCAATCATCGTCGCACGAATTTTAGCCATTGTTTATGTTTCCTTTGGCTTAGGACTTTTGTTTAGCAATGGATTTTACCGAAAAGCCATACCCGAACTCATAGATAATTCAGCTGTTTTATTATATGGCGGATTTATGGCTGTGGTCTTTGGCTATTTGATTCTTCATTATCACCATACATGGAAAGCGGACTGGACTACTATCATTACGGTGATAGGTTGGATTGCGTTGATCAAAGGTGTGGTCTTGTTGATCTTTCCCAATAGCTTTGCACGTTACAAAGACAGCATTTTTCATAAAGACAAACTGATGTGGTATTTGCAGCCCTTAACCTTGATTCTTGGGTTGGTGTTGGCTTTTTTTGGGTTTGTTTGGTGAGGTATTTGTAAATACTAAAAAGAGTGAATTTATTGTTGTTGCTCAACTAGCTCCAAGTCGGGTATTACAGGTTTTTAGTGTTTGAACAATTAACTAGAAAGTAAACAAGGGATACCTCCTAATTCCTCAGATTTGAATTATCGATTATTAGAGATGATTTAAAGAATGGTAAAGGAAAACCGTCAACAAACTATTCTTTTGATTCTATAAAAATGCCCAAGATTGGGTATTGATTGTTTGAAATTACCTGCTCATTTTGCCATAATTCATTTTTACCATAGGAAATGGTTAATTTATCAAAAGATAAAAAGAGTCAAATTATAAATGCCCATGCACACGTATTTACAATTGACCATGTGCCTAACGAATTTGGAAAAGCGTTGTTACCTTGGCCGCTTTATAAAATATTCACTATTAATTTTGTAAAATGGTACTTTAAAAATTTCACAAAACGAGGTAATAAGAACTTTCGATTCTTCTATCACAGAACAGAACGAATTGTTTATCGTATGGCTGATTTTTTAAAATGGACCCGCATACTTTGGATTGTATTTGTTCTTACGAGAATGTTCATTCAATGGGTTTTTAGCAAAATCAAGAAAATTCTTGGCTTAGACAAAATCTTTAATAACAGAGTCAAGGAATTAATGGATAGATTTTTGACCATGGCGAGGTATTCAATTCATTATAAAAACCAAGCTTCAATTTTTCGATTTTTAAAAAAAAACTACCCTCCTGAAACCAGTTTTACAATTCTAAGTATGGATATGGAATATATGTGTGCAGGCAAACCCAGAATTGATTATCTCCAACAATTGGATGAATTGATAAAGATTAAACGAAAGCAGCCAGATTCTTTTTTGCCATTCGTTTTTCTTGATCCGAGGAGACTAAATGCTACAAAAAACCTTCAAGGGAAAAAGAACTTTTGTAATAAAGCTAAATCATTGCTTAGAAAGAAGGTGTTCAACGGGATTAAACTTTATCCAGCTTTAGGATATTACCCTTTTGATCGTGAACTGATTCCTATGTATCAGTTTGCACAAGAATATGAAATTCCAATTATGGCACATTGCATTCCTGGAATAGTTTTTTATCGAGGTAGAAAGAAAAAGGAATGGGAACATCATCCTATTTTAGAGTTTAATCATAAATCCGGTGATATGCGTAAAATCCCTTTGAAGCAAAAAAGGAATTCAGAGTGGACCACTAATTTCACACATCCTCTGAATTATCATTGTTTATTGGATCCCCAATTACTTGGAAAGTATTTGAATCAATCAATTGACTTGAGTAAATTGAAAATTTGCTTAGCCCATTTTGGAGGAACAGATCAATGGGAAAAATACCAGAAAGACGTTTGGAATGATTACAATAATAATATATCTCCAGTCTCAAAATCTCAATACCTTGAGAGAAAAAATACACTCAACCATGGAAGTAGGAGAACCATATGGTGGAATTCAAGTTGGTTATCAATTATTTATGATTTACTAATTCAATACGAAAATTTATATTCAGATGTAAGCTACATTTTATATAATGAAAAGTTATTCCCTTTATTAAAATATATTCTCCAAGACTCTAAGATTTGTGATAAGATTTTGTTTGGTACAGATTTTTATGTTGTCTCGCAAAAAGAAGTAGACAAGAATTTGTATCACAATTTGAGAAGCTATTTGGGAGAGGATCTTTTCATGATGATTGCAAGAGATAATCCTCAAAGGTTTTTAAAAACAAAATTTAATTAGAAAACCATTCCTTGCATAAGTTAAACACAGTTCAAGTGGTGTAAATAAAAATGCCCAACCTTGGGTATTTTAATACCCTAAGCCACTGATTATTTTTACTGTGATTGAGTTGGACTAATCCAATTTAGTTCTTGAGTTAGCATCGCATAATTTGTAGACCAATTCGACTGGTGCTCTAACAGATAAACGTTAACATTAAAATAAGGCAAATATCATTATGAATCAAAATACATGTTCGATTTTAATAGAAGGTTTTTCTCAGGCATTGAAATTGGGGAACCAAACAGAGATTTCTAGTTCACAATTTACGTCTTCTTATTTGAACTACACCAAAAGCATAATTAAGAAAAGTTTCAGTAAAGCAAAGTCCATCGCTGCTGAAGCAGGTTTTCCATTAGAACAGATGATGATTGATTTTGGTGCAGAATATTCAAGTCAAGGGTGGGAGAATTATAAGAAAGAAGTTGAAAAAGTATTAATGGGTGCTACAAGTTCGATGATTTTTAAAACAAGAACCATAGAAAGAATCACCGAGATCAGCGCTGGAGTGGTAAAAACGTGTTTGGTAAATAATGTTTTAGATGGATTGTCAATAATTTCAGAACCTTCTAGTGATCATACAAGTCTTCATTTTACGGCATATTGGAATCCACCCAGGAGTAGTTCTAATGGACCAATTGAAATACGCTTAAATGCGGAACTACCTCTTACTTGGTCTGGAAGAATGAGAGCGTCTAAGAATTTTAAACTCAAGATAGGTAATGGTTTCGGTGATGTTAAATCATTTATGGCAAGTAGAGATCCAATGTATTTAGATGAATCAATTTCAATAAATATCAATCCAGTGGGTAGTTCATTTGGACCTTCTGATTTTAACAGTCCGAATGTTATTGAGTTTATTGCCCGTCCTAAAATTAATCCTATCCCTCCCGGGCCGTATGTTTATAAAATAACAACAAAGACGGGTGCAGGAAAGCATCATGGCACAGATGATGCGATATTTTGTAAGCTTTTTGGAAAAAATGGAAGTACTAGGTGGATAAGCTTAGATAATTTGAATTTAGATGACAGGGAGAAAGGAGCTACAAACAATTTCTTTGTAAAGACTAATCAATATTTAGGAGAAATCACTCATGTTCAACTAAAAGCGCAAATAAGTCGAAAACGGAAAATTAAAGGTAATAAGTACTTGGATGATTGGACATTTACATATATAGAGGTGCGAAATCTAAATAACAATCAAAAATATTCAGCCCTTAAAACTGTTCGCGTAGGAGACGGGAAGAATAAAGGAATTAAAATACCTTCAAGTATCAGCACGCCAAAACTTGAATTAGATTAATACTTTTTTAATTCTTTAGGCTTGGGCTCTATCTGTTGAACCTTGGATTTATCAAACGACACAAGATAGGTTATATTGATATAACTACAGATAATAGATATAGTTAATGTAAAATATTATGGATCGATGAGAGATAAATATTTAAATGACTTTAATCATTGGGCAATATCATTTCGCAAACCTCTGAACGAATTTGTAGCACTAATTATCACCCTTGGTTCATTTGTAAGTGCCTGTGTACTAATTATATCTAAAATACCGGGAATCAGTGAAGTTTCGACAGATATCTTATTAAGAGCAAATGCAGTATGTCATATGGTATTGGGGTTATTTGTTATAGCGTTCGCAATGAAAGTGAAATTAAATGTTCCTAAAAATGAAGATAAATTGATCAATCTTCATAATGCATTGACATTTAAAAATGCACCAAGCGGCGATTCTCCATCAGTGCGGGTGAATAAACTGTATAAAAGAGCAAACAATGAAATTAAACAATTCAATAAATTCTGGATTGGGACGTGGCTTTGTTGGATCTTTCTCTACTTAATAATTCTAATTGAATTAATTTCCGGAAATGAGGGGATTAAAATATTGTTTGATTGGGGAAAAAATCTTGCAAATAATCTCACCAGCTTAATGATACTATATTGCTACATTACATTAAGTTTTCCTGCAAAAACCGAAAATTCAAATCATCTCAGCACATGGATGCCATATCTTGCCATTATGATTGGTATTACAATATTGGAATTGATCCTGAGATTTTATGAGAGTAATATAGAGACGGTGTCCAATATCCATAATATATTCTCAATAGCAAGTGGCGTCATTGGTGGTGCGATAATTGCTTTATTAATAGGAAGGCTAGATAGTAAGTTAATTAATGCGCCAGTATGGATTTATTTTAGTTTGTATGTATACGCCGCCATACAAGCGGTGTACGGATTTTTTGATTTGGGTGATACCTCCACAGATCTTGATAAATCACTAGCCGCTATTATGATGTATTTAGCACTTTTCTTTAAAGGTATTCTGCTATTATTCATTATTTGGACGGTTAAAACCAAAAAACTATTTTACTACTATTTAGGAGTGGGAATTATTCACAGTTTTACTTCAAAAAAATGGATTGATCTTCACGATAATTTCGAAGATTAGCAGAATAATTGCCTCTTATTTCGAAATGAAATTCGATGCAGCATATTACTAGATAATTATGAATCAAATATTTTGAATGTTCTTTTTGTTTTTCTCAATTATTGAGAGCCAATATTGATTTGATACTTGTTCAAATTTTGTTGTACCGCTACAAATGAATTGTATGCACAAGTTAACGGCAAATGAAGTTTTTGAAAAGTTGCTTGACTTTGGATTGTTTCCGGAAAAATTAACGACAATTTTTTCGAGTGAAAAATTCGGAATTTGGGCCCGTAATGTGGGTATTTCTGTATATACAAGAAAAGCATTTTCAAATGTGACATTCCACCTGACGAGAAACAATAATGCTCCAAGAATTTTAAATATTCCGCATCCAATTCCTTTTTTCTATTTATGCAAGGAGATAAAAGTGAATTGGACGAAAATATCAACTAGTATTGGAGAAGTGGACGATTATACAGAAAGAAGTATGATTATTCCTAAGCCAAATAATTTAAATAAAAGATTGGTTTCAATGCTATCCTACGATAGAAATAAAGACGAAAAGTTTTTGGCATTAGAAAAGTCATTCAAAGCAAAATATTTTGTTCATGCTGATATAGCGAATTACTATCCGAGCATCTATTCGCATTCTATTCCTTGGGCCTTAGTTGGAAAGCAAGAAGCTAAAGACAATATGAATGATAGAACCAAATGGTATAACAAACTTGATGTAAAAATAAGGGCGTTACAGCGAAATGAGACAGTTGGAATATCAATAGGACCAGATACCTCGAGTATAATTTCTGAAATAATTTTATCCAAAATTGATAAGACACTGTCCAAATATCATTATTTCAGGTTTATAGACGATTTTAAATGTTATTGTAACTCAAAAGAAGAATCAGACAACTTCATTAAAAACTTAAGTAAAGTATTAGAAAAATACCATTTAAGGTTAAATCAGAAAAAAACAGAAATAGTTACACTTCCTAAAACCATCGAAGACGATTGGGTAAGGGAATTAAAAGCATTTGCAAATAAGTTTTTATCTCATGAAATACTCACAAAGAGCGACATAAGCTTTATAAGTGAATTCATTGATTTGTCAATAAAACTCATAAAGAAGAATCCAGATGATTCATCATTGAGATATGCAGTTAAAATCATATCAAACAAAAAATTTATCGATAATGATGTTTACATATTCACAATTATGTATCTATCTAGGATTTGTTTTATTTATCCTTATTTTATTGATGTTTTTTACGAAATATTAAAGAATAATCCACCAAATGGAAAAATAATAACATTACTTGCAAAAGAAGTAAATTCAATCTTAAATGAACACCTGGAATATTCACGATCTGATGTGGCTTTATGGGGATTATTTTTAGCGATGAAGTTCGAGTTTACCATTGAAAGATTTGAAAATTATTCGAATCATATAATTAAAGATAGAGATTGTCTTCCCGCTTTACTTTGTTATTACTATGCAAAAGAAAATAGCTTAAGCAGAGATAAGTACTATGATTTAATAAATGACATAATAAAAGAAAAACAAGAAGAGGAATGGTGGATTTATATTTATTCACTATACTATGAAAACGGAAGAAAACATGTTTTTAGAAAAATATCTTATAAAGATTTCTATTCAGAACTTAAAAAAGGGAATGTTGAATTTTACAATAAGTAGAAAGATATTATCAACACTCAAAATGCCTTTTTACTATTTACTTTCTCCCTATAGGCTAGGCTAAAACCAACGACCCTCTGATTACCAGAAAGACGATCGTTCTCACTTTAATTAACCCCAAACATGACGAAAGGGTCAGAATATGCCGTATGAGAATCTCGATTGGAATTGCGTATTGGTTTTATAACCATTAGTTTTTGTGTGCTGTCATTTCAAATTGTATGAATCGGCAGGTATAATAGTATTGGCGGTTTACAGTCACACGATTTCAGTTTAACCAAATATTATTATGAACTCAAACTTTCCAGTTAGCGCTAACTCCGCCAATACTATTATACAATGTTAGCAGCAGTATTACGTTACTACTGTTACTACTACAGTTGATGCAGCAAGTCCTTTTACAAACTTTTCTCCATCAGATAAATCAAGGTTCAAATCCAATTTTTTTAGAACCTCCTCATCACTTACATCAACACCATTTTTTTCTAGTAATTCCATTATTCCAGCTAAAAATTTAGTTCTTGCAGCTGCACTTTGTTTTAAATTAGCATTCAATGCACTCATGTCTTTTGCCATAATACATATGTTATAAATTTATACTTACTTCTTGTTTTGGGTGATTTTTCAGCAAATTCGCACCATCTTTTATTTTAATATTTCTAAAACTTTTTCTTCACCAAAGGTTTCAATTAAATAATCAAGTGTTTTGTCAATCTTACTGTTCTCATAGTTTTCAAACACTTCATTTATCCCATTTGTTAAGTCTGGGTTTGAAAAAATTTTATTGCATAGTCCACAAGGACCAACAGCATTGTCAGGAGTAGGTAAACTTTCAGCTAATTCCGGATTGTAATCTCTTATGATTTTGTAAAATTCACCAAAACCTTGTCTTTTCATTACCCTTAAACGGAGTGAACCTTCTGCTCTTTCCCAAATTTCTTTTAAAGAAGATTCATTTACATTTCCAAGTGTAATTCCTTCAGTATCTCTATTAAATGTTGAGCAACATGGATAAGATTGACCATCATAAAAAACTACAATATCATGATTCACTCTTCTATAACAGCATAAGGAATCAATATCTAAATCTAAATCATATGTGGATTGTGATATTTTTCTTTTTACCGCACGACCTACCTTTGCTACATATTTGTTAATAAAATTGACAAACTCATATGATGTTGCATTAGTAAGTAATTTTTCAACAGTCTCATTTGTAGAAAAGAATGTGCCTACTACATAAGTGGGGAGCTCATTTGCCTCAGCTGCCTTAAGAATATTATCAATAAATTCAGTTTCAACAAATTTAGCATGACTTGGATCATGGCTGACATTCAATCTAATTAGCCCTTTTGACTTTAAGTTAGCTATTATTTCATTTGACTTTTCAAACGTGTCACCCCAATGTCCCGCAGTAGCAATTGTGAAGGGAAGATTTAATCTGCTTAATTCATCTCCTAACTCAATTATCTCTTCATAGTGTAACATCGGTTCACCTCCTGTAAATCCGACAGAAGTGAATGTATTTAATTCAGCTGCTTCATTAATTAATCTCTTTGCCAACGAAATGGGCATTTTCTCTGTTCTTTTTGGGTGACAATTGTAGCAACAAAAATTACATGCTAAAGGACATTCCATGGTATAATTAAGAACTAGAACATTATTCTCTTTGCCCTCCCAATTATGAACTTCTGTAGGCACCCAATCTTTCAGTGGTGAGGTATCAATTTTTTTCATTTATTCTAATAATTGCTGATAACAATTGTATATATCTAGTATATCAATAATTTAACTTTTAACTAAGGCATTAAATTGGTGAAACGTGTTTGCTTCATTATTTAACAAAAAATATATATAAACAACATTATTGATTTTATAAGAATTCCTGAGCTAAAGCGTTATTGATAGCTAAATGGATCATTTAGGCAATAAGACATTTATTTGGAACTAAATCAATACCCAAGCTTGGGTATTTTTAGGTATTGATTGGCTGTGCTGGTTTTGCGAAGCAAAACCGATCCAAGAGTTCTTTAGGCTGGGCTCGAATCAGGGATAAATATAATATTTGCTAAGAAACCTTTAAATCATAAATTTACTTTATGAATTATTGGGAAATTCTGGTTGTTATATTTGGATTCATATCTTTTATTCTTTCTATCGTTATTTCAGTAAAGATTGCCCATCGACACAAGCTTGATAATTCTTCACTTTTGTTTTTCGGCAAACTTTATGGACTTCATCTTTTCCTAATGCTTTTCTAAAACCATTATTCCGAAATTAAAGGCTTAGTTCGAATTGTTTGGAACTATAGGATTAGTGTTATCGCAATTGTAGGCTTCATTCTGATGGTTTTTGCTTGATGTTAACAAATTTAAAGGCAAGCCTTTTTTGCTCACTTTATATTTAGTGCAATTTTAATGCTTTCGCTCCTCGTCCCAGAATAGAACTAGACACCCACTGATTAACAGTCAGATGCTTTAGCCAAATAAGCTACTGAGGAATTGGATAAAACATTAATTTCGAAAAAGTTTAAATGAATTAGGAGTTAGCTAATATGAAAGCATTTATTCTGACAACAATAATACTTAGCATTCCGTCTTTTTACTTAGGTCAAGACACTCAATGTGACTCCAGACTGACCTATAAAATTGCAAATAGAGTATTAAAAAAGACAGACAAAATCTTTCGTAACAGTTACTTTATTGACGAGGAGACGTATGTTTATGCTGAAACCAAACCATGCGAGGGTGAGTATTTAGATTATTCAATATGCTGTGATTCGATTCTGAAATGGGATGATTCAAAACTAATTTCAAAAAGAGGAAAAGTACAAACTAGAGAAATTTCTGGACATATGGATTTTAGTTGTCTTATAGTATTGCCCAATTTTACTGATGATTATAGAAAGTGTACCGTGAGGCTTCATACGCATCAATCTGAATGGGGTGGTCATTCGGAAAAAATCTCATTTAAAAGAATATTTGGCATTTGGTTTCTTACAAGAAGAAATACTTATAGGGTGAGTTAATATAATCCCTATGTCATCATCCTTCTCCATTTCCTTAAACGCATAACTACAATCATCCACATTCTAATTCGAACCGGGCATTACCGTCCCGTATGGTTGAACTATTAACTCTCCTTCTTCAATCCCGAATATGACGTGTAAACCCACCTGCGGCGGATAATCGCCTCAACCGAATTGAATAAAATAAAAAAGGTTTTCTTCCATAAATGGGAGGAAACCTTTTTGCAGTTGCCCGAATAGTTCTATGAGAGATTTTATTACTTTATAGGATTATAGCAAAGGATCGGAAAAAGCCGTAAACATATTCTCTGATAATTTGGGTTTATTATCATGATTTTTCAGGATGAATTAAAGAATGGTAAAGTAAGATCGTCAACGTTTCGTATAAGATGTCGCAGCCATCCCGTAGGGTGGCTAAGCAATTTGTACCTTGTTGTATGCCGTTTTTATTATATTCATTTTGTTTTAGCGTTGGAGTGAAAGTTCTTTGCAACCGCAGGAACGGGGATTGTAATGTGCTTGAACAAAGCGTTGGATTAATTGATAAAATCTGCATATTCTTCTATAGGTGCATTTTGATTCCTTTTCACAATATATTCAATCATACTTTCATTGACAATGTTTTCAGGCAATTGGTTATTTGTCGTAATCTCACTTAAATAGCTGCTTTGACTATTATTTAACGAACTTTTATATTTCACCGTGCTATCTTCAAAAAGTTTAATGATATGTGAATCAAGTAATTTGTGATGGTTGTTGCAAAGCCACAGTCCATTGTCTCCATCAAGAGCAAGGTTTAATTTTTCATCTTGTGTCAAATGATTTTCCTTCTTAATATCTGCAACTGGCCAAATATGAGCTCCTTGAATAATATGAGGTATATTACATTCGCAAAGTGCACATTTCTTATCTCCAAGTTTTTCTAGCAAATTATATATGTATTGAACTGAGCGTAAACTATCGTTTTCCTCAAAATCAAACTTCTCAATAGTGCGATTTGATGTAAAAATTTGAATTATACCCAATGACTCAATTGAATCCTTTGAAGTTTGAGGAAGCTTAGTTAAACCGCCATCTTCAATTTCATACAATTCAACATCTGTAGTTGCAATTTCTGAAATTGCCAGACATAGTATAGTTGTCTCATATTTATTTGCACCATACGTTTTACCAAATATTTGAAGTTGGTTTTGTGGACCACGAGTTAAATATGTTGACCTGTTTCCAGGGTTCTTACTTCTCATCTGGTCTTTTTGTAAAATAATGTCTTCAGGAGAAGTAAAAGAGGAAATGTAACTGCTTAAATAGTCACTAGCATTTAAGAAATTGACATTTGCAGTTTTCATCAAACGATACATAAATATGAAATACGGAGTTTCCCAGTTTCCTGTCGTGTCGGGATGAAAATAAAAACAGATTTCCTTGTTCTGATTCTCATCTAATATGTATCGTGATAACGCGCTTGGAAAACTTTGGAAGCTAGAGTTTCTACTTCTTATTTCAACTTCAGAGAAGGATATGAATGTCTTCTTACCTTGATATTCAAGTGTTGCTAATCTTCCAATATTGTAACCATGGTTGTCAAAGTCCACAGTATATTCATTTTGTCCTGTAACTTTTTGACAAACATCAGTCAATATAGCTGGTCTCAAGAGGTCTTGGTACAGTCCTCCCTTTTGAAACCTGTTCTTTATTGTAAAGTGAGGTGTTTCCATTATTATCATAATTTACAATCAGTACTTCTTTTCGCTGGATACCGGGAACATCATTTACTTTTATTAAGCGATACCCTTTTGATTTAATCCACTTTTTTAATTCATTATTTGTTTTTCCTTTATGTTCCATTACATATGAAATCATAAATCGAATAGACTTATCATTTAATGAATCCACAAAGTCAAATAATCTACTTTCTTCTTCA
Source organism: Vicingaceae bacterium (assembly GCA_965267425.1). Lineage (GTDB taxonomy): Bacteria > Bacteroidota > Bacteroidia > Flavobacteriales_E > Vicingaceae. The sequence continues at coordinate 2,890,218 of OZ253959.1, read as the reverse complement.
ATATCCCAACCATTAAATCCTCTTTTCCCATCATTGTATGAGCCCGTTGTTAGTCGGTATGGTGAGTCTAAATAGACAAAACTGTCATTATTGATTACACTGCTTAGTTTCGAATAGTCTGAATTTTTAAACTCAATATTTTTTTCCTTAATTATTCTCGAAAAGCTAATCATTTTCTCAAGGACTTTATCATTAAACCATCGCATACCTACTGGGTTATTGAAATCGTGGTCTCCGTTGAATCTTATTTGCTGATTAAAGCCATATAAAATTATGGTATAAAGTAATTTAGGGTCTCTTTTTTCTAATGGGAGAGAATTGTAATAATTGCGAGCTTTTAAATAGCTATCGGAATCTCGTTTTTTTAGGTCATATTTTTTTATAATTCTTCTCATATAAAGAAGATATTGATATGTGTCATTGATGTTAAAAGATTCCACTAATTCCTTTACAAAGTGATTTAGTTCATTGTAAACGATTTGATTTGAATTCGAATTTATTCCAACGTTAAATCCTCCACCGAATGCATCAACAAAGTTTGAGTAATTTTTTGGGAAGTAGGATTTAACTTCTTTAATCATCCTAGCCTTGCTTCCAATGTAATTAAGTGGAGATTCATATTTAACCTCAAGCTCGTCTTTCTTTTCTACATAAAACAAATATTCAAAATGCTCTTTACCTCTCCTTGATTTAAAATTCGTGTACTTGCTATATGAAATCTTCTTGCACTTATATGTTTGAGCTTTACCGTACCTTTTCAGGCTAGCTTCAATAAAACTCTTCGATAAAAATCCATCAACACTGTAGCTAAATATGATATGTTTAGCTTTTGTTTTAGCAATTACTTTGTCAAATAGAATGTGAGCTTTATAATCTTTAGACCAATCTGAGCGCATTGGTGTTGTAGGTCTTGAACCTGTTATTGGGCTAATTGATGGCGAATCGTCCAAAACCAATGTTTGTAAAATATGATATTGAGTGCCATATTGGTTTTGAGTATATGGTGGATCTAAATACAATATATCACATTCAACATTTTCAATTAAATCTTCAATTTTCCCATTTAGGGTTCTTATACCTAAATGTTTAGAATTATTTGATTCTACTCTTTGAAAAGTAATTGGCTTTTTCGCTCTTGGATCCCAGTGTTTTAAGAAAGCTCCATATACTCCTGCCGTATTTGAAACAAATGAAATAGACTCTATTAGACTAGCGAGTAAAAAAGAATATTCTGAATGATTGATTAATTCTTCATTTTTCCATTTTTCAATTGTTGCCCTGAAATAGTCAATTCTTCCTGCATTTTCAGGTGAAAAATACATGCGATCAGAGCCACCCGGAGAATAGTTTTTATAGAAAAAATTTTGCCTTGTTTCACAGTTACTATTTAAGAATTCGAAAGGGTCAAACCCTAATTTATCAAAAGTACAATCTGGTGATACCAACCTACCATTGGTGTATAAGACAGACCAATCAATCAGATCATTTATGATTACATTAAGTTTGCCTTTTAAAGAGTCCGCTACTGCTCCTGTGCCACAAAACGCATCACATAGAGTTAATTCTCTTTTCAATAATTCTTTACTATCAAGGAGATTGATGATTTCGGTTGTAATTAATTCTTTATTTCCTATAAATCTCATTGATGTACTTTTTTATAAAAGATGGCAGCTTCTTTTAAAACATTTAAACCTTGTTCTTCTTCTTCAATAATGTCATATACTTTATCGGTTAACCATAACTTTTCTAGTTCTTTTAGGTTTACTCCATAAAGCTCTGAGAGTATCGGTAAATATTCTCTTTTAGCTTGTCTGTCTCCAAGTTCGATTTTGGATAATGTAGCAGTATCTATGTCAAGAATTGCTGCGACCTTTCTCAAAACAAGTCCATTTTGTTCTCTAAGCCTCCTTAGTTTGTTGCCAAATAACATCTATCCACATTTTGTTTAGACAATATTTGTCAAATATAGGAAATCGTTTTCAGTCAGTCAATTAATTCTGAAAATTTTTGGGTAGTGGAGGGGAAGTGAAAACTTTTTTTATTTTGTGAGGTACGAGAAAAATGAAATGTGTTTGAACGTGCGGTGGTTCTTTTTTTAGCTTGCGTACAACTTTGATTTTATTGCAAGTAGGGCTTTAGAAAGCGATAAGCTTTCAAGTTTGCTCATGGCCAAAACGACTGTTACCCGACCCATTTGCGCCAATTTTGCACGATTGAGTGAATTCTAATTCGGAATTTAAAGGTGATCCGTTTTTTTAGGCGTTCCAAATTGCGACTGAATCAGGGTAATCCGAATGAATTTTTAAAACCGTCAACAGATTCGTTATCAAACATAAAAAAACCGCATGAATCTTGGTGAGCTCATGCGGTTGATGTTGCCCAACTAGTGCTCCCGCCTGCGGCGGGTAAATCCTCCTTCGACGGACAGGCTTCTCGCCCAAGACTTGACAAAACAAAAAAGCACCTCTCCAAAAATGGAAAGGCGCTTTTCTGTTGCCCGACTAGGGCTCCCACTTGCGACAGGTAAATCCTCCTTCGGCGGATAGACTTCTCACCCGAATTGAATAAAATGAAAAAGGTTTCCTCCCATAAATGGAAGAAAACCTTTTTGCAGTTGCCCGACTAACTCAATGAAAGATTTGATACGTGCATAAAGTAAGAGGAAATAGCCGAATAGCGCATTCAACATATTCGTAATTATTTCGGGTTAAATTTCTTGATTTTTAAAAATGAACAAAAGAATGGTAAAGGTATTTCTTCAACGTGAACATATGATTTCGTAGCAAGTAAACCCATGTAGGAATCACTGTGAAATAAAGGTAGAAATACAGATTGTGTTAACCAATTAGCACAATGGATTAGATACGTTGTTGGTTGTAGGTGGAGTTTTGATATTGATCACATTTAGTCATAGATTGCTTTTAATCGATCTAAAAGCTGATTTAGGATTTCTTCATTCAATTCTAATTGAAAACTATCAGCTACATTACTTTGTAGTTTTATTGCATCCAGGATATAATCTTTTTGTTCATTAAAATTAAATCGTTCCCAGGATTTGTTACTTTTTTTACCATTATGATATTTAAGTAATAGTTGAATGTTGTCAGGATGATGACTACCACGATTTTCAGAATCCAATAGTGCTTGCGCGTGATCAAGATCAAAGTCTAAGCCAAAAAAATCCTTGAATGCCTTTTGAATATTTTTGAATTCATCAAATCGATAAATTTCTTGAATTTTTAATTTATCATTGGCCTGATTAATTATTTCAATTCGGGTAATTGGCTCAATATCTTCATTTAACTCTTTCTCTTGATTACTTTGCTGCTCTTCAAAAGTCAAATATTTGACTTTCCTGGGTCGTTCGCTATCATCAATAACGACATTTTTAAAATTTCCTGTTGAGAGCCTAGATGAAATTCTAGCAGCTATTTCATGTAATCCAGTTGTATCTTGTTTTTGAGCTCGAGCTTCATTTTCAGCTTTTTCTAATAAATCTGGGTAAAATTCACATACTCTCTGAGCCCACTCATGAACTGTGGCAAATTCAGTAAACGATTTTAAAGCTTCTGTATATTTTTCATGTATTTTCATTAAAATGGCTTGTTAAATTTTTTTTGATCGAATTACTTGCATTACTCTCAACATTCCGATCATGAACCAGAGAAAAGGTATGGCTGGTTAGGCCCATCATTTATGATTATTGTTGCAAAATGTTTGTTTTTTTCTAAGATACACCAAGATCGTCAACAAACTTCGCTGATGGAATAATATTCTTTCGAAGATCTCCAACTATTTTGTGCGTTATAGACACATTTATTGTAACGCTATCTAATCCCATTTTTAGAGTGGCACTTTTCAGCTGTCAGACTAGGACTCCCACCTAAGATGGGTAAAACCTCCAACAGAGGACAGGCTCATTACCCGAGACAGACGCAAAAAGAAAAATGACACCCTCCCAAAATTGGAAAGATGTCATTCTGTTGCCCGACTAGGGCTCGAACCTAGACTCTTCTGGACCAAAACCAGACGTGTTGCCAGTTACACCATCGGGCAAGCGGGCTGCAAATGTAATAATTAAATCAAATTTCCTACAAGCATTTTTTGCAATTTATACATGCATATTAGGAGCCAATCTTAGCGCTACCCCTAATTTTTGTTAATAATCCTCGGAAATCTGCACAGGTAAGCAAAGCTTTTATATTTTTGACCCTACTTTAACTTAACGTATACCCTTTACCAATCAGCAGCATATGTCGCAGTTTAAAAAATTAAATGTCATCATCGGTTGGATCGTCTGGGCCATCGCGTCTTTGGTCTACCTGACAACCATGGAACCTACCACCAGCTTCTGGGATTGTGGTGAATTTATCGCTACCGCCTATAAACTTGAAGTAGGTCACCCTCCGGGAGCACCACTATTCATGCTGATTGCACGTATGTTTGGCGTAGTAGGAGGAAGTCCTGAAAATGCGGCGATGATGATCAATGCGTTGTCTGCATTGTCAAGTTCATTTACCATCTTGTTCCTATTCTGGACCATTACCATCTTTGGAAGAAAATTGGCTTTACGAGGCGGTGCTGAGTGGGATCAGGGAAAAATGATTGCGGTATTTGGTAGTGGTGTAGTAGGCGCATTAGCATATACGTTTTCAGATTCGTTCTGGTTTTCTGCAGTGGAAGGTGAAGTATATGCGTTGTCGTCATTGTTTACAGCAGCTACGTTTTATGCGATGCTGAAATGGGAGAGTGTGGCGGACCAGCCGCACAATACACGTTGGATTGTGCTGATTGCTTATTTCATTGGCCTGTCCATTGGGGTTCACTTATTGAGTTTGCTGACCATTCCTGCCATTACGTTTATCTATTATTTCAAACGATACGAAGTGACCCGAAAGGGAATCATCCTGGCTACCGCAGTAGCAGTTGGCCTACTTGGAGTTGTCCAGTATGGTATCATTCCTGGAGTAGTGCAAATGGCCACCTACTTTGAATTGATGTTTGTGAATGGAATGGGTATGCCGTTTAATACAGGAACCGTTGTTTATGGCCTATTGATGGTGGGTCTCATCATCTTTGGTTTGAAGTATACGCATGAGAAAGGAAAAGTATTATTAAACACAGCCATTTTGTGTTTTACGGTTATTGTGATTGGCTATTCATCATTTGCCATCATTGTGATTCGTTCTGCAGCCAACACGCCCATGGACGAGAACAATCCTGAAAATGTATTTTCATTGTTGTCTTACCTGAATCGTGAACAATATGGTGATAAGCCGTTGTTGTACGGCCCAAGTTTCAACACACCTCAGGATTCACGTGAGCCGTTTACGGATGGTAAACCTGTATACTGGCAAAGCAAGGAAGATGGTAAGTACATCATCGTAGACGATAAAAAGAATGCTGAACCAAATTACAACAGTGATTTCAAAATCATCTTTCCAAGAATGTGGAGTCCCCAGGGAAAACACGTGACTAAATACAAGTGGTGGACGGATTTCAAAGGAAAACCCACAAAAACCAAAGATAATTCTGGAAAAACGGTGACCATCAATAAGGTGACTATGGGTGAAAACCTGACATTTTTTATCCGATACCAGCTTGGTTGGATGTGGTGGCGTTATTTCATGTGGAATTATGCCGGACGTCAAACGGATGTGCAGGGCCATGGAAATATCGTGGATGGAAACTGGATCAGCGGCATCAAATTTTTGGATGAATGGCGCCTGGGTAATCAAGATGAATTGCCGCAGGATATTGTGACCAACAAGGCGCACAATAAGTTTTACCTGCTGCCTTTTATTTTGGGATTGATAGGCATGTTCTTCCAATTTTCAAATTCGAGAAACAATGCCATTGTGGTCACGCTGTTGTTTGTATTTACAGGTATTGCCATCCTGGTATTCCTGAACAACTATCCACTAGAACCTCGTGAGCGGGATTATGCCATTGTAGGTTCGTGTTATGCTTTTGCCATTTGGATTGGATTGGGCGTATATGGCCTTTACGAAAGTCTTAAAAAGTATACCTCCGGTCAGATTGCCGCAGGTGGAAGTACCTTGGTGTGTCTACTGATGGTTCCTGGATTAATGGCTGCCGAAGGATGGGATGATCATTCCAGAGCAAAACGTTTTACAGGAAGGGATTATGCGAAAAATTACCTGAATTCTTGTGCCCCCAATGCCATATTGTTTACCAATGGGGACAACGATACTTTCCCATTGTGGTATGTGCAGGAAGTGGAAGAATACCGAACAGATGTGCGGGTAGTGAACTTAAGTCTTTCCAATACAGATTGGTACATCGAACAAATGAAACGAAAGGCATATGATTCTGATCCTATTCCAAGTCAGGTGCCTCCTCATAAGTACAGACAGGGAACCAATGATTACCTGCCGATTTATGAGAAATTCAAAACAGCCAAGCAGGTTGATCAAATCATTGAATGGGTGGTGAGTGAAAACTCAAAAACCAAAATTCCGGTGAGTTCCGGTAAATTCATTGACTACATTCCTACCAAACAATTGGCGCTGAAAGTCGACAAAAAAAGAGTATTGGATTTAGGAGTAGTAGGCATTGAAGATACGGCCAATATTGTAGATGAAATCACCTGGAAAATCCGTAAAAATTATATCCTCAAAAATGATTTGATGATACTGGATATCCTGGCTACCAACAATTGGGAGCGTCCGGTATATTTTGCCAGTACAGCACCATCTGACAGTTACCTTGGATTGGAAGAGTATTTTCAGGTAGAAGGATTGGCGTATCGATTGGTGCCGATTAAAACGAAGAAAAGAGAAGGTCAACCCGGTCGAGTGGCTACAGATGTGGCATTTGAAAATGTGATGAATAAGTTTAATTGGGGTGGTTTGGATGAAAACAATGTCTACATGGATGAAAATAATCGTCGTATGACCATTAGCCATCGAATATTGTTTTCACGATTAGCGGAATCACTGATTTCACAAAACAGAAATGAAGATGCCAAGGTGGTATTGGATAAGTGTATGACGGTTATCCCGAAAAACAATGTGCCTTATGACATTTTCTCATTGTACCTGGCAGAGGCATATTACAAGATTGGCGAAAATGACAAAGCCAATGAAATTGTGCTTGAATTGGTGGATTTATTTGAAAGCAAAATGATCTATTACAATTCATTGGATAGGGATTTGAGAAAGACCTTGAAGAGTGATATGAATCAGGCCGGAGCGGTTCTGCAACGTATTTTGTATGTGACCACTCAGCAATTTCCTCAGGAAGAATTGGGTGATCAATTGTTCCAACGGTTATCTAAATATTTCGGAGAGCAACAAAACCAAGTTCCTCGATAGGAATTTTGTCGATTTATTTTCGGCATTTAAACCAGCTATCGAATGCGTTGGTCGAATAGTTGTTGGACCTATAGGATTTCCCGTTAAACAGGTCTAATTTAGAATAACAACTAGACGTACCACTTTTGATAGAACAAAATCATATCGATTTAGGAATTGACGTTTCCGTTGATGCGGAAAGAAAAAAAATGACCGTCCATTATTTACCAAAAATGGCGGATACTGTCTATGACATTTGCAATTTTGATGGAAGAGTGATGCACACGGGAGTCATCAATATGGATTCCGAAACCTACGTAGATTTAGGACATCTTCCCGATGGTCATTACACCCTTTACATCATCGATTCCGGTAACATTTACAGGGAATTATTTAAGCTTTAACAGTTTCTCAATGAAGGACAAGGATTTCGTTGGTTCTTCCAGAAATCCCATGTGTCCTGTGTTGTTCAATAACAAGTGTTGAGAATCACGGCCGTTTTTTCGTTGAGCCAATAAAACTTCTGCATCTAAAATAGCGTCATGTTTTCCAATGATGTAATGAACAGAAAATGGGGAGAATTGCAACATAACTTCCCGATCCGATCGAATCTTCATGCCCTCCAATGCAGCGACTACTCCTTGAATGGACGTGGATTCAGCCATTTTTAAGATTTGTTCAATGCCCTTTTTTCGGGAATATTTTTCGGTATAAAACAAGTTAGGAACGGCTTCGCCAATGAACAAACGATAACTCTTCTTGACCAATTGAATGGTGCGGTCTCTGTCCTTTTTCCGTTGTTCTGAATCTGCCGAGGCAGTGGAGTGGAAGAGACAGATGCCTTTCACCATATCGGGATACAACTCCCCAAATGCCAGGGCTGTATAGCCACCCATGGAATGCCCTATCAAAAAACACTTGCGAATTTTTAAGAATCGTAGCACGGAATAAACAGCTTCGGCCATGTTTTCCATCGTATGCAGATATCCGAAATTATCGGTTAAGCCATGCCCAGGTAAATCAATGCAAATGACGCGATACCGATGTTTGAGTTTTCGCTGAAAACTATTCCAAATGGTTTTGTTTTCCAGAAAGCCATGAAGAAAAACAACACAAGGACCTTTTCCAGCTTCTACGTAGTGGACTTGACCGTTGAGGTGAGAAACAAACTGATTGGCCTTAGGCATTCATTAAATCCTCTATTTCTTCTACTTCAATAGGGATATTTTTCATCAAATCCATTGGTGCATCGGAGGTGACCACCACATCATTTTCAATGCGAATGCCCAAGCTTTCTTCACGAATGTAAATACCTGGCTCACAAGTAAATACCATACCTTCTTCGATAGGGGTATTCCAATTACCCACATCGTGCACATCCAATCCTAAGAAATGGGATGTGCCATGCATGAAATACTTCTTGTAGGCTGGCCATTCAGGATTTTGATTGTCAATATCTGATTGCGATATCAAACCTAACTGAAGCAATTCTGCTTCCATCATATTGCCTACCTCTTTGTGGTACTCATTGAGCATGGTTCCTGGGCGCAACAATTGAACTGCAGCTTTATGGACACGTAATACCGCATTGTAAATTTCTTTTTGACGAGGACTGTACTTTCCATTCACTGGAATGGTACGGGTCAGGTCAGAGGCATAATTGCCGTATTCTGCACCTACATCCAAGAGCAAGATATCTCCGTCTTTACAAACCTTGTTGTTTGTGACATAATGCAAAACACATGAGTCAAACCCAGAAGCAATGATGGGAGAATACGCAAATCCGCGTGATCGATTTCGCAAGAATTCATGCATCAATTCGGCTTCTATTTCGTATTCCATTACTCCGGGTCTCACAAAATCCAGTAGCCTGCGAAATCCTTTTTCCGTAATGTCACAAGCTGTTTGTAAATGCGCGATTTCTTCTTTGGACTTGATGGCCCTCAGGCGATGCATAATGGGTGCACTTCGTTCAAATTGATGAAGGGGATAGTCCTTTTTTAATCCATTGATAAAACGAACATCTCGCGTTTCTACTTCAATGGTCGCACGCAAATGTTCATTGCTATTTAAATAGACAATGCTGGATTCTGACATCATGGCTTTGAACACTCGGTCAAAATCAGTAAGCCAAAAAATATTTTCAATTCCGGACAATTCTTTTGCTCGCTCCTTAGTGAATTTTTCCCCTTCCCAAATGGCAATTTCCGGACTTGTTTCTCTTAAAAAAAGTACTTCTTTGTACTCATTTACCGGAGAATCAGGAAACAATACTAAAATGGTTTCTTCCTGATCAATGCCACTCAAATGCAATAGATCATTGTTTTGTCGAAAAGGCATTAAACCATCCGCATTAGTGGGCATGATGTCATTCGAATTGAAAACTGCCAACGCACCGGATTTCATTTCGGCGGTAAATTTCTTCCGATGATGGATGTAAACAGAAGAAGGAAGAGTATCGTAACGCATAATCAAGATATTGTAGTTGTCAAATGTAAGATTTCAATAGTAAATTCAGTTACTTTTATTCTTTTCATCTTCTTTGCTTGTTAATGATTAGCTTAGAAGTTAAATTTGTCGGTATCATTATCAAGTTCCATATACAGCATGAGTTCTTCCATTGTTAGAAAAGTCTGGATGTCCCTGACAGGGTTGTTCCTGATTTCATTTCTGGTTATACATTTAAGCATCAATCTGTTAACGCTTAGTAGCAATCATGAGTTGTTCAATCAGGCATCTCATTTTATGGGAACAAACCCGGTGATTCAAACCATGCAATGGGTATTGGCACTTGGATTTATATTGCACATTGGTACGGGTATTCGGTTGCAATTGCAAAACAGTGCTTCAAGACCCATTAAATACGCCAAGTCCAATCCATCATCCAACTCGACCATGTCTTCCAGAAGTATGATCATTACAGGAATATTGGTATTGCTGTTTTTGATTTTGCACATTCGTGACTATTGGTGGGTTATGCACTTTGGAGTGAAGGATTATGCAGATGATTATGAATTGGTAGTACGTTTATTTGATTCACTGCCTTATACGGCGCTTTATATAGCTTCCTTTGTTTTACTTGGTTTTCATTTGAATCATGGTTTTCAATCTGCGTTTCAGTCGGTGGGAGCCAATCATCAAAAATATACACCCTGGATTAAAAAAATTGGAACCCTATACAGCATTGCAACAGCTGCTGGGTTTACGTTAATTGCGATTTATCATTTTATGATGTCCTAATTAAGAAGAAAGAATTATGTCAAAATTAGATGCGAAAATTCCTGAAGGTCCGATTGCTGAAAAGTGGACAAGTCATAAAAGCAATATTCGTCTTGTAAATCCTGCCAACAAAAGATTGATCGATGTGATTGTTGTGGGAACAGGATTGGCAGGTGGTTCAGCGGCAGCGTCTCTTGCTGAATTGGGCTACAATGTCAAAGCGTTTTGTTTTCAAGATAGTCCTAGAAGGGCTCACTCCATTGCAGCGCAAGGAGGTATCAATGCAGCCAAGAATTACCAGAATGATGGTGACAGTGTTTACAGGTTGTTTTATGATACAGTAAAAGGTGGTGATTATCGTTCCAGAGAGGCCAATGTATACAGACTTGCGGAAGTATCTACCAACATTATTGATCAATGTGTGGCACAAGGTGTTCCTTTTGCCCGCGAATATGGTGGCTTGTTGGATAATCGTTCGTTTGGAGGTGTACAGGTGTCCAGAACGTTTTATGCGAAAGGTCAAACAGGTCAGCAATTGTTGCTGGGAGCTTATTCTGCCATGTCTCGTCAAATTGGAAAAGGGAAAATTCAGATGTACAACCGACATGAAATGTTGGATGTAGTTATTGTTGATGGTAAAGCCAGAGGAATCATTGCCAGAGATTTGGTTACGGGAGAAATTGAACGTCATTCAGCCCATGCGGTGGTTATTTGTTCCGGGGGATATGGAAATGTATTTTTCCTTTCAACCAATGCGATGGGGTCTAATGTTACCGCTTCATGGAAGATTCATAAGAAGGGTGCATTTTTTGCAAATCCATGCTATACGCAAATCCACCCAACGTGTATTCCGGTATCGGGCGACTATCAATCGAAATTGACCTTGATGTCAGAATCTTTGCGAAATGATGGACGAATTTGGGTGCCTAAAAACAAAGAAGATGTGGAGGCTATTCGCAAGGGAACCAAAAAACCGGTGGAGATCAAAGAAGAAGATCGGGATTATTATTTGGAAAGACGCTATCCTTCGTTTGGAAACCTCGTACCTCGTGATGTAGCATCCAGAGCAGCAAAAGAAAGATGTGATGCCGGATATGGTGTGAATCAAACAGGCGAAGCCGTATTTTTGGATTTTGCCGCAGCCATTGAACGATATGGGCGCATTGAAGCAACCACACAGGGTCATGAAGATGCAGACATTGAAACCATCAAGAAATTGGGAAGGGAAGTGGTGAAAACCAAATATGGAAACCTCTTCCAGATGTACGAGAAAATTACGGATGACAATCCATATTTCACTCCGATGAAAATATACCCTGCCGTGCATTACACCATGGGCGGTGTTTGGGTGGATTATAACTTAATGTCAACCATTCCAGGTTGCTATGTATTGGGAGAAGCCAATTTCTCTGATCATGGAGCAAATCGATTGGGAGCTTCAGCTTTGATGCAAGGATTGGCAGACGGATACTTTGTGATACCATTTACCATTGGTGATTATTTGGCAGATGATATTCGAACAGGAGAAATCTCAACCGATTCACCAGAATTTGAGGCAGCCGAGAAAGAAGTGAAAGATCGCATTTCAAAATTCATGTCCAGCAATGGAAGTAAGTCTGTTGATTATTTCCATAAAAAGCTGGGTAAAATCATGTGGAACAATTGTGGAATGTCCAGAAATGCAGAAGGGCTGAAAGCAGCCATTTCAGAAATCAAAGCTTTGCGCGAGGAATTCTGGAAAGAAGTAAAAGTTCCTGGAACCGATAAAGAATTGAACCCTGAATTGGAAAAAGCAGGTAGGGTAGCCGATTTTCTGGAATTAGGTGAATTAATGTGCAAGGATGCGTTGGAAAGAGCTGAAAGTTGTGGAGGACATTTTAGAGAGGAATCTCAAACGGAAGAAGGCGAAGCCAAAAGGGATGATGATAATTTCACCTTTGTTTCTGCATGGGAATACAAAGGAGAGCCATCTGATGCAGTATTGCATAAAGAAGAATTGAAATACGAAAATATTGAGTTGAAACAGCGTAGTTATAAATAATGCGCAACTAAAATTTCAAACATGGATTTTACATTAAAAATCTGGAGACAGAAAAGTGCAGATGACAAAGGTCAAATGGAAACCTATCAGATTTCTGATATTTCCGATGATCAGTCATTTCTGGAAATGATGGATGTACTCAATGAACAATTGATTGCCGAAGGCAAGGAACCTGTTGCTTTTGACCACGATTGTCGGGAAGGAATTTGTGGAATGTGTTCCATGTACATCAATGGAAAACCACATGGTCCTGAAAGAGCCATTACCACATGCCAGTTGCACATGCGTTCATTTAACGATGGAGATACCATTTATATTGAACCATGGAGAGCCAAGGCATTTCCTGTCATTAAAGATTTAGTGGTTGATCGTTCGGCATTTGATCGGGTGATGAATGCCGGAGGATACATTTCTGTTAATACTTCAGGAAATACGCAAGATGCCAATGCACTGCCTGTTCCAAAGGCTGACGCTGACAAAGCATTTGACGCAGCCACTTGTATTGGATGTGGTGCATGTGTTGCAGCATGTAAAAATGCATCGGCTATGTTATTTGTATCTGCAAAAGTTTCTCAATTTGCCTTATTGCCACAGGGAAAACCTGAAGCCAAAGAGAGAGTACTTAAAATGGTACATCAAATGGATGAAGAAGGGTTTGGTAATTGTACCAATACCGGAGCGTGTGAAGTGGAATGTCCAAAAGAAATATCACTCGAAAACATTGCTCGCATGAACAGAGAATTGTTATCTGCGACTATTCAATCTGAATAAGATTTTTTCTCAAAGCAATCGGATCAAAAAAGCCGGCTGAATTTCAGCCGGCTTTTTTATTGCGTGTATTCGGATTGTAAACCGTTAATGCGTTACAATGAGTTTATCATTGGCAATTACATTTTGTCCGTCACTTAGGATAAGCATGTATATGCCCGTTTTGAAGTTTTCCGTATCAAAGGCAAAATGGTCGATGCCTCTTGGAACTGTCAATTGATCAACTTTCATACCCAATTGATTGAATACATCAATACGGTAATCTTGTTCCGTACGTTGTTTGAATTTGTAATGGGTCATTCCTCTTGTTGGGTTAGGATACACTACATATTCAATTCCATTTTGACTTTGGTAATCAACTACTTCAATTCCAGTAGATGTATTTACCAAATCCAACCATTCTGTTTGATAAACTTCTTTGGTTTCATTGTCCTGAATGAAGGCCACTAACAACCAATCATCAGATGTACCATAAAAGTCATTGAATGAAATATTCTGAGTAATGGTCTCGTTTGACAGCCACTTACTCGTATACTTTGTGCCGGCAGCACTCGGATACAATTCTTTCAATACATTTCGGAAAGAAACATAACTGCTTGCCACGGTGCCAGTCAATTCAGAAGCTTGAATTTCCTTTTCAACCAACGCAATGTGAACACTAAAGTCATTACTCTTTATAGTATCAACATCCTTATGATTTAATGTAACCGTCAATTGGTCATTCGCAAAATTCATCCCAATAATATATTTAGGATCCTCCAATACTCTCAATTCGTGCCAATTTGAAGTAAATGTTGGATCACTGGCAAAGGCTTCGTTGATGGAACCATCCATATTAGCGTAAGTAATTTCAGTTACACCATAATATATTCCTCTCGCACTTGGGTCTCCCGGATTGTCCACATTCATTGGATCCTCTGCAGGGAAACTTGTGTGGTATTGAATGGAAATCAAATCATCGTTCGGAACTCCGAAGCTATTCGTGTCACCATCAATGATGCTTAAGAATTTATCCACACTTGCTTTTCCACCTTCAGAAGAAGAGTTGGTAAACAATTCATACAACACATTTTTGGTACGTTCTTCAATGGTGAAGTCATCAAACGCAAAACCTTCGTTTTCAACCGCCGCATTCGAGCCAAATGCAATACGGAATCGAATTTTCGTAAGGTTAGAAGTGTCGGAATCCAATAAAGCATTTAAGCTGTGACGGGCTTCCACCCACTGAACAGTAGAATCTCCTTCTGGAATACTTTGACCTGTCCAACCAATGTTTCCTTGTGCATTGGTTTGGTTTCCTGGGTTTCCAAATATTCCATCATTCTTATACCAATTGATTCCTGATTCAGTTGTTACGTTTCCACCAACGTTAATGTTACCAATGTTAAACCACTCACATTGATCCACAATGGTATCACCCTCGTTAAAGGTGTTATACTGAATAACAACTCCATCGTTTTGTTCTAAATCATACAACGTTTGCAATTTCAGCATTGGTCGTTCCATTTGAGACAAATCAAAACATGGACTGGTAACAAAAGTCTGAACATTGGATGAATAAGAAGTGTCATCAACATTGTCGGTTACACCTGTCACCCAAGCATTTGTTCCTGAGAAAGCACCATTTACTTGATTTCTGTTTGGTGTATCCCAAACAAAAACTTCTGCATTTGCACTATCGCCAAGGGTATTCCATTCTTGCCAATCGCTGTCTACAGTTTCAAAATCATCTGTCCATGGGAAAGTGGTAATGTTATTCCTAATGGCGATTTCTTTTGATGTTGAATCAAAACAATCCCCTTGGCTAACAGCTAATGCTACATTGTAAAATCCAGCACCACCATAACCGTGTCTGGCATCTGGCCCTTCTGAAATACTATCAATTCCAGTATTCACCTGAGTAGCACCATCTCCAAAATACCACACATAATCCAACTTACCTGCAAGCAAATCAGTAGGTCCTGATTCGTTGAAGAATTGAACACTGTCACCTTCACATTCAGTTCGGAATTCCCAAGTAAAATCAGCAATAGGAGCACTCACAAACAATATGGTGTTATCAATGGTTGCGGCACAACCTTTGTCAGTAGTTGTAGTTAACAGAATACGTTTGTTTCCATTATCAAACTTGACAGCCTGTGTCTTTCCAGTATTGTCAGGAACAATCACATTATCAAACGACCATACCCAGCTGACTATTTGATCAGGTGCAAGTGAATTATCAATGTATGACGAGTCTACAAAGTAGGTAGAATCGGAAGTACAATGATTTGGTTCAATGTATGCAGGAACCGGCTGCGGATTAATGAACAGATTGAAGAATGTGGTGTCATTACATCCATTTCCATCTTCACCTACATATTTGATTAAGTTCATCTTATTATCCAATCCGCTATCGGCATCCAATTGAGGAACAAATTCTTCATCATTCAAACGAACGCCATTTTCATTAAACTCCATGTAATTAGTACTTCCATTTAAATTGTCTGGAAGTCCATTTATACCAGGGATGAATTCAACAGATGCACCGAATAGACATACTGAGTCATTGATTTGTCCTCCAGATAGTTGATTAATCGATAAGGTCAATACCGGTTGAGGATTTACATACAATGTATCAACTACTTCGTTAAAACATCCCAATGTATCCGTATTTACATAACGAATAGCAGACGCTACTTGTGAAGGCGAACCGAAATGAACTGTAGGATCATATCGTACCATTCCATTCGCAACCGTATCTATAATTCCGGTTCCATAAATGGTATCTCTCAATCCATTAGATGGGTTGTTATTTACATCCACATTGATAACAATGGTATCCGCATGATTACATACTTGATTTACAAAACTTAAATCCAGATCCGGACGTTTGTGAATAACGGTGGTATACGATACTGAATCAGTACATTCCGTTCCAGCTTCAGTATAAACATACCAAATGGTATGATTCACATCTAAAATTCCTCCAGGAATGTTGACGTTTTCCGTTTGGACCATGATGTCATTATCTCCAGCAGTCAATGTTGAATCAAAACCGCCAAACATGGTAGCACTTTTAAACACAGAACTTATTCCTCCTCCTTGAGAAGCCGGAGTAGCCGTAAAACTTACCAATCCTTGATTTGAGCAATACAATGAATCAATAAAAATGTTTACCACAGGGAAAGTATCCAGGAATATAGAGTCCTGATAAACATGAACACAGTTGTTATTCACTGTTTCGGTAAATGTATGCTGTACTACATTCCATTGACTGAATACAGCACCGTCTGCAATTGGTTCAAATACTCCCGCTGTTTGAAGATTGGATCCTCCAATTACTTCCCACACAGAATTACCCGTTTGAGATGGATTGGTCATGGCCAAAGTCATTGCCCCATTATCTTGACAAATCATACTATCTGGAACAATGAAATCTGCTTCAGGAAGTGGATGCACAGTAACAACTGTATCAGCCGTATTGAAACAGCCCACACTTCCACCTGGTTGATAATTGTAAAAAGCACTTATGGTTTTTTGTCCCGTATCTGCAACTAGAGGTTCAAAAATGACATTTCCAGCAGTGTCCTTCGAGATACCAGGTCCCCAAATGGAATCAGTTGTAGAAACAATTACACCATTGATTCTCGCAATACCCTGGAACACATAATAATCACTCGTTTCACAATAATCTAACTGCGTACCAGCAGGTAAAGGAATTTGGTTTGAATCCAAGAAGTTCAACGTAATTTCTGGAATGGTATCAATTACAATGACAGACTCTACGGAATCTGAACATCCAAATTGGTTGTAGTTTACGTATTTAATGTTGTGATTACCAACCAATGAATTGTTTGGTGTAAAAGTGAACAACGAATCATTTCCAAACAAAGTTTTATTTGGCAATGTTGGCGATTCAAATCGCGATGAGATTCCACCAGAGAAATTGGATGGTGTTACATACAATGAATCCAATCCATCATTAGAACAATAATTCACAGCCAAATCAACAAATCCTGGGTTTGGAAGTGAATGCAAATAAATGGAATCTGTAAACGTTCCGTCACAACCATTTCCATCACTATAGATGTAAGTAATGTAATTCCATCCATCTATTCTTACAAAAGAAGTATCAACTACAAAGGTTCCATAGGTAGGTTGTGTAGAGTTTACAACAATTTGACTAGCATCGCCAGTAATGGTAAAACTACCGGGAGTTGGTAACGTGTCATAAGCATCCAATTGAACAACGAAATTTGGAATTGCGCAAATGGAATCAGGAGATAAGATGATAAATGATGCATCTCCAGAAGGAACAACATCAACTACCGTATCGGTTGAATTGAAACAACCTGATCCATCTGTATATTCAAAGGTGATTACATGTGTTCCTGTGTCTGCAACTGCAGGGGCAAATTCACTGGCAGAATTGGTTGTATCCACAATACCCAAGCCAATCAAACGACCACCAAATCCTTGTGTTCCACCAGCCAATCCAGTAAATACAGGCAAGTTAGACGTGTCTGTATTGATACAGTACTGACTTTGAACTCCCAGGTTAATGGACAAGTCCGGAATGGAATCAATGGTAAATGTAGCAGAATCGGAGGCCGTACACCCTGTCGTATCCGTAAATGTATATTTCACTTGATGTGATCCTGTATCCGCAGCCACCGGTGAGTAAACAGATGTATCCAATCCTGGTACAAAGTACGTTTCATTGATGCCTAACGAAGGCACACTCATGGTTGCTGAAGGAGTTCCTAATGAAGCAGGTGATCCCTGGAAAACAATGTCTCCAGCATTATGGCAATAAGCTGAATTGATGTTCACCATACTAACGATTGGGAAGGTATCAACAAAAATGGTTATCGTGTCATTGTTAACGCAACCAGAAGTATTGTCTGTAAATTCATGCTCAATTTGCTGGGTGTAAAATCCACCGTTGATTCCGTCTATCAATGGATAATATTTTCCGTTTGAAGTAGAGGCACTTCCATTAATCGTATAAACGCTCGTACCTCCTGGAGCAACAGCACTAAACGTCACTGAGTCTGCAGGAATTCTACAGAACTTGTAATCAGTTGCCGTAAACGATGCATTTGGTAAAGCAATAACATCTATGGTAGAATCAACACTATTGTAACATCCATTTCCATCTGTATAGTGCAAGGTAACCGTATGGCTATTTACTCCTGCCAATGAAGGATCAAAGGCAAAGACTCCCGTTCCTGTCGCGTTTTCTGTACCTGTACCTGTAAGTGAATCTCCGTCGGTAAAGAATCCAGCGCCAATATCCACTTGTCCCAAGAATTGAATGGAATCCAGGTTCACACAATATTCAGATCCAGTTGCATTAAAACCGGTTGTCAAGTCAATGGCCAAAGTTGGAATAGTGTCAATGACTATGATACCTGAATCGGTTGTTGAACATCCGGTTGAAGGTTCGGTAAACGTATAATAAACAGTATGTGATCCAACATTTGCTGCAATTGGTGAATGTACCTTGGTATCTGTTCCAATCGTCACAAAGTTTTCAGAAAAGCCAAGGCTTGTTGAAGACATGGAAGAAGGGAAGAGCCCTCCCGGAGAAGCTGGTGATCCCACAAAACTTACATTTCCTGCATTGTAACAATGTTGTGAAGGTACTGTCAAGGATACAATCGGGAATGTATCTACCACAATAACCAATGTATCTGAGTTTACACAGCCGGTAATATTCTCCGTAAACGTATGTGCAATGTAATTGGTGTCAAAATTTACAAAACCCGCTGTTGGGTCGAATAAATTACTACCCAATGCATTTCCATTTACTTCATAGGAAGAGGTTCCAGAACTTACCCCTGTATAAACAAGTCGAACGGTATCTCCTTGAACTTTACAGACGTTAAAATCGCCACTTGCCGTTGTAAAGCTTGAGTCGGGTAATGCGTTTACACTTACTACGGAATCAATGGCATTATTACATCCGTTTCCATCTGTGTACGTATAATTGATGGTGTGTGAACCAACTCCTGCACTAGCAGGTTGGAAAGTTGCTATACCGTTGTTACCCACAGGGTAAGTAATACCATTTCCAGAAATGTTATCTCCAAAGAATCCTGGAGTCAGGTTTCCAGCAGTACCTGTAATTTGGATATTTGATGAATCTGTAATACACAACGCCGGATTATCAAACCCGCCGACGATAGCCATGGATAAAGTTGGAAGGGAATCAATATCGAAAATGGCTGAGTCACGATTTACACAACCGGTTGTTGGATCTTGATACACATACCGAACAATGTGATTGTCCTGCACGGTACTAGGAATCGCAAAGAAAGATGCCGAATCTTGACCGTTGATATGGTTTACTGCTAACGTACTTGATGAAAATACACCTTGACCGGTCAGATAAGGAGTACCATGGAAAAACACCAAACTATCGTTGGCACAGTAATCATTTACCTCATCCACATCGGGAATATCAACCAAAGGCAATGAATCTATTCTGACAAAATAACTGGTATCTACAAAACAAGATGAAGCATCATCTGTATAGGTATACGTCAATGTTTTAACACCTGCGGGTACTTGATCAGGTTGGAAATCTGCCGTTGTTCCATTGTCCGTTAATCCGCCTGAAGGTAAAATAGAGAATGAATGACTAACTGGGCGTCCACCACCAAGTGGGAAGAAAGTCGATCCAAATGAAACTGAATCTAAGTCCTCACAATATTGAAATGGATTTCCACCTGTTGATCCATTGGAATTTCCTTTGTTCGCAGAGATTGACAAGAAACTTTCACCCATATTAACAATGGAAATGGTATCCTCAAAAAACTGCCAAATTCCGGGGTTCTTAATGGATTGATACCAAAAACGACATTTAAAGCTATTGAATCCTTCCGGTGTTGCTCCCGGAACACCAGTTGTTGTTGGAATATATTGTCTTGCATCAAAGGTATGTGATCGAGCAAATTCACTAGTGTCATTAAATACAATTGGATTCAGAATGTATTCACTGTATGATGTTAAGCCATAGAAGTAAAATACATATGCGGTGGTTGTATCACCTGGTAAATCAGCGTATACCGTTACATTGTTTTCATAGCAAAAATCTTGATCTGCCGTATTGGTTGTATCTGCCGCAATAAATACGGTAGATGATGCCAATACCGAAATGGTTACTGAATCAATTGCCGTACAATTGTCACCATTCGTAAATGAATAATACAAGGTATGAGCTCCTGTACCTGCCAACGATGGATCAAATGTATAAGTTGAAGGAGGTGTGAAATAAACACCAGGCCCAGAGAATACACCACCTGTTGGTGATTCCGTAACATCTGGATCCGTATTCATGATAACCACCGAGTCATTCACAGAGAATATGGTAGTGGTCATGCTGAATGAAGTCGCAGGTGCATCATTAACAACCGCACCAACTGTAGTTTCACTTACACATGAATTTCCATCTGTGTATTGATATGTGATATTGTAAGTTCCTCCGGCTCCGCCAGTCATTGAAGGAGAAAAAGTTGAACCGGTAATATAAGCTGGGGTGGCATCAAATGCTCCACCAGAAGGAACACCAGATAATACGTCATCTCCATCATTTGTACAATAAGGGCTTTCCAAACCAACAATGGATACTGGAACATCTGCAATGTAGTCAAGGAACACGGGGTTCGAAAATGCTGAATCACCTGATCCATCAACTACACGTTGACGAATAAAACGATCAGATAAAAGTGTGTCATTAACCGAGTATGAGTTTGCAGAATCTGATGTAGCAAATGAAATCCAAGTTGTGAAATCATATGAGTATTGCCATGTGTATACATTACTTCCTGTTCCACCAGTAGGGGCTACCGTAACCAACAATTGATTTACATTGTCTCCATCACAAACCGCCACAAAACTGGCACCGAGATAACGAATAGTTGCTCCAATCAAGTCAGCAGGTTGGTTTACCCTGGCTGTATCAAAAACAGTACAACCTAAAGCATCCGTCACGGTGTCTGTATAGAGTCCAGCGTTAAGACTTGAAATAGTAGCTGTTGACTGCCCGCTGCTCCAATCATGAAGATAACCTCCATTTCCACCGGCAGGAGTGGCAATAATTTGACCATCACTTCCACCAAATGTAGTAACGTCAGTTACGGAAAAACCTATGGTTAAAGGAGAAGGTTCGTTGATGATGGCTTGTGCTGTGTCTTCACATCCATTTCCATCCACTAGGGTAACAACAAAAGTACCCGCATAAAGGTTACTTGCACTGGTTCCCATTTGAGAAGGAACGGAGTTCCATGTATAAGTACCTCCACTTCCAGAAGCTGTAGCTGTACCTGTGGAATCTCCATTACAAATTACGTTGGTGGTTCCTGTTACATTGACGGATGGTAGTCCGTTAACCGTCATGGTTACTTCAGCAGAATCTTGTGGGTCCGTCAAACACCCAGGATCACTTGATGTCATTACCACTCTCACAACATCGTTATGAGCCAAAGAAGAAGAAATGAATTGGTTACCAGTTGAGGAGTTGGTGCCATTTACTTTCCATTGGAAGGTAGGAGTAGTTCCACCATTGGTAGAATCCGTGACGTCAAACGTCACTGAATCTCCCAAACAAATGGTTGTAGAAGGAGTGGAAGAGAACGCTACGTTTGGTGTAGAATTCGTTGTTACAGACATGTTGATTTGAATACTATCCGTAGGTCTGGACAAACAACCAGGATCATTGGAAGTCATAACTACCCTTACCACATCACCATTGCTTAAACTTGCATCCTGATACTCGTAAGAATCAGTACCCATATTTACACCATTCACCTTCCATTGAAATGTTGGATCGGCACCTCCGTTGGTACTATCAGAAACTGTAAAGGTGACATTGGTACCTGCACAAATGACACTATCATCAGCAGCTGCTGTAACATTGGGTGTGACATTGGCTGTCACACTCATATTGATAATACTCGAGTCAGTAGTCCTGGATAAACATCCGGGATCATTCGATGTCATCACAACGGTTACTATATCACCATTACTTAAGCTCGCATCCTGATACTCATAAGAGTCAGTCCCCATGTTTACACCATTCACTTTCCATTGGAAGGTTGGATCAGCACCTCCGTTGGTACTATCAGATACCGTAAAGGTCACATTGGTTCCGGCGCAAATGACACTGTCATCTGCCGCAGCGGTAACATTAGGAGTATTATTTGCGGCAAGCGAAACAACAACAAATGCCGTATCGGTTGTGTCAGAATAACAACTTGAATCAGCAATGTCTCGAATAATCACTACCTGCACGGAATCACCGTTTGTTAAAGAACTGGTTCCATACACCGTATCACCAGAGATAGGAGTAACCGGGCTGCTATTTACGAACCATAAAAATGTCGGATTACTACCTGCAAAAGACGAATCCGTGATGGTAAATGTTAACGAATCTCCCAAACACCCAGGTCCAGGATCAGACATAGTAACGTTTGGTGCTTGGTTTTCATCCCAATACAATTCCCATCCATCCTGCAACGATGCACCTGTACCTGCATCAGAAATGAAACGAATTGTAATAAATCGACCTGTTGATGTAACACTGTCCGGGATGGCTGTACCATTATTGTATTTTCCAATCAAGGGATCACCTACACTATCTCCGTCATAGATATACAATGTATCATCGGTTGCAATGTCAATCGACGTCATGTTGGTTAACGTAATGGTATTGTTTAACGCAACCGTAATTTTAAACGTCAAGTCTTCATTGGCGGAATACTCATTGGCACCTCCACCGGGTCCACCACTGTCATATAAAGTATCAGCACATGATGTAATACTGTCGTTGGACATATTGTGCACAGCATACATACTTTGTGCAGCCAGCAACAATAAGGAAGTTGTAAAAATCGCGTATAGTTTTTTCATAGGTTACAGGTTTGTTCAGTGGCATTTAACACGACCTAGTCTTTAGACTAGAACTCTCTATACGAATATGTATTTAAAAAGATTCAATTATTTTAATTCTCCTGAGGATGTTAGTTTAAATAAGCAAATCATGCTATTCCCGGCACCGTCATTTGCACTTCCTACAAAGGCATAACCGCCGTCTGAAGTTTGGATGACAGAGAAGGCTTCATCAATGGAAGTAAAACCAAATGTCTTTTCCCATTGTAAAGCACCAGTTGCGTCGAGTTTCACGATATATTGCTGGCGATTGTTTCCAAAACTGGAAGTCACACCTGCTAACAGGTAACCTCCATCATTCGTTTGTATAACGGAGTATGCAATATCATCATCTGCACCTCCATAAAGATTTGTCCATTCGTATTGAGACGTTTCACTTGATGAACCATCCAAAGGTGGTTTTTTAATTACAAAGAAGTCAGCTTCACCGTTGCTTGTTCCATTGGTATGTCCTTCACTTGATCCTGCTATGATAAAACCACCATCTTCAGAAGGACAAATGGCATAACCGACATCCATACCAACTCCACCAAATGTCACATTATCAATAAACGTTACGGATTGACCATTTGCTGCAAGTTTGGCAACAAACAAATTTATTCCCGCTTGATTATCTGATTGAAAATCCCCGTTAGGATAATCAGCGTTTTCGGTTTCACCAATCACATAGGCAGTTCCATCCAGAGCCTGACTAACCGCCAAAGCACCACTTGGAATTCCTGTTAAAGATTCCGTTGATCCTCTTCTAATTTCTTCACCTAATCCAGCTGTTCCACCCGTTACTTGTATAACAATGGCTTCACTTGATGTTGCTCTACTTTCAATTCCGGAAAGCAAATAATCACCATTGTCAAGAATAATCATATCTCGGCAGTACAAGTCTGCGTTGTCCGTTCCATATTGTCTTTGCCATTCCAGATTCCCTTCTTCTCCGGTTTTTATCAAGATCATCTCAAGATTCTTTTGAACAATGGTTGTATCAAGTGGATCCACTTTCACCCTCACAACTGTACCAGCAATTACGAATCCATTATTGTCATCAACCTTCAAAGCAATGGCCGAATCCAAATCTCCTGATCCTCCTTCAAACTCTCTCTCCCAAGTCTTGTTTCCAAACACATCCGTTTTGATCAAAACAATGTCTGTATTGACTGCAGTTTGAATTCCATCACCAATTTGCTGCAATCGTGTTTTCGTTCCTAAAATCACATAACTTCCATCATCCAATTGCACCAAATCTCGCCCTTCATCAATTTCAGGACCTCCGTAGTACTTAAAAAATGAGTCTTTTTGTAAATCACTTAACCCCGAATCTTCTTGACAGCCAACTAATCCCAAAACCATTGAGATCAACACCAGACTATAGATTTTCATATTCTTCATAACGCAGATCCTTATTCAGATTTATCTTTCTTTTCTTTTTTTGGCTTAGCCTCTTTTGGTTTCTTTTCTTTCTTTTTTTTCGAATCCTCTTCCACCAAATCTGATGTTTCACTTTTCTTAGGTCTAGGTTTATACAAGAAGTAAGTAAAGCCAACTGTAAATGAAACATTACTCATGGTGAAATCATTATCCACAAAATTATACGTGGTCGCACGTTCTAAATTGGCATCAGAATAACGAGAATCATCTTTTACCTGATTCATGATGCCATGGTTATACCTGGCTTCTGCTACGAAACTCCCTCTTTTCACTTTGTACTTTGCACCAACGCCCCCTAGTATCCAATAGTTCAATGAGTTACGCTGATCCGAGATGTCAATTGCCGCGCCACTGATAGCGCTACTATTGGTCAAAGTTCCGTCAAAATAATCCTTCTCCTGTTGGTCACTTTCAGCCGTAAGTATCAACCCCGGAACAAAACCTGCTCGTAAAAATGGTCTTGCACGTTTTCCATCCAAAAAGGTGTAAGAAAAACTAATGGGGATATCAATACGTGTTTGTGATTCTACATATGTATGTGTGGCAAAATCAAAAATATCATTGGTGTATTTGTATTGATTTTGATTGAAAATTGCTTCCAATGTAGCTTCCCATCCTGGTGCTATGTAACGGTTCAATTTTAACCCCAATTGAATTGAAACACCTTCACCCGTGTAAGTACCTTTGTTTTCTTCCGTATTATAAGGTCCAAATTCTTCATATGAATTCACCAACGTATAATTTCCACCAACTGTTGCTCCCACCGACCAAAGTGGAGAGGTATGGAAGTCTTCAAAAAGCTCTGCAAATTCTTTAGGATCGGCAGAAGGATTCACTTCATATTCCGGTTCCAATTTTAGGAATTCCAACATGTATTGTTCTGCTTCCGGTTGTTTTTCATCATACAGTTTGGCCAGAATCAATAATTTATAACCGCTGACTTTATCTTCCTTAGAAATATCAGCGCTTTCCATACATGGCTTAATGAACTGCTCAATTTTTTCAATCAACCCTTCTTCATACATTTTCTGAGCCTTCTTCATCTTGACCGTACAGTCGTCCTGGGCATATGCAGAGACATGAATTAATCCCCAGGAAAGCAATAAAATACCTGCTCTTTTCAACATTTTTCCTTTCATTATGCTTATTGTTGATTGATAATTATGACACCTTCACCCTCGGGAAGTTCGGCGCAAGTTCGTTCATAGTCAATATCTTCACCAACGTATCGATCCCATTCTTTTTTACTGATGTTTCTCGTAATCTTAGAACACATTTGACTTGCCATCATGTAAGAGTGGGTAGGGTATTTTCGAATCAAACGGTCCACACAACCTGAAATCAAGTTGGATCCGTCTGGACTAAATGCCAAACTCCAAACCCATGAACTGTGATCGTCCAACACAATTGGCTGGTAATTCAAATCATCCGTATTCCACAATTGAATCTTACCATCATAACTTGCTGATGCCAATCGAGAATTGTCAGGGCTAAATTGTAAGTCATTGATTCGAGCATCATGACCACTCAAACTTTCCACCAATTCATCCGTTCCCATGTCGTACAAACGTACAGTTCCTTGCAAGTCCCCCGTGGCATACATGGTATTGTCGTTACTAATGGCAACTGAATAGATGGGGTCATTTTTCTCTTCGTAAATTACCTTGCCCGGATCATTTTCTGAACTGGTTATCCACTTGATAACTTTTCCATTTTCAGTTCCACCAATAACATATTTGTCATCACTAGACAAACTGATTGATTTCACACGTGAATCAACCTTGGCAATAATGGTATTATCACCGGTTCCAATATCCCAAAGTCTCACCGTACTATCCGCGGCAGATGTCACTAATTTTTTACCGTCTTTACTAAATGCTACAGACCAAACCACATCTCTGTGTCCACTCAAATACACAGGAGATTTCGTACTGGTCAATTCAATCAATTGAACAGATTTACCTGTTCCAACGGCTAACCAACGGTCATTTTTACTGATGTCGAGGCAACGGTTAATGGAAGCTTTGTTATTCATTAATACCGTATGCTCGCCATTGTTGTTATTCATATTCCATTGAATAATTCTACCATCACTACCAGCAGTGAATAATTTGGAACCATCCGAACTATATGCCATGGATCGCACGGCAGCGGTATGACCTGTCAAACTATTGTACTCCTCATCATTTGTATATTTCAATGTATGATACAATCCACTATAAATATCAGGGTTGTTTTCGTTCCCTTCATATTCTTCATTGAACTGATAAGCCTGGTAGGCAACTAGTGCTTTCTTATTTAAGTCCTTCTTAATCTGCAACGATTTCACCGCCATCGATTGGGCAATGGAAATCATCCTCAGTTTGTTCGCATTTTGCTGTGACTCAACGGCAATATCTTTTTGCCTTTTCGCATCGTCCGCACTTGCTTTTGCACGCTCCCTTTCTCTCTCAGCTTCTTCCGTTTGGCGTTTCGCAATTAACTCCTGACGTTTCGCTTCCGTCAAGTTTTCAAGTGCTTCTGCCTGGGCAGCTTTTGCAATTCGGGCACTCTCTTGGGCAGCTTGCTCTTTTTCCGTTGCAATTTTTCGTTGTTCTTCTGCCAATTCTTTCTGCTCATCGGCGTACTTTTTCTGCTTCAGGGCCTCTTCTCGTTCTTTCACCGCTTCCTCCTGTGCTTGAACCGCCAACAATTTCTGGGTGTCCGCTTCTTGCTTCAAGGCAAATGCCCATAACATAATGGCAATGGAAACAATTGCAGCAGATCCTAGAACAACCGCAAAAATCCGGGTTCTACGAAGTGCTCTTTTTTGCAGTTTTACTTTGTTTTCTTCTTCTGCAATAAATTCCTTTTCACTGGTCTCAAGGTATACCATTGTCCGTTCAAAGGCCGGATTAAATCGTTGAGCCCAAGTTAGGGTAGGTTGTTGTTTTTCACGCCAGTTAACTGCTAACTGAAGGTCCGGAGGTCTCCAAAGACCCGTTTTCCCTTCCTGGTAAAGTTGTGCAGATTCACTTAGACGCAAGTACATGTTTACCGCATTGGATTCATCATCCACCCATACAATCAATCTATCCCAAATACGCATTAAACTTTCGTGCGAAATATCAACTACGGTTTCATTGGAAATAGGAATTTCAGATGATGGCATCAAAAAGGATCTTCCCACTTTTCGGAAGGTTTCAACTACTTCCGCAACTTCCGGAACAGAGGCATGAGCAATTTCTGCAATTTTGGTTATTTGCGTTGGATGCCTGATACCCCTATTATCCCCACCTTTTTCGGTCAGGGTTTTAAACATGCTTTCACATATTTGTTTTCCGTTTTCAGTCAGTTCATCATACGCTTCATTAGCGTGTTCAGATAAGGCCGATTTCATACGACCAATGGATTCGTAATGTTCTACATCCAATGGTTCTAAATCACTGTCTCTGTTTTTTATCCAATAATCCCAGGTTCTCATCAGGGCGTGCTGCAGAATAGGCAGCTGATCCTGATTATCCCCAACATCATTCAGTAATTGTTGCGTCAATCTCCCACTGATTTCTCCACCTCCAACAGCAACCGGTCCGATAACGGCATTCTTAAAGTCATCCCTGGTCATTCGGGGAATCAAGTAGTTACTATCGTTAATGGCTCTTGTCAATTCATGAAACTGTGCACAGTCTCCAATGAAGTCAGAACGCATGGTAAGCACAACATAAATGGGCACTTCTGATTGGCGAATAGCCGAAAGGAATAGTTTTACAAATGCGCTGGATTCATTCACCGAATTGACATCCTCTTCAATACTGTTTTTGTATCGGAAGAGTTCTTCAAACTGGTCAATAATGAGCAGAACGTTCTCATTTTCTTTTCTCAAACCTTTGATGGCCTCAATCAATCCCAATGAAGAACTTCGAAGTATGGTGGAATTTACATTCTTTTGAATTTCTCTATCCTCCTTGGATTTAATGTCTGGGCTTACAATAGCCTCTGCCATGTTGTCTATAGGAGAACTTCCAGGTCTTGTTTTAAAAATGGTCCAGTCTGAACCGGCATTGGTAATGAACCCGCCATACAGAATAGGGACCAGTCCACAATAGATGAGTGAAGACTTACCACTTCCGGAGGCTCCCATTACTGCAACAAATCTATTTTCGGCAAGATTCTGCAATATTTCATCACTTTGGCCTTCCCTTCCAAAAAACAAGTGACTCTCCTCAATACTAAAAGGCCTTAACCCAGGGAATGGATTAAACTTGGGAACAATTTTTTGCTGTCCCGTTGCCGTTGCTTGTGTCTTTGAACTGCTCATAATGTTATTTCAGTTTTGAAAGAACAGGTTTAAGAATGTCCTCAGTTATTTTATTATCCTTCAATTGAATCAACTCAGAATTTTCCAAATGATTCAACTGGTCTTTTGTGATTTTTTTATTCAAACTCATTACTGCTATGGACTTGAACGGCGCACGTCGTCCAAAACCAGGAGATTTAATGATGTCATTCAACATACTGTTGAACCAATTGTAATTTTCATTTACAATAATGACAATGGCTTCTGCCATCACGAGGTTATCCCGATGTTTATCCAATACGCTGATTTGATTGCCTTCAAAATCCGGACGAATAACGGTGGAATTGCTTTTTTCCAGAATGGATTGTACAGAATTGGCTATTTCGGAAGTGCCAGGATTGTGAATAACATAAACAAGGTTACCTACTTTGTTCTTTTTCTCTTTTGCTTTAAAATCTTCGAGTAAATAATCTCTCAAACGTTCATGAACAATGGTCTTTAATGCTTCAAGCGGAGTTTGAACGATTTCTGCTTTTTTCAATCGGTCAATGTTTTCTCGAATGCTGTCCAAATGAAGTTTCTGTCTGTCGTTTTCAGGCTTTACATTCGTTGGCATCCAGATCAAACGGTAAAAGTTTTTATCAGCCTCAGAAAGATCGGCATCACAATATTCTGCCGCTACATTATTTTGGATTTCAGTGATGGAAGCATCTTCATCTTCAACAGCATCGCCATACACATTTCCTACCAGATGAATGGCCAGTTTGGACTTCGACAGGTAATTCTTGATTTCTGGTTGAGCTTTTTTGGAGCTAGAAGGCAGAGGATGATCTGGGAATACCGTATAACCGTATCGTTGTAATTCCCTTTTGATCATATCGCGGTTTCGAATTTGATCGATACTGGTCTCTGCAAGGTACACAGCTTTATCTGGATCAGAAGAGTGACCGTTGGAACCTTTATTGGCTCTCAAGAATAACATATCAAATGTGATGTCAAATACTTTGAACCAAAAATTCCTGCTGTCTATGTCATAGGTCTTTTCAGTATAACTATCGGAGTATTCGTCCAATCCAAAAAAACGATATTCATTTTCACCGTCCAACCATTTGATTCGGTTGCTAGCTGAAAGCGGTTCGCTGATAACTTTATAAAGCTTGGAATAGTCTTTTTCGTTTGCCCATGTTTCAAATTCCTTTTTACAATTCGCATCCTTCAGAAATGCTTCGTTGATTATAGGAATGACCACTTCGGCAGAGGCTGCAGCTGCATCTCTGTCCTTTTTGTCTTTTAAAGCAATGCTACTTGTGATGGTTGCTTGATGACCAGTTAATCGATTGTAAAAAATTCCAAGATATACGATAAACTGATCTATCCACCCTTTAGTGCCAGATCCACCATCTGACGAGGCGCAACTAACATAGATAGTATGTCCTTTCTTCATTACGTGCCAATAAATGTTCGCTAATCCTTGGGATCAGCAGTATTTCTGTACTATTCCAACAGGCTAAGATACTACAATAAATATATTTAAAAAAATCGCAGAAAGTCTGTTAGAATCAGCGCTTCTTTAGATTTTGACACCTATTACGAGAATATCATCAATTTGTTCCAATTCTCCCATCCATTCTACTATGGTTTCGTTTAGAATGTCGCGCTGACGGGCCATAGGCTCATTATGAATTTCTAAAAGTAAATCGTGGAATCTACGATACTTGAATTTTTTTCCACGGTCACCACCAAATTGGTCGGCATAACCGTCAGAGAAAATATAAACGATGTCTCCTTTTTTGACATCAAATTCGTGGTTATCAAATTTTTGCAACTCTTCACCCACAAATGCTCCGATAGGGAATTTATTTCCTTTGGTAATGGTTAGTTCACCATTGCGAATAAAGTATAATGGATTGAAAGCCCCGGCAAATTGAAGTTTCATGTTGTCATAATCAACCATAATGAGGGCAATGTCCATCCCATCCTTAACAGCAGAGCCTTCATTGGTTTGTCTCAACGAATGTGTCACTCCTTTATTCAATTCATCCAGGATTTCATTTGCATTGCGGGCATTTTTCACACTCACTGAATAATTGAGTTGGTTGTTTCCTACAATACTCATAAATGCTCCTGGAACTCCATGACCTGTACAATCCACTGCAGCAATAATGGCCCGATTGTCTTGTTCGGCAGCCCAATAGAAATCCCCACTTACAATATCCTTTGGTCGATAAAGAATGAACGACTCCGGTAATATCCTTTCAATGAAATCATCAGGGGGTAAGATAGTGTTTTGAATACGCTTGGCGTAATGAATACTATCTGTAATGTGCTTGTTTTGCTCTTCAATTTTCATGTAAGCACTTTCCAAACGATTGTTTTGTTCAGCCAGGTTGTCACGTTGACTTTCTATTTCCTCTTTTTGTTTAGAAATCTTAGCTGTTCTCTCAATCACCTTCTGCTCCAATTCGTTGTACGATTTTTCCAATCGTTCCAACATCAGGTTAAACTTTTGAGATAAAGTGGTGATTTCATTGTTGCCTTCAACCAATGCTCTTTCATTCAAGTGTCCATTGGTAATGCGCGTAACATTATCCACCAATTTTTTAATGGGGGAGGTGATGACCTGTGTCTTGTTAAATATGACAAAGATGACAATGAGAATGGTTAACCCTGAAAATAATAGGGATAACATTAATTTATTTCTTAACAATTTTACCTCATTCGTTCGATCAGAAATGATACGAATGACAGCACTTTTATATAAGTCGGTATTTTTTCTTGCCATATAGGTATACTCATATCTCATGGCAATACCTTCATTTTTTACTTCACGAACAAATGATTGTTTCTTTTCAAAAATGCTCATGAGAATATCCTTTTCTTCTTCATCCAGGTCCACATCATTATTCAACGAAAAAGGATTGGATTCATCCAGAAACAAGTCTACCTGAGAGACACTAGGCTGTTTGCTTGAGATCTCATTTAATCGTTGCCTAATGGCGTTGGCAACTTTATTGGCATCATCAGAATATTCGCCCAATTGAATAATGTACTTGCTGTCCAAGGTCGATTGGTATACGTACTTTCTCAACATGCCTGTATTGCCCTCCAACGTAAAACTTTCAGGGGTAAATTCATTAGAATTAAATATTCCTAGCAAGTGCTGTTTTAATGCATCTCCAAACGAAAACAAGTTGAGGTTCTTATCCTGTTCGAAGGTAGTATTGACAATAATCCCATTTCGATTGATGATATAGATGTCACTTTTCTCCGCATCCATACCCAATTCCTCTCTGATTTTGTACAAATCGCTGCTTTCAAGATCATCCGTTTCCGGAAAATAATCTTCTATCAATCGTCGGCTAAAGTCTTTTAATTTTATGTCCAAGGGATTCTCAATGGATTCCATGGCAACATCCTGAAACTCAAGGATTCCTCGTATTTCATCTGAGATGATGGAATTCTTGGTCTGATTGGCTTGAACCAATAGACCATTCACCTGGTAATAATTCCAAACAGCAAATACCAAAAGCGCTACCACAACGGGTATAACGATATTGAGAATCAGCTGTCTGAATATGGTGGTAGAATTCTTCAATTTATTCTAAAAAGAGAGGAATTAAAGATATAAAATTTGACCAAATACCCTATTTGGTAGCATCTTGGCAACGGATAACATATACAATTGATCATTTTCCGGCAACGTCATCTGCAAAGCGAGATTCCAAAATTCGGGGTAATATATTGGCAAGTTCTGGAAACTGGAATATCAGTTCATATAATTCAGACCTTGAAATCTGATAGCAAGTCACTTTATCAATGGCTTTAAATTTGGTTTCGCCTTGATCACTTTCCAGGAACATCATTTCACCGACCACATCCGTAGGGCCGAATGATTGCATTTTTCCTGATCCTGATTCAAGCGTTACTTCTCCTTCTTCAATGAAGAATACCATGCTAACTGCTTTTTCATCTGCCGGATTGAGCATTTCCTTGTTTGGTTCAAAGACCACTCGTTTTAATCGCAAAGCAATTTCTTCCAATTCGTTAAAGTGCAACTTTGATAAAACCGGAATCGTTTTCAGAAAACTCAACTTATCAAACAGGTGGGCGAATTGATCTCGATTGACATTGTTTAGGAATTCCTCCACTTGCTCTCGATCACTTTCCGATAACCTCGCCATGCAATCCTTCAATACATCATTATCCAGTGCATTCATTACCAATGCAGTCGTTTCTCGAATTATTGGATCGGGATTAAACAAATTGGCAATTAAACTTTGGTTTACTTCTCCGTATTCCACTTGAATGAATCCCATGATGGCGCACGCCTTAGTATAGTTGGACAGATAATTGGAGCTACGGTTGATGATTTTATTCAAGACCTCAATACCCTCACTGCGGTTAACGGCAAAGTGAAGTTCAAGTTCGTTGAATTTTTGTTCCAACGAATTATCTTCAAGTAATGGGAACAACGTACCTTTCAACTGTTCTACAATAAACAAGTCCAACATCTCAATTGCAAAACTCACACCCTCTGTACTTCCCAATTCAATATTATCACGAATATGTTTGATGGATTTTGGATCGTAGGCCAATGACAACAATTCAAAGATGAGGTTGATGTTGGCAGTGATTTCATCTTCCAAAGCCCTTTCCAATTGTTGGTTAGGCAGACCCAATTCACCAACGTCCAAGAAAGAAGCAATGTTCCATGCAGTGATTCCAATGTTCTGCTCAATGGCCGTAAATATCTGATTGAGAACTTTTTCATTTTCCGTGGAAAATCCAATCACTCTTAAAGCAGCCAGTGCTTCGAGCACTACTTTTCTCTGTGGATAGGAGATTTTATCGATCAAATGTTGTTCAGCTTTTTCACCTCCAATTAACCCATAGATTTCCACAATGGTGATAAACAATTCCAGTTTGGCCCCGGATTTATAAAATGCCTTTTCAAGCAAATCAATCATTGGTTCTCCAATACTGACAATGGCCGCCTTAGCAGTTTGCTTGTAATTGTTATCAGATAACAAATCAACCAACAACGGCCACATTTCTTTGTGATTAAATCGGACTATGGCACCAATAGCCGCCATCTTCACCTGCGGATCCAAATCTTTGATCAGGTTTCGAAGCAATGGAATCAAATCATGATTTCCAGTGAAGCCAATGATTTTAGCTGCAATAGCACGATTTGGAGCATCTTTTGACTTAGCCAATAGCGCAATTTCATCAATGGACTTTTTACTCGTCAATAGCTCATTGAAACTTTTCAAAACCTCACCAGCATACTTTTTGACATCCGCGTTGGAATCATTTTTAGCTACGCTTTCAAGTTCATCCATAGCGCTGAACATCTTCGACTCATGGATGGATGTAATGGCCAAATGACGGTTTTCTGATTTTTTGTCCCGTAGCAATTGTGTCAACCGTTTTTCAAATTCTATAGGTTGGTATTTTCTCGTAAGGTTTAAGGCATATTTGAAAGCATCATCGTGTTCTACACCCTCAGAAATATGAGCATCACCATCTGCACCTTCGTCCAGAGCATCATCTTTGCTGAATCCTTCCAGGGATTTTCTCAATGTACTTTGGTATTCGTTATAGAGTTTAATGGTCACATATACCCAAGCCGCAGCAATGATGGTCAATATGTGTGAGTAATTAATAAGACTAATGACTTCTAAACTTTCCAGGATTTCCAGTAACGCCAATATTAATCCCGCTGTTACTGCGGCAAATTCATTAATCACACCTTCAACTCTAGCTTGAATGTTGAACCTGATTTTAGCATCAATAGGTTGGAATAACAACTTAACAGAAGGAGTCTGAATAGAATCTTTCAAATTCATGGCAAAGAACCTGACCAGGGTAATCAACAGGAAGAAAATGGTAAATGAAGCCGTTCCTTTTTCTAAATCGGCAAAACTTCCTACAGTGGCAGAAACAATTACAAAAAACCCAATCAGCACCGGAACAAGAATCAAGTTGATTTTCAATCCATATGTTTTGGTCAGTTTACTGTAGATAAACGTCTTAATAACAAAACTAAATGCCATAACTGCAACGAAGAACTTCGCAAAGAAGGCTGCAAAATCTTTTTCTTCAGGATAATTGATCTGGGTAACGGTCAAGAAGTTGTAACTGGTAAAAAATGCCGCTATCATAGATAATATCACAAACAATGACATCAACATCACATAGCGATTCTTGAAGAAAATCCCAATGCCAACCTTCACCTTTTCAACTACTTCTTGAGCTTCTTGTTTTACATCGGATTGGTTCAGGTCAAACTTGCTGCTTATGATAAGCTGCAATATCAGGGACATGGTTATACCCACTGCACTGATTAAAATCAAATCTTTTGTAGCAGGAATCAATTCAATAACTACCGGAATTACCAAACTGATGAGAATCATTCCAAAGATCTGCCCACTATCAATGATACCAAACAGACGCTTTCCCTGACGCAAGGTAAACATCCGGCTGGCCATCCCTGAAAACGCCACCAATGCCAGAATGTATAAAGGACCCATCAGAATGAAAATGCCAAATACAAGCCATTCACTTTCATATAAGTCAAAGCTCATCCACATCAAGACACTCGCTACCGAGATAAACAGCAAGTTCAAAACTGCCAGTTTTGAGAAGGAGATCCAGTCTTGTAATTTCGAATATATACCTGTGAGCACAATACCCAGTAATCCGGATATCAAATATGCCTTTCCAAGCATGTCCTTTCCATATTCTGACATGAAAAGTGAACTGGCACTAATTTCAATGGTCGCAAAAAAGATTCCAATGAAAAACGACTGAACAATCAGAAGAACCACTCGGGTTTCTTCACCTTGTTCAATGTTCAATGATTTGAAAAGGCCTTTAAACATGAACTATCAACACTTAGGTATGAATTGCTAATCTACAAAATCTTGTCGAAAATACTGCAATTGAGCGGAATACACCAAACATACGCTGTTTTTCTTATGAAATTTTATTGGTGAGTTTTTCGTGCCACTCGTTTTGCTTTTCCCAATCCTTCATTTTTTGTTCCAACGCCTTATTTATATCATCCATTTCATTGAGAAATTGATGGGCTGCTTCTGCAGAAACCATCATTTTTTGGTTGATCTCCTCCAATTTCGATTCAAGTTCATTGATAGATTCCTCTAGTTGAGTTATTTTCTTTTGACTTTTTCGAAGATCTTTCTCTAACTCCTTTTTTGCGGCATAGGATTTTTTATGATCAGAATCGGCTTTAACAGAGATGGTTTTTTCGGTTGATCTATCTTTTTGCAGATCATCCAAGAGTGTTATGTTTTTGTTTTTGAGAAATTCATACACATCACCAATGAATTCATGAACACCTCCATTTGAGACTTCAAACAGTTTATCGGACAAACCATTTAAAAAATCCCGGTCATGACTAACAATAATCAATGTGCCTTTGTATTCTGATAATGCCTGTTTCAAAATATCTTTTGAAACAATATCAAGGTGATTGGTAGGTTCATCTAAAATCAACACATTGGTTGGTTCCAGCAATAACAAGCACAAGGCAAGTCTTGCTTTTTCTCCTCCTGACAATACTTTTACCTTTTTGAATTGATCATCTCCACTGAACATAAACGAACCCAACAATTTCCGAACCTGGCTTTTCATTTCGTCTTTGGCTGCATCATCAACAGTCTCAAAAACGGTTTTGTTTTTGTCCAGAATATCGGATTGATTTTGACCATAATAGCCAATATCCACCTGATGACCTCTCGTAACTTCTCCATTATACGATTCAATTCCTGCAAGCATTTTGGAAAGGGTGGTTTTACCTTCACCGTTTTTACCAACCAGGGCAATTTTCTCGTTACGGTTGATCATGAAATTCAGATTTCCGAGCACATGATTGTCCCCATATGACTTGTCTACATTTCGCAATTCGAATATGACTTTACCGGCTCTTCTCCCTTCAGGAAACTGAATTCTCAATTTGCTGTATTCTTCTTGCTCAATTTCTATGCGGTCAATCTTTTCAAGCTGCTTGATTCTTGATTGTACCTGAGTGGCCTTTGATGCCTTTGCTCTAAATCGATTAATAAATACCTCGCTTTGCTTGATTTTTTTTTGCTGGTTTTGAAAAGCAGCCATTTGTTGTTCTCTTACAATCACACGTTGCTTGAGGTATTCGGAATAGGCACAGGCATAATCGTAAATTCTACTTGAACTAATCTCAATGGTTCGATTGGTGATGTTGTCCAAAAAGGCCTTGTCATGCGAAACAAGAACAACTGCACTGCCGGAACTACTCAAAAACTTCTCCATCCACTGAATGGATTCAATGTCCAAATGGTTTGTAGGTTCGTCCAACAGCAAGAGGTCGCATTCCATCAATAGCAACTTTGCAATTTCAATACGCATTCTCCAACCACCGCTGAATTCACTTGTAGATTTTGAAAACTCTTCGGCCTCAAAACCCATACCCAGCAAAACTTTCTCAATTCGCGCTTCGATTTGATCGAAATCTGAAATCTGCAATCGTTCGTGACATTCAGTCAATTCATTGACCAAATTCAGGTAGGCTTCAGACTCATAGTCCGTTCGTTGTTCCAACTCTGCATTGATGGCTTCAATGCGGCTATTCAGCTGAATTTCATCGTCAAATGTACTTTTGGTTTCTTCCCAAACACTAGTGGTATTGTTTATGGCCATTTCCTGAGGGAGATATCCAATTTTAAGTGTTTTGGGAGCACTCACTTTACCCTCATCTGGTTTTTGTAAGCCAGCCAATATCTTAAGAAGTGTGGATTTTCCTGCTCCATTTTTGCCAACCAACCCAATTCTATCCTGAGCATTGATTAAAAAACCAATATTTTCGAACAATACTCTGTCTCCAAATAATACTGAAAGGTTATCCACGCTTACCATGGTGGCAAATTTAAAGGAAAAGTAGATGAATGAACACAGTTGACAATTGATATGTACTTTTGCACAAAATTATTTCATGAAAGCCCATAAATTCAATAGTGTTATTCATTCAAAATGCCCAAGGTGTCTCGAGGGGGATTTGTATGATGAAAAGAACCCATACAAATTGAACAAACTTTTTGCCATGTTAGATGATTGTCCGGTGTGTGGATTGCATTTTGAAAGAGAGCCAGGATTTTATTTTGGTGCCATGTATGTAAGTTATGGATTGACTATTGCGCTGGCAGTTGCCATTTGGGTAGCCATCTCCATTTTTGTAGAATTGGAATTTTGGTGGTACATCATCATTATTACGTCTAGTATTGTGTCATTATCTCCACTGATTTTTCGATTGTCAAGGTCTATCTGGCTAAACATGTTTTATTCTTTTGATCCTGAATTCGGTGAATAAAGAATCTTTGCAAGTTGAACGCACCGCCAGAGTTTACTCTTTGGGAAATCGAACCAGTGCAGAATTGGAATCCATCTGGATTGTATTACACGGTTATGGTGAAATGGCTTCAAATTTCCTTCAAAATTTTACTGCGCTGGATGAACATAAACATTTGGTCATTGCCCCAGAAGGACTTTCACAATATTATTTAAGAGGGGGGAAGGGAGATGTTGGGTCTTCATGGATGACCAAGTATGAGCGTGAAGCTGAAATAGCGGATCAAATAACCTATCTAGACAAAGTATATAGTTTGTATGATGTTTCTTCTTTTCAAGGAAGTGTTAATCTTTTGGGGTTTAGTCAAGGTGTTGCAACCATGACACGTTGGATGTGTATGTCGAACAACGTTCAACGATTGGATAAAGTTATTTTTTGGTCTGGTTCTATTCCCGATAACAGAAAGGAAGGCTTTTCATGGAGTGAGATTGACGCTTCTTTTTATGTGGTCTATGATCCTACAGATAAATTCTTGCAGTCGGATAATTTTAAAAATGGGATGGAGCAGTTCCAAAACGACATAAAAAAACCGTCGATAATTCATATTACCGACGGTCATTATATTAAATCAGAGACGTTCAAACAGTTGGGTGAATCCCACAACTGGTTTTAGTATCTCCAAAGATCGTGTTCAAATAAGAAAATCTTGTTTTTGATTCTTTCAGCTTCAAGCAACTGATCAAGGCCATTTACTTTGTATTCCTGAATTTTCCTTTCATATACATTGGATTCTTCACGAATGTAGCTGCTGAACATTCTTTTCCAGAAGATGTCATCATAAGACAATCTTTTAGAATCATTTTGACGGTTAAATACATCTTCGTTAGCGAAAACATATCGAGCTTCAGGGAAGTACACCCAGAACAACGGCTGATAACCTCTTACTGTTACTCCATCTTCGTCCAATCGTTCACGAACGGGGGCAACACCTAATACTCTAACATCAAGTAATGATCTTTCTCTGTCAAAGAACCAAACTTCCTTAAGGTAGAATCTTTTGATGTCACCAGAGGTAATTGGGCTAGGAACACTATCCTCAATCAACTCACCATCGTCATCTTCTCTCAGAATGGTTTCCATTTCCACCAAAATCTCAGTGGCTTCAGTCTTTGTCAAAGGAAAGTTAAATTCATCATCCAATACAGGATTTCCGTATGCGGTGATGGTACCTTCATCAATTCCCTTACGAATAACATCAAAGAGACTTTTTCGATTTTGGATTTCTTCGATTGGATAATAGAGGGGATGATTCATCTTCTCTTTCATATCCAATACACGCCATATTCGAATTTCCCACATGGCATCCGCTTCACGCACATACGTGTAAGGGATTACCTTTCTAGTAGGTACATTTTCTTTAATGTAAACCCCGTCAAGAATTTTGGTTTGACCAAAACCTGAAAAGGCTGTTCCAAATAGGATTAAACAAATCGTTAAAGCTCTCGTTTTCATAACTCCCAATTTAAAGGACTTTGAGACTCACCGGTGCCAATGTTCGTTCAGTTCCGTCTGGCATTTTTACACGGATCTTCTCAAAATACACTTTTGATTTCTTTCTTATTCTTCCAATGTACTGTTTAACTTCAGCGTTAAACTTATCGCCTCTAACTTTTACCTCAATCAGGTCACCACCAATGGTAGTTGAAAAGATATAACCTGTTACTTGAGTTTTCAAGTCAAAGTCGAAGTTTTCCATTTTGGCTCTTACTTTTGATGTGGCTTTCAACTGTGCCATTTTTACGTTCGCAGAACCAGTCTTTTGCGCTACATAAGGAACCGGGTCAGGAATTCGTTTCACACGGAATTCAGCTTTACCCATGTTTTGTTTCGAACCATCTGGCATCAATGCAGAAACACTAATGGTAGCTTTTGTTCCTTTTTTCATAGAAACAACATATTTACCATTACCTGTTTTTCTCATACTTCCGAGTGAAATCGAAGGAGTCAACTTATCTCCAGATACACCAGGAACAGAAATACTCACAGGGTTCTCAACACCTTTGTAGAATAC
The DNA here is from genome assembly GCA_965267425.1 of Vicingaceae bacterium. Lineage (GTDB taxonomy): Bacteria > Bacteroidota > Bacteroidia > Flavobacteriales_E > Vicingaceae. The sequence continues at coordinate 2,849,826 of OZ253959.1, read as the reverse complement.
ATTCATTTTATCAGCAGAAACCACCAAACTTGGCTTAGCCACGGTATAAGTTGTTTCAAACGGATAGTTCTTAATTTTTCCACCAGGACCTTTATACTTGATCACACCATACTTGGTGAACTCTCCTTCGGCTCCAGTGCTCAACGCTAAGTAACCTTTACCATTTTTCACAGTAAATGGTTCTTCATCTGGAATACTAACCGCACCGGGGTTTGATGTATCAACCTGACTTCCGTATACCATATCCGGGTCATACGTTTCGTCGTAAGCTGCGATAAATACCTCGGCTTTAAAGGAATCACCCTGAATCACATAGTTTGACTGAGGAATAACGGCGGCCTTAAGTGTAGTAAACTTAAAGTCAGCGGCACTCACATTTGCAAACAAGTGATTAACAATGTCCGATTCTGCATTTCTAATATCCGTTTGGATTTTACTTAGGATGGTAAGACATGCAGCAATTGGAAGGTGGTAGAAGTTCAAAGACTCCCAGTTGTTCACTGTACCGGAAGCATCTTTTTGATCTTCAAAGTTAAATACCTCATTCAAACTTGCTGAAAGACTCTCGTCATCATTTGTATAATCAAGCAAGGCATCACGAAATTCCTGCAGTTTTAATTTCAGCTCATGAGCTGAGTATTGATCTTCCTTGGGATTTGCAGGTTCGGAACCAATCAATACCATTGTAGGAATATCGTAATTGTCCTTACTCTTAATGTACTTTAGATTTAGCACGGTATCAACACCGTGATCGTTTTCACCCATAACAGCTTCAATGCCTTCCAGCTTTTCTGTTTGATAAATCACATTGGCTTTAACCATTGTGATGTGGTGAAACAATTCGTCAGATAATTCTTTTACTTTTTGTGCTTTATCATACCATGGACCTACTTTCTTTTTGTTTTCGTTCCATGATTTGGCAAATTCAGCATAAAGAGCGCCGTTTTTACCTTCAAACGTTACATTGGTTTTTCTCAAACCATTGTTCACGATGATAAATGCATCCAAAATATCTTTGGAAACGTTCATTGCTAGAAGTGCGGTGAGTACCAAGTACATCATCCCAATCATCTTCTGCCGTGGGGGAAGTTTACCTCCTGCCATTGATCTTTAAATTTTGCTGTTTAATATAATAACGTTAACCCCCGGTTACGAATTGTTTGCTGAAGGAGCAACATTCATTGCAGACAGCATATTTCCATAAACAGTGTTCAATGAGCTAAGGTTAGATGCCAATTGAGAAATGTTTTCTCTGTACATCTGAGTACCTTCAATTGAACTGTTAAGATTTTGAATCAGACTACCAATACCTTCAAAGGCGTCGTTAGTTGACTTCATATGGTCGTTTACATTTTGCAATTGCAATTCGTAAACACTGTTCAATGCAGACAAATTCTTCGAAATATTTTGAAGATTGTTTGAGTACTCTTGAGTAGACTCATCATCAACTACCAATGAACTGATTGACTCTGATGCTTTAACGTAGCTATCAGAAAGCATATTTGCTTTTTCAGAAGCATTTTTCATGCTATCCGCATAATCGTTGGTTGAAGCAGCAGCATCTGTAAGCTGACTCATTTTCTCAGCATTAGTTGCCATGCTGCGCAATCCATCTCCTAAACTTTCAATCAAGTCAGGTCCGATTTTTGCGTCGTCAAGCATGTTATCCAATTGTTCTGTCAATGTTCCTTTGTCGTCTTCTACAGAAGATTCTTCTTCAAGTAGATCAACTTCACCGTGCATACCGGCAAGTTCTGGATAGACCAACGACCAGTCAACATCCATATGTGGTGGTTCGAAAGCTGAAAAGAAGAAGATAACAGCTTCCGTAAGAAGACCAACAGTAAGCATGATACCAGCACCAGGCCAGTGCATGATTTTAAACAAGGCACCAATAATTACTACAGATGCACCCCATCCGTAGAGCATCCCCATTATCTTTTTACCTTTTTTGGTCTGAAATAAAAATTCTGCAAATCCCATAGAGCAATTTATTTAGCGATTTTAATAGATAGTTTAATTAATTATAAATTATCGTCCTTAGCACGTCCAAGATACGACATAACACATCTAAAGCCTATGTAGCACTTGGCAGTATCTTGATATTCGTATGCACGAACACTATTTTGTAAGTAATAACCAACATCTTTCCAAGATCCGCCACGAATCACTTTTCGTTTCAAAGAAGGAGGGTCAGTGTCCTTAGCTTCATATTGGTAATCAGGGTTCAAATCGTGAGAAAAGTTGTATGTAGACTCATCGTATGCATTGTTAGTCCATTCGCCAACATTACCAGCCATACAGAACAAACCGTAATCGTTTGGATTGTAGCTGTTAATTCGTACTGTGTGGAATCCACCGTCATCTACGTAATTACCTCTTAGTGGTTTGAAGTTTCCTAGGAAACATCCTCTACTGTTACGAATGTAAGGACCTCCCCAAGGGAATTTACTCAAATCCAGACCACCTCGAGCAGCCCATTCCCACTCTGATTCAGTTGGTAATCTAAAGTCTTGAACAAAGGCTTCGCCTCTTGAAGCTCTGTAGTTGTTCATCAAATGAGTTCTCCAGATACAAAATGCTCTGGCTTGCTTCCAACTTACACCAACCAATGGATAGTCATCATAGGCAGGATGCCAGAAATACATATTGGTCATTGGCTCATTAAACGAATACGTAAAGTCATGAACCCATGCCAATGTATCAGGATAAACATTAATAATGTCTTTCTTAATGAAAACCGAACGGTCAATCATACCTTGCTCACGGTTCTTTCGTTGAGCAGCTTGACGAATGTCAATCCAGAAATACTCGTAGTTCAGTTTTCTCTTATCGATTTCCTTTCTACGATAGAAACGTTCGTGCTCTGGATAGTACATTACTTCCAATGCTTCACGCTCTTCGTCGCCGTACCAATCAATTCTGGTTCTCCAGTTGATGGTAGGAGGATCAAGTTCGTCACCAAATATATCTTCCAGGTTAAAGTGTTCTTCATCTACTTCCTCACCCAATATGGTGTGCGCAATAGAATCACGAACCCAAACCACAAACTGACGATATTCATTATTTGAAATCTCAGTTTGATCCATATAAAATGCTTGTACAGACACAGTTCTTGACTGTTCTGTCATGGAATAAGGTACATCCTGGTCATTATTTCCCATATTATAGCTACCCATTGGAATGAAAAGCATTCCAAATGGATCGGGCTGATACCAGACTTCCCTGCCCTGCACGCCTATTAACTCGCCACTGCCTACGCTACATCCGGAGACAACAATTGCAAGTAAAACGATTACACCTACTCTTTTCATAGCTGAATGATTTTAATCAGTCCTTTCGGATTATCGGTTTATTTTAAACGAATAATACTGCTATTTTATTCTTATCCAAACTACAAGAATACAAAAAAAATATTATAACCACTTAACGGTTCTATATTTTTGAATCCTTATAGGAGGTACAATTTTGTAACAATAATTTATCATGAATTCCAGAGAACCATCATTGTGCGTCTTCAAATCAGACGTGGTAAAATCATATGAAATACCGGCTCTCAATCCCTCTAGGGACGGAAAAGATGAACCAAAATCATATCCCATCATCCCTGCTACTGCATCAAGATGTCGGTAAGTGACCCCGGCCCAGATGGAATTGTCATATAAATACAACAAATTCACATCAATTTGTGTGGACGTTACGTCCGATTTTACCAAAATTGACGGCTCAAGTTCCATTGGCGTTCTCGTGTCCAATGGATACATGTATCCAGCAGTCAAATAATACGTTCTTCTTAAATCGTAATTTAAATCAAAGTCGTCTTCCAATTCATCAGTAATGGCACTTTGATTTAAATGCATTGCCGAAACACCGGCATAAAGTCTTTCTCCATTATAATAGTACAAACCAACTCCCAGGTCAAAAGTAGTACCTGCAGCACCCGCATTTGGAATAGCGTTGTCCAATGAAGGAGGTGTTTGCCCAGGTTGCCAGTCGGAACCAAATGATTTATTTACAATTCCCGCATCAACTCCTAAAGAGAAGTAACCAGGAGCAAAATTGAATGCTTGTCGATAAGCATAGGCAAGTTTTGCACTGAATGTCTTAATTAGACCAATTTCGTCTTGCATCACTGTTAATCCTACACCTGCATTATTCTGATAGAACTTAGGTGCATTGAAATTACTGTGTGCACTAAATACCGTTGTGGTAGGGTTCCCTTCAAAACCCATATACTGTTGACGATTTACCAAAGTACCACAAATAGCCTCTCTCGCACCCGCATATGCCGGGTTAAAAGAAAGACGATTAAACATATATTGTGTGAATTGCCCATCTTGAGCAAAAACACTCATGCAAATTGTCAACAATCCTACCGTTACAAAACTCCTCATACAAACTGCCATATGCTGCTTGAAAATATCCAAAGAATTGCCGCTAAAATAATTAAAATTTGTATTCACGCAAATATTTTTCAACCTTAGATTGTTCATTAATTTAGCCAAAATTTATACCAATTTATTGCGGGTTTTAATCCATATTTCTGGAATTTGTTCCTGCAATGCCTCCTCATAATGTCCATATGTACAAGGAGTTAATAAGTGCCTTTGGTAATTTCCAGACAACGATTCAGGGTAGGGAATTTCCATCCACCAACGGTCACTTTTTTCACTTTTGTAAAAAATAAGATGTTCGTCACTACCTTCTAAACTAACGTTATATTTTAGATAATCTGATTTATTGCAAGCAGGGAAATCCTTTTTTCTTGCCATAAACCCTTCAATAAAATACCATATGCTTTGAGCAATTAACTCTTCTGAACCCGAGCCGTTTTGTATACCATCAAATCCGAATATCCCAAAACTTTGCACTTTATCACTCATTCCGGCATACCTGGCCAGTTGACAAAATTCTTCAGCATACAATCCATTGGGCCCGGAAGAATCATTGTTAAAATCAGAATAACGTAATACAGATGTATCAAAACTCACGGCATCGGCATTTCTCAAGTATGGCTCTGCTGCCGAAATATCATTGCGCAGCAACCCCAATCGCACGACATCAAAATACAATTTGTTCATTAATTCAATGTTCGCCTGAGGAGTATAATAAGATTGATGCCCCAAAGAACATAAGTTGAATAGATGATTGGGTTGTTCCAATATGATCTTAGATAAGTAGTTGTCATCGCTAATGGGTTCATCAGCAATTCCTAAATCCAATTTGCTATCCAATACCAACATATTGGCAATTTGTTCATTCTGACCAAAAGCCTTAAACATGCAAAACGTCAAATCATGACTTCCTCCTATAATAATGGGGATCACGTCTTGTTTTTGAAGAAATGCAAGCAATTCTGTCAAAGCGATATACGTATCTGTTGGCTTATGTCCCAATTTCAGATTTCCCAAGTCAATCACCTTGGCCTTGTTCATTTGATAAAAGCTCAACAAGTGTTTGCGGACTTCATTGGAGGTTTGATCAGACGATTCAACATTCGAAACTGAATTTCTGTTTTCATTAACAGCAATCAATGCAATGTCAAAAGATGCGATGTCCTGTGAATTTTCACTTGACAAAAAAGATAGTCCATCATGCCAGGCATCGCTGTGCAATTTTTGCCTGTTTGACGCCAGATGATCAACTGGTTCCAGTAAGGTTAACAAATCCATCAAAATCTATTTTTTAGATCTGCGTTTGGGTGGGTTTTCTGAAATTTCTTTACAAGCTTCATATGTTAATTCGGCAGGGTCAACATCTTTTGGTAACCGGAAATTTTTCCTTCCTATTTTCAAATAAGGGCCCCATTTACCTTTCAGAATAAACATGCTGTCATCTTCTTCAAAAGATTTAATGACTCGTTCCTTATCTTCTTTTTTCTTCTGTTCAATTAATTCAATACTTCTTTGAAGATCTATGGTGTACGGATCATCCCCTTCATCTTTGTTAATGGAGACAAACGAATTGCCGTGTCTAACATAAGGACCGTATCGGCCAATGGCAACAGATACTTCCTTGTCCTCATAAGCACCCAATTTGCGGGGCAACTTGAACAAGTCAAGTGCTTCTTCCAAGGTTATGGTCTCAATACTTTGATTTTTGAGCAACGAAGCAAACTGAGGTTTATCCTCATCATCAACGCGACCTATTTGAATCATTGGTCCAAACCTTCCAATACGTGCAATTACTTCTTTGCCGCTTTCCGGATGCTCACCAAGCACGCGTTCACCACTTGCCTTGGTAGCATTCTCTAACGTTGATTCTACGTCTTCGTTAAATGGTGAGTAAAAGTCTTTGATCATTTGATTCCAGCTTTCCTGACCTTCTGCAATGGCATCAAAATGCTTTTCTACATTGGCGGTAAATCCGTAATCAAGAATCTTATCGAAGTAATTCACAAGAAAATCATTAACAACAGATCCTATGTCGGTTGGAAATAATTTGTTTCGCTCTTGTCCAGCATTTTCAGTTTTCTTTTGTTGGGTAACTACAGCATCTTTCAAAATAAACTGCTGAATGTCTCTGGGTGTCCCTTCTCTATCTTCTTTTACAATGTATCCTCTTTTTTGTATGGTGCTGATGGTAGGAGCATACGTTGATGGTCTGCCAATTCCCAGTTCTTCCAATTTTCTTACCAGACTGGCTTCCGTATACCTTGGTGGGTGATGCTGAAACCTTTCCAGCGCTTCAATTTCCTGAGCTGTCAATTTTTCTCCCTGACTCAAGGCTGGCAAAATACCAGTGGCTTCTTCCGTTTCGGTGTCTGATGATTCCAGGTATACCTTGAGGAATCCGTCAAATTTCAACACTTCACCCTTGGCCACAAATTTCTCTTCAACATGCTCAATGTCAATTGTTGCTGTTGTTTTTTCAAATTGCGCTTTCGCCATTTGAGAGGCAATGGTCCTTTTCCATATCAAATCATACAACCTCATCATTCCGCTGTCACCATCAATGCTTTTTCTTGAAATGGATGTAGGTCGAATGGCTTCGTGTGCTTCCTGGGCACCTTTAGACTTAGTAGTGTAGTTTTTCGGATTTGAATATTCACTTCCAAAATTCTTGATGATTTCATCTTTCGCATCATTGATAGCCGTATCCGAAAGATTAACGGAGTCTGTTCTCATATAGGTAATGAATCCAGCCTCGTATAGCTTTTGAGCCAAAGTCATTGTTTGAACAACCGAAAATCCCAATTTCCGTCCTGCTTCCTGTTGCAATGTTGAGGTAATGAAAGGAGCGGTAGGGGATTTGGTGGATGGTTTGGTCTCCAGTTTCCCAATCGTGAACTTCGAATGTTTAATTTTTTCCAAAAAGCCATTGGCATCTTCTTTTGTATTTGGCTTTTTGTTCAATTCGGCATTTAAAGCGGCGTTGGAAGCGGTGGTAAATTTCCCCGTTACCTTAAAAGAAGAGGTAGAAACAAAATTCTTTATTTCTCTTTCTCTATCTACAATTAACCGAACCGCCACAGATTGCACTCTACCTGCTGATAAAGAAGGTTTTACTTTTTTCCAAAGGATAGGAGATATTTTGTAACCAACCAGGCGATCCAATACTCTTCTTGCCTGCTGGGCATTCACCAGATTGTTGTTGATGCTTCTTGGATTTTCAACTGCCTTTAAAATGGCATTTTTGGTGATTTCGTGAAAAACAATTCTTTTGGTTTTGGCTTCATCCAATTCAAGTGCCTCCAATAAATGCCATGAAATGGCCTCTCCTTCACGATCCTCATCCGAAGCCAACCATACGGTTTCCGCTTCGTTTGACAATTTCTTTAATTCAGAGACAATTTTTTTCTTATCCTTCGGAACCTCATAAATCGGTTCAAAGTTATTGTCAACATCAATAGCGATATCCTTGTTAGGAAGGTCTCGAATATGCCCAAAACATGAAGTAACCTCAAAATCTTTTCCCAAAAACCCTTTAATGGTTTTGGCTTTTGCAGGTGACTCTACTATAACTAGATTTTTTGCCATATCACTAGCATTTGTCGTGTCCAAACTTTCTTAAATCCGTACAAATAAAACCATTATAAGTTTAATATTCCAAATCTCTTTTTGAGAACAGACTCCTTATATTATATATATAATATAAAAAAGTTGATCCCATTTTTGACATCGACAAGACATATGGTGAAGACGATGAAACACTTGAAAGGATGCCTTTACATTTTCTGCGTTGTAGGAATCAAGTCCGTAATAAACATGACACTTTGACATTATCACAGGCTTTTGTAATTTTGTCGACTCATTTTGGTAGAATCAAACACCAAAAAGTGCAATCAATAGTGGATTTGGCTGAAGCCTGATCTGTAATAGTATTAATGTGACGAGGGATAACCCATGAGTGATACAGTCAATATGTCCGCTTCAACAAATGTTACTGAAAATAGTGTAGTTCAGGAAGATAATCATCATTCCAAGCGATTTTATATTGAAAGTTATGGATGTCAGATGAATTTTTCCGACAGCGAAATTGTTGCTTCGATTCTGCAAGAAAATGGTTATTCTTCTACTCGAAACATTGAAGAAGCTGACGCAATATTTCTCAACACCTGTTCCATTCGCGATAAAGCGGAACAAACAGTTCGCAATCGATTAAAGTCCATTCAACACATTAAAAAATCAAACCCTTCGTTATCTGTTGGCGTTTTGGGTTGCATGGCTGAACGGTTGAAGCATAAATTTTTGGAAGAAGAGAAATTAGTAGATATCGTAGCCGGGCCGGATGCGTATAGAGATCTTCCTAAGTTGATGGAAGAAGCTACGGCAGGTAGAAAAGCAGTAAATGTCATTTTATCCAAGGAAGAAACCTACGGTGAAATATCCCCTGTTCGACTGGGGGGTAATGGAGTGACAGCATTTGTTTCAATTACCAGAGGATGTGACAACATGTGCACATTTTGTGTAGTACCATTTACAAGAGGGCGAGAACGAAGCAGGGATCCGGAAAGCATTGTTTCAGAATCTAAACAGCTTGTTGAGGCTGGTTATCAGGAAATTACATTGTTGGGACAAAATGTCGACTCATATTTATGGTATGGTGGAGGACCGAAAAAAGATTTCAGCTTATTGTCTGAAGAAGAAAAGGCGACAAGTGTTGATTTTGCCAAGCTACTAGCCATGGTTGCAGAGGCCTGTCCAACATTGCGCATTCGATTTTCTACATCCCATCCCAATGATATGACGGATGAGGTGCTCATTACTATGGCCAAATACGAAAACATTTGTAACTACATTCATTTACCATTTCAATCAGGCAACAGCAGAATTCTTGAAATGATGAATAGAGGATATACTCGTGAATGGTATTTGGACCGAATTAACGCCATTCGCAGAATTATTCCAGACTGCGGTATATCTGCAGATATCATTGCAGGCTTCTGTTCTGAATCAGAAGAGGAACATCAGGAAACCCTTTCATTGATGGCAGAGGTGAAGTTTGATTTCTCTTACATGTTTAAATATTCAGAAAGACCCAATACATTGGCTCAACGAAAGTTTGAAGACGATATTCCCGAGGATGTAAAATCCAGAAGGTTGTCAGAAATTATTGCGCTTCAGCAAGAACATTCGGCTTACAGGGCAAAAGAAGGAATTGGAAAGATTCACCGTGTTTTGGTTGAAGGTGTATCTAAAAAATCGGAAGATCAACTGTTTGGAAGAAATGATCAGAATACTGTGGTTGTATTTCCAAAAGAGAACTATAAGCCTGGAGATTATGTAGATGTTGAGGTAGATTCCTGCACATCGGCTACCTTAATTGGACATGCTATTTCTTCAGTTACTGCTTAAATTATGGACGTTCAATCTATAAAACAACGTTTTGGTATTATCGGCAACTCACCGTTGCTTGATAGAGCAATAGATGTTGCCATTCAGGTTGCACCTACTGATTTAAGTGTGCTTATCAGCGGTGAAAGTGGAACGGGAAAAGAGGTAATGCCACAGGTGATACATCAATTAAGTACGCGTAAACACGCACGGTTTATTGCAGTGAATTGTGGAGCAATACCTGAAGGAACCATGGATTCCGAATTATTTGGTCATGAAAAAGGTTCGTTTACAGGAGCCCATGATACCCGAAAAGGATACTTTGAAGTGGCCAATGGAGGGACCATTTTTCTTGATGAAGTGGCAGAAATGCCATTGCAAACACAGGTTCGATTGCTGCGCGTATTGGAAACTGGAGAGATATTGAGGGTTGGATCTTCGAAAGTGCAAAAAACAGATGTCAGAATTGTGGCAGCTACCAATATCAATATTCCCGAAGCCATTAAAAAGGGGAAATTCCGGGAAGACCTGTATTATCGATTGAATACGGTACCCATTTATATTCCGCCTTTGCGCAAGCGAAAGGAAGATATCCATTTGATATTTCGAAAGTTTGCGGCTGATTTTGCTGAGAAATATAGAATGCCGGTGGTCAAATTAGGTGATAATGCCAAAAGCATGCTTGAAAATTATAGATGGCCAGGTAATATTCGTCAACTAAAAAATGTTACGGAGCAGATTTCAGTGATAGAAAGTGAACGACAAATCAGTGCTGATACCTTGCTAAAGTATTTACCTGATGGCGACCAAAGTCAATTACCGGTATTGTACCAAAACCCGGGAGAACAAGAATTAAACGAGCGTGAAATTTTATATAAGGTATTGTTTGATTTGAAAAAGGATGTGCATGAATTGAGAAAGATGGTGTATGGTGGTGTTAGACCAGAAGTTGAACCTTCTACCTCTTTTCCGAATTATGAAAATCAAGAAGAAGTAAACATCATTCCTTCTCAAGCAGAGCCCATGCAAATTCAGGTTCCTGACGATGCTGCCGATGATCAGATTGATCATCATGTAGTAATGGAAGAGTCACTTTCCTTAGCGGATACAGAAAAACAATTGATTCTGAAGGCATTAAAAAAGCACAACGGTAGAAGGAAAAAGGCGGCGGATGATTTAGGCATATCTGAACGTACCTTGTATCGAAAAATTAAAGAGTACGAGCTGGAATGAAGTTATTCAAGAATGTAATTCCGTTGATTTTAACAACCTCTCTTACTTTGGGAGGATGCAGCTATTCGTTTACTGGTGCTTCCATAGCACCTGAGGTAAAAACATTTTCAGTGGATTATTTTCCAAACTTTACCCAATTGGGACCTCCGTTGTTGAGTCAGTTGTTTACGGAAAAATTAAAGGATCTCTTTCTTGCACAGACCAGCTTGAAATTGGTTGAACGCAACGGAGATTTGCGATTCGAAGGAAAAATTACCAATTATCGAACTGCACCTGTTGCCATTCAGGCCAATGACCAGGCAGCAGGTAATCGTTTGACCATTACGGTATTGGTGAAATTTACAAATACAAATGACAGCAAACAGAATTTCGAAACGTCGTTTAGCAGATTTGCAGATTACGAAAGTGGAGAAAGTCTTGCATCTGTTGAAGATGAGCTCATAGAAGGCATCAATGAACAGCTCGCTCAGGATATATTCAACAAATCGGTCAGCAACTGGTAATTTGAAAATATGAACAGAAAAGAATTTTCCAGTCTCGTGGCCAATCCACAATTACTCACTTCGGATCATGAAGAAACACTGGCGAATTTAATTGACGATTATCCTTATTTTCAAACAGGTAGATTGCTACTTACCAAATTGCTGAAGAAATACGACAGCTTTTTGTTAGAAGATCAATTGCATTTGACTGCATTGTATTGTTCTCACCGGGAACGTTTGTTTGAATTGTTGGAAGAAGATAAAATGCCTCAAACTCATGAAGTCCATGAATTGCCGGGGTTGGATTTTAAGTTGGCTGGAAAAGTTGAGTTGACAACAGAACCAGAGGTGGCAACTCAAGCAGAAGAATCACAACCACTTGATACTTCATTTGTTCCACAATTGAATGTTGTGGAGGAAACGGTTGAAGAAGAGGTTCATGTGGCAACACCCTCAACTTTGACTTCTGAGGATGAATTGGAAAAAGAATATGCAGGTTATGATCTGGAGCGTTCTGTAGGTGAGTTGGATCAGGATGAAGAGATAGAGATTGCACCTGCTAAAGAATTCATAAATGAGGATCAGACTTTTGCCGGATGGCTTACTCAATTCGATCAGGGAATTGAAGAAAAGAAAGATCCCAAGGATTTGATCAACGCATTTTTGAAAAACAAGCCAACCATTGAACGAAAAGATACCATTGAAACTTCCGGAGAAAACCTGGCAAGGAAGGCCACTTTGGAATCATCAGATGAGTTGGTTACCGAGACCCTGGCAAGGATTCATGCGAAACAAGGTGATGTTGCCAGAGCGATTCAGATCTACGAAAAATTGGTTTTGAAATATCCGGAAAAAAAGGCTTACTTTGCAGCCCAAATTGAAATTCTGAAACAACAAAAATAAAGAGGGATGGGAACATTTGTATCTATTTTAATATTCATCGTTGCAATATTGTTGATACTCGTTGTGTTGGTTCAAAACCCAAAAGGAGGTTTGGCATCTAACTTCTCTTCGTCCAATCAAGTGATGGGTGTGAGAAAGACTGCCGATGTATTGGAAAAGGCAACCTGGACTTTGGGCATTGCCTTGGTATTTTTGACTATTGTTTCAGCAGGACTCAACAAATTGAATGTTATTGAAGTTGAGAATACGTCTTCTGAAGTGAAAGAAGAATTGCAGGAAAATGTAGATATCGTTCCTCCAGCAATTAACAACAATATTGTTCTTCCTGATAATCAGCAAACTGCACCACCTCCAGCTAGCAGTGCTCCTGCCGAAGAGGAGTAGTTTTCCAAATGTCAGTTTGACAGTCAGAATTGTCATGATTTTATTCGTAATGTGCAATTATGTCTGTATAATTTGAAATATCAATCTTGGCACATAATGTGCGTTGCAACAAAGCAGAAATTAAATTCAATAAATAGTAATCGTAAATAATAAGATGGCTGTGAAAATTAAACCATTGGCGGATAGAGTGCTTGTAGAAGCTGCTCCCGCTGAAGAGAAAACCGCCGGCGGAATTATCATACCTGATACGGCAAAGGAAAAACCACAACGAGGAAAAATCGTTGCAGTTGGAAACGGAAAACCAGATGAGCCACTAACAGTAAAAGTAGGTGATACGGTATTGTATGGTAAGTACTCCGGAACAGAATTATCATGGGAAGGTCATGACTATTTGATGATGAAAGAATCTGATATTCTGGCAATTGTTTAATCAAGAAATAGCTTAATACACACTAAAATGGCAAAAGAAATAACATTTGAAGTAGAAGCAAGAGATGCGTTGAAAAAAGGAGTAGACACCCTTGCTAATGCTGTTAAGGTGACATTGGGACCTAAAGGTCGAAATGTCATTATCGATAAAAAATTCGGAGCTCCATCAATGACAAAAGATGGTGTATCTGTTGCTAAAGAAATTGAATTGTCAGAGCCTATTGAAAACATGGGTGCTCAAATGCTAAAAGAGGTAGCTTCAAAAACTGCTGACGATGCGGGAGACGGTACAACTACAGCTACTATTCTTGCTCAGGCAATTGTTACGGCAGGTTTGAAAAACGTTGCTGCAGGAGCTAACCCAATGGATTTGAAAAGGGGAATTGATAAAGCGGTTCAGGCAGTGGTTGCCAAACTTCATGATTTGTCTCAGGAAGTAGGTGACGATCACAACAAAATTGAACAAGTAGCTTCTATCTCAGCAAACAATGACAATACCATTGGTAAACTGATTGCTGAAGCAATGGAGCGCGTGAAAAAAGAAGGAGTAATCACAGTTGAAGAGGCCAAAACAACAGATACAACAGTTGAGGTTGTGGAAGGTATGCAATTTGACAGAGGTTATATCTCTCCTTATTTCGTAACTGACGGAGAAAAAATGGAAGCCAATCTTGACAGTCCATTGATTCTTCTTTACGATAAGAAGATTTCTACCATGAAAGATCTCCTTCCTATTCTTGAAAAATCTTCACAAACTGGAAAACCTTTATTAATAGTTGCCGAAGATATTGATGGAGAAGCATTGGCCACACTTGTGGTTAACAAATTGAGAGGTTCATTGAAAGTTGCAGCCGTTAAAGCGCCAGGATTTGGAGACAGAAGAAAAGCTATGTTGGAAGACATCGCTATCCTTACTGGAGGAACAGTTATTTCTGAAGAGCGAGGATACAACCTTGAAAACGCAGATTTATCTTATTTGGGAACGGCTGAAAAAGTGACCATTGACAAAGACAATACTACCATTGTAAACGGAAGTGGAAACAAGGAAGATATCGATAGCCGAGTTGCTCAAATCAAAGCACAAATCGATTCAAGTACTTCTGACTACGATAAAGAAAAATTGCAAGAGCGTTTGGCTAAATTGTCAGGTGGTGTTGCTGTACTTTATGTTGGAGCTGCCACGGAAGTTGAAATGAAAGAAAAGAAAGATAGAGTAGATGACGCATTGCATGCTACAAGAGCTGCTGTAGAAGAAGGAATTGTTCCTGGTGGAGGCGTTGCTTTTATCAGAGTGATTGATGAGTTAGCTAAAATCAAAGGTGAAAACGCCGATGAGGATACTGGTATTGCCATTGTGCGAAGAGCTCTTGAAGAGCCCATCCGTCAGATTGTTGCTAATGCAGGAGGGGAAGGTTCCATTGTAGTTCAAAAAATCAAAGAAGGAAAAGGAGATTTTGGATACAATGCAAGAACTGAGCAATTCGAAAATTTATTGGAAGCTGGTGTAATTGATCCTACAAAGGTTTCAAGAGTAGCATTGGAAAATGCTTCTTCAATTGCAGGTTTGTTGTTGACAACAGAATGTGTGATTGCAGATGAAAAAGAAGATCCAGCAGCTGCACCTGCCATGCCTGCGGGTGGAATGCCTGGAGGAATGGGTGGAATGATGTAATCCGCTGATTCTATAAAAGTGTAAAGCCCTCATTCAATCAATGAGGGCTTTTCTTTTTTCTTACCTATCTTTCACACTTCATGAAGTTTTTTCTCAATCAAAATACATCACCGGCATTTAATCTGGCGCTGGAAGAGTTTTTGTTTAAGCAAGAAGACGACTACTTTTTGCTTTGGAGAAATGAACCGTGTGTGGTTTCTGGAAAACATCAAAACCTGTTGGCAGAAATAAACCATTCATTTGTGCTTGAAAATAAAATCCCTGTATATCGCAGGATATCAGGAGGAGGTACGGTGTATCACGATCTGGGAAATATCAATTTTTCGGTAATCATCTCCAGACCGGAAGACAAGCTTGTCGATTTTAAAAGGTACATGACCCCTGTTTTCAATGCTTTGACTTCTATGGGTTTACCTGTTGAATTTTCGGAAAGAAATGACATCTACCTGAATGGTAAAAAAATCTCGGGCAATGCAGAACATGCGGTGAGAAATCGAGTGTTGCATCATGGTACATTGTTGTTTGATGCTAATTTGGATCATTTACGTGGTTCAATTGCCAACAACCGATCAAAGTATAAAGGCAGGTCAGTAGCTTCTGTTCCGGCGAGTGTTGGAAACATCAAACCGTTTTTGCAGACCTCGATGGATACGGAAACGTTTATTCAACAATTGGAGAATTACCTGTTGACGCATCTTCCTGCCGAACAAATAATAGAGTTGCAACAAGATGAGGTGACAAAGGTTAACGAATTAAGGTTGTCCAAATACGAAAAGGACAATTGGAATATCGGTTATGGACCGAAGTATGTTTATACGGGCAGTGCAACGCTAGATGGTGAGCAAGTTGAATTGGAATTGTCTGTCTCAAACGGAATGATTGATACTGCTGATTGCCTTGGAAATTGGCCAAATGGATTAAAAGAAAAGCTGATACCTATACTACAGCATCAATATCATTTTCCAGAAAACATCAATGAATTAGTACAACACCATGACTTCACTTCAGAGGAAGTAGCACTCATCATGTCCTTGTGTTTTGAACTTTAAATTCTATCCGGATAATTGCTGGTAATTCCATCTATCCCAATACTTTTGGCTCTTTCAATTTCCCGTTCATCATTGATGGTCCAGGAAAACACCGTCTTGCCCAGTTGATGCACTCGCTCAACTGAGCTGGGATCAATGGAGTCAAATCCGAAAGCAACAATATCACAAGCAGTATTTTCCAATATTCTTTCAATGTCGATGGGATTGCCTTCAATGATCATCACGGTCGTGATCTTATCATCTCGGTATTTAATATTCTTCAACGTTGGATAATGAAATGAGCCAATTATGAATTCATCAACGGATAGCTGTGTATGAAGAATATCAATTACCAAATCTTCGGCCTCAAAAGACTTCAGATCTACATACAGTTTGCTATTGTTATCCTTGACAAAAGCAGTCAATTGTTCCAACGACCATATCTTTTCACCATTGTTTAGGAGCACGTTTGTTTGAATGTCATGCCAACTGTAATCCCAAACATATCCTTCTGCATTTGATGTTCTGTCCAATAACTTATCATGAAGAACTATGGGAACATTGTCAGAGGTCAATTGAATATCAGCTTCAATGTAATCTACCTTCAGATCAATGGCTTTTTGAAATGCTTGGGGCGAATTTTCCAAAGCATACCCGGAAGCACCACGGTGTGCAATCTTTAGAATATCTTGGCTCACACCGTTAAAGCTACGATAAGTTTTTCAAGAATACAGCAGATGACTATCCTGCCAACAATGACTTTGCTATACCAGCAATGAGTTTACCTTCCGCTTTTCCAGCCAATTTTTGATTGGCCATTCCCATCACTTTTCCCATGTCTTGGGGACCGGCCGCGCCAGTTTGCGAAATGACTTCCTTAATAACAGCAGTTACTTCTTCTTCACTCATTTGAGCTGGTAGATAACGTGCAATAATTTCTGCCTGTACCTTTTCATCAGCGGCCAAATCTTCACGATTTTGCTCCTCATAAACGGCCGCAGATTCTTTGCGTTGCTTGATTAATTTTTGCAACAATTTGATTTCGTCATTTTCATCCACTTTTTTATTTCCACCAGCTGTTTCAAGCAATAGTAATTCTGATTTCACCGCCCTTAAAGCAGGAAGTTCATCTTTTTTCTTTGCTAGCATAGCTTGCTTAATATCCGAGTTAATGGTTTCCAGTAATGACATAATGCAAAAATTTGAACGCAAAGTTATGCATTTCACAACGATTGTGAACGACTTAAAAAGGGAATAAAAGAGGTGCTTTTATTTTACCTCTTACGATTAATCAACATTATCGTGAAGGAAGGAATTATTTTCCCTCAAATTGGTCTTGTTGTCATCATCTTCTCCCAAAGTATACCTGGATACATTGGATTCAGAAGAATGTGGCACATCGTCTAAATCAATTTCTCTCCGTTTGTAAGCTGGCTCACTTTCGAGATCTGAAATACCAGATGGCGTTTTCATTTTTAAGCTAAGTGCCTTTAAACGATTGATTCTTTCGTGTGATTTACGAATTTGTTCCTCTGTTGGTAGCGGAGGTTTATTATTGTCTTCAACTTGCTCCTCAGTTTCATTGACTACAGGTGTTTCTGGAGGCTCTTCATTCGAAATTTCTTCATCAAGCGTATGACGGATAATTTGTGGTTCGTCTGTTTCTGGTGGGTCCACAGCTAATGGATCTTGTTCAGAAACACTTGGATTCAAATTAAACTCCATACTCACTTGTGATTCTTCATCTGCATTTTCTTCTTTGAGGTGTGGCTCTAATGCGTTGTCCGGTTCAGGAAGTGTGTTTTCTGCTTCCTGATTTTCCATTTCTGGCGTGTCAGGTTCCAGCGTTTTCACAATTCTTTTGGATTGACCTGCAGAATTATCTCCTTGCGTATTTGAAGTTCCAAACCCTGTTGCGATAATGGTCACGGAAATTTTTTCTCCCAATGACTCATCTCTTCCATTCCCCCAGATTAAATCAGCAGAGTAACCCGTTTCATTTTGCACATAATCTGTGATTTCATCAATTTCATCCATGGAAATTTCTTCTCCACCGGAGGTGATGTTCAACAAGATGTATTTGGCACCGTTGATGTCATTGTCATTCAACAAAGGCGAAGCAAGTGCCTGACTTATGGCTTTAGTAGCTCTGTTGTCGCCTTCAGCAGCCGCAGATCCCATAATGGCGGTTCCACCATCTTGCATTACCGTTCTTACATCTTCAAAATCCACATTGATGTATCCGGCTACCGTGATAATTTCGGCAATGCCTTTGGCAGCCACTGTCAAAACATCGTCAGCTAAAGCAAAGGCTTCCGAAATTTTCAGATTCCCATACATTTCACGCAGACGATCATTGCATATGATGAGCAATGTATCCACATTGTCTCTCAGTTCATTGAGCCCTACATCTGCTTGTTGTTTTCTTCTTCTTCCTTCAAACGTGAAAGGAATGGTTACAATACCCACAGTCAGAATACCCATTTCACGAGCGGTAGCGGCAATGACCGGAGCAGCTCCGGTTCCTGTTCCACCTCCCATGCCGGCAGTAATAAATACCATTTGAGTTCCTTTGGACAACAATTCTTTTAGATCATCAACACTTTCAATGGCGGAGTTTCTTCCCACTTCAGGAATTGAGCCCGCACCCCGGCCTTCCGTCAGTGATGCGCCCAATTGAACTTTGTTGGGAACAGGACTCATATCCAACGCTTGCTGGTCTGTGTTGCAGATAATGAAATCCACACCAGTAATACCCTGGTTGTACATGTGGGTGACTGCATTATTGCCGCCTCCACCTACACCGATTACTTTAATAATGGATGATTGATCTTTTGGCAAGTCAAATTTCATGGCCTTTGTTTTAATTTTCTATTATTCTTCTTCAAAAAAGTCTTGAGTCTTTTTAACAAGTTTATCTAAGAATCCTGAGCGTCCTCTGCTTCTTCCCGTGTATTGCTCGGCTTCACTCAGTTGTTGATCGTTTTGTTTATCCAATTTCTGGAATCCTTTAATGACCAACCCAACACCCGTAGCATACATTGGACTTGTGATGTTTTCTGAATTGTCTTTTGCCAAATGTTCGTTTGGATATCCCACACGTGCATCCATGCCTGTTACAAATTCAAACAATTGGGATATGTGTTTCATTTGTGAACCACCACCTGTTAATACTGCACCCGCAATCAACTTATTTTCAAACCCTGAATTTTTGATTTCGTAATAAATGTGTTCAATGATTTCTTCCAATCTGGCTTGAATAATATGCGCCAGATTTTTCACTGAAATCTCCTTGGGAGGACGACCTCTTAATCCAGGGATGGATACGATTTCATTTTCCTGACTTTCATCTGCCAATGCAGATCCAAATTTGATTTTAAGCAATTCAGCCTGATTTTTTATGATGTTACATCCTTGCTTGATGTCTTCAGTGATGACATTTCCTCCAAATGGAATAACGGCTGTATGCCTAATGATTCCGTCTTGGAAAATAGCTACGTCCGTGGTTCCACCACCAATGTCAATCAATACAACTCCTGCTTCTTTTTCTTCATCACTCAACACAGCCTCCGCTGATGCCAGTGGTTCCAAAATCAAATCCACTACATCTAAATCAGCCTTGTGCACACACTTGTAAATATTTTTTGCAGCAGCAACTTGTCCGGTAATAATGTGAAAATTGGCCTCCAATCGAATGCCTGCCATACCAACCGGATCTTTGATGCCTTGTTCGTTATCTACAATGAACTCTTGAGGAAGCACGTCAATGATTTCTTCTCCGGGAAGCATGACTAGTTTGTACATATCATTGATGAGCATGTCGATGTCTTCCTGGTTGATTTCTATGTCAATATTGTTTCGCACCCGAATACCTCGGTGCTGAAGACTTTTAATGTGTTGACCGGCAATCCCCACATTTACTACTTTGATGTCTACTCCAGATTGACTTTCAGCTTGTTCAATGGCCAATCGAATGGAATTAACCGTTTTTTCAATATTGGAAACTACACCTCTTGTTACGCCAATGGATTCAGAGCGCCCCATTCCCAAAATCTGCAATTTTCCAAATTCATCACGGCGACCGGCAATGGCAACAATTTTGGTGGTTCCAATGTCAAGACCGACTACAATTTCACCGTTTTCCATAATAATTTCTTTTTGTACAAACTATTTGATCCTTGAATTTCAGGTTTATTTTTTCGTATTCATTCCAACCTGTTTTCGTCAGTCCCTGACGATAAAAGATCATCAGTTTATCAAATTTTTTAGTTAATAAATCCGGTTCACCAAGTACAATGGTATGATTTCCTACCCTTGGTATCAACTCGATATCTGAATCTTTATTAACATACAATTGTTCAATTTGCGCGTTCCAAAAGGGATTGGAATCCATGAACTTGCACACTTCAAAAAGTTCATCCAGGAAGGATATCTCAAATAAAGAATCGTTTTTCACGGACTCATCAAAACGATAATTCTTCACATGTGTATATTCATCCTTGATCATACCATTAACCACCAAAACCCTTGCTGTGTAGTTGTTTGAAAGCGGCATGATTCCTCCGTTTTCATCCAGGTAATAACCTCTGCCGTTTTCAGGAAAGATGCGTGCAATGGGTCTACGTTGTTCAATGTCTACCAATAACCGACCATCTACCGTTATGTGCACCTCTGCATTCTCTACAGCATGATGATTCTCCAGTTCATCTTCAATTAGATCGGTATGAATATCACCAATGGTTTGACTGACCGGAGTGTTGAATTGATTGTTGATAAGGTCCAAAACATCTCCTTCATTGATGAATTCATGATTGTCATCTGAATGGACAGAAATGACGATGTCTTTGCATTTGGCATCTTCTTGTACACCATTGATAAAGCTAAGCGATACCAATAGGAATACAGGTAAGAGCAAACGAAGTAATATTTTTAATTTTTTCTTCATGACATTTGTTTTACATGTGAAACAATTTCAGGAACCATTCTGTCGATATCTCCGGCACCAATGGTCACTAGAACTTCCTTATCCAACTGATCCAATCGAAATAATAACTCTGATTTCTCAACCACTTCCGTGTCACAGGTTATGAATGATTGTAAAATGGATGACGTTACTCCTGGGATTGGTTTTTCACGAGCAGGATAAATAGGTAAGAGCAAAACTCCATCAAACAAGGACAATGATTCACCAAAACCTTCCGCAAAATCCTGGGTTCGACTGAATAAATGAGGCTGAAAAACCGCTTGTATATTTTTATTGGGATACATTGCCCGAACAGAAAGTGCCAATTGTTTAATCTCTTCCGGATGATGTGCATAATCGTCAATAATGGTCAGCGATTCGCTTTTTAAAACAAACTCAAAACGCCTTTTTACGCCACCGTAAGATTGTAATGCTTCATTGCACAATTCAACGGAGATGTCACATTGAATGGCACATATGATGGATGCTGTAGCATTAAACGAATTGTGAATGCCTGGCATAGCTAGTTGAATAGTTGACGACTCACCTGATTTGCCGGTTACTTTGAACTGCGATTGTTGATGCACATGGGTCAAGTCAGTAATTCTGTAGTCGGCATTTTCTGATTGCCCGTAGGTGATGACTTCAGATTTCAATTCAGGTAAATTGGGCACTACATTTTCAAACAAGATGACTTTTCCATTTTTCTGTACTTGATTTGTCAACGACAAATACGACTGAAACATTTGCTCTTCCGAACCATATACATCCAAATGATCAGCATCCATGGATGTGATTATCAAAATGTTAGGTGTGAGGTGCAAAAACGATTTATCGAATTCATCTGCTTCTACGATCATCATTTTTGCTTGATCGTCCATGATGAAATTGGAACCAAAATCAGGAGATATTCCACCAATGAATGCTATCACGGGCACACCTGCATGTCTGAATATTCGGGTAATCATGGAGCAAGTGGTGGTTTTGCCATGTGTACCTGAAACCGCAATGGTGGTGTATTCTTGCGAAATAGTGCCTAATACTTCAGCTCTTTTTTTAATGGTGAAACCTCGTTGCTTCAAATGAACCAACTCATTTAGGTCATTTGGTATGGCAGGTGTTAAAACAACCAATGTAGAATCCGGAGTTAGCGACTCCAATGAATCAGGATTGTCATCATAATGCACGGGAATGCCTTCTTCAATTAATTGCTTGGTAAGCGCAGATTCCGTTTTATCATATCCTGAAACGTGGTAATTTTTTTTATGAAAATAACGCGCCAGGGCGCTCATTCCTATGCCACCAATGCCCAAAAAATAAACGTTATGTACACCACTCAAATTCATGCACTCACATCTTTGATAATGGTTTCTGCAATATCCAAATCAGCTTTTGCGTTGCTGAAAACCAGTTTTAGGTTATCTTTCAAATGAGCCAATTGCTCTTTGTTTTGAACCAGCTTTTCCAATTGAATAGGCAGTTCTTCTCTTGCAACCTTATCCGGAATAAGTAGCGCCGCTTCATGTTCAGACAAGGCTTTGGCATTTTTTGTCTGATGGTCTTCTGCCACATTGGGTGAGGGAATCAGAATAGCGGGTTTGTTCAATACGGCAATTTCGGTCACGGAAATGGCACCAGCACGTGATATGATAATATCAGCAGCAGCATAGGCATCTGCCATATTGGAAATAAAAGGTTGAACCCGAACCCGGTGATTTTGATCAGGAACGCGTTGTGCATATTTCTGATAACCGTGTTTTCCCGTTTGCCATAGCAATTGCACATTGTGTTTTTCCAATAGCGGAAAGCAATTCAAAACACTTTCGTTGATGGTTTTTGCACCCAGACTGCCTCCAACAGCCAAGATGGTCAACCGTTCGGGATCCAATTGAAATTGTTTTCTTGCCTCACCGGCATTTTTGGAAGCTTCTATAATTTCTCGTCGTACAGGATTTCCTTTGAGCAGAATTTTTTCCTTTGGGAAATACTTGTCCATGTTTTCGAAGGCCACAAATATTTTGTGAACTCGATTGGCCAACATCTTGTTGGTCATACCCGGAAACGAATTTTGCTCCTGGATGTAACTTTTGATTTTTTTAAATGACGCAACATATAGCACTGCGGCACTGGCATATCCGCCAACTCCGATAACCGCGTCCGGACGAAATTTTCGGATAATGGAATAGGCCTTTATCAAACTGATAAACAATCTAAACGGCACGGATAGATTTCGCAAGCTCAATTTTCGTTGTATTCCGCGAATAGGTAATCCCATGATTTCATACCCAGCCTGTGGAACTTTTTCCATTTCCATTTTTCCTTCTGCTCCTACAAACAGGAATTCCGCTTCGGGATGTTGTTTCTTCAATGCATTGGCAATGGCAATCGCAGGGAAAATATGTCCCCCGGTTCCACCACCACTAATGATGAATTTCAACGGGGATATTTTTTCTTGCGTTTTGCTCATTTTCTCTACTCACACTCAGGATAATACCTATGGTGATACAGGTAAACCATATACTGGTTCCACCCATACTAATCATCGGTAGGGGCTGCCCCGTTACCGGAAATAAATTAACGGCTACCGCCATATTGATCATGGCTTGAAAAACCAGACTCAGGCATAGACCTATGGCCAGCAATGACCCAAAAGTTCGTGGACAATCACTGGCAATTTTGACACCCCGGTACAACAAGACCAGGTACAACATTAGAATACCAAACCCACCAACGAGCCCATATTCTTCAATGATAATGGCATAAATGAAATCAGAATAAGGGTGGGGCAAGAAGTTTCGCTGCACACTTCTTCCCGGGCCTTTCCCAATAATTTCTCCTGTGGCAATGGCTATTTTAGACTGCCTTACCTGATAGTTTCCATCGGCATCGCCATCCATAAAATGTTCAATCCGGTTTTGCCACGTGCCCAATCTTCCGGTAGATACTGAATTGAATTTGATGGCTACAAAAGTTGCTAAGGCAACGAGGCCCACGCCAAAAAAAGCAAAAATGTATTTGAGGTTTACTCGTCCAATGAACATCAACATTATACATACCACAAACAAAATGGAAGCCGTAGAAAAGTTCGCCGGAAGAATGAGTCCACATACAATCAATACGGGCACCATAATGGGTACAAACGATTCATTAAAGCTTTTAATACTGTCCTGCTTTTTCGAAAGTAATCGGGCTATGTACATGATGATGGCAAGCTTGGCCAAATCCGATGTCTGAAATGTTTGATTGATTACCGGAATCACCAACCAACGGCTGGCTTCATTGATATTGGTTCCACTGAATAGCGTTAGTCCAAGTAAGGGCACGGCTATCCACACCGCAAGCTGAGAAATTTTCGAATAATAGGTGAATTTAATCTTATGCGCAGTATACATTAGAATGAATCCAATGAGAAGAATAATGGAATGTTTAAACAGGAAATATTCTGTATTTCCACTTCTGTATTTATAAGCCAGACTTACAATTGAGCTATAAACCGTGAGCACGGATATAATGGCCATCAGCAGAACAACTGCCCAAATGACTTTATCACCTTCGAGTCTGGCGTATAAATTGCGCAAATTCATCTTATAGTAATCTTACGGCTTGCTTAAATGCATGCCCTCTTTCTTCAAAATTTTCAAATCGATCGAAACTTGCACAGGCAGGTGCTAACAACACAGTATCACCTTTTTCACCGAATTTATAAGATTGACGGACGGCATCGTTCATGTTCTCAGCATCTTCAATGTATTCAATGATGTCATCAAATGCCTTGTGAATTTTTCGATTGTCTTCTCCAATGCAGATGATGGCTTTTACCTTTTCTGCTACCAATTCATTGAGTTGGCTGTAATCATTTCCTTTATCAACACCGCCGGCAATCCAAATAACTCCTGCATCGAGACTTTCCAATGCGTACCATGCAGAGTTAATATTTGTTGCCTTTGAATCATTGATAAAATTTATTCCATGAACGGCCATGACAAATTCAAGGCGGTGTTCAATGTTTTGAAAATCGGCAAGGCTTTCACGTATCAATTCTTTTTTAAGGTCCAGCACCCTTCCGGCTATCCCTGCAGCCATAGAATTGTAAATATTGTGTTTGCCCTGTAATGCTAGTTCATGTATGGACATAGTCAGCGAATTATGATTGATGTTAATGTTTATGGATTCATTTTCCAGCCATGCTCCCTCATCCAGAATATTATCTATGCTGAATGGAAGGCGCTTGGCTTCGACAGTGTTGTTTTCGAGGTATTTTTTTATTGCCTGATCATCGTAGTTAAAGATGAAGGTGTCTTGTTCGTGTTGGTTTTCAGTGATTCTGAATTTTGATCTTAAGTATTTGTCAAAATCATTGTCATATCGGTCCAGGTGATCTGGTGTTACATTGAGCAGCACGGCAATGTCTGGTTTGAAGACTTTGATGCCATCCAATTGGAAACTGCTCAGTTCAAGAACGTACCAGTCAAATTGATTTTCTGCGACCAATCGAGCGAAACTTTTTCCAATGTTTCCTCCCAGTGCAACGCTCAATCCGGATTTTTTAAGAATGTGATAAATGAGACTGGCAGTAGTGGTTTTACCATTGCTTCCCGTAACCGCAATTACTTTTGATTTACATTTTCTAAATGCAAATTCGATTTCTGAAATCACCTCAATATCATTCTCTCTGATTTTTACCACTAAGGGAACATCGTCAGGAATTCCAGGACTTTTAACAACAATATCGGCTCCTAAAATCTTGTCCTCTGAATGTTTTCCTTCTTCGTAAGAAATACCTCTTTCCTCCAAATCTGCTTTTACTTCGGATTTCAACAAACCGGCATCTGACAGAAAAACATCAAGACCCACTTGTGCTGCAAGAATTGCTGCTCCGTGGCCGCTTTCACCACCTCCTAATATTGCTATGTTCTTAATTGTTGTCAATTACCGCAGTTTTAAGGTTACAATGGACAGAATGGCAAGCATGACGCCCACAATCCAAAACCTGGAAACAATTTTTGATTCGTGATATCCTTTTTTCTGATAATGATGGTGCAATGGCGACATGAGAAAAATCCTTCGTCCTTCCCCATATTTTTTCTTGGTGTACTTGAAATATGCCACCTGCATCATGACCGATAAGTTTTCGATAAGGAAGATTCCACAGAACAATGGAATCATTAACTCCTTGCGAATGGCTATGGCAAAAACCGCTATGATTCCACCCAATGAAAGGCTTCCGGTGTCACCCATGAATACTTGCGCGGGAAACGAGTTGTACCACAAAAATCCCACGCATGCACCGGTAAATGCTCCAATAAAAATTACTAGTTCCTCTGAGCGAGGAATGAACATGATGTTCAGGTATTCCGAGAAGATGATGTTACTGGAAACGTAAGCGAAAATCCCAAGTACCAGGCCAATAATGGCCGAAGTACCGGTTGCCAAGCCATCTAAACCATCCGTCATATTGGCACCATTGGAAACCGCGGTAACAATCAAAATGACAATTGGTATGAACACCAGCCAGCCCCATTTGCGGCAATTGTCGCATGCCCAGCTGATTAAAACATTGTAATCAAATTCATTGTTTTTCACGAATGGAATGGTGGTGACCATGGCTTGTTTTTCTTCCCATTGCGTTTCAGTCTGACCTTCCACGGAAGTAATCTGAGCCACTTCTACCTTTTCTTTGACCGTAACTTCATCATTGAAATACAACATAGTTCCGGCAACAATGCCCACCAGAATCTGTCCAAGAATTTTGAATTTTCCGGCCAACCCCTGTTTATTTTTCTTGAAAACCTTGATGTAATCATCAATAAATCCAATGGCGCCTAACATCACCGTTGAAATCAACATGATTTGGATATAGCTGTTGTCTAGTTTTGCAAATAAGAGGGTAGGAAATAAAATGGATGCTAAGATGATAAGCCCACCCATGGTTGGCGTTCCTTGCTTTTGAACTTGTCCTTCCAGCCCCAGGTCACGAATGCTTTCTCCCACTTGTTTTTTGTGAAGCATGCCAATGATGCGTTTTCCAAAAACCATGGAAATTAGCAAGGAAACAATGACCGCACTGGCAGCACGAAAGGTGACGTATTCATAAACTCCCGCACCTGGAATGTCCCAACTCTGTAATATTTCAAACAAGTAATATAACATGGCTATGTGGTTGTTTTCAAAGTGGTTTCTAATATTTTGTAATCATCAAAAGGCGTTTTCTTTCCCTTGATCTCCTGATACTTTTCATGACCTTTCCCAGCCACCAAAATGATGTCTCCCTTCGATGCCAAAGAACAAGCTGTTCGAATGGCTTCTTTGCGATTCACAATGCTCAGTACTTTCTTTTCGTCAGTTGGATCGAGACCTTTGATCATATCCTCAATAATGTTCTCTGGTGATTCATTTCTTGGATTGTCTGATGTCAACACCACTTTATCCGAATATTCACTGGCCGTTTTTGCCATCAACGGACGTTTGTCTTTGTCGCGATCACCTCCACACCCAACAACCGTAATGAGCTGTTCGTTTCCTGTTCTCAAATCCTTGATGGTTTCAAGCACGTTTTCCAAAGCATCTGGAGTATGCGCGTAATCCACAATGGCCGTAATGTCCTTGTTGTTTTTGATGTATTGGAATCGTCCGTCTACCGTTTCCAAATTGCTGATGGCAGTAAGCACATCCATTTCATTTTCACCCATCAATGAGGTAGTGGCAAAAACGGAAAGCAAATTGTAGGCATTGAATTTTCCAATGAGCTTGGTCCATACTTCTTTGTTGTTGATGTTCAGAAGCATACCACTGAATTGATTCTCCAGGATTTTGCACTTGAAATCTGCCATGTTTTTCAAGGCAAATGTTTTGATGCGTGCTTTCGTATGAGCCGTCATCACTGATGTGTTGCGGTCATCTTTGTTGACTAAAGCGAAAGCGGAACGAGGAAGGCCATCAAAAAATGCCTTTTTGGCTCGGATATATTCATCAAATGTTTTGTGATAATCCAAGTGATCATGTGTGATATTGGTGAAAATGCCACCGTCAAAAGATAGACCTGCAATGCGATGCTGTGCTACCGCATGTGAGCTAACCTCCATAAAACAATGTGAACAACCATTGTTGATCATTTGCCTCAAATACGAATTGATGGCAATTGGATCAGGGGTGGTATGGGTAGCAGGAATTTCATGCGTATCAATTTTATAAACCACCGTAGACAGCAAACCAACATGGTAACCCAATTCCTTGAAAAGTTCGTACAACAATGAAACAATGGTTGTTTTTCCATTGGTCCCTGTTACGCCAACTAATTTGATTTCGTCCGAAGGATTATCATAAAAATTGGAAGCAAGAAAACCCAATGCTTTTGCCGTATCATCCACTTCAACGTATGTCACCTTAGGATCAAGGTTATCTGGTAAAGTGTTGCAGACAATGGCAACGGCTCCTTTGTCAATGGCCTTATCAATGAATTCATGACCATCACTTTGTGTTCCTTCAATTGCAATGAATGCGCTGAATTTGCCCACCTTTCTTGAGTCGAAACAAATGTTTTCAATGGCCATATTGGTTTGGCCAATGACATTTTCCAGGCTGACTCTATACAATATGTCTCTCAACAATTTCATTTCAGGCCACCTGTAATTTTATGGTTCTACCAGGTCGCAATGGACTTCCTGGCTGTATGGATTGATTTTTCACTACTCCTTTTCCTTTGAATTCAACACGTAATCCCACGTTTTCAAGTAAGAATATGGCATCTCGAATGCCCATACCCACTACATTGGGTACAGCGTTCTCAGGAATGGTTCTGTCAGAAATATGAACAATGCTATCGGCCGTTGAGGTCACCACCCATTGTTTTGTGCCTTGCTCATTCATGGGGATGTCCAACACATTGAAAATGGTCAGCAAATCGCCGTGATGACCATTTTTAGAGTATGGTATAGCGGAATTGGCATAAAATTCCTGCTCACTTAACTCCTCATGAATTTGAAGACTATTGGCGTAAACTTTGTCCGCTACTTCTTTGAAAATGGGTCCCGCTACCAAATTTCCATAGTAGACATTTTTCGATGGGGCGTTCACTACCACTATGCATGAATATTTGGGATTTTCTGATGGAAAAAATCCTACGAATGATGCCTGATAACTTCTGTTGGATTTGTAAGCATATCCATATTTGTCGTTTGCCATTTGGGCCGTCCCCGTCTTTCCGGAAACCCGATATGCTTCATTTTTCAGATTTTGTGCCGTTCCTTCATTGTTAACCACCCCTTCCAACATGATTTTGGCCTTTTCAATCGTTGACTTAGAGCAGATTTGTTCGTTGATGACTTGTACGGGAATACTTTCAATCAACTTGCCCTTATCGCTTATCTCAGTAACAAATCTTGGCTTCACCATTTTACCATCATTGGCTACAGCATTGTAAAAAGTCAATACTTGCAGTGGTGTTTGCAGTACTTCATAACCATGCGCCATCCATGGAAGCGTAATTCCTGACCACGATTCAGAAGATGGGCTTTTGATTCGCGGTGTGCCTTCACCGTGGATTTCAATACCCAATTGATTGTTCAATCCCATTTGATGCAGTCGCTTGACAAACGCCTCTGGATTTTTCTGGTAGTATTTATTGATGGTCTTGGCAATGGCAATATTGGATGACACTTCAAAAGCGCGCTGAATGGTCACCACCCCATGGTCATGGGTGTCTTCCATCTTTTCAGTGTAGAACATTTTCTTTCCACCCTCTGTGTCTACTTTATCTTCCAGATTGATAAAACCATCTTCAAATGCCGCCATCAACACGGGTAACTTAAATGTTGAGCCCGGCTCAGTGCTTTCGCCGATGG
This sequence comes from Vicingaceae bacterium, assembly GCA_965267425.1. Lineage (GTDB taxonomy): Bacteria > Bacteroidota > Bacteroidia > Flavobacteriales_E > Vicingaceae. Next base: position 2,820,116 of record OZ253959.1, on the reverse strand, counting down.
CGTAATTGTACCCTTCATAGTACCCTCCGGTTTTCTTTCTTTTCAGATTGGCAATGGCCTTGATATCACCAGAATTAACCTCCATGAGCACTACACATCCATGATCAGCATTGTGCAATGTCAATTGCTTTAAGAGTGCATTTTCAGCAACGTCTTGCAGGTTGATGTCAATGGTGGTATGTAAATCGTATCCATTTTTTGGTTCAATTTCATTTTCATCATTGATGGGCTTCCAATCGCCACCCGCAATTTTTTGCATGAGCCTTTTGCCGTTCACCCCTTGCAACTGTTCATTGTATGCACGTTCCAGGCCAACAGACGCGCCTGTTTTGTAATAACCTACCGTTCGTTCCGCCAGATGCCTGAATGGTTTTTCTCTTCGGTTTTTTTGGAGATAAATCAATCCACCTTTGTACCGCCCTTTGCGCAGAATGGGGAAACTTTTCACCTTTTTTAATTGGGTGAACGTGGCATTTCGTTTTAACAAATGATACCGACCACCCTTTCTTCCGGATGGACTTAGGGAATTACGCGCATCAGTTAGTTCTTTCAGATATTCCTGTTCTGATTTGTATTTGAATAGGTTTGAAAGACACCAGGCCAATGAATCTACATTTTCATAAAACAATTCATCGTCAATGGCATCAGCATTCACGTCCATTCGAATTTCATATCGTGGCACTGAGGTGGCCAATAAACTTCCATCGCTTGCATAGATGTTACCGCGAACAGCTTTGATAGTTTTGTTGTCAATGGTGAGATCCTCGGCGAGCTCTTTCAGTTCTCCTCCTTCTACAAATTGGATGTAGCAGACTTTCACAAAAATCAATAAGCTCATCACGCAAATGAAGATGTACAACATGCGAATGCGCCAGATGATATGTTTGCGATGGTCATTCATCCTTAAATGGCTCTTTTAGGTCCTTTTCAACCACAATTTTTTTAGGAGGAGAAAGTGGCTCCTTTAATCCCAATTCCTGTATTTCAATGGCAACATGTGATTGCTGCTTGATGATTTCCAATTCTGATTTATTGGTGATGTATTCGGACCGCAATTCCTTGATAGCCGTATTCGCTTTGTATAAATCCCTTACCGTTTTTTCGGCGTAATACCCATTGCCGATGTACAAAATGCCCAATAAGGTCAGGAATAAAATAAATGGAAGGGATTCCACCGCTTTTTCTCCAGACAAAAAGCGTCCAGACAAAATATCAGACAACATATTGGGACTGTCGTCTTTCTTTTTCTTGTCTGTTTTTTGTTTCACCGTGTTCATATCAAATCTTTTCGGCACATCTTAATTTGGCGCTTCTTGCGCGATTGTTTTCCTGCACTTCTTCTTCACTTGGGATCACAGGTTTCCTCCAAATGGGCTGAAGAGGTCGTTGAATGTTTCCAAACAAATCCTTGTCTTCTTTGCCCTCAAAATTTCCGGCTTTGAAGAAATTTTTAACCAATCTATCCTCAAGGGAATGGTACGTAATGCAAGCTATGCGGCCACCTGGTGCAAGAATATCGGCGGATTGCTCAAGGAAATCCTTCAGCACTTGCAATTCGTCGTTTACTTCAATTCGTAAAGCCTGAAAGACACGTGCCTGAAATTGATTTCGTTTTTGCACCGGTGTAAACGGCTCTATGGTTTGCATCAATTGTTTGGAATTGACGTAAGCTTCCTGGTTTCTCTGCTGAACAATAGCCGATGCCAACTTTCTGGAAGATTTGATTTCTCCATAGTTGTAGAACACATCTGCCAAATCGGATTCTTCATATTCGTTGAGTACGTCGGCTGCTGTCTTTTCCGCATGAGTATTCATTCGCATGTCTAAGGGACCGTCATAACGAATGGAGAACCCGCGCTCTGGCTGATCAAATTGATGAGAGGACACACCGAAGTCGGCCAGAATTCCATTGACCGGAATGGCATTATGGGCCCTCATAAAATTTTTGAGGAACTTGAAATTTTGAGGTATAAGTGAGAAATGCTCGTTGTCGGGAACATTGTTCAGTGCATCTGGATCTTGATCAAATGCATACAGGTGACCTTTGGACAGATGATTCAGGATTTCCTGACTATGGCCGCCGCCGCCGAATGTGGCATCGATGTAGATGCCATTGGGGTCAATTGAAAGTGCGTCAATGGACTCCCTCAAAAGTACCGGGTTATGATAGGTCTTCCCCGTCATCGTTTGTCGGGTTGTTTCCTCCCATAACCTCTTCGGCAAGATTGGCGAAATCGTCCGGTTCATCCGTTAATAAATTGTCATACGTGTTTTTGTCCCAAATTTCAATTCGATTGGAATAGGCAAATAGCACTACTTGTTTGGCAATGGCGCCATATCCCGTAAGTCGTTTTGGTAATAATATTCTTCCGTTGTTGTCCAGTCCTAATTCAGTGGCTCCTCTGTAGAAATAGCGGATAAACTCCCTGTTTTTCTTCACGTACTGATTCAGCTTGTTGATTTCAGCACTGATTTGTTGCCATTCATTTTTAGGATAGAGGACCAGGCATTTTTCAAAGCCCCTGTTCAGCACAAAACGCTCCTGTGCCTCCGGGTCCAACTGCTTTCGCAGCCCGGTGGGCATCATAAGACGGCCTTTGGCATCCAGCTTACAATCAAATTCGCCTAGAAAATTTGCCATGCAACTGCTTTGTTATCAGGGGTTTTGCTTTTAATGTGTAAATATATTTAAAAATTTCCCACAAACTTCCACTTTTTCCCACTTTTGTTGATAACTTTTCCCCGTTTGGCTTCAGGTACAGCGGATGCATTTTTTAATCCGTTCATTTTCAACATAATTAAAACCCAATGCGATTGTGGGAATTTATTATTCCTAGTGCCATCTAGCCTGCCGTTGCTGTGGTCATAAATTTTCTATATTTGGGAAACAATTTTGTTTATGGGATTCGCAGAAGAAATCAAGACCGAAGGGGAGTTTAAGTATTTGGAAAAAGGTGAAGGACACACTATCATGTTGTTACATGGGTTGTTTGGTGCGTTGAGTAATTTTAAGGAGGTCATTGAGCGCTTTTCTCAGCATTACAGAATTGTGGTTCCAGTGATGCCGATTTATACATTGCCCATTGTCAAAACCAATGTGAAAAGTCTGGCCAAGTACATTGAAAAGTTTGTGGAGTACAAGGGGTATGACAAGGTGACGTTGTTGGGTAATTCTTTGGGTGGACACATTGCGTTGGTATATGGATTGCACAACCTCGATAAGGTACATTCCATGGTGCTTACCGGTAGTTCAGGGTTGTATGAAAATGCCTTTGGCGGTTCGTTCCCGAGACGTGAAGACAAGAACTTTTTACGTGAAAAAATATCCGTGACATTTTACGATCCTGATATGACAACCGATGAGTTGGTAGATGAAGTGTATGAGGTGGTCAATGACCGTGGAAAATTGGTGCGTATTTTAGCCATGGCTAAATCGGCTATTCGCCATAACATGTCCAAGGATTTGACCAAATTTAATATGCCGGCCTGCCTTATCTGGGGTGCCAATGATACCATTACACCTCCTTCGGTAGCTGAAGAATTTCATGAGTTATTGCCTGATTCAGAATTGTTTTGGATTGAGAAATGTGGACATGCGGCCATGATGGAGCATCCGGATACGTTTAATGATATTTTGGATCAGTGGCTTAGCAAGCGCATCTCAACATGAAAATCCAAAAAGCGGAGTTTATTAAAAGTGCTCCGGACATCACACATTGCCCCGAATCGAGTCTTCCCGAATACGCCTTTTGTGGACGTTCCAACGTCGGGAAGTCTTCGTTGATCAACATGTTGACCAATCATAAGAAATTGGCGGTAACTTCTTCAAAACCTGGACGAACTCGTTTGATTAATTTGTTTCTAATTGATGATCATTGGCAAATAGCGGATTTACCTGGCTATGGTTATGCGAAGGTTTCTAAAAGTGAAAGGGAAAGCTGGAAAAAGATGGTCAATCAATATTTGCTGATACGACAAAACCTTGTTTCGGTATTTGTGTTGTTGGACAGCCGTCATGAACCTCAAAAAAATGATTTATCGTTTATGCAATTTCTGGGGGAAAACGGTATTCCATTTGTGATGACATTCACCAAAATAGACAAGCTTAAAAATTCGGAATGGGCGGCCAATTTGAAGCAATACCAGTCTGAAATGTTGAAGACCTGGGAAGAGCTGCCACCAATTTTGGAAACTTCCTCGGAAAAAGGGACAGGTCAATCGGAAGTATTGCAATACATTCAGGAAAACAATAGCGTGTTTACTTCACAACGATAATCCGTTTAACCCATCACGTGATTTTATATACATTTGTTTTGTTGCTGTCATTTCAGCAAACAATTTACCCGCCGCCGTGTAAATGAGAATCATACATGAAACGTTCTGTATTTATTATCTTCATCTGCCTTTCGTTTTCGTTGTTGGGCCAAAGTGATGAGGAACCAAAACCAAAATTCAAGGCTAAAAATGCCATTTATTTAGAAGTGTTGGGAACCTCTGGCTCATTGACGAGTATAGGATTTGATCAAGTTTTTGCCCAGGGGCGCATTTCATTTTACAGCATATCGACTGGAATAGGATATTTCCCAGCACCTATTGAAGGAGGAAAACCTATTATTGGTGTGCCATTATCAGTGAATTACAATACGGGTTATACCAATGCTCATTTTGAATTTGGCCTTGGCTTATGTTACAGTCAAGGATTATATCAGGAAGTGTATACGGATTACAGTGGTAATTTCGGAGGAAGTGGTTCACAAAGTCTGGACGGTATTTTTCTGACCAATCGCATTGGTCTTCGATTGCAGGATCCCCAAGGTGGATTTTTTTTCCGATTTGCAGCAACGCCATATGTGCGGATGGCAAATCTATCCGGGGATTATCCAGATACTAATATTTTACTGCTGGGAAGTTTGGCTTTTGGGGCTTCGTTCTAATTACTTTAATTCTTTCGGTTCAACAATAATTTCTTGTTCCTGGTGTCCATCTGCCTGAACAAATCCTTCAGATTGAATGTCGTACGCAAAGATTCGGTATTGTCCGAATTCGTTTTCAACCAGGATAAACGTTTCAATAGCGTTGTACCTGTCGTACTTATTTTGGTATTCAAAGTAATAAGCCATTCCTCCACGGTTCCCTGGTCCTTGTTTGTACTCCCGTGAAACGCGACTGGTTTCTTTTAAAAAACCCAAATCCCGCTCAATGACCCGATAAATTTCCAACATGGTGGATTTATCTGTGTACAACCAATATTCGTCACTCATATACTCAAATGTTCCCACGTATTCACCTGTTTTCATTCGCTCAAAGAACAAGTTGACAATTTCTTCCGCTAAATCAAGATCGCCTCCTGAAGTGGTAGACAATGCAGGTGAATTTCCGTTTGAATTGTTGGATGTGCTGGACGAACCGTTTGATGAAGAGTCACAAGCAGTCATGATAAAGGCAACAACAAAGACGAATCCTGTAACGAGTATAGGGTTGGATTTCATAGAGAATTTTTTTGTAAATATATAGGAATGATGGATTGATTAGCAGGATTCAGCTCACGAATTTTGTTACCGGAATAAGGTGAGAAATCCTTTAGTAGTATAATCCCGTACATCAGAGGCTGCTTCCAGAACATAGAAGTAAGTACCTTCCGGAACTTCAAGACCTGCGTTGGTATAACCATCCCAGCTAATTTCCGGAGCCGTTGTTTCAAAAACCAATTGCCCCCATCGATTGAAGATCTGAATGTGATATGCACCAATTCCACTATTGGCAATAATGAAAATATCGTTGCTACCATCACCATTGGGCGTAAATACATTTGGAATACTAATACCTTCAATGATATGAATGACGGTACTTGTGGAATCGATACAGCCAAAATCATCCTTCACAAACATTTGAACAATGTAGGAGCCTACATCATCAAATCCATGTTTGGGGGTTGGTGAAGTAGATGTTTCACCATCTCCAAAATTCCAGAACCATTCAACCGGACTTCCCTGGCTGTTGTCTGTAAATTGAATTCGATAACGGGCATAAACATTATTTGTGTCCACAATCAAACCTGCTTCAGGAGCAGGAGTTACTACTACTTGAAAAGAATCCGCTGATTCTGCACATTTTCCAGAGGCACTTAACGCCACCAAGTTGATATACCCACCGGTAGAATCCAATTGAACAATCAAGGAATCGGAATTTTCACCGGTAATGATTTCAAAATTATTGGGAACATCCCATTCGTAATAAGTGGTGATTCCTGATGCAGTAAATAAATTCAACGAACCGGAGCAAACTTGTGATGGTCCATCAATGGTTGGTTTTTCTGGAGATACATCTGAAAGTGCAAAGGGTAAGGTATCAGCACTGAATACGGTCCAATCGTTGATAATGAGTTTTTCAAACGCACCCCCTGCATTTACGGATGCCGTTTGTGCGGTATTGTTCCAAATGGTGTCTTGAACAGTATTCCATTGAGCAATCTTATCAAAGATGTCGTCTTCCAATGGATTGTACCAAATAGCCAAATTGGCCGTGTCAAATCCTTGTGTATGATTTACAATATGAAAGTATCGTGGGTTGACCGAACACAATTCGTCATCCAATTTCAGCACATCATACCCCGAAAGAGTAGGATCTTCATGGGTAAATCTTGCCTCATAACGATTGACGTTATCAGTTTGCACGGTTACCTCAACCGGTCGGTAAATAAAATCATTTCCTCCCGGAGGATTAAAACTGGAACCTGTTGGAAAAAAGTAAGGCAAGTCTCCCACAGCTGTTCTTCTTGAAAATGCTCCCGACTGATTAACACCTTGCTCGCTACTTACGAACCCTTGATTCCCAGGAGTCAGATCCGCAGTCACGGAAGTCAATTCTGTATTCGTCACAAATAACTTAAAGGTATCCGTGGCAATTTCTCTGTCAGTAATGCTTAATGAATCACCAACAATGGCATTGATGGTCAGTAATTTTTTTCTGTCGTCTTTGGTGCCATTTCCCGTGGTAACCAACACATTGTAAGTGGTTTCTTCCGTCCCTGTTATTCGCTGCAAGTCATTTCCAAAAAGATGCACGGTGCTTTGATTGGCAATGAAATTTGGAGAGTTGTTGGTCCAATCGCTTTCGATTTCGTAGTAACCATTTCCACGAACAAATCCTGCGTTGTCAATGGTAAAACCTTCGTCTGTCACATACATGGTATCATCATGTACATAAAATTCACCGTTGTTTTCAAGTATGGAAGCCGGACCATCGGTTTCAGCATATCCGGCAATGTGAATCAGGTTGCTGTCTATGTAGATTTCTGAATTGTTGTAAAACAAGACATCATGAGGTGTAAACTGAGCTGCTGCTCTGAATACAATCCCCAAAGCAAACATCAGCATCCAAGCGCTTTTTAGCAATGTATATTTGAAATGACGTTGTTTCACGAACACAAATTAATCATAAAAGCCTTGCAATTGCAACAGGCGTTCTTTTATCTTATCAACTACAAGACGTTGGGCTGGCAATTAAGGTTGCTTATGACGCCTTTAATACCTTGAGTTTTTCACCAAACGCTTTGCTGAATTTTCGCAATGCTTCGGCATGTTCTTTTTCCCCGGTGGCTCTATCAAATGTATCAGCCATACTCAACATGGACTGCACAAAAAAATGTTTCATTTCATCCACGGTCATGTCTTTGGTCCACAAATCAATGCGCATGGTGCTTTTCGAATTGGGATCCCAAAAATTCGCGAAAACGGCTTTACACGGTTGATTCTGATGATCTGCACTGTCACTTGCTGACCAGGATATGGTTTCCGGCACATGGTTTTCATCCAGGTTAACGTCAATTCGTATATCTGATTTTTTCATAAGTAATGTTATCTCTTGGGTTTATACCCTGATTGTCTCAATATATCATCCGGGTCAGCAAGCATCATGGCATGCAAGTCAAATGAATTGATTTTTTCCATGTAGGTAGTAACAATTCGCCAACCTAACCATTGCCCCACACGTCCTGGAGATCCTTCAGGAAATCCAGGAGTAAAAGGAGCATCTTGAAGGTATTTCACAAATAATTCTCGGTCTTGCTTATAGAAAATATCGTTGTCAATGAAGTGGAACCAAATTTCCGCTTCATTTTCTTCGCACCATTCAATTTGATTGGGGGTATAACCAAATTTCAATGCGATATCCAATTCAGGATACAGCGCATCCATGGCTACCTGCAGCTTCCCGGCATAAATAATTTGCCCCAACAAATCCGGCTGTTCATTGTCTTTTTGGTATTCTGTGTACAACCAACTTTTTAAAGCATCTATTAATAAATTGTCTGGGTTCATTTGATGGCGTTTGTACGCAGGAATGCCCAAACGATCGTAAAAAGAGCAATTACCACCCAGGTATTTATCCAGACCAATGCCCAACATGCCGGAATCAGCAACTATGGTATAGCTGAACGCTGAAACAAAGGTGTAAATGTTGGGAATGGCTTTGTCAGGAAAAAAATAATGGTAGCGATCAAAAGCATCTGCAAATTCCAAACGGTAATTTTCAAATCCACCAAAAACCTGATTGACCGAATCAACAATTTCCAATACGGTAGCATCAGAGGTGAAATGTTCAAGGTATGAAGGAAAAGAAGGATTGTCCGTGTTGCTCAAACCAATGATTTGAGAGCTGAATAATTCAAAAAAATCGCCGTATCGTTCTTTCAGCATGGCTACATCTTCCGGTGTTATTCCATCTTCGGCAGCTATAAATAAATCCGTTTCGAGTTGCAAAATGGAAACATTGGATCGGGTATCACCAATGTCAATTAAATAACGATTGGGTGATTCACATCCACTAATAAACACCCCAATTGTTAGTATTTTAATAATCAGGAAATAAAAAGAAGGCCGGATAAAATTACTTTTGAGCATGTCTGTATTAAACGCGGCAAATTTAGAAAACATATCTGGAGCATTGAAAAGACACGTTTTAATATTCTTGTTATTGTCAGGAATGATTGTCCATGGACAAAAGAAAGTGGAATTAGGGCTCAGCCTTAAGCCTTCCATCAGTTGGTTAAAACCCAATACAGATGCCGTTGAAAATGACGGATCCCGCTTTGGGTTCACCTATGGTTTGGTATCCAATTTTAATTTCGGTGAAAATTATGCCTTGGGAACAGGTGTAGACATTACCACCATGGGAGGTAAGTTGATGATGAACAATTTGGTTGACAGCACTTATCAACGCCAGTCCATTTCGTATCGATTGCAATACATTGAAATCCCCATTGTACTTCGCATGCGAACCAAAGAAATAGGGTATATGGTTTACTATGGCCAATTTGGGTTTACCACCGGATTTAATATTGGCGCCACGGCAGAATACGATCCCGCCGGAAGAGGACAAACCGGTGATGTAGATATACAGGATGAAATTGCACTCATGAATCTTGCCTTGAATCTTGGTTTGGGATTTCAATACAACCTAAGTGGTACAACCAATTTTGTAGTAGGTATACATTTTCACAATGGCTTCCTGGACATCCTCACCAATAAAATCCCGGATTTTACCAATCCATTGGATCCGGGAGAAAAAAATATCAACGCCAATCAAAATCGTTTAGGCCTCACTTTAGGAGTTCTTTTTTAATCGAAATATTTGAATTCCTTAATGTAAATTTGCTCCCATATTTTGCCATTCAGCATGAAGGTCGGATTAGCCCAGCTTAATTTCCATATTGGAAACATTACCGAAAATGAAAAAAAAATTGTCAATGTCATTTCATTGGGCATTGAACAAGGTGCTGATTTGCTTGTGTTTCCGGAGTTGGCTATTTGCGGTTATCCACCGCGAGATATGCTGCACTACAAAGATTTTGTAAATCAATGCCTGGAAAGTCTTGAGCGCATAGCAGTTGCTTGCAAGGACATTGCAGTTATTGTAGGCGTACCAACCTTTAATGCAACCGGCAGTGGAAAACCGCTTTACAATTCAGCCTGTTTGATTCGCCATCAAAAGATTGAAACATTTTATCATAAGTGCCTATTACCCACTTACGATGTTTTTGAAGAGTACCGATATTTTGAGCCAGGGAAGAGTTGCAATGTGGTGGAAATAGGAGGTCAAAAAATAGCCCTCACCATTTGTGAAGATATTTGGAACATTGGTGAAGATCGCATGTACAAGCGCACACCTATGGATGATGTGCGCGAAGCCAAGCCGGATTTGATCATCAATATTTCGGCTTCTCCGTTTTCGTTTAATCAAAAATCCAAACGAGAATCGGTGCTAAAAACCAATGCCAAAGATTATGGCGTACCTATGGTATATGTCAATCATGTGGGAGCACAAACCGATTTGGTTTTTGATGGCAATTCATTGGTGGTAGACAAAGAAGGCCAAACACTTACACAAGCAAATGCCTTCAAGGAGGAAATCTTGTTTTGGGATACTAATACGTCTGAAATTGCCATGCAAGAGGAGGTACCCCGATTGGAAAGTATTCGTCAGGCCTTGATTATGGGCGTTCGGGATTATTTCAGCAAATCAGGTTTGCAAAAAGCGCTGGTGGGTTTATCCGGAGGTATTGATTCAGCTGTTACACTAACCTTGGCAGTTCAGGCATTGGGAAAAGAAAATGTGCGGGCGTTGTTGTTGCCTTCTCCTTATTCTTCTGATCATTCCATTTCCGATTCGGAAGCTTTATGCAAAAAATTGGGATGTACGTATGATATCATTCCCATTCATGAATCGTTTGAATCGGTGAAAGCAGCGTTGGCAGATGTGTTTGCCGGAAAAGAAGAAGATGTAACGGAGGAGAACATGCAAGCCAGAATTCGCGGTGTTTTGTTGATGTCGGTTTCCAATAAAATGGGCTCCATTTTGCTGAATACTTCGAATAAAAGTGAGTTGGCAGTGGGATATGGCACCTTGTATGGGGATATGTGTGGTGGTCTTTCGGTTTTAGGAGACTTGTACAAAACCGAGGTCTATGCCTTGGCATCATTTCTCAATACATCCGAAGAAATTATTCCCAACAACATCATCACCAAACCACCAAGCGCAGAATTGAGGCCAGATCAATTGGACACGGATTCTTTGCCTGACTATGAAATGTTGGATAAAATCTTGTACCACTATATTGAAGAATGCCTGACCCTGGATGAAATTATTGCGTTGAATTATGATACGGCTTTGGTGAACAAAGTAGTGAAGATGGTCAATTTCAATGAATACAAACGTTATCAGTTTGCGCCGGTGTTGCGCATTTCGGATAAAGCATTTGGCATTGGGAGGAGACAGCCCATTGTGGCAAGTTATGAGGTCATGGAGACTTCCAAAAATCAATAGTTATGCCCATCAATGAATCGTTCTTTACGGAATTCCCCATCTTAAAGACAAAACGATTGGTGCTGCGCAATATCCAATTGGATGATGCCAAGGCTATTTACAACATGCGTTCCAATGGTATGGTCAATCGATTTATCAATAGAGAGGCCATGGATCAAATGGAGCAATCAGAGGAAATTGTCAAAAAAGTACAAGAGATGTATGCCCAAAAGGCTGGTTTAGCCTGGGCAGGAATTTTGCGCAATCAAGGTGATATTATTGGCACTTGTGGGTTTAATAGCATTGATCATGTCAATTTACGCGCCGAAATTGGTGGTGAGCTGAATACACACTATTGGGGAAAAGAAATTGCGTTGGAAGCTATACAATCCATTGTTCAATTTGGGTTTGACCAATTGGGGTTGCATAGTATAGAGGCCAAAGTCAATCCCGATAACAGGGGTGCAATTCGATTGTTGGAGTTCCTGAAGTTTGAAAAAGAAGCACACTTTAAAGAAAGGGTGTTGTTTCGAGGGCAATTTTCCGATATGGCGGTTTATTCTTGCTTTGGAACAAAGGCATAAAAAAACCTGCGGAACAAACCGCAGGTTTAATTTTTCTCATGAAACCGTTGTAAATACTCACGAGATAATTCATTTCTAATTGAAACAAGAACTGAAGTAAAATTACCCATTTTTAGAATGGGGAAAATGTATGTTTTGTTCTTATTAATTCCATATTTGAAATGCTATGAAATAAAAAACCTCCGGCACCTTTGACTGGAGGCATGCATTTACCAGAACATCTTCATCAATTGTGTGACCATTTTGCACAACTCAATTAGGAGTTTCAACAAGGCGCACATTTTTTTGACCAACTGCATTCTGGCATACATTGGTTCTTGCTTCTTCATTAGAAACTACTTTCCCGGGCAACGGCACCCAGGGTTTTCTGACTTGCAACAGCCGGCTTATTACGGGTCAGAGATCAAAAAAGCCCACGATGTACGAGTCGTGGGCTGAATTTGCTCTTTGATCAATACAATCATTGAGCTATTTATGTAATGAGAAAATCGTACAGTACTAAGTTAAGTAAATGATTTATTTATTGAATGTTAGAAGCATTCTGATTGAAAGTAACGTTGCATTGCTGGGGAATTGTTTCAGCTTATGTCCTTTGCAAAATTATGGTCGTCCTTTGAAATCATATGATATCCAGGTTTTACCAAAATCACCACTTACAAGTACATCGTCGATTGAATATAGCAGCACATTGCTGCCATTTATTGAGTAATTCATCGAATTGCCATCGATCAAAGTATGGACATGCTGCCAATTGTCGCCCCAGCTTTCTGAATAATAAACTTTGCTGTCTGCTACATAAAGTAAATGAACCTTGTCTTCAAAGGGGATGACATAATTTCTTGAGCCGGCAATGGAGCTAAAGTAATCCTTGAACGTCCATGTCTCGCCATTGTCTGTACTGGTTAATATTCCACTGCCAGGTATGGAAGAGCTCAGTGAACCATCATTGTGAAAGTTAAAGTTGTGTATATAGTTTATGTTCTGCACCTGTTTTTCAATTTCCAAAGAATGCGCCTGATTTTCAAATCGGGATAGGAAGATGCCATCAGGGTTAGAGCCAGTGCCTCGTCTGTCTGAAAGTATGAAAATATGGCCTGGACTTTCTGTTATTTGGTAATCATCAACCATCCAACTTAGGTGGAAATGATCAGCAAACAATCGATGGTTTACCCCGTTTCTCCAAATGTAAAAAGTAACACTGAAGTTCTCATTGGTAAGCACAACAGAACCATCTATAAGCACTTGAACAGGTTCTTGATATGATGAGACAGATATAGGTTGAAGGGTGTAATCTTTATTGTAGTTTGAAAATTCCCATACATTGTAATTCCAGTTATCAACGTTTTCAACAAAGAAGAACCCGTTTTCGGTTTGATTCAGGTAAGTTAATTCCACACCATCCGGTATTTTTAAGATTTCTTGACCTTGTTGTTTTTCGTTTACCCAAATGAGATAATTACCTAATCCAATGGAAGTGTCCATGATTTCCAATTGTTCGTAGAAATCATCAATTTCAAAATGTACGATAAAAGAATTGGCCGATGCAACAATGTACCTTTTAACGGTTACTAAATCATTAAAAGTGATTAGTTCCACTGGTTTCAATGTGCTGGTAATGGCAGGAGAGCTAATATCTTCCTGTTTTTTCTTGCAAGCAGTGAAGCAAACAACGATACAAATAAGAACAAGGGGGATTTTCTTAATCATGAAATTTTTCACAGCAGATCTTCATAAAGATAACAATGATTTTTGTCTAGCCCCGGTGGAAGTGGAAAGCCTGCCGCAGGCAGCTTGGAACAAACAACGGGAACAAAGAAATTTAATTTGGAAAAGGATTCGCTTCAAACACATATATCCATGGAGTTTGAAAATTGTCTTTATTCGTTATCTTCATGGAACCGTTATGCGAATAATTTATTTATTTCTGTTGTTCGCCGCCTTGCCTTTCCATTCGTTAGCTTCTAATGATGCAAATCTTGATTGGGTCTTGCTCAAAAGTGGATACGCTTTCCGGGGGGATGTAATAAAATTCAAGCATTGTGAGTTGATTATGAAAGTGGAAGGTCAACGTTTGGTGATTCCCGCGGACAGCATTTATTACCTGGAATTCCAAAATCCTTTGGATAATGTTGCTGTGAACATGCAAAAATTTGAACTGAATAATTGCGTTAAGGGGAAATTTGATGCCCCATTGCATGGAAGGGGATTTGGCAATGGATGTCTCGGATTTTTCTTTGGTGTATTTGGTGTGATAGGCACTGCTTTAGGAAATGCTAAACCCATACGCGGTATGCGTGCGCGATTGTCAAAAAATCAAGACCTCTTTAATGATCCAGAATACATGAAATGCTACCGAAGGCGTCAACGAGGTAGGGCCGTAGGTGCTTCCTTGACCGGTTGGGCGTTGTTTATCATTGCATATTCAGCATGGGTGAACAGTCAATAGCCACATGTGTTAGTTTCGAACTTACTGAATTAAATTCATCATATATTTTTAATACATTATAAATCAACAAAGTATGATTGAATAATTCCGTTATTATCAATACCAAAATGATAGAATTAGGCAACGAAATGGATCATCTGACCGTCTTTTAAATACAATCAAAAATTTATTGCCATGAAAAAATTCTACTTTCTTATTGTTTCAATAGTTACTTTTTCTTTCGTTTTTTTTACCAATGATTCCTGGGCGTGTATTGATCCGGGTCCAGATACCACTGTTAAAATCATTGTCACGTATGATACTACCAATGCTCCTTGCATTGATGAGGTATCCTTGCGTATCACCAACCTGAGATTCATGTCTGAAAATCCAGGAAAATTATGTTCTTGTGCGTTTGATGCGTTGAATCCAATTATGCAAAACGTAGTTTATATTGCCTTTGTTGATTCAGGAACTAATAATCCATACAGTGGATTTGCAGCTTGGAACACACTTGCGGCGTCATCCTTGGCGTGGAATAATTCGCAGCCGGGGTTTAGTTGGAGTGGATATGTTGCCAGTGTTATTGGCAGTGGATTAAGTGCCAATAGTGCCGTGGAATTGGTAATCCGATTACAGGCACCTGCCAATCAGAAATACACCTTAACGGGTGATACATCTATTCAAGCCGTATCACTGATGGATCACATAGAATCTACCACTATGGGTACGGATGAGTGGAGTGATACCAATCAGGATTTGGTGGCTGCTCATCAGGCATTGTATCCATTTGATCCTGCTTTGCCTGGAAATTCCATTCAATATGTGCCGGAAGCATTGGCGTTTTTCACACAGCTTGATGATGATATTCTCAACAATATCCCTACAGGAATTCAAATTCAGCAAACCGCCATTGGTCAATTGAGTATATTTCCTCAACCTGCGGACGAAGTATTGCACATTGCTATAAACGTTGAACAATCAAATCGTCTGACGATAAAACTGTTTGATGTCAATGGTAAGCAATTAAGAGTTTGGAACCGTGATGATTTGACATCAGGCATGCAGCAGATGCATTTGCCAGTGTCTGAAATACCTGCTGGCATATACATGCTTCAATTGTCGACATCTGCCAATCAATTGGTAGAAAAAATCATAATTCGATAGTAGAGCAAAACTGTGAGGAAAGCCAAGTCTTCGGATTTGGCTTTTTTTATTCCTTAACATCCCGAAGCAATTCCTCAAGAAATTTATATTGAAGCGAAAAATGGTGCAACAAATGATCTGTACTCCCGCTATTCGTTACAAGCTGCCTTCGGCAGGCTTTCCACTGCTATCGGGGCTATATTGAGACGGCTGAGTTTTTTGGTGTACCTTAAAATAGGTACATAGAGCGCTGATAATCAAAGTCATGCAAATAATTTTTTTTTCAATGACTTGAATTTTCTGTAACGGTTATCTGCCTAAGAAAAGAGAAAAAGGGAACAATTTTTTTACCAAAAATTGACAATAGATTTTTCAACAATTCGTTTGATTTTTAGAATCACGTAGTATATTTGAATAAGTGAACGTCAAATTTCCATTCTGGAAATGATAGCCTTGACTGAACACAACTATCCCTTGGAAGTCACTAGCTGGCCCGACTTCTGGAAAGAGGGAATTCACAATCACCACGTATGTGGTATACATATGACGACGGGTATTAATTGACCTTAAACCTGCATGTTGGATTACTGAAAGTTCAGATTTGAATTTTCAAACATCCTTTATCCGCTGTGTCGTTGGCATAAGTGCCTGACTGAAGTATGTCTTGTTGTAAGGTATGAGTTCAGGGGTATACATGCGCGTCCACACTTGGGGTTGTGAATATTGGTAACAACATTTTTAAAGTATAAATACAACCAATATGAAAATTACTGTCGCATCTCCAGCGTTTAAAACTTTCGCAGTTTTCACAGCCTTTAACTTTTTGTTCCAAATGGTATTTCCAACCATTTCGTTTGCCTTGACCGGTGGGCCTTCTCGACCCGAGTCTGGAACATTTGTACAATCCGGTGTCAATGAATTGGTCAATCCTTTTACAGGGGATTTTAGTTACAATATTCCACTATTGTCCGTGCCCGGGCCGGGGGGCGGATATCCCATTAATCTGTCATATCAATCTGGGATATCAATAGAACAAGAAGCCAGTTGGGTAGGATTGGGATGGAACCTGGACGCGGGAGCAGTGACAAGAACCATGCGCGGAATTCCTGATGATTTTGATGGCGCAAAAACCACCAGTGACGCCATCAAAAAAGTACGATATGCGCGTCCCATGCGTACCGTCAGACTTACCCTAAATGACTTGCCCATTCCATCAGAGGCATTTGGTGCAGATGCAAAAAAGGCATTAGATGCCGGTGTGAACTACGGAGTTTATTACAACAATTACAAGGGATTTGGTTTTTCCATGGGCGTCAATCTCTGTGTATCAGCTGCTCAGGAAAGGGTGAGTGATGTGCAGCAAATGGGAACAGGACTTTCAGGAACATTTGGATTCAATTATGATTCTAACGGCGGTTTATCATTTTCACCAAGCATTTCATATGCAGGAAAATTAAGAACCTCATTGGGTGCAACCATATCATCTAACAGAAAATACAATGGCGTCAGATTGGGTATGCAAAATGGCCCTATTAGAGCAGGGTATTCTATGTCTGCTGGGCAGCCTGGATCGTATTCCGCTGGCATTGGCGGTATAACGGCAAGAGGCTCCGGAAGTAGTTTCAATCACCCTACAGGATTGCCTGGAAGTGATTTTCCCAATGATGGTTTCGATGCTTTTTTACAAGTGAAAGGTGGAGGGCAATTGGTTGGTGTGACAGCAGATCTTGATCTGGAAGGATCATATAGCGAAACAAAAATTGCCGACAATGAAATCACTTTTCCGGCATTTGGTTGGTTGTACTTGCAAAACAGAGATAATGGAAATAATGAGGTGGGTCAAACATTGGTGGACTTCAATCGTGAAAACGACGGACCTATCAATGCTACTTCTCCTGCGCTGTCCATTCCTTCGGGAACCTATGACATTTTTCACATTACGGGTCAAGGAGTAGGTGGAACGGCTCGTATTTTCCGAAATGACATTGGTATTTTTTCTGAACCTGAAATTACAGGATATACCAATGGTGGTGGGTTTGGATTGGAAGCAAATATTGGAAATGGCGAAGGAAGTGTAGGCGCCAATCCAAAATCTTTGTATTCGGAGACGTATTCCGGGCCATGGACATCTGACGATGATCTGATAACCGCTAAATATGGTTTCAATTCACAACCGGTGAACAGCGAGGCTGAAGTTACTTATATGAAAATGTTAGGAGATATGGCCATGTCACAATCTTTTGGATCAGGCGTGGAGTATTCGTTTGATCCCAATTATATAGGCATTGGAGAAAAAGCCAGCGGCAAAAAAATGTACCATACCGCCAGGAAATATTATGACGATGGTTCTGAAATGAGCGATGGCATGATCAATACACGTGCACGCAGATCTCAGTTTGTGCAATATTTCACAAACGCCCAGGTAAAAGATATGTTTAATGAAAGTTATGGTGACGTAGACGACAACCATAGCAAAGCAGATAACCATATTGGCAGAATATCCGTGACCAATCCGGATGGAATGGTCTATAATTATGGATATCCGGTGTACAACACCCTTCGCAAGGATGTTTCATTTTCCATTGGGGCGGCGGCAGATGAATATGGAACAACGGTTTCGTACAACAGTACGGACAATTCTTCCAGCAATGAAAATGGGCGTTCCAATACCTACCAATACACTGAAACACCTGAATATTCCTATGCACATATGTTGACTTCCGTGGTGTCCAATGATTATGTGGACATCACAGGCAATGGCCCTTCGGAGGATGATTTTGGTTCTTATACTTTGTTCAAGTACAAAAAGCATGCAACCACCGGTAAATACAAATGGCGTACACCTTATACGGCAGATGTAGGAAATATCATTGAAGGTTTATACAACTATGATGGTGACAATATGGCCAGTTACAGCTATGGTGAAAAGCAGGTGGTTTATCTTAAAAAGATAGAAACCAAAACGCATTTTGCAGAATTCATAACCGTTCAAAGAGAAGATGCCATAGGCGTGGCCGATGAAGATGGAGGAAAACCTTCTACCATAGCCGACAGCGACAAATTAAGCTACCTCCAAGAAATTGTATTGTATGTGAAAGATCCGGATGGTGGTTCCAATCATAAAGAAATTAAACGTGTGCATTTTGAATACGACTACTCGTTGTGCACTGTTCAAGCAAGTAGCGTTCCAAATAATTCAGGTGAATCTGTCAATCATGATGGTAATGCACCTACGGGTGGAGAGCCCAATATCAATGCAGAAAAAGGAAAACTTACCTTGAAGAAGGTGTATTTCTCCCACCAGGAAAATTTGAAAGGTGCTTTAAGCCCTTACATATTCACGTATGCTGAAAATCCTGATTATGAATTGGGTTTCCAGGACAGTTGGGGAAGTTATCAAACAAGGACCAAAGCATTTGGCAACAATACCTATGAAAATCCATTTACCAATCAATACGCCGATTTTGATGACGGTGATCAATTGAGTTCAACAGCCAGTACAGATGCGCGAATAGATGCTGCATCGGCATGGAATCTCTCAAAAATTCAGTTGCCTTCAGGAGGTGAAATCAACATAGAATATGAGCCGGATGATTACGCTTATGTGCAGGATAAACCGGCTATGAACATGGTGCGCATTGTGAATACGGCTGAAGCAACATCTCATGATGGCGGAACATTAAAGAAGGGTTCTAAACGTGTGTATTTCCGATTAAACGAACCCATTAAAACGGGTACTGGTGCCAGCGATGAGTTGGACAAGTACTTCAAAAACGACGATGAAATTTACTTCAAGGCGTATATGAAAATGAAGGGACTGCCTTCTTCACCAACTACCAATATCAATGATTATGTAAGCGGCTATTTCAACCGAAAAGCAGGAGGTTATAATACCTCTTATGGATTTGATGCCACTACCACCAAAACCAATTTGGATGGTGAAGGTGGAGATTATTACATCGATGCGTGGGTAGATATGGATTTGGTGCAATTGGCAGACAACAGCTCCGGTTGGGGTGATGTTAATCCTATTCGAAAAGCAGCTTTGCAGCACATCAAATACAATAGAGAAGATTTAATGGAAGGTGAAATGGGAGATTTGGGAAATATCAGCCATGCCAAGCACCTGGTTAAACCCGTAAATCAGTTGCTCAATTTCCTTTCGGACTTTTCTGATTTATTTTTTGGCTATTACAATAAAGCCATTGCTGCAGGTTTTGGCAATAAAATTGAAGTGAACGACACTGATTACCCTTCTTTTCTTCGATTGCATTGTCCTGATCAGCGATACGGTGGTGGGCATCGTGTGAGCAAGATCACGTTTAATGACGGTTGGGATGATATCAATGATAACCGTACCGGATTTGATGATCATGAATACGGACAGACGTATCAATATGTGCTGGAAGATGGTACATCATCAGGAGTGGCGGAGTATGAGCCTATGGCTGGAGGAGAAGAAAGTCCATTTCGCAAACCCTTGCGTTATGACAGGGATGAAATGGTAAGCAATGAAAAGGCTTTTTACCTGGAAGAACCTTTTAACCAAAATCTGATGCCTTCAGCCAATGTGGGTTACAGCCGAGTGGTGGTAAAAAACCTGGACTATGAAGATCCTTATGATCAAAGTACCAATACCCTGACAGGCACCGAAACCCAGGTATTGGAATACTATACGGCCAAGGATTATCCTGTGCGCGTGGCGCGATCATCTTTGGAGCATAAACCGTATGAGTGGACCAATCCAATGAAGTTTATTGGCAGCAAATACTATGTGAGCAATGGCTATTCACAAGGATTTAGCATTGAACTTAACGATATGCATGGCAAGGCAAAAAGCGTGGCGAGTTATGCATATTATTCGGGAACAGGTTCCTTGCCCAATCCGGTTACCAAAGAATTCTATTATTATAAAACCGAGGGTGGTTCATTCAAAAGTGGAGCAGCCAATTACCTGAACAATACGGTTAGTGTCATTGGAAATGGGGTTAACACCACAGCAGAAATTGGTGTTAACCGGGATGTGTTTGTGGCCATGCGTGAAAATTCAAATTACAGCCAGGCCGATGAATACGTGACCAACTTTTTTACGCTTTATGGTGTTACGGCTGGTTATCAAATGGAGTTTTTTGAAAACACCTGGACCATGTTCCGTGAGATTTCCACCAATAAGGTCATAGCACGAAACGGGATATTGACCAAAACGGTTCGTTCAGAAGAAGGTAAAGTTACGGTTGCTGAAAACCATCAGTTTGATGCCACCACCGGATTGCCCGTTTACACCAGTATCAACAATGGATTTAAGAGTTCAGTGTACAATTATGATCAATCGGCCTATTGGTCTTTTGATGGAATGGAACCTGCCTATGAGCGTGTAGGCATTGTTGTGGATAGTGAGGCAAGTGGATCAACCTACTTACGACCTGGCGATGTTTGCTTAAGTGAATCAGGAAATGTGTATTATGTTGATGATACCAATCCCGGATCTCAAACCGTGGATTTGGTGGATGAGCAGGATGTTTCTGTACTCTGGCCGACCTCCGGCCCTTCCACTGAAGAAAAGCTGGAAGTGGTGCGTTCTTACAAGCAAAATATGCTGAGTCAAAAAGCACATGGCATTACTGCCGTGGGTGATGTGTTGGCCAATTTGAATTCGCCTCTGCTGGATCACATGAGTGTTGGTGCTAACAATTTTTTCGGGGATGATGATTATAAAAATTGCAGTGATGATGACATGCATTTTGTAGCCTATTTTAACAAGGTCTATACACCGTCCACGGTGGATATTCAGCAAATTGTCATATTTACTGCACGAGGTGCCAATCCAGATGAACCGTGGGGATGCCCAATTTATTTAAACTTTCCCGGCCAGGATGATTCAAGTGATCCGGACAATTTGGGTTTTGACATGGAAACGGAATTTTCCATTTCAGGGAACATTATTGCTGAAAATCCATTTAATGAAAGCAATCGATTTACATTCACCTACTTTACGGGTAAAAACTGGAAAACTACCTGGTCAGCAGAAACAGTTACCAGTGGCTGTTCAGATTGTACCATATTTCTCAATCAGGAAGGAGGCATAACCATAGGAAATGCTACCGGGGATACCATTTCAACCACCAGTATTGAGGGCAATTCAGGGTCTTGCAAATTGACTTGTTATCCGGGAATTGTACAAAGTTATGCCCATTCGTTCCACGATGATTGGACCTATGACTATGAGGATGCCGGTTTGAGCAGTTCATTGATAACGGATATTGGTGATAACCCGTATCGATATGGTGCAAAAGGTATCGTGCGTCCGTATCAACAGTTTGAATACGTAAATAACCGATCTCAACGCAGTCCCACAGATATTTCACAGGATGGAATGTTGGAATATTTTGCCCCGTTTGAATTTGGTGCAACCAATAATGGTTACTGGGAATTGGCATCTACCGTAACACAATACAGTCCATTTGGGATTGAACTGGAAAACAAAAATGAATTCAATAGTGTGCGTTCTGTGGCCATCTACAATCCAGATCACATCTTCCCGCTGGCCGTTGCAGCCAATGCTACGTATGACGAAGTAGCGTGCACGGGATTTGAAGAAACCGATCCGTCTGGTGGTGTGCATGAAGGACGTATCAAATTTGAACTGTCAGGAGGAGGCAATGTGGTCATTAGCACCAGTGAAGCCCACACGGGGAAAGCATCAGCACGCGTAGGTGCTACAGATGTGGAATACGATGTGAGCCTAACTTCAAATACTGATCCTTACTTTGAACCCGAAGCAGACAAAGATTATTTCTTCAGTGTTTGGGTGAACCTGGATGGGAATTCGCAGGGCAATGTAAAATTTGATATCAACAATGGAACGATTACCACATTTCAAACATCTGCCACGTCACCTGAAATTGAAGGTTGGCAGCAGGTGAGCGGAAAAATGAATATTCCTTCCAATGCTACTTCGGTGAAGATCATTTTGGAAAGTGACGATGGAAACAATATTTACTTCGATGATTTCCGAATACATCCGTTCAAAGGCAATATGAAAGCTTTTGTCTACGATTTGGAAACTCAACGTCTGGAAGCCGAACTAGACGATAATAATTATGCAACCTTCTATAATTACGATGATGAGGGGCAACTGTTTCAGGTGAAAAAAGAAACCGAAAATGGCATTGCCACCATTTCAACGCATCGTAAGAATACACGCTTAAATCACTAATCCCATGTCCAACCATTTTGAAAAAAAGAACATCATGAAAACAACTCATTTTTTACAAACAAGCAAGGGATTATTGGTAACAGCACTATTGCTCTTGTCTTCAACCTTGATAAAAGCCAAGGAATATACTGACGTGCAAATATGGACAGGAACGTCCATTGCAACCTCCATCAATTTTACGGGTACGGTCAATGTGGGAAATAATTCCATTTCCACACCCTTTAATTTTACCCATGTAAAAAGTTGGGTGGAAGTTCGTCTCCGATATAAAGATGAGAATCGCAGTATTGATACCGACGAAGACTTTGATGTTACTTATGATGTCAAATTATACGAACACAACGGCACTAGTACTCATCTCATTACCGATACGGTACGTACCAATTATCGAGTTTCCAATGGTTATGATGAACAAGACATTAATGTATATATCATTGACAATGTGACCATTGTAGGTGCTGAACTGGACGTTAAAGCGGTGAATTACACTTCCGGCAGTATTCCATCCAATTTAGAATTGACCATTGAATACAAAAGCATTCGGTATTATGATTTGAGTGCTTCCGGAAGCACCTTGAGTCCGAATGAGGCCAGTACTTTGAATACTGAAAATCAATTGCGTATCTATTGGAGCAAATACAATTTTGCCACAGGATATGATTTAGAATGGGTATTTGTGGATGTGCCTTATGACAAAGATGATCAAAGTCCTTATGATAATGTAGCTACCACACTTTCCGGCATGACAGAAAAACCCGGCTGGGATTTCAAAAATGCCACGCGCGTTTTCATTGAACCCGATATGTCATTAAGCACCATTGAGTATTATATACAAATGGCGTATTCACGTGGGGTTTTGCTCTATCGTGTGCGTCCGGTAGGTGAAAAAGAAGGATCGGATAAATACACCGTGCTTCGCGATGAAGGTTCATGGGTGGGAACTGCTTCCAGCGGAACCTTGGGCGGCTCACTTACTTATGGGTTTATTCAGGAAACAGGTGTTGAAGAAGATCACAACTGGACATATTCGGCCAATTATGCAGAACAAGGCAAACGTCAGGAACAATTTCAGTTTTTTGATGGCACTGCCCGTTCTCGCCAGGAAGTAACTCTTGGGCAAACAGATGAAACAGCCATAGTGGGTGAAACGGTTTATGATCACAGTGGACGACCTGCGGTAAAAATCATGCCGGTTCCGGTACCTTCCAAAGGCGCCGATTTTTATACGAATACCACCACGGCTAATGCTCCATTTAACAATGGTTATGATGCCTCAGATTTTGATGTGGACCGGTTTCTGGACAGCGATGCTCCAGTAACATCCAATGATCTCAGTAGTACATCGGATGCCTCCAAGTACTACTCTTCTTCCAATGCTTTATCTTCTGATTTCGTTGATTATTTGCCGGATGCGGAAGATAGGCCGTTTACCCATGTTCGGTACAAAAACGATGGAACGGATCGTGTTGTAAGTGAAGCAGGCCCAGGTGAAATGCATGAAATGTGGGATCAAAACACGGAATATTATTACGCGAGACCCTTTCAACGGGACATTGACAAATTATTTGGCAACGAAGGCGGTTATAACAAGTTTTATACAAAAAAATATACCAAAGATCCCAATGATCAATTGCAATTGGAATACCATGACGAACAGGGAAGATTGATTGCCCATTGTCTTACCGGATCCCGACCGAATAATTTGGTGGCTGTGGATGGACAAACGGCAGCTGACATTACAGAAGACGTATTGCACAATAACAATGAATTGATTGGCGATGAATGGGTAAGCTCTTTTACATTTACTTCAGGTGTAATTCCAAATCTGACGTATACATTTGAATACGATTTAAATGCCGATGATTTTACGCTTCCATGCTGGGGTGGAAGTAAGGATTGTAAATATGAAGTTGAGTTACGAATTGTTGATGAGGAAGGAGATTTAATTCCCATTACCTGCGCTTCATCATCCACTGGGTGTACTCAAATAAATCCTCATGAATCTCCTCATTTTGCTGAATTTCCCCCTACCCACCCCATAACATCCAGTTATGGACAGGTGGTATTATCCCTGGATGAAGCCACTGATCCAGTGAAGTGGACAGCTGTTCTTGAACCTGGAACCTATACCATGACTAAGCGTATTCGCGTATATGAACCAGAAATCAGCACGCAAGCGGCAGCGTTGAAATCTTATTTGGTGGCCAATCCAGAAACACAGACCTGTTTGAATTACGACGAACAAACGGAAGAATATTGTGACAATAGTTGTGATGGTGATTACGGCATCTGCCGCAGGACGTATTT
Source organism: Vicingaceae bacterium (assembly GCA_965267425.1). Classification (GTDB taxonomy): domain Bacteria; phylum Bacteroidota; class Bacteroidia; order Flavobacteriales_E; family Vicingaceae. Next base: position 2,795,137 of record OZ253959.1, on the reverse strand, counting down.
GGAGTTTGACAACAGTGGGAACATCTTGCATTGTTGGGACGATGATGGAGACAAAGTGGATTTGGTGCAACCAAGTGGAACCATTCCTACATCCATTCAGGATTTGATTGATGATTGCAAGGATGCTTGTTCAGATGAAGAAGAACAAGCCGGTACTAATTATTGCGAGAGCCGCTTGGGAATGATGGAAGATCACATGAGCCCAGGGGGTCAATATTTTGATAATACTGTTGACATTTGGGAGCGAGATTCTCAGGACCCCAGGCAATTTGCCTTGAATTCCAGTGGCAACAAAATTGCCAATCCAATTGGAACAGGTGCTGGACAATACAATATCAATGAGTGGATAAGCGCTAAAACTATTCCTACTGCTCTTGCCACCAAGGCCAATGCCGCATGTGGATGTACAGCGGATTGGGACGATGTACGTACCTATTGGGAAGATTCCTGGGTAGATGATATTGTTGATTTACACCCGGAATATGAAGTGTATGAATATTATTGCCTGGATAATTTCAAAGTTGAAGATCCAGTAAACGGAGGTTCAATGAACGTTACCGCCGCTGAAATCAGAGATTTTCATGAACGCATGATGGCTTCTGACGATGGAAATACGGATGACAATGGTACCACCAAAAAATTATGGAATCCAACAAATATGACCACAAGTACCACAATTGGGGCATCCGATCCTTACATGAATATATCTGGAACTTTTTATTATGATCCTCTTTTCTCGGAAGCCAGGTACAGCCCAGATCCTGACTGGAAAAGCAGGTTAGAGGATAGCGTTGGTGCAACCATAAAAAATGTTAGATATCAATCGTATGATGGATCCATATGGTACGTAATAGATGATCCTGAAAATTTTTCTGGAGCAAATGGTGGTTCCACTCCACCTTCGAATTTTGGTTACTCCAACTCCTCTCATGGTCCGGATGCGAATGACTTGGTGGATTATTTGGAAGCATTGCACGGTGTAACATCCAATGATGGGTATTTTTATGATATGACAGGTGTAGTTACTGATCCGGAATGGTTTTTCTTCCGTTCGTATTACCTGTTTATGCGTGAATTTATTCTTTACGATGAACTAACGAATATCAAGACAACGTATACCTATTGGGACGATGATACGGATTATGACGGAGAAAGAAATACGGATTATTTCCGTTTGATATGGCCGCCTAATCAGGTTTATGATCACATGGCCAGCGGCAATTCCAACAGTACCCTGCTCAATACAGTAGCTAACAGTAAATGCACGACTAATTGTGTTGCCAATGCAGCCAGTTATATAGCCTATTTACAATCCAAAAACCAATTTGGAAATTTGACCCCTACGGAATGGGGTGATCTGCAAGATGACTTAGAAGCTTTTTGCCTGGCGGGATGTGACCCTACCAACAATTACCAGGGCACCAATACATTGCCCACCCCTCATCCTGGAACGCAAGGGGTAAATCACATCGTTACTACAAACAGTACTTCTGTAAGTACCATGGATGATCTATTAGACGATTATGAAGACGTCAATTATCCGTTGATGGTGAGTTTACCACCTCCGGGACCGTTTAGCCAGCGCACATGTAATTATGAAAATTTAGTTGAAGTAGCTGATTTGGCAGGTGCAACAGATCCTGAATATCCAACCACTGCTGAATTGACCACCATTGCCAATTACATTAACAATACCTTGAGTGCGAGTCCTACTGTTACTACAGCACAAGTAGAAGATTGGTATCTCTATGCGCGTGATATGGACAATACCGAAGACATGTTGGATTTTCCACTGGAAATGGAATGTGCACGTTGCAAGTGTGACAATTATTTGCGCACAGCCGTGGACAATGGACATGTGGAGGATGGTTCTCAAGTGGCCGTTGCTTATGGTACGGATATTGATTTAATCGACTGGTCCACACATACCATTAATCATGATGGTATGGGCACCATGGTATTGGGAACGCGACCTACTACTTCACCCGGAGATACGGATTGGGACGATGATGTACAACAATATTTTACTGATCCGGGAAATAAATGTAAAGACCGGGATTATGTACCCAGCTTTGACCAAACTTACCTGGCCGATGTGCATGATTTGCATGATGAATACCGTTGCACAGGTAACTTGTCCGTTCCTGTATCTCCTCCATGTACTACTGCTACTAATAACCTGGCGCAGCAAAATACGTTGGCTCAATACCTGGTTGCGGTAGAGTCATTTGTCAATGACTACAAACGGGACTTTTATGCGGATTGCCTGGATGATCTGGATGAACGCGAAACCTGGAACTTAACCTACCGCGACGATGAGTTTATGTTCACCTTATACTATTATGATCAAGCCGGGAACCTGGTGAAAACGGTTCCACCGGAAGGAACTCGTGGTGAAACGTTTACGGCCAATGCAGACATCACTGATGTAAGGGATTACCGGGATGATCCTACCACCAATACATTTACAGTACCAGCTTACGATATGGTGACCAAATACGTGTACAATACGCGCGACCAGGTGATAAAACAATCCACACCCGATGCAGGAATCACTGAATTTTATTACGATTTGGAAGGTAAACTCATCTTGTCACAAAACGCGTTGCAAGTGGCCAATTCGGCAGTAGATGCTCATTATTACAGCTATACCTTGTATGACGACCTCAATCGAGTGATTGAAACCGGACAAGTGAAATTTGATGATGACCAGGACGACCTGATCACCCGATTTTACAGACCCCCATATGCCGATTTTGAGGATTTGATCAACGGTACAAGCATTCCAAGTACAGATAAAACGGAAGTCATAAAAACCAAATATGATGAGGTATATGATTTAGCGGTTGAAAAATTCTTTCTCCCCTTGGAGGCTACAAACCTCAGAGGCAGGGTAGCTACTGTAAGTTTCTGGGATGACTTAAGTCAGGCACGTTATAACAATGCCTTACATTACAGTTACGACATTCATGGCAATGTAAAAATGTTTTTACAAGAGAATCAAGATGTGCGCCTAAATCAAATAATGAAGTTAAAATCCACCATGTATGAATACGACTTAATCAGCGGCAATGTGAAAAAAGTATACTACCAACGCAATTACCCCGATCAAATGATTCACCGGTATTCGTATGACGAAGACAACCGATTGGTGACGGTAGAAACCAGCAGAGATGACATCAGCTGGGACATAGACGCCCAATATGAATATTATCCTCATGGACCATTGGCCCGTGTTGAAATTGGTGAAAAAGACGTGCAGGGATTGGATTATGCCTATACCCTTCAAGGCTGGTTAAAAGTCATGAACGCCAACACCCTGGATTCCCAGCGAGATATTGGTGACGACGGTTATGACAATGTAGGCAACGATCACAAAGATGTGGGCGTGGATGCCTTAGGATTTAGTTTGGGGTATTACGACTGGACAGATGGCACGAACCATATTCCAGACTATATGCCTGCCGATAATGCCATTATTGATGGCAGTGATAACTTTTTAGCCGATTTGTATGACCGCACAGCAGGTAGTCTTGATTTTGCACATACAAGTGAATTAAAAAACGCAAGCAAGGACTACAATATGTATAACGGAAACATTAGCCGAATGACGGTGGCCTTGACCGATGAAAGTGAAAATGAAAAGATTGTATTTGGCAATTTTTATACTCATGACCAGGCCAACCGGTTAAAAACCAGTTCAAATTACACCGATTATGACCATGGTTCATCTACGGATTTGGTGGATCAGGACAATAGTTTTTATGGTTGTGGTAGCAATGATGGGCACAATTCAAGTTTTACGTATGATCAAAACGGCAATATTTTGACCATTGAACGATTTGGCGAATATAACTATGGCAGCTCCTCAGTAACCAAAATCGATGATATGTCTTATTCCTATACTACTGGCACCAACAAACTAAAACACATAACTGAAACTGGCACCAGTGGAAGTGCTGACTTTGCAGTCAATTCCGGAGCGGTTGGTGACTATTACAGCTATGATGAAATAGGCCAACTCACCAAAGACCAACATGCGGATATTGATGAGATCACCTGGACATTACAAGGCAAAGTGAAGAAAATCACCTTTGAAGACAATGCTGAATTGGAATTTAAATACGACCCATTGGGCAACCGATTGATGAAGATATACCGACCTTCTACCAGCAATGTGCTGGACAATGAAATCACCTGGGTATATACTTACTATGAACGAGACGCTCAGGGACAAGTGATGGGCATTTATGAACAAACCTTTAGCAATACCACGGGTGATGAATATTCATCGGATATCAAATTGAATGATTTGGTGATTTATGGCAGTGACAGACTGGGCACTGAACAAACTGAATTTCATGACCAATATTTGTTCTGTTCCAATAGCTATACCAACAAGTTATTTGATGTGGATGGCACATGTAATTTAACATCGTACCCACTGGGAGGAACTACCGGCAGTTTAGATCCCGGATATGCGGTATGTTTACCTTGCACGACGGAGTATAAAAGGGGTACAGGAGGAAATGATGGGAAATTAATGATGTATTCCGAGCATCCTGTGACTATAGAAAATATGGACTATCCAGGCGGTGAATGGCCCACAAATATAACAGGTTCGAATTCCGGCTCTGGTGCGACGAAAACATTTGATGCCAATCAATACATAGAAATTGAATTTGATGATGCCAGTCAAATGGTAAAATTTAATATTTCTGGTGACAATGGAATTGTATGGGTGTCGCAAACCTTTGGAACACCCTTGACGTTTGACAATTCGGGAAGTGTCATCAGTGATGGCCCAGGTGGTGGGCCTGTTGACCCCAGGTATGAATCCAAGAAAATTGACTACACCAGAACCTTGGACAACAAAAAATACGAACTCAAAAACCATTTAGGCAATGTATTAAGTGTGGTATCCGACAGAAAGTTGGGAGTAGATCCAGATACAGACAATGATTTTGATTATTACACAGCCGATATCAAATCCTATTCAGATTACTACCCATTTGGCTCCGTGATGCCGGGAAGAAATAGTAATTCTACTGATTACCGCTTTGGGTTTAATGGAATGGAAGAGGATAATGAAGTGAAAGGAGATAATAATTCGTTGGACTTTGGTGCAAGGATATATGACCCCAGAGTGGGAAGGTGGATGTCGAGAGATCCGCTATCAATTAAGCAGCCTGGATGGTCAACTTATAAAGCATTTTTAGACAATCCAGTTCTATTTATTGATCCTGATGGAAAAACAGAATTTTACAATAAGAAGGGTAAGCATATTGGGAGTGATGGAGAATCAAATAATCTGATTGCCATTGTTAATCAAAAAAGTTTGAGCAAAACAATCAAAGCATCTAAAAGGAATGGAGATTTATTTGAAGCGTTAGGAAGCATTAATAATGGATCAACATTTGATGGAGGGTTTGCTTTGGACAAGGATATTTTAAGTAGTGCATCTTCGTTGCTTACAGCTGCATTGAATGAAGGAACAAATAGAGAATTAGGGCAAGTAATGAAACCGAAATTAGATGGAAATGGAGGATTCATTCCGAGCCTTGTGGTTAAGGGAATGGAAGTGTCATCAGGACGGAATGCTACAGTCAATTTACCTTCAATGGATGGGAAAGAAACCATTTCCTTACACTCACACCCAACTGGTAGATTTGGAGATAAAGTCTACCCATCTGAGGCTTCGTCCATACAAGCAACTGACGGAGGACCAAGTGATGAAGAATTATTTCCTAATTTCGAAATGAATATTACTGTTGGAAGAAGAGGTATATCTTCAGATGGTTTGTCAATTGATAAGACACCAAATATTAATGTATATGGTTCGAGAATTGATAATCGAATTGGAGGAGTATCTCAGAAAGCTGCAAAAAGGATATTGAAAAATGAAAATAAATAATTTAGATATGAGAACATTGTTGATTTTAGCATTTGTTAACATTGTTATTTTAAGTTACGGACAAAATCAATTGAACATAAAGTTCATTAAATTGAATGACTGTAAAGATTTTTCTGCACAGTTACACACCAAATTTGGTGATTCTAAGATTCAGAAAGTGAGTGATAGCTCATTTGTTTTGGCATTTAATGCGAATGATTTAGAGAAGCATGTTGAGGAATTCGTCTATTTTTATTTCAATAATAAATGCACAAATTATAGTTATCCATTTTATCTTGAAAAAAGTACCATTAAAAATCAGAATGATTTAGAGATTTATTTTGGTAAATCTGGTTCGAAATGGAAAGCTGTGGTTTCTGATGGTTATGCTACTTGGATTTATAAAATCAAGAAAATGGAGGGAGAATTGGATTGGAGTAAAGTAGATAAATACGTTTACAACAAGGAATAAATAATTGTTGATTCAATACTTTTTCCTGACGTTTACCTCAATTAATATTGAGGTAGATGAAACCATATTTTGAGTCATGTGATTTCACGCTGTATCATGGAAATTGCATCGACATCATTCCCAAACTCAATTTGAAATTCGACATAGTGTTTGCCATCGATTAAAAATTTTCAAACCTCAATTAATAGCGTTATTTTTATGTTCTCTCTTCGCGGTCAACGTAATGGGTTAATATATGAGCGCAATGATTCGATACCTTTTTTTTATCACTTGTATTGTGAGTGGTGTCCTTTGTCAATCTCAAACACTGGATTGGGTAAATCAATTGGATGCTGATGCTGATGGAATAATTCGAAGCGTTAAGGTTGATCAACAAAATAACGTTTACGTTCTAGGTGCCTTTGAAGGTAGTTTGGATTTAGATCCTGGATTAGGAGTGTTTAATGTAACGTCGCCTTCAGTGGCAAATAAGGATATATTTCTTGCCAAATATGACAGCAGTGGAGCTTTTATTTGGGGATTTGATATTGGAGATAGTGCTGAGCAAAGCGCCAATTATTTATTTATTAAATCCAATGGAAATATCATCATTTCTGGCGAAATTGAAGGTGTTGTCGATTTCGATCCGTCCATAAATTCGTTTACAGTTTCTTCAAAATCTGCTTTTGGAAATACTTACGTTGCCAGTTATTCTAATTCTGGATCTTTTAATTGGGTCAGATTATTTGAATATGCTGATCAATCTGGCTCGTGGTATACTGAATTAGATAATTCTGAGAATATTTATTTGTCTTTTGATGTAAAAGATTCAGTTGATTTAGATCCTGATACAGGCGTCACTATGGTGTATGGTAACAATTATGAAAAGACATTTTTAGTAAAATTAAACCCTAATGGTAAATACAATTGGCATATTACTCTTGGAGATAGCGGTTTTACAAGCCTGCGTAGGATTTCATTTGAAAACGATCAAATGTATTTAATGGGTCGCTATACGAAATCATTTGATATGGATCCTTCCATTGGAGTTTCAAGTATATCAGATGGAGGAAATTTTCAAGAAAAAATATTTATTGGGCGTTATGATACTTCCGCGAATTTTAATTGGGCAATTTGGCATTTTTTTGATGGATTAGGTGGTACAGGACAAATAAGGGCAAGAAATAATTCTCTTTATTATTTTAATAGATTAATCAGCAATGTTGACTTCAATCCTGGTAGTTCGAATGGATCATTTTCAATAAGCAATAACAGTTTTAGTTTCACAAATTTCGATAGTTCTGGAACTTATGACACCACAAGAATCATACAATCCAATGACACGAGGTACCAAATTAGGAAATCTGGAAATTCTGATTGGTTATTTGCGGGGAATATAGATGGTATTGTGGATGTTGATATTAATGGAGGAAGCTATGTGTTAAATCCAGTAAGCGGTAAGGGTATTTTCGTGGCGAGGTACAGTAGTAATTTTGATCTTCAAAGAGCCTTTCTGGTTGAGGGTAATTCAGTGGATGTTACAGCACTGGATGAAAGTTCCAACAATGATGTTTTGTTGTGTGGATATTTTGATGGTCAAACCGATTTTGATCCAACATTGGACACGAGTTACTTAAATTCAACTGGATCTTTTGACTCCTTCATCGCCAAATTCGGTCCTTGCATTTCTCAGGATACCACAGACACCTTGTACATCTGTCCGGGAGATAGCATTTTAATTGGGGACACGTATCGGGATTCTGCGGGAACGTATAATGATACGTTGAGGGCATTCAACTCTTGCGATAGCATTGTAGCCTACACGCTAATTGTTTATCCGGAACAATCATTTAGTTGGTGGGGAGATACGCTGGATGCGTGTGATGGTGATTCATTGTTTTTTCATGCAGGCAATACCTTGACCAATAGTTGGACGTGGCATGATGGATCAACTGGAACATCATGGAGTGGTGTGTTTGATCATCTGAACCCCATTGATAGTGTTTCTGTAACTGTAGGAGACATTATGGGATGCAGTCACACAGGAAAGTTGGTTATAATGGATAATACCATTGACAATTTTGGCGCTATTGTAAACAGCCCTCAAAATCCTCAGGCTAGTTTTTCAAGTGTGATTCCTAATGAAGTGGATAGTTTTTATTGGGATTTTGGAGATGGCACAACTTTGGCCAATGTGCCCAGCCCTAATCATCAATACACCCAATTTGGCAGCTATGAAGTGTGCCTTTACCTGTTTAATGAATGTGGAATGGATAGCAGTTGTAAAACGGTGGAAATAGGCCCTGTTGGCATTCAATCAACTGAAAATGAACAAGTAATTCAAATTTTCCCTAACCCATCCAAAGATGGTTTGTTTACGTTAGAAACATCCCAAATGGGTCAGTTAAACATTTTTGATGCCCAAGGTAAATTACTGATTCAACGGCAAATCAATGCAACACAAACCACACTTGATTTGCAATCATATGGCAGTGGTGTTTATTTGTTGGAGTTGCAATTGGACAACTCAATTCTACGCAGACAGTTGATAGTAGAATAAGTACAGAAGGAGTAAACAACCTAGCCCCGATGGAAGTGAATATCCGCCTTTGGCAGTTCCAATAATGTGTAAATACTAACCTACTTTATCGCCAAAGGCGATAGCAACGAACAGCGGGAGCAACTTTTCCAGAGAATGATCTGCTTTTCGCTTCCAATCAAAAAAACAAAACGGCAATATATTGACCATTGAACGATTTGGGGAATATAACTATGGCAGCTCTTCGGTAACCAAAATCGATGATATGTCCTATTCCTATACCACTGGCACCAACAAACTAAAACACATTACCGAAACTGGCACCAGTGGAAGTGCTGACTTTGCGGTAAATTCCGGAGCGGTTGGTGACTATTACAGCTATGATGAAATAGGCCAGCTCACTAAAGACCAACATGCGGATATAAGTGAGATTACCTGGACATTGCAAGGTAAAGTGAAGAAAATCACCTTTGAAGACAATGCTGAATTGGAATTCAAATACGACCCATTGGGCAACCGATTGATGAAGATATACAGACCTTCTACCAGCAATGTGCTGGACAATGAAATCACCTGGGTATATACCTACTATGAACGAGACGCTCAGGGACAAGTCATGGGCATTTATGAACAAACCTTTAGCAATACCACGGGCGATGAATATTCATCAGATATCAAATTGAATGATTTGGTGATTTATGGCAGTGACAGACTGGGCACTGAACAAACTGAATTTCATGACCAATATTTGTTCTGTTCCAATAGCTATACCAACAAGTTATTTGATGTGGATGGCACCTGTAATTTAACATCTTACCCACTAGGAGGAACCACAGCCAGTTTGGATCCGGGTTATGCCGTGTGTTTACCTTGTACGACGGAGTTTGATAGGGGAACTACCACAGGAAAGTTGATGCTATTTTCTGAACATCCAGTAATCATTAAAAATAACAATTATGGAATGAAAAGCTGGCCGACCATTAATTATGGTTCTAACAGTGGTACGGATGAAGTAAAAACATTTGATGCCAATCAATACATTGAATTAGATTTCGGCTCTGGAAATTTTGAAAAATTTGAAATTTCAGGTGACAATGGAATCGTATGGGTAGCTCAGACCTTTGGAACTCCTATGACATTTGACAATTCGGGAAGTGTTATCAGTGATGGCTCGGGAGGTGGACCTGTTGATCCACGGTATGAATCCAAGAAAATTGATTATACCAGAACTTTGGACAACAAAAAATACGAGCTCAAAAACCATTTGGGCAATGTATTAAGTGTGGTATCGGATAGAAAGTTGGGAGTGGATCCAGATACAGACAATGATTTTGATTATTACACCGCCGATATTAAATCCTATTCGGATTATTACCCCTTTGGCGCTGTGATGCCAGGGAGAAACGGCAATTCTACCGACTACCGGTTTGGGTTCCAGGGACAAGTGAAAGACGACGAAATTAAAGGAGCAAATAACAGCCTGAACTACAAATACAGAATCCATGACCCAAGGGTGGGAAGGTTCTTTAGTGTTGACCCATTGACGGCTGAATATCCTTGGAATAGTCCGTATGCGTTTAGTGAGAATAGGGTGATTGATGGTGTGGAATTGGAAGGATTGGAGTATGAAAGAGCTGCAATGTTGGTGAACGATGATAGACAAAGAAGGATGGCCAGAGGAGAGAAGGTTACAGCGGAAGATCTTTATGCTACGTTGGTGGTTTCTGCAGTTGGAGTTGGTGCGGCTTCTGCATTGATTCTAGGTCCTGAAGTTGTTGCCACTTTTGTTGCAAATGAAGTTAAGGATGAAGTCTTGTCACAAGCGACTGGGGGTGCGAGTGATGTGTATGATTTTAGTAAAGTAATGACCAATATTGCTAGGACGGGATTAAGGAAAAGCGCAAAAAGCGTTAACAAACTGACGGAATTTAAGGATTTAGCTAAAACAGGAAAGATAAACTCTAAATCTGTAAGATTTAGTCAGAACAGTATTAAATCAACATTCCAAGATGGAGGGAAAGTGAGCGATTTAACAAAGGCTCTACAAGAAGGAAAATTAAGTGCAAATGATGTTCCCGCAATTAGAATTACAGAGAAAGATGGAAAAATATTTTCTTTAGATAACAGACGATTAAAAGCGTTTCAAGATGCTGGTGTTGACATTAATTATGAAAAAGTTGATTATAATAGTCTTTCAAAAAAAGATCTTAATAAATTTACTACGACCAATAATGGTTCAAGTATTCAAGTAAGAAGTCAAAATGGAAAATAACTATGGATATAAATACAGCGTTTGACAAAATAGAATCAAAGGAAAGTTTTGAAGTTTTTTTGGATTTCTTTGAAAAAGACTATCATGAAAATAAAAATGAATGGGAGAATGTCTCACTGAGTGATTTTTTGGAAGCGATTAAGGCATACTCAAAAGATTTAGAAGGATATTACGAAAATATGAATCTAACTTTTGATAAAGACAAACCAACTTGGAAGGATTTTGCACAAATTCTTATGGGAGCTAAGGTCTACGAATAAATTGAAAGTTTGATTTATATTCTTTTTGTTGATATTGATTAAGTAGATTGTAAAAACAATTTCGTTAGTCTAGAATTGATGACTAAATTATGGGTTACCTTATTTCTGTTTATCTGCATTTTCCCTTCTGAAGAATTCCAATTTCGTTAAATTGAATTACTTGAGTCATTGACTCATTCCATAAGTCGAAATCTATTTCACCAAGCAGTGGTTTTATCTTTGTAAAGATTGTTTCTCTTTCAAACGTGCCCGAATCCATTCTTCCAACTACCAAGTGAATTTTCTCATCCAATAGGAATTCACTAATAGCTTTTTCCACTAACTCAAAATTTACATTGTTAGGAGTGCCAAAATGAATCCAATCATTTTCCCATGATATGTTAGATTTTAAAAACTTGGTGGCTTTGTATAAAAGGCGAGATTCCACGATTACTTTTTCTCCATAATTATAGTGTTTCCTTTTTCAATTTATATAAAATACTTTTCCAAGACATAAGTATTCCAATTCTTATATGCTATATATTGCTTCCAAAACCAAATGGAAAAACAGAAAATAGCAATTTACACGAGAGGATCTACCCAAGACCAAACAACTGAAAACAAAGAATAAGACTGGAAAAATTCGCAAAGGCACATGGTTGGATTTATGAAGTTTTTGAAGAAACAGAATCTAGTCGAAAATCCAGACCAATAAAAGCACTTTTACTTCAAAAATTGAGAAGAAAAGAATACAGCGGTGTATTGGTTTATAAGCTCGACTGCTGGGCAAGGTCGTCTTCTGAATTAATATTGGAAATAAACGAATTAGTTGAAAAGAACATAGGATTTTACAGTTTGACAGAGAACTTAGATTTCTCCACGGCTACTGGTAAGCTAATGTTTAATCTGTTAAGTGCCTTTGCGGAGTTTGAAAGAGATTTGATAATGGCAAGGACGATGGATGGATTGACAAGGGCAAAGAAGCAAGGTAAGAAGTAGGGGAGACCTTTGGGTGCGAAGGATAAAAAAGTGAGCAAGAAAGTAGGGTATTATATACGGTGGAAGGCTGCTTGAGGTGAAGATTTAGAATGCCTCCTTATAACTTTAAAGTGTTTAGACATCTATAGAAGTCGGGAACAATAGAAGTGTCGGAAGAGGAATGCTTAGTTTTTTCTTATCATTATAATAGCTTCATTCCTAATGACTGCATCAGATGTCTGTTTACAATCACTAATTATTAGTGTGTCTCCAATCAACGAGTTTATTAGAAATTTTTTAGTCACTACTGTATCTCCTTGATTAAATATAGTGTCTCCAGAAAAATCTGTTGCCAATGTTAAGAAAGTACTATCATGAATATTCCATGTCCAAAATTGCCCTATACTAGAAGAATCTAATTTAGAATATGTGAATTTTTCATCCCAAGTGTATTTTGTACTTGGATATAATCTTAATTCAATGTTCTTGTCAAGTGGACTTAACCCATGCCATTTCCCATCTTCATAAACTAAAAGAATTGAATCGCCCCAGAAACCAAATAAATCGGTTTCAGTAATGCTTTTAGCCGAGGTTTTAAGATTCATTCGGTCAAAATCTTTGCGTACTATAAATCGCTCTTGTGATGTTGAATCGGTAAGATTTGGTTGTTTGCGGAATCGATAGTCACTTCTGGAATCGCATGAGTAAAAGAAAAAAACTGAGATAATAACTAAAATATTTTGGCTGAAATTCAAATCAATAGAGCAATTTCTAATTCACCCCTAAAATAATCTTCTAAAAAAACTATTCAAATAATCATCCCCTTTAAATTCTGAATAATGGGAACTAGGAGGACTAAATTTTGGATGTTAAGACTTTAGAGCAAATATTCGGACATTTATTTAACTTGTAGGATGAAGCCTGCTGAATTTGGGAAAAAGTGGATAATCAGAGGAGGGTTTGAAGGTGCTAAGTATGAAAAACCCGACACTGTTTTTAAATATTCCAACCAGAATTATATCGACCAGTTTTTTGAAACAGGGTTTCTAAAACTTGGAACATTCATGACCTTTAAAGAAACTGAAGATAACATTAGAGGTGATGTCCAAGAAGGAACCAACGAATATTTGGTTTGGAACAAAGACAGAACGCACAAAATAACCTTACGAAGGAAAACAGGAAAAGAAAATACAATGTTTTGTACAAGTGCCAAAAGGGACTTACAACTTTTGGGAACGAGATTTGGGTGCGATGGTTGTTTTATGATAACCAATACTGTTGGATTTGCGTATGAAATTTCAAAGGTCATTAAAGGATTTGTGCTTGGTATGGAAGGTCCTGCAATATATACAGAGAATGGTCAGACGAATTTCTTTACAGAAAAATACGCAGTTCCAGATTTTAATAAAAACACTCCTATGCTGGAAAACTTCAAAACCTTTGATCTCATAAGTAAAATTAATTTCGATCTGTATTTTTCCAAGAGACAAGAACCGTATGCAATAGAAGATGAATATAGGTTTGTCTGGTTACTAGATTCAGTACCAAATGAGGAAGAGTTAATCGTTTGTTGTCCTGTGGCGGTAAGATTTTGTCAAAAGGTAACATAAACCCAATGTAAGATTCGATGTTTTGTACAATGGATCAAAAATTTTCAAACTTCAATTAATAGCGTTATTTTTATGTTCTCTCTTCGCGGTCAACGTAATGGGTTAATATATGAGCGCAATGATTAGAACTCTTTTTATTATCACTTGTTTTGTGATGGTAATACAATCCCAATCTCAAACATTAGATTGGGTCAACCAATTCGCTTCTTCATCATCGGCGGAATTACGTGCTGTAGTTACTGACCAGGACGATAATATTTACGTAAGTGGATATTTTGATGGAACATTGGATTTGGATCCTGGGTTGAACACTTTTAATATTTCTTCTCCACAGAATGGCGATGATGATATTTTCGTGGCCAAATATGATAGCTCAGGAAATTTCATATGGGGATTTGATGTTGGTGATTCTTTGGATCAAGTAAGTGTAACCATTCAACTTAAATCGTCAAGCGAATTATTGATTGGGGGTTTAATGAGGGGACAAGCTGATTTTGACCCATCTTCAAATACGAATATTGTAGGTTCAGGTGCAAGTTGGAATGCATATATAGCGAGTTATTCGTCAACTGGTAATTTGAATTGGGTGCGGTCTTTTGAATCTGGAGGAGATGTATTCTATAAATCAGTCGTTTACGACCAAGTCGGAAACATTTATGTGGCCTTCGAATTTAAGGACTCAGTGGATGTTAATCCAGGCCCGGCAAAGAATGTAATCTATACGAATAATAACCATGTTTCATGTTTGGTCAAGCTGAATGCAAATGGTAATTATTTGTGGCATCATCAATTTGGCGATAGTGGAACTGTTCACATAAGGGATATGGCATTGATCAATGATTTGTTGTATTTAGATGGTGGATTTACCAAACCATTTGATTTAGATCCATCAACTGGCACGTTCATTTTGCAAGGTGGTAATACGGGATCAACAGATCGATTTTTAGCAGAATTTGATACCTCTGGAAGTTTTCATTGGGGTATTTGGCATTCAGAGATAGATCTTTCAATACAGAATGCCTTAATCTTAAATGGGACGGAATTGTACAGTATAAATGAAATAGATGGAACAGCAGATTTTGTTCCAAACGATCCTTCTGGATTGGTTTCAGCTATTGATGGTTATGGAATTACTAGATTTGATTCAGGAGGTATCTATGACACAACATATCTAATAGAGGCGAATGCATCTTATTTTACTGCAAAGGTGCAATCGAATGGCGATTGGATCGTAATTGGAAATTTTACCGGTACACCGGATATTTCAATTTTGGGCCCTTCATTCCAATTAAATTCATCAACTGGTGATGGGTTTTTCTTGGCTTCTTATGATTTGGGATTTGAGCTTAAGAATGCGCTAATGGTTGAATCAAATAATACCATTTTTCCAAGAGATGTAAATGTTGATCAATCTGGAAATTCCATTGTCGTTGGAAGATTGTTTAACCAAGCAGATTTTGATCCAACACTTGACACACATTATATAAACTCCATTGGAATCTTTGATAATTTCATGTCGAAATTCGGTCCTTGCATTTCCCAGGATACCACTGACACCTTGTACATCTGTCTGGGAGATAGCATTTTAATAGGTGATACCTATCGTGATTCTGCAGGAACGTATAATGATACGTTGAGGGCATTCAACTCTTGCGATAGCATTGTAGCTTACACGCTAATTGTTTATCCGGAACAATCGTTTAGCTGGTGGGGAGATACCATAGCGGCATGTGATGGGGATTCGTTGTTTTTTCATGCAGGCAATACTTTGACCAATAGCTGGACGTGGCATGATGGATCTACAGGAACATCATGGAGTGGTGTGTTTGATCATCTGAACCCTATTGATAGTGTTTCTGTAACAGTAGGAGATATCAATGGCTGTTCCCACTATGGCAAAGTCACGTTACTGGATAATACCATTGACAATTTTGGCGCCATTGTAAACAGTCCACAAAATCCTCAGGCTAGTTTTTCAAGTGTGATACCCAATGAGGTAGATAGTTTTTATTGGGATTTTGGAGATGGCACAACTTTGGCTAATATTCCCAGCCCTAATCATCAATACACCCAATTTGGCAGCTTTGAAGTGTGCCTTTATCTATTCAATGAATGCGGAATGGACAGCAGTTGTAAAACGGTGGAAATAGGTCCGGTTGGCATTCAATCAACTGAAAATGAACAAGAAATTCAAATTTTCCCTAACCCATCCAAAGATGGTTTGTTTACGTTGAAGACTACTCAAATGGGTCAGTTAAACATTTTTGATGCCCAAGGTAAATTACTCATTCAGCGGCAAATCAATGCACCTCAAACCACCCTTGATCTGCAATCATATGGCAGTGGTGTTTATTTGTTGGAGTTGCAATTGGACAACTCAATTCTACGCAGACAGTTGATAGTGGATTAAATTCGAAAGGAGTAAACAACCTAGCCCCGGCCCTCCTTCGGCGGGCAGGCCTTCTCGTGGCGGGCAAGCAGAAGTGGAAATCACTCTTTGGCGGGGAAAACAGTTTGTGGCAATTCTAAATGGATGTTATTCACTAAGAAGGATTCAATAGAATTTTATATTATTGAATCTGCTGCGAATCTTATCATTAATAAAATGGCGTATTGTCCAAACTGTAATGCCTCATTGCCCTTTTTAAAGGTGGGGTTTTTATCGGCTCGAAGGAACAAGATTAAATGTAATAACTGCCATACAATCATTGAAGCAGATAAATCTGTGATGAGATTTGTAGGTGGTTTTGGAGGATTTGTCGGAGGTTTCCTCGTGATTTGGCATAGAACTTTATTTGGTAATAATCCGGCTTCGTTGTTTATGGCATTAGGTTTTGTTGTCGTCTTGTTTTTTGGTTTGGCATATATTCAATACCACATGTTAGTGTTCAAGGTGGCCAAAGACCAAAATGATGAGATGTTTATTAAGAAAAAGAAGAAAGTAGTTCCAGAGAAACCATTGCCCAAAAATCCTACCAGAATAGATTATTTAAAACATAAGTACCAACACAAATCTGAGGGCGAACTTACCGCTATTGCTAATGCAGATAGAAATTCTATGACGGATGAAGCAAGACAAGCTGCAAAAGAATTAATTCAAGAGAGAAATAAAGAAAATAACGGTTCAAAAAATGAATAATGTTCATTGCGGTGGCGTTGAATATTTGTCAATTATTACCAATCCCAGGACAATCGCATATAGGGGAAATACTCTCCAAAATTGTCATTCACCAATACGCCGGCTTCGAGCAGTACGTGATTGCCCATATTTTTGAATAGGCCAAATTTAAAGGCATTGTCTTGATACACCTGGCTGTTTTGATTGACAAGGGCGCCCATTTTTATACCCATGAGTCGGGTGTCGGAAGGGCCATCCGTGAAATAACTCAAAGCATAAATGGCGTTCAAAAATCCGTCTTGTTTGATTTCAGGTTTTTCCTCGCTAACCTCCTGAAAGGAAAACTGAGATTCATACCCCAATCCGAAATGGTGCCTTAATTTTCCTTTGAATGAAAGACCTGCCAACAGCCGAACTTCCAGGTCAGGGGTCAAGGTAGATCGAACCGTACCCATGCCTACGCTTAATCCCAATTCCAATACATCCGGCAAATCAGAATGGACAGTGGATTTTTCAGGTTGAACATGGTTGCCGGAAACCATAATCATGGCAGATTTGTGTTTCTTTTTGCCCCGTCCGTTTGGAGAGATAATGGTATCAGAGTCGCTAATGATTTGATCAAGTTTTAAATGGGCTATTTCACTAAAGCCTTTAAAATCCGGACTGGTAACAATGAGGTGTTCGTCTTCACTAAAAACAATGTCCACCACCTGAAAGCGGATGGTATTTCCTTTATCATCAATGGAGACTTCATAGCGTGTGCTGACATCGGAATTGATCTGAATCTTTCGATAACTTTCGTCTAATTTATACGTGAAGTGGTTAGATGTTTGATCCGAAAGCAATTGTTGGTCGAGACGTTGGAAGTCCATCACAAACACATCAAACAGGGAGTCAATGCTTCCCCATTTGTCAATTTTGTGAAAGTCATTGGAAATGATTTGCATGCTTTTGTATTGGTCAATTTTGTATTCTACCGTATCCAATAGAAAGTCAGATTGAGCAAAGCTTCCAGCAGCAAGCAGGATTGCACATAAGTAAGTGAGGATGTTCTTTTTCATGGGTTATTTTCTTTTTAAAAATGAAAACTGAAATTTCATGCCTTGATGTTGAGCCATCTGCTGGCCAACCACGTCTGGTGATTGGTCAAAGGCAACTTCTATGTTTTTGATGGAATGATTTACCAGTGGCTGAGCAGCCGGCACATCATTTAATTCAGCCAGTTGTTTTTGTTGCTGTTCAATGATTTTCAACAGACTGTCCGTTGAAACATTGGATGACACCACGTTTTCCCGGTCCTGGTAAACAATGACTTCTTTTGGGACATATTGTACCACGGTTTCAATTTGCTTTTCTACCTGAACTACCGTGTCCGTTTTGGTCACTACCGTTGGCATTGTTTGTTCCCGTTGCTTTGTTTGGGAAGTTTGCTTTTCTTCCAGACGCACATAAGAAAGGGCCAATTGCTTATTTTGTTTGCTCAAGGAAGTAACTTGTTGCAGAAGGTAGATGACGCCAAAGAGTAGCAGTACACTAGCCGCTTTCCATAACCATATAAACGATGGTGTAGAGGAGGGTCGAAGTTTTCTCCACAGACGATCACTTTGTTTTTGTTCCAGACTGGCATTGAATTCATGCTTTTGCACGGCCTGGCGAATCCATTGGTCCATTTGATTAGGTTCCATAACTGAGGTTTAATTTTTCAAGATTGTGTTGCAATAATTTTCTCGCTTTGTTCAATTGAGATTTTGATGTGCCTTCACTGATGTCCAACATTTTGGCAATTTCTTTGTGTGCATATCCTTCTATGACATAGAGGTTAAAAACGGTTCGGTAGCCTAGCGGTAATTCCAGAATCAATTGATAAATGGATTCTTCATCCGATGGCTGCACGGAATTTTCTGCAGAATACAATTGGTCTTCATTGACGGTTTCGAATCGTTGTGTTTTTCGGAGAATCATGAGGCATTCATTGATCATGATGGTGCCAATCCATTTTTGCAGGCTGTTTTCTCCGCGGTATTCAAATGTGTGTAAATGTTCAAACACTTTGTTAAAGGCTTTGATAAAGGCATCTTCTGCCTCGTGACTGTCTTTGATGTATCGTTTACACAATTGCAACATGGAAGCTGAATACAAGTCAAATAGTGCTCTTTGAGCCCGCACATTTCCTTGAATGCTTTGTTCAATGTGGTGTTTGATATTCAAATTAGTCGGTTATCTATGCTAAGAATGCAATGAATGGAAAGAAGGTTGCCTGGGAACAAGGTACGTAATGATTTTAATGCTTGTAGCCCTAGAACTGGGCTATCTACAATCAATTTTTTCCGTTATTTTTGATAAGCAAGCGATTGACAATGAATCACTTTATCTTTTTGATGATTAGATGAATGCGAACAAAGAAATCGTTGAAAATTAGTCACTGAAATGATATGTCAATTTAATCCAACATGAAAAAATCTGTATTGCTTTTGTTGTTGATGATGATAGGTTTATCATCCGAAGAGCATCCGAGTTGGGGCATTGTAGTTGATGAAAATGGGGTAATCTATTTTGTAGATGTGATGCATCATGATGGCACATTATGGCAATACAATCCTCAAAGTGGTGATTTGAAAGCCTTGGTTAAAGATCATTTTCACGCCCATTGTTTGCAAATGGAAAATGATCAATTGATGATTCCCACACAGATTTGGATTGATGGAGTAATCATGGGTGATGGTCAGAATTACATGTTTACCTATGACTTGAATAGCCATACATTGGACACGGTTATGAAAAGCACTTCCTATGAGAAATATGCAGGAGGAAATGCAACTATGAATGTGCATGACAATGAGGTGTATTACGCTCATAAAAACCAAATTTATGCTGTAGATGTTGCCTCTGGTAAGCGAAGGTTACTGTTGGAACATACGTTTGAGCGGATTTCAACCATGAATTATGATGAAAATGGATGTCTTTGGATAACGGATTCATATGCAGACGGTGGAAGTTTATGGAAGTGGTCAGCATCGGATAAATTGATTCAGGTGACGAAGAATCTAATTCCCGAGCATCCGACGGCGCTACCGTTTAAAGAAAAAAACCATCATTTATTATATGGTATTGGATTTTCAGAAAAGGGAAATCCTGTGATTTGTGAAAGTGCGGATCGGCAAGTGAAGGAAGTATTACCTTCTGGTAAAACTAGGGTAGTATACCAAAGTCCAGAACATTTTTTCCCGGTAGGTGTGCACTATTTTGATCGCAAATATTATGTGATGGAAATCGGGTATGTTCAAGGTGAAGGTCATGTGGGACCGTACATTGTTACGGTGGCCGGAGGTAAATTCATTCGAGATAAAATACAATATGATTGATTCCAAAGGTCAACAGAACTATTCTTTGAATTATTATTGAATGTCAATTTTAACCAATCAGAATCAAAGAACAAGGTTAAAGGTATTTCCAATCAGCTATTCGCTAAGCATTGGGATTTTTATTCCACCACCAATCTTTGTACCATCACCCCGGCATCAGTTTGCACCTTAATGAGGTAGATGCCAGAAGTTTGCAATGATGAAAGATCCAACATGGTTCTTTGAACATCGTTTAAATTTTCCTGATGAACATAGGCTCCCTTGCTGTCCAACAGATACAGTTGTCCTGTTATTCGACTTGGAAAATCTAGTTGCACAACATCATTGGCGGGGTTTGGGAATACACGGAAGTTTGCTTCAGTTGATATTTCATTGACTGAAGTACTGAACGTCTTTTTAAGCAGCGTGTGCAATGGTCCTCCGCTGTATACCGATACATTGCTGGCGGCCATAAAGTTCAATGGATTGGGTTCAATGTGGTCAATTTGCCAGGTATTTCCACTGTCCAAAGTGATGTATATGTATCCTTGGTAGGTGCTGATGTAACCTGTTGCCCCGTCTGTAAACAAGATATCACTGGCGGTATCAAGGCTATCTGATAGAAATGATAAAGACAACGAGTCCCAACTGGCACCGCCATTATCACTTCTATAAAGGGTTGGTCCATCGGCGAAACTTTTGGAGGTAAGGCCATAAGCTACATTGTCTTCTGTGAGTTGCACTTCTCTGATGGCGCTTTGCAATACAGGAAGATCCAGGGTGTCCCATGTTGCTCCTTCGTCTTCTGTGGTATAGATAAAACCTCTGTAGCCAAAGGAACCATCCCAGGCGCCCATCATGCCATGTTGGTTTTGGTTGAAATCAAATTCTATGGGGCCACCCATGCTTTCAAAAACCATGTCGTTCCAATTGGTTCCTCCATTGGTGGTTTTGTACAAGACGTTTCCGGAAAATGCAAAACCTGTATCATTATTTAAGAATTGTATGCCCATATACCCATTTCCCAGATTCATGTCAAAGGGTGTGACGTCTTTCCAATCATTTCCACCATTGGTGGTTTTGTAAACGAAAGCTATCAGACCTGGCACAAATGCTCTAAATGCAATGTAACCGACATCATCACTTGGAAAATGCATGCTGATAACATCTGCCGTGGAAAATACACTGGGCAATGTGATTTGCTGCCATGCATTGCCGGCATTGGTAGTTTTGTGAAAGGTGGTTACTGCTGTGCCGGAATCATCCAAAATGGCATATCCTATATTGGCAGAAGGAAAACTGATCTGTCGAAAATATTGTTGAGGATTTGATCCAATGTTTGACCATTGTGCGGAGGCAGATATGGCCAATGTCAAGAAACTTAAGAAGACTAGTTTGCTAACAATACTGGGATATGGTTTCATGTGTTCAGCTGATTTACAAAGGTCTAAGTTACTTCCTGAAGTGGTGATATTGAAATTATTCACGTTATTATATTGGAAAGCTAGGCAGGTCTATCGGCAACTTTGATGATTCAATCCAGCCCCGATAGAAGTGAAAAGCCTGCCGCAGGCAGCTTGAAACGAATAGCGGGAGCGAGATTGGTAAATTCGGAAAAGATTTCGCTCTTAATTTTATCTATCCACTTTCACTGGTATAGCTTCTAGTTGTCCTTGCCATCCCAGGCGAATCCAATAAATGCCTGAGGCATATTCGGTAAAGTCAATGGCAATGATTTTGGGTTGAATTTCCATAGGTATATTTTGCACCAATTGTCCATTGGAAGCCAAGACGTCAATCTGTAAATCCTGAGGAATGTCTTCTTTGAATTGCAGGTATACTGTTGTGGAAGTTGGGTTTGGATAAACCTTTATTTGTTCCGCAAAATTTCCCAATTGTTCTACACCAACAAAGGTAATGGAAACATGGATGGTGTCACTTGACGTACAACCATATTCATTGCTGGCCTGGACCCAGAAAGTGGTGTCTGAATTCACGGTTGGGTCAATGTCTCGATCCGTATCTCCAGTGCTCCACAAATAGGATTCATAACCTGCCTTGACTTGTAAATTTAATTGTGTTCCCGGGTTCACTCCGGTATCCGGACCAAGATCGACATCCGGATAATCAGCAACGGTTAATACATAACTGCAGGTTGCGGTATTTCCGGTTGAGTCTTTGGCTTCATATGTATAGGTATAGGTGCCTACAGCCAAGGAGCTGGAATTGGTTGGGCCCATCAATTGCGTGACTGAAGCAGCACAATTGTCTGAAGCAACAGGTTCTGGTGAAAAACTTTGTCCCACACAGATGCCGGTATCACCAAAACAAGTAATGACCGGCGCTATGGAATCAGTTACGAAAATATTGATGGTGACTTGGCCGCTGTTGTTTTCACCATCGGTCGCGGTAAAGGTGGTTGGGTTATTTCCTAAATCAATGCATTGAAAATTGGTTTTGGATAAGGAGAAGGTAAGCCCTCCACAATTATCAGTACTTCCCAGGTCATAGGCAGTAGCTACAATGTTGGCTTCGCCATTTTGGTCAAGGTAGATGGTGTCGGTCATCAAGGCGACGACGGTTGGTTTAACGCTGTCTATCACGGTAACGGTAGCCTGCAAAGAGTCTTTGTTGCCATGGTTATCGGTGACCGTAAGCCATACTTGGTTGGCACCTAAATCTGTACAGCTAAAGTTG
Organism: Vicingaceae bacterium; assembly: GCA_965267425.1. GTDB lineage: Bacteria > Bacteroidota > Bacteroidia > Flavobacteriales_E > Vicingaceae. Next base: position 2,771,999 of record OZ253959.1, on the reverse strand, counting down.
CTTTTAGAAAGGGTGCGTTGCTGGATGGCGCAATTGTCTGTAGAACCATTGTCAATATCAGTTGCACCTAATGTGGCATTGCCTAAATTGTCCAGGTAGAGATTGACATTTTGGGTGATAATGTTAGGAGCTGTAGTATCCTGAACGTTTAATATAACATTGATGGAATCTGATAGTCCATTTTGATCAGTGACTTTGAATTGGGTAACTACCTGACCAATATCAGCACACGTCACTGAATCAATACTTGAACTCATGTTTGACAGCGTACAATTGTCAGCCGAAGCACTGTCCAAATCATTAGGATTGATTAAGGCATAACCGCTGGCATTGAGTGATACGGTGTACTGCGCATGGGGTCTGGCTACTGGTGATAGGGTATCCAATACCTGAAAGGAAAGTTGAATGCTGTCCGTGTTACCATTGGCATCCGTAGCATACACCCAATTGGTATTGAGTCCAAGGTCATTGCAATCATACAACGTATCCGCCGCCCAAAGGGTATCAATACCACAATTATCTGATGATCCTACACCCATTTGCATGAGGTTAAAACTGGCTTCTCCATTGATATTTAAATACAAATCGATGGGTGCGGCAGTTAAATTCGGCTCTATAGTATCCAGCACTTGTATGTCGACTTCTATACTGTCTGCATTTCCGCTGGGGTCAGCAGAACGCAACCAGATGGTTTGAGTACCCACATCGTTGCAATTAAATGAATCTCTTGAAAGTGTTAAGCTGGCTAAGCTGCAATTGTCAAACGAACCCGAATCAACGGCAGCCAATTGCAGCATTCCAAAGCCATTGCTATCCAATATTACCATTGGCAGTTGGTGTGCAAGTAAAGTAGGTTTGGTGGTATCCAGCACCATAACGTTTAAGGTATCTGTGCTGGTGTTGGATAAATCAAAGGCTTCCATAATCACTTGATTCATTCCTAGGTCTAAACAGGTGAAATTTTCTTTGGCAACAGACACCGAATCCAGGCCACAACTGTCTACATAAAAAGTATCAGGTTGCAATGGTGTTATGGAAGCTTGCCCGGCAGAATCAAGATAAAGTACTATGTTGTTGACGATCAATTGAGGAGGCAACGTATCAAAAGCTTGAATTACGAAAATACTGTCTGCGGAGCAGTTCATGGTGTCCGTTACGGTGGCAGTATAATTGCCAGCTGCCAGACCCGAAATGTTCCAGGTAGAATCCAGGGTAGACCAAATCACACTTAGCGGTCCTGAACCTCCTGTTGCAGAAACCGTCAATTGTCCACTTGAATCGGAAGCACAACCGACATCTGTGAGTTGGGTCAATTGAATGTCAATGGCCTGAGGTTGTTGAATTTCTATGCTATCGGTTTGTGCACAACCGGTAAAATCCGTTACGGTAACCGTGTACCAGCCTGCGGCAATACTGTCTATGGTTTGAGTGGTGTCATCTGTGCTCCAATCAAAGGTGTATGGCGCTGATCCTGAAAGCACTTCAACTGAAATACCAGCAGTAGAATCACCGTAGCAGTTGATATCAGCTATTTGCTCGAGGTTGTAATTGAGTGCAGGATTGACCACCACATGACAGGCATCATTGTTGAAACAGCCGTCTTTTTCACTGACAGGAACGTATACGCCCGGTTCTGAAACGCTGATGCTGTCTCCTGTACCTTCAACCGTTCCGGGGGTTAATCTCAAACCTCTATAGTTAGTGGTGATGAATGGGTACGCGCAGGATCGCTCTATGAATCGAAGGTAAAATCCGGGACTTGTTAAATCAGAGGTATGTTCCCAGGTATTTCCTTTCAGAGTATAAAGGTTATCTCCGAAATAGATCATCAGATTTCCTGCTGGATCATGCGTAACATCAACCATGTCAATATAGGTATTGATCATATCCGTATGGCGTTCGGAAATGGTATCCCATGCTGTTCCGTCATAGGTAAATAGAGAAAAGTTATTATTGTTGGAAGAGATTCTGTCGCGGGTAATGACTGCCACTGTACCATCCGGCAATACATGTAGCCCTGAGCGTCCACTCACCTGCTGAGCATAAGTCAATTCCTGTGTCCATCCAGTAGTATTGAGTTTAAAGACTTTGTATTGATTGGTATTATCATCTTCAGCGCCAATCCAGAAGTTTCCTGCAAGATCCTGGCTGAAATTAACCGGGTAACTTCTATCCACATTGATGGAGGGTGCGGGTAACGAATCCCAACTGGAGCCATTATATTTGGCGAAATAAATGTTACTGTACCACGGATTCACAAAGCTGTAAGGAAAGGCGATAACATACAATGTATTGCCTATCCATTTGAAATGGGCATCTGTAAAACTATAATTGGGATGATCCAATGTAGCGTAAACGGAAGTGTCTGTGGTTCCAAATTGCAAAATTTCTGTTTTCCGGAGGGACGTGCTGCCTGTTTGACCAGCCAACATGAGGTTTCCGGCGGTATCCAAAAAGAGGGAATTGACAGTATGTCCGGTAGAATCTTCCCATACAGGATCCCATCTTTGGTTGTTGAGTTTGACCAATGTGGTTTGGTTGGTATTGAATATTTCCCGGCATGTATATAGTTGATTATCTTTTTCAGCGAATATTTGGGAATAGAATGAAATGCCTGTATGCGTGACGTCGTTTACGATAGTGGAGTCAAAGGACATCCAGGTAACAGAAGTGGAGGTGTCACTAATGCATGTAAGATCTACCGGCATGGAATCGCAAACCGTTAAGTTGTTAGGAGAAGTGACCTGAGGTGCTGCAAATCCTTCTGGATCAGAAATGGAAAAGGATAAAGTGTCGTAATAATTGCATCCACTGATTCTAAGTACAGGATTATAAGTGCCAGCAGTTAGATCATTTCTTTCAGTAATATTAGTGTTGCTTATATCATCCCATAGAACATTAAATCCATAGGCTGAAACCACATTAAGCTTGACATACCCACTGGTTTCTCCAGGACATCCAATATCTGATACACTGTCAATGGAAAACTGAAAGTCGTCCACCTGGTCAATCACAATGGTATCTGTAATGATACACGTGCCATCAGTAATGGTAAATATATACTCGCCTTTTTGACGCAATCCCAAGTCATAAACAGTATCTCCAGTGTTCCAAACGATGCTGGTTGTATCATTAAAGTCCAATGGAATGGCGCTGACATTGACAGAATCATCTGGGCAATAGAGGTATTCGTAGTCATCATATTGCACGGAGGCTGTTTTGATTACTTCATTTTTCTTGTCATTGCAATCATTGGTTCCCGCTTGAAGCATAAGGTAATCTCCATTGTGTGCAGTATAGGTGGATGCGGTAGCGCCACTAATGGAATCCGGAATAAAATGATATGCAAATGGATCGTTGGTGTACGGTGTGTCTCCTTCAATGACAATAGGTAGTTGGCATGGATCAAAATAGAAATTCTTAAAGCCAAACGGTGAATTCAAAGCTATCCAACCATCTTTGCTATTGTATTGCTGAATGCGGCTATAACTAACTCTAAACGCCACCCCATCATTGTTGACTTTATAAACAGGCTGAACAGCACCACCAAAAGATTCTAATGTTGCCCAACCATTGGGTGTCAGTTTTTCAAATCGTCTGAAGTTGAGCACAAATACTTCATCATCATTGGTAATAAATGCAGCAGAACCTGGTCCCCAACCCAATGATTGATTTAAGGTCACGGTGGATAAAGTTCCATTGTAATGGAATAAAGAAGCATCATAATAAATGGTGCTGGCCGATTGCCGCAGTAAGAAAATGGATAAGGTGCCGTTGTCATTATTATCAAATTGCACTTCGTAGACCTGAGTAGTGCCCAATTGTTGAATAGGTACAAACCCGGCATTGGTAATTTCTCCAAATCGCGCAAAATTTTCTCCATCCTTGGCATAGATAAAATAGGTGGAGGAACCATGCCTTTTGAGATCAATGTGATTGATTCTTCCAGTATCCATATAAACCTGAACCCATTCATCACCGTTCCATTCTTTTATAAATAACGTGTCTGACGTATAATCCCGAACGATATAGGCAATAACCGGGGTTCCTGCATTTCGGACCTCAATTTCCAATTGCCTTATTTCTTCATGGCTTCCTATATTTCCGCCAATTCTGCTCCAGCCAACTTTGTTGAATAAATTGACTCTCAGGTATTCTCTTTGCAGATAGTAATTGGGATCAATTCTGCCAACGGTATACAAATAGCCTAACTCATCATATCCAATGTCCATGTCTTCGTATCGATGATTGGAAGGGATAGCAATGTGATCGATATATCGGTTGCCTATGGTGTCCCATGTACCTTGGGTGAGGTCATACCATTGAAAATCTGCAGCGGCAGAAACACCTGTGAGAACTACACTATCACTTGTGCACTCCATTGAATCCACACCTGTGATAGTCAATGGAGAAAATGTGGTAAGTCCGGCTGGTACAGTAGCTGTTGCTGAATCTGCACATCCATTAGAATCCAATACATTGACCTGAAATGATTGGGCTGGAATGACCACCGAATCTTGAGATACCCAGGATTGTCCCGGCCAGGAAAATACGTAGGGTAAGGTGCCACCTGAAACTGAAGCTTTGGCAGATCCATCCTTTCCTCCTAAACAAGCCGGAGATGATGTGCCTACAGATAAGATGAGCAGGCTGTCGGGTTCCCGAATATTCACCGTATCAGAACGAACACAATTATCGGCGTCCGTCACATTTACATGATATTGACCATCTTCCAGATTAGCAATGGTATCGGTTATGGCAGCATTGTTCCAGGCGTACGAATATGGCCATGTACCCTTATCTGAAGAGACTTCAACCGTAGCTGCCGCATCACTTCCATCTTTACAAGAAACATGATTCAAAACCGTGGCATCAATTTCCAGTGCAGGATTCACCCAGACGTCGGGAGAATAGGCATAACATGAACCATTGAAATTGACTTGCTGGTATAAACCCGTAGAATGAACATATGCGCTGTCATCATAAGATGCTTTTTCAGGAACAAATAGGACTAATGCACCTTCATACAACATCATACCACCATTGTGCAACATAGCCAAGGTTCGGTTATCGGAATTGGAACCAAATCCTGACGTTCGGTTGGGATACAATTTACCTCTTATGTATTGATGAGTGTAGGCTGTATATTGTCGATTACTTGTTAAAAAGAGCTGCCCGGAAGGATGCTCATATATTTTAACTTGTTCTATTGGAGATCCACTATGTGAATTATAAGCAAGTGTATCCCATGTATTGTTTTGATAGGAAAAGAAATATCTGCGCCCATCTTGTATGCTGTAATAATAAAGTAATAGTTCACCAGTGGATTTTTGCTCCACGTCCCATACATTGTTGTGTAAGTTTCGCGATGCTGAATCAATAACGGTCAGGTTGCTTTCGATGCCTTTTTTAAGAATCAGGTTATTGTTTTGATCCAATCCGGCAAAAAGCAATTGGTTGCCATCCATCACACGCATAATTCCTTTTTGTGTTCCTGTTGGGAATACATTACTGTTGGTATTTACCCATGTGCTAAGCAATTTATCATACCGATATAGTGCTGCCGGAATAGAGTCAAAGGAAAGGAGTGCGTAAAAATATCCTTGAAAATGCTGCACAGCTACATCGTTTATAGAACCGTTGACCACCAATGAACCAAACGATTTCCAAATACTTTCACCATCGTACAGTAATCGTAGAGTCAAATAGTTGGATTCGTATTCCATGCTTATCAATACGCCATTTTGATAATCATATTCTAAATTTTCAGGAGGATAAACAGGGTTATGATAATGATTTAATGTATGCCAGAAGTTGGACTGCCCGCTCTGTCTGCGGACAATTCCTTCTCCTTTTGTTAAAATCATTTGATTGTCTCTATCCACAAATATATATCTGAGGTCTCCGGGTAAACTGGGTGGACCTAGGTTGAAGTCGGAATTCATATCTGTCCAATGCCACCATTGTTTTTCAGTATTTGAATGGGATGCATGCAACAATATTGAATCTTCACAAAGTGTTCTGGTGGTATCGCCTGAAAGCATTACCGGGCTGGGAGCTGATGAGATGCCAACAGTAACCGTAGAATTATCTCTGCATCCATTGGCGTCCGTAAGCCATACATTGTAGGTACCTGTATTCAGATGTTTCACATTCCCTGTATCCACAGCTACGCCACTAATGGCAACTTCATATGGCTGGGTGCCGCCCGTGGTATTGTTCAATATCATTCCATCCCCTGCATTGCCGCAACTTTCACTAACTCCTTGAAAACTAAGTGACAACACATCCGGTTCAGTAATGACAATGGTATCTTTCAATAGACAATAGTTACCCTGGAAATTGGCAACATAAGATCCCGGGGTCAAGGAATCAATCAAATAAGTGGTATCACCCGTACTCCAAATAAATGATGAAATGGTGCTTGCCGGGTTGGGTGTAATCTCAATGTGCGCATCGCCAAAATTTTTACAACTAACATGATCAATGGATAAGTTGTATTGGGGCAATGGTTTATAATCGAGAATGAACAAATTGCTAAGTCGGTAGTCCGTACATGAGTCAATGCCAACCAGAGCATATGTGCCCACACCATTTACAAACAAAGAATCTATATCCGGACCCCTTGCCAAATTTGGGGACGAATTGATATAAAAATTGCTTGTAAACAAAGCATTGGGAAAGGCATATTGTCCTAGAACCATTTTTGGAACATAAAATGATGGCAACGAATCTTGATCAACGAAATAAGGTTCCCAATTGGTTCCAATTCTTCGCTCATATTGCCTAACATAACGAAGGTTGTTTCGAAAACTTATGACCAATTGTCCATGATCTACTTCTAAGGACGGTAATCGTGCATTTGAAAAATCAGGGTGTGATAGGGTAGACCATGTTCCATCATAATGATATAAGAATACATCGCCATAAAAATAATCGTCAAAAATGTAGTAAATATCATTTCCGATGAATTCAATGTCCAGACTTTCGCAATTGTTGATTTGGAACATATTGTTCCCCGTATGTAAAGTTGACCAGGAAGAACCATTGAAACTGTAAAGCTGCACACCATAGGTCAGGTTGTCGCTGAATACGGCCATAAATGGCACGTTGCTTGGTGATATTTCCAAATCAAAAGCATCGGCACTACCCAAAGTGACAACCGTATCCAATGCGTACCAAGAATTACCATCGTACCTGTACACCCATGGTCTGGCAGAGGTCACAGTAGTACGAAATGCAACATAAACGCTTGTGTCATTAAATACTTCCACCTCCAGATTGGATGTTCCTCTTCCCGAGAAATCCATGGTACCTACCGTATCCCAACTGATACCATTCCACGTCCAAACTGTGCTGTAATATGTTAAGTCGTTTCTTCCGGCCACATAAATATCTCCGCTATTTGGGTCTATTGCAAGACTTTGATGCGTATATCCAGTGGGCAAATTTGTGGTTACTGCACTCCAATTATTGTTATTCAAGGCATAAACTTTTGTCCCACTACCTCCAAATAACCCATAAACTTCATAATCCAATGAAGCTATATCTATCCCATAGGTTCCAGTAGGCTCCACATGATTCCATTGATCTGTGACGAGTTGAAACCAAGCTGACGTATCGGCATTGTTGAGCCCAACGGTTACTAACGTGTCTTTTTCTTCCGGACATATGGAATCATTCAAAGATGCAATGGTCAAGCTTGATATAGTGGAGCAACCAGCTTGCGCCGATACATCCATCCACATTACGCATGACAAAATGGTGACACATAAGAAAGAAAGAAATCCTGGCCTGTGTTGAATCATTAGCTTACCATCAAAAATACAGTGTATTTCTGACAAAAAAAATTGGTTCCTAGTGGATGATTAAAGGTGTATTTCGGCGCTCGGTTTCATTTTGCAGCCACAATACATAATGTCCTGAACGTTCAATAAAAATCGATTCCAATTGATTGCCGGACAGATTTTTAGACCAAACAATTTTCCCCTGTAAATCAGATACTTTTAGTTGGCCATTTCTAAACGACGAGGGAATTTCAACCGTTACCTTTCCATCAGAAGGATTTGGAAAAATTGATATGCTTTTTTCGTTATTAATTTCATTCACCGATGGTACTATCAATGCAACAATCACGGTATCCAGATAGGTAGATTTTAAACAATTCAGTTGCACGGTTAATGAAACAATATATGTGCCGGGCTGTGTATAGGTATGAATTGGGTTGGGATCATTGCTGGTATTGCCATCACCAAAATCCCAAAAGTAATCGGCTGTGTTCAGATTGGTGGAATCCGCAAAAGTGACTTCTGTGCCATCCTGCATATATCCAAATTTAGCGTCAAAGGCAGAGGTGGTATCAATTCTCCAGGTGGACAAGCTGTCAAAAACCGTTTGATCGGCAATGTTTTGCAAAACGAAGGCCGATAATGCGGTAACGGAAGTTGGATGATAGGCTCCCAAACTGGATTTGTGAAACATGCTGCTGTAAAAAACACAAGCGGCTAAATACGAACCGGCTGGACTGGGATGGCTATTATCTGTAGTATATAAATTCAGATTGCTATCGTTTTGAATGCTGGCTTTAAAAGCCATACCCACAGGAGCAACTGAGGCGTTATTGTCAATGGCCATTTGCAGGTAACTATCTCGCAATCTTTTTTGCATGCCTTCATAGGTGCATAAGGGTTGATAGAATTGACAATTGTTTTGATCGCCATATTTTCTTCCCCATGTCATGTAAAATAAGGTTTGAGAACAACTGTCGTTTTCGTGAATCAAACTATCCAATATCTCTGCATAAGGATATACATCACTTTGAACTTGAGAAGGAGGAAAGGACGGCCGTTGACTTTGTTCTTGCAAAACCACATAATCCCAATCGCGTTCGGTTATTTTTTTCAATGAAGTGGCATTGGTACTGTGCCCTTGTAATGTATACCCTCCAGGTGTGTTGGAATCATAAATTAAGCTATCCCCTAATGAAGATGCGATGTCTGAAACCAGTTTGGGAAAATTGTTGTAATTGGTGTAACTGTTACCCAAAAACAAAGCACTTTTTTGAGCATGAACTTGTACCATAAAGAAGTAAAAAGTGATAAGGGAAAATAAGCGGGGTAGAAATGTATTCATAAGCATTGCATTATAATGACGTGATAAAGGTAGCCATTTAACTTTGAATGTCTTACGAGTTTGGAACGTTTATTGCATACATGAAATCAAACCTAGAAGAATGCGTTATTTTTAACCTATCTAAACCAATTACGACAAATGAAAACAACCTTATCCCTTATTTGCACCTGGCTTATGTTCAATGTGGCATTTGCTCAGGAATTGCCTCTGACGATTTCGAATTTAGAGGTGAAATACAATGGTGAAACCATGAAAGTGAATGCACCAGTTGAACGAACCATTATAGAAGATCAAAAATCAGAAGTGCTCGTCTATGAAAAGGATGGCCATAAATACATGACACGGTTTGAATACTTCAGAAGTAACAACCGTGTGAAAATGACGGCCAAGAACTTTGTAGAAAAACCCAATGGAGATCGCATCTATGGTAAAACCAAAAAGTATGTTCACTTCATTAAAGTGGATGTGCCGGGTCAATTTGAACAGCAGATGAGCGAGCAAATTGTCATTGACAAAAAGCAGCTGACAAGAATGACAGCATCTTATAAATACACCATCAAATACGCATACAATTAATCATCAACATCATGAAAAAATACACACAATTTATACTTGGCGCTTTATTAGCTGGATCACTTATGGTCTTTGTAAGTGCCAAATTTCCAGCGCCTGAAAGCCAACAATATGAATACTATCAATTCAGTACCATAGAATCTGTGGTGAAAGCAGGAATCGGACGTTCTCGATTAATATCAACGAAATCAAATGGAGAAATGAGCGAAGAAAAAATGGAGAATTTCTTCAGTGCAGTAGGAATCAACTTTGGCAATGTACGTCACAATGATCAGATGATTGTAGAAAAAATCAATTCACTTACGGATGACGGTTGGGAATTGTACAACACAGCAACCGGCGTGTATTCTGATCCAAAAGGAAATTCAGGAATCTTTATTTCCCGGTATCTGTTTCGAAAAGCAAAATAGGTTAATGTTAGTAAGAAAAGCGGTGTCCTTCGGGCATCGCTTTTTTTTGTAAATGGGACTTCACTTAGCCGATTTCTCAAGTCAAAAAGAGTTCAAAAACAACTCAAATTTTTTCTCTTTGATGCTTTGATCTACATTTGTAGCGTCTTTCGGGATAATTCCGTTGAAAGTATTATTGAGTTGAAGCCCATTCGTATTAAATACATAAGCCTATCTAAGCTATTGTTTGCTGTGTGGTTTTTGGTATCCTGCCAGAAAGATGTTTCACGTTCAAAAGCAGACGATTTATACAAGCAGGAGTGGTATTCCATCTCTGCCAAGCACTATGAGCGTTTGTATGAAACGCACCCTACAGAAGATATCATGTTGAAACGAATGAACGCTTATGTTCGTTCACACCAATACGAAAAAGCAGAATCATTTTTTAGGGAGTTGAAAGAATCGGACATGGAGCTCAGTGAATATGGATTGGTGTTTGCCGATGTCTTGCGAAGAAATGGGCAATATGAAGAATCACTTGAATGGTATGGGAAGTCTGAAATTGCGGATTCAGTTCAGGATAAGGTGCAATTGGGAGCAGGGATTGCGCAGTCACTGCTTGACATGAAAGGAGCCTGTTTTGGAGATAAAGAAAAGAAATACTGCATATCGCTGGATGCATCTGAATCCATCGATCCAGAACGTCCGGATTTGGTTATTCAATGGGATTTTGATGATGGCGGATCTGCTTCCGGACCTGCCATAGAATATTGTTTTACCACTCCTGGTAAACACATGGCTTTTCTGAATATTTATGATCCAGTGACTCAGTTTACAGACAAAAGGGAATTTGAAATGGATGTGGAGTTCAAAGCGCCTTTTGAATTGGATTATCCCTATACGGTGTACAAAGGCGAACCGGTTTCACTTGCCGTAACCGGAGAATTGCCAGAAGATAGTTTGAAGATTATTTGGGATTTGGATGATACACGTTTGTTGGAAGGAGAGCAAATAGATGTTCAATTTTATTCCGCAGGAAGAAATAACATTAAGGTGTATTTGATAAATGATAGTGATTCCATTGTGTATTGCTATGAAAAAACATTAAACGTATTTAGCCGACAATAAGTTGAAAAACCTATGTTTCATATGGACGTTATTTTTTGCTTGTAGTATACAAGCACAGGAGATTCCTTCGCCCGTTGAGAATATCGCTTATTTGGTAACATTTGGTTCGGAAGCGGAACCTAAATGGGGTGATGATGATCACGTTCAGGTATTTTTCTTTGTGATTCCTGAGGAAGTGAAGGACATGATTTACATACGTGTTTACGATCCGGAAACAGGTGGAGCCATTGATCAATTAAACGGAGCTTTCAATACACAAACCAGATTTTCGGTTTATGGTGGAAAGGGAGCACATTCTGAACCCGATGCACGAAAAACTGATCCGGTTGGCAAATTTAGGAGTGGGGTTCAATTGGCACAGAAAACTTTTGGAAATGAAAATCAATACAATAATCAATGGTATAGTTTTGGGCCGTTTAATCCAGTGGAAGGTGAATACAATGAACAGTTTAAAGGACACGTATTTAAGTTAATTGCTGAAGGCATCAGTGGTGATGACGGCAACCTCTACAAGTATTTCCTCAGCACCAAGGAAAATGAAAATCGTTCAGTTGAAGGTGGTAATGGTTTTACGTATGAATACTCATTTCGTTTGAGATCAGGCATAGGTGAAAAGGCACATTTGTATCCTTTCATTGACGATCAAGTGGCTGCCATCAAACAATACAATTTTGATTTTGACAATGACGGTTCCATTAAACTATTCTCAGTGGCAAAAAACGGGCACCTGGCGGAAGGTTCTGCGGATGATAAGTGGGCGGTGAGTATGCACAAAGTGGTGGAGAGTGAACGTGGAAAATCTTACGATTTGCAAATTATCAAACCCAAAGACAAATCATTTGATAATGATATGGTGATGTATGTGGTAAACGAATACGACGAGGCAATTCCTTTCTTTGCATCTCCTATCGGTGGGCCACCAAAGTACAATTATGTGGTCAAGGTAAAATTGTTCTATCTTGAAAATTAACCCTTTCTTTCGATTACTTGTTTGCTTTTTATTGGGGTTGGTGATTTTCAAAGAAATGCCAGCACAACAGGAGTCCTTCAAGCACTTTAACGTTGAAGATGGCCTCCCACAAAACTATATTTATTCCATTAGTCAAACGTCCAAAGGAGCATTGTTGGTGGCTACCGGAGAGGGGTTGGTTCGTTACAATGGTCAGGGATTCGACTTGATTGGCCATGAAGATAGTTTGTTGCAAAAGAGTTTTGTTACAGCAAGTCATCTATTTGATTCAACCACCAATTTTCAAGGACATTACAATGGAGAAATAAGTAAATATGAAAACGGGAAACTCCATTTAATTGTTCCTGCCGGAGAATTCGGAAGTATCAAGAGAATTTTTTCCGATGCCTGGGGACGTCTGTGGTTCTTAAACCAACAGCAGCAAATTAGGTATTTGACCAAGGACAATCATGAATTGATTGATTTTTCCTTTGAAACCGATGCGTCTAATGCCAATGATGCCATTGTTTTGAGTGAAACGCAATTGCTTTTGGCTACCAACGGAGGAGCTTATTTGGCAGAAATTGCAAATACCCAAAAACTTGAGTTACAAGAAATTCCATCTTTAAAATACAAGAATGTTGTTGGCATAACCAGATTAAATGAAGATTTCTATTGGTTATCTACGGAAGATGACGGAATTTATTCATTCAAATTTTCAGGTGAAGGCAATTCCATTCCTGAATTGGAAAAAGTTAATTTACCTGATTCGGTCACCAGGGGTATACGATCTGTGGTTAGCGATTCCTGGGGAAATGTGTGGATAGGTCGCAAAAATTCCGGATTGAGCAAATTGGTATTTCTACGCAATAAAATGGAAGTCATCAATTATGCATATGCGGGAGAAAATGACATGAAATTGGTGAATTGCTTGTTTCAGGATGTTGAAGGAACCATGTGGATAGGAACTTATGGAAAAGGGTTGTTTCAAAAAACAGACAAGGTATTGCAGCATTATCGGTTAGATGCATTTGGAGGAGCAAACGATGTACGTAGTTTACTTGAACTGAATCAACAACACATTTTGCTTGGAACCACTGAAGGACTGGTTAAAGCCAAGTATTCAAAAACTGGGCTTTATGGTATTGAGTTTTATACAGGTCTATATGGAAAGACCATCACTGGTTTAGCCAAGGATGAGGAACAAAATATATGGATAGGAACAGAATCAAATGGTGTGTATGTATTACAAGGGTCGAGGATAAGGCGTTCTTCTAATCTTTCGGAATTGGACAATAAATCCATCAATCATTTACGGGTGGATAAGCAAGGGAAAGTCTGGATCGCCACAAATACGGAAGGGGTGGTTGTTTTGCACAATGATCAAAAGATAGTTTACAATACAGCATCGGGATTACCTCATAATCAAGTGATTATGACCAGCTCTGATAATTTGGGTCGCAATTGGTATGCCACCTTTGGAGGAGCATTGGCCACCTCAAAAAATGGAGAATTCGTATTGCACGATTCAAAATCAGGATTGGATGCTTACAACTTTAACAGCATTTGTTCGGATAGTAAAGGAAATGTGTGGATTGCTACTTATGGAGAAGGCTTGTATTCATTCAATATTGTTCAATTCAATAAATTCAATCAAAATGATGATTTATTGTCCTTGTACAACTATTTAGTGGTGTGCGATGATTTTGATAATTTGTGGTTGGGAAGCCGTGCAGGCATATCCAGAATTGATCCTTCCAGTGGCCAGGTTTTTAATTATAAAATTCCGGAAGCTGAAGTGAACACCAATGCGGTCATCAAATCCGAGAATGGTGATTTGTGGTTTGGTACCAACAATGGAATATACAGGCATGGATTCAAATCTTATATCCACAATACAGTTCCTCCGGTGACTTCATTGGTTTGTTATGTGATGGGAAGAGATTCAGTTTTTGAATGGTCAGAGAAGGCTTCCTGGGATTATACCGATTCACCCATATCATTTGTATTGGAAGGGATGAGTTTGAAAAGTCCTGAAAATGTGAGGTATCGATATAAAATGGATGGATATAGATCCGAGTGGTCAACACCACAAATTTCAAATGTCATATCCATAGGAAACCTTCGAGAAAAAAACTATACTCTGTATTTTCAGAGTACAAATAACGATGGAGTCTGGGGGCAGGTGAGGCAATTTGCATTTGAAGTCAAACCTCCTTTTTGGCGATCATGGTGGTTTTATATCACTACGGTAATTTCTGTTTTAATCGTTTTGATAGTAGTGGTAAAATGGCGTGAAAAATCGCTTAGAGAATCAAATATGAAACTGGAAGAAACGGTTAAACAAAGAACTGCAACCGTGATTGCGCAGAAAGAAGAAATCGAAGAAAAAAACAGAGATATTCAAGATAGCATTGATTATGCGAGTAGAATTCAACAAGCCATACTTTCTGACAAAGAATTGCAATACGATCATGTTCAGGAAATGTTTGTGTTGTACATTCCTAAAGATGTAGTAAGTGGAGATTTCTATTGGATCAATGAATCTTCTGATTCTTTGATTGTGGCTGCTGCGGATTGTACAGGACATGGTGTGCCTGGAGCATTCATGAGCTTTATTGGGGCAAGTGGATTGAGAAGAACCGTAATTGATAAAGAAAAAGAACGTCCGGATGAAGTGCTCAATTCCTTGAATCAATTTGTGTCAACTACACTTCAACAAAAACAACCTGACGACATCATCAAAGATGGAATGGATATAACCATTTGCAGGATCCATAAAAATGGTTTTCAATTTGCTGGCGCTCAAAATCCAATTTATAAAGTGAGTAATGGAGAACTGGATGAAATAAACGGAGACAAGCAGCCCATTGGACATATGGATGTGGAATCAAAACCATTCACTGTTCATGATTTTGAAAGAAAATCAGGAGATATGGTTTATATGTTTTCCGATGGATATGCCGATCAATTCGGCGGTCCCAGGGACAAAAAGTTTATGTACAAACAATTCAAAGAACTGCTTGTTGAGATTTCAAATCTAAATGCGGGAGAGCAAGAAGAAAAACTCAAACATGCCTTTCTTCAATGGAGAGGAACCACTGAACAAGTCGATGATGTGTTGGTGATTGGGTTGAGGTTGTGACAATTGTTGTATTTACATTAATTAATTCTTAATTTGCAACTTAGAATTGCATTGACTGTCCGAACATAGCCAAATCTTTAGGACAATAATTTACGTTTTGAAATTACAAGATATTGTGGAATAGACTCTCCGCTTTTTTTGTAGTTGGTCATATGCGCATTTTGATTGCCTATGAAATCGTTGACCAAGGATATTGATGTTTCAATTGATGAAATAGATTATCCTGAGTTTTATGAGCATTCTTTTGATATCATCCAGTCGGTTGATCAATTTGGCAATTTGTTATATGTAAACCCAACGTGGTGTGAAAAATTGGGTTATACCAGGAAAGAGATTCAAGAAATAAATCTTTGGGACATCATGCATCCTTCTATGCATGAACATTGTAAAAATCTTCTGGGAAATCTCAGCGAAAACAGCAGGTTTTCTGATTTGGAATTATCATTTGTTTCTAAAACCGGAGAGTTGTTGAACCTAACTGGGAACGTTTATGCGCAAAGTATGGGCAACAGGATAATTACCCATGGTATTTTCAGGGATGATACGAAAGAAAAAAAACTGTTGGATGAACTTCAGAAAAGTGAACAGAAGTATCGTACGTTGGTGGAAAATGCAGAAGACATGATCTTTGAAACAGATGCCAAGGGAAGGTTTAGCTATGTGAATCCTAAACTGGCAAAAATTTCTGGATATTCAACGTCAGATTTATTGGGAATGTCATATTTGGAACTGATTCCAAAAGAATATCATGGTTCTGCATTAACGCTGTTTCGAGAACACCTTAAGGAAAAGAAGAAATCAGCTTACTACGAGTTTAAGATGATTACTGCCGATGGTAAAATCAAATGGGTAGGACAAACCGTACGAACCATTTTTGACGACCAAAAGAAAAAGATTGTTGGTTTCTATGCGGTTGCCAGAAACATTACCAAAAACAAAGAACAAGAACTGGCATTGAAAAAAGCCCATGACTCTATTGTTGAGAAAAACACCATGATTACGTCAAGTTTGAGGTATGCCAGAATGATTCAAAGATCTCATCTGACAAACCCTGAAGTACTCAAACAATATTTTCAAGAATATGTGTTGTATTATCAACCCAGGGATATTGTTAGTGGTGATTTTTATTGGTTTGGTGAAACAACAGATCGATTTATTGTTGTGGTAGGGGATTGCACAGGGCATGGTATTCCTGGAGGATTCCTGACCATGATAGCGCTGAATCAGCTGAATACCATTGTTCACGAAAAAAGAATTGCAGATCCTTCTCGGATATTGGCACACCTTGATAGTGCTATGAATGACGGTTTATCTTACCGGTATCGTGACGATGAAATTTTAGATGGTATGGAAGTAGCCGTTTGTTCGTTTGATAAAAATGATAAGATGCTTTATTTCTCCGGAGCAAAGCGTTCGTTAATACACTATTCCAATGGAGAAAGAACGATTGTAAAACCCACCAACAAATCAATTGGTGAAATACACCCTTCAAGGCTCGTATCTTATGCAGTTGAAAATATTCAGTACCAAGATGGTGATTCCTTTTACATGTTTTCCGATGGTGTTACGGATCAATTTGGTGGAAAAAAATCTAAAAAGTTCTCCTTTCAACGAATGTTCAAATTGCTGGATACCATGAATACAAAGAATGGTGAAAAGCAATATAAATTGCTGGATGAAGCATTGACCTCTTGGATGAAAAGTGATTTTCAGACCGATGATATGGTGTTTCTAGGTTTGAAAGTATAAAAAAGGCTTCCGGGAATCGGAAGCCTTGTACCTCTTTAAAGATCACGAATTGTCAATCAGGCATTGACTTGTTGAGGTACTTCTTTTTCTCTGATTGCATACCAATTGATATTTCTGGTAAAGTACATGGTGAGTCCGAGAATTCCTGTTAAACCAAGCGAGCCCATTAAAAGTGCATAGTCGGTGAGTTGTAAGGTCACATAGATGAATCCATATAACCCGGACATAATAATGGCCAAAAGCAAGGTCATCCGTATGGATTTGAATACAGTCAAGGAATAGATGGTAATCATGAGAACAATAACACAGGTTGCAATGAAATAAGCAGTTCCGAAACTTGAGTGTTCGGATATGGAAATTAGCAAGGCATAAAACAGACACAATGCTAGACCAACAAGTGTATATTGAAAGGGATGAATTCTTTTGCGATTGATGATTTCAACCAGGAAGAAAATCAAAAATGACAATGCGATGGTCATGGCCGCATATTTAGCTGAACGGATGGCTTTTTGATAATCGTCAATGGGAACAATTAAGTCTACACCAAAAGAAGCATTACTAAGCGTTCCTTTTGGCAAACTTCCCGTCCATGACTGAGGGATGTTGCGGTTGAGTTGCAAAATTTTCCAGTCTGCTTCAAACCCTTCAGAAGAGACTTCGCGGTTATCAGGTAAAAAGTTCCCGTTAAAACTTGGAGAAGGCCAGGTTGAATTCAACGCAATTTCAGTTGTGTTTCCAATAGGAACAAACGACAAATTTTGACTTCCCTGAAGATTCAATTGAAATGAAAATGGAATTTCATCCAGTTGGAAATCACTGGAGTCAATGGATGAAAGTGTGACACCTGAGGAGATGATAGCACCGATTTTGGAACCGGGCTCAACTTGCAACATTTGATTATTTAACGAGAATTGAATATTGTCCTTAATTCCGCGCAAATCGCTGATGCCCATGGTGATAAACGCCTTGTCGTATTCAATTTGCTTGAGGTTTGTGGTTTCAATATCAATTGTTGGAATGAATGAACCTTTTGCTGCTAATTCAGTGGAGTATACTACAATATCATAAATCCCACGATGAAGCGTACTTGGTTTTACTTCACCATTGATTGATAAGTTTTCAGGAAGAATGTGTAGGTACTCCGTGTATTGTTCTAAAGTATTTTCCACCCAGTGTTCATAAACCAGTGGAATGGTTAAAACGGGGCCGTTGATTTGTTGTTCTGATGCCCAAATGGAACTTACTTCGTGTATGGCCGTTTTGCTGAGTTGTTCACGTTCTTCAATGATGGACTTCACCATGGAAGCAGGGATAAGTAGCAATAACATTAAGATGGTTATGCTGATTAGTTTCAGAGCAACCGAATTATTTATCCAGTTGTTAACTCGTTCGAATGTTGATATTTGTTCTGACATATTAAAAATAAAAGTACTTTGAATTTCAAAGTATGTGAATAAAAAAATTTAGTTTAACAGTTTTTCAATGGCTTGGATATGTTTTCTAAAAGCGACCTTTCCTGCTTGGGTCGCGTAGTATTTTGTATTGGGTTTACGTCCTTTAAATTCCTTTTTAAACTGAATGTATCCGCTATTTTCCAAAGACTTTAGATGACTGGCCAGATTGCCGTCTGTTGCATCCAATAATTCTTTCAATGCATTGAATTCCAGAAAATCATTGACCATAAGTGCGGACATGATACCCAGTCGCAATTTATTTTCAAACGCTTTATTGAGATTATGTAATATTTCTTTCACCTATCGTATTTAAAATGCATCACTATTCCATAAATGATATGCAGAACCCCAAATCCAATGGCCCAAAAGACCAAGCCATACCCTATAAATTGCAATGCTAAAATACCAAGAATCATTTCCGCAATGCCCAGATTACGAATGTCCGTTAACGTGTA
Source organism: Vicingaceae bacterium (assembly GCA_965267425.1). Lineage (GTDB taxonomy): Bacteria > Bacteroidota > Bacteroidia > Flavobacteriales_E > Vicingaceae. The sequence goes on along the minus strand of OZ253959.1, from coordinate 2,753,025 downwards.
TTTGCTGGCGTGTAACAATCCCATTCCATAAAATACAAGTGTGAGAGGTGCTACCAATCCAACGAAACCGTTGATCAAAAGAATAAGGCAAACCAATCCGCCAACTACCAGAGGGATCAATAAATTGACCACAAGTCGTTGTGCTTGTATATCCCATATTCCCTGATTGTTTTTTCGCGCTTTACGCCAGGTGAAAAATACACCGGCAAACAAGGAACCTAAAAGTGTAAGACCAGCTATAGTCAAAAGTGATAATATTTTTTGGGTTGAAATAATGGTATAACGCATATGAAAATAGTCCTGCCTTGCATAAACTGTTTGGTAGGCGGCATAAACTCCCAATAAAGCAACCACTCCCGCGCCAACTCCCGACAATCCGCTCAATGATATAAATCGGGAAGATCGATTCATGATGTCTTTTATTTCTTTAAGATCATCCAGGTATTTTTCTTCTTTCATAAAAAGTACTTTGAAAAACAAAGTAAATAATTATTTCTGCAGTTTCAAAATTTCATGAACTCTTTCTTGAAGATGCGGGACAATCTCCTTTTCGAACCAACTATTTTTTTTGAGCCAGATATTGTTGCGAGGAGAGGGGTGAGGGAGAACCAAATATTGCGGTAAATGAAGATGGAATTGTTTAATAGTCTCAGTTAGGTTTTTTTCAGTATTATGTTTGAGATAATGGTCCACTGCATATTTTCCGATGAGTATGCGAAGAGAAATATTGGGCATGGAATCAAATACTTTGGAATGCCATGCTGGGGCACATTCTTTCCTCGGTGGTAAATCTCCTGATTTTCCAGTGCCCGGATAACAAAACCCCATTGGAATTAAGGCAAATATTTTAGAATCGTAAAATTGCTCATCTGACACACCTAACCAAGATCTAAGCCGTTCTCCACTTTTATCGTCCCAGGGAATTCCAGATTCATGAACTTTTCTACCTGGGGCTTGACCAACAATTGCAATTTGGCTATGATCAGAAAAACTGACGACAGGATTAATCCCATGCGCCAGTTTATCGGAACAGATTTGGCACTGTTTTATTTCTTCTAATAGCGAGTTCTTCAAAAGACGAGTATTCAACTATTTATTATCAAGTGAAAGATAGAAATAGTATCAACTCAAAAGAACTAACGCTGTAAAAGAATTTTAGCCGTTTTGGTTGCATCGGAAGTAGTCAAATTTCCAAAGTACAAGCCATTTTCAATATTTTCAGGCAACGTAATTAGTCCATTACTCTGAGCAGGCAAAATCAATTGATATACAAGTTTGCCAGATTGATTAAACAGTTTGAATTCTGAAGCGCCCTTCAATTTATTTGAAAGTATAATGTTGCCGGAAGTGGGATTTGGGAAGAATTCAAAATTCACATCCTCATTTTCGGATATACCAACAGGTGTACCAATGTTTTCAGCGTTGGTGGCTTCCGCTTGAATCACACTTTTGTCTGAAGCATCCTGGAGAATCCCTATGGTAATGACATGATTTACATCCCAATCTGAATGGATGGGCAAACTGAAATTCAAAACTACACTATCCCCCGCATTGGCTGGCACAGTAACATCGTCACCCAAAATGGCCGTCATGGCTTCTCGAAAAACATCATAGTGTTCGTTTTCACCATTTGGCGCATTGTAAAAAACCGTGTCCTCAGCAACTGCAACAAAGAGTTTAACTGTACCAAGCGTATTGGATGCTACCGCCTTCACCACAACTTCACTGTGAATAGAATCCGTTCCATCCAATTGCTGATTTATTTTTAACTCCACAGGACTAGTCATCCCTTCATAAGGAGTAAATAATTCTGGTTTTGATACATCAATTCCTCCCGTAATTCTATCTCCTTGAACCACAAATTTGGGTGTACTTCCATAATTGTTATAATAGTTCGTTCTTGCATCATTTTCGGATGAATTGTGATTGTTCAATACACAATTTGAATACGGACTACTTGGATGAAAAGAAATGTGCAATGCTTCTCCTTGGTTTTCTAAATTGGTGTAAAATCCAGGATTGCGACTAGAGCAAATACCACAACGGGTATTGGTAAAATGTTCAACAATTATCTTTTGCGGTACCTGAGCACTCAGGCTGAGGCCAAGTAAGGTAAAAAATACGGCAGAGGTAAAATTTTTCATAGTGTTTTTTGTTTGAGACAAATTTAAAGAGGAATATTTGGCACTGGGATTGCACAAATCAGCCTATATTGAAATCCTGAATTGAAATTTTAAGAGGTACAATTCTACATTCGTATGTCGGTCCTGTAAAGGAAATCGGTGACCACAAGTGATATTTTAAGGAGTTCTCTTATTAATTTATTTGGGGATATTGGTATGTGGAAACATCAGAATTGTAAGTTATTGCATGCAAACAATTCATACTATGCATTATACGAAGAACGACATCATTTCACTCATTGTTCGGTTTGAAGAACAAAAATTACCAAAATCAGAATGGACACATGAAGCTCATTTGGCTGTAGGAATTTGGTATTCACATAGATTGCCGGAAGATGAAGCGCTGGAAACCGTGAGAAATCTTATCATTAAGCATAATGAATCAGTAGGTACTCCGAATACGGATCATGAAGGTTATCATGAAACAATTACCAGGTTTTGGTTACTTATGGCCAGACGCTTTCTGGCGAAATATTCGTTTTCTACCTTCAGCAAGGCGATTAATGCTTTTATCTCATGGGATTTTAGCAAGAACAATTTCCCTTTGCATTATTACAGTGAAGATTTACTTTTTTCCGTTGAAGCAAGAAAGAACTGGGTGGAACCAGATATTTTACCTCTTGAAGATGGAATTACAGATTCTTAATTATACTTCTTTGGGATAACAGCATTGCTGAAAAATCCATTATCAAATTGGTATTCACTTCCATTTATTTCCAGTTGAAATCGAAATGTACCATCAGCATACCAGTATTCAGGATTGTTAAATGCATTTCCATCAACAACATTGCTAAACGACACTACACCTGAATGCAGACTGTCGGTGGTGGAATAGGTAGTGAAATTAGACGTTTGTTCATTCCATAAATAAACAATGGCACAAGCTTGAAGCGATTCATCAGGACAAGATGATTGACGGCCAAGTGTGAATTCCATTCCCGACTGAATAGCAGTTGTCATGGAAATTGGAACTTCCAGATTTAGGGTCCAAACCTCATTATTCCAGGTGAAATTCATCCAACTCAAAAGTGATGTTTGACCCTTGGAGTTCCAATCGCTGCAGATGCCATTCCATACTCCGCCATTTTCAGGTCCCAATAAGGTGTAATTATTTCCTTCGAATGAAAATCCGATGTCGGAAGAAGCTGCAGATAAAAACTCGCATTCTCCTCGTTCATCAAAATTAGTTGCGAATGAGTTGTCACATTTTTTACATGCCGATTGTAACAATAATGTACAAGCGAAGCATATCATCACAAGCGGTTTGGTCATGTTTTGGTCAAATAATATAGTGTTCGGAAATTCAAATATAAGGTACTTTGGAAATTGTCAGTTTAACCAACCTCCAAGCTTGAGTCCTAAAGAAAGTTTCGGTGCCAACTTATCACCTTGAGTTTTGGGATGTGAAAAGAATCCTCCACCCAATCGATAAGTATGTGGGCCGTTGTGTTTTCTGTCTATGTAAATAACACCCAATCCGGCAAAAAATTCCAAACTTACATGACTTCTGAATAACATCTGGGCGCCCCATCTGACGTCCATACCCATAGAAACTTTATCTACACCTACGGTCATATAATCATCTTGCCCATCTTCTGCTTCAACAAGTGCTTCCTGATCAAACGTATAATGATGATAAAATCCACCCATAGACCAATACCTGCGAATAATTTTATTTTCTTCCTGTGTAATTTGATGATATTTCTTGACTTCCAATCGTACCTTATGTCCTGATCTTCTAAATTCAGAATAGCCCCCACTCAATTCGGCAGACCATTTTTCATTGATTTTTACTTCCATACCTCCAGAAAAAGCAGGTTTGTTAGGATCAATTAATTCCATTGGTAATGCGTAAAAAACCAGAGAAGGTCCAAAAAAAGATTGCTCTTGCGCAATTGCTGATAATGTGATACAGCATAAAAATACGATGGGTGCAAAACGTGCATTTAACCTATTCATACATTGATCCTTGTGCTACTAAAAAGACGAATCAATGGATAAATAGTTGCCGCTTAAGAAAATCTTAATGACTGATTAAGAATAAATTAACATTGGTTGGCACTGCTATCTTACGATAAACTTAATCGCTTCATTGAGCGTTCTGAGGTAATAAACGCCTTTTGGAAATGCTTGAACATCTACGGAAACTTCTTGTCGAACAGTTTGTATCAATTGACCTTGTGAATTGATAATAACACCACTCACTTCTTGATTAAAGAACAGTTCACCCGTTTCATTCGGGTTTGGATATACGGCTAATTCCTTATTAGCACTGAATGAAACAGCCCGAATTTCTGAATAGGTAAAATTACCATTGAAATCAGTTTGCTTCAATCGATAATAAGAGGTTCCGTTATATGGGTCTTCATCAGTGGCAAGGTAATCCAGTTGTTGATGAGAATCACCTGCTCCTTGCACCCGAATTACTTCTTCAAAATTTCGAGCATCATTCGATCGCTCAATGGTAAAGTAATCATTGTCAATTTCAGATGCGGTTTTCCAGGTCAATTCTACCACTTGGTTTACTGCTTCGGCATTGAATGCTACCAATTCTATTGGCAGAGGATTTACGGCAGAAGATGTGGATCCAAAAGTAAATACACTAAAGGATGAAATATGTGTATTTGATCGTACGCTTCCTGCGGCCAATGCGCCAGAAGCGGCTCCACCTTCATTTGTCCATTCTGTCGCACCTGTAAGATGAGCCACCACTAATTCGGCAGTATCTGTGATGAAACTTGCCGTGTTGTCTCCCCAATACAAGGTGACCTGTGGTTCTGCACTACCGTTATCCCGACTCAGATCCCAGTATTCAACAATGCTCGTATTAAATAAATCATCGTTGTCACCTGTATAATCATTACTGTCCAAAAACGCTTGGGGATGCTGAGCACTAAAAAATTCTGCCGAAAACACATCTGTGGCTGCCGGTCCATTAATCATATTGGAAATTCCCAAGGGAGCCCAGGTGCCAGAATTACCCAATGGAAAAATAAAATCGTCATCACCTGTTTTACTAAACGGACCGCTCACATAACTGGCAGCACTTCCAATGTTAGCCGTTGCATTGTCCGCAAGAGACAGAAGATTGACAGCTGTGGTTTGCAAGACGCCATCTGTAAATGTGATACTGTTGTCCAGCGTCACGGGCGCTTCCATGGTCAACTGCGGTTCAGTTGCAAATGTATTATTGATAACAACCAATTCGTATTCAATTTCATCCGTTCCCGCACCATCTTCGTCCGCGAATATTTGAGCACCAGTACCATTATATTCTATGGTGGTGGTTGTGGAACTACTTGAAATCAATCCGAAATTATTGGGAGAAGCATTTCGAACTACATTTCCTCCAAGACGCAAAGTAGCATTATCGTTCATTTGAATTTGCAGATAACTTGCTCCTGTTGTATTGTCCATGACTAAATTTGATCCAACATTCAGGATGCCATTGTCATTTAGTTGTGTATAAAAGTTTCCCGTACCTCCGGCCGAACCATCAGTGTCCATGGTGAATACTCCTCCAACTGTGGCAACGGCATCGTCATTGATGATAAATTGAATATCATCTGCACCTACTGCTCCATTGTGATCTAAGGTCAGATCACCTGTCACATTCAGCTGAGCCGTGCTTCCCGTTGTATTTTGTCCAAGATGTAATTCAAAATCATTACCCGTGTTAATTTGACACAACATGTTATTTGTGACGTTGATTACAGAGGTATTGTCAATGTCTATCAAAATTTCTTCGTTTCCTCCTTGACCTGATAATTCTGCTACGAAATATCCTGCATTTATCGTTGATGCTCCATCCATATCGATGAAAAAGTCCATGGCTCCGTTGCCATTGGCATTGATGTAAAGGCTGTCACCAACGGTCAATGTTCCGCCGTCCATATCAGCCTCAATGACATCTGCTCCGGCTTTGGTATCATTCCAATAGAAATCTCCGTCTACGGTAAAATCACCATTGTCCAAATTCAATACCACCTCTTCTGCTCCAGAAGAATTGATGGTCAAATCTCCAACCACATGGAATTCAGAATCAGCATCATCAACATATAGTTTCAGGTCATCTCCTCCTGTTTTGTCAATGACCATATTTCCATTTACGGTAAACACACCAGCAGTTCCAGCATTGTTATTGATATAAATTTCATGATCATCTCCACCACCCATACTCATGTAAAAATTGTTGTTGATGGTAAATGTGGAAGTTTGATCTACTTCAATTCTTAATTCATCGCTTCCTCCGCCGCCATTGGAAATGAATGCCATACTATCTGCAATTACATGCCCACCATCCATATTAAAATGAATATCACTAAAAGTTGAAGTTCGATTGGCAATAATGCTCCCCAGGACATTTAAGGTACCTGCGTTTAAGTCAAATGTCAGTAAGTCATCCGTTCCTGAATTCATATTCGCAATTAAATCTCCAGCTACTTGTATCACGGCGGTCGCATTATCGGTTTCTATTTCCATATTATCTCCACCATCATGTTCCAGTAACATATCACCTCGTACAATAATGGAATCACCAGCACTTTGAGATTCCATGAATATGTCATCCCCATTATCTTGATCCAAAATCAAATTGCGATTTACAATTAACTTGGAATTGTTATTCATGACAATCAAGTTCACATCCACGGCACTTCCGCTTGTACTTTCTAATCGGACATCCTCCTGCACTTCCAATGTGCGGCCATTTTGTACGTCAAAGGACGCCAAGTTGTCATTGGAATTCGAGACCGTCAGGTTGCAAATTTGTTCATCCCTGTCGTCAATATCCACTTCATGAAGTATCGTAACCGTTGCACCTGTGGAAGGCACCGCACCTGTGTTCCAAATACCAGTTTGGTCCCAATCTCCAGAGCCTGTTGAGGTTACATTTAATACAATTTCTGATCCGATCGAATAGAAATTAGAAGGATTGGCAATATTGGTATATTCAGTGGCAATCCAGCCATCAGATTTTACATCTGTGGAATACCTTACTTCATCCAGCAATCCACCAAAATATTCAGAACCACCTGTCCATCTTCCCAATTCTGCATCGTCTGGAGTAGCCGTTTGAGCAGCTGTGGTTGATGTTGCAGGCGACTGCCCATCCACGTAAAATCGATGGGTTGTACCATCATAAGTATAAACATAATGATGCCAGGTATTGATTGATTCAGACCCACCGGAAGATGCCAATGTGCCCCCACCGTATTGCCAGGCCAATGACGAGCTACTTCTGTATCCTATTTGTACGGCGCTTGTGGAAGAATTATTTGTAATGCTCAAAAAGTTATGGTTTCCAGTAGGAACAGCTGAAAATTGTGCCCATATACTTACCGTCTGATTATCATCAATATCTCCAAAACCCGATACGCCTAATTGCACGAAGTCATTCGTACCATCAAAACTTTGACAATCGCCCACCACACCACCGGTATTGTCAGTTGAGCCATTGTTGGTTCCATTATTAGCACCTCCTGCAGCATCGAGGAAGTCGTCATGTAAATGCCATACGGCCTGATAATCGCTAGACCATGCACATGAAGTAGATAAATCCGTAGTTAGGTCAGCATTGCCATACATCATGAACATTTCATAGTCTGCAGAAGTGGACAGTGAAGGAATTTTCACCCATGCAGATAAAGCACCAGTTGTTGGATCATATTCTTCAATTTGATGATCCAATGGATTCAGTGAATTATCGGTAAAAACGATATCATATCCATTATCACTTTCAACTCCACCACCATTCGCTACGGATTCAAGATCTGTATCTGTAAACGTTATCAAAACCGGGAAATCGGTATGACTTCCTGAGCCTTTAACCGAATCACTGTCAATGGTGATTACCTTTTTAAAATTAAAACCACATACAGGTACAGTAGGAGTAAAGGAACCTCCTTGTTCAGCACCAATGGTGTAGAATGACGACGGATTGTTTTGGTTATTGTATTCTGTGGCTATCCACCCGGCTGAACGAACTACATCTGACACTCGAACTTCATCAATTTTTCCATCCTGATAATATTGTGTTGATCCGTTCCAATAATATCTTCCGATGTCCAAATCTCTAGTATTCGTTACAATGGGTCCAACCGAGGTAGTTGTGCTACCATCATTAGCCCCGTCAATGTATAGATAAGCTTCACTGGTTCCGTCAGTTACAAATTGGTAAGTCACAGTAATATAATACCAGGTTCCAGTTGTCAAAGTAGCAGTGGAATATACTTCAGTTCTATCCCCTGAGACATTATTTTTAAAAAGTTCAATTTTCAGTCGATTGTCATCTTCCATCATAAATACAAATCCACGATCCGTTCCTGCTCCGTTTCCTTGCTTAGACATTAACGGCCGTCGTGCATTTAAAACGTCAATTTGAATCCATCCGGAAATGGTAAATTCATCAGGACTTCCTGAGCTCAATGATGGAATATTGCCATTCAGATTGGCATCTGTCCGAAAGATATAATCATTGGATCCATCAAAACTTTGACACTCAGCAATTTTACCTTTGGCATCCGTTGAACCGCTATTGGTTCCATCATTTCCAGTAGATGAACCATCATTTAGATCGTCGTGTAAATGCCAAACCCCTTGGTAATCATTGTCCCAAACAGCCACAGAAGATGGATTGGCAGTAATTGAAGCATTTCCGTAATACATTTCAATTTTGGTATCCAAATCCTTATAAACCACCGGAACTTTTACCCATGCCACAAAAATTCCCGAATCTGCTGCATATCGTTCAATTTGGTGAGGAATGAATTCGCCATTTTCACTTACGAAAGTGATATCATAACCATTGGTGTTTTCAATACGTCCGCCATTGCCGGTAGTTCGTAAATCATTGTCCGTGACACTTATCAGCATTGGAAAGTCTTCCAGATTATTATTTCCGGAAACCTGAGTATGATCAATGGTAATTTCTTTCTTATAGGCGTATCCACAGGATTGCGCTAATACTTGTGTGTGCAACACAGAAAGAAACAAGAATAGAAGTAGAAAAGAAACAATTCGATTCTTCATTCACAGGTCATTTAATGGTGCAATTAAAGCGAGAAAACGTGTTCCATACGGTTTTCGCTGTTCAATATACGTAATCCATATAGGATTTGTTTCAGATTTTCATCGATTAATCAACAGTTTACATTTGATAGATGCTCTTTTTTCCTCGATGAGAATAAAAATAACGAGCTCATAATATATTTCGTTGAATAGCGTTTGATGTTTTTCTAAACGACCATATGCGGCATTTATACTTACTAACCATTAAATTTCTAAACAATGTTGCGAACTGTCTTAATTCCTTTATCATTAATTGCCATCATCACATCTTGTAAAAAAGATAATGAAGATGATGCGGTGGAGAGTCAAACTTCCAATTCACTTGAATACCTTCCCTTGGATGAAGGGAACTATTGGGTGTATGAACACAGAAGAATCGATTCCAATGGTGTAGATGAACCCTTTGGTTCAGAATTGGATACTGTAAGGGTCACTCGTGATACCGTGATAAACGGACAGGCATATAAAATACTGGAAGGAAGATATGCCCCATGGCATAATAAACCCAATCAAATTGTTGACATCGTTCGGGATTCTGCCGGTTATTTAGTGTCTTATACAGGACGAGTATTGATTTCAGTAAAGAAATTTGATCAAGTTTTTGCCAATGATACAGTTTATACGCATGATGATCATTGGTTTTATGCGAGCGCAAAAAAAATAAGAATGTCCCAGAATGAATTGCAAGTTCCTGCTGGAAAATTTGTTACCATTTTTAATGAAGATTTAGTGTTGTTCAATCCGGATGTGTCCGTGCCGTTTTATGAACGTGTACAAGAAACTCATTATGCAAAAGGAGTAGGGAGAGTAATGCAGCGCTATTTTTATGCCGCTTCGCCTTATACCTTTGAAAAACGCCTGGTGGATTACAATATTCAATAATCAGAAAAAAGATATGCCCTCTGAAAATCAAAGGGCATATCCATTTTTATCAACGGGTTAGAATCATTCTTTTGGTATCAATTTCCTGGCCATCTGCCACCAATGCATACAAGTACATTCCTGGCTTCAGAGACAATCCATTGATGACTATTTTACCTGTTCCTCTTTCAGACAAAACTATGCTTTCAATTTGCTGACCTTGCATGTCATACAGCAATATGTAGGCATCCTTCACTTCTTGAGTTAAGAAGTATTCAATGGCAGTTTCTTCGTTAAAAGGATTGGGTTTATTTTGAAACAATTGGTTAACAGGAATATTGGTTATGTCAATTTCATTCTGATTGGTAAGATCTGAACCATCATTTCCATTGATTTTCATCAATTCCTCTGTCAATTCATTGATCAACTGACGTTGCTCTTGAATTTCTTCCTGTTGTTCTTTAAATCCTTGAATAAGGATGGGAATTAAAGCTGTATAATTCATAGACTTATATGCTATATCCTCATTCAACTGATTACCATTGGTATCCACAAGTCCCGGGTGAATTGCATTGGTTACTATTTCAGGAAGAATTGGTTCAACATCTTGTGCTATTAATCCATAATTCAGTCCTTCGGCAAAGTTCATACCTTCGAATTCACCGGTTCTGAAATAGTAGGACTTAGGCGCCAATTGGGAAAGAATTTCCGTGGCGTTTTCGATATCGGATATTCCTTTCTTGAATTTTCTATCCGATGTCTGACTAACGTTTCCTATTACTTTCACATGGCCATTAAAGTATCCTGCCCAATAGGGTCCTCCTTGCAGATTTCCATATATTGAGATGTTTTTGAACAAAGTAGAATCATTGTCTCCAATTGCGTATCCAAGTACTCCAATATTAGTAGAATTTATTCCTCCACCAAGAGCACTTCCGAACATACCATAATTGGAAGTGGTGCCTTGTTGTGCATCGCCAATGGCTCCCCATGCACTTCCTCCAGAAGAACGAACTATAAAGTTAGCTCCAATAACTGCTGCATTAGATGCAGTAGCTAAAAGATGAGCGTGAACCCCTGTTTTTGAAGCGTTACTTTGAGTGCTGTTACTATAAATTGATAAAGTTCCGCCGGTTCCAGCTAATCCAAAATGTTGACCGATTCTCACATTTCCATGAGTATAGATGTCATCTGAAATAGACGTTGGGGCACTGGTAGTATAAGAACCGGTGTACTCATACCAGTCGGAATCACCTCCTCCGGTTCCTGTAGGTCCAGGAATTCCCTGGGGTCCTTGAGGTCCAGTAGCTCCTGTCACTCCCGCCACACCTTGAGGGCCTTGTATTCCTTGAGGCCCGGTTGGGCCAGTTGGTCCTGTAGCTCCTCCAACTCCGGTAGATGATTCATACAAAATACCATTTGCATCCACCACAACCGCATTAACTCCTGCAGGTGGGTTAGTGTTCAAATCTTCAAAAATGACATCTTCATTACCACTTATTACGTGCAATCTGCCTTGAGGATTTGAAGTACCTATACCAGTTCTTGTGGTAGCAATTCCGAGAACAAGACATCCATTACAATCCACTACTGAATTCTGACCTATGGCAGTTGCTTCTTCAACACCTCCACCTGAGCCTCTTGCGTTTGCTCCAATGAATGTGTTAAACTGACCAGTAGTATTACCATTTCCTGATGTTGTACCAACAAATGTGTTTGACCCACCTGTTGTATTGTTAAAGCCTGAGTTAAATCCAACAAAAGTATTACCTGAGGCAGTGTTGTTGAATCCGGCATCATTTCCAAACATGGAATTGTTGTTGCCAGTAGTATTTAATCGGCCTGCTCTAAACCCATAATAGGTATTTCGTTGACCAGTGGTTAGTGAAATTCCACTTCCATTTCCGGTTATGGTGTTGAATTGACCTGTTGAAATTGCATTCCCAGCAAATCGACCAACCAATACATTTCCGAAACCATTGGCTTCAAGAACAGTTGTACCATCTAGTTTATAGTCATCACCTGAATTTATGTCACCAGCAACATCTATATCATGGTTAGGATTACCCACACCAATGCCTACACGACCATTGGTATAAATATTATCACCAATGGATGTTGGTGGGGTTAACAACGATGGTGCCAAATACCAATCAGCATCGCTTCCTGCAGGACCTGTAGCTCCTGCGATTCCTTGAGGACCTTGTGCTCCAGTTGGCCCCTGAGTTCCCTGAGCACCTTGCGCTCCAGTTGCTCCAACTGCCCCAGTAGTCCCTGCAATACCTTGAGGACCTTGTGCTCCAGTTGGCCCCTGAGTTCCCTGAGGACCTTGCGCTCCAGTTGCTCCAACTGCCCCAGTAGTCCCTGCAATACCTTGAGGACCTTGTGCTCCTGTTGGACCCTGTATACCTTGAGCGCCGGTTGCACCTACAGCCCCAGTCGTTCCGGCAATACCCTGCGGTCCTTGCGCACCTGTTGGCCCCTGAGTTCCTTGTGGACCTTGGGCCCCGGTTGCTCCAACAGCGCCAGTAGTCCCGGCAATACCTTGCGGTCCTTGTGCTCCTGTTGGTCCCTGAGTTCCTTGTGGACCTTGGGCCCCGGTTGCACCAACTGCGCCTGTTGTTCCTGCAATTCCTTGTGGTCCCTGCGCACCTGTTGTTCCTTGAATCCCTTGTGGACCTTGAGCCCCAGTTGCACCAATTGCACCTGTCGTTCCGGCAATACCCTGTGGTCCTTGCGCACCTGTTGGTCCTTGTATACCTGTAGCACCTGTAACTCCGGCAATTCCTTGTGGTCCTTGCGCTCCGGTTGGCCCTTGAATACCCTGTATACCTTGAGCGCCGGTTGCACCAACTGCTCCAGTAGTCCCTGCAATACCCTGCGGTCCTTGGGCTCCGGTTGGTCCTTGTATACCTGTAGCACCTGTAACTCCGGCAATTCCTTGTGCACCAGTAGCACCAGTTGCTCCTGTAACACCAGCAACACCTTGAGGACCTTGGGGTCCGGTTGGTCCCGTCGGTCCAGCTACGGCAGTAGCCTCATATAAAACGCCATTTGGTCCAACAGCCACATAATTGTATGACGCAGGCAAGGTAGTGTTCAAATCCTCAAAGATGATATCCTTTGCTCCACTTTTAACATGAAGTTTTCCTGTAGGATTGGCCACATCAATTCCAAAATCTCCCGCATCTGTCAAATATACCCTATCTACGTTCTGCGTTCTGAATATTAATGATCCAGAACTCCTGGCATTGGCAACTACCAAATTATCACCTGAATTAGATGGATCTCCAATATGCCAATGCAAGGAATTGTTTCCATACCCTCGAATTTGTGTCACAGCAGCTGACCCTGAAGACGCAGTATAATTTAGTCTCAGCATGGCATCGGTGGTGTTGGAATTGATTTTGAAATATGGAATGGGATTGCCAGCCAATCCGGCAGCCATTGTACCATTATGCGAAATTTCAAATCTTGATACATTGTTTGTTTTTAGAAACAAACTTCCGGAAGAAGAGAAATTCGTCAACGTAATATGCTCCGACGCAGATTGGTTGTCACCAATTAACCACATCTTATTGCTGTTATTATCATACCCAGCCAAGGTTGTTAATACACTTGATCCAGTCTGAGTACTAATTATTCGAATCTGTGGCTCAATACTATGACGATGTATGGTTAATGCTCCCGCTGGTGTCGTGGTTCCTATACCAACATTTCCAGTGAAACCGGACTCGGTGACAATATCTACTGTTCCACCATTGGTCACATTTTCAAAATCGTCATCACTTGCGTCATTGCCTTGGGCAAAAACATTGTTTGGGGGGACAAAAGCTATTCCAATAAAGAATAACCCCAAAAGAATTTTAGGTTTGGTTTTCATATAATAAGTTTTAGGTTGAGAGGAGATCCTCTCGTGAAATTATCTATTAGCAGGTCGGTTGTCTCGGCGGAAAGACGAATATTGTTAAAAGTTAGATCAATCATTTCAAATTTCAAAATCTAGCGTTTTTTTGTTTAAAAAAATGGGAATACAGGCGCTTGATCGATTCACAGATTTGAATAGTGGTTCTTGCTCGAATTTTTAAGAACTTCGTTGAAATCGAACAATTTTACCATGAACCCAATAGAACAACTCAAACTTGAAATTGATGGATCCAATCTCTGGGACGGTTCAATGGAATTGCAGCGAAATGAATACTTAAAAGTTCAAGGCAGCAGTGATTCAAAGTTATATTATGTGGATGAAGGCTGTCTGAGGGTTTTTGTCTTGTCTAACGATGAGGAAATGACCATAAGATTTGGATACCAAAATAACTTCATCACTTCTTTGGATTCATATATAACCGAACAACCATCTGAATTTTATATTCAGGCCGTGCGCAAAACAAAAGTCAGGTATGTTCAAAAGAAAACATTGTTGTCAATCTTGAACAGAGACGAGAAGGTGATCAAATTGTGGAATGCAATATTGGAAGCATTGGTTGTGCAATTATTGGAAAGAGAGAAAGATATTTTGATTTCTTCGCCAGCCGAGCGATATCAAAAAGTATTGACAAGAAGTCCACAATTGTTTCAGGAGGTACCTCATAAGTACATTGCCTCATATCTTCGAATGACACCCGAAACGCTATCCAGAATCAAAAAGTCTTGATTTGAATCAATTTTTTTCAATTCTCTTTCACGGAATTTTGTCAAAAAAAGAACATGAAAATAAATTCCAATCAACTTATTGAAGATTTAATTGAGCACACACGTGTTATTTTAAATGAGGCTGAAAAAATGAAGGAGCTTCCATTGGAAGAATTGAATTTCAGAGTAAATGCTGAATCCTGGAGCGTTCTGGAATGCATTGAGCATTTAAATCGTTACGGTGATTTTTATATCCCGGAAATCAGTAATAAGATAAAAACTGCACAACGCATTGGAAAACAACATGAATTTAAAAGCGGGATGATGGGAAACTATTTCGCGCTCAGCATGCTTCCCGGTGATAAAATGAAGAAGATGAAAACGTTTAAGGATAAAGATCCAATGGGAAGTAAATTGGATCTGGGAACGTTGGAAAAGTTCACATCGCAACAAAACAAGATGCTGGAACTATTGAATATGTCAAGAGAAATTGATCTCAATAAGGAAAAATGTTCCATTTCCATCACAAAATGGATTCATTTCAGATTAGGTGACACGTTTCGATTTGTGATTTTTCACAATCTACGTCATATGGATCAAGCGAAAAAAATACTTTCCTGAGCGGTTACTCAAAAAAATGATGATAGTTCAGACGCAGTGGAAGTCCTCTTTCAAGACGAATATTATTTTCTGAAAAAGGTAAATCAAAGTTAATTCCTTCGCGATACGATCTTGGTGTTTCTGTTGTGAGACCAACTGCCATCAATTCGCTCAAAGGAGTTTCCAAATCAACCACATTTGAAGAGGGCATTGGTCTTCTTATATGAACTGGTCGTAAATCATAAACAGGATAGAAACCAGAGTTAGTGGATTCTAACCACATATACGAATTCATAAATTGATTGGCATGAACCAATTCATGGGCAATCGATATCTCCTGGGTCGAAGCTTGTTCCAGTGACATTGTGAAGGTCTTACCGGTCTTCCAATCCATCATCAGTAAATTTCCATGAAATGTACTACTCGAGACATTCGCAACCGTATTATATCTAACAAAACTTAATTTACTTACTGTTTTTTGTTGTTGAAGAAATGTTATGGTTTCATTTGAGATGTTAGGTTCACCATAAACATAAGTGGTATGCAATTGATTCGGATGTACAGGGGCCATTGGTGTACTATGATTTACATCGATAGTTACATGATTTGTTGGATTGCCCAATATGCTCCTTATCAATCGAGTACCATTTGGAAAACAGATTTCCTCAGGAGTCGCCGTTTTATTTAATTGAATTTCACGAAACCCTGATTCCGTATTGTACCTCAACTTAAGCTTGTCATTGGTTAATTTTTGAACGGACGTAAAAACATCAAGAGCATCATATGTCCCAAGATTTTTTGCGATTCGAATGGGTAAATCCCCATTGATATCCTTCCAATTGATTGGATCTGAATTGCAAAATGTAAATGGAGATGAATTGGACCGCAACTGATCCACATTCATGAATTTTGAAATGCTAGCATAGTAAGCGACAGGTTCATTACGCTGGAGGGGTGACAGAATCCATGAAATGTGATAAAATAAGATTATTGTTCGATAAAACATGTAGCCTTAGTTTGAATAAAGAACTCAATATATTCATCTCAATTGTATTGATATTACCAGATACACGTAATATGTTGTATTCATGAAGCCCTTTGGTAGGCTTTTAAATGAATGTAATGAGTAGTGTTTGCATAACAGAACTTGTTTTTCGTATTTTTGAAATAACCAAATAGCCGGATACACGGAATTTTATTAATTGTGAAACGGAAACTTTTTGTTTCACTTTGAGTATATAAACTTATGGACAGCCGCTTAAAAAGTTTATGTATTGTATGCTTTTGTTTGTTTTCAATCCAATTATTCGGTGCAGATCGGTTTTGGATAGGAGGAACAGGATCATGGAACAATACGTCTAATTGGTCAACTTCGTCTGGAGGTGCAGGAGGAGCAAGTATTCCTACCACGTCAGATGATGTTTTTTTTGACACCCTTTCGTTCAGCGCAGGCGGACAAACAGTCACCATTGATGCCAATTCCAATTGTGCCAATATGGATTGGAGTTTGGCCACCAATTCACCCACATTTACCGGAACATCTGCATTTACGCTGACCATTGCTGGCACGGCATGTACTTTCATTGATGCCATGACCTATTCTTTTGCGGGTGAATTGAGTTTTACCAATACTGGAGGAATTACTGTGACAGCCGGCGATGTAGCCAAAACATTTGGAGCCCTTACCTTTACAGCTACCTCATCGCGCACCGTAAATGTCAATGGAAATGGTGCACATACATTTGGCAGGGTGACCATAGGAAATAACTCTACGGTTAATTTTAATGGAACAGGTGCCAAGTCTTACGGTGGATTGACCACCGGAAGTGACAATACAACTACATTTGCCGGTAATGTCACCATGACGGATACCCTTCAAACGGGAACCAATAATAACTTAACCGTTGCCACAGGCACCACCAATTCATTTCAGGAAATATTCTTAAGCAATCAAACAAATTCGGCCAGGACTATTCGTATTCAAGGTACAAATACCATTAACGGACGGGTACGTACAGGTTCAGATGTTCAAAATACAGGTAGGAATTTATTTTATAACGCCATCTTTCAGGCAAGTGTAACCATTCCGCAACCCAATGGACGAGCACAATTTTGGAACAACTGCGTATTTAATGATACAGTTTTATTAGAGGGTAATAATTCCTCAGCTCGATTTTACGGTACGGATACGTTTAATTCAGTGGCTTTTCTTTACGGATGGTACTACCATTTTACAGAAAGCAATATTGGAGGTTCTGCTACAGTTTTTAACGACAGTGTGGTCATAGGTCAGGATATTCGAATTGTGGCAAGTCGAGATATGATATTTAATGGCCCTGTAAATTTCGAGGGTGGAGATACAGAGAATCAGGAGAGAAGATTTAGCGATAATGGCGGGGTAACCACGTTTAACGATAGAGTTTATTTCAATGACAATGTAGGAACTGCAGGGCAGCGATTTCGGTTTGATCGATTGACTACGTTTAATGATGAGGTGGTGATGGGCAATGGGGGCTACTACTATTTTGGTGATAATGGAGGAACGGTTGAATTCAATGATAATTTGACCATGGGTAATTCCAATGACATTTACAATGAAAGAAATGTGAATTGTGATTCAATTGTAATAATTGGTAATAACAATACCCTTTATTACCAAAGAACTTGGAACACAAGGTCGCAGATGACCATTGGAGATGGTAATAACATTACGGGCACAAATACAGTAGACTTCAATATCTTAAATGTAGGAGATAACAATACCATAAACCTTACAGCAAACATTGATTTTAATAACAATGCCGTATTTGGAGATACCAATACCATTGCCTTTAGTGCCAATTCTGGAGAAGTAGATGTGTTTGACAACTTAACATTCGGAATCGACAATGAAATCACGTTTAATCGTAGATATGATCATGGTCCGGGTACGGCTGGAGATTCACTTTACATAGGAAGACTTTCGGTGGCAGAATTTTTAACTCCAACTCAAAATTCCACGTTCGAAGATATCTTCCTGGCGGATGAATCTCGAATAACATTTAGAAATGGAACGAATGCTATCGTAAACATGACGATCAATGATTTCAGTACAGTAGAATTTTCCGCCAATGGTACCAATACGGTTTCAGGAACGTTCACTGCCAGTGAAGATTGTGAGTCGCCGCCGATTGTTCGTTCAGGAACAGGTGGTAGTCAGGCCACGTTGGATTTCACAGGTTCAGCTCAAACCTGGGCAGGTGTTATCTTACAAGATTTGACGGTGACTACTACCAATTTGTTGACCGTTGATGAAGGGGTAGATAATGGAAATTTGAGTGTATTGGATAATACTACTGCCTCACCAGGTCCTCCGGTTGTAGGTACAACCATTTGGCTGACCAATGAAAGACCCGGAACAACACTTTATTGGGTAGGGGCAGATGGAGTGGCCAGTGGAGATAATAACTGGAGTAATCGATTTAATTGGTCTACCAGTAGTGGGGGAAATGGTTTGCTTAATACCTGTGTCCCCAACTCTAAAGATAATGTGGTGTTTGATGCCAATTCATTCTCTGCAGCCGGTCAACAGGTGGTCATTGATGCTTCATTTGTGATTTGTAATGACATGACATGGTCGGGCATCACTTCAGGAGCTCAATTAGTTGGAAATCTTAGTAATACCATTTTTGTGGTGGAAGATTTGACATTGGACGCCAATATGGTCAATAATTTCTCCGGAACCTTTGAGTTTTTGGCAGATGATAACACAACAAGAACCATTACCCCCAATGGCATCGATTTTAACGGACCAGTAGTGTTCAATTATTATGGTGGTGATTGGGATATGGCCGGTGATTTAAATGTCAATGGCGACTTAACTATTTCAGATGGAACGTTAAACTTAACTTCTACAAATTATGATGTTACTGTATTGAATGGAAATGATTTGATCATTGCAAATTCAGGCATCTTAAATGGTCAAGAAGATACCATTGCCGTTTCAGATGATGTCATCATGACAGATACTGCCATGGTAGTGCTAACCGACAATTGTGAGTTTACAATTGCTGGTGGTTTAACCATGACAGACAGTGCTGATATAACCATGGGAGGTTCAGGAAATTTCACCGTTGGTGGAGGGGTAACCATGAGCAATGGAAGTCGTTTGGATTTGGATACAATGACGTTTTCAATGGGTGGAAATTTCACCATGAACAATGATGTGGTTGTCATATTTGATTCATTAAATGGTACCATCAACAATAATTTTCTGGCCAACAATAATACCAATGTTACATTGGGAAATTCTGTCATTAATGTAGCTAACGATTTTTACATGCAGGACAATACCGTTGGTTCAATCGCCGGCGGTTCTATAACGGCAGGTGACGATATATTTCTGGATGATAACAATCAATTCACCTTATCCTCGTGTACTTTGAACATTACGGGAGATGACTTTTTTATGGATGACAACACCATTCTTTCTGCTACGGATGTTTTCATCAATGTCACAGGAGATGATTTCGAAATTGAAAATAACGTTCAATTTACCATCAATGGTGGAACGATATTTACGGATGATGACTTTAGAATTGAAAATTCATCTGTCTTTACAGCGAATGGAACCACCACCATCAATGTTGACGATGTATATGATCAAAATGGCGGAACGTATAATGCAAATGGGACACACGTTATCGACATTGGTAATGATTTTGATATGGACGGAGGTACATTTAATGCGAATGCTTGTAACTTCTTCATATCGCATAGTTGGGATATTCAAACGGCCGCCACATTTAATGAAGGAACTTCAACGGCCACGTTTGATGGAGGCATTAATAATGCGAACATTGTTACCAGAGGATCAAATTTTTACAATTTGACTGTAAACAAAACCGATTCAACCCAAGACGTGCGAATTACAAACAATAGCTTCATCATTCGAAATAACCTAACGGTTACCCGAGGAGATTTCTATGATTCTGATGAAGGTACAAATGGACCACACCAGATTACAGGGAATACTACGGCAACGGGTGTTTTAACTGTTGGCCCTCATGGTTCTATTCACTTAGGTGATAATAATGGTGGTTCTGATGCGCCAAGTACTTTTCCAACAGGGTGGGTTACCATTAATCTTGATGATAGTAGTGCAATAAACTATCGTCAAAGAGGTCTTACACAAACAGTTTCAAGTACACCTACGTATGGAGACCTATTTTTGAATAATACCGGAAATGTGTTACAGGAAAAAGTGGCAGATGGAGCTTTAAACATCGAAGGAATATTATTTATAGATGATTATGCAAGTCTTGCGGATAGTGGATTCCAAATTGTAGGTAATGCCAATGCCGGAACGGAATTTGAAATGGATGCCAATAGTGTTCTTGTATTGGGAAGTGCCACAACGGCAACAACATTACCTTCCTTCCCGGCACGGGATTGGGATCAACGTTCTACCATCAATTATGCAGCGGGAGTGGCACAGACCATTGTTTCCATTACAGGGGGCGGTAATACAAATAGCTATGGACATATAACGGTCAGTAATACTTCTCCTTCGGCATCATTGGTAAATAAAACCATGGCTGGTATTATCCAAATCCGACGGCAATTAAATATTCAATCGAATGCTAATTTGATAGATGCAGGCTTTCAAATCACCGGGAATAATTCAGGCGATGATTTGACGATGGCGGCTAATTCTCAATTGACATTGGGGACTCCTGCAAGCAATACTTTTTTCCCAACGTCTTACACCAATGGCAATATATCATTGGACGTGAACAGTTTGGTGGTATATAACTCAGAAATGGATCAGGATATTTCTGATAACCCTGATTATGGAAACATTCAACTATCGTCAACGGTTGGTGTTGTAAAAAGTTTGACCGGAACAACAGATATAAACGGTAACCTGATTATTGACTCAGACAATACCTTGACAACCACAGCCAGTGATTATGACATCACCATTGCGGGAGATTGGACCAACAATGGAATATTCAGTGCAAATGCTGCCACCGTGACATTCGATGGTTCATCATTAAGTACAATTGCAGGAAGTGTTGTGACGGATTTTTATGATTTGGTGATTAACAATTCAGCAAGTGATAGTGCTGTTGACCTTCAACAGCAAGCCAATGTTTCCAATCAATTGACCTTAACCAACGGGATAATTTCATCCGATTCAACTAATATTCTGGTCATTTTCGATGATGCAACCACATCTTCTGGATCGAATGCCAGCCATGTAGATGGTCCAATGATGAAGGTTGGAAATGATGCCTTTGAATTTCCTGTAGGAGATGGAGGGAAATGGGCAAGATTAGGAATTTCTGATTTACAGAATGGTCCTACGGTTACGGATACGTTCATTGGTGAATATTCGTTTAGCAGACACCCTGAAGCCTTTTGGGATTCCGTAGATTATACTGGAAATTATAATGATATGCATAATACGTCAATTGTTGAATTTTGGGATTTGGACAGAAGAGCTGGGACAGCTGAACCAAAAGTCACACTTTATTGGTCTGATAATGTAGCAAGTTACATTACAGACACGGCTGAGTTGGTAGTAGCTCATTATACGGGAAGTAGCACATGGAGTAATATTGGTGGAAATGCTTCCGGTGCATTGGCAAGTGGTTCTGTAGTGTCTACAGCGAATGTCACCTCGTTTAGTCCTTTTACGTTTGGATCAACTGATGGAAGTGTTAATCCTCTTCCTGTAGAATACTTAAGTTTTGATGCCAAGGCTATTGTTGATATGGTAATGGTGAGATGGACTACCTTGACAGAAATAAATAATGAATATTTTTCTGTTCAACGTTCTCAGGATGGTGCAAGTTTTGAAGAAATAGAACGTGTTGAGGGAGCATTGAATAGTAATACTCAACTGGATTATGCCATTTTTGATTTGAACCCTTTGAACGGCGTGTCTTATTATCGATTGATGCAAAAAGACATCAATGGTCTAACACATTTCACCAAACCCGTGGCTGTTTCCTTTGATAATAGTAGTGCTGAATTAATGGTTTATCCCAACCCGATCTCCCAAGGTGATGAAATCAGATTAAATCAAATTCGCAGCGGCGTAATTTTTGACATCCATGGACAGTTAATGATGTCTATTAGTGATACCCGCTTTATTTCGTCGGAAACCCTGGCTTCAGGCATGTATTACCTGAGAACCACTAAAGATGAAGTGGTGAAGTTTGTGGTGAATTAAACCTTCCTTTTTACATAAAAAAAGCGAGCCAAAATTGACTCGCTCTCATCGAGAATCCTTTTAGATTCTCTGTGGTACCAGCTGGAATCGAACCAGCGACACATGGATTTTCAGTCCATTGCTCTACCAACTGAGCTATGGCACCATTTTATAGGGGGGCAAATGTAAAAAAATCATCCATTATTCTAAAATATCAATGATGAATATTATGGTATTATGGAAAAAAGTATCATTTTCTATCTAAATGCACTGTAGTAGATTCTATATGGTATACGCATTTCACGCCTGAGTTGGTTTTCACTTGGATAATAAGATAAATCCACTCCTTCAATGGCTGAACGTGGACTATAAGTGGTCAACCCAATAGTTCGAGCTTCTTCCAAAGGAATGTTCTCAGTGTAACGAGATTCAGGGTATGGGATTCTATTGACGCTTTCATCCATGGGATAATGGTAATGACCTTGTGCGTCTCGGACAAAGGTCATTGTTCCGTCCATCTTATTTTTTGCATGGATCATTTCATGAAATAAAATCATTTCCTTAGGAAACAATGCTCTTTTATCTGAAAGTAAAACTTTGTTTTTTCTAGGATCCCAATATAACGCTCCAGGTGGTTTTGTTCCGTTTAAATTAATGACAACATCCGCTTTCTGATGAAATTCATAACCCATTGAATTCTTCCATGGTATTTGTCTTCCAGTGTAACAAATTTGAACTGTTCCTTCAAGATCTTTTGTGGTAGGGCTTAATCTTGCGTTCGATTCAATCTGTAAAGTGTTGTTGTAATCTATTGTCAATTGCTTATCTCGAATGGCAAGAATATCCCTGATCAACCTTGTACCACTCGGTTTACCAATTTCATGTTGACCAGCATATTTTAATACATCAATAGAATGTAAATGGGATTGAGCATTGTAACGCATTTCCAATTTATCGCTTGACAGTTTTTTGAAAAGTTTGAATATTTTTTTAGCCCGGGACTTTTCTACACCAGGTGTTATATTGATGGGCAGTTGCCCGTCTCTATCGACGTAAAAAAATGGATTCGAATTTGCAAATTCGAATGTTCCGGCGTTGGCATGCAATGGATCGGGTTGCAGGAATGAAAAGCAACTGATGATATACTTAATTGGTTTGTTATTTTCTTGTTCAAAATGAAGTGCAGAATTCAACATTAGAATACCAATAAATAACCAATTGAAAATAGGTAGCATGTTTTTTACGTATTCGATTAGGGAATAAAATTATCAGGATAGAAGCTTCGAATTCTTAACGGCAAACCAAGTTCTCGCCTAAATTGATTTTCACTGTACGGCTCGCGAAAATCAACTTCGTCAATTGGCTCTTCTGCATTCAGGTTGAGTCCAACAGCTTGCAATTCTCTAGATTTTATCAATTCATTTGTTTCATGTTGACTGTTTGGAGAATGTGTTCTGGTCAAAATGGCATATCGGTCATGAGGCAAAAGTGCATGTTCCGTGGCATTTTGATAAGCATGAACTAGCTCATGGTAAAAATTGAGTTCCATAGGCGAATCCAAATAACTGTTAGACACAAAAGTCCTGCCATCAGAAGGATCTAGATAAAAAAAATGTGGCGCTGGAATGCCTTCATTATAAGTAATGACGGTTTTACCCGGATATTTTTTTGCGACCAGAAATTCATTCTGATACTTTTGAATCCTAAGGGGATTATTGAAATTTATTATTACTCTATTTTCATGATGGGAAATTAGGTTTCTGACAAGACCCGTACCTGAAATTTTGGTAATTCGACTTTCGAGTTGCAAACGTCGAAGAGATATTTCGTGATAATCACCTTCGGAATTATAATCCAAATTCAGCCTATCATTCGTAATTTTTGAGATGGCTTTAAAAACTTTTTTTACATCTTCCTTGGGTGTACCTGGGGCAATAATCATGGGTTGATTGCCGGTTCTATCAACAAATAAATTAGGATTGTTATTGACAAACTGAAATGGGTCGTAATTGACATGTAAAGAATCCGTTTTCAAAAAATGATTACATGTGATATCAAATAATTGAACTGCAATTGATCGAAGTTGGATATCGTTGAATGAACAATAGTCCATTATCCTGGTCATCATGAATAACATTGTTAAATAGAACCGTATCATATTATATCTGAATAGTAGTGCAAATATCACTTCAACCATTGATGCCATGATTAAGAGTTTTGCTATTTTTTGATTGTTCGCAAATGTTGTTTGCCATTAAAACATTATTTCTCTTAGAAAGAAGATGGAAATCTTTTATCTATTCATAGCTTTGAATGTTTTAAGATGAATCTTGTTCTGGACATAGGAAACACGCGAATCAAGGCGGGGATATTTGACGGAGACTCAATGGTGGCCAATGTTACTATAGGTAAGGATCTGCTGAATGATTTCCGTGCGTTGGAAAATGAATTTTCAGGTATTAAGCGAGTTTTAATTTCAGCAGTGGGACAGCTTCCACAGTCGCTTGAATCTTATTTGCAGGAAAAATTTGTATTCGAAACACTTTCATCGAAAACAAAACTTCCCATTAAATTATTGTACAAAACATCTGAGACCCTTGGAAGTGATAGAATTGCATTAGCCGTTGGTGGATGGTATACGGCTGACAAAGGAAACGCGCTTGTTATTGATATGGGAACCTGTATCACTTATGATATCGTTAATGAAAATGGAGAATACCTTGGAGGAGCCATTTCTCCTGGCTTGCAGATGCGTTATAATAGTCTCAATTTAATGACTGCCTCATTGCCTTCTCTTCAGCCCAGAAAAGACGTTCAAGAATTAATCGGAACTTCAACACAAGATTCTATTCATTCAGGCGTTCAATATGGAATATTGGATGAATTGCAAGGAATGATCCGGAGGTATCAGAACCAATTTCCCAAATTGACTGTAATTATGACCGGAGGAGACAAAATTTACTTTGAGGAACAACTAAAAAATGTCATCTTTGCAGACTCAAATTTGGTGCTATTTGGACTGAACAAAATATTGCTTTTTAATGAATTACATTAGATTTATCATCTTTTGTATAGGCCTGTTTTTTATTGCTCCGATAACTTTAGCACAAAGAACTTCTAATTCGCCTTATACTGAAATTGGAATCGGTTACCTGGAACAAAATCCAATGGTTCAAAATTTTGCCATGGGAGGCTTGAGTTATGCCATGGTTTCTTCCCTCAATATTAATCCATCCAACCCTGCAAGTTATAGTTCATTGTCTTTGACTTCATTTGAAGCAGCTGTAAGAAGCCGTGGAGTTCAAATGACCAGCAATGGTCAAACTCAACAAGTAAATAACAGCTACTTTAGTCACCTTGCACTTGGGTTTCCGGTGTCTAAAAGAGTTGGAATGAGCTTTGGTCTTTTACCTATGAGCACTCGAGGTTATAGTTATGAACTTATTTCTGAATCTTCAGATAATATTGGAACCATTCAGAAATTGTACGAAGGTGAAGGGGGAATCAGTAGATTTTTCATGGGTGTAGGTGTTCAAGTTAATGACCGTTTGTCTGTGGGAATGAACGGATCATACATTTTTGGTAAGATTCAGGGAGCCGAAAATGTTGTTTTTGTTGACCAAGGAACATTTATGAATACTCGAGCCTTATCCAGGACAACATTGGGAGATTTTGGAATGGACTTTTCTGCCAACTATCTGTTTAAATTGAAAGAAAAACGATTTATCAGATTAGGTGTGGCATATACTCCATTTAATAGTGTGAATTCATCAAATACTAATTTGGTTGAAAACTATAAAGGAAATACCAATTTCCCGCAGATTAAAGACACAGCCTCCTTAGTACAAGATGGAAAATTTCAAACGGAATTAGCTGAAAAATATGGTTTTGGTGTATTATATCGCACAAAATCTCAATGGCTTCTTGGAATTGATGCAGATTACAGTCCATGGTCAAATGTAAATACGCTGGGAGATTTGGCATATGGAGATGCCATGAATATACGATTTGGAGGACAAAAAGATTTTGATAAAAAAATCGTCTTCAGATTCGGTGCAAGATATGGACAGCTTTACTATCTGCTTAATAGTGAGTCAGATAACATAGAAAATGAACAAATAGAAGAAATGGCAGTTTCCGTTGGAATGGCTATTCCAATTAAACGATCTTTTACATCTTTGGATTTTGGTATAGAATTTGGTACTAGAGGTAAAGATGCTCCAGGATTGATAAAAGAAGAATTTGTTCATGTCAATTTTGGAATATCCATTAATGACAGATGGTTCATTAAACGCAAATACGAATAACTAATTTAAAAATGAGACAATTACTAACAATAATCGCAATTGGTGCAATGAGTCTTCAACTTGCTGCACAAAATGGAAAATACGGCAACACGCCAGAAGACAGTATCAACTGTGTGAAGAATCTTTCCGTTTACAAAGATTTCTTGCGTGACAAGGATTTTAAAGGGGCTAAAAGACACTGGGATGTGGCATTTGCAACTTGTCCTAAATCCAGTTTAAAAATGTATGTGGATGGGATAAAGATTCTAAAAGCCATGGCCAAAGAAAACAAGGGCAATAAGGAAAGAGTAAATGTATTGGCTGATAGTATGCTGCTTGTATATGATCAACGAATTGCCAATTTTGGAAAAGAAGGATACGTGCTTGGACGAAAAGGTTCTGTTATGTACCGATACAAAAGACCTAGCCTTGAAGAAGCGTTTGCTACATTGGAAAAGTCAATTGATTTACAAAAGGAAAAATCGGAAGCAGCCGTTTTGCTTTATTACTTTAAAGCTGCGGTTAAAATGGATAAAACCACCAAAAAATCAAGTGATGAATGGGTGGCCATATTTACAAAATGCGCTGACGTAATCAATTACAACCTGGCAAATATGTCAGATAAGAAAAAATTGGAATCGTATGTGAAAGCATGGGATAACATCATTCAAATGGCAGAACCTTATTTTACATGTGATATCATCGTACCTTTCTTTGAAGCGAGATTTGAAAAATATGGGGAGAGAGATGATTGGTTAAAGCGGTCCGCTGCTTTTATGGAACAAAGAGAGTGTGATGATTCTGATATTTATTTCAAAATCGCCAATACCATGCATAATAATAATCCTTCTTCTCAATCAGCAAGAAGCATGGGGATAATGGCGTTGAAGAAGAAAGACTACAGCAAAGCTTCTGGTTTTTTCAAACAAGCCATTGGGCTATTGGAACAAGAACAAGATGATGAAAATCTTGACGAGAATTCAGCCAATTTGGAATTGTTGTTAGCAAAATCCTATTTTGGTTCTGGTGACTATTCGAGCGCCAGGGTTCATGCTAAAAAAGCGGCTTCTCATAAATCCGGCTGGGGAGAACCTTATATGTTAATCGGAGATATGTACGCTGCGAGTATAAGCAAATGTTCCGATGAGACAGATGGAAAGTTGAAAACACCTTATTGGGTGGCCATTGATATGTATCGAAAAGCAAAATCAGTTGATCCTGCTATGAGCGATAATGCTGGAAAGAAAATTGCACAGTATTCACAGTACTTTCCTGCAAAAAGTGATGCTTTTTTCTACAACCTAACAGAAGGTTCGGATTATACAGTTGGATGTTGGATTAACGAGACTACTAAGGTTCGCGTTAAATAGAATATAGTAAATCCACTTGTTGAAAAGGCTTCTTACATCTATCACTTTTGTCTTCCTGACTGGTTTCGGTTGTAGTAATTCTGAGCAAGAGCTAAGGGATTTGGCAAATGTGAAACCGCTACCGGTTGAAGAATCCGAAAATGTGGTGGTCTATTACAGCGAAGAGGCTGAAGTGAAAGTTAAACTTGAAGCTCCTGTTTTAATTCGAAAGGTTGACGACAAAATCGTCAATGAAATGCCGGAGGGAATTCATTTGATTTTTTACGATTCTTTGGGTGGTATTTCTTCTGAAATCACTTCCAATTATGCCATCGATAAAAACTCTGAATTTCTGATGGAGGCTAGAGATAGGGTTGTAGTTACCAATGAAAAGGGTGAAAAGTTGGAGACTGAACACCTTATATGGAATAGGAAAGATGAAATGATTCATACCGAAGAATTTGTAAAAATCACCGCTGGAGATGAAATCATTTTGGGTGACGGTTTGGAATCGAATCAGGATTTCTCCAAATACCATATAAAAAACCCTCGAGGAGAATCGATACTTTTGGACGATGAATAAATTCATGCTTTTTGTTGAACGTATGTGGCTCATGGTAGCCATCATATGTATTGTTCTTGCCGCAGCAAGATTTCTATTGGATGGAGCCGATGGGTTTCATTTTTTACTTTTTTCTGCTGTTGCATTTCTGTTTCATTTTATTCGCAAAAACCAACGGCGCAGATGGGAGCGAAGAAACAATGAGGAATCAAAATAGATTGTTATTTTTGAGTATCTCCACTAAATTATGGACGTAGATTTATTATCTGGAATTCTACTGGCATTGCTGTTCTCAGCATTGTTTTCTGGATTGGAAATTGCCATTGTTTCGTCCAATCTCCTTCAAATAGAAGTTAAAAGCATCAAAGGTAAACTCGGTGTTTCTTGGTTAGCCGAAAAACTAAAGCAACCGGTTTACCTGGTTGGCACCATGTTATTGGGCAATACCGTTGCGCTGGTAGTGTATGGTGAGTTCATGAGTAAGTGGCTGAGCCCGTTATTTTCGCAGTTTATATCAGGTAGTTTTTTATTACTACTAACCATTACGCTTGTTTCCACCATTGTTGTGCTCATATTCGCTGAATTTCTGCCAAAAGTCATATTTCGCAGGAAGCCTAATAGAATATTGAATCAATTTAAATTTGTTTTGATGATATTGTACACTTGCCTTATCATCCCAACAAGAATATTACTTTCCGTATCCAATTTTATTCTCACCAAAATATTGAGGTTAGATCTAGAAAAAAGAAACCTTTCTCTGGGAAGAGTAGATTTAACGGATTACATCACCAAAATGTCTTCATCCGTTGAAAACGAATCTGAAATTGATACGGAAATAAAACTCTTGCAAAACGCATTGGATTTTAAATCAGTTAAAGCCAGACAATGCGTAGTTCCAAGAAATGAGATTACAGGCGTTGACATCAATGAACCCGTAGATTCTTTGGTGCAGATGCACATTGATACAGGGTATTCGAAAATAATTGTCTATCGCGAAAATATGGATCAAATCATAGGTTATACACATGCCTATGATTTATTTACCAATCCTCCCAAAATTGAATCTGTGTTGAAACCGGTGTTGTTTGTTCCGGAATCAATGCCGGCAAATGAATTGTTGGGATTGATGTTAAAAGAACAAAAGAACCTGGCCGTTGTGTTGGATGAATTTGGCGGAACGCATGGAATTCTGACCATGGAAGATATTATTGAAGAAATATTTGGTGAGATTAAGGACGAACATGACCGGGTAGAATTGCTTGAAAAACAAGTAAGTGACAAGGAATTCATGTTTTCTGCACGCCATGAAATTGATTATGTCAATGAAAAGTATGAATTAAATCTTCCTGAATCGCCTGATTATGAGACGATTGCTGGGCTTCTACTCAGTAAGAGTGAATCCATTCCCGTCTTAGATGAAAAAATTCGGGTAGAGCATCTTGAGTTTACAGTAAAGAGTGTCCTGAAAAACAAAATAGACCTCGTGCAAATAATCGTTTTGGATACTCAAAATTGATTTTACAAATTCGTCAGACAATCGTATATTCGCATCCCTAAAAATGTGTAGGAATGGCAATTATTGGCAAAATTCGTGAAAAATCATACCTCCTTTTAATTTTGATTGGGGTGGCTTTAATGGCATTTGTTTTGGGAGATTTTTTCTCCAATCAAAGTGCTTTTTTTGCAGAAGACAGAAATAACATCGCAATTGTAGACGGAGTTTCAGTTACAGGAGCGGAATTCGAAAACAGGTTAAACCGTGCCAAAGAATCCTACAAGGAAAACGAGCAGAGAAATGATGTTCCTCCATTTGTGGAAAGACAATTGAGAGAACAAATTTGGAATGATTTGTTGGATGAGTTGTTATTGGGAGGTGAATACGAAGAATTGGGATTAGTGGTTTCCAGGAAGGAACTTTTTGATATGGCTGTTGGAGAAAATCCACACCCTCAAATAAAACGAGCATTTACCAACCCTGAAACGGGTGAATTTAGTGTTGAGAGTGTAAAGAATTTTATCAGAAATCTTGATCAAGACGAAACTGGTGAAACAGAAGCACGATGGAAAAGGTTTGAAAAAGGTCTCCGAAAAGAACGCATTCGTTCAAAATACAATACGTTAATGGCTAAGGGACTTTACGTAACAACACTTGAAGCCAAAAACAATTATCAGGAATCAGGGAAATCAGTGAATATCAAATATGTCGTTCGTGACTATAGCAGTATTCCAGATTCTACAGTTGAGGTTTCTGAATCAGATATCCGTGCCTATTATGATGCTAAACCTTATGAATTTCAAGAAAAGAAATCCAGGAAAATAATTTTTGCGTCATTTCCAGTAATTCCTTCAATGGAAGATAGCGCAAGAGCCAAAGATTGGATGGAAAATAAATACAAAGAATTCGCTGAAACAGATGACGATTCTATTTTCATAAATATCAATTCGGAAGAAGAATTTGATTTCAATTTTTACAGTTCATGGAATCTACCAGAAGAATATGATTCTGCTTTATTTACCTTGGATACAGCGGGTTATTTATTCCCAATGAAATTGGACAACCAAGGTGTATACAAAGCCGTTAAACTTGCGAAAATTAAATATGCACCGGATTCTGTAAGATCAAGAATCATCTTGAAGAGTTTTCAGAACAATAAGCCTGAAGATGCTGAGAAACTTATCGATAGTATAGCCGATGCAATAAACAATGGCGCAGACTTTGCGGAAATAGCAAAAACAGAATCAGATGACGAAGGTTCTGCTCAGGACGGTGGAGATTTGGGATGGTTTCAGGAAAGAGTAATGCCTGAACAAATCAACGATAGCAGTTTCATGCAACCAGTAGGGAAATTGATTAAGATTGAGGCTGCTTATGGCGTGCTATTGCTTGAAGTCATGGAAAAAAGTGAAGAGGTTAAAAAGATTCAATTGGCCAAACTTATGCGTACAATTGAAGCTAGCAAAGAAACATTTGAAGAGGCGTTTAAGCAATCAAGTCAGTTTTCAAGAGATCTTTCTGGAACCAACGACGCTTTGTCTTTGGGAGATAAATACGGAACTGAAGCAAGGGAAATATTTGTTCGAGAAGATGACGATGTGATTCCCGGAATTGAAAATTCTAGACCTATTGTTCGATGGGCGTACCGATCAAATGAAGGAGATGTATCAGAAACCATGGAAGTGGATGACGGATTTGTAGTTGCCAAACTATTGGAAATTAAGGAAGACGGTACAGCACCATTTGATAAAGTGAAATTTCAGGCGGAATTGGGTGCAATAAAAGACAAGAAAGCAGAGAAGTTCATTGAAGAAATGAGCGGTATTACAAGTTTGGAAGACGCCACAGGTAAATTTGGTATTAATCCGGCAACTGCTCAGGTAAATTTCGGTTCCTATACGGTTACAGGTGTAGGTAGAGAACCTGAGTTGCAAGGAAAAGTGTTTACCATGGATGAAGGTGATTTGAGTGTGCCCATCAAAGGTGAAAAAGGAGTATTTATTGTCTTAATAGAAAGTATTTCTGACGTAGCTGAAATTGATGATTACAAGTACGCAAAACTTCAACTCAATCAGAATAGAAAGTCTAGAGCTGGTTACGAAGCCTTTGAAGCCATTAAGAAGCGTGTTGACATAGACGACCGCCGTTCTCAATTCTATTAATAGACTGATTCCCTAGAGTTGATTTAACCTTACTGAATCCAACTTTATAAATACAAAAAGTAAGATGGTGAATGCCCATAATGAGGAACCTCCGTAACTCATAAAAGGCAAAGGAATTCCTATGACAGGTGCCAAGCCCACGGTCATTCCAATATTGATGACAAAATGGAAGAACAATATGGACGCCACGCAATAACCGTAGTACAAAGAAAAACTCGAGCGTTGACGTTCCGCTAAGTAAAGTATTCTCAATAGCAAAGCCACAAATAATCCAACCACCAAAAAGGAACCGATAAACCCTAGTTCTTCACCAGTGGTGCAGAAAATGAAGTCCGTACTTTGTTCAGGAACAAAATCAAATTTTGTCTGTGTACCATTTAAAAATCCTTTGCCGGCAAATCCACCAGAACCAATAGCAATTAAGGATTGATTAACATTATAACCAGCCCCTTTTGGGTCAGATTTCATACCCAACAATACTTCAATTCTATTGGTCTGATATGGCTTCAATACATCGTCCATGACATAATCAATGCTGAAAATGATAAGCACGCATCCAATGAGCACAGATAACACAACCAAATTCAATTGCCCAACTTTTCGCCAAATGATCATGATGGCAATGGCCAATAAGGCCAGAATGATCATAAGCACATAAGTACCTGCCATTGAATAACCTGAAAAGAAATCAACGGTCTTATCTCGCACTATAATAGTAATGATGAATAAAGTGGCACAAGAAAACAGAAGTCCAAGGTATCCACCCGGTAATCCAAATCGATACAACACAAAAATAAAGCAAGCGTAGACCAATGTTGAACCCGTATCCGGTTGCAACAATATGAGCAAAGCCGGTATTGCAATGATGGAAGCAATGATCAATCGATTGTTTTGAGTCATGGCTTTTTTCTCGATAGAACTCAAAAATTTGGCAAGGGCAAGACTTGTGGCAATTTTGGCAAATTCAGCAGGTTGCAATGCAAACGCACCAATGCTGAACCAGGATTTGGAATTGTTGACTTCCACACCAAATAGCAATACCAGCACCAACAATAAGCCAGCAACACCGTATAACAGATATCCAAAAGAAGGATAAAAACGTTCATCAATCAGCAATACGGCCGGAATGATAACGGATGTTGCTGCAATCCAAATCAACTGTTTCCCATGACGACTTGATAAGTCAAAAAAGCCTGCCGTTTCTTCCGTATATACGGCACTGTAAATACTCATCCATCCGATGAATACCAATGCCGAATAGAGGAAAACGGTCAACCAGTCAATTCGCTGAAATATGTTCTTCCGGTTTCTCAACTTTTGGGATTAAATTTCCATTTAACATTCTCAATTCTAAATCTTGACGAGTAATCGTATCGCGGAGATATTTTTCAATCATCAACCCTGCAATGGGAGCAGCCCACCGGGATCCCCATACACCATTTTCCACATAAACGGAAAGTGCAATTTTTGGATTTTCACGAGGAGCAAATGCTAGAAAGGTTGAATGATCATCTCCATGTGGATTTTCTACAGTTCCTGTTTTTCCGCACACTTCCAACGAATCTATTCTAGCCAAATACCCTGTCCCTTTGTCCACAACTTTTTGCATGGCCTCACATAGTCTGTCAAAATGAATTTTATCAATATCAATCTTTTGACTATCCAGTTGGACGGGACGATTTTCTGGAAGTCGGTTATCAATTAATTTAACCAAATGCGGTTTGATATAATACCCTCTATTGGCAATTATAGATGAAATATTTGCCATTTGCAGCGGCGTTATTCCTAGTTCACCTTGTCCAATGGCTAAGGAAACTACGGTCAATGAATTCCATCCACCTTTTCGATAATACTTGTCGTAATAGGATGATTCTGGAACGAAACCCGAAAGCTCATTTGGCAGATCTATGTTTAGCGGTTGACCAACTCCAAATTGCATCACGTACTTTCGCCATACATTATATCCTTCTTCCGCAGAAGGGTAGTGGTCAATGGTAGATCGAAATACATTGCTATAGTATGCGTTGCAAGATGTTTGAATGGAATACTCAAAATTGACAGGTGAAGCGTGTGCATGACAACCCATATGAAACGACCCTGAATTATACCCACCATAGCAGCTAAAACGAGTATTTTCATCAATGACTTCTTCTTGTAAACCAATCAATGCATTGATCAATTTAAACGTTGAACCGGGAGGATATTTTGCCATTAACGCTCGGTTGAACAATGGCTTGTTGGTGTCACTTACCAACTTGGGATAGTTCTGATTTCTTCTTCTACCAACCAATTCATTTGGATCAAAATATGGACTTGATATCAAAGCAAGGATCTCACCAGTGGCTGGTTCAATGGCTACGATACTGCCCCTTTTGTTTTGCATTAATTGTTCGCCATAAGTCTGTAATTTCTGATCTATGGTAAGAATAAGGTTATTTCCTGGTACAGACGCAGAATCGTATTTTCCGTCTTCAAAACTTCCCATTTCACGATTGAAAACGTCCACCATAATGAGTTGAACTCCTCTTTTACCACGCAAGTTTTTTTCGTACGACTTTTCTATTCCACTTTGACCGATGTAATCACCTTGCTTGTAATAAGGATTGGATTCGATTATTTTTTTATCCACTTCACCAATGTGACCAAAAATATGAGCGGCATTGCGAAATGGGTATTTTCTAAGTGATCGAGACTGCATATAGAATCCATCAAACAGATATAATTCTTCCTGAATGCTTGCGTATTCTCTCGCTGAAATTTGTGATAAAAAGAGAGATGGCTTGTACCGAGAATAGCTCTTGGCTTTTGATATTCTCTCAATTACCTCTTTTTTGTCAAGATCGATTAATTCGCAAAATCTATTCGTATCAAAAGCATGCAATTGCCTTGGAATAATCATGAGATCAAATGCAGCTTCATTATGAACTACCAATGAGCCATTTCTGTCATAGATCAAACCTCTGGAAGGGTATATCGTATTGTAACGCAGTACATTGTTTTCAGAATCCAGTTTGTATTTGTCCGCTACAATTTGAACGTAGAAAAGCCGGAATAATAAAATTAATCCAGCGAAAGCAAAAACTGAGCCTACGAAATATTTTCGTGGCTCCTGACTCATGATCTTTTTTCTGGTTTAGTAGTCAACAACATAGCTATGATAACCAATACTAAAGTTACAAATGAACTGGAAAATACTCGACCCATAATTTGCCAAAATGGAGCAAATCGAAACGCTTCAACAAAAAATAAGAACAAGTGGTGAGCCAAAATCAATGCACCACTGTAAACAATAAACCAGTAATAACCTTGAGATTGAAAATGTGGAACTTCATTGACTTCGTATCCATCCCGCGGTGATAATATGGTCAGTATAAACGGTCTCAGGAAACATAAAAATACAGTTGCCGAAGCATGCATTCCATATGTTGATGTGAAAAGATCAATACTGAGTCCAAGAAAGAATCCCAATGTAAGCAAAAGTTGATTATTCATATCTACTGGCAAAAGCAATATGACAAGCACGTACAAATATGGATTAACATAGATGCTATACTGAAAGTTATTCAGTACCAATACTTGAATCAGTATCAGTAAGAGAGCCATTACCCCATATTTGAATAACATTCTAATCATCCACTTCAGTTAAAGATTCCAATTGGATTTGCTCAGATTTCCCCAGGTTTTTAATGACACCCACGTGCACCAACTTCTTAAAATCCAGAAGAAATTGCATCCTTATTTTCAGAAAATTTTCATTTTCATCTTCTGCAACCGATGTTACCACACCTACATTGATATCCGCTGGAAAAATGGCAGAAAATCCGCTGGTGACAATGGTATCACCGGCACTTACGGCCACATGATTGGGAATAAAATGAATTTCTCCCTCACGGTAATTTTTTCCATCCCAAAGAAGTGACCCGAAATAATTATTCTTTTGAATCTTGACACTGATCTTGGCATGTTTATGCAGCACGGAAATCACCGTTGCATAGTTCTCAGAAACCTGATCTATAATTCCTACAACACCTTTTGAGTGTATTACTCCCATGCCAGATTCAACACCATTCAGTGTACCTGCATTAAGTGTCAAGTAGTTGTTTCTCTTATTAGTGCTGTTATTGATTATTTTGGATGGAATGTAGATAAATCGTTGATCAAACGTAGTATCGTTGATCAAAAACCTTCCAGAAACGGTTGGCCTGAAAGCACCAATGGTATTATTTCGCAATCGATTTATTTCCTGATTCAACTCATCGTTTTGTTCAATTAAATTCAGGTAAGAAGTCACCGCATCATAGTTTGCATAAATACCTCCCACAAATGAAGATGCAGCGTTCATGTATTTTGAACGATGAAAATCATTGAATTGAAAAAGAAAATAAAAACTTACAACTTCTAATAGTAAGAAGTAAACGATGAAAAAATTGCGTGCAAGAAACCGGATTAAATTAAGCATCAGGTTTTAATAACCTCATCATTTGATGAGGAATGGGAACTTATCTACGTTCTTCAATGCAATTCCTGTACCTCTGGCAACTGCTCTTAATGGATCATCGGCCAAATGAACCGGAAGTTTAGTCTTTAGTGAAATTCGTTTGTCTAAGCCTCTCAACAAGGAACCTCCACCTGCTAAATACAGACCCGTGCGATAAATATCCGCCGATAATTCCGGTGGTGTTTGTTCCAGTGCATTTAAGACCGCATCCTCAATTTTCGTAATACTCTTGTCCAATGCGTGAGACACTTCTGTATAACTCACACTAATTTCTTTTGGTGTTCCTGTCATTAAATCCCGACCTTGAACAGCAAAATCTTCTGGTGGACTATCCAATTCAGGGAGCGCAGAACCTACTTCAATTTTGATCATTTCCGCAGAACGTTCACCAATCAACAAATTGTGCTGTCTTCTCATGTAATCGATGATATCAAATGTAAAATCATCACCAGCCACACGAATAGAACGATCTGCAACAATACCACCCAAAGCAATTACAGCAATTTCAGATGTTCCTCCACCAATGTCAATCACCATGTTACCCACAGGCTCCAGCACATCAATTCCAATTCCAATAGCTGCTGCCATTGGTTCATGAATCAGATAAACTTCTTTACCTCCTGCATGCTCAGCTGAATCAATTACGGCTCTTTTTTCAACTTCCGTAATACCTGAAGGGATACAAATCACCATTTTCAGTGCAGGCGTAAACATTCTTTTTTTCTGGTTGATCATTTTGATCATTCCCTTGATCATATGCTCAGCAGCATCGAAATCTGCAATTACTCCATCTTTTAGTGGCCTTACTGTCTTGATATTTTCATGGGTCTTTCCGTGCATTTGCATCGCTTGTCTACCCACAGCAATAACCTTATCAGTCAGTCTGTCCTTTGCAACAATTGATGGTTCGTCAACCACAACTTTGTCTTCTGAAATGATTAGCGTATTGGCCGTTCCAAGGTCAATAGCTATTTCTTGTTTTAAGAAATCAAATAATCCCATCCTTTCCTTTTTAATGTTTAAAATGACGTGTTCCTGTAAGAACCATGCCCATTTTATGCTGTTCGCAATATTCTATTGAATCTTTATCCCTAATTGAACCACCTGGTTGAACAACTGCTGTTATTCCAGCGTTGTGAGCTATTTCAACACAATCCGGAAAAGGGAAAAAGGCATCCGACGCCATGACAGCTCCATTCAAATCAAACTTGAAATGTACGGCTTTTTTAATTGCTTGATTTAATGCATCAACCCTTGAAGTTTGACCTGTGCCACTGGCAAGTAGTTGTTGATTTTTGACCAAAACAATGGCATTGGATTTTGTATGTTTTACAAGCTTTGAAGCAAATTCAAGATCTTGTTGTTGGTTGGCATCCGGTTTGGAAGTTGTTACCAAATCAAAATCTGAAACACTATCAGTCTTAATGTCCTTATCCTGAGTGAGTATTCCATTTAGAATACTTCGATGCTGAATCTCAGGTAAGTACTGATCTTTCAAAACCAAAATAATTCGATTCTTCTTGGACATCAGCAAAGACAACGCATCGTTATCATAAGCCGGAGCGATAACAACTTCACAAAATAATTCATTGATTAATTCCGCTGCTTCCAAATTCAACGTGTGATTGGTAATCAATATTCCACCAAAGGCAGAAACAGGATCCGCTGCCAAGGCGGCTTCATAAGCTTCCTTGACTGAAGAACGAGTTGCCATCCCACAAGCATTGTTGTGTTTCAGAATGGCAAAACTTACCCCGGAATTTTTGTCAAAATCCTGAATAAGATTGACCGCGGCATCAATGTCAAGTAAATTATTATAACTCAATTCCTTTCCATGCTTTTGTTCAAGCAATTCATCTAAATTTCCATAAAACCAACCTTTTTGATGTGGATTTTCTCCATATCGCAAGGTTCTTGAATTGGTAATACTAACTTTAAGAGATGATCGTTCTGGTGAAAAATAGTTGAATATGGCAGCATCATAATGAGATGATACTTCAAAGGCTTGAGCAGCAAATCGTTTTCTGTCTTCAATGTCAGTAGATCCGTTTTTATCTTTCAACAAGGATAAAAGGTCACCGTATTGAGATCTTGAAGATACAATCAAAACATCCTTAAAATTTTTTGCAGCAGCTCTTATCAACGAAATCCCACCAATGTCTATTTTTTCAATAATGTCCGATTCTGATGCTCCTGAGGCTACTGTTTCTTCAAAGGGATAAAGATCAACAATGACCAGATCAATTTCAGGAATTTCGAATTCATTCAATTGTTCTGCATCATTTGACACATCACGTCTGCTTAATATTCCACCGAAAATTTTCGGATGTAGTGTCTTTACTCTGCCGTTTAAAATAGAAGGATACGAGGTCAAATCTTCAACAGCTTCTACCGCTATTCCAGATTCTTCGATGAATTTTTGTGTGCCACCTGTTGAATATATGGTCACTCCAAGGGAATTCAATTCATCTACGATAGGTTGCAAATTGTCTTTGTGAAAAACAGATATTAAAGCGCTTTTAAGCTTTCTAACTTCACTCATTCCCTTGAATTTATTGTTCGGCGAAATTAAGCATATTACTTCCAATAAGCAATATGGAATTGCAATCCGTTAATTGTGCAAAATTAATTGACAATCTGGGAATTAGGTACAGGATTTTTTTCGATTCGGTCTATCAAAGGTTCCATTTTCAGCAATGCGCTTTTCACATCAATGGTTTGACCAAACTGTAGTTGTAATTTTTGATTTTTTTCTTTCAGTTTTACCTGGTTTGGAAACTGTTGTACAAATGATAAAACGCTCGAAAATTCCGGACTTTGAAAATAAGGCGATTCTTCATTTTCCGGAAAATAACCTATCATTTTTTCTTGCTTCAACAACATTTTCTCAAAACCAATTTTCTTTGCCATCCATCGCAGTTTAATGGTATCTATCAAAGACTTTGTGGCTTCAGGCAGAGGGCCAAATCGATCGGTTAGTTTCCATTCAAATTGTGACAGTTCTTCACCATTTTCAATTTCGTCTATTTCACGATACAAACTCAATCGTTCATTTATGCTACTGACGTAACTATCGGGAATCAAGATTTCCAAATCCGTTTCAATGCTGCAATCATTTACAGCATATTGTTTCTGTTCGTCTTTGTACAAATCTTTGAATTCATTTTCTTTCAACTCATTAATAGCCTCATTCAGAATTTTCTGATACATATCAAATCCTATTTCTGAAATGAATCCTGTTTGTTCTGCGCCCAATAAGTTTCCCGCACCTCTGATATCCAAATCACGCATGGCTATTTGAAATCCACTGCCCAATTCGGAATATTGTTCAATAGCATTAAGTCGCTTTCGGGCATCGGTTGACAACGTATGCTTTGGAGGAGCCAATAAATAACAAAAAGCTTTTCTATTGGATCTACCAACCCGCCCTCTCATTTGATGCAAATCACTGAGACCAAAATGATTGGCTTGATTAATGATGATGGTATTTGCATTGGGGATATCTAATCCGGATTCAACTATGGTTGTTGAAACCAAAACATCATACGCCCCTTGGATAAAATCCATCATTTTTTTCTCCAATACATCGCCCTTCATTTGTCCATGACCCACCAATACTCGAGCTTCTGGGCACAATCGTTGAATCATGCCAGCTACTTCAGTTATGTTCTCTATTCTGTTGTTGATGAAAAATACCTGACCTCTTCTTTGCAATTCGTAGTCTATGGCATCTCGAATGATATCTTCATTAAAGGAACGAACTGAAGTTTCAATGGATTGCCTGTTCGGTGGAGCAGTATTAATAATGGATAGATCCCTGGCGTTCATCAATGAAAATTGCAATGTTCGTGGAATAGGAGTGGCCGTCAACGTTAACGTATCCACGTTTTCTTTCATGGTTTTAAGTTTGTCTTTAACACCTACGCCAAATTTTTGCTCTTCATCTATAATCAGAAGACCTAAATCTTTGAATTCAACATCTTTACTTACCAATCTATGTGTTCCGATTATGATGTCCACCTTTCCTTCTTTCAGCTTACGAATGGAGTCTTTTTGTTGACCGGCAGTTTTAAATCGATTTAAATAATCAACCGTACATGGAAAACCTTCGAATCTTTTTTTGAAAGTTTGATAGTGTTGCAAAGCAAGAATGGTAGTTGGAACTAAAATGGCCACTTGCTTGCTGTCCGATACAGCTTTGAAAGCAGCACGCAAGGCAATTTCGGTTTTTCCGAAACCAACATCCCCACAAATCAGGCGATCCATGGGATATTCCGCTTCCATGTCTTTTTTTACAGCATGCGTAGCCTTCACCTGATCTTCGGTATCCTCATACAAAAACGATGCTTCCAACTCATTTTGTAAATAGGTATCCGGGCTAAACTGAAATCCCTTGGTGGACTTTCGCTTAGCATAAAGTTTAATCAAATCAAATGCAATTTCCTTAACCCGGGCTTTGGTCTTTTTCTTTAGACTTTTCCAACTGGATGATCCAATTTTATCCAATTTTGGTTCAGCACCATCTTTGCCAATGTATTTGGATATTCGATGCAATGAATGAATGCTTACATAAAGAACATCGTTGTTTTTGTAAAGAATGCGGATGGCTTCTTGCTTTTTCCCATTGACATCTATTTTTTCCAATCCTGAATAACAACCCACTCCATGATCAATATGCGTAATGAAATCTCCAGGAGTCAATCCTTTCAATTCCTTTAATGTAATGGCTTCCTTTTTTCTGTGAAAACCGCTTTTTAATTGAAATTTATGATACCTGTTGAATAGTTGATGATCTGTGTAAATTAAAAATTTGTGTTGCTTGTCCACAAATCCATTGTGCAATGAGATAACAAGAGACTTTAACCCGATTTCAGATTGTGTGTCTTCAAAAATTTCATAAAGTCGGGACATTTGCCCACTGTTTTGAAAAGTAATAAGGTGCTCATAACCCTGTTTTGCCTTTTCAGCCAGATCTTCTTGCAACAGCTCAAAATTCTTGTTGATGGCAGGCTGAGGTTCCATGGAAAAGGAATACTTTTTGAGACCAACAGGGTTTGATCGATTGAGGTATATGACCGTTCTTTGTTCAAGGATTTTCAGCAATTCATCTTCGGACAGATACAATGAGGCTGGGGGTAAATGTTCAATGGTATCTCCCAGGGCATCAAAAGCCTCCGAGGCCACTTTCATTTCTTCATTTATCTTTTGACAGAGCAATTCTAAATCATCAATCCAGATTATACTTTCATCCGGCAAAAAGTCAATCAAATGTTGGTATGACTCTTCATCTACAGTATGTGTAAAAGAAGGTAATACTTCAAGTCTATCGAGTTTGCCAGTGGTCAATTGATCAGATACTTCAAAAGGACGTATGCCTTCAATCATATCGTCCATGAATTCAATTCTGTGAGGAACAGATGATCCGAAAGAAAAGACATCAAATATGTTGCCCCGAATTGAAAATTGTCCTGCATCCGTAACAAAATCGGTTCTTTCAAAATCGAACTCATGCATTTTGTCAATCAACACATCAAGATCAATGATTTCTCCTTTTTTAAGAACAAACGATTGTTTTCTAAACTTCTGTCTGGAAACAACTTTTTCAGAAATGGCCTCTGCAAAAGAGGTAAGTAATTTGTTGTGACTGTTTTTTTGAACCGCACTCATAGCGTTAACACGCGATTGTACGTTCGCATTTGTGTATGATTCTACCTGATATGGTCGCTTATAGGAGGCGGGGAAAAAAAGGGAACGCTTCGAATTCGTCAGGCTTTCAAGATCGTTGAAATGGTAAGCGGCATTTTCTTTATCATGAAACAAGAATAATTGGCATCTGTTTGTTGCATTGCCAATTACAGTACCTAAAATCGCCTGAGATGATCCAACAATTCCTTCTAGTACAATCTGAGCATTTGATTCAACTTGGATAGTTGAACAAATATCCTGCACAATGGGTTGGGCTGAGTAAAAATGTAAGACATCTTCAATTTTCATAATCCACCTTCACCACCCAGCCAAAGAAAAAATTTAAGCCAGATTCTACAATTTTGTGAACCGTGAAGTTTTGATTCCTCCGGGATGAGCAATGCGAATCATGTAGATTCCATTTTCAATTCCAGATATGTTAATGTCACTTCTTGTTTCGGTTAACGTTTGTTCAAGAATCAACTGACCTCTGGTATTAAAAAGCTGAACGAACGATGATTCATCACTAACAGGAAGTTCAATGGTAACAGCCGAAGTGGCTGGGTTTGGATAAATTTTAACCAATGAATTTTCATCTTCCGGCAACAATCCAGTGAAAAAATATCCATAAGGATCACTGGTATCAGAAGCACATCCAACATTATCGATTGCAATGACACGGTAATTTCCATCCCATAGAGGTTTTACGGAACGGGTGACGAGATTCGGTCGTACAACGTTTTCACGCAACCAGATATAGGTAGGTAAATTCAAACTAGATTCCATAAAATCATTGGTTACCAAATTAATAACCGGCTTCACTGGACTATAGTTAAAAATTTGGGAATCACTATTATCAGCAGGATTTGGATCAGAGCTGTTGTTAGGATTCGTCACTGTAATATTCAACGTATGTCCTCCATTGCTCAAATTACTAATTGGATCAACAGTTACACTAATGGCACTTCCGGATGTGAGAGCTCCGGTCCAGCTATACACCTGAGCAGTTCCACCATCAATGTCATAAATGACATCAAATGAGCTGATAGTATTGGTTCCAGAATTTTTAATGGTCAAAACCGGACTAAATGTTCCGGCGCAAACTTTGGTTCCAGGAAAATCAAGTGAAGAAAGTGTAATGTCATTAGGTACATCTTGAAGACAAGCACTTGACGTCAACAACGAACTTCTTGAACCTTGAAGGGCAGTACGCATTCTTGTTGATTGTCCTGCAGTAAACTCATCCTTACAAGTTTGGCTGGAATAATCCATATAGTTATGTACAACATCACCCAGACTTCCACCGCTCACACAAGGATTGCTGTTGCTGCTTGGGCAATTGGAACTACTACGTCTGTGCGGAGGCGTGTCTGCCACCTCATCTCCCTGTGTGGTTCCGGATGGAGGGCAACTTCCTCCACCATTGTCACCTTCAAATGTGTGATATAAATCCAAACCGTGACCAATTTCATGCGTTGCGGTTCTGTTCATATCGGTGTATCCTTTTAAATTTCCAGTAGTTCCAAATGCATTGTACAAAATAACCGCACCATCCACTGAGCTACTTGCTCCAGGGAAATAGGCGAAACCTTGGGTTCCAGAACCACCATTGTTTCCATCAATTTCAGTTACAATCCATATATTATAATAACTCGCTTTGGGCCATCTACTTAAAGCTTTAACGGAAGTTTCACTGGCTCCGCTTGTTGTTTGCAAACGCATTCCTCCACTTGAATATCCAGAAACAGAACTTCCGTCGACTCGGTTAATTCCTGATGTTGATTGTCCGTTAGGATCGCGCACGGCTAAACAAAACTCAATCTCAGTGTCAACTCCGCCACCAAAACCGTTAGTTCCAGCCATTCTGCGAAAATCTTCGTTTAACGCATTAATGGCACTTTGAATTTGCGCATCAGAGATGTTTGCTCCAGAACCAACAGATTGACCAGTATGAATGACATGAACCACAACGGGAACAGTTAATATAGGCGCTTTTTGCCCTTGAAGTTGTTTTTCAATGTTCTTGTGCTGTTTCGCAATTTCCGCTCGTCTGGCCCGGTATTCCGGATCCGTCTGCATTAATTGGTTATGGCGAAACATTGTACCACAGAATTCATGTGGATCATGTTGTCCGAAAACCAGCGAAGTTGTAACTATCAATAACGAAAGTAAAATTTTGTCCATAGCGTGTATTTTGGGGAGTCACAAAT
Organism: Vicingaceae bacterium; assembly: GCA_965267425.1. Taxonomy (GTDB): domain Bacteria; phylum Bacteroidota; class Bacteroidia; order Flavobacteriales_E; family Vicingaceae. The sequence continues at coordinate 2,708,236 of OZ253959.1, read as the reverse complement.
ATAAGACATTGCCATTGAATGACATGAAAAAGTCTTGAAGGTTTATATTAAAATGACGTAATATATTGGATTCAAAAAACAGCAGCCACGAGCTATTGATAGGCTGCGTAAAATTTACCACCGGTAATATTCATGGATGATCCTGTTGATGGTTGCCAAACCAACACATCAAATTCTCCCGTAAGAACTTTGGTGGCTTCGTTATGTTCATCAACGTTCAACTTGCCCGATTTGGCAATAAACTCCTCACCATCTGATCGAACGTAAGTCAATTTGTAATCGCTGAAAAAATCAAGATCATAACTTCCTGCTAAAATTTCTTTTGGCAATTGAAATTTAATGGCCTTGATTCCATCCGCGTCTAAACCGGTAATATTCAGAATATCAAAAGTGACGAATCCTGTGGTATTATAGGAAACCCAATTGTCCCCAGCAATGGTAGCAGACATGGTGTTAAATGCACCGTCATCAGCCGTTATTTGGTATTTCAATTTTGTGAATACACCATTTGCCAAATTCACAACTGCCTGATCAGACAGTCTTTCTGCTGTAAATGCAAACGCTCCTGTCATTTCCCTGTTGATTTCGTCAATGGTCTCTATGGATACACTTCCCGTTCCATTGGTCGTGGCAGTGGTATGGGTTGTTCCATTGTCTACGGACACCGTTCTGTAAATGGCTATATGTTCTGATTCAGGTCCAAATTGATACGATCCAGTAGAATCTCCACGAACAATGATGGTAATTTCAGAATTGTCAGCTGAAAACCCTGAAATGACAATACCATTGGTGGTATACGAGGCATTCGTAGTTTGAGATTTCCAAAAAACTCCATCCAAAACACCACTGATTCGATTATTTGTGCTTTCAACAGCAGGATCATCATCTTTTCCACAACCTACCGTCATCAATACAATCATTCCAAGACTTATCCACCTGAATGATCTTTGGGTGAACATACTAGTAAGCATATTGTTCATTAAAAGTGAGTAATTCATTCACCATATTTTTTGATCCAATAATGATAGGTACGCGTTGATGTAATTCTTCAATTTGAATGTCCAATATGCGCTCTGTACCCGTAGTGGCCAAGCCGCCAGCTTGTTCTACAATAAATGCCATTGGATTGCACTCGTACAATAACCGCAATTTTCCAGTAGGTGATTTTTCTGTCTTCGGATAAATAAAAATACCACCTTTTATGAGATTTCGGTGCAAATCAGCTACCATTGATCCAATATATCTTGCCGAATAAGGTCGTCCGGTGGTTGAATCTTCTTCTTTACAATGAGCAATGTATGCCTTTATTGATTCAGGAAAATGAACCAAATTTCCTTCATTTACAGAATAAATCTTACCAGAATCAGGCATTTTTAATTGAGGATGTGAAAGGCAAAATTCACCTATAGATGGATCCAAGGTAAATCCGTTTACACCTCTTCCTGTTGTGTATACCAACATAGTGGAAGAGCCATAAATCACATACCCTGCAGCTACTTGCTCAGTTCCTTTTCGCAAAAATTCATCAACGCCGGATAATTTGTTTTCGTCTTTTCGTCGATAAATAGAAAATATGGTGCCTATTGATACATTCACATCAATATTAGATGAACCATCAAGAGGGTCAAAAGCTACCACATATTTCCCATCACATGAAGGTGAGTTGTCAAATTCCAAATGATGGTCATTCTCTTCTGATGCCAATGAACATACTTCACCACCACTTTGCATAGCCCGAATAAATTGTTCATCTGCGAAAATGTCAAGTTTCTGTTGTGCCTCACCTTGAATGTTCTCCGAACCCGCTACCCCTAATATATTGGCCAAACCAGCTTTGTTTACTTCAGAATTGATAACCTTGGCTGCGGTGGCAATGTCGTTTAACAACCGGCTTAACTCACCAGTTGCATATGGGAAATCTGCTTGTCGCTCAATAATGAACTGGGTAAGTGTTTTCAACCCTTTCATATCTTTCCGTCGATTTTTGAACAAATATCGCATATTCTAAGAACTCTTAAAAAAATGCAGGGGTGATGAGAATTTATATTTTCGCTTGTATTTTTATACCATGATGCAAATTTCTCTCAGAACGGCCACAAAAGAAGATATAAAGGAAATCTTTGAACTCATCAGAGAATTAGCGATATATGAAAAGGCAGAACATGAATTTACATTGACCGAAGAACAGCTAATCATGGACGGATTTGGTGAATATCCTTTGTTTCATATATTGCTTGCAGAATTCGAAAACAATGTGGTAGGAATGTCCTTTTGGTTTTATAGTTATTCAACCTGGAAAGGAAAATGCATGTATCTGGAAGATTTGATCGTAAAAAAGGAATTTCGCGGTAAAGGAGTTGGAAAAATATTGTTTGATGCAACCATCAAAGAAGCTTATAAAACAAATGCTCAACGATTGATGTGGCAAGTGCTTGATTGGAATACTCCGGCAATAGATTTTTACAAATCTTTTGGTGCATCTATCGAAGAGGAATGGTATAATGGTAGAATGACAAGACCACAGTTGGAAAATTACATGAAAAGTCAGGGCAATGAGGGTATTTAAATTTGGTGGGGCGTCTGTAAAGGATTCGAATTCGGTATTGAATTTGAAAAATATTGTTGAATCCTATTCAGAAGAAAGGCTTGTGATTGTGATTTCAGCGATGGGAAAAACCACCAACTTGCTTGAAAAATTGGTTACAAGTGCCTACCATTCAGGTTCGGAAGTTGAATTTTTGTTGGAGCAGCTCAAAGAAGAGCATTTCAAAATATTAAATGGATTGTTTAAATCAGTTCATGATGAAATATTTGAAGAAATTCAATCGCGAATTGACGCACTAAATCAACGATTGCTCAAACTGAAAAGAGCAGAAGCCAGTTACGATTATTTCTATGATCAAATTGTTTCAGATGGCGAAATCATAGCTACACGAATCATTCATCATTTTTTGAATCATGCAGGGATTAAAAATATTTGGGTAGATGCCAGGGAGTGTATTCGGACAAACTTAAAATACAGAAACGCAGAAGTCAATTGGGAACAAACAGAAGAATTGGTGCAGTCCAAAATTCAATTTTCTGAATCGACCGTTTTTCTTACTCAAGGGTTTATTGCAGGGGCAGAAAATGGACATACCACCACATTGGGCAGAGAAGGATCGGATTTTTCAGCTGCAATTTTAGCATATGTGTTGAATGCGCAAGAGGTGACTATTTGGAAGGATGTTCCAGGATTGTTAAATGCAGATCCCAAGTTTTTTGAAAACACAAAGAAACTGGACAACATTTCCTATCATGAGGCAGTGGAACTGGCGTATTATGGGGCAACCGTTATCCATCCTAAAACCATCAAACCGCTTCAAAACAAGCGAATTCCATTGTACGTTAAACCTTTTGCCAATATGGAAGAGGCAGGGACGGTCATCCATGAAGATATGGAGGCTGATTCATTGGTACCTTCCTACATTTTTAAACCGAATCAAGTCTTGATCTCCATTTCCTCGAGAGATTATTCATTTGTGATGGAAGAAAACCTAAGTCAAATTTTTGGTTTTCTGGCGGAGTTTGGAATTAAGATTAACCTGATGCAAAATTCTGCTATCAGTTTTTCTATATGCATTGACTTTCAGGAGGATAAATTAGAGAATCTAGTGAGTGCACTCAAGAAAAAATATAAAGTGCTCTATAATACAGGATTGGAATTAATGACCATTCGCCACTATGATCAGAAAACATTGGATTTGTTAATGGGCAATAAGGAAATTCTGGTTGAACAACGAAGCCGCCATACAGCGAGAATAGTTATGAAAGACCGTTCTCAGAATTAAATGTGGACAAAATCTTGTCTGCCAATACGTTTGATAGAGCTTTATATGATTCCACCGTCCAGCCTGCCACATGCGGTGACAACAACACCTTGTCCGAATCAATCAAATATTTCATATGATCTTGCGCAAGGTGATCATTTCCGACTTCAAAATTGACATTTTCAACATCCAATACGTCAAGACAGCAGCCCAATAATTTTCCGGACTTTAAACCTTCCACCAGAGTGGGTAATGAAACTAATTTGCCACGAGCAGTATTTATCAGATATATGGATTTGTTGAATTGATTGAGAAAACTTTCATCAACCATTCCTTTTGTTTCATCCGTCAGTGGCACATGCAAGCTAAGTACATCTGCACGTTCAACAATTTCGTTAAGATCACATTCAATGATTCCAGCTTCACCAAAACCAGATTTGTACTTATCATTTGCCAATATTTCACATTCCATGGAAAGCAGTTTTTTGGCAAAAGTGGATCCGGTATTTCCATATCCAATAATCCCCACTGTCTTTCCCTTCAGCTCTACACCTCTGTTTGCTTCTCTTCTCCAAATGCCGTTAGAAACTTCCTGATTTCCAATGGACAATTTGTTAAATAATGACAACAACATTCCCAATGCATGCTCTCCCACTGCATTTCTGTTGCCTTCTGGACTATTGAAACATTTTATGTTTTGACGGTTTGCAAATGCTACATCAATGTTTTCCATCCCTGAACCTGAACGAGCGATAAACTTAAGTGACTTTGCATGTTGAATAAATTCCTGGTCAATTTTGAATCGACTTCTAATAACAATACCAACGGCCTCTGAGAGGGGCTCTTTTAATTCTTCTAAATCTAATTTGGTATAATCCAAACAAGTGAAACCGGCTTGGGTTAGTCGTTGTTCCAATATGGGATGAACTTCATCCAAGAACAACACTTTTCCTTGAAGTAAGTCAGAAGAGCCCATAAACGATTCGTCCTATGGCGAAATAAATAAACAAGCCGAACAAGTCATTCAGCGTGGTGATAAATGGCCCGGTGGCAAGTGCAGGATCAATTTTATACTTGTCGAGAAACAATGGAATTAACGTCCCAGCTAATGAGGCAACAATAATGACCGTTAAAAGCGCAAGGCTCACGGTCATGCTTAAGGACATTGAATCGCTAAATGCCAGATTATATCCCAGAATGATGATGGAACAGACCAAGCCATTGAGCAGACTAACGGTAAGTTCTTTGAGTATTTTTTTGGCAAGTCTTTCGATTCGAAGGGTATGACTTGCAATGGCTTGAACTACAATTGCTGAAGATTGAACTCCGGCATTTCCTCCCATGGCGGCAATCAATGGTATGAAAAATGCCATTTCCGGATAAATTTGAATTTGTGATTCGTAAGCTCCAATGACTTTTGCCCCGGCTATTCCACCTAAAAGGCCAATTAATAACCATGGAAGCCGCGCACGACTGATGTTTAATATTCGGGATGAAACCTCTAATTTTTCAGAAATTCCAGAAGCCATTTGGTAATCTTTTTCGGCTTCTTCTTCCATCACATCCATGACATCATCAATGGTGATTCTACCTACCAATCTTCCATGATCGTCCACTACCGGAAGTGTAATCAGGTTATATTTTTTGATCAGCGATATGACTTCTTCCTGTGATTCATGAACATTGACGGATGAAATCTTCATATTCGCCAATGATTCAATCTTAGCGGAATCAGAGGCCAACAACAATTTTTTCAATGACAACTTACCAATCAACTTTTCATCGGAATCTGTCACATAAACGGAATACACATTTTCAAAGTCTTCCGCCTGCTTTCTAATTTCCTTTATACACTTCTCAACACTCCATCCGATTTCTACCCGAATCAGTTCTTTTGCCATCAAACCACCGGCAGTGTCTTCATCATAGTTCAGCAAATCAACAATTTCCTGAACATGTTCGGGATCTTCTAGTTTTGAAATTACCTCCGCTTGTTTTTCAACAGGCAGTTCCTGGATGACATCCGTTGCGTCATCGGAATCGAGATTGTCAATGAAATCCTTAGCAATGACATCACTGGTAAGTACCTCCAAAAAATCTTCTCTTTTCTCTTCTTCCAATTCCATCAACGCATTGGCCGCCTTTTCAGCATCCAGGTACTGATAAAATAGTTTTGCGTCCTCAAGCGAAAGATGATTGATAATGTCTGCAATATCTGCTGGATGCAAATCAATTACCATATCAATGATGTCCGATTCACGGTCATTTTTGATGCTTTCCTCTATGGCTTTTAGGAATTCTTTTGATAATTCGAAATGCATTGTGCAGGCCGTTTATTTGGCTTGTGCAAATCTACAATAAATGTGAAGGCTTTGGAAGTGAAGGCAACATCAGCCTAGCAATTCCTTGGTAATCAGTACAAAATCATCTACTGAAAGTTGTTCAGGTCTTTTTTGAGAAAAAGAAAAATCGGTGTTACCAGCTATCGATTTCAGACTGTTTCTAAGTGTTTTTCTTCGTTGATTAAAGGCTTGCTTTACTACCATTCTCAATTTTTTTTCGTCGCAATCTGGAAATTCACTTTCGGATCGTAATGTTATGCGAATGACGGACGATTCAACTTTCGGAGGAGGAACAAATGACTCCGGACCAATGGAAAAAAGCAATTCCACATGATAATAGGCTTGCACCAGCACGCTGGTGATGCCGTAAACTTTGCTTCCCGGTTTACTGGCGATGCGCTCTGCAACTTCCTTTTGGAACATTCCAACCAGTAATGGTACATCCCTCTTATTTTCCAATACTTTAAACACAATTTGTGTGGATATGTTATAGGGAAAATTTCCAATGATTGCCATTTGATGGGTAAACAACTGACTTAAATCAAGTTTGAGGAAGTCGCCAAAAATTATGCGATCAACCAAGGATTTGTGCTTTGCAGTCAGGTATGCAACGGACTCTTGGTCCATTTCCACACATTTCAAATCAATGTCTTCATGCTCAAGGAGAATATCTGTCAGCACACCAGTACCCGGACCAATTTCCAATACATTTTTTGGTTGTTGGCTCAACAAAGCATTGACAATTTGTTGAGCAGCAACTGGATCATTTAAGAAATGTTGACCAAGATGTTTTTTGGCCTTCACCTCGAATTTCTTCATACCTCTTCGAGAATCGTTCGGAAGGCTACAAATTTGCCTTGAAACTTTTGATTGTGTTCTTGTTGCAATTTAGGGGCAAATATCTCCTGGTATTGGTTCAATACATCAAGACTCTTGCATTTGTATTGAATGGAATACGTTTGGCCGGTTTCATCTTCCTGTCTGGTGATAATCCTGGAGAATATATTTCCTTCGAATAAACCGGTATTCATAACGTCTGGGATATGGATGTTCTTCATCCAATTGAACCATTCATCATGGACGGAATCTTCAACATTTACGGTTACATTGTAAATAATCATGTTAGGGATGCATTGTAGGTTGGGATTCAGAATCTGCTTCGTCAATTATTAATTCATTTCCTTCATTCGACTTCTTTCTCAATGATCTGAATCTTTTTCTGGATTCGGTTACATATAAACTATCTGGAAAATCCGTCATCAATTTCAAATACAATTCTTGTGCCTTATCCGGGTTATTGAGAAAGCGTTCATTTAATCTTGCAAATTCAAACAGCGCTTTATCTGCGATGATTTCATAATCATATTCTGTCACAATTTTTTCTAACAGCCGCCCAGCTTGTTCATGATTTTTCTTCCTCATCTGTATTTTATACTGCAGAAACAAGGACTCTTCCAAAATGGAATGGGTAGCATAAATGGTTTCAATTTTGGACAAAACTTCCAATGACTCATCAAACTTTTGTCTGGAAAAAAGTAAATCAGCCTGCGCATAAAGTTCCAATGCTGTTGTCACTGTATCGAAAACGGTATTGTCACTAATCAACAGGCTGAGGGACATAGCGTCATTTGATATGAGTCTGCTTGTTGATCCTTTGAGTACATCAAGTTGGGTTTTTGCCCATACAAAGTCCCCTGTATAAAATGAGACTTTCGCATTCCTGAATTTGGCTATTTCACCATAGTGGTCATATTTATAGGCTTTTTCAACTTGAGAATACAACAAAGATGCTTCCCAGATTTCACCTTTGATCATCAGAATATCTCCCAACAATAATTTACATTCTGCTTGTTCGGACTTGCTCAACCGAGGATAGGAAATGGCTTCTTCCAGCAATTGTTGAGCTTCGTTACTTCTTTCCAAATAGGAGGCCAATAAATGAGCGTACTCTCTGATAATCTTTATGGTGTTCTGATTTTTTCCAAATTCCTTTAATGTCTTGGCATATTCTGCTTCCAACATCTCCAATTCTTCTGTTGTATAATCTTGCTTTGTTAGAATTTTTTCACTTAAGGTGGTGACCAGATAGATTTTTGCTCTGGAATAATTTGAACCGGAAGAACCTTGTTTGATGATGTAGTTGTAACATTCTATTGCCGTTTCATAGTCATCGTTCGCGCGACTTAAGCTGGCAATTTCCAAAATGCGTTTTCCATTTTCAGAGAATCTGGCATCTATGGCTTTCGCCTGGGTAAATGCTCCACGAAAATTTTCATCTTGAATGTAATACCATATCAACATTTCATTGAATATGATTCTATCATTATTTCGTTGAATTCTTCTTAAAAGTTCAGTTTTCAGCTGTTGTTTTTTGGTGCCCATTGGATCGGGATTCAAAGTGGTCTGAAGTGCATTTTGAACACTTTGAATATAATTTTCATTGATCAACAAAACATCCAGGTATTCATTGATCATTTCCTCTATATCTCCTTTTTGGTAGTACAATTGCGCCAAATCAAAATTGTATGGGTATCCCTGTTTATTGAGTTTTCTTCCACGTAAATAAGTGTCAATGGCAAAATCGATTTCTTTCCTTTTCTGAAATCTTCTGGCCACATTCATAACCACCTGATTGTCGGAAGGCAATTCCTTAATTAGCTTTTGGAATACCTGCTTAGATTTGTCCTCCTGACCTGACTTCTTAAGCACATAACCTACATCTACCTGGTATATTAATTTGTCGGTACTGCGGTTCGTTTTTCTGGCCAATTTTTCGGCGTCGTCATATTGTTCCAAAACCACATAACAAGTCAGCAAGTTCTCGTAATAGACCGGGTTAAAATTCTTGTCAATCAGTTTTTTGAAATAGTTAGCGGCTTTTGCATATTCCTTATTCTGAAAATGCTGCATGGCCAGCTGACCATCAATATTTTGCGTGTTTTTTTTCTGGCTGACAACAGTGGAAGATGCTGTCATCAAAAAAAGCAATATGAGAATATGGAAGTATTTTTTCAAAACCGATTGCTAAAACAATGGTTTTAAAGGTCGGCATTATTTTCCTGACGCAATGAATCCAGTAATGTAGAAATTTTCTGATCGGATAATTCAAATTTAGGATGAATTAGCTCTAGTCCTGTTTTCATCGAAACCACAATTTCCATCATATCATTTACATGGATCATTTCATGATCGTAGTATTCCTGGATTTTATCTGCAGGTACAAGATCCTTTTTCAAATCCGTTTTTAAATCTTCCAGCTGCATGCGCACTACTTCAAATTCATCATAAAACGGCTTGATTTTACCTCCCCACTTTTTATATGCCTTTCTGTATGCATAATACTCATCCAATAAAAAGGCCACGTCACGAGTCAAGGTGTCATAATAATTCGAAACTTCTTCAAAATTGGACTCTGCAGTTCTTAAATTTCCATATACCAATGATGTATCAATGGATTGAAACATTTGTTCAGAAGAATCAACCAAAACCTGAAGACTGTCAATTTGATCAATATATGACTGATGAGGAGATTGGCATGATGTCATAAATGTTCCATGGAACAAAACAGCTATGATGCTTAATTGAACGATTTTTTTCATTTCTGTATCATTTCGAATCCAGTATAAGGTACCAATACCTCTGGAATGATAATTCCGTTTTCGGATTGATTGTTTTCAAGGATAGAAGCATAAATTCTGGGAAGAGCCAATGCACTTCCATTTAATGTGTGTGCCAGTTCTGTTTTTCCATCTGTATTTTTGAATCGCAGTTTCAAGCGGTTGGCTTGATACGTTTCAAAATTAGAAACAGAACTAACTTCTAACCACCTTTGTTGAGCAGCGGAAAACACTTCCAAATCAATGGTCATGGCAGCGGCCACGCCTAAATCCCCTCCGCACAACATTAATGTTCTGTATGGAAGTTGCAGTTCTTTCAACAGAGACTCTACATAAGCAACCATTTCTTCCAGGACATCATATGAATGGTCAGGGTGTGTCAGTTGAACAATTTCAACTTTGTCAAATTGATGAAGCCTGTTTAACCCTCGCACGTCTTTTCCATATGAACCTGCTTCTCTTCTGAAACAAGGGGTATAAGCGGTATTTTTTACCGGGAAATCCTCTTGATGTAAAATCACATCTCTGTATATATTGGTAACGGGAACTTCTGCAGTAGGAATCAGGTATAAATTATCTTCTCTGGCATGATACATTTGGGCATCTTTATCAGGCAATTGACCTGTTCCAATACCGGAATCTTCATTTACCAGCAGAGGAGGAAGGACTTCCTCATAACCAGCTGATCTGGCACGATCCAGAAAAAAGTTGATAAGTGCTCTTTGCAATTGAGCGCCTTTTCCACGATAAACAGGGAATCCTGCTCCCGTAATTTTTGTACCGAGTTCAAAATCTATGATATTGTATTCTGAAGCAAGGTCCCAATGAGGTTTTGCGTTGTCATGAAGTTTGGGAATTTGTCCTTCTTGCCTCAGCTCTAAATTGTCTTCATCCGTATTACCTGATGGGACTTTTTTATTGGGAGCATTTGGGATTTGCAATAATTCATGACGAATTTTATGTTCCAATTCACGCAGTTCTTCCCGCTTGTCGTGACTGGCTTGCTTCAGATCTGCAGATTTACTTTTAATGGCTTCTGCTTCTTCTTTTTTACCTTCTTTAAAGAGTTGACCAACTGATTTACTCAATTGATTTGCTTCGGCAAGCAAATTGTCAAGTGATTGTTGAGTGGTTCTTCTTTTTTCATCCAATTCCAAGATAGAAGCAATGAGCTCATTTGCATCTAAGTTTCGAATTTTTAACCGCTCAATGATGTCTTGGTGGTCTGTTCTAAGTTTATGTAAATCTAACATCTGAAAACAAAAAAACTCCTGCTAAACTACCTTATGGCCAGCTCAACAGGAGTCAGAATTTTTAAATATCTGATCATTATCCCTGAGTCGGCATCACCGAAACAAAGGACTTATTGTCTTTCTTTTTTCTAAACTCTACGGTACCGTCAATCAATGCAAACAAAGTATGATCTTTTCCAATGCCCACATTTTCTCCTGGATGATGTTTTGTTCCACGTTGCCTTACAATAATGTTTCCGGCAATTGCTTGTTGACCTCCGAAGATTTTAATCCCGAGCCGTTTACTTTCCGACTCTCTTCCGTTGTTCGAGCTACCTGCTCCTTTCTTATGTGCCATAACTAATTAATTAGGCCGGATTATTCGGCTGATTTGTCTGTATCTTTTTTAGGTGCTGCTTTTTTTGCAGTTCCTTCACTTTTTTTAGCGGCTGTTTTAGCTGCAGGTTTCGCAGCAGCGGCTTTTGGTTTTGCAGCAGCTTTTGGTTTGCTTGCAGTTGACTTCGCAGTTGAAGCTTTTGTTGCCGTTGTTTTGGCAGCAGTGCTTTTTGCTGTAGTCGTTTTCTTAGCAGCAGTTGCTTTTGCAGTTGAAGCCTTTGGTGCAGCTTTTGTTTCAGCAGCTGGTTTGGCAGCTGTTGAAGCTTTGGCTTTTGTTTCTGTTGCTTTTGCAGCAGGTTTAGCACCTTTTTCAACAATTCCTTCAATCTGGATCTTCGTCATATATTGACGATGTCCATTTTTCTTTTTGTAACCTTTGCGACGTTTTTTCTTGAATACAAGAACTTTGTCGTCTTTCATGTGCTCAAGAATTTTCGCTGAAACTCTTGCACCATTGATAGCCGGGGCGCCAACATTTACTTTTCCGTTGTTATCAATCAAAAGAACACTGTCAAAATCTACTTTAGATCCTTCTTTGCCTTCCAATCGATGAACGAAAAGTTGTTGATCTTTGGTCACCTTAAATTGCTGCCCTGCTATATCTACTATTGCATACATAATGACTTCATTAAAAATCGGGGTGCAAAAATAATAAAAGTTCTACGTAATACAAAAGAATAATTTTCCAATCATGAACATTTGTTGTTTGATATTCAATTCTTCAAAATCGGGATTAATCCTGTAAATTTGAAACATTAATCCGAATAACCTACTCTCCTATGAAAAAAACGTTACTGCCTTGGATTTTTGTATGTGCGTATATCCTATTGTTTTCTCCTTTGAAAGCTCAGAATTTATCATGGGCACGTAGCATTGGAGGAACAGCTGTTGATATCAACGGTAGAGTCGAAATTTTATCTAATGATGATTTATTAATTGGTGGAGTTTTTGGATTCATAGTGGATTTTGATCCAGGAGCAGGAAATGGAGTGTTATTCGCTAATGGATTGGTAGATGGATTCATGGCGAAATATTCTTCCGACGGACTTTATGACGAAGCTTATTCAATTTCCAATCCTTCTTTTGTGATTCCTTATGATTTGCACGTGCATGGAAACGATGATGTTTACATTGTTGGAAAGTTTGACACCATTACAGATTTTGATGTTGGTTCATCTATGGCCAACTTAACTCCCAATGGTAATGCTGATGGTTTTTTGGTGAAGTATGATTCTGCTGCGGCGCTTCAATGGGTGCGACAATTTTCAAGCACAGATTCGGTCATGATCACTTCTGTGGATGTAGATGCTCAAGGAAATATATACATCGCAGGATTTTTTAGCGGTATTGCTGACATGGATCCTGGAATTGGTACAGCCACCCACAACAGTGGAACGGGAACAAACATTTTCGTTACAAAATTAAATTCCAGTGGAAATTACTTGTGGTCCGAAAGTGTAGGAACGGGAGCAACATTTATCGAATCATACGACATGGAAGTGAATAGCAATTCCGATGTATTTGTTTATGGAGCACTTAGCGGAACTGCGGATTTTGATCCAGGAGTAGGGACAAATAATATCACTGCCGGAGGTATTTCAGATGTTTTCTTGTGGAAATTGAATAGCAATGGTGTGTATCAAAACACCTATCAGATAGGAGGATTGAATTATACAAGTCCAGGTAGGATAAGAATTGATGGTCAGGACAATATCTTTTTGAGTGGAAGCTTTAGCAATACCTTGCAAACCGATCCTGTGAATGGAATGGATAGCATTGTAAGTAATGGAAGTGAAGACATGTTTGTATTGAGGTACAATAGTTCAATGTCATTAGATTGGTCTATGGGATTAGGTGGAAGTGGTGCCGACGCGGCTACAACTATTAATCTCAACAATTCCGGTGATGTACTGGTTACTGGGTTATTCTCAGGAACAGTCGATTTTGATCCTTCTACCAATGTGCATAACCTAAGTGGATCGGGAAGTCAGGATCTGTTTTTTGCCAGTTATGATGGGTCAGGAAATTTAAATTGGGCTGAAGCTATTATTGGAAATGGAGATTTCAATGCCTTGTCAATTGTTCAAGACAATAACAATGGATTGTACATTGGAGGCGCTTATACTGGAATAGCCGATTTCGATCCGGGAACTGGAACCAATAATTTAATAAGCCTGGGCATGGAAGATATGTTTTTGGCCAAATATAGCTTATGTGATTCCATGACTTTTTCTTTTAATGTTACAGATGCTACGTGTGGTAATAATGATGGTTCTGTGGTGGCTAATGTAAATGGAGGTGTCGGTCCATATGATTGGTTATGGACAAGTGGCGATACCACCGGAACGGCGGACAGCTTAAGTGCAGGGATTTATTTTGTGACAGTTTGGGATGCCAACAATTGTACTGCTCAAGAAGAAGTTATCGTCAGTGATGTTTCCGGACCAAGTGTCACCATTCAAAACCAAATTAATGTTAGTTGCAATGGTGGTGCTGATGGTGCTTTGGCCATTTCCGTTTCTGGAGGAGCAACACCTTATACGTATCAATGGTCAAATGGTAATTCCAATCAAAACATCAATGGTTTAAGTGCCGGAACATATGAAATTACAGTAACAGATGACGATGAATGTCAAACCACTGAGCAATTTGTGATCACGGAGCCCGCGGCTATCTCAACATCTTTTATTGAAACCGAACCTACATGTGGTCAAGCCGACGGAATTTTGACAGTGTTGGCAAGTGGTGGTTCTGGAAGTTATACTTATTCATGGACACCCGGAGGTGGAACAAACGCTACCTTATCTTCAATTGCTGCAGGCGTTTATCGAGTTACTATAACGGATGCCAATAGTTGTTCTCAAACGTTTCCAGTTGCTCTCAGCGATGATAATGCTACGGATGTAACACTGGATTCCATCATCCATGCAAGCTGTGGAGGTTCTGGTGGAAGCATTTTAATTTCGCATACCGGTGGCACACCAAATTTCACTTATCAATGGACTCCGGGTTCTGCTACTACTCAAGATCTAACAGGTGTTCAACCAGGAGAGTACGATCTCATTATCACTGATAATGTGGGTTGTAAGGCAGCATTTACGGCAACGGTAGAGGCTCAAAAACCTGAAACTCCTGAAATCTGTATCGTTGATGTTGACAGCTTAACAGGAAAAGCACAGGTGCTTTGGGAAAAACCAACAAGTCGGGGAGCAATTGATTTCTACAAAGTGTATCGTGAAACAACATCTAAAGGGGTATTTGATTTGCTAGATACAGTAGAATATGCAGCGCTAAGTTTGTATACAGATAATTTTGCTGACACCTGGGTAAGACCCTGGAAATACCGTATTTCATTGGTAGATACTTGTGGAATAGAATCGGAATTGAGCGAACCACATACCACCATACACACGGTAATTACCAGAGGACTTGGAAACGACTACAATGTTCTTTGGACGCATTACCATGGAAATTTTAATTACACTCAATACGATTGTTTTAGATATACCGACACTGATGGATGGAATTTGGTAACTACCGTTCCCAGTAATGTTATATCCTATACAGATGGTACTTCTCCTTCAAATGGAGATGATATGTATTATGTAATGGGAATTGATCACCCAACGGGTTGTACTGCAACAGAAGCCCAAAGTAAAAATTCTTCTCGTTCCAATAGAGGTTCTATCAAGAAGCCCACATTTGGTTTGGTAGGTATTCCTGGTATTCCTGCAACGCCTTCGGTGTTTGTATCCAAAGTTTATCCGAATCCGGCAAATGATTTTATTGCACTGGAAGTATCTGCACAAAAGTCAGGATTGGGTATGGTTGAAATATTCAACATACAGGGACGTAAAGTGCTTGAGCAAACATTTAGATTGGATGGTTTTTTCAATGAATCCCTTCATATTTCTGACCTGCCTCGAGGTATGTACCAATTGAGGATCAGTTTCGAAGGAAGCCAACAAATGCACAAGTTTGCCATAGAGCAATGATTTGATTGGAATTGATTAGCGCTCCTGGAAAATCAAAATTTCTGGGAATCCGTATCTTTGACCAGCTATAGCCTTCATTTAGAGACTATTTCTTCATTAAGTGAAAATGAGATTCACGTTGAATACATGGATTGCCTTTGCAGTGCTGTGCTTGTTGTTTATGCAAACAAGGTCACAGGTTAATATTGATCTGGGCCATCCTAACATTACCAATTACTCTTCAAAACATTACAAGGCTTCTCCTCAAAACTGGGCGATTTCACAAGATCAAAGAGGTGTTATGTTTTTTGGCAACAATGAAGGTGTACTTGAATTTGATGGATATCGTTGGAAATCATACAAAGTAGCAAATGAATCTGCCATACGTTCATTGGCAGTTGCTGATAATGGTTTTATATATGTTGGAGGTGTAGACGAGTTTGGAGTATTAAAACCAGATAGACAGGGTGTTCTTAACTATAAATCATTGGTTGATGAATTCAATATTTCGCGCAAGAATCTAGGTGATGTGTGGAAAACCCATGCTGCTTCTGATGGTGTTTATTTCATGACGAATCAAAAATTATTTCATTATGATGGACATCGATTGAAAGTTTGGGAATCTGAATCGGCGTTTCAATCGGCGTATTTAGTGGAAGGCGAATATTACATCAATCAGCTGGGAATTGGTCTTTGCATTTTAGATAACGACAGCATTAAATCTTTACCTCATGTGGGTCATTTCCGAAATAAAAGGATTTATGATATCGTGCCTTATGAAAAAGATCAAATGTTGGTATTGACTGGTGAAAGTGGAATTTTTTCCTTCTACAGACGCACCAAATCAAATTTAATTGATGAAGTAAAAATTAAACTCAATGTTTCAGTTGGAAATTTGCAACCATACAATGGGAATTTGTTACCCGGTCATTTATTGGCCATTGGGACATGGGGGCATGGATTAATTCTAACTGATTCTTCCGGAGACTTGATTCAGGAAGTCAATTTTAAAGCTGGGTTGCAAGATGAAGTGATCAATGCTCAATTTTTAGATCAGCAAGGAAACATTTGGTTGGCATTGTCCAATGGTATTTCCAAGGTCTCTTTCCGAAACGGTTTAGCCAAATTTGGAAAACAAGTAAATCTGAAAGAAACCATAGAGGATATTGAAACATTCGAAGACAAATTGTTTGTTGCTACCCATACTGGAGTGTATTACTGGAAAAGTTCAGGAAAGCAGGGAATGTTTGAAAAACTGCAAGGAATTGACGAAGAATGCTGGCGGTTGTTATCGGTTCGTATCAGTGGACAAAACAAACTGTTAATTGCAGAAAACAATGGTTTGTATGAATATTCTGAAAAGGGTGGTGTCAAACTCATTTACAGTTGTTTTCCATGGTCCATGCATCAATCGCTTGTGCATCCCAATAAAATTTTCGTGGGATTAGATAATGGATTACAAGCCATAGAGTGGGTAAACGGAAAGTGGATCATTCAAGAAGAAATTAAGGGTGTTAACGAGTCCGTATTTAGCATTGTGGAATTGAGAAAAAATCAACTTTGGCTTGGTACCTTAAAGTCTGGGGTCTTAAAATTAGAAATTTCACACAGCGCAGAAAGTAATCTGGATCATAGAGATGTAAAAAGGTACGATACCACTTATGGATTACCAGAGGGAGATGTGTTTGTAGCCAATGCCAAAAGCAAAGTTCTGTTTGGAACCTCAGAAGGCATTTTTGAATACGATGGCAATGAGGATAAATTCAAAAAATCGGAAAGATTTTCACCAAATGAAATCCGAATTGTACATCGCATGAAAGAAGATTGGAACGGTAATCTTTGGATAATAGCTTATAAGGATAATCAATATTCATATGGATTTATTGATTCGGAAAACGGAGAATTTGTTAGGAAGCCATTGCTGCCTGTTGCACATGAAATTGTTCATGCTGTTCACTTTGATGAAAAGGCAAACAAGATTTGGTTGGGAGGTCCGGATGGATTGTATCACATTGACCCATCTCAAAATAGATTTGATTCCACTCAATACCCTGTTGTGATTAGAAGAATCACTCTGAACGACGATTCGTTATTGTTTGCTGGAGCTTTTGCCAATGATTCATTGGATGCCATTCAAATGATGCAGTCCAGCAGTAAGATAGACATACCTTATAGCTATAATGCTTTGACCTTTGAATTTGCTTCTACTTATTATTACAAATCCGAACAAAACATTTATCAATACAAATTAGTTGGATTCAACGATACTTGGTCTCCTTGGACCAACGAGAGAAAAGCAGTGTTTACAAATTTGAAAGAAGGAACATACAGTTTCGTGGTAAAGAGCAAAAACGCTTACAATGAAGAGAGCATTTCTTCACCTTATTCATTTACCATTTTATCTCCCTGGTACAGAACCATTTGGGCTTATTTAGGTTATGCCGTTGTTGGTGGATTGTTTGTTTGGATGGTAGTTGTCTTGTACACAAGGAGATTGAAAGATATCATTAAGGAAAAGACTTCTGAAGTGGTGGCTCAAAAAGAAGAGATTGTCAAACAGAAAAACGAAGTGGAATCTCAGCGAAAACTGTTGGAAATGAAAAATGCTGACATTCTTTCGAGTATCAATTATGCGCGAAGGTTGCAATTGGCAATTTTACCTGAAGAAAAAATCATCAATGAATACCTGAAGGATAGTTTTATTTATTATCAACCGAAAGACATTGTGAGTGGTGATTTTTATTGGGTAGAAAAAGTGAATGGAGCCAGCGGTATGAATAAAACACTTTTTGCAGCAGTTGATTGTACAGGACATGGCGTTCCTGGAGCATTTGTAAGTGTTGTTGGCAACAGTGGGTTAAATCGTGCGGTGAATGAGTTTGGCTTGACGCAACCTGCCATGATTTTGGAAAAATTAAATGAAGTGGTGGTGGATACTTTGAGCAGAGGAAATGAAGAAGTTCAGGATGGAATGGACATTTCCCTTTGTGCCATTGATTATGAAAATATGAAACTTGAATTCGCTGGAGCACATAACTCTGCCTATTTGGTGCGTGATAATATCGCACACATGGATATTGGATTGAATGGCAGCGGACGTCCGTTTTCTGAAGATTTAATGGAGATAAAGGCAGATAAGCAGCCGGTGGGATATTATGAATACCGTGAGAAATTCAAGCATAACGAAGTTAAATTGCAGAAGGATGATTGCATTTATTTGTTCTCAGATGGTTTTGCAGATCAATTTGGAGGTCCTCACGGGAAGAAATACAACTACATCAGGTTTAAAAAATTCCTAATTTCCATTCATCATAAGCCGATGGCTGAGCAACATGAATTGATTAGAAAAGAATTTGAGAAGTGGAAAGGTGATGAAGATCAAATCGATGATGTAATCGTATTTGGAGTCAAGATTTAACTTGCTTGTTGATCAGATAGATACCAGTGAAAATGCAGCTCATTCCTATAATGTGCAAAATCCCCAAGGTCTCTCCATCCCATAGCCCCCAGAATATAGCAACAACAGGTATCAAATAAGTTACAGTAGTTGCAAACAATGCAGAAACTCGTTTGATCAGCATATTAAACACCACAATTGCCAGCGCAGTTCCAAATACGGATAGTATTACCAATGCTCCAATAGAAATCAAGTTGGTTTTTTCCAGCGTAAAGAGTTCAGCAACTGGCGCTGTTAAAAAGAAATAAATTCCACAGAGGGGACCAATTAACAATAAGCTTGCTGCAGTAATGAGAATAGAATTAAGCTCTCCCAGGTATTTTTTAATGACGTTTACACTTGTGGCGTAACATACTGTGGCAAAGACTACGAGTAAAGCATAAAACAAATCATTTCCACCTTCTGCTTCACTCGTGTAAATTAAGCTGGAGGCTCCTGCCAATCCCAATAAAACCCCTCCGATTTTATATTTATCGAAACGGTATCCAAAAACAACATATCCAAGAATCAAGGTGAATATAGGTACCAGGGAGTTGATCATTCCTGCCAGCGAAGAAGTCAATCGGGTTTGAGCAAGTGCGAATAAAAAAGCCGGAATCCCGTTTCCAACCAGTCCCACGATGGCCAGAAATTTCCAATGCTTTTTATCAATTTTTTTGATTTTTCGAAACGCAAATGGCATTAAGACAATGCTGGCAATCAACATTCGTAAGGCACCAACTTCAACACCGGAAAATGTAATCAAACTTCGCTTTATCAGAATAAACGAACTTCCCCAGATGAATGCCAGGAAAAAAATGGTTAACCAGTGCTTTATGTTGGAATTAAATTGCAAGTCTTTTTTTAAAGGTGTCAAATTTAGGATAATCAAAGACTTGGATTAAAAAAGTTCGTACTTTTGAGTGAATAAAATTTCTCGTTATGAAAAGTGCCTTAAATTTTGTCATGATTTGCTTGGTAGCATTGGTAATGTCTTGTGGAAATCAAGCGGATGTTAAAGAAAGTGCTTCGGATCAAGATTTCACCAGCATGGCCAGTCTAGATTTAAAAGTGAGTGGAATGAAATGTGAGTTTGGATGTGCCAAGACCATTGAAAAGAAAGTTTCGGAAATGGCTGGTGTAGGCGGCTGTTTCGTGGAATTTGAAGAAGGTAAAGCTAAGGTATATTTCGACGATGAAACAATTTCCAGAAAGGAAATAATTTCATTTATTTCTGACATGAATGAAGGAAGTTATGAAGTTTCAGAAATTGAGAATTCCAATGAAGATGAGGCTGTAGAAGATGCTAAAATTCAAGGAAATAATTCAAATGTATTTTCTCCAGGTCAATCATTCAGACTTCCTGAATTGATCACATATTTCTTGAGGAGAATTTAAACTTGATAAATAGTAGTAGTTGACTGGATCGAAGCGATTAAATGCGGATATAGTCAATTGGTTGATATCCGGGTGTGTTTTAATAAGTGTGATGTTGGTTGTTGGTGGAATTACCAGGCTAACAGAATCTGGACTTTCCATGGTGGATTGGAAACCAGTTAGTAGAGTGCTTCCGCCTATGAATGAGGCTGAATGGGCAGACGAATTTGAGAAGTACAAAGCGTACCCCGAATTTCAAATCAAAAATTTCGATTTTACATTACAAGATTACAAGCAAATCTTTTGGTGGGAATACATTCATCGATTACTTGGTAGAGTCATAGGCCTAGTATTCATTGTTCCATTTTTGTTTTTTTGGATAAAGGGTAGATTAGAGCCATTGTTATTCAGACGGTTACTGGTGCTGCTAGGATTGGGCGGAAGTCTAGGAGTCATAGGTTGGTTAATGGTGAAATCCGGATTAAATACTCGACCAGATGTAAGTCATTACATGCTGGCCCTTCATTTGTTCATGGCATTTATCACCTTTGGTTATACATTTTGGTTGGCCTTGACACAGGCTTATGCCAATACATTCATTGGAATACGTTTCAAACTTGTAAAGCGTCTTTTGCGCATATTGATTTTTCTAACCTTGCTTCAGGTTGTTTATGGTGCGTTTGTAGCCGGCTTGAATGCAGGTCTGTTTTACAATACTTTTCCAAAGATGGGAGATAGGTGGGTTGCTGAAGGAGTGACAGCACTTTCGCCATGGTATCAAAATTTAACGGAAAGCATAGCTGGTGTTCAATTTATTCATAGATACCTGGCGGTAATAATTACCATTCTGGTTGCTGTGGTAATTTTCAAAAGTTTTGTGAACAACGTAAATATACTGCGAAAGAGAGCTGCAGTAATCCTTGGAATAGCGGTGATTGTTCAATTCACACTAGGGGTTCTAACCCTGTTGTTTCAGGTTCCAATCGCAATGGCAGCATTGCATCAGTTTGGAGCATTGCTGCTTTTTGCAGCTACCGTTTATACCTTGTTTCTTTACTCCAAATGATTTATTTCCATCTTAACGATTGAATCAATCTGTTGATATCAACTTCCAGATGTGTCAGTGCTGGGCTAAGTGAATCTTCATTGGGTTGAGCTTCGAAGTACAAGGCGCCCCTCAAAAAATGATTTGAACTGTCTGTCAATGTAAACTGAATAGCTGATGCAGCATTTCCATCAATTTTATAATAGGTGGCATACACATTTTCATTTTCCACCTGAAAATCTCTGCGATCAATATTGCTGGCTTTAATGGCATGCTTGTACACAAAGGAACGACTATCTTCAATTAGCTGATTCAAATTATTTGAAACGGGTTTATAGCTAAAATGCAGCTTAGCTTTGAATTGCGGAAACTGCACATTAAACCAACAAGGTTCCAATTGATCAACTCTTGGTACAACGTTAGCGTATATGGGGTAGTCAAATTCAAAAGGGCAATCGAGGGTAGATTTGTTATACTGATGCTCCGGAAATTCAAACCTTAAGTATCCTCTCGGTTTAGGTGTAAAGCCGTCTTCGCTGCAACCAACCATCAAAATGATGATTGATATCATGATGAGTAATTCACGAAATCTATTCATCTGTTTCCTCCAGCTCCTTTACCCGCACACTTTTTACACGCTTTATATTTGCCGCGTCAATCGTAAATAGGAAATTATTAAAACGTATTTTTTCGTACTTCTTTGGAATTTTTCCAGCCAATTCTATCACAAATCCCGCTACTGTATCGGACTCACCTTTTACTTCTTCAAATTGTTCTCCATTGGTATCTAGTATTTTATAAAAATCTACCAATGGCATTTTACCATCCACCACCATGGTGCCATCGGATTCTTTTTTAAAGTTTTCAATGGTTTCATCAAATTCATCATTGATGTCTCCAACAATTTCTTCCAAAATATCTTCCAGGGTAACGATTCCCGAAGTTCCTCCATATTCGTCTACAACCACAGCCAGATGTGCTTTGTTTTGTTGAAATTCCCGTAAGAGATCATCAATCTTTTTGGTTTCAGGAACAAACTGCGCCTTTCGGATCAAGTTGTGCCAATTGGGTTCTTCACCCGATTTCAAATGAGGCAAAAAATCTTTGACATAAATAACACCTTCAATTTGGTCTGCTGTATCTCTGTAGACAGGAATTCTGGAAAATCCAGATTCAGATACAAATTTTAGTACCTCTTGATAAGTTAAGTTGTATTCTATGGCAGTCATATCCATTCTTGGACACATAATTTGTTTTACATCAGTATTTCCGAATTGTACAATACCGGAGAGAATTCTGTGTTCATCTTCTTCTTCAATGGTGATATCAACTGCATGAGTAAGTTCATCACCGGACAACATTTGTTCTTTTGGTTTTAAATCACCACTCAACAAGGAAATGGATCGGGTGAGCAATGCGGCCAAAGGTTTAAGAGAAAATCTTAAGAATACCAAAGGGTAAACCATGAAAAGAGCCAAATCTGCATTTTTTTTGGTGGCATAAACTTTGGGTGTTATTTCTCCCAAAATCAATAATACTATAGTGACTAAGCCAACTTTTACAGCGAATTCCAATCCGATGTTGCCAAATACGATGGTTTGATCAATGATAAATGAAGACAAAATGATGATGCCAATATTGATCAAATTATTTGATATCAATATAGTTGCCAATAGTTCATTAGGTTGATCCAACAGGTTGGTCAACGATTTTTCTCGATTGCCTTTACTTTTTCGAAATGCATGTATTTGCGAATGGTTAAGTGAAAAGTAGGCAACTTCAGCACCGGAAACCAGAGCGGAGCATACGATTAACACCAGACAAGCAACAAGCCCGAGCAAGATTTCAATTTGAAATTCTTGAAATTGAATTAAATCTGAAAAGGAACTAAGGTAGTAACTCGGTTCAGGATCGTCCAAAACAAAATTTTTGATTCAACATAAGGACCAATACATTAGAATGGTAAATCGTCCGTTCCATCTTCCACCGATGTATCTGCGGGAGAAGCAGTATTAGCTGAGGTAGTTGATGCAGGTGCAGACGCAGTCCCAGCTCCGCCGCCGGCGTTGGAGCCCGCATTTCCATCATCCCTTTTACCCAACATCGTCATATTGTCTCCAACTATCTCTGTGGTATATCGAGTATTGCCTTCCTTATCTTCCCAACTTCTTGTGCGTAATTTACCTTCGATGAATACCTGGTTACCTTTTTTAAGATACTTTTCAGCAATTTCGGCTAATCCTCTCCAAAGCACAATATTGTGCCATTCAGTTTGTGTTTTGCGTTCACCTGAATTACGATCTTTATACGTTTCTGACGTAGCCAATGTGAAATTAGCAACTGCAGTTCCGCCTTCAAGATATCTTACCTCTGGATCCTTGCCCAGATTTCCTATTAAAATTACCCGATTTACTCCTGACATATGATTGAATGTTTTATGCAACAAATATAGGAAAACAGTGCTCATTTAAGAAACGTTCTGTCAATTTAGAAACGGGGTATTTTTCAAGAATGTCATGCGATACAAGTTCCGCATTTGGGTAATTGAATTGGTACTTTTCATGGACTTCAAGTTGCCAATATCTGGCATGAATTCTCTGATGACTTAAAATATGAACATTCCATTCTGGTTCGGACCGCATAAGTTTGATGGTAATTTCTGGATATTTGGTTTGTAATTGAACCATCATTTGCTTTACTGAAATAGGTGAATTGTTTTCCAAATAAGGAAGATCGTACAATCCTTGCCAAATGTCCTGGGAGGTCCTCTTAATCAAATAAATAGAGTCACTTTTTTTGAGGAAGAGGTAATCCATGTAACGGTTACGAATTTTCACTTTTTTAATTTTCAACGGAATTTTTGCCGTGTTACCTGTGGAATATGCAATACAGTTTTTTTGGACAGGGCATTGCTGACATTGGACATTTTTAGGTGTACATATCAATGCTCCCAATTCCATTATCGCCTGATTGTAATTCCCAGAATCGGTTTTAACCAACAATTCATCGGCCAGTGAATTGATAGTTCGAATTCCTTCAGTTGAATTGATGGCCAATTCTATTCCTTTATACCGTGCGATTACGCGCATCACGTTTCCGTCTACAACTGCCTTTGCTTCATTATAACAAATGGAAGATATTGCGGCAGCAGTGTATGGTCCTATTCCTTTTAACTTGATCAGCTCGTCATAAGATTCCGGAAACTGGCCGTTGAGGTTTCGATAAATATACTGAGCAGTGACGTGCATATTTCTGGCACGAGAATAATACCCCAACCCTTGCCATATCTTAAGCACTTCATCTTCAGAGGCCTCGGAGAGATCTTTTACGGTGGGAAAGGCGTTTAAAAAGCGTTCATAGTAATTTATTCCCTGGGCAACTCTTGTTTGTTGCAGGATGATTTCTGACACCCAAATGCGATAGGGAATTTTGGTGGCCCGCCAAGGTAAATCTCTCTTATTGTCTGAGTACCAATTCAGTAATAAATTTGAAAATTGCTGAATTTGAGTCAAAATCTTGAAATTAATTTGATTGTTCTGAGATGTTTATCAACAAATAGTCCTATCTTTGCACCCCTAAAATTAAATATTCATTCAATAATTGAAAGAAAAAATGACAAAGGCTGATATTGTTGCTGTAATTTCAGAAAAAACAGGAATCGAAAAAGTTTCTGTTCAAGCCACCGTAGAGGAATTTATGAGTACGGTAAGGGATTCCATTGAAAGTGGAAACAATGTATACCTGAGAGGTTTTGGAAGTTTTATAACGAAAAAAAGAGCGGAGAAAACAGGTAGAAACATTTCAAAAAATACAACCATCATTATCCCGGAACATTTTATTCCAGCTTTTAAGCCTTCAAAGTCATTTGTTGAAGAGGTTAAGAAAAAAGTAAAAAAGGGGTAAGTGAGTAAATTCGGGAAACCCCAATTACTTACAATATTAGGAGCGGTAGCTCTGTTCGTTCTTTTATTTTTGATGCCGGGTATTGAAAATAGCCGGCCAGATGATGCGGTTGTTGAGACTGAAGCAGATGAAAACGTTGAACCGACTTTTTCCGAAATGGAAGAAGATGCATTGTCCAGTTTAAAGGACAATGAAAAATCAATCATTGATAGATACAATCAGTTATTGAAAGAAGCCGGTTCGAATGAAGAGAAAGTCATGATGCTCGACAGCCTTTCTAATTACTGGAAGTCCTTTGGATTTGCATTAATCGGTGCTGAGAAAAAACGTGAAATTGCGTTGATATCACCTTCTGAATTCACGTGGTTTGAGGCAGGAGATATGTATTTCAGTAGTTTTCGTGAACCTGCAGGTGAGCGTAAGAATATGGCGCTGAAAAAAGCAATATCATGTTATGAAAAGGTGCTGGAAATAAACCCTGGTGCACTGGAAGCGAAAACCAGTTTAGGAGTTTGTTATGTGGAAGGAGCTTCACTGTTGAATTCAGCTCCCATGAAGGGAATAGGAATGTTGAAAGAAGTGCTGAAAGAGGATCCAAACAACATTAATGCGCTGGTAAATCTGGGTTATTTTGCCATTCAGTCAGGTCAATATGACAAAGCTGAACAAAGATTCAACCAGATTTTGGAAATCGATCCAGGTTACAGTCAAGCTTACCTGTATCTTGCAGAAATGTATGCATCACAAAGAAAATTAAATAAGGCTGTAGAAAGCCTTGAACAATATAAATCGTATCTGACGGATGTACGTCAAATTGAATACATCAGTCAATACCAAGAAGAAATTAAACGTAATTTAAAATAAGAATACTATGCCTAGCGGTAAGAAGAGAAAGAGACATAAGATGGCGACTCACAAGAGAAAGAAAAGACTAAGAAAAAATCGTCATAAGAAGAAGAAATAATTCTGATTTCTTCATTTGATTTTTTTTGAGTGTTTGTTCACACTCAATCTTTTTAATGAACTTTCTTTATAGCAGTGAGCGTTGATTTGATCATAAAATCTTCGTCATCAGAAGTAGTTATAGCCATTCTTAAAGATAAGAAGCTAATTGAGCTTCATCGGGAGCACAAGGATAATAGCTTTTCTGTTGGCGACATTTTCATGGGACGGGTAAAAAAGGTTATCCCGGGCCTTAACGCAGCCTTCATAGATGTTGGTTACGGTAAGGATGCCTTTTTGCATTATCTCGACCTTGGACCTCAATACTCCTCATTATCTAAATTCGTTTCAAAAGCAATCACCGGGAAACAAAGTGTTTCCAACCTGATCTATTTCAACTTTGAAAAGGATATTGATAAAAATGGACAAATGGCAGATTTGCTTAAGTCCAATCAGAAAATTGTTGTTCAAATTTCAAAAGAACCCATTTCTACGAAGGGCCCAAGATTGACCAGTGAGCTTTCAATTGCCGGTAGATATTTGGTGCTTGTTCCTTTTTCCGACCGTATTTCCATTTCTCAAAAGATCAGAAGCAGAGAAGAAAAAGACAGGCTTAAAAGACTCATGATCAGTATTCGTCCGAAAGGATTTGGTGTTATCGTGAGAACCGTGGCTGAAGATAAAAAGGTGGCTGATCTGCACAATGATCTCAATGACCTGGTCAAAAAATGGGATAAGATGTTCCGTGGAATCAAAGGAACACATCCACCAAAAAAATTATTGGGCGAACTAAACAAAACATCGGCATTGCTAAGAGATTTGATGAACTCTTCATTCAGCAATATTTATGTTGATGATGAAGAACTTCATGAGGATATCGCCGGGACTATTCAATCCATTGATCCATCACTAGAGAAAATATTAAAACCTTACAAAGGTAAGGTGCCAATTTTCGACTTCTTCGGAGTTGAAAAACAAATCAAGGCTTCTTTCGGAAAAAATGTGACAATGGATTCCGGCGCTTACCTCGTCATCGAACATACCGAAGCATTGCACGTGATTGATGTAAATAGTGGTCAACGCGGAAAATCAGAAAGTAGTCAAGAAGAGAATGCGCTTCAAGTTAATCTGGAAGCCGCAGAAGAAATTGCCAGACAATTGAGGTTGAGGGATATGGGAGGTATAATTGTGGTTGACTTCATCGATCAACGCAATGCTGAGAACAGAAAGCAGTTGTTCGAAAAAATGAAAGAGGCCATGAAGGAAGATCGTGCCAAGCATAGCATACTTCCTCCCAGTAAATTTGGCCTGATTCAGATTACAAGACAGCGTGTTCGTCCAGAGATGGACATTAAGACTTCTGAGAAATGTCCAAGTTGCAATGGCACCGGTGAGGCTCAAGCTCCAATTCTGTTGGCCGATGAAATTGAAAGAGATTTGAGACATGTATTGGACGAGCACAATGATAAAGAGATCACCGTTGGTGTTCATCCATTTGTTGAGGCTTACCTGACCAAAGGTTGGCTGAATTCCATTCGAAAAGGATGGGCTAAAAAGTATAAACGAAAGATCAAAATTCTTCCTATTTCTTCTTATACCTATCTCGAATATCAGTTTTTGGATGCTGAAGGAGAGTCGATTTTGGCAGAATAGTACCTGCGTATTATCTTTGCCCAAACCTACCTTACTTGACTGAATGGTCAATAAACTGAGAAGAAAAGTTCCCCCGGATGAAGCTTTAAGTAAAGCTGAAAGATATTGCTCTAATGACGAGCGATGCGTTTCTCAGGTTGAAAAGAAATTGTTTGAATGGGGAGTGAAATCCGATAAATCTCAGGAAATAATCGATCATCTTGTTGAGCATGATTTTATCAATGAACTTCGTTTTGCTCAAGCATATGTGCGCGGTAAAATTCGGATCAATAAATGGGGTCGTTTGAAAATTATTGCCTCATTACGATCCAAAGGATTGGTCAATAGCCATATCGATCAAGCCATAAAAGGAATATATGAACCTGATTACCTCAAAATGTTGGAAAAAATATTAGAGGAAAAGATGAAAACAATTCAAGAGTCCAATCCCCAACGCGCAAAAAATAAAATCTATTATTTCCTCATGTCCAGAGGATTTGAATCTTCCTTAATTCGAGAAGCATTATTTCGAAAAAATCCCATGAAAGAGGGCAAATAATAGTTTCAAATATTACCACTTTCACAACCTTTATTTTCGTTCGAAAGAGTAACTTTGACAAAGCTTGATTATAGAATATGATTACACAAGATCAGTTGAGAGACCTTGTTGGGCGCCTGGATGCGCTAAGGGGGTATCTTTGACGTCGAAACGAAATTGAGGGAGATAGCGGAAGAGGAAGAGCAAACTCAGCTAGAGGGTTTCTGGGACGATCCTAAAAAAGCCGAAAAAGTTATGAAAGCCATCCGCAACAAAAAAGTGTGGACGGATGGTTATGATAAGGTGCAAAGTCTTATAGATGATTTGCAGGTGCTTTATGATTTTGCAAAGGAGGGTGAAGCCGAAGAAAATGAAGTTGACGGTGCTCATCAAATGGCACTCGAAGCACTGGAAGATCTGGAATTCAAAAATATGTTAAGCAATGAAGAGGATTCTCTCAATGCGGTACTTCAGATAACTGCAGGTGCTGGTGGTACCGAAAGTTGTGATTGGGCTTCCATGCTCATGCGCATGTATTTGATGTGGGGTGAGAAAAATGGTTATAAAGTAAGAGAGTTGGCGCTTCAGGAAGGAGACGTTGCAGGAATTAAAACGGTAACGCTGGAATTTGAAGGTGAGTTTGCTTTTGGATATCTCAAAGGAGAAAATGGAGTTCATCGCTTGGTCAGAATTTCTCCGTTCGATTCAAATGCGAAAAGGCATACTTCATTTGCTTCGGTTTATGTTTACCCACTTGTTGATGATAGCATTGAAATTGAAGTGAATCCAGGAGATATTAGCTGGGATACCTTTCGTTCAGGAGGTGCCGGAGGACAAAATGTAAACAAAGTGGAAACCGGTGTTCGCCTGAGACATGCTCCGTCAGGAATCATTATTGAAAATACAGAAACACGTTCCCAACTTTCCAATAGAGAAAAAGCCATGCAATTGCTGAAATCCCAATTGTATGAACTTGAAATGGAAAAGAAAATGGAAAAACGGTCAGAAATAGAGGCAGGAAAGAAGAAAATTGAATGGGGTTCGCAAATTAGAAATTATGTGATGCACCCTTATAAAATGGTTAAAGATGTTAGGACTGGTGAAGAATCCTCCAATGTAGATGCCGTAATGAACGGAGATATTGATGAATTTTTGAAATCATTTCTGATGAAACAAGGAAGTGAAGAAAACATAGAATCGTAAACCAATGAAAATTTATCACAACCCAAGATGTAGAAAAAGTAGAGAAACATTGGAGATTATTCAATCATCAGGCATAGAACCTGAAATTGTTGAGTACTTGAAAGACGTGCCTACTGCTGAAGAACTAAAGCAAATCCTGGCTAAGTTGGGAATGAATGCATCTGAAATTGTTAGAACGGGAGAGCCGATCTACAAAGAAAAATTTAAAGGGAAACAATTCAACGAAGATGAATGGATTCAAATATTAATTGAATATCCAAAGTTGATTGAAAGGCCAATTGTGGTTAAAGATTACAAAGCTGTAATCGGAAGACCACCGGAAAATGTGAAGGAGTTGATTTAACCTTCGTCAGAAGATTCTTCTTCCGTATCGTAAGGCGAAATCTTATTTCGAATCCAAACAGTTAATGCATAAGGAAGTGCAAAACCGGCTAAGAAAATTAATAACCAGAAAGCCATAGTAATAATGGCGAGAAAAAGTAAAAAACCTGGATCAAACATATCAATTCATTTGAACCACAAATTTATAATAAAAAAATTCTTGAGTAACATTCACAATCAAAATTGTCATGGAATATAGAATTGAAAAAGATACAATGGGCGAAGTCAAAGTACCAGCTGAAAAATATTGGGGGGCACAGACTGAAAGATCACGAAACAATTTTAAAATAGGTAGTGAGAAGGAACAGATGCCCTTAGAAATAGTCAGAGGATTCGCCTATCTCAAAAAAGCAGCTGCACACACCAACCATGAGTTAGGTGTGTTGTCTGAAGAAAAACGAGACCTGATAAGCAAAGTGTGCGATGAAATACTTGAAGGTAAGCATGATGGAGAATTTCCGCTGGTCGTTTGGCAAACTGGTTCGGGTACTCAAAGCAATATGAATGTTAATGAAGTAATTGCCAATAGAGCACACGTGATTAATGGTGGTTCTTTGACCGACGATAACAAAATCATTCATCCCAATGATGATGTAAACAAATCTCAATCATCTAATGATACCTTTCCAACAGGAATGCACATCGCTTGTTATAAAGCGGTTATTGAAACTACCATTCCTGGTGTGACCCAATTAATGAATACCCTTCAGGAAAAGTCAAAGGCATTTACCGAGGAGGTGAAGATCGGGAGAACCCATATGATGGATGCAACACCGCTAACGTTGGGACAAGAATTTTCTGGATACGTTTCCCAATTAGACCATGGATTACGGGCTCTAAACAATACCTTGGCACATTTGTCTGAACTGGCGTTAGGCGGAACAGCGGTGGGTACCGGAATCAATACCCCAAAAGGATATGCTGAGTTAGTTGCCAAAAAAATTGCTGAATTTACGGGTCATCCGTTTATCAGTGCAGAGAATAAATTCGAAGCTTTGGCTGCTCATGATGCCATTGTTGAGGCTCATGGAGCCCTGAAACAATTGGCAGTCAGTTTAATGAAAATTGCCAATGATATTCGCATGTTGGCTTCAGGGCCGCGCAGTGGAATTGGTGAAATCATTATTCCAGCCAATGAACCAGGTTCATCTATTATGCCAGGTAAAGTAAACCCTACTCAAGTTGAAGCACTCACCATGGTTTGCGCACAAGTCGTGGGAAATGACATGGCGGTTACCACAGGAGGATTAAACGGCCATTATGAACTCAATGTTTTTAAACCTGTTATGGCAGCCAATTTTCTACATTCTGCCAGATTAATTGGTGATGCTTGTGTGTCGTTCAACAACAATTGTGCAGTTGGCATTGAACCAAACAAGGCCAACCTGGAAAAAAATCTTCAAAATTCGTTGATGTTGGTAACAGCTTTAAACACCCATATTGGCTATGAAAAAGCAGCTAAGATTGCCAAAACGGCCCATGAGAATGGTACAACACTAAAAGAAGAAGCCATCAATTTGGGTTATTTGACAGAGGAAGAATTTGACAAATGGGTGGATCCTAAGAAAATGATTGGTTCATTGGAATAAGTCTTCCAATTTCAATTCGAATATTCGTTATTTTTGATGTATGTCAATAATTGATACATCAATATGAAGGACATTCCATTAAAAGATGTTTATTTCTTTGTCATTGAACGGGCAATTAAATCTGTCAGAAGATATTCTCAGAATGTATTTAATGATCTTTCCTTTGATTTAACGGTAGATCAATGGATCGTATTAAAAAGGATTCATGAATCAGAAGGAATCACACAAGCTGAAATTGCTGATGATGTGATTAAGGACAACGCTTCTGTAACCAGAATAATTGATCAGTTAGTGAAAAAGGAAGTCGTAAATCGACAACCACATGCTGATGATAGAAGGCGATTTAGTTTGATACTAACGAAAAAAGGAGTCAAATTATACGACAACATCCTACCCGTTATCCTGCGTATGCGAACACAGGGAATTGATGGAATATCTGAAAGAGAATTGAAAACAACGATTAAGGTTCTAAATAAAATTGCGGAAAATGCAGTCAATTTACATTAAATACATAGTGCTAGTCGTGTGCCTGGCAGGTACAACGTTAAATGCACAGAATTGGAAAAAAGTTGAAAAAAATGACATGATTGTTGAGTGGAGAATCGACCAGAATAAGGTATGGTTTCGTATGGCTGCGAAAACGCAAGGGTGGTTGGCCCTTGGATTCAACACCGAAGACGAGTTGAAAGGAAGTTCATTGATTATGGCGGCTTCGGTAAAAGGAAGTGCAGGTAAAGAAGCAAATGAAAAAATAGAAGAACATTACATCATTCAACCAGGGAATCATAAAAATGTTGCTGATTTGAATAAGAAAACGATTTTATCGGATACCAAAGTTAGTGTGGAAGATGCCATGTACACCATGGCTCGATTCGCTCTTCCTTTAAATCATACATGGGATGACAGAATTGCCTTGGTTGAAGGAAAAAAGTATTATTTCATTTTGGCTTATAGCGTAAGTGATGATTTTGATCATCACTCCAGCATGCGTACCACTGTTCAGGTTACTTTGTAGGTATTCAGGAATTCAGTTGATTTACGAATCCTTTAATTTTTTGCTCATCTTCTTTCTTACAAACCAATAAGGTGTGGTTATGCTCTACAACAATATAACCTTCAAGTCCTTGTAAAATAGCAGTTTTACCATGTGGTAAACGGACGATATTGTCTTTTCCATCATACACATGTGTGCTGTCTCCATGAACTGCATTGCCATCTCGATCTTTGTCAAGATGACCATAAAGAGATCCCCACGTACCTAAGTCAGACCATCCAAAGTCTGCTGTAATGACAAATGTATTGGTGGATTTTTCCATAATTCCATAATCCACAGAAATGTCCTCGCACTTCGCATACGTTTCTTCAATAAAAGCGTGTTCTTCCGTTGTGTTGTATTTTCCTTCTCCACCTGAAAACAATGTATGCATCGTTGGAAGATGGTTGCGAAAAGCCGTATCTACACTTTTTGCTGTCCAAAGAAAAATGCCCGAATTCCAACTGTAATTGCCGTCTGCTAAAAAGGCCTTAGCAGTTTCCAGATCAGGCTTTTCGGTAAACGATATCACAGGATTAATAGAAGCACCGGAAGAAGTGAAATTTATGTAGCCATATCCCGTGTCTGGACGGGAAGGTTGTATGCCAATGGTCAACAAGGCATCGTTTTGAGAAGTAAACTGCAGTCCTTCATTGATGATCCGGGTAAATTCATCTTCATCTTTGATCAAATGATCCGCTGGAGAAACAATGATATTTGCATCCGGATTCTGAGCCTTAATCTTGAAGTTGGCATAAGCAATACAAGGTGCAGTATTCCTCCTGGCAGGTTCAGCAATTATTTGATTTTCTTTTAGTTGGGGAAGTTGTTCCTTACATAAATCAACATATTTTTCATTGGTGACTATAAATATGTTTTCAACAGGGCAAATTTTTTCAAGGCGCGAAACCGTTTGTTGAATCAGCGTGTGACCTTTGCCCAGAATGTCCAAGAATTGTTTAGGGTGCTCGGCGGTGCTCATTGGCCAGAATCGACTGCCAATTCCTCCAGCCATAACAATGCTATAATTGTTTACGTTCATTTAGTTCAAGTTGGAACGCAAAAGTAACAATATGGCAATTAATTGGTAATTAATTGAACTTGTGATGTTCCACTAATGAGGTATTTTCTCCTATTGTCCAAGGCAAGGCACAAATACCGCGTCCTTCGTTTGACACCTTTGACAAATCGGCGTCCATTTTCTAATGCAAATGACTGATTGGTTGGAATGTCTTCCAGCAATAGGATATTCTGGTTTTTATCGTATTTGTGCAAGGCCTTTAAGAGCTGAGCATCTGCCGAAGTGGAAGCTTTTGGGTTTTTTGCAAATTTTTTAATGATAACTGAAAGCTCTTCCGGAAAGACAGACAAATCAATTCCTACTAATAGAATTTCTCTGAATGTATCCTTCCAAATATCACCATGTGGTGGTTGCCTGGTTTCCCATTTAACATGAACAATGAGATGAGCTATTTCGTGTAAAAAGGTGAAAAGGAATTGATAAGGGTTCAGATTTCCATTGACAGAAATGGATGGAATTTTTTTACGACTGTCAACACGAAAGTCTCCAAGTTTGGAGAATCTCTTTTTGGTAATTCGAAAATTAAATTGGTATTCTCTAAAAAAGCCTTCGACAAATGGCAGCGCTTCCTCAGGAAAATATTTCGCAATGCCTGAATTAGCCTGAAGATTATTCATATGTTAAAATCCTTCAAAAGTTCGATGTGCCATTTCGGACAAGTATTACATCTGTTCTTTTTTCGCAAAAAACACGATGAAAGAAAAAAGACGATGATAAGGGATAAGAGTAGTGAAAATCCTGACTTTTTGGCTGTCATGGAATAAAATTATAAAATTACCTTGTGATATTTTCAATTGTTAAAAAATTCCGTGTCAAGTCACAAATTCGGTTAATTTTATGTTTTTAAAGGGAAGAAATGATTAAACATGCTGGACAATATTTTCTTTTGATATTGAGGGTTTTTTCTCGTCCTGAAAAAATTAAAATATACAGGAATCGAATATTTGAGGAAATGATTTCAATTGGTTTAGGCTCGTTGGGAATCATTAGCATCATTTCTGTTTTTATGGGGGCGGTGATCACCATTCAAACGGCTTCAAATATTGACACGGCATTGATTCCGGCATATACGGTTGGATTTGCTGCAAGACAATCTGTGATTCTTGAGCTTTCACCAACCATTATAGCTTTAATATTAGCAGGGAAAGTGGGTTCCAATATTGCTTCCGAAATTGGAACAATGAGGGTAGGAGAGCAAATTGATGCACTTGAAATCATGGGGGTCAATTCTGCTGGCTTTTTGATTTTACCTAAAATCACGGCTGCTGTTTTTATCAATCCTTTTCTCATTATTTATAGCATGTTTTTAGGAATGATAGGCGGTTGGTTGGCTGCGGTCTTGACTGGTATAGTGCCTGGAAATCAGTATATCTATGGCTTACAGTATAATTTTGACAGTTTTGGAGTAACGTATGCATTGGCCAAAACATTGGTTTTTGCATTCTTGATTACCTCAATTCCTGCATATCACGGCTACAATGCTTCCGGAGGAGCATTAGGTGTCGGAAAATCCAGTACAAGGGCTGTTGTGTATAGCAGTGTAGCAATATTGATTTTCAATTACATTTTAACTCAATTATTGCTTGTATGATTGAATTGAAAGATGTTTACAAGCAATTTGGTGACAAAGAAATCATCAAAGGAATATCCGTAAAATTTCATCGAGGCAAAACCAATTTGATCATTGGGGCGAGTGGTTCTGGAAAATCAGTTCTTACTAAGTGCATTGTTGGTCTTCATGAGCCAAGCAAAGGTCAGGTATTATATGATGGAAGGGATTTTACGGCCATGAATTTTAACGAAAAGAAGGAAATCAGAAGCGAGATAGGTATGTTGTTTCAAGGAGGGGCATTATTTGATTCTATGACGGTTGAAGAAAATGTAAAATTTCCTTTGAGTATGCATTCTCAAATGAGTGAAGAAGAGATGATGGATAGAGTCAACTTTTGTTTGTCCAGGGTGAAACTGGAGAATGCCAATCAATTGTATCCTTCAGAAATTAGTGGAGGAATGCAAAAACGTGTAGGCATTGCCAGAGCGATTGCCCAAAATCCGAAATATTTGTTTTGTGATGAGCCGAATTCAGGACTGGATCCACAAACTTCAATTGTGATAGATAATTTAATCAAAGAAATAACAGAAGAATATAATATAACCACCATTACGGTAACACATGATATGAATAGTGTCATGGAGGTAGGAGATCACATTATATTCATTTTTGAAGGAAACAAATGGTGGGAAGGAGATAAAAATTCAATTACGAGCGCAGATAACAAAGAGTTAAATGACTTTGTTTATGCAGCTGCGGTAATGCGTAAATTGAAAAAGTAGGCACAAAAAAAACCGCTCTCTTTCGAAAGCGGCTTTTCTTTTAAGATATATAATTATTAGTTGTTAGCAACAACCATTTTTCTTGTAGCAGCACCTGTTTCAGTGAACAAAGTGTAGTAGTATACTCCTGAACCCATGTCAGTAGCATCAATAGTAATGCTATGAGCACCACTTATTTGATTTCCTTCTTCAAGAACTTTAACCAACTTACCAGTTACGTCACGTACTTCGAAACGAACTTTAGAAGCGCTAGTCAATTGGTAGTTAATTGTTGTGAAAGAAGAGAATGGGTTAGGTTGGTTTTGATCCAACGCATCAATTCCATTATCAACATTGTCAATTCCTACAGATGTAGAATCAACTGTGATGTGGAAATCCATTTCAAAATGCAATGTACCATTTTGGAATGCTAATCCAGGAATGTATCTACCGTTCCATCCTTGACCGTTGTTTTCGTGGTGAACAGTCATTGTAGCCCAAGCACCACCATTGTAGTGAGCTGCATCTTCAATGTCATCTTCATCTTGAAGCATGAACATCTCGATACGATTCAAACGACGTCCCCAAGAAGGATCACTTGAACGAGCTGTATCACCAGCGTTCCAAGAATATCCAGGAAGGAAAGTTACTGCAGCTCCGGCAAGATCACCAGGATTGTATTGTTCTTCTACAGCAAGTGTAAGACTTGTTTGAGTTGAAGAAGAATCTTTGTTCTCCAATAGATAATCAATGATTTTGACATAAGTTGGAGATGTTACTGTTGGAGGATCGTAAAGTGGAGCCCAAAAACCAGGACCACCAACAACACCACCTGTATCCATATCAGCATCACCAAGAATAGCAATTCTCAATGTGTCTGGATTTGGGTTTTGTGCATCCCTAAAATAACGGAAATACAATCGGATAGAATCCAACATAAAAGAATCCGCCTTATGGATTGGACTGGCATCAAATGCCCACAATGGAGAAGTTGGATCAAATACTTGCGAAACCGAAGCATAATTGGCTGGTCCCATATCACCACTAGTATATTCAAATATTACATTTGAATCAGGAAACGTGTAAAAGAAAAATCCGGTTGAATTTCCACCGAATTGTGTTACTTCATTAGGAAAATTATACCATCCAGAAATCGCAGCTTTGTTGGATTTCTTAAACTGGTGAATTTTCTCAACGTTTAGCTTTGATTTGTCGAGTGTAACTTCTTCCATACTCGTTTGCGCATGAACTCCGACACCAACAAAAACAACAGACAATGCAAATAATATTAATCTTTTCATATAAATAATTTAGTTCATTGATTATTGCAAATTTAACAAAAACTTTATTAAAAGATTTTAAATGGATCAGTATTTAAACAGCTTTATCCATAAAAGGAATCCAACAATCTGACAGCTTAAACTGCTAATTCTTCGTATTCTTCGACAGATGGGCACGTACATATCAGATGTCTGTCCCCATAAGCGTCTTCTGTACGCTTTACACTAGGCCAAAATTTATTGTCTGCAATCCATGACAACGGGAAAGCAGCTTCTTTACGAGAATAGGGATAATTCCATTGATCCGACGTTATTTCCTCTAATATATGTGGCGCATTACGCAATAGATTGTCTTCTTCATTTGGTGATGAAGATTGAATTTCCGCACGGATTTGCAACATAGCATCAATAAATCTGTCCAATTCTTCCTGACTTTCGCTTTCTGTAGGCTCTATCATCAACGTACCAGCAACAGGAAATGACACCGTTGGTGCATGAAAACCATAATCCATCAACCTTTTAGCAATATCTGTGACTTCAATGCCATTTTCTTGCTTAAACTTTCTGCAATCAACAATCATTTCATGACCCACCATTCCATTTTCATTTGAATACAGTATATCATATCCTGAAGATAATTTTTGTCGAATGTAATTGGCATTTAGAATGGCGACTTCAGTCGATTTTTTCAACCCATTTTTTCCCAATGTCAAGATGTAGGCATATGAAATAATCAATATGAGCGAACTTCCAAAGGGCGCTGCAGAAATGGACGTTATGGATTGATCTCCTCCTGTTTCTACCAATGGATTTCCTGGTAAAAACGGCGATAGATGCTTAGCAACACAAATGGGTCCCATGCCTGGACCTCCGCCACCATGAGGAATGGCAAATGTTTTGTGCAAATTCAGATGACAAACATCAGCTCCAATGGCAGCAGGACTTGTGAGTCCAACTTGAGCATTCATATTTGCCCCATCCATGTAAACTTGACCACCATGTGAATGAATAATTTCATTTACTTCAATGATTCCCTTCTCAAAGACGCCATGAGTTGAAGGATAAGTCACCATCAAAGCAGCTAAATTGTCTTTATGCAATTCAGCTTTTTCTCTCAAATCATTAACATCAATGTTTCCAGCTTCATCTGTTTTTACGACAACCACCTGCATTCCAGCCATAACCGCACTTGCAGGATTCGTTCCATGAGCGGATGCAGGTATCAAAGCAATATTTCTATGCTCATCTCCACGACTTTTATGATATGCTCGAATCACCATTAAACCAGCATATTCACCTTGCGCTCCCGAATTGGGTTGTAAAGAAGTAGCATCAAAACCGGTAATTTCTGATAACAGATCCGCCAGGCGATCTATCATTTTGAGGTATCCAGCTGCTTGATTGGTTGGAGCATAAGGATGGATATTTCCAAATTCTTCCCAGCTTAATGGTAAAAGTTGTGTGGCCGCATTCAATTTCATAGTACATGATCCTAACGGAATCATGGAAAAATTTAGCGAAAGATCCTTTTTTTCAAGACGTTTAATATAACGCATGATTTCTGTTTCACTCCGATGCTCGCTAAAGACCGGATGAGAAAGAATATCATCGTTCCGCAAAACAGAAGGATTTGTTTGGTCCACTTGTTCGCCCGTCAACTTTGTGTTTTTGAATCGAGCAAAAACATTGGCAATGGCCAAGATATTTTCATGATCATCCGTTTCATTGATAGAGATTCCAATGAGTTCATTGTCATATCGGAAATTTAATCCATCTCCTTCGGCTAATTGTCGCACTGATTCCACTTCTTCTTGAGTCATTGAAATGGTCAATGTGTCGAAAAAATCTTGGTTATTAGTTTGAATACCAATCGATTGTAAATATGCTTGAAGATTACTCGTGAGACTGCGGACTCGATGTGCCATGCTCTGTAACCCCTCTTTTCCATGGAAAACAGCATACATACCTGCCATTACGGCTAAAAGCACCTGAGCCGTACAAATGTTGGAAGTAGCTTTATCTCTTTTGATATGCTGTTCCCGAGTCTGCAAAGCCATTCTCAATGCTTGTTTTCCGGAAGCATCTCTGGTAACTCCAATGATTCGACCGGGAATATGTCTTTTATAAGATTCTTTAGTGGCAAAATATGCTGCATGCGGTCCGCCATATCCCATTGGGATGCCAAAACGTTGGGTTGTTCCCACTACAGCATCAGCACCCCAAGATCCTGGAGATTTCAAAATGGCTAAGCTCAAGATGTCAGCGGCCACAGCTAAATGACCATTTATATCCTTTAATTCTGAAGCCAGCTTGGAATAATCATAAATTTCTCCGTTTGAAGCTGGGTATTGAACAATTGCTCCAAAAAATTCATTATTGACTTTAAATTCTTCGTGATTGCCAATCACCAATTCAATGCCTAAAGGTTCAGAACGGGTCTTAAGAATATCTATGGTTTGTGGAAAACACAATTCTGAAACAAAAAATTTACTTACACCGGCTTTTTTAGCATCACGATCACGACTATTGTAAAACATAATCATGGCTTCAGCAGCAGCCGTTCCTTCATCTAGTAAAGATGCATTGGCCACTTCCATTCCTGTTAAGTCAACAACAGCCGTCTGATAATTTAACAAAGCTTCCAGTCTACCTTGTGAAATCTCTGCCTGATATGGCGTATACGCCGTATACCAACCAGGATTTTCAAGAATATTTCGCTTGATGACACTGGGAGTAAACGTTTCATAATATCCCAATCCAATATGCGATTTGAAAACTTTGTTTTCATTGGCAAGTCCTTTTATATGTTCCAAATATTGCTGTTCAGACAAAGCTTCGGGAACATTTATGTCTTTTTTCAAGCGAATTTCCGCAGGAATGCTTGCATCAATTAGCGCCTCCATAGATTCAAAACCCAAGGTGCTTAACATATCATGCTGATCGGCCTCTCTTGGCCCAATGTGACGACTTGCAAATGATTCTGTCATTGACTGAAATATTGATTAAAAAATGTGGCTGCAAATATAACGGATTTCTCTTTTCAAATAGCGATTTGCGAATGATGCAACATGGCTTAATTTTGAAGCATGAGTAATTGGCTAAGTCTTTTGCAACATGTGGTTTATTCCAATATTTGGGTTTCGCTCTGTGTAGCTTCATTAACAGCTCAGAGCTTTTATTTGTTAGACCTGGGAAGAATAGACTGGCCTATCATCGGATTTGCATTTTTCGCAACACTTTCTGCCTATAATTTTCAACGCATATTCAGGCTCAAAAAACCTGAAATCCATGAATTAAGTCATCGAATGCAGTGGATGCTTACCCATAAAATGTGGCTCAGAAATTTAACTGCCATATCATGTATTTTAACATTGTATTTTTCATATTTCATTCTTCCAAGGACCTGGCCATTTCTTGCCATCTCTGCCTTCATATCGCTGTTTTATTCTTCAAACTTTGTGATCAAGGGAGTGAAATTGAATCTGAGAAGCATTCAATTTGCCAAGATTTTTCTAATCAGCATGGTATGGACCATTATTACCTTATGGGTACCTGTATTTTCATCTGTTCAAATCGTGAAAATGGATGCATTGATGTATGAATCCTTCATTCGATTTTTATTCATTCTGGCTATCACTTTACCCTTCGATATTCGAGATATTCAATATGACCAAAAGGATAAGTTAAAAACTCTGGTGACTACATTTGGGATTAACGGTTCAAAAAAATTGGCATATATCCTGTTGTTTGTCGTGTCAATGATTGCTAGCTTTCAATACAGTCTAGGGAATTATTCGACGCTTCTTTTTGTTGCAACTCTAGTTTCATTCTTGGTTTCTGGAATGGTCATTTCACTTTCCGGACAGAAGAGAAAGGAACTTTTCTATACGGGATTGGTAGAATCTACCATTGTGTTTTATTCGTTATTTACCATTTTAACGTATTGTTGAAAACCTTTGTAGGTAGGATTGATGGAATAACTTGCTATATGTAACTTAGCTGCAAATTATACAACATGGAGTTTTCAAAAGATTTTGCTGAAAAAATGGACGGTCAGGATGAGCTGGCAAAATTTAGAAATCGGTTCATTTTTCCTCAGCACAATGGTGAAGATGTCATTTATTTTACTGGAAACTCTTTAGGACTTCAACCCGTTACAGCAAAAGAAGCATTAAACCAGGAATTGGACGATTGGGCAGAATTTGGCGTTGAAGGTCATTTTGAAGCTAAAAATCCATGGTTTTCATACCATGAGGCATTCAAATCTCCCTCTGCTGAATTAGTAGGAGCCAAACCAAGTGAAGTAACTGCTATGAATGGATTGACCGTCAATCTTCATTTGTTGCTGGTATCTTTTTATCAACCTACTGGAAAGCGAAATAAGATTCTGTGTGAAGCAAAAGCATTTCCAAGTGATCAATATGCGTTGGAAACGCATGTCAAATCAAGAGGATTAGATCCAGATGATTGTATTGTAGAGCTTTACCCACGCGACGGGGAACACACTATTCGGCATGAAGATGTCATTGCTAGAATTGAGGAATTAGGAGACGAACTTGCGTTGATAATGATTGGTGGGGTAAATTATTATACGGGGCAGGTATTTGATATGGAATCCATAACGCAAGCTGGTCACCATGTTGGCGCTAAAGTTGGATTTGATTTGGCACACGGAGCGGGCAACATTCAATTGAAATTACATGATTGGGGAGTGGATTTTGCTGCCTGGTGTTCCTACAAGTATTTAAATTCTGGTCCAGGAAGTGTTTCGGGAATTTTCATTCATGAAAAAAATGGAAATGATGCCTCTGTTCCGAGGTATGCTGGTTGGTGGGGAAATGACCCAAAAACGCGTTTTAAAATGGAAAAGGGATTTATTCCCATTAAAGGTGCAGATAGTTGGCAGTTAAGCAATGCCCCGGTATTTTCAATGGCTGTTTATAAAAAGTCATTGGATATATTCATGGAAGCAGGAATGGATAAATTGACAGCAAAAAGTCATGAGTTAACCAATTATTTAGAGTTTGTGATTTCCCATGTAGCTGAAGAAACAGGGGCATCATTTGAAATAATAACACCAAAAGATTCAAAGCAAAGGGGTTGTCAATTGAGTGTGCTGACCCACAATACAGGTGTAGAATTATTTAATAAGTTAACCGAACGAGGTGTTATCGCTGATTGGCGTGAACCCAATGTGATTCGAATGGCTCCCGTTCCATTGTACAATTCCTTTCAGGATGTATATAAATTTGGTTTAATTTTAAAGGAATCATTGGCATAATATCCTTGATTTGAAGGCAATAAGAAATATATTATTTTTTGGAATGGTTTGCGCCGTTTTAGCTTCTTCGGCTCAATATCAAAAGTATCGTGCGAAAGGAAAAAAATATGGTGGAGCGAAATCCAACTACAGATCTTCCAGTTCAACGTTGAAACGAAACAGTACGGATGTGTTCCCATTAGACCCTAATTACCGTTTGGGAGGACCTTGGGCAGCCGTTGGTATTACGCGCATGATTTCTTATGGAAAAGAAACTGGAGATGAAACATTGAATGATACAATGTATTCTTTTGAATCCACAGCTGGAGACAAAATGGGTTTTTATATTGCTGCGGGTTGGTATCATTCTTTTGCCCGAGCTTCCTGGATTCATTTTATTGATGGTGGAGTAGCTTACAAAAGATTCAGTGGAAATGAGACGTTTGCAGGAAGAATAGAAGCTGCTCCTGATTTTGGATTTAATGTTGACCGTTCTTATGAATATCAGATAAACAATGCTACGGTAGAAATCAATGCCACACATCACCGGCATTTTTCCAGGTATGGATTTACACAACATTCACTGGGTTTGAATTTTGATTATGCCTTTTCAAGCACTCGAACCGATTATATCGCTTTCCCAGGAAGTGAACCGAAGAATTTTGACAATGCAGTTTTGCAATTGCATTATCGCTTGGGAATTGGTTGGAAGGCAAGCCCGAGTCTTCTGGTTATTCCTTCAATTGAAACCCCTTTATTAACAGCACTGCCATTTAATGAATGGCTGCCGGGAATCCCAAATTTCAATTCCATGCAACAACCACTCATTATTAGCATTCGGGTAATGTTATTAAGAAAGCTAAATGAGGATTGTAATGTACCAATTCCCGATGGAGCTATATCTCCTCCAAAGAATGGAGCAAATTAAATGCTGTTCTATTCTGAACTCGATTGATTTTTTCGTAAATTAGAAGTATGTCTTAGTCACTTGAAATTTTCTTCTAATGGGACAATTAGTCACCAATACACCGTTGTTGATTGACAAGGAAAAAATTTCGGAACTCAGTTTTCCCCAAGAAGAAGTTTTGTCTGCACCTAATCAAATTACCAAAAGACTTACTGACCTTAAAAGTGCCCATGAACTGGGAGATATGGCGCATTATAAGGTGCGTATCATGTTTGCAGATAAAATTGGAAAGAAAAGAGTGGAAACCACCATCTGGAACATAACCAATGATGAAGTTGTTCTGAAATATGGAGTGAAGATTCCGATTTGCAGAATCTACAGAGTTGCATTTCCTTGATCAGCTGACGGAAACAAACGGATTATTATACTTTTCTGAACCTATAGTGGTTTCGGGACCGTGACCGCAATACACCTTATACGATTCATCGAGTGTGTAAAATTTAGTCAGTATGCTATCTTTCAATTGGTCAAAGTTCCCTCCGGGTAAATCTGTTCTTCCAATGCTTCCGCGAAACAGTACATCACCGCCAATCACAAATTTTTGCTCATCCGAAATAAAAGCCAAATGTCCGGGAGAATGACCCGGAACCAATATAATTCTCAATTCAGTACTCCCAAATCGAATGGTATCTTCCTCACTCAGAAATCCTTCAGGTTCTGGAGGAGATTCCACCTGCATACCAAACAGCATTGCATGATCTTTGACACTATTGAGAATAGGAAGTTCATCTTTGTGCATCCATGTCCTTAGTTGATAAGTGTCATTAACAAATTCATTGCCTAAGACGTGATCAACATGGGCATGTGTGTTTAAGAGTTGAACAGGAGTCAAATTCTTTTGATGGATGAAATCCTTCAGTTCATTATTTTCTGTAGATCCAAAACATCCGGCATCT
Source organism: Vicingaceae bacterium (assembly GCA_965267425.1). Taxonomy (GTDB): domain Bacteria; phylum Bacteroidota; class Bacteroidia; order Flavobacteriales_E; family Vicingaceae. The sequence goes on along the minus strand of OZ253959.1, from coordinate 2,663,990 downwards.
ATTATAATGCACTCTTGGGATGAATCCCACAACACAAATGTATTCTCTTGAAAAGGGTTAAATGTAAAAGACTGAACCTGAACCACAATGTTCTTTTTGGTAACACAATGCACAAATAAAACAAATTTCCTTTCAGTATTTATCAGTTCTATCTTCTAAATATCAAGGCCTGTCGAAAAAAAGACGGATAGATTGCAATAGTGATGCAGATTAACCATCTTAGCTATTGCCATAGCCTAGTTGCGCAAGTAAGATTTCAATCAATAGTTGCATTTTTGTAGTGCATTGAAATGTATTATGAGAAGGCTTTGATTCGCGTTCATTCTTCTTGTCATTATTCTTGGCTTTAGGCAAATGAGTAGAAGATGAAGAGATTTTGGAATACTATTTCGGAAATTGGTGTCAATCGCCGCATGTCATCTGAATTGTATCGCTCCATTGTCCTGACGAATCGAATGACAGGTGTAGCGTTTTTGACATTCCTTCTGTACATCCCAATTGCCCTGTTATTTGTTCCAACCTTGTTTTTGCTCATCATTTTTTTAATGGCAGCTTCTGTGTTGTTAACTTTTTATTTTAATCATCTCAAACGATACAACCTTTCCAGACATTATTTAATCATGGTTCTTTTGACCATTGTCGGATTTGTCTCGTTGATTCTGGGAATTAGATTGGGAGCCAATTATGGATTAATTCCTCTTGCCGTTTTACCCCTTATATTATTTAATTCCAGAAAGATGGCGTTTGTCTATGGTGGTTTTATAGTATGTGTCTTCCTAATTATCGATTTGTTTCCGCTGACAACGCCCCTTTATTTCATGTCGGCAGGCAGTGACTTGACATTTTTATATCAACTGAACATAGCCACCATTTTGATTTTATACATCGTTTTCAATTTTCAGTTACGATTTTCTGCGGACAAAAAAATTTCTCGATTAATTAAGTTGAATAAAAGAAGTGTTGAAAAAAACCAAAAAATTGAACAGACACTTAAATATGCCAGTGCCATACAGTTCAATTTTTTGCCACCTACCAAAAGACTCGAGGAAAAGTTGCCTGAAAGCTTTGTGTTTTATCGTCCAAAGGACATTGTTTCGGGAGATTTTTATTGGTTGGAACAGGTGGGTAGTAAGGTCATTGTCTCTGCAGTAGATTGCACTGGCCATGGCGTACCAGGAGCGTTGGTGAGTTTTTTGGGTCACCAGGCATTAAACACATGTGTATTCGACTATAGATTGGATGACGCCGGATTGATCTTAGACAAGATGACTTCCATTATTCAATCAAGACTTAGAAAGGAAGACAATGAAATGTTAGGAGGCATGGACATGTCTATTTGTGTTCTGGATTTATCCAGAAAGCAGTTGCAGTTTGCCGGAGCAAATAACAATTTATTTTTCCTGAGGAGGAAGGAACATGAGTTTATGGAAGGAACCTTGCAGTTGACCGGATGGGACTACAATTTTTATGAAATCAAAGCGGACAGATGTCCAATTGGAGAGCCCATTGATGATCATGTATTTACAACTCATACAATGTCGTTGATAAAAGGAGATACGTTTTATTTATTCTCAGATGGTTATGCCGATCAATTTGGAGGTAAATACAACCGAAAATTTATGTCCAGCAGTTTTAAAAATCTGTTGCTTTCTATTCAGGATCAGAACATGGAAGCACAGAAAAGTATATTAAAGCATGTGCATGAAGATTGGAAAGGAGAAGAAGAACAGGTTGATGACATATGTGTAATAGGAATTAGAATTACGTGATGGCAATTTGGGGATTATTTACAACAGAAAGGCTAGAGCGAATATCCAAATCGGAATCGCCATTGATGGCGCGTAAGCGTTATGTAATGAACAGATTGTCCTTGCTCATTATTTTCTTACATATCGTTTTTTTAACGGTATGTATCGTCTTTGGCATTTATGATAAAAGCATTTTTCATTTGATTGGATTGGTAGGTGGATTATATACCTACTACTTGTCTGTTAATGGAAAATTTATGCCCGCCAGAAACTGGGCCATGATTTATTTTGTGGCTCATTTGGTGCTCTTCTATTTGATTGTAGAAAATATGCTGCATTCCATTCTCTGGCTAATCCCGTTAAGCATGATCCCTGTATTGATGATAGATTCCAGAAGAAATGCCTATTTGTTTTTGACTTCTGTAATTGTATTGGCCGTGTTCTATAGCATGGATAAGAAGGAAATTTACTTTCATCGAAACCAGGAACTGGCAAGTCTGGTTATCTACTATTTAAATACGGCAGGTTCGTTGATTTCCGTCATCATTGTTGGCATTATCTTAAATGATACCCGCAATTGGTTTGAAAACAAGGTGTCTGAAAAGTATGAATACATCAATGAAAAAAATCAACGCATATATGACAGTTTATTGTACGCAAAAAGAGTTCAGAATGCGATTTTACCACCATCCAAGCTGCTTGAAGGTAATGTCAATGATCACTTCATAATCAATAAACCAAAGGAAATTGTCTCTGGAGATTTCTATTGGTTTGAACAAAAAGATGATTGGGTATTTTTTGCAATAGCCGATGGTACAGACAATGGCGTACCCGGAGCCATGGTGAGCATTTTAGCTCATACGGCACTCACCAGATGTGTTGATGAATATGGCTTGACTGATCCGCAGGCAATTCTTGAAAAAATGGATAGATTGTTAGAAGAAACAGTAAGGTTCTCTGATATTAACCTGAAAGATATGTTGGGTCTTGGAGTTTGTGCCTACCAACAAAGTACTGGATGGTTAAAATTTTCAGGAGCAAGAAATTCATTGTACATCGTAAGTGGTGAACATGAAAATGCAAAAGAAAATGAACCGAATGGAGGTTCACACAATGTATATCGTTTAGAGGGGGATAGAACTTATTTAGGTGTAGGAGAAGGTAATAATGTATTTACGACTCACAGAATCAAATTGCACAAAGGTGATGTCCTTTATATGCTTACGGATGGTTATATCAATGAATCTGCTAATAAATCGGATAGTAGAAACAAACGAGAGCAGTTATTAAAGCAATTCCTAAAAATAAAAGAGTTGGATTTCTCTGAGCAACGAAATGCCATAGAATCTGTGATTTCTTCAAACATCAAAAATTCTTCCCAAAAAGACGATATTACTTTTATGGCGTTGAGATTTTGATCATGAAAGGAATGTTATGCCTACTTTTGGCTCATGTCGAGGTGTCTGATAATATCTTTCCTGTTAACTTTTCCGATGTTCATCCAAGCTCAATATTTGAGTATTGAAGGCAAAATCATTGACAGCGAAACCAAAAAAGGCATTCCTTACGTAAATATATATCTCGAAAATACGAGCTATGGCACTGTGACCAACGATTCTGGCTTATTCACGTTTAAATTTAATGCCTCATCAATAGGTAAAAATCTTATCATTTCGTTGATAGGATATAAGGAAATCAAGAAAGAATTAATTGCATCAGATACCGGGATATTTCATGAGTTGTTTATGGAACCTGCGTTCGTTCTATTAAAGCGAACCACAGTAGAAGACGAAGAAAGCTCGCTGGTAGATTTGCTTCAAAAAATGAAAAGAAAAATTGCTGAGAATTATTCCAAAAAACCCGAAATGCAAAGCATCTTCTACCGTGAACAAATCAATCTGGACAATCGGAAGATAAAAATTCAAAATGTTCGTCGCAAAAAGAATGTAGATGAAGAATTGCCAAAAGGAATAGGTAAAAAATTGACGGAAGCCATTCTGGAGGTTTACAAACAGCCGTATTCAGGCGAACGGGTTAAAGAAAAAGACAAACTAAAAATCATCAAAGGTCGAAGACGGAAAATGGTAGCAAAAACCGAATCGGACAGCATGCTTAATGATATTTTAAGAGAAGCAAGCATTTTAGGTGGTCCTCATGGGTTGTTGCAATACGAACCTGTAAGACCGCATGAAGAGTTTGATTTTTTGCACAAACGTGCATACAAAAAATATGAATTTAGCAGTCGGGGAATTATTGAATACAAAGGCAGAGATATTATTGTAGTGGATTTTGATCAAAAGAAAAAGGTCAAAAAATCACTTTACAAGGGAGTGTTATACATTGATGGTAACGACCATGCATTAGTTGCTGCGGATTTTGGATTGAGCCCGAGAGGGCTGCCTCATTTTTCATTGGGATTTTTAGCTAATACTGCCTTGGCAATTTATGGACTGGATTTTACTTTAAAAAGAGCTGACTTTAGTTTTCGTTATCAATTCTACAGAGGTACCTGGTGTTTGTCATATGCGGGAGGAAATGCCGAGATATCCATATTCATGGACAAAGAGAAACGAAAAAAACAAATTGCCTTAGATTTTGATTTCGAATTGGATGTTCGATTGGCTGTCACCAATATTGATAGAATTCATGTTCATGAATTTACCGAAGAGGAAATAAAGGCTTCGTCAAAAGCCATGGAGAACATAGACGATGATAACATCGATGACGAATTTTGGGAACAGTATAATTTTGTTCAACTTTCTCCCGAAAACCTGTAATATTTATTTCCAATTTATATCCATGATGACTGGATCGTGATCGGAAGATCGAAATTCATCGGCTTTGAAATACTCAGCACCATTAAATTCCATGTTATAATCCCTGAACCTTGGTTGATCTGCATTGATGTGCCATACAAATGCTTGATTGATTTCTATTGACGGACTTACCAAAATGTAGTCTAGCATACCAGCCTTGCCTTTGTAAACATAAGTATAGTCACCTTGGATTGCTCGCTTAAATCCACTAGATTCTAATTGCTGAATAGGATCTTCAAACGAATAAGCATTGAAATCTCCGGCCAGAATCAAGTGACCTGGATTCAAAGAAACCAGGCTGTCCTGAAAAGCAACCAATCGCTTAGCCTGTTCTGTTCTGCGATGATTCCAACAGGATTGACCATCATTTTGATTGGCTTCTAATCCCTCCGCTCTGCCACATTTTTTCGATTTAAAATGACTCATTATAAACCATATTTCATCGTTACCGGAGGTCTTTTTGAATCTTTGTGCCAAAGGTGGTCGAATGTGTATTGGGTTATTGTCAATAATGGAAGTTCCAATTGGAGTCAATATCGTTACGTTATAAATCAAGCCGACTTTGGTTTTATTCTTCCCTATTTTTTGATTGTATATCAACTTATATTTTTCTTCTCCAACTTTATCATTTAATGATTTTAAGAGCATATCAGCCGCTTCTTCATTGTTTTCTAGTTCAACCAAACCATAAAGATCTGCGTCCATTTTAACCAAGGCCTCAGTTAATTTGCTGAGCTGTCTAATTTGTTCTTCCGGGGTGTCAGCTCCCTTGGTTCTGTTTTTTCCATCATCCAACGAACTAAACCAATTATGTAAGTTGTAGGAGGCAAATCGGATTCCTTCTTTCTCATGTATTTTCCCGTCCGTTTTGTCAAACGTCCAATTCAGATTTCCTATGGGTTCAAGCATATATTTGCCCTTATGTCGGTACAAAATTCCCACTGGATCAGTGAGTATAGTACCACGTTCCAAGGTACTATCATCGGTTGATAAAAATGGAATGGGTAATGGATTGATTTGCAATGATCCATCATCCAAAACTAGATAACTATGAGTTTTTGAATTCATTTCAACTCTATCTTCATTTTTGGATTTATACCAGGATTTTGATTCCGATATCTGCATTTCATTTTTAGTTGCACTCAAGACTACCTGACCAAATCTTGATGTATGGTAGGTGTCAGATACAAACCATTCTCCTTTAAGCAACACATACATATCTTCAAATTGTGAAGGATTTTGAAAAGATTTGGTATCCAACTGTTTTGGAAGCAAGAGCATTTCAGTTTCTCTTTTATCCATCAATTTTGGATTTATCAGCCTATATTTTCCATTGACTAAGTGAAGATTACCTTGCACAACCACTTGATTTCCAATGTCAACATCCAAACTGGTTTTTTTATCTACAATGCACATTCCAATTGAAATGTCTTTGTTGTTGCAATGTTTAGCAGAAATAAATACTGCATTCAATTGATTTTCTTGATTAAATACTCCTGAAACAAACCCACTGATTTGAACAAGTTGATTCTCCTGATATAAATTTTGTTTGGGATCATTGATGTCGCATATCGATACAAGTTGTGCACGAGATAAGTTGAATGTAAGCAACAATATGTAGACAAATATTCGTTTCATCGATTGAGATACATAATTCCGTTGATGGCTGAATTTCACGTGAATTATGGTAACAACTTACAAAAACTGACGCTTATAATTTCAATTCGTTAAAGAATGAAACTAATTTATCCAATTCAAGAGTTCTTGAAGGATACTGAGCATCTTGAAATCAGCTTGTTTTGGTTTCCACTATTTTTATAACTTGCCATTAAGCACTATGAAAAGAAGAAGTCACTTTCTGTGGAATTCATTTTTGATGACATTAACCTTTACGGTGTTAATGTTTTCCACGATACAGGTTGTTTCTCAATCCAACTCCAGTGGTGACGAACAAGTTGTGGATACATCGGGGAAACCAACGGCAGTTGCATTAACCGAGATAAATGAGCAAATAGAGGAATCAAGAAATCGTGTCAAGTCCATTTCCTCCAAATCAGTAAGCGAAAAACAGATTCAGCAATTGGATTCTGCACTACCTGCTGTAATTCTAATAATTGAAGAAGACAAAAAGAATTTTGAGACCTATTCCCAGAAAGGTATGTCCAAGGGAATGATTGATAATTTGCAACAAACCTGGAAGGGCCATTATGATAAGCTGGATGAATGGCAGGATAAGGTCAATGACATCATTATTGGAACAAAACAAGATCTGGAAGATTTGGCCGAACAAGATGAAATTTGGAAATTGACTTACAACAATGCTAGGAATTCAGGATATCCTAAGGAAATCATTTCCAGTATTAAAGATTTTAGAAAGACCATTGCTGCTTTTCAAAAGGAAATTAAAAAACGACAAAAGCAATTGCTCATTTTAGAGAATAAAGCAGCTGTCCAGAAAACAGCCATCTCCTCTACACAAGAAACTATACAGGTTTGGAAAACAGATCTGCGGGATCATTTGTTCTATAGAAATGTTGAACCACTCTGGAGTATTTCATCAGATACGACTTCTGAAGATGAAATAAATGACAATATCAAAATGACACTGAAAAGCAACAACGAATCTGTGGTAAAATATGTTGATGCGCACAAGAAGAAGTTCAATCTGCACGTTTTGCTCATTGTATTAACGGCCTTTTTTATCTATTTCATAAGAATGCGATTGAACATTACAAGAAGTGGTCAATTGGATTCCATAGACAGTTCCAATTTGGTTATTTTTCAACACCCGATAGCCACGATTCTCTTTACCAGTGCCCTTTGGTCAATTGCTATTTATCCTTATGCTCCGTTGTTATTAAATCAATTGATCAAGTTATGGTTTATAGTGTCCATGCTGCCGGTATTACCCAAGATTACGCAACCGAGATTTAAATGGCTTGGTTATGTAATCATTGGAATGTTCTTATTACATGCTGCAGAGAGTATGTTTTGGCAAGGAGGCAAGTCCTTTCGTTGGTATTTTATGTTTGAATCTGCAATGGGGCTCGGGGCCGTTGCTTATTTTGTCAGACCTTCATTATTTAAGGAAGTAAATCAATATTCCTTTTTCTGGAAAGCCATTATTTGGATGTCACCGATATTGTATCTTTTAATGGGTACTGCTTTGATTGGTAATTTATTGGGATATCTCGAATTGGCTGGATTTTCGCAAAAACTATCAGTTCAGACAGCCGTGGTCACCACTATATTTTTTGGCATCATCAAAATTTTTGGAGGAGCCATTTCTGGTGTAATTCGATGGCTGGAATCCGAGACCTCAGGACTGCATCTGCACCATTTTAAAATGGTGGAAAAAAGATTGCTCTGGTTAATCAACCTGTTTGGATTTGTTTTATGGATAAAGGCAACATTAACTACCCTTGAAATATACGATGATATATATGCAGTTTTGGAAGACTTTTTGCTGGAAGAAAGGGAAGTTGGCACGTTGAGCATAACGTTTGGTGGAATTGTCTCATTTGTTGTGATATTGATTTTGTCGTTTGGACTGGCAAGATTTGTTAAGGTTGCCATAGATGATGGATTGTTATCTCCTCTAAAATTGAAAAGAGGAGTTCCTGCGGCGGTATCTCTTGTAGTGCGCTATTTTGTGATTACCATGGGGATTATCCTGGCACTTTCAGCCGCTGGAGTGGATTTAGGAAAATTCAATTTATTGGCTGGAGCATTGGGTGTAGGTATTGGTTTTGGATTACAAAATGTGGTATACAATTTTATCGCTGGAATGATTTTGGTTTTTGAAAGACCCATTCAGGTGGATGACACTGTAGAATTGGGAACCCTATTGGGCAAAGTAAAACGCATAGGAGTTCGCTCTTCCAACGTTCGAACATTTGATGGAGCCGAAGTAGTAGTTCCCAATGGTAATTTAATTTCCAATGAGTTGATCAATTGGACTTTATCTGATAGGAGAAAAAGACATGAAATCAAAATTAATACAACGTATGCAGCGGATCCAAATGTGGTTTTGGAATTGCTTAAAAAAGCAGCTTTAAGTAATGAAGACGTTCTTGACGATCCGGAACCGTTGGCTTTATTTGAGTCATTTGGAGAGTACTCATTGAATTTCAGATTGCTGTTTTGGGTGTATTACGATGGAGGTTTGTCGACAAAAAGTAACGTCTCCATAGCTATTTTTAATACTCTGAAAGAAAATGGAATTGAAATTCCTTACCCTCAACAACAAATTCTAATCAAAGGAGATATCCCGAAAAAAGGAAAAAATTAGCGGTGTGAAATAATGATTTTACCTGTTCTTTTGTCTGTTCCTTCAGAGGAGAATAATCGATATACATATGTTCCTTCCATATAAGTTGAAACGTCAATTTTGTTTCTGCCAGGTTGCAATTTATCCCTTAAAACATTTCTCCCATTTAGATCAAAAATCTCAATCAGGAAACTGTTTTGAGTAGAGGGGTTTTCCAAGGTCAATACATCATTGACTGGATTTGGGTAAATATTTAATTGTTCAATTTCTGGTTCTTCGATCTCTGTAAACAAGTATTGTTGATCAAATCGAAGGTATTCAAACGCCAATCCATCATGGCCTGTATGATTAGCATCACTGTGAAAAGAAAATCGAAACAAAACAGTATCATCAACTTCCACATTGTAGTCTGACAATAATTGAACAAAATCTCCTTCAAAGTACTTCCATCCATTGGAGCTTCCAGTCAATACCGGACGAAAGGGTGAAGGAACATTGTACTTCCACATTGAAAGAGGAACTGTGGAAGTGTCCTTCAACAGATCTATCCAGGTTTGGCCGTTATCAGGTGAAAAGGAAATTGTACCATAATCAACCAAAGTATCTGTATGTGACCAATACTTCCCAATTAACAATAGATGCACACAAGGATCGCAATTAATATTCATTGGCACCGTAAAACTTGAATGGTTATTTGTCGGATATGAGTAATCTGACAAGGTAACCATAACGCTGTCTGTTATTCCCGGTGGCCCCAAAAACGGTTTGGTAGGTATGGCTTGTTTCCAAATATTAACCATTCCCGGTTGTTGATCCCATTGATATGCATTGATTCCTGTTGTATCCTTAAATCGAATAATGATTTGGTCCCAACCATACGTCTGTGAATGAGATGCACAGGTTATTATCAGGAATACCGACAATAAAATGATGTTTAAATTTTTTGAAACCAACATGGAAGGATATAACGCTTATCCTTTTAGGAGATTGCCTTATTAATACAAATCCAACCAATTTTTGAAATCAGAAGATTTCTCACGGCTAACAATAACAGGTGAAATAGGTGGTTCCACATGAAATTCAACTTTCAGTTTTCCTTTTGAGTACTGATAACAAGTAGCGATGGACTCAATTCTTGCAATGAATTGCCTGTTTATGCGGTAAAAGTTCTTCGGGTCAAGAAGTTCTTCTAATTCATCCAATGAAAAATCGACCACATACTTTTTGTTGTGTTGAGTTTTAACAAAAATCAATCCATCCATCGTGTAGAAATAAGCAATTTCCTTTTCGTTTAACGATATCAACTGATCCCTAACTTTTATTAAAAATCTTGACTTATATCTGACTTCCTTTTTAGATACTTGCTCTAGAATATTCTTCAAATCAATTTGCTGATTGATGGAATATGCATTATTAAGGGTCGTCATTTTTTCAAGACTTTCTTCCAGAAGCTCCTTATTAATGGGTTTCAACAAATAATCTACACTGTTTACTTTAAACGCACGAAGTGTATATTCATCATATGCTGTAGTAAAGATTACTGGCGTCAATATCTTGACCTGCTCAAAGATTTCAAAACTCAATCCATCTGCAAGCTGAATATCCATAAAAATTAAATCTGGCTCTGCATTTTCATTAAACCACTTCACACTTTCCTGAATACTATCAATAACATCCAATATCTCGATATCCGATCGTAATTCTTCCAGAATTCGTTGGAGTCTTCTAAAAGCGGGTGCTTCGTCTTCTATGATCAGTACTTTCATGTCAACCTGTAACCAATTGAATTAACGGAATAGAGACGGTAAAATTTTCTTTTTCTTCTACAACAAGGATGTCCTTATGACTCAACAATCGATAACGCTGGCGTATGTTATTTAATCCTTTTTTAGTTGATTTCTCCACGGACGACTTCTTTTGCAATTTGTTTTTGACTACAATATTGTGATTATCAACATAAATAAATATTTCCAAGGGCCGTGTTTTGGAGATTACGTTGTGCTTAATGACGTTTTCTACCAATATCTGTAGAGTGAGAGGAGCAATAAATTCGTCAAGATTCTCTTCCCGGACATCAATTGTCACGTTCAGATTGTCTTTGAATCGAATTTTATGAAGGAAAATATACGATTCTATTACGTCGATTTCTTCTTTAAGGCGCACCACTTCTTTGTTTTCTTGTTGAAGAATGTATCTGTAAACTTCAGCTAGTTTTTCTGTAAAAGCCACAGCTTGCTCTTCATTTTCAGGAATTATGGCCATTAAAGTGTTGAGGCTGTTGAACAAAAAATGTGGACTGACTTGGTTTTTTAATGCCTCCAATTGAGAGTTGACTTGAGCAGTTCTAAGCATTTCTGCTTCAAGGGTTGTTTGATTCCACATGGCATAGAAATAATACGTTTCATATATCATTCCAATGAAGGTTGCAATTAACAAATTCTTCACCCAATGTCCAGGTATAGATTCAATTTCCCATGTTATTTCAGTAAAGAAGTAATCAAAAAATAGACGAATCAAAATGTCGGCTGCAATCAAAAAGATATATGAAAACAACAGGCTTCGCCATAATCTTTTTCTTGTATCTGCCACATCAGGGTATTTCTTTCGCAGCAGACTAATGATCGTAAACATGCCTTGCCAAAAAACAAATGTAAATGTGATGGATTTCAGAATTTCACCAATGGTGGGTGGGAAATGTGGACAGAAAATAATGGCAAACAACGTACCCAATACGGGTATTCCAATCATCCGAACATGTTTTTCTTTAATGTTATTCACCAATTCAAATTTTAAACAAATTTATTAGTATCTCAACATCAAGAGATTCTATTTAGCCTCAAGCGTCATTTTTGAAGGGTAAAGCAACATTATTCCACTTTGAATTGACCAATTTCTAATAAATGAATAAATCGTTCTCATATTCGCTTGACATTGCTTTTTTTCCATTTGAGATTCTTTTATTCAGGACTCAATCAAATTGTTCATTGCCAACCATTTCAATGCAGATAGTTTTGGTCAAAAATAAATTCATGAAAACGCAAAGAAATCTAGGCTTAACGTTCATTTTCTCCATATTCTTTCTTTCAACGATGGCACAAACTCAAGTCGTGAAAGGAAAGGTCAATGATGCAAAATCAAACAGCACGCTAATTGGTGTAACCGTTATTGTAGCAAATACTGATCCACTAATCGGCACAACAACAGATTTGGATGGAAACTTCAAAATAGAAAGTGTTCCTATAGGAAGGCACGAGTTAATCTTCAAATACCTTGGTTATAAGAGTACATCAATTCCCAATGTCATGGTTACTGCTGGAAAAGAAGTGATACTAAACGTGCAAATGGAAGAATCGGTAAAACAGCTCAAGCAATTTGTGGTAACTGCGGATAGTGAAAAAGATAGGCCCAATAACGACTTGGCCAAAGTGAGTGCAAGAACCTTCGATTTGGAACAGGTGAATCGATTCTCGGGTGGGCGAAATGATGTGGCAAGACTTGTAACGAATTTTGCTGGTGTAAGTGCTCCAAATGATTCTAGAAATGACATTGTGGTGAGGGGAAACTCACCAACTGGCCTGCTTTGGAGAATTGAGGGCATTCCTATTCAAACAACCAATCACTTTGCTACTCTGGGAACAACAGGAGGTCCAGTAAGTGCATTAAACACTAACTTATTGAGAACTTCGGACTTCATCACAGGTGCTTTTCCTGCCGAATATGGAAATGCTAATTCTGCTGTTTTTGATATTAAATTGAGAAAAGGAAATACAGAAACAACAGAATTTACGGGACAAATTGCTTTTACCGGTGCTGAATTAATGGCAGAAGGACCAATTAACAAAGAGAAACAAACTTCTTATCTGGTATCTTACAGATATGGACTGGCGCGATTTGCTGCTACGGGTACAAGTGCAATACCTCTGTATCAAGATTTAATGTTCAATGTAGATTTAGGAATGACTCCATTGGGTCGCGTGTCTGTCTTTGGTTTATTAGGAAATAGCAGCATAGACTTTTTTGGGGATGAAATTGATCCAAATGATTTGTTTGCGGATCCGGATCAAGATGCATTTGTAAAAAATGGATTGGGAATGGTAGGTATGAGTTTGTTGACTACCATTGACGAAACATCTTATTTAAAAACTTCATTGGGAACTTCGTTTATTCAAAACAGCTATAAACAAGATAATTTAATGCGATCAGGCAATGGTGAGGTTCAGAACAAATACAGAGCAACAGAAGTAGATGATACTGAACAACGGTATACATTAACAACCACTTACAATAAAAAATACAGTGCACGGTACAGCATGCGCACTGGTGCAATTGCGGAGTTGTTTGACATTAATTCAGATTGGAAAGACCGAGATTCAAGGGTAGATATTCCTGATGAAGATAATGATGGTGTTCCCGATTATTTTCTTCAAGTTCGAAAAAGCGAAGATCAATTTTTGTTGTTGCAAGGATTTACACAAGGTGAATATAAATTTACAGACGAATTGAGTTTAACTGCTGGTATTCATGCACAATACCTTGAATACAATTCGGATTTGTCAATTGAACCCAGAGCGGCAATCGCCTGGAATTTCTTCCCAACACAAACGTTGAGTTTTGCTTATGGTCTTCATTCTCAAATGAACCCGCTTCCTGTATTGCTGCTTGCTGAAGAACAACCCAATGGAGAAATTGTCCGAACCAATGAAGAATTGAATTTTGTGAAAAGCCATCATTATGTGTTGGCATATGACTGGAGAATGGGAAGAGACTGGAGATGGAAAACTGAAGTGTATTATCAAGACATTTTTGATGTTCCCGTAGAGCAAATATCCAGCAGTTATTCAACGATAAATGAGGGTGCAGATTTTGTTTTTAGTGAACGAGGCAATTTAGTCAATGAAGGAGTTGCAAATAACTATGGTGTGGAGTTGACGCTTGAAAAATTCTTTAGCAGAGGTTTTTATGGATTGGCAACCTCTTCAATCTATGAGTCAAAATATAAAGGTAGTGACGGCATAGAAAGGAGCACGGCTTTTAACAATCAATTGGTTGGAAATTTATTACTTGGAAAAGAATGGAAAATAGGTAAAGCAAAAAGGAATGCGTTTACCATGGATACCAAGATTACCGGATCCAATGGTCAACCATTTACCCCCATTAACTTAGAAGCTACACGTGAAAATGGTGGAAGGGAAGTTTTGTATGAAGACAGGGCTTATAGTGAAAGATATGATGATTATTTCAGGTGGGATTTTAAGGTTGGTGTTATCCTGAATAGCAGTAAGAGGAAACTATCTCAACAATTTTCGATTGATTTTCAAAACTTGACAAATCGTGAGAATGAATTTGTTAGAAGATATAATGCCGTGACGGATGAGATAGATACCATTACTCAAATAGGTTTTTTTCCAAACATCCTATACGTTATCCGCTTTTGACCTAAGCGGGGGGAATCCAATGATTCCCCCTTTTTTAACTTTGAAACCCTGATACTAATTCCATAGAATGAATCAATTTAATTAGTTTTGAAATGTCATTCGTCAAGTAGGACATTAAATCCAAGCTTCATTTTTGATGCTTGTTTCTTGAATAAGAACTAACCCGCAGCTTATCACTGCGGGTTTTTTGATCTCCTTTTTCCATTTGGAAACTGGAAATCCTCTGGCAATGTAGTCAGAGAATTAATGAATGTCTATGTTTAGACGAATGACAAAGTTCATCCTTCGCCTTTCGAGATGTAAATTATCTGAACTGATTAAGCTATTTGCGGAAATAGGTAAGTTAATTGTAGTACTTCGAAAATTATTTGGATGAACAAGTGCCCCCGACTTGATAAATTGGGGGTTTTTTAATGGACAACGGAATCATTATTCCAAATACCAGTTGTCATTGATTTTTACCAACGAAAACTCTTTTTCTCCAACAAACTCCAACACAACTGTTGCTTTTTGCTGTGCAACTTGGACGGATTTAACATTAGAAGTTTCTAATCTTTCGAAAATATCCTGAGGTTCATGTGTTTTCAGAATCGGATCTACTTCCAGCCCCATTGGCGGTCCATCGGATTGCTTGGCAAGCCTCATTCTCCTATCACAATCTTGAAGATAGTTGTATAAATCCAGGACATATCCTTTTGAAAAGAACCCCGAAGAATCCAAAAAATCAACATAAGATTCAGCATTGGTAAAGTCTACAGCATATTGATTGTCAAGAATTGTGTCCGCCGAATAAGGGACTAACTCATCCGTCAAAGACACTATTTTGTAATAATTGTCACGATACCAAGAAAGAAAAGCATGTGTTCTATCAACTACTTCTTTTTCTTCCCCTTGAAGATTCGAAAAATCCTGGGAGCCACACGATGAAAAAATGACAACATGAAAACATGCTATCCAGAATATCCATTTGGACATTTGCGATAAAGTTTGAAAACCAATTATTCATGCCGGTGGAAACATGAATTGACCTTTGCAAAAGTAGATCATTCAATTAACACTTTTGGCATTTTTAGCTGAAAAATTTAAGCACAAATGTCAATTAGATGTGCATGTTGCGACTAACTAGCCTTTACGTCAATTGAGGAAATACGTGATATGCCCACTCTTGGAATTTTCAATTGGATTGTTGCCGGGAAGCCTGGTAAATAATCCATTGGAAGGAATTAATCGTTTACGGGCAATAACAGAAAATGCTATTCGATTGGAACAAAACTTACCTTTCAGAATGTCTCATCGTGGGTTCTATTGATCAGTCGAAGATTCAATTGCACCGCTATCGTTAGATACAATCTCATCACTTTCATCGGAAGTTTCTTCCATATTTTTTCGGGTAAGATCTGTTTCATCGCTACCTGAAATAATTAACCCGAACATCATGATCAAACTAGTGGCGATGATGGTGAAGACCAATATACCATTGTCAAAATCTGCAATGAAATATTTTTCCGGAATACGAATGAAAAGAAGAATGGTCACCAAACCTCTTGGCGCTATACTGATTTCTGGAAACAAATTAGACTTTGCAAAAACTTTCAAATTGAAAAAACGAACGAGGTAAATCACCACTAATGTCATGAACCCAACAACAATTACCTGAGGGCGAATCAATGACTCGAGTTCCATGGTCATTCCGAAGATGACAAAGAAAAATGTGCGAATCAAAAAGGAAGTTTCTTCCGTAATCAATCGAAAATCATCACGTATGATGTGCACTGCATCATCATTGATCCATCTTTGTAAAAATCCCCGGAAAAAGACCTTATGGTTGTACAAGACAAGTCCGAAAATCAATATGATCATCAGTGCAGAGAAATGCAAGTATTTTCCAATTGAAAATAACAATGAAAGCACTGCCAGGAAGAGAAATATTTTCAGCTTTGTGGTGACTTTCTGGAACACCAATACCATGATATAGCTGAGTAATATAGAAGCGAAAAGAGAGATAAGAATATTGGAAGTTACCGCCCATTCGTAACTAATTCCTGCTTTCGGTTCGTAAATGATAAAATCAAACAACATAATTCCCAAAATGTCGGAGAATGTTGATTCATAAATCATGTATTCTTTTTTCTGAGGCAATAAATCATTAACGCTGGGTATGACAATGGCACTGCTGACTACAGACAATGGAATGGCGTAGATCAATGCATTTCGAAATGGACAAACCACAAAGTATTGAATCACCGCAGCAATCCCTACAGTTGTTAATCCCAATATGATAAGCGCTGTTACAAAAGAAGTCAGTATAACCTTCCATTTATCTCGTTTGAGCTTTAAATCCAAAGCTCCTTCCAACACAATCATCATCAATCCTACAACACCTATAACGCGCAAAGGGTCCAACAATTTGGGCAATCTGATTTCTAACATATCCAAGCCATAACTCAACATAACGCCCGTTGCCATTAATAATATTACTGCCGGAATTTTGGTGTATTTGGTAATTACATTGAAACCATAAGAAAAGATAACAAGAAGGCTGAAACTAATAATGATGATATAAGGATCTTGCATAAATCGATGTGTTCAATGATGAATTGGGAAAGATAAAGAAAAGGAATGGAAAGAATGACTGGCAAAATTGTTCCTTCATCAAAACGCATGATAACGTGCCATTCCACTAGTACTTCTTCTTGAGTAAAATTTTTAAAGTATGTTATTCAAAGTCAATACTGATGAAAATCATATTTAATGTTTCAAATAGTATTTAAATTTATATGTATTCTACATAAAATGTTCACCGCCCATTTAGAATTTGGTCCTCATGAAGATCTATACTTTTCTAGGCGTGTTATTGGCAGCGGTGGCTTGCAAGAATCCTATCATTGACGGTTACACCGATAAAATTTCTTATGATTCCAATGATTCAATACAGGTATTTATAAATGCTATTAAAGAATACCATAAGCACAAATCTATTGTCGAAGATATCAATGGTAGTAAAGTGTTTTCTTTTGAGATTGTATCTATATTTCCCCAAGACACATTTATTAATCAACCCTACAAAAATGGGTTTAAATATCAATTGACCCACTCTTTGCAATTGCCAAATTTCAAAAGTGGGGTGTATGTGATTGATGATAAAATTCCTTTTGTGGTGAGACCCAATCTTGAAGAAGAGTATGATTTTTTGGTAGTGTATTCTTCAAATACAGAAAACGCTTATTCCTGTAGTGGCGGAAAAAGCACATATGTTTACAATTCTTCAGGAAAGGTTCCTGCTAAAGTTGTATCCTTTCAAAGGCCATTAAATTTGCCTTTTCATTCCAAAGAATTTTTGAAATGGATTGCCACTAAGAACAAAAAGTACAAGATTGGCTACTTGTCGGATCAGGATTTGGATAACTTCGAACTTTTCAATACGTCCAACTTGATCATTATTCCAGGTCATTCTGAATACTGGACAAAACAAGCTCGTCTCAATTTGGACCGATATGTAAATGAAGGTAATCATGCTTTGATTTTAAGTGGTAATACCATGTGGTGGCAAGTACGTTATAGTGCAGATGGCAATCAGATGATTTGTTACAAAGGTTCAACCGACCCAGTAGAAGATTCCAGTTTACTTACCATCACTTGGCCAGATGCGGCATTGAATTATTCTGTCATGGAATCCATCGGATTAGATTTCATGTACGGAGGATTTGGCAAGAAAGTAGATAATGGATGGGATGGATACCGTTTGGTAAATACCAATTCTCAGATTTTTAAAGATTGTTACATTGAGGAAAATGATTTGATTTCTCTTCCTGCAGACGAAGTCGATGGTGCGCCGTTGATATTTTCTTTAGACTCTTCAAGTTTTAAACTGGACAACCCATTTGGATATTTTCGTTATGAATTGTTCGGTTTTGATTTTACATCGAACAATAGAAAAGGCATTGATATTTGGGAAAATACCAATGGTGCATGGGTTGGACTTCAGCGGAATGAAACTTCTGGGATTATCATTAATACTGGTAATACCAATTGGTGCAAAAAGGCAGGAATGGAAGGTGACGATGCTGATTTGATTAAGAAAATAACCCTGAATATGATTGACTTGCTGATGGAGGGAGATGCTGAAAATATATTTACGGGTAGTACTCAACGTTACGAAATGTAAATATTGAAACTAATTGGCCTGGTTTTTCTATTGGCGGGGACACGATTGCCTCATTCATTGGCGTGAATTTCGGCGGGCCATAAAGGGGGGCTTTACTAAAAAAACCAAATTTCACTTGAATTTTTTATGCATTTGCGGTCGCCCAAATAAACTTGTTCTCCGACTCATTGCATAAAAAAAACCATGCCAACTGACCTAGTTTTTCTAGTAGCGGGGACAGGATTGCCTCATTCATTGGCATGAATTTCGGCGGGCCATAAAGGGGGGCTTTACTAAAAAAACCAAGTTTCACTTGAATTATTTATGCATTTGCCGTCGCCCAAGTAAACTTGTTCTCCGACTCATTGCATAAAAAAACCAGGCCAACTAACCTGGTTTTTCTAGTAGCGGTGACAGGATTGCCTCATTCATTTGCAACGAAATTCGGCGGGCCATAAAGGGGGCTTTACTAAAAAAACCAAGTTTCACTTGAATTTTTTATGCATTTGCCGTCGCCCAAGTAAACTTGTTCTCCGTCTTGATGCATAAAAAAAACCAGGCCAACTGACCTGGTTTTTCTAGTAGCGGGGACAGGACTCGAACCTGCGACCTTCGGGTTATGAGCCCGACGAGCTACCAACTGCTCCACCCCGCAATATGTCTTTTCCATTTTTGGGTCTGCAAATATAACCAAAGCGATACACTCAACCAAACAAAATTAAAATGAATGATCTCCTTGAAATCAACTGACAAATCTAAATTCGATACTAGTTTAAGTAGCAGGTGGTTATGGCACGTTGTTCTCCCAAACTTTCATCCGAATTGAATGAACCACACCAGTCTCGAGCTTGAGATTTTTCCATTTTGGTTACCAATGATGTGGCGCCTAATTCTTGATTTCCTACAAAAACCTGGCATCTGCATTCATTCAATCGTTTGCATCCAACCGATAAAAAACACATCCCACTTATGGCTATGATGAGTAGTGATTTTTTCACATTACAATTATAAAGCGTGATTTGTCCTCATTTATAGGTAAAATGCCTAAATGGAATATTGTAAGAATGCGCAGTTTCAAGATCCTTCATTTTTGCCTTTGACCTTTCCATTTACACGATATTTTGTTCCTTTGCAATCCTTTTCAATTATCATGGCCCACAAAGCTGGTTTTATTAATATCATTGGCAATCCGAATGCCGGGAAATCCACCCTCATGAATCTCCTGGTGAAAGAGAATATGTCCATTATTACCAGTAAGGCACAAACCACCAGACATCGTATTCTGGGAATACTCAATGGAGACAATTACCAAATGGTGTTTTCAGACACTCCAGGAATAGTTAAACCGGGATATAAACTGCACGAAGGAATGATGCAAGCTGTAAATACGGCCCTGGTTGATGCAGATGTCATTCTCTTAGTTACAGATGTAACGGAAAATGAGCTGAATGATAATGAAATCATGAAGCGAATCCAAAAGACTTCTTCCAAAGTAATTGTTGCGTTAAATAAAACAGATTTAGTAAATGATGAAGTGGTATTTGAAGCAGCCGACAATTGGAAAAAAGCATTACCAAATGCGGAAATTGTTCCCATTTCAGCATTAAAAGCGCGAAACACTAATACGCTCTTTGATTTATTGCTAAATCACCTTCCAGAAGGCCCCCCATATTATCCAGCTGAAGATTTGACGGATAGACCTGAGCGTTTTTTCGTTTCTGAAATTATTCGCGAGAAAATATTCCTGAATTACAAACAAGAAATACCTTATTCATGTGAGGTGGTCATTGAATCATACAAGGAAACAGAAGCCATCGTTCGAATTAGTGCTATAATTTTTGTAAGTCGTGAATCGCAAAAAGGCATCGTTATAGGACATAAGGGTTCGGGATTGAAAAAAGTGGGAACCCAGGCAAGAAAAGACATTGAGAAATTCCTGAATCACAAAGTATTTTTGGAATTGTTTGTGAAAGTGGATAAGGATTGGAGAGATAAGGAGGAAAAACTTAGAAAATTCGGATACTTAAATTGACATGGGAAACTTAGTTGCCATAGTGGGTCGTCCAAACGTGGGCAAGTCAACATTATTTAATCGATTGACAGAATCAAGACATGCCATTGTAGATGAAATGAGCGGGGTTACAAGGGATCGTCTTTATGGTCAGGTTACCTGGGCAGGTAAGGATTTTTCGGTTATCGATACAGGTGGATATGTCAAGGGTTCAGAAGATGTTTTTGAAGAAGAAATCCGCAAACAAGTTTTGATTGCAATCGAAGAAGCGGAACAAATCATTTTTGTGAATGATGTAACCACAGGTGTAACGGATCTTGACCTGGCAGTGGCGGAACTATTGAGAAAAAGCAAAAAGCAAGTATATGTTGCGGTCAATAAAGTTGACAATTATGAGCGCATTGCCGAAGCAGCGGAATTCCATTCATTAGGACTTGGTGAAATATATACCATTTCATCCATCAATGGAAGTGGGACTGGAGAACTATTGGATGCGGTTACCAATGACATGGAACCCATCGAATGGAAGGAAGAAGATATTCCTCGGTTTGCCATAGTAGGTCGTCCGAATGTGGGAAAATCGTCCTTTGCCAATTTGCTGATAGGTGAAGAACGTAACATTGTTACGGCAGTAGCCGGCACCACCAGAGATGCTATTGGGACGCGATATTCGTCATACGGATTTGACTTTATTTTAGTGGATACTGCAGGAATTCGCAAAAAGGGAAAAGTATCAGAAGATCTGGAGTTCTATTCTGTGATGCGATCAATTCGTGCCATTGAAAATTCGGATGTCTGTTTGCTAATGGTGGATGCAGTTGAGGGCTTACAAGCGCAGGATTTAAACATTCTCAGCATAGCCATTCGAAATCGAAAGGGAGTGGTGGTAATGATCAACAAATGGGATAAAATTGCCAAAGAGACCAACACCGCCACAAAGTTCGAAAAGCAATTGCGTGAAAAGATGGCACCATTTAATGATGTGCCCATTTTTTTCACATCGGTCCTGGAAAAGCAGCGCGTTTATAAGGCACTCGAATCTGCTGTGAAGGTTTATCACAACAGACGACGACACATCCCAACACGAAAATTGAATGATGTAATGCTGCCTATCATTCAGGCAAATAACCCACCTGCTGTTAAAGGAAAATACATCAAAATCAAATTTGTGAGTCAATTGCCCACGCATGCTCCAACATTCGCATTTTATTGTAATCTTCCACAATATGTAAAAGAACCTTACAAACGTTTTCTAGAAAACAAACTACGGGAACATTTCGATTTCAATGGAGTACCCATCAAAATCTTTATCCGAAAAAAATAATCAGTACAACAATTGATGTGGATATATGCGGAGATGTTCATTTTTGATATTCTCATACAATAAATCCCGCAACTCATCGATATTCTGATTTTTCAGCACAGAGATGAACAAACAAGGATAATCCAATTTGGCCATCCATGTTTTTTTCAACTCATCTAAACTCATATTCTCCCTTGTCTTTGGGGTCAAATCATCATCTTCTTTTTTCACATATGTAAATGCATCAATTTTATTGAACACCAAAATGATGGGTTTGTCCTGCGCACCTAATTCAAGTAAGGTCTGATTGACAATGTCAAATTGCTCTTCAAAATTTGGATGTGAAATATCTATCACATGAAGCAATACATCTGATTCCCTGACTTCATCCAGGGTAGATTTAAATGATTCCACTAAATGATGTGGAAGTTTTCTTATAAATCCTACGGTGTCCGAAAGTAAAAACGGCAAATTGCCAATGACTACTTTTCGCACAGTAGTGTCCAAGGTGGCAAACAATTTGTTTTCAGCAAATACATCGGCCTTCGTAAGTTTATTCATCAAGGTTGACTTACCAGCGTTGGTATACCCAACAAGAGCTACCCTGACCATTTTTCCTCGATTTTTACGTTGAGTAGCCTTTTGCTTGTCAATCTTCAGCAATCGACCTTTTAAAAGGCTAATCTTATCACGAATGATACGTCTATCTGTTTCAATTTCTGTTTCACCAGGACCACGCATGCCAATTCCACCCTTTTGTCGGGAAAGGTGGGTCCACATTCTTGTCAGTCGTGGTAGTAAATATTGATACTGAGCCAGTTCAACTTGTGTTTTTGCATGTGACGTTCGTGCGCGTCTTGCAAAAATGTCAAGGATAAGATTACTTCTATCCATCACCTTGCAATCCAACACTTGTTCAATATTCCTGAATTGTGAAGGAGATAGTTCATCATCAAAGATGGCTACATCAATTTTTTCCTTTTTGACGTAACTGGCTATTTCGTTCATCTTACCAGAACCAAGGAACGATTTGGCATTGGGTTGATCCAGCTTTTGAGTAAACCTTTTTAAGGTGTTAGCACCTGCAGTTTTTGCGAGGAATTCCAGTTCATCCAGGTATTCCTGTGTTTGGTATTCGCTTTGATTGGAATAGTCAAGGCCAATGATGATGGCCCTTTCTAAATTAATTTTCTGATTTTCTAACATTAAAATAAGCCCCTATCTGCCCAGGGAATGGCCCATAGAATGAGCACCAATGCTATGGTATAATATATGAAGGACTTCTTAAATTTTGCATGGTCATCTTGTGCTTTTTTAGTTACTGCTCTGCCTATCGTAATTAATGCAATGGCAACAATCATAGCAAAAATGTGTTCAACTTTCCAAAATCGAGCTGTAGCATCGCTCATGGCATCTGCAAAACTCACAGATATCCATCCTTTTGTCATGTATAGAACCAATCCTAAGACCAATTGTAAATGTGCTCCAATCATTAAAAAGAGTCCCAATTTCTTATCACCTTCTGTAAACGGTTTCTTCCCGGTAAAACCAATAAGTGACTTAATAACTGCCGCTACCAATAGAATCAATACAACATATCGTAGCAGGGAATGTAAATCCAACATGACTATTCAAGATTAATTAAACATCAACAAAATCAATTCACGTTCAGGTGAATTTTATTTTCTTTGTTGACGGCAAAAATAGGGAATATGAAATACGGATTGACATTCTTAAGCATCTTATTGTGCATATTTTATGCAGGTGCTCAAGATTTTATCCCTTCAAATGGCCCAAGAAATTCAAGTCATCATTATACAGCATTTACGAATGCTGTCATTCACAAAAGCGCAGATGAGGTCATTTCCAATGGAACCTTGCTGATTCGTGACAACCAAATTGTCAGTGTTTCAGCTGATGTAGAGATACCTGCCAATGCGGTGGTCAATGATTTGAATGGAGCACACATTTATCCTTCCTTCATCGATCTTTTTTCAAACTATGGAATGCCGGTGGCAAAGAAGGCCGTTGCTAAGAATGTCGGCAAGTCTAAACCGCAATACAGTTCATTAAAGAAGGGTCCTTTTTCATGGAACGAAAACGTACGACCCGAAGTAAACATGGCGGAACAATTTAACGTTGACTCCAAAAAAGCTGAAAAAATGCGTTCCATGGGATTTGGTGCAGTATTGACACATCAGCATGAAGGGATTGTTCGTGGTAGAGGAGCCTTAGTTGGATTGGGTTTAGGACATGAAAGAGAGGTTTTGTTTTCTGAAAATGCAGCATTAAACCTGGCATTCAATAAAGGAAAATCCAAGCAAGAATATCCGTCTTCATTAATGGGAGCCATTGCGTTGATTCGTCAATCTTATTATGACGCCATTTGGTATAAGACGGCAGATGATATAACGCAAGATTTGTCATTGCAATCCCTCGGTACCTATATGGATCTTCCAACGATATTTGACGCGATCAATGGTCAGGGAATTCTTCGTGCCATTAAAATCAGTGAAGAATTTGACAGGAATTTCATTTACATGGCAACAGGTGATGCTTATCAATACCGAAAGGAAATCAGTCAACATCATGCGAGGTTGGTTATTCCCATTGATTTTCCTACTCCTTTTGATGCCTCAGATGCATATGAACTCAATCGTGTTTCGTTGGCACGCTTGAAACATTGGGAATTGGCACCAGCTAACCCTGCCTTGCTGCATGAATCAGGTATACAATTTGCCATTACCGGTTGGAATATCACTACACCTGCAGCCTGGAAGCAAAATCTCAAAAAAGTTATCGATTATGGACTTCCAAAAAATGAATTGCTGCGTTCGCTAACCGAAATTCCTGCTCAAATGATTGGAACGGAAAACTCATTGGGTAAGCTTGAAGCTAACTTTGCAGCTAATTTTTTCATCAGTACCAGAGACTTTTTTGATGAAAAATCTGTCATTCTCGAAAACTGGATTTCTGGAAAAAAATATGCGGTAGTTCCTAATGAAATTGACATACGAGGGAGTTACAATTTAAATGTCAATCAAAATGGGGGACACGAGTTAGTGATTGGCGGAGATGAAATGAAACCCGATGCAAAGTTGAAGAATGCAATGGGAGAGAGTACCAAGGTGAAAATTCAAAGAAATGGTCATTTGATATCGCTGAGTTATCAATTAAAAGGAGAAGATTGGGTACTTCTTAGTGGATATGTGAATGATGAACAAAGTAGAATTTGGTCTGGACGTGGACAACAATCTGGTCAGTGGGTTGAATGGGCTGCCATTCGAAAAGGAGCACATCAATCAAAAGGTGATGAACAAATTGACTCTGCAAAAAAGGACATTCCTGCCATGTGGTTTCCGAATGTTTCTTATGGGTTCGATTCATTGCCAAAGCAGAAGGTATTCCTAATCAAACATGCGATTGTTTGGACAAATGAGGATACTGGGATTGTTCAAGATATAGATGTGGCTATCATGGAAGGAAAAATCCATGCTGTTGGAAAAGGATTGAGTAGGTATGGGCTTTTTGGGAATCAAGAAGTGGATTTCGAAATCATTGACGCCAAAGGGAAACATTTAACAACTGGAATCATTGATGAACATTCTCACATTGCTATTACAGGAGGCGTGAATGAACGAGGTCAGGCTATATCCGCTGAGGTTCAAATTGGTGATGTGATCAATGAACGAGACATTAATTTATATCGACAACTTGCCGGGGGAGTAACGGCTGCACAACTTTTACACGGAAGTGCTAACCCCATTGGTGGTCAATCTGCTATTATAAAGATGAGATGGGGAAGCAAACCTGAGGAAATGAAAATAGCCGATGCTGATGGTTTTATAAAATTTGCGTTGGGTGAAAATGTAAAACAATCCAATTGGGGAGATCATCATCGGCAGCGATATCCGCAAACGCGAATGGGTGTTGAACAGGTATTTTATGATGCTTTTTGGAGGGCAGAAGAATATGGTCAGGGATGGACACTTTACAATTCTGGTCAACAACAAAGTAAAGGAAGAAGACAATCGACAGCGGTAGCACCAAGAAGAGATCTTGAATTGGATGCCATTTTGGAAATTCTGGAGAAAAAAAGATTCATCACGTGTCATTCGTATCGGCAATCTGAAATCAATATGCTGATGCATGTAGCTGATTCTGTTGGAATTACGGTAAACACGTTCACACATATTTTGGAAGGTTATAAAGTGGCCGATAAAATGAAAAAGCATGGAGCTGGAGGGTCGACATTTTCAGACTGGTGGGCTTACAAATGGGAGGTAGAGGATGCCACGCCTTACAATGCGGCAGTCATGACAGAACAAGGAGTGGTTACAGCTATCAATTCTGACGATGCCGAAATGGGGAGAAGATTAAATCAAGAAGCTGCAAAAACTGTCAAATATGGAGGACTTTCCCAAGAAGAGGCTTGGAAAACAGTCACGCTAAATCCCGCTAAATTGTTACATCTGGATGATCGAATGGGAAGCATAGCCGTTGGAAAGGATGCGGATTTGGTTATTTGGACGGATAATCCTCTTTCCATCAACGCACAAGTGGATAAGACATTTATTGATGGTAAGTTGTATTACAATCGGGAACTGGCAAACGAATTGGTTGACAGAAATGAACAAGAGAGAATTCGCATCATTCAAAAGATGATTCAATCTGCCAAAAAAGAAAAGAAAACCCAAAAGGCCATGGGTGATGCCAAAGATTTATATACCTGTGATCATGACTAGTTTTTTCAGACATATCTCCCTATTAGTTTGTGCCATGTGCATGGTTTTGGGGGCTGTGGCTCAAGAAGGAAAGTCGATTCTGATCACTGGAGTAAAGGCTCATTTGGGCAATGGAAAGACCATCGAAAATGCGGCAGTCGGATTCAAAGAGGGCATTATTTCGGACGTGCGAAACGCTAATATTGTGGATGTTTCCTTATTGGGGTATGATTCTTTGATCGAGTTGAAGGGACATCATTTATATCCTGGATTTATTGCACCGAACACTACATTGGGATTGATAGAAATTGGAGCAGTGAGGGCAACACATGATGAGAAAGAAGTAGGAAAGATCAATGCAAATGCAAGAAGTATCATCGCTTACAATACAGACTCGAGAATCATTCCGACCATTCGTTCAAATGGTATTCTAACAGTTCAGGTTACTCCGAGGGGAGGATTGGTCTCAGGAAATTCATCCATTGTTAAAACTGAAGCGTGGAATTGGGAAGATGCGGCTATCGTAATTGACGATGGAATACACTTGAATTGGCCAAAGTATCCCAAAAGAAAACCGAAGAAACAAAAGGAACAGCCTGGAGAACAGAAGAAAAAAGATCCCGAAAAGGTAAGGATGCAATCACTGGAACAAATTCAAGCTTTTTTTGATGAGGCAAAGGCCTATAGTAAAAGTTCATTTAATTATGAACGCAATCTTCGATATGAAGCCATGAAAGGTATTTTTTCTGGAGATAAAACCTTATTTGTGCATGCCAATTTTGTGAAAGAAATTACGGAAGCCATTTATTTCTGTAAAGAACTGGAAATTCCTAAAATGGTGATTGTTGGGGGATATGATGCTTGGATGGTTCCTGAATTATTAAAAGACAATCAGGTTGGGGTTGTACTAAAAAGGGTACATCAATTGCCCTCTCTTCCGCATGAAGACATTCATTTGCCATTCAAACTACCTAAGAAATTAAAAGATGCAGGCATATTGTTTTGTTTAGAAAACTCAGGAAGCATGGAAACGATGGGCATCCGTAATCTTCCGTTTTATGCAGGTACAGCTCGAACTTATGGTTTGACAAATGAAGAAGCTGTGTCTTCCGTCACGTTGAATGCAGCCAAAATTCTGGGAATAGATGATCAATTAGGAAGCATAGAAGTAGGGAAATCAGCCACGCTTATTATTTCTAAAGGTGATGCCCTGGATATGTTGGGAAATGATATTACCAATGCATGGATACAAGGTGAAGAAGTTGATCTAGACAATCACCAAAAACAATTGTACAGAAAATTTCAAAAGAAATACGCCGGGCAAGAATAAAGAGCTTAGCGCAATTTTCGATATCCTAATTTTTCACGCACGCTCTCAAGCACAGGAATGGCAATTGCCCGGGCTTTTTCAGCGCCTTCTTCTAATTTCGTCTCCAGCAAATCCGGTTGATTCATGTATTCATGAAACGCTTGTCTTTCCTTTTCAAATTTGTTGACAAGGCATTCCAACAATTCTTTTTTGGCATGACCATATCCATAGTTTCCGGCAAGCATTTTAGAACGCATGGAATCTACATCTGACTTTTCAGCCACCAATTCAAACAATTTAAATACATTGTTTGTTTCAGGATCTTTGGGTTCTTCCAGAGACTTATTGTCCGTGACGATTTTACTCATGACCACTTTCTTGAGCGTCTTTTCGTCATCAAAAATATTGATGGTATTGCCATAGGATTTACTCATCTTTCGACCATCTGTTCCAGGTACCGTCATCACTCGTTTATCGATTTGAGCTTCAGGAATGACAAATGTTTCACCATATTGATGATTGAAAGACTTGGCAATGTCCCTGGTCATCTCAACATGTTGTTTTTGATCTTTTCCTACTGGAACAATATTGGCATCGTACATGATAATATCGCACGCCATCAAAACCGGATAGTCAAACAAACCGGCATTTACATCTGATAAATTATCCGATTTGTCTTTAAACGAATGAGCGTTGGCCAACATGGGGTATGGGGTGAAACAGTTTAAATACCAAGTAAGTTCACAAACTTCTGGGATATCACTTTGTCTGTAGAAGACGTTTTTGTCTGTATCAAATCCGAATGCAAGCCAAGCGGCAGCGACAGCATGTGTGTTTTTCTTTCGGATTTCTGCATCCTTTACGGTGGTCAACGAATGTAAATCAGCAATGAAAAAAAAGGATTCATTTTTTTCATCTCTGGACAATTCCACTCCAGGTATAATTGCACCCAAAACATTCCCCAAATGTGGAGCTTCATCTCCTGTACTTTGTATTCCCGTGAGTATCCTTGCCATGTGGCCAAAAGTACAAATTTTTCTTACTTTTGAATCTCCGTTTCTATTATCCAGAAAGCAAAAATAGCCGTTAGCCAATGAGATTAATAATGCGCATTTTATCCGTGTTATGGAAAGTTTATGGAGGACTTGTGCTAGGCATTGTCATTGCTTTATTTTATCCCGTTCATCTTGTTTTGTTGAGTCACAGACCGTGGTTCCCTATAGCCTTTCGCTTAATGCGATTTCAAAGTTTTTTAATTCTTACGTTGATAGGGATAGTCTCAAGAGTCAAATATGAAGGGAAACTCCCCAATGGACCATTTATTATTTGCCCCAATCATACCTCGTACATTGACATTCTGGTCATGTATCGAATTTTTAAACGATATTTTGTGTTCATGGGCAAAATGGAATTGGCGGAAATGCCTTTGTTAAACTTGTTCTTCAAGCGAATGAACGTATTGGTTGACCGCGACAGCAAAATGGCTGCAGTAAGGGCGTTACAAGCCACTAGTGAAGAAATTGATAAAGGGCATAGCGTGGTAATATTCCCTGAAGGAACCATTCCCAATACCACTCCTAAGATGAAATCTTTCAAAAATGGACCGTTTAAACTGGCCATACAAAAACAAGTTCCCATTGTTCCGGTTACTTTTTTAAACAACTATAAACTCTTGCAGATAGGCGCTTTTTTTAGACAAAATGGTCGCCCGGGAATTGCCAGAGTGGTGGTCAATAAAACCATTTCAACAAAAGGCATGAACGATCAAGATTTAATACCTTTGCGGCAACAAGTTTTTGATGTGATTGAAAAAACTCAAGATCACTATGAGAATAGATGACAAAACGATAGATCATATTGCTTCTCTTGCAAGATTGAAGTTTGATGAAGAATCAAGGGAGTCCATCAAGCAGGATTTGGATAAAATTCTCGGCATGGTTGAGAAATTGAATGAGGTGGATACTGAAGGTGTGGAACCGTTGATTTATGTGAATGAAGGAGAAGATACCTTAAGAGTGGACAAGGTGACTTACATGTCTGAACACAATGACGCATTAAAAAATGCGCCCGATAAAGATTCAGACTACATTCGTGTGCCTAAAGTTCTGGATTCCAAATAAATCATTCTTTCATGTAGGCGTTTATCGGGTCTTTTTTAATCAGATCAATAAATTCCTTGATGTAATCATTGTTAACAGTAACACCCAGATGATACTGTTCCAATAACCACTTTCCGTCTGCGTTTTGCTGTATGACTCCGGAGCCTCTGCAAATACCCATCCAGGTTTCCAAAAGTTCAGAAAACCAAGCAATTTTACCATCATCAGAAAAGATGATTTTTCTGTCTTTCGGTGTAAAACTCCAGGCACTTTCCCGTTGAAAATATTTCATTGACCATTCTTTCAACTCATCTCTGGTCCAACGCTCTGAAGCATCCGTGCCAATGTAAATACAAGAATCTGACATGCTTCCAAAGAAGACATCTTCATTTGCAGTAGCAGCTGCCTTATGCCAGTCGTCTATGAAATTGTTTAATTGTTCTGTTTCTTGAGCCTCAGCAGACAAGAAAGGTGTGACGATCAGTCCAATCAACAACCACAATGTTATTTTAAAAGAGAATGAAATATTATTCAACCGTGATGGAAATGGTCTTGCTCAGTACTTCTCCATATGATTGATGTGCACCATTGGCAATTTGAAGCGTCAATTGATATTCTCCTGGTTCCAAATTTAGTTCGGCTTCCGTTTGACCTTGTCCAAAATGTAAATGTTGCTCATCTGCAGGAATAACAACTCCTTCTTCAATAAACATCTTATTGATAAGGATATGATGATGTCCTCTTCCTTCTGTGATTGGTCCAGCTGGTTCAATAACCATTCCAGTTGATCCCATTTCTACCATAAAGGGAGAATTGACAACATCTCCATCTTTCAGATTGACAAAGAAAACGGAAGGAGCTTCTTCTGAAGAAGATTCTTCCATAGTTGTTTCTTCCGTCATGGACGATTCATCAACCATGTTGTCACCATCAGAGTGTTCTTTATACTCCTTATTATCTTCGGGATGATTTGCAGGTCCGCAAGCAGCGATAAAAAAAGTAATTACAAGCGAGAGTATTGAATTGCGTCGTAACATGAGTGTGGCGATTTGAGTTTCCGTGAAGGTATGAAATTTTATTGATTACTTTGCTTGCACTTAAACTCAACAATTCATGGCATATTTTAATCCTGACTTCCTTCAATTTTTCAAAGATTTAGCAGCAAATAATCATCGAGATTGGTTTACTGCGAACAAGAAACGTTATGAAAGTGTGGTAAAAGATCCATTTAAACTATTTGTGGAGGAAATGATTGAACGAATGGCCAAAGAGGATAAACGAATTTCTCTGGAAGCCAAAGACGCCATATTTCGCATCAACCGAGACATACGTTTTTCAAAGGATAAAACACCTTACAAAACCAATGTATCAGCCATCATCACCCCTGGTGGGAAAAAAGATAAAACAACACCAGGGTTGTACTTTGAATTTGGTCCAGAAAATGTAAGGATTTATGGAGGTGTATATATGTTAGATAAAGATCAGTTGTATGATGTACGTCAATACATATGCGATCATGCTAGTCAATTTCAAAAAGCCATTTCTGATAAGGACTTTGTGAAGAAATACGAAGAAATAAGAGGAGAAAAAAATAAGGTGATTCCAAAAGAATTTCGTGAATCGGCTGAAAATCAACCACTGATTTTTAACAAACAATTTTATTATTTCGCAAAGTTGGATCCTGAAGTTGTCTTACAAGATGATTTAGCAGATATTCTCATGGCATATTACCATGCCTCGAATCCGGTGAGGGATTTTTTGACCAAAGCGATATCTTAATTTTACTGAATCGGAAATTGAAAGTGTTTGATGTCAGATTCCATATGGGATCTTTCTTCAACCTCAACTGAATTTGAACTCATTTTGAGCAAAGTAGATGTTCTTGTTCCGTAACGTTCACTTTTGATGCAAATGGACGAAACTAAAATTTCCATGTCTTCAGACAATCCGGTTTTAGGCAATTCACGGATATCATACTTTTTTTCGCTGGCCAGTAAATCGAAATAGGATTCCTTATCAAATTGATCCTGAGCAACTGATTTTTCAAACAATTGTTTTCCATCACGAACTTTTGGCCATGGCGTGTCTAAAAAGGCATTACTTAAACCGTAATTACCAGCACCCAGTGGTTTGGAATTATTTAGTTGCGGATCTCGATTCGTAAAGTAACACAGACTGTCCTTATCTCCATACATCAGGTTATATCCATCATAGTTGCTTGCGGTTTTTACCAGAAAATCTTGAAATTCTGAAGTGGACATGTCTTCGTTCAGAAATAGTTTAATCAATTCTCCACGGCTGGATTGATAGGATTGTTCAGGAGGAAATTTTCGGTAATTGGTTATCACACCCCACTTGCCTTTTTTGTTGATACCCATCCATGTTCCTCCAGCCTCCAGATCTTTTCCTGCAAGT
Source organism: Vicingaceae bacterium (assembly GCA_965267425.1). Taxonomy (GTDB): domain Bacteria; phylum Bacteroidota; class Bacteroidia; order Flavobacteriales_E; family Vicingaceae. The sequence goes on along the minus strand of OZ253959.1, from coordinate 2,631,716 downwards.
ATTTCAGGATTTTCTTCCCACCAATCCAATCGAGTGGTTTCTCTTTCATAAAATTCATCGCGATTGGCTGCAACAATTAATGGGTATTTCTCATGGGTTTTCCAGGAAACAAAAAGCGTACACATATTTTCAAAGCTAAACATTTACGAGATTTTCTTAGAAAAGTCATTTGATATTCAACCTGAGATCATGTAGTTTTGAATAAACAACGAAAATTAAGAAGATGAAAAGAGGATTACTTGTTTTAATGATGATTGCCAGTGGAATGATGGTGAAAGCCGGAGGGCCAATCAAATTTGAATTGGGTTTAGTAGCCATTCCAACCAATACCTGGATGGTTAGTGGAGATTACAAGTCTCAATTTAATACCACACCAAAATTTACCTTCACCATGGATTATGGATTAGCAGGTGGTGTCTATTTTACTGAGCGCATTGGAATTGAGGTTGATGCATTATTTGGATCATATAAACAAGATTTCAAAGTAGATGGAGATATTGATCCAGAAGATTTAGACAATGTGAGTATTGAGGTTTCCAGAACGGATATTCCAGTGTTGTTTAAATTGGGTAAAATGATGTATCTCGAAGCTGGTGCACAATTCAGTTTTGTTAATAAAGTTGAACGAACTTCTGAAGGAACATTTGGTGGAACACAGGATATTAGCAAGAACTATCAGGAATCACAGACGTTTTTGGTTTTGGGTTCCGGCGTTAGTATTGGAATCTTGGATAAGATTGATCTGTCGGCGGGTCTTCGATTGGGTTACGGCTTGGGAGACTTTAATTCAGATACACCTGAAGAATACTTTGACGGAGTAGATGCTAATGATGAAGCCATTGTTAAAGAAATTTCACAGACCTACAGAATGTTTGGAGGCCTAAAAATAATGGCCGTCTATAAATTCTAGAAAGGAATTATTGAAATGAAAAAGCCCGAATCTTCGGGCTTTTTTTATGCATAAAAAAATTGACCTTCTTTTGCCATTTTGCGGAGAATTGGACTTGGACGGTATCGGTCTTCACCGTATTCGGCAAACAATTTTTCAAGACCACTTAACACGTCTTTAATACCCAGTTCATCTGCCCATGCCAGTAAGCCTTTAGGATAATTTACCCCTTTAGTCATAGCCAGATCCAAATGCTCCTTGCTGGCAATCCTTAAATAGAACGCATCAGCAGCTTCATTGATGAGCATCAACACAATACGGTTACAAATTTCCTCGGCGCTTAATACGTTAAATGTCGCTTCTGGTATGTCAACTCCTTCTTCGTAAGAATAGTAACCTTTTCCTGACTTCCTTCCCAACAATCCGGCTTCCATCATCCGTTGCTGTGTAAATGAAGGTTTGTATCGTGGGTCATAATAGAAAGCTTTAAAAACCGTTTCTGTAACAGTAAAGTTGATATCATTTCCAATGTAATCCATTAATTCAAAAGGTCCCATTCTGAATCCTCCAACTTCCTTCATGGCCGTGTCAATATCAGCAATGCTGGCCAGGTTTTCTTCATATATTCTCAATGCTTCTCCATAAAACGGTCTGGCTATTCGGTTCACGATGAACCCCGGCGTATCCTTTGCCAATACAGTTACTTTTCCCCAATGATCAATCAATTGGGTAACATGCTCAACAACCTTTTCATCGGTAGTAACGGAAGGTATGATTTCCACCAATGGCATAAGTGGAACCGGATTAAAGAAATGAGCGCCAATTACACGCCCTGAAAGCTTACAACCTGAGCCAATAGCCGAAATCGAGAGAGACGAAGTATTACTAGCAATCACCGCATTTTCGTCAATGATGTTTTCCAACTGACCAAAAAATTCTTTTTTGATTTCAAGATTTTCGATAATGGCTTCAAAAACAATCTCACAATTTGAAAAGGAACTCAGGTCATTTGAAAATGTCATTCGTTCCAAAATGGAATTCATTTGTTCCTCACTGAACTTTTGTTTCTCGACCAATCGATTCAGAATTTTTTCGAGTTTATTTTTAGAAGCGGCTAGTGCTTCTTGATTCATATCATAAACCACCACATCATGACCTTTGGTGGCGGCCACTTGTGCAATTCCTATTCCCATGGTACCGCATCCTGCAACACCTACTACTGAGTTTTTTGAAAACATTTTTATTTCCCCTTAAATTCTGGTTTTCTCTTTTCCAAAAAAGCATTTACGCCTTCTTGATAATCATGACTTTGTCCAGCCTTGGTCTGAAGTTTTTCTTCCAAATCCAATTGCTGATCAAGATTATTTTGATTTGATTCATTGAGCGCTCTTTTTGTAAGACCTAACCCATATGTTGGCATTTGGCTCATTTTATTGGCTAATTTTCTGGATTCATCTTCCAAGGCATCATCTTCAACCACCTTAAACAACATGCCCATTTGTAATGCATCTTCCGCGTTGATTTTGTCACCAGTCATCATATAAGCTGAAGCGCGCTGAAATCCAATGAGTCTAGGCAGCGTAAACGTACCACCACTATCCGGTATTAGTCCAATTTTGCTGAAAGCTTGTATAAACGAAGCACTTTTGCCTGCAATAATAATATCGCAAGCCAATGCAATATTTGCTCCTGCACCCGCAGCTACACCATTAACCGCACATACGATGGGTTTTTCAATGGATCGCAATCTTCCGATAATGGGGTTGTAATGATCTTTTACAATGTTTTGTAATTCGGGACCATCTGTGGAAATAGCTTCTTCCAAATCCTGACCCGCACTAAACGCCCTTCCGTTGCCAGACAAATAAATACACCTGACTTTTTCATCTTGTTCAAAATCATCCAGTACTTTTTGCAGGTTGAACGCCATTTCCTTGTTAAAACTGTTTAGAACGTCCGGACGATTCAAATAAATGACTCCCAAATTACCTTCAACAGTGCTTAATATCGATGATTCATTCATAATGTAAAACTTCAAAAATGATGATACAATGTTAGCCAAAATAAAGAGCTTTTTCAAAGCAATTCACATTCGGAATAGGAATGGGAGAACCCAATATTCCTTTCTTGTACTTTGGGCAATTAATCCTATTTTTGCAGCCACATTTAAAAGACCCCCAGATGGCGCAATTTTACACCCTGACGGTTAAAGAAATAATTAGAGAAACAAATGATGCCGTTTCTCTGGTTTTCGATCTTCCCAATGAATTAAAAGATGCATTTCGATACGTTCAAGGTCAATACCTGACGTTTAAGAAAGAGTTGAACGGAGAAGAATTGAGAAGATCTTACTCTTTGTGCAGTAGTCCTGTGGCTAACGAAGACTTGAAAGTTGCTGTGAAAGAGGTTGAAGGTGGAAAATTTTCAACTTTTGTAAACCGTGAGTTAAAGCAAGGTGACCAACTCGAAGTAATGGCACCCATGGGAAATTTCTTTGTGGCATTGGATGCAGACGCTCAAAGACATCATGTTGCATTTGCTGCTGGAAGTGGAATCACACCTGTTATTTCTATTTTGAAAACCACTTTAGAAGTTGAAATGAATAGCGGTTCACGTTAGTTTATGGAAACAGGACACCTTCTTCTGTTATTTTTTCAAAAGAACTGAACCAATTGATGGAAAAATACGGGGATAGATTAGCGGTTCATTTCATTTATAGTCAAGAAGGAGCGGAATCTGATATAACTCATGGAAGAATCAGTGCCGAAAAGTGTGATGGATTGTTGAATGTTTCTGATGGATTGAACAAGGCTGATGAATACTTTTTGTGTGGACCTCAGGAAATGATAGAGGCCGTGAAAGATTGGTTGGTTTCCAATGGTGTTAATGAGAAAGCGGTTCATTTTGAATTGTTTACAGCTGCTGTTCCTTCAACCAACGGAACATCTGAATCGCCAAAAGATGATGTAAATGTTAACAGCCAGGTAACGGTCATTGTTGATGGTGAGGAATACGATTTTCAACTTTCAACAGATGGTGATGCTGTTTTGGATGCAGCACTTGACGCTGGTGCTGATGTGCCATTTGCTTGTAAAGGTGCGGTTTGTTGTACGTGCAGAGCCAGGGTGATGGAAGGAACAGTTAAGATGGCCATGAATTATGCGCTTGATGACGATGAAGTAGAAGATGGCTTTGTATTGACATGTCAATCACACCCAACATCTGAAAAGGTAGTTATTGACTACGACGAACAATAAGTTTACTCCTTTTTATCTTTAACGCAACGCACGGAGAAACTGTGTTCAATATTTGCGGCAAAATGATCCGTACTGTTACTTTTATTAATGAAGTATCGGTTCCAGGCTGTCTTGTCATCCTTTGCCGTTGAGCTCCAGAAATAAGCATATTCACCCTTGTTGAAGAACTTTCCATTGGTATATCTGGTTCCTCCCATTCGAATGGCAAATTCACCTTCTTTTTGTGATTGTAATGACAATCCATTGGTTTCTGGTAACGACAATAATTTGACCCATTCATCATCTGAAGGAACGTGCCATCCTTCGGGGCAAATGCCCTGTGCACTTTCAGTTTTGGAACCTGCCATGGCAGTGCTCCATTGGTAAAGAGGACCATACAAATCACAGTTTTCCTGGTATCCATCATAACACCAATAATTGATATCTCCCGGCATATACTTTAAATTTTCCTGCATCCAACATTCCTTGCCCATTCTAACACTGCTGTATCTTTTCCCATCTCTGCTGTCAACAAAAGTATTTGGGCAAGGTTGAGCAAATTTGATTTCTACATCATCATAAGTAGAACCACAAACCGTTTTAACTGTCCACCTTAACACATATCTTATTCCTGGTCTACCTTTGAATTCTGAATTAAATGCATACGGATTGCTTAACCCTCCATATTTCCCTTTGTGAATACTCCACATTCCTTTTCCATTTTCCGGTGGAGTTGCGTCAAGTATACATGTATCGATATCAATTTGATCTTCACCTGCAATGGCTTCACTAGGTTTGGGAGCACAGGGTTTCTTGAAGGTGATGAGTATGTCATCTTGAGTCAATCCACATTCAGTTCTTATGGTCCAGCGCAATACATATGATTCACCCGGTATTCCAATAAATGGAGATCCCGGATCAAAGGGTGATACAATTTTCCCGCCATTTCCACTTACTACACTCCAATTTCCATCACCTGATTTTGGGGTATTGGCTGCTAAAATCACCTGTTCTTCTTCCACATTATACTGATCCGCCCCGGCAAATGACTGAGAAGGTTCAGGTTTACATGGTGGTCGAATTCTAACCAACGCGTCGTCATAATTGGTATCACATGGGGTATAAATCATCCATCGCAATACATAAGTGGTACCTTGAACTCCTGAAAAGAATGACCGAGGATCCGTGGTGTCACCAACAACTCCACCATCTCCACGAATGATCAGCCATTTACCCTTACCAAAAGCAGGATAATTTCCTTCCAATTGAACATCTTCTGTGCTGACCAAGTCCTTTCCGGCAAAGGCTTTAGTTGGGTATTTTTCGCACCCCGGAATCACCTCTTCTCCTTCGGCTACAATCTTGGTTTCAGGTTCTTGCACTTCTTTCTCGCTGGCAACACCCTTAGTTTTGGACTCCGATAATTCATCAATTACTTTAGGTTTTTTGGTTTCAGCCACTTGGTATTTCACCCAGGTTTTTCCATTAAAATATTGTACTTCTCCGGTATTTGGGTCTCTCTTAAATCGATTTTGATTCTGCGTAACATTTTCTTCAGGTTTGTCTTCACAATAGGATATCCAGCCATTTTTTCGATAGATATCAAGACACGAAGTAGTAACATTATAGACAATGGTGCCTGGAGTAGGGTTGGGGATGGAATCTCGTTGTTTTTGAGTATATGACTCAACACATGGGTTGTTGAAAGTAGACGAATTTCCCGATTGAGCTAAGCAATGGCTCAAACTTACGAGCAAAACTGCAATGGAAATAGAATACTTCATTGTGGTGCCAAACTATGCGAAATTAAAACATTCGACACTCTAAGAAAAGTGAAATAGCTTGGAATTGAGAAGAGTTATCAACCATGGATATTCACAATACCACAGCAAAATTGACCTTCTTTTTTCCTCTAGAATATTTACATTTATCCATCACAATTATGCTTCCATGAATTTATTCGAAAAACACAGTGAATTATTGAACAAAGCTTCTAAGGCCATTGTTGATCGAGGTTTTTTTACTCCTTATCCGGAACATTTTAAGGCATATCCAGAAGAAGGACATGAATTGGGAAAAAACGCTTTTGATCAACGTTTGAATTCGAAGTTTGATTCTCTTCATCAAGCCAATGAAAGTTCTGTACAATGGGCAGGTTTTGAGAATTCACCTTATACGCGCCAAGACTTGGGTATCACTTACCCTGTGTTGAAGACTGATGAACTCATATCAAATGCGCAACATGCCATGGGTGAATGGAGAAATACATCCATTCAAAAACGATTCGGCATTTTGGCTGAATCTATTCAGAGAATTGAAAAAATCTATTTTGAAATGGCCTACGCCACCATGCATACCACAGGACAATCATACATTATGGCCTTTCAGGCATCGGGTCCACATGCAGCGGATAGAGCTTTGGAATCATTGGTCATGTCTTACAATGAACTGAATAAATATACAGGTGAGAAAGATTGGATTAAATCCATGGGGAAAATTGAATTGAACGTTCATAAAAAATTCAAAGCCGTTCCTAAAGGGATTACACTGGGAGTAGGTTGCTCTACCTTTCCGGTTTGGAATTCTGTACCAGGAATATACGCCAGTCTCATGGCAGGAAGCCCAGTTATCCATAAACCTCATGCCTCATCAACGCTTCCTATTGTTTTATGGATAAATGAAATACAAAAAGTATTGCAAGAATCTGGAATTGATCCAAATATTATTCAGTTTGCGTTTGATGATCCAAATCATCCTGTGGCAAAGAGTATTGCCGAAAATGAACAAATCAAAATCATTGATTATACCGGTGGTCCCGAATTTGGAACATATTTGGAATCGCTATCCGGAAAAACTGTTTTTACCGAAAAATCAGGTGTGAATTGTGTGATCATTGATAGTGTTGAAGATGCTGATGCCGTTTCTCAAAATATTTCCTTTTCCGCATCTCTGTTTGGAGGTCAAATGTGTACAGCACCTCAGAATATTTTCATTCCAAAAGATGGTGTTCTAACTGCAGATGGTAAAATTTCATATGAAGAATTTCGAGACAACTTGTTGAAGAACTTGACAGGATTGGCAGAACATCCCAAAATGGGACCGCCAACATTATCGAGCATCGGTAGTGAAAAGACATTTGAAAGGGTTCAGAAAGCAATGAGTGGGGATAAGGTGATATTGAAATCCAAAAAAGTAGACAATCCTGAATTTGAAGGAGTACGAAATTGCAGTGTAACGGTGTTAGAGTTGGATGCCCAAGATGTGGATTTGTATCAACAAGAATGGTTTGGTCCCATTGTTTGTTTGATTAAAACAAAAGATACCAATGAATCCATTTCCATTGCTAAAAATTTGGCGCATGAATTCGGTGCCATTAGTTGTGCAGCTTATTCGACGGATGACGAAATTAAAAAATTGGTCTGCGAAGAAATGGAACAGTCATTTGTTCAGGTTTCGTTGAATTTTACAGGACCTATTTGGGTGAATCAATCGGCTGCGTTTTCGGACTTTCATGTCAGTGGAGGAAATCCGGCAGGAAATGCAAGTTTCAGCGATACTTCTTTTGTAAGCAGACGTTTTGTTTGGATTGGTCATCGTGAATTAATGAAATCATAAGATGGGTAAGTTGATATTGGTTCCTACTCCAATAGGAAATCTCAAAGACATTACCTTGAGAGCAATTGAAGTTCTGAAGTCAGTAGATTATATCTTGGCTGAGGATACCCGGCAATCGGGAAAGTTGCTCAAGGCTCATGGTATAGAGAACAAAATGGTGGCTTTTCATCAGCATAATGAACATAAAAAATTAGATGATATAGTAGCCGAATTGAATTCCGGTAAGGAGCTTGCTGCCATCTCAGACGCAGGGACCCCAGGAATATCCGATCCAGGATTTTTATTGGTGAGGGCTTGTATTGCAGAGAAAATTCCTGTTGAATGTCTACCAGGTGCTACTGCTTTTGTGCCGGCATTGGTAGCCTCTGGATTACCATCTGATCAATTTGTTTTTGAAGGATTTCTGCCCCATAAAAAAGGAAGGGCAACAAGAATCCAAAAAATTTCAAATGAAGAACGAACAGTAGTATTATATGAGTCCACTCACAGGTTGGTAAAATTGATGGCCCAATTGAGTGAAGCATTTGAAGATGAGCGAAATGTGGTGGTTTGCCGTGAATTGACCAAACTGCATGAAGAAATTGTTCGAGGAACTCCTGAGGAAATAATTCAACATTTTAGCCATTCAACTCTTAAAGGAGAATTCGTAGTAATAATTGCGGGCAAAAAAGATTAACTGGTACATTTGTCTGAGCGTATGAAAGAAAATAAATTTTCATTATACAATTTAGTTGCGGGCAAAAGACCTTTGAAAATTACAGGTCCTTGCAGCGTTGAATCAGAAGATCAAATACATGCCACGGCGAAGCAACTTGCTGACACGGGCAGTGTCGATGTCTTAAGAGGAGGAATTTGGAAGCCGAGAAGCCGTCCTGGAAATTTTGCAGGCATTGGTAACGAAGGATTGAATTGGTTAAAAGAAGCTGGAAATGACATCGGTGTTCCTGTCACAGCAGAAGTTGGAAATACGCAACATGTAGAGGATGCGTTGAAGGCGGGAATAGATATTCTTTGGCTTGGCGCCCGAACAACGGTTAACCCCTTTTATGTTCAGGAAATAGCCAACGCCTTGAAGGGAGTGGATGTAAAGGTATTGGTTAAAAATCCCATTAATCCGGATTTGAGTTTGTGGATTGGCGCAATTGAGCGCATTTTGGAATGTGGAGACATTGAAGTTGGAGCAGTACATCGAGGTTTTTCTTCTTACGAAACCCATATCTATCGTAACATTCCCATGTGGAGAATTCCCATTGAATTAAAATCTCGATATCCCAATATACCGATGTTTAATGATCCCAGCCATATTACCGGAAATCGAGAATACTTGTTGCCTGTCATGCAAAAGGCAATGGATTTGAATTTTGACGGATGGATGATAGAATCGCACCCTGATCCAAAAAATGCTAAAAGTGATGCCGATCAGCAAATTACGCCTCAAAACCTATCAGATTTAATTGGCGAAATAGTTATTCGGGAAGGGGAGACACAAGATGTTGTTTTTAACACGCAATTGGAATTGTTGCGCAGCCGAATTGATGAATTGGACGAAAGTATGATTCGTGTTTTGGTAGAGCGCTTTAACGTAATCGGAGAAATTGGAGGGTATAAAAGGGATAACGATGTAAGGATTTTACAAGAAGATCGGTGGAAAGAAATATGTCATCGTGTATTAGATATGGCAAATCAGTTTGATTTAAATCCCACTTTTGTTCAACGTATTCTCAATGAAATACACGAAGAATCCATCAGAATACAATCCGTAATTCTAAGTCAGAAAACGACCGTTTCTAAATGAATAAATTTAGATGGGTAGAATTGCCTTCTCCTAATAGTGACCAAATTCATTCACTATCCAGTGAATTGAACAACCTCCATCCTTCAATTACCTCAATCCTTATTAACAGGGGAATAGATACTTTCGAAAAAGCCAAAAATTATTTCCGACCGCAAATTGAGTCATTGAATGATCCCATGTTGATGAAGGATATGGATGTAGCTGTATCTCTTGTCAATCGAGCTATTGAACAAGGTTCTAAAATTTTATTGTACGGAGATTATGATGTGGATGGAACAACATCTGTGGCCATGTTATATGCTTATCTAGTTCAATTTAGTGATCAAATTGAATATTATATTCCGGATAGATATTCGGAGGGATATGGCATTTCACAACAAGGTATGGAGTACGCCCATGAAAATGGAGTTCAATTGATTATCAGTTTGGATTGTGGAATTAAAGCAATGAATACGATTCAATATGCGGTTGATCAGGGAATAGAATTCGTTGTTTGCGATCACCATGAACCAGGGGAAAAATTGCCTCCGGCCAATGCCGTTCTAGATCCAAAAAGATCAGACTGTAAATATCCATATAAAGAGTTATCAGGTTGCGGAGTAGGCTTTAAGCTGATGGAAGCCATCGAACTTTCAAACAAAAGAGACAGAAAAAAACTCAATTCGTTTCTTGATTTGGTTACTACCAGTATTGCTGCAGACATTGTGCCTATTACCGGCGAAAACCGATTACTTGCATATTTTGGAATGCGTCAAATCAATGAGCAACCCAGACCAGGATTACAAGCATTAATAGACGTATCGGAATTAAAAAGAAAATTGAATATCAATGATTTGGTGTTCAGACTAGCCCCTCGAATCAATGCTGCCGGACGTTTGGAATCAGGACGTTCTGCCGTGGATATGTTGGTTTCTTCAGATTTGTCGAAAGCCAAAAACAAAGCAAAACACATTCAAAATCTCAATCTTCAACGCAGAGAATTAGACGCCGATATCACCGATGAAGCTCTTGAAATGCTGAAAAATGAAAACAACGATTCCTGTAAAACCACGGTTATTTATCAACCACATTGGCACAAAGGGGTAATAGGTATTGTGGCCTCCAGATTAATTGAAAAATACTACAAACCCACCATTGTCTTAACGCGATCCAATGGGTTGTTAACAGGTTCGGTTCGATCAGTTCAAGGATATGATGTTTACAAAGCACTTACTCAATGTGAAGATTTCCTGGAACAATATGGAGGGCATAAATATGCAGCAGGCGTTACACTCAAAGAAGAGAACTTGGCTGGATTCAAGCAAAAATTTGAAGAAGTGGTAAAAAACAGTTTGACTGTTCAATCAGAGGTAGCTGAAATAGTTGTTGATGCTTATTTACCCTTGACAGCCATCAACAAAAATTTGTACAATGTAGTTAAGCAACTGGGTCCTTTTGGTCCCGGAAATCAAAATCCAATTTTCAAAACCGACGGTTTATTGGGGCAGGAATTTAGAATTGTTGGAGATCATCATCTTAAACTGAAAGTCTTTGACCCTCAACAACCCAATGTTAAATTATCGGCCATTGGATTTGGTTTAGCGGAACACTTTGACAAACTTGATGAAGGTGTTGAACTATCATTAGCGTATCACATTGATGAGAACTTTTGGAACGGAAGAAGTGAGTTGCAACTGGTGGTCAAAGACCTAGTTGTATGAAATCCTTAAAAAGTAGTTTTGACTATTTCTTTTTTACTTTCAACACGTCTCCCTCTAGTGATATTTTATCTTGATCGATTAAATACCGACACACTTTCATCAGTTTATTTTCGTTAAACTCTTCAAAATTCGAACCCAAATCCAATATGGATATTGTTTTATGATCGGCAACATTTAAGATTGCCGAACTCATTTTTTCAAACTCAAATTCGCTAATATCCATTTTGTTTGTTTCTCGACAAACATCACAGATTCCACAGCGCTGTTCCTTGTGTTCTCCAAAATAATCCAACAATAGAATACTTCTACAGGTTTCATCGGATTCGATGTAATGTCTGACTGCTTTCCATTTTTCCAATGCCTCTTTCTTTCTGTGTGCATAATGTTCAGGCGAAAGAAACAATCGATCATTGGCAAGTCTTGCCATTATAAAAGTAATTCTTGGAGCATCAGATTGTTCTTCGTAACTAACAACAGACATTTTATTCAAAGCTTTCAATTTGGACTTGACTTCTTGCATTGAAATTTTCATTTTCTGCGCAATTACGTGCTCACGAATGGATACGAAATTGTCAAATAGACCGGAGTAGGAGCGAAGAATAGTTTTAATGAAAATGTCGTATGAAGGATTTCTTACTTGAAAATCGTAAAGTTCATGTCCTTCTAAATTTACAGTTACACGTGATGGTTGATGAAACCCCTCGTTAAACGATAACCACCCTTCTCTTTCCATCAGTTTAATGGAATTCAAAACGGATAAGGGCTGTAAATTAAAGTTTGAACAAAACGTTGACATGTCAAAAGGAAAACTTCTAGCTTCGCCACCTCCCACGGGAATTTTGTAATAGTTACCCAATGCATTGTATATTCTTTTGATTTCTTTGGAAGGTGGAAATTGACTTTCTATGTTTTTTTCTTTTTCTAAGAGATCCGCATTCTCATACATTAAAATGGCAAAAGCTGATTGTTCATCTCTTCCTGCTCTTCCTGCCTCTTGAAAATAGGCCTCTAACGTATCAGGAGGTTCCATGTGAATGACAAATCGCACATCTGGCTTGTCTATTCCCATCCCAAATGCATTGGTAGCTACTATGACTCTTGAAGTTCCATTTTTCCAGAGTCCCTGAGCACTTTCTCTGTCCACATGTGACATACCTGCATGGTAATGACTCGCTGAAATGCCCTGAGTAGTCAGGAATCTGGCAATTTCAACCGTCTTTTTCCTGTTTCTGACATAAACAATTCCGGTTCCTTTCACATTGTTTATGATCTTCAATAATCGATCGAATTTGTTTTCGTCATAACGCACGAGATAGGCCAGGTTATTTCGCTCAAAACTTTTTTGAAGAACATGTTTTTGCTTGAAATGTAGTTTAGATTGAATGTCTTCGACTACTTTAGGTGTAGCTGTAGCCGTTAATGCCAGAACCGGTATTTCAGGAAGAAGCTCCCGAAGTTCCACAATGTTTAAATAAGAAGGTCTGAAATCATAACCCCACTGTGAAATGCAATGAGATTCATCAATGGCAATCAGATTTACCTTCATTTTAACAACTCTGGCCTTGAACAATTCAGTGGACAATCGTTCAGGAGAAACGTATAAGAATTTACAATCGCCATAAACAGCATTGTCCAGTGCAATATCAATTTCCCTGGCGGACATACCGGAAAAAATGCAAATGGCTTTGATGCCCTTTTGTTTGAGATTCTCTACCTGATCTTGCATTAGGGCAATGAGCGGAGAAACCACGATACATATTCCTTCTTGGACCATGGTCGGCACTTGAAAACAAATGGATTTACCTCCTCCTGTAGGTAACAAAGCCAATGTGTCATTGCCGTTAATAACGGAATGAATAACATCTTCCTGCATTGGACGAAAATCATTGAATCCCCAATATTTTAAGAGTATAGACCTTGCTTTTGAAACAGACATGAACAGATAAAGATAGGTCTGTTATCAATGAATAGCAATAGGTATTTCAAGCAAAATTAGGTGTTGAAATCGAAGCGGAACGTCATGGCCACTACACGGTTCATGATACCTAAATCAAATGTCCATATATTGGGATCAATGGCACCGGACTCGAATTTTTTGATGGGTATGATTGAACTCTGAAATCGCACATTAAAAGAAAGATTGTCTCGCATTTGATATCCCAAACCAATAAGACCTCCAAATTCCCAATCGTTCATTTTATTGTCGTAATCTGCATTAAATTCGTCTAAGTCATTCCGCTCGGTTTCTCTTCCAGAGTCAGTGGCATACAAAGCATAAAAGTTGACCATTTGGCCGTAAGTCAATCCTCCTTCAACTATCCAAGGCCCTAATTTATATCTTGCCAACAAAGGAATTTCAACATAATCTAGTCTGAAAAGGATATTATCTGTTTGACCTGCAGCTATATCAATTGTACTGCGACTTCCTTTTTGAATGTATTGAATTTCAAATTGGATATTCCATCGATCCGAAGCTTCCACATAGGTGTACCCACCAAAATTGAGCCCTATTTTATTAAATCCTCCCAACTGGTCTCCATCTAACTGACTCACCGCAAGACCGCCAAGTACACCTGTCTTAAACGTCTGACCATAAGAAATGGTTGTACATAATATACATGTTATGATCAGGAGTTTTTTCATACAATGTTCAATAAAATTAAGGAGTGATGTGTGCTTCATTAGCTTGCTTCACTTCATATGTGTCACTATCGTAGACAAAAGCAACAACAACCAGATCTTCTGTTTTCCATCCATCTGGAATCGTTTTTTGAATTGGATCAAGTTCAACGGTTGTACCAACTCCTTCAAACGTCAATTCATTTCCCCAAGTGGTATTTAAAGCACCTCTAAATAGATGTTTGTGCACATAATTTTCAACATCTGAAGGATCTTTTCTATTGTCAATTTGCCAATCAATGATGTTGTTTTCAACCAGATACAACTGCAGGTTGTAATCACTGTTTACATTATCTTCCAACCAAGTAAACGATACTCTAGTTTCCATAGTTCTGGAAGAATCATCATAAAAGTTTTTAATAGCTATATCTCCCAAGGTTAAGCCAGGATCGGCAATAACATCCTCCGTAAAATTTCGCCAGAGATTTCTTCCCATGGAATAATTTCCAGGACTTCGTTGAATACGATTTACCATTCCTGCAGGCAACGCGGCAATCTGAAAAGATTCGTTATACGTATTGCCATCTTCCGTTCTATAATCACTGGAATACGGACCACTTTCTGCAATGGGTTTGGCAAATTCATCTTGGGCATGAATTGCAACCGCGACAAATCGATTACCATAATCCGATATTAATTCTTCAATAATGTCTGCACCTGCAGGACAATTTGGGCAACGAAACCCCGTAAATTCTTCCATTAATATGAAACGAACACCATTATTGGGTGTTGCTTCCACAGAATCATCCCAGACAATACTAGTGTCAATAACGTCAATAATAGGATAAGGGTTGTCAACTTTATCGCAGGAATTAAACGGAAGACCTAAAACACTTACCGTTACAATCAAAACTATTTGAAATATACGTTTCATATTATTGCGATTTAAAACGTTCTGGTTACCGAAAGATACAAACCATTTGATGCAGGAACAACTCGACAAACACCTCCTACACAAAAAATTCCGGCACGTTGCCTTCCATATGACAACATGATTCGTGTTCCTCTGTCGTTGTATCCAGTTGAAACATTGTAAAAATGTAACTGTTTTTTACTGTCTTTATTGCCGTAGTTATATTGATCCAGCACTGCAAAAAACCAATGAGGTGCATAACTGTATTCAAGCAACAAAGTTGCCCAATCACCTTTGTCCTGATCCGTCCACAATCCCTGAATTTCAGTACGCAACGAATTTTTAGAATTAAACTTATATGTAATGTCGGCAACTGCTACATCTGCATATACAATTGGGTTGCCTGGTTTTCCTTCAATAATGTCCTGGTTGTAAACCAAGTTGGAGTAATTGAAAATACCTTTTAACTTTTTACTGAATTTTTTGGTGACTTCGATATTCAACTCTCTCCAATATACCTCTTCTCCTAAAGCAAAGAAATTGGTTTTATACCCCTGTCTGTCTGGATCATTTTCTAAATCAACATCGGTAGGATTGGAAATTTGCGTGGTGTCAATATTGTTAACCATGGAAGCATTTACGCTCACAAATGTTCCATACTTTCCACCTAACAACGTCTTCTTTTTGAACTTATAGGTTAGATCACCTTGAAACGCAACTTCACCATTCGGTTGAGTTGCATATGGGTAGAGGGTAGCCAGCAGGTTATATGTATGTTGTCTTGTCAAAGCAGGTAGATAATTGATCAATACATTGGTTAAGGCTTCATCTCTGTCAGAACGGAAACTCATGTTATCCACTGTTTTAGCAGATAATAGCAAGCCAAATCCCTTTTGAGAATAAGCAGCTTCAACCAATAATGCCTCGCCACCTTTATAGATGTAAGAATTGTCAAATGAAGGGTCATTAATTTTATAAACGTATTCTCCGGAAAGTGTCACCTTACCACGAGTTAAGGACAATCTACCTCCTCCGGTACCAACATTCTCTGGAAGAACAAGTTGAGAGTTTTGATCAGGCTGATATTTACTCACAAAACTTGCTCCCAATGTGACGCGGGTTTTGGAATTTTCGAGTTCAGGAACAATGTCATTGATAATAAACTCACCATCGATTCCTCTCACAATTCCTTCTGCCAATTCAAAGAACAATCGTTGTTGTCCGATTAGTCCTTTCAAATAAATCCCTTTACCAATATTGTATTTCACTCGAATTCCATCGATGGCATTATCGTAACCCAAGCCTCGCTCTTCATACGCCCTCAAAATCATTCCACTACCAAATTGTTCATAAAAATTACCAACGGTAATGGTCATTTTATCATCCGTGTAACTTGCATAACGATAAGGAATACCATTCCCACGATAACCCGTTGGAAATCCTAACAATGCATTTTGGTAACTTTCATAACGCAGTCCTGCGGAAAATCCTCCGACAGTGTAGTTTAAGTTTAGAAAACCATTCATTAAGGTCTGTTCTGGAACGTCAGCTGCCCCAATGATTGTGTCTTCATTATAATACTGAGCTTCTGCCTGGAAATTTCCGTGAACTTCACCTTGTTGAAGAAATTTGTCAACCTGTGCCTGTAGTTTGGTTGAACCAACGACAAGAAATACCAAAACCGCCACTTGGGCGGTTATATATTGTGTTTTTTGCATGATACTATCCTACTGAAATACGATTCATCAATTGTTAATTGACGCTTTCTCCGTTTGCCAATCTTTTAACCAAATCATACAACTCATCCTCGTCTCCTTCAGAGTAGGAATTGTGTTGCCAAACAATTTTTCCGTCACCATTCATGAGAAATGTGTGGGGAATAGTGTTGACATTCATGGCACGTTTAAAATCACCATTGGGATCTAATAATACTTCATATTCCCAGTCTTTTCCATTTACATAAGGTGCTACCTTATTCATATTTCTAGCATCATCAATCGAAACGGCAATTAACTTCACGCCAGTCTCATCTTGCCAATCTTCATAAACTTCGTAAATATTGTTTAATTCTCGTTTACAAGGACTGCACCATGTGGCCCAGAAGTTAATAATCACGGGCTTTCCGTCATTTTCGATGTTTGCAGTATTGAATTGTTTTTGATCGAGTGTTTTAATCGTTACGGCTGGAACGGTTGCTCCCTGTCCCTTAGAAATCAGAGCAAAACCCATTAAAAACATAGCCGAAAAAAAGATTTTAGCTTTCATACATCCATTATTTGAGGCCGTCAAAGATAGAAAATAGAAAGATACGCATTATTTAGTTTGACCTCCTTTATTGAAATCCTATTGAATAAAGGGTTGCATTTATACTAGGTTATTAGTAAATTTAAGGTTAGTTTTGTACAAAATTTAATACTAAGAATATGCGGAACTTTACTTTTTTCGTGTTGACAGTCTTTGCTTTCGGTGTATCAGCTCAATCCTTGAAAATTGTTGATAAGGCAACCGGAGTAGATAAAACAGGTGAAACAATCTCAGTTTTTGGTGATGCTGCTAATCCTGAAATCATCTATAAAGATATTAAGGTAGTAAATACTTCTGGAACTGATCTTGATATTGGCATCAAGAGATATCGTGAAAATTTTGTTTCTGGTGTTTTTGAATATTTCTGCTGGTTTAACTGTTATGAAGCTACTATGGTAGACACTGTTCCTTTTTGGGAGCCAAACAAAGCCGATATGGAGTGGGTTACCGTTAATGGTGGAGATTCATCGACTCTATTTAGTGCATACTACAGACCAGAGAATAAACTAGGCGAATCTTGCTTTAGATATGTTTTCTATGATTGGAACAATTTTGGTGATAGCGCAGATGTAATTATATGCTTTGATATGGTGACAGTTGGTGAGAATGAGTTGAATATAGAGCATGGAATCACTGCTTATCCTAATCCAGCAACTTCTCAAATCAACTTTGACTACGAATTTAGCGTACCTTCAAATAATGCTGAAATCGTTCTTTTCAATATGTTAGGTGAAGAGGTTAAAACGGTTCCATTGATTCGTCAAAAAGATAGAATTGTTATTGCTACTGACGGTTTGAATAGAGGAGTTTATTTCTATTCGTTAATGGTTGATAACCAAAACCTATCAACACACAAAATTATCGTCAATCGATAATCAAAAGAAATTTAGATAATGAAAATCCGGATATACCATCCGGATTTTTTTATGCCATTAACTCATCAAACAATAACTGCATGCCCTCTGTTGCTGGTTGTTTGATGTATTTCACATGGGTTATTCCTTCTGGAACTAGCGGCTCTCCCGGATCGATCACGTAAATTGGCGTGGAAGATGGAACATCGTATATTAAACCTGCTGCTGGATAAACATTTAACGATGTGCCAATAACAATGAGTATGTCTGCTCTTTCACACAATAACTTGGCATCATATAATTTCGGGACATCTTCGCCAAACCACACTACGTGAGGTCTAAGTTGCGCTCCTTTTTCGCATAAATCTCCAACATTGATCTCTCCATTTTCAATTGGATATAATTTGCCATCTATGGTGCTCCTGGCATACTTAATTTCGCCGTGTAAATGAAGAACATCCGTACTTCCGGCACGTTCATGAAGGTCGTCAATATTTTGGGTCACAATTTGAACATTAAAATGTGATTCCAATTTTGCTAATAACCAGTGTGCGTTATTTGGCTCTGCTTTCAGGACTTGTTTCCTCCGTGCATTGTAAAATTCCAATACCAGTGGCATGTCTCTAAACCAGGCCTCTGGCGTCGCAACGTCCATGACGTTGTAATTCTCCCACAAGCCATCAGAATCACGAAATGTCTTTAATCCACTTTCAGCACTTACACCTGCCCCACTTAAGACTACTATATTGGATTTCATAACCGCTAACTCTCTGATTAATTGTCTGGTCAATGTTTCCGTATAAAAGTCATTATTTATACTTTTACCAGTTTGCCTCAATAATATGAAAAAGGAGCGTATTAAGAAAGAAGCACTGGATTATCATAGTCAGGGAAGGCCGGGTAAGATAGAAGTTAATCCAACCAAACCTTATAGCTCACAGCGTGATTTGTCTTTGGCATACTCCCCGGGGGTTGCGGAACCTTGCCTGGAGATTGCAGATAATGCCGAAAATAGTTACAAATACACTGGAAAGGGAAATTTAGTTGCGGTTATTTCCAATGGTACCGCAGTATTAGGGTTGGGAAATATAGGTGCAGAGGCTTCAAAGCCCGTAATGGAGGGAAAAGCTTTGTTGTTCAAAATATTTGCCGACATCGACGTTTTTGACATTGAAGTGGATGCCACTGACGTGGATAAATTTGTAGAAACTGTTAAAGCAATTTCACCAACCTTTGGTGGTATAAACCTTGAAGACATAAAAGCCCCTGAATCTTTTGAGATTGAAAAGAGGTTGATTGATGAATTGGACATACCTGTGATGCATGATGATCAACATGGGACAGCCATCATCACTTGTTCGGCTTTGATCAACGCATTGGAATTGGCTGATAAAAAGTTACCCGAAATAAGCGTTGTTGTTAATGGTGCCGGGGCTGCAGCGCTTGCTTGTACCAAATTGTTTGTTGCGCTTGGAGTGAAAAAGCAAAACATTCGGATGTTTGACAGCAAAGGCATGCTGGTTACTTCAAGGGATTTGGATGTCCATAAATCTGAGTTTGCCGTAGATGCCAAAGCGATATCACTTGAAGAGGCCATGAAAGGTGCCGATGTCTTTCTGGGATTGTCAAAAGGAGATATCTTAACTCCTGCCATGATCAAAGGTATGGCGGAAAATCCTGTAGTATTTGCATTGGCTAATCCCGATCCGGAAATCGATTATAAGAAAGCAAAGTCAGCGAGAGAAGATGTAATTGTTGCTACGGGAAGATCAGATAATCCGAATCAGGTAAACAACGTACTTGGATTCCCATATATTTTCAGAGGTGCGTTGGATGTGAAGGCCACAGCAATCAACGAAGAAATGAAGTTGGCGGCGGTTAGGGCTATTGCCAGAATTACCAAAGAGCCTGTTCCGGAAGCAGTTAATGCGGCCTATGATGCCAAAAACATGGCTTTTGGTCGAGAATATATCATTCCCAAACCATTAGATCCTAGATTATTAACGGCAGTTGCGCCGGCTGTTGCCAAGGCTGCCATGGATTCAGGTGTTGCTAAAATGCAGATTAAAGATTGGGATGCCTATGAAAATGAGTTGGTTGAGCGCATTGGTTTAGATAACAAGCTCATAAAGAGTATTACCATCCGTGCGAAAAGCGATCCTAAACGAGTAGTTTTTGCGGAAGCGGATACATACAAAATTCTTAAAGCCGCTCAGATTGTGAAAGATGAGGGAATTGCGGAGCCGATTTTGCTTGGAAATAAAAAGGCCATTGAAAAGATCATTGAAGAAAACAATCTTGAATTAAACGGAGTAGAAATCATTGACCCCAAAATACCGGAAGAGGCAGAAAGACGTCAACAATTTGGGGACATTTTGTTCGAAAAAAGAAAAAGAAAAGGATATACCAAGTATGAGGCAGCAGAAGTGATGAGAGGTAGGGCCTATTTTGGAAATATGTTAGTAGAAACTGGTTACGCTGATGCATTTATTTCAGGGTTAACCAGAAATTATCCTTCAGCAGTCAAACCTGCCCTGGAAATCATAGGTAAAATTGACGGTGTAAGAAAAATTGCAGGAATCTATATCCTTTGGACGAAAAAAGGAGGCCCTTTCTTTTTTGCAGATACCACAGTGAATGTTCAACCTGATGAACGCGATTTGGTTGAAATTACCTTGTTAACTGCACGTGCCGTAGAGTTATTTAAGATAGAGCCTAAAATTGCACTATTGTCGTTTTCCAATTTTGGCTCTTCAAGAAATTTTGAAGAAGTAAGTGCAGTAGCCAAGGCAGTGCAGATATTACATCGCAAACACCCTGAGTTGAAAATTGATGGGGAGCTGCAAGCGAATTTTGCCTTGGATGCTAATTTACGAATGGAAAAATTTCCGTTTTCTAAATTGGGCAAGGACAAAGTGAACACGTTGATTTTTCCAAATTTATCTGCAGGGAACATCGCTTATAAATTGTTGGATAAAATGGGAGATGCGGAGACTGTAGGACCTATATTGCTAGGACTTAACAAACCAGTCCATATTCTGCAGATGGGAAGTTCAGTAAGGGAGATAGTAAATATGGTCACCATTGCAGTGGTGGATGCACAAAACAGAAGTGAGATTTCATGATAGCGCAAATTCACGGTAGGTTAATAGAAAAGAACCCAACTCATGTTGTGGTGGATTGCAATGGTGTTGGATACGAAATCAACATTTCATTGACAACCTACTCTTTGATTAAAGAAGAAAATTGTAAACTCTTTACTCATTTGGTGGTAAGAGAGGATGCACAGTCACTGTATGGGTTTTTTGAAAGAGAAGAAAAATCCATGTTTTTACTATTGATTTCCGTTTCCGGTGTTGGAGCTTCAACTGCATTGATGTTATTGTCTTCATTGTCTGTTGAAGAAATTCAAAATGCCATTGTCCAGGGCAATTCTGGTGTGCTGGAAAAGGTAAAAGGAATTGGAAAAAAATCGGCACAACGAATTATTATTGACCTACGAGATAAACTAGCCAAAGGTAGTCCCGTATTAAGTAATATTGCACCTATCAACAATACCGTTAAAGATGAAGCGTTATCAGCATTGGTAATGCTTGGTTTTTCGAAGAACATTGCGGAAAAGGCGGTTGATAAAATCCTTCATGCGGAGGGGTCTGAAATCACCGTTGAAGAACTAATTAAAAGAGTATTGAAGGGTCTGTAGAACCCCATTTTAATGTGATTGAACCTGTGAATTGAATGGGTAGACGATTCTACATCTGGAGATTGATATTGCTACCGTGCTTCTTTTTTGGAGCATTGGTGGACAATGCATCTGCTCAGGAGGATACTTCTGAAGTGGACTTGATCTACCCGTTTGAAGATGAAAGTGATAAACAATACGGTGAGAAAAATGACGGAGGACTCTACCTCAATGATCCTTCCAATATCAAAGGTCAATGGATTTACGACCCAGATTCCGATTCATACATTTATGAGCAAAAAGTAGGCGATCAAGATTATCGACCACCTGGTGAAATGTCGCTGGACGAATACATGAATTACGACATGGAAAAGTCCAATCGAGATTTCTGGCGTGAAAAGTCCAAAGAAGAAGATGATTCGGATGGGAGTTTCAGGCCAAAATTATTTGTAGAGGGAAAGACGTTCGACAGAATTTTTGGTGGAAATACCATTGATATCAGACCACAAGGTTCGGCTGAAATTTCATTTGCCCTGAACGTAGCCAGACGTGACAACCCGGCTTTACCAGAAAGACAAAGACGTGCAACTACATTTGATTTCAATGAAAGAATTCAATTGAACGTAGTAGGAAGCGTGGGTGAAAAATTAAAGATCTCCACCAGTTATAATACGGAAGCCACATTCGATTTTGAGAATCAAACCAAAATTGAATACACAGGTTATGAAGATGAAATCATTCAGAAAATTGAATTGGGTAACGTATCCCTTCCGTTGAATGGTTCTTTGATTACAGGTAGTCAGACCCTATTTGGAATCAAAACAGAATTGAAATTTGGAAGGTTGACAGTGACCAGCATCTTTTCACAGGAAAGAGGAGAGCGAAAAGAAATCAATGTAGCAGGAGGATCTCAAATCACGCAATATGAAAAGCCCGCTTCGGAATATGACGAAAACAAGCATTATTTCTTAAGTCATTATTTCAGGGATCGATATGAAGCTGCTTTGAGTCGATTACCGTTAATTTCCTCAACCGTTCAAATCAACAAGGTAGAAGTTTGGATTACACAAACAGGTGGTCAATATCAAAATACAAGAAACGTCATTGCCTTTCATGATTTAGGTGAAAACTCTCCTTACATTATTGATGATGATATTATAATTGATGATACGCGAATTCCAGAAGCATCTAATTTCACCAATACTTTATATGGCAATTTGACCAACCCAGCTGCAGGATGGGACACGGCAGCGTTGCGTTCCTTTACAGGAGCACTGCAAGAATTGGAAGCTAGGGGGTTAGAAAATGGAAAGAGTTTTGAGAAAAAAGAAGCGCTGGCTTTATTGGCCCCATCTGAATACACATTGAATCGTGAATTGGGGTATATATCGTTGAATCGAGCGTTAAACACAGATGAGGTGTTAGGTGTGGCATTTCAATATACTGTCAATGGTAGAACCTTCCAGGTTGGTGAATTTTCGAATGATGGTGTTCAAGGACAAAACTCGCTGTATTTGAAATTGTTGAAAGCTCAAATCAACCATGTAGATATTCCAATGTGGGATTTGCAAATGAAAAACGTCTATTCGCTTGGTGCATTTAATGTGAACTCAGAAGATTTTTCATTCGAAATTTGGTATTTGAATCCTGAAACAGGTGTGGAGGTTCCATATATTGCAGAAGGCCCAATTGATGGAAAACTTCTTTTGCAAGTTTCAAGGTTAGATCAGGTAGATCCCAATAATTCCAGATTTCAGGACGGTGTGTTTGACTTCTTACCTGGAATTACCATCAACCCTAACAATGGTCGTGTTTACTTTCCGGTATTGGAGCCGTTTGGATCTCACCTAAAGTCGCAATTGATTGATCCAGAACTACAGGAGAAATATGCATTTGATTCGCTTTACTCCACCACCCGGATCAATGCTGAGCAGGATGCTGATCATAACCGATTTGTGCTGAGAGGACAATATCAATCTGCATCGAGCAGTGAGATTTCGTTAAATGCATTTAACATACCTCAAGGTTCGGTAACTGTTACAGCGGGAGGGATCCGTCTTGTCGAAAACCAAGATTATACTGTCGACTACAATTTGGGTAGGGTAAAAATCCTGAATGAAGGATTGTTGGAATCTGGAACTCCAATTAAGATATCATTGGAAAGTAACTCCTTATTCAACATTCAAACCAGAACATTGATGGGTTCACATTTGGATTATCGGGTGGACGAAAACTTGCGCTTCGGTGGAACCATTTTAAATTTAACTGAACGCCCATTGACCAATAAGGTGAATATGGGAGATGAAGCTATTTCTAATACCATTTGGGGATTGGACGGAAGTTATAGTACGGAATCTCAATTGATAACCAAAGCGGTCGATTTACTTCCTCTAATAGACACTAAAGAAAAATCAACCTTAACAGCCACGGCAGAATTTGCTCATTTAGTCCCTGGAAATGCACGAGCGATTACCAAAGAAGGAATAGCATACATCGATGATTTTGAAGGAAGTCAGTCTGAAATTGATTTAAAGGCCTTGAATGCCTGGTACCTTGCCAGTACACCACAAGGTCAACCGGATAATTTCCCCGAAGCAAATCGATCTCCGATTCTACCTACTGATTCCCTTATCTACAATTACAACCGAGCGAAATTTGCGTGGTATGTAATTGATCCATTATTTTTTAGAAACAATGATGCCAATACACCTGGTAACATCACAGATGAGATGCGCCAAAACCACTATTCCCGAGAGGTGTTGCAAACTGAAGTGTTTCCTAATCGTGATCCGGAGCAAAATTTAATTACAAATATTCCGGTTTTGGATATGGCGTTTTATCCAAAAGAGAGGGGACCTTACAACTTTGATCCTCCAGATGGCTCAAGTTTTTCTGATGGTTTGGATCAAGATGGAAATTTGGTTGTTGATGGGGCCAATGAACGATGGGGAGGAATGATGAGGGAAATTCAAACTCCTGACTTTGAAGCAACCAATGTTGAGTTCATTCAATTTTGGGTAATGGACCCATTTGATAGAGAAGGTGCAGGTAGTGATTATGAACAGGCATTTGGAGAATCACCAAACAACAACAGTGGATACCTGTATTTCAATTTGGGTAATGTTTCTGAAGATATCTTGAAAGACGATAGAAAAAGTTTTGAAAACGGATTTCCATTTG
The DNA here is from genome assembly GCA_965267425.1 of Vicingaceae bacterium. GTDB lineage: Bacteria > Bacteroidota > Bacteroidia > Flavobacteriales_E > Vicingaceae. Next base: position 2,606,929 of record OZ253959.1, on the reverse strand, counting down.
CCGGAAACGATCAGCAAGTTGATACAACTATTTGGGGAAGAGTTCCATCAGGAACTGCCATTGTAAATGCTTTTGATAATAATCCTGACGCAAGACCTAGTCAGGATATTGGGCTGGATGGATTGTCAAATGCACAAGAGAGTGATTTTTATGCTGAGTTTGTTGATGCCATTGAAAACAGTGCATTGACCAATGAAGCAAAGACAGATATTCTCAACGATATATCGGCGGATGACTTCAGGTATTTTAGAGATGCAGATGATAGTAGGGCAGAAAATATTCTGGAACGTTACAAAGATTACAATGGTGTAGAAAATAATTCTCCTGTAGGTGCATCTGGAGATTTTACACCTTCGTCAACAACCTTACCTGATATTGAAGATATCAACAGGGATAATGACATGAGTTCAATTGAGTCCTATTATCAATACAGAATTCAGGTTGATCAAAATACATTCAACCCGAACAATGTAGGTAGGAATTTTATCACCGATGTGATCAAGGCAAAAGCGGCCAACTCAGATAAAGAAATTCACTGGTATCAATTTAAGATTCCAATTCGCCAGCCCGCTCAAACGATTGGATCGATTAACGATTTCAAATCTATTCGATTCATGAGGGTATTCATGCAAGGGTTTACGAAGCCCGTAGTAATGAGATTTGCCCAATTAAGTCTTGTACGTGGAGAATGGAGAAAGTATGGAAAAGCCATTTTGGAAGAAGGTGAATACATTCAAAATGAACCGGATGCCGTGACGTTCGAAACAAGTGCTGTAAACGTTGAAGAAAACAGTGAGAGACAGCCCATTAATTATGTTTTGCCTCCTGGATTGGATAGGGAAATTGATTACGGAACCGCCAATTTGCGACAGTTGAATGAGCAGTCTCTTGCTATGGATATTTGTGGATTAAATGATGGTGAAACACGAGCAGCATATCGAAATATGGACATTGATATTCGGCAATATAAACGACTTAAAATGTTTGCTCATATTGAAGATGCCAGTGATTTTGATGAATTGCAAGATGACGAGCTCTCTATGATTCTGCGACTGGGAACTGATTTTGAACAAAACTATTATGAATATGAAGTTCCGCTGAGGCCAACCCGGTGGGGATTTAATTCAAGAGAAGCAGTTTGGCCAACTTACAATGACATTGATATTGCATTAGAAGTTTTTACTCAGGCAAAATTAAACCGTGGAAACAGTACTGAATTATACGAGGAAAGTGACGGAAAAAATACGGTTCGTGTTCGGGGTAATCCAAACTTATCGCAAGTAAAGGTCATTATGATTGGGGTGAAGAATCCTAAATTACAAGACATTGACGGAGACGTTAATGACGATGGTCAACCGAAATGTGTTGAATTCTGGGCCAATGAATTAAGACTAACTGATTTTGATAACAGTGGGGGTTGGGCAGCAAACGCTTTGGTTTCCACTCAATTGGCCAACCTGGGATCCATGAGTTTGGCAGGTAGTATGAGTACACCTGGATTTGGTAGTATCGACCAGAAATTAAACGAAAGACAACAGGAAACGAAAATGCAATATGCGTTTAAAACCAATCTTGAGCTAGGTATGTTCGCTCAAAATGTGGTAAGTATTCCAACGTATTTTGGATATTCTGAAAGTTGGCAGCGTCCTAGATACAACCCTTTAGATCCTGACATTGAATTTGATGATCTCCTTAAATCGGATCAATTTACAAAACAAGAAAAAGACTCCATTCGAAAAGCTACAGAAACTTACACGAGCAGGAAAAGTATCAATTTCACCAATGTCAAAAAATTGCCTGGCAAGAATAAAAAGAAGAGCAATATATATGATGTGGAAAATCTTTCGGCAACTTATGCCTATAATCTGACCCAATACAGAGATGCGCAGACGGAGTATAAAAATGATAAAGAACACCGTGGCGGAATACTCTACAATTTCTCAGCAAAACCAAAGAATTTTCAACCTTTTAGCACGAATAAATATTTCCGAAAATCACCTTATTTCAAAATCATAAGAGATTTCAATTTTTACCTGGTCCCAAAACAATATTCTTTTGGGTCAACCGTGAGTAGAACGTATACAGAAAGAAAAGTCCGACAAACCAATCCGTTTTATAATCCACAACCATATTATCAAAAAACGTTTAACTGGGAACGTACCTATGCATTGAGGCATGATTTTACAAGGGCACTGAAATTCAATTTTAATGCTTCCAATCGATCGTTAATTGAAGAAACTACAGCAAATGGTGGTCGAGTTGACAAAGAGTACAAAGACGAATATGAACAGTTCAAAGATTCGGTCTGGCAAAGTGTATTGCGCGGTGGTGAAAACATGGCATATAACCATACATTTGGATTGGACTATACGTTACCCATCAATAAACTGCCGTATTTAGAATGGGTCAATGTGAGCAGTAGATACGGTGCCACTTATAACTGGGATCGTGCACCAATTGGTCTTGATTCCCTTGGAAATACAATTCGCAATACCAATAAATGGGATTTAAATGGACAACTTAATTTGAATTTGTTGTACAACAAGGTTGATTATTTCAAACGATTGAATCAAAGCGAAAGAAGCAGAGATAAGACCATTGAAAAGAGAAAGAAAAAAGAAGATGAGGAGAAAGAGAAGAAGAAAAAAGCCAAGGGACAAGAAGATCAACAGGATGGAAAAAACAAAAAGAAAAAGGATGATGATAAGAAACGAAGAAAATTAAATTTCGTGGATTATTCTTCTAAGGTGCTGCTGAGTTTAAAAGATGTATCTGGAACATACAGTATTACTAACGGAACGGTACTTCCCGGTTATTCTCAACAAATGCAATTTATGGGGCTGGATCAAAATTGGAATGCTCCTGGGCTGGACTTCATTGCCGGTGCGCAAAAAGATCCCACATTTGTTCAAGAAGCATATGATGAGGGGTGGCTTGAAAGTGTGAGGCAATCGCCTTTGGTCTATGATTTTTCGAATACGTTTTCTAAAACATACAATTATCGAGCTACCTTCCGACCAATAAAAACCTTGCGTGTTGAATTAAATGGAAACTACTTGTATGCCATAAATCAGAATAATGGTTATTTCTGGAATGACAGCCTGGGACCAAATGGAAATATTGATTTCAACCCAATTGTAGAAACTGGAAACTTTAGTGCTTCCTATATAACATGGCAGACGTCCTTTATCAAAGATGACGCAAACAATTATTCGTCTGAGACCTTTACAAAATTCCTGGAACTGAGAGCTGATGCTTCTCGCAAGTTGGCAGATCAACGAGCCGAAAACGGTGATTATATTCCCGTTCAGGATAGTGGAGGTTATTATTCAGGATATGGAGGAACTTCTCAAGAAGTATTGATTACTTCCTTTCTGGCAGCCTATTCAGGACAGGATGAAGTGGATATTGCAGTTAATGAATTCAGAAAGATTTTTCCAAAACCAAACTGGAGAATAACCTATGACGGATTGAACAAAATAAAACTGCTCGATAAATGGTTCAGATCAGTAACATTAAATCATGCTTATCGTTCTACCTACAACATCAGTTCATTTGTAACCAATCAGGAAATTACGGGAGATTCTGCAACGCGATTGGGGCGTGATTTATCGAATAATTTTATTCCGGAATATCAAATCAGTACTGTATCAATTACGGAACAATTCAGTCCGCTATTTGGCGTCAATATTCGATGGAAAAGCATTAAGAATTTTGGTACAAGATTAGAATTTAAAAGGGATAGAAATATTTCGTTAAGCTTACAAAACAACCAGATTACTGAAGTCAAAGGAAGAGAATGGGTGGTTGGACTTGATTATAAGTTCCCGTTAAATGTTACGTTTAACAAAAACAGAAAAGCAGAGGCCAAAGATCTCACAACCCGACTGGATGTATCCTCAAGGAGTAATACCACCATTATTCGAAGAATAGTGGAAGGAGATAATCAGCCTGCTGCAGGGCAACAATTGATATCCATTAAACTAACAGGAGATTTGGCGGTCAGTCAAAAATTGAATTTACGGGTGTTTTATGACCGCATTATGACCAATCCGTTTATTTCGAATGCATTCCCTACTGCCAATACAAATGCCGGAGTTTCTTTGAGATTCTCATTATCTCAATAATTTATCCTTTTTTTCATCGATCTGATTCCCTGAAATGTTATTTTTGACGACCTTAAAATTGTAAAAGCATGAGTAATATTCCCGAATCCTTAAAATACACCAAAGATCACGAATGGATAAAAGTTGATGGTGACATTGCCACCATTGGAATCACCGATTATGCTCAGGGTGAATTGGGAGACATTGTATATGTGGAAGTGGAAACAGAAGGTGAATCACTTTCCAAAGAAGATATTTTTGGAACGGTTGAAGCTGTAAAGACCGTTTCTGATTTGTTTATGCCTGTATCAGGAGAAGTTACTGAATTCAATTCCGCGCTTGAAAGTGCTCCGGAAACTGTGAATTCAGATCCTTATGGTGAAGGTTGGATGATTAAGATCAAGATGAGCGATACGTCTGAATTAGATGATTTGCTTTCTTCAGATCAATATGGCGAAAACATAGGATAAATTGTCCTTTGTTTGGAGATACAAATTAAGTATAGTTTGGATAGCAGTTATCTGCATGTTGAGCTTTTCGGCTTCAGATAATTTTCCTAAGACTGACATCAATTTTGCTGATCTCCTTGTTCATGCTGCCATGTATGGTATGTTGACCATCATCATGCTTTATGAACGTCACCAAATTGATAAGAATCATCAAAAAGATGTTAAATGGATGTTACCCGTGTTAATTGTGCCAACAATTGTGGGTATTTTAACAGAATTGGTACAATATTTGTGGATAGAATCCAGAACTGGTGAAGTTGCAGATGGTGTTGCAAATGTTGCTGGAGCAGCAATTGTAGTGCTGGTGTACAGAATGTTTACATTAAGACTTCATCAATAAAATATTGAATCCGAAAAGAAACATGAATTTTTGTAATTTTATACAAATTTGATCACAAGATGGAGCTCAAAAAAAATGAAAAATACGACCTCGAGAATAAAAGGGGATTGTTTTTTAACATAGGTCTGGTTTCTGTACTAGCAGTTGTGTTTCTCGCATTCGAATGGAGAACATATGAAACTGGTCCAATGGATTTGGGACAATTGAACCTGGACGATATAGAGGAAGAAATTATTCCTATTACCCAACAAAATCAGCCACCTCCACCTCCACCACCTCCACCAAAAGTTCAGGAAGTGTTGAACATTGTGGAAGATGATGAAGAGATTGAAGAGGAATTGGAAATTGAAGATTCTGAAGCTGATGAAGATACTGAGATTGAAATCGTAGAAGTGGAAGAAGTTGTTGACGAGGATGAAATCTTTACGATTGTTGAAGATATGCCTATTTTTCCAGGAGGAGAAGCTGGATTGATGACTTATCTTCAAAAGAATATTAAGTATCCTGAAATGGCAAAAGAAGCTGGAATTCAGGGAACAGTATATGTGTCTTTTGTTGTCGGTCGAGATGGAAAAGTGAGAGATGCCAAGATTCTAAGAGGTATTGCAGGTGGAAAGGCTTGTGATAAGGAAGCCTTAAGGGTCGTTAACGCTATGCCAGTTTGGGCACCGGGAAAACAACGTGGAAAGGCAGTTTCGGTAAATTATAACTTACCAGTAAGATTCCTTTTGAGATAAAATCTCAAAATAAGATATGTAGAATCCCGCTTGGAAACAGGCGGGATTTTTTTATTCAATAATCATTCCGGCACCTACGGTATTGTTAGTGCCTTCGTCAATTAGAATGACCGATCCTGAATTTCTATTGCGGCTATACTTATCGTAGAATAGAGGTTTTGTAGTTCGAATGGAAATTCTGGCAATGTCATTCATTCCTATATTTTTATCCTCTTCTTCTCGATGAAGGTTATTGATGTTCACCTTGTATTTAATATCCTTAACAATGCATCGCACATCATTAGAAGTATGCATTAAAGAATATTTGCCATTGGGCACAATTGGTTTTTCACCCATCCAACAAACCATTAAGTCAACATCTTGTTTAACAAACGGCTTATTGTTTTCCCTGACAATCATATCACCACGACTTATGTCAATTTCATCTTCCAACGTCATACTCACAGACATGGGTGCAAATGCTTCTTTGATTTCTTCACCTGCTATTTCTATAGACTTAATCTTACTGGTAAATCCTGAAGGTAAGGCCATGACGGTATCTCCCTTTTTGAAAACGCCACCAGCAATTCTTCCGGCGTATCCTCTATAATCATGAAATTCATCCGATTGCGGACGAATGACATGCTGTACTGGAAAACGGCAATCTATGTGATTTTGATCACTGCCAATATGTATGTTCTCAAGTAAATATAACAATGTACTGCCTTGATACCATTCCATATTTTCAGATTTATTTACCACATTATCACCGTTTAAAGCGCTGATAGGGATGAATCGAATGTCTTTTACATCAAGCTTTGAAGTAAAGGCTTCGAGGTCTGATTTGATCTTCAAAAATGTTTCTTCGTCGTAGTTCACAAGATCCATTTTATTGATGCAGAAAACAACATGAGGAATTCCAAGCAAAGCGGCTATAAAAGAATGCCTGGCGGTTTGTTCTACCAATCCTTTTCTGGCATCTACTAAAATCAAAGCTAAATTTGCCGTAGAAGCACCTGTAACCATATTTCTGGTGTACTGGATATGACCAGGGGTGTCAGCAATGATGAACTTTCTTCGAGGTGTTGCAAAATATCGATAGGCCACATCAATGGTAATGCCTTGCTCCCTTTCTGCTCGTAAACCATCTGTCAACAAAGCAAGGTTCACATGTTCATCACCTTTACGCTTACTGCTTTCCTCAATGGCTTCATATTGATCTTGAAAAATGGACTTTGAATCGTATAAAAGTCTACCAATCAATGTGCTTTTACCATCATCAACACTTCCTGCTGTGGTAAATCTCAGCAACTCCATGTCCAAGTAACTATTATTATCTGCGCTCATAATCTAAAAGTATCCTTCTTTTTTGCGGTCTTCCATAGCTGCTTCAGAACGTTTGTCATCTGCTCTCGTTCCCCTTTCTGTTAGCCGTGATGATGAAACCTCATCTATAATTTTTTCCAAAGAATCGGCATCACTTTCTACCGCTCCTGTACAAGTCATATCTCCAATTGTTCGAAACCGAACTTGCATGGAAACAACTTCTTCTTCACTTTTCATTTGAATAAAGTCTGAAGTGGACATGATCACACCATTACGGACGAAACAATCACGCATGTGTGAAAAATACAATGATGGAAGTTCTACGTTTTCATATAACATGTACTGCCATACATCCATTTCAGTCCAATTGCTAATTGGAAATATTCTAAAATTTTCACCGTGGTGCATTTTACCATTAAAGATATTCCAAAGTTCAGGTCGTTGATTTTTCGGATCCCATTGTCCAAAATCATCTCGATGAGAGAAAAATCGTTCCTTGGCGCGTGCTTTCTCTTCGTCTCTTCGGGCACCGCCCATGGCAGCATCAAATTGATGCTTTTCAATGGTATCCAATAGTGTTACCGTTTGCAAAGCATTCCTGCTGGCATTGATACCTTTTTCTTCCGTTGCTTTTCCTTCATCAATGGATTGTTGCACTGAACCAACGATTAATTCAGCCCCTAATTTTTTAACAAACTCATCTCGAAAAGCGATGGTTTCCGGAAAGTTGTGTCCTGTATCAATGTGGACCAAGGGAAATGGAATTTTGGCGGGGTAAAATGCCTTTTTCGATAAATGAGCCAGCAGAATGGAGTCTTTTCCACCGGAGAATAACAAAGCTGGTTTTTCAAATTGAGAAACTACTTCACGAATAACAAAAATAGCTTCGGATTCCAATTCCTTAAGATGGGTGAGATTATATGATTGTACAGACATTATTTTCTTACAAGTGGTAAAGTATAGTTCAAAAGTTGGTTTATTGAATTCTCAATCGGCTCTCCTTCAGTTTTAATTGTGAGATTGGGTTCAATCGGGTGCTCAAAAGGAGCGTCAATTCCAGTAAAATCTTTTATTTCTCCATTTCTCGCTTTTTTATACAGCCCTTTTACATCCCTCTGTTCACAAATTTCCAATGGAGTATCAATAAATATTTCATGAAAATCTTCGTGGCCAATAATTTCACGAGCCTGCTGTCGAATTTCCCTGGTTGGACTGACAAAACAATTGATGGTTATGATTCCACAATTGAGAAATAATTTAGATACTTCGGCAATTCTTCGAATATTTTCTATTCTATCTTCTTCCGAAAACCCAATATTATTGTTGATGCCAGATCTGACATTATCGCCATCCAACAATTGGGTTACAAATCCTTTTTCATTGAGCAGTTTTTCAAGACCAGCAGCAATGGTCGTTTTTCCTGATCCTGATAATCCTGTTAGCCACAATACGCATGAATGCTGATTTAGCAAATTTTCCTTATCAGGTCTCGCCAAAATTTTGTCAAAAGTAGTATGGATATTTTCAGGAGGTCTGCTCATAAATAAGGCGCAAATTTAGTAATAATAGGTAAAAGAACATTGAATGACGGTGCGTTCTCTGGAAATTAAATGACCATCATAAAAAATAGTCTCAAAAATTCGCTTCATCTTTTTAATCTTTACTTTCGCAACAAATTAAAACACTCCATTAAACGTGAATGAAAATTTGCACATCGCATTAAAAGCCTCTGTAAATGCTGGCATTGAAATATTAAAAATTTACAATTCGGAAAGTGATCTGGGTACCACCCTTAAAAGCAACAATACACCGCTCACCATTGCCGATCAAAAAGCACATGAATGCATTGTCCAGGAATTGGCTTCAACTGGAATTCCTGTATTGAGCGAAGAAGGAAGAGATATTTCGTATAATGAACGCAAAAAATGGGAAACCTATTGGGTGGTTGATCCGTTGGATGGCACCAAGGAATTTATCAAGCGTAATGGAGAATTCACGGTAAATATAGCTTTGATGAAAGGTGAGTATCCGATTATGGGTGTGATCTATGTGCCGGTTCAAGGTGTTCTTTATTATGGGGAAGTTGGAAAAGCTGCTTTCAAAATTGAAGGAATTCATGAATGGAGTGATACCAAATTAGATTCCATCAAAACACATGGCATCCAACTGCCCATCGATTATTCTCGTGAAGAGTACATTATTGTTGGTAGTCGATCTCATTTGTCTGAACAAACCTTGGAATATGTTGAAAAGTGCAAGCAGGAACATGGAAAGGTGGACATTCTGTCTGTAGGTAGCTCATTGAAAATTTGCATGGTAGCAGAAGGTAAAGCAGATGAATATCCCAGATTTGGCCCTACCATGGAATGGGATGTTGCAGCAGGACAAGCAATTGCTGAAGCAGCTGGAGCTAAAATCCTACTGTGGCCTGAATTGGATCGAATGAGATACAATAAAGAGGATTTACTCAATCAATGGTTTCTCGTGAAACGATAGGGGAATTGATATATTTGTGAATAGGCATAATAAGCTGATTGATGAGTAAGGTAGCATTGATAACAGGAATCACAGGTCAGGATGGAACATACCTGGCGGAATTCTTATTGGAAAAAGGGTATGAAGTTCATGGAATTAAAAGACGAAGTTCTCTTTTTAATACAGCTCGTATAGACCATTTGTACAGCGATCCACATGATAAAAATGTAAAATTTAGATTGCATTTTGGAGATGTGACGGACGCAACCAATTTGATTCGAATCATCCAGGAAACAAAACCCAATGAAATTTATAACCTCGCTGCTCAATCGCATGTGAAAGTTTCGTTTGAAACTCCTGAATATACTGCAAATGCAGATGCATTGGGAACGTTAAGGATATTGGAAGCCATTCGTATTTTGGAATTGGAATCGTACACAAAGTTTTATCAAGCATCTACGTCAGAGTTGTATGGAAAAGTGCAAACAGTGCCTCAAACTGAAGAAACCCCATTTTATCCCAGAAGCCCATATGGCGTGGCTAAACTCTATGCGTATTGGATAACAAAGAATTACCGTGAAGCATATAATTTATATGCGTGTAACGGAATCCTTTTTAATCATGAAAGTCCGATCAGGGGAGAAACATTTATAACACGAAAAATAACACGTGGGGCTGCAAGAATCCAAATGGGACTTCAAGACAAATTGTATGTTGGAAATCTGGATGCAGAAAGAGATTGGGGTCATGCGAAAGATTATGTGCGAGGAATGTGGCAAATGATGCAACTTGATAAGCCGGATGATTTTGTTCTTGCTACCGGAGTAACCACTTCAGTTAGAAGATTCATTGAACTAACTTTTCTGGAATTTGACATTCAGTTGGAATGGAAAGGAAAAGATGCAGAAGAAATTGGTGTAGATGCAAAAACCGGAAGAACATTAATTGAAGTCGATACCAATTATTATCGGCCCACTGAGGTTGATCAACTAATAGGTGATGCTTCTAAAGCTGAAAAAGCGTTTGGATGGAAGCCAACGTTTACGGTTGAGCAATTGGTAAAGGATATGGTTCAAGCCGATCAAGAATTGATGAATCGAGATAAATACCTCAAGGATGGGGGACATAAGATTTTGGATTTCAACGAATAATGAACAAAGATTCACTCATTTATATAGCGGGACACAATGGAATGGTTGGTTCAGCCATTGTCCGCAAACTTGAAACAGAAGGTTATACCAACCTCTTGTTGCGATCTTCAAGTGAGTTAGACCTGCGTAATCAACAACAAGTTGAAGAATTCTTTAGAAAGCATGGGCCCGAATACGTTTTTCTGGCTGCTGCCCGGGTTGGTGGTATTATGGCCAATAATGAATACAGAGCTGATTTCATCTATGACAATTTGATGATTGAGGCCAATGTCATTCACTCATCATACCAAAATCAGGTAAAAAAGCTGTTATTTCTGGGCTCTTCATGTATTTACCCAAAACTGGCTCCTCAACCCTTGAAGGAAGATTATCTCCTTACCAGTGAATTAGAGTATACGAATGAACCATATGCCGTAGCAAAAATTTCAGGTATCAAATTGTGTGAAGCCTATCGTGACCAGCATGGGTGCAACTTCATTTCAGCAATGCCAACTAATTTATACGGTCCGAATGATAATTTTGATTTGCAAAAATCTCATGTTCTACCAGCCTTACTCAGAAAGTTTCATGAAGCAAAAATGAATGGAGATGATGAAGTTGTGGTTTGGGGAACGGGTTCGCCTAAAAGAGAATTCTTGCATGTGGATGATCTTGCAGAAGCTTGTTTGCAATTGATGAAGGGATACAACGAAAAGCAATTTTTGAATATTGGTACCGGAGAGGATTGTACCATCAAAGAATTGGCAGGAATTATAGCTGAAATTGTGGGGTATGAGGGAAAAACAACCTTTGACACAAGCAAACCTGACGGAACGCCAAGAAAATTGATGGATGTAACCAGGATCCATGAAATGGGTTGGAAGCATCAAATTGAACTTAGAGAAGGAATTTCAAAAGTTTACGAAGAAGTCAAAACTTCTTTGTAAATGGAATTATCATGTCAAAAGTGAAAAAGTTCAAGTCCATTCATCTGACATGCCACTTGATTTGCGGTTTGTTCTTCGGGATATCATTCGACTTGTTAGCACAAGAGATTCCTGTGAATCACCAAATCAATCTTCTCAATCAATCACAATACGTTCATGGCTTAGAAAGTACTTCTCAAGGAGAAAAATACAGTTTGCAATCTGATCGATTGCTTGGTGATGCCACCAATGTTGATGATGATTTTATGACGAAAAGACAATCAATTCGATCGTTGTTCGCAAGAAAATTATTGTTCGAGAATTTATTTAGAATAGATACTGGAAACGTTCACTTTACGCTAGACCCTATATTTGAGGCAAATCTTGGTCAACAATCTGTGGATACAGATGACGAATTCGACAAAATTATGACCACAAATTCCAGGGGATTCTTGTTAAGAGGTTGGATGGGTGAAAAGCTGTATTTTGAATCGTCTGCCATGGAAAACCAAGCTTCTTTTCCATACTACCTGCAAGAGTATATTAATGAATATGATGTGGTGCCGGGCCAGGGAAGGGTAAAAGACTTTAAGGAAAATCAATTTGATTATTCCAATGCACGAGGGTATATCTTTTATCAACCTTGGAAATTTCTTTCTATCCAAGCTGGACAAGACAAGCATTTCATTGGCTCCGGGTATCGATCGGTCATTCATTCAGACAATTCGTTTAATTATCCATTTGCAAGATTCAGGGTCAATACCCTTAATGAAAAATGGAGTTATACCATTATGTATAATGAATACATAAACTTGGATCGATTACCGGGAAATGGTTTGACGGAACCACCATTTTATCGAAAAGGAGGAAGTGTAATGCAATTGCGTTGGAAACCCAATAAAAATTTTGAAATCGGGATTGTTGAAAGCCATATCTGGCAATCCATGGATACCAATGGAAGTAGGGTTTCCCAACCAAGACGTTACAATCCTTTAATGATCTCCCAAATTATGGCCAATGGATGGTCAGATGAAAAGAGAAATAGCTTAATGGCGCTTGATCTGGTTTATCGATGGAAAATTATGGAGGCCTATGGTCAATATGTATTGAGCGATTCGGAGTCTCAAAGAAACGGTTATCAAATAGGATTTAAAATTTTCCCCATACCTAATCTTGCAATCATCCTTGAAAGCAATAGATTGGCGAATAAAGTCTTTGACCATGACTCAACCAATTTGAGGTTTATGAATTATAACCAGTCCATTGGTCATCCACAGGGGAACGGCATGTCCGAATACCTAGCAAGAATTGAATACCGAAAAAAAAGAGTGTTGATATCGTATGGAATGAGTTATGCGTTTTCGGATAATCCCAGCACAGTAATCTATAAGACGAATTATACCTCATTAAATTTAGCAGGATCTGTTGCCTATTTGGTTAACCCTGCCACGAACATGCAACTTATTGCAGGTATTAACCAACGTCAAGGACCCATTGATTTTAATAACAAGGAGGAAGAAAATACTTGGCTTTACTTGGCTTTTAGAACCAAACTGTTCAATAGATATTATGATTTTTGAGTTAAATTGCACCAAATTTTGAGGTATGGAAGAATTGGAATTGGGATTAGTTGTGTTGACGTCGTTTTTTATTGTGCTCTTTACGACTCCTGTATTCATTAAGATTGCTTTCATTAAACGATTGTTTGACGAGCCCGGCGACAAAAGAAAACTGCACGACAAAATCGTTCCTTCCATGGGAGGAGTCATGATTTTTGCAGCCATCATTTTTTCATTTACATTGTGGTTTCCGGCTAATCAAGTCAAGGATTTCAAATATTTGATTCCGTGTACCATAGTATTGTTTTTTGTAGGAGTTAAAGATGATATTATTGGAACTGCTCCAGTTAAGAAGTTGATTGCCCACTTAATTGTAGCTTTCATTATGGTGCTGATGGCGGATATTCGATTGACCAGTTTGCACGGATTGTTTGGTATTCGGGAAATTCCATTTACATCATCTATTTTATTGTCAGTATTTACGTACATCGTAATTGTAAATGCCTTTAACCTCATTGATGGCGTAGACGGGCTTGCTGGTGGAATAGGCTTTTTGACATCTATCTCATTTGGCTTTTGGTTTTACCTGGTTGGTGATCATGTTTATGCGGTTTTGGCATTTGCCTTGGCTGGTGCAGTGCTGGGATTTTTAAGGTACAATTTTCATCCGGCGAGAATATTTATGGGCGACTCAGGGTCGCTACTGATTGGATTTCTGATTGCTGTCCTGGCCATCGAAATGGTAGAATATGATAAAACCGTTATGCCTTCTGAGGTGCTTTCAGTATCTAAACCAATTCTTGCAATGTCCATTTTGGTGGTGCCATTGTTGGATACGGCCAGAATATTTATTTATCGTGCCGCGAAAGGAGTTTCACCATTTCAGGCAGACAACAATCACATTCATCACAAATTATTGGCGTTGAACCTTGGACAGCGTAAAACCGTGATAACGTTGTATATTTTTAATGTTTTATTCATTTCCATGGGGTTGTATTTTGGGACCTTTGATCCCAATGTTGCCTTCGCCATTCTTACCGGTTGTTGTTTAATTGCCCTGCTGATTTTGCATTTTATTAAAAAGCCATGATATGCGATTCATTGCCGTTCTGCTGGTTTTCTCATCGCTTTTAAATTATGGTCAGACCGGATCATGGATGTTGAACAATGAATCAACTTTTTTTCATTTTCCGGCGGTATCGGTTGACACTGGACAGATTCATACGGGCATTCGCCCATTTCGTATAAAAGAAGTTCAATCAAATTGGGTTGAGGATTCAACGGGATCCCGATGGATGAACAATCATTTGATTGAATCTTCTCATAAAAAAATACATGTAGATCCGGTTATTACAAGTATGATGTATTTAACCAATGATGACACAGAACAGGAAAGTGAGATGGACTTTGGATTTGAAGGTCAAATTGGAGTTAATGGACACTGGGATATTACCCCTAAGTTGTCAATTCATGGAACGTATTTTTATTGCCAGGCGGATTTCAATAGTTTTCAAGACACGTTTATCTCAAGCGAAAAAAGCATGCTTGGATTGGGAGAGCTTAATGATCAGAATAAAGATGTGTTTTCAAGTCATTTTTTTGCAGGTAAAATTACATTTCGACCAGATGAATTGTTTGAGTTTGAGATAGGTCATGACAAGCATTTTATTGGAAATGGTTATCGTTCAATGATTCTTTCTGACCATTCCGATCCATATTCTTATTTAAAAATCACCACTTCTTTTTGGAAGGTTAAGTACATGAATTTATTTGCAGCTCAAAAACATGTGGATGAAATCAATCTACTTCATACGGATGCAACTCAGACGGAAACTACTTTCAGGTGGAAATATTCCAGTTTGCACTATTTGAGCATGAATTTTGGAAAGCGATTGAATTTGGCACTCTTTGAATCTGTTATTTGGGGTGGAAGGAACAATGAATTCGAAAGAGGTTTTGATCCTCGTTATCTCAATCCAGTAATTTTTTACAGACCTGTTGAATTTGCTGTTGGTTCACCTGACAATGTGCAGTTAGGGATGGAAGCGTCATATGTTGTTGGAAAACATAATTTGTTTTATGGACAATTGATGTTAGACGAATTTTTATTGAGTGAATTAAGAGCTGGTAACGGTTGGTGGGGTAATAAGTATGCCGTTCAATTTGGGGTATTGGTGGATAATGCGATGGGTATTGAGCACTTAAGATTGCGTTTAGAAGGAAATGTAGTGAGACCATATACATTCACTCATGGAAGTAGTGTCCAAAATTATGGTCATTTAAATAGACCCTTGGCACATCCATTGGGTGCCAATTTTCAGGAAGTAGTTGTTCAAATTAATTACAAGAAAAACAGAATGATGTATTCAGCACAGGCTAATATTGCTGAAAAAGGATATGACGGTGTGGTTGATGGGGTGACAAATTTTACGAATTATGGCGGTGATATTTTTCTTTCCAATAAAGAAGTTCCGCGTAATAGAGAATATGGAAATTTTATAGGTCAGGGAGTTGCGGCGCAGAATATATTTATTGAGGCAAAAGCAGCGTATGTACTAAATCCTCGATGGAACTTAGCTTTTGAATTAGGTGGAAGAAGTGTGGTTGCCGGACCCGATAAAAGCATCAATGAAACCCAGCTATTTTTTGGCCTGAGAACAAGATTATATAATCAATATCTAGACTATTTTTAGAATCAATTTAAAATAGGAATTCCTTTATAATCGAGCGAATATTTTTTACTTTTGTTCGTCCAATAATTTCTATTGAATGCAGGTTGTTGCGGGAAAATCTTCCAAAAGTCAGACTACTATTGTAACCAAGATTCGCGCTTATGCTGTTTTTGCAAAAATGCGACTGACTTCTTTGGTAGTAATATCGGCCGTAGCTGGTTATTTCATAGGACTTGATCAGTTTTCACTTAAACATTTATTGGCATTAATTGTTGGTGGTTTTTTGGTGACTGCATCTTCCAATGGATTTAACCAAATCATAGAAAAAGATTTGGATGCCCTGATGAACAGAACCAAAAATCGACCTCTACCAACAGGTCAAATGACGGTTCGAGAAGGTTTGTTTGTTGCAGGGTTATCGGGAATTGTGGGTATCTTCTTGTTGTGGAATTTAATTCACCCACTTTGTGGAATACTTGGTGCACTTTCATTATTTGTATACGTTGCTTTGTATACACCATTAAAACGAATCAATTCAATTGCCGTTTTTGTGGGAGCCTTTCCGGGTGCAATACCTCCATTATTGGGATATGTTGCCGCCAGAGGTGCATTTGACTTGGAAGGAGGAATTTTATATGCCATTCAATTCATTTGGCAATTCCCTCATTTTTGGGCCATTGCCTGGAAATCAAACGAAGATTATCAAAAGGCAGGATTTAAATTGTTACCATCAAAAGGTGGGAAAAACAGCATGTCTGCATTCCAAATTTTCTTTTATACACTGATATTGATTCCTGTGAGTGTATTGCCTGTTGTATTTGGGTTCGTGACATTGAACGGCGCAATTGGAATTCTAATCATAGGGTTGTTATTTTTAATTCCTGCGGCAAAGTTGTTGTTAAATCGGGATGATAAATCGGCAACACAATTGATGTATTGGTCATTTATTTACCTCCCGTTAATTTTGTTGTTCATTTTAATTTTTAAGCAATAAGATGGAAGTGGCAATTGATAATCAAATGGAAGGCAAAGCTGAAATACGAAAGAAAACCGCAAAGCCATTGTTGTGGATTGGAATGGTGAGCATCACCATGATGTTTGCTGGATTGACGAGTGCAGTGGTGGTAAGTTCAGGAAGTGAGGCATGGAGTGGACAACCGATTCCAGGGTATTTTTTGTACAGCACGGTTGTCATGTTGATCAGTAGCTTTACGTTTGTTTGGGCAATAAAAGGTGCCAAATCAGATCAATCTTCCCAACTTAAAATGGGATTGTATATCACTGCGCTATTGGGATTGACATTTGGTGTGTTGCAATTTCTTGCCTGGGGAGAAATGTACGAAGGTGGTGTGTTTTTTACAGGATCTGAGAGCAATGTAGCAGGTTCTTATTTGTACATACTGTCGGGTTTGCACTTAGCGCATTTGATTGGTGGATTAATAAGTTTGGCCGTTGTTGTTTTCAATGCCAATCGAGGGATGTATGGATCAAATAATTTATTAGGTTTGCAATTGAGTTCCACATATTGGCATTTTTTAGATGGTTTGTGGATTTATCTATTTTTATTCTTGAATTACATTAATTAAACGAAATATATTATCACATGTCCGGTACAGCTGAAACAGTAGATTCAAAAAAATTGTGGGGTGGAGGAATGTCGCCTTTTGGCGTGAGTTATGGGAAAATGATGATGTGGTTTTTCCTCATTTCTGATGCATTAACGTTTTCTGCGTTTTTGTTATCCTATGGTTATTTCAGACACGTATATGAAGATCTTTGGGCAAATGCTGAAACGGTATTTACCCACTTTCCATTTTTACATGGAGACAACCCGTTGTTGTATGTGGCCTTCATGACATTTGTATTGATTATGAGTTCTGTTACCATGGTGTTAGCCGTGGAGGCGGGACACCGAATGGATAAAAAAAATGTGGTTAAATGGATGGCATGGACCATTGTTGGAGGTTTAATATTTGTAGGTTCTCAGGCTTGGGAATGGTATCATTTTATTCACGGAACTGAGTTAGGTGCAATGCAGCTTGCTGATGGAATGGTGGTTCAATGGGTAAGTGAAGCCAAAGATGCTATTATCTTACCCGGTAGAGACGGGGCTGTAGTCATGGGTGCAGAAATGCAAGCCATGCTCGAAGGTGCAACACCAATTTTTGGTGCCAACCTGATTGAAAATGAATATGGACATCCACTTTTTGGAGACTTTTTCTTTTTCATTACTGGTTTCCACGGTACACACGTATTTAGTGGAGTAGTCCTGAATTTTGTCATTTTCGTTAATGTGTTGATGGGAACTTATGAAAAGAGAGGACATTACGAAATGGTTGAAAAAGTTGGTCTGTATTGGCACTTTGTAGACCTTGTTTGGGTATTTGTATTTACATTCTTTTACCTGGTATAATTATTTCAAATAGCTTAAAATGGAAGATTCTAACAAACCATACGAATTTGCAGTTCACCATTCTGAAGAAGATGGGAAAAAGATTAGAAAGAAAATCTGGCAGGTATTTTGGATAATGCTTGTTGTAACAGCTATTGAAGTGTTACTAGGATTGTTCTGGAAACAAATGTCTGGAGGTAATACAGAAACAATGTGGCCTATTGTGAAATGGATATTCATCACATTTACCTTGTTGAAGGCCTTTTACATTGTTGCAGAATTTATGCACCTGGGTGGTGAACGGAAAAATTTCATTCTTACCATCATGATTTCTTACACCTTCTTGATGATTTATTTCATTTATATGGTGTTGGAAGAGGCAATTCATCAAATTGCTTAGATAGGCAAGTCGTGTAATGGCAGGAAAAAAAACCGCTAAAAAGGTGGCCATCTTATTGGCCATCTTATTAATGCCTTCTATCATCTATTTATTCTTAAGCACGGGAGATTATAATTACCGCAGTCTACCTTACATAGGTCCTCAATCCGAACAAAATGGAGAAAAGGTCTATCATAAAATTCCCGATTTCAGTTTCGTAAATCAAAACGGTGAAACCATTACCCAAGAAGATTTTAAAGGAAAAATTTATGTGGCAGATTTCTTCTTTGCCACTTGCCCGTCCATTTGCCCAAAAATGGCAACACACCTTTATGAAGTGCAGAAAAGAATGAAAGATAGAGCAGATTTTGCCATCATTTCTCATACGGTAAATCCCGAACATGATTCGGTAGAAGTATTAAAAGAATATGCTAAAAAAGTGCATGCCAATGATGAAATGTGGCATTTCGTTACTGGTGCAAAAGAGGACTTATACAATATTGCATTTGATGGTTATTTTGCGTCTGCCAGCCGCGATAGTCTCGCACCTGGTGGCTTTTTACACAGTGCGAATATATTTCTGATTGATCGGGAAGGACATATTAGAGGAACTTATGACGACATTGGAAATGTTGTTCCGGCTTTTGATGGTACTAGCACTACTGAAATGAAAAAATTGGTTGACGCCATAAACAATCTGTACCTCGAAGAACACGTTCCAGCCAAATGAGTGCTCCTAAAACCAATTATTTACCAGTGATAATTGCTGGGTCCGTATTAATTCCATTGGTAGTGGCCTTGTTATATTTTGGTCCTAAAATCGAAACAACTGTAGATTTAAGTATCCTTCCCAAGATTTATAGTTCGCTCAATGCACTCACGGCTGTTTTGCTTGTATTGGGATGGAGAGCTATCATAAAAGGTCAGGTGGTATTGCACAAAAGGATTATGACAACAAACATCCTGCTATCCATTGGCTTTTTGCTTTGCTACATCTTGTATCATGCGACTCATCCACCAACGCCATTTGGAGGAGAAGGAATAGTCAAAACGGTCTATTATATTTTACTTCTTTCCCATATTCTGCTTTCTACTGCTATAGTACCTTTGGTGCTAATATCCTATACTAGGGCTCTGTCAGAACAATTTGACAAGCATCGAAAGATTGCCAGGATAACCTTACCCATTTGGTTATATGTTGCAATCTCTGGGGTCATTGTATATTTTATGATATCTCCATATTATTAGTTTGATATAAAAAATATCCTTCCTAACTTTGAATAATGAATAGGTTATGGACTGGAGTCTTGACAATTGTGACATTTCTTTTGGGGAATGTTTTGGCCTATGGTCAATGTGCAATGTGTAAGGCTGTGGTTGAAACAAATATGAATGGTGAAGAATCGGTTGCAGTGGCAGCCGGAATCAACAATGGTATTTTATACCTGATGGGCATTCCTTATTTGTTGATTGGCCTTGCCGGATTTCTGATTTACCGGCATTACAAAATGAATCAGAAAATCGTTCATTGATAGTTAAGAATTTATCAAGAAAGGTGGAGGGAATGGCCCGATGAAACCTTGGCAACCTATCCTGTGGGAAAAAGGTGCCAAATCCTGTTACATGATGTAACGAGATAAATGAGAAAATAGATATACAAGCTCTTCTGATTTATCGGAAGAGTTTTTTTTTACAATAAAATGAAGATTAACGACATACTGGAAAATAGAATCATGGTGCTTGATGGTGCCATGGGAACCATGATTCAACGTTATAAACTTGAAGAGTCAGATTATCGCGGACAAGAATTCAAAGATCATGCTTCTCCTTTGAAGGGCAATAATGATTTGTTGAGCATTACAAGACCGGATATCATTCGAGAAATTCACAAAGAATATTTAGAAGCAGGAGCGGACATTATCGAGACCAACACGTTTTGCAGTACAACCATTGCACAAGCCGATTACCAGTTGGAAGATTTATCCTATCGATTGTGTTACGAAAGTGCAGTGCTGGCAAGACAAGAAGCAGATGCAATGACACAACGTACACCTGACAAACCGAGATTTGTTGCAGGATCAATCGGGCCTACAAATCGAACGGCATCGATTTCTCCCGATGTGAACAACCCAGGATACAGAGCAACAAATTTTGATCAATTGTTTGATAGTTATTCGATACAAATCAATGGATTATTAGATGGCAACGTTGACATTTTATTAGTGGAGACCATATTTGATACACTGAATGCCAAAGCTTGTTTATTTGCCATTAATTCCATTTTGCTTGAACGAAATATAGATGTACCCATAATGATTTCAGGTACGATTACTGACGCAAGTGGACGAACGCTTTCTGGTCAAACTACTGAAGCATTTTTGAATGCCTTGTCTCATTCTCCCATGTTGAGTATTGGTTTTAATTGTGCCCTGGGAGCAGAGGAATTAAAGCCATTTATTAAAACGCTCAGTGATAAAGCTGAAGCTTTTGTGAGTGCACATCCTAATGCCGGGCTTCCCAATGAATTTGGTGAATACGATCAGACACCAGAACAAATGGCAACCATGTTGAAACAATTTATGGATGATGGTTTGTTGAACATTGTTGGAGGATGTTGCGGGACAACACCAGCGCATATATCAGCAATAGCAGAAGCTGCTGCAAAAGTAGAGCCACGAAAAAAATTAGTTCATGCATAAGGATAAGATTCCTCCTTTACAATTAAGTGGCCTGGAGCCTTTAATACTTACTCCAGATTCCAATTTTATCAATATTGGTGAGCGGACAAACGTTACTGGATCTCGTAAGTTTCTTAGACTTATTCAGGAAGATAAGTATGAAGAGGCTGTAGAAGTAGCGCTGGAGCAAGTTCAAGGGGGTGCTCAAATCATTGACATCAACATGGATGAAGCTATGATTGATGGAGTTGAGGCTATGGTGAAATTCGTTAATCTTATTTCTGCTGAGCCGGAAATTGCACGCGTTCCATTTATGATCGATTCGTCAAAATGGGAAGTCATTGAGGCAGGATTAAAATGTTTACAAGGAAAGGGTATTGTCAATTCAATTAGCCTAAAAGAAGGGGAAGAGACTTTTATTGCCCAAGCCAAAAAAATTAAGATGTACGGTGCGGCTGTCGTTGTCATGGCGTTTGATGAAAAAGGTCAAGCTGATACGTTTGAACGACGCATAGAAATTTGTAAACGGTCTTACGATATACTGGTTGATACTGTTGGTTTTACAAAACAGGATATCATTTTTGATCCCAATGTTTTTCCAGTTGCAACGGGAATGGAAGAGCACAGGCAAAATGCTGTGAATTTTTTCAAGGCAACCAAATGGATTCGTGAAAATTTACCAGGAGCACATGTGAGCGGAGGAGTAAGTAATGTTTCGTTTTCATTTCGTGGCAATTCAGCAGTTCGTGAAGCTATGCACTCATCGTTTTTATACCATGCTATTCAAAATGGTATGGAAATGGGAATTGTTAATCCTACCATGTTGGAGGTATATGATGAAATCGAGAAAGAACTGCTTGAAAAGGTTGAAGATGTATTATTGGATAGAAGGGACGATGCCACTGAGAGATTATTAGATTTTGCAGCTACCCTGAAAGGAGGGAAAGAAAAAACAGAAAAGCTTGAAGAGTGGAGATCTAATTCTGTTGAAGAGCGATTGTCCCATGCTTTGGTGAAAGGAATTATTAACTACATAGATGAGGACACTCAAGAAGCGCTTGAAAAATATCAAAGACCCTTGAAAGTGATTGAAGGCCCACTCATGGATGGCATGAATGTGGTTGGGGATTTGTTTGGAAGTGGTAAAATGTTCTTACCTCAAGTTGTTAAAAGTGCCAGGGTAATGAAAAAGGCAGTTGCCTATTTAGAGCCTTATTTGGAGGCGGAAAAAGCGAACAACAAGGGGAACATAGACAATGAGAAAAAGATTTTACTTGCCACTGTTAAAGGAGATGTGCACGACATAGGGAAGAACATTGTTGGTGTGGTTCTGGCGTGTAACAACTACAAGATTGTTGACATGGGAGTGATGGTGCCAACAGACAAAATCCTAAAAAAGGCCATTGAAGAAAAAGTGGATGCTATTGGACTTAGTGGTTTGATTACTCCTTCATTGGATGAAATGGTAGGAGTAGCTCAGGAAATGGAAAAACAGAAATTTTCCCTTCCCTTGTTGATTGGCGGTGCTACCACCTCAAATATTCATACAGCTGTGAAAATTGACCCTCATTATGGCGGACCTGTCATTCATGTTCATGACGCATCCAAAAGTGTTCCTGTGATGTCCAGAATTCTTGGAGAGGAAAAGATTGACTTTCAACAAGAGATGAAAGAGAAGTACAATGAAATGAGAGTTAACCATGGATCACGAAAGGAATCAAAACAATACGTGACTATTCAAGATGCAAGTGCAAATAGATGGAAAGACGAAAATGACTTCAATCAAATTGTAGTTCCAGATAAACCAGGAATCCATGTATTTGATAACGAACCGATATCGGAAATCAGAAAGTACATTGACTGGACTCCATTTTTTCAAACATGGATGCTAAAAGGAAAGTACCCCAAAATTTTTGAGGATGAAAATGTGGGAACCGAAGCAAAAAATTTGTTTGACAATGCCAATCAATTGTTGGATAAGCTTGTAAGAGAAAATCAGTTGAAAAGCAAAGGAATAGTAGGGATATATAAAGCCAATTCCATTGGTGACGATGTGGAAATTACGGATACAAATGATCAATCATGGATGTTTCATTTTTTGAGGCAACAAACCAAAAAAAGTGAAAAAACATTCAATTATTGTCTAAGTGATTTCATTGCACCGGTGGAGTCTAATAAAGAAGATTATTTAGGATTTTTTGCCGTAACGGCTGGATTGGGAATTGAAAAATATATTCAAGCTTTTGAAAAAGACCATGACGAATACAATGTGATTCTGATTAAGGCGGTTGCCGATAGATTGGCAGAAGCTTTGGCTGAAAAGTTACATGAAAATGTACGGAAAGAATATTGGGGTTATGCGAAAGATGAGCGTTTTACAAATGATGATCTAATTGCAGAACAATACCATGGAATCAGACCTGCACCAGGTTATCCAGCTTGTCCTGATCATACTGAAAAACGAAAAATCTTTGATTTGTTAAATGTGGAAGAACAAATAGGAATTTCGCTTACAGAATCATGCGCAATGTACCCGGCTGCTTCTGTTAGCGGGTATTATTTTGCTCACCCTGATTCCAAGTATTTTGGGCTTGGTAAAATAAGCAAAGACCAAGTAAAAGATTACGCAAGAAGAAAGAAAGGCACTATGGATGAAATGGAAAAATGGCTTGCACCAAATTTGAATTACCGGGATTGATGAGATGTGAAAATCATTCTCCAAGAATGTATCTAAGACTTTAAATAATAAACTGCTTTTTTTAATAAAAGAAAGTACCTATTCAAAAGTTATCGACTTTTTGTCTGGTAAATTTGAACCAGTGTTTAAAATCAATATGTATTCGAATGCTAATGTCATGAAATGTCATTAGAATAAGTAAAAAGCCCGGGAGTCATTAACCCGGGTTTTTTGTTTCCAGGCATCCCTTGACAAATTCGTCAGGGGAAATTTGAGTACTATGGATTTTTTAAATACTGAAAAGAGTCGATCTATTCAAAATTGTCTAATCAAATGGATCAAACTTGTCATTAAGTTTTTTCGATTGATGGCTGCTTTTGATAAATGGCTCTGAGAATGCTCCCTCAATGTGATGAACTGAGGGAGTTTTTTATGCGCCAAATGTTCCAGACTTGGTCATGGGACACACAAGAAGGTACAGTAATTAATCTTAAGTTATTAACAATTCATCGTTTTTAAACTGACATTAAGCGGGCAATCAACGAACTATAATTCATTATTTTGTGCCTAATTATTCAATAATTTTAGACCGGATGGTCTTATTTTTGTTGATAAGAAGAACAGTTGACCTAGTAAAAATGAGAAATATAGCCTTGCGCAATATTGTTTTTGTTGCGCTATTTCTTTGTGAATTGTCTATTGCTCAAGTCAGTGAACATGCTGACTGTAAATCTGCCATGTTTCTTGAAGAACATTCCAAAATCATAGAACAGGTTGAGGGTCATGGTGGAATATTAGAATTCAAAGGAAATGACTTGAACAATCCAAAGTTGTTTACTGAGGAACACAATACAATATGGTTTCGTTTTTTTGTTGAGAATCCTGCAGAAATTAATTTTTCCATCATCCCAGAAGATCCTAAAAATGATTGGGATTTCATTTTGTTTGAAGAGAAAAATGAAATGGCCTGTGAAGAAATTATTCTAGGAAAATTGCAGCCGATTCGGTCAAACCTTGCAAGAAATGATGCTGAAAAAGGTGGAAAAACAGGACTAAGTAAAGATGCCGTCAAAGCATTTGAACCTGCAGGGGTAAATCCGAATTTTAGTAAAACCGTGCAAGCCGCCTCCGCCATGGCTTATTTGCTTGTTGTAGACATTAATCACAATCAGAAAAAAGGTTTTGAATTGACCTTAGATATAGTAGAAGACAAGCCCGAAATTGTGCTTACTCCAGAACCTGTTTCAGGAGAAGAATTTGCCTATTTCGAAGAACCAACCGTTGTAGCAACTGATTTGGTTCCTCTTCAATTTGAAGTGTATGATGAAGAATCGAATAATCCATTAAAAACTGAAATTGAAATCATTGGAATGACCAGAAGTGATTCGTCTCTTTCCAAAGCAGATGTAAGTGAATGGACAGTAGATGTTCCGAAAGACCAATGGATTCATATCAATGTTCACAAAGAAGGTTACCTATTTGAGTCTTTTAAGATTAAAAGTAACGAACAAACGGTGTCAGAACCAATTAAAATTTCCCTTTCCAAAATGAAAGAAGGAAATAAAATAGTCTTAAAAGATATTGTTTTCAGAGAAAATACAACACACATGCTACCCTCTTCTATTAACGCGATGGAAGAGTTACTTGATTTCATGAAGTCCAATGCCTCTGCCGTGGTGGAGATTCGAGGACATGTGAATGCTCCAGGTTATGAAAATTCAGGAAAGGTGAAAAAATTCTCCTTGAAAAGAGCTGAAGAAATCAAGAGTTACCTTGTTGGTGAAGGAATTGATCATGACCGCATGAAAGTGAAAGGTATGGGCAATGAATTTATGATTTATCCTACTCCATCCACCTACGAGCAAGAAAAAGCCAATCGCAGAGTTGAAATTGTGATTCTTGAAATCTAATCTGTTTCAATTTTAGATTCGTTAACAAAAGTTAGGATTCTCCCTGATAATTTCAGTTTATATTTGCCTCTTTAGCAACTAACGTGATTAAAATCGCCATTGTTTTTCTTTCTTTCATGTTGGCGTTTTCTGCTGCAAAAGGTCAGGAAGTCTGGACTTTAGAAAATTGCATCGAATATGCGTTGCAGCACAACTTAAATGTTAAACAAGCCGATATTGATGTGGTGATTTCAGAAAAGGATGTGAAACAATCCAGAATGAACTTACTCCCTGATTTTTATGGAAATGGTAACAATACATTGTTGTTTGGAAAGTCAATTGACCCTGCAACCAATGAGTTTGCCGGTAATGAAACCATTCAAAACGCGAATTTGTCGTTGAGTGCGAATGTTAATTTGTTCAACGGCTTTCAACGAATTAATACCATCCAAAAAAGCAATATTGATTACCTGGCAACTAAATACGATGCTGAAGTAGTACGAAATGATATCCGATTGCGAATATTGAATGCTTTTCTAACCATTATATTTAATATAGAACTAAATGGTTTGGCGCAACAACAGGTTGAAGTAACCAAGCAACAAGTGGATAGGTTAAAATTGCGCGTAGATGCCGGAGGGGCGGCAAGAGCTAACTTATTGGATCTGGAAGCCCAATATGCACAAGAGCAGCTCGATTTAGTAAATACTGAAAATCAAGTTAATCTATCAACGCTTGCTTTGGTTCAATTGCTTCAATTGAGCAGTGATCAACCTTTTGAAATTTCATATCCTGCTATTGACAGTAATTATACCTACTCAAATGTTGTGCCTGTTACTGAAGTATATCAACAATCATTAGAGATAATGCCGGAAATAAAAAGTGCGGAGCTCAAGTATGAAAGTTCGTTGAAGGATTTATCGATTGCTAAAGGTGGTAGATATCCAACATTAAATCTTGGTGGAGACATTGGAAGTCGTTATACAAGTTCGGATGACAGAATATTCAGAGATCAGTTCAGTGACAATGCGTTTCAATCTTTTGGTTTCAATTTGTCTGTTCCGATTTTTACACGTTGGTCAATTCAATATCAAATTGATCGATCCAAATTGCAATCAGAGAGAGCCAATACGGAGCTCAAGCGAATGAAAGATCAATTGAAGCAAGACGTTGAAACCGCTTATGCTGATGTTTTGGCAGCCTCCAATAGTTATGAAGCAAATAAACGAACTGTAACCGCCCGAAGAGAATCCTTTAAATACGCACAACAACGATTCGAACTGGGAGTGATTAATTCTGTTGATTTTAACTCCATTAAAAACGATCTTCGCAGAGCGGAATCAGATATGTTGAGGTCCAAATATGATTTGGTTTTCAAATCAAAAATCCTGGATTTTTTCCAGGGAAGACCTTTGAAGTTTTAGGTTTTGGCAAAAATTCTTAACATAGAAACATCTACAACGGTATGTTCCGTTTGTGTATCAGAAAATGGCAACGTCTTAGCTATCAGAGAGGAATCTGACGGGTACAGGCATGCTGAAAAAATTCATGTTTTCGTAGAAGAGGTAATCTCGGAGGTCAACATTTCCATGAATCAACTTGACGCGGTAGCCGTAAGCAAAGGACCTGGATCTTATACAGGATTGCGAATTGGGGTTTCTGCAGCGAAAGGATATTGTTTTGTCTTACAAATCCCACTTATAGGAATAAACACGCTAGAATCTATGGCTGCCGGTTGGTTAAATGAAAATAAGAATACCAAGCACAGGGTACTTTGTCCTATGATTGACGCCAGAAGAATGGAAGTTTACACGGCTTGTTTTGACAATAATTTGAATGTCTTGTTAGATACAAGAGCAGAAATTATCGATTCAGAACCATTTTACGAATCAGAGCAAGATTCAATTGCCTATTTCGGTGATGGTGCAGAAAAGTGCATCGAAGTCTGGAAGAATCAATCGAATTACCATTATTTTTCTAATGGTCTCCCGTCGGCTTCCAATTTAGCACAGTTGGCGGAACGTTATTTCAAAAGTGAGAATTTTGAGGACGTAGCTTATTTTGAACCCTTTTACTACAAAGACTTTAAAGCCACTAAAGCCAAAGATCTTATTCAAAAAAACTGATTTTATACTGGATAATATCGATGTACTTTTTCTTGTGGTATCGTATAAGGTTTAATTCCGGATACCCCTGCATTCCGGTGTAACTTAATTTGCGCGTGTAAATGTGTTCGCCATTTTCAAAATAGTCTTCCTTTTCCACACGTAATTTTGAATCATACGCGTATTCAAACCGAATTATCTTGCTTCCAGGAAAGTTTTCCTTTTTTTCCAAAACAATGATTTGTTGGTTTTTGTCATACCAAATCTTTCGGTACGCAATTGAATTTCCTCTATAATATTTAGTGATGATTTCTTTGGAATTTTCTGACGAATCAAAAACTTCCATCTTCTCTTTGTAAGCTTTTTTGGCATCATTATAATAGATACAAACGTTTTTTTGACAATGAATGCTGTCTTTCCAAACTAATTTTTCGTTTTCGCCTGGTGGATTTATATCAGTTCTTGTTTGAAAGTGTTTAGATGGATTTCCATGATGATCCCAAACAAAATGTACTGTGTAAAAACCATAAGGATCGGATTGTCGAATAGCCGTAAGATTCGAAGCTCGGTCATATCGATAGGCGACATCTGTTTGTTGCAGTCCTCGTTTGTTCTGCTGTTGAAGATTCGTTGATTTTAATCTACCACTTCGGTCGAATGAGTATTGCATTCTTTCCATTCTTTCTCGGATTACATCATTGTCTTTTTTATACTGATGATCTCCAACGATATTTTTGATTTTCCATCGTTTTATAAATGCTGGATCAAAAAAGGGATTTTGAGTAAATAGTCCATGCTCAGTGACCATAAATTGGCCTAAACTATGATTTGCTATAATTAAAAAGAAAAGAATTTTCCAAGGCATTGCTCAGCGATCTTGAATCTGCTTCAGGGCTTTGTTAACACTATTCACCGGTAGTTGACAAGTCTTATTTTCGCAAACATAAATAGTGTTTTCTCCTTTTGTCAATTTGTGTTCCAATAACGGTAGATTTTCATCTTTATCCGTTCCACAGAAAATGGCGTTTGGAACGTAATATTTGCCAAATTCCGATCTCAAATCCAGTGCAGAAGGACCAGTAATGGCAATTTCATAAAAGGGAAATAGTTCAAATAGCAGTAATTCTGCCCAATTTGAATAGGCCGAGCCATAGGAGTCCAACTGGTCGTAAACGTTTTTTAACATCTGTCGTGAAAGATTTTTATAATGCTCCTCATCAAACAACAACCCGAGTTTAAAAAGCCCTTTGGCCAAACTGGAATTGGACGCTGGAATAACATTGTCATTCACTTCCAGCTTTCTTGCCACCAAAGGAGGGTCTTCATCTGATGTAAAAAAGAACATGCCTGATTGTTCATCATAAAAATGTTCGATGGTAAAATCGGCTAATTTTCGTGCCCTGTCTAACCACTTTTTATCAAAAGTAGCCTCATATAGTTGAATATAGGCTTCAATGGTAAAACAATAGTCTTCCAAATATCCATTAATGGAAGATTTGTCATTTTTAAAACTATGATAAAGTGCATCGTTTTCCATTTTCTGTTTTGTCCAAATGAAATCACCTGTTGTCATTGCCACTGACAAGAAATTGTCATCATTCAATGCAATGAACGCATCCACGTAGGCACTGATCATTAACGCATTCCAAGAAGTTAGAGACTTATCATCTAATCCCGGTCTAATTCTTTTGGAGCGCTCTTTTAGCAGCATGTCATTTATCTTGTCAACTTTGGAACGCACTTCTTTTTCTTCCAAGGAATGGTTTTTAGCAAACGATTCATCATTTACTTTCCGCAGCAATATTGAATTTCCATGCTCCCATTTCCCTGCACCCTTCACATGATAATATTCCTCACAAAAGGTATAGTCTTCCTTCAATAAATCACGTAATTCATTTTCATTCCACACATAAAATTTACCTTCTTCGCCTTCACTATCAGCATCCAGCGCAGAATAAAACGAAGCATATGTCGAAGTCATTTCTCTCTCAATAAATTTCAAAGACTGCAAGACAACATGTTTGTAAAGTTCATTTTTGGATTGCACATAAGCTTTTGAATACAAGCTAATTAACTGGGCATTGTCGTATAACATCTTTTCAAAATGGGGAACCTTCCACAGTTCATCCGTGGAATACCTGGCAAATCCGCCTCCAATTTGATCATAAATACCACCCAACGCCATTTTCTCCAAAGTCAAGTGCACGTGATCCAACACTTCCTGATCTTCTTCCAGTATAGCATAATTCAACAGAAACTGATAATTGTTTGGCAATGGAAATTTTGGAGCTCTTTGTGGCCCTCCTTCTCGATTGTCAAATGACGGTTTCCATTTGTTGATCATTAAGGCTAATTTTTCCTTGGAGAAATCCATAGGATCTTTTTTCAGTTGAATTAACTCACTGTTTTTTACACCTTCAGTCAAATTCTGAGCGTAGGTTTCTAATGATGAAGGGTTTTTTTCATATTCAGCGGAAATTCCCGCCAACACTTTTTTCCAATTGTCAGGGGGAAAATATGTTCCTCCGTAGACAGGTCTGCCATCTGGTAAAGCAAAGCAATTAAGCGGCCAACCGCCCCTTCCCGAAATCAATTGTACGGCATTCATATAAATTTGATCTATGTCAGGTCGCTCTTCACGATCAACTTTAATGCATACAAAATGACGGTTCATCAAATTCGCAATCTCTTCATTTTCAAAGGATTCTCTTTCCATTACATGACACCAGTGACATGATGAATAACCAATACTAATCAGCAATAGCTTATTTTCTTGCTGTGCCTTTTGTAAAGCTTCTTTTCCCCATGGATACCAATCAACTGGGTTGTGTGCATGTTGAAGCAAATATGGGCTGGTTTCATCAATTAGATGATTCGAATATTTATGCTTCTGATTTTGTAATGACATGGCAGAGTGTTGTTGTGCTTGTTGCTGACACGAGACCAGAAGTACAATTAATAAAATGGTAAAAGGACGTGTCATAGAAGAAAGTAAAGATAAGCAAACCTTCTTGCAGCTGATGAATTCTATTAATTAAGTGATTTACTTAAAAAGATAATTAAGCAATATCCTGATTCTCAATAAAAAGATCGGCAATTTCTTTGCATCACACCAATGAAATTGTCTCATGAATTGTAAAAATTTAGTATTCCATCTTCTACTCTTATTGACCTTACACGTCAATGCATCTCACCTTATAGGCATGGAGTTGAATTATAAATTTGTAAGAGAAAATGCAATTGCAAAAGAGTACCTAATCAATGTCAATCTAATACATAGTTGTGAAAATCGGTCAAAAATTATTGAAAAGGATATTGGATTTAAAATTTATGATTCAAATGGGGTAGTTCTACAAAAAATTGTTGCTCCACAAATCAAAAAGGTTTTCGTTAATGATATTGCAGAAGGTCCTTGTTTGGAATCTTCATTTAACAGATGTTTGACACAATCCACCTATTCAGCAATTGTTTCTTTGCCATTAATTGACGGTGATTATCGAATTGTCTACGAAAAATGTTGCAGAGAAAACGATATTTCGAATTTAAGAGTTTCAGGAAGTCAATCAATGGCTGTAGAAACGTACATTTCTGGTCGAGCTCTAAACAATAATTCTTCACCAATTTTTGAGGAACATGAAAGTTTAAATGTCTGTTTGGGAGATGAATTTTATTTTGATTTTAGTGCTGAAGATCCTGATGGTGATTCATTATCATATTCATTTTACCATTCCATCCAAGGCAAGGAAGTAATTATAAATACAAAAGTCATACCCCCTCTTAAGTTCAGAAAAGTACATTTTAAGCATCCATTTACACATACAAGACCATTTCCAACAACTAAAAATATTTCAATTGATGCCATTACAGGGTTAGTTACAGGCATACCTGCAAAAGAAGGAACGTTTCAATGGGGAATTAAAATTGATGAATACCGCGATGGAAAATTAATCAATAGCAACCTGATAGATAGGAGCATCAGGGTTGTTCGTTGTTCTGCAAAAAATGAAAATGTGGATTTTGAGTATTCGATGTCTTGCAAAGACAAGGATGAGTTGAAATCTATTTTTAAGAGTACGATTGAAGGAGAAATGGATGAATTATGGAACATTCATGGAGTGCTGATAACCAATGATCCAAAAGATTCATTGATTCATCTTTTTCAAAACGAAGGAAAATACAATATTTCCTTGGTTGTAAATCCAGGTATGTATTGTGCAGATACCATCACAAAAGAAATATCTGTATTAATGCCACCAAAGGCTGAGGTGTTGCCATTTGAGCAACCCTGTTTGGGTGATTCAATAATGAAGCTGCGAATAGACACTTCCGCTGTCAACAATAAATCATCATTTGAATGGACAACATTGGTTAATGGAAGATTCATAAAGCGATCAAATAAAAAATTTATTGAATTCAAGAATCCTTTACCTGGAAGGTATGAAGTACATGTTAAAGTGCAGGATGAAGTCTGCAATTCCAAAACAGTGAAAACATTTGAAATTCACGATAAGCCGCGGCTAGACATATCGGTAGAAAATGGTTGTGAGGGTAAGAAATTGGATTTTCATCAATCAACAAATCGCAATCATCAGTGGCAATTGGATTGGAAAGTAGACGGTAAAGAGATTTTTGAACCTTCAAAACATATTTTTAAAAAAGAAGGGATGTACAAATTGGACATTCAAGGACATGTAATTAACGATAAGTGTCTGGAAAAAGACACTTTCAGCACTGTTGAATACGTAAAAATATATCCCCGTCCAAGAGCTGATTTCGAATTTCATGTGAATGAATCGCTTGTTCCTGGAAGCTATAAGGTAGAATATTCTGACAATTCTGACCACGCATTTGATGCCAAATTTTTAATTGATGAAAAATCCTACAATCATCCTGTGGGTATCTTGGAAGCACAGTCTGGAGATCATATCCGTATCACACAAATTGCGTATTCACAAAACGGATACTGTGCCGATACAACTGATAAAATTGTTCAAATACCAATCAATGAAAATGTATTGATTCCAAATGCATTTACACCAAATGGTGATGGAATTAACGATAGTTTTCAAATTTTCTATCGCGATATTATCAATCCTACCTTGTGCATTTATAATAGAACGGGAAAAGTAGTGTTTCATACTGACAACCTTCAGAATAGTTGGGATAGTACATACCAAGGTCAAGTTCAAAAGACAGATTCCTATGTGTATAAATTGACCTATTTCAACGCTGAAAATGAGATGAAAACCAAGCAAGGGGTTATTAATCTAATTCGTTGAAATACAATAAAGGGGAGAATCTAAATTCCCTTATTTCACTATTTTATTAATTAATGTTAAATTTACTGGTAAGCCTATCTACTGATCTTTCATCGAACGTAGATCATGCCAGGAACCAAACTAACCTCACTTATGTGTGTGATGGCGTGCATATTTGCCGTTTCACTGTCACATGCTTCCCACATCGTGGGTGGTGAATTGTATTATGATTACCTGGGTGCATCTGGTTCAAACAATCAATACAAACTGTATCTAAAAATTTATCGCGATTGCAATAGTGTTAATCAAACTGGTACGTTAACTCCTTTTGATCAAGTCTCTTACATCACAGTTTTTGACGATCAAAACAGCATATTTACCACGTTTACCATGTCGTTGACCAATCAAACTGACGTTGAGTTAACAACCAATAATCCATGCCTAAGTATTCCTCCTAATGTGTGTATTGATGAAGGATATTACGAAAGAACCATTTTTCTTCCACCCTCTGCTAATGGCTATAAACTAGTTTATCAAAGATGTTGTAGGAACAACGCCATTGGAAATATTTACAGTCCTGGTCAAACCGGAGCAACTTATGTTGTGCATATTCCTGGTACCAATTCCGCTGGAACCGGTGCCATCAATTCTTCTCCAAGATTAGTCAATGTTCCGCCATTGGTACTTTGTTTAGGTGATTCTATCAATTTTAACATGAGTATGACCGACAATGATGGCGATAGTTTGGTGTATAGCCTTTGCGATGCATATAAAGGCGCTTCTGCTTTTAACCCATATCCAACACAAGCGTCGTTTCCACCGTTTCAAAGTGTGAATTGGCAAAATGGATACAATGCAACTTACCCCATCGATGCAAGCCCCGGTTTCGCATATGATCCTCAAACAGGAACCTTGACAGGCACTCCAACTACGCTTGGATTATATGTGTTTGGATTCTGCGTCAGTGAGTATAGAAATGGTGTGTTTCTGGGCGAAAGCAATTTTGATTACCAGTTTCTGGTAACCATATGTGATCCTAATTCGAGCGCTGCTATATCACAGCAAGAAGCTTTTTGCAATGGTTTAGAAGTCAAGTTCTTGAACTATAGTGAGAATGCATTCACATTCTTTTGGGATTTTGGTGTGCTAACAAGTACCACCGATACCAGTACACAAAAAGAACCGGTTTTTACATTTCCGGATACAGGAAAGTACAATGTTATGTTGGTGGTAAACGCAGGTTATTCGTGTGCTGATACCACATTCACATTATATGAGGTGTATCCCAATTTGGAGGCAAAATTTAATGCACCAGTTGGACAATGCTTGGAAGGAAATAATTTTGCATTTAATGCGGGAGGAAATTATTCTTCTTATGCTAATTTTAAATGGGACTTCGGAATAGATGCGAATCCGAGATTCAGTTTTGTGGAAGAACCGCAAAACATCAAGTTTGTTTCTGCTGGCGATATTGATGTGACGTTGACCATTTTTGAAAATGGTTGCGAAAGTGAACATACGGATACAGTATCTGTGGTTGCTAACCCTGTGCCGCAATTTAATACAGAATATGCCAATGGTTGTAAGCCCGTTGAGGTTCAATTTACAAGTACGTCGATATCAGAATTACCATTGACATATGAATGGGATTTCGGCGATGGAACTACGTCCACATTACCTAACCCTAAACATGTATACAATGATAGTGGGAGGTATGATGTGATGCTAAGAATTCATTCTACTGGAGAATGTGTGGATTCAAGGCAATTATTGAAGTATAATCACATCCGTGTATTCCCCAACCCAGAGGCCATTTTGACATCTAATACTACGGAGGTTTCTGTCTCAAATGGCGAAATCATCTTTGCGAATCAATCTAAACGTGATGTAAGATGTCACCTGGATTATGGAGATGGGTTGAAAGACTATATCTGCGATGTAAGTCACATTTTCAAAGATGATGGCCATTACAGCGTGGAACAAATTGTTTATTCCAAACACAATTGCACGGACACGAATTACCTTGATATATGGATTAAGCCGGAGTTTTCTTTTTATGTACCCAATGCATTTACCCCGAATGGCGATGGTGTCAATGACGGCATCAAACCGTTTGGTGATGACATTTATGCATTAGAATTCTATATATACGATAGATGGGGACAATTACTTTTTCAATCCAATTCACTTAATGCTGTTTGGAATGGGACTCACAAAGGGAAGCAGGCTCCTGTAGATATTTATATTTATAAGGCGTTTATCAAAGATAAGCTCGGCAATGACCATGAAATTGCAGGGGAAATTACTTTGTTGAGATAGGTTAAAGCGATTCCGTTATATCCACATCAAATCTTCTATTGAATACAGAAGTTCTGGCCTTTATTTTTCCTTTGATATTGAATTCCGTTTTTTTTCCTGAGAACAATTGAATGGCGGCAAATAATCCTGCAGACAATGTGTTTTGAGTAGTACATACTACCGGCACAGTATAAACTTCAGTTCTTTTGGGTTTAATTTTCAATCTACCATCAATCTCACAAGTACCCATGTAGTTTCCATTCATGGTAAGATCCAACTGTGAAGTCTTGACATTAATGGCATAACCATTGGGATTGTGAATTTTTACATCAAAAAGCATGTACACTTTATCTTTTTGAATTTTATCAATCTTATATTTTTCAATTCCCTGAATGTCGACTTCTTCATAAGTCAAACAACCTGTAAGAGTTGAGGCAA
Source organism: Vicingaceae bacterium (assembly GCA_965267425.1). Taxonomy (GTDB): domain Bacteria; phylum Bacteroidota; class Bacteroidia; order Flavobacteriales_E; family Vicingaceae. The sequence continues at coordinate 2,571,056 of OZ253959.1, read as the reverse complement.
ATAATAGAAAGGAAAGGATGCTAATCCAATTTATATTGCTGAACATATTCAATGACTCTTCTTACGTTTTCTGTGGGTGTGGAAGGTAAGATTCCATGCCCAAGGTTAAATACAAATCCCGGTTGATGAGCGTTTTCAACCAATATTCTGTGCACAGCTTTTTCCAATCGATTCCAATCAGCAAGCAACAATGTGGGATCAAGATTTCCTTGAACAGCAACTTCATTGGCCAACAGATTGGATCTTGCGCTGTCCATTTTGGTTTTCCAGTCAATGCCAACTACATCAACCCCTGTACTTTTAAACAAATCCAACAAGTGCGAAGTATTTACACCAAACATAATGACAGGAACATCGCTTCCTTGTTTTACTTTTTGAACCATTTCGTTCATGTGAGGAAGAACCATTTCCTTATAGTCTTCTCGTGTTAGCGCACCCACCCAACTATCGAATATTTGCACTGCTGATGCTCCGTTAGCTATTTGAAAAAGCAAATAGGTGGCCATTTCATTCGCCAATTTATCCATCAATTTATGCCATGCGTCAGTATGATTGTACATGAAGTACTTCAGGTTTTCATACGATTTACTTGGTCCTCCTTCAATCATGTAACTGGCCAACGTAAACGGGGCACCAACAAAACCTAAACAAGGTATTGACAATTCGTCTTTCAACATGTTTAAAGTATTGCCCGTAAACGACAAGTCTGTTTGACAATCAATGGATTTTAAATTGTCAACATCTTCAGGTGAACGCACTGGATTATGTATAAGTGGTCCATAGCCTTTTTTGTATTCAAAACTTATGCCCATTGGTTCTAAAGGGACCAAAATATCCGAAAACAATATTGCCGCATCCGGAGAAAATTGTTGAACAGGCAATAAGGTTACTTGCTTGCAGATCTCTGGAGTCTTGCATATGTCAAGAATGCTATATTTTTTCTTAATTTCTTGGTATTCAGCTTGATACCTTCCGGCTTGTCTCATAAACCATACCGGAATATGGTCGACCGATTCCATTTTGCATGCCTTTAAAAAAGTGTCGTTAAATGTTGTTTGCATTCCTGCTTTTATAATTTATGTATTTGCAATTTTATGAAACGAATCTTGAATGGACGATTTGAGCATTTCCATATCATGATCGTCTATGGCTGTATTAAGAAACCATGCCTCAAATTGTGATGGAGGCAAGTATATTCCTGCATCCAACATGTGTGAAAAGAACTTCGAAAATCTGTTGGTGTCTGATTGTTGGGCTTCGGTGAAATTTGATACGGATTTTTGATGAAAAAAGAAGTGTACCATTGAACCAAACATATTAGTGTCTGTGGCAATGCCAAATTGCTCAGAATAACTTTGTACAGCTGATACAATTTCTGACGATTGCTTGTTGAATGTATCGTATGGATTTAAGCGCTTTAATTCCTTTAATGTTGCGAGACCAGCTGACATGGCTACTGGATTTCCAGACAAGGTTCCGGCTTGATAGACAGGTCCCAATGGCGCAACCAAATTCATGATCTCTTCTTTGGCTCCATATGCACCTACTGGAAATCCACCTCCTACAATTTTCCCCAAACACGTTATATCTGGAGCAACACCAAACATCTCTGACGCTAATCCAAATTGACCTCGAAATCCAGTCATTACTTCATCTGCAATGAATAGCGCATTGTTCTTTTCACAAAGCTCTTTCACGCCTGATAAAAATCCTTCTTTTGGAAGAACTATCCCCATATTGCCAGCCACAGGTTCTATGATGACTGCTGCAATTTCATCTGCATATTTTTCAAAAAGATTCTCAACGTCATTTAAGTCATTGTAATTGGCTACCAACGTATCTTTTACGGCATTTGCCGTTGTACCTTGACTATCAGGAATACCTAGCGTTGCTAAGCCTGATCCGGCTTGAACGAGAAAAATATCTGCATGCCCATGATAACAACCTGAAAATTTTATGATCTTATCCTTTCCTGTATAGGCTCTTGCCAATCGAACAGCACTGAGTGTGGCTTCTGTTCCCGAATTGACAAATCGAATTTTATCAATTGTATCAATATGATCGCAAATAAATTCCGCCAGTTCAATTTCTTTCTCTGATGTGGCACCAAACGAATATCCTTTCTCTAAACTTTTTAATACTTCTTCTTGAACGGACGGGTGTCGATGTCCAAGAATCATAGGACCATAAGATCCTACTAAATCGAGGTAATCGTTTTTGTCTACATCTGTTATTTTACTGCCCAAACCATTGTCCATCAATATTGGATTTAATCCAACAGATTTGAACGCTCGAACGGGGCTATTTACTCCACCGACCATTCTTTGGGTAGCACGTTGATGCAGTGTCTCTGATTGTGAATACCTATCGCTCATTTCAGTAATTGGGCTATCTCTTTTGCAAAATAAGTTATGATGATGTCTGCCCCAGATCGACGGATGGCCATCATACTTTCCATCATGACTTTTTGCTCATCAATCCAACCCTTCGCACCTGCAGCTTTTATCATCGCATATTCTCCGCTGACATTGTAAGCGGCTAGCGGAATATTGAAGTGATTTTTGACATCTCTGATAATATCCAAATAAGCCATAGCTGGTTTCACCATAACAATATCGGCACCTTGTTCAATATCTCTACCTACCTCTCGCATGGCTTCATCTCTATTGGATGGATTCATTTGGTAAGACTTTCTATCGCCAAATGAAGGTGTAGAATCTGCGGCATCTCTAAAAGGACCATAAAATGCAGAGGCATATTTAGCTGAGTAACTCATAATTGGCAGGTGATTGAAACCATTTTCATCCAATCCATTCCTGATAACGGCAACCACGTCATCCATCATGCCGGATGGAGCAACCATGTCTATTCCTGCCTTTGCATGAGACAATACCTGTTTGACAGTATTGTCTAGCGTGTGGTCATTATCAACGGTGTTTCCTTTTAATACACCACAATGTCCATGATCCGTATATTCACAAAAGCAAACGTCCGAAATGAGATATAAGTCGGGATGACTTGATTTTATTTGTCTGGCTGCTTGTTGAATAATGCCTTCATCATTCCAACTTTCACTGCCAATGTCATCCTTCTTTTGTGGAATGCCAAACAACAAAACAGACTTAATGCCCAACTGCAATAACTGGTCCAATTCAGCATCAATGGTATCAAGCGAATACCTGTATACACCTGGCATGGATTGAATTTCGGTTTTGATTTGACTACCTTCTTCAATGAAAATAGGATAAATCAATTGATCAATGTTGAGCCTGGTTTCCTGTACCATTTCTCTAATGTGCGCACTGCTTCGTAACCTTCTGTAATTCATTTCATTTGAATTGTCAGATTCTCAATTGTTTTAATTATTCCTTCCACATTATGTGGTTTCGCCTTAAAGATGCTCTTTAACTTTCTTTGTTGTAACGAATATACCGTCGGTGGACCAATTCCAATGAATTTTTCGTCTCCTGACAAGTAATCCTTGGCATTGTTTTCGTCAAAAAATGAGTCCACAGTAGAATTGCTGGTAAAAGTAATGAAATCCACTCCTTGCCCCAGCACATTTGTTAAATCTTGATGAGAATAATTAACAGGGATAGTTTTGTATATCTTAATCCGATTCACCTGATGGCCTTTTTCTGATAATTTTTTCCGAATAAAATCAGGGGCAATGTTTGAAGATGGAATCAAAATGCGGGATGATTCTTTTTCAAACGAGTCGGAAAACTCTTTGGCTGAAAAAACGCTGGGGACAAAGTCGGCTTCAAATCCGTGTTTGGTCAATTCAGCTTGTGTAATATTCCCAATGCATGCCAATTTCACGTCACGTGAAAGGGTCAATTCAAAATCTGAGAGTTGTTTAAAGAAATGAAATACAGCTAATCTACTGGCAAATATGATCCAATCATAGGTATTCAATTGACGCAATTCTGAACTATCCGATTCATCAGGCAAAATAGTTTCAGTTTGAATCATGGGGAGAATAACCGGCTCAAATCCTGCTTTTTTGACTTTGTCTGCAAAATCCTCGCAAAAAACAGCGGGTCTGGTAATGAGCACTTTTTTAACTGGAGGCGGCTTCACGAACTACAGATGACGCATTATGCTTTAATTTATCCTGCAATTTAGAAGCTAATTGAGCGGCCAGTAAATCCGAATCTTTTATGCTTCCTGTTACCTTGTGTGAAACCAATTCAGCTCCGTTGTCATCTCCGTAATTTCCATGAAGAACAAACTCATCGTTTAACAACTCACCGAAAACGCCAATGGGTGCATTGCAGCCACCACCCAAGTTTTTCAGGGTTGTTCGTTCTGCATGAACAGCAATGGACGTAGGTTCATGATTAAGTTCCTCAACCAATTCCCATAAATGATTTTTTTCATCTCTTGTTTCAATAGCTAAAGCACCTTGGGCAGCTGCGGGAAGAAAATCATGTACATCAAAGTAATGATCAATTCTGGCTTGTAAATGAAGTCTGTTTAATCCTGCTGCAGCCAATATTATGGCGTCATATTCACCAGATTCCATTTTTTTAATACGGGAATCTACATTGCCTTGAATGTGTTTGATCTCAACATCAGGTCTTAGTTTTTTCATTTGAATAGCACGACGTAAACTACTTGTGCCAACAATTGCACCTGTTTTTAAATCTTCAAAAGTGCCTCTATCTTTGAGTAACAATACATCCCTGGGATCTTCTCTTTCTGGAATGCCAGAAATGCGTAAACCATTGACATCCTCAATTGGCAAATCTTTAGCACTATGAATGGCAAGGTCAACAACGCCATCCAATAATGATCTCTGAATTGCCGTAGTAAAGGCACCCATAACATTCAAATTCCCTTCATCACCACTTGTTCGAATAACTTGCAAAATGAATTGATATCCTGGTTCAATTTCTTTCAGTGATTCAATGACCATATTGGCTTGTGCCAACGCCAATTTACTTCCTCTACTACCAATAATCACCTTCCTTTTCGGAATGTAAATGTCTACTTCTTTCAGGTCGAATAAATTTTTGACCGTATTGATGGGGTTGTCTTGTTCCGGTAAATTTCCCCCCATTTTTTTGATGCCTTCTATGGGCTCTTTGGAGATCTTTCGAATCAATCGATGCGTGTATCGTTCAAGCAATTGCTTTTGCTTGGCATCGAGATTCCCCATTTTTGGCAATAACCATTTTAACGCATCTTCTCGAATGCCATCGAGGTTGTTGGAATAAGCTTTTAATACTGGTGCTACTTTTCTATGATCGTACCAGGATTCATAATTGTCAACCTCTTCATTGACAATATTCCTGGCTTTTGGAATTTCTTCGTACCGTTTTTCCAAACTTTCGAAGGTCAATTTTTTAATATCGTCTAAATCGTATAACGATATATTGTCATATTCTTTCAGGTCTTCATTGAAATTTCTGGGAACCCCAAAATCAATAAATAACTTAGGTGAATGAATACCCAATGCAAAACGAGCTCTTGTACATTTGCTTTCCGGCAATTCTTTTTCCGCAAGGATGTTTATTTCTCCCTGAGTACCTCCAATGATAATGTCTGCATCAAATACTTTTGTATGCAATTCTCCCATTGAAATGGGTTGTCCATTCCATTCTTTAGCCATGTCAGCAGCCCTGTCATTGTGATGACTGGCTACAAATAACTGTCCGATACTTTCCCTATCGAGAATAGTAGCGATAAGATTGGCCATGTTTCCCGTTCCAATCAACAGCACTTTTGAATTGGCCAAATCAAATTGATGCTTCTTGATTAACTCAAATCCAACGGTTGCCAATGATGCGGAATACTTACCAATATTGGTTTCCTTTCGAACTTTTTTTCCAACATAAATGGACTTGCGAATCAATTCATCCAACACTGGACCTATTGAACCTACTTCACGGGCAAGCTCCAAAGATTCTTTGATCTGTCCTATAATTTGATGTTCACCAATTGCTTGAGATTCTAATCCAGCAGCCGTAGAAAATAGATTTTGCACTGCAATTGGACTGTCCGGCATGACAGATAAAAAGCTTGAAAAATTGCCAAATTCATTGAAGAATTTCACAATGGCATCGTACCCATCACCAAATGCGTAAACAGATAGACGATTGCACGTAGACAGTACAAAAACTTCGTCATAGTCTTGCTTCAGTTTGTTAAGCGCCTGACGTGTTTGATCCTTGTTGAAGGCAAGCTGTTCCCGGATAGCTATCGGAGCAAATCGGTGGCTTAATTCAATTCCTACTATTCTGTTCATTAACGATGCACCAAAGAGGTTGGGCGAAATTAAGGATGATATTGGAAAATGGAAAAAAATAAGCGTATAAAAGCAATTCGATTGGTAAATTTGTAACAGAAATTAGCACTGATAAAGCGTTTTAATTGAAGTTAACAAATAGAGGTTAATAAAATGAAATCAAAAGACAGGTCTTCGGTCGATTCTATATTTAAATTGCATGCATCGTTTACCAAGTCAAACCTATCAAAGATTACAAGATGAAAGAGACCTCGCAAGTGCTGGATTCTCCAGCGGATGTAGATAAATTGACAACTAAAAAAAATACTAAGAAGCGTAAGATATATACGTATGAAGAAGCAGTAGCATCTTCAACGGAATACTTTAATGGTGACGATTTAGCCGCCAGTGTTTGGGTAAATAAATATGCGCTAAAAAATTCGCAAGGGGAAATCTTTGAAAAGAACCCAGATGACATGCACAGGAGAATGGCCAGGGAATTGGCGCGAATTGAAAAGAAATATCCCAATCCCATTTCAGAAGATGCCATTTATCAGGTCTTAAAGGATTTCAAATACATCGTTCCTCAGGGAGGTCCTATGACCGGTATGGGAAATGAATTTCAGGTAGCCTCTCTGTCTAACTGTTTTGTGATTGGAAACGATGGTTCTTCAGATTCTTATGGTGGAATTATGAAAACAGATGAAGAACAGGTTCAATTAATGAAAAGACGTGGAGGTGTTGGTCATGATTTATCACATGTGAGACCTAAAGGACAACCTGTCAAAAACAGTGCTTTGACTTCAACAGGTGTAGTTCCTTTTATGGAGCGATATTCAAATTCTACACGTGAAGTAGCCCAGGATGGTAGAAGAGGAGCACTTATGTTGTCAATTTCGATTCAACACCCGGATGCGGAGGGATTCATTGATGCAAAAATTGACGGTACTAAAGTGACAGGTGCCAATGTATCGGTCAAAATAGATGATGCTTTTATGAATGCCATAGAAGCAGGAAAAAAATATGTGCAGCAATACCCCATTGATGCAAATAATCCAAGTGTGAAACAAGAAGTTAATGCATCAAAACTTTGGGACAAAATTGTTCACAATGCTTGGAAATCAGCTGAACCAGGAATATTGTTCTGGGATACGGTTATCAGAGAATCTGTACCTGACTGCTACGCGGATTTAGGTTTCAAAACAGTTTCTACTAACCCTTGTGGTGAAATTCCTTTATGTCCATATGATAGTTGCAGATTGTTGGCCGTAAACCTATTTAGTTATGTGAATAATGCATTCACCAATGATGCGGATTTTGATTTCGAATTGTTTGAAGAACATTCCGCTCTTGCACTTCGAATCATGGATGATATCGTTGATTTGGAAATTGAAAAAATTGACAAAATCATTGATAAAATTGAAAGTGATCCTGAAAGTGAAGTCTTGAAACAAAGGGAACTACAATTGTGGAAAAACATCAAATCAAAATGTTTGGAAGGCCGACGAACCGGCGTTGGCATTACTGCTGAAGGTGATATGCTTGCTGCATTAGGTCTGACATATGGCTCAGATAAAGGCATGGACTTCTCGGAAAAAGTACACAAATCATACGCCTTGAATGTTTATCGCTCTTCTGTTCAATTAGCTAAAGACAGAGGGTGTTTTCCAGTATATGATTCAGTACGTGAAGAGAAAAATCCGTTCATCTTACGATTGAAAAAAGAAGATGCAGGGTTGTATAAGGACATGGTGAAATATGGTCGACGTAATATTGCTTTGCTTACCATCGCACCAACCGGAACAACCAGTTTGATGACCCAAACGACTTCTGGAATTGAGCCAGTATTTATGGTGTCATACAAACGACGTCGAAAGGTGAATCCGAACGATAAAAATGTAAAAGTTGATTTCGTAGATGAAGTTGGAGATTCCTGGGAAGAATACCATGTATTCCATCATAAATTCACTGAATGGTTGGAGCTCAACAAGTACAACATGGACGAGGTGGCATCCCTGTCTGAAGAAGAGCTAAATAAGATCATCAAGAAATCACCTTATTACAAAGCCACGGCAAATGATATTGACTGGGTCAACAAAGTGAAAATGCAAGGTCGCATTCAGAAATGGGTTGATCATTCCATCAGTGTTACCGTTAATGTCCCTCAGGATATTCCAGAGGAAATGATTGGTAAAATATATATGGCCGGGTGGAAAAGTGGTTGCAAAGGTGTAACGGTATACAGAGATGGAAGTCGTTCCGGTGTGCTGGTTTCTGAAACAGAAAAAACTTCGGAAGTAGTTGAAGTAATGGAAACTAAAGCGCCGAAGAGACCTCAGACCATTGATGCTGAAATTGTACGTTTCAACAACAACAATGAGAAATGGATTGCGTTTGTTGGCACAATAAAAAATCGTCCTTACGAAATCTTTACAGGTAAGGCTGAGGATTCCTTCCTGATTCCTTCTTACGTTCAAAAGGGTTGGATCATTAAAAACCGAAATGAAAAAGGAAAGAGTCGGTATGATTTTCAATACAAGGACAAAGATGGCTACAAAATTACCATCAATGGGTTATCACGATCTTTTGATAAAGAGTTTTGGAATTATGCCAAATTGATATCAGGAGTCTTGCGTCATGGAATGCCTTTGGCTCATGTGGTGGATGTGGTTTCCAATCTTCATTTAAGTGAAGAATCACTAAACACATGGAAAAATGGCGTTGTGCGAGCACTGAAAAAATTCATTCCTGATGGTACGGTTCCGGATAAGGATGTTGAATGCTCAGAGTGCGGTGAACCATCGTTAGTATACGAAGAAGGATGTCTCAATTGTAAAAATTGTGGACATTCAAAGTGTGGTTAAATTTTTAACATGCCTTTTACCGCCCGGAACTCGGGAATTCATATATCGCTGATTATTCTGATTGGAATATGTATTAACATAAGCCATGCTCAGACAACTTCAAAAATAAATTGTCTTCAACCGAAGTCCGTTTATGTATCGTCGAAAGTTTTTGAAGACCAAGAAGAGGATAAGATCTATTTTAAAGATCATGACCTGCATACCTTTTGGTACAAATTGACCATTCAGGAATCAGGAAAACTGAAATTTGAGGTAGATGCAGAAAATGGAGATGGTCATTACAATGTGACATTGTACGCTCATGATGGTATTAACTTTTGCAAGAATTTTGTGAAAGGTGATTTGGATTTGTATGCTTTTGAAGAGAATTTTCCAGTTAAGGTAAAAGATGGGGATACGTATTATTTGGGAGTTTATCCTTTGGAAGCTGGAGATTGTGGTCATACCATTACACTGACCATCAATGAATCACAAAAATTTATAACCGCTAGCAGCGTAGAATCAAGGTGTAAAGAATCCAATCAACGCGCGGTAAAAATTGATTTTGAAGAGGTTGTGGAATACTCGGGAGACAATGCTACTCCGGTAAAGGGCTTCGTGAAAAATGCGCGCACCATGCATCCTATAACTGCTAACCTGTCATTTTTTAATCCATTCAAACAAGACGAATACAATACCTTCAGCAGTGGTGATAATGGTTTCCAGATTATGCTGGAAAGAGGTGAAGATTATCAAGTTGATGTGAGCGCCATTGGATTTAAATCAAAGTCCGTAATTATTTCTGGTTATGATGATGAAGTTTATGAAGTACTGCTGGAAGAATTGCGATCTGGAGACAAATTGGTTTTGGAGCATATTCACTTTTATCCCAATACCTATGCGTTAAGAGAAGAATCCCAGGGTGAATTGGATAGATTGTTGGCCTATATGCGTGAAAATGATGATGTCCGAATTGAAATTCAAGGACATACAAATGGAAGTAGAGATATCAAAAAGACGAACAATCAATTAAAGCATGGTTCTGCATGGAATTTTCAGGGAACGGCCAAAGAACTTTCATTGCAACGAGCTGAAATGATTGCCGATCATTTAACAGACAATGGAATTGATGAGAGAAGAATTGAAACCACTGGGAAAGGGGGATTAGATATGCTTGTTCCTTACCCCAAAAACATGAATGATGTGATGAAGAATATCCGAGTAGAAATTCACATCTTGCCGAGATAATTTATTTAAATCTCGCTTCAACTAAGAGTTGAAAACTTTTGACTTGCTCTGAATTCAAATCCCAATTGTAATTGGTTTGAAGATTTTGCAAATAGGTTAAAGCATCATTCAGACTACTTAACTGATTGATTTCATTGATTGAATTCATAAAAGCATCCATGTCTCCACCAAATAATTCGTGAGCATAAAGGAATTTTTCGTTGATTCCTATGGCCTGACCTAAATCATGAGTCAATTGTCTTTTGAGTTTCTCACTGATATCAAGTGCTTCGTTTTCTGAGGAGGATGAAACATGAGTGTCTTCAGATGTCTCTTGTGTAACTTCCAATCCATTGGTGGAGTCATTACTTTCTTCCACTTGTGCTATTTCATCTTTTAGCTCAAGACTGGCTTCTTCAACCAAATGAAGAAGTATTGAAACTTTGTCATTGAGCTTATGGATTTTTGCCAATAAAACATTCAATTGGATGACTGGAAGTCTTTCTAAAGGAGTTAATGAATCGGAATGAAATTTAATATCATCGATTACTTTGGTGATGTCCTTTCGCATTTGCTTGAGATGTTCCATGGCTATAGTTTTGGATTCGAAAGTTAGCTTTTTTGCTGCAATGAATTAACTTAGCTTGTTGCTATTATTCACATACTTTTGAACGAATTTACCCGTTCATTGTTACATTTTTTGTCACCAATTATCAGGCATATTTGAAACTCAAATTATCGGAAATAGGAGATGTAGTAAAAGGTCAATCCATTTTGTTTGAGGATGGGATTGTTGATGAATATGTTTTTGACAGTCGAAATTTTGGATTCTCTAAACATGCTCTGTTTTTGGCCGTTCGAACTTCCAAGAATGATGGTCACCGATATATTTCGGAAATGATCAACAAAGGGATTTCGAATTTCCTGGTTGAAGAAATTCCGGAAGGAATGAATACAGACCAATTGAATTTTATTTGTGTGAAAGACACAGTGGTTGCCTTTCAGCAATTGGCTTCTTATGTGAGAAATGAAAGTAATCTGAAAGCGATTGCCATTACAGGTTCAAATGGTAAAACCGTGGTTAAAGAGTGGTTGTCAAATATGTTGGAAGATGATTTTCAACTGGTTAAAACACCTCATAGCTACAATTCACAATTGGGTGCCCCATTGTCCTTAATGCAAATTGAAAAGTATCATGAATTGGGTGTATTTGAAGCAGGGATTTCTCAACCAGGAGAGATGTCAAAATTGGCTAAAATGATTCAACCTAATATTGGAATTTTAACCAATATTGGAGAAGCACACTTGGAAAATTTTAAAGACAAGTTGGAGTTATGTAGAGAGAAAGTTGGATTGTTTGCTTCATGTGAGAAATTAATCTATTGTAAGGATTATCCTGAGATTGATACTTGCCTGGATGAACTTCGTTTTGATGAAAAGAAGAGATTTTCCTGGTCATTTGATCAAAAAGCTACTTTTTCAATTTCTCAAGTGACGAAGACAGATTCGCATACCAGTGTGAAAGGTCAATATAACAATGTCCAATTATCTTTTACTTTACCGTTTACAGATAGTGCTTCAATAGAAAACGCCTTGCATTGTGTTGTGGCGATGAAAGAATTTGGCATTGCTGACCAAGAAATTTCAAATCGGTTAATGGGATTGCAACAATTATCCATGAGGCTTGAAGTCAAGGAAGGAATCAATGATTGCACCATCATTGATGATTCGTATAGTTCTGATCTCATGTCCTTATCAGTTGGATTGGATTTACTGAATCAGCAACGCCAAGAAAGAAAATCGTTGATCATTTCTGATATCGAACAATCTGGAAAATCGAATGATGAATTGAAAAATGTATTGTCCGAACTACTTCAGAAAAAATCAATTGATAAGTTGTATACCATTGGTCATCAGTTGAACGGTATTCAGTTGCAAGATTGTAACACTCAAAATTTTGCAGATGTTGAATCGTTTATCAGGGAAATAGACTTTGCATCATTTAAAAATGAAGCCATTTTATTAAAAGGAGCCCGTGTTTTCCGATTCGAAAGAATTGCCGGATTGCTTCAAAAACAATCCCATGAAACTGTATTACAAATTGACCTGGGTGCCATGGAGCACAATTATCGTTATTTCAAGAATTTGTTGAAACCTGATACGAAGGTCATGGTCATGGTTAAGGCTTTTGGATATGGTTCTGGGAGTCATGAAATAGCGCGATTTCTGGCATATCACAATGTTGATTATCTGGCCGTGGCATATGTAGATGAAGGGGTAGAATTGAGAAAGTTGGGTGTTAACATTCCTATTATGGTCATGAATCCGGAATGGTCCAGTCTGGAGATGTTGATTAAGTATAATCTTGAACCTGAAATATATAGTTTCCGTATCCTCCATGCAGTGATAGATGCAGTTCAACGAAGCAACAGATCGTCTTTCCCCATTCATCTCAAGATTGATACAGGCATGCATCGTCTTGGGTTTGATCCAAGCGATACAGGAAATTTGCTCGATATTATTCAATCAAACGGCGAGTGGTTATCAGTAAAATCCGTTTTTACCCATTTAGCTGTTGCCGACGAAACTGGTCAAGAGGACTTCACAAAATCACAGATTACTCAATTTGACAAGATTGCAAACCAAATTGAACAATCTTTGGGGAGAACATTAATTAAGCATGTATTAAATTCTGCGGGAATTCTGCGATTCTCTGAGTACCAATACGACATGGTTCGATTGGGAATAGGAGTGTATGGAATTTCTTCAATACCAGAATTCCGAAAAAATTTGGCACCTGTCAGTTCATTACAAACAATCGTCAGTCAAATTAGATGGGTAAATGAGGGAGAATCGGTTGGGTACGGAAGAACAACAAAAATGAAAAAGAAAACGAAAATTGCCACTGTTCCAGTGGGTTACGCCGATGGAATTGATCGATCACTTGGTCATGGAAATTGGCGTATGAAATTTGGTCAATCGTATCTTCCGATTGTAGGAAAAGTTTGTATGGACATGTGTATGTTGGACGCTACTGATGTTGAGATCAACGAAGGTGATTCCATTCAGGTATTTGGACTTGGAAATGATGTATATCAAATGGCAGAAAAATTAAATACCATTCCTTACGAAATTCTGGCAACCTTATCTTCACGAGTAAAACGCGTATTTTTACGTGTATAAAAATCAAAACCCCTCTAAAAGAGGGGTCTGATTGTAACCACAAGCGCCTATCTAAACTTGCAGTTTAATAAATTCAACTATCAAACTACACCCTAAATATAGAGTCGGTATATCATGCACACAATCGAGTTTTCTTAAATGGCTTTTACCATTCATCAAAAGGTCGGTTTCAATAAACGAGTGGTTTTGTTTGAAAAAAGATATTATATGATGCAACCTTTTACCTATTATATGCATCTTGTTGTTGTAGTGTGTAACCAATGCTGTGAATCCAGATGAACGAAGAGACGCTTTTGGTAAAAGCTTGTGCAGATGGAAACCCAGTAGCTCAACAACAACTATTTGACCGCTACAGCAAAAAGATGATGGGAGTTTGTTTACGGTATGCAGAAGACAGAATGGAAGCTCAGGATATCCTGCAAGAAGGATTTATCAAAGTGTTTGACGCCATAAAATCTTTTAGTCATACAGGTTCGTTGGAAGGATGGGTGCGACGTATTATTGTGAATACGGCACTTGATAATTACAGAAGGACCAAGGCAAAAAGACATGCAGTAAACATTGATGATGTTGAATATACATTAAAAGAGGAGGCGGGTGTGGTTGAGCATTATTCGGCCCAGCACTTGATGGATATGATTCATCAAATGCCGGAAGGTTACCGAGTAATTTTTAATTTATATGCTATAGAAGGTTACAGTCATAAAGAAATAGCGAAGCAAATGGGCATTTCTGAAAGTACATCTAAGTCTCAGTATTCAAGAGCACGGGCGTATTTACAGAAAGCATTAGAAAAGGAAGACAAGTAGAAATGTCAGCAGATAAGAATAACATAGAGGAATTGTTTAAATCAACTTTCGAAAATTTCGAATCGGAGGTTGATCCTACTGTATGGCAAAATATTCAATCGAATATTTCTGCTGGTACTCCTTCTTCTTCGGGCTTAGCGAATTCTGCAGGCCAAACAGTTGTGAAGTCTGTTGTAAAATGGGCGGCAGCTGTTGGAATAGGTGGAACTGTTGCTGTAGGTTCTTATTTCTATTTTTCAGCAGATAGTGAATCTACCTTGGTTGAAAAACAGGAAACGCCTCAATTAGAAGAAATTAAAGTAGAAGAACTTCCTGAAGTAAAAGAATCAGTTCAGGCTACTGAAATCATAGAAAGACAGAATACAGTTCGTGAAGAGGTCAATGAAAAGAAAAGTTCCTCATTATCTCAGAATCAAGATCAAACTGTTACAGACGTTACTCCTGACAACTCAATAGCTAAATCATTACCCGTTCAAAATAATGAGGTTGTTGAGGAAGTTAATAATGAGGCGTCGACACCTGTTGAAAAGGTTGTTACTACAGATCATTCAACGGATAATAAGGAGGAGCCATCTGCAACTCGTGAACCAGAAAAAGTTTCCCTTCCTATTGCTAAAATTTCGGCAAGTTCTACCAAAGGAAAATTACCACTTGAAGTTTCTTTTGAAAATGTAGGTAGCACTGGTCATTGTTCTTGGTTTATAAAGGGAACAGGTATTCAAATGGAATCAAACAGTGTGGAGCACATATTCGAAAGAGCAGGAGAGTATTGGGTTATCCTTGCGGTTGAAGATAAAAACAACCAATTGGCAATGGATTCGGTTAAAATTACCGTGGAAGCCGATTATCATATTGCATGCCCAAACTTGCTAACGCCTAATGGTGATGGTTCAAACGATATTTGGGAAATCAGCTCAAAAAATGTGTCTCAGATGCGTTGGTACATAATGAATCGTGCTGGACAGAAAGTTTTTGAATGGGATAGCCTGGATGGGTTTTGGGATGGACGTGATATGAAAGGCAATCAAGTTCCTCCAGGTGCTTATCTGTATATTATCGAAGGAAAAACTTCCACAGGCGATCCAATTGTGCCAGAAAAAGGAGTGATTAACGTATTCAGGTAATCATCGGATAAAACGAAGCCCCAGGTTAAACGTTTCTCCCGCACCTTCTCCTTCACTTCCAAGAACAAAGTTTGTGTACAATATTTCCAATTCCAGGTATTTTCTGATTACCTGATATTTTGTTCCCAACCCTGTTTGATTAAAAAATGAACTGAAGCTTTTGTTGACATGTTTCATCCATAACTCATTTTGAAAATAAATGGTCCACCTGGTGGTGGGAAAGTAATTGACAAATACAGCAAAAGGTGTTTCAAGGAAGTTGTCGCCATCGTCAATAAGCGAATACCATGCGCTAATTCGAAAGAATAATGAATAGTCCTGATGCAGTGATTTGTCAAAATAAAGTGTGTTAATCCATAAGTTTCGATTGAAATCAAGAAAATTTGACTGATCTGAAATGCCTTGAGGATCTTCGGTCGGTTGGAATAAAAAAGTTGATTGCAAGGATAAGTTTTGGACACGTTCAAACGGTGTAAATTTTATTCTTGGCCCAATTCCGGTAAGTCCTTTTTTTGTTCCTGCCCACTCACTAAATAGTTCAAATGGTGAAGAATTTCTATTGGAATCGACATAAACTGACTTGTACCAGATTTCGCCTCCCACACTTAAACGATTTGAAAGTCCGTACAAAAACTCGGTAATGTTCGTGAAATAGGTTTGACGCAGGGATTCATCCAACTTATTGAAATCGTCATCAAATCGCTTATTCTGAGAGTAAAGATTGATGAAGGTCTTGATTTCCAGTCGGTTTTTGCCCAATAAATAAGAAGGAGTAAACTGCTGAAAGCTTTCAGAGGAAGTTGGAATTCTTGTGTAATCATTTAATGACCAATTGTAAGGCAGATAGGAAACTTTTACACCATCTGGAAGTTTCCCATGGTGAGATTCAATAAACTCAAGAACACCTTTTTTCCCATTGAAGTGATGTGCGTACCATTCAAATATTTTTGAAATTTTAATCTCGTTTGAAGACTCTTCCATTGTGAATATTTTCGAATTCGAAAAAACTTGATGGCTGATAGAATCCAAATCATTTTCAAGCTTTTGTTCTGTAAAAGGTTGATCCTTTAATGGTGGACAAGATAGGGCAGCGCAAACCAAAGCAAAATGAATTCTAGGGTCAGGATAAGACTTGAATATCTCTTCTTCCAGGGAGTTTAATGAAATCAATTTATCTCCAAAGTGTATATTGGATTTATCAAAAAATGATGGAATGTCATTTGGAGAAGATACCGGATAATTGCTCGCAATACCGCGGATCACAGAAAGATTATAATAGTTAATGAGCAAAGAAAGATCTTGCTTTTTTGAGCTATTATTGAAATTTTGAGAGGCATAATAAAGGGCTGAATCAATCTTTGCAATATGTTGACTGCAATAGGTGTAATCTACTTTTTGATCAATTACAATTTTGTTCAGAAGATCTCCATATAAATTATTAAAAGTGGCAGTTTGAGCAACGCTTGTTGAAATTGAAAAAATCCAAATTATTAGGAAGATTAGGTAGCGGTCATTTTTCATATGTCCAAGATGTCCAGAAAAATTGAAATATCCATTCTTTTGCCAGATCGTCACGAATACAGAATTTCAATAATGCCACATAAATTTAGTTTCTCGCTCAAAGCACATATTGAATAACCGCTATTCTTATATTACCTTGCAATATCATTTGTAACCTATGGCAGACAGAATAGTAATAATTGGAAACGGTATTTCTGGAATTACCGCAGCTAGACATATTCGAAAAAATTCTGACAAGGACATTCTGGTGATTAGCGGTGAAACAGATCATTTCTATTCTAGAACTGCTTTGATGTACATTTTCATGGGGCATATGAAATATGAAAATACCAAGCCTTATGAAGATAACTTTTGGAAAAAGAATAGGATTGAACTAAAGCGTGCTTGGGTAAAACATGTGCACCCAAAATCTAAATCCATTGAATTCGCAAGTGGTGAATCAATATCCTATGATAAGTTGATTTTGGCCTGTGGGTCAAAGTCGAACAAATTTGGATGGCCCGGACAAGATTTAGAAGGAGTTCAGGGGCTGTATCATTACCAGGATTTAGAATCCCTTGAAGAACAATACAACAAGGGAATCAATCGAGCTGTTATTGTTGGGGGTGGTCTCATAGGCATTGAATTGGCGGAAATGTTTTTGTCCAGAAACGTTCCAGTTACCATGTTGGTTAGAGAAAAGAGTTTTTGGAACAACGTACTACCGATACAGGAATCTGAATTGATCAATCGACATATTCGAGAACATCATATCGACTTAAGGCTCGCTGACGAATTAGATAGTATTGAGGGAGATGAAAACGGTCGGGTGAAAAGCGTCGTTACAAAATCCGGAGAGAAGATAGCTTGTCAGTTTGTAGGGTTGACGGTAGGTGTTTCGCCAAACGTAGATTTTCTTGCTTCCTCAGACATTCAAATCAAAAGAGGAATTGTGGTCAATGAATATTTGGAAACAAGTGAAGAAGATATATATGCCATTGGAGATTGTGCGGAATTCGAATCGCACCCTGTAGCAGGTAGACGGAACATTGAACAAGTTTGGTATACGGGTAGGATGATGGGAGAAACGATAGCACAGACCATTTGTGGAAACAAAACAGCCTATCAACCGGGTATTTGGTTTAATTCAGCTAAATTTTTAGACATCGAATATCAGACATATGGTTGGGTAATGGCTGAGCTTAGAAATAATGAAGACGAGTTTTATTGGGAACACGAGGGAGGGAAAATGTGTATACACATGGTTTTTGACAAAGAGCAAAAAGTGTTTCTCGGAATCAACACATTTGGAATACGTCTTCGCCACAATGTTTGTGAAAATTGGATAAAAAAGACATATTCAATGGATCAGGTAATGACTGAATTCAAAGACGCCCTGTTTGATCCTGAATTTTATAAAGATCATGTTCCCGAATTGGTTCAGGCATACAATGCCAAATTTGGTACATCCATCAAACCTTCCAAATTAAATTGGAGAAGAATTTTGACCTTACAACCACACTAAGCCGATGAATATCATTAAGAATATTGGACTGACCATCTTTGTAGCGGCTATTGCATTGTTTTTGTTTAGCCTGTCGTATTCGAATTTTACGCTTTCTGAGGAAGTTCTCAGAAATACAGTGACCAATGAACAACATTTTAGCTTAATGTCGCCATCACTTGAAGACATGATGAATGTAAAGTATGATTCAAGAATTGCATTTATTGGTGATTTTCATCAGCACATGGATGAAATTAATGAAGGATTCAAAAGCAAGGGCGAATGGGACAAAGTCATTTGGACGGATTATACATTTTCCATAGTTAAGAATAGTACTACGGGTATGATAGTTGAACGAAGTTCACTATTGATGTGGTTGACCATTGTGTTGGCTTCTTTAGGTGCATTAATGAATATTTTGCCATCCATTAAAGAAGGTCCTCCGGGTATTAAAAACAATGGAACGTTTCATCGTGGTAGTCAAAACAGAGGCTGGATTGGAATTGTTACCGGTACCTTGCTCATCTTGTTTTACATCTTTCTTTATAAAAAGCCCGAATACATCACCAATTGGGTAATTATGCTTGATTCGTTGAGTGAAAGTTTAAATGGCGGACCTGCAGATCAATGGTTTTTATATGGATTTCTGTATTGCCTTGCCATGACGGTTATGGGCATACGTATGATGATAAAGTATCGACATAATAATTACCAGCTGATAAGAACGGCTTCCGTGATATTTTTTCAATTGTGTTTTGCGTTTACCATTCCACAAATATTGAAAAGATTGCACATGCCTTCCTATGATTTAAAAAGTGCCTGGCCACTGGAGTATACTTTTTTCTTTGATTATCGATTGGATGAACATATTCAGGCGGGTTCAATTGGAGTATGGATGCTGGGTTGGGGAGTTGCCTTGTTTTTAATTGGAGTTCCATTATTTACCTATATCTATGGGAAAAGATGGTATTGCTCTTGGGTATGTGGTTGTGGAGGTTTAGCGGAAACGTTAGGAGACCCATACAGACACCTTTCTGATAAATCTGTCAAAGCATGGAAAGTTGAAAGATGGTTGATTCATGCTGTTTTGGTCTATGCAGTTGTGATGACTGGCGCCGTAATATATCATTACGTTTCGGGTGATGCTGAAATCTTAGGAATTAGTGCCTATGCTATTCGAGACAATTATGGCTTTTCCATCGGATTTATTTTTGCAGGCGTTGTAGGTACAGGGTTTTATCCACTAATGGGTAATCGTATGTGGTGTAGGTTTGGTTGTCCCTTGGCTGCATATTTGGGTTTTGTTCAGCGATTTAAATCACGGTTCAGAATTACGACCAATGGAGGTCAATGCATTTCTTGTGGTAATTGTTCAACATATTGTGAAATGGGAATTGATGTGCGATGGTACGCACAGCGTGGTCAAAATATTGTTCGTTCATCGTGTGTAGGATGTGGTGTTTGTTCTGCAGTTTGCCCGAGAGGAGTGTTAAAATTGGAAAATGGTCCGGAAGAACAACGAATCAATGACAATCCAATTTTGATTGGGAATGATGGTGTAACTTTGTCCGTATGATATGACCGGAGTGGTGGTAATTATTCCTGCATTTAATGAAGAAAATGCGGTGGGGAAAGTGATCGATGACATTCCAAAAGAAAAAGTTGATGAAATTGTTGTGGTGAATAATAATTCACGCGATAAGACTTCAGAAGTGGCCAATGAAAGAGGTGCCACTGTGCTTGATGAACCTAATCAAGGATATGGAAGAGCTTGTTTGAAAGGAATGGATTATGTGTCAAAACTGGAAAGAAAGCCGGAAATTATTGTTTTCCTTGACGCAGATTATTCTGATTATCCACAGCAAATGGTGGATATGATTGAGCCAATTAAGAATGACACATTGGATTTTGTTGTAGGTTCACGTGCACTAGGAAAAAGAGAACAACGATCTATGACCATACCACAAATTTTTGGAAATTGGTTGGCAACAAGTATGTTGAAAGTACTCTACGGTGTAAACTATACAGATCTTGGTCCTTTTAGGGCTATTCGATATACATCGTTATTGAACTTAAACATGTCAGATAAAACTTACGGTTGGACCGTAGAAATGCAGGCTAAGTCGGCTAAGCAAAAATTAAGATATGCTGAAATTCCGGTGGATTACAGAAAAAGAATTGGGAAATCGAAAGTTTCAGGAACAGTAAAAGGTACGGTATTGGCCGGATATAAAATTATTACTACAATTATAAAATACATGTGACAACATGCAATGGCTTGAACTGCTCATATTGTCCATATATGGTCTGGCACTAACATTTATTTTGGTGTACAGCGTTGTACAGTTTTTACTGACGTTGCTTTACATGAAAAGGAACAGAAATCACCATGTGCCTGAAGTGACAGTCGCTCATGCAGTTGATGATAAATCAATGCCATTTGTGACAGTTCAATTGCCAGTTTACAATGAAATGTATGTGGTTGAAAGATTAATCGACAAAGTGGCTGATCTTGACTATCCTAAATCACTTCTGGAGATTCAGGTACTTGATGATTCCACCGATGAAACTTCAGCCATTATTGATAGACGAATAGATTTTCACAAAGAAAAAGGCATTGATATTAAGAGAATAACAAGAGAAAACCGAAAGGGCTTTAAAGCGGGAGCATTGGCTTTTGGAACTGAAATAGCAAAGGGAGAATTCATTGCCATTTTCGATGCGGATTTTTTACCGGATCGAAATTTTCTACGCAATACTGTATCTGCATTTGAAGATAAAAGTGTTGGAATGGTTCAAACACGATGGACGCACATCAATGAAAAATATTCTTTGCTCACAAAAATGCAGGCCATTGGATTGGATGCGCATTTTACCATTGAACAAACAGGTAGGAATGCGGGAGGACATTTTATCAATTTTAATGGTACCGCTGGTATATGGAGAAAATCGTGCATAGTAGATGCAGGTGGATGGATGGATGATACGTTGACGGAGGATTTGGATTTAAGTTATCGTGCACAGTTGAAAGGATGGAATTTTAAATACTTAAAATCTTGTGCCTCACCAGCTGAACTTCCTGCGGAAATCAATGCCTTAAAAACACAGCAATATCGCTGGAATAAAGGAGCTGCGGAATGTTCGCGAAAAAACTTGAAACAGGTTTTATCACAATCAAATCTTGGCTGGAAGACGAAATTTTTTGCCATGTTTCATTTGTTAAATAGCTCGGTATTTATTTGCATTTTGATTACCACTTTTCTAAGTCTTCCCATTTTATTAATTAAGCACAACAATATTGAATATGCGTTGATTTATAAAATTGCCGGAATCTACCTGCTCGGATTGTTTTTCATTAGTTTCTTCTATTTTATTTCATATCGAGATACGCATTCCATAAAAGGGCTTGGTATTGTTAGATTTTTTCGAGATTATTTCTTGTTTTTATCTATTTCTATGGGGCTTTGTGCGCATAATGGAATAGCTGCTTTGGAAGGGTGGCTAGGTAAAAAGACCCCATTTATTCGAACCCCAAAGTTGAGCGTTGTGAATTCCAATGAAAAATGGAAAGGCAATGTTTATCTATCAAATCAATTGAGTCCCCTTATCATATTGGAATCACTATTGTTTTTGTACACAGGTAGCACGTTAATTTATGCTATTGTGAAAGAAGATTATGGTTTGTTGCCGTTTCTTATCATGTTGGTAGTTGGATTTGGGTATGTGAGCATTCTCACAATCAAACATCGATATGCCAGATAAGCAAATATTCAAGAATCTTGGATTATTGCTTTTGGCTTTGAGTATCCTTTTGATTGGGTACATGACTGAACGTTCTGAAACGTTTACATTACTCAGTTTATTCAGTGTTTCTTTCGCAGCCTACACCCTTTTGATTCATCAAAAAAAATCACTTTCCATAAAAGAGATACTTTTTTTGGGGGTTGGATTTCGCTTGCTGCTTTTCGGTTCAGTTCCGGTGCTTTCGGATGATTTTTACAGATTCATTTGGGATGGAATGCTTAATGCCAATGGGTATTCTCCTTATTTGTTCAAGCCCGCTGAATTTATTGGAATTGTCAATGATTTTTCAAAGGAGTTACTGAGTAAGATGAATTCACCGGAATACCATTCGGTCTATCCGCCAGTGATGCAACTAATTTTTACAGCATGTTATTATTTGGGAGGTGAGAATGTATTCTTAAATCTCTTGTTCCTAAGAGGGTTTGCTGTTCTTGCAGAGACCGTGACCTTATGGTGTTTAGCTAAGATTTTGGCGTTGCTCAATATGAAGGCATCCAATATGGTATTTTATGCTTTTAATCCATTGGTATTGATAGAGCTGACGGGAAATTTACACACGGAAACATTTATGATTACATTGCTAGCCTTGACTTTTCTCGGGTTGATGAAATCCAAGAATTTATGGTCGGCCGTTGGATTGTCATTCGCTTTTTTATCAAAATTATGGCCAGTTATGTTTTTGCCTTTTTTCATAAAACATCTTGGTATGAAGCGTTCGGTTGTTTTTACATTGATATTCATAACATTATCAGGTGCCGTGATTTTTCTTTTCATAGATATACATGACCTGGATGCAATGTCACAAGGACTGGATCTATATTTTCGCAAATTTGAATTCAATGCATCGTTTTACAACATTGCCAGGTGGCTTGGTTGGCAATATTATGGCTACAACGCCATTCATGTTATTGGGCCATTGCTGGCAGGTATAGCAATTTTGTTGGTTATTGGATTGTTCTTTAAGCAAAAGAAATCATGGAAATCTTTTTTTGAAACCATACTTTTTGCCGCAACCGTTCATCTTTTGTTATCCACCACGGTACATCCATGGTATGTTATCCCCCTTGTTTTTTATGGTGTGCTTGCCAATTCGTTCAAATTTCCAATCGTTTGGTCTGGTTTAATTTTGCTGAGTTATATTCATTATGGTGCTGTTGATTGGTTGCAAAACTGGATTGTTTGGTTCGAATATGGAATCTTATTTGCCGTGGTTTATATGGATTGGAAAAGACTTAGAATTCAGCCTGTTTAAACCATACAATTGAAAGAGGTTTAGTTATCTTAGCCGAAATTTGAGGTATGAAAAAAATCTTGGTAGCCAATAGAGGTGAGATTGCATTGCGAATCATGCGTTCACTGAAGGAAATGGGAATTTCCACTGTAGCGGTTTATTCTGAGGCTGATCGATCAGCACCTTTTGTGAAATATGCGGATGAGGCTGTTTGCATTGGGGAGGCTCCTTCCGATCAATCCTATTTGAAGGGCGATACCATTGTTGAAGTTTGTAAAAAACTGCATGTTGACGGTGTTCATCCAGGTTATGGTTTTTTGTCAGAAAACGCGGATTTTTCCAGATTGCTTACCAAGAACAAGATCAAATTATTGGGTCCATCTCCTGAAGCCATGGAAGTAATGGGTAGTAAATTGGCGGCTAAAGCGGCCGTTAAAAAATACAATATCCCAATGGTTCCAGGAACAGACGATGCAGTAGATGATCCTGATGAAGGTCAAAAAATTGCTGAAGAAATTGGTTATCCGGTTTTGATAAAAGCATCTGCTGGTGGAGGGGGGAAAGGAATGCGCATTGTCAAGTCTTCAAAAGAATTTAAGGAACAAATGCAGCGAGCCATTAGTGAAGCTGAATCTGCTTTTGGTGATGGTTCAGTTTTTATTGAACGATTTGTTCAATCTCCTAGACATATTGAAATACAGGTTATTGCTGATCAACACGGCAATATTTTCCATTTGTTTGAACGGGAATGTTCCATTCAACGACGTCATCAAAAAGTAATTGAAGAAGCGCCATCTTCTGTTTTAACGCCGGAATTGAGGGAGGAAATGGGGAAATGTGCAGTTGATGTTGCCAGAGCATGTAATTACGAAGGTGTTGGTACCGTGGAATTTTTATTGGATGAAAAGATGCGATTCTACTTCCTGGAAATGAATACCAGACTTCAAGTGGAACACCCAGTGACAGAATTAATAACAGGGATTGATTTGGTAAAAGAGCAGGTGAGAGTAGCCCGAGGAGAAAAGCTTGATTGGAAACAAGACGAAATTGAAATGAAGGGGCATGCTTTGGAAGTGAGAGTTTATGCTGAAGACCCCGAAAATGGTTTTTTACCGGACATTGGTAAATTGATTAAATACGAATTGCCTCAAGGTCCAGGAATTCGGGTGGATGATGGTTATGAAGAAGGTATGGATATTCCTATTTATTACGATCCAATGATTTCAAAGTTGATTGTATATGCAGACAATCGGAATGATGCATGTGATCGGATGATTCGTGCGATAAATGAATACAAAATCATAGGAGTCAAGACTACTTTGTCATTCTGCAAGTTTGCCATTAACCATGACAGTTTCAGAAGTGGAAATTTTGATACGAATTTTGTGGATTTACATTTCAAACCTGAAATGTTGAATGATATCACAGAAGACGAGGAATTGATTGCTGCGTTGGTTTCTGTCTTAAATGTATCGAATAAGAAAAAAACGAAACAGTCAAAGGTGCAGGTGACTGGCAATGGAAAAGGTTGGAAAGGGCGAGCCTGGAAAAACTAGTTCTTTTTACGGTTTTTTAATTCATCTCGAATTTTTGATGCCAGCTCGTAGTTTTCACTATTAATGGCATCTTCTAGCATATCCTTTAACTTGGCGTCAGGGGCCTTTTCAATTCCCTGTTCGGATACTTCCATTAATTCTTCATCTTCAGCATCCGACTTTGGTTCGTCCGATTTTGATTTTTCTACATCATCTTCAAGTATGATTCCAGCTTTGGACAGAATGGATTCGTAAGTATAAACCGGGCACTTAAAACGCACCGCAAGGGCAATCGCATCAGACGTGCGAGCATCAATTTCTACGGTGTCTCCGTTATGTGTACAAATCAATTTTGAATAAAATATACCTTCAAGAAGATTATATATGGTCACCTCTTTGACTTCAATATCGAAAACATTGGAAAAGTTCTTAAAAAGGTCATGGGTGAGGGGACGACTAGGGGTCATGTTTTCAAGAGCAATGGCAATGGCTTGCGCTTCAAACCCACCTATAATAATTGGAAGTCTTCTTTTTCCTCCTTGTTCACCAAGAACGAGTGCATATGCTCCCGTTTGTGTTTGGCTGTAAGACAAACCAATTATATCCAGAACGATTTTCTCCATTTCCGGCCCTCATTTGTGCAGCAGCAATTTGCCGCCTATCCACAAAAATAACTAATTATTTGCAGCCTTAAAATTCCTGACGGCCTCAAGCAATTTGGGAACTACTTCAAATGCATCACCCACAATTCCATAGTCAGCAGCTTTAAAGAAAGGTGCTTCAGCATCGGTATTGATAACCACGATGACTTTACTACCATTAACACCTGCCAAATGTTGAATTGCACCAGAAATGCCTATTGCTATGTACAAATTCGGTCGGATGGCAATCCCTGTTTGTCCAACGTGTTCGTGATGAGGTCTCCATCCAATGTCTGCCACAGGTCTTGAGCAGGCTGTAGCTGCCCCCAATTCTTTAGCCAATTCTTCAACCATTCCCCAATTTTCAGGGCCTTTTAAGCCTCTACCAGCAGAAACAACTAATTCCGCTTCTGTCAACGACAATTCTGTGCTTTCTTTCTTTACGTCTTTTACCGTATATATTCCTTCAGAACCACTATCAATGGACTGACTTTCAACAGAACATTCTGAACCCGACGTATTCAACTCAACCGAATTAGGAAGAAGAGATACGATTTTGATAGCTGTGTTAATTTGAACACCTGCAAAAGCCTTTCCTGAAAAAACCGCTTTTTTAACGACAAATCCATCACTCAAATCCGGATAATCAACTGCTCCGGATACCAGGCCGGCATCTAATTTTGCTGATAGTCTTCCTGCAATTGCTTTACCACTGTAATCATGTGAAAGAACAATGGTTTCTGCATTTTCCGAGGATACAATTTGAGCAATTGCATGGGTAATGGCTGCGGGATTGAATTCATTGAAAGCTGAACCTTCCACCTGAACAACTTTAGAGGCTCCGTTTAAGCCTAATTTGCTGGCATCATCACAACTTCCTGCAACAACAGCAACTACTTCAGTTCCCAACTTTCCAGCAATGTGATGTCCATACGACACAGCTTCCATTGCATTTTTTGTGATTTTGGATTGGTTGGTATTTGCAAATACAAGTACTGACATTCTTTTTCTTTTAGGTTATATTACTTTGGCTTCGTTGTGCAACGCTTCAATAAGCGCTTCAGGATTTTCAGCATCAATCATTTTACAATCTGCTTTGGCTTCCGGTGTAGTGAACCATTTTATAGTAGTACTTGCAGATGCTCCTTGTGCGGGTACAACCTCTAAAGGTTTGGTTCTGGCGGCCATAATTCCTCTCATATTTGGAATTCGTGCTTCGGCCATTCCTTTTGCGCAACTTGCTACGAATGGCGTCGCAGTTTGAATTATTTCTTTCCCCCCTTGAATATCCCTCTCGATAATGGCATTACTGCCTTCCATATCTAATTTGGATGCCTGTGAAATAAAAGGACTATTCATGATTTCTGAAATCATTGCACCAAGATTAGAGCCGTTGTAGTCTATGGTTTCTTTACCAGTTAAAATCATATCATACGACTTGTCCGCTGCAAATGCTGCAATCTCTTTCGCAACAGCTAATGCATCTGTAGGTTCTGTATCAATTCGAACAGCATCATCAGCACCTATGGCCAATGCTTTTCTAATGACAGCGTCGTTTTCTGCACCTCCGACATTTATAACTGTAACATTTCCTCCTGCTGCCTCCTTTAATTCGATGGCTCTCACTAAAGCATACCATTCATCATATGGATTAATAATGAATTGAACACCATTTTCATCAAATGCTGTGTTGTTATTTGTAAAGGCAATTTTTGCTGTGGTATCAGGGGCTTTGCTGATACAAACGAGTATTTTCATTCCCAGTTTGAATTTTGGATTTTGGTGATGCGAAAATATGAAAAAAGAAGCAGTCTTAAAACTTTACAAGCCGAAGACAATGGTATATTTTTCGTCGAAAAAATGATTTCTTAGGACGAGATAACAAATGTTTGTTGGCTGCTATTTAATTTATAATTTTGACATCCTTAATCGGCTATGGTCCGCAACTTAATTTGAATGAAAGAATTACAGTTTAGAGAAGCATTAAATGAGGCACTTTCAGAAGAAATGCGAAGGGATGAAAATGTGGTTATTCTTGGAGAAGAGGTTGCCGAATACAATGGAGCATATAAGGTAACCAAAGGTATGCTTGATGAATTTGGCCCAAAACGTGTAATTGATACCCCTATTTCAGAATTGGGCTTTACAGGAATTGGAATTGGTGCTGCCATGAATGGAATGAGACCTGTCATTGAATTCATGACATTCAACTTTTCATTGGTTGCCATAGATCAGATTATCAACAATGCTGCTAAAATGTATAATATGTCAGGTGGGCAATTTAATGTGCCCATTGTATTCAGAGGAGCTACTGCCTCTGCCGGACAGCTTGCGGCTACCCATTCTCAAGCTTTTGAAAGTTGGTATGCGAATTGTCCTGGCTTAAAAGTGGTTGTTCCCTCAAATCCCGCAGATGCCAAAGGTTTGTTGAAATCAGCCATTCGAGATGATGATCCGGTAATGTTCATGGAGTCTGAACAGATGTATGGAGACAAAGGAGAAGTTCCTGAAGGTGAATACATGATTCCAATTGGATCAGCTGATGTGGTTAAAAAAGGATCCGATGTCACGATTGTTTCTTTTGGAAAAATCTTTAAAGTGGCCATGCAAGCTGCACAAGAATTGGAAAAAGAAGGAATTAATGCTGAGGTTATAGATTTACGTTCTGTACGTCCTATTGATTACAAAACCATTATTGAATCGGTTAAAAAGACAAATCGAATGGTCACCGTAGAAGAAGCCTGGCCTTTGGGAAGTATATCTACAGAATTAACGTTTACTGTACAAAAAGATGCATTTGACTATTTGGATGCTCCTGTTTTAAGAGTGACAAGTGCAGATGCTCCAATGAGTTTTTCAAGACCTTTGGTTGATGCTCACCTACCACAATTGGAAAAAGTGGTGAAAGCTGTCAAATCAGTTATGTACAAAGAATAAATTACACTCATTGTCAAGTGGTTAAATAAATTTGGCAATCATTGTTTAAACATCTACTTTTGCCCACCGAAATTTAATTTTCACGAGAACATAAATATTTGAAATGGAGAATAGCATGATTTACATTATCCCAGCCATGGGAGTTATAGGATTATTGGTGATGGCCATTAAATCGGCCTGGGTTTCTAAACAGGATGCAGGAGATCAAAATATGGTTGAACTGGCAAATCACATTGCAGCTGGAGCCATGGCTTTTTTGAAAGCTGAATGGAAAGTATTGGGATATTTTGTTGTGATAACAGGTTTATTATTGGGATGGTCAGGAACCACGGTTGCGCATTCACATCCGCTTATTGCTGTTGCTTTTGTTATTGGCGCTGTATTTTCAGCAGTTGCTGGATATTTTGGAATGAATATCGCAACCAAGGCTAATGTTAGAACCACTCAAGCAGCCAGAACTTCTCTTAAACAAGCTTTGAAAGTGTCTTTCACCGGTGGTACAGTTATGGGACTTGGAGTTGCTGGATTGGCGGTTTTAGGTCTTGGTGGATTGTTTATTGTTTTCCTTAAAGTATTTAATGTAGTTTCTGTTGATAGTGATCAAATGAAAATTGCTGTTGAAGTATTGGCGGGTTTTTCATTAGGT
The DNA here is from genome assembly GCA_965267425.1 of Vicingaceae bacterium. Taxonomy (GTDB): domain Bacteria; phylum Bacteroidota; class Bacteroidia; order Flavobacteriales_E; family Vicingaceae. The sequence continues at coordinate 2,541,840 of OZ253959.1, read as the reverse complement.
GCTGAATCCATTGCTTTGTTTGCCAGAGTAGGTGGCGGTATTTATACGAAAGCAGCGGATGTTGGGGCTGATTTAGTAGGTAAAGTTGAAGCAGGAATTCCGGAAGATGATCCAAGAAACCCTGCTACCATTGCAGATAATGTTGGAGATAATGTTGGTGATGTTGCTGGTATGGGAGCAGATTTATTTGGTTCTTATGTTGCGACAATTTTGGCAACTATGGTATTGGGTCAGGAAATTCCTTCGTCAGATCAATTTGGAGGTATGGCACCCATGTTGTTACCTATGATAATTGCAGGACTTGGATTGATATTTTCAATCATTGGAGCCGCTTTTGTGAAAATTTCGAATGAAACAGGAAGCGTTCAAAAGGCACTTAACATTGGAAACTGGTTGTCCATAATTATGGTTGTAATTGCTTCCTATCCATTGGTGATGTGGTTGATGCCAGAAACAATGGTATTGAGAGGACAGGAATTCTCTAATATGGATGTGTTTTGGGCAATTGTAATAGGGTCGGTTGTTGGAGCCTTAATGAGTATGATTACAGAGTTTTATACCGCTATGGGTAAACGCCCGGTAAATTCAATTGTTCAACAATCGTCAACAGGACATGCTACCAATATCATTGGTGGATTGTCAGTAGGTATGGAATCAACCGTTTTGCCAATCATTATTTTGGCAACTGGAATTTATACATCATTTATGATGGCAGGTTTTTACGGTGTGGCAATTGCCGCTGCCGGAATGATGGCTACTACAGCTATGCAATTGGCCATTGATGCTTTTGGCCCAATCGCTGATAACGCAGGTGGTGTTGCGGAAATGAGTCAGTTACCAGAAGAGGTAAGGGGAAGAACAGATAAGTTGGATGCTGTTGGAAATACAACTGCAGCCACTGGAAAAGGTTTTGCGATTGCTTCTGCTGCATTGACAGCTCTTGCTTTGTTTGCAGCATTTTGTGGTATTGCCGGAATTGATCAAATCGATATTTATCGTGCGGATGTGCTCGCAGGACTATTTATTGGAGGTATGATACCATTCATATTCTCTGCCTTGGCAATTGCGGCAGTGGGTAGAGCAGCAATGGCAATGGTTAATGAGGTAAGAAGGCAATTCAAGGAAATTCCTGGAATTATGGAGTATAAGGCAAAACCTGAATATGATAAATGTGTTGACATTTCTACAAAGGCTTCCATTCGTGAAATGGTAATGCCTGGAGCCATTGCACTTATTGTTCCTGTGGCTGTTGGATTTACTTTTGGTCCTATGGTATTGGGAGGATTGTTAGCCGGAATTACAGTTTCGGGTGTGTTGATGGGAATATTTCAAAACAACGCAGGTGGTGCCTGGGATAATGCTAAGAAATCTTTTGAAGCAGGTGTTGAAATTGATGGTAAAATGGAATACAAAGGTTCGGATGCGCACAAGGCTTCAGTTACCGGTGATACAGTTGGAGATCCTTTTAAAGATACATCAGGCCCATCTATGAACATTCTTATCAAATTGACGTCGATTGTTTCTTTGGTGATTGCTCCTCATATTGCCGTTAATGCAGATTCTCATGGTCATGCAGACCAAATGAATCAAGTCAATTCAGAGATTGTGATTGATGAAGAAGTTACGGAAGAGAATTCCGCAACTACAATAGAAGAAAATTCAAATTCAGTTGAAAGTTCAACTATTGAAAATGAGTCAAGCGCCTCTGCTTCAGAATCAATTGAATCTACAATAGAAAACAAGACGGTTTCTTCGCTGGAATAGGTAAAGAAGACATATATGATTAAAAACGCTCCTTTTGACAGGGGCGTTTTTTTATGAACAGGTATTTGTAAAGATAACGGCCTGTAAATATTTGTCTATAAGCACTTTACCTAATGACATGTTAATAAATGACAACAATCATGGAGCTCGTTCAGGGCATGAGCAATTGTTTTTTTTACATTAGCTAATGTTAATTAACATTAAATTAAAGCGAATCATGAAAAAGCATTTATTAGTTGTTGCAGGACTAGCTTGCTCTGTAGCACTTTATTCTCAGGAAATAACTTCCAAAAAAGGAGAGATATATCTACCTGAAGGTGGCGACTGGGCCCTTGGTTTTGACGCAACACCATTTTTGAATTATGCTGGTAATGCATTTAACGGTGCAATTAACAACAATGCTCCAACGGCAGACTTTGTAAATAACAACATGGCCATTTACGGTAAAATGTTTAGAGATGCATCTACGGCATATCGAGCAGTTATTCGTATTGGTTTTGGTTCTAACAGTTGGGATTCCATTGTACCAGATGTTAGCCCAAGTGCGGGTGCTACTGATGTAGTAACAAACACTTATAAAACAAGTGATATGAATGTTACATTGGGTGCCGGTTTAGAAAAAAGAAGGGGAAATACTCGTCTTCAAGGATTCTATGGCGGTGAAGCACTTATCTCTTTAGGTTCTTCAAAAGAAACTTGGGAGTATGGAAATAAAATTCAAGACGAAGGATCATTTTTCAGAGTAACTGAAAACAAACAAGGAAGTACTTTTGGATTAACAGTTCGCGGATTCATCGGAGCTGAATATTTCTTGTTTCCTAAAATATCATTGGCCGGAGAATTTGGCTGGGGAATTGGTTTAGCCTCTACAGGAGAAGGAGAAGTTACAGCTGAGACATATGATGGAACTGATACATCTACACAAGTTTCTAAAACGGGAGGTAATTCTTCATTTGGCTTGGATACAGATAATACAGGAGGTTCTCTTAGATTGTTATTCCACTTCTAAGATAATTTCTCAAAGCATAAAAAAAGGGGTGAATTTTTCACCCCTTTTTTTATTTCTATCATTGAAATTATTTCTACCAATCGTCTTCTGGATTGGGTTGACTCACTTTGTTCATTCCTTCTTTCAAGCCACCTACCATTTCAACAAATCGCGTATGTGCCTGTTTTTTGATATCATCCCAATAACGTTGTTGCATATTTCTGGTTCCACATTCCGGAACATCATTTTCAATAGCTCCTGCTGTACCAAGACGACTTCTATTGGCCTCATGTTCGATGCCTGAAATATTGTACTTGTATTTTCCTTCCTTCACAAAAAGCTGCATGTTATAAGCAATGGCTCCTGCATTTGCTTGCTTGCCATACATGTCAATTTCTATGAACATATTAAACTGTCCAGCAAGTTTACCTTCATACCTGTCATTCATATAAATTTCTTCTGACTGGTCAGCATAAAATCCAGTGAACCATGCTTTTGCAGCAGAAAATAACTCGTCTTTCGTACGTCCTTCCATAGGGACAACTTCGGTGAATTGTACTTTTCCACTTTCATTCAGTGGCCATTCAATTTTAGCTTCTTCCTGAGCCACCACATTTACTGATCCTAACATTATTAGAAAGGATACAACAAGAATTCTCATAACTAGTAACATTGATTAATTATAGCAAATATAAAATTTCATGACGTCAATCAAACAGACCGTGTATTTCAGCGTCAATTTTTTTTATCACTTCACCCAGATCTTCTGCATTTTCGGAAAAATTATTCTCATCTACATCTACTACCAACAATTTGCCGTTTTGGTATTCTGAGATCCAAGCTTCATAACGTTCATTGAGTCTTTTTAAATAATCTAAACGTATGCTTTCTTCATAATCTCTTCCACGTTTTTGGATTTGGTTCACTAACGTGGGAACGGTAGCTCTGAGGTATATGAGTAGTTCCGGAGGTTCAACAAACGAACTCATTAACTTAAAGAGTTCGAAATACGATTCGAAATCTCTGGTGGTCATCAGACCCATGGAATGCAAGTTCGGTGCAAAAATGAAGGCATCTTCATATAAGGTCCTGTCAAGAATGACATTTTTTCCTGATTTTCTTAATTCATGCACCTGTTCAAATCTGTTCTTCAGAAAATATATCTGCAGATTAAAAGACCATCGTTGCATGTCATTGTAAAAATCATTCAGGTATGGGTTTTCATTGGCATCTTCAAAATGCGCTTCCCAACCATAATGTTTTGCCAATAAAGTTGTAAGTGTAGTTTTACCTGAGCCGATGTTGCCTGCAATCGCAATTTGCATATCCTAAAAAAATATTCGCTAATGTACAAATTAAGCCATGCATTCCAAACAACTTGGAAGTGTTAAAATGACAGATTTAAACTCTAACAAATTGATAAATTTTTAACGCCTTAGATGTGAGAACATACAACTTATCTTTTTCTATTCGGCAATCAAGAATTTCTTTGTCAGTTAATGCTAAATAGGTCAATTCAATGTCCTTCATGGAATAGATTCCCAATGAATTATTGTATGGAAAGTAAATATGTTTGTCTTTCACTTGAAACGAAAAAGGAGTTTGAATAGCAATCCTTTTTAAAAATGTACCGTATTGGTCAAAAACCAAAACTCCTTTACCATCATTGTTCAAATACAGCACATTGTTGTGCTCACGAGCGAAATTAGGGCGCACTTGTGTACCTATGGCTTGAGTTAGATTTCCGGTTTTATGCACCGCCATGAAATTTCGATCAAGTCGGTGTAACTCATTAGGAAGCACATCAAATATCCAAAATCCATTGTCAAATGATCTGCAAGCTACTACAGGTTGATCGAATTGGCTGAATCGCATATTGAACACGGAGCCATTTTGACTAAGTGTGTTATCAAGAATGACCAGATTCCCAAAGTCCCTAAAAAATACCAGAATTTTATTGGGATCAGTTGCGTCTACAGAATAGATTTCTCCATACTGCATATCGCTAAATTTTTGAATGAACGCACCATTAGGAGAATATTTGTTAATCTGATTATTGGTAACAACATAACAGTTGCCTAAATTATCTGTAGTGAATTGATCACCCTGAATAGGTATTTCTACCACTAATTGAAGAGAATCCTGACCAAACAAAGATGTTTGATCGATGAATAGAAAGATAAACAGAAGTAATATGCTATACTTCCTGAAGTATGGATTGCCGGATTTCATCCAGGTATTTTCGACTATTAAACAAACGTGGTACCTTGTTTTGTCCACCAAGCTTGCCATGATTTTTCAACCATTCATAAAACGTTCCTTCTGGCACAGATCGTACATGCGGTCTTTGCAAAATTAAATCTCCAGTTCGTTTGGCATCATAATCAGAATTAATTGATCTCAACTTTTTGTCCAATTCACTGGTAAAATCATCCATGGATTCCGGATACTGAGAAAATTCAATCAGCCATTCGTGTGCTCCGGCAGATGACCCTGATAAATATGATGGTCCTGCGGTGTAATCTTTTACATTGGCCGATGTTTTATCACATGCGTGTGCAATAGCCCTATCGGCATTTTCAATAATCAATTCTTCTCCAAACGCATTGATAAAATGCTTGGTTCGCCCCGATACTTTGATTCGGTATGGGTTCAATGAAGTAAATTGTACCGTGTCGCCAATTTTATACCTCCAAAGCCCTGCATTAGTAGTGATAACAACCGCATAATTCTTTCCAATTTCCACTTCATCCAGTTGTTTGGTTTCAGGAAAGTCCTTATCAATTTGATCTACAGGAATAAATTCATAATAAATACCATAATCAAGCATTAAGAGAAGTTCATTCGAATCATTTTCATCTTGAATGCCGAAAAAACCTTCTGATGCATTGTACAATTCCAGGAAATTTAATTTTTTACCAATCAGCTGTTGATATTGAGAAGCATAAGGCTCAAAAGAAACTCCACCGTGAAAATAAACTTCCAGGTTTGGCCAAACTTCACTGATGGTGGATTTTCCCGATAGATTCAATATGCGTTGCAACAAGATGAGTGTCCATGAAGGCACACCAGCGATATTGGTAACATCTTCATTGACGGTGATTTCAGCCATACGCTGCAGTTTGTCTTCCCAATTTTCCATCAGTGCCACGGAAAGATCTGGAGTCTTTAGCAGATCCGCCCAAAAGGGAAGATTATTCATGATGATTGCCGACAAATCACCGGTGTAAGAATCATCATTTAACGGGCTGATTTGGCGACTTCCACCCATCATCAACCCCTTTCCAGAAAATATCAAAGATTCAGGATTGTTGTTGCAATAAATGGACAACATATCCTTACCACCCTTGAAATGGCATTCTTCCAGAGCATCTTTTGTAACGGGAATGTACTTACTTCTGTCCTCAGTTGTTCCTGAAGATTTAGCAAACCAATTGGTCTCTCCCGGCCAAAGAATATTTTTCTCGCCCTTTTTTAATCGTTCAATGTAGGGTTTCAGTGCATCATCGTATCCCTGAACAGGCACACGAGATGCAAATTCACGATGAGTCTCAATCGACTTGAAGTCGTATTTTCTACCGATTTCAGTTTTTTGAGCGCTTGCTATAAGGCGCTCAAACCACTCCCTTTGAACTTCATTGGGATATTTTTTAAATAACTCAATCTGGTGGATCCGTTTTTTGATGATCCATGACATGAATGAATTGATAATCGGCATGATTCAAACATAAGAAAAATGCCGATTAAGCTCAATTAAAATGTACTTAATGTTACGTCAGTCTAATAAAGCTGAATGTCGTAGAGCATCCTCGTTAGAATTCCTCTTTCTGTAATCCAGGATTGAAGTTGTTCAAATTGCTCATAATGTTCACCAAGATTATCTTTAAGGATATTGGTTTGAATTGAACTAGAGAATCCTTGCATTACCTTTTTAAATGGATCGTCACTTTCTGGATATTCTTTGATTGAATAATTTTCAAGCCCCGCTAATTCTGCTGCATTACTTACCGCATCTTTGAAGCCACCAATTTCATCAACCAAACCATTTTTTACCGCATCTGTTCCACTCCAGACTCGTCCACCTGCAATTTCTTGTACTTCCTCAATGGTCATATCACGACCTTCCGAAACTTTCCCAACGAAATCAACATATACGTTTTCAATCAATTCTTCCAGAACCTGGACTTCGAATTCAGTCAAAGGACGCATTGTAGTGGCAAATTCAGCATTTTTGTTGGTATTCACAGTGTCCAGTGTAATGCCTAACTTATTGTTAAACAATCCTTGCATGTTAGGGATGATACCAAATACACCAATTGAACCTGTTATGGTATTTTCATTGGCCCATATTTTATCCGCTCCACAAGAAATGTAATATCCTCCAGAAGCGGCAAGATTTCCCATAGAAACAACAACGGGCTTCTCTGCTTTGGTCAATTCAATTTCTCGCCAGATGACATCTGATGCCAGTGCGCTTCCTCCAGGAGAATTTACGCGTAACACCACGGCTTTAACTTTGTCATTTTTTCTAGCTTTTCGAATGGCCTTTGAAATTCTTGCAGAACCGATGTTGTCATCTGATCCTTCTCCGTCAACTACTTCACCATGCGCATAAACAATGGCAATTCGATTTTTCATTTTTTCCAGGGACTTGTCATCCTTTTCATTATCTAAAGAAGCGTAGTACTTATGAATTTTAACAAAATTGACGTCATCATCTTCTCCCTCATCATCTTCATCATCTCCATTTTCATCGTCAATTTCCTCTTCTTCTGCACTTTCTTCTTCACCGTCTTCCGCATCATCATCCAGATGAATTTTACTCTTCATGGCTGAAATAACTTCATCTTCAAAGGCAACATGATCTATCAATTGATATTCCAACGCTTTTTCGGAAGATCGAAATACAAGTTCGTCCGCCGTAGCATTTAACTGCTCTCTGCTCATGGATCGATTTTCACCAATTCCATCCAAAACATTGTTCCAAATGGATTGAATAAATGCGGCAATTTGCTCTCGATTTGCATCACTCATTCCAGATCTTTCAAAAGGTTCTACTGCACTTTTGAATTTCCCCCTACGAATTACTTGAGGTTCGATTTCAAGTTTTTCCAAAGCCCCTTTAAAGAATAAGACCTGGCTGGATAATCCTTTAAATTCCAATCCTCCGGCAGGGTGCAGATAAACTTTGTCTGCAACGCTGGCGATGTAATAACTTTTTTGAGACATCATTTCTCCAAAAGCATAAACAAATTTGCCGGAAGCCTTGAATTCATGAATGGCGTTTCTGATTTCTTCCAGGTAACCAAAGCCCATATTGGCCTGGCCTACATCCAGATAGATACCTTTGATATGCTCATCTTCCGCAGCACTTTCAATGGCTGTAAGGAAGTCATACAAACCAATTTGTTCAATGGGTTCAAAAGTTTCAAAATTGAACGTAGAAAATGGGTCATTGGAGGTACGTTCATTGATTTGTTCTCCAAGGGTAATCCGCAAAATGGAATTATCATCGATCTCGACTGTTTTAGGTTCTGACGCGGATGCAACAATGCCTCCAATAATGAAGGCAAGAATCATGACCATGACAAACACTGAAATGACGGTGCCTATCATTGAGGCAAACATGAATTTAAAAAACTGTTTCATTGAATTGATTTTGATAGTTGTAGTTACTTTTGCAAAGGTAGATGAATTCAGCTCATACATTATAGGAGATACACCAAAGGCCAAAAGTCGTGATGAATGGAGAAATGAATAAGGTATTAGTAGGATTGGGTAGCAATATTGAACCTAGGATTGACTATTTACATAGCGCAATCCAGTTGATTGATAATTCATTAGGAGAAATTATTGGGCAGTCTTCTGTTTTTGAAACGGAACCGATGGACATGAGTTCCGGTACCGAATTATTTTTAAATCAGGTGGTTTTGTTACACACACCAAAAATTCCTGATGAATTGTTGGATGGTTGTCTCCAAATTGAACATAAATTAGGAAGGGTAAGAGGTGCTAATCACTATGAATCAAGGACTATAGACATTGATCTGTTGCATTATGAAGGGGTTGTGCGTCAATCAGCGAAGTTGTCTTTACCGCATCCGAAAATGCACGAACGATTGTTTGTTTTAAAGCCTTTACAAGAAGTAATGCCGGAATTCATACATCCTGTTTTAAAGAAAGACCTGGAAGTGTTGATCAACGATGTTTCTGATGCACTTGTGGTGAAGTTATGGAAATCGGTCTAAAACATTGGTCATTTTTGCCCTTCAAATTGTTTTTGTTTACCAAAAACTTTAATATTGCAAGTAAATTTTAGAATCCAAACGTAATAATAATGACGATGATGCGATTAAGCAGCAAATCTCTTCCGGCAATTTTGGTTGCCTCGATGATTATGACCGCGTGTAATCCCCTGGGTAAGATGTCTAAGAGGGCGAGCGAGGTAAATTACACTGTTACTCCTAATCCAATGGAAATGCATGCGGATAGTGTGAGTATTGAAATTAATGGAAGTTTTCCAACTCGTTTTTTCCATAAAAAGGTTGCTGTGGACGTCGTTCCAGTATTGAAGTATGGAGGAAAAGAAACCAAGTTTGAGACATTAACACTTGCTGGTGAGCTTTCTGAAGTAGAAGGTCAAAAAATTAACTACGAGCAAGGAGGTAGTTTTAAATACAATGCACAGGTTCCTTATGAAGCTGGAATGGAAAGAGCTGTTCTTGAACTTGAAGCAACTGGAAAATACAAAACAGCTACCAAAGCATTTGACGGAGTCAAAATTGCGGATGGTACCAATGTGAATCCATTGTTGTTGCAGGAAGATGATAAACCTATGTTGGGAAAAGATAATTTCCAAAAGGTAGTTCCTGTATCAAACTATGCTGAAATTCATTATTTGATCAATCGTTCTCAAGTAAGACCTGGAGAATTGAGAGATGAAGACATGAAAGCAATGAAGGCTTGGATTGAAAATGGAGTTGCTGAGGAATACACATTCAAAAGTGTTCAATTGGAAGCATATGCTTCTCCGGATGGTGAAATCACATTGAATGAAAATTTGGCTAACGAGCGTGCAGAATCTGCTGCTAAAGCCATGAAGAATATGTTGAAGCGTGCCAAAGCACCAGCTGGACAAGATGATTCTTTCTATGGGAAAAATGGAAAAGGTGAAGACTGGGCTGGATTCAAAAAGGCAATGGAAGCTTCTGATATCAAAGACAAAAACTTGATTCTTCGAGTTCTTGAAATGTACAATGAGCCAATGAAGAGAGAAGAAGAAATCAAAAATTTGGCTGCTACTTATGTTGAGGTTGCAGAAAAGATTCTTCCTACACTTCGTCGTTCTCAAATAACAATCAATGCTGAGGAAAAAAGTAAGACAGATGAAGAAATTGCTTCTTTGGCTGATTCTGCTCCTGATTCATTGAAAGTAGAAGAATTGTTATATGCTGCTACGCTTACTGATGATATCAATAAGAAATTAACGATTTACCAATCTTGTTCTAAAGTATATCCTGAAGATTGGAGAGGGCCTAACAATGTTGGATACATTTATGTGATGCAGAATAAAGTGAACGAAGCGAAAGCTGAATTTGATAAGGCTGCTACATTGAATGTAAACAGCGCGGTTATCAATAATAACTTAGGTGTGATTGAAAGAATTAACGGGAATCTTGACAAGGCAATTGAATACTTTGAGTCTGCTGAAGGTGCAGGAAACGAAGTGAGCCAAAACCTTGGAATGATTTACGTGAAAAAAGGAGATTACGATAAGTCAAATCAATATTATCAATCAACAAAAAGTTTCAATGCTGCGTTGAGCAAATTGTTATCAGGAGATCCTGATGGAGCTGCTGCAATGATCAATGAAATTGAAGACAAGGATGCCGCACATGCTTCTTATTTGAAGGCCATTGTGAATGCAAGAAACAAAAACAAAGATTCAATGATTAGCAATTTGAAAGCTGCTACTGGAAAAGATGCTTCTTACAAAGCGAAAGCTAAAGACGATATCGAATTCAGAGATTACGAAAACGATGCTGAATTTCAAGCTGCAGTTAACTAATCTGAATAAAAGTTAAGAAGAAAGCCTCTGTGAAAACAGGGGCTTTTTTTATGGGTATTGTTTGAACAAATCCCAAATAACAATTCCAGCAGAAACGGAAATATTTAAAGAGTGTTTCGTGCCAAATTGAGGAATTTCTACCACCGTATCACAACAATGGATTACATCTTGTTGTACACCATCCACTTCATTGCCAAAAATGAGCACAGTTTCTGATGTTAAATCAACTTTAAAATCTTGAAGCATAACACTATTTTCAGTTTGCTCCACAGCAATGAAATTTGATTCACGTTCATTTTTGATTTCATCTATACAACTAAGAATATCCTTGTGGTAAGACCATGAAACAGATTCCGTTGCACCCAAGGCAGTTTTTCTGATTTCCCGGTGAGGTGGGGTGGCTGTAAATCCACACAAGTATAAATGTGATAGCTTAAAGGCATCAGCTGTTCTGAACAGGGAACCGATATTATGTAAACTTCGGATATTGTCCAACATCAATGAAATAGGAACTTTGGATTGCGCCTTGAATTCATCCACGGACAATCGATTTAATTCATCAACTTTTAACTTGCGAAATTGCTGTGTGTTTCTGTTCATAACTATTCATAAATGAATAATACTACCTCGTAGTCAAAAGCGTAAAAATTTGGATATTCGATCCTAATTCAAATTTTTCCTCAACTACCTGCAGTGGCAAAGAAAAGCAAAAGTGCTGAAACACCTTTGATGAAGCAGTATAACAGTATCAAGGCAAAACATCCTGATGCATTGTTATTATTTCGTGTGGGTGATTTTTATGAGACATTTGGACAAGATGCCATAGATGCTTCAGATGTGCTGGGCATTGTATTGACCAAAAGACATAATGGTTCAGCAGGACAGGTAGAATTAGCAGGCTTTCCCCATCATTCCCTTAACACATATCTTCCAAAATTAGTTCGCTCAGGTAGAAGAGTGGCCATTTGCGATCAGTTAGAGGATCCCAAACTCACCAAAAAAATTGTAAAAAGGGGAGTCACTGAATTGGTGACACCTGGAGTCACATACAATGATCAGGTGCTGGAACAGAAAAAAAATAACTTTCTGGCCAGTATACATATTGAAGGTACGAAAGCAGGTGCAGGATTTATAGATATATCTACCGGAGAATTTTTTGTAGCGGAAGGTTCGTTGGATTACGTCAAAAAAATTATTCACGGCTTTCAACCAAGTGAATTGGTCTTTGACAAAAAAAATACGCGTCAAATTCGTGAGGTATTTGAAGATTCATTTTACACGTTTGCACTTGACGACTGGGTATTTGGATTGGATTTCGGCAAGGAGCTATTGAGCAAACATTTTGAAACCAATTCCTTGAAGGGATTTGGATTAGACAACAAACCTTTGTCGATAGTGGCTGCAGGTGCAGTGATGCATTATTTGTCAGAAACCCAACATCATCGACTTTCGCACATCTCCAGTATTTCCAGGATTGAATCTGAAAATTACGTGTGGCTGGATTCCTTCACCATTCGAAACCTGGAATTGCTTAACACTATCAATCACTCCGGGAAATCGCTTGTTGATATCATTGACAATACACAGACTCCAATGGGAGGTAGATTACTAAAGCGATGGGTGGCATTTCCTTTAAAGGATCACAAGGACATAAATCATCGATTGGAACTGACCAGTTCTTTTATTTCACAAACAGAATTAAACGAGAGCATTAAAGATCATTTGTTTGAGATAAAGGATTTGGAAAGAATGGCTTCTAAAGTGGCCACAGCAAGAATTTCACCTCGTGAAATGGTTCATTTGTCGAAAGCCCTGGATTCCATTCTCGAGATAGTTCAATTACTCAATCAGAGTAATCTTAAGCCGCTTATGAGCCTTGCCAAGAATCTTGACGCATTACCTAAAGTCAAGACGCAAATATCTTCTAAAATGGATGAAGAGCCAGCAGCAGCTATCGGAAAAGGAAACGTTATTGCCAATGGTTGTCATAAGGAACTTGATGAGTTGAGAAGTATAAAAGATCAAGGAAAAGCATTCCTTGATTCTATTCAACAAAGAGAGACAGAGCGAACGGGTATTCCTTCCATTAAAATTGGCTATAACAATGTATTTGGTTATTACATAGAAGTTCGAAATACACATAAATCCAAGGTTCCGGAAGACTGGATTAGGAAACAAACCTTAGTGAATGCAGAAAGGTATATCACCGAAGAACTCAAAGAGTATGAATCGAAAATTCTAGGTGCTGAAGAGAAAATTCTGCAGTTGGAAAAACAACTGTTTGATGAGTTGATCATTTTCGTTGCTGACTATATTGTTCCACTTCAACAAAATGCAAAGTTGCTCGCCGAATTGGATATCATGGGTTCGTTTGCGAGAATTGCTGCCAAGTACAATTACACTAGACCCAAAGTTTCTGACCAAAAGACATTACAAATTAAAGAAGGAAGACATCCGGTGATTGAAAGGGAATTACCTCCAGGTGAGGAATACATTTCAAATGATGTTTTGCTCAATGAAAGTCAGCAAATTTTAATGATTACAGGGCCCAATATGTCTGGTAAATCAGCAGTACTCAGACAAACAGCCTTAATTGTCATCATGGCTCAAATTGGTTGTTATGTGCCGGCAAAACATGCTGAAATTGGAGTTGTGGATAGAATATTTACGCGTGTTGGTGCATCAGATAACATATCTATGGGTGAATCAACCTTTATGGTAGAGATGAATGAAACCGCCAGCATTCTGAACAATATTTCTGACAGGAGTCTCATCTTGTTGGATGAAATTGGAAGAGGGACCAGCACTTATGACGGTATTTCCATCGCCTGGGCCATTGCAGAATATATACATGAACATCCCAAAGTAAAAGCAAAGACTCTGTTTGCTACGCACTACCACGAATTAAATGACATGGCCTCGTCTTTTTCGCGAATTAAGAATTTCCACGTTTCGATTCGTGAAATTGACAATAAGGTTATTTTTCTAAGAAAACTGTTACCGGGTGGCACGGAACACAGCTTTGGTATTCATGTGGCTAAAATGGCCGGAATGCCTGCGAAGTTGATTCAACGTGCCAATCTAATGCTAAAAGAATTGGAAGATTCGCACGTAAGCGCGTCTCCTTCTGAGAAAACGAAAGATGAAGATGGCTTCCAATTGAGCTTTATTCAATTGGATGATCCGGTACTTGAACAAATAAAGGACGAATTAATAAAATTAGATGTAGACAATCTTACACCTGTGGAAGCTTTGCTTAAGTTAAATGAAATAAAGCGTCTGGTTGGAGGGTAGAATTATGATTGTAATTAAAGAATTGATTGGCGATTGGTTACATAAAATAATAATTGTATTTTCATCTTATATTTAAATTTTTATGAGTTCCGTAAATATTCAGGGTGATAAAAAAAATCCAACCATTCAGTTTGATGTTGATCGAGGATATTTGAATATTGAGGGTAGATCGAACCTTGAAAATCCAGCGCGTTACTATAGACCTGTCATTGATGCTTTGGAAGAATATTTTGACCATCCACAGCCTGAAACACGCGCCCGCTTTGCTATGGAATATTTTAATTCCAGTTCATCTAAAATGATTATGAAAACGTTTCGATTGCTTGAAAAATTGCAAGTTGACGGGAAAAGTAATGTGAAAGTTGAATGGTGTTACGATGAAGGTGATGGGAGTATGCTGGAAGCTGGAGAAGACTACATGTCCATGTTGAAACTGGACTTTGAAATGATCGAACTTTCTGAATAAACAATCAGGTAAACATGTCGGTATCTGGTGATAAGTACGTTGCCCTGCTAAGGGGAATAAACGTTAGTGGCCAGAAAAAAATCAAGATGGCAGATCTCAGGGAAAGCCTGACCAAAGGTGGTTTGAACGATGTTGAAACGTATATTCAAAGTGGAAACATTGTATTCAGTTCAAGCCTTTCGGAATACGCTGAAATGGAGCAACAAATTCATGATATCATCTTGAATGATTTTGGTTTCGACGTTCCGGTAATTGTACTTTCTCAAGAAAAATTAAACAGTGTATTGGCCAACAATCCGTTCTCTGATCCGGAAAAGATTGAAAAGTCTTATTACACGATTTTGGCAAGTATACCATCAGAAGAAGCTCTTCAAAGATTACATGAGAAAAGTTATGCCCCGGAAGAGTTTATTCATGTTGATGGGGTTATCTATTTATACTCTCCTTTGGGTGCTGCTAAATCAAAATTGAGTAATAATTTATTTGAGAATAAATTAAAGATGCATGCTACCACACGTAACGGCAGAACGTTGCACACATTAAAGAATATGTTGTTGGAAAAGTAATTATTGATTGTTGAGAATAACATCGCCCTTCCACTCATTTTCTAAATAAGCAAAAACAATTCCTTCTTCATCAGGTGGAAGTTGCGCCAATAATTCACCGGAAGGTGACCAAATAGACGATTTTCCTGCAGATACCCATTCAAACGACTGACCGCAAAAATTTGAAAAAACAGAAAGAAAGTGGTGTTTCTCAGCATAACCGGATAGGGCATCAGCATCTTTTTGAAATCCGGATTCGGTGACAAATGCGGAGACCAGATACAAATCAATGTTTGAACTGCCAGCTCGTTCGGCATGTTCGGGGTGGCTCACATCTGCACAAATGGCAAATCCCGCTTTGTGATGTTCAATTTGAACGGTTGGATTATGCTGGCCATGTGTAAAAAATACGTCTTCGCCACCGTGCAAATACGTTTTGGTATAAAGGAATTTTTCTCCTTTTTCGTTAAGATGAAAGGATGATATGTAATAGGCATCTCCAATTTGAACTGGGGCGCTCACGGTGACTTGTATCCCCCAGTCAATACATTTCTCTGCAATGTCATTCAGTCGACTATCATTTTCAGAAAATATCATGTCTCCGGACGGTGCTCTGTCATATCCTGACAATGACATCTCAGGAAATACCAATGCTTGAATTCCATTTTTTCTAGCAACATCCATCCACTCCAAATGTTTTTGAATATTGTTGGCAATGTCTCCATTGATGACTTGAATTTGAGCAGCGCCAATCGTAAACATGATCTTTAAATTTCGAAACCTTAAAGATGGTGAAGTTAGCTAATTGATAAATATTTCTCAATTTTAACAATCGTGTCAAATCGAATAAACATACCGATTAAGGAGGCGGTGGATATGGTTCCTGATGATACACCGCGTCTGTCATTTAGGAAATTCACTCCTAACGATGGTTCGTATATGTATCAACTAAATGCGGACGAAGATGTCATAAAATATACGGGCGACAACGCATTTGTTTCTGTTGAAGAAGCGCAGGATTTTCTGATCAATTACCAGAGTTATGAAAATACAGGCATGGGTAGATGGGTTGTATTGGAAAAATCCTCTGGTGAATGGCTAGGATGGTGTGGATTATCATTAAATGAAGAGCGATTGGTTGATATTGGATTCCGATTTTTTCAAAAACATTGGGGCAAAGGATATGCCACAGAATCGGCTAAAATGTGCATTCTTCACGGATTTCAAACGCTTGGACTAAAAGAAATTGTAGGTCGCGTAGCTAGAGAGAATATTGCCTCAATTAAAGTGCTTGAGAAACTAGGAATGCAGTATTGGAAAGATGGCCCTTGTGGACATATTGATTTGGCATTGTACTATCGTATAAACGCCAATGATTTCAATGGTTAGGAATAGTCACCCCTGGCCCATTTTTCATGTAATTCCAGAAATTCATCCCTCGGCTCACAGGTTTTCCAGTTGATGCCATTTTTTCTGCAGGCGGATATATGAAACCACAATCCTAATGAAGGGTGTAAAATGATAAAAATTAAAGCATAGGCATGGAAGTAATAAATCAGTCCAAAAGATACAACCATGTAAAACAAAAATTTTCCCGGGATTTTCCATTTAGGACGTACGTATTTTCCCATAAAGAGATATCCCGCCATCCATAATACAGCGGCCAATAGGAGATATATAATTTGAGGTGTGGTGAACGTTATCATGTGAAATACTGATAATCAACTAACTAAAATTGATTGGCCAAATTATGAAAGATTTTTTCCATATACCCGTCTTGAAATGTAAGTAATTAATTCAATGTGAATAAATGGATTCGACACAATTAGGCAAGAATTCATTCATACTTAACTGTTAAGTTCACATTGACATTCAACCAAACAATTCTTAGAAATAGAAATGGAAAACAAAATTCTAATTACAGGAGCCAGCAGTGGTTTTGGTTTTTTAACCGCAACTGCATTGGCTGAAGCCGGACACAAAGTTGTGGGAACCATGCGTTCTGCCGGTGGAAAAAATCAAGAGAGTTCAGAAGCTTTAAGAGCTGCAGGTATTGAAATTGTAGAGATGGATGTGACAAACGATGCCAGTGTTTCAGCGGGTGTTGAGAAATCCATTGACCTGTTGGGAGGATTGGACGTAGTTATCAACAATGCAGGAGTGGGAGTGGCTGGTATGCAGGAGCACTTCACACCTGAAGACATGCAGAAATTGTTTAATGTAAATGTATTTGGTGTTCAGCGTGTGATGCGTGCAGTACTTCCTCATTTGAGAGGTCAAGGCAGAGGTACCGTCATTTATGTTTCCAGTTTATTGGGAAGGATGACACTTCCTTTTTATGGCCCATACAATGCTTCAAAATGGGCGTTGGAGGCCATGGCAGAAAACTACCGAACGGAACTATCATCATTTGGCATTGAATCTTTGATCATTGAACCAGGAGGATTCCCAACTGCATTTATGGAAAACTTAATCACACCAAGTGATTCAAGTCAGGTGGAAAGTTATGGTGAATTTATGAACGTTCCCAATACCATGGCTGAAGGATTTGGAAAGGCCCTGGAGGAAAATACAATGCAACGCCCTGAAAGAGTCGCTGAAGCTATTAAAGATTTGCTCGACAGATCATTTGGCGACAGACCATTCAGAACTGTAGTGGATTACATGGGAATGGGTGAACCAATTAAAGGATACAATGATAACCTTGATCAATTGACGCAAGGCGTTTACACTGCTTTTGGAAATGAAGGAATGTTGGAGCTGAAGAAATAGTGTAATTTTTGTGATTTAGTATGTAACCCTGCGGAGTTTTCCGCGGGGTTTTTTATTACATGGTTTTGGACTATAAATTATTAATGATCTTTCAAATCTGTAGTTCTTTCACTTAAATTAGTGCATCAATTGAATAAAATTCCACATGAAGAAATACAGCAGAAAGGAGTTTCTTTCCTTCTTGGGTGAAGTTGGAGTAGGGATTTCAGTAATTCCACCTTTTTTAATGAGCTGTGGCAACAATGGCTCTTCCAATTTCGAAGGGCCTTTGGCAGATGTGAGGCTTGAAAAACTAAAAGGAATTGTATTGGAAAAGTTAGCTGCTTCGGATTTGGATGATTTGGTCTTGACCAAAGGATTGGATTATCATGTGGTTGTCAAATGGGGAGAAAGTATAAATGCAATTGACACATTTGGGTTTAACAATGATTTTACCTGCTTTATTCTTCTAGACGAGAACAATCCTAACGATGGATTATTATGGGTCAATCATGAATATGTTAATCCTTTGTTTGTATCCGATTTTAATTACCGAGATTTTGACAATCCTCGGGAACATCGGACTAAGGAGCAAGTAGATAAAGAAATGTACCATGTGGGAGGAAGTATTGTAAGAATACAGCAAAAAAATGGTGTGTGGAAGGTGGTAGAAAATGATCCACTCAACAAACGCATCACTGCGCATACTCCTATTAAATTGAACTGGGATACGCCAATCAAAGGAAAGTCTCAGGTGATGGGTACCAATAGTAACTGCTCTGGTGGCATAACTCCCTGGAAGACCATCTTGACTTGTGAAGAAAATTATGACAGTTATTTTGGAGAAACGGAATATGATGAACAGAATAATCCGAAAAAGAGAAGGAGTATTTATGGATGGGAGAATTATTATGATTATCCGCCCGAACATTATGGTTGGGTAGTGGAAGTTGATCCTTTTACTGGCAAAGCGCAAAAGCATGTTGCATTGGGAAGATTTGCCCATGAATGCTGCACTTTGTACGAATTAGAAGATAAACGAATAGTTGCATACTCTGGAGATGATGCTAACGATGAACATTTGTACAAATTTGTTTCATCGAAACCTGGTTCCTTGAAAGATGGAACCTTATACGTGGCTGATACAAAAAATGGGAAGTGGCTTGCGCTTGACTGGGAAACTCAGCCCATCTTAAAGAGCAGATTTACCGATCAAACGGAAGTATTGATCAGAGCCCGAGAGGCTGCAAAATTGTTGGGGGCTACCCCGTTAAATCGACCTGAAGACATTGAAATTGATCCCATAAGCGGTAATATTTTTATCTCGTTGACCAATAACAAGGGCAAAAATGATTTTCATGGATCCATACTTAAAATTGAAGAGACAAATGGTGCATTTGATTCACTGACTTTTAAAGCGTCCACGTACAAAGCAGGTGGAATTGAAAGTGGATTTTCTTGTCCGGACAACCTTGCATTTGACTTTGCCGGCAATTTATGGATCACATCTGATATGTCAGGCAGTGCAATGAACAAAGAAGGAAGTACATACATGCCCTTTAAAAACAATAGTTTGTTTGTTATTCCAAGACATGGTGAAGCTGCAGGAAAAGTAATTCGGGTTGCTTCTGCGCCAAGAGATGCGGAATTCACAGGACCGTGGTTTGCACCTGATGGGAAAACACTTTTTTTAAGTGTTCAACATCCTGGAGAGCAATCGACTGATATGGATAATCTTACGAGTAAATGGCCGTTTGATGAAGACCAAATCCCCAAACCTTCTGTCGTAGCCATTACCGGGGATCTCATTGAAAAAATGAACAAGTTGAATCAACTTGTGTAATTGAAATGGCACTACAAGGTGAAAAGCGTTACTTTTTCCTTTTTACCTCTCAACTCAATGCTGCCAATTTCAGTAGGGTCATAATGTTCCAGGGGTCCCAATAAGTCAATCAAGGCTTTTGAGGTTAAAATGTCTACACTCATTTCATTGCACTTTGACTGAATTCTTGCCGCAGTATTTAATACATCACCTGAAAATGCGATTTCTCTTTTCACAACGCCAATTTCACCGGCCATGACATAGCCATAATGAATTCCCGCCTTAAATTCCGGATGATGCCCGTAATTATTTTTGAAAAAATCCGTCTTATCATTCAGAGATTGACGAATATCGAAATAGCAATTAATACAATGCGCATTTTTTTTGCCTTTTTCAATTTCCCAACTGATAACGATCTCATCTCCAACATATTGATAAATTTCACCCTCATTATATAATATTGCAGGGGTAGCAACTTTGAACACATCCCTTAGGAATGAAAAGTATTGTTCTTCACCTAAATTTTCAGCAATGGTTGTGGAAGATCTTAAGTCTAAGAACATAAAAATTCGCTTCTCTCTTCTTGGATTAAAATAGCGTCCAAGAATAAATTTTCTAAACACACCCGGACCGTATTTGTCATTGACCAATAATGCGATGACGGTGAATGCTGAAACCACAAGCCATGTAAAAAACGGCACCAGCAAGGTCAGGCTAAACATTCGTTTAACAGTGTTAACAAGGACTTCGGGATGAAATGACGGTAAATTCATCAACTGACTTTGATAATAATTTGTTGTAACCAAAGCAATGAGTATGAAAAGAAGGGTATAGCTGATAAGCGTATTTCTTAGCACCCAACCATATGGTCTGGATCTTAGCCAGTTTTCCCAAATTAAAACTGTCATAAAACCTCCCAATACTCCTGCCAATACACCTGTTATGAGACTTGCTTTTAATGGAATCATAATATCAATCTGATCAGCAAATCCATATTCTGCCAATGCACCATAGCCGATGAGAAAAATAAACACGGAAATGATTGTCCATGATATGGAAACCCAGATAATTTTTTGGATTTGTATGTTGGAGAGTTTCATTTTGGAAAGTTATTTAATCAAAGTGAAATTCTGATTTGATGAACAAAAAACCAAATATTTCACCCCAAAGCCATTTCAGCATCCGGAGTGGGAATTACTCATTGAGAATTGTTTTCAAAGGAATTCGTGAACCTCGCTTTGTTCGGTTTGAACCCACGGGATAAATGATCTGTGTGGTTTCAAGTACGCTCTAAAATTAAAATGTCCTTCAGGAAGATTCCTAAAGGACATTTCAGTACCCGGAGTGGGAATTACCGTTGGTGAGTCCCTGTCGGACTGCGTCAAAATGAAAGTTCAAATCCATAAAATGGATTTCTTTTTGCTTTTCGGTTTCAAGACAAGCAAGCTTGCTTAATCCCTCAAAACAACAAAAGTTCAAAGCAACGCTTTGAACTTTCATTCATCAGTACCCGGAGTGGGACTTGAACCCACACGGCCGCAATGGCCACAGGATTTTAAGTCCTGCGTGTCTACCAATTCCACCATCCGGGCGTAATCAAACAAAGAAGGCGCTATGCAAGCGCCTCTGGTTCGAGCGAAAAACGGGATTCGAACCCGCGACCTCAACCTTGGCAAGGTTGCGCTCTACCAACTGAGCTATTTTCGCTTAACAGGGAGGCAAAAGTAACTAAATTTTTGTTTTTCCAAAACCGGAAATAGGTTTTTCTAACGCTGAAATGTTGACCCAAAGTGGAATAAAAATCCATGTGAAATTACCCCGTCCAATATCCACCAAACCAAGGATATCAACACCATCCAAACACCATAAATATAGATTTGTTCCAGGGGCTGTAGAATTTGATGAAACAAACCGTTCAATGGTGCTTCTAATAAAATGTCTTGTCCAAAATTTCCTATGTAGGATATGATGCCGGTACCCATTAATAGCAACACACATATCCAGACCCAAAAAGCATGAACTCTTAAACCGGTTTTTTGCGATTCCAGGGTCGATAATCTGGTCAATATTTGCTCCTTTATCTCATCAGGTGCTGATTCCAATAAAGCTCCTTTCTGCTGTTGCACCTGAGCCAATAATTGCTCTTCCTGTTGCACAACTTTATTAATTCGATCCATTACGTTGTTATGCAAAGAGCCAGGCGCAGGTTCCAGAGCGTCATGTTTCAATGCCGATTCAATCCATTTTTTATGTCTCTCGTTCCCTTTCATAACATGGCTTTTGCATCTCCTTTTAGCAATGTTTGCAGTGCTGCATACAAACTTTTCCTTCCTCTGTACAACAATACTTTAACAGATGATTCCGTCCTTTCCATAATTTGCGCCACTTCTTTTACTTCACATTCATCCAAATAAAAAAGAGTCAACGCAACTGATTCAGCCTCGTTTAATAATTTCAGGCTTTTTTTAATATAATCCTTTTTGTCGGAATGCTCCAGATCATATGGCCAATCAAATGCAATATGATGTGCTTCGCTTTCTGATTCTTCCAAAGTTGAGGTCTGAACTTTTCTTTTTACCTGCCGTAATTTAGATATAGCAAGACGACAGGATATCGTATACAACCAGGTACTGAATTTAGCATTTCCCTGGTAACTGCCTAATTTATGAAAGGCTTGCATAAAAGCATCTTGAGCTACTTCCTGGGCGTCAAAATCATTTTGAAGAACACGAACACAAATGGTAAATACCATGTCCTGGTATCGTTCAACCAATAGACCGAATTTTTCCGATTCACCGGCAATCACCTGAGAAATGATCTGTGTATCTTCCATTTGATTCATTGGTCATAAGACGAAAAAATGAAGATATAGGTTACAAAATGAAAAATTAGATGAATTTGTAACCTAAACGAATCAATTGTCGTCATATGAGCAAATCAAAAAAGTTGAAACATGGTAAATTTTGAAGTATTGATTCCAATTGTGATGTTCCTTGTGGGTTTTGGAATTGTATATATCTATTTAACAACACGAAATAAGGAACGCATGGCACTCATTGAAAAGGGTACAGATATGTCCATATTTGAGAAGAAGGAAAGAAGAACAAGCAGCATGAAATTTGGAATGTTACTTGTAGGAGTGGCCATTGGAATTGTGGCGGGTGAAATCATAGCAAATGTTGGATTGATGCAAGTTCCAGCATCTCATTTTGCAATGATTGGTCTTTTTGGCGGATTGGCCTTAATTATTCATCACCTGGTGGAAGGAAAGAAAGAAAATAATGCTGAGTAACTAAGCTCTGAGATTGGATTTCATGATGAGATCCTTTTTCAGAACTGCCGTATTACGAGATCGAAAAATTACTCGTTTGTACGTTTGCCAATCTCTTCTGTGAAATAATGCTTCGGCTGTATTAGTGTAAGAATACAAAGTCGAAAATCCTCGAAGTCGACTTTCCGCTTCAATGTGTTCACATAATAATGATCCAATTCCATACCTTCTCTTCGAGGGAATGATATACAAGAGGTCTAACCAAGGACCAATGTCCTTTAAATCTGGAAAAACATCCATGATGCGTGTTTCATAACTCAATCCACCCGTACCAATTGGAATGCCGTTGTCAAATATCATTGCTTGATATAAGTTAGACGATTGTCCCATCAGATTCAATCGTTTTAAGGTAGTTTCTTTTGGTAGCTTCCATTCGTGGAAATACCACTGTGAAACCAAATTTGTCAACTCGTAGTCTACCGCCATCAGCGGTTCTATATAAAGATGCTCAATCTTTTGTAACATTTCAATTCTTTCAAAATCCTAATGGGTGAAATTAAACTCACATCACATCTTTAATGTGAAACCATTATTAAATTATTTCGAAACAATTGTTTTGAAATTGTTATGAGAGAAATGGTTAAGACGCATCTAATAATGCCAACAGCTGATTGGCCTTTTCAGTTCGAATGCCAAATGTGGGCTCCGGCCATTTCAGTGATTCGTAGTACAATATGGTACTTTTCATTGCCTCTTCAAAAGGGGTTAATTCAAAGTCCAGATGCTGCACCATTTTTGCATTGTTGTATGTATTTTCATTGTGTTTGATCCACAGAGGGAGATCAAACCATGGTTCAATATCTTGCTTTTGCAAGAATTTGACACCTGCTGACTTTACTTTCGGCTTTCTATTCAAAATTATTCCCGCCTGTTTAACAATTTTGATAATCGAAATGTCAGGAATGGAAATGACATTATAAATGGAAGATTCTATATCAGGATTCATACTTACCCGAATGGATTTAACAAGGTCTCTCACATAAGTGGCTGAAAAAAGCATCTTGCCCTTCATTGGCACCAAAATGCGATCCTGTTTTTTAACCTGATTTAACCAATAGTACATCCTGTCTGTGGTGTCGTAGGGACCAAAGACAAGAGCAGGCCTAAGAATGGTATAAGGCCTTCCGGAATTGATCAATATTCTTTCACATTCTGCCTTACGATTTCCATAGGTAGCATTGCTTTCATCCCTTCCTTGAGCAGCTGTGCAAGATAAAACTGGTGCATCTTCGTTTCGAAATAGATCATGATATGCATTATGATCATATACAGAACAGGTAGAAATCAGAATGTATCGCTTAACGGATTTAGGCAAATGTTGTAAGATACCTTTAATGGAATGAGGAAAATAACACGAAACGTCGATTACATAATCCCAATCTTCCTTTGCCAATATAGCTAAGTCACTTTCGTTTCGGTTCCCTGTTATGCGATTTAAATGCGGGAACAATTTTGGTTGCGAGATCCCTCTATTGTAAAGTGTAATTTCATACCGGTCACTAGACACCAACTCATTTACGAGATTGCGACCAATAAACTGTGTTCCGCCAAATACCAAAATTTTTTCCATTCAACCCAGTTGAGAATTGTGAAAATTAGTGAAACTACTTGAATTATTTAATAGGAATAGTTCAATTCATCCAACCTATCTAAAGGTAGCCTTCAAACCAAAACTGAAATTAAAAATACTTCGCAGAGGAACCAATGTTCGATTCTGTCCCCATGAATAAATGAACAAGTCATTTGTTCCTAATTCATAGTACAACCACAACTTTTCTAATTTACCGTTTTCAAATTCTTTGGAAATTCTACTACCAATAATGGGGCCAAATCTAAAACCTGTTGTCCACCAATAATATCCATCAGGATATAAATCTTTATTACTCAATCTGTTGAGGTGTTCCCCTAGGGCATGATAGCCGATGGCACCCAATGTCAGAGGTTCTAATTCGTACCGCTGTTTGAATATTTCCTTTTTCCAGGGGAAATAATGAAACTTAAATGCAGCTGTTACAATGTTGTCTCCACCGATAGATTCAGGAAGATAACCCAAAAAAATGTCCAATTCGCCATTTTTCTTTTTGAAAAATTCCTTTCCAACACCAACAGAAATAAACCCTATCTCTCCAGCATAGTGCAATTTTGTGTAATCCGGAAGATACCATTTTCGAGCAATGGAACTGTCTTGTTGACCCATTACCAAAAGGGGTAGAATGAAGAAAAAGAAAATGTAGAAGTGTTTCATTTTATGTCTTCAATGATGTACTCAAAACCATTCTTCCACATTTTTACAATAAGGAAACTTCCTTTTCCTACGGAAAAAGAATTCAAGTAAATAACACCATCATTGTATGGTTGTCCTACAGCAAAATCATGATTATGACCATTCATAGACAATGTAGTTTTTTCCCATTTGCTGAGTGTATTGGCATAAGCGTATTCCAGTGTATTGTCGAAATCATCATTACCTGGAGGGATATGGCTAACTACAACACTGTTCACATAATTACCTGTATCCGATAATTCCCTATCTAACCAATCGATGTTCGGAACTTCTCCGTTAAAACCAAATTCACGACCATTAGTGTTGAGCATAATGAATTTGAAATTTTTGAAATAAAATGAATAGTCAAGCTCTCCGAACATTTCTTCATAAATCTCTTGCCCATTGTAAATCAAATCATGATTACCAACAACTGTAAGAAAGGGCATTTCCAAATTTTTGAGAATTTTAAGCATTCCCGAAAACTCTTCAATCAGACCAAAATCCGTGAGGTCACCGGAAATTACAACGAATTCTACTTCGGGAATTTGATTTACCGTAAAAACAAAATCATACGCTTCTTCATAAAACCGTTGGGTATCTCCAATAAACGCAAATGTGACAGTGTCTCCAGACTGATCTAGATTCTTTAATTTCTCTAAATTTTTTAATGTCTGATCTTCTTCTTCGTTTCTAACCGTTACTTGATACGGGGAATATTTAATACAAGAGTTTAGTATTAGTCCTAGAACCAAAAGAATAGTTAAGGATCCGAAAATTCGACCTGAGAATACCATGATGTATGATTTGTGCACATACTTTTTAAGACGATCAATTACTTAGATCCTTTTATCAAAACAAAAAAAACCGCACGATCAACGACCATGCGGTTTCAAAATGATGATTAACTATTTAATCCTTAACGAATTTCAATACTTGAATACCCGCGTCTTCATCTACATGAACAAAATATACGCCTTTGCTCAAGAAAGAAACGTCCAATACTGTCTTGTCCGACAGATTGGTAGAATACTCCAATTGACCTTTTACGTTGTGAATTGAAACTGTATTTATTGTTCTAGTTGCCTTGTCAAAATGAAGTTGACCATTCGCATAATAAAAACCTGCTTCGTCTGGACTAACATTTGCAATTCCCGTAAATTCATCCAGTGTCACTTCATTTGATTCAGTGGACAAACCGTCCAAATTTGCCAATACTCCATCTGCCAGACTGAAGATGAATACTTTGTATGCCGTTCCGTTGACAATGGCATTTCCATCGACGTCTGTACTTGCTGCATCCAAAATTTTCACATATTCACTTGAGCCGGAGGGTGAAATGACCGTATAATCTGACGAGCCAATTGCTGCCGCAGTGGTAACATCAAAAGAGGCTGCATTAGACGATAAAACTACCATGATTCGATACTCTGAAACCGTGTTTTCATCTGCTGCCGCATTAAATTTTACTTCAAGATCCGATCCATTACCATTGTTATCGATATCCGTGGCCACCACGTTTTGCCCTGCATCTGCCGGCTGACCTAATGTAATGTCATTTGGTGCTTGAGAAATATTGGATGCGGTGGTATTGGTATTGTTCTTATAACTCATGACAAATATGCGGTATGCAACCCCATCCACAATTGGATCTCCATCAGTGTCCTTGGCTCCCGCTCCCATAGTCGAAGTATAAGAGGCACTTCCACTTGTAGCCAATACTTTAAAATTTCCTGGAGCTACTGCGTCTGCTGCTGCTAAATCAAATGTAGGTGCAGCTGCGCTTTTCACCGCCATAAGTCGATAATGTGCTACATAGTCTTCGTCCACAGCTTGATCAAATGTGACTTCTAAATCAGCACCATTTCCCACATTCCCAATGTCGGCAGGTAGAATGTTTGTTACGGCTTCCGTTTGAACATAACCAGCATAAATGGTTGCAAGAGCTGTACTTTCATATGCATAATCCTTTATGGTCCATACATCTCCATTAGTATTGACATCCATTCGCGCCCAACCAAAATATGTATTACCATTCACTTCGAGGTGAAGCCCCAGGTATCTGTCGGTTACATTGATAAAATTTCCAAATGAGCCAGAACCGTAATTCAAGGATTGATATCCATACGAGGAATAACCATAATTCACCCAACTACCTGACGCATAACTGTCAATTGGTGCATTGAAACTAAGAGCATACGGATACGCAAATGGATAAGATGCAGAACCCAATACTTCATTCGATGAAGTTAACGGAGCAATGTATAAATTAGTAGAAGAGTAAGATCCTACTGCATAAATTCTGAAATCATCAACATTGTCATCATTCAAATCCAGAAAATACGTGCTGCTCGATCCTCCAGTGAAATCTGGACTTATATCTGTATAAACTACTTGCGCATCGGCCTCACCAATGGCAAGTGTAGCTCCAGCCAAAGAGGCATAAGCTTTTAATTTTTTTTCTAGAGTAGATTTTTTTTTCATGAGCCTGTATATCTGTTTCTCATAAAATTAACGTAATTATTCAATAAATCGTCAATTAATAACGTTTTTTTTAGTTATTTCACTTTTAACACATTGGCAGCATTTCTATTTGTAACTTACTTCATTGATTAATAATTGTAATGAGTA
This sequence comes from Vicingaceae bacterium, assembly GCA_965267425.1. Classification (GTDB taxonomy): domain Bacteria; phylum Bacteroidota; class Bacteroidia; order Flavobacteriales_E; family Vicingaceae. The sequence goes on along the minus strand of OZ253959.1, from coordinate 2,513,917 downwards.
AAAAAGTAAAAAAGACTAATCCTTCATCCATTCACATTTCCAAAGACACTCAAGGATCATTGGGATTACTAGCTTTAGGATATCGTGGCTTGAGAAAATGGAGACAAGACCGGCAAAGTATACTAGGAGAAAAGGAGGGTGATGACGATGACAAATAAATCGAACAAAATTCTTCTTATTGGATGGGATGCCGCAGATTGGAATATCATTCATCCATTGATGGCAAATGGATATATGCCTACATTTAAGAAATTTGTGGAAGATGGAATTAGTGGTAACCTGGCATCTCTTGAACCGCCATTCTCACCTATGTTATGGACTTCGGTGGCCACAGGAAAGACTCCGGAAAAACATGGGATTTTAGGATTCATTGAACCTCATCCAGAGAAAATGGCAGTGCGTCCGGTGAATTCAACATCAAGAACGGCACGTGCTATTTGGAACATACTTCATCACGAGGGATATCGAAGTAATGTTGTTGGGTGGTGGCCGAGTTATCCTGCTGAACCGATTAATGGGGCAATGGTTTCCAACTTTTTTGCCAAGCAAGTTGGAACATATGAAAAACCAGCTCCAGTTGCCAACGGAATGATTCATCCAATGGATTTGGCAGAAGAATTTTCAGACTTAAGAATGTACCCTGAAGAAATGACAGGTGCTCAAATTCTGCCTTTTATTCCAGATGCTGCAAATATCAATGAAAAAAAAGATCGATCGTTGCACGCCTTTACGAAGATATTCTCCCAGAGTATAACTGTTCATTCTTGTGCAACATGGCTTGCAGAGCATTCCGAATGGGATTTCATGGCGGTATATTTCGATAGCATTGATCATTATTGTCATGCCTTTATGAAGTATCATCCTCCAAAATTGTCAAATGTAGATGAACAGAGATATGAACGATACCATAGGGTGGTTTCTGGCGGCTATCGATTTCAGGACATGATGTTGGAAAGAATGTTGAATCTTATACCTGAAGATACCACAGTCATAATCATGTCAGATCACGGGTTCCAATCCACCGATCAACGAATCACTAAAATGCCCAAATTTCCAGCAGCCCCGGCTTTGGAGCATAGACATTTTGGAATATTCGCCATGAAGGGGCCAGGAATAAAAAAAGGTGAAAAATTGTTTGGAGCCTCATTGCTTGATATCACACCTACATTGCTAACTCATTTTAATTTACCCATTGGAAAAGATATGGACGGGAAACCTTTGTTGGAGTGTTTTGAGGAGTCGAAAGTCCCAACATACATTGATTCCTGGGAAGATGTGAAGGGTGATTTTGGAACACATTCGGATGACCAGATGGTCAGTGCATTGGATGCAAATGAAGGTGTTCAGCAATTAATAGAATTAGGGTATATAGAAAAGCCTAACGAAGATCAGGAAAAGCAAGTGGCAAAAACCAAAAATGATCTTCAATACAATCTTGCTCGGGTTCATTTAGGTAAAAAGCAATATGAAGAGGCTGAAAAACTATTAACATCACTGGTTGAAAATGATGAGCCTAAGTTTTACTATCACCTTGATTTGGTGATGATTCAATTGAAATTAAATCAATATGAAAAGGCGCGGATTCATTTGGAAAAACTGAAGTCATTGGATGATAAAAAATTGGTCTTTACATCCATGATTGAAAGTAAAATTTTAATCGGAGAAAAGAAAATAGAACAGGCATTGGCGTTGTTGAAGAAAACAGAAAAAGAGCGACCGAATTCTGTGAAAATAATGTATGAATTGGGCACCATTTATCTGCAATTGGATCGATACAAAGATGCTCAAAGAATCTTGTCTAGGGCCTTGAATTTAAAAGATGATCATGCACATGCACATCACGCATTATCGTTGGCATTGTTGAGACAAGACAAATTTGAAGAAGCGGCTTTATCCGCACTTCAGGCGATTGAATTAATTCGAAATTTCCCCAAAGCCCATTATACGTTAGGTGAAGCATTGGAAAAACTGGGTAAAACGGAAGAAGCGAAAAAGGCTTATGAGTTTTCATTGCATTTGAGTGAGCGAAACAAACGTGCAGAACAGGCCTTGGATAAAATGAAACAAAATGAAACGGCATTAAATTCTGGTCAACCAAAATCATCGAAGGCTTTAGACGAAAATACGGTTGTTATTGTTTCCGGTTTACCTCGATCGGGTACATCAATGATGATGCAAATGTTGTACAAGGGTGGAATTGAAGTTGTAATAGATGAAAAGCGAGAAGCTGATGGAAATAACCCTAAAGGATATTTTGAATATGAACCCATTAAATCCCTGGCCAAGGAGAATTCTTGGGTGCCTGACCACAAAGGAAAAGCAATGAAAGTGGTAGCGCAGCTTCTTCGATATTTACCTGTGGAATGCAATTACAAGGTGATATTTATGCATAGAAATCTTGATGAAATCATTACTTCTCAGCAAGTAATGTTGGGAAAGAATACAGAAAATTACCCATTGAGGTTGGTAAATTCTTTCAAAGACACATTAAAGAAAGTGGTAATATGGGAGAAAAAAGAACCGGGGGTAGAAGTGCTCAATTTGCATTATACAGACGTGATCCATAATGCTGAAAATGTTGCTGAAAAAATCGGACAGTTTTTAGGAAAAGATCTTAATACGCAAGAAATGAAGTCCGTTGTGGATGCTTCTCTTTATAGAAATCGTTCAAATTAAAAATCCTCAAGAATTTCTTTCAATGATGCATAATTGAGCTAATTCAGAAGATTTAGAATGAATTTCTTGTTCAAATATATTGGACATCAATTGTCCTTCCTTTAGCACGCTGCCATTAACATTGGTTTCACCTTTTAGACAGAATATCTTTGCGTCTGCCTTAACAGATAATATTGATTTTTCTTCTTTTTGAAGATCAATTACACGAATGAAATAAGTTTGATTTAACTGAATAGTGGCAGGCGATGAATTATTGGCAGCAATTCTTAATTCTTTCTCTTTATAATTGACCAATACCTCATCCTCAAGAGTGATGAGGTTCACATTTTCACCTTCAATTTTTAGGGAGAGCATTGATAAATCATGCTTACTTTTTGATAATCCATTCGAAAAAAAAGTTTGCATACAAACGGATTCAATCCAACCATGCGAAGGCGAAACCAAATTAGCATTTGATAAAATGGCTCCATGCCTTATTTGATGGACAATTGGTATGCTTGAAACTGAATGCATTGAATTCAGCGCAAATAATTTCTTGAGTGGCAAAAAGCTTAAAAAAGCTGCTCCAAAAGAAATGCCTGAAAGGAATTTTCTTCTGTTCATTCGTCAAATGATTCAATTAACACACCCATTTTTCCTTGCTGGTAATCACTCATTGCCTGCAAAATTTGCGTTTGATTATTCATGACAAAAGGACCGTATGAATAGACTTGTTCTTTGATAGGTGCACCAGCCAACAAGATAGCATTGGTAGCCTCATTGCTTTCTAGCTGAATGGATTTTCCATCATTATTATACCAAATCAAGTTCTTTTCTCCCAGTTCTTTTCCATCCAGATTCATCTTTCCATCCAGTTGATAGACAAACGCGTTATAATTCTCTGGAATGGGAATCTCTATTTTTCCATTTTTATCAAACGACAGCCGTAAAATCATTAGATCTGAATATGCCGATATTTTTCCTTTTACTCCATTGGATTCTCCAGCAACTACAGCAACCTGAACTTTATTGTCTTTGGAAGAATAAGTTGGTGTTTCTTCCGCGGAGAGGGGTTGATAGGAAGGTGGGTCCATTTTATGTTTGGCCGGCGCATTGATCCAGAATTGGATAATTTCAAAATCACCTCCATTTTCCGCAATGTCTTTTCTTGGGCGTTCGCTGTGTACAATTCCCATGCCACTGTTCATCCATTGCGTGCCACCTTCATTGATAATGCTGCTATTTCCTCTGGAGTCTCTGTGGTGCACACCACCTTTGAAAATAAAAGTTACAGGTGTAAAACCACGATGAGGATGAGGTCCAACACCAACATTTTTTTGTTCCTGCCCACCCTTAAAAGTATTCTTCCAATGATGAACAAGTAAAAAAGGATCAATTTGATCAACACCATGATGAGGTAATGGTTGATCCAAATAAATTCCACCCATGTTGACACGGTTGGCTGATAAGATTCTATTTACGGACCGCATAATTATAAATTTACGATTTCAATACAATATAATAGTTGTTAATACAATAAATGTATATACAAATATAGTAATTATTTATAAAAAATCCCGGTCGATAATCAGACCGGGATAAACACAATTACAAAAAATAAGAGTCAGTTTTTGACAACTTTCTTGGTTGTTATTTCACCTTGAAGTTGATAAGAAACCAGGTATATTCCAGTTGGTAAGTTATTGTCGATATCAACTACATGATTTCCATTTCCAAAAATCGTTTGGTTATGCACCAGTTGACCTTGCAGCGTAAAAACTTGAACGTTTACCGGTTCATTTGTGCCTTCCAATTTGATGAACAATTCATCTTTAAAAGGTGAAGGATAAACTTCTGTATTAGCTGCATATTTCTCCGTTTTGATTTCGACCGCTTTGGGGTCAAAGATTTCAAAAACTCCATTATAATCAACTTGTTTCAACCTGTAGTAAGACAAACCATTTATCGGTTTAGTATCCACGGTTTCATAATTTCTGGTGATGTTACTATTTCCGTTTGCATTAACGGTATTCACATAATTCCAGTTGATTCCATCTGTACTTCTTTGAACTTCGAAATAATCTGCATTGATTTCACTTTCCGTCGTCCATTGAACAAATACTTCACCGAATTGTTCTTCGACCTCAAAAGATATCAATACAACAGGAAGTGGTTTAACTGTAACTGTATAATTAATAGGTTCACGATAAAACGTTTCGCTGGTGTACGCGCCATTCGTAATTTCAACAGTATATGTGCCCGCATGATCCAGCGTTACAGGATTTATCACATAAATAGAATCTGTAGCTCCAACAATGGCCACGTTATCCTTAAACCATTGAAATTGATTACCTGCTGCATAAGCAGCGGTTACAGCCAGTGTGTCCATGAAACCAATGGTTCCGTCCATATGCTCAGGCGTGTTATATACAGTAGTTTGATTAGCATAATTAAAAGTTCCATTGGTTGAGTTATCCAATTCCGCTAAATCTTCAAAATCCAATTTATTATTTCCAACATATATAGAAGGGTTATTGCTGAAGCTAAGTCCTCTTTCTACATATGAAAATTGATTATCACTCAGAAATATATTTTGAATATTGTTCAAGTTGCCAAGTTGCGCAGGGATACTACCTGTAATGTCATTTCCATCCAGATATAGAAAATTAAGTTGAACTAATTTACCCATTGAATCAGGAAGCGCTCCGATAATATTATTTTCCGCTAAATCCAACATGCTTAGTTTGTTGAGATTAACAATGGATTCAGGAATACTGCCTGAAAGATTGTTAGACCAAAACTCTATTCGTGTTAATTCACTTAGATTTTCAATGCGACTTGAAATGGTTCCACTTAGATCGTTAGAACTAAAGTTGATTTTTTGCAGATTGGTAAGGTTGTAAAGCTCATTTGGAATTGTTCCAGAAATGGCATTGTATCTGCAATCTAATTCAGTAAGTTCATCCAGCAATCCTATTTCCATTGGTAAAGCTCCGTTTAACAAATTCCAGCTCAATTCAATTTTACTTACACGGCCATTGGCGTTCGTTGTTATTCCGAACCACTGATCTAGTGGTTTGTTTGTAGTCCAATTCAAATTGTCTTTCCAATTTGGTCCATCAGTGGAATTGTAAAGTGCCATTAAAGCACATCTGTCATCACAAATAGCGTCGTATGTGATAGGTTCTCTGTATATGGTTATTCCGTTATATATGCTATTTGTGACTTTCACGGTGTATTCACCAGTATCGGATGTCTGTACTGAATTGATAACGTACAATGAGTCTGTAGCCCCAGCAATGGCCACGTCGTCTTTATACCATTGGAATTGATTTCCTGCGGCAGTGGCCCCAACAATGGCCAACGTATCTTTAAGCCCTGGAAGCCCTGATTGTTGTTTTGCTGTGTTGTAAACAGTGGTTTGATTAGCATAATTTAATGTTCCAATGGTACTATTATCTAATTTCTCTAGATCTTCAAAATTCAAGTTATTATTAGAGACATTAATAGTGGGGTTATTGCTAAAATTTATTCCTCCTTCCACATGTGTAAATAGGTTTGTGTGTAACGAAATTGTTTTGATGTTATTTAGGTTTGTAAACTGCTGTGGTATGCTGCCCTCAATTCGATTGTTTTCCAGAAATAAATATGCCAGTGCCATTAAATTACCCATTGTATTTGGAAGTGTTCCAGTCAACTGATTAGAACCTATGTCCAACACATTAAGTTTAGTTAGGTTTCCTATGGATTCAGGAATATTACCAGAAAGTTGGTTAGACCAAAATTCAAATCTTGTCAATTGGGTAAGATTTCCAATGCTATCCGAAATTGTTCCACTTAGGTCGTTAGAACTAAAGTTGATTTTTTGCAGATTGGTAAGATCGTAAAGCTCATTAGGAATAGCACCAGAAATGGAATTGTATCTGAAATTTATTTCAACAAGCTCTTCTAAAAGTCCTATTTCGGGAGGCAAAGTTCCATTCAAATCATTCCATTCTAAAATAATTTTGCTTACTCGTCCGTTGGCATTTGTAGTAATGCCATACCATTGATTTAATGATTTATTTGTTCCCCAATTACCATTATTATCCCAGTTGGGGCCATCTGTTGAATTATACAAGGCCATTAGGGCCGTACTATCTGCGGAATGCTGCCCAGATGCATTTAAGACGGTTAGGGGCATTAAGAATGTAATGATTACTATCTTATTAATAACTCTTCTTAGTTTTCTGTAATTGTCCATTGTTTGATTGTTTGATTCATGGCAAAGAAAGGATCAGAACGTCCCGTAACTCATAGGGCATTGCCTAAATATTCAAATACGTAAAACACTTAGCTTAGAAAATTAAATCATTGATAAACAATTATTTAACTCAATGAAAATATTGATTTCAGCTACAGATTAGTCAGTTGTTGATGTGAATGAAATCCTAAATACTTGAAGAATTGATCAAATTATTTGTGCAATACACTTAAATAATTTTTCCAAGGCCCAACATTATTTACATATTGTTTCGCCATTACTCTTGTCATTTGATTGATATGAGCTAAATCATGTGTTGCCCAAGTTGAAAGTAATTGTTCCAATGTAACTTTTCCAAAATCCGGATGAATACCTATCCATTCAAACTGTTTTGAGGAAATATTCTTTTCCATTAATACATTGAGGTTTTGGTTTCGTAATAAAGCAAATTCTTCAAGCAGCGAACTTAGTGCTTTGCCTTTACTTTCTTCAAATTGCGCAAATCGATCAAATGGAGTGAAGGTAATATTCTCACCTTGGTTAAGGATAATTTCTAACCTAGCAATCCAGTCCGTTTTTTCTCCATGGATCAAATGACCTAAAATATCAAATGGACTCCATGTCTTGTTTCCTTCATTATTGTATATCCAAAAATCAGGTAATCCTTGAAGTAATGTTGAAATTACAAGAGGTGTTCGCTTAAGAAGCATGATAGCTTCTTCTAGTTCAAATTTTGTGGAAATCATCTTAGAAAATACATTTGTTGAATTGTAATACATTAAGATAGACAATAATCATTAGGGATGAATATAGCACGGGTGAGATATTTTTTTATGATTTTGCCAATTTTTGTTTGCCTTGTAACTACTAAGGCCGCGTTTTCAGATGAAAGTGATTCAATGAAGGTTGATAATGTGGCTATCCTGGCAAAATGTTTCGGAAATGTTCGCTATTTCTACCCCAAACCAGGTGATTACGCCTTTGAATGGGATAAACTTCTTTATCACTCTATCAGGGAAATTTTAACATCAACGTCAATTGGTGAAGGAACTTATTTTATTAGAAAAAATCTTCACCCTATAGCACCGTCTTTGCACATATATAGCCTGAATGGCAATGCTCAACAAATTGAAATGCTTAAACGGGATGAACAATATCATCTGAAATTATTGGGTACTGCTTTTGTCCAATACAAAGGGTATCAACCAGTTGAAAATCCGGAAATGAAAAAACAGGTCATTTCAGACATGGCTAATTTGAAATTTCCAATGGATGAGAATTCGCTTTCCCATATTGATGAAATAATAGGTGATAATGGAAATCTAGGCATGCTTTTGCCTTTGCGGTTACCTTTAATCAACGGAAGTGTGCAAGATTCAAAAACGAGCCGTTATACCATCAATCAATTGCGTGGTACCCTAGCGCGTATTGACTTTGAACAAACAGAAACCTTAGATCCCATGATTTTGGCATTGACAGATCTTGTTAAAACATGGAATGTGTTCAGATTATTTCATCCATACAGGGATGTATCAGGATTGGATTGGGATGAATTATTGAGAAACAGTATTGTTGATGTCATGTTCAATGGCGCAGGTGCTATTCATTACGTAGACTGCATGGAAACGTTTATTGGTAAATCAATGGATGGTCACGCTTATTATATGCCAGGAAACCGCTCGGTTAAATTGGCTGGCCCGCCTTTCAAAGTTGAGATACGCAACTTTCAAGCTCGAATTATTGAATCGCTGCACGAGGATTTCCAAAAGGGTGATGTTGTCATCGAAATTGCTGGAATGAAATCTGAAGAGCACATATCTCAATGTCTGAATTTAATTGCCGGTTCGCCTCATTGGAAAAATGAAATTGCTGCCTTTGATAGATTTGGCTTCTTTGAGACTGAATCAATCGTTTCGCTAAAGGTGTTGAGAAATACGGATACACTGAATTTGACTTATAAAGCCAATAATGGTCCTTTTTGGCAGAAATCAAATCTGAATGAAGTATTGGAATTAAAAGATGGAGGTTATTATATCGATTTGAATAAAATTAGTTATTCATCTTTTAGTGAACACTTGAATGAATTTGAAAAAGCCTCTTACTTGCTTCTGGATTTGAGGCATTACCCAAATTTTGAATTGGATTCTATAATGGCACACTTTTCCAAAGACACATTGTATTCGGAATATTTTTCAGATCTTCAAATATATCATCCTGATTATGAGTATGTAACGTATTCATTTAACGATACAGATCGATGGGTTATTCCTCCATTGACCCCTTATTTAAACGCTCCTAAAACCCTAATTGTCTCATCCTTAACACAGAGTTATGCTGAATCCATGGCATATACATTTAAAAGAGGTGAATTGGGTCAATTGGTTGGCTCCACAACTGCCGGATGTAGCGGGGATATGCGAAAAGTCGATTTGCCTGGCGGAGGATACTTTTATTTTACTGGCCTTCGTTCACAAAACAAAAATTTCAAGGCTTTCTTTTTTGACGGAATAAGGGTAGAGGAAGAATTCAATTTCAATCACTTAAACGAACAGTTGTTTCAAGAATATGTGATGAAAAAAATGAAAAGTAAGTAGACATTGAGCAATGCATTTCTTGGACTACATTTGCTCAATCACGCATTATTCAATATAATTACCTTATGGATATGAAAGAGGTTGATTTATCCTCATTCGACAATACAGAATATTCGCATGGAAAGTCCAAGTGGACATACATGTTATGGCATTTCGTAAATACCTTAATTTTTAGAAATGCATTGAACCCTTCAAGTAAGTTGAGAGTGATAATCTTGCGGGCTTTTGGTGCCAAAATAGGAAAGGGTGTTGTTATGAATAAACCCAATATCAATATTAAGTATCCTTGGAAATTGACCATTGGAGATCATGTTTGGCTAGGAGAAAATTGTTGGATTTATAATATGGATTACATAACAATTGGCAATAATGTGAATATCGCTCAAGGTGTTATGTTGCTTACTGGCAACCACAATTTTAAGAGCACAAAATTTGAAGTATTTACCAAACCCATTCTAATTGAAGATGGTGTTTTTCTTGGTGCAAAATCGCTAGTAGCGCCAGGTGTTACATGTGGAAGTCACGCTGTCCTATCAGTTAATTCTGTGGCTCTACAGGATTTAAAACCTTATACGATTTACGTGGGAAACCCTGCAGAAGAAAGGGGATCTCGAATAATTGAATAATTCTTCTTGAAAAGTATGCATTGCTGAAATATTGTTATACATTTGTATATACAAATATTATTATGACAACTTTTATAAAATGAAAACAACACGAATCAAATTAGCCCTGCTTGCAGGTGTTCTTCCTTTTGTTATGATTTCTTGTGGTGGAGCTGATCAGCAAGCGGAAAGCCAAGAATCTGCTGAAGAAATGGTTGAAGAAACAACAGATGCGGCAGCGGTAACAGCTGATATTAATCTAGAAACCAGTGACGTAAATTGGGAAGGAACCATGGTGGGCGTTTACTCTCATTCTGGAACATTAAAATTTACAGCAGGAAGCATTGAAACAAAAGGTAATGAAATTACCGGTGGGTCGTTTACGGTGGATATGACAAGTATGCAACCAACTGACGAGAATTATGATCCTTCTAAAGAACAGACTCCTGAAAAATTGGTTGGCCATTTGTCTTCAGCTGAATTTTTTGATGTGGAATCTCATCCTTCTGCAACTTTTGTTATAACCGGAAGCTCAGCTGAAGGAATTACCGGAGATTTGACCATTAGAGGAATTACAAATAGTGAAACAGTTACAAATGTAACATCTGATGGAAAAGGTAACTTCTCAGGAAATTTGGTTTTTGATCGCAAAAAATATGATGTTGCCTGGGATAGCCCAATGAAAGAAATGGTTTTAAGTAATGAAATCTCATTGACTGTGAACCTGAAAATATAAGGTTAAGTATTATGATGTGTAGGGCCTCTCCAAAATTGGAGAGGTTTTTTTTTGTCTCCTTTATTAATCACGTTTTTATTATGCTTAGATTTAGAACATGAAAATTTTTCTGGTATTGTTAGCCATACTGTCTACTTTCATTGCATGCAAGAAAGAAGATGACAATGATTTACAGCGAGCCATTGTGATGTGGCATGGTCCTTATGAACTTGATGGCTGTGAATATTTTGTGGAAATTGATGGAACCGAATTCAAACCGTTGAACGAGGAAATTTTTGGTGATCAATTTCAAAATGGAGAATCTGTTGAAATTGAAATCAATTATATTGAAACTGGCAATACAGATATTCCTTGCGGTCTAATGCTGCATTCTTACCCTTCGATTAGAATTTATTCATTCCAGGAAAAATAAAAAGGGAATGACTGGGATCCCCTTTTTATTTCTAGTTTCTATTGTTTGATAAACAATGATCTAGCCAATTCTTGATTGTTCTTCAATATGGCTACTACATAAATTCCTGATTCCAATTCTGTGATTGAAAATTGATTCTGAAATGGCAGATATTTCATTGTTTGACCATGCAAAGGATTTAATTTCAATATACAAGTCTGGGTCAGTAAATGAATGCCGGATATTCAATTCGGACTGAGCTGGATTAGGATAAATGCTTAGATCAAAGGACCTGTATTGGTTGATCCCAACCGTGGACAATTCAATTTCATTTGAGAATAGTCCTGTTGAGCAACCAGTTTCTGTAGTTAATACATCATAAATGCCATTGGTAGTTGGTGTGTGATTCTGTGATGTAGCTCCCGGAATGGCTTGTCCATCTAAATGCCATTGATAAGCTGGTGCCGGCGTTGAAGACAATACACCAGATTGAAAAGAAATTTGTGGTGTATCTGTCAATAATTTGACTTCAACTTCCAGCGTATCGATACTTGCTTGGCAAATGCCATTTTCAATTTTCCATTCAAAAGCATGATGCCCAGCCCCTGAAAATATCACAGGCGTTGATGGACTATTGGGCATCAATAAGAATACGGACCCATTAAGAACGCTCCATGTTCCGGTTCCAGCAGTTGGAGGTGTTGCGTCAATGGTAGCAGTATCCGAGCAAGCGATAAAATCAGATTCGGTGATGGCTGCAGATGGCATTTCGAAATTGGTAATTTTTACCGTATCTCTTATTGTGCAATTAGGGTCCATAACTGCCCATTCAAATTCGTTGGTACCATATCCCAGGCCGGTAACGGTAGTTTGCGGTTGATTTGGATTCGTAATCGTTCCACTTCCACTTAGTACACTCCAAGTGCCAGTGATACCAATGGGTAATGTATTGCCTGTAAGATTGTGTGAAGTAGCATGACAATAGGTTGTGTCTATGCCAGCATCTGCAGGAGTCGTAGCAAGAACAACCAACGAAGTAACGGCGGAAGATCCTGGGTTTGTAGCTGTATACGTAATGGTTACCGTATACGCATTTGCGGTAATTCCCGTCAAGGGTAAAGAATAAGTAGTATTAAACGATGTTAATGCCCCTTGACAGATAAACGGATCATCAGCTTGCACTGAAATAGTAATATTACTTCTTGATAAAGAATGACTTATGCCACCAAGTGAAGTCGTTGTGCATCCATGTGTTCCAGTAATTGAAAAGATGACAACATCACAAGCCGTGGCAGTATCTTTTGAAAGTGAAACGGTATTAATTCCAATATTTTGTGCCAGGCACATAATTGTTCCTGTCACCAAAGCGACAGTTAGCGAGTAAAACTTTTTCATATCTAATTAATTATTGTTCGCCGGCAATGTTATTGAATTGACGTTGGACAAAAATTAAACGTGTACTAAAGTTTACCAGGATTTTGTGCCCGATTATTGTAGTTATACTGACCGCTTAGATAAAGCTATTTTAGCACAAAACGAGTATTTCGCTCTGAACAAAAATGATGTTGAGGTATTTACTCATTCGATTCTTGAAAATCTCTGGTATTGTAAGATATAAGTAACAAAGCCATGGCCATGATCGCTCCACCAAATTCACCATCAGCAATGTTGACGTGGGCCGCTGCCGCTAAAATAAAGTTGAAAAAGAATCCGGCATATGCCCATTCTACCAAGTTCGAACGAACTTTTGTCCATATGGCGAGTATTCCAGTCAATTTTGCAATGGCAAGGGGGTAAATGAGGTAAGTTGGATAGTTCAAAGATTCGAAAACGGTGGCAATTTCTTCATGGTTGAAGAAGTACATACCAACAGATAACAACATCATAAGCGATAACAGACCTGTGGAAACATAATAACTGATTTTCTTGGCTTTCATATGGCAATAAAATTTTAAATTAATAGATAGACAATAGTAACGATAATATCAAAAGCACCTCTAATCTTAATACGTGAATGTTTGACTTATTGATAGACTATTTGCTTCTTTCATATCTTAGTTGAATATCAGAATTGGTTAAATTCATGAAAATTGTAATTGTTGGAAATGGTGGTTCCGGTAAATCTACGTTGGCTGAAAAAATGTCAAAAGATCTGTCGATTCCTGTATACCATTTGGACAATTATACTTGGACTTCTAATTTCGAACGCATTCCTTTTGAAGAATTCAACAGAACGCTGGTCGACATCATGAAAAAAGAAGATTGGATAATTGATGGATGGTCCTATCATGAAACATTGTATGATCGATTAATAACAGCAAACGTCATAATATACCTTGAGTATCCTTTTGAATTTTGTTTGGAAAGTGCTGTTCAACGCAACCGGAAATTAAAAGATGGTAAAAGCTTACACGATCCTTTTCAATCTGATAGACGAGAAAAAGAAAGTATGTTGGTTGAGGCCATTGAACGAGTCAACAATCAGTATGAACCTGAATTGAGAAAATGGTTGGATGAATTATCAGTGTATGCTGAACGACTTATTTTTCGTCCAAAGTCCAGAAAAGAGTTGGAGAAAAAATATGCAGAAATTATTCGAATCATCAAATTGAAATTACCGGAATGAAAGAAATCATAAAGGTATTTTTAAAGTTAGGAACGTTTGCCTTTGGTGGCCCAGCGGCTCATATTGCTATGATGGAAGAGGAAATTGTCAGGAAAAGAAAATGGATGAGTCACGAACATTTTTTAGATCTCATTGGGGCAACTAATCTCATTCCAGGGCCAAATTCTACTGAAATGGCCATGCATTGCGGGTATGAAAAAGGAGGTTGGGGGGGGTTAGTTTTGGCCGGAGTTTGTTTTATTTTTCCAGCAGTGGTTGTTACATCTTTTATTGCATGGTTCTATCAACGGTATGGAGAGGTTCCTTCGGTATTACCATTTTTGGCTGGAATTAAGCCGGCAGTAATTGTCATCATTGTAGCTGCTGTGAAAAAGTTGGCAAAAAAGGCAGTTAAAAATTATACGATGGGTATGCTTGGCGTTTTTTCTCTTGGTGCTTGTTTTTTGGGAGTCAACGAAATTGTGGTGTTATTGGCAACCGGTGTGTTGGGATCGGCCTTTATGCACATTAAAAGGAGGTATACCAATCAAAAATCCAGTTGGTTGCTCATTCCCTTGTCATTGAATGGATTGGTCATAAAATCAATGACAACTTCTTCTATCTTTTTGACATTCTTAAAAGTGGGAGCTTTTCTTTACGGTAGTGGATATGTCTTATTTGCTTATTTGGATGCAGAACTCGTGACCAAAGGATGGATGTTAAGACAAGATCTAGTTGATGCTGTTGCTGTTGGTCAAATTACGCCAGGTCCGGTTCTGTCTACCGCCACTTTTGTTGGCTTTCAATTGGGAGGATTGAAAGGTGCAATGGCAGCAACAATTGGGATCTTTCTACCCTCGTTTGTTTTTGTATTTTTCCTAAATCCATTGATTTCGAAAATGCGTAATTCTGCTGTTTTGAGAGGGTTTTTAGATGCCGTGAATGTTGCAGCAGTGGCCGTTATGTTGGCGGTGACCATAAACATGGGAATTACAGTTTTGAATTCATGGCAATCGTTTTTTATTTTGGCATTAAGTGGTTTTCTGACATTTGGCATCAAAAAACCGATATCAACTTTATGGTTGATACCGGTAAGCTCAATTTTAGGATTTCTTTTGTACCAAATCCCTTAGCTCTAAATTACTTCAAGGCGAACTTAATGGGTAATACACATTTAACATTAACCATCTTACCTTCATGTTCTCCAGGCTGCCAGTTTGGCATTTGTTGAATCGTTTTAAGTGCTGCGGGATCCAGGGAAGCATGCTCTGACTTTACTACTTCAATATTGCTTAGTTCTCCGGAATGTTGAACTACAAAAGAAACATGAACCATGCCTTCAATACCACTGGCTTTTGCTTCCTCAGGGTATTTTATGTTCTCTGCCATAAATTGATACAAAGCTTCCTGACCTCCTGGAAATTCAGGCATTTTATCCGCTACAAACAATACTTCGTCCGATTCAACTTGTTGAGACACAACAGTATTTTTTTCATCTTCCGATTTGCAAGAATGTAGAACAATTCCTAACGCCGTGGCTGGAATTAACAATAGATATTTCCATTTATGATGGAAATGGGTTGGTTTACGTGTAAGCATAATAATACGTGATTTTAATGATGAATAATTATTGTAACCATGCACCAAAGTGTTGACAGGTGTCATTGCACTTTGTTGAAGAAGAATATCTATGTAATTGTCTTTTGAAATTACTTGTGAAGTCTGTTGATCAGCCTGAAATTCGTGATTCATTTTTACCAAATATCTCGCATACCATGCCAGTGGATTGAACCATGAAATGCAACAGAATAGTGTGAAAAATAAATTATCCAAACTGTGAAGACTTTTCACATGAACTAGTTCATGTTTCAAACATGTTTCTGACTCTTGAGTCCCTTTTTCGCTTAAGTGTATGCGATTAAAAAATGAAAAACTTGGTACGGCGCCATTCGGATGAACTAAATAAAATTGTCCAGATTTTTCTTCTCCTTGTTTGCGAATGAAAAGAACAATTTTGCTAAGGTTTACTAGAAAGAGCATCACCAAAACAAACAATACCGACCAATAAATGAATTGCAATGACAGTGGAAACAAATTATTAGCTTCTTCTATTTCATCGATTACATGAATAGGTGACAGGGTGTAGGTTATTCCGGTGTATTCACTTAGGTTGGGTAGCATTAAAAATGGAATCAGCGTGGATACCGGAATAAATGACAAGAGTATTATTCTGTTAACGCGGTAAAACGACATGCCTTTAAAAAATACATGAAAGAAGAGCATCAGTATCGAAAAGACAATGTTAAGCTCAATTATATATGACAGAAAACCATTCATTTTTTAGCGTTTTCAATTATGGTTTTCAATTCTTCAATTTCCTGAGGTGTCAGTTTGTTTTTTTCTGCGAAAAAAGACAGCAAGTTGCTCACTGATCCACTGAAATAATTTTCTAATAAACTTCCTGTGATTTTTTCCTGATAAAACTCTTTGGAAATTAGTGCATAGTATTGATGACTTTTGCCAAAAGCTTTGTGCGCTACGAACCCTTTTTTTTCCAGAATTCTTATAAATGTTGAAACCGTGTTGTAAGCCGGTTTCGGATTTGGAAGAACCTCAATGACTTCGTTGACAAAAGAAGGGCCATTTTTCCACAATATATGCATGATTTGTTCTTCGCTTTTTGTGAGCTCAGAACTTTGTTTTTTCAAATTCATAATCAAATATAACTAAATATTTAGTTTAAAAACTAATTAATTAGTTAAAAAATTAAAATTATGAAATTAGATTCTGGGAAAAGGAGTGCGTTTGAGTTGTCCTATATATTAGTCTGTGGACGGATTTTCCGCCGTCATATATGTATTCATGGTCTCTTCACGAAACATATCTGTCTCTTCTAATTTCTTGTACCATTTTATGGCATACTTTCTATCTCCCATTCGAAAATGGCAATCGGCAATCTGGCTTATGAAATACTCCTTAGTATGGTGCCTTTGTGATTCTTCGCCGTTATCAATGATCTCCTTGACCATATACCCATATAACGATAACGCCTTATCATAATTTCCACTGAGGTAATAATCATCTGCAATGCGCTCACGTAACGTAACTGTAACCTCTTCGGTTGAGGACTGAGAGTATAGATTAATACTAATGGAGGTAAAGATGACAATACATAATAAATGTAAGAGACTGGGTCGATTCATGGCTTGATTGGTTGTTTTAGCGTCCTAATAAAGTTAAAACTCATTGATAGAGAATTCAATAGGTTAATATCTGAAACTGATATAGGTATTTCACCTAGAATAACAGCGTAAAATCATTCTACATTCGACAAAACCATATTAATACAGGTTTAAATGCAGTAAAAAAGACTGTTAAATTTTTATAAATCAATGAAATACTTTATTTTTAATTGGTTATTGGGAATACGGAATACGTATTCCTGTTAATTTTAGGCGTTGCGTAAGTTATTTGTCATATTCATTGTAACGATGTTGCCTTTGGTTCATGTTCATGGCCAAACTGTGACTATTTATGATCACTTGGAAGTATTGGATAATAGTCTCAGTGAATGTGATAGTGTTGTATATAACACACAAGGGTGGTTAGGGTATATGCCTTATTCGTTAGACAGTGTGAAGCATGAAATCGTTGGAAACGTTCTTCGTGTCCACAATTATTATAGCAGTGGATTCTTTGCGGCATTATCAAGAATAAATGATACGGTTGTGATTGCTCCCCAGCCGGCGGGCACATATACATTGCAAATTATTGCACATCATTGGGCCAATGTTCAATTCAACAAGGATATCATTGAAACTACCATTCAAATTGATGCCACACCACCAGATCCTAATTTAGAATTACCCTTTGATCAACATGTTCAATACAAATGTGCGGACGAGGTGTTGGAGTTAAATGCGTTGAATAACGGTAGTTTGTATCGGTGGTCAACAGGAGCAAGTCAACAAAAGATATCAATTAAGGAACCGGGTAAATATTGGGTTCAGGTTAATTCTGGCGAATGTAGCTTTATATCAGATACGGTTGAGATATTCAATTTTCCTGAACCTATAATTACCCTTGATGAACGAATAGAATTTTGTTCAGAAGATGAAAGTATGCGATTGGATGGGGGTGATTTTGTTTCATACTTATGGGAGCCTTCTGGCTCTACAAGCAGATATCTTACTGTAAATTCCGCTGTCAATTTAAGACTGACCGTAGAAGATGAAAATGGCTGTGCTACCATGAAGGAAATTGTGGTTGTTGATGATTGCAATCCGTATATCCCTCCTGCATTTACGGAGCCTACATTGTATATTCCAAATGCGTTCACTCCTGATGGTGATGGATTAAACGAGGTCTTCAAAGCTGAAGGTGGCAACTTGTATTCTATAACCATCAACATCTACAATCGGTGGGGAGATCTGCTGCATACCATGAATTCGCTTGAGGAATCCTGGAATGGTAAAGTGGGTAATGATGAAATGGCCTCTGGAGTATATGTTTGGATATGTGACTACCAGTACTATGAAGGTATTGACCTTGTATCTGAGCGAAAAGTTGGTAACGTGTTAATTCAACGTTAAGTTTCGTTTAGTTAACTTGTAACAGCATTCTTACTTTGTAAAAAGTCTTGTATTTTTCGATAGCTTCCTGTATTTCTTTTTTTGTTTCTCGATGTATGATGATCTTATCATGATAAGATTTCGATTGCAATTTTGTAAGTTCAAGGTAATATCCCGGTTTGAGTAACTTATCATCCATAATCTGACGCTTTGACCAAAGCTCCTCTCGTTCCAGTTGAATAAAGTAAGTTATTCACTTAAAATGACGAATACACAAATCACCAATAACTTACTCCTAGGCTCAATTGATGTTGTTATACCCTACAAAAGGTAATTTTATGATTAATTGCTTCACAGCTCAATTGTGATCCGCTAACTTCCTTATATTTGCAGTTATTTAGAATCATTCTAAATGATTCTCTGCAAGTATGAAACTCACCGATCTTCAAAGTGACGAAATTGGCGTTATAGCCAAAATTGATGGCAATGCCTCGATTAAGAGACGTATGGCTGAAATGGGCTTTGTCAAGGGTAAAGAAATATCCGTGGTGAAACATGCTCCTTTAAAGGATCCCATTGAGTTTAATATCATGGGGTACGAGGTTTCACTGAGACGGGCTGAAGCTGATCTGATTGAGGTGTTTCAAAAAAATGGACAAAGTTCCCATGAAGCTGTCTTTAATGGAATCATTCACGATGAACATCGAATCGTCAAGCCAAAAAATGGTAAACAAATTTCCGTGGCATTTGTTGGTAACCCTAACTCAGGAAAAACGACTCTCTTTAACGAAGCAAGTGGCGCACGCGAACGTGTTGGTAACTATAGTGGGGTAACAGTTTCCACAAAAAAAGCTTCCATGAAACAAAATGGATACCGTTTCGATATTACCGACTTACCCGGAACGTATTCCATTAGTGCACATACTCCTGAGGAATCATTTGTCAGAAAAACCATTTTTGATGAAAGACCTGATGTTATTGTAAACATTGTTGATGCTTCCAATCTTGAGCGCAATCTTCTGCTAACGACTCAACTTTTAGATATGGGCTTTCAGGTGGTAATCGCCTTGAACATGTTTGATGAATTGGAGAAGAAAGGAGATAATTTCGATTACAAAGCACTGGGAAAAATGATTGGTGTTCCAATTATTCCTACCATTGGACTTACCAGTAAAGGAGTAAAAGAACTTTTTGAAGAAATCATTCATGTTTTTGAGGGAGAATCAGCCATTGTTCGTCCTGTGAAAATCAATTACGGCAATGATGTAGAATCCAGTATTCAAAAGCTGGAATCTATTGTCCTGTCGGATCAATCATTGGTGAATGAGGACATCTACGAACGTTATTTAGCCATTAAATTACTGGAACAAGATCCGGTGGTTGAAGAAAAGGTTAGTCAATTCAAAGTGGGGAAATCATTGATGGACGTGGCAAACCAAGAAAGACAACGTCTTCAGGAGATCTATGAAGAAGATGGGTTGACCATATTAAATGATGCTCGATATGGATTTATATCAGGTGCGCTAAAGGAAACATTTCGTCCGGGAAAAATCGATCGTTTTCAAAAAAGTAAGGAAATAGATGGTGTCTTAACAAATAAATACCTGGGCCTCCCTCTATTTGTACTCTTCATGTGGATTACCTTTCAGGCAACTTTTTTCTTAGGTGAATTTCCCATGAATTTAATTGAGGATGGTGTATCATTCCTGGGAAGTTTTGTTGAAAATATGCTGGCACCCGGCCCCTTTAGAAGTTTAGTGGTTGATGGCATTATTGCAGGAGTAGGAAGTGTGATTGTCTTTTTACCTAACATATTGATTTTATTCTTTTTCATATCCCTGATGGAAGATACCGGATACATGGCAAGGGCAGCATTTATAACGGATAAACTCATGCATAGAATCGGTCTTCATGGCAAGTCTATTATTCCGTTAATAATGGGATTTGGTTGTAACGTACCGGCAGTTATGGCTACCAGAACACTAGAGGATAAAAATGACAGATTGCTCACTATGTTAATCAATCCTTTTATGTCTTGCAGTGCCAGGTTATCAGTTTATATTTTGATTATTGGCGCGTTTTTTCCACAAAACCCTGGTAGCGTATTGTTTGCCATTTATTTCATTGGTGTATTGTTGGGTATAGCAATGGCTATATTGTTTAAGAAAACCTTATTTAAAGAAAAGAATGCTCCATTTGTTATGGAACTTCCACCATACAGAATCCCCACCTTAAAAACTACCACCAGACACATGTGGTTTAAAGGGTCACAGTATATCAAAAAAATGGGAGGTATGATTATGGTGGCATCCATTATCATTTGGGCCTTGGGTTACTTTCCAAGACATGCGGAAGGTACTGAAGATATTGACAATCGGATTGCTACCCTGGAGGCCGGTATAAATAGCCAAGATGAACTATTGCAAAATGAAGAACTTGAAGGACTGTATTTGCAAAAAGACAGAATCATCCAAGAGAATTCTTACATCGGTAGAATGGGGAAATTCATTGAGCCTGTCATTCGCCCACTTGGATTTGATTGGAAAATGGGTGTAAGTTTAATTACGGGTATGGCTGCCAAAGAAATTGTGGTGAGTACAATGGGAGTGCTTTATCAGGTGGAGCGTGATGCTGATGAAAATTCAAATGGTCTGATGCAAAAATTGAGAAATTACCGACATGAAAGTGGCCCCCAGAAAGGGGAATTGGTATTTAGTCCTTTAGTGGCATTTTCATTCATGCTTTTTATATTAATTTATTTCCCTTGTGTGGCGGTAATTGCAGGTATAAAAAATGAATCCAACAGTTGGAAGTGGGCAACCTTTACCATGCTGTATACTACTGTTTTGGCTTGGTTGGTTTCTTTTGTGTTTTACCAAGGAGGACAATTGCTTCTATGATGCAGGAACTACTTACATATTGCACAATTGCTTTGGCATGCGGCTGGGTGCTTTATAAAACCCTTCGAAGTTTTTTGCACAAGAAGAAATTAAAAACCTGTGGTACCCAATGCGCAGGATGTGCTTTTAAGAACGGATGTTCTCAAAGTGTCAGTTCATAAGTACTTTTGACAAGACGAGTTCTGTTGCTCCCTTATGCGATGCTACATAATCCTTGGCTTTGACCGATGCTTCTTTCCGAAAGCTGTTGTCTGAAATTAATTGGTTCAGAATTTCCTGAAGCTCTTTTTGATTAGAAATTTCGAATGCCGCATTCATTTTCTTTAACTCCTGAATTTCGTGAAATTTTTGGTTGTTGGGTCCAAAAACAGTGGGCAACCCCCATGTGGCAGCTTCAAGAACATTATGAACGTTGGCGCCAAAACCCCCACCGATATATGCAAATTCTCCGTACTGATAAATAGAGGACAACATGCCCATGTTGTCAATGATTAAGACGCGCGTTTTGTCAGCGCCATGTTGATTGAAAGCGGAATACCTCTCAGTTGACAACGGACATAATGCTTCAATGGATGTAAAGGTATTTTCCGATAAATTATGAGGAGCCACAATCACACAGTATGATTCGTCCAATGTTGTCAACCAGGGCATCAATAGTTTATCATCCTCAGGCCAATTGCTTCCAATGATAAAGGTTTTACGGTCGGCAACAAATGCCTCAATTTCAGGAATCTTTCGAGCTTCTTTTGCAATGCCATAGACACGATCAAATCGTGTGTCTCCCGCCACAGAATGATTATTGATGCCATATGAATCCAATAATATTGCAGACTCTTTTTGCTGAACAAACATATGATTGAACAGTGAAAGATGACGCAAAAACCATTTCCCCCATGATTTAAAGAAGTATTGATCCTTTCGGAAAATGCCACAAATGAGATAAAAGGGAATTTGTTTGGTACGCAACACATGAATTAAGTTATACCAGAATTCGTATTTGACAAAAAACACCTTCGATGGCCTAAAGTGATTGACGAAATCATGCAAGTGCTTATTTACATCAGGTGGAAGATATCCTACGTAATCTGCAAACTCATAATTTTTTCTGACTTCATATCCCGAAGGAGAAAAAAAAGTAAGTACTATACCAATATCAGTGTTGCTAGATTTTATCTTTTCAATAATTGGTCTGGCTTGTTCAAACTCACCAAGTGAGGCACAGTGAAACCAAAAAATTTCGGTTTGTTCTAAAACTGGATAACTTTTTGAAGCATTTTTTCTTCCCTCGGTAAACAATTTCGCTTTGCTATTGAAATGACTTGCTATCCAAATGATTAAAAAATAGACGCGAATAAAGATGGTGTAAAAAAATCTCATGAATCAATAGTAGAAGAATTCCTGACCAGTTCGTTTGTAAAGAGGAAGAATCCAGCCTACCCTAAATCCCATATATGAATCAAAGCGTTGTTCATCATCAACTGATCTAGTATCAAAATTGTATTCTCTCAAGCTTGTTGTCCATGCCTGAACCATATCAATCCCAATGAAGAAATTGGCAATTTTCTTTTTTCCCAAATAACAAAATCCAACAAATTCGTTTAAAGCAAAACCTGCAGAAAGCCTATCGTAGCCTCTCACCAATTCGTCTTTCAGTTGTGGTAAATTTCCATCCCTATAATCAATCTTAATCCAATGGGCAAGGTAACCAGGTCCTGCATATGCAACGAAACCATAATTAGCCGTTTTGTTCCAAGGGTTATATATTTTTCCGAAATGCACAAATCCTGAATAACCTCTTAATTCTGTAAAAGGTGTAAGAAGGTCTCCGGCATCAGTAATTATACCATCCTGACTGGTAAGCAAATGATCAAACAATCCTTCTTCCTTTACATTGCCTCCGAAAACATAATTGAATTGAGCACCGAGATACCAATTGCTTTTGAATTTGGCAGCATATCCCAGACCCGCATTCTGGACATTTCCAAAACGATCTTGCATGTCTCCGGAAGTGCTGTTTAGAGAATAAGATATTTGAATTAGACTGACAAATTGCAACGTATCTGATTTGTCTTGCTGAGCGAACAAATTCGAAACAAAGATTAAAAAAGCCAATATGGGCGTCAGACGCAACATTCAGAGTGAATTAACAAGCAATAATACGAATACTTTTACGATGAAAAGGTTTATTTAAATTAATTATCTTCGCAGTCCATTTCATCATAATAAATTTCAATGAAAAACATACAAATGGTTGATCTGGTTACCCAATATGAGGGGATTAAAGACGAGGTCGATCAACGCATGCAGGCGGTACTACAATCTGCAGCTTTCATCAACGGTCCTGAGGTAAAGAATTTTCAACAAGAATTACAGGATTATTTGGGTGTGAAACACGTTATTCCATGCGCTAATGGAACAGACGCACTTCAAATTGCATTAATGGGATTGTACCTCGAACCTGGTGATGAGGTTATCACTGTGGATTTTACGTTTGCTGCCACCGTTGAAGTTATCGGGTTGATGAAACTTAAACCAGTATTGGTGGATGTATATCCCGATAGTTACAACATGAACATTGAACAATTGAAGAGTAGCATCACCTCAAAAACCAAAGCCATTGTTCCTGTTCATTTATTTGGCCAATGTGCCAATATGGATGCAATTTTAGAAGTAGCGAAAGAACATAACATTCCTGTTGTAGAAGATACAGCGCAATCCATTGGGGCCAGTTATAAAGACAATCAAGGCAATTGGCATAAAGCAGGTACAATGGGTGATTATGGTACAACGTCATTTTTCCCATCTAAAAATCTTGGATGTTATGGAGATGGTGGCGCTGTATTCACCAATGACGATCAACTTGCCGAAAATGCTAGATCCATGGCGAATCATGGTATGAGAAAAAGATACTATTATGATGAAATTGGTATCAATTCTCGACTGGACAGTTTGCAAGCCGTAGTGTTAAGTGTGAAATTGAAAAGATTGGATGCCTATTGCGATGCCAGAAGAAAAGTTGCTGATTATTATGACGAGGCATTTAAAGACATTGAACAACTTCAAACACCAGAAAGAAGCGAATTCAGCACACATGTGTTTCATCAATATACAATGAAAACAAAGGACATCGATAGAGATGCTTTACAAGCGCATTTGGCTGAACAAAATATTCCGGCCATGATTTATTATCCGGTGCCTTTGCATACGCAAAAAGCGTATTCGGCATTTGGATTTAATGATGCCGATTATCCTGTGACGAATGACTTATGTAAACGGGTTATATCGTTGCCAATCCACACAGAATTAGATGAGGAACAATTGAATCATATTGTTTCCAATGTACGAGGTTTTATTTCGAAATTAGGTTAGAATGAATATAGCAGTTATCGGAACTGGATATGTAGGTTTGGTTACCGGAACTTGTTTTGCCGAAACAGGTAATCAAGTGATTTGTGTTGATATAAATGAAGAAAAGGTGAACCAAATGCGCAATGGGGAGGTACCCATTTATGAGCCTCATTTGGATGTGCTTTTTGAACGAAATATTCGGCAGAAACGATTGAGTTTCACAACTAATATGGCTGAAGCAGTGAAGGATGCGTCTATCATTTTTCTTGCATTACCAACACCTCCGGGAGAAGATGGTTCGGCAGATTTGTCCTATGTTTTAGGGGTTGCGGATGAATTGGGTGACATCATTGAAGATTACAAAGTTATCGTTGATAAGAGTACAGTGCCGGTAGGAACTGCTGAATTGGTAAGGACGGCCATTGAAAAGAAGTCTAAAGTAGCTTTTGATGTCGTATCAAATCCTGAATTTCTCCGAGAAGGATTTGCCGTAGATGATTTTCTAAAACCGGACAGAGTAGTTATTGGAACAGAATCTGAAAAGGCCAGAAAAATAATGGAGAAACTCTACAAACCTTTCGTTCGTCAAGGAAATCCTATCATTTTCATGGATGAGAAATCTGCCGAGTTGACAAAATATGCAGCAAATGCGTTTCTGGCAACCAAGATTACGTTTATGAATGAAATTGCCAATTTTTGTGAGTTGGTAGGCGCAGACGTTGACAAAGTGCGAATAGGTATTGGATCTGACAGTAGAATTGGTAAGCGTTTCCTTTTTCCGGGAATTGGCTATGGAGGAAGTTGTTTTCCTAAAGATGTAAAGGCACTTGACTTATCTGGTAAAAAAGAAGGTTATGAATTTAGCATTCTTCAATCTGTGATGTCTGTGAATGAATTGCAGAAGACGATAATTGTTCCCAAAATAAAATCGTACTTCAAAAACAATTTGAAAGGCAAGAAAATTGCATTGTGGGGATTGTCCTTTAAACCCGATACAGATGACATTCGGGAAGCACCATCCTTGTACATGATTGAGGAATTGAGGAAAGAAGGAGCAGATATAACCGCATTTGATCCAGAAGCCATGGACAATGTGAAAGGATTGATTGGTGATGACATTCATTATGCTGACAATCACCTTGAATGCCTGAAAGATGCAGATGCATTAGTCATTGCAACGGAATGGGCCATTTTCAGGAATCCTGATTTTGACAAGATGAAGTCTATGTTAAAGAATGCGGTCATCTTTGACGGTCGGAATTTGTATGAATTGGATCAAATGAGAAATTTAGGCTTCAAATACTTTAGTATTGGAAGACCGCATAATTAATTGAAATGGAAAGAGTTTTAATTACTGGTGCAGCTGGATTTTTAGGTTCACATTTGTGTGATAGATTCATAAAAGATGGATATGAAGTAATTGGTATGGATAACCTGATTACTGGTAACCTGAAAAACATTGAGCATCTGTTTCCTTTGGAACAATTCACTTTTTACAATCATGATGTTTCCAGATTTGTCCATGTTCCAGGGGAGTTAGACTATATTTTACATTTCGCCTCTCCGGCGAGTCCCATTGATTATTTAAAAATTCCAATTCAGACCCTGAAAGTTGGGTCATTGGGCACCCATAATTTGCTTGGTTTGGCAAAAGCCAAAAATGCGCGAATTCTTGTAGCCTCTACTTCAGAAATTTATGGAGATCCTATCGTGCATCCACAAAATGAAGATTATTGGGGCAATGTAAATCCTATTGGGCCCAGAGGTGTGTATGATGAAGCAAAAAGATTTCAAGAAGCCATTACCATGGCTTATCACAGGTTCCACAATGTGGAAACCAGAATCGTAAGAATCTTCAATACGTATGGTCCAAGAATGCGACTCAATGATGGAAGAGCACTACCGGCATTCATTGGACAAGCCTTGAGGGGAGAGGATATTACTGTTTTTGGAGATGGAAGTCAGACGCGTTCTTTTTGTTATGTAGATGATCTGATTGAAGGCATCAAAAGGTTATTACTAAGTGATCATGCTGAACCTGTGAATATTGGTAATCCTGATGAAATTTCCATCTTGGATTTTGCCAAGGAAATTCTAAAGTTGACGGGAACAGATAATAAAATTGTATTTGAGGAATTACCCGTAAACGATCCTATGCAAAGGCAACCTGACATTACTAGAGCAAAAGATTGGTTAGGATGGGAGCCAAAGGTGAGTAGGGCAGAAGGACTTAAAATTACGTATGACTTCTTTAAGTCTCTTCCTCAAGATGAAATCTATAAATTGGAACATGCCAATTTTGATAAATTTATTTCCAGATGAGCAAGTCATATTTTGTTCATGAATCCTCCGTTGTGGACGAAGGAGCTGTCATTGGAGAAGGTACAAAGATTTGGCATTTCACTCATGTGATGCCCAAAGCCGTGTTGGGAAAGAATTGTAACCTGGGACAAAACGTAGTGGTATCGCCTGAGGTAGTGCTTGGGAATAATGTAAAAGTGCAAAACAACGTATCCATTTACACAGGTGTGATTTGTGAAGATGATGTATTTCTAGGTCCGTCGATGGTATTTACCAATGTCATTAATCCAAGAAGCGCAGTAGTACGACGTGATCAATACATGAAAACGGTGGTCAGAAAAGGAGCATCCATTGGTGCTAATGCGACCATTGTCTGTGGTAATGATATTGGCGAATATGCTTTTATTGGAGCAGGAGCAGTGGTTACAAAAGAGGTATTGCCTTTTGCATTAGTGGTTGGAAATCCTTCTAAACAAATTGGATGGATTAGCAAGTTTGGCCACAGACTTCATTTTGACGAGTCTGGCATAGCAAAATGTCCAGAATCAGGAGACACATATAAATTAGTTGATAATCGCGTTGCATTGGCGAATAATTAATAGTTATGAGCGATAAAAAAATAAGATTTGCAGTTATAGGATGTGGGCATATTGGCAAACGACATGCCGAAATGATTTTGGGAAATGACGAAGCCGAGTTGGTTGCACTTTGTGACTCCGGACAAAAAGAAAATTTGGGTATTGATAAATATGATGTACCATTTTTCTCGTCTTGTGAAGAATTATTAGGAGCCGGATTGGACATTGATGTCGTGAATGTGTGTACACCAAACGGATTGCACGCAACTCATGCTATTCAGGCGCTTGAAGCTGGAAAGAATATTGTTGTAGAAAAACCAATGGGTCTTACCAAGGCCGCCTGTGAAGAAGTAATTTACAAGTCTCTGCAACGTTCCAAAAAAGTGTTTATCGTCATGCAAAATCGATATTCACCTCCTTCAGTTTGGTTAAAAGAAATCATGGATAACAAAACACTTGGTGAAATATTTATGGTTCAGGTGGATTGTTATTGGAATCGCGATGATCGGTATTATAAACCTGGTGGATGGAAAGGAACAAAAGACTTGGATGGAGGAACATTGTTCACACAGTTTTCTCATTTCATTGATATCATGTATTGGTTGTTTGGAGATATCACAAATATTCAAGGTAAATTTGCCGACTTTACACATCAGGAATCAACTGAATTTGAAGATTCAGGATTTGTAACGTTTGATTTTGTTAAAGGAGGAATGGGACAATTGAATTATTCGACTTCTGTTTGGGATAAGAATCTAGAAAGTAGCATGACCATCATTGGTAGCAAAGGAAGTATCAAAGTGGGAGGACAATACATGAATGAAGTTCAGTATTGCAACATCAAAGATTATCAAATGCCCGTACTTCCAGAAGCTAATCCTCCAAATGATTATGGTGCATACAAAGGTTCAGCGGCCAATCATCATTACATTATTCAAAATGTGATTGAAACCATGCGTGATAAAAATACTGCCACCACCAACGCCATGGAAGGTCTGAAAGTTGTTGAAATTATAGAAAGAATTTACGCCCTGAAATAAGTTATAAGTTATGTATGATCAATTATTGCAAAAAGATACCAAGCTAGCAGTAATCGGGTTGGGCTATGTGGGGCTTCCCATTGCTCTTGAATTAGCGAAAAAAATTAGTGTCATTGGATTTGATATCAATGCACAACGCGTTGAGCAGATGAGGAACAGCATTGATCCAAGTGAAGAATTGACATCAGATGCATTTGATGGATGTGACATTACTTTCACTTCCAATCTAGATGATTTAAAAGAGGCAACATTTTATGTGGTGGCAGTGCCAACACCTATTAATGAGAAAAATCATCCGGATTTAACTCCTTTACTTGCTGCCTCAGGGACTGTGGGAAAAGTGTTGAAAAAAGGAGATTATGTAGTGTTTGAATCTACCGTTTATCCGGGATGTACAGAAGAGGATTGTATCCCTGTTTTGGAAGAAGAATCAGGCCTAAAATTTCGAACAGACTTCAAGGTAGGTTATTCTCCAGAACGAATTAATCCAGGTGACAAAGTACATACCTTACAAAGTGTGGTGAAAGTGGTGTCAGGATGTTGTGATGAGTCTTTGGAAGAAATTGCAAAAGTGTATGAATTGGTTGTTGATGCAGGTGTTCACCGTGCTTCTTCAATTAAAGTGGCTGAAGCAGCAAAAATCATTGAAAACACACAACGAGACGTCAATATAGCATTGGTAAATGAACTTTCCATCATCTTTAATAAGATGAATATAAATACCTATGAGGTATTAGAAGCGGCAGGTACCAAGTGGAATTTCCTGAAATTTTTCCCTGGTTTAGTTGGTGGACATTGCATTGGCGTAGATCCATATTATCTTACTTTTAAAGCCAGAGAATTTGGGTATCACGCCCAGATTATTAATTCAGGACGTTTTGTCAATGATTCCATGGGAGGATACATTGCCAAGCAGACGGTTAAAAAAATGCTCAATAAGGGAAAGAATGTCAATACGGCTAAAGTATTGGTAATGGGCGCTACCTTTAAAGAAAACGTCTCGGATATTCGAAATTCCAAAGTAGCTGACGTTGTCAATGAATTGATTTCTTACAATGTAGCTGTGGATGTGATTGATCCTTTTGCCAGCAGTGATCAAGTCAAAGAAGAGTATGGATTTGAATTGCTTCCCGAAAGAAAAGATGGATACGACGCTGTTGTGGTAGCCGTTAATCACGACGAATATCAAAATCTCAGTGAACAGGATTTCATTGATATGATGGACGATGATGGCATTCTAATTGACATCAAAGGGATTTATCGAGGAAAAATGAATAAGCTCACTTATTGGAGCCTTTAAAAATGTCTCAACGGAACATACTAATTACAGGAGGTGCCGGGTTCATTGGATCTCACCTGGTTCGGTTGCTCGTGAATAAATACCCCAATTACAAGATTGTCAATCTGGATTTATTGACCTATGCCGGTAACTTATCCAATCTGACAGATGTGGAGTCTGCGCAGAACTATCATTTTGTGAAAGGTGATATTCAAGATCAAAAGTTGGTTAGTGAATTGATGACGTCACATCAAATTGATGCCGTCATTCACCTTGCTGCTGAATCTCACGTGGATAGGTCCATTGAGAATCCCAATGCTTTTGTTGAAACCAATGTAAATGGGACAATGTGTCTGCTCAATGCAGTGGTAGATTTTTGGCAAGACCAATTGGAAGGTAAAATGTTTTACCATATTTCAACCGATGAAGTATATGGTTCATTAGGAGATACAGGGTTTTTTACAGAGCTCACTGCATATGATCCAAGAAGTCCTTATTCAGCTTCAAAAGCAGCATCAGATCATTTGGTAAGGGCCTATCATCATACCTATAAATTGCCAATTTTAATTTCCAATTGTTCCAACAATTATGGAGCCAATCAATTTCCTGAAAAATTGATTCCGCTCATGATCAATAACATTCTTTCTGGTAAGTCGTTACCTATTTATGGTAAAGGTGAGAATGTAAGAGATTGGTTGTGGGTAGAAGATCATGCAAATGCCATTAATACCATTTTCCATAATGGAAAAATTGGCGAGACATACAATATTGGTGGAAATAATGAATGGAAAAATATTGATTTGGTCAAACTATTATGCAAAGTGATGGATGACAAATTAGGTCAATCACAAGGAACTGCCGAACAATTGATTACATATGTTACGGACAGAAAGGGGCATGATATGAGATATGCCATTGATGCCAGCAAGCTGAAAATGGAATTGGGTTGGGAACCGTCATTGCAATTTGAAGAAGGGTTGTCCAAGACGGTAGATTGGTATCTAAATAACAAAAAATGGATGACCGAAGTAACTTCTGGAGCTTACCAAGCCTATTACGAAAAACATTATTCAACATAACATGAACACAACCGGATTTGATAAGTTAAACAGCCATGTACTCATCACCGGTGGAGCAGGATTTATTGGCTCCAATATTGCACATTTCTTAATTGATAACACACAATGTCGTGTTACCGTTTTTGATAACCTGTCTGAAGGACGATTACAAAACATAGCCACCTTAGAAAGCAACAATCGATTTTCATTTATACAGGGAGATATAAGTAATTATAATGAGATATTTTCAGCCATGCAAGATGTGGACTATGTATTGCATCAGGCTGCACTGGGCTCAGTTCCACGATCGTTTAAGTTTCCATTAGCCACTCATCAGGCCAATGCTACCGGGTTCATTACCATGCTGGAAGCAGCAAGAAATCAATCCATTAAAAGGGTTGTTTATGCGAGTTCTTCATCGGTATATGGAGACTCGGAAAATTTACCGAAAACCGAAGATATTATTGGAAACCCGCTTTCTCCATATGCTATTACGAAACGTTCAAATGAGCTTTATGCCAAAGTTTATTCTGAGGTTCACAAACTAGAGATTGTTGGATTGAGGTACTTTAATATTTTTGGTCCCAGACAAAATCCAAAAGGTGCTTACGCCGCTGTTATTCCATTATTCATCAATGCCATCATTAATGGAGAACAACTCCACGTGCATGGTGATGGTGAGCAAACCAGAGATTTTACACATGTATACAATGCCATAATGGCCAATCTATTGGCAATGACCACTGAAAATGAAAAGGCATTGGGAGAGATTTTTAATGTTGCTGCTGGTGCACGATATTCATTGAATGAAATGATTGAAATTCTTGGAAGTCACAGTCAACGTGAAACCAATGTGCAGTATGGTGAAGAGCGAATGGGGGATATCAGAGATAGTCATGCCAATGTTTCCAAAGCAAGTGATGTATTGGGATACCAAGTAGTAAAGAGTTTTCCAGAAGGGATACGGGAAACCTTCGATTGGTATTTAAATAACGATTAATTCACACGTTTCTATTTCTTTCTTAACTTGTAGTATCTATTTGGACATAAATACTACTTCATGAGAATACCTATTGTTTTAATTGCGATAGCCTGGTCATTTTCAGTCCTTGGTCAGGGATCAGGGCATACGTTGGATTTTGATGGCTCAAACGATCACGTTGTTATCCCAAATGATTCAACACTTAATCCGTCTTCTCAATTGACATTGGAAGCATGGATAAATGCTGATGCATATGCCAACAATATTTGGGAAAACTCAATCATAAGCAAGGATACCTGGTCATCCATTTCTGAAGGATATGTATTGCGATGTGGACAAGGAGGAAGATTGTCTTTTAATCTGGCCTTGAACAACAATAGTCAGTGGTATGAGGTTCAGAGTTCAGCTGTCATGTCTACCGGAAAATGGTATCATGTGGCTGGAGTATATGATGGATCAACAATGAAGATTTACCTGAATGGTGAAATGATCCAAAGTACGTCGCAAACAGGTTCAATCACTTCAACAACTGTTCCCGTTAAAATAGGTGAGATAGCAAGAAGTTCCGGAGGGAGAAACTTCAACGGAAAAATTGATGAAGCCAGAATTTGGAGAACAGCTTTGAGTGATACACTCATCAGAAGGTACATGTGTAGAAAAGTAGATAATACTCACCCAAAATTCAATGACCTTGTCGGATATTGGAATTTGGATGAGGGGACAGGATCAACCGTAACAGATTTAAGTGGTAAAGGAAACAATGGCACGGTTACCAATGGTCCCGTTTGGGAATATTCAGGTGCCCATATAGGATACAATAGCGCTTATTTGTATACGTCAAGTTGGACGGGAAAATCTGTTGAAATGGGTCATAATCAAGGAGATTCAATGACAATATCCTCTATCACAGGTAGTCCGGATGCGGTGCATGTCTATTTGGTAGATACTGCACCCAATTTTAATACTCCACCTCCCGGTTCAGCGTCTCTTCTGGACTTAAGGTATTATGGTGTTTTTCTTGCTGGAGGAAGTACGAATGCCTCATTCAACTTAGAATACAATTATACCGGGTACCCTGGAATTGTCAATGAAGATGATTTAGGATTGTTAGACAGAGCCAATAATGCGGACACCAATTGGTTGGGAACGGGTTCAACTGTGAATACAACAGCTAATACATTGAGCGTAAGTGGTGCTACCGCTGGAGAATACATTATGTCTTATAGTGACAGTTTGAGTACTTTCAATCTGTTAGGTCCTCCATCATCTACCAGTGTTTCGCTAAGTGGTACGTCAACACAAACCGTTTCATTTAACTGGGAACGTAGTCAATTGTCAAATCCGGCAAGCATACAATACGAATGGCTGCTGGATAATGCAGGTGGAGATTTTAGCGCTCCTATATTGACCAAAACGGCTAATGTGAGTGGAACGGATAGTACTTATGATATTTCGTATCAAGAATTAGCCAATTTGCTAACCAATGGATTGGGTATTATTGAAGGTCAGGCATTGAATGCCATATGGACAGTTAGAGCATTTGTTGGCAATAGCTCCAGAATGGCAAATCAAGAATTTAGTATTGAATTAACCAGGGGCATTCTGGATACGGATTTTATTTTCAATTTCAGTTTAAATGAACCCGATGATGACACATTATTAGTTTACAATAATGGTACGGATGAAGTTCATTTTAGCTGGCTTCCAACGGCTTCAAGTGCTGGAGGCCCAGTTACTTATGAAGTAACGTTGGCTGGAGAAAATGGAACGTTCTCTTCTCCTTTCGCCGTATACCAGGCAGATAATTCAGGTTTGGATACCGTTGCTTCTGTTTCTCATGCCACAGTGGCCAATGACTTAGCGAATGTCGGTTTTGGGAACGGTTTTGTATTTCGCTTCAAATGGATTGTAGATGCCGTGTCTTCCAGTTTGAGTAGACGTTCCATTGATTCCAATTATGTGTATTTGGTTCGTGAAGATTTGGCATGGGCAAGTGTAAACGAAGTTGGACTTTCAAGCATTCAAATTGTAGAAAATCCAATAACCACCATGTTGAATTTAACCTCTATTCAAGGTGTAAATTCGAATTTAATGGTCCAAATCTACAGTGTTACCGGAAAGTTAGTTCACAATGATATATGGACAGCAGGAAATTCTACCAAATCAATTGAAACGTCTTCCTTCGAAAACGGAGTGTACTTACTAAGGTTAAGCGATCAAGTGAATTCAGTGACCAAAAGGGTGATCATTAACCGTTAACTTCTGCGCTACTAGTGGTCATTTCTCGGTCCACTTTTTTAACCAGACCTTGAAGTACCTTTCCCGGCCCAACTTCAATGAACTCACTTGCTCCATCGGCAATCATGTTTTCCATGATTTGTGTCCACTTTACGGGAGCTGTAAGCTGCGCAATTAATTGTTCTTTAATGATGGCAGGATCTGTGACTGCCTTGCCATTTACATTTTGGTAAACCGGACAACGCGGAGTTTTCATTTCCACATTGTCAATGGCTTTTTGTAATTCCAGTTTGGCAGGTTCCATAAGCGGTGAGTGGAAAGCCCCCCCCACCGGAAGCATTAATGCCCTTTTGGCACCTTCTTCCTTTAACATCTCACAAGCAGATTCAACACCACTCATTGTGCCAGAAATAACCAATTGACCCGGGCAATTGTAATTAGCAGCTACGACGATGTCATCAACTTTTTCACAAGTTGCCTCAACAATTCTATCTTCCAAGCCCAAAACAGCCGCCATTGTAGAAGGGTTTATTTCACATGCATGTTGCATCGCTTGTGCTCTGGCAGAAACCAATTTTAGCCCATCTTCAAAAGTCATGGCATCTGCAGCCACAAGTGCTGAAATTTCGCCCAGGGAATGACCTGCAACCATATCTGGCTTAAATCCTTCGCCTAAGACTTTCGCAAGAATAACCGAATGCAGAAAAACGGCCGGTTGTGTAACTTTCGTCTGTTTCAGATCCTCAGGGCTGCCATTGAACATCAAGTCCGAAATGGTAAAACCCAAAATTTCATCTGCCTGATGAAATAGAGATTTTGCTAAATCATTGGCATCAAAAATATCCTTTCCCATTCCGGGAAATTGCGATCCCTGCCCGGGAAATACATATGCTTTCATGTTGGTGATAGGTTAAGTCAATCAATCGTTTCCGCGTCCGAAAAATCGAAGTAAGAACATAAATAGATTGATGAAGGTAAGATACATAGACAATGCCCCTAAAATTGCATACTTCGTTGCTGTCTCGTTCATAGCTTCCATTTGGTAACTCAGTTCTTTTAAGTATTGCATTTTATATGCTGCTAAACCTGTAAATATGATAACACCAAGAATGCTGACAATGAAATCCAACATTGCACTACCAAGGAATATATTGACCACGGTGGCAAGGATAAGACCAATGACTCCCATATAAAGAATGGAGCCCATTTTGCTCAAATCTGTTTTGGTGGTATATCCAATAAAGGCCATGGCCCCAAAAGTACCGGCTGTAATGAAAAATGTGGTGAAGATGGAAGAAGCTGTATAAACCAGAAAAATAAACCCTAGACTCATACCCATCAAAGCCGAGAAGGCTATAAACATAAGTAATAAGGTGGCCGAAGAAAATCGTTCCATACCTAAATTCATAACAAATACGAAAGCAAGTGGAGCAAACGTCACAATCCATCCCAGGCCAGTCAGACCTCCAGTTTCATAACTCACAAGATACTCCATCAAAGCTGGGTTGGTGCCGAATAAATAGGATACGATTCCGGTTATGGCCAAAGCACCAAACATATAGGTAAACACTCCATTAATGAAGGCAGATGATACGGATCTAACCTGTCCGCTATACTCTTGTTCTCTTGTTGATATATTATTGTTATCTAGCATTTTAATGCAGTTTTGTTGAAATTAAACTTATAAACTCTTTTCGGGTTGCATCCTTAAGGAACTCCCCTGTAAATGAAGACGTAGTAGTTACCGAATTCTGCTTTTGTACACCTCGTATTTGCATACACATATGTTGTGCTTCAATTACAACGGCAACTCCCAGAGGATTCAGTGTATTGTGTAAACATTCTTTAATCTGGTCGGTCAATCTTTCCTGAACCTGGAGTCGTCTGGCAAATGCGTCAACTACTCTTGGAATTTTACTCAATCCCACAATCCAACCATTAGGAATGTAAGCAATGTGAGCTCGTCCAAAAAAGGGTAAAATATGATGCTCACACATGGAATAAATTTCGATATCCTTTACAACCACCATGTGTTTATGGTCCTCCTTAAACATAGCAGATTTAAGCAATGCATCGGCGTCTATGTCGTACCCATGTGTCAAATACTGCAATGCTTTTGCAGCGCGCTCTGGAGTTTTGAGCAAACCTTCGCGTTGAGGATCATCATCCAAACGTTCTAAGATTCTTCTAAACGACTCGATGACGTCATTGGTAGATTCCTTGTTATATAATTCAACCAACTCATACCTGTCTTCCGGATCATGCATGATTTCAGTCAAATCTATTTTATCGGGCTTATCCATAATATTCTACAAAGTTATTCTCCGTTTCCACCAATTTAACACAATGCAATATACAATCTAATTCGCTGATATCTTTTGCGATTTCATTCCATATGGCAATGGCCAGATTTTCGGTTGAAGTTATTAAACCTTTCATAAACGGGACATCCAGATTTACATTTTTATGATCCAGCGGAATGATGATTTTTTCTTTAATCACACGACTCACATCTGTTAAGTTTGTCACAAATCCGGTTTCTGGATTTGGCGTGCCTTTAACGGTTACGAAAAGTTCGTAATTGTGTCCGTGCCAATTCGGATTGGAACATTTACCAAATACTTCAAGGTTTTTTTTATCGTCCCAATCTTCTCTAAACAACCTGTGTGCGGCACAAAATCGTTCTCTTCGAGTAATGTAAACCATATTGGATGACATGAGCTGCAAATATACTATGAATTTGACAATCAATTTTTCGATTAGGGTTATATTTGCTGCATTAATCCAGATAGAATTATGATAGTAATTACAGGGGCTGCAGGGTTTATTGGAAGTTGTTTGGTTGCCAGGCTAAACCAAGCTGGTTTTGACGATTTAATTTTAGTAGACGATTTTTCAAAAATTGAGAAAAAGAGAAATCTGGAGAATAAACAATTCAGTCAAAAAGTTGAACGAAGCGAATTCTTCCAATGGCTGGATGAAAACCATCAACTAACTCAATTTATATTTCATATTGGAGCCAGAACGGATACAACGGAATTCGATAAAAACATATTTGATGAACTGAACGTGCATTATTCTCAGGAAGTTTGGAATAAATGTGTTCAATATGGACTGCCTTTGGTTTATGCATCTTCTGCGGCTACTTATGGATTAGGAGAAAATGGATACAAAGATGATCATGCTGTGGTTGGTGATTTGAAGCCATTGAATCCTTATGGTGATTCTAAGAATGATTTTGATAAATGGGCGTTGCAACAAAAAGATAGTCCCTATTTCTGGGCAGGATTGAAGTTCTTTAATGTTTATGGTCCAAATGAATACCATAAAGCCAGAATGGCTTCGGTAATATTTCATGCTTTCAATCAAATCAATGAAACTGGAAAAATGAAGTTGTTTCAATCACATAACCCAGATTACCGTGATGGAGAACAAATGCGTGATTTCGTTTATGTGAAAGACGTTGTGGAAGTTTGTTTTTTCCTGATGAATCATCGCAAAGATTCCGGTCTGTACAATCTGGGTTCTGGTAAGGCAAGAACATTTCTTGACTTAGTAAATGCCACTTTTAATGCCTTAGATAAAGAAGCACACGTTGATTTTATTCCTACACCGGAGGATATCAGGGATAAATACCAATACTTTACGGAAGCGGAAATGAAAAAACTCATTGACATTGGTTACCATGTTCCTTTTACATCGCTGGAAGATGGCGTGACCGACTACGTGAAAAATTATCTGAAATCTGAAAGTTACTTTTAGAGTTCTTCCTTTAGTTCCAGAAGAAAGCCTTTAATTTTTTTAAGAGAGTTGATGATTTCAAGGGTTTCCAGGGTTTTGGTCTTTTGCTCTCTCAATCTTTTCTTCGCTCCTTCAAGCGTATAACCACATTCCTTAA
The DNA here is from genome assembly GCA_965267425.1 of Vicingaceae bacterium. GTDB lineage: Bacteria > Bacteroidota > Bacteroidia > Flavobacteriales_E > Vicingaceae. Next base: position 2,475,895 of record OZ253959.1, on the reverse strand, counting down.
CCAGGTAGAATATCAATCGGAAATTTTCAATATCCTTTTTGGTGAACATGCGGTTCCCCTTTTTGTTTTTATGAGGTTTGATGATGTCAAATTCCTTTTCCCAAAAGCGAATCAACGAGTGATTTACCCCAAACATTTGAGATACTTCTCCCATTGAATAATACAACTTATTGCCGGACGTCAGGTTGTCCGTAGGAATCTCACTCATAAGAAAAAAGTTAACACTAAAGTATAAAATTAATCCAAAGATTGATTTTGTGTAGAGGCTAGTTTAACCATGGCCTCGTATTCCTCAGGTTTGAGATCGTTGAAATAAAAATTGATAGGATTGATTGGAGTGCCATTTTTTCGAACCTCATAATGACAATGTGGACCTACAGATGTTCCCGTATTGCCAACGTAACCAATGACATCTCCACGTTTTACTTTCTGGCCTTTTCGCACTTTCATCACACTCATATGTGCATACAGCGTCACATATCCGTAACCGTGATCAATTCTGATGTGATTTCCGTAACCCCGTGCCGATTTATCAGCGCGAATAACTTTTCCATCTCCAGTGGCATAAATGGCCGTTCCTCTTGGGGCAGAAAAATCCATTCCCGTATGTTTCTTTCTCACTTTGTAAATGGGGTGCATTCGGTAGCCATATCCAGAGGCCATTCTTGTCAATTCTTTGTTAGCAACAGGTTGAATAGCAGGAATTGAAGCAAGCATTTCAGATTTTTTCTGAGCCATCTCAATCACTTCATCAAATGATTTGGACTGAATGTACAACTGCTTAGTCAACTTGTCCAATTTTTTCATTGACTCGGTGATCAAATTGGCACTTTTGTAGCCTTCAAAATCTTTATAACGGTTTACACCTCCAAACCCCGCTTCACGAATGTTAGATGGAATAGGTTCAGCTTCAAAAATGGTACGATAAATATTGTCATCGCGGTTTTGAATATCCCGCAATACCACTTCCAATTCATTCAATCGCTTATTCATGATTTCATAATTCACGGATAATTGATTGTTCTCAATCTTCAATTGCTTTTCCTTGGGAGAATCCAAAAATTTGTAGGCCAAAAAGAAAAATATGGATCCAAACACCATACCAGTCAACAAGAATGATGAGATTCGAAAAATCTTGTTTTTCAAATCCAATTCAACTTTTTCGTAGGTTAACGATTTGGGGTTATATCTATATTTTACCTTAGACATTTTCTCCTTTATTATTTAGCTTTGTCCAATTTTAATGGGCAAAATTACTCAAATATAAATTTTTAGCCAATATATGGCTTGAGGAGATCCACTTTTTGACGAACAGAAGTAAATGAAATCAACGGAAATAAGAGAGAAATTTTTTAATTTTTTTAGTGGAAAAGGACATGAAATAGTTCCTTCTGCGCCCATTGTGGTCAAAAATGATCCAACGTTGATGTTCATCAATGCTGGCATGAATCAATTCAAAGATGTTTTTTTAGGTAATGTTACTCCCGAACAAAAAAGGGTAGCCAATACACAGAAATGTCTGCGCGTATCAGGGAAGCATAATGATCTTGAAGAGGTGGGAGTGGATACCTATCATCATACCATGTTTGAAATGCTGGGCAATTGGTCCTTTGGTGATTATTTCAAAGAAGAGGCCATTAATTGGGCGTTTGAACTGCTGACAGAAGTTTATCATATTGACAAATCCAGGATATATGTGACTTATTTTGGAGGTGATAAAAATGATAATCTCGATCCTGACAATGAAGCTGCTGAATTGTGGAAAAAGCATATGCCGGAAGACAGGATTCTCGCATTTGGAAAAAAAGATAACTTTTGGGAAATGGGTGAAATTGGACCATGTGGCCCAAGTTCTGAAATCCATGTTGATGTGAGAGATGAAGAGGAGAGGAAAAAGACAGATGGGAAAGATTTGGTCAACCAAGATCATCCTCAAGTAATTGAAATTTGGAACCTTGTTTTCATACAATATCAACGTAGCTTAAAATCGGGATTGACTCCACTTCCTGAAAAACACGTTGATACAGGCATGGGATTTGAACGACTGGCAATGGTATTGCAAGGCAAACGTTCAAACTACGATACAGATGTTTTTGCTCCTTTAATTGAAAAGATTGAAACCATTTCCGGCGTTTCCTACAAAGCCTCTGATAGCAAGCAGGATGTGGCCATTCGTGTTGTAGCGGATCATGTTCGAGCTGTGTCATTTGCCATATGTGATGGACAATTACCGTCCAATACTGGTGCTGGTTATGTGATTCGGAGAATTTTGAGGAGGGCAGTTCGTTACGGATATAGTTTCTTGAATTTGTCCACCCCATTTTTGCATCAAATTGTTCCAGTTTTGAACGAACAATTGAGCAAGGTATTCCCGGAACTTGCAAAGCAGAAAGATTTTATTGAAAAGGTCATTCTTGAAGAGGAAACGAATTTCCTAAAAACTTTAGATAGAGGTATTCAAAGATTCGAGCAATACATGTCTAAACATGATGCAGAGAAACTTGAAAAAATTGATGGAAATTTCGCCTTTGAATTGTATGATACATTTGGATTTCCGATTGATCTCACGCAGCTTATGGCCAAAGAGTATAACGAGAATCTGAGTGTGGACTTGAAGGTATATGAGCAAGCGTTAAGTCAACAAAAGGATCGATCAAGAAAAGCAACCGAAATCAATTCCGAAGATTGGGTGGAGGTCGAAGAAGACTTAGTTGAGGAATTTATTGGTTATGACCGATTAGAAACGGAAGTCAAAATCACACGATACCGTAAAATTGAAATAAAGGGTAAGCAACAGTATCACCTGGTATTTAATATTACGCCTTTCTATCCTGAAGGAGGTGGACAAGTGGGAGATACCGGATATATTGAAGCCAATGGTAAAAAGATATCCATTGTTGACACACAAAAGGAAAACAACCTCATCATTCATACGAGTACTGAATTGCCCGATGAGGTTACAGTAAATTTTAAGGCTGTTGTCAACGAATCAAAAAGAAGGGCTACTGAAAAGAATCATTCTGTGACTCACCTGCTTCATCATGCGCTAAGAGAAGAACTGGGGACACATGTTGAACAAAAAGGATCCTTGGTCCATCCTGATTATTTAAGATTTGACTTTTCTCATTTTCAAAAAGTTGAAAATGATCAGCTTGAAATAATTGAAAGTAAAGTCAAGGCGATGATTGAGCAAAATGCTCCATTGGAAGAGTTCAGAGATGTGCCGTTTAATGAAGCTGAAAAAATGGGCGCCATGTCTTTGTTTGGTGAAAAGTATGGTGATTTGGTGAGGGTCATAAAATTTGGAGACTCATTGGAATTTTGTGGAGGAACTCATATCCAATCAACGGGTCAAATTGGCAATTTCAAGATCGTTTCAGAAGGATCAGTGGCTGCAGGTATTCGAAGAATTGAGGCCATTAGTAGTAGGAAGGCAGATGAATTTATTCAATCAAAATTGAATGCATTGAGTCAGATTTCGGATTTATTAAAAAGTCCCAAAGACATGGTCAAAGCGGTCAAAGATTTGCAGGATCAAAACAACAAATTACGCAAGGAACTTGAAGAAAGTAATGTGTATAAAATCGATTCCATTGGTGATAAAGTGATGTCACAAATGTCTGAACAAAATGGAATTCAATTGTTCGCCAGCTCTGTTGCTTATGATGCCGAAACCATTAAAAATGTGAGTTGGCAATTGGATAAAAAGAAAGACAACCTGGTAGTTATTGCCGGAGGAATTAACAATGGGAAAGTACACCTGACGGTATTTATTTCAAAACAATTGGCCGAGAATAAAGGCTTAAATGCAGTTGAGGTAATCAGTGCAGTATCTTCTGAAATTAAAGGTGGGGGAGGTGGTCAACCATTTTTTGCTACAGCAGGTGGAAAAAATCCTGATGGTTTGGAAAGCGCTATCAATAAGGCCAAAGAGATGATCCTCCAGGCTGTATAAATCACTGCAATAATACGTCTTTGATCTTTCCTTCTTCTTGATATTCAGTATCTGTATTGATGGACCATAAGTCGGGAATCTCTTGATTTCCTAATTGTTCTGCAGCAAGCAACCCCATAAGTATGGAATGGTCCTGGTTATTGTATTTGAATGACCCATACCTTCCTATAGGTGTGACACCTTTGACGGTTTTCATGTAATCAACCACAATATCGAGATGCTTTTTATAACCGGTTTCGTACACTGGGTAGCACCTTGCCACTCGTTCGATATGATAATTGAGAACATTTGCTGTTTCAGGAATTAAGCCAATCTTACCTATTTCAGTTTTGGCCAGTTCACCCAATTGTTCATTATTCCAAGACCAAATATTGTCTTTATCAAAACACCAATATTCCAGGCAAATAATTGAATGATTCGAACCTTCATACAAATGTGGCGACCAATTCCTGAAATTGGTTATTCTTCCGGTAAGCACATCCGGTGAATGGATATATAGCCAATTGTCTTCAAAGAGATCAACGGAGTCAATTTCAAGATATACCAAAATGGTGTTCCTGAAATACAATTGATCACTTGCAAGCTTGACTCCTTCTGGAACATCTGGCAGCCCTTTGATTAAAAATGTAAGTGGCATAGTACTGACGATGTGATCTGCGGTCCATTCTTCATCTCCACATGCAACGCCAACGACATCATTGGATTCATTTGTTATAATACTTGTAACACGTTTTCCGAAGTGAATTTTTCCGTTCAATTCCTCGATGCGTTTTTTGGCATTTTCATACAATAACCCACTTCCCGTTTTGGGATACGCAAATTGATCCACCAATGTGGCATGTTTATTTCCTTTGTTTTGAAATATGGCAGACTTTACGGCTTCCAATAACGAAAGCGATTTGATTCGTTGGGCAGCCCAATCCGCATCAATTTTATCACAAGGAATTCCCCAAAGTTTTTCAGAATAACTTTTAAAAAATGTTTCAAAGAGCTTTTTTCCAAATCGGTTGATTATCCACTTTTCAAATGAATCTGGATTTTTAACAGGAATAATTCTTCGGTAAGAATAGTCCAATAGGATTTTAAATATTACCAACAAAGGAAGATTGGTCAATACATTACTCAGCTGCAAGGGGTATTTGAAAAATCGACGTTTGTAAAATATTCTGGTAAGTCGTTGGATCATGACATAATCCTCAACCACTAACTCTTTGAAGAAATTGTTAATGCGATTGGCTTTGGAAAAAAAACGATGAGGTCCTAAATCAACACGTTGTCCCCAGAGGTCAATGGACTTGGCCATTCCACCAACGGTGTCGGATGATTCCAACACAACAACTTCAATTCCTCTTTTGCTGAGCTCATAAGCGCACGCCAATCCTGCCGGACCAGCACCAATGACAAGAACCTTTTTAATTGACTCTTCAGAAGATGCTAAAGAAGGATTAGAATGGTTGTCCGTTACCAAACCTTTGCCCTTTCACCATCATTTCGATACATATTATCTCCTTCAGCACAATTAAATGCTTCATGAAATTCAGGCATGTTGGAAAGTGGCCCCAATATTCGATAGGTACCTGGAGAATGTGAATCCGTAATAATTCTTCTTCTTAACTCTTCTTCTGTGGTATTCATTTTCCACACATTTGCCCATCCTAGGAAAAAACGCTGCTTATAATTGAATCCTCCAATGTCAGCTGGCATTTCTTTACCTTTTAAGGATTCTTCCAATGCATAATATGCCATGGTGAGTCCACCAAAATCTGCAATGTTTTCTCCAAGTGTCAATTGACCATTTACGAAAACGCTGTCTAACACTTCGTATCCATTAAACTGATTCACAATAACCGATGTTCGTTCAACAAATCTGCTGCTGTCTTCTGATGTCCACCAGCTTTTCAAATTTCCTTCACCATTGTATTTTGAACCTTGATCATCAAACCCATGTGTGAATTCATGGCCGATTACTGCACCAATTCCACCATAATTCATGGCATCATCAGCTTCAGCATTATAAAAAGGCGGTTGAAGAATACCAGCAGGGAAGACAATTTCATTCATACTTGAACTGTAATATGCATTCACCATTTGTGGAGTCATATGCCACTCATCTCTGTCAACAGGCTGACCTAATTTATTCACCATATACCTGAATTCAAATTGATTAACAGCCATGATATTAGCAACAGGATTATCGGAAACAATGGTGACACTTGAATAGTCTTTCCACTTATCCGGGTACCCTATTTTGTAGCCAAAAGAAGCCAATTTTATCATGGCTTGTTTTTTAGTTTCCTCACTCATCCAATCCAGTTGTTCAATACGACTTTTGTAGGCACTTCTCAGATTTTCTACCATTTGTTCAATATGTTGCTTACTGGATGCATCAAAGTGTTTTTCTACAAATAACTTACCCAATGGCTGTCCTAACCGACGATTGGTGGCGCTCATGGCTCTTTTCCATCTTGGTTTCATGGTTTTCGTACCTCTCAACGTACGTCCATAGAAGTCAAAATGAGCCATTTCAAAATCACTGGTCAAGTAGGTTGCAAAGGATCGTAAGATCCTGGCTTTAAAATACATTTTCCATTCTTCAAGATTGACAGTTGCTAACAGCTCGTTCCATTTTTTAAAGAAATCAGGTTGAGAAACAATGATATCATTCAACCCTTTTACTTCCATGGCATCAAACATTTCTTGCCAGTTAAAATTCGAACATTGTGCATCAAAATCAGTAAATGTCATTTTATTGTACGTCAATTCCGGAATACGACGGTCTTGTCTACTCATATGAGATTCAGCAATGGCCGTTTCTAATTTTACTATCAACGGTGCGAATTTCTCAGCATCTTCAATACTTGCCAATTCGAAAAGCTTGATCAAATATTCTTCATAAGCTTTCTTGATTGCTAAACTCTTTTCATCTTCCCTTAAATAATAGTCCTTATCAGGAAGTCCTAAGCCGCCTTGATAGAAATGAGCAATATAGGCTTCACTGTCTTTATCATCTTGACCAACATAAAATCCAAAGGGCTCCGGACTGCTGTATTGTCCCAAATCTGCAAACAATGCAGGCAGCTCGGCAATGTTGTTAAGATCATCTATCTTTTTCAATAATGGTGCTATGGGTTCGATGCCTCGATCTTCGACTACAATGGAATCCAAAGCTGCAGTGTAAAAATCGCCAACCATTTGCTCTGTGCTTCCTTGTTCATGATTTTTGCCTTTCAGGTCTTCTAAAATGACCTTTAACCTTTCATTGTTTTCTTCAAATAGTATATTGAAACTACTCCACCTGGACTCTGTTTCAGGCACAGGATTGTCTTTTTTCCATCCACCAATGGCATATTGATTGAAGTTTTCACAAGGAGATATGGTGGTGTCCATATACGAAATGGGGAACATGTCTTTGATGGTATCATTTTGTTTTGAATCGTTTTGATTCATACACGATACAGATAATACGGCTATACCGATGAGGAGGGGATAAATTCTCATAGTTCTATTTTAAAGGTTCGAAAATACGAAAAGTATGATTCGAATGATTCAGGAAGGTATGACGTATTGTTTAACGTCTTTCTCAGAAATGTTTTTATCGCACAAAATAATGAGTCGCTCTACAACATTGGCCAATTCGCGAACGTTGCCTGACCAGTTCATTTTCTTTAGCGCTTCTAACGCTTTGGCATCAAATTTCTTTTTTGCAATGTTTTGATCTTTAGAAATAAGATCCAGAAAATGATCTACCAACAAAGGGATATCATCTTTTCTTTCGTTGAGCGCAGGAACGTCTATAACAATCACCGCTAATCGATGATACAAATCCTCCCGAAATAGCTTTTCTTCAATGGCTTGTTTTAAATCCTTATTCGTAGCAGCCACAAGCCGGACATTTACTTTGATACTTTTATCTCCCCCTACACGTGTAATTTCATTTTCCTGCAATGCACGCAATACTTTGGCCTGGGCATTTAAACTCATATCCCCAATTTCATCAAGAAACAAGGTTCCTCCATCGGCTAATTCAAATTTGCCTTTCTTTTGTTTGATGGCAGACGTAAATGACCCTTTTTCATGGCCAAATAATTCACTTTCAATAAGTTCTGATGGGATAGCAGCGCAGTTCACTTCGATAAATGGTCCTGTGGATCTGGAAGAATTTTCGTGAAGACTTCTTGCCACCAGTTCTTTTCCTGTACCATTCTGACCCAATACCAATACCCTTGAATCCGACGGTGCTACCTTTTCTATCATTTTTTTCACTTCGGAAATGGCAGGAGAATCACCAATGATGTCGGTATTTGATTTTTTCTGAATCTTTCTTTTGAGTTCTTTTGTCTCCTTTACCAACTCTGTTCTATCCATGCCATTGCGAATACTCACCAACAGTCGATTTAGATCTAAGGGTTTCTCAATGAAATCATATGCTCCTTTTTTGATGGCTTCAACAGCATTGTCTATGCTTCCATGTCCTGAAATCATAATCACAGGAATGTCAACGGATTGATTCATCAATTGATCCAATAACTCCATGCCGTCCATTCCAGGCATTTTCACATCACATAAAATCAACTCAAATTTATTCGATTCTAACAACGACAAGGCTTGTTTCGCATCTTCAGCCTCCATGACTTCAAATTTTTCATATTCGAGAATTTCTCGAAGTGATCTGCGTATGGAACGCTCATCATCAATTACCAATACTTTTGCCATGATTACGATTTATAAAATAGCCATTTCCACAACTCCCTGTAACTTGCTTTTTTCCCGTACATTAATATTCCTGTTCGGTAAATTTTTCCTGAAATCCAGGTAGTAAAGATGAAAGCACCAATTAATAACGTTATCGAAATTAGCACTTCTGAATAATGGACACCAAACGGAATTCTCACCATCATAACAATTGGCGAAGTAAAGGGAATCATCGACATCCAAAAGGATAATGCGCCATCAGGATTGGCAACAATGCTTTGCGCCATGGCAATGGCCAAAATGAGTGGTGCAGTTAAAGGAAGCATAAACTGCTGCGTGTCAGATTCACTGTCAACTGCAGATCCAATGGCAGCAAAAAGCGCCGCATACAATAAATAGCCTCCAATAAAATAAATCAGGTAAGTAAAAATGAGAACTGTAAAATTCATTTGTTCCAATTTCCCTGACAATTCCGCAAATAGATTTTCTGCATTTATGTCATCACCATCATCCGTAATTTGTTCTAGTTGCTCTGTATTTAACATTGTATTGACATCACCCATCTGAGTAGTCAGATAAAATTGAAAACCCAAAACCAATACTCCAGAAAGTACCATTATCAGCAAAAACTGTGTCAGGCCGACAAATGCTATGCCAATGATTTTTCCAGCCATGAGCTGGAACGGTTTAACAGAAGAAATAATGATTTCGACAATTCTATTTGTCTTTTCTTCAAGTACTCCTCTCATCACCTGAACGGTATACATGAATATGAAGAAGTAAATGGATATGGCACAGAAAAAACCTACACCTGCTTCAAGACCAAATTCAGATTCCTTTTCATTTCCTTTTTCATCTAAATTAACCGTGACAATATCAATATCAGGCTTAACGCCTTCTAAATCTTTTTTGTCCAAATTAAACTTCAGCTTGATTCTATCCGTTTCAATTCGGTCTGCTATTGCTGAATTGATTCTTTTTAAAGTCTTGAAACTGGGTTGTTTTTTAAAGAACAACCGTATAGTCGATGGCACGCTATACGCGTTGTAAGGAATGTATAATATGGATGTGTACTTTGTATTGTAAAAGTTTTTCTTGGCGTCAACAATTTGATCTTCAGAATACTCAAACATCATGTTTGATGAATTTTCCAGTTCTCCGTAGAACGCATGAGTTTCATCAACCACCTGTATAATTTGTAAATCTACATCCTTTAATGTGAGCCAGATAGGTACAATCATAATACCGGCAATCAACAATGGACCAATAATCGTCATGATGATGAAGGACGGTTTTTTCACACGACTCAGGTATTCCCTACGAATTATGATGCCAATTTTTTTCACCCTTCCTCCTGAATTTGATTGATTTCATTCACCTTCTGAATAAATATGTCATTCATAGAAGGTAGAATTTCACGAATTCCCTTTATTTCAACCGAAGGTAAAAGGACTTCCAGAAGTTTATTGGTCGAAATTTGTTCGCCTAATTTGATTTTGACAATGTTTAAGTTGTCTTCCTCCTTGGATTCGAGAATTTCTCCGCCTGTCCACAGTGAATTGGCAAAACCAACCATATTGCCTTTGAATATGATTTCATAAACATTGGAACGATAGGCATTTCGAATTTCTTTTACCGGTCCATCAAGAATTTTTTGAGAACCATTGATAAGTGCAATGTTATCGCAAATTTCCTCTACCGAACCCATATTATGTGTAGAAAAGATGACGGTTGCTCCTTCTTCTCGCAACTGAAGAATTTCGTTTTTGATTAAATCCACATTGATGGGATCAAATCCACTGAAAGGCTCATCGAGAATTAATAATTTAGGCTTGTGAAGCACTGTGGTAATGAACTGGATTTTTTGTTGCATCCCTTTGGATAGCTCTTCCACCTTTTTATTCCACCAAGCTTGAATTTCAAATTTTTCGAACCAATATTTAAGTCGCTTGTTGGCCTCTGACTTATCCATTCCTTTCAACCGGGCAAGATATAAAGCCTGCTCACCAACTTTCATTTTCCTGTAGAGACCTCTTTCTTCCGGAAGGTATCCAATGTCAAAAATATGCGCTGGATTGAGGGGTTTTTTATTGAACAAAATTTCACCCGAATCAGGTGCAGTGATCATATTGATAATTCGAATGAGGGATGTTTTTCCTGCACCGTTTGGACCCAACAGCCCAAAAACACTTTTTTCAGGAATGTCTATGCTGACATCGCGCAATGCAACATGTGCCGCATAAGACTTGGTTATATTTTTGCAGGTGAGCATTACGGAGGCTAAAATAACAAAAAAGCGCCCGATGTTCTGGACGCTTATTTGTTAAAAAATGTTACTGTCTGAAATGCTCTCTGATTCTTTCGAACCATCCTTTGTCTTTGGAAGTAGGATTGGGTTTAAAATTGTCCGAGTTCTTTAATTTTTCCACCATGGATTTTTCATCCTTGCTCAATTGCTGAGGTGTCCAAACGTTGATGTTGACCAATAAATCTCCTCGGCCATAACCGTTGATATCAGGAACTCCTTTTCCTCGCAGTCTCAATACCTTACCACCTTGAGTACCTGGGGCAATTTTTATCTTGGCTTTGCCTTCAACTGTGGGAATTTCGATAGATGTTCCCAATACAGCATCCGCAAAACTGATGAACATATCATACCACAGATTGTTGCCATCTCTTCTCAATTCACTATCCTCAACTTCCTCTATCAACACAATCAAATCTCCGTTGATACCACCTCGAGGACCTGCATTTCCTTTACCTGAAACAGAAAGTTGCATTCCATCTTCTACTCCGGCAGGAATATTGATTTCAACAATCTCATTATCCTTAACGATCCCATCACCTCTACATTCGTTACACTTGTTGGAAATGGTTCTTCCCTCACCACTACAAGTAGGGCAGGTAGAGGCCGTTTGCATTTGACCCAAAATGGTATTGGACACACGTGTTACCCTACCAGAACCATGACATGTTGAACAGGTAGAAAATCCCGAGCCTTTTTCTGCACCTGTTCCAGAACATGATTTACAACCAACGAATTTGTTGACTTTTATTTTTTTGTTGGCACCTTTTACCACTTCTTCAAGGCCCATCTTCACCTTGACACGAATATTCGATCCACGATTGACGCGACGTCCCTGGCTTTGACCTCCAAAGCCACCAAACGCTCCTCCAAATGCACTTCCGAAAATGTCGCCGAATTGAGAGAATATGTCATCCATATTCATGTGGCTTCCACTGAATCCACCAGCACCTCCCATTCCAGCATGACCAAATTGGTCATATCTGCTTTTCTTTTCAGGGTTGCTCAATACTTCGTAGGCTTCCGCAGCTTCTTTAAACTTCTCTTCGGCTTCTTTGTTTCCAGGATTTTTATCAGGATGGAATTTAATCGCTTGCTTACGGTAAGCTTTTTTGATTTCAGCCTCCGTTGCTCCTTTTGATACACCTAATATGTCGTAATAATCTCTTTTGGACATGTTATTCTCCTACTACTACTTTCGTAAATCTGATCACTTTATCGTGCAGACGATATCCTTTTTCTACCTCATCAATTATCTTCCCTTTCATCTTTTTATTCGGCGCAGGTATTTTGGTTACCGCCTCATGCAAATCAACATCCATTACTTTGCCGATAGATGATTCTATGGGTTCAAGTCCATGCTTTTTTAACGTACTGATCAGCTTGTTGTGAATCAATTCGACTCCCTCAATGGTTTGTTTTTCACTTTCCTGGATGGATTTTAAAGCTCTTTCAAAATCATCCAATACAGGAAGAAGTGCTGTCATAATGTCTTCACCTGCCGTCTTATATAAATCCAGCTTTTCCTTTTGCGTTCTTCTTCTGAAATTGTCAAATTCAGAATACAATCGTAAATACTTGTCATTAACATCCTGAAATTTTTCCTTCCATTCAGTTGTTGGATCGGAATCTTTTGTATCATTCTCTTCAATTTCCTGAGAATCTTCCGCTTTGTCCTTTACTTCCTCTTGATTCTCCAACTCTTCTGGAGAAAGTTCTTCCTTAACTTCTTCTGAACTCATTTCTTTTTTCATGATTTGTACACAATCGTTTTAGGATAGCAATAAACTTGCCATAACCTATATTCAGACATAATGACAGAACATCATGTCATACTATGATAAGATGTATTTTGGATTAGTTTTTTACCAGGCGCTTTAGTGCCTTTTCCAGCGCAGGACCTCGTAAATTTTTAGCAACAATAATTCCATCACCATCAACAAGAAAATTAGACGGAATGGCACCTACTTTATAAGTAGTAGCAGCCTTGTTGTTCCACATTTTTAAATCACTCACATGGTATGGCCAAACCAAACCGTCACTTTTAATGGCATTAACCCAACTTTCATTTGAACGATCCAGTGACACACCAAGAACAGTAAATCCTTTTGCATTTTTGAATTTGGAATCTTTGTACTTGTTGTAAACGTAAACCACGTTCGGGTTTTCAATACGACAAGGACGACACCATGAAGCCCAAAAATCAATGAGTACTAATTGTCCTTTGAGTGATGACAATTCAATGGTTTCACCATTTGGACTGGGTAAAGTAATTTCAGGAGCTTTGTTCCCAATATTCAGTCCAACTACTGTTTCACTATTTTCCGTTCCTCCGCTAAATCCATTGAGGATAATCAAGATCATCAAGCTGCAAGCTGACAATAATATTCTGTTCATTTTGTAAGAGTTTGCTTACAAAATTACGGGAATTTTATGAATCTAATCGAAACGTTCTATTCTTGCTCCAATGGCCTTTAATCGTGCATCAATATTTTGGTATCCACGATCAATTTGTTCAATGTTATGAATGATACTGGTGCCATCTGCAGATAGTGCGGCAATTAACAAGGCTACTCCAGCTCGGATATCGGGTGAAGTCATTTGAATACCACGCAATTTGTTTTGTCGATTCAATCCAATTACAGCAGCTCTATGTGGATCACATAAGATGATACGTGCACCCATGTCAATTAATTTATCAACAAAAAACAGACGAGATTCAAACATTTTTTGATGTATTAGAGCTGAGCCATTTGCTTGTGTGGCAACCACCAGCATTACACTCAATAAATCTGGCGTTAAACCTGGCCAAGGTGCATCCGAAATGGTAAGAATAGAACCGTCTATAAATTGTTGAATTTCGTAACTCTCTTGTTCAGGAATATAGATGTCATCACCTTTTCGTTCCATTTGTATACCCAGACGCTTAAATGAATCCGGGATGACGCCAAGTTCATCGTATGCAACATTTTTGATGGTGATTTCCGATTGTGTCATGGCCGCCATGCCAATAAAACTTCCAATCTCAATCATGTCCGGTAGCATGCGATGTTCACATCCCTTTAAATATTCTACTCCTTCAATTTTTAACAGATTCGAACCTACACCTGAAATAGATGCGCCCATAGAAATGAGCATTTTACACAACTGTTGGATGTAAGGTTCACAGGCAGCATTATAGATAGATGTTGTTCCTTTTGCCATTACGGCTGCCATTAATATGTTGGCCGTTCCGGTAACCGATGCTTCATCCAATAACATATCCGTTCCGGACAAATTATCTCCTTCAACTTTAAAAAAACCATTGTCTCTATCAAATGAGAATTTGGCACCGAGATTTTCAAATCCAATCAGGTGAGTATCAATTCTCCTTCTTCCAATTTTGTCTCCACCGGGTCGAGGAATATATCCAATTCCAAATCTTGCCAATAATGGCCCAAGGATCATAACGGAACCACGAAGTCCAGAACCTTGTTTTTTGAAATCATCAGAGAGCAAGTAATCAATATTGATGTCATCAGCTTGAAATTCGCATGAGCTGTTATCTAGTCGATTCACTTTCACACCCATATCATCCAATAACTGGATGAGTAGATTCACATCGCGAATGTCAGGAATGTTATGAATGACAACTTTTTCTGGAGTCAACAGCACGGCACAAATTATTTGAAGTGCCTCATTTTTGGCTCCTTGAGGAATTATTTCACCATTTAAGCGGTGGCCTCCGACAATTTCAAAACGGCTCATTTAAGCAGAATAATGATTTCTGCTTAAAAGTAAAAAACAAGCTTAAATTCTCAGGCTAATTTTAAAAAATCTCAGTGCTTTTTTCTGGAACGCTGATTGGATTTTCCACTGTTGGACTTTCTGCGCTTTTTAATCTTGGCAAGTATGTCTGAAGTTTGCTCCAACTCAACTCCTTCAGGAAGCGTCAACTTATTTCCAGACAATTTTTCCAAATCAGATTTAATGACGTCATCATTTACGGAATCACGATTCCAGGTAAGGTAGGTGCGCTTCATTAAATTGGCAATGTCAGTAATCAATGCCTTTTTTTCATCACCCTCGTCATACTCACATGCCTTTACGATCATTTGTTCAATGATTTTCCCGTAATGCTTGAATCTCATGTTTGCCTGAGGATAGCTCAACATTTCAGGCTTTTCCATCAATACTTCCCGAGAAGGCTTTTCATATGGCGAGTCAACATCCAATTTGAAATCAGACATGATAAAAAGATGATCCCAAAGTTTATGATTGAAGTCAGAAATGTCCCTTAGATGAGGGTTGAGTTGCCCCATAACAGAAATGATAGCCTTCGCTACTTTATTCCTATCGTCTCGACTTTCCAGGCTCGCTGCGTAATCAATCATTTTCTGAATATGTCTTCCATATTCAGGAATTAACATCATTGGACGTTGTGTATTGTATTCCATAATTTAAGTGAAAGCGACAAATGTAAGATTTTATTGACAACCTAAAGCGATGTTATTTCCCGAAATCATTAAAAGGTAACCACCTCCAATCGAGCGAATTTTAGCAACAGTTGTTTGGTTCCTGCCGTTTTAAATTGAACGGTTGCTTTTACATCAGGTTCGTTGCCTTCAACTGCCGTGACTTCACCAATCCCAAATCGAGCATGTTTTACAGTAGATCCCTTTTGCACTTTAACAGGAGTGAACTTTGCTGGACTCGAACTGGCTTTTTGAACGTTTACCAGGTTTTTCTTCATTGGTCTTGGCAATGGAGATGTGGTGGTATTTTTAGTTGGTCTTGTAAATGACGTAGGAGATTCTTGCTCGTATTTGAACTTGTCGGTTCTGAGGCTGTCAACCGTTCCGTCAAGAAATGAGGGGTCTATTTCTTCGATAAACCGAGAAGGTTCACAATAAATTAAATTCCCCCAACGATAACGACTGGTTGAATAACTCAATGTAAGATCAGCTTTAGCTCGCGTTACAGCAACATAAAATAAACGTCGTTCTTCTTCCAGTTCAGCCCGTGAAGACATGGATAACTGGGAAGGAAAAAGATTTTCTTCAAGCCCAACGAGAAAAACATAAGGGAATTCCAATCCTTTTGCCAAGTGAATGGTCATCAAAGAGACCTTATTTGAATCATCGGGGTTTTCATTGTCAGCGTCTGTCAGTAATGCAACATCTTCAAGGAAGGAAGCAAGAGAAGGATTTCCATCTGGCGTTTCCAATTCTTTATCTGAAAATTCCTTGATGGCATTGAGCAATTCTTGGATGTTTTCATACCGGCTGATGCCTTCAGGAGTTCTATCCGTAAATAATAACTTTAATAGTCCCGTTGATGTGGCCATTTCACTTGCCAATTCATAAGCATTCTTTTTGGTCAATTGGGTTTGAAAACTTTGAATCATTACCACAAAAGCCTGAATCTTATTCAATACTGCACCTCCTAATGTGGACGATAATATATGGGGATCAGAAATTACTTCCCAAATACTCTTTTCCAATTGACCGGCTTTAACAATGATTTTTTCCAGGCTTGTTTTACCAATTCCTCTTGCCGGATAATTGATCACCCTTTTTATGGCTTCTTCATCACTGGGGTTGATGGTGAGTCGCAAATAGGCAATTAGATCCTTAATTTCTTTTCTCTGGTAGAATGATAAGCCTCCATATATACGATAGGGAATATCTTTTTTTCTGAGCGCCTCTTCCATTGCCCTGGACTGCGCATTGGTGCGGTACAAAATGGCGAACTGGTCATTCGACAATCTGTAATTCATCTTCTTTTCGAAAATCATATTGGCAATGTACCTGCCTTCTTCACCATCAGAATGAGATTGGTGAACATGAATTAATGATCCTTTATCATTTGATGTCCAAACTTCTTTTTCAATTTGGTCCTTATTCAATTTAATAATTGAATTAGCCGCATTCACAATATTTTGTGTGGAGCGATAATTTCTTTCCAGTTTGAACAATAATGCATCCGGATAATCTTTTTGAAAGTTGAGGATGTTTTGAATGTTGGCTCCTCTAAACCCATAAATGGATTGAGCATCATCACCAACAACACATATATTTTCGTTTAATGCTGCCAGTTGTTTTATGATGACATATTGGGCAAAGTTGGTGTCCTGGTACTCATCCACCAATATAAACCGAAATAAGTGCTGGTACTTCCTCAGAATATCTCCATGATCTTTTAACAAAAAGCATGTTTTATAAAGCAGATCATCAAAATCCATGGCGGATGCTCTCCGGCATCGAATGTTATATTCCTTATATAATTCACCAATTAGTGGTTTACCACTTTGGGCGTCTTCGGAGATAACTGTAGAATTACTCAAATATGCCTTAGGGGAAATCAGATTGTTCTTCGCTGCGGATATTCGGTTATGGACTATGGATGGTTTGTAGATTTTATCATCAAGATTTTTTTCTTGAAGAATTGTTTTGATCAGATTACGGGAATCCTGTGTGTCATAAATGGTAAAATTTCTTTCGTATTGAATGGTCTCATGTTCGTTTCTTAAGATGCGTGCAAAAATGGAATGAAACGTCCCCATCCATATGTTTCTTGATTCACTTCCTACCAGCGATTCAATTCTTTCGCGCATTTCTCTTGCAGCCTTGTTGGTGAAGGTAAGGGTGAGGATATTAAATGGATCTACTCCCTTTTCAATCAAATGTGCTATTCGATACGTCAGCACTCTTGTTTTGCCAGACCCGGCACCTGCGATTACCATAACGGGTCCTTCGGTCTGTTCAACAGCTTTGATCTGCTCTTCGTTTAATTCGGCTTTCAGATTCATGAGGCAAAACTAGATAATAGGATGTTAGGGTGTGTATAAACTTAAATATGAGTTTTTAACATTTGTTCAAAACATGGATAATTATTGAAATTTCAATGAATGAATACCGTATCGACAAAAAGTTCAATAATTTCCAGTGAGTGACATTGTTTTAATGAAAAAAACTTGTACTTTTGCCGTCCGATTTTGGGATATATATGAACAAAAATTACTGAGAATGCCTACAATTGAGCAATTGGTAAGAAAAGGAAGAGTTAAGCTGACAAAGAAAAGTAAGTCGGCTGCATTGAATTCTTGTCCACAACGAAGAGGAGTTTGTTTGCGTGTTTATACAACCACGCCAAAGAAACCAAACTCAGCTATGAGAAAAGTGGCCAGGGTTAGATTGACAAACCAGAAAGAGGTGAATGCCTACATCCCTGGAGAAGGTCACAATTTGCAGGAACACTCAATTGTGTTAGTACGTGGTGGAAGGGTAAAAGATTTACCTGGTGTAAGGTATCATATTGTTCGTGGTGCGTTGGATACGGCAGGGGTTGAAGGACGAACTCAGAGACGATCGAAGTATGGAGCAAAAAAACCTAAGAAATAATAACCTTATCTAGAGTAGAATGAGAAAAAGTAGAGCAAAAAAACGAATTCTTCTTCCAGACCCTAAGTTTAATAATGTAGTGGTCACAAGGTTTGTTAACAATCTAATGCAGCAAGGAAAGAAAAACCTTGCATTTAGCATTTTTTATGATGCCATTGATGAAGTTGCTGAAAAGACAAGTGAAGATGGTTTAGAAGTTTGGAAAAAAGCATTGGAAAATATTACTCCACAAGTAGAGGTTAGAAGTCGTCGAGTAGGTGGGGCAACTTTTCAAATTCCACAACCCATCCGAGATGATCGAAAAATTTCTTTGGGAATGAAATGGATGATAAGTTTTGCCAGAAAGAGAAATGAAAAATCAATGAGCAGCAAGTTGGCTGGAGAAATCATTGCGGCGAGCAAAGAAGAAGGGGCTTCATATAAGAAGAAAGAAGATACACATAGAATGGCAGAAGCAAATAAAGCTTATTCACACTTTAGAGTTTAATAACAGTAAGTTAAAGAAGTAACGAGATAGGTAATGTCAAAAAGAGACTTAAAATACACAAGGAATATCGGTATCATGGCGCATATTGATGCTGGTAAAACGACTACTACAGAGCGTATCCTTTATTATACCGGATTGAGCCACAAGATTGGTGAAGTGCATGATGGTGCTGCAACAATGGACTGGATGGAGCAGGAGCAGGAGAGAGGTATTACCATTACTTCTGCGGCTACAACTACCTTCTGGAAATACAACGATGAAGAGTATAAAATGAACATTATTGATACTCCTGGTCACGTTGATTTTACAGTTGAGGTTGAACGTTCATTGAGAGTATTGGACGGAGCGGTTGCTTTGTTTTGTGCAGTAAGTGGTGTAGAACCTCAATCTGAAACGGTATGGAGACAAGCCGATAAGTACAATGTACCTAGAATCGGTTTCGTTAACAAAATGGATAGATCAGGAGCTGATTTTTTCCATGTGTTGGAAGATGTTGTAGAGAAATTAAATGGACGTCCGGTTCCTTTGCAAATTCCAATTGGAGCGGAAGCAGACTTTAGAGGTGTTGTTGATTTGATTAGAAACGAAGCCATCGTTTGGAATGAAGATGACAAAGGAATGACATATGAAGTAATAGACATTCCTGAAGATTTGAAAGATACCGTGAATGAGTGGAGAGAGAAATTGGTGGAAGCAGTAGCTGAATCTGACGAAACTTTAATGGAGAAATTCTTCGAAGATCCTGATTCGATCACTGAAGAAGAAATGATGGCTGCCATCAGAACTTCTACCATTAATATGCAAATCACTCCAATGTTATGTGGTTCTGCCTTTAAAAACAAAGGTGTTCAAACCATGTTGGATGCGGTAATGTCATATTTGCCAAGTCCGTTGGATGTTGAAAGCATTGAGGGTACAAATCCAAAAACTGGAGATACAGAAACACGTAAGCCTGAGGCTTCTGAGCCATTTGCTTCTTTGGCATTTAAAATTGCTACAGATCCATTTGTTGGAAGGTTGTGTTTCTTCCGTGCCTATTCTGGAACGTTGAGTGCAGGTTCATATGTGTTGAATACTCGTTCTGACAAAAAAGAACGTATTGCACGTATTTATCAAATGCACTCGAACAAGCAAAATTCGATTGAGAAAATTGAAGCTGGAGATATTGGGGCAGCAGTAGGGTTTAAAGATATCCGAACAGGAGATACATTGTGTGATGAAAAACATCCGATTGTATTGGAATCAATGACATTCCCGGATCCTGTAATCGGTGTTGCGGTTGAACCAAAAACTCAAGCTGATGTTGACAAACTTGGATTAGCATTGGGTAAGTTAGCTGAAGAAGATCCAACGTTTACCGTAAAGACAGATGAGGATTCTGGTCAGACGGTGATTTCTGGAATGGGTGAATTGCACTTGGAGATTTTGATTGATCGATTGAAAAGAGAATTTAAGGTTGAATGTAACCAAGGTGCTCCTCAAGTAGCTTATAAAGAAACAATCAAAGGTCAAGTTGAACACAGAGAGGTGTACAAGAAACAAACGGGTGGTCGTGGTAAGTTTGCAGATATTCAAGTTGTGGTTGAACCAAACACGGATATTGAGAACCCAGGCTTGATATTTGTAAATGAGGTTAAAGGTGGTAACATTCCTAGAGAATTTATTCCTTCTGTGGAAAAAGGATTTGAAGGTGCAATGGACAATGGTGTGCTAGCGGGATATCCAATGGATTCATTGAAAGTGACCTTGAAAGATGGGTCTTACCATGCCGTGGATTCTGACCAATTGTCATTTGAAATCGCTGGAAGATTGGCCTTTAAAGAAGCTGTGCCTAAAGCAACTCCAGTATTATTGGAGCCAATTATGAAACTTGAAGTAGTTACTCCTGAAGAAAATATGGGTGACGTTGTGGGTGATTTGAATAGAAGAAGAGGTCAGGTTGAAGGAATGGATGCTAAAGGTGGTGCTCAAGTGGTAAAAGCTAAAGTGCCTCTTTCTGAAATGTTTGGTTATGTAACTGCATTGAGAACTATTACTTCAGGTAGAGCATCGTCAACAATGGAATTTTCACATTATTCAGATGTGCCTAAGAACATTGCTGATGAAGTAATTGCGAATGTTAAAGGAAAAGTAGAAGCTTAAAGACAAAACAATGAGTCAGAAAATCAGAATAAAACTGAAATCATACGATTACAACTTGGTTGACAAATCAGCTGAGAAAATCGTTAAGACTGTTAAATCTACCGGAGCAATTGTAAGTGGTCCTATCCCTTTACCAACGCACAACAGGATTTACACGGTGTTGAAATCACCTCATGTGAACAAGAAAGCAAGAGAGCAGTTTAAGTTGAGTTCTTACAAGCGACTTTTGGACATTTACAGCTCTACATCCAAGACAGTTGATGCCTTGATGAAATTGGAGTTGCCAAGTGGTGTTGATGTAGAAATTAAAGTTTGATAACCGAGGAATACTGATAACTATGAGCGGTTTAATTGGAAAAAAAATTGGAATGACAAGTACTTACAACGAAGTAGGTAAGAACATTCCATGTACAATAATCGAACTTGGTCCTTGTGTAGTTACACAAGTGAAAACCAAGGAAACTGACGGTTATGATGCTGTGCAGTTGGGTTATGGAGAGAAAAAAGAAAAGAGAACAAACAAAGCCTTGGCTGGTCACTTTAAAAAATCTGGAACAGCACCTAAAAGTGTAGTGCAAGAGTTTGATGGATTTGAAGACAAGAAACCTGGAGATGTCATTACGGTTGACATGTTCGAAGAAGGAGATTGGGTTGATGTTGTTGGTTACAGTAAAGGAAAGGGTTTTCAAGGTGTTGTAAAAAGACATGGATTTGGTGGTGTTGGACAAAGAACACATGGTCAGCACAACAGAGAGCGTGCTCCTGGTTCTATCGGCGCGGCATCTACTCCTTCGAAAGTAATCAAAGGAATGAAGATGGCCGGGCAAACAGGAAATGCCAGAACAACTATTCAGAATTTGAGAATTGTAAAAGTGATGGCTGATAAAAATTTATTGGTCGTGAAAGGAGCCATTCCTGGAGCGAAAGGATCAATTGTATCAGTGAACAAATAACATTTGGGATCATGGAAGTGACAGTAAAAAATAGTAAAGGAAAAGATACCACAACCAAGGTGAAATTGATTGATGGTATTTATGGTATTGAGCCCAATGATCATGCCATTTACCTGGATGTGAAACAACATTTGGCTAACAAGCGCCAAGGTACTGCAAAGTCAAAAGAGAGAGGTGAGATTGCCGGGAGTACAAGAAAGATCAAAAAGCAGAAAGGTACAGGTACAGCCAGAATGGGAAGTATTAAATCTCCTGTTTTAAGAGGTGGTGGTAGAGTTTTTGGTCCACAGCCAAGAGATTATCATCACAAATTGAATAAAAAGTTAAAGCAGTTGGCTAGAAAATCTGCTTTGACATACAAGGCAAAAGAAGGAAGTATTACCGTAATTGATAAGTTCGATTTAGAAGCTCCAAAAACAAAGCAATTTGTAGAGATTTTGGAAAACTTGAAAGTCGCAGACAAAAAATCACTTGTGGTGCTGGATGAGTCAAATAAAAGCATATATTTGTCGTCCCGAAATTTGGAGAAATCCAAAGTCGTAAGTTACTCAGAATTAAGTAGTTACGAAATTATGAATGCAGACAATTTGATTTTGTCTAAGGGAAGTATTGAAAAAATTGAAGCTTTATTAAGTTAAGAAGATGGATATTTTATTAAAACCGATCATAACAGAAAAGATGTCTGACCAAGGTGAGAAACATAATCGCTATGGTTTTAAGGTATCCAGATCAGCCAATAAGATTCAGATCAAGCAGGCTGTAGAAAAAATGTATGACGTTGCAGTGGCATCTGTCAATACAATTAACTACGGAGGGAAGACAAAGATGCGGTATACCAAATCTGGTTTTTCAAAGGGAAAAACGGATGCTTATAAGAAAGCAATTGTGACGTTGGCGGAAGGAGATGTAATTGATTTTTATAGCAATATATAAAGGAATTAGATAGTCATGGGAGTAGTAAAGTTAAAACCAACAACACCGGGACAGCGATTTAAAGTTGCTGCCACTTTTGAGAATCTGACGGCAGGTTCTCCGGAGAAATCTTTGTTGGCTCCGAAGAAAAGAAGCGGAGGAAGAAACAACAACGGTAAAATGACCATGCGCTATATGGGTGGGGGTCATAAGAAACGTTATCGTTCTGTTGATTTCAAAAGAGAAAAACATGGAGTTCCTGCACAAGTGAAGTCCATTGAATATGATCCAAATAGATCTGCTCACATTGCATTGCTTTACTATAATGATGGTGAGAAAAGATACATTATTGCTCCTGCGGGATTAGAAGCTGGGAAAACGGTGGTTTCAGGTCCTGGATCTGAGCCGGATTTGGGAAATGCATTGCCATTGAAAGAAATTCCGTTGGGAACAGATATCCATAACATTGAGATGAAGCCAGGTCAAGGTGGAAAGATTGCCAGAAGTGCTGGTTCTTTTGCACAATTGGCTGCCAAGGATGGAAAGTATGTTGTGATTAAACTTCCTTCTGGTGAAACAAGACAGATTCTTGCTACTTGTATGGCTTCCATCGGAACAGTATCGAATAGTGAAAACCAACTTGTTCGTTCTGGAAAAGCAGGTAGATCAAGATGGTTAGGAAGAAGACCTAGAGTTAGGGGAGTTGTGATGAATCCGGTAGATCACCCAATGGGAGGTGGTGAAGGAAGATCATCTGGAGGACATCCACGTTCAAGAAATGGTGTTCCGGCGAAAGGTTATAAAACCAGAAAGCCTAAGAAGTTGTCAAGTAAGTACATTATTGAAAAAAGGAAGAAATAATTTGAAGCATGAGTAGATCACTGAAAAAACCACCATTTGTGCATTATAAGTTGGCAAAGAAAGTTGCTGACATGCAGGAATCAGGCAAGAAGTCAGTTGTAAAGACTTGGTCTAGAGCTTCTATGATTACTCCTGATTTTGTTGGATTGACAATTGGAGTTCATAATGGTAAAACATTTGTACCAGTGTATGTGACGGAGAATATGGTAGGTCATAAGTTGGGAGAATTTTCTCCAACGAGGACGTTTAGAGGTCATGCTGGTAAAAAAGATAAAGGACGTAAATAAGAGCTATTATCATGGGAGCTAGAAAAAGAACTATGGCGGATGCCCGCAAAGAGGCAAAAAAGACGATGAGTTTTGCCGTGTTAAAAAATTGCCCAACATCTCCAAGAAAGATGAGATTGGTGGCTGACATGATTCGTGGAGAAGAAATTTCTAAGGCTCTTTATTTATTGCAATTGAGTCCGAAAGAAGCTTCCGGAAGAATGGAAAAATTGTTGAAGTCGGCTATTGCGAACTGGGAAGCTAAAAATGAAGGAGAGAAACCGGAAGATAACAACTTGGTTGTTAAAGATGTTCATGTTGATAGTGCAAGAATTTTGAAAAGATTGCGTCCAGCTCCTCAAGGAAGAGGACATAGAATTAGAAAACGTTCAAACCATGTCACTTTGGTGGTAGATAAAGTGGTAAACTAAAGATATTAAAAAGAGAAAATGGGACAGAAAGCAAATCCAATATCGAATAGACTAGGGATCATCAAAGGATGGGATTCCAACTGGTATGGTGGTGGAAATTATGCACCTAAACTAGTTGAGGATGACAAAATTCGTCAATATCTGTTGGCACGTTTGTCAAAAGGAAATATTTCTAAAATCGTTATTGAACGAACACTTAAATTGATCACTGTAACCATTAATACTTCTCGTCCCGGAATTATTATAGGTAAAGGTGGAAAAGAAGTGGATAAGCTTCGTGAAGAGTTAAAGAAAATTACCAAGAAGGAAGTTCAAATCAACATTTTTGAAATTAAACGACCTGAATTGGATGCCAAATTGGTTGCTGATAGTGTTGCAAGACAAATTGAAGGAAGAATTTCTTTCCGTAGAGCTGCGAAAATGGCTGTTGCTTCCAGCATCAGAATGGGAGCTGAAGGAATTAAAGTGACGGTAAGTGGTCGATTAGGTGGAGCTGAAATGGCGAGAACAGAATCGTACAAAGATGGAAGAATTCCATTGCATACGTTTAGAGCGGACATTGATTATGCCATTAGTGAAGCACATACCAAATTGGGAAGAATTGGAGTAAAGGTTTGGATTTGTAGAGGAGAGATTTATGGAAAAAGAGATTTGTCTCCAAACATTGGAATGGGTAAATCCAAATCAGGAGGAAATCGTAAGCAGCAACAAAGACGACAATAAGTTAAGAAGCGATAAAAGTATAAGATAATGCTACAGCCAAAAAAGACGAAATTCAGAAAGATGCAGAAAGGGCGTATGAAAGGAAACGCCCAGAGAGGTTCTCAAATGGCCTTTGGTTCTTTTGGTATCAAAACGCTAGAGGAAGCCTGGATAACTGCACGTCAGATTGAGGCTGCAAGGATTGCAGTTACAAGGTATATGAAAAGGGAAGGGCAAATTTGGATTCGAATTTTTCCAGACAAGCCAGTCACTAAAAAACCTGCAGAAGTTAGAATGGGAAAAGGTAAAGGTGCTCCGGAATTGTGGGTAGCCATTGCCAAACCTGGAAGAATTTTATTCGAAGTGGAAGGAGTTGATTTTGAAACAGCTAAGGAAGCACTTCGATTGGCGGCTCAAAAGTTGCCCGTGAAAACGAAGTTTATTGTAAGAAGAGATTACGACGGTAATTAGGAATTATTATGAAACAGATAGATATCAAAGACATGTCAAGTGATGACCTCACGGAAAAATTGTTGGAGCAGAAAGCACTGTTGGTGAAACTCCGTATGAGTCATGCTGTTTCTCCGTTGGAAAATCCAAAGCAATTGACCGAGATAAGAAAGACAGTTGCCCGTTTGAAAACGGAATTGAGAAAAAGAGAATTGCAAGCTATTAATTAAGTAAATCGCCATTGATGGAAAAGAGAAACTTAAGAAAGGAAAGAATAGGCATTGTGGTTAAAGACGCAATGGACAAGTCAATCATTGTTGGTGTTGAACGTCGAGTGAAACATCCAATGTATGAGAAGTATGTGAAGAAAACCAGCACATTTATGGCGCATGATGAAAAGAATGATTGCGGTGTTGGAGATAAAGTTCGCATCATGGAAACACGACCTATGAGTAAAAGGAAGTGTTGGCGATTGGTTGAAATTATTGAAAAAGCGAAGTAAAAATGATACAGCAAGAATCAAGGTTGGCCGTAGCCGACAACAGCGGTGCTAAAGAAGTACTTTGTATCAGAGTTCTTGGAGGAACCAAGCGCAGATACGCTTCTATTGGTGACAAAATTGTGGTGTCCGTGAAGAAAGCGTTGCCAAACGGTAACATTAAGAAAGGAGCTGTATCAACAGGAGTTATCGTTCGCACGAAAAAAGAGATTCGAAGAGCAGATGGTTCTTACATCAGATTTGATGAGAATGCAGTGGTTTTGTTAAATAGTGCTGACGAATTGAGAGGAACCAGGATTTTTGGTCCCGTTGCAAGAGAATTGAGAGATAAACAATACATGAAAATCATATCTCTGGCACCAGAGGTATTATAAAAGAAAAGACATGGCTAAGTTGCATGTAAAAAAAGGAGATACGGTTGAAATCATTGCCGGTGAATCAAAAGGGCAAAGAGGAAGGATCATTAAAGTGATTCCTGAAAAAAACCGAGCTATTGTGGAAGGAGAGGCCATTAAAAAAGCTTCAAAACACACAAAGCCTAATTCTGCAAACCCACAAGGAGGAATTGTGCATACGGATATAGCTATTCACATTTCAAATTTGATGGTTGTTGACGGAAAAGGTAACAAAACCCGTGTTGGAAGAAGAAACGAGAATGATAAGAATATAAGATATTCTGTTAAGACAAAAGAAGAATTATAGCGATGTATACACCAAGGCTAAAAACAAAATATTACGAAGAGATTCGTCCGGCATTGCAAAATGAATTGGGATTGACATCAATAATGGCTGTTCCCAAATTGAAGAAAATCTCTATCAATCAAGGAGTGGGAGCAGCAGTAGCTGATAAACGACTAGTGGAGTCAGCAGTGGAAGAAATGACATTGATTACTGGTCAAAAAGCAATGGTTGCAAAATCGAAGAAGGATATCTCCAACTTTAAGTTGAGAAAAGGCATGCCAATTGGTGCAAAAGTTACATTGAGAGGCGATATGATGTATGATTTTCTTGATAGATTAATCTCTGTGGCTTTACCAAGAACAAGAGATTTTAGAGGAATCAACAGAAAAGGATTTGACGGAAGAGGTAATTATACGCTTGGAATCAAAGAGCAGATTATTTTTCCTGAAATAGATATTGATAAAGTGCAAAACATCACAGGAATGGATATCACATTTGTGACATCTTCAGACGACGATAAGTTTGCATTTGAATTGTTACAAAAATTCGGATTACCATTTAAAAACTAAGGAAATGGCAAAAGAATCAATGAAAGCAAGAGAGCGAAAGCGTCAGCATATGGTTGAAAAATATGCTGAAAAAAGAAAAGCTCTATTGGAGGCTGGAGATTATGAAGGCCTACAGAAATTACCAAAAAACGCATCTCCTGTAAGATTGCACAATCGTTGTCAATTGACAGGACGTCCAAAAGGTTATATGCGCCAATTTGGTATTTCAAGGGTAACGTTTAGAGAAATGGCTTCCGCTGGATTGATTCCTGGAATTACAAAAGCAAGTTGGTAAATAAAGAGATAATAAGATGACAGATCCAGTAGCTGATTATTTGACAAGAGTAAGGAACGCCATTCAGGCTCGACACAGAATTGTAGAAATTCCTGGTTCCAACTTGAAGAAAGAAATGACTCGTATTCTTTTTGAAAAAGGATACATCACCAATTATAAAGTTGAGGAAGATAAGGTTCAGGATACCATTAAGATTGCCCTGAAATATCATCCAAAAACGAAAGTTTCTGCAATCCATAGCTTGCAAAGAGTAAGTAAGCCAGGTTTGAGAAAATATGCCCGGCATGATAAAATGCCAAGGGTTATTAATGGATTGGGAATTGCGATTGTTTCTACATCAAAAGGTCTGATGACTGATAAAGAAGCGAAAAGAGAGAACGTTGGTGGAGAAGTGTTGTGCTACGTTTATTAATTGATAAGAACTGAAGAAATGTCAAGAATAGGAAATGCACCTGTAATCATACCCGAAGGAGTCGAAGTAAATATCGATGCCAATAAGGTATCAGTAAAAGGTCCAAAAGGTGAGCTTCATAGAACCATTGATCCTAGAATCACGATGAAAGTGGAAGAAGGGGAATTGATTTGTTCAAGAAGCAGCGAAGAAAAAGAAGATAAATCTTTACATGGATTGTCTCGTTCTTTGATTAACAACATGGTGGAAGGTGTATCTAAAGGATACAAAAAAGAACTTGAATTGGTTGGTGTTGGATACAGAGCTTCTAATTCAGGTCAAAAATTGGAGTTGTCATTAGGTTTTTCACATGCAATTGTTTTTGAATTGCCTGCTGAAATTAAGATTACAACACAAACAGAAAGAGGAAAGAATCCTATCATTATTCTTGAATCTTTTGACAAAGAGTTAATTGGACAGGTGGCAGCGAAGATTCGTTCGTTCCGTAAGCCTGAGCCATTTAAAGGTAAAGGAGTAAGATTTGTGGGAGAGCATATCAGAAGAAAAGCTGGTAAAGCAGCAGGTAAATAATAAGAATTATGGCACTTACTAAGCAAGGAAGAAGGACTAGAATTAAAAACCGCATTCGCAAGATCGTTACAGGAACTGCTGAGCGACCAAGAATGTCTGTGTTTAGAAGTAATAAAGAAATTTACGTACAACTGATTGATGATGAGACTGGTAAAACCATTCTTAGCACTTCATCAAGAGAAAAAGAGTTGGCTAAAGTAAAAGGTACCAAGTCAGAGATTGCTGGTGCAGTTGGAAAAGCCATGGGTGAAAAGGCTGTCAAGTCTGGAATCAGTACAGTTGTATTTGATAGAAACGGTTATTTATATCACGGACGTGTGAAGCAATTGGCTGAAGGCGCGCGTGAAGCAGGATTAAAATTTTAGAAGGAAATGGCACAAGCTAATGTAAAAAGAATCAAGTCCAGTGAAATTGAATTGGTTGATAAGCTGGTAGGAATTCAGCGAGTTACCAAAGTAACCAAAGGTGGACGTCATTTTAGTTTTTCAGCCATTGTGGTTGTTGGAAATGAAAGTGGTGTAGTTGGTCACGGATTGGGGAAAGCCAATGAAGTTACAGAAGCAATTTCGAAAGGAATTGACGATGCGAAGAAAAACTTGATTCGAGTTCCGGTGGTAAACGGAACAATTCCTCATGAGCAAAACGGGAAATTTGGTGGTGCTAGAGTATTTATCAAGCCTGCTGCAAATGGTACCGGAGTAATTGCCGGAGGTGCGATGCGTGCTGTATTGGAAAGTGTTGGTGTAAAAGATGTATTGGCAAAATCAAAAGGTTCTTCCAATCCTCATAATGTTGTGAAAGCTACATTGGATGCATTGGTACAATTGAGAGATGCCAGAACAGTAGCAGAGCACAGAGGAATTGAAATGGAAAATGTTTTTAACGGTTAATGTCTGAAGTCATGGCAAAGATTAAAATCACACAAGTAAGAAGTAAAATCGGACGCCCTGAGGTTCAGAAAAGAACGCTGGCAGCATTGGGATTGAAAAAACTCAATCAAACTGTGGAGTTGGAAAATACCCCTCAGGTGCTTGGAATGGTGAATAAAGTAAGTCACCTGGTTGAAGTAAATGATGTCAAATAAGAAAATTGAAGGGAATGAAACTTGAAAATTTAAAACCAGCCGAAGGCGCAACAAAAAGCGGTAAAAGAATAGCCCGTGGACAAGGTTCCGGAAAAGGAGGAACTGCGACAAGAGGACACAAAGGTGCCAAGTCACGTTCTGGATATTCTAAGAAAATTGGATTTGAAGGTGGTCAAATGCCTCTTCAAAGACGTGTACCTAAGTTCGGGTTTAAGAACATTAATCGAGTTGAATACAAAGCGATTAATCTAGATTCTATTCAACGATTGGCAGATGAAAAGAAATTGTCAAAAATTGACATCAAAGCTTTGATTGAAAATGGCCTTGCCGGAAATAATGATAAGATTAAAATTTTGGCGAAAGGTGAATTGAAAGCAAAAGTGGAAGTAACAGCCCATGCGTTTTCAGCTAGTGCAAAGAAAATGATTGAAGATAAAGGCGGCAAAGCTGAATTGGTTTAAGCAATAACGTAGATAAGGCAACATGAAGCGATTAATAGAGACATTAAAGAACATTTACAGAATTGAGGATCTAAGAGTACGTATATTCAATACTCTTGGACTGTTGTTGATCTATCGCTTAGGTTCTTATGTTGTATTGCCAGGTATTGATCCAGATGCATTGGAGCAAGCAAATGCCGGTGCTTCAGGTGGACTTGCAGACCTTATTAACATTTTTGCAGGTGGTGCCTTTTCACGTGCCTCAATTTTTGCCTTAGGTATTATGCCTTACATCTCAGCGTCTATTGTGATTCAGCTGTTGGGTATGGCCATACCCTATTTTCAGAAATTGCAAAAAGAAGGTGAGAGTGGTAGAAGAAAGATCAATCAGATTACAAGATTTTTAACCATTGCCATTACAGGATTTCAGGCACCGGGTTACATAGCTACACAAATTCCACAGACTGCAGGTGAATTGGTTGTAAGACCTGATACCTTTTTCTGGTGGATGTCCACAGTAGTTATCTTAATTACAGGAACCATCTTTGTAATGTGGTTGGGAGAAAGAATTACGGAAAGAGGATTGGGGAATGGTATTTCACTCATCATTATGATAGGAATCATTGCCAACCTTCCACAAGCGTTTGTACAGGAATTTGCATCGAGATTAACAGAAGGCGGAGTGGTTATTCTGATTCTTGAATTAGCGGTATTGCTTCTGGTCATTGTGGCCACCATTGCGCTGGTGCAAGGAACCAGGCGAGTACCCGTTCAGTTTGCAAAACGAATTGTTGGAAATAAACAATACGGTGGTGTAAGAAACTTCATTCCTTTAAAAGTAAATGCTGCCGGTGTAATGCCTATCATATTTGCTCAGGCTATTATGTTTATTCCTATGACGGTTGCCGGTTTCGCAGATGCTGAATCTATGTCAACTATAGCATCAATTTTTAGTGATTACACGGGATTCTGGTACAATTTGGTATTTGCCTTGATGATCATTGCCTTTACTTATTTCTATACGGCAGTAACGGTAAATCCGAATCAGATGGCTGAAGATATGAAACGTAATGGTGGATTTATTCCAGGTGTTAAACCAGGAAAAAGAACAGCTGAATTCCTGGATAACGTGCTGTCAAAAATCACATTACCAGGGTCCATTTTTCTTGCGTTGGTTGCTATTTTACCGGCATTTGCAGGAACATTAGGAATTAATCAAGCGTTTGGACAATTTTTTGGAGGTACTTCATTGTTGATTATGGTAGGTGTGATTTTGGATACCCTACAACAAATTGAAAGTCATTTGTTAATGAGACATTATGATGGATTGATGAAGTCTGGAAGAATTAAGGGAAGGTCGAACGTAAATATGGCGGTGTAAATTAGAAAGTAGATGGCAAAACAATCATCCATAGAGCAAGACGGAACAATAGTAGAGGCATTGTCCAATGCTATGTTTAGAGTAGAGTTGGAAAACGGACATGTGATTACATCTCATATTTCCGGAAAGATGAGAATGCACTATATAAAATTGTTGCCAGGAGATAAAGTGAAGGTGGAAATGTCACCATATGATTTGACAAAGGGAAGAATTACGTTTAGGTATAAATAAGAAATATCATGAAAGTAAGAGCATCTGTAAAAAAGAGAAGTGAAGATTGCAAGATCGTGAAGCGAAAAGGCAGGGTCTATGTGATTAATAAAAAGAATCCAAAATTTAAACAACGACAGGGTTAGTCGTAAGAAAAAAGATTAGATATGGCACGTATTGCTGGAATAGATTTACCAAAAAATAAGCGCGGAGAGTATGGGCTTACATACATCTTCGGAATCGGCTTAAGTACAGCCAGAGATATTCTGACTGAAGCAGGAGTTGATCATGGTAAAAAAGTTCAGGATTGGAATGACGATGAATTGGCTTCCATTCGAAAATATTTGAATGAGAATTACAAAGTGGAGGGAGCATTACGTTCTGAAATTCAATTGAATATCAAAAGATTAATGGACGTAGGATGTTATCGTGGTATTCGTCATAGAACGGGATTGCCTTTGAGAGGTCAATCAACCAAAAATAACAGTCGTACAAGAAAAGGAAAAAGAAAGACTGTAGCGAACAAGAAAATGGCTACGAAGTAATAGAATTGGAGAATTATGGCAAAAACAGCATCAAAAAAGAAGCGGAATGTTAAAGTTGAAGCAGTTGGACAAGCTCATATCCACGCTTCCTTTAACAATATCATTATCTCACTGACCAACAATAATGGTCAGGTGATTGCTTGGTCTTCAGCAGGAAAGCAAGGATTTAGGGGGTCTAAGAAAAATACTCCTTATGCTGCACAATTGGCTGCTCAAGATTGTTCAAAGACTGCATTTGAAGCTGGTCTTAGAAAAGTTAAAGTATATGTGAAAGGTCCTGGTTCTGGAAGAGAATCAGCAATCAGAAATATTCACAATGCTGGAATTGAAGTTACAGAGATTGTTGATGTGACACCAATTCCACACAATGGATGTCGTCCTCCAAAAAGAAGAAGAGTATAACGATTTAAAGAACCGAACAGAATGGCAAGGTACAGAGGCCCTAAGTCTAAAATAGCACGAAAGTTCAGAGAACCCATTTATGGACCTGACAAGGCATTGGAACGTAAAAATTACGGTCCTGGAATGCATGGCCCAAACAAAAGAAGAGGTAAGCAATCTGAATATGCTGTCCAGTTGCAAGAAAAGCAAAAGGCAAAATATACCTATGGTATCCTCGAGCGTCAGTTTTCAAACTTATTTGTGAAAGCTTCGCATGCGAAAGGAATTACTGGTGAAATTCTTTTGCAATTGTGTGAAACAAGACTCGACAATATCGTTTATCGATTGGGAATTGCTTCCACTAGAAGAGCTGCAAGACAATTGGTAACACATCGACACATTACCGTTGATGGTGAAATAGTCAATGTTCCTTCTTACCATGTAAAAGAAGGAGTAACCATTGGTGTTCGAGAAAAGTCAAAATCTCTTGAAGCTATAACAGCTTCTTTGGCCAATAGAACAAACTATGATTGGCTGGATTGGGATCCAGCTTCTATGGGAGGAAAAATTATCAATGTTCCTCAAAGAGAACAAATCCCAGAAAATATTAAAGAACAACTAATCGTTGAATTGTATTCTAAATAAATAAGTGTTATGGCAATATTAGATTTCCAAAAACCTGATAAGGTAATTATGATTCAATCCGATGATTTCATCGGTAAGTTTGAATTTCGACCTTTGGAGCCAGGTTACGGAATTACAATAGGAAATGCGTTGAGAAGGATATTGCTTTCTTCATTAGAAGGAAATGCAATTAATTCTATCAAAATTGAAGGTGTTGATCACGAATTTTCTTCTATCAAAGGAGTGGTAGAAGATGTGAGTACCATGGTGCTTAATTTCAAACAGGTACGATTCAGAAAACAAATTGAAGATACCTCTGAGGAAAAAGTAAAAGTGGTTGTGACAGGTCAGGAAACTTTTACAGCAGGAGATATTGGAAAAAATACAACTGCTTTTCAAGTATTGAATCCAGATTTTGTGATTTGCAATATGGATCCTTCTGTTAAACTTGAAATGGAAATTAATATTGGAAGCGGTCGTGGATATGTGCCTTCTGAGGAGAATGTAGTTGAAGATGAAGTTGTAGGTGCAATTAACATCGATGCAATCTACACGCCTATCAGAAACGTTCGATACGATATTGAAAATTTCAGGGTAGAACAAAAAACGGATTACGAGAAATTGAACATTGAGATTGAGTCTGATGGGTCAATTCATCCGAAAGAAGCGTTAAAAGAAGCAGCTAAGATTTTGATTCATCACTTTATGTTGTTCTCTGACGAAAAAATCACGTTGGAGTCTGAGTCTAAATCTTCTGTTGAAGAATTTGATGAAGATACACTTCATATGCGTCAGCTATTGAAATCCAAATTGGTTGATATGGATTTGTCAGTACGTGCATTGAATTGCCTTAAAGCTGCTGATGTTGAGACATTGGGAGAATTGGTGAGATTTAATAAAAACGACCTTTTGAAGTTCAGAAACTTCGGTAAGAAATCGCTTACTGAATTGGATGAATTGGTAGAGTCAAAAGGATTACATTTTGGCATGAACGTAGCCAAATATCAACTGGATAAAGACTAATTGAGTTCGTTAGAACACATTTCGAGATAAGATGAGACACGGAAAAAGAATAAATCATTTGAGTCGCACAAGTGCGCACAGAAAAGCAATGTTGGCAAACATGGCTTGCTCACTTATTCAACACAAGCGAATCAATACAACTGTTGCTAAGGCCAAGGAGTTGAGGAAGTTTGTTGAACCGATTATCAATCGTTCTAAGACAGATAGTACGCATTCCAGACGACAAGTGTTCAGATACTTACAGAACAAGGATATTGTGAGTGAACTATTCAGAGAAGTGGCTCCTAAGGTTGCGGAAAGAGAAGGTGGATATACGCGAATTCTGAAGACAGGAACAAGACTCGGTGACAATGCAGACATGTGTTTGATTGAGTTGGTTGATTTCAATGAGTTGTACGTTACAGAGAAAAAAGAAAAGAAATCTTCAAGAAGAAGACGTCGAGGAGGAAAAGTAACAGCAACTCCAACAGCTACCGCTGAAACAGCAAATGTTGAAGCTTCAACAGAAGATGCTGTTATTGAAGACGCAGTAGTTGAGGAAGTAACTGAGGCTCCTGCTGAAGAGAAAGCTGCCGAACCAGAAGTTAAAGCTGAAGCATCGGTAGAAAAAAAAGTAGAAGAGCCAAAAGCTGAAGCTCCTGCTGAAGAGAAAGCTGCCGAACCAGAAGTTAAAGCTGAAGCACCTGTTGAAGAAAAAGTAGAAGAGCCAAAAGCCGAAGCTCCTGCTGAAGAGAAAGCTGCTGAACCAGAAGTGAAAGCTGAAGCTCCTGTTGAAGAGAAGACAGCAGAACCAGAGGTAAAAGCTGAAACGCCTGCTGAAGAAAAGGCCGAAGAGCCAAAAGCAGAAGCGAAAGCCGATGATGATGGTGAAAAAGGTGAAGAGAACACAGAGGAATCTGATAACAAAGAAGACAAGGAATAGACAGAATTGAAGGAAATAAACTAAATATTAAATGGGATAATACGTATTGTGTTATCCCATTTTTTTTAATTTAAGAAATATGAAATATCAACATCAAGACAAAGGAATTGTGCTTTTGGAGGATGGAACCGTATTTGAAGGTAAGGCGGTTGGATATAAAGGAACAGCAACCGGAGAAATTTGCTTCAACACGGGTATGACCGGGTACCAGGAAATCTTTACAGATCCTTCCTATTACGGACAAATATTAGTTTGTACTACACCGCACATTGGTAATTATGGAGTCGTTACTGAAGATCAGGAATCGGATGAAATGAAAATCTCAGGATTGATTTGTAAACGATTTTCAAATATGTATTCAAGATACAGAGCTTCTGAAGGTGTTATTGAATATTTCGAAAAGCATAAGAAGGTTGTGGTTTCAGATGTTGATACCCGTGCAATTGTTGAACATATTCGAGATAAAGGTGCAATGAATGTAATTATCTCCAATGAAACCACGGATGTAGAAGCTTTAAAGAAGATGTTAAAGGATGTTCCTTCAATGGATGGATTAGAATTGGCTTCGAAAGTGAGTACGAAAGAAATTTTTGATGTTCCTGCTGAAAAGGAGGATTTTAAGGTTGCACTTATCGATTTAGGAACCAAGCGCAATATCATTCGTTGTCTCAACGAACGTAATTGTTCAGTCCGGGTATTTCCAATGACTACCAACTATGATGAAGTGATGTCATGGCAACCTGATGGCATTATGTTGTCAAATGGGCCAGGGGATCCTGCTCCGTTGACTGAAGTAATTGAATTGGTGAAACAATTTGTAGAAAAGCAGATTCCGTTGTTTGGAATTTGCCTGGGACATCAAGTATTGTCGTTGGCAAGTGGGCTACCAACCACCAAAATGCACAATGGACACAGAGGGATAAACCATCCGGTTAAAAACCTTGTCAGTGGACAAAGTGAGGTGACTTCTCAGAATCATGGGTTTGTAGTGGATATGGAAGCTGCAAAAAACCATCCTGACATTGAAGTTACTCATGAACACTTAAATGATGGAACGTTAGCTGGTATTCAGATTAAGGGAGCTCCGGCATTTTCTGTACAATTTCACCCTGAGGCTGCAGCGGGTCCATTGGATACACGATACTTATTTGATCAGTTTGTTGACATCATGCAAAAATCTCATAAAGCAGTAGAAGTATGAGTTATATAGGAGACATTTCCGCCAGACAAATTCTAGATTCTAGAGGAAATCCAACTTTGGAGGTGGATGTCATCACCACAAATGGAGTGATGGGTCGTGCGGCAGTTCCATCTGGAGCTTCAACAGGAATTCATGAAGCTGTTGAACTTCGCGATAATGATCCTGGCATGTATATGGGTAAAGGAGTTCGAAAAGCGATTCAAAATATCAATACTACTATCAATGAAGAGTTGCGCAATAAATACATATTGGAGCAGGGCATCATTGATCGGTTATTAATTGATTTGGATGGATCTCCTAACAAAGCGAATCTTGGTGCAAACGCCATTTTAGGAGTTTCGTTAGCCGTTGCCAAAGCAGCTGCTGAAGAATTGCGCATGCCATTGTTTAAATACGTAGGAGGTATGAGGGCCAAGGTAATGCCAGTGCCTATGATGAACATATTAAATGGTGGATCTCACGCAGATAACAATATTGATGTACAGGAGTTTATGGTCATGCCTTTTGGTGCTGAATCTTTTGGGCATGCATTACGAATGGGGACTGAGGTTTTTCATCATTTAAAGGATGTATTGAAAAAACAAGGTCATTCGACCAATGTGGGAGATGAAGGAGGCTTTGCTCCCAATTTAAAGTCCAATGAAGAAGCATTGGAAGTTGTGTTGCAGGCAATTGAGAAAGCTGGATACAAACCTGGGGAAGATATCTATATTGCCCTTGATGCAGCTTCATCAGAGTTTTACGACGCCAATGATAATAAGTACCACTTATCTTCAACCGGAGATAAGTTGTCTTCGTCTGAAATGGCCTCGTTTTGGAAAAACTGGACAGAAAAATATCCGATTGTTTCCATTGAAGATGGAATGGCAGAAGACGATTGGGATGGATGGAAAGAACTTACGGATGTAATTGGCTCCAAAGTGCAATTGGTAGGTGATGATTTATTTGTAACCAATGTGGAAAGATTGGGTAAAGGAATTGATCAAAACATAGCCAATTCAATATTGGTAAAAGTGAATCAGATTGGAACATTAACTGAAACCATTCAGGCAGTTGAATTGGCAAATGCCAATAAATATACCGCTGTAATGAGTCATCGTTCTGGAGAGACAGAAGATCATACCATTGCGGATTTGGCTGTTGGATTGAATACTGGGCAAATTAAAACTGGCTCAGCTTCAAGGTCCGATAGAATGTCAAAATACAATCAATTGTTACGAATTGAAGAAATGTTGGGTTCCAACGCTGAATATCCGGGTAAAAAATTCAAATACCTTTAGAAGGTAGTCCTTGTAAATTAGAGGATTTCAGTCTAACTTAGCCTGTCGCCAAAGACAGCATCATAATTGTAATAAAATGGAGGAATTCGCCGAGCTAAAATTTAAGGATCAAGTTTATAAACTGCCTGTTATTGAAGGAACTGAACAGGAATTGGCTGTTGATATAAGTAAATTGCGTGGTCAAAGTGGAATCATTACACTTGATCCAGGATTTAAGAATACGGGTTCAACCACAAGCGCAATTACTTTTTTGGATGGGGAGAAAGGCATTTTGCGTTATCGCGGTTATTCGATTGAAGATTTAGCAGAGAAATCCACGTTTATTGATGTTGCCTATTTGATCATATTCGGGGAATTACCGAACAAAGAACAATTGCATGAGTTTAGCAACAGCATAAAGTTGCATACACTTGTAAATGAAGAAGTGAAAAATATTTTGGACGGCTTTCCTTCAAAGGCCCATCCAATGGGAGTACTTTCTTCACTTATTTCTTCATTGACTGCATTTTATCCTGAATCATTGGATCCAAACCGTTCTGCTGAAGCTGTTGAATTGAGCATAATTCGCATGTTGGCCAAAATGCCTACGTTGGCTGCTTGGTCATTTAAGAATGAAAATGGACATCCTGTTAATTACCCAGACAACAGTCTGGATTATGTGAGCAACTTCCTAAAAATGATGTTTGCCTTGCCAACCCATCCTTTTGAAGTTGATCCAGTGGTTGTTGATGCATTGGATAAGTTACTCATTTTACATGCTGAACACGAGCAAAATTGTTCTACGTCTACTGTACGAATTGTTGGATCTTCTCATGCCAGTCTGTATGCTTCTATATCCGCTGGAATCAATGCACTGTGGGGGCCTTTACATGGAGGTGCTAACCAGGCGGTAATTGAAATGTTGGAAAGCATTCGAAAAGACGGTGGAAATGTGGACAAATACCTGGCAAAAGCCAAAGACAAAAATGATCCATTCCGCTTGATGGGATTTGGACATCGGGTATATAAGAATTTTGACCCAAGGGCAAAGATCATCAAAAAGGCTGCTGACAATGTCCTTGGAAAATTAGGTATCAATGATCCAGTACTGGATATTGCCAAAAAATTGGAACAAGCTGCATTGGAGGATGATTATTTTGTAGAAAGAAAATTATATCCTAATGTGGATTTCTATTCAGGCATCATCTATAGAGCCATTGGTATTCCTACGCAAATGTTTACAGTGATGTTTGCATTGGGAAGACTTCCAGGTTGGATTGCACAATGGAAGGAGATGCGAGAGAATGGAGAACCTATTGGAAGACCACGTCAAATTTACACAGGGTCTAACCACCGCGATTTTGTGCCATTGGAAAAGAGGTGAGAATGACGTAGTTTAGAAGTGAAATCAACTTTTAAAACTATGGATGCTCTCATTAAAAATCTTCTTTTTGCAGTCTTTTTTCTATCGTGTCTTCATTTGGTTGGTCAAATTCCACAAAATGGATTGATTGTTCATTATGATTTTCAAGGAAATGTTAATGATGCCAGTGTAAATAATCTGGATGGGATAAATAATGGTGCCACATTTGTAACAGATCGTTATGGTAATTCAAGTAGCGCCATTTCGTTTGACGGAACAAATGATTATGTCATTACTCCGAATAACAGCTTACTCAGACCTGATTTTCCTTTTACCGTTTCATTTTGGGTTAATTTGACAAATCTTACATTAGCAGGAAATGAATGGTTTACAATAGAAGATTCATTGGGTAGTTATTCCGGGTATTTCTCGGCTGCGGGTGGAGCAGGAATTGGCCAGGTAGCCGGTGCATATGGAGATGGAACTGGAGGCATTGGTCCGAATGCAAGAATTTCGAAAGTAAGTGATTCATTGCTTACAACAACTAGTTGGCATCAGATAGCCATTGTATATAACAGCCATCTTGACGTTGATGTTTATATTGATTGCGAAGATGCGGGGGGAAGCTACACTGGAAATGGTGATTCCTTAGTTTATTTTGAAATAGCTGGAGCATTAGGCAGAAGACCATGTGAATCGGCTCCGGGTGTTTATACCCATTGTTATTTTAATGGAGATATGGACGATTTTGCTGTTTGGAACAGGGCCTTGTCTTCAACGGAACTTGAAGCACTTTGTGATACCCCAAGTGTACCAACAGTAATTGTGGATAATGAATTAATTAATTCAATTCAGATGTTTCCTAACCCTACTGATGGAATTTTGACCATCGATTTTGGAAAGCCTGTCGATAAAAATTACAACTTGATGGTTCGTACAATGACAGGTAAAATAGTCTATGAAGAATTTAATTTGCAAAATCAAATGCATTCCATGAACCTAGATAATCTGCGAGAAGGAATGTATATTATTGAATTGAGAAATGATGATCAAGTGATACTTGAAAAAATAATGATATCTGATTAAAGCTCTTGATAAACTTCAAGAAGTCGATTGATCATTTTTTCTTTATTGTAATATTTTTCTATGTATTGGGAACCCTTTTTACCCAATTCTTCCCTAAGTGATTGGTTCAGAATCAAATCACGTAGTTTTTCTTTAATGTTATCTGGGTTAGCATTGTAGATTGGAACATCATGACAATGGTTTTTTAATACGTCATCCATTATATAACAAACAACTGGTTTAGCATAAGACATAGCCTCCACTGAAATTGAACCAAAACTTCCGACAAGCAATTGATCAATGATTATATCAGCTTTGTTCTTTAGTATGTTTTGAGCTTCTTTAAATGGCATAAAATGCAATTTTACGTATTCAAATGCTACACCTTCGGATTCCAGTTCATTCAAAGCTCTTTCAATAAACAAAGATCCTTTGGCCTCAGGATGAGTTGGTGCGTGTGCGATTACGGGAATACTATTTCCAGTTGGTACAAATTCAATTGGTGCCTCTACTGAAATGTTATTGATCAGAATATTTGATTCTAATTTATCTTCGGGAATTACATAATTAGCATGTGCATAATTATCTCTTATAGCGATAAATTTTTTGATAAACCGATTTTGAAATTTCATCATCTGAACTTTTCGCTTATCGAAATCTGGATGATTATACTTGAAATTATATAGTTTTCTTATTTTATTTTTCAATTTCACAAATGAACTTTTGGATTGATCAAGCCCATTGAATTTAACCAAGTCAGTATACGGATTCCTTTGTCTATCAACTAAATCAATTAATCGAACTTCAGATCCGCAATAGGTCATTATTATTTTTTTACCAAATAATCTAAGGACAGGTAAATCCAAGTTAAAGGGTAAAAAAGTTTCACCGAAGTAAAAGTGAAACGTATCATATTTGAATAGACACTTTAGAAAGAAAAATGCAATTACAAAAGGACGAAATAAAATGAATATATGGTTAGTCCCTAGTGGCTTTTCATTGAAATTGGTGGTTTTGTTTTTAACATAGGGAATGAAATCCGACGAATGACCCTTTAATTGCTCAAAATGCGCCAGGAAACCACCAATTCCCGCGATACTGATCGTACCATGGTATATTTTTAGTTTAGCACCCAATGTCTTCAGCTTAATTCATAACCCCATCTGGACAGGTAGTCTCCAAAATCCCTATTGACACGATGGATTAACTTCTCAGTCATTTCGTTTTTATAACTTCCATACCCACCTTTTCGAAAATGTGTCGCAGGCACCTCTTTACCAATATTTTTACCAGAAGCCTTTAATTTGGAAATGTCATTTTCTTCAATGGATGATTTAATGATATCCAGTTCAACTGAAATGCCCATTTTAGTAAAAAGTCTTGACAATTCATCTGTTGGATTATCAAATAAATCTTCGTATCGAATTACAGGAATTCCATGATTGGTGTATTTAGTAGCGTGATTTAACCAATCATATCTGTGAATCAATTTTGATAGAAAATAATTTTGATAGAAGGACTCAATTGTTGGTTCTGAAACGTAAGGGTCATTAAGCTCTTTATAATAATTTGTTTTGACATAATGAAAATACGACACCAATATATCTCTTAGATCGCGCATTATATAAACACCTCTTGCAAAATCTTTTCTCAATTTCATTTTGTAACTCAGAGGTTCATGGGACATACCAACACCACTTTTGTTCTTTTCTATGTCCACATGAATTGGATCCATTACGAGACAAGAGGATAATAGACTAACCATCCAGGTATTTCCAGATTTAGGGAGTCCGAAGACCACGACTTTCGGATTTGAAAATTGATCCATGGGAGTATTGTATGCAAAAGGATAATATTTGCCTGGTTTAGTAAATAATGCTTTTTTATTAAGTGTTGGATATATCCATCTTCCGACCAAAGGGAAATTAGCTATTGAATGACGTAATTTCATTTATACTCCGAATGATACGTTACTACTTATTAAAATCATTGATAGAAATAGGAGAAGTGGCAATATACACATGTTTTTTGAATACAACAGTCTTATCGAATACGAGCCTTTTGTTAAATTTGGCACTGCCATTAGGATGTTCCGACCGTTTTATAAATAATGATCATGAAAAATATTTCTAT
This sequence comes from Vicingaceae bacterium, assembly GCA_965267425.1. Taxonomy (GTDB): domain Bacteria; phylum Bacteroidota; class Bacteroidia; order Flavobacteriales_E; family Vicingaceae. The sequence continues at coordinate 2,433,721 of OZ253959.1, read as the reverse complement.
ACAGGAGTTATTGCACGAGTTAGATGCTAAAAAGTTTGTTGGAGATCAATCAAAGATTATTTCAGAGTTAATAAGCTTGGATAGATTAGTCAGTTCAAATGGAGATTGTCCTAATGCACTTTGTTGGGTTGGAGATGATTATGTCGATAGATTAAAAAACCTAGATCTTAATGTTGGACTCTTGATCATAGGTGAAAATGTTGTTTCGGAAATTGATGGTATAAATTCTAATGTGTTAATCGTATCCAATCCTAGATTTACTTTTCAAAAGATTTTATCGCACCATTTTAAAGAAAATAGAGTCTCAAAAATTGAAAATTCTGCGATTATTGCCAATGATGTTTCGATTGGACAGGATTGTTACATAGGTCATAACGTAGTCATTGAAAGTGGCTCCCAAATTGGCAATAATTGTGTTATTATGCACAATTCTGTTGTTCTTAGAAATTGTTCAATTGGAAATAATGTTACGATTGGTTGTAACAATACAATTGGAAACTATGGATTTGGATATGAGAAGGATGAAAAAGGAGATCAATCCTTAATACAACATGTAGGAAACGTAGAAATTCATGACAATGTGGAAATTCATAACAATACATGTATTGACCGGGCTGTGCTAGGCAGTACTATAATTGAAGAAAATGTAAAAATTGATAATCAAGTGCACATTGCCCATGGAGTGCATGTAATGAGAAATTCTTTGGTAATAGCAAATGCGCTTATTGCGGGAAGTGTAAAAGTTGGTGAAAACAGTTGGATTGGACCTACTTCAACTATCAAAAATCAATTGAATATTGCACCTGGCACTTTGACTGGATTGGGTTCTGTTATTGTAAAGGACACAGATGAAAATTCCATTATGGTAGGGAATCCTGCCATAAAACTTGAAGAATATAAAGAATGGTCGAACCTTCGAAAAAAACTGGAAAAAGATAAAAAGACATCATGATATTTAAATATGATCAATACGCCACTTTTTTACAAGAAATGAAGAAACTGGCGGAACCGATGTTATTCAAAGATTGGAGCGGTGAAAAAACTTTTTTAATCAGACATGATATAGATCTCAACTTAGATCTTGCGTTTCGATTAGCCCAAGTAGAACATCAAGAAAATGTTGTTTCAACGTACTTTGTCCTACTGACTTGTGATACCTATAATGCTCTTTCGGCTGCTAACGTGGCCATCTTGAAGAATATGATTGAAATGGGATTTGAAATAGGTTTACATTTTGACCCTTCCATTTATAAACCTGAAGAAATTTCACAAAGTTTCAAATTTGAAGTTGGAATATTGGAAAACACTTTGCAACAGGAGATTAAATCTGTGAGCTTACACAACCCCAGTATCCATAATCAATATCCGATGTTTGAGGGATTTTTGAATGCATATGATCCTAAAATCTTTTCTGATGATAAATATTTGTCAGATTCTAGAATGCAATTTCGAAACAAGAATCCATTCGAGTTCATCAAAAATGTAAAAGAACATGTCATGCAAATATTGACTCATCCCATGCATTTTAGCGAAGATGGAATGGGATATTTTCAAATCATCCCCAATGCGTTAAATGATTATATGAAAAGAATGGATTATTATTTCAGACATGAATTCAAAAGTGAAACATATGTTTCTACTTTTAAAGATGAATTAGATAAAGAATTGCTTATCAATCCACGCCTTGAGTAGCCAATCGCGAAATAACAAAATTATTGGCCTGTAATTTAGAATCACCCAGATTTTTCCAAACCAAACCTACTCCTCTTCTTACAATAAAGAAACCTGATTTAGTTAAGACGTTCAGTTCATTTAAGGAAAAATCATTGTGTGTAAATTGCCATCCTCTTATCAACGCAATGCCATTTTTGAACATTAGTTTTGTGGTTCTTCGCAAAATTTTGGCTCTTTCATTTGAGGGCACCGAAACATCAAATATCACTTGATTCAAAAACACTATGTTGTTTTTGTTTTTATTATACAAAATAACGCCCACAAGCTTCTCGTTTTGGTAAATGCCGAATGAATAACTCTCGTCATAATTTGGATTGTCATATACCCTCCATTGTTGATAAGCGGGTGTTTGACGAATGGCAAATTGATTCAAATTTTCACTTAAATTTTTCACAATCAATTCCTCAAATCCGGTTGTAAGGTTTTGTTCAGCTTTTATTTGATAGCTTCCATTTATGGAACCACCAGAAAGCTTCAAATTTTTGAGTTTAGCCAAGCAACATAAACCCAAAATTTTCACTTTGTCTGCAATTCCATTTTTAATGTTCAGCTTTGACAAGTATCGGTAAGAGGCTAGAATGCGATTTACTGATACGGCTTGAATATGCTCATAGGGGATTTCGAAGCCAAGATTGGAAAAAGGTTTGTATGCTGAAGTAAAACCCCAAATAACATTGATTCCTTTTTTCTCACTTTCTTCAAATAAAACTTCGTAAATCTTATAAAATATTTTCTGACCTCTGTAAGCTGGATCAACCAAGGTATCTTCACTTTTTCCGGTAGATATGGTTTCACCATTCGATAAGACAAATTCAATGGGTATAACGCAATTCGTTCCAATTATCTTGTTGTTGTCTTCAGCAATAATATACAAGGAAGGGCCAAAAGGACCATTTTCAAATTCCCAATTGAATTCCTCTATTGTTCTACCAATTCCTTTAATTCGATTGTGGAAATTATTGATTTCCGTATAATCATCTTTTGTCGCAATCCGATATGTTACCATTCAATTTTGCTTTCTTCTATTATTTCCTTAGGAAGAATGTATTCAAGTTTTTCCTCATACAGATAGGATAATATCTTCTTATATTCTTTAAGAAAGCCTTTGTATTTGTAATCTGTAAAATAAGTATTGTGCCACAATAATGAAAGACAACAATCATATTTGTTTTTTTCAAAGAATTCAATCACCAATTGACCAATTTGGTCAGGGTTGATTTTTAGATACTTATGAAAAGTTGTGTCCATGCAATGCAAGGGTGCTTCAACAAAATCGAACGGTTGGTCATGGTAAATATCATAAGGTTGATAGGCATTTCCGTATGAATTTCTAAATCCAAACTGTTCAGCAAAGCCCAAACTTGCATCAAGTTCAATTGACGAATCGGAAATTTTTGGCCAATCCAATCGAGGTAAAAATTGTAAAAAGTGGTAGCGATTGTAAGGATTCAATTGCGAATTTTTAGCCTTTTCCTGATCCAATGAATCCTTACTTGCTGACTTATGTAGTCCATTGATAAACCCAGCTTTATTTATCCTTTCCAGTTCCTTTTTTTGCTGTTGAATGTCATAATCCGCATTTTTGATGCCTTTCAATCCCATTCCTTTATTGACTAACCAAAAGAAAGTTGATTTTAACTCATGCGCATCATTGATTCGCATAATTTTATCAAAATTTTTCCAGCCGGGCTTTCGAATTACCTCTTGCAACAATATTTTGATGATCACATCAATGCGACCATGCTTTAGGGCCCAAAATCCATCTTGTAACAGCGAACCATAAATCGTATCGATATCATGGGAGATGAAAATTTTGCTTCTTTTCTTTTTGTACTCAATCTTGTGTTGATTTAAAAAAGAATCAAATAGATGTTGAACAATATTTTCCTGAACATTTTCATGCCGAAATTGATAACTATTTTTATACAAAAAGCGCCCGAAATGATCTAAGGAATCTGATGCTACATGTTCTTGCAAACATGACAACATAAAGAACGCAGTCCCCATGATATCTACATTCCCGTCAGACGTCGTGATCATACAACTTTCATTCAACCAATTGTTATAGCTAAAATCAGTATGATCAGACTTTAATATTTTATAGAATGCAACATGAATGGGTATTGAATCGTCACTAGTGTGATCCCATATTAAATTGGCGTTTTCAACCTCTGAAATTATGTGAAAATCCAGATCTCTAGATTTTGCAAGAGTTTTTAAAACGTATCTGATGGGCTTGGAATAAGGCTCATTATCTTTTATATAAACCTTTATCATGAACGATTCAATGTTACTTATTAACAAGACAAATCTAAAACGATTTGATTTATTGATGACGAAATACTTCCTTCAACTACCGATTGTCAATTCAATTAATTTTCGAACACCGCAAACAAATAGTCACCTTCATCATGTGCATAGCTATTTTTGATATCAGCGAACGTGCCTGAGTTTATGTCTTTTTTCAATTGTTCTAATCCCAACTCAACCTCTTTTTTATTAGAAAGTGCCGAAAAAGAAGAAATGCCATTACGAATTTGATCATCAAAATACAATGTGGGGTCGTGTTTGCCTACATAGAAAAAATGGTCCTTGAGATCTTCCTTAACTTCATACTTTTCCGTAAGTTCTAAGCTAAACCCAGCCTTCTTAGCGGCGGCTTGAATCTTGTTCATGGAAGGTAAGGCGTCAACCGATTTCCGAATGATATCCGGAAAATAATGTTTCAGCCAATATCGATCTGTTTGTTCCGGAGTGGCAATAAAAAACACAACTTTTCCAGAGGATTTAACAACCCGATGTAATTCTTGAAATCCTTTTTCCAAATCACTCCAATGATGGAGCGTTAATGTGCCTAAAATGCCATCAAAATGCTCATCATTAAACGGCAGTGATTCTGCCTGACCTTTTACCCAGAGTACGTTATCGCCTTTTTTGTACGCTTCCTTAAGCATAATCTCAGAAGGATCAACACCTATGATTTCCAGTCCTTTTTGGCTAAGTGCTGATGTATAATTTCCTGTCCCGCATCCTATATCAAGGTATTTGCCGTCTTTCTTCCATTTCAATAATTCGGAAATTCTTTCCAATAGATATGGGTCAGCTGCACGAGCGTGATTATAGTTGCTTCCAATGGAATTATAAATTGCCTCTTTCATTATTCCGCGTTAAAATATCGAATATATCATGTTCCAAAGATAATTTCTATTGAAAGTACCAATTTTTGATGGTTATGATTTTGAAGGAAAGGATAAGCACTATGTATTTCGCCTACAAATAAGAATCAACAATTCTCGGTAATTCTGATTTTTAGCAGCACGTATTATTGTTGATGAAACTATTTATCGACAAAATATGAATTCATTATTTCTGTTATTTCATCTGCTTCAATTAGACTATTGCTTGAAACCATATATCTGTTCATTGGAGGATGTTTCATTTAACCCTAGTGTTGAATGTTTTTTTCAATTGGATCCAGAAAATTTGAACAACTCACCTTTTGTGGCATTTAATGATAATCCAATACATTATGTAGATCTCAATGGAAAGGCTCCTAAAAGCGCAAGACAAATATTGGAACCCAAATTTGGTGCAGAACGAAGCGATATTTACGAAGAATTGGATGAACGCCTGGATGCAGGAACTTTTGGCAGAATTAATGAAAGTATTGTAGAAGAATATTACAGCGGTGCAAAACAGATAGAATCAAACATTGAAGAAATGTTAACGAAGGAAATTGCAAATAGAGATGAAATCATCACCCAGAATGCAATGAAGGAGATGCATAAAGCATATTTGTCGGGAAGGAGAAATCGATTTATCAAACCAGAAGATTCAGGATATAAAATTCCTTCTGAAGATGGTATTTATATGCGATATTTTAAGGATCCAATAAGGCAACCTGGTAGTTTGCAAAATTTGGCCTCGAATGCATATTTGGAGAATACGAATTTAGGGAGACAAACATATGCAAAAGAAATTCTCATGTGGGAAGACCTTCCTTATAATCTCCGTATGAATAGAATATACGAAACTATGATCTTATATATGGAACGCAACGATACAAGATTAAACGCTGAAGAAATGGCAGAGTTGTATGGCAACAGTGATTATATCCATGCCAATTTATTTAGAGGAGCTATGAATTCGCGAAATCTTTCAGGATTTAGAAGAAATGTCAATAATCCTTATGGATTTGAAACAAATCTGGGAATGCAATCCGAGCCATTCAATTCTGAGCATTATCAGCAATTCCGACAACAGAATATCACATTATATGGTGATGATGGTAGAAGTGAATTGACAGTCCCTTTTCGGAGGTACACTTTCTTTGAATAGATGAACAACGAAACCCTCAATCTTTAAAAAGGAGACATGATCTATTCGAAAATCATTTTATATCTGGTTATTGGCAATTTGATTTCTAATATCAATTTTTCTACAATTCGAGTTGTGCAGAACAGCACTTCCATTGCATCTTTTCTTAGTCTTGATCCGCTTAATTTAAATCAATCCCCTTATGCGGCATTCAATTTGAACCCTTTATCTTTTGTTGATAGGAACGGAAAAGCACCAAAAAGCGTCGTTCAGATACTGACTCCAAAATTTGGAAAGGATCGCCTTGAACAATATGAAAATTTGGACCGAGTATTTGATCAAGGCTTAAGGGGTCAGGTTGATTATCAGGTGATGGATGCTTATCGTAAGACAGCAATGGTTGTAAATAAATCCGTAAATCAAATGATTGAAAGGGAATTGAATGACAGGTATTCATTTGTTCGGAAAGAATTGGTTTATGAAATTCAAGCCTCTTATAAAAATGGAATTCGAGGAGAAGTATTTAGTGAACAGGGCGCAGAAATGGACGTTCCTGGTTTTGGCAAGGCTAAGCTAAGTTTTATGAAACAAAAAATTTCTAGAAATCTTCAGGAAAGTTCGGCTGAAGCAATTCTGGAACATTCAAATTTAGAACAAAAGATTTTTCATTATGAACATATGTGGTGGGATATGCAAATTCGCAATCACATGGAGCAATTGGGAAATGAAGGATTTGGAGGAATTTATGAAGTTACTCCGTGGTTCTACATTTATGATGAACCAATCTATTTAAATGCTCAAGAAATGAATGAATTGTATCATCGAGATGATTTTCTTCATTCTGACTTATTCAGAGGAATAATGAACAACCGCTCCTACTATGGATACCGATATGTTCTTGGCGAGAATATTACGGTATTGGACTTATTAAATGGAGACAGAAGAGGGTTTCCTAGAAACGGACAATTGTATCAATCATTTCGCCAAAATTCCATTACGTTGTATGGGGAAGATGGCGAATCTTCGGTAACAACCTCATTTAGAAGATTTAGCATGCTTGAATAATCAAAAAAGCAATTATTTGTTCCTCGAGCTATTTTGGTTCAATTTTTTATTTCATAAAATGATTTAGCCTTCGGTTCCTTGGTGCATTTTGGATACAAGGCAGTAACAAATGCTTTGCAATGAGCAGAATTGCGATGTTGAAGCTGAGCTTCTTCATTGGCAAATGTCATTACATGAACAAACGATGTAGGACTTTCGGAATCCTGAAACGAACGGTAAGTATAGGTTTCAGGTTCGTTTTTCTTTATCTCAGCAATGAATGTCTGTATTAATTCCTTGACTTCTTCAATTGACTGTGGATGTACTTCAAACGAAATAATTACATTGATCATAATTCAAAATGTAAATTGCAATTAAAAAATGTCAGTTGTATGACCATCTAAGCTAATGGTGTTTTTGTCTTCCCAATATTGTTTGATTTTTTCATCTCCTTGTTTTTCTGCCCAAGCCCGTAAAATAGTTCGATCTTCCTGGTACTCCATGAACGGCACTGCATAACCACAAGAAGTTTGTACCAGTTCTATTTTCACTTCAAAAATTTGACGGGATCCTGCCAGCTTTGGAAATTTCGATATGTTTTTTTGAAAAAATTCATCCCTTTCATGATAGGTGTTGGCGGTTCCATACAATCTTAAGATCATTGGTTTACCGTCAAACGCACAAAACATGATCGTAATTCGGTTGCTTTCCATTAAATGTGCAGCCGTTTCGTTGCCACTTCCAGTTAAATTTAACCACAAAGCTGTGTTTGCGTCAATCACCCTGAATGTATCCATGCCCTTTGGAGAAATGTTTACCGTGCCTTCTTTTCTGGCTGTTCCTACAAAAAATATTTTTTGATGTTGAATGAATTCAATCAATTCAGGAGTGAGTTTTTCCAATTTGGCCATAGCATCTGGTTTAAGATAAAGATACTCCTAATAACCTTTCCTTAAACGCTAATTATGGTTCTTTCGCCAAAGGGCATTTTTGTAAGAATTGTATCGAGCATTCGTTTCAACACTACTGATGATCAAATGTGTTTTGTCAATTTTTTTACTACGGTAACCCAATAAATGCAGAAATGGTTTGGTAAAAAATCGTGCTATTCTTAGGTCTACTTTCATGGTTTGTTTACTTCCATTTACGTACCTGATGCCAGGTAATAAGACCAATAATGAATCAAATTTGATTTGACGCAGAAATGCCGACAAGTGCAACAAAAACTTGGGAATTTTTCGAATCTCAAAAAATCCTTCACTTCCTTGATGTTGATACAAAGGCATGAACAATCTACCACTATGAGATGCCTTTATGTTCTCGCCATTATAAACGGCCAACAATTGTCCTTTTTTAACAGCTTGAAAATTGACAAATCCTCGCTCCATCTCAAACTGATCGTTACTATTCAATTTAAAGCGGAATAAGATTTCATAGACATCCTTTGAAGCCAATGCAGATTTTGCCAGTCGTTCGAAATACTGATAGAAATCGATATTTTGCTTTTCAACTATACCAGTATTCACCAGGCATAAATAAATGAACGCAATCTGATTTTCATAAGATGCCAAATCGGTGTGACTACCGGCTTCATAGCCAATGGAAACATATCCAAGGCTGTTGTAATAACTCAATAATGCCCCTTCCAAGTATTCTTCAATTCCCAGAATGAGTGGTATCGGAAAGTTCTCAGCAAATTTTCGATTGAGAATACTATCGCTAAAGACAGCAAAAGGGATGGTTTCGCTTGAAGTAGTATGTAAATCAATGAAATAAATTGGTCCTGACTTGGTTTTTAGGATTGCGTCTATGGTCTTCAGAATTTCAATTTGTTCCTGAACGTCCTCATTCTTGGGGGGTTCATTTGATTCTCTTAATATACCAATGTGTTCATTAGACCAAATTCGGTTCAAATCTTCGACACAATATCTTGCACCTCTTATCAATGCCTGGATATTTCCAGCTATAGCATAAATGCTGCCCCTTACAGAGATGTTGCTTTCGCGTATTTCTTTAAAAACCTGTGAAGTAGCAAAAACTCCTGAACTTTCATTTCCGTGAATACCGGCTATAAAGATGATGGTTGGATCGGAATTCGCCCCTTCAATTTGATCTATAATGCGATTGAGGGATATGGATTTATTCAGAAACTCATTAACAATTTCACTCATTGTCAAAAGGAATTACATCTTTGATAGTGATGATCCCAACCAAATGAGTTCCTTTAACAACAGGCATACATCCATATTCAAGTTTCTTCATGAGATGTATGGCTTTTCGAATTTCCGTTTCAGGTTGAACAGTGACAACTTCTCTTGTCATGATATCTGAAACGATAAGTTTTTGATCCAATTCCTCTTGTTCTTTGTATTTACTCAAGTGTGTCCAAGTGAGTAATCCGCACAAATTTCCTTTACTGTCTTCAACGGGCAAATGATGTATGTCTTTCCATTCCATGACATTGGTCGCCAATTTTGCTAAATCATTTTCATTAGCCACAAATAATTTAGTTGACATAATATGTCCAACTTGATGGGGTATGTCCTTTATGCTTTGACTGTCATCTAACATATCCCATTCATGAATAGGTTTATCTATTTTCTGATTCTCATGTATGCCACGTGTCAATGCTCTCAAAGCACTATCTTGTTTAGCAGAGGTTCTCAATTTTCTGTAATTACGAATGATCCATTTGGATCCAGTCACTTTTCTTGTGCGTTGTTCAATAATACCCAATAACTTTTCGATATCGTTTTTATCAATTTTCATTTTTTCCAATCCTGAATACGCTATGGGAAGAAGTTCATTGGTAATCAATTCAGGTACGGGGTACCGTCTACCCATCCAGTGTAGCGAAGAATCTCTTCCGGTGCGCGCAGCGTTCACAAAATTGGCCTTTGCATCTCTAAAATCAAGTTGGGATGACATATCATCGTACTTTGCTGGTCGACCTTTCATCAGACCTACCCAAAATGCAAAATTGGCTATTTCATCAATCACAGTAGGACCGGCCGGTATGTACCTGTTTTCTATGCGTAAATGAGGTTTTCCTGAAGAAACACCATAACATGCACGGTTCCAACGATAAATAGTACTGTTATGCATGCCCAAAGCCCTCAAAGATGGAATATTGCCTTTGGATAACTCTTCCAAAGAGTCTTTTTCTATTTCAGTTGCCAAAAGGACTTTGTAAAGCGCGACATCGTTCTTGAATATATCCACTGCTGAACCCTTGGCCCATTGATTACCCAGTGTTACGCGAGAACGTTGTTCTTTAATTACATGCGAAGATCTGCGTGTATCAATACTCTGCTGAAACAATGCAATGCGCGTTTCACTCCATAGTTCACGTCCTAACAACAATGGAGAATTTGTGCACATGCTAAGGATAGGGCCTGCAATCACTTGAGACCAATTGTAGCTGGAAACAAAATCATGTGACGGGACTTGTAAGTGTGTTTGAAAACTTGTATTGCACGCCTCCAGTAATACGGAATCATGTGTCAATGACAATTCATCTACTCCACTAAGATTGAGTTCAAAATCACTTCCTCTCAATTCTTTGGTGATTTGATTGATATCCCAATAACGCTGATTGGGTGTCATGTAATCAACATCGATTTCTCTCTTGCCAATGGAAGGAAGAATTCCCGTGAGCACTATTTTGGATCCATGTGAATCTGCAGCAACTGCTGCTTTCTTTAATAGACCATCCAATTGACTTTTAACTTTGGAAAAACAATCTTCTTTCAATTCAATGGGATCAAGATTGATCTCCAAATTAAACCGTGCAATTTCGGTAGTAAAGTGGTCATCGTTAACTTCTTGAAGAATTTGCTGCGCATTGTTGGCAGGTCGCCAATTTTCATTTACCAGACAAAATTCTTGTTCTGCACCTATTCTTGTCACATCATCTTCGAATAGTCCTTTATCCAACATGATTTCCAGCGCTTTGATATCATTAAGCAAATGATGGATAAATTCAGATCGAGTGGCGTTGTCTAATATGCTTTTGGTGTCTTGTTGACCCATATGGAGCTAACGTAAGGTGAACAATTCATAAATATAAAAATTATGAATTCAAAGTCGATTTAGAACTCTAGATTTAAAAAAGGAAAGCCAGCAGGCGTCTTTTGAGAACCATGATTATTTTGGTTCCAAAGACATTACGTAATCAAATCCTTCATTCATGTACTTGGCCAACGTATCCAAATCATCCCATAGTTCTTCAGGCATCAATACATAACCTCGCATGGTGGCGCCATAAGATATCAAATGACCTGTTCCCAACTCTTTGATGTAATTTTCTTGCACTTCCTTGGAGAATCGAATACCGAAGTCGCCATCTTTATTAAAAGTGGAAAACATATGGCCGTTTGCCGACGTGTAGAGATTGTTTTTTCCTTTTAGTTCAAAACGCGGGCATTTCTCTATTAATTTGGCGTAGAGTTCTCTTTTTTCATCTGTCATGGGCATGGTACTGTCAGTTTTGAGTGGAGATAAAAATAAGAAATTCAGGTGTTCACAATGGTTATTACAGGATTGCATGCTGCGATCCAGGTCTTGGGACCCTTGTACCCAAAAAGAAAACCACCTTTCGGTGGTCTTTTTTGATTGTTAATAGGATTATCTCACTTCGTTCGATGATCCAGGCCTTTGGACCCTTGTACCCTAAAAGAAAACCACCATTCGGTGGTCTTTTTTTATTTTTCAGTCGTTTTCGCCCAAACAAGTTTGGCTCAACTTCTTCAAATAAAAAACCCCGCTTTCGCGGGGCTTTCTTTTCGTGGGCATTACTGGATTCGAACCAGTGACTTCCACCCTGTCAAGGTGACACTCTGAACCAACTGAGTTAAATGCCCAATGCGCTGCAAATATAGAAATTTCGGTGCTTAGAAATCGTATCCTACGGATTCAATTCATTCAGTTGCTGAACTTCTTTTTTTAAACGATCAAGCCATTCATTTTGAGGGAATTGGTCCAATGTAATATCTGGCTTTATGCCTTCCATAGCATCATATTGAGAGCTGTCAGTGACATATTCTGCCGAGGGGATGTACACTTCAATACCCGAGTGAGGGAGTTGCAATTTCAAATGTTTGTTGCGTATGCCATATGAACATGCACCCGTTTCTTCACCGGCAAAAATGGTTTGTGGTCGTTTCTTCATGTTCTGACAGAAAAGTGCTTTCGCATGTGCGTTCCAACCATCGATCAACATATACACAGGTCCAGTATAGGCATTTGAGCGTCCAGAAACCCGATAAATAGAAGTATCAACATCTTCAAACGGAATTAATTCTATCAAATTCGAAAATGATACATCAACGTCTGGAGAATACGTTATTCTTTCAATGAATGTCTCTTGTTCAGAAATGAAATAGGAGTATAGCAGATGACTTAACTGCGCAAGGCCCCAACCATTACCTCTGAGATCAAGGATCATGGCCTGAGGATGACTTGTCTTATCAGCTAGAATAGAATCCATGAATGATTGCAATTCTTGTCCTTGAGTATCATTTTTTTGTTGCAATAAAGCACGAATCGTCAGCGTTGCAATGTCACCGGTCAATTCATATGACAGTGGTTTTTTCTTAAGATTCGCTTGATCTTTTATAAGATTAAAATCTTTTTTCAGCAGTGCATCTACAGCAACTTCTCTTGAATGATTAGTTTGATCCAATAACGTTAATTCAAAGACGTTAGGTTGCTCCCAAAAATTGGAATGATGATTGGGAAAATAAGCCTCAAGCCATCTTCTCTGAATGGTGCGAATATGTCCATCAACTGGCAATATGGGATAGTTTTTTGCCAAATATGCTTCGGGGGTTTCACCATTCAGGGAAAGGATTTCATCGCCTGCTTTTATGCTTGTATCATTTGAAAAATTCTTCTTTATGTAAATCCGATTTGCTACAATGCTTAAATGAAATGGAAATAATTTTACGTTTTCGTTTCTGTATTGAATATAATCAGCTGAATGCCCCCATTCAGTATAAATGCATCCAATCCGATTAAAGAAAGGTGCTAACTTTCCTAAGAATTGAAGATAGGTGGTCTTCTCTCCCAGGTCTTGTTGAATGTTTGTTATCTCTTTTTCCAACGTTTTCAGATCATTGACTCTAAATAGGTTAGGGTGCACTTCTTGCAGTGTAACAAATAAATAATGTAGGTCTTCTTTGACCTGATTTTCCTTAAGGATAATGGGGTAGGAGTGAGATAATGGGATTTCTTGGGGCGTTATGACATATCTGTAGATCAAGACACTTAACACTCCAATGATCATGGAAATAAAAATTCCTGTTTTTGACATGAAATGAAGATATTCAATACACTGGATTTGTCAAGGTAAGGCTTCATAAAAAAAGTTAATGGGGAAACCCTGATGTTGTTCGATGATCCTGAAAATTTGGCCCTTGTACCCAAAAAGAAAACCACCTTTCGGTGGTCTTTTTGATGGTGGGTAGGATTACCTCACTTCGTTCGTTGATCCAGGCCTTGGGACCCTTGTACCCAAAAAGAAAACCTCCTTCCGGTGGTCTTTTTGATGGTGGATAGGATTATCTCACTTCGTTCGTTGATCCAGGCCTTGGGACCCTTGTACCCAAAAAGAAAACCACCTTCCGGTGGCCTTTTTATTTTTCAGTCGTTTTCGCTCAAACAAGTTTGGCTCAACTCCCTCAAATAAAAAACCCCGCATTCGCGGGGTTTTCTTTTCGTGGGCGATGCAGGATTCGAACCTGCGACTTCCACCTTGTAAGGGTGGCACTCTGAACCAGCTGAGTTAATCGCCCGAAATCAGGGGTGCAAATATATGTTAAATGAATGTATTCAACAATAACTTTTTAAGAATTTGATAGTGCTTTTAAGATATCTCCAACCAAAAAGGTGCTACCACCTATAAATATGAAGTCACTAGCATGGGAAGACTTATTTGCCATAGCAAAGGCTTCTTCTGAATTTTCAAATGAGACGCCGTCTAATTGCAGTTGTGAAGCTTGGTCCTTTAATTCTTTTCCCTTCATACTTCTGGGAACGGAAGATGAAGTGAAATAATAGTTGGCATCTTTAGGTAACATGGACAATACCTTGGAGGTATTTTTGTCATTCACCATGCTCCATACAATGTGTAATCGATTAAACTTCAATCTTTTAATTTCATGTAAGACAAATTTTATTCCTTCTGCATTATGCGCTACATCACAAATGGTCAATGGTTGATTATTAATCATTTGCCATCTTCCCATTAATCCTGTGTTATGAACCACATTTTGAAATCCTGAACGAATATGATCTGGTGAAATGCTAAGGCCTTGTTTTTTTAATACTTCCATAGCACAGTAGACCAAATGCATATTTTGCGATTGATGTTCTCCTTTCAAATCAGTGTTCAACGTATTATTAAATTCTACATCTTCTGAAAAGTGAATGTCAGCACTGCATTGTTTTGCTTTATTTCTAAATACACTTTCTGTTTCTTCTTTCTTTTCTCCGATCACTACAGGGACATTGGGCTTTATTATTCCTGCTTTCTCAGCTGCAATCTCAGCCAGGGTTTCTCCTAAAAATTGCATGTGATCATAGCCTATATTGGTAATCAAAGAGACTTCAGGTGCAACCACATTGGTTGAATCCAACCGTCCACCCAATCCGGTTTCCACAATGGCAATGTCCACTTTTTGATTTCTGAAATAATCAAATGCAAGAGCCATGGTCCATTCAAAAAATGAAGGTTCGATTTTGGAAAATGATGATGCATATTGTTCAACAAAACGAATAACCTCGTGTTCGGTAATCATTTGGCCATTGATTTTAATCCGTTCCCGAAAATCAATCAAATGGGGTGATGTGTACAATCCTGTTTTGTATCCTGCTGTTTGAAAGATCGATGCCAACATATGACATACGGAACCTTTACCATTGGTCCCTGCTACATGAACGGACTTAAACCCTGTTTCTGGATGTTGAAGAATATCCATCAAGGCATGGGTATTGTCCAAATTGGCTTTATACGCTGCAGCTCCAATGCGCTGATACATTGGAAGTCTGCTAAATAGATAATCGAGTGTTTCCTGATAGTTCATTATCCCTGGACCAGGAAGGTAAAAACAATTTGCCCTTTTTGTTGTGGAGCTGCACTAGGTTTGGCGTCGAACCGCGTTTTCATGGCGGCCTCTTTGGCAAGTTTATATAGGTAGGAGCTTGTAGTTGTGCTTCCTTTGGCACCTGGAGTTGCCCGAATGACCTGACCATTTCGATTCACAATGATATCAACAACTACTCTGCCTTCTTCTTGCGAATCATCTCGAATGGTAGGTTTTTTGTTGATACTGCGCCCTGCCAAGTTCCATCGAAAACCATTTCCGGATCCAGAGCCCACATGACTGTTGCTATTTTTATCACCATCTTCCGCACCTTGATCTCCTGGTTCACCTGTTTCTCCTTCACTTCCGGTTTTTCCACCACCACCTTTGGACCATTTATCCAATAGGTTGACCAGCTTTTCATCAGGTTTTGGATCTGGTTTTACTTCTTCAATGGGTTGATTTTTCTGTGGATCTTTGGTCATGGCTGCTGCTTCTTCTATATCCTGAGTAGCATCGGTAGCATTTACCGCATTGTTAACCGTCTGAGCTGATTCAGAAAAATCATCGTTTTGTTGACTTTCACTCGTAACAACAGATTCAGGTTGAATTTTTCCCGAACCTTGATTGCTGGTTCCAAAGTTGATAGTAATGCCTTCTTCGGGTGGAGGAGGTTCAAGATACGTCAAGCCTGTAAACAAAAAAATAAGAAACAACCCTAAATGCACCATGATGGTGGTAATTAGACCTGCACGCTCATTTTTTTCTTTAAACGTATTCATTATCCTGGTTTCGTAGCCAATACCATTTTAAAGCCATTTCTGTAGGCAATGTCCATAACATTTACGGCTTCTTGAACTTCCAGTGTCTGGTCAACTCTTAATATGATGGAAGGTTCGTCATATTTGGCCATTTCATTAATCAACGTAGATTCCAATTCTTCAAATGTTACCATTTTTCGATTCACCGCATATTGCAGATTCTTATTGATTTCAACCACTACGGATTGTTTGGACAGCGTTTTGCTGGAACTGTTCGGCAGCAGCAACTTCAATGCATTAGGGCTCACTAGTGTTGAAGTGAGCATAAAGAAGATGAGCAATAAGAATACGATGTCCGTCATGGAGGACATGTTAAATGTTGCGCTCAATTTATTTCGGGATCGAATGGCCATTATGCTGCAGGTTGGTGAAGAATATCAAGAAATTCTGTAGATCTGGCTTCTAACAGGAATACTACTTTTTCAACCTTAGCCACCAACGAGTTGTACCCTATGTAAGCCACAATACCCACAACCAATCCGGCTACAGTAGTCATCATGGCTGTATAGATACCCTCAGCAAGCATTTCAACATCTATGTTTCCTCCGGCTGAAGCCATTTCATGAAAAGCCAGAATCATACCGATAACGGTTCCAAGAAATCCAATCATTGGCGCTGCACCAGATATGGTGGCAAGTGTTGCCAAGTTTTTTTCCAGTTTATACAATTCTAGTTTTCCGGTGTTTTCAATGGCGGCACCAATGTCACTGAGTGGTTTTCCGATTCTGCTCACTCCTTTTTCTATCATACGTGCAACAGGATTGTCTGTGTTGGTGCACAATGTTTTGGCTTCATCAATTTTTCCAGACGTGATAAATTCTTTAATCTGATTCATGAAATTAACATCCTCTTTCGCACCTTTTTTTATGGCCAGATAACGTTCCACAAAAATGTACACCGCTATTACAGATAATACAAACAAGGTGAACATAATTAGCATTCCTCCAGGCCCACCTTGCGTAATCAGTGCCCATATAGAAAGTGTTTTTTCTTCTTGAACCAATCCGGAGTTTTCTCCAATTTCGGCAGCTTCTTGACCGGCCACACTTATTTGTAATAAAATATTATTCAGCATGATGTACTATTTGGAAATTACAGCTAATGTACATAGAGGTAAAACGTGAGAATGTTGGATTGTATTGTATTTGTGAACAACAGGATGTTAGTTTAGATAGGTTGTGCAATTTATTGGCCCTATACAAAAAGCACCCATTGATGAATATGAATTTCCCTTATAAAATGATGCATATGGTTGTTTAGAATTGCATCCACATCATTTTAAATTGAAAATATGTTGGCCTCGAAAAAGATCATTCTGCTTGCTTCGATACTCTTAGTTCTCATCATTCATAAAGATGATCTAAGCCGATTTACTATTTTAACTATTGACCACAGATTTGAAGTAAAACAAAGCGATTTTCTTTCCATTGATCCCCGTAACTTAAATTTTAATCCATATACCTCCATCAATAATTCACCGTTGAACTATGTTGATCTAACGGGAAAAGCTCCTTTGTCTGCAGTGGATATTTTAGTTGGGCAATTTGGCAATGAGAGGGCGCAGCAGTATGGCAAGTTAGACAGATTATTAAATAGGGGTAGATTTGGTAGAATCTTCCCGGAAAGGTTTCAAGCGTTTCAAAACTATAGCGGTCATGTTTGGAATGCAATGCATAAATCTTTGCCTGATGAAATCTCTAAACGTTTTCTTGACAATGTTGCTGTTGAATATAAAAGCGTTTTTAATAAAATCATATGGGAACAGCATAATCCGTCAGATATCACAGGAAAATATGTGGGTAAAGTAAATTCTTTAAAAACCCAATCCTATGAGAAGTACTTAAATAAGGATTTACGAGATCAGATTCAGCAATATGTAAATGACAGAGAGTTTGATTTCTGGGAATCGGCCAATGAAAACATGAATTTGGATTTCTATGAAGGCCCTAGATTTTCGCCTCCTTTGTACCAATGGTATGGCGAAGAATATTATGCGTTATACTCGAATGAACAATTTACCCATGTTAATGAACTTAGAGGATACTTTAATTCTTTGGACACCGAGTCTATCATTGAAGAATATGGATTGAATCACCGCATTTATGAATTACCTAATTCAAAAGTCCTATCTTATTTGCATACCAAGGATCACCTTGAAGCGCATTGGTTGGGAAGAAATGGTCGATTTTTTAAACGTCCCTATTTACACTTTGTTAAACCATAAATAATTAACAATATATCTTATGATCTCAACCCTTATATTTTATATGTCAGTTTTTCTTTATGGTCTGGATTTTGAAGCCGAACCATTTTGTGCAACAATGGAATCTGATTGTAAATCATTGTCAATTAAATATTTGTGTGATGTCAATTCTTTCTTGGTGGTTGATCCTCAACAATTAAATGCTGCTCCTTATACTGCTTTCAACAATTCCCCAAATAATTACGTGGATTTAAATGGAGAAGCTCCACTGTCCACCGCTGATATACTTGTTCCTGAATTTGGAGAAGAGGGACTAGCAAGCTACACACGGCTTGATGAGATACTTGGGAATTGGATCACTTTATTTAATCATCCTATTTATCAGGAAGAATTGACCTCGTTGGAAAGAAGAGTTAATCAAATGATCAGGGACCGCATTCCATCGTATCTTCCACCGCGTTTTAAAGAAAAACTGGCTTCCGTCTATAAGATGTCAAGAAGAGAAATTCTCAAAACACCAAGGTACTATGAAGAAGTTCAAGTTAGAAGAAATTGGTTTTTTAGAAAAGTTGAAACGGTAGTTCAGAAAGTTGAATATGAATTTTCTTATAACTATTATCATAATTTTACTGACTTAGAAGATTTGGCAGCTCTTTCGTATATGGAAAACACAGGGATTGCGCGAAATATCTTTGAACAAGAAGCACAGTTATGGAATAATTTTGGCAGTACCATAAATAACTCAGTTCATGGTACACTTTTATGTGAATTTCCGTTGAGTCCACCAATCAATTCACAAGAAATGGTTAGGTTATATGAAAATGACGAATATGTGCATGCATTGAATCTTAGAGGCCTAATGAATATTAATTTTGCACTTAATAATGAACCTGGACATTCTATTATGGATAGAGATGCATATCGGCACTACATTGCCAATAGAGGACATAATGTAACAGCATACAGCAGAGCATTTAGCAATCAATCGAGAAGATATGAGCGAATTCCAGAATCAGCTGTTTCAACTCCATTTCGTCCCTTGATGCATTTGCCAATATCAGAATAGTTTGAACGATTCGACTTTTCCAACGGCGTTTTCATCTTCGAAAAACAAGAACCGATAAAATAAGCCTTTCACTAATAACTAAAATGCCAGGGTTAGGTAATATTGAAAATTATCCCCTTAATGAGCTGTACTATGAACATTTCATTCATTATTCTGGCTATGGCAAATGTCATGTTGGGGAATTCAGAGATGAATTCCTCTTTTTTTGAAGAAAGCGAACGATTACATTCCGTAGTGTTATTTCAAACTAGCTTGAATATTTTTATTCAATGTGATCCTCAAAAACTTCCCAACAGTCCTTATAATGCATTCAACAATTCTCCAAATAACTTGGTTGATTTAAATGGAGAAGCACCGCTAACAGCCGCAGACATTCTCGTTCCTGAATTTGGTGAAACAAGAATTGCGAATTATGCTCGCGTTGATAGGATTTTAAGCAATGCACAATTTTCACACTTATATAATCATCCCATTTATCAGAAAGAACTGACTATGTTGGAATGTAGGGTTAATGAAATGATCAGTGATCGCATTCCAAAGAATCTACCATTGCGTTTTAAACAAAAATTGGCTTCGGTATATAAAATGTCGAGAAGAGAAATTGTTGACATACCTAGACATTATGAAGAAGTTCATGTTAGAAGAAGTAGATTTTTAGGAAGAAGAATTGAAACAGTGGTTACAAAAGTTGAACATGAAATTTCCTACAACTATTATCATAACTTCACTGAATTGCAAGATTTGGCGGCCCTGTCATATCTGGAAAATACAGGTATTGCTCGAAGTATCTTTGAACAGGAAGCAGAGTTATGGAATGATTTTAATTGGACGATAAAATCCTCGGCTATTCCCAAAACCTTCATGCAATTCCCGTTACATCAATATCTCATTCCGGAAGAAATGGCCAGGCTTTATGAAAATGATGAATATATGCATGCTGTGAATCTTAGAGATCGGTTAAATTCGGAATTTGCTATTGATAATGAACAACCGAGTCATTCTATATTGAAAAGAGGTGCATATGGACAATACACTACCAATAGGGGGCACAATGTAACTGCTTACAGAAGGGCATATAACATTCAATCTCGGAGAATTCAAGGAATTCCAGAATCTGCTATTTCGATTCCATATCGCCCCTTGTTGCACTTGCCAATATTAAAATAGGTTGAATTTTTTGACTTTTTCAATGACATATTCAACTTCGTAAAACAAGGATTATTAAAATAAGACTTTCACCAATTGGCAAAATTCTTCTGTTAAATAATATTGACAAATGTCTATTTGAAGCAAAGAAGAATGAAATTTATGTTGGTTACGGTGATAATTGGTTTAATAATGATTGGGTTTGACCAAGAGGTCGTCTCATTTTCCAATGGAAACAAAGACAAAAACTTCGTACGGATTTTTGAGCTTAACGTAAATAATTTCGTGCAATGTGATCCCGAAAAACTTCCAAACAACCCTTATACTGCTTTCAACAATGCTCCCACACATTATGTTGATTTGAACGGGAAGGCGCCAAAGACGGCGGCACAAATATTGTCAGGGGAGTTTGGTGAACATCGAACATCTATTTATAATTCTTTCGATGCACGTATGAATTCTGAACATGGAACACTTCAAATTCATGACTTTTATATGGCTTCTTTGGCCGAAGTTGAAATGCAAGTGGATCAGCTTCTGGAAGAAAAGATTCCGAGAGAATATGCTGGATCTTTAAGAAATAATCTAAAAAAGACATACAAAAAGTCAATTAGAGAAATTATTAATCATGGAAGATCGGCTAGCAATTCAGGTCAAGGCTCCAGTAGTTCTGCACAGGCATCCAGGTATCAAGCTCATGAACTGCATGAATATAAGGTGACCTTTGAACCGACCTCGCCAGAAGAGATTTCAGCTCATCAGTTCTGGGAAAGGGACAATTTGGCGCTATCCATTTACAAGAAAGAAGTGCCGTTGTGGTATGATTTAAATAAAAAACTAATAGAAGCAAACAAGATGTTAAAGGGTGAAATGACGTATAATATCAATTCTCAACTTTCTCCAATCGAACTAATGACTTTATATCAAGATGATTCTTATGTACATAGTGTCAATTTCAGAGCAAGAGTCAATTTTACACAGGGATATGAGAGCACGGCACGCTCGATGAGAACATTACCGCCAGTTCCGTTTGCTTATTACCAAATGAACAGAGGACAATATGTGTATTTCAATAGGGGTAAGGCTACATTAAGAGCACCCTTGATTCCACTTATACAATAAAATTATGTTTAAACACTTGACATATTCAACTAACTCAAGAAAATTGACACTTGGAGTCGTTATTGTATTTATTCTTGGTTTCTGGTTTCAGGCAAAAAATAGCTGGAATGATATTAACAAATCCAAATTTTTAGAACCCAGGTTTAGTATAGTCATACATAATTTTTTAGCTTTTGACAATGTACATTTTAATGCTACCCCCTATGAGTCCTTTAACAATGCTCCGATTAATTTTGTAGATCGTGATGGAAATGTACCGATGTCGGCCGAAGAAATTTTGGTCGCTAAATTCGGTGCAGATCGAAGAATGGAATACAGATTGTTGGATAATTTATTTGTGCAACGAAGATTTGGCCAGTACGACCTAGATTTTGTTCATAAATCCTTTGGAATCAATGATGTAGTCGATCAATATTTGACAAGTGCCATTCAGGAAAAAATGATGTTACGATTGCCTCGACATATCATCAGCCAATCAAGAGGAGTCCAACAGGAAATGCAACTTCAATATCGCAGGGGGTATTTGGAGGTGACAAGATTAGAAGGGCATAATGCCATTTCCTGGAGAAGAGAATCAACTACTGAGAGTCTACAGGCAAGAGCAGCAGAAAGATATTTACAACAAGATCATTTAGCTGCAGAATTATATACTTATGAAATGAGAATCTGGAGAGATTTGACCAAAAAATACCATTTATTTGATAATGTTCTTATACCTCATGGAATCCAAATGAACCTAGCCACAGCAGAATTGGAACATTTGTACAATCAAAATTCTTTTAGACACATTGGTCATTTAAGAATGCACATAAACTCTCAAGTTTATCGTGAAAATCAGCAATTTGTGTCAGGACATGACTTTCTCTATAGACAATTCAGACAGCAAAGAATAACACTGAGGGGAGTGGATAATCGATCAGTTAGGGTTCCGTTTCGATCGATGTTTGAACACCATCAATTAAGGCCCTAAAACACCCAGATGTTCATGAGGTAATAGGTCAAGGCGCCGGATAAGTATCCTATTAAGGCAAGTAGAGAAATTCTTTTTAAGTACCACATGAAATCGATCTTTAGAATTCCCATAACCGCTACACCCGCAGCCGAACCAATGATTAAGCAACTTCCTCCAGTTCCGGCACAATAGGCCAAAAATTCCCAAAATGCATGATCTTGTGGATAAGAGACACCGGGAACAACTTCCGGACCGACCTCATACATGCCCATTGCTCCAGCCACCAAAGGAACATTGTCCACAATAGATGATAGCAGACCAATGATTATGTTAATGATGTAGATGTTTCCAAATGTATTTTCCAGAAAGTTGGCCATTTGAATCAAATGCCCTGCAGAAGATAAGCTAGCTACTGCAAGAAGTATTCCTAAGAAAAAGAGAACCGAAGGCACATCAACTTTTTGTAATACACCTATCACCGAAAGTTTAGATTTTTCTTCATAATTCTTATGTCGGTGCAATAATTCTGTAACCAACCACATAATTCCAAGTCCTAAAAGAATCTCCATAAATGGAGGGAGGTGGGTAAGTGTCTTAAGCACTGGAACCATTAATAAACAACATACTCCTAAGTAAAAAACCAGATTTCGTTCAAATCGTGTTGTAGGCTCTGCAATATGCTCAGCCTCCATGACATCCGTAGGACGTGTAATATGTCCTTTTAATCTGACCATCATTATTCCTAAAGGAACAATCAAACAAACAATAGACGGAACAATAACCTTATAGATAATGTTTGATGCAGTAATTTGTTGTCCTATCCACAGCATAATAGTGGTGACATCCCCAATTGGAGACCAGGCTCCTCCAGCATTGGCAGCAATGATGATGACGCCGGCAAAAATCCAAAGGTCTTTTTTGTCTGCGATTAATTTCTTTAGCAATGCGGACATCACAATGGCTGTAGTCAGGTTATCTAACGCAGCAGAGAAAAAGAAAGTAACAAAACTCAAAATGGCCAACAACGAAGATTTTTTGGTCGTTTTAATTCGATCCGTTATGACCGCAAACCCTTCGTGGGCGTCAATTAATTCAACTATGGTCATTGCCCCTAACAGGAAGAACAATATTTCCGATATTTCTATCAAATGATGCTCAAGTTCTTCCAGCACAAAGTGCTTAACCATGGTTTCAGTTTCTTCTTTGGGAACTTCAAAGTTCTCCATCATATAAAACTTAAACGTCTTAATGACTTCTCGCCCACTTTCCAACATTTCTTGAAAGCTCTTCGAATAATCTATCTCCAAAATGCTCTCCGCTGACAATACAAAAATCATCCAGGTCAGAACTCCGGTAATAAGCGCACTGGCCGCTTTGTCAATTCGAATGTTGTGTTCAAGGGCAATTCCTGTATAACCAATGACAAATATGACGACCATTAATGTGTACATAGCGATTATCTTTATCTAATTACAAGAAGATTTAATAAGAGAGAACATTGCAAGATTATGACATTCAGTTATTTGTCAAACATATTGAAGATTTCATTTCTCCCGGCCTGTTAGCGCCTCTAAAAATACATAAATTGGCTAACAACGGAAGTAAAAAAACAATGATTCTTTGAAAGAGTAGCCATGAAATGGAATTCTATCACTATAACAATTCTCTGACGGCAATTCCGAAAGCAGTTTTTGCAATTTCTGTTTTCGAAGAATTGGCCTTATAAGATTTTTCTAATGCGTTCTTGATGGTTTCTGATGTATCAGAAAATATTGCTGCGTCTGACAAATCAGCTTTTTCATTCATCAAATAAGCAAATACTCTAGCCATTCCACAGTTGGCAATAAAATCAGGAAGTATGCTCACTTGTTCATCCGCATATTCAGCAATCGGTCCAAAGAAGATTTCTTCGTCAGCAAATGGGACATTCGCACCACAAGAAACCACTTCTAATCCAGCCTTAATAAGTCTATCCAATTGCGATTTCTGAATCAACCTTGATGCAGCAGCAGGTATAAATACTTCGGCAGGTACATCCCAAATCCGTTCATTAATAGATTCAAAAGATTCCATGCCATCCACAGACAAGGAATTTCCATTTTTGTTCAAAAACATGGATTGAATTTCTTCTGAAGTGAATCCATTTTCATTGATGATGCCACCGGCTCGGTCAATAATACCTACCACTTTTGCTCCTGAAATGGCCTGATAATAAGCCGCAGCCGATCCAACATTGCCCCAGCCTTGAACAATAACTCTTTTGTTTTCCAACGATCCACCATAGATGTCATAATAATGTCGAACTGCTTCAGATACACCATACCCCGTAATCATATCCGCAACAACCAGATTTTTGGAATTGTCTGGGGAAAGCACTTCGTCCAAGATAATTTTTGATACTCCTTGTCTAAGCTGACTTATTTTATTGACTTTTTCTATTTCAGTTGGGCTGAAATGTCCGGAAAGCACACCTTCTTGTGGATGCCATACGTTATAAGACTCTGTAATAGGAATTACTTCATGAATTTCGTCCACATTTAAGTCTCCTCCTGTTCCGTAGTAAAACTTCAATAACGGAGTAATTGCTTTGTACCACCTTTTTAATACACCTTCCTTTCGAGGATCATTGGGATCAAAATTGATTCCAGACTTTGCTCCACCGATTGGTGGACCAGAAACTGTAAATTTTATTTCCATGGTTTTAGCAAGAGAGGTAACTTCATGCTTATCCAATCCTTTTCTCATTCTTGTTCCACCTCCAGCAGCACCGCCACGCAAAGAATTGATTACCACCCATCCTTCAGCTTCTGTCTCTGAATCCTTCCATTCAAATACTACTTCAGGACGTTTATTTTCATACTTTTCTAGCAACTCTTTCATTGGAAAATTTTAATGGACTGCAAATGTATAAATTATGCGTAGAACCCAATATAATGTGTACTCAACTTAAAGACAAAAAAGCAACGATTAAATTGAACCTTTAACCAATGTTCCGCAGATGGAATCATCAGTGCTTCCGGTAATTGTACTGAAACAATTGGTTTCATTTCTGATTCTCAATACACCTAAAAAAGCAAAAATGATGGCTTCCTTAAATGAAACAATTTCTTTTTCAGGTATAACAACTGTTGCTTGAATCTGTTGTTCCAATAATTCGATGAAAAAATTGTTGAATGCACCTCCTCCAGTTACCAATAATTTATCTGAAACGTTCAGAAAGTTGTTGATTTGTGATGAGATTTTGTCAGCAAAGTGTTCGTACAAACTCCTCAAAAGGTCTTTTGGTGCTATTTCGCTTTTTAAAATAGGAAAGAGGGAACTTTCAATTTCTTCATTACCAATAGACGAAGGTGCTTTCTGATAATACGGCCAATTGTTTAAGTTTCTTAGGACTGAATCATTGATGTTTCCATGTTTCCCAATATTTCCTTTGTCATCAAATGTAACACCTTGTCTTTCTGCAACTTTATTTAACAATTGATTGAAGGCACAAATGTCGAAAGCAGTGAAGCTATTTTGAGTTTGGATGGTCACATTGGCAATTCCACCAAGATTCAAACACCCTTGAAAATGTGGGAATAGCAATTTATCTCCTGCCGGCACCAGTGGTGCTCCTTGACCACCTTTGCGGATGTCCATTGTCCTGAAATCAAACACCACATCGGTATGACAAATGTTTGCAATGGCACTTCCATCTCCTATTTGCAGGTTTAATTGCTTGCCAGGATCATGAAATACGGTATGTCCATGTGAAGCAATTAAATCTATTTTATTCGAACGATTTTGCATGAATTTTTTAATTGAAACCGCAATGAAGTTTCCAAATTCCAAATCCAGTTTCCTGAGATCATGACCTGATAATTCTCTACAATTTTGCAATTGACGCTTCAAATTTTCTGGAAACGGAACTGTTTTACAAGCCAATAATTCGTAATTCCATTCGGAATTATTGAAGTTAAAGGTGCATAATGCAAGATCCAATCCATCACAAGATGAACCGGACATAACACCAATTGCCGTGTAGCTATTCATGTGAATAAAATTGGTTGTTAAAATACGCCAAAACGCTTACATTTGCGGTCATTCTAAAGAATAATCATGGAGTTAGAGTTAACAGAAGAACAATTGGCTGTACGAGATGCAGCAAGAGATTTCACACAAAATGTGCTTAAACCAGGAGTCATAGAACGTGATGAGAAGCAGGAATTTCCTAAAGATGAAATAAAGCAACTTGGAGAGCTTGGATTTTTAGGCATGATGGTAGATCCCAAATACGGTGGGGGAGGAATGGATACGGTTTCTTATGTATTGGCCATGGAAGAAATTTCCAAATTAGATGCCTCGACTTCTGTAGTGATGTCTGTTAACAACTCATTGTATTGCTGGGGAATTGAAAAATTCGGAACAGAAGAGCAGAAGCAAAAATACCTTGTTCCTTGTGCTACTGGAGAAAAGCTGGGTGCGTTTTGTTTATCAGAACCGGAAGCTGGATCAGATGCTACCTCTCAAAGAACTACAGCCATAGACAAGGGTGATCATTACGTATTAAACGGAACAAAAAACTGGATTACCAACGGAAATTCTGCCAGTTATTACATTGTAATTGCTCAATCGGATGTTGAAAAGAAACATCGTGGAATCAATGCGTTCATTGTTGAAAAAGGAATGGATGGATTTATTGTTGGGGCAAAAGAAAACAAATTGGGAATTCGTGCTTCAGATACACATACATTGATGTTTCAAGATGTAAAAGTTCCTAAAGAAAATAGAATAGGGGAGGATGGCTTTGGATTTAAGTTTGCCATGATGATTTTATCTGGAGGTAGAATCGGTATTGCATCTCAAGCACTTGGTATTGCAAGTGGTGCATATGAATTGGCTTTGGCTTATTCAAAAGAGCGTGAAGCGTTTGGAAAACCTATTCATAAACATCAGGCCATTGCCTTTAAGCTGGCTGATATGGCTACGGAAATTGATGCTGCTAGATTGTTGTGTTTGCGATCGGCTTGGTTAAAGGATAAAAAGATGCCATTTGATAAAGAAAGTGCAATGGCCAAGGTGTATGCTTCAAAAGTGGCAATGGAAACTACGGTTGAAGCAGTTCAAGTACATGGAGGTTATGGTTTTGTAAAAGAATACCATGTTGAACGCCTGATGCGCGATGCCAAGATCACACAGATTTATGAAGGCACAAGTGAGGTTCAAAAAATTGTAATTTCCAGAGCGTTATTGCAATAATGAACTATAGGTGATCAACCACCTGTTCGAGCTGCATCCCACGAGAACCTTTGATAAAAACACATACTCCTTTGAATGGTTGATTTTTCATCCAATCGAGAAGATCTGAAGTAGTTTTAAAAAAGAGGAATCCATCATATTCCTGATGCAATTGATAAAACTCATTACCTACTAGAATACATTCGTTTAATTCCAGGGATGTTAATTTATTGAGTAGCGTTTTATGTTCATGTTTGCTGTCTTCTCCGAGTTCAAACATATCCCCTAAAATGACAATTTTATTTTCAGCCTGTAAGTTGCCGAAAAACTTCATTGCCGAAGCCATACTAGTTGGATTGGCATTGTATGCATCGAGGTAAATTGTGTTCGCCCCTTTATTAATGATTTGAGAACGATTGTTTTCGGAAACATAACTTTCCAAAGCATCATTAATGGCATTAGCTTCTACTCCAAATAATCGCCCCGTAGCCACAGCAGCCATCACATTGTAAAAATTGAAAGCACCGAAAAGTTGGGTTTTAATGGTGTGCTCTTGTTCCTGGGTCCATGAGACTTGCAACAATCCATCAACTTCTTCGAACCTTCCTTTGATTTCACCTTGGTTGCCATATGTATGCCTATCTTCTACAATTTTTGACAGGTCCATCAATAATTCATCATCTGCATTTACAATAAGTGTTCCCTTGCGATTAAATACGTGGGTATACAATTCGTTTTTGGTTTGTTTAATGATTTCATAACTCCCAAAACCCTCGAGATGAGCCTTGCCAATATTGGTTATGATGCCATAATTAGGATCCGCCAAACCGCTTAATATTCCAATTTCACCTTGATGATTTGCGCCCATTTCAATGATAGCCAACTCCGTATCCTTGTTGATGCGCAACAAGGTCAAAGGAACACCGATGTGATTATTGTAATTACCTATGGTTGCAATCAAATTATATTTTTGTTCAAGTACGATTTGAACGAGTTCTTTTGTGGTAGTCTTTCCGTTTGATCCCGTAATGCCAAGCACAGGAATGTCAAACAATTGCCTATGGAATTTTCCCAATTGTTGCAGCGTTTGCAACACGTCTTCAACTACAGTCATATGCTCATGACCAGCAAAAGAGGGGTCATCTACCACAGCCCATTTTGCTCCATTGGCCAACGCTTGTTCAGCAAATTTATTTCCGTCAAAGTTGGTTCCCTTTAGTGCGAAGAACATACAATCAGCTTGAATATTTCTCGTATCCGTGCTAACGCTTGAGCACTGTAAAAACTTATTATGTAGTTGCTCTATATTCATGGTATATGGGTAAAAAAATAACCCCGGGGAGCATCCCGAGGTTATTTGATTCAAATGTCATTCTTATAATTAGTATCCCAATCCAACTGGACTTCCGACTCTTGTCATGGCACATCTGAAGCCAATGAATGGATTTGATAAGTTTTCATCAAGGAACCTTCGTGTCCCGGGCACCATGTAGTACGCTCGGTCATTCCAGTTACCACCTTTGTATACTCTGGCTCTATCACTAACAAGAGAACTTTTACCAAAATCATACATAGCTCTATCACCAAGTGCTTTGGCTCCATCTTCATCATTGTAATAGATGGTAGATTCCCAGTGGCCATCTTCCCAGTTAATATTATCTGCTTGACGATAATTTCTTCTTTCCTGAAGATTATCCTGCTCTACGTCAACATCTCTGTAAAGCAATTTACCCAAACTATCTTTTTCCGCAATCAATCCTTCTTCATCTCTCACTTTCGTTTGGAAAACATTTCCTCTAAAAGGTCGGAAATCATCCATGTCTTCCATAGATAAAGGACGATATACATCCATCACCCATTCAGAAACATTACCTGCCATATTGTAAAGGCCATAATCATTTGGCCAGTAAGCGAATACAGGAGCAGTGATTTCCGCGTTATCATTCAAACGTCCTGCCACACCCATGTTATCACCTCTACCTCTTTTAAAGTTGGCAAGGATATCACCAAGGTATTTTTCATCAGAATTACGAACGGCATGACCATTCCAAGGGTAAAGTTTCTTTTCCGTAATCAATTCTTCGATAGTGTTTCCTATTAACCCATAAGCAGCATATTCCCATTCCGCTTCAGTAGGTAGACGATACTTAGGTAGCAAGATTCCATCTTCCATTCTTACATTACGAAATTCTCTATCTGGATTAAAATCAGGTAATCCATCTACTCTTTTGCCACTTTCGTACTGACCAGCTAAATAAGCTTCTGTGTTGAAGTTATCTTCATTAATTTGGCTAGGGTAGTGCTCAAACAATCCTTCACGAATAAGAATCAATTCATTTACTCTATCCGTTCTCCAGGCACAATAATTATTTGCCTGTACCCAACTTACGCCTACAACTGGATAATCGCGATACGCAGGGTGTCTTAAATAAAGTTCAACGAATGGTTCGTTGTAAGCCAACTTGCTTCTCCAGACAAGTGTATCAGGTCTTGCAGCACGAATAACTTCTGGATAATCCGCTCCGAATACTCGGTTCAACCAGTACAAATATTCCAAATAGTAGAAATTTGTTACTTCCGTTTCATCCATGTAGAAGGAAGATACAGTAACCGTTCTTGGGATATTATTCCAATCACTCATTACATCTTGTTCTACACGTCCCATGGTAAACCTTCCACCTTCAATCAAAACCAATCCCGGTCCGGTTTCTTGCTCCAAGTATGGAATTTTTTCAAATCCACCATTTTTTGGGTTGTTGTATTCCCATCCGGTGGCACTTGAACGCTCTCTTTGACAGCCAAATCCAGCAATTACAGCAATGCTGACAATGGCTAAAATCCAATTATTCATACTTACCAATCTATTCATAACACACAATTTAGCGTCGAAATATACGAAATTAATATATTTTATCTGATTCTAGAAAGAAGGACAATTTACGGTACGATAAGAAACTTTCTTGGTTCTACATGCAAAATTGTACGTAAATGATATCTCATGTGAACCTCCCGTACTGTTTGCCAACTTGGAAACAGTAATGTCATAACTGTAACCAACTTTAAATGTTTCTTGCTGAAATCCGATCAAAGCAATGAAAGCATCAGCATTGCTAAATGATTGTCTGAACCA
Source organism: Vicingaceae bacterium (assembly GCA_965267425.1). Lineage (GTDB taxonomy): Bacteria > Bacteroidota > Bacteroidia > Flavobacteriales_E > Vicingaceae. The sequence goes on along the minus strand of OZ253959.1, from coordinate 2,402,885 downwards.
CAATCCTCCAACAACTACACCACGCGTTGCGTAGAATCCGTAGTTGATCATGTTGAATTTATTTTGGTTCATATACACAATGTTCGGAGATATAATTCCTTTTTCTACACCACCTAAACCAAGGATAGGTAAAGCAGCTCCAGCATGAACAGTTAATTTTCTGGGCAATTTACTTTCACCTTGAATGGGTGATTCATCAGGTTCTGTTAAATGATGAACGGCAACACCGCCATAATATTTTTCACTGAACCCTAAAATTCCTGCAGAAAAATCAACATTTCGTTTTGGTTCATCTCTTCGAACCTCCGCTGTTTCATATACAAAGCCTTTTCTGGGGTCAATCATATCACCAAATGTCAAATCGTCCCAATTGACTCTTTTTTCAAAATAAGACGCTTGCACCCCTGCTTTAATGGAAAAATGTCTTGTCACAGGAAGTTGGTAGGAATACAATAAACTGGCAGTATTTGTCGTCAAAACTCCTTGACCAGCTTGATCACTTGTAACCAATAACCCCACTCCTCCGGACAATGCATCAAAATGTTGATCATATGCAGCGCTATACGTAACAAAGTTACCTGGAATGGATGCCCATTGATTACGGTAATTCAAACTTACCCTTGGACACCGTGCCGTTCCAGCAAACGCTGGATTTAGGTAAAGTGAGTTAGCGTAAAACTGAGAAAAGGTAGGATCCTGTGCTTTACCTTCTTGTAAGCTCAGTATCGCAACCGTAAAAATAGCTAGCTTCCTGAAATCAATAATCTTCCCCATACTCAAAAATATGCTATTCTTCCGTATATTGGAATATTTGCAAGGTCTCAAATGTAAAAAAAATAGATAGAGATTTACAAGCAATAAATTTATTTTTGTATCGTTCACTGTTCGAAGTCCTACTGTAGCAAGTAATTCGGATACAATCTTAAATATAATATTTTGATAATGAAAAAAAAATTGATGGTAATGGGGCTTATAATGGCCAGTTTGACTGCTCTTTCGGGTACTGTTCAAAAATCCGTCACTATCAAGTGGAATGCTGATTTGACACTTCAAGTGAATGAAGGTCTTCAACTTATTAGTCCTCATTTTGTCAACGCCGCACATCCTGTAGAATTAGACTATTTACCTGAATATCAACATACTTATAAACTTAATTCATCTGAAATTATTGTGCGTTTCGAATTGAAAAATGTTAAAACCGAACCATTCGAATACCAACAATCTTCTAAGTGGACATCAAAAAATAAAGTTTCTGCATCATTTCAAATGAGGCATCAAACCACATATGTGCGTAAACAGCCATATGCCTTTATAGGTATTGTGCCAATTCGCAAGAGTAATTCCGGCCAATACGAAAAATTAATATCTGCAGATATCATTTTGCATACTAAGGTGATTAAAGCAAATTCTTCCAGAGTTGGGAATCAGAAATTTGCCAATTCATCGGTATTGAGTTCAGGAGATTGGTATAAAATAGGTATTACCAAAGATGCGGTCTACAAAATTTCATACAAAATGCTCGAATCTTTTGGTTTGACCCCTTCGGCTATTGACCCACGAACCATTCGAATTCATGGAAATGGAGGTGGTATGTTGCCAGAAAAGAATTCCATTGCCAGAAATGATGACTTGGTGGAAAATGCCATACAAGTTGTAGGAGAAGCCGATGGATCATTTGATCCAGGGGATTACATTTTATTTTATGGAAAAGGTCCACATCCGTGGAAATATAATGCGGCTTTGAACAAGTTTGAACATGAAAACAATTTTTTCAGTGATACGGCATACTATTTCTTAACATTTTCGGGAAGTGATGGAAAACGTATTTCAAATCAAAATTCTTTGGGTTCTTCCAATACTACAGTAACAAGCTTTGATAGTTATTATTTTCATGAAGAAGATCGTGAGAATATTATAAAATCTGGAAGTGAATGGTACGGTGAGAAATTTGAGATTCTAACATCGTATTCCTTTAATGTGGATTTTGCGAATGTTGATCTTTCGGCTCCCATGAGAGTTGATGTAGATGTTGCTGCTGCTTCAAAAGCGTTGAGCACATTTACGGTTACAGTAGGTGGTAGTTCGATGAAATTAAATGTGGATCCCATATCGGGAAATTATGCTACAGCTGCTGCATTTAGTGAATTTGGAACAATGTCTATCAACCCTCCGGGAAATCGTTTTAATGTCAAGGTTGATTACAATAAACCTTTGGAATCTTCCATTGGATGGTTGAATTATATTGAAATTAACGGCCGAAGAAAGTTGGTGTTTACTGGAAATCAAATGTCGTTTAGAGATTTAAATTCCGTTGGTTCAGGAAATATTTCACAATTTGTGCTCACGAGCGCAAACGCCAAATCCAAAGTTTGGGATGTTACAGATCATTTAAATCCGAAAAATCAAGTATTCACAAGAACCGGATCACAAGTTACCTTCAATGTTAGCACAGATTTTTTAAGAGAGTTCATCACATTTGAAGATTTCGATTCAACCATCAGTTTTGCGGGTCGTGTTAATAATCAAAACTTACACGGATTATCCAACCCTGAAATGATTATTGTTACGCATTCACTTTTTAGAAGTGCTGCAGAACGGTTGGCTGAGTTTCATGCCGAAGAAGGATTGGATGTATTGGTTGTTGAGCCAAGTAAAATCTTTAATGAATTTTCTTCTGGAGCAAGAGATATTGTAGCCATTCGGGATTTTGTTCGAATGTTTTACGAACGGGCAGGGTCAAATACCAACGCCATGCCAAGGTATCTTCTTTTTATAGGAGATGGTTCCTATGATAATAAAAACCGTCTTCAGGGAAATACCAATTTCATTCCAACATATCAATCTCCAGCGTCTCTAAATCCGACGCAATCTTATGTTTCAGATGATTATTTTGGATTGTTGGATACATTGGAAGGTGAATGGATTGGCGTAGAATCTGTGGACATTGGAATTGGAAGAATTCCCGCTCAGTTATCGGATGAGGCTGAAAAAGTAGTGGACAAAATAATAAGGTATAGCAGTCCTGAAGCCATGGGTGATTGGAGAAATACCGTGTGTTTTGTAGCAGATGATGAAGATGGGCGAACGCACATGTTGCAGGCCGATGGTTTTGCCAAGAGAATTGACACCGTATATGAATCTTATAACATCAAGAAAATTTATTTTGATGCATACAAGCAAGAGTCTACTCCGGGTGGTCAACGTTATCCGGATGCAAAAGAAGCCATTAATCAAACGGTACAAAGTGGAGCATTGATTGTGAATTATACAGGTCATGGAGGAGAGACCGGTTGGGCACATGAAAGAGTGTTGGAAATTCCTGATATCAGTTCTTGGGGAAATCAGTATGAATTGCCATTGTTTGTTACTGCCACTTGCGAGTTTAGTAGGTTTGATGATCCCGATAGAATTGCTGGAGGTGAACGGGTAATCATGAATCCTGACGGTGGAGGAATAGCCTTGTTAACCACTGTTCGATTGGTTTATTCAGGTGCAAATGCCCGATTAAACAATGCCTTTTATGAAAGAATTTTTGAGCCTGTTAACGGTGAAATGCCTCGCTTGGGAGATGTTTTTCGAGATGTGAAAAATGCTGTGGAAGATCAAAATTCCAGGAATTTTACCTTGTTGGGAGACCCTGCGGTGCGACTCAATTACCCAAGATATGCGGTAAATACCGTTGAAATAAATGGGGCACCTACAGGTGTGAATGATACCATCAGAGCGTATCAAAAAGTAACCATTAAAGGAACAGTAACGGATAACAATGGGAATAAACTAAGTAATTTCAATGGCCTTGTTTATCCAACCGTATTTGATAAGCCTTCAAGCATTACAACATTAAATAATGATAATGACGGATTGTTTGGTTTTAACCTTCAAAACAACAAATTATTTCGAGGGAGATCGAGTGCTGTGAATGGTGAATATGAATTTACGTTTATCGTTCCTGAAGACATTGTTTACGATTACGGAAAAGGAAAATTGAGTTATTATGCTGATGACAGGAAAGATGATGGAACAGGGTATTATCGGGAAATTGTCATTGGTGGAACGGATCCAAATGCTCCTGAAGACAATCAAGGCCCACAAATTGAATTGTACTTGAATGATGAATCATGGATTAGCGGTGGTATCACTGACCGAAACCCAATATTGATAGCAAAGGTCAATGACGAAAACGGAATCAATATGGTTGGAACAGGAATAGGTCATGATATCGTGGCTATTTTGGATGACGATAATGAAAACGCATTTAATTTGAATGATTATTATCAGGCGGACACCAATAGTTATCAGAGTGGTAAAATTCAATTTCCATTTTCAGATTTGGAACCTGGTAAGCATAAATTGAAATTGAGGGTTTGGGATGTTTACAATAATCCTTCAGAAGCGTTGACGGAATTTATTGTGAATGATGCGGAAGATATTTCTTTGGAACATGTGCTCAATTATCCTAACCCATTTACTACCTATACGGAGTTTTGGTTTGAGCACAATCATCCAGGAAATACCCTTGATGTGAAAATTCAAATTTTTACCATAAGTGGAAAAATTGTTAAAACGATTGATAGGTCAATCTATGTTGAAGGATATAATCAAAATCGTGTAAATCCAATAGTATGGGACGGTAGGGATGATTTTGGAGATAAGTTGGGAAGAGGTACATATATGTACAAGATGACAGTAAGATCAAGATTAGACGGATCCATTGCTGAGAAACTGGAAAAGTTGCTAATATTGTGATTTCTTGATGAGATATTTTTATTCTTATATTTGCAATCCTTAATTTGTTTGAATGAAGAGTAGCCATAAGCTAGCTTTCCTAAGTTTGTTGTTGATATCGGGTAGATTTTTTGGTCAGACTGATTTACAGTTGAATACCATTACTACCGCAGTTCCTTTTTTGCAAATCGCACCGGATTCCAGAGGTGGTGGAATAGGTGATGCCGGTGTGGCCACTTCTCCTGATGCAAATTCGATTCATTGGAATCCCTCGAAACTAGCCTTTATAGAAAATGAATCCGGGTTGGCTGTTTCTTTTACCCCTTGGTTAAGAGGATTGAACATTACGGATATTTATTTGGGATACGTTTCCGGATATAGAAGACTCAATGATCAATATGTTGTTGGAGCTTCTCTTAAATATTTTGCACTTGGTGATATTACGTTTACCAATTTCCTAGGTCAAGAAATTGGACAGTTTAATCCAAATGAATTTTCATTTGACGTTGCCTTTGCCGCAAAACTTTCAAGAAGATTTTCAGGAGGTACGGCGCTTCGATATATTCGCTCTGATCTCACGAATGGAATTAATGATACGAAAGCCGGAAATTCTGTTGCCATGGATGTGTCAGGATTGTATAGAAATGATGACATGGAAGTGGGCGGACGTGATGCTGAGTTGAATGTAGGAATTAACATTTCGAACATTGGTGCAAAAATGAGTTATTCTCAATCTGCCAATAAAGATTTTATTCCAATCAACTTGAGAATAGGACAAGCCTTCACAATGCATTTGGATGACTACAATTCATTGACATTCATTACAGATTTCAATAAACTTCTTGTTCCAACTCCACCGATTTATGCCAGAGATTCCAGTGGGTCTCCCATCAGTGATGGAAACGGCGGTTTTGTGATTGAGAGTGGAAAAGATCCAAACGTTGGAGTGGCCAGTGGAATGTTTAATTCCTTCTCAGATGCCCCGGGAGGGTTCCAGGAAGAGTTGAGAGAAATCAACTTTTCAGTTGGTATGGAATATTGGTATGATCAATTATTGGCGTTTCGAGCAGGTTATTTCTATGAGCATCCAACAAAAGGTGACCGACAATTTTGGACCATTGGATTTGGTCTAAAAATGAGTGTTTTTGCTATCGATGCTTCTTATTTGATTGCCAAGCAAAACAACCCATTGGCAAATACACTTCGATTCACACTCTACTTTAATTTTGACGACTTCGGGGATCAAAATCAAGACGTAGAAGAATAATCCTCTTTTCTTTCTTTAGTGCGCTGTTTTCAAGGAATTCGTATTTCTTCGAATACGCGATTTTCATAACCAGATTTATTCTAAATTTGCACATATTCAATTGAAGAATTCATGGCAAAACAGAAGACATTTAGCAAACAAACTTACCTCAAGTGGTATGAATCGATGATGTTGATGAGAAAGTTTGAGGAGAAGGCTGGGCAACTTTACATTCAACAGAAATTTGGAGGTTTTTGTCATTTGTACATTGGACAAGAAGCAGTGGTGGCTGGTTCAGTAAGTGCCAAAAAGAAGGAAGATAACATGATAACTGCTTACAGAAATCATGCGCACCCTCTTGGTTTGGGAATGGACCCCAAAAGAGCCATGGCTGAACTGTATGGTAGAACAACGGGTTGTTCCAGAGGAAAAGGAGGCTCAATGCACTTCTTTGATAAGGAATTAAATTATTTTGGAGGACATGGAATTGTTGGAGGTCAGATTCCTTTGGGCGCTGGCTTGGCTTTTGCCGATCAATACAAAAAGCAAAAAAAGGTTACTCTTTGTTACATGGGGGATGGAGCCGTGAGGCAAGGTGCTTTTCATGAAACGTTAAACATGGCAATGACATGGAAACTTCCGGTGGTGTTTATCATTGAAAACAATAAATACGCTATGGGAACGTCGGTAGAAAGAACTTCCAATGTGCAAGATCTTTATAAATTGGGAAGTGCCTTTGAGATGCCTTCGGTGCAGGCAGATGGAATGAAATGTGAATCGGTGCATGAAATTATTGAAGAGGCATGTGAAAGAGCCCGCAAAGGAAATGGCCCAACATTGGTTGAAATGCTCACCTATCGATACAAAGGTCACTCAATGTCTGACCCAAGAAAATATCGAACAAAAGATGAAGAAGGTGAATACATGGAGCAAGATCCAATTACTGACGTGAAAGAAACCATTCTCAAAAAGAAATATGCAACTGCTAAACAGTTGGACGCAATTGATGCGAAAATTAAGAAGCAAGTTGAAGAGGCTGTGAAATTCGCAGAAGAATCACCTCTGCCTGAATTGGAAGAGGTATACAATGATGTTTATGTTCAATCGGATTATCCTTTCATAAGGGAATAAAATTACATTTGAAGCATGGCGGAGATAATTAAAATGCCAAAACTAAGCGATACCATGACGGAAGGCGTGGTGGCTAAATGGCATAAAAAAATAGGAGACAAGGTTGAAGAAGGAGAATTGCTGGCTGAAATTGAAACCGATAAGGCCACCATGGAATTTGAATCCTATTCTTCCGGAGTGATATTGCACCACGGTGTTGCTGAAGGTAAGGCGGCAGAAGTGGATAGTGTTTTGGCAATAGTCGGAAAGAAAGGTGAAAAGTTTGATGATTTATTGAGTGCTGAACCTCAAGCGGATATTGAGGAAGCTGATGCGAACGAAACGGTGACGGCAGTGAAGGAAAAAGCTGCTCCTAAAGTAGATGTATCATCCATCCCAGCTAAAGTTATTCCATTGCCAAAGTTGAGCGATACCATGACGGAAGGAGTATTGGCAAAGTGGCATAAGAAGTTAGGAGATAAAGTGGATTCAGGTGAGTTATTGGCAGAAATTGAAACCGATAAAGCCACTATGGAATTTGAATCTTTTGAAGAAGGAACATTGCTTTATCAAGGACTTAAGGAAGGTGAGTCTGCACCCGTAGATGTTATCCTTGCGGTAATAGGAGATAAAAAGGCTGATTTTCAAACATTGGTAGACAATTACTCTGTAGCTGCAGAATCTACTGCTCCAGAGCCTGCCTCAACTCCAGAGGTCAAATCTGCACCTGCACCAACACCTGTGGCAACTCAACCGAAAATTGAAACACATGTTGCGGTTGGTGCAAATGGAAGAATTAAAGCATCCCCATTGGCTAAAAAGCTGGCGAAAGAAAAAGGTATCAATCTTTCTTCAATTGTTGGTTCAGGAACCAATGGAAGAATCATAAAAGCCGATGTTGAGAATTATTCGCCATCTTCCATTGGTGGAGGATTGCCAGCATTGATGCAAGAAAAGTATACCGAGGTCGAGGTTAGTCAAATGAGAAAAACCATCGCGAGAAGGTTAGGTGAAAGTAAATTTTCTGCACCTCATTTTTATTTAACCGTATCTATTGATATGGCTGGGGCAATTAAAGCCAGAGAAGCGGTGAATGATTCCATTGAAGGAAAAATTTCATACAATGATTTAGTTATTCTCGCAGCTGCAAAAGCGCTAAAGAAACATCCAAATGTAAATGCAGCTTGGTATGGTGATAAGATTCGTTATAACGAACATGTCAATATAGGTGTTGCTGTTGCTGTAGAAGAGGGACTGCTCGTTCCAGTTGTGCGATATGCAGATGGTAAATCTCTTCCCCAAATCAACGCTGAGGTGAAAGAATTGGCTGGAAAAGCCAGAGATAAGAAATTGCAACCACACGAATGGGAAGGAAGTACATTTACCATATCCAATTTGGGCATGTTTGGCATAGAAGAATTTACAGCCATTATTAATCCTCCTGATGCTTGTATTTTGGCTGTGGGTGCCATGAATGAAGTTCCCGTTGTCAAAAATGGTGAATTGACTGTGGGGCACGTAATGAAAGTGACCATGTCTTGTGATCACCGAGTAGTAGATGGAGCAACTGGCGCACAATTTTTGCAAACGTTCAAGAAGTTTTTGGAAAACCCAATCACCATGTACATCTAGGATGGGCATGAGTTATCCATTTTATGGTAGATGAAATTCTACACTCTCCCATTGAATACTTAAAAGGTGTAGGGCCTAAAAGGGGAGAATTGCTCAAGAGTGAATTGGGAATATTTACATTGAGGGATCTTCTTTACCATTTTCCTTTTCGATATATTGATAGAACAAAGTTTCATCGCATTGATGAGCTCACCGAAGAAATGCCATTCGTGCAGATTTCAGGTGTCCTTCAAAATGTTCGAAAAATAGGATACAAGAAATCCGAAAGATTATCTGCCACCATTGCTGACTCTTCCGGTGAACTGGAATTGGTGTGGTTTAAAGGAATCAAATGGATAACCGGAACCTTAAAAGAAGGTCAACGTTATGTGGTATTTGGTCGCCCCACATTATTCAAAAATCAATTCAATATTGCTCATCCTGAAATTGAACATGAAGAATCATTTAAAAAAATGCGAGGAAGTAGACTTCAGGCGGTTTATTCTTCTACTGAAAAATTAAATGGGAGAGGTCTGAATTCAAAAGGTATATGGAAATTACAGCAAAACCTAGCTGGTCATATCAACGGCAATATTGCTGAAAATCTTCCTGATGAACTGATTCGTCGCAATCATTTAATGACCAGAAAAGATGCTTTTACTGAGATTCATTTTCCTTCTGATAATCAAAACTTAGTCAAAGCACGAAACCGCATTAAAATTGAAGAATTGTTTTTTGTTCAATTGCGATTGCTAAGACTTAAACTGATAAACCACAGTAAAATCAATAGTGTTCAGTTTGAGAAAATAGCGGATCAGTTTAATTCATTTTATCATGAGCGATTGAAATTTGAACTCACGGATGCTCAGAAAAGAGTCATTAAAGAAATCAGAAAGGATGTAAATTCTGGTCACCAGATGAATCGATTGTTGCAGGGGGATGTGGGAAGCGGAAAAACCGTGGTCGCCTTAATGGCTATGTTAATGGCAGTGGACAATGGATATCAAGCCGCTTTGATGGCGCCAACCGAGATCCTTGCTCAACAACATTTTCAAACCTTGGCTAAATTTTTGCAAGGATCTGAGGTGGGAATTGAATTGCTTACAGGGTCAACCAAAGCCAAAGAAAGAAAGAGTATTCATGAGCGACTGCAAAATGGAACATTGCATTTTCTGGTCGGTACTCATGCGTTAATAGAAGATGTTGTTCAATTTCATCGACTTGGTTTGGTGGTAGTTGACGAACAGCATCGGTTTGGGGTAGCCCAACGAGCTGCAATGTGGAAAAAAAGTGAATTACCCCCTCATAACCTTGTAATGACAGCCACACCTATACCAAGAACACTTGCCATGACGTTGTATGGTGATTTGGATATTTCTGTCATAGATGAATTACCTCCCGGAAGAAAGCCAATCAAAACCATTCATAGGAGAGATGCGGCAAGATTGAGAGTGTTAGGGTTTATGGAGGAAGAAATTAAAAAAGGAAGGCAGATATATGTGGTGTATCCATTGATCAAGGAATCCGAAAAACTGGATTACAAAGATTTAATGGACGGATATGAAAGTATGGTACGAAGATTTCCAGCGCCGAATTACCAGGTAAGTATTGTGCACGGTCAGATGAAGTCAGAGGACAAAGATTACGAAATGAATTTATTTGCTTCAGGTAAAACCAATATTTTAGTTGCTACCACCGTGATTGAGGTGGGGGTAGACGTTCCCAATGCAAGTGTGATGGTCATAGAAAGTGCTGAAAAATTTGGATTGTCACAGTTGCATCAGTTGCGGGGCAGGGTTGGTAGAGGTTCTGATCAGTCCTATTGCATACTCATGACGGGTGATAAACTAACCAGAGAAGCACGAACACGATTAGAAACCATGGTGCGTACCAATGACGGTTTTGAAATTGCCGAAGTTGATCTTAAACTCAGAGGTCCTGGTGATTTTCATGGTACACAACAAAGTGGTGTGCCCATCGATTTGCAATTGACTGATTTAAGTAAAGACAATCAATTGATTCAACTTTCCAGAAATTTTGCCAATGAGTTGTTGAATGAAGATCCAAACTTAAGCAGACCCGAAAACGCCAGGACAAAAAAATTCTTTGAATACCTAAATGATAATCGGCCGAATTGGAGCAGAATTGCCTAGTTGAATTTATTTAGAGCCTTTGTATAACTCGTAATGATTATATCGGCACTTCAATTCACCATTCATCAAGTCAATTTTGTTACCCGCTTTAAGTCCGAGTCGCTTTAATGCCTCAAGATTGGATGATATTATCCAGGCATCAAAACCGGTAAATTTTGATTTTAAGGTATCACCCATTTGTTGATAGAATTCAACAGCTTCTTCAAGTTCCAAGCGTTCTCCATAGGGCGGGTTCAAAATGACACAACCCTGTTCATCTTTTACGCGCATCTCATGAAAATCTTTCACCATCAATTGAACTTCTGAATCTACACCCGCACGACGAATACTCGATTGTGCTTTTCTGAAGGCAACAGGGTTTACGTCATTTAAAACGATGGGAACGTTACATTTCGATTCTTGATTCCTCAATTCTGCCTTAATCTGGTTGAACGTATTGGGAACAAATTCACGCCAGTTCATGAAACTGAAATGTTCTCTTTCCAAATTTGGTGATTTATTGGTGGCAATCATGGCAGCTTCTATGCCAATGGTTCCACTTCCACACATGGGATTGTAAAAAGGGGTTTTCCCATTCCACCCCGTAAGCAGTATCATTCCAGCGGCTAAGCATTCGTTGATTGGAGCCCTTGCATCAGGATCTCGGTAACTTCTCTTAAACAAAGGCTCACCTGAACTATCCAAAGAAATGGTAAAATCTCTGTCAAACACATGAATATTTATTCGAATGTCAGGGTTTACTCTGTCAATTGATGGTCTTTCGCCTCGAATATCTCTTAATCTATCAATAATTCCATCTTTGGTCTTGTGAAGTACATATTTACTGTGGGTAAATGTGTCACTGTTGATGGTTACCGTCATTGAAAATGTTTGACCTTCTCCAATGAAAAATTCCCAGGGGAAACTTCTCACGTTGAAGTATAATTTCTTTTCATTTCTGGCTGAGAATTCATGTATCGGTTTAAGAATTGACAAAGCTGTTCGTAATGACAAGTTCGCTTTCATGAGCAATTCCATATCTCCTTCAAAATAAACGGCGCGTTTACCCAGGGTGATATCTTTCGCACCGATTGTTTGCAATTCTTTCTCCAGAACTTCTTCTAAGCCAAAAAGCGTTTTGGCGGTCATTTTAAATTGCTTTTCTATTCTGCCCTTCACTTACTCAGGTATTTATCAATTTTCTTCAAACATAGGGATTTTGCAAATAGCCGATTATTCTGTTATTTCATGGCAAATTCAAATTATGCTTGCATCAATAGATTGGATAATCATTTTGGGATATCTATTGTTATCCTTGTGGATAGGTTGGACATTTCGCAAGTCTGCCGGAAAAAGTATGGCAGATTTTTTTCTCAGTGGAAGAAATCTCCCATGGTATGTGGCAGGAATTTCCATGGTTGCAACCACCTTTGCTGCAGACACACCTCTTTTGGTCGCGGAATTGATTTCAAGTAATGGCGTTTCTGGAAACTGGCTTTGGTGGAATATGCTGATTGGAGGTATGTTGACTACTTTCTTTTTTGCTCCGTTATGGAGAAGGGCCGAAATTTTGACGGAATTAGAGTTCATTGAATTTAGGTATTCGGGATGGGCTTCAAGATTCTTGAGGGCATTTAAATCTGTTTACATGGGTGTTTTTTTAAATGCCGTTGTCATTGGCTGGGTCAATGTGGCCCTGATAAAAATTCTAAAGGTCTTTTTTGGGTTTGACGCTTCTCAATTGTTACTGGTGGTGTTTGCTTCCATGATTTTTGTAGCGTTTTACAGTGCCCTTGCCGGGTTAAAAGGAGTTGTGGTCAATGATATGATTCAGTTTGTCATTGCCATGACCGGTTGCATCATTCTGGCCACAGTAGTTGTGAATTTAGATGTTGTAGGAGGGGTGCAAGGATTAAAGGAAAAATTACCTTCCTGGAGATTTGATTTTTTACCGGCTATTGATCAAGACACAAATAAAGTGGAAGTGTTCAGTCTTTCAATCGGTGCTTTTTTAACAATGGCCTTGGTTCAATGGTGGGCCAGTTGGTATCCAGGTGCAGAGCCTGGAGGCGGTGGGTACATTGCTCAAAGGATTATGAGTGCAAAAGATGAAAAAAATGCTGTTTTCGCCACCATTCTTTTTCAAGTAGCACATTATTGTTTGCGTCCGTGGCCTTGGATAATAGTGGGGTTGTGTACATTGGTTCTTTATCCTGAGCTGGAAGGTGCAAATGCTGGTGAAGGATTTGTGATGGCCATGAAAGATCATTTGCCAGTTGGGTTAAAAGGGCTGTTGCTGGTTTCGTTTTTAGCTGCTTACATGAGTACATTGTCTACTCAATTGAATTGGGGGTCGAGCTTTCTAACTCATGATTTGTATCGAAGATTTATCAAACCTGAGCATAAGTTTGATAACAATCAAAAGGCTGAGAAGCATTATGTTTTAGCAGGTAGGGTATTTACTGTTGTCATTATGCTTATTGCAATGTGGGTGACCACCATGATTGATAGCATTCAAGAAGCCGTTGTATTTTTAATTGAATGCGGTGCCGGACTTGGTGCTGTGTTAATCATGCGATGGTATTGGTGGAGGATCAATGCATGGAGTGAAATTTCTGCCTCACTTGCACCTTTTCTGGGTTTTGCTATTGCCCATTATTGGCTGGACTGGTCATACCCAACTGATTTTTTGTTTACGGTTTGTTTGAGTATGATCGTGTGGTTGGTGGTGACATTTGCAACAAGATCCACTGATAGAGAGCAACTCAAAACGTTTCATCAAAAGATAAGACCGGCAGGATGGTGGAAGGGATTTGATCAACATCCAAATCACAATAAAACCTTGTTTTTGATTTTGAGTTGGATTTCTTCAGTAATTGGAATTTATGGGTTACTATTTTTTATTGGAAAGATGGTATTTGGTGAATGGCTGGAAAGCCTGACTGGTGGGGCGATTGCAGTTATTTCATTTGTAGTCTTTCGATTTTCTTTTCAGAGATCTCAAATTTTTGAAGATATGGGGAGGAATGAACCGAATTAATCCGCATATTTGCGTTTTGAGAATTGATTAATTTTTTTTTACTTGCAATTTCGTTTGAAAACGGTGATTGAATAGTATAATCCATCCTAAACAATGAAGTTTAAAAATCATTTTTACCTATTGCTAACGCTGATAATATTCGGTTGGGGCTGTGCTGATCCAAATGCAGGATCTGGCGATGCAGGAGATGGAACTGAAGAATCTTCAGAGTCTAAAAACAAAGAATCGAATTTATTGGAAATCGAAGGTCAGTTATTTAGCATTCCTTCACCAGTGCAAACAGCTATTCTAATTAAGGAAGTGGGTTCCAATTTTGATGCTGGAATATTAAACGATCCAAAATCGTATAGTAACTACAGTACGAGCTTTCAAAAAGCAATTAATCTTGGAATTTATGGAGCGGATTTGGGATACGTGACTATTTATGAACAAACTCAAGACGCACTGTCTTATTTTGCTTCAGTTAAAAAATTAGGTGATGAGTTAGGGGTGACAGCTGCTTTTGATATGACATTGGCAGAGAGATTTGAAAAAAATCTTAGTGACAAAGATTCTTTGTTGAGTCTAGTTTCAGATGCATTTAAAGCAAGTGATTCTTACTTGAAGAACAACCAAAGAAACGATATTGGAGGCCTGATTCTTGCTGGTGGATGGATTGAAAGTCTATATTTTTCTACTATAGTAGCGAAACAATCTTCAAATGATGATATCATCACCAGAATTGGCGCTCAGAAAAATACAGCCAAAAACTTGGTGAAATTGTTGATGCCTTACTATAGCAAGCAAGAATATAAAATGCTCATCGATCAATTACAGGAGTTAAATGCCATTTTCGAGAATATCGAAATTGTCTACACGTATAACAAGCCTGAAGTTGATGCTGCTAATAAAACAACCATTATTACCAGTACAACTGACATTCGAATTACAGATGAGCAACTAGATGCGATATCTTCATTGGTAGGTTCAATTCGAAACAACTTAATTTAATTGACGCCCGATTTTAAGAAAATGAAAAAACTTCTTTTATTCTCGATTGTACTTTTTAGTTCTTCACTCTTTATGACGGCTTCGGCTCAGTGTGATACTATCGCTACCCTTTGTGGTAAACACATGACTAGTGATTACATTTCTGATGGTCAGCAGTATAGAGCATTGTTACGTGGAGAGGAAATCGCTGAGTTCGAAATGACCCTCTATGGAGGAAGTAGATATCGAATCAGTGCATGCAGTGGTTTTCAAGATGGAAAGTTAGTTTTTAGTATCCTGGATCAGGATAGAAACCTGTTGTTTGCCAACAACGAATATGACATGTCACCTTATTGGGATTTTGAATTGGATTCAACGGTTGATTGTATCATTGAAGCCAAGTTGAAACCCGGTGATGCCGAATCCGGATGTGCCGTTTTACTGGTCAGTTTTCTGCAGTAAATTAATCTGAAAATATATGTAATTATGCATGGCGACTAAAACTTTTTGATTTAGTCGCTTTTATGTATATTGGGCTTCCTAACCTAATTAACTCGTTCAAATGAGTGAGAAGATTCTCAAAGCTTTAATGCAATTGTTCTCCATCATAGCAGGTGTTGAGGGAATTAGTAAAAACAGCAGAATCATTGTCCAGAATTTTCTAAATCAACATCTCAATCATGAGATGGTGGATGCCTATTTGGCATTGTTCGATGATTTTTTGGAAAAACAAAGTGGAGGGAAAGAAGGAACAAAAAAGCGGAAGAGAACTTCTGTGAATTCCGTGAAGGTGCTTAAGATCTGTACGGAAATTAATGAGGAATTGGCGCAAAGACAAAAGATTGTTGTTCTTATCCAATTATTGGAATACATCTACAGTGGTGGAAAAGAACCTGTTGAACAGGAACTGGAATTTGTGCAGACGGTTAGCGAAATTTTCAACATTCCAGCTGATGAATACCAGCTTTCAAATGAATTAGTTAAAGTAGGGAAAGGCGAAATTTCAGATAATGAAGATTTTCTGGTCATAAATAATATTGAGAAACCAGGAAGACAGAAATCAAGACACATTTATGCAGAAGGCATGGGTGATGGGTTGGTTCGTATTTTGAATATCAAAAGCGTGAAAATGCTTTTGATGAAATACATTGGAACAGAAGAATTGTTTCTCAATGGACAGGTGATTTCTCCTGATAGCGTTTACGTGATGAATCAAGGTTCATCACTTAGAAGTACCAAAGTTCAACCCATCTATTATAGTGATGTGTTGTCCAGCTTCATGAGGGATGCCACTCAAGAAAAAATTGTATTTGAGGTAAAAGATCTGAACTATGTTTTCAAAGGTGGAAACATTGGAATGCACCCATTTAGCTTTAAAGAAGATTCTGGAACCTTATTCGGAATCATGGGAGCCAGTGGTGCTGGAAAATCAACCTTGCTCAATCTTTTAAATGGTAATTACAGACCAACCAAAGGAAGTGTTACCATCAATGACATAGATATTCATGATCCATCTAATGCTGACAAAATAGAAGGCTTGATAGGATTTGTTTCTCAGGATGACCTTTTGATTGAGGAACTTACGGTTTTTCAAAATCTGTACTACAATGCCAAATTGTGTTTTGATAACAAAACAGATGAAGAAATAACTGAGCTGGTAAACAATACACTCAATAGTTTGGGCTTGCTTGAAAGAGCAGATTTGAAAGTGGGAAGCCCGTTGGATAAAACGATTAGTGGGGGTCAACGTAAAAGACTAAACATTGCCCTTGAATTGATTCGAGAACCTGCGGTTCTTTTTGTTGATGAACCAACATCAGGATTGTCTTCCAGGGATTCTGAAAACATCATGGATCTTTTAAAGCAGTTGGCCTTAAAAGGAAAATTGGTGTTTGTAGTGATCCACCAACCTTCCTCGGACATTTATAAGATGTTCGATAGATTATTGATTTTGGATACAGGAGGTTATGCTATCTACATTGGTGACCCGGTTGATGCTATCGTCTATTTCAAGGAGAAAATAAACCATGTCAATGCCAAAGAAAGTGAATGTATTAAGTGTGGTAATGTAAATCCAGAACAGGTCTTTAATATCATTGAATCCAAAGTGGTGGATGAATATGGAAGTTTGACTTCCAATCGAAAAATTTCACCACAGGAATGGTACAAAAATTACTTGGATCAATTTAAGAATGGTGTTAAGAAAGCCGCTGCTGCAGCTCTTTCTGTTCCGAAAAGTACCTTGCAAATTCCTAGTAAAATCAGGCAGTTCAGCGTGTTCTTAATAAGGGATGTGCTTTCTAAGCTCACCAACAAGCAGTATCTAATGATAAACCTGCTGGAAGCTCCTGTATTGGCATTTATTCTGGCATTTCTGGTAAAATACCACAACACGGATACCTCCAATGAAATTGGATATTTCTTGCGTGAAAACGAAAACTTACCGGCTTATATATTTATGTCGGTGATTGTGGCGTTGTTCATTGGATTGACTGTGAGTGCTGAAGAAATTATTCGGGATCAGAAAATTCTGAAACGGGAAAAATTCTTAAATCTGAGTAGAGACAGTTACCTGATTTCCAAAATTAGTATCATGTTTGTTCTGTCTGCCATTCAGACGTTTTCATTTGTTTTATTGGGCAATTGGATTTTGGAAATTAAAGGCATGACCTTAGATTATTGGCTGGTATTGTTCTCCACCGCGTGTTTTGCCAATATGCTGGGATTAAATATTTCAGCCAGCTTTAATTCAGCAGTTACCATCTATATTCTGATACCATTTTTACTTATCCCACAGTTGATTTTGAGTGGAGTTATTGTAAAATTTCACAAACTAAACCCTGTCATTACCATTCAAAACTCAGTGCCAATTAGTGGTGAAATTATGGCGTCAAGATGGGCTTTTGAAGCTCTCGCTGTAAATCATTTTATGAAAAATAAATTTGAAAGGGACTACTATTTGATTGACAAGGAATTAAAAAATGCCGAGTACAAAAAGAACTATTGGATAGCCCGATTGAGAAGTAAAGTGAGTTCTTGTTTGAACAATATCAATAATGAAGAAAAACGAACAGAATTAATAGCTGATTTGCAGTTGATCAAAGAGGAAATTCAAAAGGAAATGAAAATTAGTTCGGAAGTTGGATTCGATGGTTTGGAAAACCTCTCTTTGAATGATGTAAATGTTGAACTCCTTGAAAACGTTCAGGATTATTTGGTGAGATTAAACAAGCATTACGTTAGTCATTATAACAGGTATTATGACAAAAAAGACGAATTGATTTCTGAGCGCAATAGTTCTGACGAATCAAAAGCAGAATTTATCCGTTTGAAAGATGAATACACCAACGACGCACTTACCGATTTGGTAACAGATAAAAATGAATTCAATAAAATCCTGGAAAAAGATGGAAAGCTGTATCAAAAGGCCAATCCAGTTTACTTGGATGCCAATCGATTCAGAGCGCATTTCTTTGCTCCCAACAAGTCCTTTTTCGGAATGAAAGTAAACACCTATTGGATCAACATCATGATTCTTTGGTTCATGTCACTCACGTTGATGATCACCCTTAAATTCGATGTATTTAGATCGTTAATTGAGGGTTCAGGAAAATTGGTAGAAAAAATAGGTCGGAAATAATACGGCCTAGAGTTTTCTTTTGACTCTCAAGCAGTTTGCTGGATACAATTCTTTAGAAATTAGCATAGATATTAGCTCTTTAATATCCTTAGCATTGCCTATTCTTTTTCCTGCACTGCCATCAGGGTTGGCAAATTCAACAATTCCTGACTCGTACCAATTGTAAGATTTTGTTCCGGTTTCTACTTTTCTGGGGCTTATTCCCTCATCTATCGTAATCAAATCGTTTTTGGCATCCCTATGCAGTCCTGCGGGCATAAATGTGGTTACCCTGATTTCCTTATTTGAAGTACTTACAATAGACTTTCCAATATCAAGTTCGCAATAACAAGTGCCCTTGTATTCTTCGTCCATCAATTGAACAGAAAACATACCCATAAGTTTATAAGCATCTCCAAATTTCTTAATCAAAGCATTATTGTGTCTTTCCCCTTTGCGAATAAGCTTATCTCCTTCGTAGGTTTCTACTACCAACTTAAAATCCATAAATATCATGTCACCTCTCACTGAAATATCATTGAAAACGACAAGGTTTAGCTTACTTCGTTCTTCACTTTCGGTTAATAATTCAGCATAGTGTTTCAGTAGTGCGTATCCAACTTCTTGGGTACTGATTATGTTTTCCGTATTGAAGGAAACCAATCTCACCCTTGCCTTGTTGTTGACATGAGCCATGAAACCATCAACATTCTTGGATGTCGGGAGCTTGTACAAATCAGCGTACAATGTCTTTATAAATTCTTTAGCTTCCGCTTCTTCATTTGACTGTGCTTGTCCTCCTAAGAGAATTCCAAAGGTCATGGATAGTACTAACAATTGCCTAATTATCATGGATTGATAGATTTTAAGTGAATCTTTAATTATCAACTAATATAGCGATTAGTTTGAATTTGCGATGAGGCAAATTCAAAGTTTGACGGTTTCACACTACTTGTTCCGTTTGACTTATTGAGAGAATTGAATGAGTATTTATTATATTCCCTAGATTTACACCAGTTACTTGTGTGATGATTGAGATTGCAGAAAATATACAAATGTGGATTGTCCTGGGTGTGACGCTCATTACTGTGGCATTGTTGTATCTGGATAAAATTCATCCTACGCTGATATTTTTTGCTGCCATACTTGTTTTGATTGCATTTGACATTGTGCAAATGGAAACGTTTCTCGAAAGTGTATCGAACAAACAAGTGGTGACCATTTTTTTGCTCATATTCATTGCGGTGGCTGTTAGGGCCCATGGAAATACGCAGCATCTTTTTGACAAATTATTTGGCTCGCTGAATTCCGGAAGGTGGTTTTTGATGAAAATGATGCTTGTAGTTGCGTTTTTCTCATCCTTTTTGAACAATACACCAATTGTCGCAATGCTGACTACCAATGTTCGACAGTGGGCCCTGAATCACAACATTGCTCCATCGAAATTCCTCATTCCTTTATCCTATTCGGCAATTTTAGGAGGTGTGATTACCGTAATTGGAACTTCCACCAACTTGGTCTTGAATGGATTATTGACTACCAATGGTGAACCAACTTTGGGCATACTTGACTTTCTACCTCTGGGTTTATTGGTGACATTTACTGGGGCTATTTACCTGGCAACCGTTGGATATAAAATTCTTCCAAGTCATCCGGTAGCATCGGAAAAATTTATGCAGAATATCAGGGAATATATTCTTGAGTCAAGAATTACAAAAGATTCTCCATTGATTGGGAAAAAAGTGAAAGAGGCGGGATTAAAAAACCTAAAAGGCATCTATTTAGTGGAAATATCTCGTGACAACAAAATATATACCCCAGTAGGCCCTAATATGCGACTTGCTGAAGGAGACCTGCTTTATTTTGCTGGCGATACGGACACCATTGTTGAGATACTTAGAAACTTTGATGGCCTTCAATTGACGCATAACAAGGAAATGGATTTGGAAAACAAATCTGAAGTAATTGAAGTGGTTGTTCCTGCAAATTCACAATTGGCGGGAATTCGGGTCAAGGATTCAAACTTTCGATTGAATTACGATTCATCAATCGTAGGAGTGCACAGGAATGGTGAGCATGTGACGGGTAAAATTGGCGATTTATTTTTGAAAAGTGGAGACTTGCTCTTGGTACTTGCCGGCAATCAATTTCGATCGAAAATTTCCCAGAACAAGAACTTGTATGTTATTTCAGAGAGAGAGGGTACCCTAAAGGGAAACCCTTCCAATAAAAAGGTATACTATGTCTTACAGATATTGGTGGCGCTATTGACCATTTTTGGCATTTGCTCATTTTTCTTTGGGTTAACCTTGTCCTTCTTTCTGCTCATGTCATTTGGGTATTTAAATATTGATCAAATCAAGAAAAATTTCAATTTCAACCTGTTGATTATTCTGGCTTGTTCAATCACCCTTGGGTCAGCATTTATTTCCAGTGGAGCAGCGGATTTTGTGTCATTTAAATTTATCGAAATGGCTGATGGAATAGGAAGAGTAGGCCTTTTATCCAGTCTGTTTATTTTTACTGTGTTGTTAACAACTTTAATAACCAATGTTGCTGCCGTGTCTATCGCGTTTCCCATAGCGTATACATTTAGCAAGTTATCTGATATATCTGCGGAATCCTTATACCTAGCTTGTGCTTTTGGTGCTTCTGCAGCGTTTTTAACCCCCATTAGTTATCAAACCAATCTGATGATCTATGGCCCGGGTGGATACAATTCAAGAGATTTTTTCAAAGTGGGCTTGCCGTTGACCATAATTTATGGTGTAGTCTGTATAGCCTACCTTGCGTGGAAATATGATTTATTATGAGTATTCGATATGTAGTATACTTCTTGCTTATTGGTGGCTTTTGTCTTGCACAGGAAAGTCATCAATTGACGATGCATGAATCCGAAATGAAAATTTTGGGCACTTCCACCTTGCATGATTGGGAGAGTATTGTAGAGCAAGGAACCGGTGAAATCAATGTGAATATAGAAAATGGGAAGTTGGTCAAAATAAATTCGCTTAGGCTTTCATTTAATGTAAAAGGGATAAAAAGTGGTAAAAGTGCAATGGATAGTAAAACCTATGAAGCGCTGAAAGCAGAAAAACATCCTTCTATTGTTTTAAAACTAAGAGAAGTTAAATCGATTTCAAACGCTTCCGGAATCATTAAAATTCAAATGAGTTCTGATTTAAGCATTGCAGGTGTCACCAAACAAATAACCACGGTTTCAAACGTAACCTATTCAAAATCAGGTGGAATTTCCAGTAATGGTCAGTTGACGATAAAAATGTCATCGTTTCAGGTTGATCCGCCAACTGCCGTTATGGGTACCATCAAATGTGGTGATGAAATTACCATAGAATATTCACTCACTTTTAAATCAAAATAACAAATCACTTGTTATGAATAAAATAGCTATTGTCCTTAGTCTCTTGTTGTATTCGGTTGTTGCGTATAGTCAATCAGAGTTAAGCGAAAGAGATCAGATTGGATTTTTTCGATTGCCAGATCAACGAGGAATAAATATGTTTGAAACACCCCCACAAGATTCTTTGCCATTTGATGACGTTAAATTGCGCTTGGGAGGAGATTTTACGATTCAATACCAAGGTCTCAGCCACAGCAATGGCGCTGATGAAGGTTCTTCAAATGAATTGATAGAATTAGGTACAGGATTTAATCTTGCCACTGCCAACATGAATTTTGATGTGGCCCTCGAAGAAGGAATCCGAATGAATGTTGTTGTATACCTATCCAGTAGACATCATCCAGAAGCTTGGGTAAAGGGTGGGTATTTACAAATAGACAAACTCACCATTTTAAACAATGACTTCATTGATAAAATAATGAAAAACGTTACACTGAAAATTGGTCATATGGAGATCAATTATGGAGATGCTCATTTCAGAAGAACCGATAACGCAAGGGCATTGTACAACCCATTTGTGGGAAATTATATTATGGATGCCTTTGATACGGAGGTTGGTATGGAAGCCTATTTTCAAAAAAACGGATGGTTAATCATGTTGGCAGGGTCCAATGGAACTGTGAAACCTGACGTTACCAATACATCTGCAGATCCTGCCATTTATGGCAAAATAGGGTATGATAAACAACTGAATGAAAAATTAAGAGTGAGATTAACTTCTTCTTACTATACACACGCATCTTCCCCAAATCAAACACTGTATGCAGGTGATCGAAGCGGGTCGAGGTATTATTCAGTCGTTGTCAATGATGTTCAAAAATCGTCTTTTACCACAGGAAGAATCAATCCTAATTTGGCGTACAGTGTTAATTCCTTGATGATTAATCCATTTGTTAAATTCAATGGCTTGGAATTCTTTGGGTTATTTGAAATGGCTTCCGGAACAAACAATTCGTCAGAAGTGGATGAAAGAACCTGGACACAAATTGGAGCGGACGTTATATATCGTTTTGCCAAGGATAAATTGTATGTTGGAGCACGATACAATACAGTTACGGGAGTTCCTTATCAGGTGTTAAATGAAGATGGTGAAGAGCAAGAAATTACCATCAACCGATTACAAGCAGCGTTCGGCTGGTTTTTGACAAAAAATATGTTGTTGAAAGCCGAGTATGTTGATCAGCAATACTTGGATTATCCTGACGATCAATTGTACTATGAAGGGCAATTTGATGGCATCATGTTAGAGGCAGCCATTTCGTTTTAGTGAGAATAGTTAAAAACCTACAGCAAAACCTAGACTGATAAAAGGTTCTCCGCTGGCATAAGGAGATTTTTCATCTTGTATTAGATCAAATAAGACCTGTATAAAAAAAGCCCCTCCATTGGTTACTTGTCTTAATCCACCACCAACCAAGAGAAAGGGTACCAGTTCTCTTTGTGTCTCAGTGCATTTTTTTCGAATTCGATCCACAGAAGAGCAATATTCAAAACTTTCAAATGCATATTCCGCATGAGCATATAGTTGTGGAATGATGACATAACGTGTGAACAATCTTCCGGTATATCCGTCAGATGAATAATCGTATTCCTTGTCTTTGTAGTACTTGTACCCCAATCCAACTCCGGTAGAAAGCTTTTGTGTCAGACGATAACCAACCAACGGTTCGATGAGAAAATAAGAATACCTAGAACCCCAAGATCCACCAAACGTTCCTCCATAATATACACGCTGACCATCAAAATTCGATTTCTTTTTAGCCTTTTCCTTTTTTGGTTTTTTAGGTTCCTCCACAACTCTGGGTTGCCGAACATTGTTCGTGTCTTGAGCAAATGCAGGTGATATAAAACAAAGGATTAGTAAGATGGAAAAAATCTTGTTCATACAATTGGATTTAACAAACATCAAATTACAAAAAGAAATTAGACTTACACTACTCTTTCATCATCATTTGGAGCATCTCGTAAGAATTTTCCTACAATAATTGCAATGAGTATAGTCAGGTAAAGTTGTCCTATTAATGCTAAAAAAATTGCCAGAGCTTTGGATTGGACATTGGTTGGAACAATGTCTCCATAACCAAGTGTAGTTAAAGTCACAAACGAATAGTACACATAATCAGCTATTTGCAATTCGCTTATTACCGTAGATGTGTATGCATTTTCATAAAATAAATTGACCAACCTACAAAAAAGAGCGCCAATTAACCCTAGTAATATATAACCGGAAATAGATGCGTACAGCACGTTTTGATTTACCTGCTTGCTATTGAATATGGTTTTGAACAAGTAACTCAAAATCAATGTGTAGAATAAAAGAGACACGATGAAAACAAATCCGTTCAGAAGCTTCATGTTTTCCAATAAAAAATCAAGCCATATTCCCGAAAGGGCAATGATTCCCATGAACCTCACAAACATCAATTTAACTTGATTGGCAATGAGTAAATAAATGGCTGAAATAATAATAACACTGGATAAAAACTTATCTGCAAAATCTCGCAATTCAGAATCGATGAATACAATCAATAATACCGAACTCACCAGTGCAAGCAAAAACAGTAAGTGAGCCTGTTTATCTATCCAATTATTGATTTTACGAATCATAGTATAATTTAAAAATAACGGTTTCCTCTCAATTTTCGGTTTCTGGGGAATGCAACCAAGGAATGGGCACAAAGTCAGTTATGTTCTTTTTTAAGAACCCAAATTCTCCAAATCGATAGCCAAGCGAAAATTTAATATTCCCACTGGTACTTCTTATTTGAACATTTTCAATAGTGGAATTGGTGTTCTGGAATACAAATGTAAATCCCGTGAAAAACCGATTGTTGTTATATCCAATGGCGATTCTTGTTGCCGAGGCACCCTGCAAACCAATATTTCGTTTGGAAAACTCCTCCAACTCAAATGTTCTCCATTGCAATGCAGGACCTATTGACAAGGTGAGATTTAAGTAAAAGTTGAGAAATACAAACGTATGACTATATCCAGGTAATACTCCAAAGGTTGTACTGTTGGCTGATCGAATATCTGAATTGATTCCAAACAGGTGCCTGGCAGAGTCTGGTATCAATGATGAATCTGCAGATAAACTGCCCACATTCATGAACCCCGTCATCAAAAATGAACCGGCAGATTTTAACTGTTGTTCAGCCTGGTTATAAGAAGAACGAAAAGAATATTTATTGTCGTTAAATACTTTTATAAATGCAAGATTTCTATTCTTTACCACTAGATCTGATCGTTGGGGATGAACATCACCTGGTTCCCATTCTGGGTCATAAATACCTGGATTGTCAAGGTAGAACCCTTCATAATTTTGAAAGGCAAAGTCCAGACCAAATTTTCTTCCATACAAATTTGCCTGAAAGTCGAAAACTTGTGTCGTCCCGAAACGTTCTTCGTTTTGAGGATTTGATTGCCCACTTTTAAACGATACTTCAAAGCCAACACCCATAATTAATCCTCCAAACCCCGTGTAACTGATCAAATTAGGTGCAAACTCCAACGTCACATTATTGTCCAATCGATTGGTTAACTCAAGATTTAATAGTCGGGATACGGTTAGAAATTTCAAATAAAAAAAGTCCGGGAATTCACGAATGTATTCCTGACGTATTGAATCATTCGAATGATTTTTTTCCTGACCCAACAATGATGTGCAAAAAGCAGAAAGCACGATAATAAAAAGGAGGTTAATTTTTCTCACATCAAACAGGTCAGATGGTACGCAAAGATCAAAACAAAATGCAAATTCCAAAAATTCAAGTCACAATTGAAGTTGTACACTGTGATCCACTCAAAACAAATAATTTTTTGATATTTGCGTGACTTTAAAAGAATCCTGGGATATAGGGATAGAAAGCTCTTCCAATTGATTCAATAGGCCGCACAATTAACTGGATGGATTAAAAACGGATGTATTCTGTATGAATAGAATTAAAATAATCACTGTTGTTGGTGCACGACCACAGTTCATAAAAGCGGCGGCGGTAAGCCATGAGTTTCAAAAACACGAAGAAATTCAGGAAATATTAGTTCATACTGGCCAACATTTCGATGAAAATATGTCTGAGATATTTTTTGAAGAAATGAATATTCCCAGACCCAAATACAATTTGGATGTTCATAGCTTAAGCCATGGTGCCATGACGGGAAGAATGTTGGAAGGCATAGAAGAAATTATTACCAAAGAATCTCCTGATGCTATCTTGGTATATGGAGACACAAATTCGACCATTGCCGGTGCACTTGCGGCAAAAAAATTGCATGTTAAGGTGATTCACGTTGAATCGGGATTGAGAAGTTTTAACATGAATATGCCGGAAGAGATCAATCGAATTCTAACAGATAGAATTTCTGATATTCTTTATTGTCCAACCGAACAAGCTATCATCAATTTAAAAAAGGAAGGGTTTGATCACTTGGCATCCAGAATTGTGAAATGCGGAGATGTCATGCAAGATGCAGCGAATTATTTCGCACAGCAATTGGGTGCTGAGAGGCTATCGGCTAGCTTTGATTTTGACAAATATGTGCTTTGTACTTTTCACAGGGCCGAAAATACAGATGACCCTGAACGACTAAAGCAAATTGTGAATGCCATTAATGAATTAAATAAAACCATTCCAGTGGTCATTCCGTTACATCCAAGAAGTGCCGGATTATTGGAAAAAGCAGGACTCACATTGGATACCCATATTAATGATCCGGTTGGTTATATTGATATGATTGATTTAATTCAGAATTGTGAATTGGTCATGACGGATAGTGGAGGACTGCAAAAAGAGGCATTTTTCTTCCAAAAGCCTTGTTTGACATTGAGAGATGAAACGGAGTGGATTGAGTTGGTTGAACATGGATTCAATACGTTAGCAGGTGCCGATACAGACAAAATTTTGAACGAAGCACAAAAAATGTTGTCGGGTTCATTTGATTTTAACGTCAATTTGTATGGAAATGGAACTGCTTCAAATTTGATTGCCCAGGATATTCTTTCCTTCTTTGGAAATAATTAGGTCCTAATATAAAGGATAGGCTATCTTTGCCTTATTCAACTATCATGTCCGATTTACCTACTGTTTCCGTCACCATCCCTTGTCGTAATGAACTGAATTATATCGCTAAGTGCCTTGATTCGTTGGTTTCTTGTACATATGATAAAGACAAATTTCAAGTATTTGTTTGTGATGGCATGAGTGACGATGGTACTCGAGATGTGATTGCAAAATTTGCCCGGCAATATCCCTTTATCCAGTTAATTGACAATCATCAAAAAACTACCCCTCAAGCCTTAAATCTGGGGCTCAGACAAGAAGGGTATGACATTCGATTTATTCTGGGAGCTCATGCAGAAATAGATGAACATTACATTCTTCGATCCGTTAAATGTTTTGAAAAAGATCCAAAAATTGGATGCGTGGGAGGCATTATTGAAAATGCTTATGAAGATCAGACGAGTGGATACATAGGAGCTGCCATGTCTTCTTCATTTGGCGTGGGAAATGCTCATTTTAGAACAGGATCTGAAAGTAGATATGTAGATACCGTTGCATTCGGCGCATATAAAGCGCAAGTGTTTCAGCAAGTAGGTTATTTTGATGAAGATTTAGTCAGGAATCAGGATGATGAATTCAATTTTAGACTTCATCAGGCGGGTTTTAAAATATGGTTGGACAAAGACATTCGCTCGAAATATTATGTGCGGGCTTCCAAGAAAAAATTATTCAGACAATATTATCAATATGGGTACTGGAAGGTTTTCGTGAACAAAAAATTCAAACAAATCACTACCGTCAGGCAATTGGTACCTATGTTATTTGTAGCTGGATTATTGTTGGGATGGATACCTGCTCTGAAATTTGATGCCTGGTGGTATGTTTACGCTTTCACATTAGGTTTGTATTTTTCTTCTGCCTGGTATTATGCCGGTAAAAAACAAAAATCAGTCACAGCCAGAGTTAATATCATAAGTATCTTTTTAATATTGCATATTGGTTATGGTTTGGGATATTGGGAAGGCATATTGAGGTTTATTTTATTGGGTAAAAACCCAGGAAAAGTGCATGAAAAATTATCCAGATGAATTCAATTACCACATTTGAATGGAAGAATCGATAGAAAATAGCCCTCTGAATGCATGGAAAAATATCATTTCCAAATTAGAAGGATGGCTGATTGTGATGATTGCCATTTTTATACCACTGGAAAAGAGATTGATTCCATCCATCATCATTATTTATGCAGTCCTTTTTGTTTTAAATGGAAAGTTTCTGTTGATATGGAACGGACTAAAAAATAACAAGTACGTACAAATTACGACCGCTTATTATCTGTTTCTGGTGATGGCCGTGTCGTATTCAGACAATTTTGCATCAGCCATTTTTGATTTGGAAGTTAAAACCGCTTTGTTGGTTTTCCCGCTATTGTTTTCGGCACTGAAATTGAATTACAAGGAAGTATCCAACGTATTGTCAGGATTTGTCTTTGGTTGCCTAATGGCCATGTTGATTTGCCTGGGTATTGCGCTTTTTTATTTTCTCGATGAACGAAATATATCTGTGTTTTTCTATCATCAACTTTCTATTTTTCATCACACCACGTACTTTTCTATGTACTTGGATTTTGCCATTTTGATTGTGTATTACTACATGATTTACGATAGAAAACGCTTTTTTATCAAGTCTCTGTTCAGCATGGTTGGGGTAATCATTTGCTGCTCTCTTTTTGTGGTGCTACTTTCTTCCAAGATGGGATTAATCGGATTGTTTTTGGTCATTTTTGTTGGAACCATTATGTGGTTTTTGAAGAAACGCGCCATATTTCCATCGATCATGGTATTCGTCATGTTGTCTACTTTGATCTACATAAGTTTCAAATATTCATCAGTTATTCAGAGCAGATTACAAGAAGCGGTTGTGAGTTTGACAGATGAAAAACCCAGATTTTCTACGACTGGTGCCAGGTTACTTGTTTGGGAGATAGCCGTGGATAAAATAATAGAAAAGCCCCTGTTTGGCTATGGAACCGGTGATGTGAAGGATGAACTCATGTCCATGTACAAAGAAAAAGGATATGATTTTTTGTATGAACATCAGTTGAATGCCCACAATCAATATTTGCAAATGTTGATTGCCATAGGAATTTTTGGGAGCGTATTGTTTTGGCTGTATTTATTTTATCCTGTTCGAAATGCACTGCGTCAAACCAATCTTTTGTACATCGGCTTGATTGGAATCATCTCTATGAACTTATTGACGGAGTCCATGTTTGAGACACAAGCAGGGGTGGTATTCTTTGCTTTCTTTAATGCGCTATTGTATTTCAGTTCGGGGGTATTTCCGAAAATTAAATTCATTGATTAATTTCTTCTATATCTTTACCCACTATGATTCAGCGAATTCAATCCCTTTATTTGTTACTTGGTGTTATTGTAACGTTCGTATTGTTTTTTTTAAAACTGGGCGTTATCTCTTCTGAATTGGGTGAATGGTCATATCACGTATGTTATTTATCCTTTGAGGACGGCACTTCAAATTCCATTTTGTGGCTGAATTCGGTATTGGTTTGTATTGCTGCATTATTCCAATTACTCACCATTTTCATGTTCTCTAATCGAGTAAAACAAATGAAGATGGCTCGAATTAGCTTACTGGCAGCTGTGTTAATGACCGTTTCTGTATTATTTACTCCAGATTTGGTTACTTCTCGTTTTCCGGATCAAGAAATGACCGTTACGTTTTCTACATTGGCTTATCTGGTGCTGATTCCCATCATCACAGCTTTTTTAGCCATTCGTGCCATAAAAAAAGACATTGAACTCATCAACGCTGCCGATAGAATTCGATAACTATTTGGCCAATTCAATTACTTCCAAATCTCGAATATCAGCTCCATCAATCACCAGACGTAGCAAAGTTTTTACTTGCTGAAATCCAACTTTTCCGGCAGCTCCCGGGTTGATATGTAAATGACCCAATTTTGGATCTTTCATCACTTTGAGAATGTGAGAATGCCCACAGACAAACAAGTGTGGTTTTTTTTCCTGAATCATGTTTATGGATACCGGGTTGTAACGACCCGGGTAACCGGCAATGTGAGTCATCAATATTCTGCAATGTTCAACTTCAAAATTCAACCACTCTGTACTTGCAGCACGAATTTTAGTTCCATCGATGTTGCCATAAACTGCCCGCAACGGTTTAAAAGACTCCAGTTCTTCCAACAGTTCAATGGTTCCAATATCTCCTGCATGCCAAATTTCATCGCAATTGGAAAAATGCTCTTTTACACGAGGGTGTAAGTAGCCATGTGTGTCAGAAATGATGCCGATTTTTTTCACGGATTTAAAGTTACAATTATACTGTTCCTTTCTAATAAGGCTTTTCCTATTTTTGTGGCCTGAAATGGCACGATATTTTATTCAACTTGCATACGACGGAACAGCTTATCATGGATGGCAAATCCAAGATAATGCAACCACTGTACAGCAAGTTCTCAATGAAAATTTGAGTACGATCCATCAAGAAAATATTTCGGTAACAGGAGCTGGCAGGACTGATACGGGAGTTCATGCGAAGCAAATGTTTGCGCATTTTGATTTAGATGTTCCCTTTCCATCTTGGAGTGAATGGATTTATCGGATGAATAGTTTATTGCCAGCTGACATTAGTGTAATTCATCTATTCCAGGTAAGGGAAGATTCCCATGCAAGATTCGATGCGCTAAAACGTACTTATAGGTATGAAATAGTAAAGTACAAAGATCCTTTTCGCATAAACGGCTCCTATTTACTTAAGCAAAAGATTAATTTAGAAAACATGATGGAAGCTTGTAAATGGTTTCTTGGAAAACAAGATTTTACAAGCTTCAGCAAATTACATTCTCAAACAAAAACGAATATTTGTGAAGTGTATCGTGCTAATTTTGAGGAGAATGAACATTCTTTAACATTTACTGTTTCAGCCGACCGATTCTTAAGAAATATGGTCAGATGTATGGTAGGAACGCTCATTGAAGTAGGTTTGAATAAACTTAAACCTCAGGAAATAAAAACAATATTGGAAAGTAAAGACAGATCCCGAGCTGGCTATTCCGTTCCGGCTTCTGGATTGTATCTTTCGGAAATTGAATACCCTAACGGGATATTGGATAATAAGTTATGTTAAGAAAATTACTGCAAGGATTAGAACTTCCTCTTCTGCAAAGAGTACTGGTATATTCCAGACCCTATCGCAGAGTATTTAACATAGCCACAGCCTTAACCATTATTTTGGCATTT
The DNA here is from genome assembly GCA_965267425.1 of Vicingaceae bacterium. Classification (GTDB taxonomy): domain Bacteria; phylum Bacteroidota; class Bacteroidia; order Flavobacteriales_E; family Vicingaceae. Next base: position 2,371,729 of record OZ253959.1, on the reverse strand, counting down.
ATGGGTCCAGCCAGACCCATTCTGATTCAATTGACTATTGACCAATACATCCGCACCAGTGATGCCATTGGGTTAAATTATATGATAGCGGCTTTGGTGGGAATTCTTATCATTGAGGCAATTCTACAGTATTTTCAAAGTTACATGACCAACTTTCTTGGCCAATCTGTCATACGGGATATAAGAGTTAAAATATTCAGGCATATATTGAATTTCAAATTCAAATATTTTGACAGAACGCCTATAGGAACATTGGTCACCAGAGCCATTTCAGATGTGGAAACCATTGCGGAAATGTTTTCTTCAGGATTATTATCAGTGATTGGTGATTTATTAAAACTCATTGTAGTGGTTATTACCATGTTTCTCATTGATTGGCGTCTCGCATTGTATAGTTTGGTTCCCATCCCCATTCTCATTATGGCCACTCGTGTGTTTAAAGCAGCCATAAAAACCGCTTATCAGGAAGTCAGGACACAAGTTGCTAATTTGAATTCCTTTGTTCAAGAGCACATTAATGGAATGAACATCGTTCAAATATTTAACAAAGAGGATCAAGAGCTTGAAAAGTTTATCGGGTTAAATAAAAAACATCGAAATGCGCATATTAAGACTGTGTGGGCTTATTCTGTGTTTTTCCCGGTTGTTGAAATATTATCAGCAACATCGTTGGCTCTTTTAGTTTGGTGGGGGACAAACGGCGCCATGGCGGGATACATCACACCTGGAGATCTCGTAGCTTTTATTTTGTTCATCTATATGCTTTATCGTCCGATTCGTCAACTGGCAGATCGATTCAACACCCTGCAAATGGGATTGGTAAGTGCAGAAAGGATTTTTAAGATTTTGGATACGGATGCCACAATTGAAGACAAAGGTCAATTGAAATTGGAAGGGATCAAGGGGGATATAGACATTGAAAACCTCAGCTTTGCCTATAAAGATGAAGACTGGGTTCTAAAAAACCTCTCGTTAAAGATCCGCTCGGGTGAGATGATTGCCATAGTGGGTGCTACAGGTAGCGGTAAATCTTCACTCATTAACTTATTAGGTAGGTATTATGAATTTCAAAAAGGTAGCATTTCTGTTGATGGAAATGATTTGAGGGAGATCGAATTGCATTCGTTAAGAAATCAAATGGCCGTAGTACTTCAGGATGTCATGTTGTTTTCAGATACCATTTTGAACAACATAACCTTGTATGACGAAAATATTGACATTGAGGAGGTGGAAGAAGCCGCCAAAAAAGTAGGGGCTCACAGCTTTATCGAAAAACTACCAGGTGGATATCAATATAATGTGAGAGAAAGGGGTTCAATGCTTTCTGTTGGTCAAAGACAGCTTATTTCGTTTATTCGAGCATATGTCAGCAAACCTGATCTATTGATTTTAGATGAAGCGACTTCTTCCATTGATTCGGGAAGTGAACAATTGATTCAATACGCCACCGAGGTGCTCACTAAAAACAGAACGTCTATTGTTATTGCGCATAGACTTTCTACCATACGCAATGCGGATAGAATTGTGTTAATGGAAAAAGGAGAAATCATTGAAATAGGCACCCATGCTGAACTAATGGCACAAAATGGACATTACAAAAAATACTATGATTTACAGTATGCCCGTGAATCAAATATGTCTTAGTTTAATTTAGATAAGAGATACTTCCCAGTATGGGATTTGGATTCCTTGACAAGTTCATCCGGAGTCCCTTCGAATACAATATTTCCCCCTTTCTCACCTCCTTCAGGCCCAATGTCAATGACCCAATCAGCGCATTTAATTACGTCTTGATTGTGCTCAATAACAATAAGAGAATGTCCTTTTTTGATTAGTGCATTGAAGGCCGCCAATAATTTTTTGATATCGTGAAAATGCAATCCAGTGGTAGGTTCATCAAAAATGAATACGGTATGATCAAACGTTGTTTTGCCTAGAAATGAAGCCAATTTAACCCGTTGTGCTTCACCACCACTCAATGTGCTGGAAGATTGGCCCAAATGCACATATCCCAATCCTACTTCCTGAAGAGGTAATAATTTCTCAGCAATTTTTTTGGCCCATGTTGACTCTTCGGCATGTTGATGAAAGAAATCAATGGCTTGGTCGATGGTCAAGTCCAGCAATTGTGCAATGTTCAAATCTTTAAATTTAATTTCAAGGATGTTTTCCTTAAAGCGTTGGCCTTTGCATTCGTCGCAAACCAAACGTATGTCTGCCATGAATTGCATTTCCACCTTAATTTCACCCTCACCTTTACAAACATCACACCTTCCTCCATCTACATTAAATGAAAAGGAACCAGATTTTAATCCATTCATTTTGGCCAATTTTTGATTGGCATACAATTGTCTTATGTCGTCAAAAGCCTTGATATAGGTAACCGGGTTGGATCTTGATGAACGCCCGATTGGATTTTGGTCAATGAATTGAACGTCCTGTATGCTTTTCAAAGAACCAGATAAACCAGTAATTGATGGATTCTCCTGTTCACTGAGCTGAAGCCATTTTTTTAATAAAGGGTAGAGGGATTGGCTCACCAGGGTAGATTTACCCGAACCACTTACACCTGTGACACAAGTTAGAGTTCTCAGTGGAAATTTAACGCTAATGCCCTTCAAATTATGACGGTACAAATTTTGTACTTCGATGTAATCTTTCCATTTTCTGCGTTGGTCTGGAGGTTTTATTTCCAATTGTCCGGAAAGGTATCCTGCGGTCAAAGAATCTGCGGTAAACACTTCTGCCGGATTTCCCTGAAAGACCAGTTTTCCACCTAATGTACCTGCCTCAGGCCCCAAATCTATCAAGTCATCAGAGGATTGCATGATATCTTCATCATGTTCTACGATAATGACCGTATTGCCGAGCTTTTTGAGTTTGACAATAACGTCTATCAATCGCCTGGTATCTCGCGGGTGCAAACCGATGCTTGGCTCGTCTAGAATATATAACGAACCAACCAGGCTACTCCCCAGGGATGTGGCAAGATTTATTCGTTGAGATTCGCCTCCCGATAAACTATTGGATAAGCGATTCAAAGTGAGATACCCCAAGCCAACATCGTTCAAATATTGCAATCGATTTGTGATTTCTTTCAGTAATCGATGTCCAACCTTTTCATCGAATTCATTGAATTGTGTGGTTGAGAAAAAAGACAATAAGTCGCTACAAGGCATTTCTATTAATTCCCGAATAGATTTGTCATGAAACTTCACATAATTGGCATCTTTTCGCAATCGAGTCCCTCCGCATTCATGGCACAACGTTTTTCCTCTGTATCTCGATAACAAAACTCTATATTGAATTTTATAACTTTTTTCTTGCACCATTTTAAAGAAACGATGAATGCCTCTGAAATGTGAATTACCATTCCATAGCAAATCATATTGTTCCTTTGAAAGTTCTGAAATAGGTTTATGAACAGGAAAGTCAAATTGATCGGCATTGTAAATCAGGTCATTCTTCCATTTTTTCATTTTGTCACCTTTCCAACAAACAACAGCGTCTTCATATACTGACAGTGCCGGGTTTGGAATAACCAGATTATCATCAATACCTATTACGCTGCCATATCCTTCACATGTTTTACATGCGCCAACCGGATTGTTGAAACTGAATAAATGCACTGATGGAGGTTCAAATGCCATTCCATCCAATTCAAATTTATTTGAAAAGGTGTGTTTAAATGATTGATCTTCGGCAATGATCATGCATGAACCATCTCCTTCATAAAATGCCGTCTGAACGGAATCAGCAACACGAGATGGAAGGTCAGGATCATCTTCGCGAACAATTATTCTGTCCACGAGAATGTCCACAAATTTTCCCCATTTCAACTTTTGGCCAATGGCATCGTCCAAGCGAATGACTTTCTCCTCATGCAGAACCCTGGAGAATCCTTGCTGCAATATGGTTTTTAATTGAGCCTGAATATCTTTTTGAGCCGCTGCCTTTACCGGGGCAACAATAAACAGTTTCGTTTCCGGTTTGTAAGCCATAATCTCGTTGACCACATCTTCTACTGTATGACGTTTTACTTCCTTACCGGAAATAGGGGATATTGTTTTGCCAAGACGAGCGTATAACAATTTCAGGTAGTCATAAATTTCTGTTGAAGTACCAACGGTAGAGCGTGGATTTGTAGTGTTCACCTTTTGCTCAATAGCAATGGCTGGGGATATGCCTTTGATGTAGTCTACATTTGGCTTTTCAATTTTTCCTAAAAATTGTCTCGCATAAGCAGATAGGCTTTCAACGTATCTTCTTTGCCCTTCAGCATAAATTGTATCGAAGGCTAATGAAGATTTTCCAGAGCCAGATAAACCAGTGATAACCGTCAGGGAATTCCGTCTGATGGCTAGATCCAGGTTTTTGAGATTATGTTCTCTGGCACCTTTAACAATGATAAATTGTTTCGGATCTAACTCTTCAACAGACTTTGGCATGGTTTTCGCAGGTAATTTGATAATTAATCAAAGGTAAGTTTAAGAGAAAATGTTTAATTAAAGATTGGTAATTTTATAGTCGAACACATTTTTTTGATAAAAACTTGTGTTTTTTTTAACCATCGTGATACTAAACAATTTATAAACACGTTATACTAACCTTAACCTAAACCTAAAATTCAGATACGCCTATAGATTATTGATACTTTTTTGAGAACAGAATAGATAACACGGTAATAAGTATTTAATGATGTATAAGCAATTGGATAATGATCAGGAATTGATCCGAAGATATCTGGCGGGTCAAGAATCAGCCTTCGAGAAGCTGGTTAATAAGTATAAAGACAAAGTATTTTCAACCATTTATTTTACGGTTAAAGATTATCAACTCGCAAGTGATATCTTTCAAGATACCTTTATTAAAGTGATTCAGTCTCTTAAAAGAGGGAAGTACAATGATGAAGGAAAATTCTTGCCTTGGGTAAACAGAATTGCTCATAACCTCATCATTGATTATTTCAGGAAACAACAGCGAATTCCCACCTTGGAAAATTCGGATGACTATGATTTGTTCAATGTAATTGGAGAAAACGATAGAGGGATTGATGAACAACTCCAGGAGTATCAATTGAATAAAGAAATCAGAAAGATGATTCGATTGCTTCCGAAGGATCAGAGAGAAGTACTGATGTTGAGAGTAAATTGCAACATGAGTTTTAAGGAGATTTCGGTAAGAACAAATGTGAGCATCAATACTGCATTGGGTAGAATGAGGTATGCGGTAATCAATCTGAGAAAGATGATTCAGGAGAGCGATTTAATCATTGAAAAATAAATTTTCTTTTGGAATACAATAAATATACATATGTATCGTTAGGAGATCATAGATTTAAAATTCACAATATTGCCTATGGACAATTTTACACCCTTTGAATTCGAACATTTTGAAAATCCGGAACTCGGAAATAGAGATTTGGAAAATGATCCAAACAACATGACGCAAATCCCTGCACCTCAAAAAGCAGTAGATAATATTCTTAATTATTCCAAAGCCGTCAACATTCGAAAAACTTCCAACGAAGATCTTCCTTTTGTGGAAGTAGTGCTTAACTAAGTCGGAATTCTTTTCTTCCGATGTTTCTGCAAATCATGCACTTTTTTGCAGTATGACTTCGTGCCGGGCAATATTCCCTGCCGTAGTAAATGATTTGCAAATGAAGTTTATTCCATAACTCCTTAGGAAACAGTTTTTTACAGTCCGTTTCGGTTTGAACAACATTTTTCCCACTAGACAACCCCCATCGAAAGATAAGACGATGAATATGCGTGTCTACAGGAAAAGCAGGAACTCCAAATGCCTGACTCATCACCACAGATGCAGTCTTATGTCCAACTCCAGGGAGTTTTTCCAAATCCTCAAAATTATCAGGGACTTCTCCGTTATGTTCATCAATTAAAATGTGTGATAAATTGAAGATGGCATTCGACTTGTTTTTTGACAAACCACAAGGTCTGATGACCTCTTGAATTTCTTCAGCAGAAAACTTGATCATTTCTTCAGGAGTGTTCGCCATATTGAATAGAACTTTGGTGACTTTATTTACTCTCTCGTCCGTACATTGAGCACTGAGAAGTACAGCTACGAGCAATGTATAAGAGCTATGATGCTGCAACGGAATTGGAGGTTCAGGGTAAAGATCTTCTAATGTTTTTATAACGAATGATACCTTTTCGGACTTTTTCATTCATCAAAAATAAAAAAGCCAGGAATTGTTAATAATATTCTAAGATTCACTCCACATTTTTCGGGATTTATTGGCTAATTTGCATGCTTCGGAATCCACTATTTTATAGATGAATGAAAGGACTTGAAGTAGGGCAAAAGGCACCGGAATTAAATGTTCCCAATCAGAATGGAGAAATCAAATCCATTGAAGATTACAAGGGTAAAAAGTTGATATTGTTTTTCTACCCGAAGGACAATACTCCAGGTTGTACTTTGGAAGCTTGTAGTTTGAGAGATAGCTATGAAGATTTGGTAAGGGATGGATTTGAGATTGTAGGAGTAAGTGCCGATTCGGAAAAAAAGCATCAAAATTTTATCAAGAAGTTCAAATTCCCGTTTGACCTCTTAGCTGATACGGAAAAAAAGGTCATTAACGCGTACAAGGTATGGGGAGAGAAAAAATTTATGGGAAGAACTTTTGACGGAATACTTCGCACAACCTTCATTATCAGTGAAGATGGGCACATAGAAAAAATAATAGATAAAGTAAAAACGAAAAACCACGCATCTCAAATTAAGCAGGCGCTTGAAGCGCAGGTTTGAAAAATTTAAAATTCAACAACATGTCGGCAGAAACAAAAGAAATCAACAAGGAAAAACTGAAGGCTCTACAACTGACCCTGGATAAAATCGACAAAACATACGGTAAAGGTACCGTTATGAAATTGGGAGAAACTGCCACAGAACAGGTAGAAACAATTTCAACGGGCTCCATTGCATTGGATTCTGCTCTGGGGGTTGGTGGATTTCCAAAAGGTCGGGTCATAGAAATTTATGGTCCTGAATCATCTGGAAAAACCACATTGGCCATTCATGCCATTGCCGAAGTTCAAAAAAAAGGTGGTATAGCCGCATTTATAGATGCCGAACATGCTTTTGATAAGTTCTATGCTGAAAACCTGGGAGTAGACACTTCCAATCTACTTATTTCTCAACCAGACAATGGTGAACAAGCCTTAGAAATTGCCGACAATCTTATTCGTTCGGGTGCTATTGACCTCATAATCATTGATTCCGTTGCCGCATTAACACCTAAAGCTGAGATTGAAGGTGAAATGGGTGATTCCAAAATGGGATTACAAGCGAGATTGATGTCCCAGGCACTGAGAAAACTGACTTCTACCATTAATAAAACAGGATGTGCCTGTGTTTTTATCAATCAACTTCGTGAAAAGATTGGGGTTATGTTTGGCAACCCTGAAACCACTACTGGTGGGAACGCACTTAAATTTTATAGTTCTATTCGCCTTGATATTCGAAGAATTGGTCAAATTAAAAGCGGAGATGAAGTAACTGGAAATCGCGTTCGTGTGAAAGTGGTGAAGAATAAAGTGGCACCTCCGTTTCGAAAAGCAGAATTTGATATCATGTATGGAGAAGGCATTTCTAAAATTGGTGAAATCATTGATTATGGAGTGGACCTTGAAATTCTCAAGAAAAGCGGAAGTTGGTTTAGTTATGGCGATACGAAACTTGGACAAGGAAGAGATGCCGTTAAAGATTTATTAGCAGACAATCCTGATTTATTAGAAGATCTTGAACGTCAAATTCGTGAAGCCCTTTCGAATCCAGAGGCAGAATGAGATTAACTTTTTTTCTGATTTATAATGCCTTATTCGTTGTAGCATTTTACGGATGTTCTCCTGAAACTGCTTCGAACGAGCAAGATTCAGCTACCCAACAGCCTGTTAAAGTTGATTCGTCTTCCGAAAATTCTGCTCTTTTAGATGTCAATCTCAAGTTGAGAAATGATGTCGATAACCCCAAACTTTTTGAAGAACGTGCTAAAATATATTTCGATTTAGGAGATGTTGAATCGGCCCATGCGGATATCGATAGATCATTGGAAATAGACTCGCTCACGGCAGATTATTATGTAACCAAAGCAGGATTCTATTTTCGTCAAAAAGATTATCTCAATGCCGAAAAAGTGCTTTCAAAAGGAATTGCAAAAAATCCTGAACACCTTAAAGCAAGATTAGACATGGCCAATCTCAGATTGATGGCCGGACAATTTCCTGCTGCAATGGTGCAAATCAATGAAATTCTAAGGGCTGACATGTATAATTCGAGAGCGTACTACCTTAAGGGTATTGCATACTTCGGATTAGGAGATACAACTACAGCCATATCTTCTCTCAGAACTGCTGTAGAGCAAGACCCTGAGTATGCGGATGCGTATTTTCAATTAGGACTTATGCATCATTTTCTCAAAGATCGCCTTGCAATTGATTATTACCAAACAGCCATTCGTTTGGATCCTTCCAATACTGATTCCTATTATAATCTTGGAATGTTCTGCCAGGAAAATGATGAGCAGCAATTAGCCATCAATGCTTATACCGATTTAATTAAAGTAAATCCAAACTACAGAGAAGCACATTTTAACCTGGGCTATGTTCATATGAACTATCTCAAATTATATCGCCAATCTGCCCAATATTTTACTGATGCCATTAAAGTATCACCCTTGTATTTTGAAGCCTATTACAACAGAGGTTACGCTTATGAATTGATGGGTGATATCCAGCGGGCTGAAGTGGATTATAAAAATGCATTGAGCATTCAACCGGATTATACTCCTGCTGCTCGCGGGTTGGAACGCGTGCGTCTAGAGTAGCTTTGAAATTCAATCGTTAAAAGATTTCTTTAGATTGTACGTATGTATATATACATCAACAATCTAAATCATGCAGCCCAAAAATAAAGTTGTCCTAATTACCGGTGGAGGATCCGGAATTGGATTCGCACTCGCAAAAGCCTTTGTTGCAGCAGGAAGCACCGTAATTGCCTGTGGAAGAAATCAACAAAAATTAGAGAAAGCCAAATCAGCATTACCTGAATTGAACATTGCCGTTTGTGATGTTACCAATGATGAGCAAATCAAAAATCTTGTGAATAAAACCAAAGAAGAATTTGGTGGAATAGATGTATTGGTGAACAATGCCGGTGTGTTTCAATCATTGGACTACACGTCAGGGGAGGTAACTATGGAGGTCCAAACGAAGGAAGTTGAAATTGATTTTATGGGCCCCATTCGAATGATTCATCATTTTCTACCGGAATTGCAAAACAAAGGTGAAGCCGCCATTGTGAATGTGAGCTCAGGTTTGGCCTTTGTTCCATTAGCTATGGCACCTATTTATTGTGCTACCAAGGCAGGTTTGCATTCTTGGACGAAATCACTCAGATGGCAATTGAAAGATACAAGTGTAAAAGTGTTTGAATTGTTACCACCACTTGTGGAAACAGAAATGGTAGCTGGTTTCGAAGGAAATCCAATGATGAATGCCGATGTTTTGGCATCAAACTTTATCAAAGGATTTACCAATAACAAATTGGAAATAACACCGGGACAGAGCTCTCAATTGAAAATGATGAGTAAAATGGCTGAAGGATTCATATTTAAGCAGGTAAATAAAACTTTTGAAAAATAATCCTTGACATCTTTAGATGTTTTATTTTTGGGTATCTCGTTATCAGACAATGGAATATCCAAAAATGTACTTGTACCAACGCATAGTAAATGCCAAAGCTTATATTGATAAGCACTATGCTGATGAATTGCAGTTGGAGGATATCTCCAGTGAAGCCTGTTTTTCGAAATTTCACTTCGTACGATTGTTTAAAGATATTTATGGAAAGTCTCCAAATCAGTATTTGCAATTTGTGAGGATGCAGGCTGCACGGAAATTTTTAGAAGGTCAATTAGAAGTCAAAGAAGTGTGCCACAAAGTTGGTTACCACAGTGTGCCAACCTTTGTTTCCGGATTTAAAAAGGAATTTGGAATATCACCTAAAAAATATGCTCAACAGTTTGCCTTAATTGAGAAGAAAAAGCAAATGGTTCCTGCTCAGTTTATTCCAACTTGCTTCTCAAGTCGTTTTTACAATTACATTTAGCAATATTGAATAATTCTTATCATGAATTAGCTTTTATTTTTGGCTAAACTTTTGATATGATAACACAATTAACCGTAGCCAGTGTTTATGTTCTTGATCAAGAATCTGCACTGGATTTTTATGTAAATAAACTTGGATTTGAGGAAAAGATGAAGATTCCCATTGGTGAAGATGCCTTTTGGTTAACAGTATCTCCCAAAGAGAGTCCAGGTTTGGAAATTACCCTCATGCCTATTTTTAAAGGAGGAATGTTTAACGAAGAAACTGCTGAAAAATTGGCTGATTTGGTTAGGAATGGCACGTTTGGCTTTGGTGTATTTGAAACCAAGGATATTTACGCCACCTACGAGGAATTGAAAAACAAAGGAGTTGAATTCACCAAAGAACCTACAAAAGAGTTTTATGGTGTTGAAGCCTTGTTCAAAGATGATTCTGGTAATTGGTTTTCGCTGGTAGAACCTCCCAAAGAAGAATCGTAATCCATGAAAATACTTTTTCGCATAAACTTGATTCTGCTTATACTGTTGAGTTTATCTACAGGTGTTTTTAAGATTATACAGCAAGAAGCCGATGTTGTTCTGTTTGAAAAAATTGGAATTGGCCTCATTGCCACCACGATTTTAGGAATTATTCAATTTGCGGGAGGAATTTTACTCGTCATGCCAGGCACAAGGAAATATGGCGCCGTGGTAATGATTCCCACATTTGTGATAGCCAGTGTTGCTGTTTTTGCAAATGGAATGATAGTTTTTGGAATGGTGTCCTTGCTCTTTATAGTGATGTCCATAATGGAGATTGTTCATCAAAATCAAAACCATGAATAAAACGGAAAAAGTGTCTGCTTTTTTAAAAGCACTTGATAATCCATTGAAAGAAGAAATGGAAGAGGTGCGCAACATTATTTTAGCAGCAAGCGATAAAATAACGGAAGATATTAAATGGAGTGCGCCAAGTTTTGCCTACATAGACAACATGGCAACTTTTAATCCTAGAGCCAAAAAATTTGTAAATCTCACGTTTCACAAAGGAGCATTAATAGATGATACCTCAGGATTATTGGAAGGTGATCAAAAAGAAGCCAGGGTGGCTCGGTTTTACAATATGGAAGATGTGATTGGTAAAAAAGAGGCGCTTTCCAATGTGGTGAGAAAATGGGTTGAAACGATGGATGCCCAATAATTATTGGACATAAGATAATAGGATTTTTTCCCATTCACTTATGGAGCTCGATGTTAAATAGGGTAGCCACATGCGAAATGTAAATTGAGTGAAATATTCCGGAGGATTGCTGACCTCCGGCAAATATTCAATGGCAATGAGCCACGTGCTGATTGAAGTTATGAAATGGTCGGCCAAAAAATTTACCTGTTTTTCATCCATGTCCTGACGAAAAATCTGTTCAGATTTATAGTGCAGTATTAAATCAATGATTTGTTTCTTTTTAGCACCAAATAAATTTTGCATTTCACCTTTAAACGAAGGAATTCTTCGCCAAATGACCTCATTGTCCTTAAATAAAAAACGATATTGATACATGATGGTGTAGTTATCTTTCATGGTCCCTAACAATTCTGTTGGTGTCAGTACTTTTTCTCCATCATAACGTTGTGCCGCCGATACTTTTTTGCCAAAATCAATGAACAAAGCAGTAATTACCTCGTTCCGATTGGGATAATGGTAGTGAAGATTTCCTTGACTGATTGCTATTGATTTAGCAATGTGCCGAGTAGTGGTGCGTTCCACCCCGTATGAATTAAACAGGTCTAAAGCAGCGGTTAGAATTTTTTCTTTTGTATTCATTAGTTCAAATGAACTAAAAAATGTGCAAAAAGTGTATTTTAGCAAAAAAAGTTATGCTAAACAGGTTGTTAATACTGTGCTTTTTGATGGTGTTTGCCTCATGTGACAATGAAACCTCAGTATCATTTATTGATGTTGAGCGCCTTGAACAACCGATTATCATAAAGAATGTATCCATTTTCAATGGCCGCGACAGCATTATTTTAACCAATCAAATTGTTCGAATCGAAAATGGCAACATTGTAAGTATTGATACAGTGGGCTTTATTGACACATCAGGGTGTGTCATAATTGACGGTCAACATAAATTCCTTATGCCCGGATTAATTGATTCTCATGTTCATTTGTCTGGAAGTGGTGCCGTTCCCTGGCAGAATGTTAAGGCAGACATTCCATACAATTTAATGGCCTATTTGTATTGTGGAATCACAACTATTTATGACTTGGGAGGATTGTCGTCTCAGATGAATAAAATTTCAACGCAAATTGAAAAAGGGGAATTGGTTGGTCCTGATTTGTATCACACGCACATTCCCATCACAGTTAAAAACAGCCATCCTATACCGTTAACACGCGAAATGCTTTGGTGGCCGTTAAGTGCTATGATCAATAAAATGGCACCCACAGTTACATCGGATACCGATCTCGACGAATTTATCGATGAATACAGCAAAAATGACATTGATTTCGTAAAAATTGCGCACGATCAAATTCCAGAAGGATCTCCGGAAATGTCGGTTGCACTCATGGGTGGATTGATAAAAAGTGCGCATCAGGCTGGGTACAGTGCTTTTGTGCATACCGGAAGTCCGGAAAATGCACTAAGTGCCGCCAAAGAAGGGGCGGATGCATTGGCTCATTGCATTTGGAGGGGTGAGCTAACAGATGAGATGGCTGATTCCATTGTCAAACAGAATGTACCCTTAATGACAACACTTTCTGGTTTTTTCAATGTCAATGCCATATATGAGCAATCGTTTGAACCCAGTGAGTTGGATCAATTGCTCGTGCCAACTTGTGTGATTCATCCCGTTGCTGGTTTAAATAGCTCGGACCTTACAAAATCTCCTGTGATGCATTCATTTTTTGAAGATGTCCATAACTATACTCATCTGTTAAAATCAAACTTTTTAAAATTGTATCGACGCAATATTACTTTCCTGGTTGGAACAGACAGTTCCTTGCCGGGAACCTATGCTGGAAGCACATATTATCAAGAATTGTTGATTTTAAAAGAATGGGGTATTTCCCATTTTGAAATATTGAGGGCTGCAACTTATTACCCAGCCAAATTGATGGAGAAATCTCCTTCATTTGGATGGATTAATGACGGAAATAAAGCGCACTTACTCTTGTTAAATGACAACCCCTTGGAAAATCTGGAAGCCGTTTTTTCACCAGAATTAATTATAAAAGATGACCTCTTAATTCGACGAATTGAGTAGTCTGAATCATGGATTTCTTGAATTGGACGTTTAATCTATGAAAAATGTTCGATTCACTTGTCGAACGATATTTGAGATTCAACGAATAACAACAAGATTGTGCCGAAAATTTCATTTTCTAATTTTTCTATCCCGAAAATGTTTCTTAGCTTGAACTAGCAAATTACCTAAAATGCGCCGTTTCGAGAGATTCGAATGGTAAAACAGAGTATTATCCCAAAATTATAGCCGGATAGGTGCTAATTGTGCAGAGAGGAAAATGTGTTTGAGTGCAAAGTTAGTTCCTGTAGATCATATTGTTATTAATAATTCATTGATGAATGATTCGGGGGAACATATGGGTGAATTTTCGGATTCCATTATTCAACAAGCCTTAAAGGAGAAGGAAGAGGTTAGTGAATTTAATCGGTCATTAATCGATGCATTACAAGAAGCGTCGTTCGATTATTTGGTCGAGGATGGAACGATTTCTTGGAACGGAGCGTGCACCAATGTCTTTGGTTATTCTGCTCAGGAGGCTGGTGCGAATTGGCTGTGGTGGAGTCAAAAGATTCATTACAAAGACAAAAGTGTAATTCGCAAAGAGTTCAAAAAAGCACTGGTTGAAAGCAAGTTATTTGATATTGAATTTAGGGCAAAGAACAAAGACGAAAAATACATTTGGTTACATATTCGAGCTAAACTTTTACGTAATAAAGAAGATGCTTTGGTTCGAATCATCGGCACAGTATCCAATGTTCATGACAAAAAAACTGCTGAAGACAAACTGATTAAAGCGGTAATGCGCACACAAATCAGTGCGGTTATTCGTGGAAAAGATGCTGAACGTAAACGAATTGCTGCCGAGTTACACGATGGTTTGGGGCAGATGCTCACGGTAGCCAGTCTTGAGTTGGATTCGCTTAAGGCATCCATGAATGGAGAAAGTGAATCTACTAAAAAGAAGATTGAAGATGCATTGAATCTCATCAATCGTGCAATTGATGAAACCAGAACCATATCACATGATTTGATGCCTGCTTCGCTCGAAGATTTTGGTTTGCAGTCTTCGATTCAACATTTAGTGAATTCCATCAATACCAAAGGGAAAACCCATTTTAATTTTTATGAAGACACGCTTACCAGCAGATTTGATGAAGATGTAGAAATGAATCTCTTTCGGATTACACAGGAATGCATGCAAAACATCTTGAAACATGCTGATGCTAAAAATGGTGTAATTCAATTGATTGAACATGAAAATTCGGTGATTTTGATGATAGAAGATGACGGCAAAGGATATGATCCTTCTCAGGCTCATGATGGACTGGGAGTTAAAAACATACAAAACAGGGTGGCGGCATTGGATGGGAAACTCAATTTTGACAGTTCTAAAAAGGGAACAGTAATTACGGTAGAAATATTGTTGTAATGGAGAAGAAGAAGATATTGCTCGTTGAAGATCACAAAATGTTCAGGGATGGTATTCGCGCCATAATTGAGCAAACAGACAAGTACGAGATAGCTGGTGAATCTGCCAATGGAATTTCTGCGCTGGAGTTTTTGGAAAGCAATGAGGTGGATTTGATTCTGATGGACATCAAAATGCCTGTGATGGATGGGATTGAATGTTCTAAAAAAATCATTGAAAACAAACCGGATGCCAAGATTCTGGCCATTACAATGCATGAAGAAGAACAACATATTCGAAACATGCTCAAGGCGGGCGCATCGGGTTATATCCTAAAAAATGCCGGAGTTGAAATCTTAATAGGAGCAATGGACTCTGTGCTGGAGGGCAACAAATACTATGGTGAGCATGTTACCCGTATCATTATGGAAGAGCTAACAAAAACTCCAGAACAAAAGCTCAAAGAAAATCCTAGTATTTACCTTACCAAAAGGGAAAAAGACGTTTTGCAACTCATCGTAAAGGAAAAATCAAACCAGGAAATTGCAGACAAATTATTTATCAGTATCCGTACGGTAGACGCTCATAGACGAAACCTATTGCAAAAAATTGGGGCTAAAAATTCCGTTGGACTGGCAAAATTTGCCTTATCTCATAATTTATTCGACATTGATTAAAGCAAACATTGCTTATCTTTGAAAGAGTTCGAAATATTCCATTCGAACGAGATTTAACGTAGACCGCCTGTTAAATTTTCTACATGTTCCGGGAATACAATTTATTGCTATTAGGCAAGGACGATGTCATTGTCAATTCAGTTAAAAAGAAAATAGAGCTCCTTTCAGACGAGCATTATTCTTTTCAAGTTAAGTGTGAAAACAATCTCGTTTCAATTGAGGCGGATTTAATTGTTTTGGTTGTCAGTCAACGCATTCAGAGCTTCAGGCAACTTATACGTAAAATCAAAAAAGAAATGCCGAATTGTAAAATTCTGTTGCTTGGAAATTATTCGAAAAATGACTTTATCAAAGAAGTTCAAAACGAAGGAGCCCATGACATGTTACCGGTCAATTCAAGTATCGAAGAATTGAAACTTACGTTGATTCAATTGTTGGATTCTAGGTAAATTACTTATTTGGCAAGTAGTAAATCTACCCCAACAAATTAGGCATAATCGTTATTTCAATTGTCTTGTTGATGTAATACCTTGAAGGTAACCAATCAATGATGGACATTGGATAATCGGTATACGACATTCTGTTTGCTGTTTTGTTTAGCTATGCTATTAACAAGTATGGATTTAGTTGCTCAAACTTATTCTGGCAGCATGAAATGCAAAGTAGAAGGAAAGGGATATTCCGATGAAACAATTATTGCTTTTGTCCCTGGCGCAACCAGTGGTTTTGACGCTTTATATGACAGTTGGAAGTTGTTTAGCTTGAATCCAAATGTCCCATCAATTTATACTTCTATTCCGGGTGGTCATTTATCGATCAATTCCCAGACATCTTTGGAAGGTGAATGGGAGGAAGCCTTGTATGTAAAAATTCCAGACACTGGCTCATATACATTGCAGTTCAAAACAATCTATCCGTTTGATTCCGCAGTAAGATTTTCGTTGTATGATTCTTTGCATAATCAAGTGGTAGCAGTAACCAACAATTCAAATTATCAATTTTCTATTTCCAATATGGCTAGTCTAAATAATGGCCTGGTCAAATTTCGGTTCAATGTTCATCTTCCATCCCAATTTGATAGTATTATTCAACCCAATTGCATAGATTCTTTGGCCGAAGTCACCATTTCTCGAAACGGAGATTCAAATTACACATGTTTTATTGTAAATGCTTTGATGGATACTTTGCAAGTAGTCAATGCAACAACAGATCATTTTACGTTAAACAACCTTACCACTGGAAATTATCAGCTGATTACTGAGTTAGACGCAAAACAATTTTCATTTGTCAATTTTGAAATTTCTGATCAAATAAGAACACTCGCAGAATTTGAAATGATGCATGATTCGTTGCTGATTTCCGCAAATCCGGTATTAGAAGTTTGGGATAAGTCCATTAATAACAATTGGGCATCCTGGGACTTCGATGACGGAACAAATTTTGAATTTGGGGAACATGTTATGCATACTTATCTAGATACCGGACTATATGCTGTAACATTGGTTGCTGGAAATGACAATTGCAAAGACACCATTGTACATTATGTAAAGGTTTATGATTTACCAACTAGTGTCAATCTTCCAGAATCAAATGAAATAAGTACATATTGCTCTTCAGGAATTTTACACATCAATAGTAAGGACGAAATTAACTCAACATTCCATCTCAGTATTTACACGTTCTCGGGACAATTGATTCAAGTAGAAGAAGGATTTTTCGCAGGCAAACAAAGAGACATTGCCATAAGCCCAAATCAACCGGGTAATTTGATAGGTGTTCTCCAAACAAAACAAGAGCAGTTTATTCTTAAGTTCCCCAATTTCTAATTGCTCTAATGTATAATTTTAACACCTATTGAAGAGAGGTCAAAGGACCTCTCTTTTTTATACCAAATGGATTCCTCCATTCTACCTAAAATGCGATATTTGTCGCCAAATTCATTCACATGTCAGAAGATAAACAGATCATATTTTCCATGGTTAAAGTTGGCAAATCTTTGCCTGGAGGAAAGCAAATCTTAAAAGATATCCACTTGTCTTTTTTTTACGGAGCGAAAATTGGCATTATTGGATTAAACGGTTCGGGAAAGTCAACCTTACTCAACATAATTGCCGGAGTTGACAAATCGTATTCAGGAGAAGTGGTTCATGCAGATGGTTACAGTCTTGGTTTGTTTACGCAGGAACCAGAGTTGGTTGAATCCAAAACGGCCAGAGAAATCGTAGAAGAAGGTGTTGGAGAAATCATTTCTGTCCTAAAAGAATATGAAGAGGTTAATAATCAATTTGCAGATCCGGAAGTCATGGAAAATCCGGATAAAATGGAAAAGTTGATTGCCAAGCAAGCTGAATTGCAGGAAAAGATTGAACAGAACGACGGTTGGGAATTGGATCATAAAATTGAAAGGGCCATGGATGCATTGAGATGTCCAAGTCCAGATGCAAAAGTTGGTAATTTATCAGGAGGAGAACAACGCAGAATAGCACTTTGTCGTTTATTGCTTCAAGAACCCGATATCTTGTTGTTAGATGAGCCAACTAACCACTTAGATGCTGAGTCGGTCTATTGGTTGGAACAACATTTGAATCAATACGCGGGCACGGTCATTGCGGTAACTCACGACCGATATTTTCTAGATAATGTTGCAGGATGGATTTTGGAACTGGATAGGGGAGAAGGGATACCCTGGAAAGGAAATTATACCTCATGGTTGGATCAAAAATCCAAGAGATTACAAGCTGAAGAGAAACAAGAAAGCAAAAGAAGGAAGATTTTGGAACGAGAGTTAGAATGGTCCAGAATGACGCCAAAAGCAAAGCAAGCAAAAGGAAAAGCCAGACTCAATAGCTACGAAAAACTACTGAAAGAAGACGCTAAAGAAAAAGAAAAGGTACTTGAAATTCCCATTCCAAATGGACAGCGATTGGGTAGCGAAGTTATCGGCTTTGACCATGTTTCAAAAGGATATGAAAAAAGATTATTAATTGACGATTTATCGTTCAAACTTCCACCTGCAGGTATTGTAGGAGTGATTGGACCAAATGGGGTTGGAAAAACAACATTGTTCAGAATGATTGTTGGTGAAGAACAATCCGATAAAGGAGACATTGAAATTGGTACTACCGTGCAATTGGGATATGTAGATCAGAAGCACAAAGACCTGGATCCGGAGAAATCGATTTGGGAAGTTGTTTCCGGTGCACAAGATATGATAGAGATTGGCGGGGCAACGGTCAATTCAAGAGCGTACCTGGCACGGTTCAATTTTAACGGTTCGGATCAAAACAAAAAAGTTGGCGTATTGTCTGGAGGGGAGAGAAATCGTTTGCACTTAGCCATGACATTGAAATCTGAAGCCAATGTTCTATTGCTGGATGAGCCTACTAACGATATAGATATCAATACGTTAAGAGCGCTGGAAGAGGGAATTCTGAATTTTGCCGGTTGTGCTGTGGTAATTTCTCATGATAGGTGGTTTTTAGATAGAATATGTACACATATTCTGGCCTTTGAAGGTGATGCAAAAGCTTATTATTTTGAAGGATCCTTTTCGGATTACGAAGAAAACCGCAAGAAGCGCCTTGGATCTGAGCCCGTTAAATTCAAGTACACAAAATTGGTTGAATGATACGAAGACCCCTAAGAACTTTCGGTTTTCTAAGTCTGGCATTGGCCTTTGCATTTGGCTCAGGTTGCACAACAGAAGATAATTTGAGTTCAAAATTGAAATCGTTCCATTGGTTGCAAGGAGAATGGAAAATGACCAATGATGACGAAATGGCCTTTGAGTCTTGGAAAATTTCGGATAATAGATTGGTTGGTGTTGCATACATCATCGAAGATAATGGCGATACTGTCATTAGCGAATACATGACCTTACAAGAAATTGATTCGACCATAGAATTTGTGGCTGATGTTGAGCACAATGAACATCCTATTCATTTTAGATGGGTAAAGTCTGAAAATGGCAATCGATTTATGAATCGGGATCATGATTTCCCTAAGTGGCTGGTTTATGAAAAAAAATCAGAAGATTCCATGGTGGCCAATATTGGAGATGAAACCAGAGAAATGCAATTTACTTTTAAACGATTCAAAAAGTAACTCGTTGGCAATCAAATAGCAACAGTTTATCCCTGTCATCTCTGGTAGCAAGTATAAAGTGTTCACCTCCTTCTGATAATCTGGTTTTTTTGTACAATTCCTTTGTTGAATAACCGGCATTGCGGGTAATGAAATTCACTTGTTTTAGCCCATTTTTCTTAAGCTCATTTAATTTCTCATATCTCTGTTGAATGCTCCAGATTTTACCTGGAAAATCTGCAATCAATTGATCAGAAATATACAAGTGAGAATTTGCTGCTACTTTTTTGACATCAAATTTTACAGCACACAACTTAAACATGCCGGCCTTGAGCACAGATGAACCAGGTTCGTATATGTATTTACCATCCGTACCGGATTCAAAATGAGCGTCATTTTCTTCATCTAAGTGAAATTCAATGGCATATTTTTTTGGCTTTAGCAATTCGATTGCATGATACTTTGGACGATGGTTTTTATTATGGGCTAGAACATACAAAACCTCCTTGCATTCATTATTAATAGAAACGATATGCACTTCTTGAACATAATTCAAGCTTTCAACCGTGGATTTAATATCCAACAGGGGAGATGTTTTCAAAAGGATGTTCTTGGATTTCTCCAATAATTTGGGAAGCAAATTGAGAATGTTCGGTTCACAGTCCTGAATTTCAAAAATTCGCTTGCCACTTTTTCGTCTGGAAGGATCCAAATAGATCAAATCAAATTTATCATCCAGTTTAGACACATAATTTTCAGCAGCATCACAAACACAGTTGACATTTTTTTTACCTAATCTTTGAAAGTTATCCTTTGTTATTTGATGAAGATTTTCACCAATTTCTAGATGTGTCACATGCTCACAATGCTCCGCATAAAACCAGGAATCAATTCCCATACCACCAGAGAGATCTAGAACCTTTCCTGTTGCAAAATGCATGGCTTTGTATTTGGCTGTTTCTTCGGAAGAAGCCTGCTCTATAGAAATGGGGCTCGAATAGACAAAATCCAGATTCGATAGGGAAGGAAATTTTGCCACGCTTTTTTGAAAGCCATTCACTTGATTGACAATAAATTGCCTTTGATCCAGCGATAACTTCGAAAGTTTTAATGCAAGTTTTTCCGGAGATTCGCTCCTATAGGTGGTTGCAAGGTCGTATTGTTTTTTATCAAAAGCGTAGCTCATTGAGATTGCATCATGGCAAATTGAATGATATTGGCACCCATTTTAAATGCTTTTAACCTTGTCTCTTCAGAATCCTTGTGAACTTCAGCATCTTCCCATCCATCGCCAAGATCGCTTTCAACGGTGTAATAACAAACCAATTTTCCCTGGTAAAGTAGTCCATATCCTCTAGCCGGCTTATTATCATGCTCGTGAATTTTAGGAAGTCCATTGTTAAAGTCAAAGGTCTGATGATAAATTGGATGGTTGTTCGGCAGTTCCACAAAATCCAATTCCGGAAATACCTTTTTCATTTCAATTCGGATAAATTGATCCATCCCATAATTGTCATCGATGTGCAAAAAACCTCCTGCCATTAAATATTTTCTTAGGTTTTGTGCTTCTTCGTTTGAAAAAACAACATTTCCATGGCCTGTCATATGGACAAACGGAACATTGAAAAGTTCGGCGCTACCCACTTCAATAATTCGTTGTTGAGGATTTATGGTGGTATTGATTTGTGAATTGCAGAATTGAGCAAGATTGGGTAATGAGGTTTCAAGATTTGCATACCAATCACCCCCTCCGTTGTACTTTAAAAGACCAATATCAACGGTGTACTTTTGGGAAAATACAACGCTACTGAACAGTAAACCGCAGACAAATACCGCGAATTTCAAGCAAAAAGTAATAAGGTGGTTCCTACGATACATGCAGTTTCTGTTCTCAATGTGTTTTGACCCAAAGATACAGATTCAAATCCCATATTAGCTGCCATTTCAATTTCATCCTTTGAAAAGTCACCTTCAGGGCCAACCAGGAATATCACATCGTTTGAAATTGACTTGTCAGACAAACTTTCTTTGTCTTCCGATTGGCAATGTGCAATAAATTTATTGGTTGCCTCTGTTTTATGTAAGTTGTTCATAGCTTGCATAGGGTGCAATATTGGCATCCAATAATTACCGCTTTGTTTGAGAGCGGAAACCATTACCTTTTGCAATCGCGGTTCATTTATTTTTTTTCTTTCTGAACGCTGACAAAGCAAAGGAGTCAATTCCGAAACACCAATCTCAACACTCTTTTCAATTAACCATTCCAATCGATCAGAGCTTTTGGGTGGAGAGAATGCAAGATGAACTTGCCTTTGTGGTTTAGGAATAGATTCGATCAATTTAACATTTGAAAGTTCACATGCTTTTGGATGAGCCTCTTTAATGACGGCACTATATTTTTCTCCTTGACCATTGATTAAATACAATTCATCACCTGATTTCATGCGGAGCGTGCGAATGGCATGTCCCGATTCATTCTCATCAAGTGTCATTTGATTGGTAATTTCCGGAGCATAAAAAAGGCGCATAATCCCTATTTTGATGCCCAAAAGTACAGTTTGGAAGTTACTTTACGGCTTTTGGTTCAAAAAAGAACCCGTTGTTTTGACAAATTTTGAACTTAATGTGCCCTTATCATCGGTAATCATGACTAAATAAACACCATTGCTCAAGTTCGAAATGTCGATGGATTCTTGGTAATAACTATTTCCTGACAATCTTCTTTCATCAACAACTACGCCAGTTTCACTTATGATTTGTAATGTCCGAAAAGAACTAGACTTGGTTCTTAGATTAAAATACAATTCGTGTTGTGCAGGATTTGGAAACAGAAGTAAAGAACGATTTGAACCCAAATCATCTTCAAAAGTTAAACCTGTGGTTTTCAGTTGCTCAGCTCTTTCAAAATAAGCAATGGAATATCTATCATTCATAAATTCAGCTGAATCTCCATTCGCTACCAAATTTTGGTAAAGTGATTCTTCAAATTCAGGAGTTAATATTTCACTTCTTCCAATCATCACCCGTTCTAAATTTTTAGGAGGAGGTGATACCTGAATAGGAAGAATTTCGTCCGTATACGAACGTGGAAGAATCCAGAACACTTTCATTCCTGGTTGATCAAAATAACTTTTTTTCCAGGTTTCAATCATAGCTTCTGCTTCATCTCTGTACAAACCATTATTCACTAACTGGTCAATCAATTCGTCTATTTTTTCTTCTGAATTCATAGGGTCGGTCAGCCAGACGGAGGTTTTTTCATTGGCATTCAAAGCACCTGTATGCCAAACATAGCTGTTCCCTGAAGTTGTTTTTTCATAAACCATGAGATATGGAATCTGCTCATGATAGGTATTGCTTATTTCCAATACTGTTCTTTTGGAATAGTTAATATGCACTGGAGGTTCGAAGTTTCCAATTCCTCTGTAGAATAAGAATTTTTCCTTTTCAAAATGCTGTTGATGTATGTTGTGCACTTTAATTTTGTTCGATTGTGTAGCTCTTGGGGCTATCCAGAAATCAGGTGCAGTTTCAGGATTTATAGAATATGGAATAGTACTTTCAGGTCTTAGTACCGTGGCGTGCCAATCTATGCTACCACCGTAAGGAATGGAGAAATCAATGCTTTTGCTTATGGCAGGATATCCTAAATATTCCAACGGTCTTCGTTCACCGTTAATTCTTTCAGGGTACCATTGACTGATGGAGCCGTTTGGAAAGTCAACATGAACATTTACCTCAAATGCGCTTTCGCTATAAAAGTAAATGACAGGAGTTTCCATTTTAACCGTCACATTTTTTAATGAGAGCCTGGAATATTCACTGGTGGTGATGGTAGGATTTGAAGAGGTTCCCTTGTTCGAAAATGGATCATATGAAGGATTGTCTCGAACTGTTTCAGACTTTTTGTATTGAAAAGCAATGGAATATGTTTGCGGTGGTAATTTCTCTTCGTCAATGTATAATCCGGAAAGAAGTTGTCCGTTACTTCCTGCTAATGTGGTAAAAGTTCCCCACTCATGAGCCTCAAAAGAGGTATTCTGTTGGGATTGAACAACAATACTGATGCTCAATAGGCAACAAGCAAATAGTTGGTATTTCATGGCGATACGATTTATATGTTTATAAATAAACTTTTTCGTATTTGTCGTGCTCAGAAACTTCACTTGGTGACAAGCGTTCATTAATTGAGACGACAATCAGTTCTCGTTCGTTGGATTTCCTTTAAATTGATAATTGATTACGGAGAAAAAGAATTCATTTGGTTACCGAATTGAAACAAATGCTCTTGAAACGGATAGATTTCTTTCTCGAATAGCCGGGCGATAAAACCCGACCGTTTCTGTTTCATGGAATTCTTTCAACATTTCATTTAATGTTCGAACGGATCGAAGGGAACCACCACATTTTTCTCCTAACCAGGCTCGTTCCATGGATTCCGTCTTATTTAATAAGGTAGCGGCGTGAACGGCCCTTTTTGATTTATCCATAGCTAGCATCAAATCAAGATTTGTAGATTGCTCGTAGGGGATTTGCACAAAACGTTCATGGATATAGGTTTTTAATGAACGATAATTGCCGAAAAGAGAGCTTCTACCTGGTAAAAGATTGATAAAACCATGTTCTTCTGCGTTGTGACCAAAAAAATGCTCTAAATCAGGTTGGAGGACATCTCCCATACAATTAGTACGAATATCACCAGGCATCATTTTGGCGTCAAAACCCATGGACCACAAACGTGCATCGCTCATTGAAAAAATTACATTTTTATCATTGACCCTGGCTGCAAATGACAGTTCCATATATCCAAAAAATGACTTGGTTATTAACGCTGGTTTTTGGAAATCATATTCCAGTTGCGTCAAGTGTCTTTTGGCTAGTAGATTATTTGTTTTGTGAATGGATCGTAAAATATTACTGTGAGGAACTGCCTTCTCATAAAATGGAGAGGCTTTAAATTGACTTAGTAAAGTTTGATGATGGACATGAAGTTCACTTAAGGAAGGTAACAAGCTTATATTCTTATCCGACGGAAAGAAAACTTTTAGCTCTTTGTAATATTCTTCAGGATTAAATTTTGGAGAGAGTCCAGTACGATCAACAAAATTTGAAACATTCGAAGAGGCAAATTCATAGGCGGACGCCCCATAGTGCCGAGGATCTGGTGTTAAAAATATTTCTACGCAAATATTGAATTTAGATGCCCAAATACTTGCATAGATCTGCATGCAGAACGCACTTAATAATAACGTAAGCAATAAAGTCCGTTCAATCATCTTGGTTTTCATGGTTGATTCAATTAAAGCAATTGGTAGTCATATGTCAATATTGCTTACTTATAGAACAAATAGCATCCGAAGATTACGGGTAAAAAAATATAAGTGATTTAAAATAGTTGAGTGAATTATTTGTATAATTGCATCATCTAAATTCTTAGAAATTTTCCCAATTTAATTTTTACCTCTCGTAGGCAGCTTACTTTAGGATCAGAGATTAGATTGAATCACGAATAAAATCATTTGATGTACGACATAATTGAGTTAAATAAGAAGCTCGTTAATGACCTTAGACAAATAGCTAAAGACTTCAAAATTGATAAGGTTGATAAATTGAAAAAAGAGGAGCTTGTTTATCAAATTCTTGACAAACAGGCAGAAAGCCCAAAACCAGCTTCGGACAAGAAAAAAGAGAATCCAAAGGATTCTGAAAAGAAAAATATCCGTAAGAGAGTGGATGCCAACGACAAAGGTGCTGTTGAATCAAAAGAATTGAACAAGGAAGGAGATTCGAAAGGCGATGATAAAGCTGCAGGTTCACACACGAATAACGAAGGCAAAGATCGAAATTTACGAGGCAGAAGACACGAAAACGGACGCAGGGATAATGATAACCGGAAAGACGGTGATCGAAGAAATCATAGAGATCGTAAAAACGACCGAGATAATTCCAATGACAAACGTCCTAGACATAACAAAGATTTCAAGGAAGACAATATGGTGCATGGATACAATTTTGATGGAATTGTAATTAGCGAAGGTGTGCTTGAAATCATGCAAGACGGATATGGCTTTTTGAGATCTTCTGACTACAACTATTTGAATTCTCCTGATGATATTTATGTATCACAATCACAAATAAAATTATTTGGTCTAAAGACGGGAGATACAGTTAGAGGAAGCATTCGACCACCCAAAGAAGGAGAAAAATATTTTCCTTTAATTAAAGTTGATAAAATCAATGGTAGAGATCCGGACTTTGTCAGAGATAGAGTTCCATTTGATTATTTGACACCATTATTTCCATTTGAGAAATTTGCCTTAACCAATCCACAATCTGCCAAATCGAATTTGTCTACGCGAATAATTGATTTGTTTACTCCAATTGGTAAAGGACAACGTGGATTGATTGTAGCCCAGCCGAAAACGGGTAAGACAACATTGCTAAAAGACATTGCCAATTCCATTTCAGAAAATAATCCTGAAACATACATGATTATTTTGCTTATCGATGAGCGTCCTGAGGAAGTAACTGATATGGAAAGAAGTGTTAAAGCCGAAGTAATTTCATCAACATTTGATGAACCAGCAGAACGCCATGTTAAAGTCGCCAATATTGTCTTGGAAAAAGCCAAAAGAATGACTGAATGTGGTCATGATGTAATTATATTATTGGATTCCATTACGAGATTGGCAAGAGCTTACAACACGGTTTCTCCTGCATCTGGTAAGGTGCTTTCTGGTGGTGTGGATGCTAATGCATTGCATAAGCCTAAAAGATTCTTTGGAGCAGCCAGGAAAATTGAAAATGGTGGTTCATTGACCATCCTTGCAACGGCACTTACCGACACAGGTTCCAAGATGGATGACGTTATCTTTGAGGAATTTAAAGGTACAGGTAACATGGAGTTACAATTGGATAGAAAAATTTCAAATCGACGTATTTATCCAGCCATTGACATTGTTTCTTCAAGTACAAGAAAAGAAGATCTATTGTTAGGAAAAGAAGTAACTCAGAAAATGTGGATTCTTAGAAACCACATTGCTGACATGAACCCTGTTGAGGCCATGGAATTCTTAAAAGATAGAATTCGAGCCACTCAAACGAATGAAGAGTTTCTTATTTCCATGAATGGATAAATCTTGATTTGTGAAAAATTCTTTTAACATAGCCATCATTATGACAATGATGGCTATTTTGATCAAACTGCTATTGTATGTCACCTTGGTAGATGGTGATCAAATCAGAATGTATACTGTATTTGGACACCTGTTAATCATTTTATCTGGCACGTATTTCGGTATTCGAAATCACAAAATGGCAATTAGAAATTCATCGGTAAAGGATGATATTCTTGCGGGTATGAGAATTGCAGGGATATACGCATTGCTTGTCACCGTAACCGTACTGATTCACTTTTCTTTGATAGAACCTGATTATTTGAGCAAAGCTATTGAAGAAAGAATGTTGATAGCTTCAGAATATAAAGAGACACATCCCGAGTACGATATTGAGAATACCCGCCAGGGTTTGGAGTTTACATTCAACCTTAAGATCTACGCAGCATTTACCACATTTGCATTATTAATGGCGGGCACTGTATACTCAATTATCCTATCTCTACTTGTAAAAAAGATGAATATTTGGAAGGTTTAACCTATCCAATGATCAGCAATGGATTGAATGTCCAGGTTGTCAAAATTCCCTGAACTCATAATCAATAAATTGGCGTTGGAAGAATCAGCTTTCATCAATGCTTCCTTAAGTTCAGAAGAATCTGTGAATACTTCGAGCTGATCATTCTCAAAACATTCCTTAACGTATTCAGCAGTTATGGCAGGTAATTTTTTTCTGGCTACCACCTCCGGACTAAAATAGACAAAAGCCAAATCAGCCTCGTTCAAGGAACCCGCGTACTGATCAATGAAGTTGATATTCAGACTGCTATACGTATGTAATTCCAGGCATGCTACCAATTTTCTATCCGCAAACTGGCTTTTACAGGCTTCCACGGTAGCCTTTACTTTGGAAGGTGAATGAGCAAAATCCTTATATACGGATTTCCGGTCATTACTGGCAATGTTTTCGAGGCGATTGGAAGCACCGGTAAAGTCTTGAATGCTGTTGAAGAAATCATGCTCACTTACACCCAACTCGGCACATATCATCATGGCAGCTTGCAAATTTTGCATGTTGTGTTCACCAAACACCGGCAATTCTATCTTCCCTTCTGATGTGCTAACCACCGTTATCCCATCTACAATTTCATAATCCGGACTGGTATACGGTAAACATTTGACTGAGCGTTTGAGAAATTTTGCCATGATTTTAACCGCAGGATCATCTTCAAAATAGATCAGTGTTCCTTCTTCCTCAATCAATTCAAGAAATTTTTCAAAAGCACCTTCGTATTTTTCAATATCGGGATATACATTCGCATGATCCCATGCTATTCCGCTGATTAATGCTACATGTGGTCTGTACCAATGAAACTTAGGAGAACTGTCAAGTGGAGAAGATAAGTATTCATCACCCTCCAGAATGATCACTGGTGCATCACTCAATCGAACCATGGTATCAAATCCGGCAATATTCGCCCCTACCAGATAATCAAAATCAATATTCATGGCATTTAGACAATGCAATATCATGGAAGTAATGGTGGTTTTACCATGACTCCCGCCAATAACAATTCTTCTTTTATCCTTGGATGCTTCGAAAATAAATTCGGGAAAAGAGACAATTGAAAGACCTAATTCCTGAGCTCGCAAGAGTTCTGGATTGTCTTTTCGGGCGTGCATACCCAAAATTATTTTGTCAATGTCATTTGTGATAACCTCAGCGTCCCAACCTTCTTTGGAAGGTAGCAATCCGGCTTCAGCTAAACGAGATTTTGATGGGTCAAATAAATGATCATCGGAACCTGTGACTTCATGGCCATTCTTTTTAAGCGCAATGGCCAAATTGTGCATGGCGGCACCTCCAATAGCAATAAAATGAATTCTCATAGGTCAAACGAAAAGTTTAATACGCCAAAGCAAATAGAGGATATTGTAAATAGCACAAAATCAATCGGTATAGGCAAAAATAGAATTTTCTGTTTTGAGACCGTTAACTCACACAGATATTCTCACTATTTTCGTAAAAAAAGCGATGAATTTATACCCCATAAATTGCGGAAATTTTAAACTGGATGGTGGTGCCATGTTTGGCGTAGTTCCCAAATCCATCTGGTCCAAAACCAATCCAGCTGATGAAAACAATATGTGCAGTTGGTCTATGCGATGTTTGTTGGTGGAAGATAAAGGGAGACTCATTTTGATTGACAATGGAATTGGTGACAAGCAAAGTGAAAAGTTTTTCAGCTATTATTATCTGCATGGCGATGATTCGCTTATTCGATCGTTGAACCATCATGGTTTTGAACCAGACGACATTACAGATGTTTTTTTGACGCACTTACATTTTGACCATTGTGGGGGAGGAATCAAATGGAATCGGGATCGTACGAAATTTGAGCCAACATTTCGAAATGCGACGTATTGGTCAAACAGCAAACATTGGAAATGGGCAACAGAACCCAACGACAGGGAAAAAGCTTCATTCTTAAAGGACAATATTATTCCCATGCAGGAATCGGGTCATTTGAAATTTGCAGATGTGGATGGATTTGATGCTTTTAAATTCATTGAGGTTAATGGACATACTGAAGCGCAGATGCTGCCGCATTTGCAATTGAATGGCAAAACGATGGTCTTTATGGCAGACTTACTTCCATCAGTTGGACATATTCCACTGGCTTATGTTATGGGCTATGATACACGCCCTTTGATTACCTTATCTGAAAAGGCTGAGTTCATGAAGAAGGCGGCAGACGAAGAATTCATTCTTTATTTAGAGCATGATTCTGTAAATGAATGTTGCACGGTTCAGCATACAGAACGAGGTGTTCGGTTGAAAGACAACATGTCTCTCAAGGATGTTCTTTCAACATTATAGTTTTCTCAGCGTTGCGCTAATGGGATAGTGGTCTGAATGTTTTTCCGGGTGCACCTTAAAATTATAGCTGGAGAAGTTAACATCTGAAAAAATATAATCAATTCGATACGAAGGAAATATTCCGTTGTATGTTCTTCCTTCACCTGAACCAGATTCCAAAAAAGCATCATTAAGATGCTCAGAAAACTGCTGATAAGCATAGGATATTGGGATGTCATTAAAATCACCACATAAAATAACAGGGTAGGGGCTTTCTTCAATATTTTCCAAAATGGAATTCACTTGAATGGCCCGCAGCTTATACGCCTTGTTCAGCTTTTTCAGAATCTTTCCCCATCCAACAACTTGTTGTTTATCAACGGGGGGTTGTTTTTCTCTTAAAAAAGAATAGTCGTCTCGATCAAAATGGATGGATGCCAAATGGACATTGTAAATCCTTAACGTATCCTGGTTGTGTAGAACATCGGTGATGATACATATGTTATTGGGACTTAACGGAAATCGCAATTCATGTTTAGCAACAATTGGATATGCCGAAAATGTGGCAATTCCCCAATTTTCAGTTCCATTCACCGTATTGGTATAGTCGATGTGGGAATGTGATGCCTTTAATTCGTCTTCCAGAATTTCCAATGTTTTAAAATCATGAAGTGGATCGGTGGTATTAAAAAACTCCTGAATGCACAATATATCGGGGTCCGTCAACTTCAAAAAGTCCATGATTTGATTTTTGGTTTCATTGTTATTCGACCAGTTGTACAAATCAAAATTTCTGACATTGTAGGACGTTATTTGAATGTCTTCTTCCAGCAATTCTTCTGTGGCCGGAAATACCTTATATAATCGTTGAAACAAAATAAATGTAGGAGCCACAAGCAATAAATTGACCCATGCATAGCGCTTCTTTTTTAACCACCAAATGAAGGAAAACAAAAGACATATGATCAATGAATAAGGAAAGATGAGCCCAAAAAAAGCAAACCACGAAAATTCATTTGGGTCGATGGCAACTGCCAACCATGATAAATGTAAAATCAGAAGAATCGCAATATTCAGGAAAATGAGTAATCCTGAAAGCCATGGCATTTTTTTCAAAACGAATTAATTCATCTAACGTTGATTGAATGCCCCATTTTATCACGTTTAGTTTCGAGGTATTCTTTGTTGTGTACGTTTGACTCAATTTCGATGGGCAGGTTATCTACAATTTCCAGGCCGTATCCAATCAATCCTGTTCGTTTTTTAGGATTGTTTGAAAGCAACTTAATTTTTCGAACACCAAGATCTCTAAGAATTTGTGCACCCACACCATAATCTCTTTCATCGTGCTTAAAGCCTAACTTTTCGTTGGCTTCTACTGTATCATAGCCATTTTCCTGAAGCTTATACGCCTTTAATTTATTTAAAAGACCAATTCCTCTTCCTTCCTGATTCATGTATACGATCACTCCTTTACCTTCTTCTTCAACCATTTGCATGGCTTTGTGTAATTGTGGTCCACAATCACATCTGCATGATCCGAAGATATCGCCTGTCATGCAAGAAGAGTGTACGCGCACCATTACCGCTTCTTCTGGTTCCCAGGAACCTTTTACCAGTGCCAAATGTTCTTGACCATTAGTGGTTTGGCGATAAGCTGCCAATTTAAATTCTCCAAATTCTGTTGGCATATTCACTTCCACTTCCTTTTCAATCAATCGTTCATTCGACATGCGGTAAGCGATCATATCCTCAATGGATATTAGCTTTAGGTCAAACTTTTTGGCAATTTCCGTGAGTTCTGGAAGTCGAGCCATGGAGCCATCTTCATTCATGATTTCAACAATTACTCCAGCTGGTGAGAATCCAGCAAGTCGCGCTAAATCAATGGCTGCTTCCGTGTGGCCAGCTCTACGCAAAACACCACCTACCTTCGCTTTTAATGGAAAAATATGACCAGGTCGTGCCAGATCATCAGGCTGTGTTTCTGGATTGGCAAGTGCTTGTACCGTTTTTGAACGGTCTGAAGCCGAAATACCAGTGGTACAACCATGTCCAATTAAATCAACGGAAATGGTGAAGGGGGTTTCATAAGCTGACGTATTCTTTTTTGTAAGCAATTCGAGTCCCAAATCCTCACATCGCTGTTCTACCAATGGAGCACAAATCAACCCTCTTCCATGGGTTGCCATGAAATTGATCAACTCAGGAGTTGCCATTTCTGCAGCGGCAACAAAATCACCTTCGTTTTCACGATCCTCATCATCAACCACAATAACGGCCTTTCCCTGACGGATGTCCTCAATGGCCTCTTCCACAGTATTCAGCTTAATTTCCATGATGCAATTTTTATGCAAAGATACGCCAATTTTAGGCTTTGAAATCATTTAATTACAATATGTAATTTTGCATGAATAACGGTATGGGAAAGATTCTCGCAATTGATTATGGCAAAAAGAGGATAGGCCTCGCAGAAACGGATGATTTAGCAATTATTGCGTCACCCTTAACCACCATTCATTCGTCAGAAATAATTGCCTTCCTGGAAGAATATGTTTCAAGCAATCAAGTGGACTGTATTGTTGTAGGATTTCCTTTGGATTTAAAAGGTCAGCCCACCGATGTCACTGAAGCAGTAAATAATTTTGTCAAGCATTTACAAAAAAGGTTCAAAGGGCTGGATATCGAGACGATCGATGAAAGACTAACGTCCGTTATGGCAAAAAAAGCAATGTTGGAAGCCGGTATTAAGAAGTCTAAAAGAGCAGACAAAGGAAATACGGATAAAATTAGTGCGGCCTTAATACTGCAATCCTATCTTGAAACACGAAATTAAATACAGTTTGAAATTTTAAATGCTTTGGTATTAAATTTGCGCCTATGATTTTACCCATTGTTGCATACGGAGACCCGGTATTAAAAAAGGAAGCGGAAGAGATTGAAAGTGATTACCCTTTCCTGGAAGAATTGATTGCTGATATGTTTGAAACCATGTATGAAGCAAATGGTGTTGGACTTGCAGCTCCTCAAATTGGAAAATCCATTCGTTTATTTGTTGTAGATGCATCTGCATTTGCCGAAGATGAACCTTCTCTGGAAGGATTCAAAAAAGTATTTATCAATCCGGAAATGATTGATGAGACCGGGGAAAAATGGACATTCAATGAAGGCTGCCTGAGTATTCCGGGAATTCGCGAAGATGTAATTCGCGAACCAGAAATCCGTTTGGAATATTTTGATGAAAAATTTCAGTTGCAGGAAGAAACATTCAAAGGCATAGCAGCAAGAATTATACAACACGAATACGATCACATCGAAGGTATTTTATTCACTGATCGAATCAAACCTTTGAAAAGAAGATTATTAAAAAGTAAATTGACCAATATTTCAAAAGGCAATATTGAAGTTGATTACAAAATGAAATTCCCATTAGTAAAATGAAAAATACATATTCAATTATCTTGGTTGCGTTAATGGTGGCAGTCATAATGGCATGTGGTGGTGGAGCCTCAGATTCCCAAGAAGGTATTTCCAAAGAAGATCGATTGGAGTCGATAACGTCTATTGAAGAAGAACTATTTGCCGATCCAGCCAGTTTTAATGTCGGAAAAGCAGCTGCACTGGTTAAAAATTACGACATGTATGCTACAGAAAATCCCGATGACGAAAATGCAGCCGAGTATTTGTTTAAGGCTGGTGAAATGAGTGCAAGTTTGAACAAGGGAAAAGAAGCGGTAGCCTTTTTTGATCGTGTTTGCAATGACTATCCGGATTATGAACGTGCTGCGTATGCACTATTTATGAAAGGATTTACATTAGAAAATTATGTTGGTGATATGGGAGCTGCCAAAACAGTTTATGAAGATTTCATCGACAAATATCCAGATCACCCCATGAGTGAAAGTGCTAAATTTTCAATTCAAAATCTAGGGAAATCGCCTGAAGACCTTATCAAAGAATTCGAGGCCAAAAATCAAACGGAAAATCAAGAAAGTTAATCTGACTTAGTCGACATCAAAGTTGATCAATGTCTTTAACTCTAACGGGTGAATATTAGTTTTAAATACACCTCCCCGGCAAAACGAAATATCTCCTGATTGTTCTGAAACAACAATGGCCAACGCATGGCTGTTTTCAGTGATGCCCAAAGCAGCTCTGTGCCTCAGTCCGTAATTGGCAGGAATATCTGGTTTTTCAGATACAGGCAATACACATCTTGCGGCTACAATTCGATTGCCTGAAACAATAACCGCTCCATCGTGCAAGGGACTTTCCTTATTGAAAATAGATTCCAGTAGTCGGGAAGAAAGATGCGCATCCACCTCATCGCCTGAAACGTGGTAATATTTCAAATCTGCATATTTTGAAACTACGATGAGCGCTCCTGTTTTGGTTTCTGACAAACGCGTACATGCTTTAATGATGGAATCAACATCAATTGGATTGACATCATCATTCTGCCATTTCCATTTAAAAAACCACTTCGTCAGACGAAAACGATTATAAAATTGCGGCGTGGCAATGAGCAATAGAAACCTTCGAATTTCTTGTTGAAATACAACAATCAATGCAATAACACCAACTCCAATGAACTGTCCCAGAATATCACTTAACAATTCCATTCCCAGGAATTGAACCAATTGCCATAACATGTAGATGGAAATGGCACCAAAAAATATTCGGATGGCAGCCGTGCCCTTAACAAGCTTGTACAATTGATAAGTCAGGAAAAGTACAAGAAGTACATCCAACATATCCAGCCACCAATGTATAGAGTCAAAGTTGGTGAGCTTTTGAATTATCGAGTCCATTCAATACTTGTGAGTAACGACAATATTAACTGTTTTGGGACAAGTTTACAATTTTAATGGTATCAACGGCCGCCTTGACATCATGAACCCTTAAAATATCAGCACCTTGCACTAACGCTAGTGTATTGGCGGCAACCGTTGCTTCGAGCGAATTCTCCGGAACACTTTCTATCGGTTTGTACAACATGGACTTTCTTGATAAGCCCACTAGTACCGGCAAGTCCATTATTTTCAAGGACTTTAAATTGTGAAGAATATCATAATTATGCTCAACCGTCTTTCCAAAACCAAATCCTGGATCAATTATGATGTCATTCACTCCAATTTTGGTAAGCTGCCTGCGTTTTTCTGAAAAGTATTTGATCAATTCAACCATCAATTGATCATAGTGCGGGTTGTCCTGCATGTCTTTTGGTGTGCCCTGAATATGGGTTAAAATATACGGAGGTCTGTATTGTTCCAAGACTTCAAACAACGAATCATCCATACTTCCTCCGGAAACATCATTGATGATATGTGCACCGGTTTCTAATCCCTCCTTAGCCGTCTTGCCATGATAAGTATCCAAAGAAATGATAGCATCAGGATGCGTTTTGGAAATCAATTCAACTATAGGAATGATGCGTCGCAATTCTTCATTATCAGAAATACGCTCAGATCCGGGACGGGTAGACATGCCTCCAATGTCTATTATGTCTGCTCCTTCTTCCAACATTTGAGTGCATTGTTGCAACGCATTTTCTTTATCCAGGAACTTTCCACCATCATAAAAAGAATCAGGGGTAACGTTTAAAATTCCCATGACCAATGGACGCTCCAATGATATCAATCGACCCTTAATTTGCAGTGAAGATTTTTGTAAAAAAATACTATCTTTCGCCATTTCTCAGCCGGTTATAATCCCGATTTACATTATGAGTAATACGCTTTCCGAATACGATTCAATAATAGCCATTTGCAGGGATATATACACAAAAAAATTTCGAGATTACGGAAGTGCCTGGAGGGTATTGCGGACTTCTTCCTTAACGGATCAGATTTTCATCAAAGCGAAAAGAATAAGAAGCATTGAAGAAAAAGGTGCCAGCAAGGTTAACGAAGGTGTAATTCCGGAATACATAGGAATTGCAAATTATGCTGTCATGGCACTGATTCAATTGGAAAAAGGAGCCAGCACAGAAATTGAATTGTCAGAAAAAGAAGCTACAGAATTGTATGACAGACATTTTCAGGCCGCACGGGATTTAATGACCAATAAAAATCATGATTACGATGAAGCCTGGCGGGAAATGAGGTTGAGCAGCATTACCGATTTAATTCTTCAAAAGATATTGAGAATCAAACAAATTGAAGATAATCAAGGTAAAACGGAGATATCGGAAGGGCTGGATGCCAATTTCCTGGACATGATCAATTATGCCGTTTTTGCCTTGATTAGATTGCACTAATTTCTCCTTTTCCTTTCTTTACGTTTCTTTCTTTTGGCGTTAGCCACCATACAACTCATGATACCATCTTGCATACAAACAGCCATGTATTTAAAAATGGATTTATCCTTGGGTCGCTCTACCGAAATATACCCCTGTTTATAATGCCTGCTTTGAGGATGATAATTTTTGGGCACAACCGTATTGGCTAAAAAACTGTAAAATTTATTTTTCTTTTTACTCGATTTGTCGGTGGCATTGGGCAAACCTAATACCTCAATTTTCAGGTCATTGTAATTGATATCCAATGAACCTTTTGCAATATTTTCGTTTGCCACGATATTGAAATTCAAGTGATGCAATATGCCTGTTTCAAATTTCATGTATAAGGTATTTTGAAAGAATTCATTCATTTTTTCAAATTTCAATGCTGAAATACTTCCTTGGATATTCATTTCATCTGCTTGCGAATACAATGGCATATCCACGCTTGAATTCAACTTTCCATTGTTCCATAACCGGGCCATTAAATCCATTTGAAAATTTCCATTGGATGCCCAATAAATTGAATCATTTGTCAATTGATATCCTGTTCCGTAAACTTGGTTGATTTCCATTCTTGAAGCTTCATCATATCCTTCATGATGTTCTTCATACACAACATTACCTGTTTTTATTTCAATGGAATCAACAAGAAATGTAATGGGAATGGAACGCAATGCATGTTGAGGCAAATATGAAAGTTTGGAAGGTGGATCAGGCAATCTCTTGTCCCTGAAGACATACATATCCGGCTCAATTACGCTCAATTTCTCATAATTTATTTTTCCGGTTTCATGCCAGAGGGCAAGATCAAATTGCCTCATTTCTATTTCCTTAATAGACCCCTGAAACCAATCCGATTCCACCCCATTTTTCTGACCATATTGATGCTTATCCATAGTTGGAATCAAGTTGATGTTGGTGATTCGAAATTGACTTTTTTCTAGATCAAACGTCATCATATCTGCCTCAAACTGATAAATGTCAATGACAGGACTCCTTAGATTTCGAGCTTCCACATACAAGTTGTTGAAGTTTTTTTCAATGGGTCCATCAAAGCTGGTGGAATCTACCTGAATTTGATCTACATGGAGATAAAATGAATCAAGTGACAAGAACATAGAATCTTCAAAGGCAACGTTTTGAACATTGGCGGAAGCATTGATAATTTCAAAATCCTGAAGTGTCAGGTTGAATTCCGGAATGAAGATTTCCTGGATAAGGGATTTATCTTCCGCTTTATCAGAAGATGGATTCAGCAGTATGTCTAATTCAGGAGATCGGATTTCAATTTTCTCCAATACAACGTGATCATCCATTAGTAATTTTTTCACATTGAGATTGGTTAGACTGATTTGTTCCACATGCAATTCCAGCAGCATTCTAATCACCTCATTTTGAGCATATATGCTATCGACAATCTGATGCCTTGGTTCAACGTGAACATCATGCACCATGATATTTCCGGTGGTTAAATTGAATTCTGCAGAAGCACAAGAAATGTCATAAAGTCTGGATGGATCTTTATTGATGGCCTTCAGCAATTCCTTCTGGACTTTCCCAATTAAGAAAGATCGAAAACCCAATCGATAGGCACCAAATCCCAATAGCGCAATCACAAGTATTGAAATCAAAAAGTACTTACGTCGGGATTTTTTTTTCACCATGCTTGTAAATCTTCTTCAAGGTAAAAAATTACCATTAGCTTTCTGAAAATCTCACAAATGAGCATTTACGAACATGCACTTTTTAAGTACTTTGCAAAGAAAAAATGACAGGATTAGAGTCACTTATTTTGCAGACCAATAGTGTTCATGCTTGGTCCAACAAAAGAATTCAATCAATACCAGAAGAATTATGGGATCGTATTCCTTCTGAAGGGGATGCCAATATTTTTTGGTTAGTTGGACATTTGATAACCGCTGAACACTTTCATTCCGTATTGTGTATGCTTGGTCAGGAACATGCCGTGTTGGAACGCGATAAATTAGTGGCCTATGCGAAGAATTATGGGATGGGATCCTCAGCAAAAACAGGCACTCAGGTTTTTGGAGTGGAATCCTTTAAAGATGATTTGTCAAAAGTTCGTGCTGAATCGGTAAGGGTATTGGGAACATTAACCGATGAAAATCTGACGGAACCGTTGGAAGAAACAAAATTTAAGAACCCCATTGCCAACAATAAATTTGATGCCATTTCCTGGAATATTCACCACATCATGTGGCATACGGCTCAAATGGCCACTTTGATGCGCAAGATGAATGTTTCGTTGAAATAATGGACCATGGAATGTCTCAAAATGTTAAATAAGTGCTAAATCTATTTGGTGCTTTTGGAGATCAAAAGCATCCAAGTAATATTGTCAATATTTGTATCTTCAAATTAAAAAGTAAGGGAAATGAAAGTCTTGGTAACAGCATCTAGAATTATCGTTGGAACATTGTTCATCTTGTCAGGTCTAATCAAGGCGAATGATCCATTGGGATTTGCGTATAAGCTGGAAGAATATTGGGTAGAATTTGGAATGGGATGGGATTGGCTGATCAGTCTGGGAGTGCCCTTGGCTGCGTTCTTATGTATTCTTGAAATTGTATTGGGATTTGCCACCTTACTTGGCTACCGAATGAAGCAAGTTTCCATGCTTTTACTTTTGATCATTGTATTTTTTACCATCCTCACCTTTGCTTCAGCAGTATTTGATTTGGTTAAGTCTTGTGGGTGTTTTGGAGACGCCATTCCGTTGACTCCCTGGCAATCCTTTATCAAAGACCTGGTATTGCTGGCCTTTATTCTTGTGTTGTACCTGCGCAGAAATGACATAAAGGAACCGGAAGATACCACTCAAATGATTACCTATATTGCAATTCCTGTTCCACTTGCAGCTTTGTTTTCCTATCAGGTAGATTGGAATTTCCCCATGTATTTTACAATGGGTGTTTTATTACTTGGTTTTGTAGTGGCATTTGTTGACATCACCAAGGCAGCCATGGCAACTACGGCCATTTCAATTATTGGATCAGTTTGGTTTACCGTCTATTGCATCACACATTTACCGGTCAAAGACTATCGACCATATGCGGTTTCCAAAAGTATTCCTGAGCAAATGGAAATCCCGGAAGGAGGGCAGCCGGATATTTATGAGAACATCTTTGAATACAAGAATAAAACCACAGGTGAGGTAGAAACATTTAATGATTCCAATTACCCCTGGGATGATGACAATTACGAATTTGTAGATAGAAAGACAAAATTGATCAAAGAAGGAGATCGTCCTAAGATTATGGATTTTAGCATTATAGCTCCTGATGGTAACGATTATACCCAAGATTTTTTACACGATCCGTCGCCCATATTCATGTTCATTTCCTATGACCTGGCGGCATTTGATGTGAGTAAAATTGAAGAGATGATAACTTTTACAAATGCTTGTTATGAAAATGGTGCCAGCATTGTAGGACTTACGGCAGCCTCATATGAAGAAATGGATGATTTTAGACATACCTATCAATTGCCGGTTGATTTCTATTCCACGGATGGCACTACCTTGAAAACCATAGTTCGTGCCAATCCGGGACTGATTTTGATTCAAGAAGGAATCATCAAGGCTAAGTGGCACAACAACGATTTCCCAACTTTTGATGAGGCTATCAAAGTTTTGGAAAACAATTAAATGCGCATAATTCGCTATTTGTTTCGGAAGATTCTCTACAGTGCGCTTGTACTGTTTGGAGTTGTCACGTTGGTATTTGTACTTTTTAATGTCATTCCTGGTGATCCAGCCAGAATGATGTTGGGGCAACGAGCAGATGCTGCCTCGGTTGAAGCCATCAACAAAGATTTGGGCAGGGATTTACCGTTGTACCAGCAATACTTTTTATATGTCAATGATTTGTCACCCATATCGATTCATCATGGATCAAATGAAGATCATTTCTTGTTTCTGGATGATGATAAGTATGATGTTTATGGAAGTATTCAATTGAATGGTGATTGGACAATGGTGGCCAAATTACCCTACTTCAGGAGGTCTTATCAAAGTGGAAAAAAAGTTTCGGTATTGTTATCGGAAACTTTGCCAGCCACGTTGGTGCTTGCAAGTTCAGCCATTATTATCGCGTTGATTTTAGGGGTCTTTTTGGGAATTATTGCGGCCTTGAACAAAGATTCATGGTTGGATAGGGCTGCACTTTATGTTTCTGTATTGGGTATGTCAGCACCTTCGTTTTTTGTAGGAATTGTGGTAGCCTGGATGTTTGGCTTTGTTTTGCATGAATATACACACTTAGAAATGACAGGCAGTCTTTATGAGGTCAATGAATTGGGAGAAGGCAAACGGCTGGCATTGCACAACCTGATTCTTCCTGCTTTTACATTGGGAATTAGACCATTGTCTGTGGTTATGCAATTGAGCCGAAATGCGCTGTTGGATGTCTATTCTCAGGATTATATTCGCACGGCCAGAGCTAAAGGCCTAACGGAATTTATGGTGTTGTTCGGCCATGCCCTTCGTAACGCCATGAATCCAGTGGTTACTGCTGTTTCCGGTTGGTTTGCTAGTATGTTGGCAGGGGCCGTATTTGTTGAGATGGTCTTTGCCTGGAAAGGAATTGGGTGGGAGTTGGTCAGTGCACTTGAAAAATTTGATTTACCCGTGGTAATGGGGGCGGTTTTGATAATTGCTTTTATTTTTGTCGTCATAAATATTCTTGTTGATGTCATTTACACCTGGCTCGATCCCAGGATTTCACTTTAAATCTATTTATGAGAAAAAAAATTGTTGCAGGAAATTGGAAAATGAACTTATCTCATGCGGAAGCCCTGGAGTTGGTTGATGGTGTGTTGAGCAACTTAAATGATATTCCTGGCGATGTTCAGGTTATATTTTTTCCATCGTATCCTTATTTAAAACAATGCGTTGATCTGACGTTTGATGCTGAACAAGTATTTGTAGGTGCTCAAAATGTCAGTGAATATGATAAAGGCGCTTATACAGGTGAAGTAGCAGCAACCATGTTAACCTCCTTACAAGCTTCTCATGTGTTGATAGGACATTCTGAAAGAAGGGAATATTTTGGTGAAAACCATGAAATCTTATTGGCTAAGTTGCAGCAAGCCTTGAAAAATGATTTGCTTCCAGTATACTGTTGTGGCGAAAATTTAGAAGACAGGGAAAGTGGCAGCCATTTTTCAAAAGTAAAAGAACAACTCGACCAAGTGCTGTTTCAACTGAATGAAAACCAGATGAAACAAGTAGTGGTGGCTTATGAGCCTGTTTGGGCCATTGGAACGGGTAAAACGGCCAGCTCTGAACAAGCGCAAGAAATGCATGCCTTTATTCGCAGTCAAATTCAGGAACAATTTGGAACAGCCATCGCTGAAAATTTAAGTATCTTATACGGTGGAAGTTGTAAACCTGATAATGCCAATGAACTCTTTGACTGTAATGATGTGGATGGCGGTTTAATCGGTGGGGCTTCCTTGAAAATTGCAGACTTCACTGCTATCATAAAGGCAATTATGTAATGTCCGACTATCTCGAGTGTACCTTCGCCAATTGGCCTGAACAACCCTGGCGAGATTTGTTGATGTACGAAATGGGAGAAATTGGATTTGAGTCGTTTACAGAAGAAAATCAAGTCTTCAAATCCTATATTCCAGTATCCGGATACGACCAGGAAAAATTGAAGCAAGTCCTTTCCAATTTTGTGGATGAATATGATTCAACCTTCCAAACTAAGGTGATTCCAGCTAAAAATTGGAATGCGCAATGGGAATCAGATTTCCAACCGGTTATCATTGACGATCAGTGTTATATCCGTGCCAATTTTCATGAATCCAAAGGCTTTCCTTATGAAATAGAAATAACCCCGAAAATGTCTTTTGGAACAGGACATCATGCAACAACCGAATTAATGGTACGGGAATTGCTGCAGATGGAAGGTAAAGGCAGAACGTTGATGGATGTGGGTTGCGGCACAGGGGTATTATCGATTTTGGCAGAAATGAAAGGTTTTGAAAACATTTTTGGATTTGATAACGATTCCTGGGCACTGGAAAACAGTGTGGAAAATGGTCAAGTGAATGGTTGTAAAAACATAACCTTTAAAAAAGCTGAAATCTCAGAA
The DNA here is from genome assembly GCA_965267425.1 of Vicingaceae bacterium. Lineage (GTDB taxonomy): Bacteria > Bacteroidota > Bacteroidia > Flavobacteriales_E > Vicingaceae. The sequence goes on along the minus strand of OZ253959.1, from coordinate 2,329,817 downwards.
TTGGACAAGCAATCCTATAATGTTATCTTAGCCAATATAAATAAGAATGTCATTTTGAACGACATTCATCACTATGCTGAAAGGCTAGCTCCGCAAGGTGAATTATTGCTAAGTGGATTTTACAAACAGGATGTCCCTGATATTTTAACCAAGTCCAATAAGCTGGGACTTGAACTGAAAAAAGAAAACGAATTGAATAACTGGATCATGTTAAAACTGCAAAAAGGGTGATGAAAAAAATCTATGCCATCTTTCTGCTGGGTATTGGATTGACGCTATTTTCTAATCAGACCACTGCACAAGTGACCCATTTTGTTCAGGACTCTACCAAATATTTCAATCAGCTTGAAAAGTTTATGACGGGAGCTCGTGAAAAAGAGGGTAAATTTTTCATGAAAGAATTTAAAGTGTACTGGTATGGTGGATTCTTCTCAGATGAATTCAGAGCAGGCGTTTATGACATGTCCAACCTCATGTTGAAGAATAAAAAACGTGCATTTCCTGACTTCAGAGATTATTTGTATACCGTCATCAGCTTTGTTCAAAGTGAATACCAGGGTGAAAAAAGTTTTCAAATATGGCAGCAAACCTTGCGTGACATGATTGTTGCCAAACAACGGAAGACTTTTGTGAAGTACCTGGAATTCTCCAGGCACTTGCTCGAAGAAAATATCATGTATAAAACCACAGCTATTGTTTGGGCGGCAGATAATAGTAACTACGAATTTGGATTTGATTCCATTCCGAGAATCAAATTTGACAAACTCACCTTAAAATGTTTTGCAAAAGGGGATAGCTCCAGAATTTTTGAAACCAAAGGTGTTTATTATCCAACAACCAATACTTGGATAGGAAATGGGGGAAAGGTAAGTTGGGAAAGAGCGGGTGAAAGCCCAGATACCGTGTACGCAAAAATTCCGGCTGCCAAGTATAAAATCAACTTTAGAAAAGCCGAATACAAAATCGATTCTGTGGTTTTTCACAACCCCAATTATTTTGACATTCCGCTTTTAGGTGGCTTGTATGAAAAAGTATTGGCGCCAACCAAAATGGGCAGGGTGACTTATCCCAGATTTGATTCGTATACCAAAGAATTCATCATTGAAAACATTGTGCCGGGAGTGGACTATGAAGGAGGATTTTCCATGTATGGAGAACGATTTATTGGAAAAGGTGTCAAAGGTGGACCATCATCGCTGACATTCTATCGAAACAAGAAGCCTTTTATTGTGGTGTATTCCAATACATTCATCATAAAAACAGATAGATTGGTAACCGACAATGGTGCCATTCGAATCTTCCTTGAAGAAGACTCCATTTATCATCCGGGATTGAAGTTCAAATACTTTGTTGATGAGAAAAAACTAACCTTGTTTAGAGATAAAGAAGGATTATCGCTGAGTCCCTATTACAATACCTTCCATATGATTGATATGGATTTTGAGGTGTTGACATGGTACAACGGTGCCAGTGAAATGGAATTTTCACATTTGATTGGAGGAACACAAACGTATGCATTGTTTGAGTCCAGCAATTTCTTTAGCGAACGAAGATATGAAAGACTCCAGGGGTTGGCAGACGTGAGTCCTTTGGTAACCATTCGGAATTTGACCATCAAGGAAGATACCACTTACCTAACCATGGAAAGGCTGGCTAGCTTTATGCGCATGTCTGAAAGTCAGGTGAGGCTGCTGCTTGCCGATTTGAATATGAAGGGGCTGGTAGAATATTATTACGATAAAGAAGAATTCCTGGTGAAGGATAGACTATTTAACTATGTCTATGGAAAAACAGGCAAGCGCGACTATGATGTGATTCAATTTCATTCCGAACCAAAAGAAGGTCATAATGCCGTCTTAAATCTTGACAATTTCGATTTACATCTGGAAGGTGTAAATGGAATTTTATTGAGTGATTCTCAACAGGTATATGTTTATCCCTCTGCGGGAAAAATCATCCTGAAAAAAAATCGGGACTTTTTGTTTGCGGGAAAAATCAACGCGGGTCGATTGGATTTTTATGGACGTGAATTTTCGTTTGAATACGATGCATTTAAACTTAACCTGACTAATGTGGATTCACTGAGGATATTTGCAGAGGTAGAAGGTGAAACGGATCGTATGGGTCGTCCAAAACTCAAGCCGGTTCGTTCTGTAATTGAAGCCATCAATGGAGAATTGCTCATCGATCGTCCGGATAATAAATCAGGCTATATTTTTGCTCCTGACTATCCGATATTTCACAGTCATGAAGATTCCTATGTGTATTACGACAAGCAAGAAGTGTTAGGAGGAGTTTACAAAAGAGAAAACTTCTACTTTCACCTGGAACCCTTTACCATTGATAGTGTAGACAACTTCACCAATAAAGGACTACTGTTTGAAGGGACATTGCAATCGGCCAATATTTTCCCTGATTTTGATGAAACGTTACGACTTCAGCCAGATCATTCTCTGGGATTTGAACGTTCTACTCCGGAAGAAGGATACCCCATTTATCAAGGCAAAGGACAGTACTATAATGGAATTAACTTAAGCAACAATGGATTGCGCGGTGATGGAAAATTGGAATACCTGACCTCTACTACATTGTCCAAAGACTTTATCTTCTTTCCTGACAGCATGAACACCGTTACGGAAAGCTTCGATATAGCACCAAGGGAAGAAGAAGTTCAATTCCCAACGGTCATTGCAGAAGCTGTCAAAATGCATTGGGAGCCGTATGAAGATGTAATGTATGCCACTAAAATTGACAAGCCGCTTATTTTTTATGATGGTATATCGGAACTGCACGGAACTGCTGCACTCAGACCTGAAGGTTTAAACGGTTCAGGTTTATTCAAGTTTGAAAAGGCTGAGATGACATCCAATCTCATGAAATATAAATTCATGGAATTTGATGCTGACACGGCCGACTTTAAGTTGATCGATGCTGATTCATCTGATCAGGCCATGTTCAATACACGAAATGTAAATGCACATGTTGATTTCAAAGAACGATTTGGTCAATTTAGATCAAATGGTGGAGGTTCATTTATCGAGTTCCCTCAGAATCAGTACATCAGTTTCATGGAAGAATTTAAGTGGTTTATGGATACTGAGTCAATTGCCTTATCTGCCGGAGAAAACAAAGCTGCAGAAACAGCGGATACTGCTGAGGTGCGTCTGGAAGGTGCCGAATTTAAATCCACACACCCGGAGCAAGATTCGCTCAGCTGGTTTTCAACCCTGGCTCACTATGACTTAAAGAAAAAGATCATTCGAGCGCAAGGTGTTGTTTATATTAGTACGGCAGATGCACGGGTTTATCCCGATAGCGGTGAGGTCACTATATATAGAAAGGCCAAAATGAAAACATTGGATAATGCTGGTGTTGTTGCTAACTCGGTAACCAAGTTTCACAATATTTACAACGCCACCATTAACATATACGGCAAGAAAAGTTATGGAGGTACAGGGGATATAGATTACATCGATGAAAATGATCAAAAACAGAAAATTCACTTGAATTCTATTGATGTGGATACGACTGGTCAAACCATTGCCAGTGGAAATATTGAATCCGCAGATGGCTTTACACTAAGTCCGCATTTCTCCTTTAGAGGAAAAGTCTTGTTAAAAGCTAACCTCGCATACTTAACTTTTAGAGGTGGAACACGAATTGGTCACGAATGTGAAACCTTAAAACGCAGTTGGATAAAATTTGAATCCGAAATTGATCCGAAAAAAGTGCTCATACCTGTTGATACATCACTGGAAGATGTAGATGGAAACAAAATCATCGGAAGTATCATTTTGGGTGGTGATTCATCGGGAATCTATACTTCGTTCCTCTATAAAAGACAAAAGTATAGCCATATCAACGTGCTACCTGCATATGGATATTTGACATTTGATAAAGAATCCAATGAATACAGAATATCCAATGAAGATAAGTTGGGAGATAAATCGTTTGCAGGAAATTACCTTAGCCTGAATACCAAAAGCTGTAAAGTTTATGGTGAGGGAAAAATTGATTTGGGTGGAAAATTAGGCCAGGTAAAATTGACTGGAGCAGGGAATATGATCCACAATCAAACCGACAATGATGTCATTGTAGACATGATGCTCATCAATGATTTCCACATGAATGAAAATGCATTGGATGAAATGGCCAAAATCATCAATAAGAACATTGCATTGGACCCTATTAAGTTGGACAGAAGGACATATGAAATGGCCTTGTTAGATTTATTGGGTAAAGAAACAGCCGATAAATTGATTTCTGACCTTGGACTTTCCGGAACCTTCAAAAAATTCCCTCAGGAATTGAACAAATCCATTGTGCTGAGTGAAGTAAAATTCAAGTTCAACGAATCCACCAATTCATATCGTTCGTTTGGTAAGATTGGTATTGGAAGCATTCGTAAAGAACAAATCAACAAATACGTTGACGGTACGGTGGAGATTGTAAAAAGAAGAAGTGGTGATCAATACAATTTATACATTGAGCTTAGCCCTAAAACGTGGTTCTTCTTCAGCTATACCAGGGGTATTATGTATGCAGTTTCATCGGATGATGTATTTAACACCATCATTCAGGAAACTAAACCGGATAAAGCCAAGCTGGAAGTCAAAAGAAAAGAAGAGCCGTATAAGTTTATTCCAGGAACTGCGCGTAAGCGAAGTGACTTCCTGAAACGCCTTGATTACGACGATGACGAATAGCCTCAAATCTTATTGATCTGCCTTCAATTTGTATGTTTAGTATATTAGCTTCTTTAGAGACAGCATGCTGACTTTCTCCAATATCATCATGTTAGTGGGTGCATATCTGCTGGGATCTGTGCCGTCGGCCGTGTGGATTGGGCAGTGGTTGTACAATACCGACGTGCGGGAATATGGCAGTGGTAATGCCGGAGCCACTAATACCTTTCGGGTTCTCGGAAAAAAAGCAGGCATACCTGTATTGCTGATGGACATATCCAAAGGTGCTATTGCCACCTTGTTCCCATTGTTTTTTACAGATTTTGAAGTTGGCAGTACTCAATTCATTAATTTACAATTAGTGTTGGGGTTGGCTGCCTTAATTGGACATGTCTTTCCAGTATTTGTTGGATTTCGAGGTGGTAAAGGAATTGCTACTTTATTGGGAATTGTTTTTTGTGTACACCCTGTTGCTGCCGGAACATCCTTGTTTATTTTTCTTATTGTATTGTTCATTTCCAGGTATGTTTCCCTAAGTTCCATCATCGCTTCCCTGGGTTTTCCTATTTACATTTTAGCTGTTGAAAACTCACAAGTGCTGTCTCTCAACATATTTTCTTTATTTATTAGCTTGCTGGTTGTGATCACGCATCAAAAGAACATTGAAAGGCTGATTCGGAAAGAAGAAAGTAAAATCTTTTCCAAGCCGGTGGAATCAGACGCTGAAGATGAGGATTAAATTTACGTGAGTCACCTAATATTGCTAGTAGAACGGATGATTCGAGTATCGCTCATGTTGCAACGAATTGGCATCTGGTGTGGGTTGTTATTATTGTTAAATTCTGCACAGGCGCAAGAGAAATATGATTCCGAAGAGGATCTTATTAAGGGGGCAAATACCTATTTCAAAGAAGGGGATTTTGCCAAGTCCATGCCACTTTATGCACAATTGGTTAGTCTTTACCCTCAAAATGGTGAATACAATTACAAGTATGGTGCATCACTAATTTATGCCGAAGCAGATAAGACCAAGTGCCTGAAGTACCTCAAATTTGCCTCCACAAAATCAGGGGTAGACAATTTGAGCAATTACTACCTCGGCCTGGCGCATCATCTCAATTACAATTTCCCAAAAGCCAAACAAGCTTATCAGAAATTTCTCACCAATGGCGATAAAGGCGTTGAGAAAGGAGTAACTGAGCGATTGATCGATATGTGTGATAATGGTGTGGCGCTGCTTGACAATATCTTGGATGTAGGTGTAATTGAAAAGAAAGAAGTGACCCGAAAAGAATTTTACCGCGTTTACAAACCCGAAGGCATAGAAGGAAAAATAATTGTCAGACCCGAGCAATTTACGTCCAAACTCGATGCCAAAGAAACCGAAACCTCCTTGTTGTTTCTTCCATCTGACGCTAAAGTACTTTACTTCTCAAGCTATGGCGATAACAAAAACAACGGGTTAGACATCTTTCGGGTTACCAAACTCGAAGATGGGGAATGGAGCACACCTGAAAACCTGGGACCTACCATCAATACACCCTTTGACGAAAGTTATCCTTTCATGCACAGTGATGGAAGAACCCTTTATTTTTCTTCCAAAGGACACAACAGTATGGGTGGGTATGATGTCTTTAAAAGCACCTACAATGAAGCTACCAATACCTGGTCTGAACCAGAGAACATGGACTTCGCCATCAGTTCCACATCCGATGATTTGATGTTTGTTTCTGACCTCAATAACCAGGTTGGATATTTTGCCTCAGATCGCAGCAGTGTGACCGGTAAAATTCATGTCTACAAAGTTCAAATCAAACGCAAGCCCATTGACATGACGTACATCAATGGTCAGTTTATTGCGGAAGGCGGCCCTCGGGTAAAAGATGCAAAAATTACCGTAGTAAATGCATTGACAGGCGAAACCATTGGTACGTATCGCGCCGATAAAAATACCGGAGCGTATTTGGTCAAAGTACCGTCTAAAGGAGGAACCTATAACTTCATTGTTGAAACCACGGCTGATGCACCTGTGCATCAGGGAAAAGTCACCGTAGATCCTGTGGATAAATTGGCCTCTCTGCGCCAGGAAATTCGTGTGACCGGAGAAGGTGAGAATCAGAAGATGCTGATTAAAAACATGTTCCAGGAATCATTGGCTGAAGAAATTGATCCCGATACCAAAAGACGATTGCTTGTAGAAACCGCCAATCTGGAAGTCAATACAACTGCGGAACAAGTGGCCAGTGAAATTGCAGCCGGTGATGATGCCGGAACTTCATCAAGAACCAGTGAAGCAAGCGGACCAACAACTATACAATCCAACTTAACCATAACCGAAATCATTCGGGTTGCGGACGAAGATTATGATGACATCAAGGCCCTTATTGAAAAAATTGCCAATCAATCCAGGTATGGGTTAAAAGAAGCTCAGAAAAAAGCCGATGCTGCAGATTTGAAATTTGAAGTCATTGATACCGAAGAAGATAAATTGGTAGCATTAAGTGGCAATGATAAAAAGCAACAACAGAAAAAAGTAAATGACCTCAAAAGAGAAGCCAACCCTGAAGCTTCTGAGGCTATAGCATCTTATGATTTATCTCTAGCACTCAGTAACGAAGTTGCTGAAAAAAGAATCGACCTGGAAGAATTGCAAAGTTTGCAACAACAGATTCAGACAGCCGCCGGAGCCAACGACCGCAAGAAAGCCAATGAATTGTACCAAAAAGAGCAAATGCTGGTGAACAATGCTAAGAAAGCCGGTTCAGCTTTGAAGATTGCGCCTGAGCAAATCAAAGAGAAATTACAGGAAACGCAGCGCAATGAGAAAAAGACCTTTGCTTATTACCAAGATTTATCCCGAGAAGAGAAAGACTTAAAACGGCAAATTGACAACCTCAAAAAAGAAGCTGAAAACACTAAGAACAAAAAGTCCAGGGAGAAAATAGAATCTCAGGTGAAATTGTATGAACTGGATTTGGAAGACATAGGTTTTGAACGTAAAAACGTGCTGAAAAAGAGCGATAAACTCAAGCAAGAAGTCATTCTACTCAAAGCCGATTTAAACCAGGTCAATTCCATCATTGAACAAATGAATGCCATTACTAGATCAGTTCCTGTGATGTCAAAAACCGACCGACAAAAGGTGGACAATCAAATCACCTACTTCAAAGAACGTAACTTGTTGGAAGGCCTGTTAGAAGAAGAAACCGGCCCTGCTACTGTAGCTGTCAGTTCATCGGTTCCCAAAATCGAAGCTGTTGATGACCAAGGCAATGAGACTGATTATGCCCAAAAATATGCAGATGCAGAAGCGGAGGCTGCAGAAGAACCCAATGAAACCGAACGAAACTTAAAAATGGCAGAAATCAATTCCAATTGGGTGAGCACATTGGATGAGGACATTCAACGAAAAAAACAACAAGCGGAATCTGCTGATGAAGAAACGGCTGCTGCCCTGCTTGCCGAAGTCACGGTGCTTGAAGCCGAAAAAAGCAAGCGACTCAAAAATGCTGAAACTTACCTGGCGGCTTCACAAGGAGAAGAATCATCATCGGAAGAACTTGCCGATGCACAATCTTATGAAACCGGACCTTCCATTGATCCTGTGGACGCAGGTGGAAATGAAGTAGATTATGAGGCCTATTACCTTAAGCAATTAGAAGGAGTATCCATTATTGCCGATATTCCTGAGAAAAACAATCAAGCTGCCAAGATTCATGAAAACTGGGAAGCCACAGCCCAGAAAGATCTTGATCGCAAAAAGCAAGAAGCCGAACAAGGCAATGACAGTCCTGAATTGCAAGCAGAAATTGCGGCGTTGGAAAACGAAATCAGCCAAGAACAGAAAACGGCGGAAGCCTACAAATTGGCCAATACGGATGAATCCAATTCCATGCCTGCCCTGGATAATGAAGGAAATCGAAACGATTATCCAACGTATTATGAGTCCAGGCTGTCTATTATAGAAAGCGGCACTGCTGAAAATAAGGAAGAACAATTGAATCAGCTGTATTCCAACTATACCCAAACCCTAACTGGTGATATTGCCCAAATAAATCAGGATATCGCCGCAACAAGTGATGCCCAGGAAAAACAAGATCTTCAGAATTTAGCCAATGATTTGACCCAGAAATTGCAGGCTGCAGAAATTGCTTCGGCTAATGTTGCTGCAACGGGTGGAGGACAATCTGAATCAGGTTCACCTCAAAGAGATCCTTACGAAGAACAATTGTCGGATTTGCAACATAGCTTCACTCCTGACAGAGCTGAGAAACAAGAACAAATCTTGAACCAATGGTTGGCTTCATTGGACAATGATATTGCTGATTTAACTACCCAACGCAAAGAAGCCAAAGGAAAAGACAAAAAAGCCATTGATGCCCAAATTGAACGAAAGCAGCAAGAGAGAAGTGAAAAAGAAGCCGAAAAAGTGGAATCCGAAAACCTCGCCAATAGCTTTGAAAAGCAAGGGGTATACAACGAATTGAAAGCCAATCAGATTCCGACCGAAAAAGCCGAGCAGACTGAATGGTATATGAAATTGCAGTACGAAGCCTACGATTACACGGCCGACGCCAATGCCAACACCACTGCGGAAGAGCAAAAATTACGTGAAGAAATTGCCGAACTCGAAAACGAAGCAGGACAAGTTCGATCTGCTTACAATAAAGGTGAAGTAGAACGCTCCTCGCTTACCAGTGCGGAAAAAAATGCCTGGTATAAACAAATGGAACTGGCAGCTCTGATTGGAAAATCCAACAAACTGGAATTTAACCAAAAAGCCAAAAATGTTCAGGCCTATATTGCTGCTGGAGACCCATCCGATGAAAACATTGCCCAAGCCAGAAAGTTGAACAACGAATCGAGAGACCTTTTCACACAGGCTGCTGAATTAAGAAAACAAGCCGATACCCTTAAATACAGTTCCAACCAGGCCACGGCGTTGCAAGCTGCCTATCAACTCGAAATGGCTGCCTTAAACAAACAAGAACTCGCATTGCGACTATCTGCTGGTGAAGAACTAGGAGAATTGGCTGATTTGTACGAACAGGAAACCGCTGGCGGCGGAGGACAAACCAGTGGCTTGGCGGATAATAACACAACCAACACAACTGATGGTCAACCGTCCAATGTTGATGGTGGTGGCGGTGAAACGAGTGGGGGACGCTCCGAAACAACGCCAAATGAATCCGGAGCAGATAACAACCTGGCCGACAATACCAATACCAATGATGGTGGAGGAAGTAGTGACACTGATGGTAATCTAACGTCCAATAACACCAATTCAGGCGGCAACAATGCAGGCCTGGCAGCTGCAGGTGGAGCTGCAATAGTAGCAAGCACTCTTGACGGCCCATCCGGTTCAACAGATGAAAACGAAACCGCATCTACGTTATCACCAGAAGATGAAAAAGCCATTGCGTCATTGACGTCGATTTCCAATACACCTGAAAAGAAATTGACCAAAAACGATGTGGAGGCCATTGAAGAATCGGAAGAATACCTCAAGTTTTTTGCCATGTTGGATGAAGCCTTTCGGGCATTGAAAGAAGCCGAAGTGGAATACCTGGCAGAAAAAGCCGAAAGAGACAAAGCTGCTGCCTTGCAGGCAAAAGCAGACAGTACTCGTCAAGCTGCTGAGGAACAAAAGAAAAAAGAGAAAAAACGCCTGATCAAAGAAGCTGAAGTTTTGGACATTCAGGCACAACAAGCCACTGCGCGAGCTGATTCCATCAAAGCCTCTGCCGATGCTAAGAAATTGGCGGCTGAAACCAAAGATCAGGAAGGAGCTCAATATTTGGCAGGCTTAGATGAAAGTACCGCAGCCAACGTGGCGGTGGTCAGTAAAGCCAATACTACCAATACCATTGATGATATTTTATTGGGAGGACCGGAAGGTTCTGCTTTTGCAGGATTTAGGGAAGGCGAAGCCAGCTTATCCGGTACGCAAAGTGAAGAAGCCATTAGCGATCCCAATTACGCTGGACCGGGCATCATTGGTGCGGATGGAGAGGTCACACCATTTGTTCCACCGGAAGATGTCAGCATAGCCAGACCCTTCTCCTCACCGGAAGAATTGGAAATTCCAGCTGTGCTCAACCGCGACATTTTTGTAAAAGCGGATGCATCCGTTTACAGTGCCAACAAACCCATCCCTGTCAATTCAACACTGCCACAAGGTTTGGTGTATAAAGTACAGATTGGAGCCTTTCGAAATCCTATTCCTCAAGACCTCTTTGCAGGATTTGCACCCTTGTCCGGCGAACGCACGGCCAGTGGCATTACCCGATACACGGCCGGTATTTTCAAAAACTTTACCACTGCAGATCGTGCCAAAGCAGAAATTCGCGGATACGGATATAGCGATGCTTTTGTTGTCGCCTTCTTAGATGGCAAACGCATCTCCTTAAGCGAAGCAAGACGCCTGAGCAACGAAACAGATGTAGCAACGATAACGGAACCCATTGTGACTGCACGGACTCCGGCAAGTGCTGGAGGACAAGCTGCAGCCGCGGGAGGACAACCTGTTCAGAATACCGGTGGGGTAGACGGTGCACAAGATGTACAGCAGATTGGTGGACTATTTTTCTCTGTTCAGGTAGGTGTTTATGTCACCAATGTAACCCCAAGGCGCCTTCGTGACATTTTACCTTTGAATACGGAACGATTGCCCAATGGAAATGTCAGGTATTCAACGGGGGTATATAAGACCATGTTGGAAGCTGCCAGCAGAAGAGATCAAGTTAGAAGACAAGGCATCAATGACGCCTTTGTTACAGCTTACTACAATGGTTCAAGGATTAGTATTGGAGAGGCGTTGCGCATACAGTCCGGACAATAAAAAAATGAAAAAGAAGTTAACAGATATTATTATGAGTTTACAAGAACAAACCCACAACCAGGAGTTGACCAAAGAGCAGCTGCAGGGAATGTACGAGCTGATACTCCACAATGATGACGAACACACCTTTGACTTTGTCATTGACACCTTGATACGCTTTTGCCGGCATACGGAAGAGCAAGCCGAGCAATGTGCCTTAATTACGCATGAGAAAGGCGAATGTCAGGTAAAGATTGGTCCAAAAGAGAAGATGACCCATTTACGCAGCAAGATGTCCGAGACCGGATTAATTGTTGAGGCCAAAAAGATGGGGTGAATTGTGAATGAATAATTCTATATTTGCAATCTCAAATTTTGGACCCGTAGCTTAACTGGATAGAGCACCTGACTACGGATCAGGAGGTTGGGGGTTCGACTCCCTCCGGGTTCACCAGAGCATCAAATCTGAAAACATTTTCAAAAGCGAGCAAAAACAACTGCTCGCTTTTGTTTTTGTAAGTGCTTTTGAAAATACAATGACCTATGTCATTGCCGATTTGATGTTGACCTTGGTACCTTCAGGGAGCAACGGAGTTACTCCCTCCGGGTTTAACAGAATATTCATTCAATCACCAAACAAATCAATCACCATGGGCTTTTTTGGATGCAGCTTGCACGAATTATCGTAGTTCAATTGTTCTACTTCCACATCTTTCCAAACAGGATTGTCCTTTCTCAAAAACAAGAAATCGACATTGGAATTCTTTCGGGGATAATGGTTGAGCCAAATTCCTCCAGTCTCATCCATTTTTAGAATTGCCTTCAATTTGTTGCCATTCGTATATTCAAAAGAAATGATGGAATCATCAATCAATTCGTAGGTGTTTTTTTCACCATGCATCAACTTACCATCATAGAAAATTTCCATGGTTCCGTCCTTATTAAATTGAATGCCCGTCTTTGCGATATCTTTTTTGAAATAATACATGCATTCATGAGGAATGGCCGGAAAATCATAACCAAAAGGAGCATGGACTTTTTCGGCATACTTGTACCATGGTTTTCCATACAAATAACTTCGATCCACTTTGTCTGAGCTACAAGAACAAAGCATTGTACTGAACAATAGAAAGCAAATGAGGGCTCTCAAAAATTCAAATTTCATTAGGCGTATTGAAAAACTTGCGTAACTGGAGTGGAAGTTACTAAGAATTAAATCATTACGATTCCTTGTGAAAAAATTTTAACTAACAATCTATTTCTGTTGTCCAACTCAAATCATCAATCGGGTTTTCGTAAATTAGGGATATGCCAAAATGGAAAGCACTCAGACAAGTTTTGACGTTGTTCTTCGACCTAACTGCAATGTTGGGCACGGCTATAGCATTGTGGGTGCTGGCATTTCATGCTTTTGTCATTGTTGGGTTTGCAACAAGGGACGGGATTATAGTAGTTTCTGTCACTTTATTTATTGTTGCCATGGCTGCAATTGCAACGTATGGAGTCATTCGTTCAATTCGCGAAATCCTAAGAAAATTTAGATCCAAGCGTATGTCTGAATCCTAGTTGTATTCAATCACCCTTGATTCTCGCGCATATATAAATACAATGGAAAGGCACCGGCCAATCCAAAGAACATAGTCAATAACCAAATCCACCTTACATTTTTCACCCTATGCTTTTTACTGTCAACAGCCGACCAAACGAAAAAGACCAAAACCGCTAGCAATAAATCAATGGCAAAAATGGAAGAAATGCGATTGGCAAACATGCCCTGAAAGGTGTCCATAGGATGCGCGTAGAGCATTATGTTTCCCGTTTCAAAAGTTTCCATCATCACCAATACATTGGGAGCAAGGAAACCAACAACAGTAAGGATCAAATATATATTTTTCATGGTTGAAATATTTAGGGCAAAAGTAAATGGCCTAAATGGCAAAAACCATTGACATTCGTCAAGAAATCAAGCAGAAGTTATTCGTTTTCGGATGCGACTTAGGGTCTCTGCCGTCACCCCCAAATAGGTGGCCAACTGGTGCTGTGGAACGCGTTGCAACACAGGACTTTTGGATTGGAGCATTTTTATATAACGCTCTTCAGCTGTTAAGGTGATAAATGAATGAATGATGTCCTGGTATATGATCAATTCTTCCTCCATCATGATGCGCGCCAGAAATTCGAATTTGGGATACAATTCAATGATCTTAAACGCAATTTCATGGCTGATAACCACTACTTCACCATCTTCAACCGCTTGAAAGTTGTGCTTTGCCGGAATCTGTCGTACAAAACTTTCGTAGGAACTCACAAATTGATTTTCTACATAAAAAAAGGCCGTTTTCTCTGCTAAGTTTTTGTTGTAATACAATCGTATACAACCTTTTAAAACAAAAAAGAACTCGCTGGAAATGGTACCTTCTTCCAGCAGCAATTGGTTTTTTTTAATGGCTCGAACTTCCAGATTATCCTTCAGGAATTGCACTTCTTCCTGTTCCAGTGCCGTATATTTTTCGAAGTATTTGACTAACTCGTCAATCATCAGGGAAGATTATTCAATCATCAGTTTTTTCATAAACGATTTACCCGACTCCAATTCCACATGAATCATGTACATTCCTTTGGAATAATGGTTCAGGTCAATTTCATTGTTCACGGAAAGAACATCTTTTTTCCCGTGCATATCATACAAGCTCAACGATGAAATTTTCTGTGTGGTGTTTATGAATACCACACCCGTGGTTGGATTGGGATAAATTTGCAAGCTGGGTTCATTGAATTCTTCACCAATACCTGTTAAGGTGCAATTTACAGGGCACCATGAACGATCATTTAATTCACACAATATGGTTTCATAGGCTAACTTATTACTTCCATCCCCGTTAAAGGTTCTGACACCAAGTGTGCGCAAATATTCTTTGAATGTGGTGTCATTTGGAAAGCCATAATAGACTCCCAATTCATCTACAACGGCCTGAGACCAATCGGTAGATTTAAAAATGGTCAGGTATTTAATGTTGGCATAATGTTTATCCCAGGCAGAAAATACATTGGTGTAAAACTGTGCCTGTTGAAAATCACTGCTGTTACAAAAAGGACTTGAGGCATATCCACATTCCGCAAAATAAATGGGTTGAGTGGTATCGGAATAAAAATCCACAATGGCATCAAAATCGGATTCAACCACAGAAGGTGCTTTCATGGTAAAATCATTCTCCAGGGGGTAATAGGTGGTAGTAACAATGTCGCAAGATGTATTCACATTCCAACAATAAGTTGCCATGGGTAAGGTGGTTAATCCATGATGCGTAAAGGTGGTTCCCAATTTCAAATCTTCATTGTGAAGATTGAAATAAAGTTGCCTGGCATAAGGGAAAACAGAATCAAGGAATACCTTGTATTGTTGGTATTGAACTGAATCGATGCCCATAAATATATCTTGCTCATTTCCAATATTTAATGCAGATAATGTAACGTCTGGAATTCTTGCAAACAGTGTATCCAGCAGTATTTTAAAGCGATTGATCATTTGTTGATCATCAAACGCAACACTCATCAAATCCTTTGGGACTTCTTTTGCGCTTGTATTGATTGGAGCCAATTGCAATTCAACTTTGGTTCCTGTTGCAGGATAATAAAGATTAAGAGCATTCAGTGTAGCATCCATGTAGGAACTATTAAAGACACCTATTGAGTCTTCTATGGAACTCCATGTATAAAACAGATGAATGGACTCCATACAAGCCACACTTGCATAGGAAAAGGCAGAGTCATAATTGTCGTTTTCTGCCAGATCAACTTGCCAGGCCAATGTTCTATCTCCTTTTGGCAATTGAGAAAATCCCTGGATTGAAATCAGCAAGATGCAAAATAGGCTTGTCAATTTTGTCATGATTATTTTCATCATGGAATTATAATTCAAGATATTCAATGTGCGAAATAAAACCAACTGAAGAAATAAACTATCCGTTACAAATCAAACGCCCCTCTGACCCGAAAAATTCGAACATAAGATTCGCTAGTTGAACCACTAAAATCTACACCCATGAGCATTCCGTTATTGGTTTCATATACTTCATCAATCACCATGTAAATATGTTCTGACCAATCATCTGCTCCTCCTGGTGAATTATCTTTTGAAAACATAATTCCTCCAGAATTGTATTTATCAAAATAGGTTCTTCGATGAATGATACCTCCATCTTTAGCCATTCCTAAAGTTTTGCCTAAATCCAGTAAACCGGCTCCTGAATGAAAACTGCCATCGTTATTATATTTACTTAAATTGATGTAAAACCCATCCAGATCTGATCGTGTAGTCACATCGAATTCTCCGTAGTATGCGAGATGACTCGCATCAATGACCCAATTTTCTTCAAGTTGATTGTTCAATATTACGACTTCGTGGAGCGTGTCTCTCTGACGACCTAATACGTAATTTAAATTCATAATTTCTCCGAAATTATCATATACCAACTGACCTGGTAATATTTTGGAATTCAAAATGGTTCCATTGATTTCCAACTTCGACACCACTGTGAATGAATCCAAGGATGAATTTTTAGCATTTCCGGCGACCAAAATTTCTCCCTGTTGGTTCACCAAAAGTTTTTGAATTGTGATTTCTGAAAGAGATAAATTAGAAATCATTGAGGCTACTAAGTCAATAGAAGAAATTAAGACTCCCGAATCATTAAAATGTAACATTGTAGTGGCATCTGCATATCTATCTGTCGGGTGTCCCAAGCACACGAATCCACTGTCCTGTAAGATACTAGGGCTTGAAAATCTTTCATAATTCTCGTCAATATTGCTAAAATTGAGCTCACCATTGGAGAAACTCATAAATAGGAATGCCTTTTTCTGGTTTTCGTATTTGATTGCGCCAGATACCAAAATTGCATCTTCAGTAAACGCGACACCATAACCTCTTTCAAATCCTTCGGTATCTAATTCAATATGCTTAATGTAAACATTGTTATTTCCAACAATGGAAAGATTTGGATCTCCTGCAATTGATTCCTCTTTTTTGCATGCATAAAAAAAGATGGGACAAACTGCCAAAGCCCAAAATACTACTTTAATGTTGTGATACATTTTCAATGGATTCAGCTTTAGTCTTTTATATATAGACATGTATAATTCCAGAACCGTTGGAAGAATAAAAATTCTGTAGCAACGTTATTAAACAATCATCGTCTATATCATAAAGATAGTTGTAAATTAACCATGTTATGCTAAACCTGCGTACCCTAATCCGTAAAATTGGTATTCTTTGTCTGGTCATTTTGGGATTCAACTCTTGCAGAAAGGATGTTACCACCTCTGATTTTTTGTTTTGCAAGCCGGTATATTTAGACTCAATTTCGCGCTCAGATACAGTGAATTCTGTATATGTATACCGAGAAATCCCAAGTTTGTTTGTCTATAAAAATCGTTATGGAGATTCTTTGAAGTTTCGAATGACCTATCAATTTGATGCCGAAGAAGAACAAAGGTCGCTTGAAAAGGTATGTGAATCAGATGAGAAACAAATTCAGCAGCATTATGTCAATGGTTGGCACAATCATAGGACCTATTCAAGTTTAGGTACAAATAGAAACATTCAGATCGATTACCACATGGCGACTGAGTATTTTTTATTGGACCGATTCCTTTGGTATGAATTGATGCGAATCAACATACATTTTGATGGTGCAGCTCCTGTTCACAATATTGAAATGTCTTTTGCTTTGGACCTAGCTACTGCCGGACCACATGTTGATTTTCCTGAAACAAATTATTACTATGAAGTGTTGATAGACAACGAATGGTATGTAGACGTTTACACCGTTGGAGAAGCTACAATCGCGTACAGTCATGAGTTGGGGGTTATTGCCTTTTTAGATGAATTTGGTGAGCAGTGGGTATTGGATCGATCTGAATAAAATCAATTGATGTCTTTTTCAACCAGTATGAAGACTTTGATAAATTTGGCAAGCAATTGCCCTTAATCATGAATTGGAATCCACTGATAAAAATGGTATCAAGCTGTTATGTCTTAATGGCTTTGTGGACCATCTTAATAAAAGCTGATTTGCTGACTTTTCAAACCGACAATGGTTTGATCATAGGATTGGGATTTCTTTTCATTTTTGCATTCTCCATTTGGTTCGGAAAAGATGGAACATCAATTAAAAATTTGTCCATCATTACATTGGTTACCCTAGCGACATTTCTGATTTCTTCATTCGTACTTAGCCTATTGATGTTGAAAATCACCGATCAAATTTGGCTGTATTATGCGGTGAATGCTGTATTTGTAACCTTCATTTTTGTGTGGCTGTTGGATAAATTATATGGGATACCTACTGCCCGGGCAACAAAACTCTTTTCCCTGGGATGCATATTGTGCGCGTACTATTTCATAGATGCAGATGCCGAATTCTTATTATTCAGCCTTGATTTGCACCCCAGAGAGACGATGTTTCTCTTATTCCAGGGATTCTTTATCATTCCTTTGGCTTTTGGGCTTTCGTCTCGAAAGATAGAAATGAAGAATACTTAAAAAATTTACCAAATAGCTGGTATAACTTGAATTAATCTTAAATTTGCACTATATTAATGTAAAATTTACCTATGTGTAGGTTTTATCATTTTGTGATTTTTATGAGACACCGGCCTTCATCAGCCGGTGTTTTTTTATGTCCAATTCTAATGCGTACTTTGGACATATGAAGAAAAGCTTATTCGTATTGCTATCTATATTAATGTATTCTTGTTCGGGAATAGAAAAAGAATCGACAGATATTTCCACTTCCTATGAAAATGGTTTGTACCTCATTTTAGATGAATTTCCTGAAAAAGAAGATGTCACCGATTGGAAAAACACAGTAGAATTTAGCCTGGATTTTTTGGAAGGCAACAGGGAAGGTCAACCGCTTTATTTACAATTGGATACCTCAGATTTTGTACCATTGGATTTGGCCGTTGAACCCCATGGAATAACACAACCAGATAAACGTATCAATTTAATGATCACTTTAACAGAAGCAGCGGGTGAGAAGTTAGCTGAATTCACAGAAGACCATATCATGGATAGAGTGGCCATTGTCATTGGAGGTAAGGCCGTAACAAAGCACAAAGTGCGGTCAAAAATTGATTCTGGAAAACTTCAGATTACCCGTTGTACAGATAATGCTTGTGAACATCTGCTGGTAGAACTCAAAAAGAAAAGCTGACGCTATTTTCAATAGAAAATGGTGTACTTTTGCCAACCAATGATGAAGTGAAGAACTATCCAGGAATTAATTATGAACCGTTAAAACTTGGATTATGCATACCACCAATTACTTCAATACACTCATCGAAATTGCCGAAGATTGTCCTGTCACTTCAGGAGAAATTCCACCTGTGAAAGGGGACAAGATTTCCATTGCCAATATGCAATACGACATGTTGATCAATCATCCATATGAATTCACTTCAGATGATGTCATCTATTCCATATTTGCCAAACGAAATGATATTTCTGATACGGAATGGGAGGAGCAGCGAAATGTATTTTTCTCAAAAGGCCAACCATGTTTGCGATCTTCGCCGCTTACCAAACGATACGGATGGGGTGTTCATAGTAATGAAGAGGGTAAAATTGCCATTTATGCTGTTGATTCTGAAGCATATAAAAAGCTAACAGAAGATTCCGCTGTGCTGAAAACCAAAGCCATGCGAAGTAGCCGAAAGAAGTAATTGTCTGAGGTTACCAACATCTTCAATTCTTCATTCGTCTATTTACACAAGGCAATTAATTTTACTTTACGAATCGTTATTATATTGTAATCATATTTCACCACCGCCGTAGTGAAATAGACAAATGAAAATACTATTAGCAGATAGCCATGGGCCGGTCATGGGGAAAGATCAAACCAGCGCTAGTTTGAGCCTGTTGTATCTAGCCTCCTACATTCGAAAGCACGTTCCAACTGAAACGGAATTCCGGTACATACCACAAGCAAAAAGTGATCAATTTCACCTGGACACCATTCGTGAATTCCAACCTAAAATTTATGCAGTGTCGTTTACGTCCTTTTCTGCTTTGGTGACTTATGAACTTATCAAAAGAATACGTGAAGAATTTCCCGATGTTTTTGTGATTTGTGGAGGAGCACATGTTATCCATGCATCCAGGGAGGCTTTGGAAAATTCTGGGGCAGATGCATGTGTTATTGGTGAAGGTGAGGAAACGTTTCTGGAAATTGTAACCAAACTGGACCAATTCCATGAGATAAAAAAAGACATCAAAGGCATTGCTTACATCGAGGATGGTAAGTATGTCAAAACCCCCAATCGTCCGTTGATAGATGATATCGATACCATACCGTTTCCGGCGCGCGATTTGGTCAATGACGATGATTTTTGTGGATTAACCTACAGTAAAGCCCGACCCAATACAGAAATGGTGGTTACTCGGGGATGTCCGCTTCGATGCGTATTTTGTGCCAACCCGGTATTTCGTTTAAAGAATGGACCTCTTTATCGTGCAAGAAGTCCTGAGAACATTGCGCAAGAGGCTGAAGAACTATACCAAATGGGATATCGTGAGATTTATATTCATTCGGATGAGCTGAATGTCAAACACGATTGGTCGGTGGAGGTATGCAAGGCGCTGGCAGCACTGGGGCATGATGACTTGTATTTTCAATGTAATTTACGTGTGGTTCCCATGTCGGAAGAATTTGCTTATTGGTTGAAACAGGCCAACTTCTGGCTGGTACGCATTGGCCTGGAAACCACCAGTGATCGTGTGTTAACAGGCATCAAAAAGAAAATGTCATTTGACAAAACAGAAAAAGCATGTCGGTTATTGAGCGCTCAAGGAATTAAGGTGTTTGGATTTACCATGATGTTTAATTATTGGGAAGAAAATGGCGAATTGCAACATGAAACTGCCGGTGAAGTTCGCAAGACCATTAAGGACATGTACGCCTTATGGAAAAAGCGGTATTTACATTATACCAGCTGGGCATTTGCGTGTCCTGTGCAGGGAGCAGAATTATATGACATTGCCATCAAACATGGGATGATAGATGAAAGCTATTATCCGGGCGATACATGGGATACCTATAAGTTCCTAACAGGAATAACCAAAAAAGAGTTCAATGCCATTTATGCAAAAGCCAGAAGACAACAAGCTGTGATGGCCTTGGCTTCAGGAAATTTTGAATGGAGAAACTACAAAGGCATTGCCAGAAAAGCAATGACTATGATTAGAGGCAAGCCCGATTGATTTATTCCTAGTTTCCATGTACATTTTTACATGGATCAATTCTGAAACAATTGCTATCTTCGGTGGTAAATGGGTTCATATTAATCAAATGAAGATTTCACAAGTTCACTTGTTTCGATCTATTCGATTCACATTGCTGGCGATGATAATAAGTTCTTCTATCCTGGCTCAGCGTTTTGAAATTTACGAGTCAAAGGTCTATCCATCCGATAGTACGTCGGACAGAGACTTGTATCATCTTTTGGAGTTACTTACTCAGGACACACTTCATCTATCTTTCAAAGATTACACGCCACGATCAGATACTACGAAGATTTATTCTTCTTGTGATGAGGTAGACTACATTGACAAAATAAAGAAGTGGTGGTGGTGGACCATTGATACGGTTAAAGCTCCTGTTCGAATGAATTATGAATGGAAAGTATATCATAGAAACAACCATAGAATCACTAGGATTAAAGGATACGTGTGTGATACCGATGAAGATGATGACTATATTAAGGATGTATTAAAACGCGCCAAGGCATTGGCTAAAGCATCCAGAAAACGCATAGATACCTATTTCAAAAATTATCAATGAAACTCAGTAAAGCACAAAATATTATTGCCGTTGTCTTTTTGGTATTGATGGTTTTCAATGCCATAGGAGGTATGACGCTGCATAATGTGGTTGATACATATTCCATCTTTCTTTCCATTTATGGAGTTCATCTGTCTATTATTCTTACTTATTATTTTGTGCAGGAGCCCATTGAAAATAAAACCGTTCCAAAAATCCGATTCATTTTACTCTTATTGCTACTGCTTATCTGGAATGGCATCATAGCGGGCCTTACGGTTTCCAGTTATGAAACCGTTGCTGATTTACAGGCAAATCTTGACGAGTTTCCTCATTATGCTGATTTTCTCATTGCAGGTGGCATTGTTTGGCTGTTTAATGGTAAAACGGACAGCTAAATCAAAAAATGTACTTTCTTCGTATTCTTGTGAATCACCAAAATTCCTGATATGCAAAATGCTGAACAATTGGCTGATACCATTGAATCTTTTAAAGGACAGTTGTCATCTTTTATTCTGAGAATGACTTGTAGTGTTCAAGATACGGAAGACATCATTCAGGAAACTTATATCAAAGCGTTGAAAGGTTTGGAAGGGTTTAAGGGAGAGTCCTCACCCAAAACCTGGATTTTTTCCATCGCCTCCAATCTCGCCAAAGATCTATTGAAGTCTCAAAAGAGATGGCCTGAAAGTGTAACGGACATTTGTCGTGAAAAGGCTTTGAACAATCCCAGTTTTTTTGGTGAGGCCATGCAAATAAGACAGCAATCGGAGCATGGAAAATTTGAAATGCGTGAACACGTTGCCTTTTGTTTTACATGTATTGCCAAATCTCTTCCTATTGAGCAACAATTGGCCTTGCTTTTAAAAGAGGTATATGGATTTAAGTTAGATGAGATTGCAGAATTGCTGGATATCACCGAGGCCATGACCAAATATTATTTGCATACATCCAGAAGTAAGATGATCGATATTTTCGATCAACGATGCTCCCTGATTAACAAAGAAGGTGTATGCCATCAATGTTCTGAATTAAACGGTGTGTTTAATCCAAAACAAAATGATCAGGAAGAGCGAATGAAAATTAAAATGGCCAGAGAAGCAGATAAACAGGATAAAGAGAAATTATTCGATTTACGCATGGAGATCCTCAAAGATCTTGACCCTTTTCATTCCGATGCTTCAGAATTACAACTACATCATTTAGAGCATAATAGAACAGTTATAGAAGATTATCTGAAAAATAATTGATAAAACCCTATCATTTTTTGCGGCCTAATCGTCAAAAGGCTAAAACGTAAAAAATGAAATACTTATTAATTATTTTTTTGATGATGAATTATGCAAATTCGATTGCCCAAGATGGCAAAGCGCACACAGTTAAAAAAACCTTCAGCACGCAGACATCTGTATCCATTACCATTGATTCGGAAGCATCCGTAGTCTGGAAATTATTGACCACCGCAAGTGATTTTACAAGATGGAACAGTACGGTAACCATGCTGGAAGGTGAAATAGCCTTAAAAGAGAAAATACGATTGATGTCAATACTGGATGAAAAACGCGTATTTAAAATTAAAATCAAGGAAATGGTCCCTGAAAAATACATGGTGTGGGGAGATGCTCAAGGAAACAGAGTATTTGAAATCAAACCATTGGAAAATGGTCAACTGTTATTTTCAATGACCGAAAAAATAGGAGGATTAATGTATCCTATGTACGCGAAATATCTTCCGCCGTTTGACGAAACATTTGAGCAATTTGCCAGGGATTTGAAAAATGAAGCCGAGTCGATTCGAAACGTAAAGTAGACGTTAATCGATCCACTTTTTGCGTTCTGCTTCTGTTAAGGTTTGGTTGGGGTGTTTGAACAAGATGGTCATGAATTTTTTAGGAGACTTCACCAAATCTTTCCAGATGTCAACGAATTCATGGAATACTAACGTTACCGGATTGTAGGTATTCATTTCCTTCAATATTCCATATTTCGGTGTCTCTTCTTCTGGTTGAAATGTTCCAAACATTCTATCCCAAATGATGAAGGTAGATCCGTAATTTTTATCGAGGTATTTTTTATTGGATGCATGATGAACCCTGTGGTGTGAAGGGGTGGTGAAGAAAAACTCAATGGGTTTTGGAAGTTTGTGAATTAACTCTGTATGAATCCAAAATTGGTACAATACCTCAATCTGGTGGCAAATGAAAAATACAATGGGGTGAAAACCGGCAAAAGCAACAGGCAAGAAAAAGATAACCTTTATCTGCTGAGCCCATGAAAGTCTGAAAGATACAGACCAGTTGTATTGTTTTGAATTGTGATGAACCACATGGGTTGCCCAAAAAATTCTCGATTGATGGCCAATTCGATGTGCCCAATATCGACAGAAATCCAGTGCGAAAATGCACAATATATAAGACCACCAGGTTGGAGGAATCTCAAACGGAGTGATTTTGTACATCAAAAAGATCAAAGAAAATGTCAATGTCTTAGTGAGGGCATTGGAAAATAAATGACCAAAGCCAATAATGGTAGCTGATAGCATATCCTTGCTATCGTCTTTTTTCTTAAATTTTTTGAATTTGACCCAATACTCAATAATTACCAGGCTAATCATTACTGGTGCTGCCCATAAAATTATTGGAGGAAGGTCTTTAGAAATCGCAACTAGATCAAATGCCATACAAAATCG
The DNA here is from genome assembly GCA_965267425.1 of Vicingaceae bacterium. Taxonomy (GTDB): domain Bacteria; phylum Bacteroidota; class Bacteroidia; order Flavobacteriales_E; family Vicingaceae. Next base: position 2,305,802 of record OZ253959.1, on the reverse strand, counting down.
GACGTCTCATTAAACATTCCAATTTCGCGTCGACCATAAACTGAAATGAAAACTCAATTATTGAGCTATGCGGCAAAGGTAGAAATTTAAATGTTGGAAGCAAGTTGACATTTATATTCTGCATTCGAATAAGTTTAATTAAAATAAGTACTAAAGTGTTTATCTATAAAACTTGAAAATCGATTCCATAGACTTCTGGGATTTTGATATTGAATCCCTAAATTTCTAACCTCAGTTTGACTTAGTTGTTTGCCGTTATTGAAAAATCTTGTTCTATCAAATAACTCTTGATTGGTGGTGACACGATAAAGTTCGTAATTGGTAAAACCTAAATTGCTAGCTGCCAGCGTCATGTCATTAGCATTGTTTTCTAGGTGAATCAGTTTTCGAATGGCATTATTTGCCAAGTCTATGTTGACATAATCCAGATTAAAAAAGATTTGCTGATTAAGAGCAGCAACCGTTTCAAGAGCAGCATCAATTGATTTATCAATGGATTGAAAGCCGCTGGCTCCTTTCAACGCGAGGGGTAAAGAGTATCCCATTTTATCCCAGTTTCCGGATATGATGGCTGAATTCCTTGATGCAAAATTTTTTAGAAGTTGATTTTCTTCAATTAACTCTTCACCAAGATTTGCCATGCGAGCACCAGGCTTTCGGAAAAATCCAAATGCAATTCCATTGGATGTACTTGGAACATATGGTATCATCTCCCCCGTATAGAAATTGTACCTCCTAAATATTTTATTGATTTGTGCGTCACCTCCGAACTTTAGTCTTGAAGACAACAACTCATTTGATCGATTTTCGAGAATATACGCTCTTAAGTCATCAGATATTTGAGAAAGTTTTTCGACTTTAATGAAAGGATTTAGTTCAAACTTTTGGTTGTTCATTTCACTGACTGTAATGGCAACTTTACCATCCAAGTCAATTTGGTTAACGGGATTATTATTAACGAAATTAAAGGCAGATGCAAATTGATGATGAACATCTCCCGTTAAAAATACGTTGACCTGAGATTGGTATCTATTATCAACACTGCCAATAAGTTCAGAATCAACTGGTGGTAAAGAAAAAATAATGACCAGAACAGTTACCAGTGCCAGTTTAAAAGCGAATTGCTTTCTGATATTGAACATGATATGATTAACTTCTATTATTAAAGTTTAAACATGCTTAGTTCTTGAATAACTGAATAGAGTGATTCACGAAGTTTAATTTTTAATAATATGCGAGAAGTGGCTTTACCCAGGAATCACCAATATGTGATCGGCAAATTTTTCGCTGACTCTTTTCTTTTTACCGTTGATTTCGATTTCAATGGTAGCGTCAAATGCTTGTTTTCCAATGACCTTGATTTCTGTATTCAACGAAAGTCCGATTTTCACAACATATTGCAAGAATGCAGCAGAATCATCTTTAACGGCGACCATTTTACACGCATGTCCTGCCTTAATTTGAGACAACGTATTTCTGGAAACGGGTTTCATTTTCCCCTTGCTGTCAGGTATAGGATCTCCATGAGGATCCACTTTCGGGAATCCTAAAAATTTGTCCAACCGATCTACTAATTTCTCAGAATATATGTGTTCAAGTTGTTCAGCCACTTCATGTACTTCATCCCAATCAAATTCTAGTTTTTCGTACAAAAATGTTTCCCACAATCGATGTTTCCTCAATATCTGCAATGCCATCTTTTTGCCTTCATTCGTCAATTGAATTTTTCCATATTTCTGATAATCAATGAGCTTTTTATCACTCAATTTTTTGATCATATTGTTAGCGGTAGCAGGCTTCACATCAAGTGTTTTGGCAATTTCTGTAGTGCCCGTTTCCTTTTTGTCGGGATGAGAAAAGGTTAGATGATATAGAGCCTTGATGTAGTTCTCTTCAGTAAACGATAGCATATCCAAATTTATAAAAGTTTGTAAAACATTTGTTAGACTAGTCTAACATTATTAGTTTTGTTCATGTAAACCTCTTGGTATGTCATTTCGAATCTTTGGATTCATTCTTATTATTATGCTTGTAGACCTTCAATCGATGGGTCAAACGGGAAGTATTTCTGGCGTGGTATTGTCGGCAAATGAACCCATACCATTTGCCAGTGTTTATCTGGATGACACGCAAATAGGAAGCAGTACAAATGAGGAAGGTGAATTCATCATAGATGATATTCCATATGGTGAGTATACGTTGAAAGTTAAATCGATAGGTTACATAGAATATGAATCGGCAGTTAGTGTTTCAGACGTAAAGAACAAATTGAGCATCACATTGGATCCCAAGATTGATGGCTTGAGTGAGGTGGTGATTTCAGGTACCATGAAGGAGGTATCTAAAACTGAAAGCCCCGTTCCCGTGGAAGTATATTCTTCGAAATTTTTTAAATCAAATCCTTCGCCTTCCGTTTATGAGGCTATGCAAAATGTCAATGGTGTTCGCCCACAGGTCAATTGCAATGTATGTAATACGGGTGATATTCACATCAATGGATTGGAAGGTCCTTATACTATGGTGTTGATTGATGGAATGCCTATTGTCAGTGGTCTTTCAACCGTTTATGGACTCAATGGAATTCCACAGTCATTAATTGAACGTGTGGAAATCGTGAAAGGTCCGGCTTCAACACTTTATGGTTCAGAAGCAGTTGGTGGGTTGATCAACATCATCACCAAATCACCTACCAAGGCACCATTGTTTGCCGTGGATGTAATGGGAACCACTTGGGGTGAGATGAATGCAGATGTATCGGCAAAAATGAAAGTTAGCAATAAAGCGGAATCACTTATCGGAATTAACTATTTCAACTATTCTAACCCGGCCGATCACAATGGGGATAATTTTACAGATGTTACGCTTCAGGACAGAATTTCGGTATTCAACAAATGGAATTTTAGCAGAAAGAAAGGAAGAGTTTTTTCCTTGGCAGGGAGATATGTGTATGAAGACAGATGGGGAGGTGAGATGAACTGGAATGATGAATTCAGGGGTGGTGAAGACATTTATGGAGAAAGTATTTACACCAGTCGGTGGGAAATGTTTGGTACCTATCAGTTGCCGTTGAGGGAGAAGGTATTCTTTATGTTTAGTGCCAACGGACATGATCAGAATTCTGTTTATGGCAATACCATTTATCTGGCAGATCAGAACATTGGATTTGGCCAATTGAGTTGGAATAAACAAGTAGGAAGACATGATGTGTTGGCCGGAGCAGCATTGCGCTACACCTATTTTGATGATAATACGCCTGCCACACAATCCTCAGATACTTCGACTTTTATTAATGAACCGTCGCAAACATATTTGCCTGGTGTTTTTATTCAAGATGAAATCACCTTACATCCTCAACATAAAATTTTGGCAGGAATGCGATATGATTACAATTCCATTCATGGTCAAATTTTCACACCACGCTTAAACTACAAATGGAATTCAAAAGATAAATCGGACGTGATTCGATTGAGCCTGGGTAATGGCTATCGGGTGGCGAATGTATTTACCGAAGACCACGCTGCGTTGACGGGCTCAAGAGAAGTGGTATTTCTGGATGATTTGAATCCGGAAACATCCTGGAACGTCAATTTGAATTATGTAAAGAAAATCATTCCAGGTGAACGATTTTATTTGGGCATTGACGCAACTGCTTTCTATACCTATTTTGAGAATCGGATTATTGCCGATTACGATGCAGATCCATTACTTATTGTGTATGACAACCTCAGTGGATATGCAGTATCGAAGGGAGTATCCTTAAATTTTGACATGTCTTTTGGAAATGGTTTAAAAGCCATTTTTGGAGGAACGGCTATGGATGTTTATGCAGTTAACGATGGAATTAAAGATCGTCAGGAATTTACGGAACAGTTTACCGGTGTTTGGAATATCAATTACACGTTTAAGAAAAGTAAAATGAACATTGCCTATACTGGAAATCTTTATGGCCCCATGCGTTTACCTTTGCAAAGTGAATTGGATCCAAGACAAGAGTTTTCACCTTGGTGGAGCATTCAAAACATTCAGATTTCGAGACCATTCTCCCGTGAATTGGAATTGTATGCAGGGGTTAAAAATTTGCTGAACTGGACACCTAACAAGGGCAATCCATTTATCATTGCGCGAGCTCATGATCCTTTTGACCGACAGGTGGAATTTGATAATAACGGAAATATTCTGGCTACCCCAGAAAACCCGTATGCGTTATCTTTTGATCCTTCGTATGTCTATGGACCGAATCAAGGGATTCGATTTTTTGCAGGACTACGTTACACGCTCTTTTAAGATGATTAGAATTGCCACATCATTGTGCGTTTCATTTTTTTTATTGAATGCCTTTCATTCAATGGCTCAGTTGAATTTGTATCAGGCGAGCGATTTGGATAGCCTGATGGAAATGGAAGAAAGACCACTTGTGTTTTTTATTCATACAGATTGGTGTAAAGTATGTCATCGCATGAAAAATACAACGTTTAAAAATGAGCAAATTGAGCAACAGCTGAATGAAAAATTCTACTTGGTTTCACTTGACGCTGAATCAACACAACCAGTTAATTTTCGTGGTGTTGACTTTGTTTATAAACCAAACGGCATGTCATCAGGAGTGCATCAATTGGCCGAGGCAGTTGGGACAGTTGATGGCAGATTGTCTTACCCAACGGTGAGTATAATGAATACCCAATATGAAATCATTTTCAAGAACAATTCATTCATGAGTTCGGAAGCACTGCTCAATGTCTTGAATCAAGTTGAAAATAATGAGATGGAGAATTAATCGTCCATTTCATCATTGGCTTCCAAACCTTCAAAATACCTTCTTTCCGCCTCAAATTCATTGATGAGTTTGTCATTGAGTAACTGCTGTTTTTCCAGTTTTTCTTCCTCTGATTTCGTACGATTTCTTTTGCCACGTGCAGGGGAAAAACCCATTCCTTCCAATTGAGATTTATTTTTGTGAACCAATTCATATTCCTTTTCCAATCGCTCTCCTGTGGCATTGAGCAAGGAAGATTCATTGGCTCTTGGGTTTTTGATGTCTGCTGATATGGGGTAAGCATTCATCAAGCTAGCAGGGTAGGGTTGTTTGATGTAGGGTAAAACATGACTTAGTGCATCATCTCCATAATTTCTAATCCACTTACTGTAGTGATTCATGGGCAAAATACACGGCGATCGATGATGTGGTATTTTGGCAAGAAGCTCATTGGCCGTGGTGGTAATGATGGCAAAATTTTTAATGATCTCACCGGTTTCCTGGTTTGTCCATTCACTCCAAATTCCTGCAAACGCAAACGGCCTTTCTTTTTTTCTGAGGTAAACCAAATAAGGTTTGCTCAAACGTTCCTTGATGGTGCCTTCAATGAAAGCATCCGCTATCACCAGGCAACGTTTGTATCGGATGGCATTTCTGAAATAGGGTTTGTCTTTTATTCCTAAAGGTCCCGTATAAGTTGGGTCATTTTCTTTGTTTCTATCTCCTTCAGCCCGTGCGTTAAACACATAAGTTCTTTTCTTTGACCAAGACGGTGTAAAACCGAATTCGGCCAGTTGCAAAGATTTGGGTTCTTCATCCGTTATGATGGGAACTTGTTCACCCGGACTGACATTGTAATTTGGGCGGAAATCATCAAATTTTCTTTCTACTCTAAATCGTTTCTCAATGATCTCTACCCTTGAGGCAATAACATATCTTCCACACATGAAAAGGTCAATTTGGCTATTAGGCGGTGGTTGAATAAAAATAAACAATGTCCGTTGATTTTCATAACCGTATAAAATTCTTCCTACGTATTATTGTACCCTAGAAAATATTGAATGATGGAATTTACGTTACGACCCTGGCGAGCAGATGATGTTGATAATTTGGTGAAATATGCCAACAATCATAACATTTCAAAAAATCTTACCAATGCTTTTCCTCATCCGTATTCATTGGATGATGCGCAAAAATTTATTTCGCGGGTTAGTCAGGCTGATCCAATTCAAGTGATGGCCATTGATTTTCAAGGGGATGCCATAGGTGGTTTGGGCATTCATCCTCAAGCAGACGTTTATTGCAAAAATGCAGAATTGGGTTATTGGTTAGCCGAGCCCTTTTGGGGAAATGGAATCATGACCAAAGCAGTTAAACAAATGATTGATTATGGATTTAAGTCATTTGACATCGAAAGAATATATGCCCGTCCATTTGAAGGAAATTTGGGTTCTATGAAAGTTCTTGAACGAGCAGGTTTTACCCTCGAAGCACATTTGAAGAAAACTTTTTACAAAGAAGGAATGTTTTTGGATGAACGCATTTATGCGGTTCGAAGAAATTGATAATCCCTAATTTTTCACTTGCACATAGAAATGGAAATTCCGTCAAATCCCTTATTTCCAACCAAGGGCAAGACACAATTTGTCAATGCAGAATGATGGGCAATGTAATGCAAGAATTTTCTGACATGCGCGGCTTTGGGATCCGAAGATTGATGATTAACTACCTCACCATCTCGAATGATATTGTCAGCGACGATTATTCCTCCTGAACGAACATGCTGAATGGACCAATCGACATAGTCTATGTATTGACTTTTGTCAGCATCCAAAAATACCATGTCTATATTCTTGGATTCTATTTGATTCATCATTTTCACTGCATCCCCGACTAGCATCTCCACTTTGTCTTCGCATTTGGCCAGCTTAATATTATTCTTCGCAACCTCTGCAAAATCCTTGTTCTTCTCAATCGTAAAAACTTTTGCATCTTCTCCCATGGCTCTTGCTAGTATAATGGTGCTGAAACCACCCAGTGTTCCAAACTCAACAATTCTTTTGGCGTTGACCATTTGCACCAAAAAATGCAACAATTGCCCTTGTACAAGTGAAATATCATGTGCCGGCAAATCATGTTTACTGTTATTGGCTAAAACGATGTCCTGAATGGTTTGATCCAAATCAAAAACTTCAGTTAAAAATTGGTCGACCTGCTCATATTTGTTCATATGCACAACATATATTGGTTAATAGCGAATGGAAATACTAATTAATCGATAGCCTTTTGGCGTTCTGAGAAAGTCCAGGTGATCTTGATACGATTCTCCTTTTGAATCTACATGATTGATGATAATGCTCATTACCGGGAATTGATTTTCCAATGGTGATCCACAGTTGTCAAAGTAATTTTGGTATTTGTTGTCGCTAAAAATGAATGGATTTAATGCTTCTCTGGATATAAAGAAAGACGAGTCATCTCTTTGAACCTGCCCCAAAAGTTCTTCAATTTTTTCCATCATATCTGATGGCAGTTTATCAGTGGAAACTGTCATCCATTGTTCGCTATTGATATCCCAATACGTTAATTCGTCAGTATAAAAATCAGCTGCGTTCTTCTTGGGAGAAATATTGTTCACCCATTGCTGGAATTGAAGTTGAATATTTTCAAAGGCATAGTATGAATTGCCTTCACTTTTTAAATAGATAAGGGTTGAGTCTGAACCAAGCTTTGAAATTTCCTGGTAGCGATAAACATCCAAATAACGCAAACTGTGCACATGACGAATCAAGATTTCATTTTCCATATTGATGAAAAGCGAATCTCCACCTTTCCACCACCAATGCTCACAATTTTCACCATCAGTATGGTCATTGTCTAAACATTCCTTTTTGGCATTTTTTATAACAAAACTCAATCCATTTTGGAATTTGGATGCCCAATTGTATTCTGCATCAATCAAGATATTTCCATTACCATCTAAAAATCCAATTTTTTTAGACTTGGGATCTTGGAATCGAATGGTTTTTTCACTTTCACAATCCTGTATATTATCAGAGAAATAGACGCTATCCTTGGCAATTCTGCGACCATCTTTGAGTAAGTAATAGGTGTGGTACGATTGGTCATTACTAGCATCAATTAACCCGATGATGTTTTCAAATTTTTTGGCATTTACGGCAAACGATGGAAACATTGCAGGAATCTTAATTTCACCTTGCTCGTTTTGATAACCAATCAATTCTTCGGATTCATCTGTAAAAGAGTACCATACATCATTATCTGCTCGCTGACTCCAAAGTGCAGTTTTTCCCATAAGCAAACTGAACAAGCATAGCAGTAAGTGCAGAAAACTTGATGAAAGAAATTCCCGAAATCTATTTGATGTTGACATTCGCATAATTAGTTAACCAATTTAGGCGATTGTCTGCGAATTTCATATACTTTCCATGGACTTGTTCGTTCCATCCAATGGTTAAAATTTACTACTTGAGTCCATTCCGGAAATGTCTGATAAATCAACTGCGCATTTTCAAATCCTTCTGTTGGTAGTTCATTTTTTGTTACAACTAGAAAATTGTCCTCTCCAATTTCTGTAAATTCTTGTGTTGATTCAAGTTGAATGAATGTGGAATTTATGGTTCGATAAAATTGAATTTCAGGGTCACCAGAAAACGGATTGGCTTTAAATCCATACATTGGAATATTGCGTTCAAAAATGGATTCATACAACGCAATGCGATGGTCGTTGGTCTTAAAACTGACAATGAATAAGGCAATGAAATTTAAAACCCAAAACAGCTTGACTCCAGATTGTATCACTCTACTTGAATTTATCTTAGGCCATTTTTCAATTATCCATTCTACCATTCTAATGGTTACAATAGGGAGGAAGCCAATCAGAGGAATAAGAAAACGCAATTCTTTGTGTGCAATTAAAAAATGCACCATAATAAAAGGGGTTATCGTCCAGGAAATGGCATCCTTTTTACGCACAAATGGAAACAATAAAAATACCGCAATAAACAACAACGAAAACGGTGGAATCATGGTGACAAACGCATCTGAAAAATATTGCCACCAAGGATTGGTTCCAAATGCCGAAGCCCGATCTTTCAGGATATTGCTTTCAAAGTACTTCCATACGGTGATGACCCAATCTCCATAATACCATCTATCAATGAGCATTCCGATGGCCATTGCCAACAATCCACCAAGCAAAATACCCCCCAGGTATTTCAAATGTTGTTTGTTCACAAATAATAACCACAAAAACAACCCAACGACCATAATACCTGTTTGAAAGCGAATAATAGTTGCAATCCCTAATAGTAAACCCGCCAGAATTGAAGTAAGAAATTTCTGTTGATTGGTTTTGTGCACCATAATAAATCCAATGATGAACAGCGCTCCTGAAAGATTTTCTGAAGAAAACCGAATTCGTGTAAAAACCGCGGCCCATAACAAAAAAGTCAACCACATAAATGCCAATTTGAATGACTTTTGATCAATTTGTTTGACATAATGATTGTACATCATCCAAGCGCTGTATAAAGCTAGCCCACCCGCCAGCAAACGAAGCAAGAACGTGAGTAAAAAAGGGTTAAAGGATGAAAAGAAAGAAATGATAGTTGAAATACCTACCACAATGGCTGGTTGAAAAGCGGGACGAATTTGATGTGCATATTCCCATGGCAATTGTTCCACCGAAGTGGTGCCTATTTTCAATCCTGCAAATTCTAATATTTGATAGTGTTCATCGGCATGAAGAGCGCCTGTTGAGAAAAATGCAGATACAACGGTAATGAACAATGTCAATCGAATGACAAAACGTTCATCCTTCAATAGTTTGATCATCATATTTAATTGCGACCCTGCGAATATAATCCATATGGTTCATTAGGGATAATTCAAGCTGAATATGATGGTGAAGAAGTAAATGATTTTTTAAGCATTTCAAAAAACTCGACTTGTTTTTTATGGGCGATCAAATAATAGTCTCTTTCAGGATAATCGGGAGACTGCCAAATTAATTTTAGTGATTTCGAATGAATAAATTCTTTGGCATTTTCTAATAGCGTTATACATACACCCTCTACTTTGGTTAATTCTTGTAGCATGAAATATTCGTTTGGGATGACATAGTTGGTTAATACTTTGGGCCTTTTTTTATGAAAGCAATGAAGCCAAAAAAGTTTGATGTATGGATTTGTAGACATATGAGAGAACCATATTTGTTTTTCCAACCACTTCTGTGCCTGCTTTAAATCATTGTTTTTCACATACTCATTAAGATCCTTCGAATTAATATTTGGATTCCCTACAATTACCAAAGGAGAGCTCAGAATTTTATAGGACAGCGTATCGAACGTTTGTACGTCATCTCGAACAATGGCAGCGTCTATCTCTTGTTGATTTACCAACTCAAATAAAATTTGGTTGTCTTTTTCAAAATGAATGGTCAGGTGTTTGAAATGAGCAATTGTATTTTTTGAGAGAATACTTTTGTATAAGCTGTCACTGATACCTATGGTGTGCAATTGCTCTTGCTTGTTCACCGATTTGGCATAGTTCGATTCAGCATTTTCAAGTGTGTCTAATGATTCTATTATGAGGTTGTTCAGGAATTTCGCGTATTCTGTAGGTAACACTCCTTTTGATTTACGCGTAAACAATTTGTGTCCAATGGCAGCTTCCAGCATACTAATCTGATTGCTAGCAGTCGGTTGGGTCATGAATAGTTCTTCTGCCGCTTTGGAATAATTCCGATGCTTATATACCGCCTTAAAAGTTCTGTACCATTCAAGATTTACCATTGATATTAAAATATTTATATCATTTACTAAAATAAACAATTTCATTTTATATCATGAGCTCAATACCTTCGTACGTAGAATTTAAAATTTAAAGATTATGAAAGGTATTGCATTAGTAACCGGAGCAAATAAGGGGTTGGGTCTTGAAACCGCCCGTCAATTAGCTCAACAGGAATATAAAGTGCTGATGGCGTCCAGAAATAACCAAAGGGGAATTGACGCTGCCACTAAACTAAAAGAAGAAGGATTAGATGTTGAATTTGTGCAATTGGATGTCACAAACGACCAAGAAGTCGATAAACTGTATGCTCATATTGAGAAAATCTATGGCAAATTGGATGTTCTTGTCAATAATGCGGGCATCATGCATCAAGGTGAACCGGCTGGTGTAAATACGGCTGAAATTGTCAATTCAGCGGTACTCAAAGAAACATTTGATGTGAATTTTTTCAGTTTGGTGAGTTTAACTCAGAAGCTCCTTCCATTGCTCAAGAAAAGTAATTCCGGAAGAATAATAAATGTTTCGAGCATTTTAGGATCCAATACAGTACAAAGTGATGAAAGTTCTCCCTGGAGCGCTATTAAACCTTTTGCCTACAACGCTTCCAAATCTGCTCTTAACTCGTTCACAGTTCATTTAGCTGCAGCTTTAAAAGACACGAATGTGAAGGTGAATTCGGCTCATCCAGGATGGGTTAAAACAGATCTAGGTGGAATGAATGCACCGTTGGAAACACATGAAGGGGCTCAGACTTCCGTTAGTCTTTCTTCAGCTACTTTTACTGGAAAGTTCGTGCATCAAGGTGAAGAAATTGCGTGGTAATTAAATTACGCTTCGTAAGCATGGAGCTCTTGCACAAGATTTTGTACTTCCATCATTTCAAAAAAAGCCCGTAACATTTCGGGCTTTTTTGATAAAATAAATTTCTAGTGAGTGAAGAAATTGGATTATTCAACCTTTATTCATTACTACTTTGCTCTTCATCGGACAACCATCCTCCTCCAAGCGCTTTGTACAAAAAGATATATGCGTTCAACAACTCACGACGAATACTGGATAATTGCAATTCAGCTTCAAACGCAGACCGGTCGTTTTCCAATACTTCTAAGTAACTGGTAATTCCTTTGTTGTATCGTTCTTTTGAGGTTTCTCTGGCTTGCAAGGCTGCATTTACCTGGTATATTCGTGCATCATTTTCCCTGTTCAATGTCTGAATGGCAATCAAGGCGTCTTCCACTTCCCTGAACGCGTTTAAGACCGTTTTTTCATATTCCAGAACTGCTTGTTTGGTTTTTTCACGTTCGATGTCCACACGACGTTTGTTTTTCCCAAAATTGATCAGTGGAGCCAAAACACCCATTTCAGCAGACCAGCTTAATCCTGAATTGGTCACAGTTCCCAAGTCAACACTAGCGCCTCCCAAAAATCCGGTGAGACTAAATGAAGGAAATCGCTGGGCAACTGCCACACCAACCCTGGCTGTTTGTGCATGAGCCAATTCTTCGGCCTGTCGAACATCAGGACGTTGTTCCAAAAGAGTTGAAGGAATACCCACTGGAATGGCCGGAGGAATGGTCATGTTTTCCAATGGTTTTTCCGCATTCACTTGTTGTGGATTTTGACCCAGTAGAACACTCAATTTATTTTCAGTTTGTGCAAACTGTCTTTCGTAAAACGGAACCGATGCCGCTGCTATGGCTCGTTGAATTTGTGCCTGATTAACATCAATCAACGGGATAATACCTTCATCAAAACGATGTTGAATGATGTCTAATCCTTTATCCCGTGTTTCTAAAGTTTGTTTGGAAATTTCCATTCGCCATTTGTAATCCAACAACTGAAAATAGGTAGTCGCAATCTCAGAAATTAGTGTTATTTGCACATACCGATGTGCATATTCTGAGCCCATCAATTCTGATCTGGCAGCTTCTGTTCCTCGTCTGTATTTGCCCCAAAAATCAATTTCCCATGTCAATGATCCTCCACCGGACAAGGTGGTTATTTGTTGATCAAACGAAATTTCATTGCCACTGCTGATTTTTCCATTCGCTACCACATCAATTTTTGGAAATTGATCAGCTCTGTTAAATCCTACGGTCGCTCTTGCTTGCTCAATTCTGCTGGCTGCAATGCGTACATCCAAATTTTGTTCAAGCCCAATTTTTATTAGTGAATCCAAAGTGGGATCATTATATAATTTCCACCACAAAATTTCACTGGAAGAATCGGTTGGAATACTGTCAAAACGAAAAACATCGGGTGTGTCAAGCTTTGCTCTTTCGTAATTGGGTCCCACTTTACAACTGTTTAGCAAAACTGCAATTACCCCATACATTATGAATGCAGATACAATCCAAAGTGAGCGATATGTTGAGGATTGCTTCATGAATCAGGAATAGATTTTCGTTTTTGCTCATACCTTCCCAATTTTCCAATCAGAATAAACAACATTGGATAGAGGAATACTCCTAGAAAGGTGGCAATGGACATACCTCCGAGTAAAGCCATTCCCATCACTTTTCGTGCTTCAGCTCCTGAACCGGTGGCTACCACCAATGGAAAAACACCGAAGATGAAAGAAAACGCTGTCATCAGTATAGGGCGAAATCTTGATTTTGCAGCTTGAATGGCCGCATCAAACAAACTTTTACCTTTTTGAAATTCTTCACTGGCAAATTCCACAATCAAGATGGCATTTTTTGCAGCCATGCCAATCAGCATGACAAATGACACCTGAGCAAAAATGTTGTTTTCAAATGATGGACTGAAAAAACGAGAAAGCCATAATGCGAAAAGTGCGCCAAATATGGCAAATGGTGTCCCCAACAAAATGCTGAAAGGTAAGGACCAACTTTCATATTGGGCTGCCAGAATCAAAAACACAAACACCAGAGAAAAGGTCAGTATGATACCCAGGGAACCAGAGGCTTGATTTTCCTGGAAGGACATGGCATTCCAGCTATAACCCATATCCTGAGGTAAGGTTTCTTCTGCAACTTCTACCAAGGCATTCATGGCTCCTGCTGAGGTAAATCCAGGTGCCGGAGCACCAGTAACTTCCACAGAACGGAACAAATTAAATCGATTGGTATAGTCAGGTCCGGATATGGGTTGGATATCGACCAAAGTTGATAACGGGACCATTTTTCCTTCAATGTTTTTAATGAAGAAATTACTGATTTGTTTTTCATCTACCCGATATTCTGGTTCTGCTTGCAAATAAGTTTTATACAATCGACCAAAACGTGTAAAATCATTGACGTATGCTCCTCCCATAAAAGCACCAATGGTCTGGTAAAGTTCATTCAATGAAATGCCAAGCTTCAGTGCTTTCTCACGATCAATATTCATGTACCGTTGAGGAACATTTGCCTGGAAAGTGGTAAATGCCCTGCCAATTTCAGGTCGTTCATTGGCCGTCTTGATAAAATTCATAGCATGTTTGGCCAGGTAATCAGGTTCATTTCCACCTTTGTCTTGCAACATGATGCTAAATCCTGATCCATTTCCTAACCCAGGAATGGCAGGTGGGCCAAATGCGAATGCCTGCGCACCTTTTACATGAAAAAATAGTTCTTTATTGATTTGATCTACAAATTGATTTACGGTGACACTTCTTTCATCCCAGTTATTAAGTGTTACAAACATAAATCCTTGATTGGATGACATAGCTCCGGAGAGCAAGCTAAAACCCGTAACATTAGTGACATACTTCACTTCAGGATGTGCCAGAATAATCTTTTCAATATCTGCAGCAATGGAGTCTGAACGTTGTATGGACGATGCATCGGGTAATTGGATATTTACATAAAAATACCCCATGTCCTCTTCCGGAATGAATCCTCCCGGTACCAATTTTCCAAAAAGCACTGCAACTGCAGTAAGTAAAACAATGAAAATTGTTCCTCGTTTTATTTTTCTTGAAATCACCTGGGTGAAGGACATGTAAGAATCTGTGGATTTGTCCAGCCATTTGTTAAATGCTCCGAAAAACTTACCCAAAACTCCTCCATAGGGCTCCGGTTTTTTAAGCAACAACGAACACAAAGCTGGAGATAGGGTAAGGGCATTCACGGAAGATACCAACACGGAAACAACAATGGTTATGGCGAATTGTTGGTACAGACGTCCCGTAATTCCGGCCATACCAGCTACGGGGATAAACACCGCTACCAACACCAAAGTGGTGGCAATTACCGGGCCTGTTACTTTTTTCATCGCATCAAATGTGGCCTCTCGAGTACTCATGCCATTGGCTATATTCACCTGAACGGCTTCAACTACCACAATGGCATCATCCACAACAATACCAATGGCTAACACTAGACCTAATAACGACAATACATTAATAGTAAACCCAAGTGCTGGAAAAAAGATAAATGCACCAACCAAAGAAACCGGGATGGCCAACGTTGGAATCAGCGTTGCCCGCCAATCCTGAATGAAGATGAACACAACTAGAATTACCAATATCAACGCAATGATGAGTGTTTCAACAATGTCATTTATACCGGCGTTGATTGCTTCGGTAGAATCAAGTGAAACGTCGTACTTAACAGATTCAGGAAATTTTAACTTCAAAATTTCCATTTCACTTTTGATTCTTGTGGCCAATTCTACAGCATTAGAACCCGGAGCTTGATAAAGCGCAATAATGGCACAACCTTCTTTGTTCAAACGAGTAATGGAACTGTAGGTCTCAACCCCCAGGTTGATATTGGCAATATGTTTCAATTTAACTTGTGAACCATCAGATTTGGTTCGAACTACAATTTCTCCAAACGCTTCAGGCGAGCTAAATCGATCAGGAAGTCTTACCGTATAAGTGAATTCAGTTCCTGGAGGAGCTGGTTCCGCTCCAAATTTTCCACCGGGAACAATTACATTTTGCTCATTGATGGCTTGCATGATTTCCGGAATAGTTATGCCCAGTTGTGCAATTCGATCAGGTTTGATCCAAATTCGCATGGAGTAATCCGAAGTTCCGAGAACATCTACACGTCCAATACCTTTGATTCGTGCAAGCTGGTCTTTGATGTTGATCAACGCATAATTACCCAGGAAATTTTGATCATATCTACCATCAGAGGTGAGGGTGACCAACATTAGAATATTGGGCAGCGATTTTTGCGTGGTTACGCCATACTTTTTTACTTCCTCAGGCAATTTAGCTGTCGCAGCGGATACCCGGTTTTGTGTCAATACCGTGTTCATATCCGGATCCGTTCCCACATCAAAAGATACATCAATCACCATGGTGCCGTCATTGGCATTGGTTGATTTCATGTATATCATGTTGTCCACACCATTGATTTCTTGCTCTAATGGTGTAGCAACCGATTGTTCAACATTGGTGGAATTTGCACCGGTATAAGTTGCTCTTACCTGCACTACTGAAGGGGTAAGATCCGGATACTGTTCAATGGGTAATCCAATCAAGGATACACCACCCACAATGACAATCACAATGGCGATAACAATGGCAACAATAGGTCGCCTGACGAAGAAATTACCTGATGATTCTGCCATCAATTTTGATTAATTGGATTGACTTTTAAATTCTGTTAATTCAGGAGCAACAGCCATTCCTGTCCTCACTTTTTGCAATCCTTCAATTACAATTTTCTCTCCTGCATTCAATCCCTCATTGATAAGCCACATATCTCCTTTAGTTTCACCTGGGATAACAGGTCTGGATTCAACTTTATTACTGTCGTTGACCACATAAACCGAAAAGTTTCCCTGGATCTCCATCACAGCTCGCTGAGGAACTAAGATGGCATTATCCAAAATTTTGTGTTGGATTTTCACTTTGGCAAATAGACCTGGCCGCAACAAGGCATCTGGATTTGGAAAACTAGCCTGCACCAACATGGAGCCTGTTGTAGGATCTACATTTCTATCTACAAAATCAATCCATCCCTTATGTTCGTATACTGATCCATCAGCAAGAAACAATTCGATGTTCCTTTTTCGTTCATTCTTTGATGCAGTGCGATTTTCAATTCGTTTTTGTTCTTCTTCGCTGAGAATACCTTTTACAATTGTCAAGTATTCGGATTCAATCAAGTAAAATTGTACACGTATGGTGTCTATCCTTGATACTGTATTGAGGATAACCGGATTGGGTTCACGACCTACGAATTCACCACGTCTTGCTTCTGTTTTACCAATGAGACCATCGATGGGAGAATAGATTTTGGTATAGCTCAAGTTAATTTTTGCCAATTCCAGATTGGCTTCTGCCGCCTGAACTCCAGCAATGGCAGCTTCATACGATGCCTGAGCAGCATCCAAATCACTTTTACTTACAGCACTAATTTCGGCCAGCGGTTTGTATCGATTTAATTCATTTTCCGCATTCACCAGCATTGTTTTAGCCTCAGCTACAGAGCTTTGTTGTGCCGCTACTTCTGCCATGAAAGGTTGTGAATCAATGGTATACAATAATTGGTTTTTACTCACAGGACTTCCTTCTTCAAAATGCCTTCCTTCCAAAAATCCTTCAACTCTGGCGCGAATTGGAATGTCAAGTAAACCATATGTCTGACCCACAAATATTTTGTGAAGAGGTACTTGTCCTGACTGAACTTCAACTACTTCCACTTGTTGTGGAGGCATCTGGGCAGGACCTTGATTGGATTGACAAGAAATACTGAGTCCAATTAGAACAACGGAATACTTCAGGTACTTGTTCCAACGAACAGATTTCGATAGGTATTTGCTCATCATATCCTGGATTTTGTTACATGCAAAATAGTGGAAATTGTGATTAAGAAGAATAATTATTGGCAATAAAAATCATTTTTGTCTAAGTCATGCAATAGTGGTCGTGGAAAAATTATGCTTTTTTCTTTCCGAAGATGCCTTGATATTCAATATCTTGGTTACGGGTATTTGAATTTTCTTATGCCTGATATGATATTTTCACATCTATTGAAATTTAATCAAACAAAATGATGCCGGTTTTTCAGACCAAGTTTAGGTCAATATTTAATCAACTTGTTACACCAGTTTTATTCATTTGTATTTCACATTGGGGATATGCCCAATATTCAGAGACTATAGAAAGTGGACGTCCAGGTCAGGCCATCGGTTCACATGTGATTGGCACAAAAATCTTTCAGGTACAAAGTGGATACACTGTTGCAGGTTCAACGGATGCGACGTTAGAATCAAGTGACATAAATACTGTTCTGAGATTTGGACTTTCTGAATATTTTGAAGTGAATGGTGCCGTCACCTACGGATGGGTTGGTCATGGTGGTGACAATCTCAGGAAAGGCTGGTCACAAACTGAAATAGGAGTGCGTGCGGACATTCATGAGGCGGAGGGAATTGAACCTTCTATAGGTTTCCAGTATAGAATGAAATTTCCAAATGATTTCAGTATTCGTGATAATACTTCGTCGATTATCACACTTGTTACGCAGCAACATTTTGGAAAAATTGGGTTTACGACCAACTGGGGAATTGACTGGGTAGGTCAATTTGCAGACGAATTGGGATTTTATGTTTTGAATCTTTCGACTGGACTTGGGGCAAAAACAGGTGTGTTCATTGAACATTATGGATTTTTCTCCGGTGGAGAATGGCTGGGTAAGTTTGATGGTGGAATCGCATATTTGGTTACCAATGATTTGCAATTGGATTTTTTTGCCGGAGGAGGAAGTCTTGGGTATATAGACGATGGAAGTGTGTTTGTCAGCGCAGGAATATCATGGCGAACGGCACGAAAAAACAAGTAATTAATTCTTTTTTCGAAATTCATCATCCAGCAATATAGCTTCCTGTATGATTTGAGTAATGGCAACTTGATTGATGTCTGATGGCTTCAGAATCGGAATCATACCCACTTCTTTACGATTGCCCATTTCAACCAAGCCCTGCTCATTTGATAACCATGCACCACGACAAAGCCCAAAAAGTACCCCTTCCTTAGGTCCATATTTGACAGAAGCCGGCCAGATGAAACAAACCCGTGTATTTCTGAAAAAATAAGGTACACCGTAAGAGAGTTTTTCCCTAAAATCCGGCGAACAAGAAAGAACTATTTCTCTTAAGGAAACTGCCAGAACTTGCTCATTCTTTGGCAAGTCAACATAAAACGTATCACAATCATTCATTGGTTCTTCAATGTTAAAGAATATCATTCAATAATTTTATTGTTATAATTGTTCCGATTCAATCATCATGAATAAGCAACGTATATATCAATTGCTGGAGGCATCTGATCAAAAAGGATCGAGTAGCCGTATTGTAGATGTGTTCATCATGAGTTTAATTGTATTGAATGTTATCATGGTGGTGATGGAATCGGTAGAGGAAATTTACAATGCTTATACCCTCTGGTTTTATTACATCGAATTGATTTCTGTTATTGTTTTTTCCATTGAATACATTTTGCGCGTATGGTCTATTTCTGCCAGCGACAATTACAGGGGTGTTTTGGGAAGAATCAGGTATGTGTTCACTCCGATGGCGTTGGTTGATTTATTGGCGGTGCTTCCTTTTTACCTGCCGCTGTTTGGCGTTGATTTACGCATTATTCGAATGCTCAGAATATTTAGATTGGTAAGGGTGTTGAAGTTTGCCAGATACAATTCTGCATTGAACATTATAGGCAATGTATTTCGGTCAAAACGAGAAGAGTTATTGATTACCATCGGGTTCACTGCCATGATGATTTTAATTGCAGCTACGTTAATGTTTTACGTAGAACATGAAGCACAGCCTGAGGCATTTTCTAACATTCCAGAGACCATGTGGTGGGCTATTGCTACGTTGACTACAGTAGGTTATGGAGATGTTTATCCAGTTACCGGCCTGGGTAAATTTTTCGGCGGTATCATTGCCTTGTTGGGTATTGGAATCATTGCGCTCCCTTCCGGTATAATAGCTTCTGGATTTTCAGATGAATTGCGGGATAAAAGAAATCGAAAAAAAGATCCGGAGTCGTCATAAACCACTCCGGATACAGAAGTTAACAACAAGAACCGGATTCATTACCTCCGCAACATCCACAGTTGCATGAGCATCCACAGTTACAATTGTTGTTTGATTGATTAAATGACTTATCTGAAACGTTCATGATTGTAAAATATTAAATTCACAGGGTAGACGGGCAGGTGTCTAAAAAGACGCACTTTCAATTGCAATCATCTTCGCAATGCACACATTCAGCGTCAATTACGTTTCCATATTTATCCATTTCCAAAGTGCAACACTCCATAAATACATCTTTTAATCGTTCACGAGCTCTTTGAACTCTTGACTTTGCGCCTGAATAGGAAAGACCCAATTGTTCGGCATATTCTTTTTGGGAAAGATCTCCTAAATCTATGGCTCTTATGGCTTCACGGTCTTCTTTGTTCAGAAGTTTTAAGTGGGGCTCAATGCATTTTTCAAAACGATGAATATCTTCCACATCGTCAGTTGCTATTTCAGGAATTTCAGATGAAGACTCGTGTTTTGACTTTCTGAAATGATCATTGATGCTGTTGCGTGTAATTTGATATAACCATGCAGATAGTTTGGATTGATCTGCTAATGTGGAAAGTTTCAGATGAATTTTTTCAAAAATATCCTGAAGAATATCTTTTGATATGGCTTCATCTTTCACACGACTGCGAATAAACCGATACAATTCTTCATGAAAATGCATCCATATTTCTGCTGTACTCACTTCCTGCATAGATTAATGATTACCACGGTAGACGTAGGAAATTTCAAAAAGACGCACATTGATGGATAAAATTCAACATTTTTTTTGGTGCTACCCAACCCTTTTGATCAAACCTACGTGTATAGAAGTAGCTGATGACAGCTTCAATAGTTTTTGTTTGATTACAACAACCTAATAACCGGTGGATTGTTGTATGAAGTGTTCATACTGGCGTTATCAGCTGATAGATAGGTGATCAAAAAAGGCATCCCGTAAGATGCCTTTTTCTTTTTCTTCCATTTTCTTAATTGTGGGAATACTTGAATCTAATCAATCAAATTTCCACCCAAATACCTGGCAAAGAGTTAAATAAATCTTAATTGGGAACATTCTTGGAAGGCTAATGCAACCTTTTGTAAGTTGATTGCGTCTTATTCACGTTATTCAAAACTTAGCTACCATGAATCGCTCGTCTATGAATCCTGTCAGGAGATTCTTCGTCCTGTCATTTGCCATCCTATGTTTATCACTTACTACAAAAACATCTAAAGCCGGTCATTTTGGTCTGGTAGAATTGTCATACCGCTGGGTATCGGACAGTACGTATGAATTTACCGCCATTGCCTATCGCTTTTGCGTTGGATTCACTGCAGGTATGCCAAACCAATTATTCATTTCTGGTAATTCTGCATCCAAAAGTTTGAATTCACAATTCACCATGAACAGACTTAATTTTTCTGGTCAAAATTTCATCACCCCTCCCAATTTATTGAGTTGTTACAGTGGAACAGCTACTTGTTTTGAAGAATACGAATACAGAGGTACAGTAACCTTACCAGGTAGGGCTTCAGATTGGAAGTTTACCTATTCAACCTGCTGCCTACCAAATGAATTGGATAATCTGTCTGGTTCCGCTCAAACCGAATGTTTGTTGAATAACCTGGATTTTCCATATACAACCAGCCCCCAAAGTTCGGTGGTTTGGCATGACAGACAAACCAATCATACGGGTGTAAATGCCATTGACAATATTCCAGTGGTTGGAATTTGTGAAGACAGACATTTATTCATCGATCAAAGTGCTTACCACCCTGATGGAGATTCCGTTGTATACGAATTGGTTGGAACGCTGGGATCTGCCAGTTTTACGAATGGGTATACTTACGATAGTCCTCTTCCTTATGATACGTCAATTGGTTTCAACCTGGATTCATCTACAGGGGTATTTGATTTTAAAGCCATTCATGATAATGCTGTAAATACGCCAACGTATGGCGTTTTCATTCGTGCCACTGAATACAGAAAAGGATCTTTCACTACGCCTAAAGTAGTAGGTATATCCTATAGAGT
Organism: Vicingaceae bacterium; assembly: GCA_965267425.1. Lineage (GTDB taxonomy): Bacteria > Bacteroidota > Bacteroidia > Flavobacteriales_E > Vicingaceae. Next base: position 2,284,218 of record OZ253959.1, on the reverse strand, counting down.
CGCAATTTTTGTGATTGCTGCCGATTCCAATTGTACGGACAATGAAGTGACGTTTACCGGAACCGTTGGGACTTCTGGTTATAAAGAACAAATGGAATGTGCGGATACGTCCTTTGTGATTGGGCTGGAAGATTATGTAAAATGCAATAGCATTGATACGGATGCAAGCAGTATATTAATGATTGACACCGCCACAGGAGATACTTTATCCTTAATGAAAGCCGCTGCGTTAAATTGCAGTGGGGCGGACATTGCGGATTCCATTGAAATATGGCCAACCCAACCCATAGCTACAGGAACTTATTACCTCACTGGTCAAATTGGAACAGACGGTGATGTATTTTATACTGAATGTGGAACACCTTTAGATTCACTTAACGACACTATTTTGGTAACCATAGACTCCTTCCCGGTAGCTGAGTTCTTAGGATCACCAGATGGTTTGGGTGGATATTTGAATCATCTGGACGTGCAGTGTGGAGCCAACACGATATTAATCGAATTAACGGAACCCATGCGATGTTCAAGTGTTGATCCTTTGGGTTCTGAATTTAGTGCAGCCTTGAAATCAAACGGAAATCCTGTGTTGATCAGTTCAGTAACGTCCATTGGTTGTACGGATGATTTGACACAAACATTAAAAATTGTATTTGGTCAGTTGTTTACATATGATGATATGGAATTGAGTTGGAACAAAGGAATTGATGGGGATATTATGGTCAATTTCTGTGGATTTGAAATGGACTCTGGTATGATGGACATCATTGTTCCTGATGACTCAGTTGATTTAGGTCCAGACCATGAATTCTGTGAAGAAGACAGTTGGAGTATCACACTGGATGCAGGAGCAGGATATAGCAGTTATGTCTGGAATACGGGAGATACATCAAGATTACTTACTGTTTCAAGTCCTGGAACATATTCTGTCATTGCCTTAACGGATAAACAATGTTCTGTGGCAGACACAGTAGAAATTACTGAAGTTCCATGCGTATCTGGCATAGACAATGCAACGATGACCGAAGTTGAAATTTTCCCTAACCCAGCAACCAATGAACTGACCGTTCGATTTGGTCAACTTTTCAACGGTCAATTAATGATATACAGTTTTGACGGAAAAGTTGTCAGAACTGAAAATGTTCAAGGAAACCAAGCGATGTTGGATGTTTCATCCATTCAGCCTGGAACATATTTGATTCGACTAATAGACATTAATGGAATTCAAGTTGGCAAAAGTCAATTTGTAAAAGCCAATCCTTAGGTAACTTTTTTGTGGTTTAGGTGAAGAAGCGTTCTGTGCGGGAACGCTTCTTTTTTTTACATCAAAAAACCCCTGCAGGAAACAGGGGTAAAAATGGGTAATCTACTAAAATGCTAAATCGTATTACCTTCATTATGAGTTTACGACAATTGTGATATTAGGTTTCGTTTTTTTTGGAAAATCAAATGAATTCTTTCCAATTGCGTAACTTTCACCAACTTTTTACAGAGATTACTATATTTGTAAGCTTACTGAATTCGAACTAACAGATAAATGGGTATGAAATCAAAGATTTCGGTTTTTTTGACAATTGCCGTTATAGTGGGAATGTTTATGGCTTCTTGCGTAAAGGAAAACAATGAACGAGTTTGCGAGGCTACGCCTAGAACGGATTGCCGGATTGATTCTCAATATGTTCATATCAAAGTGAGAAATTTTACCGGCCAGCCAATTTGTGGATTGTTGGTAGATCATGGGGAGGACATCAAACCTGGATCATTTGAATTTGGTCACATCGAGGCCAATGACACTACTTGTTTTTATGCTATGATTGATGGGTTGGTTGCGCAATACCCTGCGGTAAGCGCTACCATTGGTTCCACTACGTTTGAAGTTGAAAAGTACTATACCACTTATACTTTTGTTCGTCAAATAAACCCTGATTCGTTGCAATTTGAGATTCGTGATACGTTTATTACCAAATCTATTGATGATCCTGGGTTGTGGGAAATGCATCTATCATTTCAATATGATAGTACAGATATTGAACTTCAGAATCCTACACTGAATCGTCAGCTGATTCAAGTAAATTAAGTTCCTTTTATGAGTTGGAAGGGCAATGTTACTAAAATGAAAGTGGAATTGTCCGATCCGGTGAAGTACAGTTTGCCTATCGGTGATGATTTGGTGAATATGAATGATCTCATTGGTAAGGAAATCAACCTTGCCTTTAATGGTCAAATCAATTGCATTTCTTGCGGTCGTTTGACATCCAAATCCTTTGCAGGTGGATTTTGCTTTCCATGTTTCAAAGATGCCCCTGAAAATTCAGAGTGTATTATTCGCCCTGAGCTTTGTGAAGCTCATTTGGGAAAAGGACGTGATCCAGAATGGGAAAAAAAGAATCATTTGCAACCTCATGTGGTTTACATTGCTGTCTCTGCTGGGGTTAAGGTTGGGGTGACAAGAAATGAGCAGATTCCGACACGTTGGATTGATCAGGGAGCGTGGAAAGCCGTAAGATTGTGCGAAACTGAAAACCGATTTCAGGCAGGTGCCATTGAAGTACATCTTAAGAATTTTATGGCCGATAAAACACCTTGGCAAGGAATGTTAAAGAATGATTTGCGAACGGAAGTAAATATTCTTGAGAAGAAAAAAGAAGCAAAAGAATTATTGGGTGAAGAATGGGTTTCATTTTACAGCAACAATGACGAAATTGTTGAAATTGGTTACCCCGTTGAACAATTCCCTGAAAAAGTAAAAAGCATCAATTTTGATAAAGTACCCAATGTCACCGGGACATTACAGGGCATAAAAGGGCAATACCTTTTGTTCGATGAAGGAAGGGTATTAAACATTCGAAAGCACAGTGGATATTACTTGCAATTGCGGGTGTGAAAAATTCCTCAAGAGTGTTGAAAGAAATGTTTGTCAAAGAATGTCCAAACTCCTATTTTTGAACCGCAAAAAAAATCCTTCATGAGTATACTAGTCAATAAAGATTCAAAAGTCCTGGTTCAGGGATTCACCGGTGGGGAAGGAACATTTCACGCCGAACAAATGATAGCGTACGGAACAAATGTGGTGGGTGGAGTTACACCTGGAAAAGGTGGTCAAACACACCTTGACAAACCTGTTTTTAATACCGTACAGGAAGCTGTAGAAAAAACGGGAGCTGATGTTTCTATCATATTCGTACCTCCTCCGTTTGCCGGGGATGCGGTTATGGAGGCTGCTCAGGCAGGTATTAAAGTAATCGTTTGCATTACTGAAGGTATACCTACTGCAGATATGATTAAGGTGAATGAATATCTTAAGGACAAAGATTGTCGTTTAATTGGACCCAATTGTCCCGGTATCATTACTCCTGGTGAAGCTAAAATTGGCATTATGCCAGGATTTATTCACAACAAAGGGAAAGTTGGCATTGTCAGCCGTTCAGGTACATTGACCTATGAAGCAGTTGATCAGGTATCAAAGGCTGGAATGGGTCAGTCTACGTGCATTGGCATTGGAGGTGACCCAATTATTGGAACTACTACAAAAGATGCTGTGAAGTTGTTCATGGAAGATGATGATACTGAAGGAATCATTATGATTGGTGAAATTGGTGGAAGCATGGAGGCAGATGCTGCACATTATGTAAAGGAATTTGGAACCAAACCGGTTGTAGGATTTATAGCTGGACAAACTGCTCCTCCCGGAAGAAGAATGGGGCATGCTGGAGCCATTATCGGGGGTGCTGATGATACAGCAGCGGCGAAAATGAAGATCATGAGGGAATGTGGCATTAGCGTGGTTGATTCACCAGCAGATATCGGCAAGAAAATGGCCGAATTGTTAAACTAATTCATTCGTATGAAGTTGTTAAGCGGAAAATCGGCATTGATTACAGGTGCCAGTAGAGGTATAGGAAAAGGAATTGCGCTGAAATTTGCTCAGGAAGGTGCCAATGTAGCGTTTACCTACGTGTCTTCAGATGAAAAAGCTAATGCTTTGAAGAGTGAGTTGGAGGCATTTGGTGTGAAGGCATTATGTGTCAAATCTGATGCCGCCAATCTTGCACAAGCAGAACAGTTGATTGATGAAGTAGTTACTGCTTTTGGAACCATTGATATTGTCGTGAACAATGCCGGAATAACCAGAGATGGATTATTGCTTCGAATGAGTGAGGAAAACTGGGATGACGTTATCAATACCAATTTAAAGTCTGTTTTCAACATTACGAAAGCTGTACAAAAAACATTTTTGAAACAACGCAGCGGCTCATTCATCAACATGAGTTCGGTGGTTGGAATTGAAGGAAATGCAGGTCAGTCAAATTATGCTGCATCCAAGGCAGGAATCATTGGTTTTTCGAAATCAGTGGCACAAGAATTGGGATCGCGAAATATTCGTTGTAATGTAATCGCACCAGGTTTCATTAAAACAGAAATGACTGAACAACTGGACGAAAAAGTTATCGCTGAGTGGTTGGAGGACATACCTCTCCACCGTGCTGGAACTACCGAAGATGTGGCAAACGCCGCTTTGTTTCTTGCTTCTGATTTAAGCAGTTACGTATCTGGGCAAATCATCAATGTTTGTGGTGGAATGCAAACCTGATACGTAAAGCTTCACACGTTGTCGGATTCGTTTAAAATTTCATCTGAATTACCACTTTGGCTTGTACTCTTTTGCCTGATCATCTCAGTTGTAGTTGTCTACATCACATATGCCAGGGAAACCAAATTGGATTCTGTTTCTGTACCTCTTAAGTACACGCTCTATTTCCTAAGAGGTCTGTTGGCCTTTATACTTGCCTTTTTAATATTAAAACCCTTTGTGAAGTCAGGGACCAGGCACTTGCAAGATCCCCTTTTAATAGTAGGGATTGACAATTCGGCTTCCATGCGGTTAGGAGATAGTAGCCTCACCGCACAAAAAATGATTCAAATCATGGAATCATTTGAAGAAAGCATCAATGATAAATTCGACATCAAATGGAATTTGATTGGTCGAGATGTTGTGGCTGATAAAAATGTATCCTTTGATGAAAAAGAGACAAGTCTTTCTTCCTTTATTGACATACTGGAAAACGATTATTTCAATCGGAATGTTGGTGCTGCCGTTTTGTTTTCTGATGGATTGTTTAACCGTGGACAAAACCCGGTCTACTTGCCTTCCTCTTTTGAGTATCCCATTCATTCTGTTTTGTTAGGTGATACTTCCGTACACAGGGATGCTTCAGTTTCCAATGTGAAACACAATCAAATAGCCTATTTGGGCAACAAGTTTGAAATTGACGTAAGTATTGAAGCAGAGAAATTAAAAGGGAATAGGTCCAACGTCCAAATAATGAGAAATGGTGAAGTATTAGCAGATACAAATGTTTCATTCACCAAGGATCATTTCTTTCAGACCATTCCTTTTTTCGTGAAAGCAGAAGAATCTGGTATCCAGCATTTTATTGTAAGACTATTGCCGATTGATGGCGAAGCGCATACAGAAAACAATATTCAACATATCTATGTTGAGGTCTTAGAGGGAAAGCAACGAATTCTGCTGCTGGCCGGTGCTCCTCACCCTGACATTTCTGCGTTGTCCAATGCTATTCTAAATAACGACAAATATGAACTGACCGTTAGCCTTGCCGATGTATTTGATCGCAATCTTGAACCTTATCAGTTGGTCATCATGCATCAGGTTCCTGCTAAAAAAGGTCGAAAAGGAATCTTGCAACTATTTGATGATTTGGACATACCTATCTGGTATATATTGGGTCAAATGTCCGACCAAAGAAAAATACCTGGATTGATGGAAGGATTTGAAATGACAGGACTATCGGGAAGCCAGGAAGCCTTGCCCTTAATGAACAACGATTTTTCATTGTTCATTATCTCTGAATCATTGAGTAAACAAGTGAAAAATTGGCCACCGCTGAGAGTGCCGCATGAATCAAACCAATTTGCAGGTTCCATTGAGCCTTTGTTTTATCAACGAATAGGAAGTGTGAATACCCCTTTCTTGTTATGGGGATTCTCAAAAATCAATGGTGCCAAGAGCGCCTTGTTAACAGGTGAAGGCCTGTGGAAGTGGAGACTTCATGATTTTTTGAGAAATGATTCACACGATAATTTTGACAACCTTATTCAAAGCACGGTTCAATACCTTGGACTAAATGAAGATAAAAGTCGATTCAGGCTTTCCAATGAAAATTTATTCAACGCAAACGAAAATGTAGAATTTGTAGCTGAGTTGTATAATGAGAGCTTCGAAATGATCAATGATGAGCAAGTCTCAATAACCATTAAAGATTCCACAGGAAGTGAATTTCAGCGAACGTTCATAACTGCAGGAAACCGGTATTATTTGGATGCCGGAAGATTTGAACCAGGAGAGTATTCATACAATGTATCAACTTCAATAGGATCAGAGAATTTCACTGAGCAGGGTGTTTTTACAGTAACGGAACTATTGATCGAACAACGGCAATTGGTTGCCAATGCTGATTTGATGAGAAATTTATCTTACAAACACAGTGGTGAGATGTTTTTCCTCAATCAACTGGATGATCTAAAATCTAAGTTGATGAATGATGAAGATGTTTCCGTTGTTTCCCACTACACTTATGACGTACGATACTTAATCGACTTTACCTGGATTTTCATACTCATTATACTGTTGTTTTCACTGGAGTGGTTTCTAAGGAAGCGCAATGGTTTGTATTGATATAATGATTTGAGATGATGTTGTATGTAATGTTATTTTTTGTGGTCGTTGGATTTGTCTTGGATCGCTGGCTAGCCTATTTAAATGATAAAAACTGGACTGCTCAATTGCCTGCAGAATTTGAAGGATTTTATAGCAAGGATAAATACCAAAAGGCTAGAAATTATGATAAAGACCATGATAAGTTAGGGGTAATTTCTGGTACCATACAATTTATACTCACCCTCATTATTTTGTATTTCGGATGGTTTGGAATATTAGATGCGTATATAGCGAGTTTTGAATTTTCGCATTATCTGCACGTTTTGTTCTTTTTTGGAGTTATCATGTTGGCTAGTTCCGTAATGAATCTTCCTTTTAATATCTACAATACGTTTGTACTTGAGGAAAAATATGGATTTAACAAAACCACCTTGAAAACATTTATTTTGGATAAAATAAAAGGCACCATTCTATCGGCCGTATTGGGAAGTTTGATGTTGTATTTATTCATCTGGTTTTACGACGAAACAGGTGATAAGTTCTGGTTGTATGCCTGGATAACTTCAACTTCGTTTTCTTTGTTTTTTGCTACATTTTATACCTCCATAATCGTGCCCATATTCAATAAACTAACCCCTTTGGAGGAAGGCTCGCTACGAAATAAAATTGAAGCATTCAGCAAAAAAGTTCAATTCAAATTGGATAATATATATGTGATGGATGGTTCAAAAAGATCGGCTAAATCCAATGCGTATTTCAGTGGATTGGGCGCAACCAAAAAAATAGTGCTTTTTGATACGCTTATTGAACAACAAGATGAAGAAGAAATAGTGGCCGTTTTGGCTCATGAAATAGGACATTACAAGCATAAGCACATATACAAAAGCATGTTTTTTGGCATTTTCCAAATGGGAATCATTTTTTATTTGTTGGGGTTGTTTATTGGAAATGAAGCCATTTCACAAGCATTGGGAGGGCAACAATCCAGTTTTCATCTCGGGTTAATTGGATTTATGATTTTACTTTCTCCAATTAATCTCTTAAGTGGAATATTTTCTTCCTGGTACAGCCGCAAAAATGAATTTGAAGCGGACGCTTACGCTGTCACGAATTATGTGCCTGAGTCATTGATTACGGCGTTAAAAAAATTGACCGTGGATAATCTTGGAAATTTATCCCCACATCCATATGTTGTATGGTTGACCTATTCTCACCCAACGGTACTGCAACGCATTGAAAGAATTCGCAATTTGAATGCAAATGAGTAGGTCAATTGACAAGTAAGTCTTAATTTTATCCTACCATTGAATAATTAAACCTATGAAGCTAAATTCACGTTCAGGACTAGCCTTATCTCTGGCAGGAATTTTTGCATTGTTTTTGATTTTATCTTCTTGTGCTTCATCTAAGCCAGGATTCAATTCATCAAAAAGTAAAGGGAGAAAAGTGAGATCCTCAGGAAAAATGTATTAACGACTGATTATCAGCTTGTTGACATTTACTCCATTTTCAGTTTTCAATACCACAATGTACATTCCAGACTCCAGAGAGCCAACGTTTTCTGTTAACATGGAAGATTCAAATTGCTGAATCAACCTTACTCTTTTTCCATGTACATTGAACATTTCAATTTGTTCCATGCGAATAGTTGAGTTCCAGGAAATTGTAATGTTGTCATTGGCCGGATTGGGATAAATATTTACGTCAAATTCAGCGATATCGGAATAATCGGATACACTGGTACCTATCTCAACTTCATAATAGGCGGAATCTGTACAGCCCAAACTATCCGTAATACTTACACCATATAACCCTGGTGCCAGATCTATTATTTCTGCTCCCGTCTCACCATTCGACCAGGAAAATGAAAAAGGAGGTGTGCCGCTCAACATCTCCACCCTGATTTTTCCATCAGACGACTGAGCATCGCTGGCATGTGTTATGAATCCAGAATTTAATAACGTGCAGGAGTCTCCCAGACAAAATACATGATTGGTATCCGCTTGATCAAACCCATTGTCGAAAAATATGGTATCACCTGTTTGAGTATTTCGCATCAGGTAAAAACCATTACCAAAATCGCAACATATACCATCACCAAAAGAATCGTAAAACGAAAAATTGAAACAACCGTCATACAGGCAAAATGTATCCGTATACAATGCACCTCCAGGAACACTCGGATAAGAACCAAAGCTATACAAATTGCTTCCCGTTGAAGATGTCAGCTCCCATGAAGATTCGTCCCCGTCATCATCCGTTCGTACAATTAGCTCCACCTCAATGGGCTCTGCTACTGAAATGAATGAATAGGAAAAAACGTCATTGGATGGAACCATATCTGTTCCTCCGTTAGGATTTGATACTTCAATTTTCAATTCATTGGAAGCGGTTGATAATTCGATTCCCGGCAATTGAACTTTTTCCATGTTGTATTGACTCAAGTTGCCTGTCCAGGGTTGGGTCAGAACCATATTTCCATTGAGGTACAATGTTAAATCAGCAGAAGATAAAGCACTTGTTCCCTTGTTCTTTAAAACCACAATTGGAAATGCGCTATCACCACATTGATAGACTTCAAGTCCTATGATACCTGTAATTTGCGCATCTAGACTTGCACTTGAAATGTTGGGGTCCATTCCATCAACAATGTTTGATCCTGAATTGGTTGGATCCAGCCAATATTTTAATTGACTAATGGAATCGGATTGGGCATCCCATGAATGACTGAATTTCCCAAAGAAATCCATGGAATCCACCGTGCATGACGCTTCTCCGCCGTGCAACTGACCAATAATTCGTTTCTTTTGATCAAACAATCCAGCTCCGGAAGATGCATTTTCCGTGGTTCCCTTATTCCACTTCTCAATTCTCCAATACGTTGAACCTCTTGAGTAATAACCGGAATGAGTGGCAGGTTCATAGTCCACCGATATTTTTTTGACATCTCCTTTCGGATGATGGATGCATGTTGAAGACTGCGGGGCAACATTAATGTTTGACCACCCTGAATAATAAACATTGTATGAAGCAGGTGGAGTACTTGATAGTTCCAAAAGTTTAAAGTCAGAAGCGGCAAAAGAAGAATTGTTCGATTTTATATCACACCCTGATATGGTAAAATTAGTTGGCCCATCAGTAGGAGGGGAACAAGTGGGCGAATCGTAATTAAAAACAAATACATTGTTTGTTGCTATGGGACAATGATTTGCCGTGAGCACATATGGCGTACCATCTTCACTGGTATTGTTCACCAGGGTTCCAGAACATATGCGACTATTGTTGGCTGCCAGGATCATCACCACTGATTTAATTTGATCCCGCCAATTGTTTCCTTCTGGACAAATCACATTGACATTGCAATTTCCTGATTCACCAAAAATGGAAGGGCTTGAAGGAAATTCACGGTATCCATAAACAACGGAACCCATTTTCACACTTCCTGAATCTGTTGCACTTTTGGGTAAATAGTATGCTAAAATAACTTTATCAGAAAACAATAGGAAAGTAGAAAATTGACCATCCACTTTATTGTTGGCAGTGGTAAATGGTCCCAAAAAATCTTCTCTATCATAAAAGTTATAAATCCTCAATTGCGCACCTTCTGGAAGTCTGAATTCGTTAAAATTGAAGTTCAATGAACGTGCACCTGGCGCAGAAATACCCAATTTCCATACCCAACCATTTTCTGTTTCGAAAGGCTCTCCAACCATTATATTTGCGTCAACAACAATGGGTTCACCAAATCGATATGGAACCGACTTATCTGCATCTTCTTGTAAATCTTGTTTTATCAATGCCTCCGTATCAGGAGTATTAACCGAAATCCAATTCGACGCATTCGGGATTGAATTTAAATCATAAGCAGGTGCCACATTTTGACTCACTTGAGCAAAAGAGAGATAGGAAATCAACATGAGTATTCCCGTTATTTTACCTGCGCATTTCATATCGTAAAGATATCCAAATTCCTCCAATTCATATGCACACAGCCTATTGCAGCTTAAGGGGTAGATTTGACAAAATTGAAGTTTACTCCAAAAAACAAACTCAACGAGCGGAATAATATATCTACATTGTTTTGACGAACTCCCTGAAAGGGTTTACCTTCTATTGAATTGAATTCGTCTATTTCCGTAACATTTATAAACTGTGATTGGCCTTCTTCTTGTCCAAAGGAATATTGCAACCCAGCAAATACATAGTGGTTTTTGATAGTCAAACGGGTTCCTGCCGTTAAATGGTATACATCAAAATTCAATTGTTTAATGGTATTATAGGACTCAAAATTTTCTAACTCGTGATTCTTCATATAATTAAAATCCGTTCTGAAACCTGTTAGTAATTTGAGGTTTTCAGAAACATACCATTTGTACCCAATTGCAGCGTTTAACACCGGCTTGGCACCATGAATGTAGGTGAGTGGTTCGTCCGTTAATACAATTCCATTAGCGTTGTTTGATGAAATACCTCTTCCTGATTCACCTTCCAGGATTTTATACGATTCCAGGCCAAAAAAGTATTCAGCACTAACGGAAAATACTGAATTCGGATCGGATCCTTTGTACGTTGCACCAACCGCCACGGATCCTGGATCTTTAAAATCCGAGCGCATATCATCTTGATGCTCAATATAGGCGCTGCTTGATGGTGGTAAATCAGCATCCGTTTTGACATTCGTAGAGGAAACCTCAATTGTTCCTTGTGTGGCGCCGGAAAATACCAATATTGAAGGAGTGGTTATGTTCCATCCAAATGACCAGGTATCATACGTCCATAATCCTCCAATTTTTAGCAACGCCCGATAATTGTTAACCCTGAATCTTTCGTTTTCGGCATATTCAGAAATATAGGCAGGAACAGGGTTCCCATTAACAAAAACGGTGTCGGACTGGGGTATGATTTTAATATTTTGACGATTCATGTATTCCATAAATTTATATACACCAAATAGGCTCCAGCCTAAGGAAAAAGATTCGTTTATTTCATGCGATCTTCCTATTCCGGCCCATGTTTCGTTATATCGCTGTCGGTTGATAAAATCGGTTATATGAATCTCTGCTCCGGATAATGCTGAATTGACATCTGCCTTCTGTTCTATAAAATCTTCGAATCTGAAATTCACATTGTTTTTAGTCAATATAGCTATCTCAAGTTTTCGTTTGGGGTACTTTTTTGATTCTATGATAAAGGCCACAAATCTTGGATATATTTCAAATTCATAATCCGAAAGATCCATATCATTGCCCAACGCATTGGTTGCTTTGTAATACTTTAATGTAAACAAGCTTGCGTTAACAGTAAGGCTGTTGTCGGTAAATTCTGAAATGGATGCCGGATTATAAAATATAGAACTGCTGGCAGCGCCTCCTCCAACCACTGAGCCCGCCACAAGGGAAGCTTCTTCATTAAAGAGCTGTGCCCAATGTCTATTCAATTGAGCATGCAAGATATTCCCAAATGCAAGAAAAATATAAAAGGCTATCCAACGAAATAAACGAATATTGATAGGTGTAATATTCATAAAAGGTTACGTTGAATGAATTTACAAATAAATGGAACAATTCATTTCAAAAATAATTTTAGTTGGATGTCCCTTTTTGTTTTTCTCATCCGTTAGTTTGAAAATAATCATTGTTAAATTCATAAAAAATTGAAAGTTATGTCAAAGTATATGTATCTATTTAGAGGTGGTGATGCCAGAATGGAAGAATTGTCACCTGAAGATTCTCAAAAACACATGGAGCAATGGGGAGCATGGATGAAAGGTTTGGCCGAAAATGGAAAACTCGTTGATGGATTACCATTATCAAAAGAAGGTAAAGTTGTTCGTCAATCTGGTTCTATGGTAACTGATGGTCCTTTTACCGAGGGAAAGGAAATTGTTGGTGGCTATTTGATAGTAAACGCGGGAAGCTTGGATGAGGCTGTTGAAATATCAAAAGGTTGTCCAATCTTTGAAAACGACGGCCATGTGGAAGTAAGAGAAATCATGAGCATGGACATGTAAAATATTTGCCGGGCGGTTAACATTAGCGCCCGGCTTTTATATGGATTTATCTCAGGATCAACAACTAGATCATTTTTTTAGGCATCAGTATGGAGTCATTGTATCTATGCTGGTTTCTCGGTATGGTGTTCATTATTTATCAGCCATTGAAGATGCCGTTCAAGAAGCGTTGATCAAAGCCATGCAAGTATGGCCCTTTAACGGATGGCCAGAAAAACCTGAGGCGTGGTTGTATAAAGTTTCCAACAATGGATTAATCGATTTTCTAAGAAAGGATAACAAACATGTTTCCGTTGATGATTCTTTGGACTACCTCGTTCAGGAAAATCGTGATCCCTTAGTATCTGGAGAAATTGCGGATGAACAACTTCAAATGATGTTTGCTTGTTGTCATCCGGATCTCACACAATCTGAAAGAATTATTTTGAGCTTGAGGTTTCTAGGAGGTTTAAATGTCAGAGAAATCTCCAATGCCTTGCTCAAAAATCAAGAGGCTACCAAAAAGGCACTTTCTCGAGCCAAAGTCAATTTCAAAAACAAAGTTGGACACTTAAAAGTTCCTGAAGGGTCAGATTTATTGCCAAGAATAGAAAGTGTTTTAAAAACATTGTTTTTGATTTTTAACGAAGGGTACAAGGCTTCTGAAGGAGAGCAACTCATCAAAAGAGATTTATGCATAGAAGCTATTCGATTAGCTTTGATATTGCATTCTAACCCACTCACCAAGTCTACAGAATTAAGCGCTTTACTTTCGCTGATGTGTTTTAAAGTGGCTCGTTTTGATTCAAGAATTGATCTCAATGGATATATCATTACCCTGGAGAATCAACAACGAGAATATTGGGACAAGGAATTGATCTCCATGGGTATTAAATACTTGCAAGAATCCGCTCAAGGAGATATTTTATCTGAATATCACCTGCATGCAGGAATTGAAAGTTATTACTGCACTGCAGAAAATCATGCATCAGTAAATTGGAAGGAAATTTTAGAAGTTTATGATTGCTGGATTGGTATTAGTGATGCTGCATTGGTCAAGCTGAACAGAATTGTCATTGTTGAAAAAGTTCATGGTTCAATGGAGGCTTTGGAACAGATGTTGGCATTGAACAAACACAAGGCTTTTATGGATCATTATTTGTATCAAGCCATTTTTGCTGAGATTCATTTTCATCTTGAACATTTCGAAATAGCACTTTCCAGCATTGACAAGGCCATTTCCTTGGTGGCTAATCAGGCCGAAAAGAAATTCTTAATGAGAAAAAGGGACGAGTGGAGAAAATTGTATAGTCTCAATTAGCCTAGTGCCACGTCCAATATCATCATAACCACAAATCCGCCGACCAGTCCAAGTGTTGCAAAGTCAGTGTATTTATCTTGTTGGGTTTCCGGCACCACTTCTTCAATGACCACATATATCATGGCACCTGCGGCAAACGCCAATGCATAAGGTAAAATGGGTTGAGCTACAATCACAGCTAATGCTCCTAATACTCCAGCAACGGGTTCAACAATGGCCGAAAGTTGACCCCACCAAAAACTCTTCCAACGACTTACACCCTGTCGACGTAAAGGCATGGCCACAGCAATCCCCTCGGGAAAATTCTGAATGCCAATACCCAATGCCAACGCCACAGCCGCCCCCAATTCTGCATGAGGCATGCCGGTTGCTATGGCTCCAAATGCCACACCCACGGCCAACCCTTCGGGAATATTGTGCAATGTAATGGCCAATACCAACAAAACAGTTCTGTTCCAATTCGTTTCAATACCTTCCTTGTTGGACAGCTTTTCATTTAAATGCAAATGAGGAATTACCCGGTCTAATCCAAATAAAAACAATGCCCCCAACGAAAATCCAATGGCCGCTGGGATGTATCCAGGAGTGCCCATTTCTTCAGCCATTTCAATGGAAGGAGCAAGTAGAGACCAAAAACTCGCTGCAATCATAACTCCTCCAGTAAACCCGAGCATGGTATCCAGAAATTTCCGCCGCATGGTTTTGAAGAAAAATACCAAAGATGCACCAGCGGCTGTCATCAACCAGGTGAATGTTGTAGCAATTAAAGCTTGCCACACAGGATGCAAGGCCAGAAAGCTTGTTTTTATGGTTTCAAAATCCATCATTTTCTCTTTACCATTATATTTTTTCCGACCATTTCCGAAATCACCAAATCTTGCTTGGTTCCTAAAACAATTTCCATGGAATGATCATATGGAATAACATTTTTGATCCGAATTTTAGATCCGATACCAATTTGTAAATTTTCAAGATGCTGCAACAGGGAAGTGGAAGAATCCACCACTCCGGTTACAATTCCTGAATCACCGGTTTTCATTTCAGTTAACAAAACAGTCTCAATGGTTGCAATGGAACCATTTTCATCTGGAATTGGATCACCATGGGGGTCGAAATCTGGTTTTCCTAAATATTCGTCCAATCGTTCTATCAATTCCTTGGAATCCACATGTTCCATTTGTTCCGCAATATCATGCACTTCATCCCATTTGAATTGGAGTTTGTCCACCAGAAAAACCTCCCATAAACGGTGTTTGCGAATTACCTTAAGGGCTTCAGTAGTTCCTTTTTTGGTCAATGCTACACCTTGATAAGGAGTGTATTTCAACAATTTCTTTTCAGAAAGTTTTTTTACCATGTCGGTGACTGAAGATGCCTTGGTATGCAATCTTTGGGCAATATCATTTGTGCCTGCATGACCTTGCTTATCGGTAATCCAGTATATCGCTTTGAGGTAATTCTCCTGAGATATCTGTTTCATAATTTAAGCAAATGTAATAAAATATTTAGGCAAGACTAAAAAAATGAACACCTCAACCTTTAAATATTATGACAGAAAAACGCATTGGGTACACGTGTTTATTATTTTTGCATACTCAATCATTAGATCATTCATTTTGAAAATAGCTACCATCAAAAAATGGACCGTACAAAAGCAAACGGCCGACATATATATTTTACAAACACAGAAGTCGCTCAAATCCATCAAAGAATTGAGTTCACATGCCAAATTGTTGACTGCTGATATCAAAAAAGGAAAATCCAGTCACCGGGTCTTTGTTCAAGACAGTGGTGCTCAGGTTGCGTTGATTTATTTTGTCGATAAATCGTTGAGCGATGCTGAAAATCTGGAGTCTTTACGTCAAAAAGCTTCTGTTCTTTATGGAAAGCTAAAAGCTGAAAACTTTGGGAATGTCCGCATTCATAATGGAAGTGATGTTTTGAGTCAACAGCAAATGATTGCGTTAGTGGAAGGCTTGATACTTAGGGATTATCGATTTGACAAGTACAAAAAGGAAAAAGTAAAGTATGGCATTAAAAGTCTGCAAGTATTATCTGATGTTTCTCAGGCATCCTGGAAAGAACTATTGGAAGTGACTAAGGCTACAAATGCTGCGCGAACTTTGGTGAATGAACCTGTTAATTTTCTTACAGCCAGAAGGTTGTCCGCTGAAATCAAGAAATTGTCTAAAACAGCAGGATTTAATGTCACGGTTTTTTCAAAAGCTAAAATTGAAGCGCTCAAAATGGGTGGATTGTTGGGAGTAAACAAAGGAAGTTCTGAACCACCAACGTTTAACATATTGGAGTGGAAACCTCGGAATGCCAAAAACAAGAAACCTATAATATTGGTAGGTAAAGGAGTGGTTTATGATACGGGAGGATACAATATTAAACCAGGGGCATATATGCAAACGATGAAGGCCGATATGGGTGGTGCTGCGGCTGTTGTTGGCACATTAACTGCTGTGGCTTCAAACAAACTTCCTTTGCATGTTCTTGGCTTGATTCCAGCCACTGATAATCGAGTGAACAGTGATGCGTATGTTGCAGATGATATTCTGAAAATGTATGATGGTACAACGGTTGAGGTATTAAACACGGATGCCGAGGGAAGATTGATTCTTGCAGATGCGTTGGCATATGCAAAAAAATACAAACCTGAATTGGTGATTGACCTGGCAACATTGACAGGAGCAGCTGCAGCCATTACCGGGTCTTTTGGATCTGCCATGATGGGTACTGCTGATGAGAAGAGAAAAAATGAATTGAAAAACTCCGGAGATGAAGTTCACGAAAGACTAGCGGAAATGCCTTTCTGGAAAGATTATGAAGAATTGCTGAATTCGAAAGTTGCAGATATGACCAATTTGGGAGGTCCGGTAGGAGGTGCCATCACGGCCGGAAAATTCCTGCAACATTTTACGGATTACCCGTGGATTCATTTGGATATTGCAGGGCCAGCGCATATTAAGAAAGAAGAAGGATATCGCAGAGCAGGAGGCACAGGTGTGGGTGTAAGGTTATTGTATAATTTCCTGAAAAAATTTAAATGATGCGATTGCGTTTGTTTTCCACTTCCACCATTCATGGAGGAAGTTATTTGGAATATTGCTCAGAAGAAATTCAACAATTTTTTCCCACTGATGGACATGTTGTATTTGTCCCATTTGCTCGTCCATCGGGATATACTCATGATGAATACACCGAAATAGCAAGGAAAAAGTTCAATGCTTTGGGGTTTGAATTAAAGGGAATTCATGAAGAAGGGGATCCAACAAATGTATTGTCGAATGCATCTGGCATTTTTACGGGTGGAGGCAATACGTTTGTCTTATTGACAGAATTGTATCGTCGTGGATTGATGGACCCGATCAAAGAAATGGTTCACGCCGGTATTCCATACATGGGAACAAGTGCAGGTTCAAACATGGCTGGGTTATCCATTCAAACCACTAATGATATGCCTATTGTATATCCACCATCTTTTGAAGCCTTTGGGTTTATCAATGCTAATTTAAATCCTCACTATTTGGACCCGGTAGAAGGATTAAAGCACATGGGAGAGACTCGGGAGACCAGGATCAAAGAATTTCATGTGTACAATGATATCCCAGTTATTGGATTACGTGAAGGAAGTTGGATTCATGTGGAAGGAGAAGAGAAACTACTCAAAGGAGCGCACCAAACCAGATTGTTCAGGCAAGGAAAAGATGCCGAAGAACTGGCTTCAAATAGCGATCTATCGTTTTTGATATGATCATAGTATTATCAGTATGCTTTGATTAGTTTTGTAAAAAAATTGGAATCATGAAAATTGGCGTAATACTTTCTGGAAATGGAGTATATGATGGTTCTGAGATTCAGGAATCTGTTTTCGCCTTGTGGGCCATCCACGAGTGTGGAGCGGAAGCAATTTGCATGGCTCCGGATATGAATCAGCATCATGTAGTGAATCACATCACAGGTGATGAAATGAATGAACAGCGCAATGTGTTGGTTGAATCTGCCAGAATTGCCAGAGGAAACATCCACAATATTTCAGAGGTAAGCCATGATCAATTGGACGCATTGGTGATGCCGGGTGGTTTTGGTGTGGCTAAGAATTTGACCAAATGGGCGTTTTCAGGTCCAGAAGGTGAAATTCATGCTGAAGTGAAGCGACTGATCAATGAAATGGTAATGAACAATAAACCCATTGCAGCTTTATGCATGGCCCCAACTACAGTTGCCAAAGCATTGGAAGGTTCAGGAGTAAAAGCCAATTTGACAGTTGGAACAACAGCGGAGTCTTCACCGTATGAAATTGATGCCATAAGCCAGGGAATGGAAGCTGCAGGTGCTGTAAGTTCCATGAAAACGGTACGAGAAATATTGGTGGATGAACAAAATAAAATTGTTACTGCACCCTGTTATATGATGGAAGCAAACATTTCGGAAATTAAAAACAATGTGGAACAGGCCATTAAGAAAGTGGTTGAATTAGTGAATTAATATGGGGTATTTGATTATTGTAAGGCACGGACAATCGGTTTGGAATAAAGCGAATCGATTCACAGGTTGGGAAGATGTGGAATTGGCAGAAAAGGGGATTGCTGAAGCAGAAGAGGCTGGAGAAAAATTGAACGAATTTACCTTTGATAAAGCGTTTACATCTGGATTGAAAAGAGCACAGAATACACTGAATATCATCTTGGAAAAAACAGGTCAGCAGCATATCGAAGTAGTTCGCAATAATGCGTTAAATGAGCGCATGTATGGGGATTTACAAGGTTTGGATAAGGATGAGACCAGAGAAAAATTTGGTGACGAACAAGTACATATTTGGAGAAGAAGTTATGATATAGCCCCTCCCAATGGTGAAAGTTTAAAAGATACAGCAGAACGTGTGATTCCTTATTATGAAAAAGAAATCAAGCCGCTGTTGCAACAAGGAAAAAACATAATTGTAGCCGCCCATGGTAATAGTTTGCGTGCCCTCATAATGCATTTAGAAGGAATGAGTGGCGAAGACATTACGCAGGTAGAAATCCCTACCGGGCAGCCAAAAGTTTATAAACTGGATGATTCGTTACATGTTGAATCTGCAGAATTTGTTTAGTGAATGATCAATCAAGAAGCAATAACCATAGCAGTTGATTTCGATGGAACCATTGTGGAGCATGACTATCCGGCCATTGGAAAAGAAATGCTCTTTGCTTTTGATACACTAAAAGCACTGCAAGGGAAAGGCCATAAATTGATTTTGTGGACCTTCCGGGAAGGTGAATTGCTTCAGGAAGCAGTTGATTATTGCAAAGACAATGGAATTACCTTTTATGCAGTAAACAGCAGTTATCCGGAAGAAAAATTGGACGCCAAAACCAGCCGAAAAATCAATGCGGATCTGTTTATTGATGATAGAAATGTAGGAGGATTTCCAGGTTGGAGTGATGTATGGCAAATGTTGCATCCAGAGTCTGGAGAATTTAATCATCAATTAAAAAATCCGGAGGCACATAATAATTACGGTAAAAAACCTTCTTTTTTTAAACGCTTATTCGGGTAATGGCCAACCAAGTATATTTAAAAACAGCCGATGAGATAGAATTGATGCGCGAAAGTGCACAATTGGTCTCTAAAACATTGGGAATGCTAGCTCCCAAGGTAGTTCCTGGAGTTACTCCATTAGAATTGGACAAACTTGCGGAAACGTTCATTCGAGATCATGGAGCCGTTCCTGGCTTTTTGGGATTCAATGATTTTCCGAATTCATTGTGCATTTCTGTAAATGAGGCCGTAGTTCATGGTATTCCAACGAATGAACCGCTCAAAGATGGTGACATTGTTTCCATTGATTGCGGAACCATAAAAAACGAATTTTATGGTGATCAGGCATTCACATTTGAAGTGGGTGAGGTAGCACCTGAAGTGAAGCAGCTGCTAAAAGTAACCAGGGAAAGTCTGGAACTGGGAATTGAACAGGTAAAAGAAGGAAACCGTATAGGAGATATAGGTTTTACCATACAACAACACGCAGAAAAACACGGATACGGGGTTGTTCGAGAATTGGTTGGTCATGGTTTAGGACGTTCAATGCATGAAGGACCTCAAGTGCCAAATTTTGGCAAAAGGGGGCAAGGAAAAAAATTGGTCAATGGTTTGGTGATTGCCATAGAACCAATGATAAACCTGGGTGTTCGGAATGTTAATCAGTTGGATGATGGATGGACCATTGTAACGGCAGACCGAAAACCTTCAGCTCATTTTGAGCACGATGTGGCCATAGTTAATGGTAAAGCCGATGTGCTTTCTACCTTTGAATTCGTAGACGAGGCATTGGCTGAAAGCGTTTAGTATCAAAAAATTAGCTAATTTTAAACCCTAATGAAAGATCTTGGAAAGATGATGGCCCGTTGGACATTGGTGATGAGTTCACTGGTGTTGGTCATTCCTTTTCAGGGAATTCATCATTTATTTGAACATCATGAAGACGACGTACACGTCTGTGATTTTGATGTTTGTATTCGCAAAGAACTTGTTGATTGTGATTTATGTGAGTTTGTAAAAACAAATTCTAAATCGATATTTTCAAAAGATGGATATTGTTTCAATGTCCAGATTCAAACCAATGTTCTTACTCCTTGCTGTAAGGTTTATGAGAACAAAATTGAGAATAGGCACAATAAAGGGCCTCCCGTTAAAAATGATACTAGTACTACCTGAGCATCGTCTTGGGTATCCAATACTTTATTATCATTTTTAATTAAAATATCATGAAAAATTTATTTCGAATGATGTCGCTTGTTGGTGCGTACATTATTCTTTCAGTTGTTGTTATCTCTTGTGATAAAGATGACGATGATCCAACTCCAACACCAGACACAACTAATCCTGTAGTAGAAAAACATGAAATGTCGAGCACGACAGTAAATGCAGGAGAAACAGTAACCTTAAACCTCGAATTCTCAGATAATTCTAATTTGTCACAGGCAAGATTGGAAATTCATCCTGCTGATGACGGTCATACACACCGTTTATCCGCAGAAAAATTCGAATGGGTAAAAATCCTTGAATTCTCAGGAAAAACGCATTCGGAAGATGTAGAGGTTGAAGTTCCGGCTGACGCAGCTTCAGGACCAATGCACTTTAATGTAGAATTAACAGATGCTGCTGGTAATGAGGCCGAAATTTCAGTAATGGAATTTGACATTGAAAATGCTTCAATGCCTCAAATTACATTGACTTCTCCTTCTAACCATGAGCATTTTGCCATAGACGATGTGGTTAATTTTGTTGGAATGGTAGAAGATGTAGATGGTATCGAAGAAATCATCATCGAAGTTGAAAATGAGGAAACGGAAGAAATGTATTATGATTTTGATAAAGACTTAGGTGGTGCTACCAACTATGATTTGTCAGACATCAATACAGAGAGTCCGCTTTCATTTCCAACAGGAACTGATTTAGGTGAGTATCACATGCATATTCAAGTGCACGACGTAAATGAAAATATTACGGAGATGAAGTTGCACTTGCATTTAGAATAGAATAAGCGTGAAAAATTTCCTGATTTGTATGTTGGCTATCATAGCCAGCAATACATATTTATACAGTCAGGAATACGATTTATCAGGAACGATTTCTGATGTGAACGGTGATCCCCTGGAAGGGGTCACCGTTTATCTATTTGAATCCAAGCAGTCGAGCATATCCGATGCAAATGGATACTTTATCATTTCTGACGTAAATCCTGGGGAGTATCACTTTCATGCCGTACTGTTAGGTTATAAAACAGTAGGGAAGGATGTATCTGTGTCTACAGGTCATGTGAATTTGTCCTTTGCCATGGAAACGTCATCCAAAAAATTAAAGCCCATTGTAATTGAAGCAGAATCAGAGCATCATTCTTTGGAAACTCCCCCTATACATGTGGACATCCTGGAGCGTGAACAATTGGAACGTTCCATGTCAATGGGTTTATCGAATGCACTCAAAGAATTTCAGGGTGTAGATGCCATTTCCACTGGTATGAACATTTCCAAGCCTGTTATTCGAGGCATGTCCGGAAATCGATTGGCGGTGATTGAATCTGGCATTAAACAAGAAGGGCAGCAATGGGGGACGGATCATGGATTGGAAATTGATCAGTACCATTTGGACGAAATCGCTATTATCAAAGGTGCCTCTTCATTAAGTTATGGTTCTGATGGAACATCTGGAATTGTGTTAATCAAGCAACCTACTATACCGCCTTCGGGTCATACAGAAGTTCGAGCACGGGCCATTTATGGATCCGTCAATGAATCTTATGGTGCCATGGCGTCAGTCAAAGGAAATTTAAATCGGCTTTCGTATAGAGTAGCATTGACTTCAGTATTCGCTGGGGATTATAAAATACCTGCAGATTCTTTCAACTATGCTAACTGGATATTACCGGTAGTCGACCAAACACTTACCAATACCGCTTCTCGAGAATTAAACGGTCGAATCAATTTGGGTTGGCATCATCGAAATGGAAATACAGCTTTGACGCTGTCATCATTTAATCAAACCAATGGATTCTTTCCTGGTGCTTTTGGTGCTCCAAATCCATTTGCTGTAGTTCCGGATGGTGATACCAGAAATGTTTCGACACCATATCAGGAAGTAAACCATCAAAAGGTATCTATCAATCATGATCATCATCTGGAACATCATTGGTTGAAGGTAGACCTTGGTTATCAATTAAATACCAGAAAAGAAATTGAAGGAACTTCATTTAATGAAGCCGACAACGTTGAACAGTTGGCCTTGCAGTTAGAACTTCATACCATCACTTCCAATATTCGATTGGAACAAATTGATGACCATAAAAAATGGAAATACACAGCTGGCATTCAGACATCTTACATGGATAACCAAATTGCCGGTCGTGAATTCCTCATTCCTGATTATTCCAGTATTAATTCGGGTATTTACTTCATTGAAAGATTGAAGTTAACTGATATTACTACCATATCAGGAGGAGTAAGGGCGGATTTTGCGTACGTAACCACTCAAGAACATTACAGAGAAGCCAGATTTTTGGGTGAGAGTTTTGGCAGTGTTCAACGTTCTACCGGTTTTGACAGAGACTTTTTTAATTATGCGGCTTCTTTGGGAATCGATCAAACCTTAAATGAGCATATGGACATTCGATTAAATGGTGCCAGAACATTCCGTGTGCCCAATATTGCGGAATTGGCGTCCAATGGTCCGCATCATGGTTCATTTCGATATGAACGAGGAAATGCAGATTTAACTACAGAAAAAGGGTATCAATCTGACATTGAATGGATATTTGAAAATGAAAAGTGGCATACTTCCATAACTGGATTCTACAATTATTTTGACAATTACATTTACATAAAACCTACTGGACAATTTCCAACCTACGATATTCCGGATACCATTGTGCCTTTTCCTGAACCTGGTCAAATTTATGAGTATGTGGAAGCTGAGGTCATTCATCGAGGAGGAGAACTTGATGTAGAATACCAATTATTGGATGAATGGGCAGTCAATGTGGCTGGTTCATATGTAGAACTCAAACAATTTGATTTTGATATTCATTTGCCACTTGTTCCACCTTTGAAATGGAATGTTGGTTTGAAATGGGAAAAATCCATGAATGGCTGGTTAAACTTTCTGTATGCAGGAATTCAATTGGAAGCAGCAGCGGATCAAAATAATGTGGATCAAAACGAAGATGTAACAGTTGGTTATGAAATCCTGCATTTCAATACAGGTCTAAAATTTGGTCGTCAGAGTCAATGGAGTGTAGATATGAGTATTCGAAACCTGATGGATACGGAATACTTTAATCACTTGAGCCAATACCGTCAAATTGGTTTACCTGAACCTGGAAGAAACGTAATGGTCCAATTACGTTATTTCATTGATGTTAAAACCAAAGACGAACATCAATAATTTGCTAAAATCCCTCAATTGCACCCAATCCAAAAAGGGCAAAATCATATTTCACCGGGTCAGAAGGATCCAATTTTCTTAAGTTAGAAGTAACTTCTTCTACTGCTTTCCAATCGTTTTGTTTGCGCTTAAGAATGCCTAATTTTCTGGCGACGTTTGACGTATGAACGTCCAATGGTAATAGTAAATCAGAAGGATTCATTTCTCTCCAAATGCCAAAATCAACCCCATTTTTATCTGTTCTGACCATCCACCGCAGAAACATGTTTAATCGCTTGGATGCTGAATTTCTCGAAGGATCAGAAAAGTGTTTTTGCGTTCGTTGGGGGTGAGGAAGGGCAAAAAATAAATTCCTTGCATTCACAATACCATCATGCATATTGTTATTCTTGCCAAAGGCTTGTTGCATTCCTCCGTTTTCATATAAATTTCTCAATCCCAAAAGAAAATATTTTGCATCTTCTTCGTTAAACGTTCGATGACAGAATCCCTGCATGATGTTCAGTTGATCTGCGGAAGCGCTACGCACAAAGTCATAAGGTGACTCACCCAGTCTATTTAGGAAATTTCGGGCATTTTTAATAATACTATCTCGCCTACCCCAGGAAATGGTGGCCGTAAGAAAAGCAGCAATTTCAACGTCCTTTTCATCGTTATAGGCATGTGGCACCTGAATAGGATCGTTTTCAATAAAGCCTGGTTGATTGTATAATGCCGTTTTTTCGTCTAGAAAATCCCGCAATTCTTCAATTCGCACAATTCAAATTGGTAATATTGTTAAGACGATGCAAAGATAAGCGCTAAAAAAATGACACTCAATTTAAAAATTGTATTGTCCATTGGTTGTTTTGTATTGTTCATGACTTCCATAGCCCAAGAGCCTGAAAAGAAAGAATCTACATCGGGTAAAAAGGGTAAAAATTCACATTTGCTCTCAGCCAGAGTGATTGATGGAGATACGGTGCCTATTGTCCATTTACATACCATAGTTGTAGCAGAGCAATGGTCTGCAAGAAAAAGGAAGAGGTATTCCAAAAGATACCAAAAGTTGATTCGTGATGTCAAGAAGGCCTACCCTTACGCAAAACTGGCAGGAAAGAAAATGAAATTGTATGAAGCCGATTTGAAGAAATTGCCTACGGACAGAGCCAGAAGAAAATTCATGAAAAAGGTGGAAGCGGAATTGCGCGATGAATTCGAAGGAGATTTGAGAAATCTAACGGTGAAACAGGGAGTCATACTTATCAAGTTGGTAGACCGGGAAACCGGTGACACCTCATATGAATTGGTGAAACAGTTTCGTGGCGCATTCAGTGCATTCTTCTGGCAATCAGTGGCCCGATTGTTTGGTCATAACTTAAAAATGGATTACGATCCATTTGGTGAAGATTACCTGATAGAGGAGGTGATTAGGCTAATAGAAACGGGAAAAGTCTGAGATCAATTGTTGATACGATACAACCAAATTTTCCAATGTGCTTCAGGGTGTTCAAAGGTCTCACTGAGTGAGATGCTCAACATGTTTGCATTTTCTATGGGAATAGCCGAGAGAAGATGAGTGCCTTGCAATTCTTTAATGGCTTGAATATCAATCTCCAGGTTGATTATTTTGGTAGAACTGTTTTTTGAAAAAAGATAGTTCTTGCCCAATTCAGAAGAGAAAACGTAACACCTGCTTCCCCAATCATCAAAATAATTCCTCAATTGTTCGGATTTATCCAATTCTTTGGCAATGATTTTCCGGAATCTTTTCTTGTAGCTTAAGGTGTAATTGTTTTGATAACTATCTAATACTGAAAGCCCATTAAACAAGGCAATATTGGGATACATTCCCAAAGATAGGACCTTAGGTTGGTCAGTTTCTTTTTCTATTTGCCCTATGACATCTTTAAAAAGTTCCGTAGCATAAAATTGTCTATAGGTAGGTTCATTTATTTCTATGCTGAACATCAATTTTTCATTATTCATGAATTCCGGATCACGCTTAAAAATGTCAATACCTACCCAAAGAATGATGCCGGTAAATAAAAATTTGGTTAAAGGCGAAGACCATCGGAATGAACTAATTAAGCTAGCGAATAGCAAAAACCATATGGTGGGCAGCAGAAAATAAAACCTGCTTAAATTCATAAATGAAAGCCCAATGGGCTTCAATACATCAGCTTTTATCCAATCATAATTCAAATGCAGGGTAGCAATTAGTACAATGGACAATACCATGATCCAAACGTATTGACTCACTCTTTTGCGCAACACGATGGCCAGAATCAATAAGTACCAAATGGCTTCGGTTTTCATGATGCCCACGTGATAGTGTGTATATTTCAAATAGCCAATCAACGAACCCAAATCAAAACTTCGATTTTCAGGAAGTGAAAATTCAACTCGATGAGAAAGTTCGTTTCCTGGTTGAAATATTTGGTAAATGATTTGCCATTCTGTTATTGTGTATCCTATGAACAATAATGCGATGGCCAAAAAAATATACATGTATTGATTGCGCAATTTTTGGCGTTCAATCAAGCTGATGATCAGTAATGCTGGAATTACAAAAGGTACAACCACAGCAAAAAAGGAAAATACCGGAAACAAGAGGAGGATTATCCAGTTGAATAGTTCTTTACGACCATTAAGAATATTCAAAAAAGCATAAAGCAGCAGTGGTTGTCCAGCCACTGAAATCCCATATTGAATATGATAAAATCCGATTGAAGAAAATGCAAATGCCATGGCGGCGGATGCCACGGGCGGAATCTTAGGAAAATACCTGATAAGTATCAAAAACATCCCGACAAACGCAATGATTCGCACCAACAATTTGTTGATGATATACGTTGTAAAGGAGGGAAATGTGTTAAATATTAATGGAGTTAAATGGTAAGGAGATCGCATAAATTTACGCGGCAAACCATTCATAATGGAGTTTACTTTTGCGTTTGGAGGGGAATCCAGCAAAAGTGCTTCATCCTTTAAGGCTTTTAGGTAGGTAAATTCGGAATCGAGGTTGTCATGAATGGTGACATATGAATCTTTTCCACTAATGAATACCAGCAGTTGCAGCAAAACAACAGCAACAATTCCATAAGTCAAGTATGCAGCTTTGACGTTATTCGTCATGGCCGGATGCACTATTATTTTTAGATGAAGCTGTGATGGTTTTGTACAACGCTATTCTCTGAAATGAAGACCTGTCATGAATGTTAAGTAGCAATACACCCATTAAGAAAAAACACAAGATGATGAGCATGGCGTTGAACACCACGGATAGTAAAACACTGGCCCAGCCTAATATGGCCATATGGGTAACAAATTTTTGGTACAGAATATTGATTCCCAAACCAATGAAAAAGAGAAATAGCAGGCTAAATAATTTCAGAAAAAAGATGAGCATATCATCTGCGTATTCTACAAAAGCTTTTAACCCATGTAATACCAGCCCATTGTAACTCATTTTAGATTCACCGTCAAGGCGTTTTTTGCGATCAGCTTTAATAAACGTTTTCGTGAAACGAAGTTTCGAAAGGCTAGCAGAATAATGTATGAATGATCGATTTAATACGGAAGTAAGAACACTTCTATTGATCATGGAGAAGTTTCCAAAATTGATTCGTTTATTGATAATCAACCGGAAAATTAAACCATAGAAAAAGTATCCGATGCGAAATAACAACCCTTCCTGTCTTTTGCCTCTTGTTACAAAAACAATGTCTTCCTCTTGTTGCAGCATTTCTGCAATAACAGCTGGATCATCTTCACCGTCAGCATCCATTACAATAAAATGTTCTACGGGTAATGTCTCTGCAAATAACAACCCCTGGTAAATAGCCTTTTGATGTCCAACATTATGCTGAAGTGACAATACATGGAATTCCACATGTGGAATTTGAAAGTCGAAAGAAGCGGCCACTTTGAGCGTATCATCCAATGAACCATCATCTACCAACACCATGTGAAAACGAGTATCGGTAAATGCAGAAAGGTGTTGTTTCATCAGTTCAAGAAATGCCAATATAGACTCCTGTTCGTTGAAACAAGGACTTACAATGGCTACTTGCCTGATCATAGGATTTTTACTAAGTGAAAATCAAAGATAGAATTTTTGTTGGCCTATCAGGCGAATCCGGGAGCTACTACCAATTCTTTGGTTCCATGGGAATAAGTGTAAAATCCTTCTCCAGATTTTACTCCTAATTTTCCGGCTGTCACCATATTTACCAATAACGGACAAGGAGCATATTTTTGATTGCCAAGGCCTTCATGCAAGACACGTAATATGGATAGGCATACGTCCAGTCCAATGAAGTCGGCCAATTGCAATGGTCCCATTGGATGCGCCATTCCTAATTTCATTACTGTATCAATTTCTGCAACTCCTGCCACTCCTTCAAACAACGAATAAATGGCTTCATTGATCATGGGCATTAGAATTCTGTTAGCCACAAAACCAGGATAGTCGTTAACTTCAACAGGAATCTTGCCAAGCTTTTTTGAGAGTTCCATGATGTTTGAAGTGCATTCATCTGAGGTGGCATACCCACGAATTACTTCCACCAATTTCATAATTGGCACAGGATTCATAAAATGCATTCCTATCACTTTGTCTGGACGATTCGTAACTGCAGCAATTTTTGTGATGGAAATGGATGAAGTATTGGTAGCAAGAACTGTGTTGGCAGATGTCATACCGTCCAGATCAGAAAATATTTTGAGCTTAAGGTCAACATTTTCTGTGGCAGCTTCTACAACCAAGTCAACATTTTTGACTCCTTCTTCCATGGAGGTGAAAGTTTGGATTCTTCCCAGGATGTCATTTTTGTCAGCCTCTGAAATTTTCTCTTTGGCAATCATTCGGTCCAGGTTTTTCCCAATGGTTGCCATCCCTTTTTCAATGGAAGATTCTTGTAAGTCAATCAAAGCCACTTGATATCCAGATTGTGCAAATGTGTGTGCTATTCCATTGCCCATGGTACCGGCGCCAATCACAGCAATATTCTTCATATTCGTTGTTTTATTGTGTTTTTGTTCTTTGCAACCTATTTTCCTGAGCCACGAAGAACAATCATAAAAGTATAAATGAGAATTTTAAAATCTACCAGCAAAGACATGTTTTCAATGTACAGCAGATCATATTTAAGTCGTTGAATCATTTGTTCTACACTTTCTGCGTATCCAAACTTCACCTGTCCCCAAGAAGTAATTCCAGGCCTCACTTTCAGTAGATGATTGTAATGAGGTGATTTTTTCACAATCTTATCGATAAAATATTGCCTTTCAGGTCTTGGTCCTACCAGCGACATGTCACCAATCAAAACATTGTAAAATTGCGGCATTTCGTCAAGGCGTGTTTTTCGCATGAAGCGCCCAAATTTTGTAATTCTAGTGTCACCTCGACTTGATAATTGTGGCCCATTTGCTTCTGCGTTGCTGAACATGGACCGAAATTTATAAATGAGAAAAGGCTTGCCATAAATACCGATACGCTCTTGCGAAAAAATAATCGGGCCATCTGAAGACAGCTTGACAATGATGGCTGTGACCAAATACACGGGAGAAAACAAAACAAGGACAATCAGTGATACTGATATATCCAAAATGCGCTTCACGTTTTTCTGCCATTGCGGCATTATTTCCGAATTGATTTCAATCAACGGCGCACCGAAAATGGAAGTCATTTTTACGGAGCCTGAGAGTATATCATACATGTCAGGAATGATTTTAATCAATACATTCACTCCTTCAAGTACACGGATAATTTTTTCAATTCCTTTGTGGTCTGAAGATTCCACTGCCAGAATCACTTCTTCAATTTTATTTTTAAGCACAATTTCCCTCAACTGACTAACGGTTCCCAATTCAGGTAGAAACTTATCCAGGTGATTTTTTTCCTTGTTATTAAATCGCACAAACCCAATGATTTGATGACCAAATCCAATGGATTGGTTTTCAATTTCATTGTACAATTTAACGGCCTTATCATTCGACCCAATGATCAGTGTGTTGAAACCAATCTCGCGGCGTTGAATTCGATGCGCCGTTCTGGTCGTTAATGAAAATCGAAACGAAAATGTGAAAAGGAAATGAAGACCAAATATGCTTAAATAAGAGATGTAATAGTTTTTATAGTGAACTACCTGATCATCCAACAGAAGGGTAAAGAAAAGTACTACTGAACCAATTAGGGTGGTCAATAAAGTTTGACTTAATTCCTGTAACCTGGATTTTCGAAAAACGTCTTTGTAAAATCCAGTTATGGCGTAGAAACATATCCATACAATGGGCAAAATCAATAACCCTGTGTAAAACTTGGAATTAAATTCCATAGGCATTTCGTAGCCATACTTAACGATTTCGAGGTATCGTTTGCGGACAACATAAAACAACCCCCAGGCTATGGACGCCGACAGGTAGTCTAGAATGACATATTTGAGAACCTGAATCGTTCTATTCATTAAAGGTGTAGTAGTTTGATGTTGTCAATTTTCATGGTGACCTCAGGAATGTTAGGGTCTTTTTGAAAGCCGATAAAAATATTAAAATCTTCTGATGTTCGCTTATTAAAAATCGAAGCGGTAAAATCGATATACAATTTATTCCATTTTTCGTCTTGCGCTCGGTAACCATAAAGTGATTCCTGAACGGTTCGATTGTCTGAATACAGGCCAACAAAAAAGAAGTGATTTGTTTTGTAATCCATTTCAAGAAAAACGGGCGTTCCATTGTCAGGAAGATCGGTTAACGTGATGGAATACAATTCAAAAAAAGCATCATTTTCTTCCATGTTGATCACACCGTAATGATTGCCTTGAATGGCTTCCAAAGAATCTTCTACTTGTACAACCACAGTATCGCTATCAATGTGGTACAATAGATTACTGCCTATTTCTTCAAAATCCTCTTTCCAGGCCACAAAAATGGACAAATCATCACGATACGTGAGACTAGGCGTTAATGTGTGGTCTTCACCCGCCACCAATTCATAGTTGGTAATTTCGTAATCCGTATAAAAAGGGTAAACACCTCTCAAGGTTGATATCCCACTTTTAAGCACCCCCGGTTGAATACGTATGGTTGACTTTCCTGTTTTAGCCACAGGAAATGAAGCTGGAAGTTCAAAAGCACCCTGCAGTTCTCCATTCACTGAAACCCATGCATCTTGAACATTGGTGGTGGCAAGAGGCAATGCTCCCGGAATGCTATCAATTTCGTATGTATTAATGGTGATATAGGCAGGAATGTCATTCCTGAATTGCTCTTTGTTGCATGAAACAGTCAATAATATGCATATTCCTCCCAGGACTAATATGATAGCCTTCATTTTCACAGTGCGAATATACTTAATCTGACTGCCGTATTTAAACTTCCAGCAAATTAGTTGCGTTTCGGAGTTTATCTACAATTTGATGTGCAATTTCCAGTGCGTTGGCACCATCATGTATGGTGACAGGAGGGATGTTGTTTTGGGTGATGGCTTTTTCAAAGCAGATCAGTTCTTCCATAATGGCATTGGACTGTGTTACTTCAGGATGCTCAAATAAGATTTGTTTTTGACCTTTGTCTTTGCCTAAATCCAGGGTAACAGCCAAAGGATCAGGTTCACCAACAACAGGTTTTAGTTTTACGATTTCAGATTTCTTTTCAAGAAAGTCGACTCCCACATAAGCATCTGGTTGGAAGAATCTTATCTTTCTCATATTCTTTAGTGAAATACGGCTGGCAGTCAAATTGGCAACACAACCATTGTCAAATTCAATTCGAGCGTTGGCAATATCCGGCGTATCGCTAACAATGGCCACACCACTTGCGCTAATGTGTTTAACATTGGCATCTACCACACTCAGCACAATATCTATATCGTGAATCATCAAATCCAATACTACCGGAACATCCGTGCCTCTTACATTAAACTCAGCCAGTCGATGTCCTTCAATGAACATTGGATTGGATATATAGTCTTTTGCAGATTGGAATGCGGGGTTAAACCTTTCTACATGTCCAACCTGAACTTTAATATCTGCTTCAGTAGCCAGCTTGATCAATTGATGAGCTTCCTCCAGCGTATTGGTGATTGGTTTTTCAATAAAAATGTGTTTGCTGCTTCGGATGCATTGCACCGCACATTCAAAATGAGACAATGTGGGTGTGACAATATCAACAGCATCTACATTGGCAATTAAATCATCTATGGACTCAAATCTACGAATGCCTAATTCACTGCTTACCGTGTTTGCCTTTTCATCATCCGGATCATAAAACCCTACCAATTCCAATTGCTCAATTTTCTGGATGAGGTTGAGGTGAATTTTCCCCAAATGACCTGCGCCCAGAACTCCAATCTTTACCATAACTCATTGAATTTGATGTAAAATTACGTTTATATGAATTGTTGATGATTTTAGGTCATCAATGTTATTAACACCCATTTATTAAAATATCCCCTTACCATTTTCCATACCGGTTATGAATTGTCGTTTCTTTGGATGAACAATTTCATATACATGCTGGATTCGTATAAACATAAAGGAATGAGACGCAAGCTGGTGCAAGAGATACGCAACAAAGGCATTGTTGATGAAAAGGTATTAAATGCCATGAATGAGGTTCCGAGGCATTTGTTTTTTGACAATGCCTTTCTGGAATTTGCATATCAAGACCAAGCGTTTCCTATTGGATCCGGTCAAACAATTTCTCAACCCTATACCGTGGCGTTTCAATCACAATTGTTAGACGTGCAAGAAAAGGATAAAATTCTTGAAGTAGGAACAGGTTCAGGATACCAATGCAGTGTCTTGGTGGCTATGGGAGCCAGAATGTTTTCCATTGAACGACATCAAAAACTTCATGAAAAAAGCAAACAGATACTTCGAACATTAAATTACAAGGCGAGGTTACTTTATGGTGATGGGTACAAAGGCATGCCTGGTTTTGCTCCTTTTGATAAAATTCTGATTACAGCAGCTGCGCCTTCGATACCTGAAAGTTTGCTTCAACAACTCAAGGTTGGGGGTTACCTGGTTGTTCCTGTGGGGGATGATAAAAATCAAGAGATGCTGCGATTGAAGAAAATCAATGACGCCAATGATACTGAAACGGAGACGTTTGGAAAGTTTCAATTTGTGCCAATGTTGCCTGATAAAGCCAGAGGTTAAATCAAGAGACAATAAATCATTCATTTTTTAGTTTTATTCGGTAAATTGGTCGGCATGAAGCATTTATTAACCATTGTCCTGAGCTTAACATTTGTTGTTGGAATAGCTCAAAATGAAGAAGATGACAAACGTGTAAAACCGGTTGAAGGTGATTGGGGATTCGTTTTAAATATGACGGGCCTGATAGATCAAATTGGTTTAAATACGCCCAATGATGCCTTGGGTCAAAGTACAATTCTAGCCAGGTATTATAGCTCTGATGATCTGGTTTTCCGATTGGGTTTGGGATTCAATACCATCAATCGAACACAAACGACCAAGGACAGTATTGGTTTGTCTGAAGTGACAGTGGACTCCACCTTTAAAAAATCAAATTTCACGTTTACGTTAGGAATTGAAAAACACCTGGGAACAACCCGAAGATTGGATCCATACATTGGTGTAGAATTGGCATTGTCGACCATTGGTAAGACCAATATTGATAAAACCACAACGGATAAAGTGGGTTCTAACGAATCTAAAACGGAGATTATCTATACAGAAGATGGAGGTATTGGATTTGGTATCAACGGTATTGTTGGCTTTAACTATTTTGTGGCTGAACGTTTTGCACTGGGTGCGGAATATAGATTGGGATATTTATATGTAAAAGAAGGTGGAAACTTTTCTGAAACCACCACATTTACACCCATCAACGGAAATGCCACCACTAGCTTTAGAGAAGGTGAAAATACCAGTAAAGCTTCTTCTTTAAACATTCAGGGTGATTTAAACCTCACGTTGTCCTATTACTTTGGGAATTAAAGATTTCTGCATTTTCTGACAACCTAAGTCAGAAAGATTGTTTTTTTTTGTAAAAACAGTCTTTCAATACGATTTTGTGTAAACGCCCTTCCATATTATTCGTAGTTGCCTTGTTGTTGGTGCAAATGGTAAATTATGCGCAGGATTCCTTGAACATGAGTGTGTTGGGGAAATATTCCTTGCAGAACAGTGCGGTCAACGGTGACTTGAGTGATATCTGGGGTTACGTCGATCCTCAGGGAAGTGAGTATGCCATCGTAGGAACAGAAAATGGAGTGTCTATTGTAGATGTAACGCAACCTTCGAATTTGGTTGAAATTGCAAGTTATCCGCATGTTAATACCGTTTGGAGGGATATTAAGACCTATGGTCATTATGCTTACATCACCAATGAAGCAGCGGATGGGTTAATGATCATTGATTTGAGCACATTACCTGGTCCACCGCCTTCAAGCGCGGTATCATTTTATACGGGAAGTGCTTATCAATTCACAACGGCACACAACTTATATATTGATGAGAATGGAGTGGCTTATATTTTTGGCGCCAATTATGGAAACGGTGGAGCCATCATGCTGGATGTGACGGGTTCGAATGGCATTCCACAGGAATTGGGTGTGTTTGACACGTATTATTTGCACGATGGTATGGCTAGAAATGATACGCTTTGGGGCAGTGCCATCAACAATGGTGAATTTTTTGCCATCGATGTGTCCAATAAAATGAGTCCAACCATTTTGGGCAGTCATGTCACACCTGGGTTTTACACGCACAATAGTTGGGTTTCGGACAATGGTAAGGTTGTTTATACCACCGATGAAGTCGCATGGGGTAGGGTGGCTTCGTACGATGTGCAAGACATCAATAATATCTTTCAACTGGATGAAATTCAGTCATCTGAAGGTGCTTCAACCATACCGCACAATGTTCATGTCAAAGATAATTTCCTGGTCATTTCTTATTATCACGATGGTGTCTATGTAGTGGATGCTACTTTGCCTCACAATATGTTTGTGGTTGGTTACTATGATACCGCTCCCAATTACGTGAATGATGGATTTAATGGATGTTGGGGTGTTTATCCTTGGTTCCCTTCCGGCAGAATTATTGCATCTGATGTGAATGAAGGACTTTATGTATTGTCTGTTTCTTACAAACAAGCTGCTTATCTCAAAGGAACCGTTAGGGATTATGACACTGATATTATCATCACCACTGCAGAAATTGAAATTGCCGCAATCAATGATACATTGTCTACCAACCTTTTGGGAGAATATGAAACAGCCATATTTGATTCTGCCAATTACCTGTTAAAATTCACAGCAGATGGTTATCGTCCGGATTCCATCACTGTTTCCCTTTCGTATGGACAAACCACCATTGCCGATATGGCATTGCGAGGCATTCATTCTTCCATTGATGAATTGGAAAAAAAGGATGGAATGGGAATTTTCCCAAATCCGGTTTCAGAAATAATGAATATTTCCCTCAATGAATCGGAAGGAAAGATCATCCCTTATACCATTCGAACAATTGAAGGCAAAATGTTGTCTCAGGGTCAAGAAATTGTTGTAGGTGGAGGTATTGAGTTGGTTCCGCCAATTATATCAGGAACTTATATCTTAGAACTGGAGACGTCTACTGGTAAATTGGTGGAGCAGTTTATCAAGCAATAATCAGCAGCCCAGAAATTTAGCACCTCCGTAAAAAACGGCGAGCCAAATGAGTCCTTTAATGAGGAAAAAAAGGAACCCGGCCACACCAATTTTTTTCAACCAATTTTTAGCCTTATTGTTCATCGTTTGATTCAATCCATTCGGCTACAAACATGTTGGTAGCTCTTGTTCCCCCATTATTTCGATTGGATGAAAATGCAAGGTATTTCCCATTAGGAGAAAATACCGGAAATGCATCAAAGGTTTCATCATGGGTAATTTGTTCAAGACCCGTACCATCTGTATTGATCATGTACAAGTTGAAGGGAAATCCCCTTTTTGATTTGTAGTTAGAAGAAAAAATAACCTTCTTCCCTGAAGGATGAAAAAATGGACACCAATTGGCATTTCCCAAATCAGTGAGTTGTCTGAGGTTGGAACCATCAGCATCACAAATGTACAGTTCCATGTTGGTAGGCATCACCAAATCGTTTGCCAACAATTCTTTGTAAGTGGCCACTTCTTCTTCCGTTTTGGGTCGAGAAGAGCGAAAGATCAATTGACTCCCATCAGGTGAGAAAAAAGCTCCACCATCGTACCCCAATTCATCCGTAATTTGTTTTACATCTGAACCATCAATGTTCATGGTGAACAATTCCAAATCTCCTGTTCGCATAGAAGTAAAAACGATTTTATCTCCTAACGGTGAAACTGTTGCTTCAGCATCATAACCTTCATGGTTGGTCAATTGATGAGTTATATTTCCCTGCAGATCAGCTACGAATATGTCAAATCCCGGGTAGATTGGCCATACGTATTTTCCGGATGTTTCGGTTGGAGGAGGAGGGCATGCTGAGTCCGCCAGATGAGTAGATGCATATACAATGCTGGTATCTCCTGGTAGAAAATAGGAGCACGTAGTTCTTCCAAGTCCTGTGCTGACCATGGAAGGCATATTGTTCATGAGATCGTCCTCACCAAGTACTGTGGTAAAAATTTGATCACAATTGACTCCCCATTGATCATAATTGGATTGAAAAACCAACATGGAATTGTCAAAACTCCAATACGCTTCAGCGTTATCTCCACCATTCGTCAGTTGCTTGATGTTTTTAAAGTGGCGTTCTGATTCGTAGTGAACAGGTGTGGAAAATTCCAAAGATTGATGGTCGTCGGATTCTGTTTTGTGCATTTCGTGCTCACCACAGGAAAATGAAAACAGTGCAATGGTAAAAATGGCTATGATTCGAAAAGGGTTCATTATTAAATCATTGAAGGATAAATACGGCTGGGATTTTGTGGAAATCAAAGGTACTTTTTTTCCAGGCCGCAACAGTTTGGGTTATTATTTTTTGTTTATTTCCATGCAAGTCAGCAGCTATACACAACTTGGTGGACTTATTGCAAATGGCCAAAATATCCTGCAGCAATTGGTTATTCCGGTAAGGTGTTTCTATAAACATTTGTGCAGCTCCGGATTGATGCGCCAATGATTCCAGGTATTTGATTTTCTTTTTTCGCTCGTCACTTTTGATGGGTAAATATCCGTTAAAGGCAAATGCTTGACCGTTGAATCCACTTGCCATGAGTGCCAACAATAAAGAGGAGGGGCCAATAAGTGGTTTTACTATGATATGAAGTTCATGGGCTTTTTCAACCAGCAGGGCACCGGGATCTGCAATGGCAGGTGCGCCGGCCTCGGATAACAACCCCACGTGATGGCCGTCAATAGCCGGTTGAATCAATTGATGTATTGAACTTCTGTCTGTTTCTTTATCCAAGATGGAAAACTGACAATCATCTATGGGGAAATCGCGGTTAACTTTTTTCAGAAAACGTCGGGCGGTACGTACATTTTCAACTACAAAATGCCGCAGGTTATTAATTATTTCTAAGTCTCCTTTTGGGATAACTGTATCTGGCAAATTATCCGAAAGTGGCGTGCTGATGAGTATGAGTTTACCCTTGGCCATGGGTTATGGATTCCAGAAATTTTTCACAGGATGCATCCAATAGTTGGAAGACATTTTCAAATCCGCTTTCTCCTCCATAATAAGGATCGGGAACGGATCGATTTTCGTTTGGATACAAATAATTGAGCATCATTTTAACCTTTTGTCTTTGTTCATCGGATTGAGCAAGGAAAATGACGTTTTCATAATTTGATTGATCCATGGTGAGGATGAAATCAAATCGTTCAAAGTCCTCGCGTTCAAACTGCCTGCCACGGTAATGTGAAATATCGATATCGTATTCTTTGGATTTGGCAATGGCTCTGGAATCTGGTTGTTCTCCAATATGGTAAGATGCTGTCCCAGCCGAATCAACTTCCATATCCAGGCCTTTTTCTTTGATTTTGTGCTCCAGCACACCGTGAGCCATTGGAGATCGGCAAATGTTACCCAGGCATACAGTTAGAATTTTAATCATCTGTCTAAATAAAAAGAGGAATGAAGTTTACCTCATTCCTCTTATTCATCATCGTATATTACTTATTGCAGACTTATTTTTTTCTTAAGGTCATCAATATACCCTCGGAAACGTTTGTCTGTATCAATCAGGTTGTTGACTGTTTTGCAAGCGTGCAATACCGTGGCATGATCTTTACCTCCACAGTGCATACCAATGCTGGCAAGGCTTGATTTTGTCAATTTTTTGGAGAAGTACATAGCAATTTGTCTTGCCTGAACCACTTCTCGTTTCCTGGTTTTTGATTTCAATAATTCCATCGGAAGATCGAAGTAATCACAAACCACTTTTTGTATGTAATCAATGGATACTTCTCTGGCTGTATTTTTAACAAACTTGTCAATCATTTGCTTAGCCAACTCAAGCGTAATGGCCTTCTTGTTTAGTGATGATTGAGCAAGCAATGAAATCAACGCGCCTTCCAGTTCACGAATGTTGGTAGTAATGCTGTACGCTAAATACTCCACAACATCTTTCGGTAACTCCAGCCCTTCATTGTACATTTTCTTTTCAAGAATGGCAATACGAGTTTCCAAACCAGGTGTTTGCAAATCTGCTGATAGTCCCCATTTAAACCTGGACAACAAACGTTGTTCTACACCTTGCATTTCTACAGGTGGTTTATCTGAGGTAAGAATGATTTGCTTTCCAGTTTGATGCAAGTGATTAAAGATGTGAAAGAATACATCCTGTGTTTTTTCCTTTCCGGCAAAAAACTGCACATCATCAATAACAAGCACATCCATCATTTGGTAAAAGTGGATGAAATCATTTTGGTTATTGTTGCGAATGGCATCAATAAACTGGTGTGTAAATTTTTCAGAGGATACGTACAAAACCGTCTTTGACGGATGGTTGTTTTTAATTTCAATACCAATGGAATGAGCCAGGTGTGTTTTACCCAGACCTACACCGCCATAAATCAACAATGGATTAAAAGCGGTTCCTCCTGGATTTTTTGCTACTGCAAATCCAGCAGATCTAGCAAGCCTGTTGCAATCACCTTCGACAAAATTGCTGAATGTATAATTAGGATTTAATTGCGATTCAACGTTGATCTTTTTTAATCCCGGTATGATGAAAGGATTTTTGATCGCCTTGTCCGTATTGATGCTGAGCGGCATAGATACCGGAGCGTTTTTGGTTGCCTGAACATTGGAAGTAGGGATCTTTACCGTGTAAGGTTTGGTGGTTTTGACATTGTTTTCCATCACAATGCTATATTCCAACCTTCCGGCAGTTCCAAGTTCTTTACGGATGGTTTTCTTTAGTAGGTTGATGTAATGTTCTTCCAGCCATTCATAGAAAAATTGACTGGGTACTTGAATCGTCAATACATTCTTATTCAACTTGATCGGCTTGATCGGTTCAAACCATGTTTTGAAACTTTGTAAGCTTACGTTATCCCGAATAACTGTTAGGCAATTTTGCCAGACCACTTCAAAGTTTTTTTCCATGCAAATAGAGAGTTAGATAGTTTGCTTTAATATTCTGTAAATTTGTTGGTCGAAAAGGTTATGCTGCCCCAATACCCAAACCTTGGAATGCCTTTCATATCAGTGATTTGCGAAGAAACTCCGAAACGATTGGCTGAACAAATTTGCGTAACAAATATTGGTATAAAAAAGTTAAAAAAAAAATGATTTTGCTATTGTTTTATAATAAATTTTAACAGTCGATCTGAACAGATTTTGGTAAAAATATTTAACCGTTTATATATGAATCATTTGCCTTTTCTAACTTAAATTAATAATGCATATTATCACTTTTTCAAAAAAAATTATTTCTTCTTTTGCACACTTTTTTTAATAAAATGATCCATGTATAATTCCGATATTTTGGTACGTGTTCGATATGGCGAAACAGATAAAATGGGATACGCTTATTATGGTAACTACGCAACGTATTTTGAAGTAGCCAGAGTTGAATTGCTTCGAAAATTGGGCATTAGCTACAAACAAATGGAAGACGATGGTTACATGTTGCCCGTTTATGAGTTTAGTGTAAAGTATTACAAGCCAGCTTATTATGATGATGAGTTACGCATTCACACCGAGATAAGAGAACTACCTTATTCACGAATCACCTTTCATTACAAGACCTATAATGACAAAGATGAGTTGTTGAACGAAGCGCAAACTACATTGGTTTTTGTGAATACATCAACAGGTAAACCTTGTCAGGCACCAGAAAATTTCAACGCAGCTATTCAGCCGTTTTTTGAGAATTAAAATTGGCCAAGAAAATCAGCCAACGAATTTTTTAAATGATCCATCATGTCTCGGGTCATTCCATGATGACATGCCATCAATATTCCACCCTTCATCACATCATCGGTAAATGCATAACCGTCTTTTGAGGTTTTACAAGGAATATTCTTAAATCCAGGTTGTCTCAAAATGTTTCCCGTAAATACGGTTCGGGTCTGTACATTTCTTTTTTCTAAGAATATCTGCATTTCACGTCTGGAGAAAGGTGCATCGGCCTTAATGGTTAACGCATAAGCCAACCAACCTGTGCGACTGTCTTTCAATTGTTGAGGTAAAATGAACCAATCTGTATAATTGGCAAAGAACTCATCCAATTCGTTTTTATTCTTTGATCGTTCATCAATGTTGTGATTCAATTTCGACAATTGCACCAGCCCAAATGCTGCACCCATTTCGGAAGGTTCAATATTGTATCCCAGTTCTTCGAAAATGAATTTGGCATCATAAGGAATGCCATCAACTTCTACATTAAAACGATTTTCGATTTTTTCAGACTCTACAAATAAAGAAGAACTACGTCCCCAGCTGCGCAACAATTTTGCTCTCTCTGCCAAATCTTCATCATTCACACAAATCATTCCTCCATTTCCGGCACAATTGATAACATGCGAACCATAGAAACTTGTGGTGCTGATATCCGCAAATCTTCCAGAACTTTTTCCACCAATTTCTGCACCCAATGTATCTGCAGAATCTTCAAGAACAAATAAACCATGCTTGTCAGCAATTTCTCGTAACAACTTCCAATCCGGAAGGTTCCCCAATAAATTAGGAATCCACAACGCTTTGGTTTTATCCGTTATCATTTCCTCCACTTTTTGCGCATCTATATTATAGGTACCAGGTGAAACATCTACAAATGATGGAATCCAACCAATTTTGGCTAACGGGGATACCGTAGTAGCGAAAGTCAGGGCAGGGGTGATGATTTCACTTCCTTTTTCAAATTTTAGTAAATCGGCGCCAAGGTATAAAGCAGAAGAACCTGAATTAACCATGATGCCGTGCTTTTTGTCATATAGATGTGCCACTTTTTGTTCGAATTCCCGAACGTGTTTCCCCATTTGTGTGGATGTCCGTAAGACATTGGTTACGGCTGCAATTTCCTCTTCTCCATGCACGGTCATGCCATATGGAACGCTGATGTTTTTTTCTTGCGTTGAATTCATAGCTTATCTTTTAAATAATCGTCAATATTGGTAAACATAAATTCGGGATATTCCCTGTTAAATTTTTTACTGATGAGTCCACCATACAAAGGTCGACTTGCTGCCTGATTCATTTGATTGGTTCTCAATGCTTCCATTGTAATGTTAGCGTCTGGAAAGTTTGACAATACACGTTGTGCCAATTGCATTCGATTCATATAATCTGTAGATGCAATGTGATAGATGCCGTCTTTTTGGTCGCTAATCAAAACGTGGGTTGCCCTGGCTACATCTTTTGCATTGACCGGTGTGGCATATTGATCTTTTGGCAATTTCAAATGTTCGGTTTTTCCCTCTTTAGCCAAGGACAACAATCGTGCAATGAAATTTTTGCCGC
Organism: Vicingaceae bacterium; assembly: GCA_965267425.1. Lineage (GTDB taxonomy): Bacteria > Bacteroidota > Bacteroidia > Flavobacteriales_E > Vicingaceae. The sequence continues at coordinate 2,242,413 of OZ253959.1, read as the reverse complement.
GCTCTTCATCGCCATAAACATTTGTGATTCTCAGAATCAAATGATTTAAACCGGAATTTTGTACGTGTTGTTCAGCTTCCAATTTGTGTTTTCCGTAAACGCTTAATGGATTTACTTCGTGGCTTTCTGTATATGGGCCTTCTTTGCCATCAAACACATAATCCGTTGACAGGTAACAAAAACCGGCATTGAGATCTTTTGCCAGTTCAATCATATTGATGGTAGACACAACCGTTTTCTCATAACTTTCCTTCGGATGTTCTTCACAATAATCCACCCATGTAAGCGCACCACAATGCACGATCCAATCCGGTGCGAATTTTTTAACCAGGTCATACGACTCCTGATCATTTTTAGGATTTAATGTGTCAAATGGAATGGTGTCTTTGGTTGGATAACTAAAATGTGTTCCCAGGACTTTCCAGTTTTGCATTGAAAAATACTTCAACATATTTCCTCCAACTAATCCCGATGCTCCTATGATGACCACTTTCATTTCCATGTTTAAAAAGGGCTTTTAAAATCTGAAAATGAAACAAATTCTTGATCTCTTGAAGACATAATGGGCTGTTCAATGGGCCAGTCCATGCCAAATGAATCCCATCGAATACCGCTATCATGTTCAGGACTATGCTGTGTAGAAGTCAAGTATACCATGGTGGCGTCAGTTAAGCAACAAAAACCATGTGCCACACCTTTGGGCATGTACACCCCACGAGAATTGTCTCCCGAAATTTCTACTTGCGCAAATTTACCGTAAGTAGGAGAGTCTTTTCTCAGATCAACAATTATATCGAGAATGGTGCCTTGCGTAGCGTAAACCAATTTGCTGTGATCTTCAGGTGGAATTTGAAAATGCATTCCTCGAATAACTCCTTTTTTATTGGTGGAATAAAACGACTCTCGAAAATCAGAGTTCAGGCCATGCTCTTTTAATGAATCACTGTGGTAGGTTTTGACAAATGTGCCCCTTTCATCTGAAGCATTAAAAAAAAGTACTTCATAAACACCGGCGATATTTGTTTCTGATATTTTCAAGAAACCATTTTGATGTAGTCCGACACTTGTTTAAACGTGATGCCTGCTGCATCGCTATTCGCCATTTTATACCATTCAACTGTCCATTCCAGGGTCTCAACTGAATTCAATCTGGGAAACCAACCCAATTCTTGTTTGGCTTTTTCAATGCTCAATTTGAGCAAACCAGCTTCATGAGGTGAGTTGTTTTCTTTTTCAATGTCAAAGTCTCCTTGTCCCCAGATTTTGATGGCCTTGGTTACCAATTCCTTTACCGTTAACGTATCGTCTTCTTCCGGTCCGAAGTTGTACGCTTCTGCAAAGGTTATGGGGTCTTCATTCATTTTTGCTCCCAACAACAGATAGCCGCACAGTGGATCAAGCAAATGTTGCCAGGGCCTTACCGACTGCGGATTTCGAATCCATAATCGTTCATCATTTTCCAGTGCTCGCATCAAATCAGGTACGATGCGATCTTCTGACCAGTCACCACCTCCAATCACATTCCCACTTCGAGCTGTGGCAATGCATTTTCCATGTGCTTTAAACTTGGAAGGGTTAAAGAATGAATTGCGGAACGAAGAACTCACCAATTCAGTACATGCTTTACTGTTGCTGTAAGGATCATATCCTCCCAATCGATCATTTTCTTTGTAGTGGTAATCGGCCTCAAAGTTTTCGTAGACTTTGTCTGTGGTGATGATGACTATATTGCAAGGGTTGTCCAATTTCCTGACAGCATTGAGTAAGTTGGCAGTCCCCATCACATTGGTGGAGTAGGTCTCTAACGGATCATTGTAAGATGCCAATACCAAAGGCTGGGCCGCCATGTGGAAAATGTAATCGGGTTTGAACTTGGTAATTTCCGTTTCAAGTTTCTTTTGTTCACGAATATCGGCGATAATGGACTCGCCGAAATTATTCATTTTCAATAAGTTGTAAAACGAACGTTCTCTCGGCTCCAGGGCATACCCTTTCACTTCTGCTCCCAAATGGTTCAAGATATAAACCAACCATCCTCCTTTGAACCCGGTATGTCCAGTAATAAAAACGCGTTTATTTTGGTAAGTCGATTGTAACATTTCAGCCATTACCAATTTTTCCATTCAGGCTGTGAGGCCCACATTTGCTCCAATTCCGTTTTGTCTCGCATGGTATCCATGCACTTCCAGAATCCGTGGTGCTTGTAGGTTGCCAATTCACCATCTTTTGCTAAATCCTGCAAAGGTTGTCTTTCCCACATGATGTCATCTGCATCATCATGGAGGTAATCGAACACCTTTGGAGAAAGCACAAAAAATCCGCCATTGATCCAAGCACCATCTTCCTTGGGCTTTTCGACAAATTTCTTGACAATATCATTTTCATCCGATTCAATCACCCCAAAGCGGCTTCCCGGTTGAATGATGCTCATGGTACAGATCTTACCTTTTTCCTGATGGAATGCTACCAATTTATCTACATCAATGTTCGAAAGGCCATCCCCATATGTCAGCATAAAATCTTCATTGCCAATATACGATTGCACTTTTTTGAGACGACCTGCTGTCATGGTTTCCAAACCTGTATCCACCAATGATACTTTGATATTTTCTTCCTGAGGTCGGTGTACTTCAACCTCATTTGTTCCCAAGTTGACCGTAACATCTGAATGATGTACAAAATAATTGAGGAAATACTCTTTAATCATATATCCCTTGTATCCCAGACAAATGACGAATTCATTGTGCCCGTGTGCCGCATAATTTTTCATGATATGCCATATGATGGGCATACCACCGATTTCAATCATGGGTTTGGGTCGTAAATGAGATTCTTCAGAAATCCTTGTGCCTTTTCCACCGGCAAACAGAACAACTTTCATAAAATTGAGATTCAAGATGAAAGGAGCAAATATAACCAATAGAACATTCCGCAAAGCGGCAATGACAAAGGAATTCCATAAATAATGTTAAGAATGTGGTACTAGGGCTTCCACTTGAGGCGATCAAAGGTTCGAACACCTTGTAAAAAGTATTTCACCACTACACTTTTTGGGTACCATCCTGTGTGATCAGGTTGGTTGACAAACTTTCTTGAATTTTTTCGTTTCCCCAGCCATTTGAACAAGGAGCGATTGAAGTGGAAATGAGCTTTGATGATGGTAAAAGCAGCTTTGTACTCCTTTCTGGATATACTCAGAAAAAAAGCCAGTCCATCGAGTAAAAGACGGAAAGGAAGTTTCCATATCAGTTGAGACATGGGTAAATTTTTGGTCAGTAGGATCAGGCTGTTTCTGTAATTCCGATATACCTTACCCGGACTTCCGTATGTAATAATAGCACCTCCTACATGGTACACCAAAGATTTAGGCTGCACCCAAACTTTGTAGCCTGCATTTCTAACCCGCCAGCACATATCAACTTCTTCCATGTGTGCGAAGAAATCATCATCTAATCCACCCAGTTTGTGGTAAATTTCTGAACGAATAAAAAAGCAGGCTCCGGAAGCCCAAAACACTTCAGAAGCAGTATTGTATTGACCTTGATCTTCTTCTACTGTAAAAAACAAACGGCCTCTACAGAAAAGGTAGCCAAATTTATCAATGAAACCGCCAGCTGCACCGGCATATTCGAATTTTTGTTTTTCGTTATAGGACCGAATTTTTGGCTGGCAAACTGCATTTTTTTCGTCGGATTCCAGCAGTTCAATTACCGGGTCAACCCAACCTTCTGTTACTTCAATATCTGCACTAATGAGGCAATAATATTTGGCTTCAATCTGCGACAGTGATTTTACATAACCATTGGTAAACCCTTTGTTGTTATCAATGGTAATTACCCGAACATCTTTGTGGTGCTGATTCAAGTAATCGGCAGTGTCATCGGTAGAACCATTGTTGACTACCACAATTTCATATTTGTCCGGGGTACATTGGAGTAGGGTAGGTAGAAATTTTTCAAGCAAGGATCGACCATTGTAGCTTAACAGCACGATGGCCAACAGAGGTATGTCTTGCTTTTCCTGTTGCATTTCAGTGAATTGCCCTAATTTTCAAGAGATGCAAAGAAATGAATATTTGCGATGTGATGGTCGAAAAAGAAAATTTTTGTTACCTCGGCAGGTTGTAATATTCCAACGCCCGTCCTCCGTAATGGTCTCGACCTTCCAGTTGATCTAAGTTTTCCAATGGATCGGTACGTTGATGCAGCATTTGGTGCCAGTTATCATCTCGGACTTCGCCAATGGCGTTGGAGTGTAAGATGACAAAATCATTGGTCACCAATGATGGATTGTAGAATACAAATTTTCGGTTGGTCTGATTGTCCTTAAATTGATGGTAATGCCAAATTTCATAAGGGTAGGCATTTGGTTCATCCATGGATGTATAGATAGAATTTGGAGCACCGTATCTCAAGTATCTGAACCCGCGATCCGTCAGATACCCTTTGGTAATGCGTGTACCGTAATTTTTGTTAACCCGTTGCACATTTCCGTAATATTTGAACCAAGCTCCTTCCGGATCTTCCTTATCCCTTTCCACCCAAAAATTAAGAAAGTACTGCTTCATAAAATCCATGTCCGCATCCAGTACCTGATTTTGAATATATACCCAATCGGTATTTGAAGCGATGGGTTCTAAGTATAATATATGTTGTTCCAACGAATCTCGATTTTTGTAATCTTCTACAAAAAACCCTGCAATTTCTCCAGGCACATATTCATTGGTTCCGGGATTGCTTCGTTGGAAAAACATCTTTTTGTTGATCATCAGCTCATTTTGTTGATTGCGTGCTTCAATGACCAGGTTGTAATTACCGGATGCCAATTCTTTGATGTCAAAAGCTCCAACGATGGCATCAATTTCTTTGGCTTGCATTCTTTCAAATCTGCGGTAATTACCAAGCACACCTGCTTTTTCGGTAGACTCAATGTGGTAAGTCAACAAAAACGTTTCGTCATGTCCCAACATATTATGGGCATTGTATATTTCCACATAGAACTGCATGGTTTCAACGTTTCTGGGGAAGTACGAAGACGAGTAAGGAATGATGTCATACCCACTTTTGGTGAACATGGAAGGTGATTGACTCTCAGTAATGCTATTAATGGTTTCCACGTCCGAGAATGACATGGTATTGTTCGGATATTGTACTTGCAAATCGTAAAACGCCTTGATGGCCTCATTGTCAGAGTTCACATCCTTCACATTGATTTCAATTTCGTAGTTACCATTGTTAATGGCTATTCTTTCCTGGTTGAGCAAAACCTCCTCGAATTGTTCAGGATCTTCAGTTTCAGGACTATTGATCATGAAATTTCGGGATTGGATTAAGGAATCCTTTTGGAAGAATTTAAGGGTTACTTCAATGGCTCCCTGGTAATTACCATTATCAAGCTCTTTGTATTCCAATGATTTACCATCGAAAGTCAGGTATACTTCCACGTAAGGACCTGTACCTGGGGCAAAGAAAGTGCAATAATAGAGTTGAGCACGCAATTCTTTGGCATGTGATGCGACGGAGAATAGGATGAAAAGAGTTGCCCAAAGGAATCTAGCTATCATAAATACAAAGATAAGTAATCTTTTTGCTGTTAGGTAGGGCGCTTGTAAGTCACAATTTTACTGATTTTCTGTAGAACCGCATGAAAAAAATAAAAAAAGGGAAGGATAAGGTATAATTAAAGAAATGTATTGTTAATTTTGCGGCGGAGAAATGGCAGAGTGGTCGAATGCACCGGTCTTGAAAACCGGCGTACCGCGAGGTACCGGGGGTTCGAATCCCTCTTTCTCCGCCAGAATAGGATAAGTCTCACTTTCGTGAGACTTTTTCTTTTTTAGACGAAGGCAAATTTTATTTGGCTGAGTGAGAAAAGAAAAAGAATGAACCACATCGTGGTTGAGACTTATCCTAGGCTGAAGCCCCCTCCTTTGGGATAAGCGATAGCTAATCCCCAATTTTCAATTGTATCTGAGAAAAAGAATGAACCACAAGGTGGTTGAGACTTATCCTAGGCTTAAGCCCCTCCTTTGTGATCAGCGATAGCTAATCCCCAATTTATTTTTTTAAGAAAAATACTAGCTTTATTAAATTAATTTACATGACATACTTATTGGACATCTCTTAATGAAATGAACCGGAATTGGATTATTTTTCTTAGTATTTTAGTTTTATCTCAAGCTTGTAAAAAGGATCCGTTGCTGACAGCATCAAAGCCAGAAGTAAATTCAATTATTTCGACTCAATCACCTTGCTATTTGACTTCATTGGTCGAAGAATGGCCTTTTTCTTCTTATGGTTATCGATTTGAATATGATTCTTCCAATAAAATAATCCAATCGAAGATTAGAGGACATTTTATTTCATCACCTGTATGGACGTTGACTTATAGTTATGACACTTTAGGAAGAGTGGTTGAAGAACTTTTTAGATTAGATGATTGCTATCAACGAGGTCATACACGAAGGTATTCGTTTACCTATGATTCGAGAGATTTAATTGTTAGAATAGATACTGGTGGGATTTATAAGGTACTACTTACATATGATTTACAAGAACGATTGATCATGTATGAACTTTATGCAGGTGTTCTGTTAGATGAGAAATACGTATATGAATATAATGCAGATGGAAATGTATTCAAGTGTAAAAAATATAATTACAGAAACTTTGATTTAGATTCTACAATCACAGTGTTTGAATATGATAGTTTGATTAACCCATTTGCTTTCATGAACGTTCCCATTTCATGGCATTTTTTTCATTGGTGGCCAAATTTTACTGATTGGCCAATTTTTGTTGGATTTGAACCCTTTTTTAATAAGTATTCAAAAAATAATATCATAAGCAACTACATAATCGATTATTATAAATTTGGTGTAAGAGATACGACTTCCTATAATTACACATATACCTATAACGAAAATAGACTCCCTACTTCAATTGAATGTTCTGATAGTTTTGACTTTAAGGCAAATTTTGAATACAGGTGCAATTAACATTGCTCGTTTAAAATATTGAATCAATCAATTACGTACTGAAAATGAGGTGAGTATGAATATTTAGGCATATTTATCATCAATTCCTTCACCGTTTTGCCTTAGAAAGCAGCGTGACACTTTCTATCACTCTTTCCAATTAATTCTAAGTGCAGCCATTATGTGCCAATAATTGCAACTAAGCAATCTTCTGCAGCACGGAGTTGCGAATCACATCATTAATCACATGAATATATATAGGTTCTGGGACTATTAAAACCTGGAATTTCACTAGATATTGGATAACCAAACTTATTGTAGGTATAATTTATTTGATAATTACCGGAACTTGAACTACCATAACTGATCCAACTTACTTCAATAATATTATTGGTGTTGGACTCGTTCGGATAAGAAGGCAAATTCCATTCTTTTAAGGGATTAAATTTATCATCAAACGTGTAATGGTATTCTTGATCCAGTACATTATTGCCCAACGAATCAACAATGAAAACCGCTTGGTAAATTACATTGTTATCTGAATCATAATCATAGTGCCGTTTTTCCAATAATTTCCCGCCCAAAACGAACTTTTTTGAATCAACTATTCTTCCTAGGCTGTCGTGCTCAAAAATGGTTTCAAACCTCTCTTCCCATTGTGGCATAGATGGGATGATGGTATCAACTATTCGTTTCAATTTATTGTTTTGATAATAATAACTGCTGTTTTCTATTCGCGCATCAATCCAGTCAACACTGTTATTTATTGAAGATTTCCGATATGCCAGCATATTCCCTGGGCTATAAAAATATTCAACATTTAATTCATTTAATCCCGCTAAAGAGCTTGAATAATATTCTATAATTCGTCCCAAACTATCCCTTTTGTAAGTCTCTATATACTGTGATTGTATGGGGCTGATTAATGTATCTAATAAACAAATTGTTCGTCCATTAAAACATAGCGTTTGTTCTTGGGCATTTTGGGGATCTTCAGCCGTTTCTTTGGTGCATGAGTTAAAGATTAATGGACAGAAACTAATCAAAAAGAGAAATGCTCTCATATCAGATTGAGTAAACAGGAAATTTATGATAGTAAATTACTTATTAAGTTTTTAAAAGTGCAACTCTTTCTTTCACTCGATTCACGTTTTACTAATGCCTATTTACGATTCATTTTTTCTTTTCTGGTATTATTCATTTTATAAACGGTATCATGTAGTACTATGAATAATTATACCTTTGAATTATATATGCAACTGATATTCAAGTTTTTAATTGTTGCTTTATTCATTGGGATTTGTTCTTGCAACAAAGAACGAACGGAATTTGTAGAGCCAGAATCGAAATTACTTTCCTTACAAAAAGATAGTTTAGGAACGTTTTTCCAACCATTATTTTCCGACACAATGGTTGAAGCTACTTTTTTAAATGGGACAGGAACACAGGATGGAATGTTTATTCTATCCTATCATGTTTCTAAGGAGGAATTGTTAGACAACAACACGAGTAATTTAAATTACAAGTTGCACTACATTACTGAATATGGTGTTAGAAGAATAGAAAAGAAACGCACTATGAAGGTTGCTCATTGGGAGTTTCCTTTGACTTTTAAGAATGGTTCAATCGGCTATTTTTATTATCCGAATAACGGAGAACTTTTGTTTAGGTATTTGTCTGATGAAGCAATCGTTTATGATGAAATAGAACTAGGGCTTCAGGTAAAAGATGTACTAAATATTGATGATTACAATTTCGTGGATGTGATATCAACATCAAACAATGGATTTTTGTGCATTTTTTTGAATTTTGATTCATGGGATAAAGAATATTTTCTTGTTCAATGTTCCAGTACCGGTGAAGTAATTAACTCTATTTCGTTGGGTGATCTTAATAGATCAGAATACATCGACTTGGCAGAGATAGCGAATAAGCGATTTGTGATGGTTGCGGGTAATCAGGTGTACCTGTATGATGAAGATTTGAATACAATTAATTTAGATACAATTGAGTATGACCATAATTGGAATAATCAACTAAGTGGAAATTCGGATAATGGTCATTTTTTTGTTGGCAATAAGATATACAACAACAACGGTGAATTGGAAAGCGAGATTTCTGCCAACATGTATTTTTTAAATCGTTCTCTCCTAACAAATGATGGAGGATTATTGGTTTATGGAAAAATTCAACAAGCTTCCTTAAATAATGAATTTGAAATTGCCAAGTTTACGAAATTCGGGGACGTAGAATGGCGTATTACTAGGTTAAGAGAAGACATGCGTAATTGTCTTTTTATGAGTCAATTACCGTCTGGAGATTTCATGGGAGTAATGTCTGACTTGGACCATCGATTTTATGGTTCGTTATCTGTATTTAGAATGACAAGGGATGGAAGGTTACCCTAACATTAGAAATAAAGATCAGAAATGATTGAGAAATAGTTCAATGTTTAGCCCCGACCCTCCTTCGGCGGGCAGGCAAGAGCGAAAATCCGCCAAAGGCGATTGCAGCGAATGGCCCTCCTTCGGCCGGTAAACGGGAGGGAAGTACATAATAGAAAGTACAGTATCGCTTCATGAAAGAAAGAACCTCAGCCGGCACAGCGGCCTATTCAACAGCATTAAGAGCACATGCCTCAGGATTCTACAGCTATGTATTTACAGCCACCCAAAATGGCAACTCATGCATTATTATTCATGAAGACGGCGATGCTACCTCTAGTTATGACTTTTCGGTGAGTAATGTATTGGTAGAAGAACGCAATAAACTGACCATGGAATCCTGGCAAGACTTGTATCCCTTTGGGGAACAATTGCCTGGTAGAAATTCAACAGGTTCCAATAACAGCTTGTATGGGTTTAAAGGAGCAGAAGATGCCCCTGAGACTGGATGGAGTGATTTTTCATTGAGAATGTTGAATCGATCATTGGGAAGATGGATAAGTCCTGATCCATATCATCTAGGATATTCACCTTATGCGGCTATGGGCAATAATCCGGTGGTGAATGTTGACCCGGATGGAGGATGGTATGATAGATTTTATGTGGATCCAACATCTCGTTCGAGATATTTTTATTTTTTACAGATAAAATGGGAGAATGGTGATAGTGAGACTATAGATAAATATTGTCTTGGTTGCTCATTGCAAGAATGGTTTGAATGTGATGAATCTTGGAAGTTTCTTTTTGAGTAGCTGAGCTTAGCTGGAAGGATTATTCAAGGCAACGGTTGATGAAGTTTTTCGTCTTATAACAGAATAGACATAATAAACATCATGAAATATTCATTATTCATATCCCTTATCGCAATTGGATTAATGTCTTGCAAAAAAGAAACAGATGATTCTATTACCCATACCAATTCGTCTAATAATGATAGTGGATTAACCACTTTTTTTAATGTCATGGATGTCGATAGTTCTTATGATGATGAGGTCTTAGGCATGAACTATAGAAATGACATGATGATTCTAGCCGGCCGTACCAATAAAACTACAGAACAATCCGCGTTCCTGATGTTGGTCAATGGTGAAGGAAACGTTTTTTTTACTAATACGTTTCCCGAGTTAAGTGGTTTTTCAGATCCAGATTTTTTGATTGACGGAGGATTCGTTTGTAGAGGATATCGTTATTCAAACGTAAGTTCAAACTACTATTTTTTTAGCTCAAGAGGATTGCTCACAGCAAGTTACGACATACAGCAGGTGGTTAAGGAAATTGGTCTGGAGTTTGGAACGCTCGGAGGAATTTTTGTAACCGAGCTGAATGATATTATCGTTTATGGCTATGGGAATGTAATGGTAAATGGAATTGGTCAAGAATATCAGGCGTTTGTCATTAAATTAAGTAAAAACGGGTCCATTGTAGACTACCTGTTAATGCCTGGGACAATGAGGGAAGGTAAAATGCGTGACATTGCGGGAAACAGAATGGTATTGGTAATGTTTCAGAATCGTGAAAAGCTTATCAAAATCATCGACAATAACCTAGATGTTATTTCAACTGGTAACCCTGAAGGTCTTCGAATGCAGGAATCTGTTTCTTTTCTGGCAACAAGACCCGATGCCAGTAATTTTTATTATGGGCAACACAAATTTAGAAGCGATGCCACGTATGAGATGTCCATGGAGTTGACTACCTGGTGCAATATTCATGGATATGCCATATCGAATGATAAAGGTCTGATTGTTGGTGGTGGTGATTGGTCAACGCCAGGAAACGACAACGCTTTCCACATGGAGAAACTAAGCGCTTATAGTGGTTCAAGTGAATGGTTAGTGAGAAGGAATCAAAATTCTGAAAATGCTGCAGAATTTGTCTGTCAATTAAGAAATGGTTCTATAATGGGAATAACTAGCTATTGGACGCTTAACGGCACAAAGGATTTTGCCATTTTTAAAGCAAATAGCCAGGGAAAGATATAGTCCTTTATAGGATTAAAGACTTTAATTGTCATTGTAATTCAGTCTTTATTTTTCTCAAAATTCAAACGCTACCTTAAAGGGACACATCTATGCCTAAAGATTTTTAGGTCATTCAATCTACCCCCGAAAGTTTAGCATTGTTTTAATAATTTTACCTTTCAATTGAATTTGTTGTGAATTAGATGGCAAAAAATGCTAAAAGAATTAAACAACTAAGACGCTTTTTCATATGGCTCTTGCTGGCACCTGTTGTGCTTGTGGTTGGGCTTATTTTAATCATTTATATAAAGCAGGATGCCATAGTTCAAAGTCAATTGGAAACCATGAATAGGGGACACCAGGGACTACTGGAAATAGGTGATACCCATTTGGCGCCCTTTGAAAATTTCCCTGACGTCTCTTTCAAAATAGATGACGTTCGTATCTATGAAGATAAAGATGATACAACCAACGTCATTCTGGATGTTAAAGACATTTACCTCGGTTTTAACCTGCAGGATATATTGGAAGGTAACTACGATGTACATTCCTTAGTCATTGAAGACGGTTATTTCAATATTGTACTGCACGAAGATGGTACCAATAATCTGCAAAATGCGTTTGCAACGACTTCAGAAGGAGGTGAGGGCGAAGAAATTAAAATTCACCTGCAATCCGTTCAGCTAAGGAATTTGGACATTCACAAGTACGATGAAGCTACGAAGGTAGATGTTGAAACGTATCTCTTCTATGCGGACGGTGGCTTTGAAACGGGGGAAGAGTTGATCAATGCGCACATTGACACTGATTTTAAACTGGACATTTATAATGACGGAGATACTACCTATGTTCACGATAAATATTTTGAGTTTCACACCGATATCCACATCAATAGTGAAACGGGTATCATTGAGTTTGAGCCATCTGGCATTGTTATGGAACATGGAGAATTTCAAATCAAGGGATCCATTGATACCAAAAATGATCTGGACATTGATTTCGAGGTGAGTGGAACAAAACCGAATTTTGACATGCTAATTGCCTTTGCGCCTCACGATGTCATTCCGGTATTAGAGCGTTATAGAAATGCCGGAAAAATCTACTTCAATGCCAAAGTCAATGGGCCTACCATCCATGGGCAAACGCCTTTTATTGATGTTCAATTTGGTGCCAGTGAGGCTTTTCTGGAAAACATAGAAAAATCCTTGATTGTAGATGATATGGGGTTTGTGGGGCACTTTACCACAGGGTCAAAAAATACCCTGGAAACCATGGAATTCTCGCTGGAAAATATGACGGCCAATCTTGAAAAGGGGAAATTTGTGGGTGCTGTTTATGTGACCAACTTTGAACATCCGGATATCAAAATGGAGTTGGATGCCGACTTTGACGTTGGGTTTTTGGTGGAGTTTTTGAATTTGGATGACATTAAAGAGCCGAACGGAGAAGTGGAAATGCACATGAAATTCCATGATGTGATTGATTTGGATAATCCGGAATTGGCGTTAAAGGATCTGAACAAGGCTTACTTCAGCGACTTTAAAGTGAACAATTTGCACTTTGCTTCAACGGACTTACCTGCTCCGCTGGATAATTTAAACCTGCATATGGTCATGAATGGCAAACAAGCAGACATAAGCTTGTTTGATGTTCAATTGGGAAATACTGACTTGCAGTTGAAAGGTTACTTATCTGATTTACCTGCGGTCCTGCATCATACGGACATACCCGTAATCGCCCATTTAGAGGTAGAGTCTAAGATGCTGGATTTGGCTGAACTTACGAATTATTCTGAGCAGGATAGTACAGGAATTAACGAGCAAATTGAAGATTTGAGTTTGGGTCTTTCGCTAAATTCTTCAGCGAAGGCCATTACCGAATCCGAATATTTACCCATTGGCGAGTTTTTCATTGATAGCTTGCACGCCCAGCTAAAACATTACCCACATGAATTGCACGATTTTCATGCGGACATCTTAATTGATGAACATGACTTACAAATTGTTGATTTTACGGGTCATATCGATCAGTCGGATTTTCATTTTGATGGTTTTGTTCACGATTTTGAATTTTGGATGCAGCCGGAATTGAATGGCGATGTGGATTTGGACATTTCCGTTCATTCGGATAGGTTAAAACTGGAAGATTTATTTTCCTATAAGGGTGAAAATTATGTGCCTGAAGATTATCGCCATGAAGAATTAGATAATCTTGAACTGCATGTGAATTCAAGCTTCCATTACAAAAACTCCCACTTGCATTCGGTGGATGTTGATTTGGATAAACTAACTGCCAAAATGCATTTACATCCTATGCGTTTTGAAGATTTTCGCGGACGAATTCATTTTGAAGATGATCATTTAATGTTGCAGAAATTTCATGGGAAGATGGGCCGAACGGTTTTTGATGTTGACATGAATTATTATTTGGGAGATGATTCGAGCATCAAAAAACGTGACAATTATCTTGGTCTCACTGCCAATTACATTGATTTGGATCAATTGACAAACTTCAACCTTGAACCGCCTTCGAATCAAAGTGAACCTCACAGGAAGGTGGAAAAAACAACGGAAGATGTGGCAGCACATGCTGAAGCTTTTAACATTTATGAGTTGCCATTTACGGACATGAAGTTTGACGTAGATATTGATCATTTTATTAATCACCATCTTGATATTCAGCAAGTTCATGCTCGATTGAGAACTACTGAGAACCATTACTTGTACATTGATACCTTAAGCATGAATATGGCGGGTGGATCTGTTGCCATGTCCGGCTATTTCAATGGAAGTGATCCCAAACATGTATACATGAAACCCAATCTACATATGACGAATGTGGATATTGATCAACTGCTTTTTAAGATTGAAAAATTTGGACAAGATGTTGAACTTTCTGAAAATCTGCATGGTAAACTTACCACGCACACCACGGGAAACATTCGTGTTTACCCGGATTTGGTTCCGGATCTCGATCAATCCGAAATTCACATGGATGTTGAGGTGCTGGACGGTCGGTTGGTAAACTATGAACCTATGCAATTGCTTTCGGATTATTTCGGAGATAAAGATTTGAACAACCTGCGATTTGATACCCTAGCAAACCATATTGATATTACAAATGGATTAATGACGATTCCCAACATGACCATAGAATCTACCATTGGTCACATGGATCTTTCGGGTACGCAAAGTTTGAATGATGAGATCGAATATTACGTGCGAATCCCATGGAAAATGATTCGTCAAGGTGCACGTTATAAGCTTTTTGGCAATAAGAAAACCAAGGATGGTGAAATTGGGGATGATGAAATCATTGAAGTGGATCCGAACAAAAGAATTCGTTACCTCAACCTTAAAATCTTTGGAACCATTGACGATTTTAAGATTCGAGTTGGAAAGGATAAAAAGAATAAGATAAGCTGATCTTTGCTGAAGCTCTTAACTGGTATTTCTGGGTACATATTTACAAGTGGTTCAATTGAAGCTTGAAGATGATTTAATCAATGTAAATGACAAGTTGGTTGAATGTAAAACGATAAGGTCTGTTTCTGCCTGGATAGATTCACAGTAGCTTAATGTCTAGCACCGACAGCAGCGGAAATCCGCCACAGGCGATTGCAGCGAATGGCGGGAGCACAGTTCCTCCAAGAATGAAGGTATCGCTTCGTAAAAAAAGAATCTCAGCAGGTAAATAAACCAGGGTGATAAGTTAACTTCCAAACGCTATTTTCTGGCCTTTGACCTGGTCATGAAACGTTCCGTTGTCATACACCAAATTTCCATTCACAAAGGTCTGCTCAACGGAAGAGTGAAATGTGGTGCCTTCCAAAGGAGACCAGCCGCATTTGTACAATACATTGTCTTTGGATACGGTCCATTCAGCATTTAAATCCACCAATACTAAGTCGGCTTGGTAGCCTTGACGAATGTATCCGCGATTAGTCATTTTGTATAAAATGGCAGGATTGTGGCACATTTTCTCGACTATTTTTTCCAATGATATTAACCCTTGGTTGTGGAATTCCAACATACAGTTCAAGGAATGCTGCACCATGGGTGCTCCAGACATGGAATTAAAATAGGTCTGTTGCTTTTCTTCCAACACATGCGGAGCATGGTCCGTGGTAATCAAGTCGATTCGGTCATCCAGGAGGGCGTTCAATAATCCTTTTTTATCTTTTTCCGTTTTGATGGCGGGGTTCCATTTGATCAACATGCCCAATCGTTCGTAATCTTTGTCTGAAAACCACAAGTGGTGAACTGAAACTTCCGTGGTAATGCGTTTTACTTCCAATGGAATATCGTTTTGAAACAAGGGTGTTTCTGCATCCGTGGTCAGGTGTAAAATATGCAACCTGGCATTGTGTTTTTTGGCAATGTCAATGGCCCTTTTTGTGGATTCATAACATCCTTCAGTACTTCGAATAATGGGGTGGTATTTTGCGGGAATGTCTTCACCATACTTTTCGCGAAAGGCAATTTCATTGGCCTCCACTATGGCTTCTTTCTCAGAATGAATGGCAATGATGGTGGGGCATCTTGAAAATAATTTTTCCATGGTTTCAGGATTGTCCGCCAGCAAGTTTCCTTTTTTGGTAAAGTACAATCCGTCGTCAGATACACCAATGAACTGAGATGTATCCATCTGAACCACCTCATCAATATTGTCTCCGTTTACCCCCATAAAAAAGGAGTAATTGGCCAATGACTTTTGCGAAGCGATTTCATATTTTTCATTCAGCGCATCCATAGTTAACACGTTTGGATTGGTATTGGGCATGTCGATAAAGGATGTCACTCCACCAGCAACAGCAGCTTTGGTCTCTGAATACATATCCGCCTTGTGGGTGAACCCTGGATCTCTAAAATGCACTTGTCCGTCAATAATTCCCGGTAAGAGATGTTTGCCCGTTCCATCAATCACTTTGTATGCCGTTGAGACTTCAATATCTCCAATTTGATCAATTACCCCATTGGAAATCAGCACATCAGAAACAAAGGTTTTTCCTTCATTTACCAGGGTAGCATTCTTAATTAATGTTTGTTGTTGCATGTTGAATCGGACATTTAATTTGCAAAGGATTTGTGTTGAAAAAGAAGCTCACACAACATGGATTTTTGAGCATTCTTTCTTTGGTGGCAAAGATATAAAAGTCCGTTTTGTTCGTGTGACTTTTTTAGATCTGAAACGAATATTTAGATGATAATTTTTTATTCAATAAGGTCAATAAGAGTTGTGCTGTTCTCAATTATTTCCACACGTATGAAATTCCCATACTCGTGTTCAACGAGTTTATCTTGTAGCGAATGGGTTCCCTAGGGTTGGGGTTGTAAAAATAATCACCATGGTTCGATGGAGCTGGTACAAGCCAGGACATCTTTAACGCCAATTGCCAATTCTTAATCACCGTTCGTCTCAATTGAACTTGAGGATTAATGACCATCTTTCCTGCATCTTGGCTAACAACATCTATGTCACTTGGGTTGTAAAAGCCGTGGTAATCAATGCTGAGTGAAGGAGTTTCTGTGTATACGCCACCAATAGATCCGCCAACATCAATGGAGAACTTTTTCAAAATGAAGGATTTCGTAACTCCAAACAAAAAAGCATGATGAACCCATGAAGTTGCCTGGGAAATTTCCAAGTCATTTGTACTACCCAGCCAATTGGAAAGCGCATCATTGTCAACATCATTTTTAAAGGATATATAATTGATTAGAATACTGATGTTCTTTGGTCCAGTGTTCAACATCAAGGAAATATCCGTCAAGCCTCCAGTTTCGGCGAACCCACGGAAGTTACTAAAAGGGGATTCTTTTCCTTTTGATTGATAACCGCCCATAGGATTACTGACGCCAAACTGAATGGAAGGAATGACATAAAAGTCTTTGGGCAATTCACGCTCTTTTTGTTGAGCATAGGGGCGTTGGCTTACCAAGCACCCACACAGTCCCAGGATAAAAAGAAAGGTATGTCGTAACATATTGGTTTCAAAGACTTTGTTGTTTAAATTTAATGAAATATTATCGAATAACCTGAAAAAATGTAGCTTAGTTTTGTTGAATATTGACGTAATTAAGTAACTGCACGGCAACCGATTAATATTGTTCTTCTGGAACTCACGGTTTTTTTTATCATAACCAAATTTCTAGTCATGCAACAATGAAACTTGAAAATTCGTCTTGATTGTAGAATAATCTTTACCTTGTTTCTCATTAGAATAAGAATGATGTTCCTTTCTCGTATTGCACTTTTAATGTATTTGATCATTTCAGCTCAAAGCAGTTTTTCGCAATGTATTAATACAGTTTCCAATTTGGTGAGCTGGTGGGATGCAGACAACGTTGTTTTGGATTCAGCCAAGGACATAAGGGGAGGTGAACATGGAAAGATGATGAATGGAGCTTATATTGACTCTGGTTTTGTCTGTAGTTCGATCTATTTTGATGGAATTGACGATTATCTTTTAATTCAGGATAGTGATTCATTGAGTTTTGGAAATGGAACGTCTGATCGCTCATTTAGCATAGAGTGTTGGCTTAATCCGGAACAAGTGTATGAGACTGGCATTTTCGCCAAAGGTTCCAATTATTCTCGTGAATATATTTTTCGAATTACTGGCACTGATCCTGACCACCTTGCATTGGGGATATATGATGATGGTAGATCAAATGGTGGGCAATTGAATGCTATTGGCAGAAGGAGTAATCTGACACTTTCAGCTTATGCCAACTCATGGATTCATGTAGCGGCTACGTATGATGGTTCGGGTATTTCTTCTGGTATTAAGTTGTATTTAAATGGTGTTGAACTATCAACATGGGTATTGGCTGGAACAGACAGCATTGGTTACAATTATACCGCCATGAGAAATCAAAATGAGGCCGCCGTTATGGGGAAATTTTTTCATGATGGAACCATATACTCCAATGGCCGAATAGACGAACTTACTGTGTATTCCAAGGAACTCACGGCTTCTGAGATTTTAGCAATATATTCAGCTTCAAGTGCCGGAAAGTGCTCATCAAATTTAGATGATGACACAACTAATTGCCATAATAACACCCTTACCGATTTAGGAGACGACTTAGGTGTTTCCATTGCTGACATGAATCTTCTAGTATACCCGAATCCGTCTGTCAATGGAAATTTTACAGTTGAATGGAAAGGTTTGAATGTGTCTGAGTTGAATATTTTTAATCATGCAGGTCAATTGGTTCATTCGGAACAAATAGCGAAAAATTTGGAGATGAAGAACTTCGAAATTCATGGGCCCAAAGGAATCTATTTAATTTCGCTTAAAACACCGAATTCGGTGGTGACCAGAACATTGATTGTACAGTAATTCTATTGGTTAACAAGGATAGATGTTCTTACGCGTTTTTCTTCCCATTGGATTTCCAATAAGTATTGCCCTGCCACCAACCTGTCTGTTGAAAGAGAAAATTCTTTTTGATTCTGGTAATTGGCCTCAAGCAATAACTGCCCTTGTAAATTGAAAAGTCTGACAAGCACTTGAGCTTCGGATTGTGTCAATACAATGTTTAATTGATCATTTACGGGATTTGGGAATATTTGTACCAATTTTTCAAGATTCTCCTGAAGGCCCACAAAATTAAAAGCGACACAATTGGAAGTATCTATACAAAATCCATCGTTGACAATCACTGCATAATTTCCTGCGGTCGCTGGGGTGAAGATTTGAGAAGTTTCTCCGGTAATGGTGGTTGAATCATCACAATTCAACCACTGGTAAGTGGCTCCTGACAAAACTGCTGAGAGTTCATTGCCTGTCATACTAACACCGGCATCTACACCAACGGTGTCTAAAACTGTAGTAATGCTGCTGTCACAACCATATTGATTTGTGAAAATATTGTTGTATGTTCCTGGTAATGAAACCATCATTCCATTTGGCAACATGAAATTGTCACCACTACAAATCACCACTGAATCTGTATCCAGTTGCACCGGATTGATGGTTAGTTGAGTAACAACCATACTATCACAACCATTGGAAGAACCCAATAAACTGGTGTCGATAGTGGCTGAATAGGCAACATCTCCGTCTGGAAAAATGAAACTATCACCCTGACATATTTGAGCAGAATCGTTAACCAGCATCGGATAACAAGTGGAATACTTGGCCAAAAATCTACTTTGACTAACCGTTGGATCTCCAATAGTATCTACACGAACACTTGGATCAAAATCCACCACATGTCCAAAAACCCCTTGTACATATACATCATTGTTTTGATCCACAGCCACATCATAGGGCCAATCACTGTAGGTGTCTCCACCAATTGTAAATCCCCAGTCCAAATAACCCGTTGATGCATGGTATTTAGCAATGACCATATCGGCTGTTCCATCTGTAGACAGAAATAAGGAATCTGGTCCTGGATCAAAATCTAAAGTTGAGATAAAATATCCAGTCATTACTGGGTTTTGCGCAGTGTCCAGGGTAACATCCAAAACAGATTCACTCTGACTGGTTGCAAAGCCATGTGCCCAAACCATGCTTCCATTAGCGGAATTGTACTTGGCTAAAAAAATATCCCGATTCGGAAATCCTCCATAACCTCCAACAAGTTTCACACCTGTTCCTGGGTCCAGGTCAGCTGTATCTTCTACTATGCCGGCAATGTACACATGACCACTATGATCGGTGACAATACCTGCGGCAAAGTCATCATCACTCGAACCAATTTGATTGACCCATTTGAAATTTCCATTTTTATCAAGACACAATACCATCATATCATAGATACCCTTAGCTGTTAAATTGGCAACACCAGCACCTGGATCAAAATCGACAGTAAACCAGAATAATCCTTGCATAATAACATCATTGGAATCTGTTACAGCAATCTGTCTTGCAACATCATCTCGGTTTGAGCCAAAATCGTGTGCCCATTGAAAATTTCCCTGTCCATCATATTTGGCGATAAACATGTCTGTGAATCCATGACTGTTCAACATATGCGTTCCTGTATCCGGATCTAAATCGTATAGTACGCTGTAGCTCCCTGATAAATAAACATGATTGGAATCACCAACAGCCAAACCTTCCGGATCATCATCTTTCCATTGTCCAAAGGAATGAACCCATCGCAAAGTACCTGAAGAACTGTACTTGGCCAGGAATATATCCCAACTTCCTATAGCGGTATGCGATGTTCCTCCAAAGTTCACCGTATTTTGATACCTGCCTGCAACGTAGATGTTGTCATTGTCATCCAGCGCAATGTAATCACCCGCATCAAGACTGGTGCTGCCATAAGAATTTACCCATAAAAGAGCACCTTGTGGGTTGTATTTTGCGATAAAGATGTCTGAGTTTCCAGCACTGGTTTTTGAGGTAGTTCCCGTGTCGGGGTCAAAGTCAACAATACCTGAGAAGGAGCCGACTGCAGTTACATTACCTGTCACGTCTATTGCCATGTCTCGAATGCTAATGTGGCCGTTGGAGCCGCCGTTCATTTCTTGAACCCAAT
Organism: Vicingaceae bacterium; assembly: GCA_965267425.1. Taxonomy (GTDB): domain Bacteria; phylum Bacteroidota; class Bacteroidia; order Flavobacteriales_E; family Vicingaceae. The sequence continues at coordinate 2,221,529 of OZ253959.1, read as the reverse complement.
TAAGTCCTTGTCCTGAGCTTGAAAGATTGCCGATTAACAGGGTAATCAAAATGAGATACCAATTTCTCATAGTTGGTTGGTTTTGCATATAAAATTATCAATTTATGAATAAGAAATTAATCTAGCCCCGATAGCAGTGTAAAGCCTGCCAAAGGCAGCTTGAAACGAATAGCGGGTGCCAGGTATCTGAATGTGAATAAGGATTCGCTTCGAAAATGATTCATGGATTGTCACAAAACGAATTTTACCCAATAAAAAAGCCCCGGCGATGAACCGAGGCTTTTTGGATACAATTTACTACAGCTAGTAAGTTAGAGCAGTAAATTGGGGGCGCTTGTTCGGGTCGGAATGATGCAAGATGCCTCTTCTGGTGCATATCCAACCGTAATAAGTACTATTAGGATTGTTGAGTAATATTTTGAACCTTCTCTGAACGAATGAGGTACACTTGAGGTGATTTCCTCTACAGAATCAATTTCAGCATACATGGTTTGCACGTAAGGTGCATCATATAACAATGAAAATGTATCTGTAGCCAATGCAGGCATGCTCATGACAATATAATCATCTGTGGTATTGACTGTTTTAATATAGGTGCCTGGCGTAATGCATTTGTCATTTCTGATGTAGCGTATTAAACTATTGATTTCCAAAGCGGTTTCACTGGGATTTTCTACATTAAAAATGGTGTCATTGCCGGCGATAAAATCACCAAACATAGGCACTTGCAAACGAGGAACGTAGAATGCATAAATGGTCATGTTTCCAGATGATTTCACATTAAACTGCGTGTATTCTATGATCAAGCTGTCACTCTTGACTTCTTTGACTCTGCCCAATGGTTCTATACTGGCATCGACGAAATCTGGAATCAAGGCGCCATTTGAAATGTTAAAGAATTGACTAAAAAGCACATCATTAACTTTGAATAATCCACTATCCCCAACGTTCTTATAGGGAATGGCCATAATGGCATTGGCCGAATCTATCCTGCAACTATCCAGTTTATGGGTTTTGTACTCATAATGATTATACATATTGGAGGGATTACGGTAATGCACATTATATTTTGAACTCATTTGAATGCCCGTATGTCCCCATCCATAGACAGTGACATCTTTACCACCAAGCAATGAATAGTCATACGAATCAGATCCATTGATAAATTTATTGGAAGGGTTAATTAGATTATGACCTATAAAACAATGGAACGTATTGCTAAAGTTGGGCATGGCGGCAGTATTGGTTTCACCATCAGAATACAAAAAAGTACCGCTATCCAAATATCCACCAATTACATCAATACCCTTTGCCAATGCAAAAAGAGGTCGGTTGTTGGCACAATCCGTGTAATACCCAAGCATACAGTCTACAAAGGAAATGGTCCCTCCTGATCGTGCATGGTAAGGTGGCATATGGTTTACACCTGCCGTATTAAATTTGATCTGGCATTGGTGAAAAGAAGCGCCATATTTACCGCTCACATTTCCAAGAGACCACAAACCTTCCATATAACTATTTGAAACGCGCATAACGGCCACGTTAGTTTGAACATCTAGCAGCATTTTGGTGAAATGGGCAATATTTAAGTTGGACAATGCAGGCGGGGTACCGTCCATTTTGCCGATGGATTCACCTGAAACAAATGTGTGTAAGGAGTATGCATAAATGTTGTCAATGGAATTTCCACGTGATTGAGTTTGTCCACATGCGTAAAAAGTATGCAGCCATTTGGCATGGCAATTGGCTACACGAATGTTGTCTCCATTGGCAATTTTGGATGAAGGATTGTTGGCAATACCCATGTAAAATCCAACAAATGAACATCCTTCAATGGTCAATTGACTGGTACCAGCCACAGAACCATTGTACGTATAATAAGAAGACAGTTGAGGATATTGGTTTATTCCTGTAATACCATCGTCAAATGCATCAATGGCAATGGCCGTAGTTGGAGAATAGCGATTCATTCTTGAATTGGTTTCGGATTCCCAAGTAGAATCTTCCCAAAGAATGATCTCTTCCTCATCAATATTGAAAAAGTTGGTTTCTTTTTCAAATGCAATATTGGATATGGTGATTTGCCGTCCTTTTTGCACTACAAATCCCACATGGCAAGAATCCGACACTTCCAATCGGGTTGGAGCGCCTGTAGTACTGTAAACCGGAACATTACCCGTAATATGATAATTTACATAATTGTAGCCACCATCTGTGCGTTGATCTGCACCAATGATGGGAGTTTCAATGATGTATTTATAGGGTCCTAAAATGACTTTATTGGTGGCTACAATTCCATTCATTACCAAGTCCAATGCTTTTTGAATAAATGGTGCATCGTCTAAGTTGGTTGCATTGAGTTGTGCACCTAGATGATCAACATTGATTCCTCCGTTATGCTCTTGCAGCACTGCATAGTTTCCATTTTTAGTGGGAATGACATAGCAGCTATCGGTAGGCCAATTGTTGACCGAATCCGATTGGACTTTGTAAATGGCGCCTGTGTTGACAACTTTTATACATTTATCTACTGGGACACGGATGTCTAAAATGTCACTGGCGTCATCCACATCAAAATCAAATTTTAGGGGCAATGCCCAATAATCTGAGTTGACATAAGAATAAACTTTAACAGCAGCAGTATCCTGAATGATGAGTCCGGAATCTGCCCGATTGTGAAGGGTGCTAGGTGACCCCCCGTATTTTACCTCATCTACCTGGCCAAAGGAATGAAGTGCACTTAGATATGCGAAGAAAGTACTTACTGAATATAACAGTCGTTTTTTCATGTTAGTGGTTTTAAAAAATTAATTGAATAGTAACCTATGGAATAACGCTTCCATAGCATTTTTGGGAGTACTTCACTTACCAGCATTTCAAATTTAATTACGGTATTATTTTTTTGAAAAGACAGATTGGAAGGTATTCTCCCAATGATGAAGTTCTTTCCCCAGATGGCCTGGGTTACCGAGTGAAAGAAGTTTTAAAAAATACCATTGATGTGCACATGGAATGAAAGATTCGCATGGAAGGATTCGGAAGGTTTGTCAATGATTGTGTGCTGAATTTGACTCAAAAATTTATTCAGAGCCAAGGTGCAATGGAACAACAATGATGAATGTTGGGCATTAATAGTGAATGGTTAATCCAAAATTCCCGGGAATGCTGATGCTCTTATTCTGAACTGCATTGTCGAACACCAAGGTAATTTCAAATTTGTTACCGTGTTTGATTTTTATGCCATTTAAATGTTCAAGCAATTCAACATTTTTACCAGATACGTCATTCGGTAACGTTATGATGGTTTGAGTTAGCCTTTTGATCTCAGAAGGGTGGGTCAAATAGTTTTTAAAATCACTCCTCACAGGTTCCTCGAGTAAACTATCGAGCTCATTTATCTGTTCAATTTTATGGTATGCTCTTTCTGGTTGAGAAATATAAAGCAATGGTTGTTCTTGGTTCTTGTTGAAAGCTGACATCAAGTAATATTCTTCTTTTGGGCTGTCCAGGCTGTGGTAAGCTGAGAACGGAAAAGAAGATTTAGAGGTGTCAAATGGATTCATGGTGAGCCCTATGCCCAAAGGGCAAATGAATGGCTCATTCTTCCATCGTTTGGTGTATTGGCTTTTAAATAATTGCTCATTATTTCGTGCTGCATTACTATCGTTTAAATATAGAAATTCAATGAAGGTATTGTAAAAGATGAAGTAATGACCCTCCGTTCCCTGATGCTTATGCTGAGTGGTCAATTTCTCACCAAATGTGAAAATGTCCTTCAAGTTGTTTTCTAACGTACTGTCGGTAACAAAAAATACCAAGTGATCGAATTCAAACTCAGCAGTATCATTCACTGATTCTGGTGAGCACGAATAGACAGTCAATAGCCAACCTATGGATACCAACGAAACAAAGCACAATAAGATTCTCCTCATTTATTTTTGAACGACAATCCGTTCGGATATTGAGTGGTTTTTCCCTTGAATATTCACAATATAAGTGCCTTGTTGTAATGAACTTAATTGGAATGTAGTATGGGTATTTGAAGAAGTATGTGTTTGTTCTTTAATCAATTTACCGTTTTGACTAAACAACGCTATTCTATCTCCATTCTCCAGACCATTGATTTCAATATATTCTTGAGCAGGATTAGGGAAAATTGTAATGTAGTCTTCTTCGCTTGTAAGTTGATTAATTCCAAGCACCTGGTCAATAATATTGGATAAAATATGGGTGGAATCAATGCCGTAATCATTAAAAACAACCAACCCTTTGTGCTCAGCAATGGGAACTTTAGGATCTATGTCATCTGATTGATTTAATGCCATCCATGCATTGCCTCCTTGATCAAAGGCTATTTTTTTGATACCCGTTCCGTTGGCAAAAATGGAATGGCTCAAATTCAAGGCTGAATCCAATTGAGCGCTGGTTTTCCAGTTACTGCCACTGTTCCATCCTACATAATTGTCAGAATTTATCCATGTGGTTTGGCTGACAGCATCATAAGCTACGTACCCGGTTGACAAATCGTTAAAACTTGAAGAGAAATCTTGAACTATGGAATTTCCGTCGTGTTCCACAATAGCTTCACCGCCATTGTCATAAGGCAGGTAAAACCATTTATTGTTGTTTTTTCCCAGTGCGATTCCTGATTTTACAAATGTGTTGCCTTTAAAATTGGAAGATATGGCGGTCTGATTCCAATTGGTACCGTTGAAGAAATAACCATTTTTGATCCATAAATCATCATTTTGGTCGATGATAAAATCCTTTGGAATGGGAAAAGGACTTGTTCTTGCTGGGAAAATGGTTGAATCGGTATGCAACAATTGCCAGGCACCTGAAGAATACTTATAGATATAAATGACCTTGTTGCTTGAGGTTCCTTCACTCTGACTAATGGTATATGCATCTCCTTTGCTGTCAAATTGAATGTACAATTGGTAATTATCAGGATAGTATCGAATTACTGTAGTATCATAAAATGTCCAATTGTTGGCTGACAAAACAGCGATGCCAAGATTGGTACCAAACCACATGTCTCCATTGGTATGTTGCTTGATATCCGTAATGTAATCTGTCTTTAGTGTTGGGGTATTTGATGTGTGATAATAAGTCCAAGTATTTCCATCAAACATGCCAATGCCTTTATTATTTGTACCAATCCATAAATTGGAGTCTTGGTCAATTAAGATGGCGCTGGCCAAATTGGAAGGAATGCCGGAGTTGGTGGTGTCGATTACCATTACCTTGTTTTGGGCAAACGAATGAAATATCAAACAAGACAAAAAGAAAAAAGAAAGTAAAAATTTCATAAGCGATGGTGTATGAATCCTGGCTGTTTAGCAAATAAGCTCTTTCGAAAATAATAAAATAAAAGTTTTTAGATGGTTATCATCTATACGTCCATTGTACTTGTGAATAACGTCAATGGATAATCAAATTCATCTATGTCTTGGTAATAAATGTTGCATAGCCATATTTCTAAATTGAAATGTCGACAACATTCAAACATATCGGTCCACAGCGTCGTCTATCCTAATAACCGCCTCAGTATTTACGTAGTAATAAACAATATGATGAATGGTTGAAAGACTATTCTTCAGGAATATTGAACTGGGTTGTGAAAGTTCGTAACATAATTCACCCTCATCTATTTTCCAATATTTGGACTTGGATAATTCTGTTTTTTGTTATTCGATTGTACAACATTGACATGGCATTGTTTGATAGCGAAAATTGGAGACAGGCGGATGGTATTTCTATTGCCAAAAATTTTCTCACAGATGGTCCTCAAGTATTGTATCCCAAGATAGATCATGCAGGGCAATTGACAGGAATTGTAGGTTGTGAGTTTCCATTGATGAATTTCATGGTTTTTCTATTGTTCAAAATGTTTTCGGTGGGTTGGTGGCAAGGGAGATTAGTTAACCTGGTTTTTTCATCATTAGGCACATATTATTTCTATCAATTGGTTCATCGGTTTTTATCCAGGAAGATGGCCCTTCCTGCCGCAATTATTTTAATCACCTCCATATGGTTTGCCCATTCCAGAAAATTTATGCCTGATGTGTTGAGTACTTCGTTGGTTATTATGGGCGTGTATTGTGGGTTAAATTTTCTTAAAAAGACCAAAGGCAATGGCTGGCTGGTTGGCTTCATTTTATTTGTTGCCTCGGGGATGTTGAGTAAAATTCCTTCAGCCATTGTCCTTGCATTTATCATACCTGAAATGTTTAACCCGCAAGTGGAACAACAAAGGAAATATTGGCTGTTGACATCCTTGATAGTGGTTTTTATTCCTGTTGTATTATGGTATTTTTATTGGGTACCTCATCTTACAAAAGCGTACGGATATTCCTATTTCTATATGGGATCAAGTATGATAGACGGATTCAAGTCATTGCTATTGAATTTACCTGATTTGTTAGCTAAATTTTACTATGATGCAATGCATTTTATTGCATTTGGATTTGTAACCATAGGCTTATGGTTTTTGTATAAAAATAAAGAGTGGGTGATACTAAAAATTTTAGGAATAGCATGTGTGTTACTGGCTATCTATTTGTTGAAGGCTGGTGAGCATGTCATTATACATTCCTATTATTTGATTCCGTTTATACCTTTTATGGCTATTACAGCTGCTTATTCCATTATTCAATTCAAACAATTAAAAGTCCAAAGAGTCATTGTTGCCTTAATTGTGTTGGAAGGGATCGGAAATCAACAACACGATTTTAGGTATTCCGCTCGACAGATTTATCATCAAAAATTGGCGTATCTGGCCAATGATTTTATTCCCAAAGACAAAAAAATTGTGGTTAATTATGGATACAACCCAACCATGCTTGGATTTTTAGATAGAAAAGGATGGACAAAGGAATCCTCATTTCTTGCTGACAAAAAACAAATGGATGAACTGATAAATGCCAATTGCGCCTTTTTGGTATGGGACAACCACCAAGCAGATATTCCGGGTTATTTATCAGATTTTGAGCTGCTTTATCAAGATGAGGATTACCTTGTTTGTAAGTTGAAATGATTTGTTCCAAGAGTATATACTTCATAATAATCTTGTATCGTCTGTCCGTTTATTTACGATTGCAACCGCTTGTTAATTAGCGAGTTATTATTGTATTAATCCATATATATTTAATGTACGATAAGGTTTTACCGCCTTTATTTTAAATTGACGTTATGAGATATGTGAGCATTGTTTTTTTAATGGTGTTATTTGTTTTAAATGCTTGTAAAAAGGATGAACCGGATGTGCCAAATACAAATACGGGTGTAGCGGGATACAACTACACTGAAGTCTTGCTAATTGGAAATAAGCCTCCAATTATGAGTGGTTATATAAACGATTTAAACGAATATGTGACTATTTCAATTCCATTCTATACATCTGGGCTGTTACAGAATAAAAGCGCTCAGGCAGAAATACTAGTCTTTGATCAAAATGGATTAAAAAGTAGCACAACTTCTACATTGGATGTGTATGGGTATGGTTCAACAAAAAAGACTATGTTTCAAGGTCAACAAGTTTATTGGCCAACTAATTTAAAGGTATCTATTGCACCGTATAAATCTGGCATTGCCATAGCACAGAATAGACTTGCCGGACCACAAAATTTTGCTTCGTTCTCTCCTTTGGGAAATATTCATGAGTTAGACATTCATGCATTAACAGAAGGGCCGAATAAGTCTTTGTTCTATTTGGTGTCATCGTTTTATACTGAATTGGGTGGTAATTGGCAATACGTCGGTCCCAAAATTTATCAAATTGACAGTGCTGGGAATACCTCATTCTATGCTTCTATTGACTCAGCAACGGCTTGGTTTTCTGGTGGAGGTGGTGGTAGCTCAAACGGCTATATTTGGTATCATAACCATAATACCATGGATATGGAAGCTGACGATAAGGGCAATTTATGGATTGTATCTCCCTTTGTTGATGCTGTAATTTTGGTAGATGCACACCAGAATGTAATGCGAGGACCAGCGATAGAAAACCCTGTGAGCATAACCCATAAAAACGGTTTCTTATACGTTTTGTCTGCACACATGCATGACCCTACCAATTTCAGTGTTGTCAAACACCCTTCTTTATGGGAAATAGACCGAAATCAAAATGTTCAACATGTCCATACCTTTAATGGACTTCAATATCCGTTTCAGTCTGGATCTGTATCCAATCCTTCGGAAGGAGGTTTGTTAATGTCATATGATGCTAAGTTCAACATAGCTATAGATGATTTAGGTAAATTTTATCTATCAAGTCCAATGTCTGGGGAAGTCATAAAACTTAAATAGCGAATATATTTCCAATCTGCCAAAGATTCCATCTAGCCCCGATAGCAGTGGAAAGCCTGCCAAAGGCAGCTTGAAACGGATAGCGGGTAATAAGATGATGCAAGCACGAAGAATTCGCTCCTCTTATTTAAGCACCTAACTGCGCAATATCTTTTCCATCTTGCGCCCTTTGGCGAGCTCATCAACCAGCTTGTCTAAATACCTGACATTTCTGGTCAAAGGGGTTTCAATGTTCTCAATGCGATAGCCACAAATCACACCTTTGATTAGTTTAACATTGGGATGAAGGTTAGCACGTTCAAAAAATGTTTTGAAGGTTACCTTTTCTTCGATGAGGTTCTGAACCTGAATACTATCATATCCGGTAAGCCATTTAATGACTTCATGCAATTCATCTTTGGTGCGCCCTTTACTTTCTACTTTGGTGACATAATGAGGGTAAACTGATGCAAATGTCATTTCAGCCATGCGCTGATCATGTTCTGGTGTTGTGGTCATATTAGGTAGGATTTTTTGATTCGGAAACGAAGTACTTTTTGTCCACTGGTTGAATTAATAAATTGCTAACTAACCCCAAAACAAGCACTCCAGCCATAATATACAAAGTTGTATCATAGGCTTGCGAGGGTAATTTATGCAAGGTTTCAATCTGGAATTGCCTGACGTAATTGATAATGCTTGGGCCTACTAAGGCGGCCGTAGACCATGCCAGCAATAATCTGCCGTGTATGGCGCCCACCTGATAGGTGCCAAAGACATCCCGAATGTAAGCGGGAATAGTGGCAAATCCACCTCCATACATGCTCAATACCACACAAAAGGCACCAATGAAAAGATATAATTTGTTGGCATGACTTAACCACGGAATGCACAAGAACAACAGACAACCCAATACAAAAAAGATGGTGTACGTATTTCTGCGTCCCATGTAATCGGATAATGATGACCAAATGAATCTGCCAATCATGTTAAACAGACTGAGAATACCTACAAAGCCTGCAGCAAATGCAGCATCCACTGAATCAAAACTTTCCTGTATCATCAACGAAGCCTGACCCAGTATGCCAATTCCTGCAGTGACATTTAACATCAATACAAAAAACAAAAAATAGAATTGTTTGGTTTTAACGGCTACGTCAGCTTCTACGCCAGCATTTATGAGATCGTTATTGTCTTTGGAGTCTCCCACTTGATAATTCGCTGGAGCAATGCGCACATTAAAGACTCCGTACAACATAACAATAGCATACACAGTGGCTAGGATCAAAAATGTTTCGGCAACTCCAACGGATGAACCGGAGGAGAACATGTTCATAAGATAAACCGAAAGGGGAGAAGCAATCATAGCGCCACCTCCAAATCCCATAATGGCCATTCCGGTTGCCATGCCAGGTCGATCGGGAAACCATTTGATCAATGTGGAAACCGGACTGATGTATCCCAACCCAAGGCCCATTCCTCCCACTACACCTGACCCCAGATAAACGATCCAGATGTTGTGTATGGATATGCCCAAGGCTGAAATGACAAACCCTCCGCTGAATAGTAAAAGGGCATAAAACATGGTTTTGCGTGGACCAACGCGTTCTACCCATTTGCCAAAAATGGCGGCTGAAGCACCTAGAAAAAACAGCGCCAATGAAAAAATCCAGCCAATTTGTGTGAGTTTCCAATCATTGGGCAGACTTTGGGTAATGCCTAAAATGCGGGTCATGGGTTCGTTAAACACACTAAACGCATAAATCTGGCCAATGCAAAGGTGGATGGAAAGTGCAACCGGAAGCAATCTGAATCGGTTGTATGAAGGTTTGGCAACGGTATTTTCTTTGTTGAGGAAGGAAAGCAATGTTGACAATTTTTATCCAAGATATGGGATAATTGTGAATTGCTTAAATATGTTTTGCAAACAAGGTGTAATCACTAATTATTAAAAGAGAAAGTTAAATGACTGAAATGAATTGCATAGTTTTGCGTAACCACCCCTAAGCTTATGATCGTGCGGTTTATTGATTACCCTGACATAAGAGACTACATATTTAAAGTAACAGAAATTAGAACTTAGATAGACGCAGTCCATGAAAATTCAAGTCATATTTTTTTCCATTCTACTAATCCTTGGAAATTTGTCTCGTGCTCAGATGTCGGGTACGTATTCCCTTAATCAAAATCAAGCCGCAAGTGCTACCAATTTTGTATCACTGAGTGCATTTGCGGATTCATTAGAAGCTAGTGGCGTTTCAGGACCGGTGGTACTCAATGTGGCTGTTTCATCAGGGCCTTACGCGGATACTGTTTTGTTTAAAAATATAACAGGTTTAAGTCATATCAACACGTTAACTATAAATGGAAACGGAAATTGGCTCAAAGCTCCACTCATTACAGATTCCGTTTCATTACTAAAATTGACTCATGTTGAACATGTAACCATTGATAGCCTGCATATTGAGAATACTGCTTTAACGGCAGGAGCACTTGTTCATTTGGGAGAATTGGTAGATTCCATTACGATTAGAAATTGTTCCATTGTAGCTGCACCTTTATCTACTGCCCGGCTCATTTATGCTGGCGATAATTTACTTTCAACCGTAGCCAATTCAGGTTCAGTAACAAATTGTGTGATTGAAGGTAATTATATTGACGGTGGTCGGTTAGGTATTTTATTTCAAGGCAGTGGAGTAGTTGATAACCAGATTAAGAATAATGTCATAAATGATTTTTTTGAGTCAGGTATTTTTTTACTGCATTCTCTGCGTACCGAAGTATTGGATAATGATATTAGTAACAATAGTAATTCTACAAATAGCCGAGTCTGTGGCATGTATTTGCAAGGAGCAAGCCCTAGCAGAATAGAAAGGAATTGGATTCATGATTTGTTTGCAATGTCCTTTACTTCTCAAGAGAACTTTGGCATTTTACATTTTTTCAAGGATACCACTTCAATCAAAACGATAATTGCCAATAATATAATTACGAACAATTGTGCATATACAGGATTTTTTGGAATAAGTGTTGAATTTGCTACTAACATCAATATTTCTCACAATACCATTAAATTTTCTGGTTTCTGTGGAGCGGACAAACTGACAGGCATGAAAATTAAAGGTGGTCAAATTTCATGTTATAATAACCTTATATCCCTGGAAGTTGATCCTATGATGGAGCGGTATGCAATGGAGTATGATAGCCTGCCGTATGCAAATTACAATGTCTATTATGTTAAAAACCCAAATCGATACAAAGCTACTGTTATCAAAGGGTATCCTTCACTTAAAGCTTTTCAATCAGAGCATCCCGGAATGGAACAGCAGTCTCTGGAGGAAAATCCATTTTTTCTATCATCAACAGAAGGAAATACCTTACCTGCCAATGTGAAAATTAGCAAAATGGCAGCCTTCCAGACAGATGTTCCCGAGGATTTTCAGCATAATGCAAGATCAATTTCAGGTGTGGATCCTGGAGCGAAGCAATACATTCCATTGCAATACGATGCAGGTATTTATAAAAATAACAGTGACTTTATCTCCTGCTATCAGGACAGTACGTTACGCTTTTTTGTGAGCAATTATGGTGATTCATTGTTGGATTCAGTTTGGGTGTTTTGGCAAATTTCAACTAGTCTGGATTCGCAATTAGTGGGTCCAATAGCATCTGGAGATTCAGTGATGGTGACCATTGATACTATATCTTTGAGTTCTTCAACTACGGCTGACGTTTGGGTGAAATTAAAAAGTGGGCTCGTGGATCTCTACCCGGATAATGATTCAATTCAAATTGATGGTCTTGAAGTAGCAATGCGAGGTAATTTCACCATAGATGCTAATGATCCGACCACCTTTTTGAACTATGGATCTTTTGAAGAATTGACGGATGCCATCAATGAAAGGGGTATTTGTGGACCTGTACAAATTGATGTGGTTCCTGGTTCTGGCCCTTATACTGGATACCCGGAGTTCAATTATGTGAAAGGTTCCAATGCTATCAATACCATTACCTTAGATGGACATGGTGAACGTTTGGCGCCAACCTCCACTTCAGGAATAGAAACCATATTCACCATTGATAGTACGGATTATGTTACGTTACGCAATGTGGTATTTGATGCTTACAATGTGTATGCTTTTTGTGTTAGGTTGAATTATACGGACCATATCACCATTGATTCTTGTCAATTTCTCGATGATACCTCAGGAACTTTCCCACCTAATTTTGCCGTGGTTGCAACCAGTCATGAAACAAATCCCGGTTATCCGACGGAATTGAATAATTTATTGGTAGATAATTGCCTATTTGTTGGCTTCAAGGATGTGATATCCTTAAATCATTCTTATGGTTCAAACAACCGAATCCAAAACAGTTCATTCTTTAAAACAACAAGGGGATATGTATTTGATCTTGGAGCAATGACTGAATTTTATGTTGGCAACAATCAGGTTGAATTATCATGTAGGGTTTCCAATTCAGATTACAGAATATTCAATCTATTTGAAGTAACCGGTGAAATCAAAAATAATCATGTCCGATATAATCCAGATGCCTCATCTATACTACCTCGAACATTGCGTGGTATTTATTCTACAAACAATAATAATTCAGTGACAAAACTTTTGATGGAGAATAATGTATTTGCCAATTTTGAAGCCAGCAGTTCTGTTTATGGGATATATTTTCTTTCGTCCGGAACAGATTCCATCACTGCCGTGCACAACACATTTGACTTATCAACTAGCAGCTTTCTTTCCAGTGCTGTTTATTATACAGCTGCAAATAGTGAATTAATTTTTAAAAACAACCTGATCAATTTAAACGGTTCAACAGGGAATGCAGAATTGTTGTTTCTTCTTTCCACATCGGCCACCTATGATATTGATAATAACGTTTATTTTTTGGAAGATACGTTAGCAGGCTCTAGGTTTTTGGGAAGATTCGGTGCAAATACAGCAACTTCACTGGCAAGTTGGCAAACCGTAAATGGAGGAATATTTGACCAGAATAGTGTTTATGCTAATCCACATTTTATTCACGAAGAAGATTACCTCAAACCACTCAATCCCATGGCCGATAATGTGGGTGATTCTTTGCATGTATTGGAAGATATAGAGGGTGTAATAAGACATTTGCAACAACCCGATGCCGGAGCGTATGAATTCAACGCTCAACTTAATGATGTTGCCGTGGAACAGATACTTTTGGATTCGGTCAGTTGGTGTGGTGATTCTGCACAGGTTATTGGAGTGGTTGTGCAGAATCGGGGATCTCAAGCATTTAGCAATATTCCAATTTCCAACGAAGTACAAGTTGGCCTTTCCTTTCAGTTTTATACCATCACCACCGGTCCCATTTCAGCATTTGAGCGTGATACCATCTGGTATACCCATTTGATTACGAGCACCGGAGGGCTCTTAGAAGCTACCGCATATACTTCTTGGAGCAGTGATTCCATACCTGAAAACGACACGGCCAGAGCCAGCATGCAAATTGTTCCTTTGCCTGATCATCCTATGTTAGCCAATCAAGTTGGCTGCTTAGGTGGGCTTGTAGAGTTATCACCTTATAACCTGGACACGAGTTATACGATTTTATGGTGGAATGATCCATTGGATACCATAGCAATGGACACTTCATTTTCAATAGAGCATCTTGTTTTAGAAGACTCTGTAACAATTTTCGTGACATCTTATTTAGATTCTGCTCAATGTCAAAGTTATGTGGATAGTGTAAAGGTTTATGGAACAGAAAATACGGTTGACTTTTCTATTGCATCATTGAGCACCTCAAATTATCAGTTTACCAATCAGTCAACAGGTGTGCAGTTTGGTTTTTTTTGGGATTTCGACGATGGTGATACATCAAACCTGGAAAATCCTTCTCATGTTTATTCCGCCAATGGTAAGTATCAGGTGGAATTTACGGTCTTTGGATTTTGTGACACCCTGAGTATTGAAAAAGAAATTTTGATTGCCACCTTGGGAATGAAAGAAAATTCGTTGGGTGAATTTAATATTTATCCCAACCCCTCAAGTAATGGGCTATTTACATTGGAAACGGAACAAGAATGTCAACTACGAATATTCGATGCACATGGAAAATTAATCAAGTCTGAGGTTATCAATGACATGCAAACGGTGATTGATTTAAGGCCCTTTGGATCTGGGGTATATTTAATGCAGTTGCAATCAAAAGACCAAATCATTGGCAGGCATTTAATTGTTGAATAACTCTAACTCTCTTGCGCACATTTAGTAATATAAACAGTTAATTATGAAGCAATTAATATTTATTCCAATCATTATAGTTCTTACCTATATGACAGGTTTAGCCCAATTAAACCATTTAGATTGGTATTTCACGGTTGGCTCTGCTCCAGGTACTGGTTCACTTGCATACTCTTCTAAACTTCATTTACTTGAAAATGATGAGATAGAAGTAACAGGTTATTATTATCATAAAGTAGATTTTGATCCTTCAGCAGACTCTACCATATTGCCTCCTGGATTATCTGGGTCATCGAGTTCATACCTTGCTAAGTACTCCCAACAAGGTGAATTTGAAAACATTGTTCATCTTCCTGCGCTTCGGTGGCTTCACATCTACGAAAGTGTTTTAGATGCTGATGGTAATCTGTACACGTGTGGAACCTTTTCAGCTGCCGACTTTGATCCGTCTATTGGAGAATTTTCGCCTTACTTACCAAACTCAAATGATTTTGGCCTATATGTGGCCAAATACAATGAAAACAGGGAATTGTTATGGGTACAAGGATCGAAGGAAATGAAGGACGTAAATGCGCTAAATGCCATTAGAATGAACATTCACCTGGATGAAGATAATGGCTTTGTTTATGTGAGTGCTAACATCTATGAAGATCTGGTAGTTGATTCTGCTTCTTCGGCGAGTATTTCGCTAGATGGAGATGAGGATGCTATACTTATGCAATACGATACTTCAGGGCAGTTTAATTGGGTGAAGAAAATGGGTAGCACCATTAAATGGTCCACCAACCTCATATCTGATATTGAAACAGATGATGTGGGAAATGTTTATATATCTGCTTCTTATTCGGATAGCACATTTATTGAACCTTCCACACCTGTGGTGCTGTATGCGCCAGGAAGAAGGACTGGTCATGTAATTGTCAAATATTCTTCTTCAGGCAATTATTTGTGGCATCAAGCATTGACCACCGACAACTATTTGGCCATACCACAAAAGAACACACAGATTGTAAGCAGTAGTATGGAATTGGAATTAGATGACAACAACAATTTATATATAGCAGGACTTTTTTTTGGCACCTTACAATTTGGGCCTAACACAACAGATACATTAATTGGTTCTCCGGCAGCAAATGTGATTCCTTTTGCTGAAACAATAGGACACATTTACCTGATTAAATATTCGAGCACTGGCATTCCTAGCTGGTCTAAAAAAATGCGTGTAAGTACGTTTGGTGGAGGAAGTTTGTGTGGTATTCAACGTTTGAAAATTTATCATAATAACCTGTGGTTAAGTGGCTTTTCGGATGATGAAGTTTTTTTGGATAATCAAACCATACCAACCCATACAGGAGAACAAATGATATTTTTAAGTCGTTATGCTTTTAATGGAGATTACATTAGCTCAGATCATTGGGAACGTACGAGCACACTTGGTTCTGGTCAAATACGTGATTTT
Organism: Vicingaceae bacterium; assembly: GCA_965267425.1. Classification (GTDB taxonomy): domain Bacteria; phylum Bacteroidota; class Bacteroidia; order Flavobacteriales_E; family Vicingaceae. Next base: position 2,205,548 of record OZ253959.1, on the reverse strand, counting down.
CGATTTACCAGTACGAATGATTTAGTGGTACTAACAGCCTATAGGGGAGATTTTAATATTACACCGGATACTACAGCTACAACGATTACTTCAGTTTATCATGCAAGTGATAATTATTTCCTTATCTCTAAATGGAAAAATTTAGGAGTGTCGGATGAGGTAGTGTTGGCTGAAAACAACAACATTGGACTCTTTCCAAACCCTGCAAAAAATGGAAATTTCGTGATTCAATGGGGTGATGTAAATGTCAAGGCAGTGCGTATCATTAGAGCAACTGGTCATGTGGTTTTTGATGAATTGATTGCTGATAACACTCAGCGAAAAGGCATCAACTTGAATACACCTGCAGGAGTATATTTCATATTAGTTCAAACCGAGAAAGGCACAATCCACAAAAAAATAGTTGTAGAATAGCTAGTACTTACAGAATGGTGATCTATGGTATTTTTATTTCAAAACGTTTAGCCATTTAGCCGACCCTCCAGCGGCGGGTAGACAGCAGCAGAAATCCATCTGTAGATGATTGAAGCGAATGGCGGGAACGATGTTCCAGATTTCTGAAGGGTTTCGCTCCTCCATTTTACAAGCAACATTTTATCCTGTATCTTCGTCTATCTATAAACTTGCCTCATGAGATTATTTTGTAGTCTTCTTTTCCTCTTTGCCTGTCAGATTTTGTTTGCTCAATCACCCATATGGAATGTGGAAGCGCATCCGGATGGTTTACAAGTCAATGAGTTGGGATATACACAGGATGGTTCCAAAATCATTGTGGGCACCAATTGCCATCCGGCAAAAATTCGATACTACGATGCGGCAAATGGGGATTTGTTATGGGATTATACCTTGAGTGAAGATTTATTTTGCGTGATGGGTGTGGGTATCAGCTCTACTGAAAAGTACATATGTGCGGTTGAAGAGTTCGGCAATATCATTGTATTTGACAACCAGCAGTTTCCTCCAGATTCCATTGGCTCCATTGATTTAGGAGCAGATTATGCGTTTTCCATTGATTTCTCTCCTGTAGCTGAAATGGCAGCCGTAGGCGCATCCAATGGTAAAATGCTGATTTGTAATTTGAACGCTCAAAGTGTGGAAATTGCCGTTCCTGCTCACCATGGTTGGGTTACAGAAGTAGCGTACAACCAAGATGGTACGTTGATCTATACCGGAGGTGAGGATGGAAAAATTAAAATTTGGACGAACATGGGAACCATTGTTGATTCATTGGAAGGACATACGTCTGAAATTACTGCTTTGGAATTGGATCACAATCAAAACATCCTGTATTCTTCCTCCCGAGATAAGACCATTAAAAAATGGGATTTAGCGCAAAATCAATTGATTACCAATTGTGAGAAGGTAAAATTTCCATTGTATGATGCAGCCCTGTCTTCCGACGGCAAATGGTTAGCAAGCACGTCATTTGACGGCATTCACTTTTTGGATGCATCCACCATGACTTTGGTGGACAGCTTGGAAGACAATTCATTTGGCATCGGTTCCACGTTGGGTTGGTCAGATGATGATAATGAATTGGCATTGGGAACGCAGAAAGGCAATTTGGTGGTATATGATGCACGTGTTTTTGTCGGAATCGACGAAAAGGAGAAATGGGTGAATCTTGCGTCAATTTATCCGAATCCCAGTTCAGGGCAATTCTCTATTTCATTTCCTATTGTAATGAAAGATATTCAATTGACGATGCACAATGCCATGGGGCAACAAGTGGGAACCTGGAGCTTCTCAGATCAGTCATCTATAGAGATTAATACTGAACTGCCGCTTGGTGTTTATTCCATCTTTATTGCTCATGACGAAGGAATGGATCGCATTTCCTTGGTTTTGGAATAATATTGAGCACGATTTCTTCTTTTCTTAAAAGCCATCTCCCATAAAAAACGTAATTTAAAGGATTGGGTTTTACTATCGCTATGATGAAATATATTGTCTTTTCCTTGTTTCCATTTTTCTTTTCTTCGTTTACCAATGCTCAATTGTCAGTAGTGGATTCGTTTAATCCTTCTGAAACCGGTGGAATGTGTGGTATAGCCCATTCCATCACTGACAAAGATTATCGAATATATACTGTTGCTTGCGGAGGATCTAATATTCATGAATACGATAGCAACGAAACATTTATACGCTCCATACCTATGCCAGGTGGTAGAGCGGATGACGTGGATCTGGAAATTGCTTCAGCTGATTTTACATTGGGAGATAGTTTAGTAAAAAAGGGGGATTTACTGGTTATCAATGGAGAGTCAAATGAGGTGGTTGTTTATGCCATTGATGTAGATTCGGGGACAATCATCACCAGTTTGACCACCAAATTTGGAAATAGCCATGTAGTTGGAGGAGCTTACAATAGCAGGCGAAATTCATTTTTCTTTATCCAGGACAATGTGCCAGCGGTGGCTTTGGAAAATATGGTTGCAGAAGTAAATCCAATTACTGGAGATGTCATGAATAGTTATCAGGTCACGGATGATTTTAGTGTCTATTATGGTGATTTGGACATTTCTGAAACTTCAGGTCACTTATTTATTGTCAGCAGTTCGGAGTCCTCCATTGCAGAATATACACCTTTGGGTGATTTAGTAAGGGAATGGGAATTGCCTTCGGGGGCGTCCGGATTATCTGGGATATCCATAGGTTGTGCTGTCACGAGCAAAGGAAATCCAATCAAATGGGAGCCCAATCCAAAATCTGCCGAAGACTATGCCAAAATTTGGTTGGCCAGTGGTTCAAACGCGGTGATGTTGGATGGTTTTGACTGTGGAGCATTAACGGTCTCAACCAATGATGAATTTAGTGAAAAGGTGAATTATTATCCTAACCCAGTTAGAGACGAATTGACCATTCAATTGGATCAATCGTATGCAATGGTTGAAGTCAATGTGCTCAATGCACAAGGGCAGTTAGTTCAGGAAAGTGTAAATTTTCTAAACACCAGCACGCTGAATCTTTCTATGCGCGGAAAAGAGGGTATTTATTTTGTGCACGTCAATACCTCTGTTGGCAAAAGAGCTGTCTTAAAAGTGAGCAAGGAATAGGCGCTAATGGCAACTTTATGATGTGGTGTATCGTCTTGATAGAGAAGCACCAAAAAATTACATCATGATTCGAATTGTTCTACTTTCTTTCTTTTCAATTTTCACATTCGTTGTTAAATCTCAAAATGTAAGTCTCGATTGGGTCCATGGTTTTGGTAATCAATCGGGTGAAATTTCAAGAGATGTTTGTGCAGATCAGGAGGGAAATGTGTATTCAACAGGTTATTTCAGAGGAACTACTGACTTTGATCCTGGTAGCAGTTCTCACATGCTTACTAGCAATGGATTAGATGATATTTACATCCTCAAGCAAGCCTCAGATGGAAGTTTGAAATGGGCACTGAATATTGGAGGATCAGGAATCGATCAAGGAAATTCGATTGCTGTTGATAATCAAGGCAATGTTTATGTAACAGGTTTTTTCAACAACACAGTGGACTTTGATCCAGGAATAGGTATTAGTAGTGTTACATCGAATGGCGCTTATGATATTTTTATCATTAAACTGGATTCTATGGGTAACCTGATATGGGATGCTCAGATGGGGTCTGTTGCCATAGATCATGGTACTTCATTAGACGTGGATTCAAGTGGAAACATTTATATAACAGGACGATATAGTGGAAGTATGGATGTTGATCCTGGAGTAGGAACACAAATGCTCAATTTATCAGGGTGGACATTTTACAATACGTTTATGATTAAACTCAATACCTCAGGGAGTTTAGCATGGGCAAAAAACATTGGAGGCACCTTAAATAATTTTGGTACTTCTTTAGGAGAGTCAATTCACGTTGATGGCGACGGTAATGTTTACACCACAGGTTTTGTGGAAGGAAGTTGTGATTTAAATCCTGACCAAGGAATTCAGACTTATATCTCAAACGGTTTGGACGATGTTTTTGTGTGCAAGCTGAACAACAATGGCGGACATGTTTGGTCAGCAGGTTTTGGTGGTGCTGCCAGGGACAGGGGGTTTTCAATAACGGCTGATGAGGATGGGAATGTCTACGTAACCGGCAATTTTCAGGATTCAGTTGATTTTGACATTGGTAATGCAGAATTCAAGTTGTATGGCCCAGGAAATGGAGATGTTTTTATACAAAAATTGAATGCTTCCGGAAGTTTTGTTTGGGCTGGTCAAATGGGTGCTACGGGAGGAGATAGAGGGCATGAAATTACAACAGATAAATACGGTAATGTTTACACGGCAGGAATATTCATAGGGACAGGGGACTTTGATCCTGGGCCGTCTGTGTATACCATTGGTGGAGTGGGAATAGGAGGACTTTTTATTCATAAAATAGACTCGATGGGGGAGTTTAAATGGGTTGAAACTGTTGAAAATCAAGCCAACGCATATGCAATGGATATAGATGAAGATGGAAACATTTATGTTGTTGGTGATTTCGGTGGTACAGTTGATTTTGATATTGATCCAAATAATACGTTCAACTTGACATCAGTTGGTGGTTCAGATAAGTTTGTTTTAAAATTGAAGTGCAATTCCGTATACGCTACTGATGAAATTATTTCTTGCGGTCCTTATACTTGGATAGATGGAAAAACTTACGCTTCGTCAACCAATTCGGCGGTTTATACATTAGAAAGAGGATTTGGTTGTGACAGCATTGTTACGCTAGATTTAACAGTTCGAAACGTAGATTTCGGAATACAAAGAGGAGGAATGACACTGACTTCAAATCAAACAGGTGCATCGTATCAATGGTTGGATTGTAATGATGATTATGCAATTGTGCCAGGTGCTACCAATAAATCATATACGGCTCCATCCACAGGCACCTTTGCTGTTGAAATCCGGTATCAAGGATGTGTAGATACATCGGCATGTTATTCAGTAGGATTGGTGGGATTGTCAGAATGGAAAGATCAATCAGTGATTTCAATTTATCCCAATCCTGCAAAAGAGTACATCACCGTTGACGTTTCTGCATTGAACAATGCCTTTGGAGTTACGTTGATCAATGCTTCGGGGCAAGTGGTTGGTCAATGGCAATTTGCTGAGCAGCAACAAGTAGATATACAAACCGCATTTCCGACTGGAATATATTCACTTCTTGTTTCTCATGAAAATGGATTAGAGCGGGTGTCTGTGGTCATAGAATAGCCCCGACCCTCCAGCGGCGGGTAGACAGAAGCGGAAATCCATCTTTAGATGATTGAAGCGAATGGCGGGAGCCAGATAAACGCGTGGCACTTGTTTGCGCTCAATCTTTTCAATTTTATTGAAGGAAATATTTTAGATTTGGATAAACCAAGCTGCTTAATCCGATGAAATATTCGGTTGTTATATTGTTGCTATTGGTATTCGCTGGGTGTCATCAGCAAAGCTCAGATCGAATCCAGTTTCTCAAAGCCTCTTCCAAATCCATCTTTGATTATTCCTTGGATGGGAAAGAAACCCATCGGTTTGAAATAGCCGAGCAGGATTACCTCAATGAAATCAAGATTGAATGTGGAAAAGATCCGGTACTGTTCATGATGAAAACCGAATTGGATTCGATACAAGTTAAGGTGAACCAGGGCGATTCCATTCATTTTTACATTATTGTTGACAATCAGGATTCGGTTAGCGTGAATATGATAGGTATTCCTAAAAATGTCAATTTCACCGATGAATATATTTCACTTCATAAGGGAAAGGTGGAAGTGCTGATTCCCGAAGTTCATGAATTGGTGAACATTATGGTGGCCATATCAGACATTGGGCAAAAGGATTCAAATATGGTGGATATGACCACAGATTACTATAAAGAAGTTATGGAACATTTCTCACCGTTTGCGGCGGAAGAAATGATGGTAATTATCAATGAAAACATCACCAAAGTGTTGGATGAGGATAGTTATGTTTATTATTTCTCTTTAAAAATGAATGCTTGTGGATATGTTTTTAATCCAACGGGAAATATTGTCGACGATGGGATTATTCACCGTATGGGTTTTAGTTTTTCAGAAGATCCAATCCTAAAACACGTGCAACAAATTCAGGATTTTAGTGAGAAATCTGGATTTAGAAAATTTTATAAGGAACATCAACCGTACTACCACCAGTTAATTGAAGAGTATAATGAGCTTATTCCAATTGCACAAATGCAGCAGTGGTTGGAAAGGAAATTCAATATGAACTATGGAAGTTATAAGGTCACCTTTTCTCCATTGGTGGGTAAACCCAATTCAACTCAGAAATACGAAGACAATGGATTTTCACAAACGGTCATGTACGTTTCCAAAGCGCTTTATGACAATGATTACAACAAAAAGGTGAATGAAATTCTGCAATCCAACGTGGTTTTCACGGAGATTGACCACAATTTTGTAAATCCTACTTCAGAAAAATATGTGGATGAAATCAATAAGGCATTTGAAGATAGAGGTAAATGGGTTCAGGAAGGTCCAATGTCTTCCATTTATGGAAACCCAAGTGCGGTATTTAACGAATACATGACCTGGGCCGTGTTCTCGTTGTATTGTGAAGATTATTTTGATTCCAATGATATTAAAATAGGCACGGAGCAGTTGATTGCTTATATGGAAAACAATAGGGGATTTTATCAATATGGTCAATTCAACAATGAATTGGTGAAGAAGTACGCAGAGGACAAATCCATTTCAATGGAAGCAATATATTCCCATATATTGAATTGGTCATTGAAGCAATAAAAAAGCCACGCAACATAAGGTACATGGCTTTTAAAAGTTCCTTACTTACATTATCTCGACACAACTACCCGCTGCGTTCTAACAGATGAGTCACTTGAAATTTTGACAATGTAATTTCCGGCATATAAGGTCTGCGTGTCAAAATAAGCCACCGTACTTCCGGTTTTAATCATAGTAGACTGAATGACCTGACCATTCATATTACACAATTCGATAGTTAGCCTGTCAGTTACCAAATCATTCACCTGAATAGCTATTAGGTCGCTTGCCGGATTAGGAAAAATCTCAATGGACATATCTTCTAAGTCAGAACGATTGATTCCCACCGTTGAAGCATCATAGATAGTAGTCGTCTCAGTTACACTGGTTACTTTTCTGTTTTCCGCTTCACCATAAAATGTTGGACCTACGGCATAGGGATAAGCAGAATTCCAGTTCTCATCTACTGTAGCAAAATATGCATAGGTTCCATTTGGATATTCTGGCGTTACACAAAATCTACCATTGTGTTCATCCAGATAATCAGGATCCGCATGCGATGTATAGGTATAATCTTCTCGGTAATACCCTTCAAAATAAGTAGCGTCCACATTTGGGCCATTGGTTCTGGTGGTAGCACCTTGTAATTCATAACTTGATTTCATACGCACAATAGGTCCCGTCCCATCGGTATTTTCATAAGCATATGCGCCATAGATTGGAAAACCATCGTATGCGAAACCAATCAACGGAGAATGTTGTGTGCTGTCAATGGCATAAAGTCCATCCGCATCGTATAAATTGCATATGGTGGATACCACTTGTAAGTCCAATTTAAAAGCCGATGGATTTTGATGGTGATGGTAATTACCTTGCGCAGGATGTGCTTTTGAGCAATCAAATCCATCCATTTCAGCAGGGACGGCGTCTCTGTTCCAATCTGAAGAACCACCCATTCCACCAGGGCATGGTGGATTGCTAGGACCTCCACAAGGTGCATTGGTGGTTGGATCCCAACCCACACCATCTCTAAAATCAAATAAGGCCACGCCGTTTATGAAAACGCCAATGTTGCCAGGGGTGGTTTCGTCTAAAGTGCCTGTATTTTGTTGTGGGTCTAAAGGAATTTTAAAAATGGCGTCTTGATCTTCAGCGTTAAACATATTTCCATCTAAAAATGGCCCGGTTGGGTATGCGGGAATGCCTTTGGTATGCACATACACAAAGTCAGTTGAATATTCCACTTGTTGACAATTGTATAATATACCATTGTCTATGGGTGTTGAATTTCCCTGGGTATAATAACTGCCCGTTTCAGTGGTGTTTTGAAGCCATGATGTGATGGCTGGACTGAGTTGAGCAAAAGTGACAAATTGAATAATGAATAGGAATGTGATGGATAGTAAAGTTCTTTTCATGATGGCATGTTTTACTAGTTAGACAACAAAATGTTTAATATCCTTCGCTTTGGAGTAAAATATTTCTCGGATAGGCATGTTTCTTATCGAAAACAAATGTCTTGTCGTTTAAAGTTAGCAAAAATGAAATGAGGTCAACTTGCTCGCGTTCGGTGAGTTTTTTCATGGATTTCATTTCATTGGACAAGGTTGGGGAACTCTGAATTTCTGCTGCATAGTGTTGTAATACCTGATGTAATTTGGTGAAACGGCCATCATGCATGTAGGGATAGGAATAACTCAAATTTCTCAACGATGGCACTTTAAACAACAAACTGTCTTCAGGTTTTTTGGTAATCATCCATCTTCCAAAATCATTTAACGTAGTGTCAACGACAAGACCATTGTTGGCAAATGATGAATTGGTAAATAAAGGCTCCGTATGGCAGGCATTGCAATTCTCTTGGAACAACTGATAACCTTTCAATTCCTGTTCGGTGAACGTAGATTTTCCTTGTTTGACCAGGTCGTATTTGGCATTGGCAGAGACCAAGGTCAATTGAAATTGAGAAAGAGCTTTTAACACCCTTTCTCCGGAAATGGTGGAATCGCCATAGGCTTTTTGAAAAAGGAAGGGATACATGGATGTTCGTTGCAATTTTGATACGACATTTTTAATGTCCTCAGCCATTTCTTTGGGATGGCTTATGGGAGCCAATGCTTGCATATCCATATGATGAATGGCTCCATCCCACATGAATTTGTTATGCCATGCCAGGTTAAACAGAGCAGGAGCATTTCTGGTACCAATTAAATCATTGATGCCATGGCTTAAATCATGATCTGTGTGCGCAAAGGCGTTGTAAGGAGAATGACATGAAGAACAAGAAATGGTGCTGTCTTTAGAAAGAATGGGGTCATAAAATAAAACGCGTCCCAATTGAATTTTATCCTTCGAAAGTGGATTTGCCTCAAAGTCATATGGTGGTTTTGGAAAGTAGGTAGGGTAAATTAATTTTTCATTTGAGGAGATAAATGCATAAAGAACTGCACCCAAGAGAATGGCCAATATGGTTTTACTCTGAAGTCCCATGGTGAAGTTCAAATAGTTGAGGGAGGAAGTTGGCAAATTCCATGGCTTGTTCATTGGGGCTCAATACCTCATACGTTTGGCTCAAATCGATGCGGTCAAACAAAACATCCAGATTCAAAGACAAGGAAATTTCTTGCGAGTTTGGGACATCTAAAACAACTTGCTGAATTGTGTTGAACGGATGTTGGTACCCTCCTATGTGAAACTGAAATTTGTTGAGACGGGCCGGGCAATCCGGGCTAACTCCTTCCAACTTAAAATTGATATATCCACTTTGCCAGGTCCAATACATGCCGTGCATGGGATCCAAAGCTCCTCCGTGAACTCCTTGCGCACTGGTTACACTGTCAATTCCAACATTGAATTTGATATGGGTAAAATCCATGGATTCTGGCATGCTTTCTGCAAATGACAGGGAGCTATCAACAGATGCGTCAATCAGGTGAAAACTATTTTTACACCTGTGAAGCAATCGGTTGTTGTTGTAAAATTCAACATTGGAAAGATAAAATCTCAAGGTAGTGAGATGGAACTCATCTGATGTTTCGTCAAAGGTGCATTTAGCGCCATTTAAGATGGGATAAATGTTCATGGTAATTTCTTTACCATGTTGAGAAAAGCTTTGAGTGAAAAGCAGACATAAGCTGTATATCAGAATGAACCTCATTTATCAATCAACTTATTGAAATGAATCTGCAAGGTAATCATTTGAAAATAGGCAAGTCTGCGTCTTGCGTCAAATATACTTGTAATCGATTCCAACTTCTTTCATCAATTCCATTCCATATTCCCGAATGGTTTGAATGATAGGAATAGCCGATTTTCCTTTTTCCGTGATGGAATATTCCACTTTTGGTGGAACCACTGGATAAACTTCACGGTGAATAAATCCTTCAGCTTCTAATTCTCTCAATTGAACGGTGAGCATCTTATCCGTAATGTGTTTGATGTCTTTTTTCAACGCTGAATAGCGCATGGTTTTGGACTGCAATCGCCACAAGATGGGCATCTTCCAGGTTCCTCCTAAATGATCCATGGCAAATTCAACGGGGTTGTAATACACTTTGTTTTTATAGACAAAATCGGGCATAATATATTGATTATCAAAATACTTTCTAAAAAGTAAGTATCATACAAAAAGGTTAGTAAAGTACATATTCGACTATATAGTTACAATTTTACATAAAAAATGAAATACTATGAAATCAATTAAACTTTTCACAATGGTTTTGGCGGTTACATTTATTAGTTGCCAAACCAATTCACAAAATGAACCTTCAGAACCTATAGCTTCTGAGGTTAAGAATGAAATTACTGAACGAAGTCATTTCGTTTACGAATACGGTATGGAGAAAAAGGGTAAAATCCTGATGGTGGCGAGCAGTCCGTCTGTCTCGGAACAAACGGGTTGGCCCATTGGATTTTGGGCGGCAGAATTAACGCATCCTTTACGTGTATTTCAAGAAGCAGGATTTGATGTTGAACTGGCGAGCACAGAAGGAGGGAAAATTGTAATGGATGGATATTCTGATCCCACACATGAAAGTGGATATAGTGCATCAGATGTTATATCGCTAGGATACATGCAATTCCCTTGGTTTAATGAAATGTTGGAAAACACAAAAAAGCTCAGTGACCTCAATTCGGCGGAGTATGACGCCATCTTTTTGGTAGGGGGGCAAGGGCCAATGTATACGTTTAAAGGCAATGAAGAACTGGAAAAGTTGTTTGTTGGATTTTACGAAGCAGGTAAACCATCTTCTGCCGTATGTCATTCCACTACTTTGTTGCTTGGCGCAAAAAAATCAAATGGTGAATTATTGGTCAAAGGAAAAACCTGGACGGGATTTGCGAATGCGGAAGAGGATTTTGCGGACAAAGCGGTAGGGCAAAAAATTCAACCATATCGAATTCAGGAAGAGGCTGAAAAGATTGAAGGTACCATGTTTAAAGTATCAGATCCTTTTTCATCATACGCCATTATGGATGGGAATCTCATTACAGGTCAACAACAAAATTCCGGAGCTGCAGCTGCTGAAATGGTAGTGGAATTACTCCAAAAATAAATGGTATTCAACTGGCTTACATCATTTAACATGAAACAGATAAACCTCATAATAGTTGCTTTGATGATTTCAATGATGGGTTTTTCCCAAAGTTTGGAACTCATGCCCGGAACAGAGCGAGTGTTTGTTGATGCTCAATGGCTGAAGCCAATTGATAAAGAATTTAAATGGTCACTTTTCAGCCGTTCCCGGGCGACGGTTGATTATAGTGAAAATGCGAATTTATTTACCGGGGCGTATTTGAATTATACCACAAATTCAGGATTAGGTGGAACAGTGGTTGGACGCATATCTTCTCTGTCTTCCGGAGGAGATGTGGGTGTCCATTATTTCAAAATGAATGACAATATTGTGTTTTATGGATTATTGTCGGTTGAGCTGGCATCGGAATTCTCTTATTCCTGGTTTTCCATATTCCGATACCTTCCTCAATTGAATGACAAATGGCGCCTGTATTCCAGTCTGGAGTTGTTTTCTAACTTCAACGAATCCGGACATGTGGCAAGTGTGCAGCGGTTAAGGCTTGGATTGGATATTGATGGAAATCAGTTTGGATTAGGATTGAATTTATCTGGATTTGGAGAAAACTATGATCAAACGGATTCCAATCCTGGATTGTTTGTTCGCAAGCAGTTTTAGTTGATCATGAAATGTTCAAAAGATTGATTCCTATATCCTGATTTTGTTTAGGTAACTTCTCTTTTGCTTTAAGAAGAGTCAAATCAAGGTTCTATTATTGACTTCACCCTTCCTTCAATTGCCTGAATTACCTTCTTACGATTTTTCTGAAAATGGATGTGAAAGTCTTTTTCCACATTTAGTCGCTTGTCGTATTTCGAAGACCATGCAGTCAATTCCAATAATACGGGAATTAAGTCTATCCCTTTTTCCGTTAAGGAATATTCCTTTTTGGTCTTTTGCTTTTCATAAACTTTCGATGTGATAATGTGGTTTTGTTCTAATTTTTTCAATCGATCAGAAAGAATATTGGTAGCAATACCTTCCTTAGAATGTAAAAAATCATTGTAAAATTTTTTCCCATCAAATACCATATCACGTATGATGAGGAAAGACCATTTATCGCCAAAAAAGTCCATGGCATAACTAATAGGACAGTCTGATCGCATATTTTTTTCTTGTTTACTTGCAAAATGCAAGTGAATTCGTATATTTGAACACTTGCAAAATGCAAGTTAAAGAAAAGTTCAAAGTAAACCAGTATTTTTTTAAATAAAATAGGAAAATGAAAACCATAGAAATTAGCTTCGATAAATTGAAAAAGGATAACTGGAGTGAACAAGAGCAGCAGAATGTAAAGACACTCATTGACTTTATTCAAAACCTAATGAACAATCATGATTTTGAAAAAGTAAAAAAGATGCACGGCAATGAATTTTACCGACAACACAACAGAGCAATCCCCGATGGATTTGACAATCTGATTAAATATGTGGGAGCTTTTGCCAAGCGATTTCCTGCATACGCATATGATGTCAAACACATTTATGCCGATGGTAATTTTGTGACCTTTCATTCTCATGTGACCACAAAAGCCAGTCATAGAGGGAATGATAAAAAAGGGCTGAACATCATAGATACATGGAGAATAGAAAATGGCAATATCATGGAACACTGGGATGCCATTCAACCAATAGATGGATTTATGCGGTTTTATCTGTGGTTAACCGGGGGAACCATTGCTAATGCAAACGGAATTTTTTGATCGACTTTTCCAATCAGATGAAAGTTTTGAATAATCCATTCATTCACGTTTTTCATCCGCATATTTCACTATTTTAGCGTGCAATTAACGATGGACGCAGTTAATGTTTTTCAAATCAATTTGTATTTGAGAAGGATGGCTTTGTTGTTCATCATCATCATCTAAACCACAACATCGCTAAACATGAAAAAAAATCTACTTTTTACGATTCTTAATTGTGCTATTGTATTTGCTTTCGCGCAGGAGTATGAATTAAAACCCGATCAATTCAAAGGTGAAATTTACATGAAAAAAGGTGGGTCTCGCACCGGGTATATTGATATGAAAGGAAGCGACATGAGTCCTTGGGCCAACCAACAAAGTGTAAAATTCTTCTCAGACGAAGCAGTTGCTGACGGCAAAGTGCAGGGAAAAGAAAAGGAAAAATTCAAGCCGAAAACATTGAATGGCTACAAATCCGGAGACCGTTATTTTGAGTCCATTAAAATCTCTGCAGCCAAATTATCTACAGGAATAGGCATGGCTTCTCAAAAGTTTGTTGAAAGATTAGTTGACGGAAAAATCAAATTGTACAAACTATATGAAGCGCCGGATCCAGCAGGTGTTTATGTGGGTGAAGAAGAAATAGCTCGTCACGAACAGGAATTGGAAAGAATGAGAAACGAACCTTTGATGGTTTTACAAAAGGGAGATGGCAAATACATTTTGTTAAGGAAGGCAAATCTTTCTGAAATGTTATCCGACTGCCCAGATGTTCAGGCAAAATACGACGGCGGCGAATACGGCATTGAGCCATGGAATCCAGATGCGGAAACCAAATTGGGAAAAATGATTGCCAATCAAACCAATGCGGAACAAGTTGAAGCTATTCTTCCCGAAATATTGAATGATTACAATTCGTGCAAGTAATCTGATATGCAGAAACTCATTTATTGTGGCCTGTTGTTATTGGCAATGGGCAGTGCCTCTGCACAAAAAATAAAAAAGGAAGCGCTGGGTCATTTTAATTATTTACAACCCAGTGTTTCCAATGCACTCGATGAGGCAAAATTTTATTTTCTGGACATTTCCATTTCAGCGAACGATGCCTACAGAAGGAAAATGATTGAACGCGAATTGTCAATTGAGCAATTCCAGATGGCAAATGCAGATGACCCTCAGGATTTCGTCATCAACATTGTAGAGGCGCCGTTTCAATTCGGTCCTTCCGAAAAGAAAACATCCACAGAAAAGTACAAAGACGGAGCAGTAGAGAAAAGCCGAACCATCTATTATTATCAGGGAACCCTGAAGTATCACTACACCTTAAAAGTGTTAGGTAAAAATGAGGAGGAGTTGTTTCGAAAAATCATTTCAGGAACGGAAAAAACAAAAGGTCGCAGTTCTACTTCTCAAATGGACGCACATGATTACTTTATAAAAGATAAGTTAGGATACAAGGATAAGGCTGTAAAAAAATGTGCCGATGCTATGAGTAAGGCGTTTAACGAGTATTTCGTGGACACCAAAAAGGCGGTGCAAGTCAAATTATTGACGATTGATGGTAAGAAATTTGATTTCAGTGAATACCAAAAAAGCATCCAAACCATGAGTGATGTGTATGGAGAATTGCATGCGTCTTATGAGAAATCGGCGGAGGCGGAAGCAAAACTAAAGACTTGCATTTCTTATTGGGAAGAGTTCTTGAAGGATGCTACTCCTGAGGATAAAAAATCGGTGAAAAATGCCAAGGTTACAGCGGCCACATATTTCAATTTGGGAGTTGCACATTTTTTCAATCAGGATTATGCTCAAGCTTTGGAAAGTTTCGAAGAAAGCAAACGTTTGGATAAAGGGGTTATTGCCAGCATAACCAGCTGGATTTATGCCAGTAAAAAGTCTTCAGGTGGTGCGTAGATTTGTGCTCATGATCTTTTGCTTGTTTTCGCTGAATTTAATGGCTCAGGAAAAATTGAACAAGAAACAATTGGAATTGTTAGAAGAACAGCGCATTAGAAATAAGCAGACATTTCAAAGCCTGAAAAAGAAAGTGGGGTTTCAGACCAAATGTGATACGTCTAACATTAATCTCACTGTGCTTGAAACATTATATGAAGTGAGAGGGGAGAGTTATTACACAGTGAAGAAATCGCAAAAGAATTACATCCCTCGTGATAAAATTGTACCGCAACAAATTGGTGTGGACGCTTGTGAAGAGCGATTTACCTATGTAATTACGGCTTCTGGTTGGGTTTTAAATGCAGCTACCGAAAAAGAGGAATAAAAAAAGGACCAACCCTATGTAAGTCCTTTTTTCATGCGTTTTCTTAATTCAACGTATACCTGAATCCAACACTCAATAATAAGCCATTGGAATAAATGGGTTTCTCAGGAATTTTGTCTGCATTGGCTCCAGTGCCAATACCACCGGCTTCAAAAAAGTAGGATGTTGCATTACTTGAAAAGAATTCAAATCCAAATAACCCATAACCTCCTAATACACTTGATTCTTCTGAAAAATCTGTGGATGGAAACAAAGCAATTAAACCACCTTCACCGTATAATTTAAAGTGGTTACCCACCATACCGGAGAATCCCGCTAACCCCAGCATCACATTTGAATAAGGTGTCCATGTGAGCACACCTTCGGAATCGGGTGAATCAAAATCAAGGTGTTCCAGGTACATATAGTTTCCTCGTAACCGAATGGCAAAGGAGTTGGCAATGGTTGGAGAGGTAATGTTCATTCCTAATCCAAAATCATCTTTGAATTGGTTGAGATGAAAGCCAAACGAAAATCCATCATTGATTTTGGTAGTCAATTCAGAACCATCATTTGCTTTGAGCAAAATGGTAAAACATAAAGAAGTAAGCAAAAGTGTAATTTTTTTCATTGTCGTATGTATTGTTTATCAGACGTTTGCACAAACCATGCCAAGGTGAAATCCAGTATGCAATTATTTTAATTTAGCCTTCCGGATGCGTTAGTTTTTAGGCTATTCATGATCCAATATTTCATTTATTAAATTCTAAATCTACGATGAACACTCTTGCCTTTCAACGAATTAGGCGTTGATTTTCATCGGGATTATCACGTTTTTATTTTATCTTTGATTAGTTATCGCCAAGTATTGTACTTGAAATTTTACTACCATGAATGCAAATTCAATAAGGGTATGGACTACTCTTTTATTTATGGTCTTGGCACTCGATAACAATGCTCAGACTTGGACACAATTAGCGGATTATCCTGATAGCTTAGGTTGGTATGGTGTGGGAGGTTTTAGTGTTAACGGAAAAGGCTACGTGGGTGGTGCTGGTGGAAATGGTTCGATGTTTTTTCATGAGTTTTATGAATACGATCCATATACGGATGCCTGGACTCAGAAAGCTTCGTTTCCGGATTCATCAGGAAGAAGAACGGTTGCTTCATTCTCCATCAGTGATTCTGGTTATGTTGGATTGGGTTGGACAGGTTCAACTTCCTTAAAAAGTTTGTATCGATATGATCCGGCAACTGATCAGTGGTCGAGGAAGGCGGATTATGGGGGAAAGGCAGGCAGAACCATGTATTATACTTCACTCAATGGAAAAGGATATGTTGGAGGAGGTTCAATTGGCGTAGGGGATTATCAAAAAGATTTTTGGGAATATGACCCTGTGACGGATTCCTGGACACAAAAAGCAGATATGCCCTCTGGCAGGGTAGCTGGGGTTGCATTTGCCATAGATAGTCTGGTTTATATCGTTTGCGGAAGGGCAAATTCAACTCACTTAAACGACTTATGGGCATACAGTCCAGCCACAGATTCTTGGAGTCAAAAAACAAATTTTCCAGGTGCAGGAAGAATCAATCCCATTGGTTTTGTGCTGAATGGAAAAGCTGTGGTAGGAGGAGGATATTTTTCAAGCTCTGGAGTTACTCGTTTAAATGATTATTACGAATACGACCCGGTCACCAATTTATGGACACCTATTTCGGGTTTTGTTTTTGGTAATCGATCGGTTGGTTCTTCATTTACTATCTATAACGAAGGATACACGTGTATGGGAATAGATTCAACAGGTTCTGGATACAGAAAAGACCTTTGGAAATACTCACATTGTAAGGTGGATTATACCATGGATGCCATGACGTTTTGTGACACAGTGGTTAGCCCTAGTGGCAATTTTAATTGGACCACAGCTGGAATTTATAATGACACTGCCCTAAACAGTAAAGGTTGTGATTCATTACTCATCATAGAATTAACAGGTGGTGTTATTGATAAATCCATAACGCCAGGAGCAGTTACCTTGAGTTCGAATGAATCAGGAGCGGATTCTTACCAATGGATTTTATGTGATGATTCATCTGGGATTATTCCCAATGATACGAATCAAACCCTTGTGAATTTTCAATTCGGACTGTCGTATGCCGTCATTATTGAGAAATATGGATGCGTGGATACATCGGAATGTGTGTTTCTTTATCCGGTAGGAATTGACAAGTCGCATGAAGAAGATGAAATTCGAACTTTTCCAAACCCCAATTCCGGTGAATTTACCATTGAACTACCGAAGGTTAGTCAACGCATTGATATAAGCCTAATCAATTCGTCTGGACAAATCATTCGACAATGGAACTTTTCTGATCAGAAAAGCGTTTCACTATCAACAATTGTTTCAGCGGGATTATACACTCTGATCATTGTTGATGATAAAGGCATGCACCAGAAAAAGTTGATGGTGGAATAACCGAATTTATAAACCAGGTATTGGGTTCTTTCAAAATCAGCAAGTCAATATATTCTCAGAGAAAACCAAAACTCGGGAATTCGCTATGAATAGTTATTTCATTGAGAATTAGAGATGTCTCTTAGCATAAATTAGGCAATTCCAGCTATTGGATTAATGAAATGGATGTTTTAAATTCATCCTATTCGTATCAAACCAAATCCAAAGCCATGATCAAGTCAACCACCCTTCAATCTCTATTTATCACTTTTGCCATCATCTTATGGACGGGATGTCAACCTCCTGCGCCAGCTGCAGATGAAGAAATGAGTGAAGCCTTTAAAAAATACGGGCAGGAATTCGAAGGAAAAATCGGCAAGACGTATGAAGAGTCCGAAGAATGGTGGCCTGAAAAAAAGCGCCCACCTAAAGATGCACCTAACGTCATCATCTTTTTACTGGACGATGTTGGTTTTGCTCAAATTGGTTGTTTTGGTGGACTTATTGAAACCCCTAATTTGGATAAGCTAGCCTCTAACGGTCTACGATACAATAACTTTCATACCACTGCCCTTTGTTCTCCTTCCAGAGCAACGTTGATGGCTGGAAGAAACCCACACAAAATTGGATTGGGGAGCCATGCACTAACGGCTATGGGTTTTCCAGGGTACAATGCAGTTGTGCCCCCTTCAGCTAAATCAGTAGCCAATTATTTACAAGCGGAAGGTTATGTGAATTATGCTTTGGGAAAATGGGATCATACACCTTTGTATGAAGTATCTCAAGTTGGTCCTTTTCACAGATGGCCTAGTGATGAAGGTTTTGATCACGGGTACAATTTTATGGCGGCAGATGTACACCAGTTCATACCGGTAATGTGGGATGATCATCATCCGGAACCGTATCGTAAAAGCGTGCACCTGGATAAAGATCTAGCCGACAGGGCTATTGATTGGATAACCGGACACAAGTCTCTGGACAAGGAATTGCCATTTATGATGTTGTGGGCTTCAGGTTCTATGCATTCGCCTCATCATGCACCAGATGAGTTCATTCAAAAATACCGCGGTAAATTCGATATGGGATGGGATGCTGCCAGAGAGCAGATTCTTGCTCAACAAATCGAAATGGGTATTGCACCGGAAAACACAAAATTGTCCGCCAGAATTGAGCAAATTCCAGCTTGGGAAAGTTTATCAGATGACGAAAAGAAATTGTACGCCAGACAAATGGAAGTATTTGCAGCACAACTGGATCATGTTGATCATCAAATTGGTAGAGTAGTGGAAACTTTGGAGAGAATTGGCGAGTTGGACAATACGTTGATTTTTGTGACGGCCGATAATGGTGCCAGTGGTGAAGGTGGATTGCAAGGAACATTTAATGAAACCTATGTGCTCAATGGAATGCAAACTCCATTTGAAGCGAATATGAGAAATTACGAAAGATGGGGACAGTGGGATACGTATCCACATTACCACGCTGGATGGGCAATGGCTGGGAATACTCCTTTCCCTTATTTTAAACAATCAGAACATAGAGGTGGACAACAAGATCATTTGATCATTCATTGGCCAAATGGAATCAAAGCCAAGGGAGAAATCCGAAGTCAATACCATCATATCAGTGATATAGCACCAACCATTATGGAGGCAGTAGGAGTGGAGCGTCCGGATGAATACCACGGTATACCACAGCAACCGTTTACCGGTGTACCAATCAATTATTCCTTTGATAATGGGGATGCTCCCAACGCAAAAAAACAGCAGTATTATGAAATGTTTGGAAACCGTGCCATTTGGAAAGACGGATGGAAAGCAGTAACGATACATGCCAACCGAATGCCCTGGGATATCAACAAACGAGCAGATTTTAACGAAGATGTTTGGGAATTGTATCACGTAGCAGAAGATTTTTCAGAAAGCACGGATTTAGCAGCCGAGCATCCGGAAAAATTGGAAGAGCTAAAGAAATTGTTTGATCAAGAAGCCTTGGAAAATAATGTATATCCTATGTATGACGATATGTTGGCCCGACTGAACAAAGTGAATTATGTCTTATTTGGCGATAAGAAAGAATTTGTCTATTTCGCTCCTGGAGCCTCCAGAATTGCGGAAAAAGCTTCCGCACCGGTTAAAGGAAGATCGCATAAAATTGAAACAACCATTGATTTGAAAGGAGATGAAGAAGGAGTTATTGTTGCTTGTGGTGGAATGACAGGAGGATATACGTTTTACATAAAAGATGGCAGATTGCATTTTGATTACAATTTCTTGGATGGGGTGCATTATCATTTGAGATCGGAAAAATTACCTATTGGAAAAGTTGATTTGAAATTCAATTTTGAATTGGATAAAACCAAGATTGATGGCACACTCAAACCTTGGTCAGGAACTGGGCAATTGTTTGTAAATGGCGAAAAAGTGGATGAGCAGTATTTTGAATTCATGCATATTTCCACCTATTCTTTGGCGGAAACCTTTGATGTGGGTGCTGATCATGGAACACAAGTAGATCCTGCATATGAAGGTGGCCCATTTGAATTTACAGGAGAACTGGATAGAGTGACCATCACATTGACGGATTAAATATCCTTTACACAGCGAAAGCCAAGATGTTCTTGTCCTGAATCATAAACCGTGGCAATTCTGGCTGAAGGTCGATAATTGCTGCAATATTTTTCACTACACAAGAATGATCCTCCTTTGATAACTCTGGTTTCTGCTCGTGGGTTTACGGGGTCAAAACTGGAGTCGGGTCCTTTTGGATCGTGACAAGGAGAATTGGCACAAGATTTATGGGCATCTGGTCTATACCGATCAGAGGTCCATTCCCAGACATTTCCTATCATATCATATAATCCAAATCCATTGGGTGCATAACTTTTCACCGGAGCAGATTTTTCATAACCATCTGATTTTTGATTGTAATCGGGAAATTCACCTTGCCAGAAATTTGCCAGAAACTCTCCCGCGGGAGTCAATTCATCTCCCCAGGCAAAAGCGGCATGCTCATTTCCTCCTCTACTTGCATATTCCCATTCTGCTTCGGTTGGTAATCGCTTTCCGGCCCATTTGGCATAAGCCTCGGCATCTTCAAATGCAATATGCACAACGGGATGGTCACCTTTGCCTTCAATTGAACTTCCCGGGCCTGTTGGTGTTTTCCAACTT
This sequence comes from Vicingaceae bacterium, assembly GCA_965267425.1. Classification (GTDB taxonomy): domain Bacteria; phylum Bacteroidota; class Bacteroidia; order Flavobacteriales_E; family Vicingaceae. The sequence goes on along the minus strand of OZ253959.1, from coordinate 2,184,685 downwards.
GTTCCCGTTTGCCATTTCCACCATTGAGTGATGTCATATAAATTGGTTACCCCTGGAATGGGTTCAAATACCAAAGAACCTGGCAGTAGAACAGAATCCGCGGGTTTGGGTGTTCCGGGAGGTAGTTGTTTTTTGATTTCCTCCCAATCTACAGGACGTTCAGCAACCGTTTTATATCCCGTAGCTTCAACGAACTCTTGAAATTCGTCATTGGTCACTTCTGTTTCGTCCATGTAAAATGAAGAAATGATAACTGAATGTTCCGGACCTTCTACATGTTTTGCTCCGTTTCCTTCACTGCCCATGATAAACGTACCTCCCTCAACCAAGACCATTCCTTTAGGAACATCTGCTTGTTTTTGGTTAGTTACGTTCATGATTTCTTTATTCGAATTTTGATCAGGCTTTTCACTTCCTTGGTTGCACGAATAGTTTAACAAGACTGGTATGAACAATAAAAACCGAAAGAAGAATTTCATCTGCTGATAACACTTAGTGCCAAGCTAAGGTAGGTACTTTGAGGGATTATTTATTTTTTATCATATTGACAATATGCGCTGGTAATACCATATCCTCAGGCACATGTTCTCCAGGTTCTGGATTTCCTAATTGATGAACAACCGGAATTATTCCTGTCCAGACTTTTTTCTCCCATCCATCAGGGTGAACCGTTGCCGGAGCATTTCGAGTTTTTACAGAAGCTTTGTCCAGGGAAAACGCAATTGCTTTAGTCGCAGCCATTTCACCATCTTTAATAGGACGTAAATGATCCCAGCGTCCCGGAACAAATTTATCAGTGAACACCTTGAATGATTCACGTTTATCATCCAGGTCAGTAATTTCATGTGCCTTGGAAAATATGACCGCTGATCGATAATTTACAGAATGTTCAAAGGCAGAAACCGCCAATACTAACGCTTCCAGGTTGAAAGTTGTTACGCAAACTTCTTGGCCGTCCAACAACGTATTCAGGAAATGACTTTTAGTGGATCCGTGAATTACCAATTGATCTTTATAAACGCAAAAACCAGTAGGAATAGCTTTTGCCTTACCATTTTCAAGAAATGAAACTGTGCAGATTTTGCAATCGTTTAATACATCTAATAAATCATTGTATTCTTGTGAGCTTCTGCTCGCATAACGGGATGGTGTGAGTTCTTTATTCATTTCTTAATTGTAGTTGTCATGATGGAAGCGAGGGCAGTTGCACAAACTGTTTCTTTTTCATTTTGAAAACAGATAACTTCAGCCTTGCAAACCTTGATTCGATTTCCTTTTTTAATCACTTCAGCTTTGCAAACAATTTTATCTCCAAGTGCCTTATTGATGAAATTGATTTTGAATTCCAACGTTAAAGGTTGTTCATCTTTCTCCATGAGCGAATATCCTGCAAATCCTGAGGCATTGTCAGCAAGAGTGGCAATTACACCGCCATGAAAAAATCCATGTTGCTGTGCAAGTTTTTCAGAAAAAGGAACTTCAATGGAAACTTCACCCGGGCTGTGAACGGTTAGCAAGGCTCCCAAATGATGCATAAATCCTTGTTGATTAAATTGTTGCTCAACACGCGCTTTGTAGTCTAGTGCATTGTCCATGTTTCAATATTACGGAAAAAGCCATCATGTCTTTTTAAAATGCATACCAGGCTCTTTGGTTCCTCTTTCTACAAACCCAAATGGCTTATAAAACTCCTTCGCCCCTTCGGCAGCCATTAAGCCGATAAAGGAATTTTCTGAAGTTTCATTGTTTAGATAATCCATAACCCTGTTCATCATTTCTCGTGCTATGCCTCGTTTTTGATAAGAAGGATCAACAACAACGTCCTGTATGTAAAAGTACATTGAACCATCTCCTACAACCCGCAGCATTCCAACCAATTGTTCATTGTCAAGCGCTGACACAAAAAAGAGACTATTCGACAGCGCTTTTGTAATTTCATGGTCTGTCATTTTTGCCCACCCAGTAGAAGCATATAATTGTTGGTATTGCTTTACTGAAGGTGCTGCGTTGGAATAAGTAATATCTTGGTGCAGCTGATTCACAATTCTATGGCCAGATACCTCGTTTCTTGAATAGGGTTGTCGTAATAGGCTGGAATATATTTAAACCCATTTTTTAAATACAACGATATAGCAGCTTTCATTTTCGTATGTGTATCCAAATAAATCTGCTTGTACCCTAAATTCCTTGCTTCATCCAGACAAGCAGTCAATAACAATTGTCCAATACCACGTCCTCTTTTAGCAGGTAATACATAGGTTCTTTTTAATTCACACACGTCATCCGTAAATTTCCGTATGCCCGCGCAACCAACATAACCTGAATAATCTTTGACCAGAACCAACGCTCCCGCTGGAGATCGATAAATGGTCTCAATGTTCTTCAACTCGTGTTGATAGTTCTGAAAATCCAGATTCAAGTCAAGAGAATCAATGTATTTGCTGAACATTGAAAATCCAATTTCGTATTCCGACGGATTTTTGGCCAGAATTATTTTCATACAGGTATTCATAAATAAAATTCCCCTTTAGCGTACATAATTGCTTTTCCTCCTACAATCACTCGATCTCCTCTCCATTCGCACGTCAAGGAGCCTGTTCTTTGAGATAATTGTTGAGCTTGTAAAACTGTTTTTCCCAGACGATTCGCCCAGTATGGAGTTAACAAGGTGTGTGCTGAACCTGTTACAGGGTCTTCATTAACTCCACCTTTTGGTGCAAAAAAACGTGAAACGAAATCACATGAATCACCCGGAGCTGTGGCGATTACTCCACTTGCTTCCAGCTTTGATATGGCATTCAAATCTGGGATAAGATCTTTAATTTCTTGTTGGTTTTTGAAAACAAGCATTAGTTTGGATTTTCCTGAATATGCCTCCATTGGTCGTGTGCCAAAACATTTTTCCATGTTGTCTCGAACATTGAGCATGGTAATTTTATCAGCTGGCAGGTCAAGATCGAATTGATCTCCTGTTTTAAAAACTTCCAGTGGTCCTACAGATTGAGTCCTGAATTTTACCGATTTTCCTGCAATTTTTTTCTCCTCAAATAACACAAATGCGGAAGCCAAAGTGGCATGTCCACAAAGATCTACTTCATGGACAGGGGTATACCACGTAATGTCATATCCCTCATCATTTTTTACTAGAAAGGCGGTCTCTGATAAATTGTTTTCTTCAGCAATTTTTAGCATGTTTTCCGGTTTCAACCATTGGTCTGTAATAACCACTGCAGCTGGATTTCCATGAAATCTTTCAGAAGTAAAAGCGTCTACTTGAAAATAAGGTATAGAGATGGTTTTTTTTGCCATAACCTTTACGATTTGGAAAGTTGAATAACAGGTTGAAAAGCGATTTCGAAATTGCACGAATTGGCAATGAAACATTTTTGATGTGCTTGAATATGCAATTTTTCAGCAAGCTCTTTTTTTTGTAAATCGGTAATGGTTATGGTCGGGTGTAACACTATTTCAGAGAATTTTCCACTTCCGTCCTGGTTGAGCACCAATTTACCAACGGCTTTATCTTCATACGCTTCAACAACAATTCCGTTCATCGCACAGAGATGCAAGTACCATAACATATGGCAAGTACTCAATGACGCTACAAACAATTCTTCAGGATTATATTTTGAAGCATCACCTCGAAACATGGGATCTGAAGATGCTTGCAATAGCGGTTTATTCATCACCTGTATCGTATGATCCCTTGAATACGAATCATAAGATTTGGTTCCCACTCCTTGATTGCCTGTCCAATTCACATACAGTGAATAAGCATGTTCTTTTTGTTTCATGGGGTGATGTTTTTAAGCGATTCTTGAAAAATCTGCTCCACTTTTGAAGGCTCAACTGACATTACAGGTATAATATCAGCTGCTTTCATTTCCTTATTAAACAATCGTTTGATATACCATTCTGAAGATTGCCATTGGTCATATTTGAAACCTATGTTTTCGAATGATGCGGTTTTTGTAAATCCCAAACTTTCATGCAATGCGACACTTGGAATATTTGGAACGGATATAATGGCCAAAACAACATGGTAACCTTGCAATTTCAATAAATCGAACAATGCCGTGTAAAGACTTTTGCCAAGTGATTTCTTACGATGATTGGGATGAACATAAATAGAACCTTCCACACACCATTGGTAACCTATTCTATCGCGATGCTCGGCTGCATATGCGTATCCGGCAACTTGTCCGTTACATTCGCATACAATCCACGGATAATTCGGATTCCAGTTGTTGATTTTGTGCAGGAAATCACCTTCTTCCGGGGCTTGAAATTCCCATGAAACAATGGAGTCTTCTACATAAGGCCGATAAATTTCTGTGATTTCAGCAGCATCTCCTGGTTGAACAAATCTGAATTGATATGTTGATGGATCTGTCATTTTTCTTTGGTTCCATTAAGAAATATCTTAATCACTTGATCGTACCCTTCGGTTCTATTTAAGCCACTCTTTTCAAGGATATCCGTTTTTGCTACGAGATCGCTCATTTTCATATAAAGTTGAACTAAAAAATCAGCGGAATAGGTCGAATCAAACAATCCTTCTTTGATTCCTTGTTGAATCAATGGGTAATAATATTTTTCAAATCTGCTTTTTCGACTTTGTTCATACTTATCCATGAGGTGCGGCGTATGAAATTTCAAGTCATCCATGAATTTGTTGGTAAGTCCAAATACGGCCGTGGCTTGTTTATGACCAATGGCGGCTAATTTATCCGCGGTGGAAAGCCCTGTATCATTCATGATTTCTTCGATCCCCTCTTCAAGCCTTTCACTAAATCGTTCAACCACTCGTTCTATCAGCCCGTCTTTTGAACCAAAATGCTCATAAATGGTGCTCTTACTAATGTTCAATGAGCCCACCAATTGATCCAAGGACATCTTGTAAAAACCGTGCTGATATACCCATTCTTCAGTGGCGCGAAGAATTCCTTCTTTTCTGATTTTTTGCTTCTCGGTGAGCCCTAATTCCATACTCGGTGTAATAATTGTACTAAATTATGAATAATAGTACAAAAATTATCAAAGAGAGGTATGAAATTTTTCGAATTACAACAATTTTTCCTAATTATAGGACAGAAGTACTTAATTGGAACATAGGTAAATACATGGCAACCAATATGATGGCCACGAAGATGCCAATAAAGAAGATCAATGCGGGTTCCATAAGGTTTCCCATAACTGACATCCGATGTTTTACATCTTCTGTGAGTTGCTCATTCAGTTGACCAAAAATCATTTCTAACCGGTTTACTTCTTCACCAACTTTGATTAAGGTGATGGTCTTACGATCGAAAATGGCATATTTAGACATGCTTTCATGCAGCGATTTTCCATGTAAAATATCAGACTCCATGGTGGTAATGGCAATTTCAAGGGGGTAATAACCCACCATTTTTTTAACCAGCTGAATCGAGTGCAATAGAGGATTTTTTGCGCTAGTCAACAAGTTCAACGAATGAAAAAATCGGGCAAGGTAAATGCGATTAACAAGGTCACCTAAGACAGGAATATGTGAAATCAATTTTGATGTATATTTTCTGTACCAGGTTTTTTTCTTTTGGGTGGACATAACAACAATCAATACCACAAAAAAGAAACCAATTTTCCAACCGTTTTCTGAGAGAAGGTCAGATAGGTTGATGATGTATTGGGTAAGTGCTGGAAGTTCCCCCTGGAATCTTTTAAACACATCTTCAAACATGGGAACAATAAAATTTAGCATGAATCCAATCGCTCCAAAGGCCACGAACATGATGATAACCGGATATGAAAAAGTATTGATCAAACTTCTCTTTTGTTCCAACTTTCTTTTGAAATATGATCTCAAATCTTCAAGTACGATGTCCAACTTTCCACTTTCTTCACCAATTTTCAAACTGTAAAATTCATAATCCGAAAACTTACCGGTTTGCAGGAGTGCTTCAGAGAAACTTTTTCCTGAAATCACTTCATTTTTAATGGTAGCAATGAGTTTGGAAGTTTTTTTTCCTGCGTTTTCTTCCAACATAATTTCAAGCGTAGATTTTAAATCAATTCCGGCTTGAACCAATAAACTCAATTCAGTGTAGAACTTTTCTTTAAACTTTTCACCATAAGGGTTTGAGAACGAAATGTCTCGTTGTAATAATCCCGTTAATGACCATTCAGATTTACCTTCTTTGGAAGAAGTTTTGGATTTGCTTTGAAGTTGTTGGATCTGTATTGCCATAAGTTAAAAGTGAATAAGCATATCGGCTGCATACCATTTTTTGAATGTGTAAACTTTTTCGTCATTCATTTCTATCCAAATCAAATCGGCCAATGATGAATCCAGTCTTTCTTCATTTTGAAACCAATGTTTGACATTCCAAACATTCTTGCTCAATGTGTCTATCGTAATGGAATCAATTCTTGTCAATACAGAATCTGAAATAGTATACTGAATGGCGCGATTACTATCAATGTGACAATTCACATGGTTTGCAGAGGCTGTTACCCAACCACATTTTTCAATGTCATGATCCATTATTTTTTGAATGAGCCTTTCCGCATAGTTTTGTTGATGTTTTCTTTTGGTGGACTCAAATCTTTTCTGAATGACATCCAATGAGGTGTATACAATGGCAATTAAAATTGCACTAACCGTCAAGGATACCACAAGTTCAAACAATGTAAATGCATTCACCTTATTCATCGTAATCAAATAATAAATATTGCTGGTAGGCCAATGTGTCACCATTTGGTTTCAGTGCTACCATTCTAATATGATTTAATTCTGGATGAGGCTGATAAGGGGTATTTTCCAAAAAAATTTCAAATGACTCACTTTTGTATTCGGCGTAATTCTCATCTGCCTTTAAGGAAACATTGATCATCTCGTCCATTTTTAGCAGCGCTCGAACTTCAGTTTCGTTGGTTGATGAACGCTGAATGGATACAAATAAGTGAACGGTAATGACGAAACTCAACATCACAATAATCATTGCTACAATGACATCAATTAAACTGAAGGCGGGTATGGAATGTTTTAATTGAGCCATTGAATAATTTCTTTGATTCCAGATGTGGAGAAAAATGAATTCCCCACAAATTCTTTAGACAATCCATCTTTGTCAATGGTGGCATCCATCAAATGATTTTCATAAATAGAAGATTGCGTTTTCAAGACAAAGCGACTGCAGACCAGACTACCTCGAATACTACCTTTTAAATTGACCGCATCATTGCAGTAGACCTGACCCGTAATTTCTGCCTCCTTTTCAATGGAAAGCACAGAACGATTACGTCGGTCATAATAATTTCGATATAAAATCAGACATCCGTCTAATTTGGATTTGCTTCCAAAAACAATTCCTTCGGAAGATGCTGGGTTTTTCGAGTGAATCACAAATGATGAAGGGTAGTGGAAGTTGCAATTTTCACCCACAATGATAGAGTCAGATGCAATAAATTGAGCTGTTCCTGTGAAATCATCTTTGACGTAGATGTATGGAGCAGCCACCAGCACATTTTTAAGCATGGCAGATGAAGAGATATGGATGGCTTTTTCGGAAGTGATAATTACATTTCCTGCATAATACTCTGATAAGGTTAATTCATCATTGGATTGAATAACCATTGTCAATGAATCAAAGGAATTAGAAACAGAGTCTGTTTCGATTTCATCAAAATCAAACCTGATGGATTCAAGATTAGCATCCACTTCATTCCAATGACCATCGTCTCGAAATTGTTTGGTCAACTGTGGAAAATGGGCTCCTATGTTTCTCACCTTTCCATGGATTAGCTGGTCGCCAACAAAATTTTTCCCTTCAACGTAGGCCCTTTTTACTCCTGATTTTGGCAGATAACAATCACCTTTGATGAGTGTCTCGCCACACAGTGACAAGGGTTGATTTCGTTCTTGCAAGTAAAGAGCCACCTTTGAATCATCATTTGTCTTTATGCCTGTCAGTGCAGTCATATGATGTGTTTTGGCATTCTTTTCTGCCCTTGAAGAAATGACCTCATATGCTCCCCAAGGTATGCGTTTCAAAATGACTTTTTGAGGATCATCATCAAACAACTGAATTTCTGTTCGCTGACCGTATTCAATGTTTGAATCTTCTAAAAGCAGAAGCTGAATTCCTGATTGAGCATGCCTTTTCAAATCATGTTCGATATCCAAATCGGTATTGATTTTTCGATTCAGATAGGTAATCATGATCAATGAGGAAGAGAGTATTGAAAATATCAATGACACAAAAATGGCGTATACAATGGAACCTGCTTTGAGCATGATTATTCATTTGGTGATTCATCTTTTTTTGTCTCTTCTGCTGGTGGACGTCCTTTCCTTCTTTTTGTTGTCGAGGTGTTATCTGTAGAATCCTGTGAACGATTGGAACTTTCGTCCGATTCTTTTTTCCTTTTGGATGGTTTATTTTCTTTTTCAGGAGCATCTTTTTGTTCTTTGGGTTTTCCTAAATCTTTTGAAGACATTGTTTCCGTGTTGGAACTGTCGGAAGATTTTCGCTTGAGGAATCCAAACCAGGGTCTGCGAGCTTTATGTTCAACAGCAGTATCAATTTTAGTGGAGTCATGAATGACTGATTCCTGTTTTAGCTTTTGTTCTTTTTTCTGCTTTTCTTTTGTTTCAGCTTCAGCTTCCAAAGCTTTTACATCTATCCGTTTTTTCTCAACGCCATGTTTATAGACAACCTTGGAAAGTATCATGCCATCATACCCGAAGTTGGTCCATTTACCATGTGGCTGACCTTTATGCCAATGACCAATGTTTTTGTAATTACCGTTGTCATGCCATTCAATCCATTGACCTTCCCGAAGACCTTTTTGAACCATTCCACTTGAAATGATGTTGTTGTTCTTATCAAAGATGCGGTACTCCCCGTGCAATAATTTTCCGTAATAATCTCCTTTGGTGGTTTTGATTTCATTGTTTAAATACCACAGGTATTCTTGCTCCAATTTTTTCGGAACTTCCTTGTGTTTTCCAATCAAAATGGAAGCAATGATTACTTTGTTATCCTCTCTGACCCGAATTTCTTTGGTAGAATATTTGTGTTCAGAAAATTGAGAGTACGTAGATATTCCCAACATGACAAGGATGATCAAATTGATGGATTTTTTCATTTGGGAAAGGTTTTTGTTTCTTTTTTAAACACCAAAATGACGGAATCAGGAAACACTTCTTTAACGACCATGTCATTTAGTTCTTCACCTTTTTCCAGCAAGTATTTTTTACTGTCAATTTTCATAACGGCAATCACCTTTTCATTTGATCGAATGGATCCGTCGTAATCAATAACCGGCCATACAATAGGTGCTTTTTTTATTTTTTTTGGCACCACTTTTTTGGTGGATTTGGGCTTTTTATTTGTGGATTGATTGATTCCTTTAATGAACTTGCCAAGGAAAGGATCTCTGTAATTTGCCATCAATTCAAAATTATTTTTCTCAATGACAATTGTGTCTGCAATTGCTTCGTTTGCAGGGGTTTGACCAGTTATTTCATCATTGTTATTAAAACCAACAATTCTCAATATAATTCCACCCCATACGATGATGGCAATGGGAATGAGAAAATATGTCAGTTTTTTGTTTTTCATTCAAGAATAATGGTATTGGATTGACTAAATGATCCAAGGTTTCCAGCTTGGTCAATGGATCTAACCCTCCAGTAAAGCGTATCCCTTGGTAGTGTTCCGTCGGTGTAAGCCTTGTTACTTGCCGGAGCTGCTTTTAGAAGATCCGTGAGATTTAAATCATTGTAAATGAATATACTATCAGATATGGGTGCGCCATTGTCGTCAGCTCTGGTCCAGGAAAATGTCACGGATGAATCAGTTTCATTTGTATTGGTTACAGGAAGCAAACTTGAAGGGGTAGCAGGTTTGACGGTATCTATAACAAACAAATTGAAGTCAAGGGTAGTCACGGAATTATCATTGATTCCTCTAACCGCCCATGCATACGAATCATTGGCCATTGTGGCAGCGTTGGTGACGGTAGTCCCTGTTATTCCAGATTGTGTAAATACATCTTCACCTGAGCTATTTCCTTTTCTGACAACAATTTCATAAGAAGTTGCTGCCGCCAATTCCTGCCATGAAAAAGTAATGGAAGAATTACTAATGTATGCGTCATCGGAGGGATATATATTGATGACTTTGTTGTTGGTTAAATTCAAAGAACTATCGATGACAAGAGAATGAGTGGCATATGGAGTTTCACTGCTGTTGTTGTAACCTCTTACTCGCCATTCGTACACACCCGGACTCAGTGTATATTCAATAAAATTGGTGGATTCAGTTAAATCTTCATTGGCAATGATTCGTTCAGCTTGATTAAAGCTTTTGCTCACAATTTGGAATTCATATCCAGTTACGTATTTGTTCTTTTCCCATAAGAAAGTATGTGTCTGAATTTCCGTTTGCAATTCATCCGTTGGTGCAATGATGATAATATTGTATTTCCCAAGATCTTCTTCAAGAATGTCTTTGCAAGAATAGGTCAATGCGATTCCTATGCAGCTGATGATGAAGATTATTTTTTTCATGACTGAGTGGAATTAATGTATTGTAGATAAATGGTAGCATTCAGTTCCATACGTTTCGTTTTTCGGTTCAACTCTTTTTCAAAATCAACTGAAACAACTTTTCCCAATTGATCAGTAAATTCAATTTCGTGCAACAATCGGACAAGCGCTACATACGGACCTTCTACCACAACTGGAATGGTAGAAACTGAATAACCTGAATTTTGAATTTGAATGGGTGCAGGAAATTTGCGCAGATGAATGGAGTTCTTTTTGCCAAAGTCCGTAATCAATGCCAACAATTGTTGCTGAACATTGGTTAATTGCGCATCACCCATACCCACTTGCGCATTTAATAAATGAACCTTTTTTTCGTAGGAACTTATTTCTTTTAATGTGCTACCCATTCGTAAGTTATCTTCTTCTATTTTCTGGCAATTGGAGGCCAGTCCAACTGTTTCTGAAATGGCCAAATTCCAGCTCAGAAAACTGAGCAAAACAAAGGCTCCAATCAGCATATAAAATCGGGTCTTATGACTGAGTTTTGAATTCATCTTTAACAGTTATGTCCAATTTAAATTTTGCAGGTTTATTCGACCCTTTGTAGATGTAATCAACAATTACTACTTCTTTTATCCAACTTAATTCCTGTAAGTCCGCAATCCAGGTGTTGAGTGATTTTTCCTTTCCAGTTTGTCCAACAATGTGTATAATGTTACTTCTATACCCGGCATGCTGATTTTTTGATGTGATTTTCTGGACTGGATTGACAGACATCTTCTGCAGCAAAATCGTATTTGGAATCACCTTTGCTATTCTATCCGAGTAATAGGATATGGCCGTGGTATTTCCATAATTTCCACTGGTAAAAAAAATGTCCTTGCGATTGTATTCTTCCTTGAGCGACTCCAACTTTTTTATTTGCATGGTGTTGTAGCTGGCATGTTCAGAAAGTTCATTGAATTTGGAAGAATAATGATCGAACAAAAAGAAATTGCAGAGCAGAGCAACTAAGAATACTGCAAGCGAAATTTTCACTCCACCTCTAAACAATTGGCTGTAGGAAAAATCTTCCTGGTTGGCAATAATCTTTTCTGAAAAGTCATTTTCCAATTCATTGAATCCGGTGAAATATAGAAGTGCTACAGAATGCGCGGCAAAGAGGATAGGAGATGTATCTTTTCCATCAAATTGCTCAAATGGCGCATAATCTTCTTGTTGCCCAACTTTGATCGACTGAATTGAATTCGCTCCAAATGCATACGTAACTCCTCCAATGGTGAGATGATTGTTTTGAAGATTTGCCATCTCCAAAATGTTGACTACATGAAACATTCCTAGATGCAATGCAATGGTCCGAACCCCCAAATCATCCAATTGGTTGAGTATGCTTTCCAACATGGATTTTCGTATCACTGAGGCCCATCTTGAACCATCAAAATTCACTTTTTGTAGATAAAAATCATCGACCTTTGCATTGGGCAGAATAGACTGCAACATGTCCATGTCTTGGTCATTTTTATATTCCATTTGCTTGTGCAGCACACCCGTTCCATCAATACCCAATAATACTGGGAAATTTTTCCCAAAGGATTCCAGCACTTCAGAAAGGTCATCAACATCACTTATAGATTTTTCAATTTTTACCAGTCCTCGTTCGTTTTTGAGCAATATGCCTGTCCAAAGCTGTTTGTCCATGGATACACATTTAGCAAACAGACAAAGTGCCATATTGCCTCTAATCAACTGATGATATGTTTCCTTGATATTCATTAATAAATGACAGTTGGTTTAATGAATATGTTCAGTTTGGTTTTGGACTTTAGATCGGAACGACTACTGAAAAACCATTTAATGATTGGAATTCTCGATAAGAATGGCACACCTGAGCCGGATTTATCAATTGTTTTTTCTTCGAGCCCACCCAACAATACCATTTCTTCATTTTTGATACGAAGTAGGGAGCTGAAACTACGCGTGGTAGTACCAGGAGGGGCAGTTTCCGAAATTTTATTGGTGAAATCAGATTGGGTTACCGTGATGTCCAATGTTATTTGATCATCCCCGGAAACCATGGGTTTGATGGTTACACTTAAATCAGCATTTACAGGTTTGTATTGCTGAGTAAATGTGGTCGACGGGTTTTGTGTTCCAATGACGTTTTGCGATTCGATCAAATAGTATTCCGTGCTACCAATGCTCAAACTGGCTTCATTTCCGTTAAGTGTTGCCAGTTTAGGGGTTGATCGCACTTTTAATACACCTTGTGATTCAAGCGCACTGATTTGAACATAAAAGTTGGGAGATACACGTCCTAAATTCACCAAACCGCTTCCGTTAAAACTTGAAATGAGATTATTGATACTTTCTGAGTTCAGTGTGTAATCAATGGTTGGAAATACTGATCCACCGGAAGATTCAGGAACACCTTCACCTCCAACATTGGCTTTGATGCCCGTATTTACCTGTCGACTCATTTGGTAATCAACCAAAATGACCTCAATTAGAATTAAGGGAACCACTTTATCAATGTCTCGGATAAACATTTCCATTTCTTGGATATTGGGTTCTGAACCACTGAGTATCAAGCTATTTAGTTCAGGAAATTCTTTGATATCAACATTTTGACTTAGTTCTTTCGGAATGTAATCGACTACATTTTCGATTGTTCTATGCTGAAGTTGGAATACCTTGGTGGTTCGCAAGGTTTCATTGACACGTTTACCAATGATGTATATTCCGTCAATTACTTTGTAGGTATAATCAGTGGAGGTAAAGACGTAATCCAATACTTTTTTATATGCTGTATTTTCAATGTTGATGGTTGTATTTCCTGAAATTTCTGAATTGAGATAATAATTGATTTGCAAGGAATCGGACATGCCTTTGATCAAATCATTCAAAGGGTAATTGGTTGCCCGTAAACTGATGTCATTGGGATCTGTACCAAATAATTCAAATCCATCAACTTGATTAGTAGCTGTTGTTTGACCTCGTTTATTGTTCGGCCTTCTTCTGTTGTTGCTGGTATTCTGTTCGGTGGTGGCAGCTTCAGTGACTTGCTCTTTTGCAATTAATACAGTGCTGTCATCTTCAAATTCAACACTAAAACCATTGGCGTAACCCAACATATACATGGCCTGTTCAAATCCCATGGCTTGGATATATGCATTGAGTTTAATGCCTTCAGTTCCTGGAGACAAAATGATATTGTAAGGAGTAATTTCTGTGATTTTCCGACTGACTTTAAGCAAATCATGTTGCTTCAGGTCTAAAGTCAAGATATCCTTGTTTCCATCATAACGAATATCCATTTCAGGTTCAATCACCTTTGGTTTTTCTACTACCGGTGGAATGAATGGGGAAATGGAAATAATGTTGCCAACAAAGTTGACTTCAAGGTTATTTTTTTTGGCAAGAAATACCAATACATCTGCAACGGTAGCGTCAGAAAAGTTATTTACAACAGTGACATCCAAACCTGGATCAACACTGATGTTCAGGTCATTTGCTTTGGCAATTCCCCGTATGAATTCTTCAAGACTCACATCAGTAACAGAAAGGTCTACTTTGTTGTCCAGCCCAGGAGCATCAATTTTCAAAATTTCAAGCTCATTGGCCAATTTTTCAAAACGGTCCTGAGCCAATGCAGTACTCATTGACCCTAATGCCAATGCTAAAACACATATATATCTCTCTATCAACTTCATCAATAATTGCTCATTAATATTGAATACACTTCTTCAATGGTTGTTTCTCCAGTATGAAACAAGTGAAACGCATTATCCATGAGCCTTGTAATTTGTTTTTCCTTTAATTTATCTACCACATCATAGTTGTTTTCTTTGATCAGTTTACTCAAGTCCCCGTCAATGGGAATGACTTCATAAACAGCTTTTCTTCCTTTGTATCCGGTATAAAAACATTGATCACAACCTACTGGTCTGAAGTGTTCAATTGTTTTTTGAGGTGGAATAAAATTTCCCGGAAACAACTTTTGATGAAATGGTTCACTTTGTTTACAATTGGAACAAAGCAACCTAACTAAGCGCTGGGCAACCGTCACATTCAGAGTGCTGGCAAGCAAATAGGAAGGAACTCCCATATCTACTAATCTGGAAACGGTTCCCCAGGCTGAGTTAGTGTGGATGGTTGATAGAACCAAGTGGCCTGTCAACGCGGCTCTTATTGCCATTTGAGCAGTTTCTTTATCCCTGATTTCTCCCAACATAATGATGTCAGGATCTTGTCTGAGGAATGAGCGCAAAGCGCTAGCAAATGTTAGCCCAATGTCTTCTTTTAACTGGACTTGATTGATTCCTTCGAGGGTGTATTCGATTGGATCTTCAACCGTTACAATGTTGGTAGTTTCTTCGTTGAGCACTTTGAGGGTAGCGTAAAGTGTGGTTGTTTTCCCTGAACCTGTAGGACCGCTGATAAGTATGATGCCATGAGATTTTTTAGCACCTTCCATATAATGTTCTAGCTGAATTGGTTGAAGCCCCATTTTCTTGATGTCTATATTCGTGGCATCACGGCTAAGCAGTCTCATTACTACCTTTTCACCGTGTAAAGTTGGGAGAACAGAAACTCGAATGTCAAATTGAGCGTTACCCGAATCGAATTGAATTCTACCGTCTTGTGGTAACCTTTTTTCTGCAATGTCCAGGTTTGCTCTAATTTTCAATTTATTGACCAATGCAGGGTAATCCGATCCTGGAATTACATACTTTTCAACCAGCTTACCATCTATTCTCAATCGAACCCTACATTTTTCTTCATATGATTCAATGTGAATATCACTACTGCCAATGTCCTCTGCTTCACTGATTAATCGTTGTACAAAATCTTCAGCATCTCCGGCACTTATGGATTTTTCCTTGACCTGACCATTCGTCTTTCCCTTGCGGTAATATTTTCCCAATGTCTTTTGTATGACCTCAGTATGACATTTATCGAGAATGACAGTCTGACCAAACAACATTTCCAGTTCACTTTGAAGGGTGTCTGTCCATGCATCTTCATCGGCATAAAAAGAAATGGCATCCTTAACTTGCTCAGACTTGGGCACGATTTTATAATGCCATGCCTGATCAGATGTGATGAGTTGCTGAGATTCCACTTCCAGAGATATGGTTTGTGTGTCTGTCATTTCAAATTCCAATATGAAAAGATGAGATCATCGGACATACCAGGTATGTATTCACCGATTAAAATGACCGTGAAAAGGATGCAGATATAGGCTGCTAAAGGAATTGTTGGTTGAGACGATATTTTTAATGTCATTTGAAAGGAGTAAACCATCAAAGACAATAGGAGAGAGGCGATAAAAAAGATGATGAACTGCTGGAACGGAAAAGCCAAAGCCATAACCAGGAATAGGTAAACATCTCCTTTACCGATATAGGTATCCATCAAGTTAATCCATCGTCTTTGTTTCAGTGAAAAATAGATGGTTACCACCAATCCATTTGCAAATAACATAGCTAAGTTCAATGGAAGATCAGTAGTGAAGAATGTATATTCTTGACCCACCAATAATTTTCCAAGTAAGGAAACAAGCAATATGGGTATCCAAAACCAATAAATGCTCCTATGCTTGAAGTCTTGATAGATAATAGCAAGACAACAAATTATTAGTATTATGTCTAAAAGCAGAAACATCAGTCTTTTTCTACTTCAATGAGGTTTTTTTCATGATCAATTTCCCAAACATTAAAAACACCGTCAGCATCAAAATCAGTAATGGCCGTAGCCACTGCTTTAAACGTAGCATTGGTAGCCTCCATGATTTCTATTCTGTAATTGGCTGAGCCACCATCGGAAACTAACTTTTCATGTTCAAATCCGATTTCCGCCAGATCATCGGAGTACTTTGAATTCAAATAGAAGTAACTCTTTTGAAGAGTATGGAGATGCTCCAGCTGCAACTTAGCTTCTGTGCTCCTTGCCTTGGATATCAAGGGCATTAATTTGGGTAATGCCAGTAAAACCAATATTCCAATGATTACGAGAACAACTAAAAGTTCAGTAAGGGTGAATGCACGCAGCCGCAGTACACGTGAAGTCTGTGTCTTTTTCATAATAATGAATTCAGAATGTTAAATGCAAGATATGTTTCCGGAAGACTAGCCTCCGGCCTTGTATGGGAACATACTACTTGCCAGCATATCAAATGTATTTAGAGAATTCTTGCCATTCAAAGACAGATCAAACCCTATTCTCCCATTGAACATTTTGCGCCAAAGTGAATTCGATATAAGTCACTTAATATCAGATTCCTGGAATTGCTTATATAAAGACAGTTTCGTGAAAAAATGTTACGCACAATTTCTCAACAGCTTGAAAGCTTATTTCGAATTAGACAAGAATTGATTGTTTCCTTGTCCAAATTGGGTTGGAAGTTCTTTCCTTTTAATGGCCATAGCAAAGTCCATATTTCCTAAAACTGTAGACGCACGTTGTTCAGAAAGCTTAATTTGCAACATACATTGTTGAGCAAGTTTTAAGGATTTCTCAGTAGCACTTTGAGATAATTCATTTAAAGGTAATTCTCTCAATATGGCAAGACACAACTGGAAGTGCTGACACTTGTATAACAACTGTGCCTGAAGAATTCTAAACATTGGTGATTCAAACATTTCAGACTGCTCCTTGAGAATATTAATTTGTCGCAAGACAGTGTACGCCAGCAATGGTTCCTGATGCTCCATTAAATAGTCCGTTAACATGCGAATCAATCGACCTTTTAAATGAAAAGACAAACGTTGGCTGAATAACATTTTTAAAATAAAACGATCCAGGTGATGAACATTTTCATTTTGAATCATGCAACGGATTCGCATTAGAAGTGTCCTGAATTGCTCGTCATCACTAAAGAAATCTTGCTTTGATCGCACTATTTTTTGAGCATTTTTCAATTTTTCAAAGGCCAATGACCGTTCATGACAAGCATAACTTAAATAAGAAGAAATCAAAAGGTTCAAAAAATGATACCGATAAGAATCCATGAAGTCCTTTTTCTTTTCAAGGTGCTGAAGAATACTATCCAAATACAATCGGATGTATTTCTTATCTTTTATTTCATCAATCCTTGATTCAATCCAATCAATCTTTTTATTCGCACTTTCAATGATGTATTGTTTCTTCGAAAGTGTTCGTTTCAACTGGTGAAGCGACTCAATTTCTTTTTTGTTCCATATCAATCTTTTGAATTTTTCCAATTGATGGATTGCTCTGGCATAGTCACCAAACAATTCCAAACTTTCTGCCATTCCATAGGCCTTCTCAAGAAATACCATGGAAATTTTATCATTGCCCTGCTGATTCAGAATGTCACTTTGCATGAGCATCTTCTTTATCATACATCGTTTGTATAAGTGAGGATTATTTTTCTTCAAGTCGGGCATTCCAATTTGAGAAATGAAGTAATCAACAATTGCGAATTCTACTTCTTGAGCACCTTTTGCTTTCCTTTTACTTTTTGAAAGTGTTGAGATGGATCTTACTTCAAATTTGGGATTAAGATTTTGCTCCATGGCATGTTGCAAATACTTCTGTAAAGTTTTGCTGTCCGAGTTTATATATCGGAGATTTGAGAGAGGAAATTTTGAATTCATAACCGGTTAGAAATTGTAGGGCCTTTTTTCGATTTTCGACAATTGTGAATGACCCAGGATGAAATAAAATGAGTAACGGGATTGTGGACTTTTTGAAGACTTAGATCCTCAGTCAACCATGGATAGGACTGTTGAATTTGAGCGAATTTATCTTCAGTCAATAGGTAATTTTTTCGTAGCAGCAGACTGAACAACTGACTAATTTCTTTAAGATGTGTGCAAGAATTTTTTTGATTAAATCGACTAATGCTTTTTACCAAATTGCGAATCTTATATTCCAATAATTCAAATTTTTCTTTTTGGTAAAAACTGATTAATTCCAACGATCGCAAATACAATGCAATAATACTTTCAGGTCCACCTAATTTTTTGAAATGAGTACTTACCAAATCAATGAATATCCTTGGATCTTCATAAACAAATGAATACAAGCATTGATAATAATTGATTCGAAATGTTAGTGCTTTGTTGGTATTGAGGTATTCTGCACCAACAAGTTTGGAAAGCATGATTTTGGACAATTCATGATTTCTGGAATATAGGCTATCATAAAATACCAATTCATACTGACGGTGAGTCAAAACTGAAGGATTTCTCTTCAGGTATTCAAAAAATCGAATTAGTTGAACCAATTCTTCATGGCGCTGTTGAATCATGGAATTTTCCAGAAGTAAGGTTCTTACATGTTGTGTAAGGCTGTTTTCAATATTTACTGATTTTCGAATAAAGTGGTATAAATCAATCGTTTGAACATATGCTTCTGCGTATTTTTCCTTGATTTGCAATTTTCTGATTTGACCAATCTTGACAGCAATTAATGAGGATTGCAATTCAGATATATTTGTTTTGACCAGGATTTTGGCATCTGCTTTATTATGGACCCATTGTACGTCATTACATGCGCCATAATTAAAGGTCATGATGTTATTAACAAGTATCTGTGTTTTTTCTTTTTCAGCAGATAAAGTGTTAATCTGCAACTCCAACTTTTCAGTTTGGTGGTTTAATCCCAATTTCTTTTTCAATTTCTTTTTCAGCATCAATGCCTCTTTGGCTTCAATGAAAAGCTCATGTCGCATTGCGTTACTGAGAACTCCATCCAGGATTTCCAATCCCTTTTCCGGATTGTTTAATTCCAAGAGCATAAAAGCTTGTAAGTTCTTCTTGATTGTCTCGTTTTTTTCTCTGCTGTGGCCATTTGGATTACCAAACCTTATGGCATGATCGGTCAGCAGATAGTCGTATACTTTTGTGCTGAATCGCTGAACCAACTTTCTGAAAGCAGGAGCTGCCTTTGAGCTGTAACCCAATCTCTTGCTGATGTCTTCGAAGTTTTCTTCTTTATTTTCTTCACTGAGAAAAGAGAAAAGTTTGGCAGATTTATTTTCCTGATCAAACATTTCCATATAAGATCTTAGGTGCTTTAGTTGCACCGGATTCATGGTAGATAAGAGTCTGGATAGACCAGAAAGTTCTATGACTTCGTTCATTGAAATCTTACATAAATTCTAAACTATAGTCAATAATATTCTCTACAGGAAGAAGTGTTTCATCTTCTTAATCGAGACTCTTTGCTTGAAATACATGTTCTCAGGTCGGAGAACAACTTTAGGCGATATCATTGCGGATGGCAATATTCAAATATACTAAAGAATCAGTTGACCTTTATCAGATCGTGAAATATGGTAACAATAAATTAGTATACGGTATAGATAGAACGAATTTTGGCAGCATTTATTTGAGTGCATTCAAAAATTCATGCCGCTTTCTTCTTGAAATTTCCAATTCTTTGCCATTCGACATGGTCACTGTCCCTCCTAAACTTCTATCGTAACGTTCTACATGCTTTAAGTTGATAAGATACCGTTGATGAATTCGAATAAAGTTCATCCCGTTCATCAACTCTTCATAGTCTTTTAAACTTTTGGTTGAAATAAGCTCTTTTTTGTCTTCTGTGTAAATTGAACAATAGTTTCCGGCGGACTTCAGATAAATGATGTTGTTAGCATCCACATAAGTAATTCCATTGAGATCAGGAATGGCCAATTTGTGAATTTGATCGTTTTTGAGCTGCTGCAACAACAACTCTACTTGCGAGGAAGATACTGAGTTGTTATCTTTTTGATTTCGAAGTCGGCCAATGGCTAATTTAAGTTCAGTTGGGTCAACTGGCTTTAGCAAATAATCTATGGCCGCAACTTTAATGGCACGCAAAGCATATTTATCAAATGCGGTAGTAAAAATAATTTCAAAGTTGATCTCAGGGCATTTGTCGATCAGATCAAATCCGGATTCACCACGCAATTCAATGTCAAGGAAAATAACTTCAGGATCAACCTGGTTAATCAATTCCAACCCATCGCGCACCGTGGATGCTTCACCCAAAACATCAATTTCCGGACACTCCTGCTGCAAAGACGAAATCAATACCTTCCTGGCATCCTGTTCGTCATCAATAATAATGGCTGAAATACGATTTTGCGGTGGCATGTCAATAATTTTACAAAGTATCCGTTGGAAACGTAAAGTTATTTTTTTTGCGAACGTAAGCCAATTTGTCGATGAAACGTATCTTCGTAAAAGATTATAGCCAAATCAAAATTATGGATATGAAAAAATTACAACAACTAATGGTATTGACATTTGCACTTGTTTTTGCATTCAGTGCTTGTGATGATGGGAGTTATGATGAATTAAACAGTGATTACAATCAATTACTGGAAGAGACCAACAGAAGAGATTCTGCCATGTTGGAATTGGTTCAAACACTGAATCAGGTAGATAGGAATCTTGAGTTGATCAAAGAGAAAGAAAACATTATCAATCTTGAAATAACCGATGAAGAACATCAAATAACAGATAGAGAACGAATGGTCAATAACATTCAGGAGATTTATTCATTAATGGAAGAAAATAAGGGTAGAATCAATGAATTAAATGCTAGTTTGGACAGGGCCAGGAGCGAGTTAAAAAACACAAAAGGTAAATTGAGCGCTGCAAATCAGTTGATTTTGGAATACCAAAGTATGATTGAAAATCTGAATGGTAAAATTGCCCTAAAGGATGAAGAAATTTTACAACTGAAAGATGATTTGGAAAAAATGAATGTTGATTTGGCCAATATGACTTCGGCCTATCAGCAGAGTGAAGAAAAAGTCGCTTCTCAAAAAGATGAACTCAATACAGCTTATTATGCCTTTGGAACCAAAAAGGAATTAATTGAGCAAGGAGTAATATCAAAGAAAGGTGGACTGGTAGGAATTGGTTCAGTCAAACAACTAAAAACCGATTTTAATCAATCGTATTTTACGCGAATAGATATCTCAAAGACAAGTAGCATTGATATTTACACCAAAAAAGCGGAAGTAATTACTTCTCATGACGAGGCGTCTTATCATTTTACGGGGACTGATGGTGTGGATCAATTGATTATTGATGATCCAAAGGCTTTCTGGTCTGCCTCTAAATACCTGGTCCTAATTGTACAATAATGAAATCTACACTTGTCATAGGGGCAAGCCCTAACCCTGATAGGTATTCGAACATGGCTGTTCGGAAATTGAAAAATTATGGTCATCCTGTTACAGCCTTAGCCAAGCGAAAAGATCAAATCGATGATACGGAAATTCTGGATGAATGGCCATCTGCAGATTTTGACACCGTTACAGTTTATTTAAGAAAGGACAGGCAAGAAGAATACTACCAGAAAATTCTTGATTTGCACCCCAAACGAGTGATTTTTAATCCAGGTGCTGAAAATCCTGAATTTGCGAAAAAATTGACTGATGCCGGAATTGAGGTAGAAGAAGCATGCACATTGGTGATGCTTTCAACAGATCAGTTTTAGGTTAATTCGTTAAGCGTTTCAACAATGAGCTTACAACCTTGTTCAATTTCCTGATCTGTAATTGTCAGGGGCGGAGCGAGGCGAAAACTTGACGGACAAGAAAGGAACCAAAAGGTGATGAGACCTTTGTTCAATAATCTTAAAACCAATTGATTAACTAAATCTTCGTTTTCAAGGTCTATGGCCATGAAAAGGCCTATTTGACGAATAGCTTTCACCCCGGGAGCATGTTGGAGCAGTTGAACTATTTTTTGCCCAAGTACTTCAACCTGATTGGATTGATTGATCTCCTTCAAAATGTTCAAGCTTGCCAATCCAGAAGCACAACTCAGCGGATTGCCTCCAAATGTGGTTATATGCCCCAATGCTGGATTTTCTCGCAGATAGGCCATGTTTTCTTGAGAAGAAATAAATGCTGATAACGGCAAACCACCGCCCAATGCTTTTCCCAAAACAAGAATATCGGGAACAATGTCGAAATGCTCAAATGCGAACATGTTGCCCGTTCTTCCCATTCCACATTGGATTTCATCCAGAATTAATAAGGCACCAACCTCTGAACATCGGTTTCTTAAGGCCCTCATAAAGTCGTGCTCTGGAATGCGAATACCAGCATCACCTTGAATGGTTTCCAATAAAACTGCTGCCGTGTTTTGATCTATTCTGGATAAATCCTCATGATTATTCATTTGGATAAATGAAACACCAGGGAGCAAGGGTCTGAATGGATTCTTTTTAGCTTCATTGTGACTGACACTCATGGAGCCTTGTGTATTGCCATGATAGGCCCCTTCAAACGCCATTAGACCTGTCCTTCCCGTGATTCTTTTTGCCAGCTTTAAAGAGGCCTCTATGGCTTCTGTTCCAGTATTTACAAAATAGACACCATCAAGTGATTCGGGAAGCAGATCTACCAGCTCCAAAGCCAGATCAGTTTGAGGCTGTTGAACAAACTCACCATACACCATGGTGTGTAAATATTTCTCAGATTGCTCATTGATGGCTTTGATAACCGAGGGATGTCGATGACCGATATTGTTAACCCCAATACCTGCAATAAAGTCAAGGTACTTCTTTCCGTCTTTGTCAACTATGAAATTCCCTTCAGCATATTCAACTTCAATTCCCAACGGATGGTTATTGGTTCCGGAGAGATAAGTTGGAAAGGGATTAGAGTCCATGAAATGCTATTTTCTGCCAACTGCTTTGGTAGCAGCATCAACGATGTTTGATGCTTTTAAACCATACTTCACCAATAACTCTTCCGGTGTTCCACTTTCACCGAAGGTGTCATTTACAGCAACCATTTCTATGGGGGTGGGTTGGTTTGCAGAAAGCACGGCAGCAATACTTTCTCCCAGACCTCCATTTCTCATGTGTTCCTCAGCGGAAACCACACAACCGGTTTTAGCTGCGGATTTCAAGATAAGATCATTGTCCAGTGGTTTAATGGTATGCAAGTTGATGACTTCGGCACTAATGCCTTTTTCCTCTAACAAATTATGTGCTTCCAGTGCCTCCCATACCATATGTCCGGTAGCAAAAATGCTGACGTCCGTCCCCTCTGTTAAGGTGATGCCTTTGCCTATTTCAAAAGGCATATCATTCGGCATAAAAACAGGCCATTTAGGTCGTCCAAATCGAAGGTATACTGGTCCATCGTGATTGGCAATTGCTATGGTAGCTTGTTTGGTTTGGTTGAAATCACAAGGATTGATAACGGTCATGTTCGGAAGCATTTTCATCAATCCCAAGTCTTCGAGAATTTGATGCGTTGCCCCATCTTCACCAAGTGTCAAACCTGCATGTGAAGCACAAATTTTTACGTTCTTTCCGGAATAGGCAACACTTTGACGAATTTGGTCATATACCCTTCCTGTAGAAAAGTTGGCGAATGTACCTGTAAAGGGAATTTTATTTCCAACCGTCATCCCGGCCGCAACGCCAATCATATTGGCTTCGGCCACCCCACATTGATAAAATCGTTCAGGAAATTCAGCAGCAAAAGCATCCATTTTTAATGAACCCGTTAAATCTGCACAAAGCGCAACAATGTTTTCATTGTTTTTTCCTAATTCCAAAAGCCCAGCTCCAAAACCAGATCGGGTGTCTTTTTTTTCATCAAAAACAAAATTGTGCATAGTTCCTTACAGTTTAATTTGAACAGATTGACCTGAGACCACTTCAAATGATTCTTCTTGCGAATAAACCGCCGATTTCGAATTTAGTGGCCTGCTTATGATTCGATACTTGCCAGGTTGCATCACCAAGGATGAACGGCTTGAATTTTTCTTGAATGTGTAGATCAAGTTGAGTTCATCTCCTTTTTCTTCATACACCGAAGCGATAATGTTTGATGAAAAAGTAAATGAAGCAATTCCGGGTTGAGGAATTTCAATCTTAGTGGTAGTACTTTGAGAAATATCAATGTTCTTTTGATGCAATCGTGGTAGGGATAAGATTTCGAGATCATATTTTCCCACCAGATATTTTCGTTTTTCATCAAAATCTTGAATGGTCAATGTCTCCATACTACCCGCTTTTCTGACAATGGCTTTCAAATCTTTGTATTCATTTAATCCCAGTGTTTTCATCACTAGTTCACCCTGGGGAGCGTCAACGGCAACTATATTGTGAATTCCCGGTTGCAGTGTGATACTATCCTTACGAACTTCCGGAGTGGTATGCACTTGCAAGACATAATTACCCAATGGATCAATAGGCAATGTATCTGGGACACCATAATGGTTTAATGTATGCACAAAATTGTAACGGACAGCACCTGAGTGTTGATCGTAAAACGTCATGCCTACATTGGTTTCTGTAGGATTTCCATAAGTATCCAATAAATTTACTTGAACTGATGTGGTATTCACGGCTTGCGAAATAATTATGCCCAATACTGTTCTGAATTCTTTTTGATTATTTACGTCATAAAAATTTCCAATGCATTGGAATTGTTCCAGCAAACTTTTGTCCAGTCCTAACCCAATCACAAAAGGTTTAAGGATCACTCCTTTTCTTTGTAATGCCAGAGAAACTGCGCATGGATCTCCATCGCATTCTTCGATACCATCGGTGATTAAAATGACCACATTTCGACAATCTGCACAATTGTTGAAGTCATCGGCAGCTTTTTGCAGGCTATAGGCAATTAAGGTGGTGCCTTTTGGTTGAATGGAACTCAACCTGGATTTGATTTTTTCATGGTTGGTAGGTCCAAAAGGAACTTCCAGTTTAGTATCCTTACAATTTCGACTTCCTGCAACTACAGGATTTTGGTGTCCATAAACACGCAGAGCCATTTGAACATTTTCGTAATTGCTGATGCTATCAACCAATTCATTTAATAGTCTGGTGGCAATATTGATTTTAGATTCTCCTTCCCAAAGTCCGTACATACTTTGAGAAGCATCAAACACCAAGAGAATACGTGTGGGTGGAGAAGGATCTTTTTGTGCAAATCCACCTTGTGTAAACAGTAGGCAAAATGCAATAGCAGTTCCTAATGTAAAGAATCGTTTATGTAGATCAGTAGTCACCTAATGTTTCCTTTAGTTGAGCCAGGGCTGCATCTTTCTGTTCATCATTTGGAGGAACGCCATGCCATTTATGAGTACCCATCATGAAATCAACTCCTTGACCCATTTCAGTGGTCATTAAAATTATTACGGGTTTTCCCTGGCCTGTTTTAGATTGTGCTGCACGAATCGTGCCAATGACTTCTTCCATCTGATTTCCAGGCATTTCCAGAGTTTCCCAACCAAAGGACTGCCATTTGTTTTTCAAATCTCCCAATGACATAACATCGTCTACATCTCCATCAATTTGACGGCCATTGTAATCAATGGTAGAAATAATATTGTCTATTCCATGATGTGCGCCAAACATAGCCGCTTCCCATATTTGCCCTTCCTGTAACTCTCCATCACCATGTAAACTATATACTATATTGGATTCACCATTCAATTTTTTACTCAATGCAGCGCCCAGAGCCATCGATAACCCCTGACCTAACGACCCACTTGCCGCACGTATGCCAGGTAAGTGTTCTTCTGTAGCCGGGTGACCTTGTAAACGACTATTGATTTTTCGGAATGTGGCCAATTCATTGACTGGAAAATATCCACTTCTGGCCAGGGTACTATACCATACAGGTGAAATATGTCCGTTGGACAGAAAAAATACATCTTCATTCAACCCATCCATTTGAAAATTATCAGGATGATGTTGCATGATTTCAAAATAGAGGGCAACAAAATATTCAACACATCCGAGAGAGCCTCCGGGATGTCCTGATTTTGCACCGTGAACCATACGAACGATGTCTCTTCTCACTTGGGAGCATACATCATTCAATTCCGCAATGGACGCCATAGAAAATGATTGTTTTGTGGCTGTAAAAGGCATAGAAATTTGCGGATAAATGTATATGAAATCCCCGTGAAACAATTGAAATGTTGATAACTTTTCACAACCGTTAATAAACTAAAATGA
Organism: Vicingaceae bacterium; assembly: GCA_965267425.1. Classification (GTDB taxonomy): domain Bacteria; phylum Bacteroidota; class Bacteroidia; order Flavobacteriales_E; family Vicingaceae. The sequence goes on along the minus strand of OZ253959.1, from coordinate 2,158,188 downwards.
CCCTGAATTATTTGATATATTTGCAGCGATTTTAACCCAGTTTCTTTTCCATTTATGTCTTTGAAATGCGGTATTGTTGGATTGCCCAATGTTGGTAAGTCTACCTTGTTTAATTTGCTGTCAAATGCCAAGGCGCAATCAGCAAATTTTCCTTTTTGCACCATTGAACCCAATGTGGGTGTTATTTCTGTTCCGGATGAACGTTTGAATCAATTGGCAGACTTGGTCAATCCTGAGCGAATTGTTCCGGCGACGGTAGATATAGTTGATATTGCTGGTTTGGTAAAAGGAGCAAGCAAAGGTGAAGGACTAGGAAATAAATTTTTGGCCAATATCCGTGAAACCGACGCCATTATTCACGTGGTCAGGTGTTTTGAAGATGATAATATTGTTCATGTTGACGGCTCGGTTGATCCCATTCGAGATAAAGAGACCATTGACTATGAGCTTCAGCTCAAAGATTTAGAAAGTGTCGAAAAGAAAATTGAGAAATTAAAGAAACAATCAAGAACGGGAGACAAAGAAGCCATGAAGGGCCTCGAAAGTTTGGACATCTACAAGCAGCATCTTGAACAGGGAAAATCTGCCAGAACGGCTCCGGTGGATGAAAAGCAAGCAGAAATTATCGAAGATATTCAGTTGTTAACGGCCAAGCCAGTTTTGTATGTCTGCAATGTGGATGAAAGTGCTGTGCCTGATGGAAATGAGTTCAGTAAAAAACTCAGTGAGTTCGTTAGTGAAGAAAATGCCGAGGTGCTGATCATTGCTGCTGGCATGGAGGCTGAAATTGCAGAATTGGAAGATCCTGAAGAACGCCAAATCTTTTTGGAAGATGCTGGGTTAAGTGAGCCAGGAGTAAACAAGCTCATTAAGTCCGCTTATCGCTTATTGAATTTGCAGACTTATTTGACGGCTGGCGAAAAAGAGGTTCGGGCCTGGACGATTCGAAAAGGAATGAGTGCCCCGCAAGCTGCCGGAGTAATCCATACAGACTTTGAAAAAGGATTTATCAAGGCGGAAGTAATAAAGTATAATGATTACGTTCAACTAAAGTCTGAACAGGCTTGTAAAGAAGCTGGAAAAATGGCCATGGAAGGAAAAGAATACGTGGTGGAAGATGGGGATATCATGAATTTCAAATTCAACGTTTAGCAATAAATGAGAGTGAAATTTTTGAAAACTTCCTCGAATTGTTGATAAATAGGCCTTTTCAGGTCAAATCCTGCAGTCGGATTTTTCTAATTTTAAACCCAGTTGAAATCCATCTGCATTTACAAATTGAAGAAAACTGAGATATTATGGCTGAACAGGTGAGCTATACGGAAGATAGTATTCGTTCCCTGGATTGGAAGGAGCATATAAGATTGCGGCCAGGAATGTATATCGGGAAATTGGGTGACGGCTCAGCTCCCGATGATGGGATATATGTACTTCTCAAAGAGATTATTGATAATTCCATTGACGAATTTGTGATGGGAAATGGTAAAACCATTGAAATTACCATCAAGGATAAAGTGGTTAAGGTCAGGGATTACGGTCGTGGAATTCCATTGGGTAAGGTGATTGATTGTGTATCTAAAATCAATACAGGTGGAAAGTACGATAGTCGCGCGTTTAAGAAATCAGTTGGATTAAATGGGGTTGGAACGAAAGCGGTCAATGCATTATCTGAATACTTCAAAGTAGATAGTGTTCGGGAGGATCAGCGAAAGAAAGCGGAATTTAACAGAGGAGCGCTTACTGAGGATTACCCAATAGAAGACAGCTCGTTGCGAAGAGGAACCAAGTTTACTTTTGTTCCGGACTCTGAGGTTTTTCATAATTACCATTACCGTACACAACATGTAGAAAGGCTCTTGTGGAATTATGCGTATTTGAACACAGGCCTCACGTTGATTTACAATGGTGAAAAAATCCATTCCGAAAATGGGCTGAAAGATCTGTTGGAACACTCTCTTTCCAGCGAAGCGCTTTATCCTGTTATTCACTTAAAAGGAGAGGATATTGAGGTGGCCATAACCCATACCAACGCGTATGGTGAAGAGTACTATTCTTTTGTTAATGGTCAGCATACCACGCAAGGAGGAACTCACCAAGGAGCATTCAGAGAAGCGTATGTGAAAACCATTCGTGAATTTTTTGGAAAAGATTACGATGCAGTAGATATCCGCTCATCAATTGTTGCTGCAGTTGGAGTAAAAATCATTGAACCTGTATTTGAATCTCAGACAAAAACCAAACTAGGTTCAAATGAGGTTGAGCCTGGAGGGCGCTCAATGAGGGCATTTGTGACAGATTTCCTGAAAAAGGAACTCGACAATTTCTTACACAAAAACCCAGAAATTGCCGATGCCATTCAGCGCAAAATCCTGGAAGCAGAAAGGGAAAGAAGAGATTTGGCAGGAATTAAAAAATTGGCAAAAGAAAGAGCTAAAAAAGCCAATCTTCACAATAAAAAATTACGCGATTGCCGTTCACACTTCAATGACGCTAAAGGAGATCGAAGAGCTGAAACTACACTGTTTATCACAGAGGGTGATTCAGCAAGTGGGTCCATTACCAAATCCAGGGATGTAAATACCCAAGCTGTATTCAGCCTCAAAGGAAAACCACTGAATTCATTTGGATTAACCAAAAAAGTGGTTTATGAAAATGAGGAATTCAACCTGATGCAAGCGGCATTAAATATTGAAGATGGATTGGATGGTTTGCGTTACAATAATGTAGTAATTGCCACTGATGCGGATGTGGATGGAATGCATATTCGATTATTGCTCATCACATTTTTTCTACAGTTTTTTCCTGACCTGGTGAAGCATGGGCACTTATATGTTCTTCAAACACCTTTATTCAGAGTAAGAGACAAAAAGGAGACCTTTTACTGTTATGACGAAAAAGAAAAAGGTAAGGCCATGAAAAAATTGAAAGGCAAACCAGAAATTACACGATTTAAGGGATTAGGTGAAATCTCCCCTGATGAATTTAAATTCTTTATTGGTGAAGATATTCGGCTTGAACCTGTTGTTATTGGAGAGAGAACCAGTATCAATGAAATCATGGAATTCTACATGGGTAAAAATACCCCGGAACGCCAAAAATTTATTATTGAAAACCTGAAGGTGGAAAAGGATTTATCTGAATCCGAAGATGAGTCTGACGAATTGGATGATGCTGACGAAACGGTTAATGAAGTTTCAGACGAAAATTCAGACAATTCCCCCTCCGAAAAAATGGCATCATAAGCAGTAAGTATGTCTGAAGAAAATTTACCTGAAGAGGAAAATCAAGGGCTAGAAGAAGAAAGCAAGTTCGACAAGGTCATTCACATTTCCGGAATGTACAATGACTGGTTTTTGGACTATGCATCGTATGTGATTCTGGAAAGAGCGGTTCCCCACCTTCATGATGGATTGAAGCCTGTTCAGCGTAGAATTTTACATTCACTGAAAGAAATGGACGACGGCCGCTATCACAAAGTGGCCAATGTGATTGGAAATACCATGAAATATCACCCGCATGGTGATGCTTCCATTGGAGATGCAATGGTTCAAATCGGCCAAAAAGAACTTATGCTCGATACCCAGGGGAACTGGGGAAATGTTTTAACCGGAGATCGTGCTGCAGCGCCCAGATACATAGAGGTGAGGTTGTCCAAATTTGCCTTGGATGTTGCCTATAACGCAAAGATTACCAATTGGTTATCATCATATGACGGCAGGGGGAAGGAACCGGAAACACTCCCTATGAAGTTTCCTTTATTGCTTTCACAAGGTGTGGAGGGAATTGCCGTGGGAATGGCATGTAAAATATTGCCGCACAATTTCAATGAACTGATTGATGGTTCGGTTCAGATTTTGAAAGGAAAGAAAACCAATATTCTTCCTGATTTCCCAACCGGTGGAATGGCGGATTTCACTGGATATAATGGTGGCTTAAGAGGAGGGAAGATTAAAGTTAGAGCCCGCATTGAGCAATTGGACAAAAAAACGTTGGTAATCAAAGAAATTCCATTTAGCACCACCACCTCTAGTTTAATTGACTCCATTCTTAAAGCCAATGATAAAGGCAAAATAAAGATTCGCCAAATCGAAGACAACACGGCAGAAGAAGTAGAAATTCTCATACATCTTCCCGGTGGTGTATCTCCTGATAAAACCATAGACGCCCTTTTTGCGTTCTCTGATTGCGAATTATCTATTTCTCCAAACTCTGCTGTAATCGAGGACGACAAACCCCGATTCATGGATGTCAATGAAATTCTGGCCAACAGTACCGAGATGACCCTGGATTTGTTGAAGCGGGAATTGGAAATTAAAAAAGGGGAATTTGAAGAACAATGGCATTTTGCTTCACTTGAGAAGATTTTCATTGAAAACAGAATATATCGGGACATTGAAGAATGTGAAACATGGGAAGAAATCTTAGCCGTAATTCACAAAGGATTAAAGCCACACATCAAAGGGTTGTTGCGACCTGTTACGGACGATGATGTTACACGATTGACTGAAATTCGAATCAAGCGCATTTCTAAATTTGATAGTTTCAAGGCGGATGAAAGAATTGCCGCACTGGAAGAAGAAATTGCCCAGCTGAAATTTCATCTGGATAATCTGGTGGATTACGCCATAGATTATTTCAAGAATCTCAAGAAAAAATACGGGGCAGGTCGTGAACGAAAAACTGAAATAAAGACCTTCGATACAATTGAGGCGGCCAAAGTTGCCGTAGCTAATACCAAGTTGTATGTCAATCGTGAAGAAGGATTTATCGGGTTTGGACTGAAAAAAAGCGATTCGGAATTTGTATGTGATTGCTCTGATATCGATGATATAATCGTCATGATGAAAGATGGTACCATGATGGTTTCCAGGATTTCTGCTAAGGCATTCATCGGCAAAGATATTTTGCATGTTGGTGTCTGGAAAAAAGGAGATGACAGAACCATATACAATATGATTTACCGAGATGGAAAGGCTGGCAATTATATGATGAAACGATTTGCTGTCACTTCCATAACGCGTGATAAATTGTACAACCTGACCAAAGGAACGGCTGGATCTTCTGTTCACTATTTATCTGCGAATCCAAATGGAGAAGGGGAAATCCTCAATATTCAACTTCGTCCGAAAGCCAAACTCAAAAAGCTAAAATTTGAACTTGATTTTTCTGAATTGGCCATCAAAGGGCGAGGGGCTGGTGGAAATATCCTGAGCAGGCATGCCATCAGTAAAATTATTCTAAAAGAAAAAGGACTTTCAACTTTAGGAGCCATCAATGTATGGTTTGACGATACGGTGCAAAGGTTGAATACCGATGAACGTGGTCAGCTGCTTGGTGCGTTTGCTCCAGAAGATAAAATTTTGACCATTCAACAATCCGGACATTATAAACTTACCGGATTTGACTTGGCAACACGATTTGATGAGGATATGATTGTCATTGAAAAATGGAATCCAAAGAAACCTGTTTCCATCATCTACTTCAATGGTGAACGCAATGATTATTATGTGAAGCGCTTTTTGATTGAAGATACGGATAAAAAGACACCGTTTATTCCTGAAGAGGATGGTAGCCACATTGAATTGGTCAGTACAGACTTCAAACCCAATGTTGAAGTTAAGTTCAAAAAGCAAAAAAATAAAGATAAACGACCTAACGAAACCATTGCGCTGGCTGAATTCATAGCTGTGAAAGGAATGAAAACCTTGGGAAACAGATTGTCTTCACATAGCATCAACGGCGTTGACTTATTAGAACCAACTGAACCTGATCCACAAGATGTGAATGAAGAACCACAGACCCAGGAAGTCAGCTCTTCAGAATCACAAGTACCTGAAGCGAAAGAAAAATCTTCGAAAAGCGTAGATGAGCCTTCAAATGATGTTTCTGTTGACGAAAAAGAAGGTTCAATTAAAGAAGAGAAAGCTGTAAGTTCAGAGGAAAGCAAACCAAAAGAATCTGCAGATGAAAAGAAGACTAGCGGTTCGGTGATCAAAGAAATGGATGATGATGAACAAAATCAGATGACATTATTTTAATGTTGTGACCTACCTCATTCTCGCAATAAATATTATCCTCTCATTGGTTGCCTTCAACAACCGGGAGTTATTTGCAAAACTTGAGTTCAATCCTTATCAGGTTTATCATAGAAAACAGTATTATCGATTAATTACGCATGCATTTATTCATGCGGATATGTTGCATCTGTTCATCAACATGTATGTGTTGTACAACTTTGGTTTCGTAGTAGAATCTTATTTTTCTCTTCAACTTGACTTACAAGGAACGTATTACTTCTTCCTGCTTTATATGGGAGGTGTCTTTTTCTCTTCTCTTCCTGCACTTCAACGACATAAAGATAATTTTCATTACAATGCAGTAGGAGCCTCAGGTGCCATAGCAGCAGTTTTGTTTTCGTTTATCATTTTTCAACCCATGGCCGGGATAGGCATCTTGTTTATTCCGGGTATATCCATTCCAGCTATTGTTATTGGGGTATTGTACTTGTGGTATGAAAGGTATATGGATAAGCGTTCAAGTGATCGAATAGCACATGATGCTCATTATTGGGGAGCTTTGTTTGGAGCTTTATTCACCTTGCTGGTCATGCCAAGGGCGTTTATAAATTTCTTTTATCAATTGATTTCAATTTTCGGATAATGAACCAGGCACTTTTTTTAGATCGCGATGGCGTCATTAATCAGGAAAAAGGTCGATATGTTTTTCAAGTTGATGATTTTGATATTCTTCCGGGATTGATGCCGTCACTGAAAAAAGTAACGGAAAAGGGAATCATGATATTTGTGGTTACGAATCAAGGGGGAATTGCCAAGGGGTTGTATACACATGAAGATGTAAAAGCTGTACATTCATTTATGCTTAAGGAATTTCAAAAAGAAGGAATTAAAGTAGATGCTATTTATTATTGCCCACATCATTCGGATGTTTCAGCCTGCTTGTGTAGAAAACCGGGTTCATCATTGTTTGAAAAAATAGTTGCCAGATTTAAGGTAAATACAGAATTATCTTTGATGATTGGCGATAGAGAAAGGGATATCCTTGCTGCGGAAAAGGTTGGAATTAAGGGAGTCCAAATCGAATCCAATCAAAACATTGAACAGATTATTACCAATTGGTTGAATGGCTAAGTATGTAAATATCAATGGACGTATTCTCGAAGCGTCTAAATGTGCTTTGAGTGTTGAGAATAGGGCATTTCGGTATGGAGATGGTGTATTTGAAACCCTACGATTGATCAATGGAAAACCTGTTTTTTTAGCTGATCATTTTGCCAGACTTATCCATGGATTAACCAACCTGGAAATGTCGATTGATTCATCGTTCTCTTTAGGAAACATTGAAGCCCAAATAGTTGAATTAGCAGCAAAAAATGGAGTGGAACAAGGAGGTAGGTGCAGAATTACTTGTTTTAGAAACCCTGGTGGATATTATGCTCCGGAAAACCTACATTTTTCATACATCATTGAATTAACCACGCTGGATAAAAATGCGTATGAAATGAACGCTGAAGGGTTAACCATTGGTGTTTATGACGATATCGCGATTACCGTAAATAAATTATCAGCAGATAAAACCTTGGCAAGACAAGTTCAGGTGCTTGCAGGTATTTACGCACAAAAGAATCAATATGATGATTGTTTGTTGTTAAATACCAAAGGATTAATTGCAGAGGCTATCTCTTCCAATGTGTTTTTACTGATAGATGGTGTCCTATATACACCAGATATAACTTCCGGGTGTGTTAATGGCGTGATGAGAAAACAAATCATTGCTTTGGCAAAAAAGATAAATGTGGGGGTTGTTGAAACTTCCATTACACCTGAATCTTTGGACAAATGTTCAGAATTGTTTTTAACCAATGTGGTCACAGGAATATCTTGGGTAGGTGCATTTGATAAAAACAGGTATTACCATACTTTTTCGGAAAAACTGGTTGAAGCCTTGAATAACTTGTAGTCGTTATTCTATTTACTAATCGAAATTCGAAATTCGTTACTAGTAACACTATCTCCTTGTCGAATTTTAAGTCTCTTTACTTGTGTGGGTTCACCATTGACAGAAACTGCTCCTGAAACAATCAGATTTTTAGCTTCACCACCTGAAGAAGCCACTCCTGTTAGTTTCAACAGTTTCATTAATTCTATGTATTCAGAAGTCAGACTAAATTCGATTTGTTGCATCAGTTAGTTGAATTATCCTCAGGTTTGAACATTACCTTGTCCAATTCTCCGTTTTTGTAGTGAATTTTGGAAATAACCTGGCCGTTTTCGTAGCACTTCCAAGTGCCGTTGATTTTCCCTTCTTTGTATTTTCCGAAGCAATTTTTGTAACGAAGAGCCCAATATCCATGTTTTACACCGTATTTGTACTTTCCTTTAATAGATATCACTCCAAACTCATTCTGCAATGTCCATTCACCATTGAATTTTCCATTTGACATGACTCCGTATTCCATTAATGTACCATTTTCATAATAGGCTTTGTACAGGCCATAAACTCTTCCATTAAAAAAATTGAATTCCGCTGCTTTCTTTGTGAAATCTCGATCATAATAAGCGAATTTTTTGCCAAAATCTGGTACAACGGTATCTTGATAAAATACCTTTTGCTGTGAAAAACTAGTATCACTTGTCCATAATCTTATCGAATCTTGCTGACCATACATGCATCCAGATAAGAAAACAAATAGAATAACAACTTTATTCATTAGCTGATACCGGAGGTGTTAAGATTTCCAAGTGAAAAGGTAATAATGGAAGTATTTTCTCCTTCTCCAAACCCTTGAATTCCACCAATGTATTGCAAGTGTAAATTGTAAATGGAATGTGCAGTATTTTTCGCATGGATAGTGCCAATTTTCTGAATATCCGTGCTAATGATTCTTCTTTTCTCAGGATCAAAGTCCATTTTTTGCGGGAATACAGATTCATTATTCTGATCCATATTCCAGGTGTAGTCCTCAAATCCCTTCATTTTTCGTATTTCATCAATGGAAATGAATTGCAGGTTTTCCGGACCACTCATATGCAGCATAAACCAATTGAATGTGTTTTCATCAATTAAAAATCGATTCAAGGAATCTTTGCTTAAAATTCGATTATTGCTGATGATACTTGGGCCATAAAAATTCTCATCAAGCCGAAAGACTTTATCCCGAGTCATGGCATACCTTAAATTCAATGGGCCAATCAAATTTCTGAGCTTAGGATAAAATTGAAATGCATTGTAATAGCGAACAATCATTTCAAAATGAAGGGCATAAACAACAGAATGTAAAGGCGTTTCAAATATTTGAAATCCTCCATCTCCTGTATTGATGAATTGTTTTGAAAAATCCTCTACTTCATATTTTTGAAAGATAAACCCGGCTTTTTCTAAGCAAAGAGATGCTACCTTTTTATAAATCAATTGGAACAAAAAAGGAACCATGGTTTGCTCCAATTCATGAAATTGACTGTATTGGTAAATGTCAATTCCCAGAACACTTTTATTTTCAAATTGATCATAACCGCTTCCTTCCTTTAAAAGTTCACGCAGTTTTTCAGAATTAGGATTGCTGGCTTTCTTCCTGTATAACCCTTGCTCGTCTTCCTGTTCCAGAATCTTAGCCAGTTCATCTACATCTATTGAGGAAATATTTATCATGTCAGGAACGATTTCGTTTTACTCTGGTGTAAATAGAAATGAAAATACCAAGGACCATAATCAAACAACCTGTCCAAAGTAGATTTATATATGGAAAAACCATGGCTTGCATAATGATAAAATCATTTCCATTGCTTTTCTTTTCTTCAATAATCAATTTAATTTTTCCAGTTGAAGGATTCAACCTGGCAAATGTGAATCGCAATCCGAATTGTTCCATTTCTGTCAACATGGAGAACAATTCATTTCCTCGAATAACCAACACAGGCATAATATTTGATTCTCTTCCATCTTTATGAAAGGCATTAATATTGACACCTATGGCCAAATCTGATTCCTGTAAACCATATTGTTCTTTGTCTATTTCTTTTACAATTTCACCTACCTCAATAATGCATGAAGAGGTATAAGTGGAATCGCCCGTTGACAATTCAAGGGTATCTCCAGATAAATATTCGTCCTCAGCATTTTCCTCAAATCTTTCCAAATCTGCGTAAGTGATATGGGTGAAAATATCTTTATCCCAGAAATGTCGTGTATCAGGCTCTGGTACATTACCCATTAATTTATTCGTTTGGATTAACGGATTTAGTGTAAATGAAGTTTTCAAACCTGTATCGGTTTCCTGGAGGTAACGAACCCGATAGTAAATATTGATTCCTTTCTTTTCACTTCCTTCATAAACCACCTTGTAATCTCCCATGGGCAAAGTATCATTCTCGGCAAGCAAAATATTTTTTTGATTGACGTTGCCTTCGCCTTTCATATTGATGTCAACACCAGATGTGTTTTGCGAAATGATATCCATTTTTCCTGTGGAAATCAGAGCACCCAAAACCAACAAGGCAAAACCGGCATGAGAAATGGAAGCTCCACCGTGCTTGATTTTCCCATTGAGAATTCTCAACAAGTAATCTGAATTTGCCAAAAGAGCAAATAAGGAAGTGAACAACAGCAAATTCAAGAAGAAATGATCAAATTTCAAAAGGACAAGCAACAAAATGGATACGGAAAAAGATATCACAAATGACCAGGTTATTTTTCTAAAGAAATTTTTGCGATTGGTTTTATTGTAATTGAAGAATTGGGCAACCGCCATTAAAAATGTTATAATCACCGCAAATGGAATCTGCCAGGAATGGTAATGTTGAATCACATCTTCCGGTGGTGCATAATTGGTTCCAAAAATGGCATTGATGACGGGTAGGGATGTGGATACAATGATTTGAAATGCTGCTACAAACAACACTACTGAACCAATGAACATCCAGAATTCACGACTTGAACTATTTTCTTCTTCTTTGGCGGATGTTTGGGAAATGTTTTTGTAATTGAAAAATAACAGCGCAACTGGCCAAACAATAAAAACAGCTAGCATCACAATCAATTGGCCCGGTAGACCATCCGCGAAAGAATGGACCGAAGATTCTCCTAAAATACCACTCCGGGTCAAATAGGTTGAATAAAGAACAAGGATAAAAGACAGTATGGTAAGAAGATAGGTGCTAAACAGAGAGGTCGGATTGTCTTTTTTACGCAAGTTAATTAAGGCAAGATGAAGAGCACCAACAAGTACCATCCAAGGAACCAATGAAGCGTTTTCTACCGGATCCCATGCCCAAAAGCCACCAAAACTCAAAGCTTCGTACGCCCAAGCTCCTCCCATTAATATACCTGTTCCCAATATCATAACTCCAAAAAGGAACCAAGGCATGGCAGGCTTTAACCATTGAATGAAATCTTTTTTCCACAAACTGGCCATGGCAAAAGAAAAAGGAACGTGCAATGCTGCAAATCCTAAAAAAAGCGTTGGAGGATGAATGGTCATCCAATAATTTTGAAGCAACGGATTTAGCCCAGTGCCATTGATCATTGATGTGTAATTGACATAGGTAAAAATGGGGGCAGAAGCCATCTCCGGATTTTCCCTGAGCAATGAAAAGGGGTCGCTACCTATTTGAAGACCAAACGGATATACGCCAAGCAACATGGACAGAATAAATACCTGCACACTGCAAAAGATAGCCATGACCGCCCGAATTTGGTATTTGTTAAAGGTCATCAGGATCAATCCCAATATGCCATTCCAGAATGCCCAGAGTAAGAAACTTCCTTCTTGTCCCTCCCAAAAACATGAAAATATATAGCGTAATGGTAATTCATCCGAACTATGATTGTACGCATAGGTGTACTCATAGTAGTGATTAAAGATGATGTAGAACAAACTGGCAATAATTCCCACTATGGAAATAAAGTGAATGTTGTAAAATATGCCGGATAATTTTAACCAGGAAGGACTATCAAGATGCTTGTCTGACTGGTAAAAACTCCAAACGGCAAATAGGCATGACACAAAGGCCAATATCACAAAAATGTGTCCAATGGAACCTGGAAGAAGATGCTCTCCCGGATAATGAATTTCCATTTATTTAAGTTTCTGCCGTAGCAGTGTAAGACTTTAATTCTTCTCCGTTGTTATATTTAGAAGGACACTTTAGCAACAATTTAGATGCTTGAAAGCCTTCTTCCGTCATACGACCGGTTATAACAATTTGGTCTGATCTTTCGAAATCCTGAGGTTTCGTGCCAGGATAATAAACCTTTTGCTCTTGTCCATTTTTATCAATCATATAAAAAGTGAACAAGTTAGCATTCACATCAGGGTCGTAAGAAATTTCTTTTCCTTCACTTAAGGTGCCTACTACTTGAAACGTCTTGCCTGGATGATCTGAAGCTTCGGCAAAATCAGTATAAGTGGTCGAATCAGTAATGGTGCTTAGAATGACCATGATGACCAATGCAATTAAGGCAATTCCTATGAGGTGTAATTTCTTCATTGCGATTTTTCCAATTTTCGCAGTTTTTTATCCAGTGAAATCAGATAAATGGATATACCTGCAAAAATAATAACAATTACAGCCAAAACGACGTAAATTTTGCCATTTTGCATAAACATATCCGCCATTTCAATATCATTTTGGGCAAAAACGGGATTAGCAAGCCAAATTGCCAAAAGCACAACAAAGTTTCGCAATTTATTCATGTTCTTCATCTTTGTGTTCCAATTGATTTATTCGAACTCGTAATTGAGTAATCCAGAATCCAAATAATATCCAACCAAGCACAGCAGGATAAAATATCCAGCGCATGGTATCATTTAAATCATAAGTGTTAAAAGCAGGGTTACCGCCATTTCCGGGATGCAATGAATCCGTCATTCTTGGAAGTACAAAAATGAATGTGAGCATCATGGCAAATGCAAATATGTTGTACACCGCAGCAAATCGAGCTCTTTTTGTCTGATCTTCCAGTGAACCTCTGAGAATTATATAAGCCAGATAAGCCAATACGGATATGGCAGCTCCATTTAACTTCACATCATTGGTCCACCAATCACCCCATGTGAATTTAGCCCATACAGAACCCGTGAGAATACCAAGGAATCCAAATAATAAGGCAGCATGAACAGCTTCTCCGGCTTTGGTATCATGAAGTATATTCCCATTGGATAAATACTTAAAACTATGAACTAAAGAATACACAAACAACGCGATCATCGTAAACCACATGGTCACGTGAAAGTAAAGGTTACGAATGGTTTCGTGCAGTATTGCGAGACGCGGAACTTCGCTTGTTAATCCGGCAATTAAACTGTAAATAATCAATACAATGGAGAGGTATTTCCACCAATTGTTCATAGTCATATCAATCGGTCCAAAGGTAAGGAAATAAAAGGTATGCAAAGACCAAATTGATGACATCCAAAGCACCTAAAATGGCAAGATTGGTAGAGAAATTTGATTGAACTCCTTCAATGGCTTGAATTGATAAAGCAATCACCGTCAACATCAGTGGAATAATTAATGGAAAACTCAAAATGGCCACCAAAACAGATTGATTCGCAGAGTCTCCCGATAACGATGATATGAAAGTAAAGAGGGCCGAAATTCCCAATGTGGTTAACATAAGAATGCCAATGAACCAACCAGGGTGTTTCATTGTTAATGGAAAAAGACCATTGAGAATAACCAAAGAAATCAATGCATAGACACTTAAAGTTATCCAGTGATAGACTATTTTGGATAATATGATGGATTGAGGAGAAACAAGCGTATAGAGGTATAATCGCTCACTTCTGGAATGACCTGAAAATGATTTTATCACTGCGTTTACAGCAATAAATAAAAGAATGATAAAAAACAGGGCATTCCATGTAGACGTTGAACAAATGTCTTTGAAAGAAAGATAGGTAATGAATAGAGTAGAGGCAATATAGACCAAAATGGAATAAAGCGAATATTTGTTTCTCCACTCAAGTTGGAACTCCTTTAATATCAATATTTTTGCTTGATTGAGCACCTCATTTACTTTGTACAAAGCTACATTTATAAATTAATTTTTAGCATTTTTGTTCCTGTCATGAAAATCCTTTCATTTATTATTCTAACCTTATTTTCAACTTCCAGTCTCATGGCTCAATCTGAATTTCATAATCTTACATCAACCACTATTGATAATGAGAATTTCGACTTTTCTCAATTAAAAGGGAAGAAAGTCCTGGTGGTAAATGTAGCGTCTGAATGCGGATTTACACCTCAATATAAAGGGCTGCAAGAGTTACATGAAACATTTAAGGATCAGGGATTGGTTATTTTAGGGTTTCCTTGTAATGATTTTGGAAAACAGGAGCCTGGAAGCAATGAAGAAATTCAAAATTTTTGCAGTGCTAATTTTCACGTCACATTTCAAATGATGTCTAAAGTGAATATTAAAGGTGATGACATCGACCCGGTTTATCAATGGCTTATGAATAGCTCACAAAATCAAGTCGGGGATTTACAGGTAGAATGGAATTTCTTTAAATTTTTGATTGACGAAAATGGCAATTGGATTAAAGGATTCCCCTCTTCAGTAGATCCGTTGGATGAGAAAATTGTTCACTGGGCTGAGACCGGAAAAATCAATTGACATGGAGTTAGATATTTTAGCTTTCGGTGCGCACCCTGATGATACGGAGTTGGGTTGTGCAGGAGTATTAAGCAAACATGCTCAGATGGGGCATAAAGTTGGTGTTGTTGATCTCACTATGGGTGAAGCAGGAACGCGTGGAACAGCTGAGATTAGGATGCAGGAGGCTGCAGCAGCAGCAGATATCATTGGTCTTGTTGTTAGAGAAAATCTAAAATGGCCGGATGCATACTTCGAAGACAATGCATCTTCTAGAAATGATATCATTAGAGTGATACGAAAATATCGACCAAAAATTATTCTTGCTCCAGCTGTTGAAGATAGACATCCAGATCATGCCAGAGCTGCTAAAATAATATCCGAAGCAGCATTTTATTCCGGCCTGAGAAAAATTTCCACTGATGATGAAGGTACTCCTCAGGACGTTTGGAGGGCCAATCAGTTATATCACTACATTCAAAGTAATTTTATTCAACCAGATTTTGTTGTAGATGTTACAGAACAATGGGATACTAAGATGAATGCGATAAAGGCTTTCAAATCACAGTTTTTTGATCCGGATTCTTCTGAACCTGTGTCACCCATTGCTACGGAGTCATTTCTTGAATTTATTAAATCTCGGGCGGTTGACTTGGGTAGACCTGCATATTTTGACTATGCTGAAGGATTTACGGCAAACAGGACGCTGGGTGTTAATTCATTGACTGACTTAAAATAAAAAAGCCGCTACTTTCGTAACGGCTTTCCTAAAATAAATTCACGTTGTTATTCTACCAGTAATTTCTGGCTAAAGTAACCACCTTCCCAGGTGATACTCACTACGTATAACCCTGATTCAAGATTTTCCACAGAAAATGTATCCTGATATCTTCCAGCTTGCAATGTTGTTGGTTGTTTAACCTCAACCGTCTGACCATTTACATTGCTCATGGTAATGCCATACATACCAGAAGTCATTACTTGATATGAAAGCGTTACTTCATTCGTAGCCGGATTAGGGAATAACGAAGTCTCACCAATTTCATTCAATACATTTTCAACACCTACATGAAACCCAGTATCAACAGACAAGAAAACAATCTCGTTGTCAGTTATGGTTGGATTCTGATAAGTTGAACGTGGGCTAGGACTTGCAGGTGGCGTAATCAAGTAAATACTTGGAAGCAAGTCACGCTGATAAATCATTCGAATTCTATTATCCACTGTTCTGACCATACTGGCATAAACACATTCAGCAAAATCATCAAACGGAGTAAAGTCAATAAGATCTCCCCATGAATTTCCACCATCCGTAGATCGCATTACAAAAATGTGTTTGAAATTCGTTTCAGGATCTCCTAAATCAGTGAACTCTTCATGTTGTCCAGCGAAGGATACATAAATATCTCCATTATCACCTAAGGCCAAATGAGGATAACTCATGATGTTTCTGGAACGATAGTTACTCACATTTGAAACATTGATAACACCATCATTATTCAAGTCAAGAGAACCAATTAACATAGTGTTTTCAGCACCCATTCCTTCATTCCAGTATACCAAACTATCGGTAATGAACTGAAACGTAAACGTTCCATCACCCAACATGTCATTATTAGCTACTTGTGTACGACCGTAAACGACATGAGCCACGTCATTGTCATCAATGATAACTGTTCCAGCAGCATCACATGCAGGAATTATAGTTGTATCATGGTTATTGTCAAAATCATCAAAACCAGCATACGGGAAATCGAAGATTTGAGTTCTCGTCCAAGTATCACCGTTATTGGTAGATTTCATGATGAATACATCGTCAAACTGATTAAAGGATGCGATTACAACAACATTACCTCTAGCTGCTATGGCGTAGTTATCTCCACCGGTTCCAGAATACATGGATGAGTCCATGCCTGGAATAATTGAATCCTGAATGTCAAACGTTTGACCTCCATCCTGTGAACGATAATAAACCACAGCACGATCCATGTTTTGGAATTGTGCAGCATCAAGTGTATCCGTAGCAGCAATCACATGAATGGTATTTCCATTGCTTCCACCCATGACGGCTCTATTCCAAGTCAAATTGGTAGTAGATACGTCCTTTTCAGACCATGCACCTGTTCCTTTTGTACCACGGCTATTTAACAATAGTCGATTATTGGTTGTAGCATGAGATATGATAACTTCTCCACCAGAACTGGTATACATCACTGAAGGCCATCCTGTTCTTTCAGACTCAATTCTGGGATAATCTTCAGAAACTGTCCACGTATTGGAGGTAGCATTGTAGTAGCTATATCCCGTTCCTCTATCTGAGAAAGCACTGGCATTGGATTGACTGGCAGTCCAAACAGCAGTCATATTGCCATTCTCATCCATAATGATTCTATCCTGAACGGATGAATTGGTTTGCAAATCATAAGTGGTTGTCTCCAAGACATCTCCATCGTTGTCTTTTGCAACACCCTGATTTAAATAATTGCTTTTACCGTTCAAAGCATCATTATCTGAGGCTACCGTTTCCTTATAAGAAATGGTTCCTCTTTTATCTGACATATTGGTTTGGGATTGTGACATAATAGTCAAAAGCAATCCAGAACACAATAATGATATTGATTTTTTCATCGCAGTATTATTAACTAATTACTATCTAAAGATTTCCGAGAAATTATTGAATGATAATTCTCTTAACAACTTGCTCACCATTTAGTTGCAAACGCAATAGGTAAGCTCCTGATTCATAAGTAGAAACATCAATTTGATGATGATTGTATCCCAATGCAGCATCAATGTTATTTTCTAACATTTTGTTTCCAAGCAATGTGTACATGCTGATGTTCATTTGGCCGCTTTCTTGACCATTGAACTGGATAGTTAAGATATCCGAAGCAGGCACTGGAGAAAGAGTCAATTCAGAAATACTTGTCAATTCATTGATACCAACTGGATCAACTACTACAACTGAATCAATTTCCAAATTTGACTGTAACTGCATGTAAACAATTTTATTGGTTCCAAAAGCATCTTCATCTCCACGCACAGCCAATCCAGGCTCTTCGTCACGTTGATAAACGATGTGAATGCTTGAATCAACTAATCTAGCCATGCTAGGGAATACACATTCCTGGAATTCAAATGACGGATTTGCATCCACAGGATCTTCCCAAGTTGCTCCACCATCATCACTAGAAGTAATGAAGATGTGGCGGTAATTTTGAATACCATTACTTAGATTCTCCATATGAGCTGAGTAACACATATAGATGTTTCCATCATCATCAATACCAGCAGATGGGAATGTAGAAAGTGATTTTTGAACGTAATCACCAATACCTGTTTGGAAGCTATTTCCTTCAACATTGATAACACCATCATTATTCAAGTCTGGAGCTTCAACAATAACTGCAGGAGCAGCCATGGCGTTGTTTTCATTCCAATATGAAATTCCATTAGAGTTCAATAATACATTGAACGTTCCATCTCCATAAGAGTCATCAAAAATTTCAAAATTTCCATAAAACACGTGAGCTTTGTCATTTGAGTCAAGAATAACAGCACCTGATCCATCACATGTCACTGTTGAATCATCAGCAACTCCATTGTTATTGATGTCCAAATCACTGGCAATGTCAAACTTATCGATTGGGAAATCATTTACGATTGTTCTTGTCCAAGTATCACCATTGTCAGTAGACTTGAAAAGAACAACATCTGCAAATTGGTTAAACATCACAAATGCAACCGTATTTCCTCGGGCATCAATGGCATAAGCATCTGCATCAACGTCTAAGAAATATGTTGAATCAGATCCTGGTACTTGCAAATCTTGGATATCCCAAGTACTGCCACCGTCTTGTGAACGCCAGTACAATAAAGCACCGTCCATTC
This sequence comes from Vicingaceae bacterium, assembly GCA_965267425.1. GTDB lineage: Bacteria > Bacteroidota > Bacteroidia > Flavobacteriales_E > Vicingaceae. The sequence goes on along the minus strand of OZ253959.1, from coordinate 2,139,684 downwards.
CATTGTACGCAGTTCCGTCATTGGCAATTGGCGCTGTAATTCCAATCACATGAACGGTTTGACCATTGTTACCAGCAGTAACAGAACGTGGCCATAAAATGTCATTGTTTAAACTTGTTGAAATTTGAGCTTCAGACCATGTTCCTGTTCCAATGGAAGTACGAGTCATGATTCTAAGCGCTCCTCCTGGCTCTGCAGGGTGATTTACAACAATTTCGTTTCCTTGAGTAGTTCTAGAAAGACTGTTCCAGCCTGTTCTTGTACTTGCTTCCTGACGAGCAGTAGGGTAGGTTCCCCAACTTGTACCGTCAAAATAGTTGTAACCTGTACCTCTATCAGAAGCTTGTAAATCAAATGAGTTACTATACGTCCAACTCAAAGAAATTGTACCATCTCCGTGGTTAACAATTCTGTTTTGGCAGGTAGAATTGGTTTGCAAATCATAAGTTGTTTCTCCAACTACGGTTTCAACATTTGATTTGGCATTTCTTGCCTGAACGTAAGGGTTTGGTTTCCTAATTAAATTGGTTGTGGTCTCAGTACCATCAAAAGCGCGTACTTTTTTGACCTTAGCTGATGTAATTACATTGTTTCCTGACTGACCATAAGCAGTACTTCCAATGAATACCAACAAAGCAATGCGTAGAATATTCTTCATAAACTTAGTATTAACAATTCGTGAATTTATTCACAAATATAAATAAATTGATGGTATACTATCTGCCGTTTATCAATTGGTAAAGGTTTGCGCACCTACTTCATTTTTGAATATCTAACAATGATTACAAGGGTCGAATACAATTGATTCTTGTCTGGCCATATCAAGATATCTACCAATTATTCATTTAATGCACTATTGGCAACGGATAGTGGGCTTTCGAGGTTTGGCTTTGTCAATTTGAATAAATCAATCGTGAGCCTAATAAATCATGAAGAATTATTGCATTAGGTCAATAGCAATGCAATATTGTTTCATTTTTCTTATCCGTTGAATTTAGAGCGCAACATTCGCAGTAAATGAAACAAGGAAAAACGATAGAATTTGGCATCCAAAAGGACCAAATTATCAATGGTGTTCCATGTATGAATTCCTGCAAATTGTCCCTTTAGCTCATATCCTGAAACAGAATCAATGGATTCTTCATCGAAATGTTCTGGAGTCAATTCCATAATTTTCATCATTTGCAAGCCATTTCCATACGTCCCGGTTGAATTCTGGGCGGGTCTATAAAGTTGTCCATCCACAACAAATGGTTTTCCTGCTGGTCTGCTAGAGGAGATATCAATTTTTACGGGATTCTGAATATGAGCCTGGTATGGGCCCTCCATATGCTCACTGTGAAATATCATAAGTGATTCGTTGGAATATTTTGATTCTGTAAAAAATACCCACCACCTGTTTTGGTAATAAACTAAACTTGGGTCAACAACTGGCAGGTCTGGAAAATCAACAGGTAATTCAGACCAATTTTCACCAGATTTTTTGAATATATGTAATCCACCTTTGGCTGAAATTTCAGGTAATAAGTACTCATTTTCTTGGTAACTAAAATGATTGGGAAAGGAGGCGTGAAGTTTTTGTTCCTTCATTACTTCATGTGAACTAACAACTTCTCCGACATGATTAATGGAGAGTTTTGTGATTTTTCCTTTTAACGAAGTGTAAGCATACTCCTCAACATAGACGGCCTGTAGGTCATTGGTATCAACATTAGAAGACGGAAAAGGATCAGCGTAATAGGTATTTCGATTGGGATTTTTAATCCAAGTGATATCCTTGTTTTTAATGCTTTTCAAGTCCCTTGGATTGTCGATATTGGCAAAACCTGTTTGCCAAATTTCCATGAACAAATAGGTTTTTAGATAATAACTAATTCTAGCCATCAATTGTTGGAAAGCGAATTGTATAACTTGTTGATTTGCTGGGACTTTGTTGATTTTGGCTTTTGTTTCTGACAATCTCCAATTGGACACTTGCTTATCATTATACTGTATCGATCTAATTACAGCACTTATCCAGGATGACGTTCCATACAATACATGGTTAACACTATGCGCATATGAATGGGCAAACAATTTGAACTTTCCTTTTTTCAGAATATATCCTGCATCAATCTTTTCTGTCAGTTTTTGCAATATGGCCCCATTGGAAGAAGCCTTATGGAACAATTCCCAAAACGAAACAGGTCCACCACGATAATGCATTTCATCACCATGATGAAAAGACCAAACACCATGTTTGGCGGCAGTGAGAATCTCTCCTTTTAATATGTCAAAACCAAAACGAATGAGAACATCCAGATTCCTTGATTGAACATCCTTTATATCTGCATCCGAAAAAACTTCGCTGTACTTTCCCTTTCTTTCCGGAATCACATGTTTGACCGTTACATTGGGTAGGATGGTCTCAATATTCACGGGTGAAATGGCATCAATTGGAAAGATTTTTACCCATGCCCGGTAAAATAAACCTTTCAATTTGTTGCTTTTGTGCCCGCCATTTTCTGATGAATTTTTTTTGGAATAGATGATATCTATGCTTCCAACTCCTGAATCTTGTATGTCCTTGATACAAGCTATTTGCCATTTTTGCAAAAATCCATAATTGCAAAGAATCCCTATGCGAAACGCTTCCTTGGGAGTGGATTCCTGAATCATTTTTTTGATGCAATTACCAAAGAATACCTTGCATTGTGGTGGTATTTCTTAATCAGTTCAGTATTCAATTCGATTTTAGACAATTGATTCGTCTTGTGTAGATTGAGTTCTTCAGGGTTGCAAATGTCTGTCCATGGATCTTCGCCAAATCCTGAAAACATCCCGATGGGTACAATTTTATCAATGCTAAGATTTACACTTTCGTAAAGCTGGACCAATTCTTCATTATCCTGATGATTAAATGGCTCATTTTGGTTTTGAAGTAATGATTCTATTTTGTCAAAATCATGTTCCCTCAAATATTTGTATAAATAAAATCCTTGGTTTCGATGACTGCAAAATAGTTGCCCATTTGGTTTAATGAGCGATGCCATGCCATGAAGAGATTCTTGGATATTGGGAAGGGTATATAATAATTCCATACATAGCACATGATCAAACACTTCCGAATTTTTATTGATGGTTTCATCCAACGATTCATTTCTCACTTTGAGCGCAGCATGCTCTTTGCTCACATCCGATAGCTTTTTAATGAAAGAAGATTCTATATCCGTTGCAGTTACGTTTAATCCTTTCTGCAATAATGGTATTGCGAATCTGCCATTTTGTGCACCAATATCAAGGGCGGATTGACCTTCTTGGAAAAAACTTTCCATATAATGCCAATACAATTCAAAGTAATGGAGTTCACCCATATGTTCACTCATATCATGGTAATTGGGGAACATTTTTTTGATTTTGCCAGCTATTTTATTCCAAATCATGTCGTATGATTAAGATAGAATTTTTTGATAATAAGTGGAAAACTGTTTGCCAACTACTTCGTGACTAAAATTCTTAATGGCGTACGACCTTAGTGCTGACGCATCAAAATTTGAAGACTCATCCAGCATTTTTAAGATAGCTTCTTTTAATGCATGGTTGTTATCTTTAGGAATGAGAACACCATTATTTGTGAAATGTTCAGGGATGCCGCCAATTATTGGAGCAATGATAGGTGTCCCAGTTGAGATGGACTCAATTAGCACACACGGCTGGTTTTCATAAATACTACACAAAACCAGAAAATCGGATTCCTGCATGTGCTTTGCCACTTGATCCATGGGAACATCACCATAAAAAAAGATTTGTTTATCCAACAAACCTAAATCCAGGGCTTCCTTCTTTCTTTGGCTCATTTCAGGGCCATCACCAATCATGTGTAATTCAAAATCCGAACGTTCGGACGTTAATTCATGGCATACTTGAATTAAGGAATGGACATTTTTGGGAATTTTACTCATTCCGGAAACGTGAAGAATTTTCTTAATCTGTTGTTTTGGTTTTTCCTTTAGTTGAAACACATCCGTATCTGCAACATTTGGAATAATTTCATATTGATTGGTTAATCCATGATTTAGCATCGCTTGTTTCAGGTATTCCGACACCGTAGTTACGCCTGCACTGTTTTTTACTATTTTTTGAGTTATCCACTTTTTAACCAATCCCTTGTAATCTCCATTTTCTGGAAAATATCCTGACCAATGTTCGCTAATTACATAAGGAATGTGATGCTTACGAAAAAGCGACCAAGCTAATGCAGATGTGCGCGTTAGTACGTGAATATGTGTGATTTTAGGAAGTCCGAACAACGAGTTTATTTCTTTGAAGGCCTTAAACTGCGATCTAACATAACGCAGAAGGTTGATGATCTTATCAAGCATTGTTATTCCCGTGTTGGCCTTTTTAAAGTACGCTCTAAATACTTCCATGCCGTGTTCTTTGGCATGATGAATTTCTAGTTTTGAAGATGATACATTATGATCTGAACGAACGAACAGGATTACCAATCGTTGATATTGAGATATGGCTACTGCATGATTTTCAATATAATTACCATCAAGAAAATCCAATCGATTGGGATACCATTTCGGAAGGATTAATATATAGTCAGACTGATTAGTCAAATTGTAATGATTATGCAGTTTGACAAAGAAACCAATTTAAAAAGAAGGTTAAAAAAAATAGAATCAAAAAGTAATTTATTCACTATATTTGCCGCCCTGAAACGGTGGTTGTAGCTCAGTTGGTTAGAGCACCAGATTGTGGTTCTGGGGGTCGTGGGTTCGAATCCCATCATCCACCCAAAAAATGAAAAGCTCCGGATTTATCTGGAGTTTTTTTATGCCTGAATTTTTGCGAGAACTTGTTTTTGACGAAAATTCGGGTTGAAAAAGAATTATGTTAATGGCTTTTCATTTTTATGTAAGGTTCCTGCATGATATAAGGGATCATGGAATAATCCCATCATCCACCCAAAAAAATGAAAAGCTCCGGATTTATCCGGAGTTTTTTTATACCTGAATTTTTGTGAGAACTTGTTCTTGACGAAAATTCATTGGAGAATACCTGAGATGAAATTGCCTTATAATTATTGAGAATTATGGTTTAAGGCAAAAAAAAAGCCTGACAGAAGGCAGGCTTTAAAGATTAAAAAAGTCAGTTATAATAAATATTAAATCACTTTGACATTTACTGCGTTTAAACCTTTTTTACCTTCCTTTAATTCGAATTCAACGTTATCTCCTTCTTTAATCTCATCAATTAAACCAGAGACATGTACGAAGTATTCTTTTTTTGATTCTTCTTCAATAATAAAGCCAAAGCCTTTTGAGTCATTGAAGAATTTTACTGTTCCTTTATTCATTATTGTATTAATATATTAAGTTCCAAAGGTAGTGTAATGTCACATTATCTGTTCAAAATATTTACCATTTCTTTTTCAAAATCTTGAATCTTGTTTGTAAACCCTTTAAAATAAGGGGTTTCCGGTTAATAGTTCTTGAATTTTTATTGAAAATTTAATGTTAATGATCCAATAAAACAGGTTTTTGAAGCAGTAAGATGTTGCGGAAACGCATGCTATAAAAAATAGTCTTTCTAATAAAAGATTAAAAACTCCTAGGTATATATTTGAAAAAAGCACTTCTGGCAGGAAGTGCTAATTAAAAAGGTCAACTGGTTATTAACGTCAAATCAAAGGTCGTATTTTTTTGAATACGAAATGATACATGACCATTATTTCATCTAGTAAGCTTGGGTATTAACGTTTTACCATTCGATGTATGATGCTTTTTGCAGACGAATTTATTCGAACAACATACATGCCAGATTGAATTTCATTCAATTCCAATACCAGTAAATTGGCATCAGTTCTCCAGGAGAATTGTTTTAACACATGTCCCGTAACCGTAAATAATTGAACCGATTCAACGGTAAATTCATCATTTTCAAATTCAAAAAACAACTTATCACCAACAGGATTTGGATAAGCGCTAAAAGCAATTGATTCAAGTTCCTGTGTTCCAATGGCAACGTTGGAAATGGTTAGACAGTGCATCACGCTGTCACATTCATTGATTGAGGTCAAACAAGCATCGAATATTCCATTTTCATAGATATGTGTTGGATTTTTGTAGGTGGAAATAGAACCGTCACCAAAATCCCAAACATAACTGTCTGCATTTTCAGACAAATTCTGGAAAATCCAACTGTTAAATGATCTTTCAACCGTAAAAGCGGAAGTAGGAACGTTGTCAATAACTTCAACGGTATCATGAAAAATTAAGCCGCATTGTGAGGAGATAGTTACAGGATATACACCTGAGTTTCCAACCAGCATAGGGGAAACAGTATCACCGGAATTCCACATAAAATCGGCCTTATGAGAGGGGTTTCCAATGAAAATGGAATCATAACATATGTATTGATCATCGCCAAGGAAAAATCCATTATACCCAATCCATTCATCAGCACCAATGTCAGGAGATAGCGTATCGCGAAGATCATGGTCAATATCATGAGAAACATAGGGTAGGGGAGTTCCGGTATTATCCAATGAATCCAAACAATGCCTTAGAGAATCAAATGAAATAAAACCGGGATTAAACTGAGAAGAATGAATGTCAAACCCAGTTCCTTTTTGCCAATCAATCAGATTAGAATAACTCATGTCATAATCTCCAAATCCAGTGGAGTCCAAACTGAATATATTGTTATAATCTGAACGTGTCACAGAAAATAAGCCTTCATATTTAAGTAAGGGTATAGAAGGATTTCCTCCAGTGGCAACAATTAGATTATTCAGAACATCACTGATGCCTCCTTTTATATGGATTGCATGTAATCCACTGTTAATGGCACTTTCCATGACTATGGTATTGTGAACAACCCTTGTGAAATCACCTTCGATGTACAAACCATTTGTCGAGCCAGTTCCATCACCGCTGTGAATCATATTATTGGCAATGAGACTGTATTGTTGCAAATTTCCAGAACATTTAAAGAATTGAACAGGTCGAAAGGCAGCATGTTTAACCCGGTTTCCTGTAAATGCATATGAATTGCAAAAATCAATGCGAAACGCATGTTCTGAATGAGACCAAAACGTTTTAAACACATTTCCGTCAACTTCCAGTTGATGATGGTACCTGAGTCTGACGGCACACGATTGGAAGTTGTTAAATACGTTATTTATCAACCGCGTGTGGCTGGTTGGCGCATATTTAGAAGAAGAACCATAAATTGAATAGGTACCACCTTGAAACTGACTGTTGGCAATTTCAATGGAATCGCAGCTATTACCATTTATAACTACCAATGAATTGCTCACATTTCCCATAGAACTGCTAGAAATCAACCAACTATTGTCTATTCGAATGTTGGTACAAAAATCATTAATGGTTATAGCCGTTGTATACGAACTACCCACTGGCATAAAGCGGAATCCGTCAAAGGACACATATCGGGTGCCGTTGAACGAAACCACAAAGTTTTCATCTCCCGATCGAGCACTGTGTTGCATAAAAACAAAACTTCCCGGTCCATCTTTGATGAAACGTACGCGATTTTCCGGTCCTGAACCACGAATTGGCCCTAAGGAAATTTGTTCATTGTACATGGTAGCCTTCACTAAGAAATTAACGGACCCACAAATTCCAAAGGTGTTCAATTCATTAACTGCTTCAGTCAATGAATTAAAGTCTGCATTGGATGCTGAACTAGGATTGATTACATAGTTTCCACTTAATGAAGGATGGAGAATTTGGGTAATCGTGTCGTTGTAATTAACAGTATCAGCCACTCCATTGGGAAGAGAAGTCCAAATTTTAATTGTATCGTGCTTTCCAGAAGCAAAAAATAAACTACCGAGGTTTATAGTGACTTCATGATTGCTTAATCCTCCTGCTGTGTCTAATAGTTGATAAACGTAAAGTGTTTGCTGATTAGATCCATTTAGACTCCAATATACTTTTACAGAATCCACCTGATTATTTCCATAGTTTTTCAATGTGAATTTTACATCATGAAATCCTTCGCAAAATGAATGCGGTGAATCAAGACGTGCAATACCCACGTCATTTGGAACCTTGATAGTTTCACTCCAAAATACCTTGACTCGTCCAATATTTCCCGGTTTTCCTTTACCCGATCCCCATAACAATGAAATCCCTGGTCCTGCATGCACAAATCCAGTCGAACCCAATTGCTGCAATGAAACACTATGTCCCATGATGCTTGCCGTATGCGGACCAATTCCCAGAGAAACATCTATTCCAGCACTCCCCAAGACACCAATTTTATCTCCTTCTTTCACCTTGATGTTCACAGGATTAAACGTATTAAACGGCCCACCATAGATTCGATGAAGCAATTCAAAATTTGAAGTAGGGAATGCCTTGGACACAGGCATGACTTCATTTATTTTAAACAATTGTATGTATTGAGGTCCTCCACCAGCGTCCAATACGGTTTGCAATCCAGAAATGGTGAAGTCATCGGGTGCTTCAAACCAATAACCATGACTAAAACCTTGAGTTGAGTTTGATTGGGAAGGAAGGGAGATTTGGGTTTGTGTTAATGCATCAATGCCAAAAAGCGTACATGCTAAAAGGCATAAGAGAAGTCTATGCTTTAACTTTCCCGATATCATGAAAAATTGGCACTTTGGTTATCTTCTAATATACAAAAAAAACCATGGATTTATCTGATAATCAGATAAGTTGAAATAGTCATAGCATGGCAATAGTGCATAAAAAAACCGGCTCATAATTGAGCCGGTTTTTCCTTTATATAAGCTATGATATTATTCGATAATCAAGCGTCTGTTCAAGGTTTCAGAATCAGAAGTCAATCTCAAGATATAAACTCCTTTTGCCAAAGAACTAACGTCAATTGATTCAACAGTTGAACCAGATAGGTTTGCAATTCTTTGAGTTAAATACTGCTTTCCTTGAATATCCATCACCTCTAATCTCAATGTTTGAGAATCTAGGTCACCAATTTCCACAAAAACAACATCTTTCGCAGGATTTGGATAAATAGATATTTCACTTGCAAGTTCTGGGTTATCAATTCCCACCCAGAATGAGATTTCAGAACAGAACTCAGCTGTATCACAATCATTGTAAACATACAAACAAGCTGTATAAGGTCCATTATCTGGGTAGATATGTGTTGGAGACATGGTCGTAGATGAATCTCCGTCACCAAATACCCAAAGGTATGAATCACCTTGTTGAGAATTGTTTGTGAACAATGCTGATTGGAAACTGATATCGGTGGTAAAGTTTGCCACCGGAGTTCTATCAACCACTTCAACAGTATCCATATGAGAGGATCCACATTCGGTTGTCATAGACACCGTATATGTACCCGCTGTATTCACTGTGATTACAGAAGTTGTATCACCAGTACTCCAGTTGAATGAACCTGCAGAAGACTGAGTTCCAATATCAACTGTTTTACCAGCACATACAATTTGATCTTCACCGGCAGAATAACTTCCAGGTGCAGAACCAATCCACTCATCAGCACCCACATCAGGAGCTGTTGTGCTTCTTGCATCTCCATCAAAGTCGTCAATTACCAATTCTCCCAATGGAGTTCCTGTACCATCCAGACTATCTTTACATGTACGTAACGAATCATAGTTGGTATATCCAGGGTCAATTGAAGTTGAGTTGGTATCAAACCCGGTACCTGTCTGCCATGCAGCCAAATCCGAATACGCAGCACCGAAGAATCCAAATTGATTATTTCCGTTTACGTATATGTTGTTATAGTTTGATTCCAGTACTGCAAAAGAACCACTGATGTAGTATGCATAATAGTTAGAAGAACCACCGTCAGAAACAACCATGTTGTTTTTCACACTGTTGGCTCCACCTCTAAGATACAGTCCATAGTACAAGTTGGTAGCTCCCACTTCCTTTACCACAGAGTTGTGAACTACATCACCAAATCCACCATCAAAATACAACCCGTAAGCACTGTTGGTACCATCACCTGCATGAATCATGTTGTTTGCAACTAATGGGCGCGCATTGGCAGTTCCATTTTGCTGGAAGAAATACATGCCGTATCGTCCAATTGGATGATTTACCAAGTTGTTGGTAAATCTGGCGTTATTGTAGTTGTAATAACCGTAGATACCAAATCCAAATGCATAATTATTAGATGTGGTAACCATGTTATGATGAACCATTGGGTCATCCTGATAACGAACGTAAATTCCCATGTAGTAATAATCACTTACTTCGTTATTTTCAATTACAGTACCTGCACCTCTGGCTGTTGTGTTTCCACCTGAAGCATAGATTCCATAACTACCACCATCAATTACATTATCCATAATCATGTTGTTATCATTATTAGCATCTAGCCAATAGATGTTAGCACCATTTGTGGATGTACTAGCTGAAGGGCTGGTCAATACATTATTTTTAATGGTGTTGTTTGAGGCACCATTGTCCATGCGTATGGTTGAACCATAAGAAGAGCTTAAAGCTTCAATTTCAAAGCCGTCAATGGTCACCCAGCTTGCTCCACTCAACTCAAATACATAATTACCTGAAGAACTTCCTGAATATTCTACTTCTACAGCTCCTGTATTATTGGCATCAGGTTGGAAAGTAATTGTATTTGCTGCACTTGCTCCTTCAATTTGACCAATGCTCACTTGTTCGTTGTAAGAACCAGTAACTACATTAAAGACTACAGGGCCACAAACTCCAAAATCTATGATATCTACAATAGCATCATTGAAGTTGGTAAAGTCTCCGCCTCCACCAGCATCAATGGTAAATGTACCAGATACAGAAGGTTGAACAGCTCTTCCAGTAGAATCATTTGAACTTGACGTGTCAACCACATTGTTTGGCATTGATGTCCAAGCAGCAATAGAATCTTTTTGTCCTGAAACAAAAGTTTTTGTTCCTAGAAATACTTGCGCAGTATTTGAACCTGTTCCAAACAATGTATCCAATACAGAACCTGTGTAAATTACTGGAGTTTGAAGAACACCATTAAACATCCAATTCACTGTTACCGTGTCAATTTGATTGATACCATAGTTTTGTACAGTAACAACAATGTCTTTTGTTCCTTCACAAAATACAGTAGGAGAGTCAATCTTGCTTACACCGGCATCGTTAGCTGCCATAGACAATGGAAGTGTCTGATTCCAGGTAGATTGAATTTCCGTAATATCCAATGCTCTGTTGTACAGTCTGAATTCATCCATGTATGCGCCATTTGCCAGGTTAGTGCTACCTGAATATGCACCCACTTTAAATGGACCAGAACCGTTAATGTTAATGCTTCCCTGAGAAACAGTATTGTTCAATACACCATCAACATATGCACGAATTTCACCAGCTGTGGCGTCATGTACAAAATGCACAACGTGTGGCGCAGAAGTAGCACAGTTCGTTACTAATACGTCTGTTACAGGGCCACGCAGCATTAAGTTATTTGCTCCGGCAACACCATTAGTGAAACAACGCCAGCTACTGGCCGTATTGTCACCTAGGATATAATACAATGTTGTACTTGACGGATATCCACCGGTATAAAATGACATGGTCCAATCTCCAGATAAACTGGAACCCCAACCTGTATTTACATAATTGGAGGCCGAAGAAGAACCATTTCCTTGAAGCGCGCCACCAAATTGGCCGGTTCCTCCTTGAGAGAGACCACCTACAATGGTTGCTGGGTTGTTACCAACAGGAGAGCTAGCAAGATTATCTACCGAAGTACCCGTTCCATCGAACTTATAGTAAATAAGCTCAGGTACAGATTGTGCGCCAACAAAGAACGCAGCGCAGATCAATAAAATAAAAGGTAAGATTTGCTTCATAGTTATTGTTTTGGTTAATAATTGAGTAAAATCCATACAATTTACCAAAAAAATAAATGTGAGCAATAAAAAACGTGATTCTAATTCACACTAGACTAGAAAATTAGACCATCAGGCATAAAAAAAGGGCGGAAGTAAATCCGCCCTTTTTCATCTTGTTATGTATGATTTATTGAATCACAACACGCTTTGTAACTACTTCTGTGTCAGAAGTAATTTTTACAAAGTACAATCCTTTTGTCAATTGCGAAACATCAATAGTTTCTGTTGAACTTCCACTGAAGTCAACCAACTGACGTTCAAGAACTGCTTGTCCCTGAGTATTGTTAAGTGAAATATTCAGGTTGTCAGAATTAACATCTTTAATGGTAATGTTCAATACATCATTGGCTGGGTTTGGATAAATCTCCAATCCATTTTCCAATTGCGCATTTTCAATACCTACAAAGAATACCATTTCCTGACAAGATTCAGTAGTATCACAGTCGTTATATACAGTCAAGCAAGCCGTAAACGGTCCATTTGAATTATAAACATGTACAGGATCCTTCACTGTTGACGAGTCTCCGTCACCAAATACCCATAGATAATTATCTCCATTGATTGAGTTATTGGTGAAAATAGCTGTTTGGAAACTTCTAGCCATTGTAAAGTTAGCCACCGGAGTAGCATCTGTTACTTCTACCGTATCAACGTGATTAGCTCCACAATCAGTAGTTAAGGAAACAATATAAGTACCTTCCGAAGTTACATCGATAGTAGAGGTAGTATCTCCAGTACTCCAAGAGTAAGAACCTCCGGTACCTGCTTTTCCAATAGTAATTGTTTTACCAACACATACGATAGCGTCTTCACCAGCATTAAATGAACCTGGTGCTCCACCAACCCATTCGTCAGCTCCCATATCAGGATTAACCAAATCTCTGTCGTCACCATCGATATCTTTGGAAACATCAGCAATAGCCATACCTGTATTATTCAAGGAATCATTACATGTTCTCAATGAGTCAAAGTTTGTATATCCTGGATCTACTTCAGAAGAACTGGTATCAAATCCAGTAGCACTTTGCCATGCTGCCAATGTAGCATGAACTGAATTAGTTCTACCAAATCCTGGTCCAGAACCACCTGCATGCCAAACATTGTTAAAGTTAGAAGCAGAAACAGAGAAAGAACCGCTATAGCTCAATCCACTGTAGTTTGAACTTCCCTGTGGGAAATGGATAATGTTGTTGTAGATTTCATTAGCACCACCATTGATAAACAAACCATAATATCCACCAGTAGCACTAGCATCTACTACAATAGTATTATGAATGATTCTTGAAAATCCACCAGAAGTGAAGTACAATCCATAAACGAAATCTGTTCCGTCACCAGCGTGAATCCAGTTGTTCGCAATCAATGGTTGATTAGAAGTGGTTCCGTTAGTTTGTGTAAAATAGGCTGCACCATTACCAGTCCATGCTATTTTATTACCAATTACTTCAAAATCATTATGACCGTTAGTTGAATAAAAACCATAACCGAATCCATAAACAGAAGAAGGTGATTCAATGGTATTTTCAGCAAACAAATATGAATTCTGATTTGATAAGTAAACTGAATATCTGTAACCATCAACAAATGTGTTGCCAATGATTTCGTTATCCATACAAGATTGTCCACTTCCTGAAAGGTAGATGTTGTAGCTACCACCTTCAACCATGTTGTTCGAGATGGTATTGTAACTTACATCTCCACCTTCTGCATAAATGTTTGATTGATCTGTACTACTGCTTGTTCCGTTAGGAGCAGTTAATGTACAGTTAGTAAGTGTATTGTGATGTGCACCGTTTGAGAATCTAACAGTATTGGCAGTGGAAGAAGTCAATGATTCGATTTCGATTCCATCTATCGTTACATACGATGCTCCACTTAATTCTATTACATAGTTATCAGAACTGGAAGAAGAAAATTCAACTTGAACAGCACCTGTATTTGTTGGATCTGGTTGGAAAACTACCGTATTAGTAGAACTTCCTCCTTGAACTTCTGCAATAGAAACTTGTTCGTTGTAAACCCCAGTAAGCATATTAATGGTGACTGGGCCACAAACTCCGAATGAATTCAAGTCAGAAACTGCCTCATCAAGTGTTGTAAAATCACCACTACCACTAGGATCGATTGAATAAGTACCGTTCATTGCAGGAGATTTCAATTCCTCAATGGTATCGTTATCCGTATTTGGGTCTGTTTGGTTGTTTGGATCAGTTGTCCATACTCTGATGGTTTCAACATTTCCATTTGTGAAAGTCAAACTTCCTAAAGCTACACTTGCAGTTTGTGCTCCTGTACCTCCAACGGTATCTAATGTACCAGAAAAGGAAACTGGAGTTTGCAATGTACCATTCACTGACCAGTTTACAGTAGCACTTGTAATTTGGTTAATTCCAAAATTTTCAAGAACCGCTGCAATGTTCTGAGTTCCAGCACAAAATGTAGAAGGTGTATCCAATCCAACAACAGCTACATCATTCGAGTCTCCAGGAACGATAACTGTGTAATCTTCGGTTTCACCATATGTACCAGTTTGACAAGGACCAGGAACGTTGAAATAAAATTCAACAATTCTCATTGTTGTAGGACCTGTAAGAGCTGTTACTGGAACGGTAATACTTCCAGAAACGGTAGCCGTACCATTTACTGATCCATTATCACCAATTTGAAATTCTTCATCGGTGGTATTGAATGTTCCATCCTGATTCCAGTCAATCCAAACTCCAACATATTGAAGCCATGAACCGTTTGTAGTAATATCAACATCAATAGTGTAGGTATTTCCTTTTTTAATGGAAGTCGACAGATTCGTAAAATCTGTATAACTAGTACTACCTGAACTATTATTGATGGTGTTAAATTCAACATTACTGATCCAGTCATCTGTCAAATTTGTAAAAGAGGACGTACAGTAAGTCTGAGAGTGTATTTGATTAGCTGCTAAACTGAAACATACAGCAAGCAACAACGAGTAAAGTTTTCTCATAGTTATTATAGTTGGTTATGCAACAAAAATAAACATTTAATGTCAGTTTCGGATCTCAAAAATGCCAAGTCATTGGAAAGCAGAGCACAAAAAAAGCCCCGTACCAATCAGTACGGGGCTTTTCATTAATTCTAGCTAATACTATTGAACAACAATTCGGTTGGTCAATACTTCAGAATCAGTAGTAATTTTTACAAAATATACTCCTTTAGGCATATCAGAAACATCAAAAGTTTGAATCGAATTGCCATCAAAGTTTGCATATTGTTTTGCAAATACTTCTTGTCCTTGAACACTCAATAAGGTAATGTTCAACTGATCCGTATTCACATTCTCGAAGCTCACGTTGATAATGTCCTCAGCAGGATTAGGGAATACAGAAACATTGTTAGACAATGCAACGTCATCAATTCCTACAGAGAATGAAACTTCAGAACAGAACTCAGCTGTGTCACACTCATTGTATACATATAAACAAGCTGTAAATGGTCCATTACTTGGATATAGGTGAGTAGGATTAACGGCAGTTGAAGAATCACCGTCACCAAATACCCACAAGTAAGAATCAGCATTTACACCATTGTTAGTGAAAATAGCAGTTTGGAAGCTTTTGGTAGCTGTAAAGTTTGCCACAGGAGTAGCATCAGTAACTTCAACAGTATCCATATGATTTGCTCCACAAGCTGTTGTAAGTGTCACTGTATATGTTCCAGCAGTACTAACTTCAATAGTTGAAGTTGTATCACCAGTACTCCAAGAGAAAGAACCACCAGTTGCAGCCTGTCCTACAGTAACTGTTTTACCTACACAAACGATTTTATCTTCACCAGCGCTAAAGCTTCCTGGAGTACTTCCAATCCACTCATCAGCACCTACATCAGGATTACTTGCATCTCTGTCGTCACCGTCAATATCTTTGGTAACATACTCAAGAGGCATTCCTGAATTGTTCAATGTATCGTTACATGTTCTCAATGAATCATAGTTGGTATAACCAGGGTCAACATTAGTTGAGTTAGTATCCCAATTTGTTGCTGATTTCCAAGCTGAGAAGTCACTGTGAATTCCATTGAAGTATCCAAAGTTTCCTGCTTCCCAAATATTGTTGTTATTAGAACCAGTAACTGAGAAAGAACCACTGTAATACAATGCGTAGTAAGTTTGACTTCCTTGTGGTTCAAATACAATGTTATTGTAGATTTCGTTTGCTCCACCATTAATGAATAATCCATAATATCCATAAGAAGCAAATGCATCTTTAACAATTGTGTTGTGAACGATTCTAGTGAATCCACCAGCAGAGAAATACAAACCATAAGCATAGTTGTTTCCATCACCAGAGTGAATCCAGTTATTTGCAATCAAAGGTTGCTCATTAGCAGTACCATTAGTTTGATAGAAATAAGCTGCTCCACGACCGGCCCAACTCAATTGGTTTCCAACAACTTCAACAGACTTGGCACCATAATAAGAATACAAACCATAACCCCAATTATAAGCAGCATTCGTATGGCTTATGCTGTTGTAGTTGAATTTGTAACTATCTTGATAATACAAGTAAACTGAGTAATAATATGCATCAACAAAATCATTATTCATGAAGCTGTTTTCAATATTGCTACCTGCAGAAGAACCTCTGAAGTAAACACTATAACTACCACCATGAACTTCGTTATACATGAAGTTATTATGGCTGATATCATTAGAATTACAATAAATATTCGCTGCATCAGTGCTAGTAGAACTAACCGTAGGTGAAGTCAAAATACAGTTCTTGATAGTATTGAAAGATGAACCTTCCTGGAAATTTAATGTATGACCAGTAGAAGAAGACAATGCTTCAATTTCAAATCCATCAATCGTAACGTAACTTGCATTCACAAAATCGATAATGTAGTTATCGCTACTTGTAGCACCACTATTTTCGATTTTAACTGCTCCTGTATTGTTCGCATCTGGTTGGAAAGTAACTGTATTAGTAGAGCTTGTTCCTTCAATGTTATCCAATTGGAATTGCTCAACATATGTACCGTTAACTACATTAAATACAACCGGACCACAAACTCCATAACTATTGATTCCAACAACAGCACTTGAGAAATCCAAATAATCACCGTTTCCAGAAGAATCAATTGTAAATGTTCCGGAAATAGCTGGAGAAAGGTCATGTGTTAATGTATCATTTGAATTGTCAGGGTCAGTAGTGTTGTTCACGTTAGATGTCCAAGCAACTAAAGACTCAACTTGACCAGTAACAAATGATTTAGATCCCAAAGTAACATCAGCAGTTTGAGAACCAGTTCCAAAAAGTGTATCCAATGTTCCACTGAAAGAAACAGGAGTTTGCAATACACCATTGAACGTCCAGTTCACAGTTGCACTTGTAATTTGGTTGCTACCAAAGTTTCTAATGGTAACTTTAATGTCTTCTGTTCCTTCACAGAAATTGGTTGGACCTGCAATCACAGAAACTCCAGCATCATCTGGTTGTGGAGAAACTACCATTACATCGTAATCTTCAACCTCACCATATGATTGTGAAGTACAAGGACTAGATGGTACAGATACATAGCTACATCTTACACGCATACGTAAAGTCTGACCAGTTACCGCAGTAGCAGGTACAGTCAATGTAGCAGTATAAACGCTAGTAGACCATGTAGATGAATTCCACATATCTTCACCAGAATCTGTGAAATCACCATCATCATTCCAATCAATCCAAATTCTATGTCCCTGGCTGTAAGCAGAACCTGCCTGAACCGAGATATCGAAAGTGGAAGATGGCATAACAGTTAATACATCAGTAGTATAATGCTGGTAACTTCCAGAACTACATCCTGAATTATTATTAGTAATGTTGGTCAAACCATTGCTCGTAGAGAAATTTTCAATTTGATCACCTACAGCACAACCTGTAGAGAAAATTGGAGAACAATAGGTCTGAGCTTGTGCTGAAAGCCCCGCCATTGCAACAAAGGCAAACGCACCGACTAAACTTTTGTAAAAGTTCTTCATAGTGTTAGCTAGTTAGTTTGAAAAAAATTAAGCGGAAAGATAATAAAAATTGACTTTTAATTGATACAGGCTTCTCAATTTTCTAATAAATTGAGTTTCAGATCATTCAAAAATCTATGAAAACGCTGGGTATACCTCAGGATCCGCTTCGTGGAAAATTGAATAGATTTTCTCCACTATATCTTCTATAGATGGTTTACTGAAATAATCACCATCTGTTCCATAAGCTGGTCTGTGTGCTTTACTGTAAATGGTGATCGGCTGTGAATCTAAATGAGCATACCCTTCTTGAACCTCAAGCACTTGTTGCATCATGAATGCGGAAGCACCACCTGGCACATCTTCATCGATAAAGGCAATTCGATTGGTTTTTTTCAGAGAATCAACAATCATGTGATTTCTATCAAATGGAAGCAAGGTTCGAACATCAATTAATTCACAAGAAATGCCCAGGTCTTCTAAAATAGCAGCAGCTTGAATCACAATGTTGAATGTAGAACCATAACTGACCAATGTGATATCAGAACCATCCTGATAGATTTCTGGAATTCCTAATGGTGTTCGGATGTCAGAAAGATTCTCTGGAACCTGTTCTTTTGTTCTATAGGCATTCAAGGGCTCAATAATCAATGCAGGATCATCACCTTCAATTAAAGTATTGTAAAATCCAGCGGCTTGTGTCAAGTTGCGAGGTACACATACATGTATTCCTCTTAACGCATGTATGATCATTCCCATGGGGGAACCACTATGCCAGATGCCCTCGAGTCGATGCCCTCGGGTTCTCACAATTACAGGAGCCATTTGGCCACCTTTGGTTCGGTAGCGAACTGTGGCCAAATCATCACTCATGGTCTGTAATGCATAAAGAAGGTAATCTAGGTATTGAATTTCAGCAATAGGGCGCAATCCACGCATGGCCATTCCAATTCCTTGACCCAAAATGGTGGTTTCGCGAATCCCAGTATCACTAACCCTTAATTCGCCAAACTTTTCTTGCAATCCTTCAAGTCCTTGGTTTACATCACCAATTTTTCCCGAATCTTCTCCAAAAATCAAAACTTCAGGATGTTGACTCAACAAGTTTTCAAAATTATCGCGTAAAATAACCCTGCCGTCCACTTTTTTGGCGTCATCTGAATATTCAGGGGCAACTTCTTCAATTTTCAACGGGGAAGCATCTGTTTCGCTGTACAGGTGACTGCTGTATTTGTCATGCATATCGTCTTGGATATTATTTATCCAATCCGAAAGGTTTGAAAATTGACTTTTATTCTTTGCCAAATACAATCTTGCCCTACGTATGCTTTCAAAAATTAGTTTTCGATTTGGTTCTTTATCGGCTTTTAATGCAGAAAGCAAATTGACAATTTCATTGGTTGGATTTTCAATGGCTTCCAACAATCCAATGATCTGCGCTTGTTCTTCTTTTAATGGCTTCAAAAAGGCATCCCATGCAGTCCTTTTGTCTTCTTTTACACTACTTTTTGCCTCTTTTTGAATTTCATCCAATTCTTCTTGTGTGGCAATTCCTTTTTCAACTATCCACAAACCGAATTGACGAATACAGTCATATTCAGCCTCCCAATCCATGCGGTCTTTGGATTTATAACGCTCATGTGATCCGGAAGTTGAGTGTCCTTGAGGTTGAGTCACTTCTTCTACATGAATCAAAACCGGGATTTGCTCTTTCCTTGCAATGGACACAGCTTTTTCATAAGTATTCACCAAATCCACATAGTCCCAACCTTTGGTTTTGAAAATTTCATATCCGGCAGTATCTGCCGTCCGTTGAAAGCCTGATAAAATCGCTGAAATACTTTCTTTGGTAGTTTGGTATTTTTTAGGAACAGAAATACCATGTCCATCGTCCCAAACAGAAATAACCATAGGAACTTGCAATACTCCTGCTGCGTTTATGGTTTCCCAAAACGGACCTTCCGAAGTACTGGCATCACCTATGGTGCCAAATGCAACTTCGTTTCCTTTGTTCGAAAAATTTGTGTGCTTGTGTAAGTCTTTATTGTGACGGTAAACTTTTGATGCTTGAGCAAGACCCAACAATCTTGGCATTTGGCCAGCCGTAGGAGATATGTCTGCTGAACTGTTTTTTTGATTCGTTAGGTTGACCCAATTACCGTTTTCATCAAGATTTCTAGTGGCAAAGTGACCATTCATAGAACGCCCAGCAGAAGCGGGCTCAACATCCACGTCAGGATGAGCATACAATTGTGCAAAAAATTCAGTAGTCGATAGCACGTTAATGGCCATCATAAACGTTTGATCTCGGTAATATCCTGATCTGAAATCTCCGTTTTCAAAAAACCGGGCCATGGCAATTTGAGCCAATTCTTTTCCATCACCAAAAATGCCAAACTTGGCCTTTCCAGTCAACACTTCTTTACGCCCTAACAGCGACATTTCCCGGCTGATATTTGCCAGTCGGAAGTCATCCAAAACTTGCTGTCTTGCCTTTTCTTTACTTATTTTTTTATCCCTTTTCTCGCTGGTCGCAGTTTCTGTTGCCATTCACTTTCAATTGACGCATTTTACTGATCCGCGAAGATAATAATTTGCTTTGACTTACTTTTGACTTCAAGGAGTGAAAACAAGTCTTTCAACTGAATCAAAAAGCCATTTGACAACCGAAGGTATTTCCATATTGATGCCTGTAAAAAATGCCTCGTCATTTATTGACAGGTGTATTCAATCCATTGTCCGACAAGAGGTAAAGTGGGAATTGATTGCAGTTGATGATCATTCGGATGATGATTCGTATGAAAAATTGAATACATGGGCAACCAAACTTGACAATATTCGTCTCTTTAAGAACCGCAACCATGGAATCATACATGCCTTGAAAACGGCTTTCGATCATGCGACATATCATTTAATAACCCGAATGGATTCGGACGATGAAATGCCGGAAAATAAGTTGGATATATTGTTTCAGCAATGGATGATCAATCAATCTGAAGATCCTGTAGTTGTTGGTAAAGTAGAATACAAAGCTGAAAAACAATTGGGAGGAGGATACAAACGATATGAGGAATGGATCAATAACAATCTTGAAGTACCGGATTTATTCTCTCATATCTATGAAGAATGTATTTTGCCGTCATGCGCATGGTTGATGTCTTCAACGAGGTTTAAAGAACTGACGAATGAAACGTGGGATTACCCGGAAGATTACGATTTATGTTTGAAAATCTATGAAAAGCAAATTCCCGTGCGAGTCGCAAGCGCAACGGTACATTATTGGTACGATCATGCGAATAGAACCTCGAGAAACAGTGAGGTGTACAGTGATCAAGATTTTTTTGATTTAAAATTGAAATACTTCAAAAGAATTGATAAACATGCCGATAAGTTGACATTGCTATGGGGTGCAGGGCCAAAGGGAAAAAAGCTGGCGAAACATATGAAAAAGGTTGGCCTGGAATTTGAATGGGTCACTGAGAATGAAAATAAAGTTGGTCATATGATTTATGATCAGAAGGTTCAAGCTGTGCCTGATAAGCTTGATTGGGAAAAACATCAGGTGATTTTGGCATTATCAGGACCGCAAGACAAAAAAGATGTTGTTGAAAGATTAGATGAAATGTCAGGTGTAAATGGTAAGGATTATTACATTTTTGTGAATTGAAAAGGAATAAATGAAAAATTTATTGGTCATCATGCTCATATTCGCAACCATTTGTGGCTTTGCACAAAAAGGAGTGAACGGCATTAAAATAGAAGGAACGTATCTTGGGCAATCATGTTCGTATGAAGAAGATACCGGCATGTTTGTTATGCACTTGAGGGAAGATATTATGCGATATGATGTTGATTTTAAGGAAGATAAGATGGGATTGATTTATCAGCATAGTTCCGGGAAAATGTGGATCTTGAATCATACAGATAAGGATTATTTTCCGATAGATGCTGATCATATGGCTGATGTCAAATCCAGATTAAATGTCATTCGTGAAAAAATTGAAGAGTATAAAGAGAAAATGCCTCAAAAAGAATTGAAAAGGATGCTGGCATACATTGATATCACCATGCTGGAGTCATACCAAAACATGAATTATGAAAACACCGGTAAGAAAAAGAAAATCAACGGATTTAAAACCATAAAAAAGGTAGGACAGGTCAATGATACCATTCAATTTTCGCAGTATTATACCGTAAAATCCAAAGTAAAAACAACCTCGCCATACAGAACCATCATTTCACAATTGCAGGAATTTACAGGAGATTATTTAAAACTATATTTTCTTCATTTTCCCATTTACCATTTTGTTCCAGGTCCTAACAATGGATTTGCCATAAAAACCAATCGTGTGGTGAATGGAGTATCCTGTTTTGAGTATCAGACGGAATCCATCAGCTATGTCTACATAGATGATGATTTCTTTAAGATTCCGGAACTTTATGGTATGAATAGCCGGAAAATTCCTGTTTGGTAATCAGGCTAAGGTCTTTAGCTTCGAAGAAGAGATTTTGTTTTCCAATGGCATGGCATACATGCCCAGAAAATTCGATGAAATGGCTGTTGTATCTATTCCCATCAACGATGCGCACGAATGGATGCGGTCAGTTAAAGAATCCACTACCTGAGATGAATACTGTTCTTTGAATTCTGATTGGTTATGCAACAAGTCAAAAGCGGCATAATTAGTGGGCCACATCTGATAGAGTTGATGGATTTGATGATTGATTTGATGACAAACAAATTGTATCATTTGTTTTCTGTTCAAATCCCTGCCATGCGCCATCAATTGATCATTTATGGGCGTGCCGAACGTCACATGAATGTTTCCTTTTTGACCAAAGATGCCTGTTTTCATGCTCAATTCATCTTCTCCTTCTTTTTTGACATAGGACTGATTTTGATCTATGGCCAGCAGTTCAGGAATCTTCAATGCATCGCACGGATCCAATTCATAAGATATGGCAACGGGGGTAATGTTCAGTTCAAGAAACGATTCGAGTAATTCTTTGGAAGAACTCAGGTTCAACATTTTCAACAGACCCGGACTGGTTTGATCATCTCCATTTTTGGCCCTTCCTTCTCGTTGGGCTATCCAAACAGATTGCTTTCTTTCTTCTACACTGTTGCGTATGTAAGCAGACAACTGTTTGGAAGCAGCCATCATCTCGGAAGGTTGTAATCCACGTTTGACAATGAAACTTTTGTTCATTCGAACCAACTTTTTGATCCAAGGTTGATTGACCAGGTTATCTCCAATGGCAATTTCTACCGTATTATGTTCGGCTTCAAACAGTCCCTTGTTGATCAAAGCAGAATCCAATACAATATCCCGATGATTAGACATCAACAAATGCCCCTGATGTTTAAGGATGTTTTCAGTTCCCGAAAAGGTAACGGTTTGTGCACTTTGATTCAAAATGTGTTGCAAAAACGGATAGATAACCTTTTGCTGAAAAGAATACAGGCTATCTATGGTAGAAACCACCTTTCCAAACTGCTCCCCAAATACCGGACGAACAAATTCATTTAAAAAGGGTTGTAATTCCTGTGATTGAAGAAGTTTTGGGAGTTGATCCGCAATTTCTTCATCACGGAAAGGTCTTATATCGTCAAAGTTCATTTCGTCCATATATCAACGTTAAAACTCAAGCATTTTAAACATTGCTAACAGAGCGTTAAAATAATAATTTTGTGCCATGAATGATAAATTATCTGTTCAGGAAGATACCATTTGTGCACCAGCTACGGCAGGTGGGATGGGAGCTATTGCAATCATACGCATTTCTGGAGTTGACGCCATTACCATAGCTGATGAAATATTCAGTAAACCCCTTGAAACATCGGAATCCCATACCGTTCTTTTTGGAACCATAAAGAACAATGAACAGATCATTGACGAAGTTTTACTGAGTGTATTCAGGGATCCAAAATCTTATACAGGAGAAAATATGGTTGAAATTTCTTGCCATGGATCGGTCTACATTCAGCAGGAAATCATGAAGTTGTTGATTTCAAAAGGATGCAGGCCTGCAGATCCAGGAGAATTCACCAAACGTGCCTTTTTGAATGGTAAATTGGATTTGTTGCAAGCCGAGGCTGTTTCTGATCTGATTGCTTCGGATTCCATGTCATCGCATCAATTGGCCATGAAACAAATGCGTGGCGGGTTTTCCAATGAATTGAAAAATTTGCGTGATAAATTGATTCATTTTTCTTCCCTGGTAGAACTGGAGTTGGATTTTAGTGAAGAAGATGTTGAATTTGCCAACCGCGATGCACTAAAAGAATTGATTGCTGAAGCAAAGCAATTGGTGCAACATCTGGTTAACTCATTTTCCAAAGGAAATGTGATTAAAGAAGGCATTCCTGTGACCATTGCCGGTGCTCCGAATGCCGGAAAATCAACCTTGCTGAATGGATTGTTGAATGAAGAAAAAGCCATTACATCTGATATTGCAGGCACCACTCGTGATGTGATTGAAGATGAGGTAATTATCAATGGAGTAAAGTATCGTTTTATGGATACGGCTGGTATTCGTGACACCTCAGATCAGATTGAAACAGCTGGCATTGGGAAGACTTTCGAAAAAATTGATCAATCTGCATTGGTGTTGTACATGATTGATTGTAGCGTGCAAGATGTTGCTGCTATTGATCAAGAGATTTTAGCCATTCAACAAAAAATGAATGAGCATAGCAAGTTATTGATAATTGGAAACAAATTGGATTTGTTAACGGATTCGGAAAAAAATAAATGGGAGGATTGGGCGAAAGCTAGGGACACATCCGTGTTGTTGATGTCCGCTAAGGCCTCTTCTGATGTTGAAAAATTGACCAATGAATTGGCAAATCTGGGAGATATGGAGCAATTGCTGAAGCAAGATGTGGTCTTAACGAATGCACGGCATTTCGATGCATTGAGTAAATGCCTCGACGCCTTGCTTCGTGTTCAGGATGCGTTGTTCAATCAAGTAACTGGTGATTTAATGGCCGTAGACATTCGTCAGGCCTTGCATTTTCTGGGGGAAATTACTGGAGAGGTGACTACAGATGATATTCTGGGAAGTATATTTTCTAAGTTTTGTATTGGGAAGTGATTTAATTCAATAATATAAAATAGAATGAGACAATACTTTCAGTTCACCATAGCTTTTTTCTTTTATATATTTTGCAATATATCATGCAATCAAGTTCCTGATTCACACTCCAATATTAATTTAAAATTACCCTCAGATACTCTTCGAAACCTAAATTTAAATACTTTCAAAAAGGTACCTCTTTCTGCAGAATATTTTTCAGGTAAAGTTTTCATTGGCGGCACAAGAAACGTACTAGACAGTAACTGCCAATTCGTTTTTGCTTGTGATTGTTGTAAGGATATTTTTATGTTCGACAAGGATTCATCCTTTTATTATTTTTCAAATTGTGTAGGAGACGAGCTTTTCACTGGCGGAATATATTATGTTGACGACGATTCCTTAATCTTAAATTATAATGGCTATTGTGTCATGAATAGATATAATTGGGAATTTGATTCAGATACCACAAAAAATCAATTTTTGATTGAAGATTCAATTGGTGAGACTAGCAGAGTCGCCTATTTGGCTAGAAAATGTAATAACGAAATAATAACAGAACACAATTCAGAATTCAGAAGTTCAATTTTAAGAATTAGTTCATTGAAGGTTGATAGTATGATTAAATACCATGAACATTTCATAAGAAGAATGAATTATTTGGAATCTATAAATATTAGTGACTGTGTATTTGACAATGATTTGAAGAAAAATACCGTTGAATGGCTAACTAAGCTGGATCTAAAGGAATATTTCTGGGACTACGAATTGCAAGTTGCTAAAGTTTTACTGTCGTCTGATACGGCATATTTATCTCGGGGTGGCTGTTATCATTTTGGGTTAAATTTTGAAAGAAAATATTTTGACACTGCCTATTCAATCCAGGATGTCAATTACTGGGCAAAGGAGGCACATTCGATGGCTGAGAAGTTTGGATTCGAATATGTGGCTTACAAAATGATTGAAAATGATTTTTTAATTACAAATGTTTCTGACAACCAAATTTTAATTGAAATTGAAGATGATGATCCTGATGATAATAAATTTTATCCTGGAATAGAGTTAACGAAAACAGACGATTACATTCACATGAACATTCATCAATATTCAAACTAGCCCCGGCAATAGTGGAAATCCGCCGTAGGCGATTGCAGCGAATGACGGGAGCAACGTTCATAAACAACCACCCGGTTTCGCTCCGAATTTTATAATGACTTGGTCATATTGTACCTTTTCGAAATATGATTCGGAATAAAAAATTACATTTAATCGAATCAAAAGGAATTCGATATGACAACATTTACCAAAACCTTCTCTTGCCTATATTTTTTGTTATTGACATTGCCAATGCTGGCACAGAATGGATTGGATTTTGATGGAACCAATGATTACGTTTCATCATCTCAACCGGGACCAACTGGCACTTCCGATAGGACGGTAGAAGCTTGGATAAAGACCAGCACGTCAATTTCCACGCAACAAATCATAGTGGATTGGGGAACGTTTGCATTAGGTCAACGATTCACTTTAAACCTCATTGACTTTGGAAAACTGCGGATAGAGGTGAGTGGAAGTGGTTTCAATAGCACTTCATCCATTGCTGATGGCTTGTGGCATCATGTGGCAGTGACCTATGATCATTCAGCCACCACAAAATTCAACATGTACATTGATGGTGTTTTGCATACCAGTCAAAATCTGGTGACTTCGGTAAATACGGGAAGCGGGAATGGAATTACTATTGGCCGAAGAATTGATGGAGTCAATTATTTTGATGGAGTCATTGATGAGGTGAAGATTTGGAATGATGTGCGAACGGCAACAGAAATAAGCAACAACATGAATAACGAATTGTGCAGCATAGAGCAAGGGTTAGTAGCCTATTATAATTTCAATCAAGGGAATGCAGGAATGACAAATACTGGATTGACCACCTTGACCAATCTGGTTGGTTCCAACATGGGCACCTTAAATAACTTTGGATTGTCAGGTAGTTCTTCAAATTGGGTTACCGGGAAAACCTTGAACAGTGGTATGTCTTTCATAACTACCACCGACAATGGATGCGATAGTGCAGTATCTCCTAGTGGAAATTATACGTGGTATACGTCGGGTGTGGAATTCGATACGCTTATGAAAACCAACGGATGTGATTCCATATTGGCGATTGATCTTGACATTACCCAAAGTGATTCAATATTTTTAGCTGCCGAATCTTGTGGGCCTTACACGTCTCCAGGTGGTACGATAGTATGGTTATCATCAGGGATTTATACGGAAGTGCTGACCAATAGTGCCGGCTGCGATTCGGTTTACACAGTGGATTTGAATGTTATCAACCTTGACAATTCCGTGTCCCTTTCAGGTGGCGTCTTGACTTCCAATGACGCTAATGCCCAATATCAATGGATAGATTGCTCGGATAGTTCCATACTGGCTAATGATACCAATCAAGTATTTGAACCAACTCAAAAAGGGTCGTACGCAGTTATTCTTTCCAATGGTTTGTGCTCGGACACTTCTGACTGTGTAGATGTGATGCATGTAGGAGTAAATAATTGGAAAGAAGCCCCTTCGATTTCCATCTATCCGAATCCGTCGGACGGTCAGGTATTTTTTAAATTAAACAATCAAACAAATGATGCGGTTGTATTCATCAGAGATCTGCAGGGACGAGTGGTGCAAAGTCATTCATTGAATGGTATAACTACACATCCTTTGAACCTTGATGAACTGCCTGGAGTATATATTTTGGAAGTTGTGAGTGAAGGACAATCCTCAATTCATAAACTTCTATTGCGTTAGCTTTTTTATTCGTTGCTTAGTCTTCTCTTGAATTAATTATCTTGTTCTCCCATGAGCTCGGTACTTAATTCTTCTTATCGTTCAGCATTTGTCATGCTGATTGCATTGTTCTTCATGTGGGGCTTCATCACCTCTCTGAACGACATTTTAATACCTCACCTGAAATTGGTTTTTGATTTAAATTATACAGAAGCCATGTTGATTCAGTTCTGCTTTTTTGGCTCCTATTTTATCATGTCGGTACCTGCAAGTCGATTGATAGAGCGTGTGGGTTACTCCAAGGGGATTGTTTATGGTCTTGCAACTATGGGAATGGGATGCCTGTTGTTTTTACCGGCATCAATGATGGTCTATTACCCACTGTTTTTGTTTGCTTTATTTGTATTGGCTTCTGGAATAACCGTCTTGCAAGTTGCAGCCAACCCTTTTGTTGCGGCCGTTGGTGATGAAGAAACGGCGTCTAGCAGACTTAATTTATCTCAAGGGTTTAATTCCTTGGCGCATACGTTGGCACCCATTGTTGGCACGTATTTGATTTTATCGGGAAATTCAGATGCTGATCATTCGGCTGAGGCAGTACGCTTGCCTTACATAGGCCTGGCAGTTGCCCTATTCGTTTTGTCAATTATTTTTTCGCGATTGAAATTGCCTCAAATAAAGTATCAGGTGGTTAACGATTCCGATAGTGAAACCGGAATTTGGAACCACAGACATCTTAGATTGGGTGTGATTGCCATCTTTTTGTATGTGGGAATTGAGGTTTCCATTGGCGGCTTTTTAGTCAACTTTTTGGGAGAACCTCACATAGCTGGAATGAAGGAGGAAATAGCTGGTAATTTTGTTTCGTATTATTGGGGTGGAGCCATGATAGGCCGATTCATTGGGTCTGCCATCTTGCAAAAAATTAAGGCTTCTCATTTATTGGCAGTAAGCGCTGTTGGTGCGTTGATGTTATTGCTTTCAACCATTTTATTTTCAGGCGCTGTTGCCATGTGGTCTGTTATTTTAATTGGCTTATTTAACTCTGTGATGTTTCCGAATATTTTCACTTTGGCCATTAAGGAATTGGGAAATTTAACCAGCAGAGGTTCAGGATTGTTGGTCATGGCCATTGTTGGTGGAGCTGTGGTGCCGATGATCCAAGGATTTCTGGCCGATACATTTGGTGTACAACAATCCTTTGCGATAGGCTTGCTTTGCTATGGCTATGTGCTGTTTTATGCTGTTAATGGACATCGAGTTAAAGCAAATGTTGCATCAAAGTAGCTGGAATTACTTTCGACTTTCAATGTGATAGATACCTGAACCTATTTGAAAGCTGAGCAAATCTTTTAGGTCAACACCAGTAACCAGTGGACTTTCGTTGATTGGTTTTCCATTGACAAAAATGGAGGAATAATTACGATCAGGTAAAACTACAGTGGCATCAGTATTAGCGGGAATTGCAATATCCAGAACAAACATATCATCCATTACTTCCCAGGATGATGAAATCAAACCTCGGTGGGAATCAAAATTGGCCTTAGCATGATTGAGATTTCCACCGGGTTGAGGTTGAATACGTATGTGTTTGAACCCTGGACCAATACTGTTAATTCCGCCAATGGTTGAATAAAACCATTGTCCTATGGCCCCATAAGCATAGTGATTTAATGAATTGGTGCTGTCTTCATGAAAACCTTTTTCCGATGAAAAGCTATCCCATCTTTCCCAAATAGTGGTAGCTCCATTTTTTATTTGATGACCCCAGGAAGGAAAATCTTCATTCAAGAGAAGTTGATATGCGATGTCCAAATGCCCAGTTTCGGTCAATTCAGGAAACAATAAATGGGTTCCTAATATTCCCGTGGAATGATGGTAGTTTTTGGATTCAATGTTTTTTACAAGATGATGAACAAGAGTATCTCGAAGTGAATCGTGTGTCAACTTAAAAGAAAGTGCCAATAAATAGCCCGTTTGAGTATGGCCTTCAATCTTACCCGAATCATTTACAAATCTTGTCTGGAAGGCTTGTTTAATCTTGTCAGATAATTCGGAAAAGTACAATGCGTCGTCAGGTTTATTCAGAATTTCTGCCGTTTTTGACATGATATCACTGCAATGCTTAAAATAGGCCATAGCTATAACTGGTTTAGGAGTTTCACTATCCACATTTTGCCAGTCTCCATAGGTCCCCAATGAACTAATATATTCCGGACTTTTTGTTTCCAGAAAGGACATCCAGTGTTTCATTTTACCATAATAGGTAGCAAGCGAATTGGTGTCGTTATATAATTGATACATGTTCCAGGGGCAAATCACACCAGCGTCTCCCCAGCCTGCAGCTATTCGGGTGTATATTCTTGGAGCGGTGCTTGGAAATCTACCGTTTTCGTATTGCCCATCAGCAACATCAACCAACCACTTGTCGTAAAATGCAGAAATATCCATGTTAAAAGCCGCTGTTTTCATAAACACTTGCGCATCTCCCGTCCAGCCCATGCGTTCATCTCGCTGAGGACAGTCAGTGGGTACATCGAAATAATTGGATCGTTGACTCCACAGAATGTTGCTTTGTATTTGGTTTATCAACGGGTCTGAGCATGAGAAACTGCCGATTTGTGGTAAATCAGAATGCAAAACCACCCCCGTCAAATGTTCTTTTTTTAATTCACCTGGAAACCCTTTGATTTCAACAAATTGAAATCCATGGTAGGTAAATTTGGGTTCCCATGTTTCTACTTCATCTCCATTCAGGACATAGGTGTCCGTACATCTTGCAGTTCTTAAGTTTCGTGTGTGCAAGGAGCCATCGGCATTTAATTTTTCGCCGAAACGCATTACGATGCTGTCACCTCTTTGGCCCGAGACACGAAGCTTTAACCAACCGGCAAAATTTTGTCCCATATTGACCATATAGGTGTCGTCGTCAACTTTGGTAATTTCTTTAGGAACTAATTCTTGTATTTTACGAATGGGGATTCCTGGGTAGGCTTCCAAAGCAGCAGTTAATGTGTCTGAGACCACACAGTTTTTCCAATGGCCATCATCAAAGGAATTTAACTGCCAGTCACTGTGTTCCAATCGAGCATCATACGTTTCTCCACCTTGCATATCTGATTCACGCCAAGGGCCATAGTTGGCTTTCCAGCCTTCATCCGTGATGATGGTATCTACTTTATGATTCTTGTAGGATACAGTTAGTTGAGATTTGAGTCGCAAGAATTTTCCATAATGGTATTGACCTCTATTGGCAACATTTCCAGCATACCAACCATCAGCCAGTATTGCAGAAATGGTGTTGGTTCCAGGTTGTAATAAACTGCTTACGTCATATGTGAGGTAGTAGATCCGTTTTTTATAATCCGTCCACCCCGGCATAAAAAAGTCACTTCCTACTCGATGACCATTGATGAATAATTCATAAACACCCAATGCGGTAATGCAAATAGTCGCGTACAGAATATCTTCTGATAATTGAAATTCTTTTCTCAACATAGGACAGGGTAGAGGCCGATATGCGGTTGTTTGGCTCATGCCATTGGCCCAGGGTTTAATTTTAAACGAAGTGTCAGACCAGGCATCATCCAATCCTATCCATTTGGCCGTCCAATCGTCTGGTTTGAGCATACCCATAGACCAAAAGGCAATGGAGCTCCAAGGTGAAACATTACCCTTTTCATCCCAAACCCTTACTTTCCAATAGTACTTAGTTCCTGAAATCAGGGATTTTCCAGTGTGTCGAATGTGCATGGTTTCGGACGATTGAATCTTTTCAGAATCCCATACGTTTCCAATATTTTTTTCAAGTGATTCTCTACGGTCACTCACCAGAATTTGATATGCAGATTGGGATTTGTTAAAAGAGTCGCTGTAAAGTTTCCAGCTTAATCTGGGAGATGTTTTATCAATGCCCAATGGATTCTCACGATTTTCACATCGCAGATGATCGACCTCTATGTAAACGACAGGTTGCTCACATGCTAAAATGAATAACAAGCCAAATAGAATCCATGTGAAAGCAAAATGTCTGAAATTCAATGATTCACCAGGTTATAATTGTTTTCAAACTCAAACCGATATTCTTTACCGGTAACTCTTCCTTTGATGGTAACGTCCATTTGAACTGTCCAACTGCCGTTTTTGTTTTTCTGCCCTTTGATGATTCCTTTTGTAATGGGGTGAATTCCAACATCTTGACACTCACAAGCTTGCATGTAAATTCCTCCATGCGCCTCAATTTTGGTATCCTTTAATTCGAATTTATTTATTCCATTTTCCAATTGAAAAGCAATAACAGTTTTGGCTTTGGAGTGGTTGCCAGGATCTCCTCCATTGTCCGTAATGTACTCAAAGACGAGTTTATCACCGTCTGTTATTTTGTACAAATTATACAGGTGCAATTTGGCTTCATTAAATGCAATTTGACCATTGTTGTAATAGTTAAACGCTTTTTGTTCAACAAACTCTTGTGCTGAATGAGTCAAGGATTGAAAAAGCAATACAGCAAGTAAATAACAGTGGTTCAGTTTCATTTTTTTGGCATTGAAATGGAATCTTTATTTCTGACATCTTGACTTACGATAATTTTGGTGGCCGAAACATCAAAAGGGTCAATGTTTTGTAATTGGAAATTCATGCTTCGTTCGCCAGAAATATCAATGAATGTATTGGTGTGCATTTCGGCAAACGCCTGATTTAGGTATACTTGTTTGGCATTCACGAATCGAATGACAGGAGCATCTGAGTCCGGCAGACCCTGACTACAAGTGATGCCTGAAATTCGAACATCCTCAGCATCTTCAATTGCCAAAGCACTTCGCCATTTGGGTTCACTTATTTTCTGATTCCAATTAATATCGAGGTTATTTATGACTAAACCATTGGTGTTATCAACGTACAAGGCATCATCCGCTCTTTTATCGATTTGATCTTCTGCAACCATGGTCAATTGCACATTGTTCAATTGGATATTTTCAATGCGTTTTCCTTCGGTACTTTCAATTTTACTTGTACCCATACCGTTGGCAATAATGTTATTAAATTGTACATTTTTAACGTATCCAACTCTGGAGTTTTTATTTCGTTTGGTGAGAAAAATCCAAATGGGATCGCCATTTCCCCACCAGTTAAAGTGCCTTCTTTTGCATTCCAATGTTATGTCCGAAAAGATGACATCTTCAACCAATGCTCCATCCCGAACTACTATGCTTAAACCTCTATTTGCATCTCTCACAACACAATCCGTAAACAAGATGTGTCTGAAATCTGCATGTGATTCAGTTCCGAGTTTCAATGCAGTGGAAGAGGAGGTTACAATGCAATTGGAAACCACTATATTCTCACATGGTTTTTCATAGCGTGTTTTTAAAACAATGCCATCATCTCCTGTCTTAATAATACAGTCAGTAATGATCATGTCACGACAAGAATTGATATCAATTCCATCCGCATTCACACCTTTTTCCAAACTGCTGTAGATGTAAACTCCGCGAATTACTATGCGCTCGCTTAAAGCAATGTGTAATGTCCAAAAAGAGGACTCAATGAGGGATATATCTTCAACCAAAACATTGTAACAATCGGTTAACGTAACCAGATTAACATCCGGTTGAACAATGTAATACCGCTTCATTTCCACTCCTGCATTTTTAGCATTTTCGGTATAATCTTTAATGAATCGGTCTGTCTTTTTTAGGTCTTTGTATTTTCTTACTGCCTTTCCGTGTAATACACCTTTTCCCTTGAAGGATATATTTTTAGCTCCATTGGCATAGATTAACACTGGACGCAACGCATCTTCCAAAGGCATCCGATAGTCGTTGATATTGCGACTGGCATATATGGTGGCCCCTGCCTCAAGAAATAGGGTAACATTATCTTTCATCACTATTGTGCCAGACAAATAGTTTCCTGATGGAACATAAACCGTTCCGCCCCCTTGAAAATAGCAACTGTCTATTGCTGCTTGAATGCCTGAGGTTGACAATTCATTGGTGTCAGATACAGCACCATAAGACAAAATGTTATGCCAATGCTCATGACCTGAAACAGTCACGGTCGACCATAGGGCAACAATCATCAACATTGTGTGCTTTTGTCCAACTTTCCAATTAAGTAATTTGATCATTTGATTTTCATTTAACGAATTGCGCTTTCATCCAAGTGGAATCGTTATCTCCTTTTCCGTATATCAACAGGTGACCTCCATATTCAGCACCATCAGGGTCACAATGAACAATCATCATTCGAATGCACTCATTGTTTTCAGGTGAAGTCCAATTTTCCGAATCCTTGCCCAAGGTAGTTTTCATATGTACTTTGGCTTCCAAAATATAATCAGCTTCGTTTTGATTCCATGGATTCATTTGAATAGCATATGCCCTTCCTTCTTGTGGAATAGGTTCCTCAATATAAGATTCTTTGGCATTTCCATGTCTCCACCAAGCACCATATTCCGGCATGGCATCATCTATGACAAAACAGAAAGCATGATCTCCATCACCAAAAGATTCGGAAACCGAATCACAAGGAGTTTCAAAAAACCATGCAATGGCATCTTTGTAATACCATCGTTTTGGTTCATGTTTGGCATCCATGGTATCGTTTATATTGTCTGTAACTTCAGCTCCAAGGTAGATGTATTCGTTATCCCAGGCGATGTAATAGGTTGCCTGTAAGTCAATTTGATTTGAATCTTCATGTTCATGAACAATCAACTTGTTTCGTTTTGGTTCATACCAACTGCTGGATTTCACACGCTCCAGATTCCAAATACCATCTGAAAACGCTTTTTCCTTCCATTCAGAAAGATCGCCGTCAATGACGGGTGCTTGTTTCAGGAATGGAATTTTGTTTTGTGCATTCAACGGAGCATTGCAAGAAATCAACCATGCTGAATACAATATGACAATGGAAATAATGAAGTTGTTCTGAGTGCGCAAAGATGAAATTTTGATGTTAAAATAAAGGTAAAGATGATAAAAAGGTAATTTTAGTAGCATTTCGAATTTGACCAGAAGTTTAAAAATCTCATTTTCTTTGCATCGTAATACTTTAATTCTTTGACTACTTCAACGATTAACGTACTTATTAAATCAACATTGATTTGCTTATGCATGCCCTTATGGATGGGATGTAAACATGAAACGGGTGCATTGGTTGATTTTCGTCAAGGCATGTGTCATCAGGTCGCTCAGGCAGGTGAGCTATCGGATTTGATGCAAGTTCATCAAATAAAAAATTTACCCACAGATGCCGACGATGGTGCAGACTCATTGAATACAATCGATAGCCTATCCAACGCTAAGCAACATGCCTTGATCAAAGGCGCATTGTTGGCCACTCGATTTTCGAATTTGGATGAATTGAAAAGTGTGGTTGCTATCCAGTACACACACGTGGTTACCAGCTCTGTGAATATTGGCAAAGGAACACCAGTAGTATTGGTCACGCACTGCAGTTCGGGTAAGCAAGTAACAAGTGTATTAAGAAGTGGTGTAAGTGAAAAGAATTTTAAAGAAGCATTGGAAGGCAATTTTTGGGATAAAATTGCTTTAGGATTTCGATCACCTTATACTTTAATTAACAGAAAGAAGCTGTTGCGTGTTTCTATTCTTGCGAGGAGAAGACATGACATATTTGGATGGAGAGACGTCGCATTTTATGATTTGGCGGAGGCCATGGTGCATCATATTCATGGAGATGATTTACAACGAATTGATCCTAAAGATCTAGGTGAAAAAGGTTACATCAATACGTTTAACCATATCAATGCAGAAGCGATCATGACCACCTTATTTTCAGAGGGAGTAGCTGATTTCATTGCAGATGCACATGAACGATTTCATATGCCCGAATTAATTGATGGTGTGTTTTCTGATGAGCAACTAAAAGATCCCAACAATAATCCCATGGATAATTATGTAGATATAGTTAACAATGAATGGGGGCAGGAATTGGGAAAAGAACTCAAAAAGAAATACGGAATTCAAAGCAATACCGAATGGACCGAACAATTGCTGGTCAATTATCTGAATGATTTACAAAGTTACTTTGCCTGGGCCTTTCAAATTGGTTTTGAGCCTTTTGAAGTTGATGACTATGAGGTGATTAGATTTACTCGTAAACTGAATGAGACCAGAAGTAATTAGTTCTACTAAAAAAGGATTAATTGGGTTTCGTTAGGATGTAAACGAAGCGTCCTGATGTATCTTTTTCTATCACATAATCAGTGATTACAGATTGAACACCTGAAACATTCCAGCCAACTAATAAATCTTTCCAATTTTCTTCACCAACCCCAATATTTTGCAAAGTTGTGCCTGAAAAATCAGCATCTTCAAAATCAACCAAACTTAAGTTGGTATAATTCAAGACACTGTTGACCAAAATTGTCTTGTGCAACGTTGAACCATAGATTACTGCTTCGTTCAGAATGCTGTTTCGAATAGAGGTAGTGTGTAAATTAGCCCATTTCATTTCTGAATAAGAAAGATCAGTAAAGTCAAATTTAGCATTCGATAGGTCTGTGGCATTTAAATTGGCCCTTTGAATTTCAGAATTGGAAAAATCAGACCAAGCTAACTTTGCATATTCCAGATTGATATGAGATAACTTACTGTTTTGCAATGAAGCATTGATCAAGACACAAGACGTTAAATTTGCATGCGATAGATTGGAACGATTTAATTGTGCTCCGGATAAATCTGCTTTCGAAAGGTTGACATAGCTCAAATCTGCGCTATCCAACAACGAACCAGATAGTTTGGAATGGGAAAAGTCTGCATGCTTTTTAATTTGCATCCAGGAAGCAGAATCTAAATTAAGCTGGATCAGAGAAGTCAGTAACATTCCTCGCTCGGGACTATATTTTTTTTCACTCAATGAATCACCTTCCATGATAGAATATGGAATCAAATTTTTAGAGAGATGAATGATTCGTTTGATGGTTTGATAGGACAATTGATTACTGGAATCTAACAACTCCCGTTCCACCGCATCAATTAATGAATGAACTGAATGCATTTGCTGCCTTTGTCGAACCGTTTCCATCATGTTGATGTGACGGATACGATCTTGTTCCAAAAGAGCATTGTTGGATTCAATGAAATTCAACTGCCTAAAAATTAAAAAGCCGAATAAAGCTGCAATGGATGCAAGCCCGAATAGCATAATAATTTTGGTGTATAGTTCAGTTTTTTCGCTTGAATGGCTTGTTGGAATTTCAAACAACTTACTTACCCGACTCTTGAGGGAAGGAGAATAATCAAGCCAATTGATTAAGGCGATTCCAATTGATACGAAAATAATACTGGTGACAAATCCTATCCAAAAATGATGATCAGCCAATTTAGGAACAAGAATGATGGTCAAAACACTTCCTAGCAGACTAAAGAGGATTAGCCAAAAAAGAATTTTCCATTTACCCAACATGCATGCTAAATAACAATAAACTTTTTAACTGCATGAAACGATTCGCCATAAATGCGTGTGAAATATTGACCACTTTGCAAAGGCAGTTCGATGGACATATTATTTGTACCCTGAATAATTTGAAGATCCTTTACGTAAACTACTTTTCCCATGATATCAATTATTTCCATGGTAGCCTCGTCATCAACATCTGAATTGAAATCAATGGTAAAGGCCCCTGCATTGGGATTTGGGATGAGCCTAAAATCAATTTCTTGATTGATGTGGGAAATCATGGAAGTAGTTCCGGTAAACGTGGTGTCCAACAATTCAGATTTCCATACACCTCTACCAAACGTGGCCGCATAAATGGAATTGGTAGGGTAATGGATTTCTAATTCGCTCACAATCACATTGGGCAATTCATTATTAAAGGGGACCCATTCATTTAATCCATCAGCCATCACAAATACGCCTAAATCATTGGATAAATACAATCTATGATCATTTGAACTTTCATCCATGATAACGCAGTTTGTTGGGACGTTAGGAAGGTTATAGGAGATATTTTGCCAGGTATTTCCACCATCTTGCGTTTCGAATATTTTCACACCTTCAACAAACCCACTTACGGTAACCCAGGCTCTATTACTGCTATCTCTATCCACATATAGATAAGTATAATAAAGCGAATCGGGTAATCCGACGGATATGTCATTCCAAGTCAGTCCCCGATTGGTTGACATGTACATTTTGGAAGGATAATTTTCAGGAAAGTTTACCCTCTTGGCAAGGTAAATGGTGCTCGGGTTTTTAGAACTTTGAGCCATTGCACAAGTCAAAGAAGGTCTTCCTGCAGAAGGCATATTCGGAAAGCTGGATTGTTTGGACCAATTGTTCGTATAAATGTTTGTTACATACAAGTCTGAAAAGCCTGCGAATAATTGATCGTAAGCAGTATCTACAAAAAATGGCGTGGTCCATTCGCCACCACCAGGAGCTGAATACCACAAGTTTGAGTTCCCAATTCTTCGGTTAATACGACCATATTGAGAAGAATAGACATATGAACTTGTGTCATTTTGAAACAATGCGCATTCCATTCCATCTCCGCCACCTACAATTTCCCATGTACCTCCTTTTGTATGTCTTGTACCATTGTCTTGCGCTCCAGCAATGATATGCCCTTCATGACTTTGTCTCAATCCCAATCGATAAAAAGAGGTGATTTGCATGCCGCTCGCCAAATGTGTCCATCTGGTCGGCAGTCGATACGTCCATGAATTTAAGACATTAAATAACGAACCAATTTTAGGAGCATTGGTTCGACTAATTCCTCCATCATGACAAACGTATAGCGATCCGTTTAATGGATTGTATTCAAAGCGGTGTATGTCCGCATGCACACAACCAGGAGTATACCAATGTGAAACGACATCCCAGGAAAGGCCGGCATCATCTGTTCCAAACATCATCACCCCACCTGTATATACATTTTTTCGATTGTCCGGATCTATGATGATATCCAAATCATAAGTTCCCTGACCACTATTTCCAGTGCCATCCCAGCTCAATAAATTTAATCCCGTATGGCGCTTAGTCCAGGTTTGTCCTGAGTTTTCCGATGCATAAATTCCTTGAAGTCCTCCATTTGTATTACAAGCAATGGCAAAGATGTATGCACTATCACTGGGTGCAATATTTAATTGAACTCGTTCTGCAGTTCCATCAGTTGGAATAGTCGAAAATAATTTGGTCCAATTTTCACCAAAATCAGAAGATTTGATTATTCCTGCTTCACCTTCGTCAAGTGTATATATGTAAGAGGTAGCTGCATACACTACTTCAGGATCTTGATCCACAAATTCAATATCACTGATTATATTATCATATACCTTCGTCCATGTTGATCCACTATTGGTTGATCTCCATAAACCTTCAACTCCACCTGCCAGAACTTCATTGGTAGCATTCGGATTGATGACAACTCTGCTGAGCAATGAATTGTCAAAATCAGTCTGGAGCAACGTTAATCCTGTAGGTGTCCAATTTTGTCCTCCATCGGTTGTTTTATAAAGTCCTACACCATAGTGCGTATGTCTTTTTCTGTCGTCCAATTCAAGAGAAACTCCATTGTATTCATAATCTCCAACACATGCGTACATAATATTTGTATTGGAAGGATTAATGGCAATGTCATTAATTCGCAATATGGGCAGCCCGTCATTTAAGGGTGTCCAGCTTGAACCGCCATTTGAAGTTTTCCAAATTCCTCCCTGCGCAACTCCAACGAAAAATATATTGCTATCTGATGGATGAAAGGCAACACAATTAATTCTTCCTAAACCATAATTTGGAAAAGAGTCAGGTTCAAATAAATTCTCAGGTCCTGCAGGAACCCAGGCATAAGTATTTGCTTTGGAAGCAGATGATGTATTGTGTTGAAATTTGATGGATTCTTTTAAGAACACTGAATTGTGCACTAAATTCCCTGATCCATCGGTTCTTTTTAATTGATGTTCTTGCCAACGCGCGTACCATTTCCAACCCTTTGCACTATCTAAAATATGATTGTCTTTCCACGAATTGTAATTGGATTGTAATGTTGTAAAATCTCTGTTTTGCTCATCTTCTGCAAACATTTTTGCCGAATTGAATTGACCAACAACGGTTGTAAAACAAATGGAAAGTATAATGGTTGGGAAGTAAACTTTCATCATAGAATGCTTATTTGGTTTGAATGATTTTCCAAGTAGTATTGTCGATAATTCGCATGAATTCTTGCTCTAGTTGAACAATACTCATAGGTTCACCATGCTTATACTGAATATTCTTATTATGCGCCTTCGTAAAAATAAGCAAAGTTTTTGGCGTAATATCCTCAGCGCGAATCCCATAAAACTCATTTATTGCATTCCAATCCAATTGATCTATGGTTTTCCAAAAATCATTGTTTTCGGATGATGTGAATCGACCAACAAATTGGATGGCTGGTTCATGTGGTTTCTTGAGTCTATAGTTCTTAATACCTTGTTTGGAAATCAATAATTCATGAACATCACATGGTCCTATACAGCCTCCTGATCGGAACAATATATATTCATCAGTTTGTAAGTTAATTTGATGTTTAGATAGACGTGCTGATGGGTTAATAACACATGATGAAAACAACAATATAAAAACGACGAGAAATCGATACATATTTTCTAAAACCATTTCTGCGAAGGTAAGTTAACATAGATTCTTTTATGCTGGAGTTAAAAGCATTTCAATTATTGAGAATCCAAGACACCTGAATTTTATTTGGTTTTACCTTTTCATGGAATTCCAAAACCATTTGATATTGATTATGTTTAATATAACTTGTAAAGGACGAATACAATACAACATACATGTTAAAAGAATTACACATAGCTTCTCAATATCTAGCAGCTGCTGGAATAAGTTTTGTTGAAGCTAAGCAAGATGATAGTCATACAAATTTGGGATGGTCAATGGAGCACAAATCACTGTTTACCAGATCACTAAACAATCATGGGCTTGTGCTTGCTCTGAATTATAAGGAATTCTCATTGCAATGGATCAATAAAGATTGGCAAGTATTGGAACAATTTTCACTTTCTGGACTCACTCATGGAGAAATATACAATCGTCTGTCCGATTTCCTGAAAGCTCATTCGATTGAAGGTAAATACAATTATCAATTTCATTATGATTTACCATATGAAAAGATGATAGATGCTTATCGTTTTCCTCAGGTAGATAATGATGAGGTTTCACGTGTATCCACTTTGACTTCGACTGCCCAACAGGCATTTGAAAAATTAAATGAACAATTGGAAGAAAAGGTTGAAATCAGGGTTTGGCCACACCATTTTGATTTGGGTTTGTTCGCAAAGGTCAATGAACAATTGTCTGTTGGTGTTGGATTGGCAATTCCTGATGGGATGGTGAATGATCACTATTATTACGTTACTGGTTGGGATGAAGGAGGTTCAATGTCAACAGAAGGTTTTGGAGGACTCGATAAAGGCGAGTGGAAAAGTGGCAATTTCAACGGAGCGATACTATCAGCCAGCGGCACAGAAGTTTCAACAATTGATCACTTTTTAATTGAGTCCATCAATCACTTTAAAAGAAAATTGAATTAAAATATATTACATCATGGCAAAGGAAAATTGGCATAAAGTATTGGAAGACGTTAACGAGCTGAAGGAAGGTAGGGTCATGACAGCTACTATTGAGCATCAGGGAATTTGTCTCACGCATTTTGAAGGTAAATACGCAGCTCTTGACAATAGATGTCCTCACCAGGGAGGTCCTTTGGGAGAAGGGTCAATTGAAAATGGAATGTTGCGCTGTCCTTGGCATGGATGGGATTTTCATCCTTGCACAGGATTACCACCCGGTGGATTTGATGATGGAGTAAAGACTTTTGAGACAAAGCAGGAGGGAGGATCTTTATTTGTAAAGATTGAAGATGACGAAGAGCATACAGAGTCAGTTTCAGACGTGATGATCGATACCATGGTCAACTGGGGAGTCAATGTGGTTTTTGGAATGGTAGGTCACAGTAATTTGGGGGTGGCTGATGCCATGCGCAGAAAAGAAAAAGAAGGCAAATTATCCTTTTATGGTATACGACATGAAGGAGCTGCTTCCTTTGCAGCTTCAGCGTATGGTAAACTCATGGGTACGCCAGCGGTTTGCTTTGGAATTGCCGGACCTGGTTCTACCAATATGTATACAGGTATGTGGGATGCTCATGTTGATCGAACTCCTCTTCTGGCAATTTCCGGTCAAGTTGATACACAAGTTTTGGGAACAGGGGCATTCCAGGAAGTTGATTTGGTTAAAGCTTTTCAAACGGTGGCAGATTTTAATCATGCGGTTCAGGGAAGTAGCAAGCATGCCGAATTGATGACCCGTGCTATCAAGAATGCGATTATAAAAAGAAATGTTTCTCATTTAACTTTTCCAGATGATGTTCAAATACTGCCTAAACCGCAGGGAGAAGAGGCTCAGACACCTGAAGGAAGAATTACCAAATTTGATATTTCACCTCCTAAAGAGGCCTTGGATAGCGCGATTAAAAAATTGTCAAATGCAAAAAGACCAGTCATTATCGTAGGATACGGGGCTAGATTTTCAATGGATCAAATCATAGCATTGGCCGAATGTTTGAATAGTCCTGTGATAACAACGTTTAAAGGAAAGGGACAAATTTCTGATCATCATGATTTAGGATGCGGTGTGCTCGGAAGAAGTGGAACACCAATTGCATCTTGGTTTATGAACGAAAGTGATGTGTTATTGGTTTTTGGTTCCTCGTTTTCGAACCATACTGGAATAACGGCCAAAAAAAGTATTATTCAGGTTGATTTTGATCCTACCGTCTTAAGCAAATTTCATAAGGTTGATGTCGCATTATGGGGTGAAATAGAAGTAACAGCCAACTTGTTGTTGGAAGCGGTAAGGCAGAATCATTCTGCGATTGATCAACGGGCAGAGATTAAAGAAAGATGGTCGCTTTGGAAAAAAGAAAAGCAAAGTCGCTTAAATGATGATAGGGGAAAAGGAATTAGTTCTGTTGCCGTTTTTGATGCCATGAATCGGGTCACTCAGGAAGATGCGGTAATAGCAGTGGACGTTGGTAATAACACATATTCATTTGGTCGTTATTTTGAATGTTCTCATCAGTCTATATTGATGTCTGGATATCTGGGGTCAATAGGTTTTGCGCTACCTGCGGCAATGGG
This sequence comes from Vicingaceae bacterium, assembly GCA_965267425.1. GTDB lineage: Bacteria > Bacteroidota > Bacteroidia > Flavobacteriales_E > Vicingaceae. The sequence continues at coordinate 2,096,789 of OZ253959.1, read as the reverse complement.
TGCATGGGCGGCAGTGAAAAACGAGAGGCCGGTGTGGTCTGTTTCTGGAGATGGTGGATTAGGTCAATATTTAGGTGAGCTGACAACATTGGTAAAGTACAATATGAATGTTACACATGTCTTGTTGAATAATGCTGAATTGGGGAAAATTTCAAAAGAACAGCGGGCTGCGATGTTTGATGTTTGGCAAACGGAGATGCATAATCCAAATTTTGCAAAATATGCCGAGAATTGCGGTGCGCTGGGTATACGAGTCGAAGATATAAATGAACTGGAAAATGCGCTCATTCAAGCAAGGGACCATATTGGCCCTGCTTTGGTGGATATTGTGTGCGACGTGAATCTGATTTGAGATTGTACTCCTTGAAATAATTTTCAAACATCAATGGATTAACTTTTAAGAGCATTTCAAATACCATATAGGTGACTAAATAAATGCTAATTCCTTGTTGAATGGAGAAGTAGATTTGCTTGTTAAATAAAATGTCAACAATGATTAATGCCCAGAAAAAACTCATTATAAATTCTACGGCGTATTTTAACGAAGTTAACTTGAAAGGAGTATTAGACGGGGTAAGTTGATTTAAGAGGAAACATAGAAGTACCATAAGTGAATAATTAATGATCATATAGGAAATTTCTTCCCAGAATGATCCAATGGAAAAGTTTAATAGTGATCCTATAGAACCAATTACAAAAAAGAACAAGGCAGATTTTTTAAAAGAGTCTTGATATATAAAAGGTTCCATAGGAATGATATAAATATTGGGTTTACTGAATTGCTGCTATAGTTGAAAAAAGTGCACCTTCCACTATTGAGCCAACCGGACCTAACAACAGGCCGTACATACCTCCAACAGCGTCAGCCCATATAATGGTCAAATTCTTATTGTCAGCCTTTTCATGACTTCGGTAGTCTTTCCAAAACTTAGCTGATTCTTTAAATACCTGAGTAAATACATCTAGAAATTCTCGCTCTTGTTTGTTGATGCCTTTCTTTTTAATGTATTCAACATGGGATAATTGCTCTTCTAATGTTTCTTCAGATTTGAACGCATACATTTTTTTAAGTTCGGATACCACCGTCCTTCGTAAAACACCTTTGTTTTCTAACACTTCAAAAACCTGAAAAATCAAATCATCAATGGTAATTCCTGAATGTATAGTTTGATAAAATGTATTTAATTCAGTGGGGGCATTATTTTCAATTTGTTGATAAATAGAATCACTAAACAACTTGGGATCTAGTTGATTTGCTTTTTTAAAAATTGCCGAGCGAAATTGATATAAAGTTTCATTGTTTAATGATAGTTGAGCGAAGGACAGATGAGAGAGAATTTGATTGTGCCAGTAACCGACGGAATCTCGCAATCCAATCTTGACCGAATTAGTTGAGTTGATTTCCAATGAGTTAGTTGGTTGATCAGCGTCTTTTTTACATCCACCAAAGAATAAAACAACTATGGGTATGATGATTCTTATTTTATGCATTTTCGTTGAAATTATGATGTTTGATAATTGTGTTCTGAATGTTGTAATTCAATGACTACAGGACATAATTTGTCCTTATGAAAATTTACATCTTCACCTACGTACAGAGATTTTCAGGGATTAGTTTTTCAGATCTGAATCACTAAATTATGCATTCCCACCGGGATAAAATTCAAAGATTATCCCTAGAAAAAGATATTATTGGGCACCTAATCTACTTTGTATTTCCAATAATTTTATCAATCCTATTGCCTGAAATCAGGATTATAGATAACTGCGAATTGCAGGTAGCGTTTTCCAAAGGTATTGACTTGTTGATGCAACAACCCAACTTGTACCTGAGTTGAGGAATTGAATTGGTAACCTAAGGCACCATACAATCGATTCCTATCAAAAAATACTTCCTCGGTATTGAGAAATATCTCATCGTATAATCCAATTAACCAGGTTTTGGGAACAATTTTTTTGTTATTGATAGGTATGAACAACATAAGCCGATAACGCAATCGGTTTTTGTAATCATCATTAACCCATCGTTGTTCAACACGATAGCGATGTTCAAATTTCACCCTCCCCACTAAATTGTAGAGCAGAAATTGCTGCCAAATTCGGTGTTCTTCAGATTCAGGATAGTTTTGTTCACTTTCGTATTCGTGCGAGGCTATGTAAGCATAACCAGCAGAAGCTATGGCGTTGTCAGCGAAATGATAATTCCCCCCAAACCGAATCAGAAGTTGCTCGATGTTTTCATAAACTGGAGAAACTTTATGATTCCTGTATTGAACTTCGCTATGAATGCTAAATTGGTCACTCAATCTGTTTTGACCAAAGTACATAATCCAATTCCCAAGCTCATTTTCCTGTGCAGAGATGAGGATTGGGAATTGAATAATTAAGAATAGAAGTAGGGACTTTTTAATCATCAATCAAAAAACTCCACATGTCCATCAGTAACATGGTACATTGCCCCAACAACAGATATCTCCCCATTCTGAATCATCTCATTGAGCACTGGACTGCGCTCTGAAATGTCCTTCATGGCCAATTCAACATTGAGATTTGAAACTTTTTGGACAAATTCAGCGTTTGATGAATTTCGATTTTCGGTAACATCTGTGACACCGGAAACGGCCGGTTGAATTTTTTCAAGCATACCTGTCAAATTACCTAATTCAACATGATCACACGCACCTTTCACTGCACCACAACTACTGTGTCCTAAAACAACAATGGTTTTTGACCCTGCCACTTTACACGCAAATTCCATACTTCCCAAAATATCATCATTGATGAAATTTCCGGCAATTCGAATACTGAAGATATCTCCAATTCCTTGATCAAATACCATTTCCGCAGGCACCCTGGAGTCAATACAACTTAATACTGCCGCAAAAGGAAATTGACCTGTTGATGTTTCTTTCACCTGTCCCAGGTGATCACGATTAAACGTGTCTTTGTTGACAAATCTTTTATTTCCTTCCTTCAATAAATTCAACGCTGTTGAAGGTGTTAATGAACCTTGTGTTGCTTTTGTTTGAGTTTGGTCATTACGAATAGTACTCATAGTTCTTTATTTAATTGATGCTTTACAATTTAAGCTTTTGCTTGTTTACTGCTTAGCGTTTGACTGAATTCTTTAACTGGGTTAGAATTTGGAAGTACCAATGACTTCAATTCCACGGTGATATTCTTATCCTCAGCATGGTCTTTAAAATCATTAATTATTTCCAAAATATCTGGATGAATAACTCTTGTTTTAGATCCGTCAATAACCACATGTGTTCCTTCTTCTAATAAGTTAAGGGTGTGAAGAATACCTGCTTTATTTAAGAAACTAACATCTTCAGACAACGTAATATTTACAGGTTGCCCAGAAACATATTCATCTGGATTAAAATGATAAGGTGTTTTATAATTATTCCATAAAATTTGAATGATGGCAACTACTAATCCCAAACCAATTCCTACGAGCAGGTCAGTGAACACAATTCCCAAAATGGTAACCATAAAAGGAATAAATTGAGTTTGTCCGATTTTGTACATACTCTTGAAAAGACTTGGTTTTGCCAATTTGTATCCAACCACAAACAATATGGCAGCCAAACTTGATAAAGGAATCAAGTTCAACCATTTTGGAATAAAAATAGCGCTTGTCAAAAGGAGTATCCCATGAATGAATGCAGACATTTTGGTCTTTCCTCCGGATTGTATATTGGCAGAACTTCTTACAATAACTTGCGTAACAGGAAGTCCACCAATTAATCCTGAAATAAAGTTTCCTGTTCCTTGAGCCAGTAATTCTCTATTCGTAGGTGTTGTCCTTTTTTGAGGATCAAGTTTATCTGTCGCTTCCACACATAACAATGTTTCAAGACTCGCAACCACCGCTATTGTCAATGCCGTAACATATACGGCCGGATTTAGCCACTGTGAGTAATCAGGTGAAGAAAATTGTCCAATAAATGTGGAAAAAGATTCAGCCACAGGAATATTGACCACTTGATTTCCTTTCAAGGCATATCCTTCCATACCTTGAAAACCAAGATTCATGAGAATGCCCAATACTACTACTACCAAGGGGCCCTGAATGATTGAAAAAACAGAGAATTTTTTAATGAATGGTTGTTCCCATAAAATCAATATGGCCAACGAAACCAGTGCAATAATTGCTGCTCCGGGATTGATGAAATCCATCATGTAGAGCAATTCACTGAAAGTATTGTGTCCATCCATCTGAGAAAATGCAAAATCTCCTTCAGGATCAAAGTCGTATCCAACTGCATGTGGAATTTGTTTCAAAATGATAATGATTCCAATACCTGCCAACATCCCTTTAATCACGGAAGAAGGGAAGTAATAGCCAATAACACCGGCTTTTAGAACCCCAAACAGGAATTGAATGATACCCGCAATTACTACAGCAAGTAAAAACGTTTGATAGGAACCCAATTCTTGAATAGACGATAATACGATTACTGCCAAGCCTGCTGCAGGTCCGCTCACTCCGAGAGGAGATCCACTCAAAAGGCTGACAATGATTCCTCCAACGATCCCGGCAATAATGCCTGAAAAGAGAGGTGCCCCGGATGCTAGTGCAATTCCAAGACATAAGGGCAGCGCAACAAGGAATACAACAATACTAGATGGAATATCGTATTTCAAATTGGCCGAAAATGATGAATTATTAGTAGATTTCATAAAGTGCTTTCGATTAAATATAGTGAGATTGAATGATAAGAGTTTCAATTGTGTTAGTGGTCAATCTAACTCAATTGAGGAGGAGGAGTAATCACCTCTCGCATACATCCCGCAATCGTATACTTCGGAGATAAGTATATGTTCAATTCTTTTTGACTCATAGATGATTCATTGAACAAATCATGATTAAAATCATCCAGTTTGTTTTCTTCCTTTGACTCTTCATTTTCTTCACTTGACTCGGCGTCATTGGAAAAGTCTATATGAACCTCCAACGCAGCCATTGGTCCAAACGCTTTGCCCAATGAATCCGCAATCAACAGGCCAAAACTAAATACAATCAGAACAGCCGTAATACGAATTAACCATTGTTTATGTATGTGATTTTTTAATAAAATCATTGCTCAATAGCTTTAAAGACGAGTTCTGTATAAAATTCTGTTATCGCATCTTCACCTTTAACAACGTCAGTTAGATTAGGTAAGTGATCCGCAAAAAAGCGCTGTAAATGAGCTCCTTCTACAATAGTTGACACCAGCATATGTGAATATTTATAAGAAGCATTGATCTCTAAAATGATATCACTGATGTTGGCCACCAATTTTTTATAACCCCTAAAAGCTCCAACCTTATTTTCCTGATCAACTTCTTTCGTCAAATAGGCTTTAGCAGATTCGTTAATTACGATTCGATGCAATTTCACTTCGTTAATATGAGAAAAATTGCTGTCTTCAGAAACTTCTTCCGTCAACATTTTAATGGCAATATGTAGTCTTTCTTTCGGAGAGGCAATATTTGCCAAACCAATCATCAATCGGTAATCCATCCAACTCCAGTACCAATTGGTTAAATAGAGCAACAACTTATGTTTGTTTTCAAAATATCGATAGATAGAAGCCTCATTTGAGCCAATTTCCACCCCAAGCTTTCGAAAAGTAAAACATTCAAAACCCAATCCATCTATCATATCAATGCTCTTAGTAACAATGCGCAGACCCAACTCACTCGTTTCAGGGTCCTTCAAATAGATGTTTTCATTGATTTTGATCTTTAGCACTTCAAATAGGTTTTGTGTTCGATAGAATCTGTTACAAACATAATAGTAATACTATTAATCTACAAGAAGAATAACAATTAATTGTGAGGAGATTTATGGTTGATATCTCAATTAAATTCCATCAAATTATTCACAAATCAGTGCTTTCAAATATGCTGTCTTCGAATTTATTATACATTTATGCCTCCAATTTTTTTTACATGAAAACACTCCTTGTATTTACGTTGTTTTTATCGCCAGTTTTACTACTCGCCCAGATAGAAGATACGACATTAACAGCAGCTGAAAAGGCTTATCGAGACTCAATTGCAGCTTTGAATTTAGAAAATGATTTGCTAGCACAATCTCAAAACGCTTACAACCTGGGTATTCGATCTTTTAAGGCAGGAAAAATTGATTCTTCCATCACCTATTATAGCAATGCAATTAAATTGAACCCCGTTTTTTTGAATGCGTATTTCAATCGTGGAATCGCGTACATGGAAAAAAATAAAAATGAAAAGGCGATAGCGGATTTTGACAAAGTCATTTCGGTTAACCCTGAGCATTACAATGCATTTTATTACAAGGGTAATGCCTACTATGAAAATAAAAAATATGAGTCCTCCATAGAAGCATATATGGAAGCAATGACCTTGAGCCCAACGAATGCAGATCCCGCATATCAACTGGGAACCGTTTATTTTATCACTAAAAATTATGACCAGTCTATTAGCTTTTTTGGAAAATGCGTTTCTCTGGATCCCAAAAGGTTTGATGCCTTTAATGATAGAGGAAGTGCCTACAGAATGAAAGGTAACTTTGAACAAGCATTATCTGATTATCAACGAGCTGTTTCCTTGAGTCCCAAGTCAGCTTATATCTATAACAACATTGGCAGTGTTAAGAAAAAAATGGGCGATTTAGACGGCGCTATTTCGGCCTACAATAAAGCCATTCAGGCAGATGCCAAGTACCACATTGCCCTGAATAACTTGGGTTCCATTTTAGTTGAACAAAAGAAGTACAAGGAAGCACTGGATGTTTTTAATCAATCGATTAAGTTGAACGGAAATTATGCCATGGCTTACAATAACAGAGGAAGTGTCCATTTCAAAATGGAAAAATACAAAGAGGCTGAAAAGGACTTTTCAAAAGCCATCAAGCTACAACCCAATTATGCAGATGCCTTAGTAAATAGAGGCAGCGCCAGAGAAATGATTCGGGATCAGGTCGGTGCTTGTGAAGATTGGAAAAAGGCCAGAGAATTGGGAAGTTCACCTGGGAAAAAATATCATGTAAACAATTGCAATAACTAAAACTATGCGCATTCAATTATCCATTACCCTAAGTTTAATTTCTGCAGTTGTTTTTGCTCAAAACGTAGAATTTAAAGCAGCTAATTTTAAAGACAACAAAGAAGCATTCAAAAGTGCTACGAATGCGATTTCTATCGGAGATGAGTTTCTTGAGCTTGGAAATCAAGCCGTTGTGGACGTAAATAATCTGAAAGATCATTTTCAGAAGGCCATTTTTCAATATGAAAAAGCCTATGCTTTGAACCCGAATAATGATGAATTGAACTACAAGTTGGGAAATGCTTACTTGTATACCAATAACAAATACAAGGCTAAGAAGTATTTAGATAAATCGTTGAAACTTAACCCTAGCCCTGAACCAAAATTTTATTATTACTACGCTCAGGCACTGCAGTTGGAGGGTGATTACAAAGGTGCCATCGACAATTTCAACAAATTCAAACTGGAGGCCAAATCAAAAAGAGCAGAAGAGCTTAAAAAGTTTTTGAACAAGTACAACAAAGAATGTAAAGCAGCACCTGAAATCGTGAACAACCCATTAAGGGTATGGATTGATAATATTGAAAGTATCAATTCTCCTGAGGATGACTTTAGTCCTTGCATTTCTACTGATGGAGAAGACATGTTATTCACCTCGTCCAGAAAAAACAGTCATACTCCTGATGACATTGGTGCCTATGATGACGATATATATTCTTCACATTATAAAAATGGAAAATGGTCTGCTCCCAAAAATGTGGGTGCTCCGCTTAACACGGAATACGATGAAACAGCTTCAGCATTGGCATACGATGGTCAACGAATGCTCATGTTTACTATTAAAGATGGAGATGCCAACGTTATGGAAAGTAAATTGAATGGCTTAAACTGGACAGATCCAGCTGTTAAAATGTCTTCTAATGTGAATACAGAAGCAAATGAAACTTTTGCGTCATACGAACCAGCAGACATCAAGGTATTTTATATCTATGATGGAAAACTGAAGGGTGATAAAGAAATATTCTTTAGCGGAATCATGGACAAAAGCAGGAATTCATGGGGGAAAGGCCAATCTGTGGGGTCAAAAGTGAATACCTCATTTAATGAAGGTTCTGTTTACATTCACCCGGATGGACAAACGATGTATTTCAGTTCACAAGGACACAATTCCATTGGAGGTTACGATATTTATCGCGCAGAATTGGTAATGGGCGTATGGTCTAATCCGGTGAATCTGGGATACCCAATAAATACACCCTATGATGACTTTTTCTATGCGACAACCGCCAATGAAAAGTATGCTTACATTGCTTCGAATCGCGCCGGTGGAAAGGGTGGTTTGGATTTGTATCAAGTGACGTTTTGGGGTCCGGAAAAACAGATGGTCTTAAGTGGAGAAGATCAATTGCTCGCCAGCATTGCAGAACCTGTGAAGGATATTCCTTTGGAAAAAGAAGTCAAGGTCACCAAAAAGAGTTTAACAGTCTTTAAAGGGAAAGTTGTTGATTACCTTACCAAAAAACCGATTGGTGCAGAAATAGATATCACAGACAATTCAAGTGGCAAAGTGATTTCTACGGCACATTCCAACAGCGCAACGGGTAAATTCCTACTCTCATTGCCTTCTGGATTAAATTATGGAATTGCCGTTAGAAAGGAAGGGTATCTTTTTCATTCTGAAAACTTTAACCTCCCTGAATTCAGTGAATACAATATGGTCAACAAGCAAGTAGAACTCAAAAACATTAAAGTGGGAAGTAAAATTGCTTTACGGAATGTATTTTATGAAACGGGAAAAGCAGACATCAAATCAGATTCTTATTCTGAGTTGGATCGATTAGTAGATTTACTGAACCAGGTTCCTTCGTTGAAAATTGAACTTTCAGGTCATACAGATAATACAGGTTCAGCTTCAATAAACAATAAACTTTCCCAGAAAAGAGCAGAGGCCGTTTCAGCATATTTGGTTAAGAAAGGGATTAGTTCTGGTAGATTGGTATCAAAAGGATACGGATCCAGCCGACCCTTGAGTTCAAATGATACTAAAGAAGGACGTCAAAACAATAGACGAACGGAATACGAGATTATAGCCAATTGATTGGATTTTTGAATTCCCAGTCGGTCGCAATTTGCAAAGTGGATTGCAATTAATTGATTGCCAAATCAGTAAAGAATTATATCTTTAGTAACCTTAATTCTTTCGACCATGAAAAATCTTTTTCTTTTAGTTTCTTGCATTATAGTTTCCTATCAAACAGCCATGGCTTGGGGGCGCACTGGTCATCAGATCATTGGCACCATGGCTCAGTCATATTTGACGGACAATGCACAGGCTGAGTTGAAAAAATTAATGGGTGAAGAAACATTGCGTGAATCAAGTACCTGGATGGACGATGTGAGAGGGGATGAGCGTTATGAATTTATGGATACCTGGCATTACAAAAACTCGGATGACGACAATCCGGAAAACGCCCTGGCTAAAATTCAGGAATACACCAAAATTTTACAGGATGAATCTTCTTCAGCAAAAGATAAGGTAATGGCTATTCGGGTATTATGTCATTTAGTGGCAGATGTGCATCAACCCCTTCATTGTGGATATAAAAAAGATGCCGGTGGTAATGCAGTAAAGTTGCGTTGGAAGCATCAGCATGAGCACAAAACAAATTTGCATAAAGCTTGGGATACGGATATGATCAAAAGAAAGGAAGTTAATTTTACTACCTATGCCAATACGTTACAAAGTGGCTTGAAAGACGAAGACAAAGCAACGTGGGAAAAAGACGACCCAACCGTTTGGATGAAAGAATCTCAAGAAGCTTTAACGCAAGTGTATGATTACGAAGGCAAACACCTGGATGACAATTACTACAACAAGAATATCGTTTTTGTTGATCAACGACTTACACAAGCCAGTGTAAGACTTGCAGCCCTATTCAATTCCATCTTCGAATAGTACAATTTACATCAGTATATTATTGACCGGTTTCAAGGATTCCGGAAGCTCTGTCTCGTCCAACATTTCTCTGAGATCAATTTCAATTGTTCTGCTCAAAGCAGTGATGGGAACATCATTTGCCCCACCTTGAAATGGGTTTTCCGTGGATTCACCAATTTTTTCCATCGTGTGAAAAACCCAGCTCACCAAAGTACTGAACGGAATCGTTAACCATACAAGATTTTCACCTAGTTTGTCAAATTCATTTACCAATCCAAATGGCAATAGAATTAAGAAGAGCCACACAAAAAATAGATTTAGTGTTGCAAATTGCCTTGGATACGGAAAGTTTTTAATACGTTCACTTTTTCCCTGGTGCACGTACAAATCTGCAATTACATTTTCCATCTCCATATGACGAAAATCCTCAATCAAACCGTCATCCTTTAGCGTCTTGAGATGTTTGGATTGCATACTCAAGAGATGAGAGGCCTTGTTTTGTTTGGTCATGACATATCCATAATCATTTTCTGATAGCAACGGTTTTAATTCATCTTCCAGCGTTGCTTGTTCTTCCGGCACCTTAAAATATTCTTTGTACTCTTTGTTGTAGGACCTATCCATGTATTCCCAACCTCTGGGCTCTCTCAGTTGATGCCTCAGTGCCGTTAGCCAGGCTATGTGACGATATATCAACGTTTGATGTACATCATGTAACAAAGAATCCGAAAGCGGGTTGTTTGCATGAGCATTGGTAACAAAATCTCTGGACATCACGCCCCAAACTCGACTTGAGTTTACAATCGCTCCCCAAATCTTGCGGCCTTCCCACATTCTATCATAAGTGGCGTTGTTTTTAAACCCAATAATAAACGCCACTGCTGTACCAATTAGGGCAATTGGTAACCAAGGGATTGAAATGACCTTGAAATCAAGTAACTCATAGATACAAGTAATGGCCGTGGCCATTGCTACAAATTTGTATATATCCCTTCGTGTCCAAACGATGGCTTCTTTCAGCGTAAAGTTATTTCCGGCATGCATGATGAAAAGTTTGCAATAAATATATTGATTTATCATTCACATAAACATGTGATATCACATTGAATCTGTTGAGATTAATATTATTACATACCTTTGTAATTCAATCATATAGAGAATGTAGACATCTTTTCACAAGATATTTCCACATTATCCGTCTCAATAAAAAATAATGGTATGGAAGGTTCTAATTTTCACAAACTGTCTGTCGACGAAAGTAAAATGAATGAATGCATGGCGCTCATGGATAGCTTTCCCTATAATACGGTGATAAGCTTGAAGCCCATGATCGATTTTTGGCAGAATGAAAATGTGCAGGGAAATGCAAGCCGAGTGATTGCAAAAGAAATTAAGAAAAGATTAACTAAAGAACCTCGTTTAGCTGAGCCCATTACCGATTTGAGTTTTGTAGAAGAACATCTTGACACCATTCAATTAATTATGTCTGCGGCATTGCCAATGTTTGAAGGTGAAGATGCTTTTTTTGCGATTTCAAAGCCATTCAGTAAAGACTTTTTGTATGCTTCTCCAAAATTTTTGGCATTAAGGAACAAATTCGAAGATGTTTTTACGGTGGAAGAGACCAAATTGATGGAATTGAAAAAGTTCATTTCTGCCAATCTGATCATTTTGCACGAGTATTATGGCATTGAAAAACAAGAAGAATCTCCATATCGGTTTCAAGTATTTGAACCAGAAACTGGCTTGGAAAAACACTTTCAAATTAATATCGATGCAACCTTCGTTGATCTTGTAGCGAAAAAGAAACCCAAAAGACTCAAGAAAGCTGAAATATTTGAGTTACTCAATGAATTAGGTGATGTTGACTTATGGAAACAAAAAATTGACATCGACAACTTTGAATTTCACGGATTGGTCAAATATGATGTGATTGATGTTACTGAACCAGAAGTGATTTCCAGATTGAAAGATGAGTTGTTGGAAAAGGATGCCATTACAACAATGGAACATGTCAAAAAGCTTGACGCCAAACTTCAGTCCATTTTCAATACACCTGACATACACATGGGTATTATTGCATCGAAGACCAAAGAAGATGTAGAAAATCCCGTTGGAAACAAGATATGCAATAGCTTGTTCATAGAAGATGGTATGGATTTGACGTTTCTGAATGAGGAAGGTTCGTTGATTTATCAATTGATGCAAAGTGGTCGTCCTGTTTTGTCGAATGACGTCAAGGAATTTAAAAATCCTACTAAATACGAAAAGTTAATTCTAGAACGAGGATATCGCAACGTCATCATTTCACCTCTTTACCAGGATGATAAGCCTATTGGAATTTTGGAACTGGCCTCTAAAAATCCAGGAGATTTGACCGCGTTATCAATGATGAAATTGAGTGAAATTCTTCCTTTGTTTAGTATTGCCGCTAAACGAAGTATTGATGAACTCCAAAATCAGGTTCAGGCTATCATTAAAGAGAAATATACCGCCATTCACCCAACCGTGGAATGGAGATTTGTTCAATCAGCATTGAAACATCTTCAAAATCAAAAAAAGGGTGCTATACAAGACTTGGATCCTATTTCATTTAAGAATGTATTTCCCTTGTACGGGCAATCTGATATCAAAAGCTCTTCAGATGCAAGATCACATTCCATTCAAATGGATTTAATCAAGCAGCTTAAATTGGTAAAAAAGGTGCTCAATAAAACATTGGAAGGAAAACAATTTCCAATATATGATGAATTGAGATTTCAAGTAGAAGAATTGATAAAGAAAATCAGATTGGGGCTGAAATCCGGTGACGAACTTCTTGTTCAGGAATTTTTCACCTCTAAAATTGATCCTTTGTTCGAACATCTCAGTAAAACAGATGCCAATCTTGCCGCTGAAATTGACAGATTCAAAGCGGAACTTGATCCGGATCACGGTCTTATTTATGACAAAAGAAAAGACTACGAAGAAAGTGTAAATAGAATCAATGATATGGTTGGTTCATACATTGATGAACAACAAGCCATTGCTCAAAGTCAGTTCCCGCATTATTTTGAAAAATATAAAACAGACGGTGTTGAGTACACTATTTATACAGGGGAATCGTTGATGCAGGATGATCATTTTGGTCCATTGTATCTACAGAATCTAAGGTTGTGGCAATTGTTGTTGATGTGCGAAATCGCAAGAAAAACCAATGAGATTGTTCCAACACTTAAAGTTCCGTTAGAAACAACTCATTTGATATTAGTGTATAGTGCTCCATTGACTATTGGATTTAAATCAGACGAAAAGCAATTTGATGTTGAAGGAATTTACAACATGCGTTATGAAATCGTCAAAAAGCGAATTGATAAAGCATTAGTTAAAGGAACCAATGAAAGAATTACTCAGCCGGGCAAAATTGCCATTATCTTTTCACAACAACGTGAAAAATTGGAATACTTAAAATATGTTGAGTATTTGAAATCGTTGGATTTGATTGAAGATAAAGTAGAAGAACTGGATGTGGAAAACTTACAGAGTGTAGAAGGATTGAAAGCGCTGAGATTAACAGTTTCCAATCAAAGTGATTCCAAACAAAAGAAAAGTTCTTTGGATATCTTAGAAAGAATTCAACAAGAAGCACTTTAGATATTATCATATTCCCCATCCATTGATTATATTCGACTGGACAGAATCTTGTTTCGTTTAAACTATTCCATCTATGTCTAAGTCGAAGTACCAATTCCAAAATCGCGATTTAAGCTGGTTGGTATTTAATGCCAGAGTGCTCGAAGAAGGAATGAGTAAAAATGTTCAACTGTTTGACCGACTCAAATTTCTGGGCATTTTTTCTTCTAACCTGGACGAATTTTTTAGAGTTCGTGTTGCGGGGTTGTACAATATCGAGAACATAAAAAACCCCAATCTCAAAGATTTGAATGGGTGGAATCCCAAAGATCTGCTTGATGAAATTCAACGATTGGTGTTGGAACAGTTGATTCAATATGGCAAGTACATCCGAGAAGTTATTGTTAAAGAACTGGAATCGAAAGACATTGTGCTTTATTGGAATAAACCGTTAGAAGAGGCACATAGGGCGGAAGTTAGGCGATTTTTTAAGACAAAAATTGCGGCATATATGTCTCCTGTTTTTCTTCATCAATTGAAAAAAGGAGAACTTAAACTTTCCAATCGTATGATTTATTTGTGTTTTGAATTGATTTCTAGCACGAATAAGAAACAGATTGCGGTGCTAAAGATTCCAACGGATCATATTCCTCGGTTTCTCAGGCTTTCTAAAATTGATTCCAAAGACTATTTTATTTTCTTGGATGACATCATAAGAGAATGCGCACCTTTTATTTTCCCCAATCATCAAATTGCAAATTGCTGGAGTGTCAAATTGAACAGGGACGCCGAATTGCATCTTTCAGATGAATTTTCTGGAGACCTTGTGACAACCGTGAAGAAAAAACTGGAAAACAGACTGATCAATGCACCTGCAAGATTCTTGTTTGATGAAAGCATGAATACCGAAGTTTTGCATCAGATTTGTAAAAAAGCCAATATCAAAAAAAGGGAAATGGTGACAGGTGGAAGATACCATAACCTGAACGATTTGTTTGGTCTTGAAAATCCCAGGTTCCCAAAATTGCAAGAAAATTCTTGGCCTTCAATCTCAGTCAGCGAAATTGAAGCAGCTGACAAGATGGTTGATGTTTTGGATAAGAAAGAGGTGTTGTTTCACTTCCCGTATCATCATTATGACAATGTGTTGCGATTTTTCAATGAAGCAGCCATTGATCCGGATGTTACCAAAATCAATGTTACATTTTATCGTATCGCTGAACAATCATTGATTGCAAATGCATTATTGTCAGCATTGAAAAATGGAAAAAGCGTTACGGTGTTTGTTGAGCTGAAAGCGAGATTTGATGAAGCCAACAATTTGGAATGGGCAGAAAAACTTGAAAAAGCCGGGGCTACAGTTATTTTTAGTATTCCAGGGATTAAGGTGCATGCTAAAATTGCGTTGATCATTAGAAAGACGAGAGGTAAGTCACGAAAATATGCGTTCTTGGGTACTGGAAATTTCAATGAGAAAACGGCCAATATTTATACGGATCATGGCCTATTGACTTCTGACGAAACCATAACCGATGAGCTGGACAACTTATTTAAATTTTTGCATAAACGTAAAAAAGCATCGTTTAATCAGCTGTTAGTATCTCAATTCAATTTGTATGAATCCTTCCTGGAATTGATTGACAATGAGATTAAACATGCTAAAAAAGGTCATGAAGCCAGTATTTCGGTAAAGATTAACAATCTTCAAGAGCCACGAATTATTGAAAAGTTATATGAAGCAAGCAATGCTGGTGTTAAAATAAATATGATTGTTCGTGGGATTTGTTGCCTAATGCCGCAAATCAAAGGACAAAGTGAAAATATTCAAGTGTATAGGTTGGTTGACAAGTACCTGGAACACTCCCGCATTTTCATCTTTCATAATAACGGAGATGAAAAGATTTACATGGGTTCAGCGGATTGGATGAATAGAAACTTACTGAGACGAATCGAAGTGGTATTTCCTATTCGTGATAAACAAATGAAAACGGATATCAAGCAATACTTACAGACTCAATTTAATGACAATGACAAACTTTCGGTATTGTCGGAAAAATTCGAAGATGTTCGTATAAAGAGGAAAGTAGGTGAGAAAAAAGTCAGGGCACAATTGGAAATTTACAATTGGCTGAAGGACAATGATTAGACTAAATTCCTTCTCTGAATGTATATCCAAAAACAAAGGCCAATACGGCAATTACGAAGCCAAACATAAATATATTGTAAGCTATCCGTAATCGTCTATACTTTTTGCCAAGAATCACTCCGAGATTATAGATGTCCTTTATCATTGAACCATAAAGGTACTCACTGTCCTTCAACATTTCTGTCATCCCCCACATATATGTTTCCAATGGCACACCATGGAAATTCCCGAAAAACAATAGATTGGCTTTTTTCTTAAGCACGTCCTCATTGGTAAATTTTCCCTTAGAAACATTGGGACGAGTAGCCAAAATTGAAAATACGATGGTCACTAGACAAACAACCGTCAGTATCAATGTAGGAATAATCAAATAAGGACTTTCTTCTAACTTCCGAATCAGTACGGACACAACAATGGATAGGATGATGGCATTGATAGAAATCATAATATTTGCCTTGTTATCAGCCATCACACTTAGCTCCAAATGATTTCTGGAGGTAATTCTGAGCATTGTCTCTCTTGCCTTATCAGGCTTTAAATCATTTGCCGATTTTGCTTTTAACTTCTCCAGCTTTTCCTTTAATTCAACAATAGTCTTATCCTTCTTTTTGATTTCCTTCATCCGTTTCTTGATGGTATCAAAGTTTGATTTTTTGAGCTTTTCAAGCACTTCTTTGCCATATGGAGAATGGTATTTGTGTGATTTAAAAAA
This sequence comes from Vicingaceae bacterium, assembly GCA_965267425.1. Classification (GTDB taxonomy): domain Bacteria; phylum Bacteroidota; class Bacteroidia; order Flavobacteriales_E; family Vicingaceae. The sequence continues at coordinate 2,080,358 of OZ253959.1, read as the reverse complement.
ATCAATGTTTTCTTCAAGCCATTCAAAATCATTAACGGATTCTCCACTCAACAATTCATGCTCTTTTTTCATCAATTCCCATTCAGAGAAATAATAAGGGGTAGACAAGTGATACATGTCCGCATCAATGAGAACTTTCTGTAATTCAGTTTGAGGCTCTACAGACATTTTTGTAGCTTCAATACAACCTGCTATGATTTCAATGTCCTTATCTGCAACACCTTTTTCAGGTAACGTTTCTTTCATCAATTTGATTCCTGCCGCTTCGTGGTTTTCACGACCTTGATAGTGCCCAACATCATGGAACCAGGCTGCTAACTGAACCAATTCCACATCCGATTTAGACATTCCGTTGTTCTCCGCAATCAGTTTGGACGCCTCTACAACCTTATGGGTATGATCGAAATTGTGATAGGCAAATTTAGCCGGCACTTTTTCTTTGAAAAAATTCTCTATGAATTCTCTTACGTCATGTATTACTTCTGCATATCCTGACATGCTTCTAAGTCAATTTATTGCAAAGGAAGATACGAATTCATTTGAATTCGAAGATGAATTATTGATAAGATTTAACGATATTCATGCTTCAGATTACTATAAATAATTGTGATGTTTTGCGGTGTATGATGAATAGACTGATATTACTTTTCTTATGTCTGGTTGGATTAAGCGGTTGTGAACAATACAATAAATTGGTGAAAGAGCCTGATTATCAATCCACAGCATCAGATAATTTCGCCTATGACCTTTTGGATCCTGACAAGAAGTATTTCCTTGGATATTCACTTGAAGAAATATCAGGATTAACATATATCGGTAAAAATCAATTGGGATGTGTACAAGACGAAAGTGGCAAGTTGTATATCTATGACAGAAAGAAGAAATCAGTAGTTCGTCGAATAAAATTTGCCAAAGGAGGAGATTACGAAGGCGTTGAAGTAGTGAACCAAATGGCGTATGTTATCAAAAGCAATGGAACCTTGTACAAATTTTCGATTGATGACGATGACAAACCAAATGTTGACATCATAGAGACTGGATTCTCGAAAGAAAATGACATTGAAGGCCTTGGCTATCATCCCGAGATGGGGAAGTTGCTGATTTGCTGTAAAAACAAAGGTGATTATGGCGATCAAAAGATCAAGGGAAAAGCAATTTATACTTTCGATTTGGTGACGGAAAAAGTTGATCCGAAACCGTTGTTCGTTATAAAAAAATCAGATATAAAAGACTTTTTAGATTCAGTAGGAAGGAATGAGAAGGAAGTAGGGTTTCAACCTTCAGGAATCGCTTTTCATCCAAAAGAAAATAGGTATTACATCATTGCTTCAGCAGGAAAGGCATTGATTGTTTTGGACGAAAATTTTAATGTGATGGAATTTGTTCGAATTAGACCAAAAGTGCTAAAACAACCTGAAGGAATCTGTTTTTCACCTGATGGAAGAATGTACATCTCCAGCGAAGGAGATGGAGATGATGGGTATTTATTAAAATTTGAATATTTACGATAAAATCCTAATGGGCAGTTTGAAAATTCAATGTATAGCCTTCATCTGTTCAATGTGTTTGGCAATTTGTGTGACCATAAAGTCGAACGCACAAAATCAATCGGCTGAACCAACAACGTTTTTCTTTCTAGGAGATGCAGGGGAAATCAATGAACACGCTGCACAAAATCTACAACAACTTCAAAAAGATCTATCACAGACCCAAGGCAAAAAAGTAGTAGTCATATTGGGTGATAACATTTACCCACATGGAATGCCAGCCATGGACACCAAAGATCGATTGGCCGCAGAAGAAATAATGAATGCTCAATTGAAAGCAATCAAAGATCAAAATGCTGAAATCATTGTTATTCCTGGAAATCATGATTGGGCGAAAGGCAGAAAAAGAGGATTGAAGCATATTGGCGAGCAGGAAGAATTTATAGAAGCTCAATTTAACAATGAAGACATCTTTAAACCAAGTCATGCATGTCCAGGACCGGAGGTGGTGGATATTAATGATCAAATGGTTATGGTCATTTTGGATTCGCAGTGGTTATTGCATTTACACAATAAACCCGGAGAAGATTCCGATTGCGAAAACAAAACCAGATTAGATGTGTATTCGCATTTCATCCAGATTTTAAAACAAAACAAAAGCAAACACGTCATAGTTGCTGCTCATCACCCCATTGTATCCTACGGAGAACATGGTGGAAGGTTTACTGCCAGGCAGCATATATTTCCATTGACGGATGTGGCCAAATGGCTTTATTTACCTCTGCCTGTCATTGGCTCCATTTATCCGTTATACCGTAAGTTTCTAGGCAACATTCAGGACTTGAGTCACCCCTTGAATAAAGCTGTCACCCAATCACTGGCTGAAGTAATGGAAGCATATTCCAACATTGTTTATGTATCAGGACACGAACACAATTTACAATACAACTATAAGAACAATGTCCATTATGTGGTAAGCGGCTCCGGGTCAAAATCAACACATGTAAAGAAAAAAAGCAAATATGGAAAGTTTGCTTCGGAATCAGTTGGGTATGCTAAGATTATAGTTGACACAAAAGGATCGACTCAGCTTTCTTTTGTTCCTATCAATGATTCTATTCAGAATGGCCCATTGAATCATACGTTAATCCAATCATATCAACCTGAAAAGCTGCTATTGTCCGACATCGAAAATAATTCAGATACTATTCGAAAAAAATTTATTGAAACACAAGCAAGCAACAAATACATAGCAGGAAAACGAAAAAGACGCTGGCTGGGAAATAATTACAGAGAAATATGGTCGTTGAATTTAAATGTCCCTGTATTTGACATTCAAAGTGAAAAAGGAGGGCTCACCATTGTTCAGCGAGGAGGTGGGTTTCAAACAAAAAGCCTTCGCTTAGAGCATGAAACCGGCAGACAATATGTCTTGAGATCCATCGACAAGAATACGGAAAAGGCTGTGCCGTCCATGTTCCGGGGAACTTTTGCCCAGGACATTGTTCAAGATCAAATTTCTGCGGCTCATCCGTATGCCGCTTTTGTTGTTCCCGAATTGGCTGAAGCTGCTAAGATTTACCATACAAATCCTCAGTTGATGTATATACCCAATGATCCTGCATTTGGTTTACATCAGGAAGATTTTGCAAATACTTTGGTGCTTTTTGAAGAAAGGCCATCCAGAAACTGGAGTGATGCATCATTCTTTGGCCATTCTCCAAAGATCATCAACACAGCTAAGGTGGTGAGCAAAATACAGAAGGACAATGACAATTATGTAGATCAAAAATTTGTGCTGCGTAATCGCCTTTTTGATGTGGTCATAGGAGATTGGGATAGACATGATGATCAATGGCGCTGGGCAACCATGGATACCTTAAAAGGACAACGATACAGACCTATTCCGCGAGATAGAGATCAAGCCTTTTTTGTGAATGATGGTATCATACCGAAAATCGCATCCAGAAAATGGGCCATTCCAAAAATTCAGGGATTTGATACCAGCATTAGCAACATTGAGGGATTTATGTTTAATGCTCGTTGGTTTGATAGGTCATTTTTAACCGAACCAAGTAAGGAAGAATGGTTGGAAGTGGCACATGAGCTTCAGCAGAACCTATCAGATGATAAAATCGAAGCAGCCATAGGGGGGTGGTCTCCTGAAATACATGACCTTACAGGGAAGACGGTGATCAATAAACTGAAGAAAAGGAGAGATCGGCTGCCTGAATATGCTGAAAAGTACTATGCCTTCCTGGCTAAGGAAGTAGATGTGGTTGGAAGTAATAAGCGCGAATTGGTTGAAATTGAAAGGCTTGATTCAGGTTTGACCAGAGTCAGCATGTTTAAGGTGAACAAATCGCTTGAAAAAAAGCGATTGATGTATGATAGAACCTTTGATAGAAAAGAAACCAAAGAAGTCAGGGTTTATACCATGGGAGGTAAAGATCATATTCGTGTTTTTGGTGAGGGAAAAAAAGGAATGAAATTGAGATTGATTGGAGGTACTGGAAAGGATACGTTTGTGGATAGCTCCAATTTAAGAGGGTGGTCGAATAAGACCATTATTTATGATACCAAAAAGAAAACAGTCATTGATAAAAGTGCCGGAACCCGAATTCGCACTTCTAATCGTCCTGACATCAATGAATATGATCGCAAAGCGTTTAAATATGATTTGGTTGTTCCATTAGTGGTTGGTAATTGGAACGTTGACGATGGTCTATTTGTTGGAGGTGGATTTATGGCTACAAAACACGGATTTAGAAAAGAACCTTACAAAAGCAGACATCTGGTTTTGGGAATGGGTGCTTTTTTAACTGGAGCTTTTGACTTCAGATACAAAGGCACATTTAACCATTTAATAGGACGAAATGATTTATTGATTTCTGCAGATGTGGAAGGGCCAAATTATTCCTTGAACTTTTACGGAATGGGAAACGAATCAGTATATGATCAAAGCAATGAACTGGAATATTACAGGGTTCGGTTTGACAATATATTTCTTAAGGCATACATGAGAAGAAGATTTTCTGAATCCGTTAGTATAGCTGGAGGATTGGTCAATGAAAATGTGGACATCAGAGATACCAAAGACAAGTTCATTGAACAAGAAGATTTGGCAGATTTGGTGAACAGAAATTTGTTTGAACAAAAGAGATATGCCGGTGTTGGTTTAAATTTCACCATTGATTCCAGAGACAACAATCTGTTAACGAAACGAGGAATTCATCTTAAGATAGATGGAAAATCATTGGCTGGAATCAATGATAACTCAAGAAATTACAGCGCTATCCACGGCTCATTTGCGTTTTATTACAGTTTTAGAAGTCCTTCAACGGTGACAATTTCCAATCGAATTGGAGGAGGTATGTCATTTGGTGATTTCGAGTTTTTTCAAGCCAATACACTTGGAGGAACTGGTAAAATCAGAAATTTAAGAGGTTACCGTCGTACACGATTTTATGGCGAACAAGCGGTTTATAACAACACTGAATTACGCTTCAAACTTTTTGGCTTTAGAACCTACTTATTCCCATCTGAATTTGGACTACTTGGTTTTTATGACATTGGAAGAGTGTGGATAGATAACGAAGACAGTGATGTTTGGCACGATGGATATGGTGGTGGAATTTGGCTTGCTCCGTTCGAATCGTTTGTTGTAGCCTTTAGTATTGCTGTTGGTGAAGAAGATTTACGAAGTCTCACAATCGGGTTTTTATTCTAAAACCGATACGCCATTCCCAGATTAAAGTCCGAATCAAAAAACTGAAAAGACATTTTCAATTTATGATCTTTGATCCTATGCATCTCTGGAATGAGAATTCCTCCGGCTGCACCCATCATAAAACCCACGAGAATGTCACTGGGAAAATGTTTCAATCCCCGGTACCTGCTATAGCCCATTGCACCTGAAAGTACCGTGGCTCCTCCAAATAAATACCATTTCCTTCCTTCCCATTCAGGATGATAATCATTCAATACTTTGGCCAGAAAAAACACTCCGGAAGTTCCAGCAGATGTATGTCCACTGAAAAAAGACGATTTGTTGACAGAGGTAGTGCGCTCTTTTTCGGGAACATCGCTGTAATAGGTGATAGGACGTAAACGATCAATGTATTGTGGTGGTCCCCAACTATAGGTCAAGTTTGTCCAAATTGATGTTTTGAAGAAAAGTAAGGTCACATCAATCCAATCCTTTCTAATTCTTTTATCAATAAACAATGTCACAGGTGCGGCTAAAAAAGAAACCAAAAAGACATCAGATAATTCTTGAAATTCAATTCTATCAGCAGGATCAAGTGATAATGCACTTCTGTCAAATGAAGGTACATTGTTTCGATTGAGGTTTTCAAGCTCTTCGAGAGTCACGTCAGATTTACCAATAATACGCTGGTTACCGGCATAATTCAATGCAAAACTACCTGCTACAATTAATGAATTCGTTAAGCGATTAATTCGATACACCGAATTGGTATCAGAGGATTGAGCATTGGATGATTGCGTCATTATTAGGGTGACCAACATCAATACGCTAGAAAACTTAATTTGCTTTTTAATCTTCATAAATAATTGCCAGCGGGCTAAAATAAAGAATAGTGTTTACTATTCAATAGATGGACCAAACAATACCACATGTTTGGATTCCAATATACAATTCTGAATGATATTACAAGAGTCAAATTCATGATCATGAATTCAATAACATTTTATTGGCCCATATTATTCTTGTGATTCTGCATATTTCTTTCTATTTTTAGTAGGAATCGATTTATTCGATTTTGCCTTGTCTAACTACGAACTACGATGAAAAAGCTTATCTCATTGGTGGCTATCCTTGCCACTATAATGCCGTTATTGGCACAGGTCACTTCGGGAGGACCGGATGCCTATGGATATACATGGAGAAATAACGATGACACAGGAAGTGCTCCTCAATTCCAATGGTTTGACATCACCACCATTGGAACACAAGTTACAGGATTGACTGACGACAATGTGGTTGGTCCATTTTCAGTCTCCTCCGGATTTCAATTTTATTGGTATCCTACAAATCAGTTTTGGATTGGTTCCAACGGATATGTGAGTTTCGCGGGTGACAATATTGCTTCTCCTTTTCCAGCCGCCATTCCGTTGAGTAGCGGTGCCAATGACTTTTTGGCTCCATTTCTTTCGGATTTAAATTTTAGTGGTTTGGGAAATCCAGCCGCATGTTACTATTACTCTAATACGGATACCCTTTGTATTAGCTATCATAATGTACCTTATTGGACCAGTCTGGGAAATAACTGGACCGGAAGCAACACCTTTCAGATTATTTTTAATAAATCGGATTTCTCCATCACCTATAATTTCTTATCGAGCAGCATGGGAACCAATACTTCAGTGGACATGGCCATTGGAATAGAAAATGTTTCTGGAACACTTGGCTTGGGAGTTGCCTTTGATTCTGTGCCTGATGATTCTGCTACTATCAAGTTTTACTATCCATCGGTTGTGACTTTTGCTGTTACAGACGGTGGAATCGGATGGACAGGAAATCCTAAAAGTGCAGGAATTTTTGTCAAGAGTTTGGGTGATCCAATTTCCCTGAATGCCAACATTAGAAATTTCGGCAACCAGGCTTTAGGTTCGTTTAGTGCCAATGACACTGTGTTTGAAGTTGGAGGTTCAGGAGTAACAGGTGGAAGTATAACCATTCCTGCGTTGGGTGTTGGAAAGGATACCAATGTGACTTTTCCCAATCAATTTTCAGCTCCTAATGACGGGATATTTATTTACGAAAGTTATACAAGTGGTATTACAGGAGATCTCACGGCGAGCAATAATGCGCTTCAAATGGAGGTGGTTGCCATTGATACCACGCAAACTACCATGACACTTGAATATACGGATGAATCACCGGATGGCGCTGGCTTAGGATGGAATGGTGGTAACGGAGGAATCGGAATTTATATTGAACCTCCGTTTTATCCGGCTAAGATTGTAAGTTCACGTTTTCACATTACCACCACAGGAACTGCTGGCTTTTTTGCCAAAATATATGATGATGACGGAACTAACGGAGGTCCAGGAACATTGCTTGATTCCAATTTTGTAGGAACCAGTGCCATAACATTGAATGATTATACCACCGTTCCTGTAGATTCAGATTATTTGGTAATCGATAGTGGAGGGGTTTATTTATTATGGCTAATGGCAGGTGCAGGAATTAATTTAGGGAGAGATTTAACAGCGCCTTTTAGTCGACAGACATATGAGGTGCTTGCAGGAAGTTGGGCGGAATACAGAGATCGGCTTACGGAAGATTTTCTCTTAGGTTTGAACGTAGAATATACGTTTCCGGTGGCAGATTTTTCCATGAATGCCACCTTGGATCCCCAAATCAATTTTACTGATTTAACATCAAATAAGCCCAATAAGTGGCAATGGGACTTTGGTGATGGAACACCATTGGATACCAATCAACATACATCTCATACGTATACAGAAAATGGCACATACACGGTATGCCTTAAAGTCTGGAATAATTTAGGCGTAGATTCAGTATGCAAGGACATCACCATTCAAGGATTGGTGCCCGTGGTTGATTTTGATATTGACTATACCAACACACCATTTATTGTATTCAGTGATAAATCAACCAATATGCCAACCTCTTGGGTTTGGGATTTTGATGATAATGGAGATACTTCTCACTTACAAGATCCATGGCATTTATATTCGAATGATGGTACATACAATGTTTGTTTGGTAGCCACAAACGTGGCAGGTCCGGGAGACACAACCTGCAAGGATGTGGTTGTGGCAACCACGGTTGGAGTTACAAATTATCAGAATCAGGAGATAACTTTGTTCCCTAATCCAGTAATTGATTATTTGACTCTGGAATTAAGCAAGGGTTTTCTAAGCGCTACGTTCCAGGTTTATGATTTATCAGGTAAATTAATGTTTACTCAACGACTACAAAACAGTCGTGAAGTTGTGGACTTAAATACAGTCCCTGCCGGTATTTACAATTATAGATTAACGGTAGATGATCAACTATTCAACGGAAGGTTTGTTAAGTCCGTTCAATAAGTGTCTTTTTTAACCAATCCATTGCGTGATGTTGATCAGTGAATAATTTGGTGGGAACCACAGGTTTGCTGAACGTAATAAAGAAATTTCCAACGAATTTGTTCAAAGCTGACTTAGTTAGTATGGCAAGTACTCCAACATTGGTTTTTCTACCTCTCATTGAGAAATAATCCCTAGCCGATTTATCAATGGAATGCAATCGAGTAAGGTCCACTAAAAGCGCCATTTTCTCCCCTAGGAAAAAATGATTAACAGCATCTGTGTTGGCCTTAGCCTCTTCCAGGGTTATGTGTTTACCTGGTTTAGCTTTTGTAAAGACAATGCCTTCTTGCATCCATGTTTCAAAAGCATTGGTTTCAACTCGTTCCTGAATTTCTTTATCTGCTATTTCATCCATGCGCAAAACATCACTATTTCAATTCCAATATAACCGGACAATGATCGGATCCAATGACATCCGTCCAAATATCTGCATTATCTACACTGGACATCAATGATTCACTGATTAAAAAGTAATCCAATCGCCAGCCAATATTTTTCTCTCTTGCACCGCCTCTAAGACTCCACCAGCTATATTTGATTTCCTGAGGATGTAACTCCCGAAAGGTATCTTTGAAACCAGCATTGACAAAATTGTCCATTCCATCAATCTCCTTCTGAGTATATCCTGCGGATTTATTGTAATTGGCTTTTGGTCTGGCAATGTCAATTTCTTTATGACAAACATTTAAATCGCCACATAAGATCACTGGTTTTTTATTTTCCAGCTTTTTCAAATATGTTAATAGTTCTTTATCCCAAGTAGTTCGATAGTCAAGTCTTACCAAGCCTTGACCTGAATTTGGGACATAAGTAGTAACCACATAAAAATCTGAATATTCAGCAGCAATTAACCGACCTTCTTGATCGTGAATTTCAACTCCCATATCGTTCTTTACACGAATAGGACTTGATTTAGTTAAAATAGCCGTTCCAGCATATCCCTTTCGTTCAGCTGAATTAACAAATATTTCATAACCATCCAATGCTTCCAATGCTTCAAGAACTTGATCATCTTGAGCTTTGGTTTCCTGAAGACACAACACATCCGGGTTCATTTCATATATTTTAGAAATGAGATCCTTTTTTACAGCGGCACGAACACCATTTACATTCCAAGAGATAATTTTCACGACGGTAATTTGAGATATATTTTGATATACAATGTAAATATTCTGACGCAAAAGCATAATTTAAACTCGCATATTTTTTGAGTATCCTATGAAATTGAGCATTCAGTATAATTCACCATTCATGTTGACATTTTCTATCATGGTGTCATTGCTATATTTTTTGGACTATTTGACTGGAAATGGACTGTCGGGTTTATTCGGCTTAAACTTTCCATCTTCCATTCCTGTTTTAAGTTATGTTACATATGTGTTATGTCATGCAGACCTCGAACATTTGTTCGCTAACTTGTCATTTATATTGTTACTTGGGCCCATCCTTGAAGAGAAGTATGGGAGCATGAAAATGGGTTTGTTGTTTCTAAGTACCACCATTATTACCGCCGTTATTCACAATGTGGTTTTTTCTTCTGGACTTGTTGGAGCCAGTGGTTTAGTTTTTATGCTCATAGTGTTAATTTCATTTACCGGAAATCAGTCCGGAAAAATTCCGTTGACCTTTATATTGGTGGCATCCTTGTATATTGGAAGGGAAGTAGTAGCCGCATTTAACACCGATCAAGTTTCTCAGTTTGGACATATATTTGGAGGACTTTTAGGAGGGCTTTTTGGTTTTTTACTAACTAAACCCAAGCTGGACCAAGCCGATTAAAGAATATATTTGAAACCATTGGGCAAGTCTGATGTCCTGTTTATTTTTGAATCAAAATTGTAGGAAAGAATAATGAGAAATATAGTGAGAAAGGTGTTCAAAGGTTTTAGGTATTTTTTTTACTTCCTACTCCTGGTGGGTATTCTGCCATATTTTAATACTTGTATTTACGATTTTCCTGATCCTAAACCATTTTCTGGTCAAAATTTTTTCAATCCATATAAAGGTCTTGAAAATGCCGATTGGTATGTTGGGAATTTTCATGCACATGCGAATGCTTGGTATGGCACCATGAATGGAAAAGGAACCAATGATGATATGTACCGAACTTTTTTAGATAGTATGGGTTATGATATCATAGCGATATCCAATTATCAGAAACCGGACATCTCACCAGAACATGCTGCTTACAGCATTCCGACTTATGAACATGGTTATGGTTTGGCAAAAATTCATCACATAGTCATCGGTGCAGAATCTGCCAGTTGGATGGAATATCCTTTTTATCAGACCATCCATCATAAACAACATATCTTAAATCATCTAAGAGAAAGAGATGATATTGTTTTGACCATTGCCCATCCAAGAAGAAGAAATGGATTTTCATTGGATGATGTTCAAAAACTCACTGGTTACGATTGCATGGAAACCTGGAATCGGCTTATGTATTCAAGGGCACATTGGGACGCTGCACTTTCTGCTGGCAGGCCTGTTTTTATGATGTCCAATGATGATACCCATGATTATTCACATGTTTTTGACAATGGAAGGAATGCAACGCTAATTGCCATGGAATCTTTCACACATGAAAATTTAAAAAATGGTTTAAAAAATGGACAATCCATTGGCGTAGAAATTTATACGGCAGATAATGAAACATACAAAATGCACAAGAAAAGGGTGCAACAATTGGAGCGTGTGGAGAGTGTTCGCATGATTGGAGATACGTTACATATTCAGACCAACAAACCAGCCAATTTTACGCTTTATGGTCAAAATGGTGAGGTTAAAAAAACCTATGAAAAAGTGGCATTGATCAACTACCCATTTGCAGCAGACGACACTTATATTCGAGCGGAAATCTTTTTCAACAATTCATGGAATACTTTTTATTTGAATCCGGTTTTTAGAATAGAAGGTGAAAGTTACAATAAGGAAGAAGCATCTGTTAATGTCTTTATTACCATACTATATTTTCTGTTTATGATTGCTCTGACAGGGGCAATTGTTTATTTGATTTACAAATTTGAATTCAAGGGAAAACAGCGATAGTTCGTCATTGAATGGCCAACAATACCGTCATTGGTTCAACCGATTATTTTTGGTGAGCACGATAATGCGCCTTTTTGTTGCAGGAATAACTGAGTTAGGCAATGATGAAGTTTATTATTGGACCTATGCGCAATTTCCGGATTGGAGTCATTTTGATCATCCTCCAATGGTAGGATGGATCATTCAGCTGTTTTCATTAAACCTACTTCTCAATTCAACTTTTTTCGTTCGGTTGGGGGCAGTTGTATTGGGAAGTGCTTCATTATACGTGGTTTACAGAATTGGAAGAGATTACATCAATGAAAAAACTGGTCTAATCGCTGCGGTATTGTATGCGGCCTCTCCTTATGTCAGTATAATTTGTGGAACGTTTATTATGCCTGATTCACCTTTGATTTTGTGCTGGGTTACTGCACTTTGGTTGGGAATTGGAATGATTCAGGAAAATTCAGGTAAAAATGATCATCGCCATATGCTATGGTTTGGAGTAATAGTTGGATTGGCCATGATTTCTAAATACCATGCGGCTTTTTTATGGATTGGCATGTTGTCGTTTATACTATTGTTTCAAAGAGAGTGGTTATCAAAATGGTCGCTGTATTGCGCAATGTTGATTTCAGCTCTTTGTTTATCACCGGTGCTGGTTTGGAACATTAATGTCGATTTTATCAGTTTTACATTTCATGGAGATAGGGTTGGTTTATTCGAATCGGATATACGTTGGGATTATTTCTTTTCTGAATTGTTTGGACAAGTGGGCTATCAAAATCCAATTAATTATGTGCTCATTGTGATCAGCATTGTTGCATTGATTCGTCACAACAATTTTATTTCGAAAAAAACGTCTACTTTCTTGTTATTGCAGTCCATTCCTATCATTATGACATTTCTGTTGTTTTCGTTGTGGAGGAGAACTCTTCCTCACTGGTCTGGTCCGGCGTACCTATCATTATTGATTATTGCAGCAGCCTATTTGGCGGAATTTAAGAAGACCATTCCAAATGCTGCCAAAAGTGCGTTGGCACTAATGGTGTTTGTTTTATCAATTGCAGTTTTCGAAATCAAAACCGGATTTTCAAGAAGTTTTACCGACTCACCCACTGAAGAAATAACTTCCCTGGGTAAATATGATGTAACCCTGGATATGTCTGGATGGCGATTTTTATCCGAGAAATTTAGTCAAATACACAAGGATAATGTTGTTCAAAACGTTGTACCTGAAGATGTGTTCATGATTTCTGATAAATGGTTCCCTGCAGCTCATTTGGACTTTTATGTAGCCACGCCATTACAAATTCCGTTGTATGTATTTGGCTCCTTAAACGAAATCCATAAATATGCATGGATTAACAAAAAAAGGACAATGCCTTCTAAGGGAAGAGATGCATATTACATTACACATAGCAGGCAATTCAGAGCGCCGGATCACTTGACGAAATACTTCGAAGGGGTTGTTCCTCTGGACACCATAGCTTTCGAAAGAGGAGGAAAGGTGGATGCTTATTTCTTTATTTATAAATTAGAAAAATACCAGTCCAATTTTGATAGTGAAATCTAAATTAGGTTCTGTTCATTCCTTCTTTTGGATTTACCTGATTGGATTAGTGATAAGTTGTGCCGAAACAGTTGAAGTTCAAAAGTCCACGGCAGAAGTACGATCTATTAGTAAAATCAATGGAATTTGCCTTGAAGGCCCACCTCATCAAGTAGAACACACGAGATTTGATGCGTTCGTAGAATCAGGTGCCAATTGGGTAGCCATTACTCCTTATGCATTCTTGGCTGAAGGAAACACAGAACTGAATTGGAATTCAAAGTACACTTGGTGGGGAGAGAAAAAAATTGGGGTGAAGGAATGTGTGAGAATGGCAAAACAAAAAGGATTTAGAGTTATGCTAAAACCTCACATTTGGATTTCGCATGGAAAATACACCGGGGCTCTTTCCTTTGAAAGCGAAACAGATTGGACGTCATTTGAAAAATCGTATAAGGAATACCTCGTTTCTTACCTTGAGATGTTTAGTGATAATGAAATCGATTTGCTGTGCATTGCTACAGAATTAGATGGTTGCGTTAAGAATCGACCTGATTTTTGGAAGGAGCTGGCTCATGAACTAAGGGATAATTTTGACGTTCCATTAACATATAGCGCAAACTGGGATGCTTATCAGGATTTGAAACACTGGTCAGCATTGGACTACATAGGAATAAGTGCCTATTTTCCCTTAGAAATAAATTCAAATGTCTCTAAAGAGAATCTCATATCGGCTTGGAATGTGCACAAGGGTGAATTGGCGAAAAAAAGTAATCAACTAAACAAGCCCATTTTGTTTACGGAATATGGGTATCGTAGTATTACCAATTGTTATGCAGAACCATGGGTGAGTGATACCAAAGGGCAAGCAAATGAGACAGAGCAAACGATGGCCTATGAAGCCATTTATGACGCAATTTGGGATGAGACATGGTTTGCAGGTGGGTTTTCATGGAAATGGTATTTGCATGATAATTATTCTAACGATCACTTGACTATGGATTATTCCATCCAAGATAAAGAGGCATTGGATGTCTTGAAAAAAAGATACACCAATGGCAGATAATGTTTAGTTGATCAACTCTTTTTATTCAGTTCTTCGGCAATATTATTGAGCAATTCTTGATATTCAATGGAATAACCAGGCGTCAATGACTGCGCTTTTTCTGCTAGTTTAAGGGACTTTTCAAAGTATACATTGGAAATCGGCTTCGTATTGTTCTTGGCTGCCTGAAAGTATAAAGTTGCCAATTCAAAAAGTAATGTATGGTTTAGCCGGACTTCAGAGATCTGTTCTTCCTTGATTTGATCTACAGAAAGTCCATAAAGTTCAGTGAAATGATCTTCAATTTCATCCAATTGGATTCCAGAATCCGGCGTATTTCCTAGAACAATTTTTTCAATCAACGCTTTGACTACACGGCTGAATTGCTCAATTTGATCTTTTATATAATCTCTTCGCTCCATACAACAATGAAATTACGAATTTCTAAGGTGCCGGATGCTTCAAAACATCTTCCAATGTGGGAAACGAATAAAATTCTGGTTCCTCGGGGGGAAGAGTTGACCAAGAAGGGAAAGTGCGAAACCCAACATCTCCTAAGGGAGACTCTGGAGTTGAAGATCTGGCGGCTGTTGCTGACAATGTATTATCGTTACTTCTCTGTTGAGCCATTGTTCTTCCTTGGGCTATTTGCATATCCATGACATCTGAATTTGCTGCATGTGTATATTGGCCTGAAGTAGAAGGAATAGGATTAGCATTCTGAACATTGGTGACGGTAGAAGAGGAAGTAATTGTGCTAGCTGATGAAAGTGTTGTTGAATTTGAAGTCATTTGGCTGGAAGTTGTAACTGCTGTGCCATTACTCGATAGTTTTTGCATAGCTTCATAAAATTCATTGTCTTTTTTTATAAATTCAACATTCTTACCAGACACGATAACTTTTCCAGTTGGATCAAATGACAAGCTTTTAACAAACTGACTTCTTGTATGTAATTTCAGCCATTCTTGATTGTGCAATGGGTTTTGTAGATGAACAGGAAGTCGATCAATGGTTTTTTTGGAGGCATAAATTTTATTATGAAACTGTCTTCGAGTTAAGAAAGTCTTTTCATTTTGAATTTGAGTGGCATATAAAACTTGCCGATTTTTTACCTGGATAGATAAATTTTCCCAGTAATTTAAATAGCTGACATTTCCATGTCCATAGAATCTGGGTAATCGCCCCATTTCCATTTCAAATTCCTTAGGCAAAATCATGGTTGGAGCGTTTCCGTTGACATCAATTTTGTTTATGGGATCCAGGTCACAATAGACATATGGAGAGGCATCGATATGCAAATAATCTGTTGATAAAAAATGTTGCAAATTACATTGATATAGAGTTGAAATTGCTCCAATGTTCGTGTTCTGTGAAGAATGTAGTTTTTCTCCAGAAATATTAACAAAAAAGAGGTGGGTTATGAAGAGCATTGATATGACTTCAAAAATTATAATTGTTATAAAATCGGTGTTCTCAAATTGTTCTTGTTGGTAATTCATACGTACGATATTTAGTTCCAAAATAACCTAAGGTGCCGGATGCTTCAAAACATCTTCCAATGTAGGAAACGAATAAAATTCTGGTTCCTCGGGGGGAAGAGTTGACCAAGAAGGGAAAGTGCGAAACCCAACATCTCCTAAGGGATACTCTGGAGTTGAAGATCTAGCCGCTTTTGCTGACATGGCATTGCCATTATTTCTCGGTTGAGCGAATGTTCTTCCTTGGGCTAGTTGCATATCCATGACATCTGAGTTTGCCGCATTTGCAAACTGTCCTGAAGTAGAAGGAATAGGATTAACATCCCGAACATTGGTAACTGTAGAAGAGGAAGCAATGGTGCTGGCTGATGACAGTGTTGTTGAATTTGATGCAAGTTGACTGGAAGATGGAACTACTGCAACATTGCTCGATAGTTTTTGAATGGCTCCGTAAAATTCATTGTCTGTTCTCATAAATTCAACTTGATTACTGAGCAATTGAATGTTTCCAGTTGGATCAAATGACCAGCCTTTAACAAACTGACTTCTTGTATGTAATTTCAGCCATTCATGATCGTACAATGGGTTTTGTTGATGAGCAGGAAGGCGATCAATGGTTTTTTTGATGTTAAGAATTTTAGCATTAAACTGTCTTCTAGTAATGTAGGTCTTATCAATTGGATTATCGGTGACATATAAAACTTCCCGATTTTTTACATGGATAGATAAATTTTCCCAATAATTTACATAGATGAGCTTTTGAGTTCTAAAGAATCTGGGTATTCGCCCCATTTTCATTTCAAATTCATTAGGTAAAATCATGGTCGGAGCTTTTCCGTTGACATCAATTTTGTTTATGGGATCCAGGTCACAGTACATATAAGGAGATGCGTTTAATTGCAATATGTCTGGTGACATAAAATTGGAAACGGATGAATTATACTTTTCTAAACCTTTCAGACAAATGCATTTGTCAGATTTATAATCATTGAAAAAAGGAAAATGTAAGAAAAGAATCCAAACGGTTACCATCAGTTGAATTGGCTTCATGTTTTTTACCATGCAATTTAGACATGGCACAAACTCAAAAAAACCAGAATCACCAGAGTTGAAATCTGCGTAAAAGGAGGTTGTTAATTTCTTTTGTCAAGAATAATACCCACTTCCATAACATATGGTAAAACATCCAATTCAAACATATGTTCAAGTGACACGACGTAGGTACCGGGAATTTTAAAATGAACGTCTTGTGCTAACATTTGATCGATGTCACAATAATCACCGGCGCAATCACTCAAGGCTTTATTATTTTCATCAAAAATTAAAATGGTTTCAATGGTCTCGAAGGTAGTTTCGCCTTGATATTGTACGGTTACATTTAACGGAACTGCTTCAAAAGTGAATCCATAAATATGTCGAAAAGACAGGGTGAGTGAATAATCAGAGGATATATCTTCAATTTCTACGTTAAATTCAAGTTTGCGATTTTTATCCCATCCATAATTTGGAAAGTCCTTAACATGATGCTGATAAGTATGATTGCAGCTGGTTAAAACCAACAAACAAATTACAAATGGTAAGGAATAGCGCAAAGAATGAATATTGTTAATCAATTGGAAAGTAGCATTCTGCTGAATTGACTAGCTTTCAATTTATAGTTCGAATCTCTAATGATCGGTACGCGTCCAAGTTTTGTCAATTGATGTGAATCAAAGGTTGATTTACGGATATCTTTTTCATCAACCTGGCAAATAAGGTATTTCTTATCTGGATTAGTAAACCGTAAACTTTCTTCATTTTTGATCTGGATTGCCCAGAATTCCTTGTCATTGTTAAGATTTTGTAAAACCAGCAATGTCTTATTCGCTCCCATGGCAAATCGCTTCACAAATCTCCCGTGAAATGTTTCATGGTCATAGATGCCATCAAATGATATCGTATATATTCCAAAATAATACGCATTTTCAATTCTAAACATGGCAATTCCAAACATGATGATGGCCAGTAAATTTAATTTTCCAACCAGAATACCAGAAACAATTTCGGTAACGCTGTTTTGAGCACCAATTTTCACCAATTGAAAATCTACGAATTGAGATAAATCGAAAACATATCCTGAGCTTAATTGAAGGTAAAATAGTTGAGGAAGTGACCAAAAGATAAACAATAAGCTGGCCCAAGAATTTCCATTTTTATCCAAAATAAATGCTAATATTCCCAGCAAGCTGACCAAAAGTGATAAAGATTCGTTGCTGCCAAAAAGACCTGTGGTAAAAAATTGATAAATTAAAGTGGCCAGATTTAGGCAACTCAAAATCAATACAACAAATGCAAATAAGTATCCAATAAATGGTTTGCTGACGGCCTTAATTGTCATGTTTAATATTCCTGAATGGGAGTTTTAATTACATCCATCTCATCACATCAAAGTCGATTCTAAAATAATACAATTGTCTTTAAAAATTACTTTGATGTTACATTTTATTTATGAACAAAAAATGGAGCGTCAGAAAGACGCTCCAGCTAAGCACGACAATGAAAAAGTGTGATTCAACTAACCCAGTGAATAATGTAATCCACTTTTGTAAAGAAACGTTATAATGAAATTATTATTGTAATGGATCTAATCTTTTCCTGGTCTTATTTTGATAGGAAAATAACAAACACTGGAAACAGGTTGTTCTTTAATAACTGCGGCATCTAATTCTGGTTGACAACTGGAAAAGGCTTTTAAGCTTTTCTTATGTAAATCATACGGTACTTCGTTGTATGAACTGACATGTTTTATACTCCCTTCTTTGGTTAAAACGAATTCTATATACACCGTAATTTCCTCGTTGAGTTCTTCAGGTTTTTTGATTTTCTTAAACAGACATTTGAAAGTTGAAGCTGGATCTTTCATCTCGAATGTTTTATCCACACTTTCCGCAGAATAATAGAATTCTCCTTCAGGAACGGAAATCGAAATTTCTTTCATGTCAATGGCTTCAATGTTAACTACCTTTTGAACAATATAAAAAGAAGGAAATTCGAATTTTTTCTCCATAATAATTTGACGATCAGTTAAAATCAACCAAAAATTATCTAATTCAGAGAACCCGTAAAATGGAAGATCAAATTTGGACTGTACTTCTGGAGAAAACTTAATTTCTGTTTCACTTTCCTCACCAAACGCTCCAATATAACATCGCTTATCTGCCACGATATCATATTTTCCTGTCTTCCTTACGGAACTTTTTGCTTCTTTGCCTCCAATGTATTTAACGCCATACTTCTTGTTTGACACTCTTTCAAAAAGCATATTCTGTTGACCATCAAATATGAAGGTGCTCACAACTTTTCCTTCATTCGTTAAAACCGCTTTGAGTTCATTTTCTCCAACATGACAAGTTATTTTATCACCCTGAAGCAAAAGCGGCAATAGAGATAAATCTGGATTTTTTTCTTTGGCTATGATGTCATACTCGTATTCAATTTTATATGTACCCACTTGGGCCGAAGTCAGTATTGATGCAAACAATACCAATGTCAATGCAAATTCTTTCATAATTCATTAATCAAATACCTCTCAAAAATATGTAAAATGAACCGATCAATTAACCTATCCAATTTCTTCTATATCATGATGTAAGAAACGTATCCCACTAAACCTATGAATAAGGCGAAATAAAACAACAAACCAATTAATTTCCCTGTTGGCCCAAAATAATGTAAAAACGGAAATTTTGACGATAATGTGATAATCCGATTGTAGATGCTGAAATCCAAATGATTTGATTGATAACCTGCATCCAACAATATTTTGTTGGCCATCATAAAATCAGTTTCTCTCACTTGTAATATAATATTGCCTGAACTCATGGAATAAAAATTCGTCACTTGAACCGAAAGTTCATCTTTTACAAAGGAATGGATGCCTACCGATTTCAACTTTCCCTGCACCAATGCAGCTTCATGTGGATAGGTAAAGCGGTAAAGTGTAATTAGTTTTGACACACAACCAAATTACTACATATCCATTAAACATTGACAGAAAGGAGCTTTATGAAATAATTAATTTGACTCATTACAATAATGAAAGAATTGTTTATTCACGTAAATAACACAACCATTTAAGGGGTTTATGCGTCTTTTAAAAAAAGCATCTAATTCATTACCTTTCTATCCTGCATTATGAAACGAAAAATTCGCCAATTATCCGTTGTAATCTTCTTAGTTAGCTTTTGTTCATCATCCTTTGAATCTTTTGCCGGCCATGTGCTGGGAGGAGAGATATATTGGAAATGTATTAAAAGTGGTTCCAATCAAGGTAAGTATGAATTTTACATAAATATTTATCGCAAGTGTAGTGGAACCTTGTTGCCTGCTATTCAAAATATAACTGGACCTAATGGAACAATTCCAACCTCAGTGTCTGAAATCAATGATCTATCACCTAATTGTTGGGACCCAAATAATGCCATGTCTTGTCAATCTACTACAAACGGAGATCCTGTTGAACAATACATTTACAAATCGCAACCCGTTACGTTGACCGGGACGCCACCAACAGGTGGATGGACATTTTCCTGGACATCTTGTTGCAGACCACAATTGCCCATAACAGATAATCTTTCAACTCAAGGTGGTGCTTATTATCTGGAAGCTAAAATGTTTCCATATATCCCTTTGGGAAGTCTGACCCCAAATTCTGCTGATGATTGTTATGATTCTTCACCTGAATTTGTTGAGCACCCTACAACACTCATATGTAAGGGTATTTCTGGGTATATGGATTATGCCACCTCTGATAGAGAATTTGATTTAACCACGTTTGAATTTGTCAGTGGTAGAACTTCAGGTACAAATAATGTTACATATGCTACACACTTAAATACAAGTCAAGTGTCAGCTCGTGCCAATGGTGGAGGTTTTATTGTGCCATCTCCTGGATTCAGCCCACAAGTTCCCTTGCCTTGGTCTCATTCCAATATGGATACAAAAAACATTCCGGGTTTGCTCAATACAGGAAATGGGATGGTGAAATTTCATTCATATACTCAGGGAGTTTACCTGGTCACTGTAAAAGTCAATTCCTTTAAACATGGTCAGAAAGTTGCTGAGATTACACGTGAAATGTATATTGAAATTGCCAATTGTTTGGGAACCAATACGGCTCCAACAGTAAGTTTAACAGATACAAGTCTGACAGATACCATTTCTTTAAATGATACGGTTCTTGTAGGTGATTTGTATAATATGTCCATAATTGCCACGGATGTGGAATTCAATTCCTTGAGTCCTATCATTCTCCAAAAGAATAAATTAACAGTTGTCAGTGCACATATTGGAGACAGCATTTATAACAATACGGGATGTTTGGTTGAACCCTGTGCGTACATCGATTCTTCCAGGAGTTCGATGAGTGGAAATGAAGTGGAAGGTACCGCTGGAATACAAGCGCTGTTTGAATGGCAAACACATTGTGATCATATGCAAGGGGCCAGACTGGATTCTAATGGCAATTACTATAGAGACTATCTTTTCAAATTTGATATTACAGATGATTTTTGCCCAATTCCGGCTACCACAACTAAACTACTGACTATTACTGTAATGGATACGGTGCATCCTTATCCGGAAATTGCAAAGATTGATAATAATGGTACGGATATTGAAATAATTTGGAACAATTCAGGAACCTTTCCGGGATATAATGTGGTTCGAGATTCCGGATACACAGGTAATGCAAATGTCATTGATTCTGTTTTAGTATTGAATGCCCATTACATTGATTCCGGTAAAGGTGGAACACCACACAATTTTGCGTATCAATTGCAAAACCGTAGTCGATCTGCTTGTGTCCCCGGAAAATGGTACCAATCTACGTCCATTACTGCAGAGCATTTAGGAGGTAGAGAAGTGGAACTGAATTGGAATGGACATATTCCTTTTGATGTAAATACCGAAATCTGGTATTTAGTTTATTCCAGATCAGTAGGTGGAAATTGGATATTTGAAGATTCTGTTCAATTGGGATATGATTCATTGGTATTGACACAACAGCCATGTGATGTTTATCGCTTGTACAAAGTAGAAGCGCATTACAACAACGGATTCCTTTCAATTTCGAATGCAGACAGCGTCTATATTGAGCATGTGGATCCAATTATTGTAGGACAAAATGGAACTTGGCAGGCACCTCCATCTCAGAGCTATACATGGTATTTGAACGGTCAGCTAATCAGCGGTGCTACAAATTCAGTTTATCCAATGATCAATGGGGGATATATTCAAGTTGCAATGAATGACAGCAATGGATGTCCGGTATTGACCGACTCTTTGTTGGCTATTCAATTGGATGTAAGTCACAAAAAGGCAGCAACCTTGGATCAAGACTGGAACGATTACGATCCTAACACCATGCCGGCTAACAGTTGGTATAAATTAGAACGTAAGGATACATCAGGGGTGTGGTTACATGTGGACAGTCTTCCGTTCGGAACTTCTACCTATCGAGATGGGCTTGTATTATGTGATGCTGCTATTCCTTATAGGGTAATTGCTTATTATGAAAATGGATCAGTGGTTTATTCCAACGAAGATGATGCCATGGTTCAGACACAAGTACCGATCATTGTAGTGAACGGAAATTTATTGCAATCTCCGCAAGCTTCCACCTATCAATGGATGTTAGATGGAGCGCCAATTGCAGGTGCTACTACACAAAATTGGACAGCCCTGACCAATGGAGTGTATCATGTGGTTACAGAAGATTCGAATACATGTCTGGGGTCATCAAATGAAATTGTCATCACTTGGACTACAATTGGATCGTTGTCAGAACAAAGAGATGTAAAGCTATACCCCGTTCCAGTGCACGACGTATTAAATATTGAGATGGATGGAATCTTTGATTTGCGATTGAATTTACAAGTGATAGATATTACGGGAAAAGTTGTGCTTGAAGAAAATAAAACAATGAATAATCAATTGATTCAATTGGACTTTTCAGACATTAGAAGTGGAGTTTATCTTTTGAAAATAACAGATGAAAACCAACAACGCACATTGAGAATTGTGAAAGAATAATATAGGTTTTCATCTTGAAACAATTATGACAGCATGATCAATCCAGCCTTAGCCACAAGGATTATTTGCCTATCTGTCATTTATTTGTTGAGTTTGCGCTCTCAGGCGCAGACTTCAAAATTTTTTATTCTTCCCGATACACTGTTATCATCTTATCAGGTATCAGCGTCCATTCCTGCTCATCTGATTGATGAACCGTATAAAAATGGTTTGGTGGTGGCAAGTGGTGTCAATCATGTGGCAGCAACGTTTTCGGAAATTCTGATTCGTTGTTTTGATAAGTGTGAAAATTTGTTGTGGACTTCATCCTATGCTCTACCAGCCAAAGGGTTACAATTTGCCGATATGGAAGTTACAGAAGATGGACACATTATTGTAACGGGTCAATTTGAAGATGCATATACCGATATTTTTGTCTTAAAAGTTACCATTGAAGGTGAAGTCATATTCTTAAAATCCTACACCACTCCACCAGGTGAATATGCTTACAGCATTGACGAAGCGGAAAATGGTGATTACCTTATTCGTGGAAACACCATGGTGAATATGTCCATAGTTTCCCGAAATTTTGTGCTCAGGACATTCTCAAATGGAGAGATCAATTGGAGCAAAATGTACTTTTCCATCCCTATTTGGGGTCGCTCCACACCAACTAAAGATAATGGCATGATTTCAATTACAGGAAATGTGGTATATAAATTGGATGAAGATGGTAATCTGCAGTGGGCAAAGACTTTAAATGTAGGCTCGTTTTATATAACTATGCCCGTTGAGGTGGATGACGGTTATGTGTTTGGAAGATATCGCAGTTGGGGACTTACCGATCCACATGGGTTTGCCTTTAAATTGGACAAAGTGGGAAATCTGGTTTGGAAAACGGATGCATTTAATGCCTCGTCATTGCAACGACCCGTTGTTCTTCAAAATGGTCATATAGTATTTCCTGGAGTAGTGGTGATTGATACCATTAATGAAGTTTCAACTCATACATTTTTAACTGAAATTGATCAAGATGGAAACTTACTAAACCATGCAGTGGTGAGTTTAATGGGAGACAATGCAACTTATCAACCATTTCTATCCATTTCTGAAAATACCATGCGATTAGTAGGATACTCAGGTGCAGAAGGTTCGGTTCTCAACTTTAAGACTTTTGTATTTCGACTCTCTCAAGAAGACTGGTTGAATTCTTGTGTTTTAAGAAAAGTTGAACTGCCCATTGCCATTAGTACCATTACCATGGAAGATCATCCTTTTGAATCAACAGATTTGGAAATGAGTGTTTTGGATCATCCAGTTGAAAAAACCATCATAGACGAATCCCTTGAAACCTTATGTGAAATTATTGAACCCTTGTCCATTGATATTGGCGCGGATTCCATATTCTGTGCCAATGATTCCGTTTCACTTGCAGTGAAAGGTGATTTTGATAAAATTACTTGGTCAACAGGAGAATCCGGTTCTAGTATTCAAGTATCAGAAGGAGGTTCCTATTGGGTTGAGGTAGAAGATCAATGCAGAATTGCAGTTGACACTGTGGTAGTTGCGTCATACGATCCCGTTGTCCCCAGATATAGTGTTTCACCTGTTAAAACAACACCTTTGGAAGAAGTTTCTTTTCAGTCTTTAAATGATGAACCGGGGACCTTATTTTGGATCATCAATAGCGATACCATCTTTCAAAATTCCATGGAATTGTATTTTGATGAAAACGGCATTCATGAATTTTGTTATGGTTTTATGGATACCAACGGATGTGTTACGAAGAGACCATTTAACATTGAGGTGGACTATTTTTCGTATTTCATTCCCAACACGTTTTCTCCTAATCAGGATGGAAGCAATGATTTGTTTTACCCTCAAGGATTTGGTATAGTGCATTATGAAATGCAAATATTTAATCAATGGGGCGATCGTATTTTTCATAAAGAGAATACTCCCTGGGATGGAACGGTAGACGGAAGAAAGGTTCCAAATGAAGTATATGTTTATAAGATTTTAATTGAATCTTATCAGGGCGAACAACATTCTACCACCGGTAGAATTCTGGTACTTTGATAGCTAATTGTCCCATTTCTTTTTGTTGATACAATATGTGATTTATTGATATGAATCACATATTAATATGATCTAACCACATGCTTGTTCAATCATGTACGAATTACATTTGAACAAACATCGAACAATGAAAAAGATACTCGTTCCTACTGATTTCTCCGAACATGCCATGAGTGCATTAAAAGTGGCTTCCAATCTTGCCAGAAAAACCAAAGCAGAAATTGATTTGGTTCATGTATATGAAATTCCATTGGCTGGTTTTTCAAGCAGCCGACACATAGGTTATGATCAACATGAACTGAAACGAATGATGGATGAGTTTCACAATGAGTTAAAAGAAATTGCGGGCACGGATGTGGTAAAAGGTATAACAGTTCGAACACATCTTATTCCCAATATTGATTTTACAGAAATTCTGGAACAAAAAGCATTGGAAGATGCTGATTTGATAGTTTGCGGTACACATGGAACCAATGGTTGGAAAGAAGAAATGATTGGATCGAATACGGAGAAACTCATTCGAAAATCATCTTGCCCGGTGCTCACTGTGAGAAAAGAAAGTGGAAATCAGGAAACCTTTCCGGAAGTTGTTTTTGCGTCTAGTTTCTACGGTGAAACCTTTACTATTTTCCCCAAACTTAAAAGCATAGTTGATCTGTTAGGAGGTCGATTTAATTTGCTGAGTGTAAATACGGCAAGCCAATTCCAGACAACTCATTACGCTGAAAAGTTAATGAAAGAGTTTGCAGAGAAGCAAGGATTGAAAAACTATACCACAAATATTTACAATGACGAAAGCCGAGAAGACGGTGTCATAAATTTTTGTAATCGCATCAATGCTGATTTAATTGTAATGGAAACACATGGAAGAACTGGGTTAGCGCATTTGTTAACGGGAAGTGTTACAGAAGATGTGGCTAATCATTCCAACAGACCATTGCTAAGCATGAAAATCGAAAGACCTGCTGTAAGTTACGGTTCCATATTTCCTGAATCACGCTAAAAATTATGATTTTTTAAGTCTTTAGCACTACATCTATCCTGCCATATTGACTTTCAATGTCTACATTTGAGATATTCAAATTGAATGTCTGTAAATGATTTTCCTTGATCATATTCAAAAGTCTTATACCGTTGGGGACAATAAACTTCATGTATTAAAAGGTATAGATCTAAACGTTGATCAAGGAGAGATGGTTTCTATCATGGGTTCTTCGGGCTCAGGCAAATCTACCTTACTCAATATTCTTGGAATATTAGACACGTATGATAGTGGCTTGTACAAGCTGGCCAATATTGATATGAAAAACCTTTCGGAAAAAAAGGCTGCATATTATCGCAATAAAATGTTGGGTTTCATTTTTCAATCATTTAACCTAATTCCGTTTAAAACGGCCGTTGAAAATGTTGCCTTGCCATTGTATTATCAACAGGTCAATAGAAAAAAGAGACTTCGATTAGCAGAAGAAATGTTGGAACGTGTTGGGTTGGCTGAATGGAAAAGCCATTCTCCCAATGAACTTTCTGGTGGTCAAAAACAGCGAGTGGCCATTGCCCGTGCATTAATTGCCAATCCAAAGGTGATTTTAGCAGATGAGCCAACAGGAGCATTGGATTCAAATACTTCACT
This sequence comes from Vicingaceae bacterium, assembly GCA_965267425.1. Taxonomy (GTDB): domain Bacteria; phylum Bacteroidota; class Bacteroidia; order Flavobacteriales_E; family Vicingaceae. The sequence continues at coordinate 2,053,878 of OZ253959.1, read as the reverse complement.
GGAAGTGATGAACCTTCTAAAAGAAGTTAACCAGGAGGGAATGACATTGATTATTGTCACACATGAACATGACATTGCATCAATGACAAATCGAATTGTTCACATCAAAGATGGTTTGATTGAGAAGACCTCAAACACAACATTCCATGCTGAACACTGAAATTTGGTATGAAATATATGACACGGTTCGAAAAAATAAGCTTCGTACATTTCTGACCGGTATTTCCATTGCTTGGGGAATATTTATGCTCATTATCTTATTAGGCGCAGGTCAAGGCTTGCGAAATGCTTTTGAGGGAAATATGAAAGATGATGCCATCAATAGCATTTGGATAAGACCTGGTCAGACTTCTGTACCCTATAAGGGCATGAAATCCGGACGGTATTTGCAATTAAAGGATGAAGATCTCGACTATTTACTTCAGCATGTAGATGGTATTGAATACTACACAGCCAGATATAACAGATGGTCTCAGATTGCTTCGTACAAAGACAAAACCGGAACTTTTCGAATGAGAGGTGTTCATCCGGGACATCAATACGTTGAAAACACCTTGATGAACAATGGTCGATTTATCAACCAAAATGATGTTAATCAATATCGAAAGTCCGTAGTGATCGGTGAAAAAGTGAGATCACAATTATTTGGAGAAGTCAATCCCATTGGGGAATATATTAATATGCACGGAGTTCTCTTTAAGGTTGTTGGTGTATTTAGAGATGAAGGAAGTGAAGGTGAAGAAGAAGTGATATATATCCCTGTTACAACGGCTCAACGTGTATTTAACGGAGCCAATCGGGTGCATCAAATCATGGTTACCACGGGTGATTTGCCCATTGAAGAAACAGAAAAGATGACAAAGGAAATTGCATCGATTATGTCTGAGAGACACCAATTTGATCCTGAGGATGAAAGAGCCATGTACATATCAAATCAAAATGAGCAGTTTCAAACCATCAATGCTGTATTTGACGGAATCACTTGGTTTGTTTGGATCATTGGTGTAATGACCATCATTGCCGGAATAGTAGGCATTGGTAACATTATGTTAATTGTTGTGAAAGAACGTACCAGGGAAATCGGTGTACGAAAATCTATCGGAGCTACTCCGTATTCGATTGTCAAGATGATTGTGATGGAATCAGTTATTGTCACTTCCATTTTTGGATATTTCGGTTTGCTGGGAGGAATCTTTTTATTAGAAAATTTAAAGCCTGCATTTGAAGGTTCAGATGTATTGACCAACCCGGAAGTTGATCTTTCTATTGCTGCCACGGCATTATGCGTGCTGGTGGTGGCCGGCACCATGGCAGGTCTTTTTCCAGCTGTGCGGGCAGCCAATATCAAGCCCATTGAAGCTTTAAAAGACGAATAGCATGTTTGATAGAGATCGATGGAAAGAAATATATGAATCATTAACTGCCAACAAGGTTAGAACAATACTCACTGCTTTTGGTGTGGGATGGGGAATACTAATGCTCATACTGATGATAGGTGCCGGGAACGGACTTGAAAAAGGAGTGAAGCGAGAAATGAGTGGAATGGCAACAAATAGTGTCTTCATGTGGGGTAGGAGTACTTCCATGCCCTACAAAGGATTTCGAGAAGGCAAATGGGTGGTATTCAACAATAGGGATGTAGAGGCACTTAGAAGTCAGGTTCCTGAAATTCAATACTTATCACCCTCATTACAACTGGGCGGTTGGAGAGGAGGAAATAACGTGAGTTATGGAAATAAAATTGGGGCGTTTGAAGTCAATGGATATTTACCTGTAGCACAACATGTAAAGCTCATCAATAACATTGAAGGAAGGTTTATCAATCAAAAAGATGTTGATGAAAAAAGAAAGGTGGTGGTCATAGGGGAAAGGGTCTGGGAAGTTTTATTTGATGGAAGTAATGATTACATAGGCAAGTACATCACCGTTTTGGGATTAAACTTTCAAGTGGTGGGAAAATTTAAGTCAAGTCGCTACGGAGATTCTGCAGATCGTGAAAATCAATCGGTTTATATTCCTTTTTCTACATTTCAACGTTCTTTTAATCAGGGAGATAGGGTAGGTTGGTTTATTCTTACATCAAAGCCGAATATTCCTGCAACTGTGGTTGAAACCAAAGCTCGTGAAGTGTTGAAACGTTTACACAACATTCATCCTGATGATGAGCGCGCTATTGGTGGATGGAACGCTGAAGAAGAATTTAATGCCATGAATATGGTGTTTGTAGGTATTCGCGTATTGGGATGGATAGTTGGAATTATGACATTACTAGCGGGGATTATAGGAATAAGCAATATTATGTTGGTTGTGATAAGAGAACGAACCAAGGAAATTGGAATTCGAAGATCCATTGGCGCAAAACCGTCTAATATCATCATCCAAATTGTATTGGAAGCATTGACACTTACATTTTTCGCTGGCACAATAGGTTTTATGGTGGGTGTTGGTATACTGGAACTGCTTGGTTCTCAATTAGAACATGATGCATTTACCAATCCAGAAATTGATATATGGGTGTCCCTTTCAGCCCTAACAATGCTCATATTTTCTGGCTTGATAGCTGGAATTATGCCGGCTTCAAAAGCAGTAAAAATTAAACCAATTGAAGCCCTAAGAGGACAGTAGATAGTAATTTTTTAAGTTTAACAAGCGCAAGAAAAGATATGATTAAAAAGATTTTAAGGTGGACATTACTGGGAGGATTTGCAGTGTTGTTCATTTACACATTGTATTTTTTATACGAAAAAAATGCAGAGCCTGATGTTGTCTTCGAAACCATTGAAACTGAAATTGCGACCGTGATTAATGAAACGGTTGCAACAGGGGCCGTAATTCCTCGTCGTGAAATTGAAATTAAACCACAGGTTTCGGGTATTATTCAATCCATCGAAGTAGAAGCAGGAGATATGGTAAAAAAAGGACAAACCATTGCCAGAGTGACGGTTATCCCTGATATGATTAATCTCAACAATGCTGAGAACCGAGTGAAGAGAGCAGAACTCGAATACAAAAATGCTAAAAATGATTTTGATCGTTATAGCATGTTGTTTAAGAACGATGTGATTGCTCAGGAAGAATATCAGGATTATGAACTGGCTTTTGCTAATGCAGGACAAGAGCTGGAAGCTGCAAAAGATAATCTTCACATTATCAAAGAAGGTATTAGTCTTAAGTCAGGAAGTTTGTCCAACACCATTATTCGCTCAACCATTGATGGAATGATACTTGACGTGCCGGTGGAAGTTGGAAACTCGGTTATTGAAGCCAATAATTTTAATGAAGGAACCACCATTGCCAATGTGGCCAATTTGTCTGATATGATTTTTGAAGGAAAAGTTGATGAATCAGAAGTAGGTAAGATAAAACCGGGAATGAGCATCAATTTAAGTATTGGCGCTTTGGAAGGTCATTCAATTAAGGCAATTTTGGAATTTATTTCACCGAAAGGAATAGAAGAAAATGGAGCCGTACAATTTGAAATTAGGGCCGCTATCGAAACAGATACAAGTGTTTTCATTCGAGCTGGTTACAGCGCAAATGCCAACATTGTCCTTGAACAAAAGGATAGTGTTCTAACCATTAAAGAGAGTGTATTGCAATTTGAGAACGATTCTGTTTTTGTTGAATTGGAAACTGGAGAGCAACTTTTTGAAAAGATTCCCGTAGAATTAGGCTTATCAGATGGAATTAAGGTTCAGATTCTTGAGGGATTGGCTTTGGGTGATAAAGTAAAAGTCCCACAGGAAGGTAAGGCTGACTAAAATTTCATATTTTGGTATCGTCATGAAGAAACTTGGAATTTACATTCTATTCTTTGGATTCGTTGGTTTGAATCATCTTTCTTTTGCTGCAGAAAAAGTCTATGTATCTTATTTTGAGGTAATGGGAATGCCTGGTTCAAACGGGTATTCGTTAACCAACTTGTTCAATTCTTATTTAAAGTCAAATGCCGCTTTTGAATTGGTTGAAGGGCGATATACAGATACCATATCTAGAGCTGAAACTCCATTGGAGGCAAGAGAAAGCGCAGAATTGTTTGAGACTAAGTTTTATGTTTCTGGCAATGTGATCAAATTGGATGACATGTTTGTTATCAATGTTTCTATGTATACTACGTCAACCGGTGTTTTGGTATGGAATGACAGTAGGAAATGCTTAGGAATGGATGACATGGATATTGCCTTGAAGTACTTAGCCATGAACCTTGGAAATCGTGAAACAACCTCTATTTCAGGAGATTTGAATACATGGAACAAAGGTGAATCCGCAAAAGTTGAAAGACTTCAATCCAATATGAGTTTTGGGGTGTCATCTGGAGGAATGTATGGAATGGTTAACAATGATGCTATGGAAGTATTGGCTGGTCTGGGTCTCGTTGGATCATTTGATGTCAGGGATTATATATTTCAATTGAATGTTGAATTTTTTGCTGGTGCGTATTCAGAATTTTATGACATACAAATAAGTACGCTTTATCCATTTACAGATAGAAACAATACTCCTTTTGTAATGGCCGGAATTGGATACAACTATCTTGAAACCGGAAATGATGAAGGGCTTGAAGACCATATTGGAGATGCCACCTCTACTACTTCTCCAACTGAATTTTACAATGGATTAATGTTTTCAGGAGGGGGAGGATATTTGTTAAAAAGAAATTCCAATGTTCATATTCAAGTATATGCCAAAGGATATGTAAGTTCTTATCCTATTAGAAGAACAATTCCATTTGGTGCTATACTTGGCGTGGGACTGCTTTTCGGGTCTTGACGTCATGTCTGTTCTTCGTCCTGCTTCTAAACGAGTCTTACTTTTTGCGCTTATTGTAACGGTAGTATTGGTTGCAATGAACATCCCATTGTTGCATTATGGTTACATGCAATTAAACGGTCAATTAAAAATCATCCTTCAATCGGTCCAGGTGGAAGACATAAAATCATCTCTTTCGTCTGAAAAACAAGAAAAAATATCCATTATTCAAGAAACCTTAACATTTTGTCGTGAAGAGCTTGGAATGGATACCAAAGAAAATTACACCACCTATTTTGAACATGGAAATTCCACATTGATGCATGTGGTTACTGCTTCAAGTCCCTATCAATTGAAATCATATGAATGGAGTTTTCCATTTATTGGTTCCTTCCCATACAAAGGGTTTTTTTCAAAATTCTATGCGGAGATTGAAGCTCAAATGCTGAAAGAACGTGGGTATGACACAAGAATTGGAAGAGCTTCAGCTTGGAGTACTTTGGGGATTACTACTGATCCAATTATGTCGAGTATGTTGGATAAAGAAGAAGGAAAATTGGTGGAACTCATCATTCATGAAATTACCCATGCTAACATTTTTTACAAGGATAGTTCAGCTTATAATGAAAACTTAGCTGATTTCATTGGACATTATGGAAGTTTAAAATTTTTGGAAAGTAAATATGGAGAAAACGATACGATCATAGATAAGCACATATTTCAAAAACAAGACAGTCGTATTTACAGTAAAGTGATGAATGTTATATGTACGCAGTTGGATAGCTTTTATTTGGAAATATCAACCAAGGACTTCAACTTAAATGAAAAGAAGGACAAAAAGGAAAAATTCATTCGGCAATTGATTCTAAACATAGATGAAAACCAATTCAATTTTCCAAAACGTTTTGCATTTCTCAAGCGTTCATCCTTCAATCCCAACAATGCTTTTTTCACCTCATTTTTAGTTTATCGATCAGAGCAAGATTTGTTTTTAAATCAATTGAAACAATCATTTGATGGAAATTTAAAAGCGTTTATTCAATATCATCGAAATATGTCAATCATCTGATATATAAGGATTTTGAAATATATTCCTGTATAAGAATCAGAATTTCACGCAAATATTCTTTAGTGGATTTACTGAATTCAATTAAGAATTCTTGACTTTATTTTGGCTTAAAGAAGTAATAAATAATGGTCAAAAGATGGAATTTTATACTTTTCATTCTTACGATTTCTCTGGTTCCTCAGTCGAAATTCAACAATGATTGTACGAATCAAATTTGGGAATATTTACTATTCGATGTGAATGTCCAAACGTTCTTGACCATTGATCCATTGCAGTTGAATGTTAACCCTTTGGAATTTGTAAACAATGATCCGGTAAACACCGTTGATAGAAACGGTAAGTGTCCAATTTGCGGAGCAGGAGCAATGTGTACGAATAAATACAATATTGACAACGAACGTTTTGTTGTGAATGAGTACATAGATGGATTTGTTGAACGTTTTGGTTTGCAACCGGAAGAGGCCAGTTTGATATTAAAAATGAGCAATTTAGAGCATTGGGTCGATCATCGAATGCATGATTCGGAAATGCGCTTTTCTGACGATCTGAAGTTTTTAAACAGACGTATGGTTGAACTTAGAAGGTCTTATGTTAATGAATTTCCTGAAAGGTTCAGAACAATTGTAGGACATGCTCCTATGACCGGTGATTTAGCGTTACTGCAGCCTCTGAAATTCGTTGAACTTGCTCAGGAAAAAAATGTTCCATTAACACTTTGGAAAAGAACTGAGCGAAGAATTCTTCGGAGACAAGTTCCCAGTTTGTATGAATGGAGTATGGAAAGTATATCAAAGACCGATCGCTTTCGAGTATATGCTTCGAAATTTAGTGACGAGATGAGGATTTTTAACGCACAATTGGCATTTAGAGAAGATGAATCCTTGGAATTATTAGAATTAGGATATGGTTTTGATCTGAATTCAGCTCAGCTCAGAACAGCCGTTAATCAAGATTATCATCGAATATTAGATATTGATATCAATATTCGAAGAAGAATAAACCCTTCAAACCCTTCATTAAGAGGTGATTTCGATATTGCAAATAGAAAACCATTAAGAACATATTTCTCTTTTAGAGATAATCCAACGTTAGGCCCAAATGCGCGATCCATGGCTTATTTTCCAGAACAAGTAATGGGTGTTAATAGGGCAAATTCTTTGGGATCATGGTATTTTCCTAAAATGAAGCCCACTTTATAGCAATGTGATGGTAACATTTTTATTCCAAGTCAAAATGCACCTATTGATCATTTCGACATTCCTGATATGCTGTATTCATTCAATGGTTTTTATTTCTCATTATTCACCTGACGAACTTGAAAAGTTTGATGTGGACATTGCGTCATTTATGAGTTTAGATCCATTGAGAACGAATCCGAATGGATACGAATTTGTAAATAACGATCCAGTAAATGCTGTTGATAGAAATGGTAAATGTCCTATATGCGGGGTAGGAGAGTCATGTATGAAGCAGTATATGAATGAAAAGGGTATAGTGGTTGCAGACTTTGAAGAAATATTTTCCGACTACAGTAATTATTATGGAATATCATTGCTGGAAGCCGTTCATGTGGCATATATAAGTTCATTGGATCATTCAATGCAAACATCAGAAACCATAGCAGCCGAAATTAAATTTGCAAAAAAATTGATGGGGTTAAAGAAAAATTTGGATGCTATCCAACTTAAGTACTTGGAAAATTTTCCACCTGAAATGCGTCCATGGATTTCAACCTTATATTCCACACAAGACCTGCTTACGCTCCAACCAGAAAAATTTATGAATCTGTCAACCACGTTATCACTAAATGCGCAAGACTGGAATAGAGTTAAAAGAATATCTCGGTTTCGATTTGTGCCCAGTTTAGAGTATTTTGCAGATGATGCAATGACCCGTTTGGGAATTCATGCGCAATACGCCTCGGAAGTTCAAGCAGCCACGAACAATTTTGCTCAAAGTGTGGAGGCATTGGAAAACCCCTACGAAATGAGGATTCGCTCATTTATGGCCAGCCACCTAACTTGGGAACCTATGAGTTGGTATGGAGAGATTCAGCGAAGATTATATACAATACCAGAACGATCCAGATTGCTCATTAGCCCTTCCAATCCATTGTTAACGGGTTATAACAACATTGGCGATAAAAGATATTTACTGCAATATATGATGTCTAAACACCATCCATTTAACACCTTTGATCTTAAGGCAAAGCAATATTTCCCTGAATCATTCATCACCAATTTTAATTCAAGAAGCGGCCATTGGAATTTTCCAGGGCTTTTATAATAAATCTTTTTACCAATAGAATTTCAGTTCTTTTTGATTATTTCAATCATACTTTTAATGGACATCCGTGTGGAATAGTCCTCATTGAAATACCTTCCAATAACGAATCCATTTGAGTCGATAATGTATGTCGCAGGAACTGGTAAATACCTTTCATCAAATCCACTCCTCTTTTTCACATTGATTCCAGCGAAATTATATCCAATGTTTTTGAATATGCCCAATTTAAACGTAGTCTTATAAGCATCCATAATTTCATGATTAAGATCCTGAATGATGGTAAATTTCGCACCGGATTGAGCCGTTGTCAATGCAATATTTTCTTGATTTTCAGGAGTGATGGCAATTATTTTTGCACCCAGTTGATTTAAGTATCTAACCGAATCTTGTAGTTGCGCCATATGTCGATTACAATGAGGGCACCATTCACCTCGATAGAATTGTACAATAACGATACTTTCTTTTAATTCATCAATCAGGGCAATTTGATTTCCGTATTGATCAATTCCATTGAAATTTGGTGCTTTACTTCCAATTTCTAAGGCTTCTTGTCCAACTGAATAGAAGGGCAAAAGGAAGAACAATAATAAGATGTGCTTCAATTAATTGGCATTAAACTTGACATCCTTTTTTGGAGGATAACTATTGTTAGATCGGTCAATATCAGCCATATTTTGGTGAGGATCAAGAAAAATTCGTTTCACTTTTCGTTCCGATGGGATTTCAAAAGAATATTTTGGAAAGGTCCAAGGCCAAGGTTCCAAAAAATTCATAGAAGCCACCTTCTTATGATTGCGCATAAGTCGAAGTGGGATATTGTATTTTTCTTTTTGTCCATCTTCAAATACCACAACAATGTCCACAGGCATTGGCATCACACCAATTCTTTCCAAGTTGACCGTTGTTTTGTTATTACTTCCAATTATTGAATGAATTCCGTAATCAATCGTATGTGTTGAATTGATCCAATATTCAAAGTACCAATCCAATTCTATATCGGACACTTTTTCAGCTATGCGCTTAAAATCAGTTGGAGTAGGGTGTTTGTATTTCCAACTTTCAAAATATCTTTTCATCGTTTTATTAAAATCTTCTTCTCCGATAATGTAAGACAATTGGTTCAAAAAGATGGTTCCTGTTGAGTAGGCCGCAGTGCCATATGCACGATTGGTTGTAAAATGATCTGCATGCGTTGTTAATGCTTCAGCTTTACCTGATTTATGCAATGAAAAGTATGCTCTATATGCTCTGTCAAAAGGATAGTTCTTTTTTTTGCCATATAAAGAATCCAGTACTATTCTTTGGTAATAGGAAGTGAACCCTTCATCCATCCATGCATATAATGACTCGTTGGTGGCCAATAATCCCTGAAACCAACTATGTATTGCCTCGTGAACCGTTACACTAATGAGTGCTCCTTTTGAACCGGTGCCAGAAATCAACGTGGCCATTGGGTATTCCATACCGCCATCACCGGCTTGAATAACTGAATATTGATTATAAGGGTAGGGACCTACAAGGTCTGCCATAATTTCAAAGCAGCGTATGGTATAACTTACCAGAGAATCCCAATTGGCATTGATCTCATCATTGTCTTTATGCAAAAAATGAAGATTCGGTCCGTTTTTAACCTTCGAAATTTGGTGAGTATATTGGTCATCTGCAGCCCAAACAAAGTCATGTACATTTGGTGCTTTAAAGTGCCAAGTCAGTTTGCCTTTTGATTTATTCTTTGTCTCAGCATATCCATGTCCAATTTGAGCAGAATTTTGCAAATATCCCGTTCCACCTAAGGTGTATTTGTTGTCAATGCTTATTTCAACGTCAAAATCACCCCATACACCATGGTATTCCCTTCCAATATAAGGATTTGCATTCCAGCCATTTTCATCGTATTCAGCCAATTTAGGATACCATTGAGACATGGAATAGGCAACGCCTTCTTTGTTGTTTCTACCTGATCTACGAATTTGGACAGGAACCTGACTGTTAAATTTCATTTGGAATTCAGTCTTTGCCCCTGGAAGAATAGGCTTGTTCAGTTCAACTATCAGAATTGTACCATCTACTTTAAATGTCACATCTTTTCCATCCTGTCTTAGTTGAACAATTTTATGATATCCAATTTGCTTTTCATTTAAGGAACTGATTCGTTCGCCAATTCGCCCATCGGGATCAGCTATGGTTCTTGATCTGGCATCCATCATGCTACCGGGTTGAAATGCGTTGAAGTAGAGGTGGTAATATACCCGCTTTAGTGTGTCAGGAGAATTGTTTGTATAAACTAATTTTTGATTTCCTGTAAACTGATGAGATTCAACATTGAAATCAATTTGCATTTGATACGACACATGTTGTTGCCAGTAACAATCTTGTGCATTTGCTCCAAGAATAGTCAACAACACCATAGATCCAATCAACAAAAACCTGTACTTCATGACGAATAATTTGCTGCGATAATACTAAAAAAAGGAAAGTTAAGAGAGAATTTTCAGATTGGCGGAAGTAAGAAAGGATAAACGGTTACCATTCATAGGATAATCCAAGTGAAATGGTGGCACCCCCACCTTCGTTCTTGGCCCAAAACGCTCCATATCCTCCTAATGTGATGTAATAATTTTCACCCACAAGTTGGTTCACTTTTAACCCAGGTGAAACATATCCTGAGTTATCTCTATACAATGCATTTTGAATACCATTTCTTTCGTCAAATGTACCATCCGTAACGGGCACTTTTGCGTTAACTACGGCCATAAACCATGTATGCGATTTTTCTCGAGACCATTTATATCCATATTCAACCGCAGCAATGAAGTTGTGGGCATAATCATTGTCTCTAAATTGATAGCCAACTTCACCACTGAAATAAGTTTTACTAAAACCTCTGCCAATCAATAAAGAAGGGGTAAACGTCCAAGCGTCATAACCAATTCTTAATCCGGTGGAATCATCGTAACTACTTTCAGGATTGCTAGCAAACACCTGAGTGGAAACAACATATTTGCTGTTATGCAGTAAATATTTTAACCCGAATTGCAAGTTGCTCAAACCACTTAATTCACCTTCTTGCAACGGGTTGAGAAGTACGGGAGGTGTATCCGTGGTAAAATCAGTAATCAGTATTTCATCACCTGTTTGAACCATTTTGTAAGGAAGAACTGCCAAAACATTCAATTTATCAGTTATGCCATACTCCCCGTAAAATTGAAGCGTCATATCTCTGATGGAACGTTGCATTGTTTCAATGTCAATGGAACTGTTCAACATATGATCATAGTACAAATGGGTAAACGACAATTGTAAATATCCATGACCTTTAGGCTTAAGCCACGCTCCCGCATGAACTTTGCCTAAAATTGAAATGAATAGAACTATTAAAATGGTAAGGTGCTTCAGGCTGTGCATGGCGCTAAAATACAAATACAAGAATTGGAAAGTACAAGTACATGTACAATAATATTGAATTCTTATTGCAAAATTTATGGCTGATGTTCGCCAAAAGTGATTTTTTCAGCACAATTGAAATGGCCTTGCGGGCAAGCTTTTTTACCATGAAGTCCACAAGGTCTGCAGTTCAATGTTTCTTGGATTTCAATGACCTCACTGTCATCAGACAAGGGGCCAAACCCAAACGATGGTATGGTCGAACAATAAATGGCTGATATAGGTGCGTTCATGGCAGATGCCAGGTGCATGGGTGCGCTGTCATTTGCATAATTTCTTTTGGCTTTGGACATCAAAGCGGCAGATTGCAGCAATGTCAATTTTCCACACAAATTTTTCATAGAATAGGAAGGACATTGTGTTAAAATTTCATTGGCATATTCAGAATCGTTTCCTCCTCCCAATAAATATACCGTTGTACCCTTATCAAACGTGTTAATCAGTTCAACCCATTTATGAACAGGAAGTTGTTTTGTAAACCACACAGAGGCAGGTGAGAGGGTTACAAATGAGGCATTCGAAAAAGGTTCAACTGCATCAAAATCATCTTTTGAAGGATATAACTTTGGTGGTTTTAAATCTCCAACCTTCAGTGAGGAAAGCAACATGTGATTCCTTTCAATTTCATGTAAACCATTTTCCATTTGATGATCAATTTTCTGTGTAAATAAAAAGGAAAACGGATTTTTAGAAAATCCAATTCGGGTTGCAGCTCTGGATAATCCTGTCAGTAAACCAGTAGCTCCAAACCGCTGCAAGTTAATGACACCATCATATTTGTTTTGGCGGATGATTCTTAATAAGGCTAGTAATGAAGAATACTTAGCACCTTTTTTATCCCAAATCAAAACAGAACGCAGATGTGGGTGATGGTGAAGTAAACTTTCATTTCCCTTTCTAACCAAAAAATCAATCTGGCTATTAGGAAAGGCTTCTTTCAATGTTTCAATCAGTGAAGTTGCTAGAATTACATCACCGATAAATGCAGTTTGTATGACAAGGAACTGTTTCAACTAGGCTGACACATTATGTTCTCTCAATGCATCGTTTAAAGAAGTTTTTAAATCTGTACTTTCTTTTCTCTTGCCAATGATCAAAGCACATGGAACCTGGTATTCTCCTGCAGCAAATTTCTTGGCATAACTTCCTGGAATCACCACTGACCTTTCAGGGATTTCACCTCTTGATTCAATAGCAGCAGGGCCAGAAACATCAATAATTTTAGTTGATTTTGTTAAAACAACATTTGCACCCAAAACGGCTTCTTTGCGCACACGTACACCTTCTACCACAATGCACCTGGATCCGACGAAGCAATTATCTTCAATGATAACAGGCGATGCCTGTAAAGGTTCCAATACTCCGCCTATACCAACTCCACCACTCAAATGAACATTTTTTCCAATTTGAGCACAAGAACCTACGGTTGCCCATGTATCAACCATGGTTCCACTATCAACGTAAGCGCCAATATTCACATAGGATGGCATCATAATAACTCCTTTGGCAAGATATGCCCCGTGTCTACACACCGCATGTGGAACCACACGTACACCTAACTTAGCATAATTAGTCTTTAATTTCATTTTATCGTGGAATTCCATAGGTCCTGCCTCAATGGTTTTCATTTCCATAATTGGAAAATACAAGACTACTGCTTTCTTCACCCATTCGTTCACTTGCCATGTATCACCTTGCGGTTCAGCAACTCGAAGTTTTCCGAGATCTAAATTTTTGATAACTTCTTTTATGACTTGCTTGGAAGACTTTTTTGAAAGTAAGTTTCGGTCTTCCCAAATCTCATTGATTTGATTTTCAATTTTACTCATCTCGGTGACTTTTAACAATATTGGTTAAATCATTTTCCAGTTTGTTCACGTTGGCTGTCCAGTTAAATTGATTTTTAACAAAAGTATAACCGTTTTTTCCAATCTCTTTGGCCAATGATTTATTATTTAACAATTTCATGGCTAATTCTGCGTATTCCGCTGCAGTTTGTCCAATTAAAATTTCATTTTCTTCTTTGGCTCCTAAAGAATTATTCGCAAGGGTAGAGGTGATGCATGGAATTCCACAGGCCATGGCCTCAAGAAGCTTATTTTGAAGTCCTGATCCTATCAACATGGGAGCAATAAAAATGGCCGCCTTGTTGTAATATTCTCGAATATCTTCTGTCCAACCTGTTATGTTGACATGATTGGATTTCAGATCTCGTATTTTTTTAACTGGATTCGCACCAGCAATTACCAATTGAACTTGATTATCTTCTTTCAAAATAAGAGGTAAGATTTCCGTTGCCAAAAAAATGGCGCTTTCAACATTCGGCGGATAAGACATATTTCCTGTGAACAACAACACTTTTGAGTTTCTATCCACATTAAACTCAAAGTAATCCGTATCAACCCCATTTGGAATTACCTTGATTTGAGGATTAAAGTAGCTGACTATTTTAGCCTGATCGGCTTTTGAAATAATAGAAACGTTTTGAAAGTGTTTCAATATGTGATGCTCATATTTTTTTAAACGTTGAGTTTCTTTATTCCAAATCCATTTGTTGAATATGTTGGATTTTTCAGCCCTTCTCTCCATACCTGCAGACATGGCATCCATTAAATCCAGGTACTTTGGGATGTGCTGGATTTCTTTAACGTACTCACTAGTTCGAACCAATTGACAATACAACACATCAGGATTCAATTGATCAATTTTATCATGTATTCGTTTTTTGACTTTCCTGGAAAAAAAGTAACACACTTGTAAGGGAAGGCTGGAGAAAAATACAGCCCAAAACATTCTGAAGAGTATTGAAAATTTAGAGAGTTTTTGAATGTCTATGCTGGCACAATAAGGTGATAGTATCTTTTGATCTGCCGACGAAATGGAAACATCACTGAGCGCTATGAGGTGAATGTGGTGGTGTTTTGAAAGCTCTTTGATTTGATAAAAAGCCCTTAATCGATCACCCTTGGTTAAAGGGTATGGAAAACGACTCACCAGAAAAACGATATTTAACTTGAATGATTCCATGCAATCAATGGCCGGATAAATATATAGACTTTGCTTTCAAGTTATAGTTTCAAGTAATTTTTGAAATTGCTGAGCGCTATTTTCACGGCTAAATTCTTTACGTACAAGATTTCCGGCTTCAAGACCCATGTGCTCTGGAATTTCAGGATTTTCCAAAAGCATATTGATATGATTGATAAACGAATCTTTGGTATCTGCAATGAACACATGTTTTCCGTTTTCAGCCGGTATTCCTTCAATCGATTTGGTTGTTGCAATAACTGTAAGTTGATGCGACATAGCATGAATGATTTTCATACGAATACCACTTCCATGAAACAATGGCACTATCATGACGTCAAGACTTCTTAAAAATTCATCAGGATCACTAACCTCACCGAATATGTTGATGTTTTCTGAATTGGACTCATCATTTAATAAATCGCAACGCTTTCCTGCAATGTTCAAGGTAACTTTTGATGAAGACGAAAACGTTGGCCATACTTCCTTCATAAACCATAACAAGCCGGCTAGATTGGGTTCCCAATCGAATGCTCCGAGGTATCCAATGGTCAATTTGTCTTTTTTTGGATTGGGAGTATGTGTCTCTACCTCCTGACCAAAAGGAGATATCACAATACAGTTGTAGATTGTTGGAACGAATGAATGGAATACTTCTTTATCATGTGAAGATATGCATGCTACTCCATTTGATTTAGTCATTAATTCCAATTCTGCCTTTTTGATTCTATTGGATTCCATGGAATAAATCCATTTTTTAAATATAGAACTCACGGTGTTAATTCTATCCCTAAATAGTTGAAATTCAATATTATGAGAACGATATATGATCTTCGTATTTCGAAAATTCAGAATTGTTTTCAGATAGGAGTAGAGCTGAATTCCGTCTAACACAATTACTTGAAATTCATTTTCAGCATGCAAATCTTTTATGGCCTGATCAAATCCTTTATTATAAAACCGATCGAGAAAATACGAACGCCCACTGAAATAAGAACGTAAAAATTTGATCAGATGCAGGTTGGTGTTGACAGGTATGGATTGTATTTTAAACTTAACGTCATTTGGGATGATAGCTGGATGCTTCTTTGTTGCGACTGTCAATGTATATACTTCATGTCCAGCTCTTGTCATGGTTTCCAGAAACATTCGAATGGCAGAGCTTCCTCCATCTATTTCTGGAAATGGTGGTTTATGCGTCAGATGAAGAATTCTCATTGAGCTTGTCAGTTTTCCTAAACTTTCCAAAAATATTGGGAAGGGAGGGAAGTTCGAATATAGTTGAGTCGGAGGTAGCCTTGTAGGTTAGAAATAGTCCAACAGGCAACAATACGGCAGTGGAAAGCCACATTCCCTGATAGACCGCCCATACACCTTCTTCAGAAATCTTTTCACCTGTAATGGAGAGGATATGATAAATAAGAAAAAACACAACACTAACTACAACTGGCATACCCAGTCCTCCTTTGCGAATGATGGCACCCAGTGGAGCACCAATCAGAAAAAGTAAAATGCAGGCAACAGACAAAGTTATTTTCTTGTGCCAATCTGCAAGGTATTGACGAATTTGAACAATGCGATTGGAAATTTCCTTGTTGATGGCAAAGACTCGCGCTTTTCCACCTCTGGAAACATTCAACGCATTGGTGATGATACGTTTCTTATCTCGTCTGCCTATTGAAGCCATGTAAGCGTACGGATCCAAAACTGTGTCTGTTCTTCCGGCAATGGAAACGCGCATTGTATCATATATGGAAATGTTTTTCTTCAGACCCATTAAAAGTGCTTCGGCGCGCTTATCATTATATTGAATAAATGAATCAACCGCATAGTCAAGCTGCCTTAAATTAAGCATTCTTCTATGTGTCTTAAACAACTCTTCATCTGTCCTGTTCATCTCAAATTGACTGATATCAATCCGGATAATGGTTTTTTCAAATTTTCTACGAATCAACGGATTAATCTTCTTTTTGCCTTTTTCCTGTTGTTCTTGGTATGAAACTCCATCGTAAAGCTTGAATTCAAGGTATCTTTTGTCTTCAGTTGAAGCCATGGTTCCCCAATCAGCTAATAAGACATTTCGGTTACCATTTTTTTTGTGATGATCATATATGATGACGTTCTTAATCTCGTCTCCGTTGGGAATGGTTTTTTTATCTCCAACTTTAATCACGTACCCTTCAATGTCATCATAAAATATTCCTGGAATGATATTAACCGCTGGTTTTTGCTTCATAATATCATAAAGCAAGGATTGCATTTTTAGATTGGCCACCGGTAAAAGATAGTTAGAGAATAAAAAGGCAACAATGCTTAATCCCAAAATCACATAAAACAGCGGTAACATGATTTTTTTTAATGAGATTCCTGCCGCTCTGAAAGCCACCAACTCATAATTCTCCCCGAGATTGCCAAATGTCATCAAAGAAGATAACAATACTGCCAACGGCATGGCAAGAGGAACCATACTAGACGTGGTGTACAGTAGTAATTCAGCAATTATACCAAACCCCAGACCTTTACCCACCATGTCTTCAATGTACTTCCATACAAACTGCATGAGCAGCACAAAAAGTGCAATGAAAAAAGTCAGAATAAACGGTCCAAGAAAATTCTTGATAATAAACTTAAAGGATAGCTTCAAAGCCTTAGCTTAAATATGGTATGCAAATATACCGAAAGATAGAATTGTGAAAACTGGAATTAAGAACCCATGGCTGTCATCAAGCTATGAATTTGGCTATCCCAAAGTAATTTAGCTTCTTCAAGTTCATCATCCTCAGCAAAATCCGTAATCATTAATGAAACGTCTTTTGTAAGGTCGTCGATTTGAATTTTAAACTCAAAATAAGTGTCATCACCTTCCGATTCATTCCACTTAAATCGAATATGGCTGTTGAGTTTCTTACTTAACAATTGAGCTTCTTCTTCACTTCCCTCCCAGAAAAATGTATACGTTTCACCTCTAAAATTGACATCATCCGCAAACCATTCGGAAAGACCACTTGGGGTAGATAAAAAATTAAATAACAGCTTAGGAGATGCTTTAACTACATATTCCAACTGATATTGTTTTTTTTCAGACATGTGCAGGATTGCTTTTGCGCGATTTCATTCTATACTCCTTGCAATATAATAAAAAAATTGAATCGGAAATTTTCCTTGTATAATGAGGAATTCCAACAGGATTCTGGATTAAAGATCATCCTCTGTTGCATAAATTTCATTGTACAATGATTCGTACTTTTTTCTAATCTCTTTTCTTCTCAATTTTAATGTAGGAGTCAACTCACCTCCATCTATGGACCAGGCTTCAGGAGTGAGTTTGAATTTTTTAATTTGTTCGTATTTCGCAAACTGCGAATTAAAGCCATGTATTTCTTTGCCAATTCTCTTAATAACTTGTTCGTTTTCAATCATTTCGGTGTTTGTCGTATACGGGATGTCTTTTCGCTTGCACCATTCCATCAAATGTTCAAATGAAGGTTGCACAAGTGCTGCAGGATGTTTCTGCATTTCTCCGATCACCATAATTTGCTCAACAAAAAGGGACTCTTTGAATTTATTTTCCATGGGTTGAGGAGCAACGTATTTTCCTCCAGAAGTCTTGAAAATTTCCTTTTTACGATCTGTAATGCGAAGAAAATTACCCTCTTCAATTCTTCCAATGTCTCCAGTGTGAAACCATCCATCTTTGAGCACCTCGTTGGTTGCTTCTTCTTTGTTGTAATATCCTAACATTACGTTGGGTCCTTTTACCAATATCTCTCCATCTTCCGCAATTTTCACTTCTACATTGTTCAATGGTCGCCCTACGGTTCCAATACGAATTCCATCATTATCAGCACAATTCACAGATACAACCGGACTGGTTTCCGTTAAACCATATCCTTCCATGATGGGAATTTGGGCCGAAAGAAAAATCCTGGCTAAACGAGGTTGCAATGCAGCACTCCCTGAAGCAACCACGCGAGTGTTTCCACCAAGTGCCTCACGCCATTTACTGAATATGAGTTTATTGGCCAATTTTAATTGCAGGTGATAGAAGAAGCCTTTTCCTTTGACATCATATTGCAATCCTAATTCCAGTGCCCAAAAGAAGAGCATTTTTTTTATGCCAGTCAATTCCTTGCCTTTGGCAACAATTTTGTCATAAATCTTCTCCAATAGACGCGGCACGGCGGTAAAAACATGTGGCTTAATTTCTTTTAAATTATCACCAATCGTTTCCATGGATTCCGCGAAATAAAATGAAACCCCGGTGTACGTATATAGATAGATGATCATACGTTCATAAACATGGCACAAGGGCAAAAAGGAAAGCGCAATCGCTTCTGAATCTACAGGCAATCTTTCTTTACTATCAAGCACATTACTTACAATATTATTGTGAGATAGCATTACCCCTTTAGGTTTACCAGTTGTACCCGAGGTATAAATTAAAGTGGCAAGATCATCGGCCTTAATGTTGGATCGTAAACTGGCTATTTCATTTTCATCGAAATTGTTGTCCAATAATTCAGACCAATGTTTCGCACCCTCTATTCGATCATAAGTATAGATGCCTTCCAAAGTGGAAACGGATGATTTAATGTTATTTACTTTTTCAAGTAATTCTGAATCTGAAACAAAAACCAACTTCACCTGAGCATCATTGAGGATGTAGGCATAGTCTTCTTCTGTGATGGTTGGGTAGATTGGAACATTAATAGCTCCGATTTGTAAAATAGCCAGGTCACTTAATACCCATTCCGTGCGATTGTTGGAAATCATG
Source organism: Vicingaceae bacterium (assembly GCA_965267425.1). Lineage (GTDB taxonomy): Bacteria > Bacteroidota > Bacteroidia > Flavobacteriales_E > Vicingaceae. The sequence continues at coordinate 2,034,529 of OZ253959.1, read as the reverse complement.
GCAACCTTATCTCCGGGCTTAATTCCAAGATTTAACAATCCTTTACTTAACTTATTTGATTGCAGAATAGTGTCATCGGTTGACAATTCTACCCACTTTCCATTTTCCTTTGAGGCCACACAAACTTCTTGCGGACAAACACTTTTTTGATAATCTATAAAGTCAAATAACCTCTTGGGTTGTTCTGTTTCAGCCATATTTTAAATTGTTCAGCTTAAATATACTTATTTTGACGTGAACATTGTTGTCAGTCATTTGGAAGTATTTGGAGACAGTTTAACGCCCATTTGCATCGTACATTTTAGCACCCTTGACATAAGTAGCTAAAATGTCTTCTTGGTTGAGCATGGAGACATCACATTTCATTAAATCTTTTCGCATCAAAACAAAGTCTGCATCTTTTCCTGCTTCAATGCTTCCTATTAATGAGTCTTGAAAATTGGAAATAGCGGCCCAAATGGTCATACCGCGTAAGGCTTGCTCTCGACTGATGGCATTTTCCATTTGAAAGGCTTCATTTTTTCCATTGGTTCTCGAAATGGCTGATCTAAATGTTGCTAACGGACTTATGCCTTCCACAGGAAAGTCTGTACCTAAGGCCAGCAATCCATTTTGTTTCAGCAAATCATTGTATGCATAAGCAGTTTTTACTCGTTGATCTCCCAACCTGGTTTCGGCCCATGGCATGTCAGATGTGGCATGCGTAGGTTGAACAGAAGGTATGATGGTAAATTCACGGAACAATGTCAAATCTTCCGGATGAACTACTTGAGCATGTTCAATACGCCACCTTTTATCGTTAGTGGTTTCAAGCAATTGTCCATAGCAATTCAGCATCATTCGATTTGCAGAATCTCCAATTGCATGTGTATTGAGTTGAAATCCATTGTCAAGAATCTTTTTTCCCAACCGCAAGACACTGTCCGGTGAAATAAAACGCAATCCCATGTGCTCATCGTGATCATGATAGGGTTCTAACAACATAGCACCTCTTGAACCGAGTGCGCCGTCTGCATACAACTTGACCGAACGAATGACCAAATTGTCTGAAATAAAAGCTCCGCCTGACAGCCATTCATCAAGGAATTCATCATTCGCTGCTATCATAGCGTAGATTTTCATATAGTATTGTTGCTTTTCATTGGCATCTTTAAGAAAATTGAGCTCCATGGAAGTCAATCCCGCATCGGCAACTGCAGTTAAACCATAGGCCAGGCATTCTTTTTCTGCAATAGCCAAGGCCTCGGTCATTTCTTCATTTGTAGGTTTGGGTATTTGTTCATTTACCAAGTCACAAGCATTGTCTATCAAAATGCCTGTGGCACCAGATTCATTTGAAAGTACCATTCCACCTTCAATTGTTGTATTAGCATTGATATGGCTCAATTCCAGTGCTCGTGAATTCACCCAATATGCATGTCCATCAATTCTCTTAAGAACGACAGGATGATTGGGGAATATGGAATCCAGCACTTTTTTGCTTGGATATTCTTTTTCTTCCCAATCATTTTGATCCCATCCTCTTCCAATAATCCATTTACCGGAATCAGGAACAACATGATTACCGAGAATCTCGATAATTTCTTCCAACGAAGAAGTGCCGATGAGATCAATGTCATCGTGCATCAAGCCGTATGCCAGAAAATGACAATGAGCATCTATAAAACCGGGATACACATATTGTGTTTTACAATCAATATAAGTTGATGCGGCGTATTTATTGAGGATTTGATGTTCCGGTCCTGTTTCAATGATTTTCCCTTTGTCAATGGCCATGGCTTCCACCACAGAAAAGGCATCATCTACGGTATAAATGGAACCATTGTGAACAATAAGATCAATGGTATTTTTTTCATTACAGGACCAGAATAAGGTACTGAATAAAAGAAAAGTAATTGTCAAATACGTTGCAGAACTTTTGATATCCATTTTAGTTTATTTTCAGAAGTAAAATTGCACAATATTACAATGGCAAATGGCCATGCCGGCACTTTGTATCGTACAATCGCACCCATTACCGGAGTTGTGATGCCTATGAGCACAAATAACAAAAGAATAAAGACTGACCACAACAACAAAGAATTTCTTCTATACATAGGAAGTTTGATGGGTCGCCACAAGATGTATAAAAAAGTGACTAGCCAAATCCAATTTTCCAACATTGCCAGTATCATAAGAGAAGAACTGGCTTCCCAAGGTAATGGTTTGAATATTACATTAAACATCGCGCTAGGAATGGCCAATAACGTTCCCATCAATGTTCCGTCTAACCGAATTAATTCAATATAACTTCCGGAACCTACCCATTGAGCAAGACAAATGAAATCTTTTTGTTTAATGGCAATGAGTTGAAGAATGTCAAACGAATTTCCCAAATACCTGAGGTTTGTAGCAATGCCCAACGTAAATAGCAAAACAGTTATGTATTTCAAGAATGAATATTGTTGGTTTTGATTTACCCATAAATATGCTATCCATCCCGGAACAAATGCAAGCACCACGTAAAATTTTACACCAATTAGTAAAACGCAAGCAATGGAAATAGACAAAAGAGATTTCCATACATTTTTATGAAATTCATAAACTCCATGAACCAAAATTCCTAATGCCAATATGACAAATCCCTCCTTAAGCACACTTGAACTCCATATCAGAACAGAAGGGATGAAAAACAATAATTTGAGCAGATGAACATTATGAAAAGGAATTAGTTTGAGAAAGGTTGAATAAAAGATGAGAAGACCCAGAAGAGAAATAAAACTCATGAATACCACGTGAACTTCATAATGTCCGAATGAAATAAATCGCATTAATGTGTTGAATCGAATCATCAGATGGCTATCATTGGATTGATTGCCATTATAGGGTCTATACCAATGATTCATTTTGTGCATGATTTCTTCTCGAACTGTTTCATTATCATCATTTCCGAGAAAAGCCTGAATACCATCTGAAGGACGTAGAATCAAAGCATCATAAAGAATCTTGCTATCATCAAAATACTTGTATATATCAGCTTCCTCTCTGACATTATAATAAGATGAGTAAAGTATGCCCATTCCTATTCCCGCGACGATTTTTAATCCAAATGCAATCATTAGAAATCGCCTGGAAAGTAAAATGGAATAGAGCTTCCGAATAGACAGAAGAAGCAAGGTCAACAACAGTGTTGACAACAGAATCAATATGATTTTGAAAACCATGAATTGGGTTTGGACAAACTTATGATAAATCTGTTAAAAATTAATTGTTCGAATACTTCCGAATCCTTTGAAGATGGTTAATTTTGTGCCTTCTTGAACAGCATTAATTATGAAAGAAACCCAAGACAGTGAAGTGAATTTTGAGGTTGCCTCAAAACTAGGTTTAAACGAAGAAGAGTTCAACAAGATCTGTGAGATTCTGGGAAGGACTCCAAATTTTACAGAACTCAGTGTTTTTTCTGTCATGTGGTCAGAACATTGTTCGTATAAAAATTCAATTGTATGGCTCAAGAAATTACCTAGAAAAGGCAAGCATATGTTGGTAGAAGCTGGGGAAGAAAATGCAGGTCTTGTGGATATTGGTGATGGTATGGCTTGTGCGTTTAAAATAGAGTCTCATAATCATCCATCTGCTCTCGAGCCTTATCAAGGTGCTGCTACGGGTGTTGGAGGAATCAATCGTGACATCTTTACCATGGGAGCAAGACCCATTGCTCAATTGAATTCTTTGCGATTTGGAAGTTTGGACAATGACAAGACCAAATGGCTACTCAAGGGGGTAGTTAAGGGAATTGGAGATTATGGAAATTCATTTGGAATTCCGGTAGTTGGAGGAGAGGTTCACTTTGATCCTTCTTATCAAACAAATCCTTTAGTGAATGCAATGTCAGCAGGTATTGTGAACATAGGAGAGACTATTTCAGCCACTTCATATGGTCCTGGAAATCCTGTTTACATTGTTGGCTCTTCAACAGGAAAAGATGGAATTCACGGTGCCACATTTGCTTCTGGAGATATAACAGAAGAATCTGCCAACGACCTTCCAGCAGTTCAGGTGGGCGATCCATTTCAGGAAAAACTATTGTTGGAAGCTACATTAGAATTGGCCAAGACGGATGCTATAGTGGGAATGCAGGATATGGGAGCCGCGGGAATTACCTGCTCAACTTCTGAAATGTCAGGAGATCAGGGATTTGGAATGCGAATAGATTTAGACAAAGTGCCAACCCGTCAGAAAGATATGCAGCCATTTGAAATTCTACTGTCAGAATCACAAGAACGAATGTTGGTCGTGGTTCACAAAGGACAAGAATCTGTGGTAGAGGACATCTTTGAAAAATGGGATTTAAACGCCGTGCAGATAGGTGAAGTAACGGAAGGCGGGCAATTGGAATATTACATGAATGGTGAACTTGTGGCTAACGTTCCAGCTGAACCATTGGTATTGGGTGGAGGAGCCCCGGTTTATGAAAGGGAATATGAAGAACCATCTTATTATGCTGAAACAAAGAAGTTCAGCATAGATGATGTGAAAGAACCCGAAAATTTGGTGGAGACGGCTGAATATCTACTGAAACACCCCAACATAGCTTCTAAAAAATGGGTTATTCAACAATATGATAGCATGGTTGGAACGGCAAACATGGGTACCAATGATCCTTCCGATGCGGGCATTGTAAACATTAAAGGAAGTATCAAAGCCATGGCACTTACGGTTGATTGTAATGCCAGATATGTTCATGCTGATCCGGAAATTGGAACGTCCATTGCTGTGTCAGAGGCTGCACGAAATATAGTATGTTCTGGAGGTATACCAAGTGCAATTACCAATTGCTTGAATTTTGGAAACCCTTACAATAAAAATGTGTATTGGCAATTCGTTGGAGCAATTAAGGGAATGAAGTCCGCCTGCGAAAAGTTTGATACACCGGTAACAGGAGGAAATGTCAGTTTCTATAACCAAACAGTTAGTGAAGATTCGGAAGAGGCTGTTTTTCCGACACCCACTATAGGTATGTTGGGAATTGTAGAAGATAAAAAACACATAACTACACTTGGATTCAAAGAAGAGGAAGATGTTATATTGCTGATTGGGAAGTCACGAAACGATATTAGCAGTTCAGAATACCTTTACAATTATCACGACGTCAAGTTATCACCACCTCCTTATTTTAATCTAGAGGAGGAATACGAAGTTCAACAGACTGTTCAAAAATTGATCGCTGAGGGATTGGTCCAAAGTGCGCATGATTGTGCTGACGGTGGATTATTTGTTGCACTGGTGGAAAGTGCATTTGTTTCAAATTTAGGTTTTACAATAGCATCTGATTCGTCAATTCGCAAGGATGCGTTTTTATTCGGAGAAGCACAAAGTAGAGTTGTGGTTACCGTGTCCCCTGGTAATGAAGACGGTGTAGTTAAAAGATTAAATGAATTGGGAACTTCATTTACCAAACTTGGAAAAGTGTCAGGTAAGAATGCTTTGATTGATAATCAAAATTTTGGTAGCATTTCGAATTTAAAAGAAATGCACTCTTCTTCGATTGAATCTCATATGCTGAATTAATCAGACGTATCCTATTTCTTCATTTAACTGGATTTTGCTAATCATGAACTGTCCGGTTCCGAAACCAATTATTTTGTTGTTTTCGTCATAAAGTTTGGATTCTGAAGTTATTAAATTGCTTTTTTGGCTTTGAACCTCACCTTCACTACGCAATATTCCGCTACTAACTGGTCGCACTAAATTGGTATTGAAGGCAACCGTAAGAACAAAAAAATCATTCACCAAAGAATTAGCTGCAAAAAAAGCACTGTCATCCAACATTCTGAAATATACGGAACCATGAACGGCATTTGCAGCGTGCAAATGATTGTGTTGAATGGGAATCTCAATGACAGCACATCCTTTTTTGATGTCAATGAATGTTTGCGGATATAACGCTTGAATGGGCGCAGATTTATACATTCTGGCCAATTTTTCATAATGATCATTCATGGTAGTAAAGAACTTTTTGTTGAAAACTACGTATACCAACTAAATTTTGCAACGCAAATTGTTTATTCATTTGTGCAGAAATTAATCAGACGTGGAAAATTCAATTGAAACAAAAACCGCATTAATTAGCAAGATTGAGAACGGAATAATCCGTGTGGAGATTAAAGATAATGCAGTTTTGGAAGCATCCAGCCTTGAGGAGAATTACGAAGCCTATGCTTATTTAAGTGAACAAAAAAAGGCTCCGTTTTTGATCGTTGTGAATGAAACGGCCACCATTTCCGTAGAAGGGAGGAAAGAGTACAATGCAAAAGGACACAGGGATATACGGTTGGCTGATGGCTTGGTTATTAAGAATCCAGCTACCATGTTGCTTATTAATTCGCAAGTGAAGTTCATCAAAACAAAGGTTCCTACTCAGGCCTTTTTGGATGAAAATAGTGCTCTTAGATGGTTAAATAAATTTGCAGTAATCGAAACAGTTTAGACCCTATTCAAACTGGATCTCCATTTCAACTCTTCTGTTCTTCTGACGTCCGTCTTCAGTATCATTTGAAGCAATAGGTTCTTTCTCACCATAGAATTCCACCTTAATTACATCTTTATTGGCCCCCTTCTTGACAAGGTAATCCCGTACTGCTTCAGCTCTTAGTTTAGATAGAATCAAATTGTCCTTGTCATTTCCTACATTGTCAGTGTGTCCTGCCAATCGCAATTTCCAATCAGGTTTGCTGGCAAGTAGTTCAGCCAAATCATCCAATGAACTCAATGATTCATCTCGAATAATGGCTTTTCCAGACTTAAATTCTAAGTTGTCAAAAGCAGTATTGATTATTTCTTGTTCCTCTTCTTCAATGATTGGACAACCATTGTTTTCGATAGGACCAACTACATTAGGACAATCATCATCTTTATCAAACACACCGTCTCCATCCGTATCCGTATATGGACATCCTTGGTTGTCAGCAGGACCTGGATTAAGTGGACACTTGTCATTCCTATCAAGGATACCATCTTCATCCGTGTCAGGCCATGGGCATCCATTATTTTCTTCAGGACCAACTTGTTCCGGACATTCGTCCAGGAAGTCAAAAATGCCATCCCCATCTCGGTCCGGGCATCCTTGATTAACCAGTGGGCCAGGATATTCCGGGCATAAATCTTCAGGGTCTATGATGCTATCTCCATCTGTGTCAGGGCAACCTTCAAAGGCCAGAAGACCTGCAAGTTCCGGACATTTATCTTCAGGATCAATAATGCTGTCTTTGTCTGTATCTGGACATCCTTTGAAAGCAATTTCACCTGCAAGTTCAGGACAATCATCAAATTTATCAATGATTCCATCCCCGTCAATATCTGGACAACCATTAAATTCAGCTAAACCGGAATCTGCAGGGCAGTCATCAACATTATCAGCAATATCGTCATTGTCTGTGTCAGGACATCCTTGATGCCTCCATAATCCAGGAACTGCAGGACATTGATCTTTTTTGTCTGATACCCCATCTTTATCCTTATCACTTGGTTTTCCTTTTCTAAACATGGGTACTTTCAACATAAAGTATCCATCGGCTCCAAAAATATTGACTGAAGAGAAATAGGGAATAAGATCCGTTGTTCCAAAAATTACCGGTCCAAAGCGCAACGTCAGCCCCATGGCAGTGTTACCATAGGCATTATAGGAAACGGGCATGTACGCTCCAAACCATTGGTTCTCATACCTGGGAGTAAGCGAATAGGAAGTGATTCCATGCACTCTGTTCGCGTTGTTTTTTCGCACAAAAGCAACATATGGCGCCACATTTACATAAAAACCATTCCAAACGTTGTAATCCAAATCCAATCTTAATGCAGTAGGCAGTTGCATGGTGAATGTTCGTTCGTCATCTGGTGAACGTTCAAATTTGGAATTCAATACGGAATCAAAGTCGTTCAAATCATCCATATCAATGTCAGTGATATCCCAAAGGTTGGCATTCGCTATGAAGTCACCACTGGATTCAACTTTATTAAATTTCAATCTACCCCAATCCGTTAATGATAACCCTGCTTTGAATTTGTACTTGTTTTTATCATTCATCCATTTATCAAACTCACCATCCATATCGTATTTGTACTTATCTCCATCGGGTCTCCATTCGTAAACCACACCCAAATCAAGAGCAACAGAAGGTTTGCTGTCAAATTTGAAAGAAGGAAAATCAAAGAAATCGGAATTTGTTGGGTCGTAACTTTCAGATCGCCCATATTGAATGGTTGTTTCAAATATGGTTAACGTATCATCATTTAACACGCTATAATCAAACTCTTCCGTATACATGTACACTGCATGGAACCCCTGAATGTATTTCAAGTTTCCTCCAACTTTAATAAAGTGGTCATCTCTGTCATGCATCACTCTACCATAACCGGCACTGATTTCATGCCAACTCATATTTTGCATACTAAGGGCTGGGTTATTTACAATTGTTCCCCATAAATCAGGAACATCCAGTGCATTGTAAATAAAGTTTGCCAATTCAGGTCCAAGTCCGTCAATATTCATATTGGATCGTACGCGCCAGGTTAGCGCCACACCTTGTGTTTCATCAATGGTGTACAAGGCAGAAGGCAACATGGTTTCACCGTATGCGAAAATTGACTTATCCCTATTATCCTGTCTTTCAAACAAATACTTGTCTTGAAATTCAGGATCCTGCCAAATGTTTTTGCTTGTATCGCTCGATTCAAAATCGTTAAAGGGGTCACCAAAATAAAAGGGTAGTGGGTTTCCTTTAAGGGCAATGTAATTGTTATATGCACTCCATGAAGTTCCTACAACAACAATATCAATTTTGTATCTGTTGTCAGCAATGTTTGCCGGGTTTGTATTTACAGCAGATACACCCGCATAATTGCCAGTTACAAAAGCTGGTTGGTTTTGACTATGGCTAACAATACACGCAAAGGCGAATAAAAGAAATATTAGCTTCTTCATGTGTCCGGATTCTATTTCAAATATAGATCAAGGAAACTAAAAAACCATATTCAGAAGCATTAAGTCAGATTGTTTACCAAAAAGTCAATCATGACATGCTGCCTAAATTATTGCTATTTTAGAATCGCATTAATATTGAAGGCATGTTATCGATAGGAGGAGTTACTCATTTTTTTACACATACATTGTGGCAACTGGAACGAAAAGACGTTCCAACCTGGAAATGGCATTTGATTGAGTTTACCAGAATTTTGGTTGCTGCATATAAGGAGTTCACCCAGGACAACAACATGCTCAGGGCTTCTGCTTTGACTTTCTTCTCGATGCTCTCCATTGTTCCTGTATTTGCCATGTTATTTGGAATAGCCAAAGGATTCGGATTTGAACAGAAACTGGAAGAGGAATTGAAAATGAATGCCTCGTACAATCAAGAGGTGATTGAAAAAGTACTGGAATTTTCACATTCTATGCTGGACAATACCAAAGGAGGACTGGTGGCTGGTTTGGGAATTCTTATTTTGTTTTGGTCTGTCATGAAAGTGCTAAGCAATATTGAAGCATCTTTTAATGAAATATGGCGTGTCAAGAAATCCAGAACCTGGATCAGAAAATTTACAGACTATTTATCCATCATGTTATTGGCACCTGTGCTCATTATTCTGTCGAGCAGCGTTACGGTTTTTGTGGGAACGCAAGTTAAGAATATTACCGAAAATGTTGAATATGTGCGTTTGTTTGGTCCATTCATTCTGAATATCATTAAAATTATTCCATATGTGATTTTATGGACCTTATTTACCATGATTTACATGGTAATGCCCAATAAAAAAATCAATGTCAAGTCGGCCATTGTTGCTGGGATAGTTGCAGGAACATTGTTTCAAGTTGTGGAAATGATATATGTCAATTTTCAGGTGGGTGTTGGTAGATACAATGCCGTTTATGGTGGATTTGCCGCGCTTCCGTTGTTTCTGGTTTGGCTGCAGACCAGTTGGATTGTCGTATTGTTTGGAGCGGAAATTTCATATGCACATCAAAACTTGAGAGGATTAACATATGAAAAGCGAATTCCTGATTTGAACATTCGTCAAAAATTAGTGGCCATTATTAAGATTTTTCACTTGATTGTAAATCAGTTTAAGGATGGTAAAGAAGCTCCGGATCAAGATGATATTGCTGAATATTCTGGCCTTCCAAAATTTTATTGCCTAGAATTATTAGATGCGTTGCAACAAGCGGAATTGATTAGTGAAATTGCCGGAGGTGAATCCATCAGCTATCAGCCTGCAATGGACATTCATCAGATTAATTATGCAACCTTGCTCAACAAATTAGCATCGATGGGAGGGAAGGAGTCAGCAGAAAATGATGAGTTGGTCTCTGCTATAACGGAGGATATCAAATCGTTTGAAAAATCAATCTCTGACAGCGCAATAAACAGGCGCATCATGGATATTTAAAAGTGCCCAGGACTGGACTCGAACCAGCACGCTCGCAATGAGCACAAGGCCCTCAACCTTGCGTGTCTACCAATTTCACCACCTGGGCAGGAGCGGGCAAAATTAACCAATTTTCCCAATTGAAAAATATCGGTTAGAAATTCGGTTGAAGGTTGTATTTCTTATAAAACTTGTCAATCATCTTTAACGCATCATCAGCAGTATCTACTATCTCAAACAAGTCTAAATCCTCTGGACTAATGTTCTTTTCTTTAGCCAACATGGTCTCCTTTATCCAGTCCATCAGACCTGACCAAAAACTTGAACCCACTAGAATGATTGGAAACTTACCTATTTTACGGGTTTGTATGAGCGTTAGTGCCTCAAACAATTCATCCAATGTACCGAAACCACCAGGCATAACCACGAAGCCTTGAGAATACTTCATAAACATCACCTTTCGAACGAAGAAATAATCAAAAAGCAATAACTTTTCAGGATCGATATATGAATTAGGTGTCTGTTCAAAGGGAAGTTCAATATTTAGTCCCACTGAAACTCCATTTCCTGCACTGGCACCCTTGTTTCCTGCTTCCATTATTCCCAAACCTCCTCCGGTAATAACACCGTATCCGTTGGTCGTCAATTTGTACGCTATGTCAGTAGCTAATTTGTAATATTCGTTTTCAGGGTCCGTTCTAGCGGAACCAAAAATTGAAACACATGGACCAATTCTGGCAAGTTTTTCAAACCCTTCAACAAATTCTGACATTACCTTAAATATCTGCCAGGAATCCTGTGATTTGGTTTCGTTCCAACTTTTCTGTTTAAATGCCTTTTTGATTTTACTTTCTCCGCTTGATCCCATGAATTCAATTTTGTGGCTAAGATATTAACATTTGATGGATTGAAATTGAAATGAAAAATCCAAAAAAGAAAAAAGGACTTCGAAAATTCGAAATCCTTTTTTGACTCTCCGCTTTGAATATTAAATTGACCTGATTCAAAAGTATGCTTACAACCGTGTTCTACCTATAGGCAAAATGCCTATTTTATTATTCTTTTTTTACCTATTTAGTGGTTTTCCGAATTCCATCATTGACGAAAACTTGCCTAAAATCAATAACAAATGAATTGCTACCTTGTAGAATTCAAAATCGACGTATGAAACAATCAAACTGCCGGTTACCTCTCTTGATAATAGTGCTATTTGGAATGATTGCATGTGAATCTGGAAAAGGTACTCAACCGGAAACTGAACTTAATGAACCTGAAAAAATGAGCAATCAAAACAAAAAAGTAACAGGAATTGGCGGCATCTTCTTTAAATGCAAAGATCCTGAAACAATGAAACAGTGGTATAATGATAACCTTGGATTGGTGACCAATGAATACGGGTCATTGTTTGAATTCAGGAGTTCGGATGATCCAGATAAGATTGGTTATTTACAATGGAGTCCTTTTGGAGAAAAAACCACGTATTTTGAACCATCCCAGAAAGATTATATGATCAATTATCGTGTTGAAAATATGGAGAAATTGGTTGAAGAATTAAAAGCTGCAGGTGTTGAAGTATTGGATGAAATTGCCACTTATGAATATGGCAAGTTCGTTCATATCATGGATCCTGAAGGCAATAAATTGGAGCTTTGGGAACCCATTGATCAAGTGTTTACAGATATGTATGACGGAAAAACAACCAAATAATCTAGTGTAAATCATTGATAATTAATTATATAAAATTTATTCCGTAGAATTATTGCATATTTTAATTTTACTGCTTTAAATTTGCCAACTCGTTCTTAACAATTTCTTATCAAGAAAGGCTGAGGGAATGGCCCTTTGAAGCCTTAGCAACCTTCAGAATGTAAATTCTGAAAAGGTGCTACGTCCAGCCCGGATATTCCGGGAAAGATAAGTGAGAATTATTTGGAACATTGTGTTCAATTGGCTCTCTCGACTGGTCGTGGGAGTTTTTTTGTGCCCACTTCTTAGCTACTCTTGGTAAGATAGTATATCAACTATTAAATAATTTATCATGAAAAAGAGTAGTAAAATAATTCATTCAATTCCAACAGATCCATTAACAGGATCAATTTCAGTTCCGGTATATCAAACATCAACATTTGTCCAGGAAGCGCCGGGTGTAAACAAGGGGTTTGACTACGCTAGAAGTAACAATCCTACACGTCAGGTATTGGAAAAAGTAATTGCCGAACTGGAAGAAGGTAAAGCAGGTTTTGCTTTTGCAACTGGCTTGGCTGCTATAGATGCCGTATTAAAGTTATTTTCATCAGGAGATGAAATCATCGCCGTTGATGATATTTATGGTGGGGCATTTCGATTGTTTCATCATGTGTATGAAAAGTTGGGTATTACGGTTCATTACGTTGATACGACCGATGTGGACAATATTCCTGAATACATAACGTCAAAGACCAAATGTATTTGGCTTGAAAGTCCTACCAATCCAACTTTAAAAATATCTGATATTCGGGCCATTTCGAAAATTTCTCAAAGTATCAATGCCGTTTTGGTAGTAGACAACACGTTTGCAACGCCAGTAAGCCAAAATCCATTAACACTTGGTGCAGATTTGGTATTGCATAGTGGAACCAAATACCTGGGAGGACATTCTGATTTGGTGGCAGGATTAATTGTTGTGAAAGATGATCATTTAGCCGAACGAATCAAGTTCATCCAAAACGCTTCTGGTGGGATACTGGGCCCTTGGGACTGCTTTCTTTTATTGAGAGGCATAGAGACATTGGATTTGAGATTTAGAAAACAATGTGAAAATGCTCAAAAGATAGCAGAGCAATTATTATTATGTCAAGAAGTAGCTGAAGTTCATTATCCAGGGTTACCTAACCATAAAAATTTTAAAGTTGCCGCTGGTCAACAGAACCAATTGTATGGAGGCGTGGTTTCGTTTACTTTAAAAAACAACACAGTTGAAGATGCCGTTTCTTTTGTAACACAAACCAAATTATTCAAATTGGCGGAAAGTTTGGGTGGCGTCAAGAGCCTACTTTGTCATCCTGCGCAAATGACTCATGCTTCAATTCCAAGAGAAAAAAGATTGTCAAGTGGAATTCAAGACTCATTGATTCGATTGTCTTGTGGGGTGGAAGATGTTACGGATCTGATCTATGACATTCAAAGAGCATTGGCTAAAATTAATCCTGTCACCTTTTTAAAAGTTTAAAAATGAAGAAATTAAAAGTTGGACTAATAGGATTCGGAACTGTTGGTGAGGCATTTTTTGATCAGTTGAATCAATTGGATTTTGCAGAAATTGTATCCATTTCAGTTAAAAACGAATCCAAACCCAGAAACAAATCGATCGATCATCTAATTGAACCAATATTTGAAAAGATCGTCTCAAATAAAAATGTAGATGTAATTGTTGAAGCCATTGATGATGCTGAAGTAGCTCTTAAATATGCAAAAGCAGCTCTAAGACATGGTAAAACCTATATAACAGCGAATAAGAAAATGCTTGCTGAAAATTTAGATTTTTTGAAGAACCTTTCAAATACAACAAATTCATTGCTTTTATACGAAGCTTGTGTTTGTGGTGCGGTTCCAATCATCCGAACAATAAAGGAACATTTTGGAAGTGAAGATATTGAAGGTATTAGAGGGATTGTAAACGGCTCTTGTAATTTCATATTGACAAAAATGACCAACAACAAATGTTCTTTTGAGAAGGCGCTGAATGAGGCCCAGAAATTAGGATATGCTGAAACCGATCCGAGCATGGACATTAAAGGACATGATGCAGTTTATAAAACCATGATTTTGACATATGAAGCCTTTAAATCTGTCCTGAATTTTCAAGAAATTTCAAATGATGGAATTGAAGAGATTCAATTGGAAGACATTGAGAAAAACAGAAGCATAGGCAAAAAAGTTAAACAGATTGTAGAGGTTCAAAAAAAAGGTAATATAATAACTGCCTCAGTGGGACCTGAATGGCTGGATAATGCTGATCCTTTGTACAATATTGATGAAGAAAAAAATGCTGTTGCAATTTATGGCAAAAACAGCGGTGAAATAATTTTACAAGGGGCAGGTGCTGGCGGTCATCCAACAGCGTCTGCCTTAGTAGGAGATTTAACCAGCTTGATAAATGGAAGTGTGACGATGAGGCAAGAAACAGTACATTCGTAGTTAAAATAGTGAGCGTAATGACAGACGAACAATTAGAAAAGCTAAAATATCCCATTGGAGATTTCAGCAGACCTAAGAACATCAGTAACGATGACATCATCAAATGGATTTCGGATATCGAAATGCTTCCTGGACAATTGAGTGAACTTACAAGGCATTTGGGCAAAGAAGAGCTTAATTGGCGGTATCGTCCTGATGGTTGGTCATTGAAGCAAGTGGTTCATCATTGCGCAGACAGCCATATGAACAGCTATGTTAGATTCAAATGGACGTTGACAGAAGATAACCCTACCATTAAGCCTTATTTCGAAGACAGGTGGGCGGAAATGCCAGATTCCATGGAAGATGATATTACTGGTTCATTGGATTTGTTGAGTGCATTACACAAACGATGGGTAAAAATGTTGAAGAATATAACTCCTGAACAATGGCAACGCACGTTTAATCATCCTGAAACTGGACGTGATATGGCATTGGATACCACCTTGTCTTTGTATTCTTGGCATAGTCGCCATCATTTGGAACATGTGAAGCAAGCTTTACAAGCGAAAGGAGCATATAATTAAAAAAGGCGCACCTGATAAATGGTGCGCCCCATGCAAATTACCCCATGGTTGATTTTATTCAACCAGCAGCATTTCACGGAAATAAGTTTCATTTTTCTTGGCAACTACAATGTATGTTCCAGATTGCAAGAAAGAAATGTCAATGGTACTTTTTCCTTCTAGATTGTTGATCGTGTGAACTACTTTTCCGTCAATGTTCAGAATGTCCAGTTGATCGATTACTTCGTTGTCTGATTGATTGATGTTGACAAATTGATTTGCGGGATTGGGAAACATGCTGATGGACTGCTCAGAAAATTTTTGATGAACAATTCCAACAGTTCCGGTTTCACCAGCATTAATGGCTGTGTTTGGTGAAGTTTGATATGCGTATTCTTTAATTGTAAATGAATATGCAGTTGAACCAGATAGTTCTACTGACATCCAACCATATAAATAGTCACTGCCTGAAACCAATCGGAAACCAATGTATTTTCCTGTTTGATTGGTGAAATTAGGATTGTAGATATCACCAATTTGAGGGTAGTCATTTGTGTAAAGACCTACCGATGATATGTCGGCATTTGCTTCAAGTTGTCTGGCGTAATAATCTCCAATTTGACTTGGAGGCATGGTTGGATCATATTGTAACTCGAATTTTACATTGTTGGTATCAATCTGTGTCATACCAATGTTCCATATTCCAAATGAAGGGTAATTGGTATAGACAATCAGGATATCTTCTTGACCGTCATTATCAATGTCCATTTTAACGTTGTCTCCTGTTCCAACGGCCATGAAAATCTCCATGTCAGGATCCAACGGATTGTGGGTTATTTGAGCACTGCCCCAAAAGGCACATGCCAAGCAAATTATAAGTGAAAAAGCGCGTCTAATTGTTTTCATGATAAAGGTTTGTTTATCAAAAGACGCCATGGGCAAAGGAAGTTGTCCGGTTAAATCTTAAATATTTCTTATAATTTATTAGTCTGAAATAAACGAATTGTTAGATTTGCACACCCGTCTTCATTAATTCTAATACAATGTTTCAGAAATTTTTTATTGCATCTGCCATGGTGCTTCTTTGCCTTTCTTCATGTAAAAAGGATGATGATAACGATGATAATCAGCCTACTCCAGCAGCACCAGATTATTACATGAATTTTAGCTACAATGGAACTACCTATAACATGGATAGTGATATATTGCAATATGGACATACACGATTTTTTAGCCTAGGTGGATATGTTCCTGAAGCCACCATTGCCTCAGGGAACAATGGGAGTATTGAAATTTGGTTTCAGGATAGTGTTAAGAATCTCGATCTGGAACAAGAATTGATTGGAAAGAAAATTTACTTCAACGAAAATTCAGGCCCATATCCATATGCTTCGGTATCCATTTCCATTGAATCGGGGGTGTATTACCCACAACGACCTGCCGATAGTTCGTTTTATCTGCAAATTGATGAATTGGAATATTTAGGAACTGATGAATATTGGGGTTCAGATGACATTGGCGTCTATACCATTAAAGGAGATTTCAGGGCTAATCTTGATGATGGCAATGGAGGGTATACACCGACCACAGGAGAATTCTTTATGCAGTGCTCAATGGAATTGAAGTAAAATATGAGCAAAATATAGACCAAATGTGGATAGGCCTATCCTTCCGATTTGCTCCAACTGAACAAAGAAAATGTTGATTCCTTACGGAATGGTAAAATCCCTAACCGCGCGGATTTTTTTTGATAGTCCTTTGTTTTCAAAAGAATCATTTCCATTGCTAAAATCAATGATTCTGGCAACCATATTTCCGCTTTCAGCGGTCCAGTAGTCATCATTGGTAAATCCTCCAATGGATGTTTTGTCATCATACATGGTTTTCAATGTGCCCCAACAAGGTAAATACCAATCTTCGAACCCATCTATGATTAGATCTTCACACGCCTGAATGGCGGTTGGAGTGGTGGAACAGTTGCTTAAAGCATGAGCAATTTGAGCATCACAAGTTCCACTTAACGTAACATTGTCATTCATGCAGCCCCATTGAAAAGAACCTTGGTCCGTTTTGGCAGCAATGATTCCTGATATTCCAGTACTTTCCAGGAAGATAACAATTCCACCCATACCTTCATCATATAAGTCAGGAGCAGTCATAGTTGACATGGTATCACTATATGCCGTTCCATTCCCGTTTGTTGCATAAGCTCGAACATAATAGGTTTTGAACGGATCTAAACCCTGAACAGAGGATAAGAAATTTCCGGTTCCGCTTCCGTCAGTCGTAAAATTATCGCTCAATGTTGGATCGGTTGACTCACTATACACAATACCTTTTGCAGTAACGGCACTTCCACCATCATTGGTGACATCTCCACTGTAATTGATGCCATGAGTAGCAGGAGAAACATTGGATAACTGAACTGTTGGAAGCCCACCTGTAGAACCTGTAGTAAATGTCTTTTGACCCTCGTAATCAATGTAGGTGTGCAATGATGTTTCATAAAATGCAGAAACAAAGTATTGTGCACCTTGCGTTAAACCAGTTACTGTGGTTGAAATGGCTCCGCCTCCAGATCCAAGATCAACACGTGTTTCTGCCTGTCCACTTTGATGATAATAAAACCCCATATTGGTTATGTCCCCGTTGATTTCCACATCACCATTTAATTTGGCGCTTGCACCTGTGACTTCAGTTGCCTCATTCGTGCGAATAGCTAAACTTCCTTCACAAAATTGGTTGTTGTCAGAATAACCAGTGCCATTCGCATTTGTGGCAAATACCAAAAAGGCAAAATCAACTCCCGGAGCAACTGGAATTGCCGCATTTACGATGTACTGATTATTTCCAGCCGACGTGCCAACAATTTTTTGATCATTAATAGTAGGCTTGTCTGCACTATTGGTACCATCGTATTCTTTGTATACGATTCCAGCTTCTGAAATGGTAGAGCCTCCATCATTCGTAATCGATAATTCCACCCACATTGAACCAAAGTCATTGCAAAGGTGTCCGGAAATCAATTCAACTTGAGGAACAGAACCGCTTCCGTTTCCATTGTTATCATTATCATCATCTTTCTTACAAGAATGATTAGAAAAAATGAATAGAACTAAGAGAATAGTTCCAAAGAGTTGAAGAATATTTTTCATGGTGTTTGATTTGAACGATCGTCACACCAAGATAAAACATAAATTATTAAAAATCAACTTGTTATTGCTTCATCACCTGTAACCTATTTAAGAACTGAAGTATCTGTATTTAGTGTACCATTTCAGAATCAAACGACTTCATATGAATCAGATCCTGCCCAGGATGCTTAGTCATGTTGCATGTATCATTTAATTAATTCGCAATGTGATGCAATTCTCCAATATAAATTTACTGTTCAGCATGGCAGTGACTTCTATGAGAGATTCCAACTCTATCTAGTAATAAAATTAATTTTAAGTGACAATGATTTCATCTAAAATGACTACTATTTACATCATTTCAGTACACGAACAACTCCGGTGTATTCTTTGATTTGACCAAAATCATCTTCCACTTGAGCCTTGTACATGAACGTTCCAACAAACGAGTCGGCATCGCTGTTGTGGCCGTTCCAAGGTTCATTGGTGCTGGTGAAAATTACATCTCCCCAACGATTGAAAATATTTAACTGATAATGCTTTATGCCAAATCCTTCAGGTTGGAACAAATCATTTTTACCATCACCATTGGGAGTAAACGAATTAGGAAAATAAATAGAGGAGTAGGCAATTTCAACATATGAGGTATCGGAATAATTGCACCCATTGCCATCGGTGATGGTAAATGATATGGGAAATATGCCATTGCTATTGAATGTATGATCAAAAAAAGCTTCTTCACTTTCCCCTTCCACAAAGGTCCAGGAAACCTGCATTCCGGAGTCTGGAGAACTCGAGAAATAAATCGGTTCAATGGCCGATGATTTTTGTGGGACAATTGAATAATCTGTTTTGAGAGCTGTGAAATTTCTTACAACTATGGTATCGCTAATTGCAACACATCCATTGCTGGCTGTCAAAATATAAACCCCTGGCTGATTAACACGAATTGATTTTGCAGTTGAGCCATTTGACCATAAGTACGTGAGAAAATTGTGGCTGCTGGTAAGGGTAAATTCTTCACCCACACAAATGGAGGTGTCGTTACCAATGTCCACTTGAAGTTCAATTTCTTTTTTGCACAAGTATTCTTCATTAAAAGAAAAGCTTCCAAAGACAGGCGTCACATCGTTTACTAACATTGGTTGGAATTCATCTTGGGCGATTCCGTCCGAAAACTCTATCGTGTCACGAACGCCTTCTATCACGTCCATATCTTCACCACAGTCGTCCAAATCAAATTCATAATTGGTGCGAGTAACATACAATTGTCTAACCGTAGGTATATCCAGGAGTTCTTTTTCATAACCCGTAATAATTAAATCTCCACCAAATAATCTATTGAGATTAAAGGCATACCCTTGATAATTGTCACGTGGAATTTTTTTATTGATGACACGAACAACATTCCCAGTGGCATCTAATTTTGTTAAATAAATAGGTTGGCCATTGGGATCGCTGTATCTCATGGACAAGACCATGATGTGCTTATTGTCTAACAAAGCAATATCTCCCATGGTGCCCCCTTCAAACTTTTTTCCAACCCAAAGCAAATTCCCATTGAGATCCAACTTAAAGGACCCAGATCGTTGTGCGGACTGATTTGCTGTATAGTAATAAACAAATACATATCCATCTTCTAACTCGATTGGGTTCATAATGTGATGATAGGCATTCCCTGAGTTGAATTCATATTCTTTTGTCCATTCCACATTTCCTTGAGCATCCACTTTAACAATGTTTTTCATTTGGATGATTAGCCCACCGTCTTTAGTGGCTACAGCTCTAAGACCATTTGAAAAATCTGCATAAGATTTTGACCATTGAATATCTCCGTTGATATCCAATCTCATAAGCAATGGAACTGTGGTGCCGTTCTGATTAGAAACACCAGAAATATAATAGCCTTCGCCATAAAGAATTCCAAAATCAAATAGGTCATCTGTTAATTGCTGACCGTATCTCTTGAAAAAAAGTAAATCTCCTTGTGCTGATAATTTGATTAGAAAAAAATCGTTATTTAGGTTTCGATATTTTCCTGCTAAAAGAATATCTCCATTGGAAGCAACAGCTATTCTTACTAGGTCTACATTGCCATTAAGCGCATCAAATGATTTTTCCCATTTGACATTATCACATGCGTCAAAAGATACTACAACCATACCACTAAAGGTCATTCTGCCGGCAATGGTGTAACCTCCATCTGGATTCGCATCTGATATACAATAGCCATTGGTATTATCGCCGACCAATGACTTATGAAAAAGCTGCTGGGCCAATATTTCATGCGAAACGAAAACAAGCAATATGCTGATGATTCTAATCATATTTAACTAGTTCATATTCAGTATTATAATAAATCTATTACTAAATATATGAAATATGAGTGCACAAAATTTTTGGGTTTACTAACGGTTAAATAATTGTGATTAACGGCATTTTTACTGAACATTTTATGCATCAATTAACCAGCACTTTTCAATTCAGCATTTAAGTCATTCACGATGAGTTTAATTTCATCATTCAACTTTTCATGATTCTCAACTGTATTAACAGCTGTTTGCGCAATTTCTTTGGTTATGTGGTTTTCGGCGTACATCTGTCTGAATACAAAAGTCAACCATTTTAAATTTAACGGACTTTGACAGGTTCCCAATAAATTGATCAGCGCATTATTTCCTTGAATACGAGCATACGCCCAAATACAATTTAAAATATGAGGTGGTAAATCTTTGTTCAGATCATTTTTTACAAATGGATGTAAATCTTGTTCTAGTTCGGTTAATTTAAAATAACCAATAATCTCACTTGCAAACCAAATTTCATTTGCGTCATCAGAGTTTAGCCAGTCTCGAAGCTTTAATATCAATTCTTCTCTTTTCGAGTTTTTCAATTCTTCAACTATTATGGCAAAGGCTTGACTTAGTGCTCTTTCATTTTCTCTGGCCAAATGATAAAATGTCCATTGTTCTTTTCTGGAAACACCGTCTAAAAAAATCAATGATTGATCGGAGACGGATAAGTCATTGAAATTGGATTCAAAACCGCTGATCTTTAGGCTGGACATTCTACTAATTAATAAGGATATGTTCTTTTTGAACATTACTATCAATATCAGGGCGAATGATGGCCAAACAAGGCTGCTTATAAATTCTAATAAATTCATATGTATAGTTTCATATTAAGATTGACTTGTCGTTTAAAATACAAATTGTCAAGGAACAATTGATGGATAACAATGAATTCAATTGTCATTGTCTTAAACATAAAAAACCCACCAAGTGGTGGGTTTCATTCTCTAGTGATCTGGCTGGGGTTGACTCATATTATTCGCGGACCCAACCCAAACGAAGACTACATCAAAACAATCTCACGTTGTTCGTCAGAATTTTCTTGTTCGCCACAAAAAAAGCGAGCTTTATTGAGGCTCGCTTAAAAATTCTGCATACGTGTTTTGATGCTTTAGTGATCTGGCTGGGGCTCGAACCCAGGACCCTCTCCTTAAAAGGGAGATGCTCTACCAACTGAGCTACCAGATCCTTTTCAAAAATTAGGATGCAAATATAGCCGTCTTATCTGAATTGACAATATGGTTGGAAACAAATTTATAATGGGGGTATATTTTTGTGTATATGTATCAATAAATCAATGTGATAGTACATAATTTTCTTCTGCAATTTAGTGGTCAATTTTACTTTTTTTTGTGCGCATTCGCTTTTTAGATAAATTCGAATCTTCTTTTTTCAATTATGAAGAATAAAGTTGTCATTATTACCGGTGCATCTTCAGGGATTGGATTAGCCACAGCATGGCAATTTGCTAAATCTGGTTCAAATGTTGTATTGGCAGCAAGAAAGCTGGAAATACTTTCTTCGATTGTTCAGGAAATGGAGAATCGTGGATTGCATGCTATGGCTGTGCAAACGGATGTTGCTGTGGAAGAGGACTGCAAACAGCTGATTGAAAAGACCATAGATAAATATGGTAAAATTGATGTTTTGATAAACAATGCCGGTCTCTCCATGCGCGCCATTTTCAATGAATTGGATTTGGATGTATTTGAACGTCTTATGAAAGTCAACTTTCTGGGAAGCGTTTATTGCACACGTTATGCCATTAATGAATTAATTAAATCCAAAGGTTCTGTGGTGGGTGTATCTAGCATAGCAGGATATGTGGGATTGCCAGCCAGAACTGCCTATTCGGCTTCTAAATATGCGTTACAGGGATTTCTGGATGCGTTGAGAACCGAAAACCGAAAAACAGGACTTCATGTGCTGGTAGCGTGCCCTGGATATACTGCTTCCAATATTCGTAAGACGGCATTGACATCAGATGGCACTAGCCAGGATGAATCGCCTTTGGAAGAGGGGAAAATTATGTCTGCAGAGGAAGTGGCTTCGTCCATTTATCATGCTGTAAAAAAGAGAAAACGTACGTTGGTATTGACATTTGAAGGTAAAATGGCAGTGTTTCTAAGCAAATTTTTTCCTGGATTTATTGAAAAAATGGTTTTCAAAAAAGTCTCGTCAGAACCAGGATCTCCTATCCCACAATCATGAAATACTTTATCGTTGGTTTCATGGCCAGTGGAAAGTCCCAATTTGCCAAAAAATTGGGAAACTATTTAAGTTGTTCAGTCTATGACACGGATGAGATAATTGCAAAGAATACGGGCTTGTTCATTCAGGATATTTTTAACCAAAAAGGGGAGGAGTATTTTAGAAATCTTGAATACCAGGAATTGCAGCAATGGTTCAGGACAAATGAGTCCTTTGTGATGTCGGTTGGGGGAGGCTTGCCATGCCATGATAATTTAATGGCAGAAATGAATGATAATGGTAAGACAATATATTTAAAGCGACCGTTTGGAATGTTGCATGCACGTCTCATTCAAAACCCAGGTGGTCGACCTTTGGCAACTACGGAAAAACTCGATGATCTGGAGAATTTGTTTAAACAACGCGAACCTATTTACGAACAGGCATCCATTGTTCTTGATGATGTTGAGAAACCGATACAACAGTTCGTTAAGTTGATTAGCTCAACATAACTGTGTGCTTTCCTTTTTTACCGAAATCTACCTCTACATGCTCTTGCATAGTAGTTGACAATGATATGCCAACATAATCACCTTTCACCGGATATCGTCGATAACTTCTTTCAACCAATATTGCAGTAGAAAGCTTTTTTACCGGAGCTTGAAGAAAAACTTTAACAGCATAAATCAACGTTCTGCCAGAGTTCAAAACGTCATCCACCAAAATGACTTCTTTATTTTTACAAGACTTTAAGTCTTCAGAAAGTTCAAAGTCACCCGTTTCTGGATTTGATTTATCCAATTTCAATTTGAGTAAAGTTACTTTGAGCGGTGAAACGCTTTCTAATGTTTTCGCAATCATTTCGGCCAATAAATAACCTCTTTCTGCGATACCTGCTACTATAATGGTCTTAGAATCGCTGTGGTTCTCATAAATCTGGTAGGCAATGCGGTTGACTTTCTGGCTTATCTGGTGGTGATCGAGGACAATTGTTTTGCGGTTGGGCATCAAAAGATTATTTTTATCAAGTGTCACAAAATTAGGAAATGATTCATATGATCCACAGTATACACTTTGTAAGAGTTGTTTTTTCTTTCCTCTTAATTTCGTTGGTTTTTAGTTGTGCTACTACGACTAAATTCAGCGCCATTTGGGGAGATGAAGAATATAAAAAGGGAATTAAAAAAGTCTTGATTTTAGGACTGTCTGATAAAGCGGCAGTTAGAGGAAGTTTTGAAGATCATATGGTAAAAAGATTGCAGGCTCAAGGTGTTTCTGCAGTAGCATCATCAGCTATCTTATCTCCTGAAGTAAAGCTTGACAAGGAGACGTTTCAATTGCATTTTAAAGATCAAGGATTTGATGCCGTGCTGGTGACTAGACTATTAAAAGTGGATACAACCACCACCAATTATAATAATACTTCTTATAGTGGTATGTATGCTGATCCTTATGCCTATCGAAGTGGAATGCCTGGATATTACGGTGGATTTTATGGGTATTATGGCGGCGCATATGATTATGCTTATTCATCGAGTTATTCTGTGCAATCATTAACAGTTCGCGTAGAAACGAATATCTACGAAACAAAGAATGCCAAATTGATCTGGAGTGGCGTATCTAAAACCTTTAATCCTTCTGGAACAGAAGATGCCATCAATTCATTGAGCAAGCAATTGGCATATCGATTGAAGAAACAGGGCTATTTAGCCAAATCAGATTGATTATAATCGCTCGAGCAGCACTACGTTTTCAACATGATGGGTATGAGGAAACATATCCACCGGTTGAATTTCTTTCACCTTATAGTCAGACGTGAGTAATTGCAAATCTCTGGCTTGTGTGGCCGGATTGCAACTTACATATACAATTTTGGGCGCTTGTAATTGAAGCAGAGTATTCACAACGTCTTCGTGCATCCCTGCTCTAGGCGGGTCAGTAATGATGATGTCCGGTTTTCCAAATTTTTCAACTGCAGAGGTGGAGAGGATATCTTTCATATCACCTGCTTCGAAGAATGTATTTTCCAGGTTATTAGCCTTTGCATTCTCCTTTGCATCTTCAACCGCAGCCTCAACATACTCAATGCCATAAACGAATTTGGCATTCCCTGCCATAAATTGGGCAATGGTTCCTGTTCCGGTGTACAAATCATAGATAATTTCATTTCCTTTCACATCCGCCATTTTTCTGACTACCTGGTAAAGCTCGTACGCTTGTTTACTGTTGGTTTGGTAAAATGATTTAGGACCTATCTTAAAAGTCAGATTTTCCATTTTCTCTTCAATAAAGTCCTTGCCTTTGAAAAGATGAACATCCAAATCAAAAATGGTATCGTTTTTCTTTTCGTTAATGACATACATGAGTGATGAAATATTGGGAAAAGCCTCAAAAAGTTCACTCATCAATAATTCAATGGCATCCATATTCCGTTGAAAGAAGATGACAATAACCATGATTTCTCCTGTGGAAGATGTTCGGATAATGATATTTCTCATCAATCCCGATTGCTCCCGTAAGTCAAAAAATTCAAAACCTTCACGGACCGCAATTTCTCTGACTTTTAGTCGGATATCGTTGGAAGGTGAGGCCTGTAAATGACATTCTTCGATGTCCACGATCTTGTCAAATTTTCCAGGTACATGAAACCCCAGAGCATTTCCGCGATCAATTTCTTGATCACTATTGATTTCTTCCGGTGTCAACCATCTCTTATTGGAAAAGGTAAATTCCAATTTGTTGCGGTAATGATATATTTCTTTTGATTCTAAGATGGGATTGACATCTGGCATTTCAAAACCGCCAATGCGCGTCAATTGATCGATGACTGTTTTTTCTTTTGCTTTGAGTTGTTCTGTGTATTTCAGGTTTTGCCATTTACACCCACCGCAAGTGCCAAAATGTGCACATACAGGTTCACTTCTTTTGTCAGAATATTTATGAAATTGTGTGGCATAGCCCTCCATGTAGGCCTTTCTTTTCTTCACTATTTGGACGTCGGCAATGTCTCCGGGAACCGCATTTGTTACAAAAACTACTTTGTCTTCCGTTTTGGCTAAACTTTTACCCTCAGCCACGGCTTCAAGCATTTCAAGGTTATGTAACAACGGTTTTTTTCGCCCTCTTCCCATGTGGCAAAAGTAGTCAACTTTTCAAGGAAGTTAACCCCCTTTCGAATATGAAAAAGAAACGTAATTTTGAGCTATCAAAACCAACAACATGATTGCAGATAAGATAAGTTCAAAGGATGCAATAGCATTAGAAGATAAATATGGAGCACACAATTACCATCCACTACCTGTTGTATTGGAAAAGGGTGAAGGTGTTTTTGTATGGGATCCAGAAGGAAATCGGTACTACGATTTTCTATCCGCTTATTCTGCAGTAAACCAAGGTCATTGTCATCCAAGAATCATTAAAGCACTGGAAGATCAGGCCAGTAGATTAACGTTAACGTCTCGAGCGTTTTACAACAATGTGTTAGGTGAATTTGAGCAATACGTGACTTCTTTATTTGGTTTTGATAAGGTGTTGCCAATGAATACAGGAGCCGAGGCAGTAGAAACAGCATTAAAATTATGTAGAAAGTGGGCTTACGAGAAGAAAGGGTTGGCTGAAAATCAGGCAAAGATTGTAGTTTGTGATGGAAATTTCCATGGAAGAACAACAACGATTATATCATTTTCAAATGACCCAGATTCAACTATGAATTTTGGACCATATACTCCTGGGTTCATCAGGATTCCTTATAACGATTTAAACGCTTTGGAAAAGGCTCTGGAAGATGAAAATGTAGCTGGATTTTTGGTTGAGCCTATTCAAGGAGAGGCTGGTGTGATGGTGCCGGATGAAGGATTTCTGCGCAATGCTCACAAAATATGTAAATCGAAAAATGTATTGTTCATAGCGGACGAAGTTCAAACGGGTATTGCCAGGACAGGGAAGATGTTGGCCTGTGAACATGAGGATGTTCAACCTGATATTCTAATTTTGGGAAAGGCATTATCGGGAGGTGTATTTCCGGTATCAGCAGTTTTTGCAAATGATGAAATTATGCTGTGCATCAAACCTGGTGAACACGGTTCTACATTTGGAGGAAATCCACTGGGGTGTAAAGTTTCGATAGCGGCATTGGAAGTCATTAAGGATGAAAAGCTGGCTGAAAACGCGGAGAGATTAGGGCATATGCTGCGAGAACAACTTGAAGCTATCCCTTCGGATATGATTTCCGTTGTCCGAGGTAAAGGACTTTTGAATGCCATTGTTATCAAACCAAAAAATGGCAAAGAAGCCTGGGATGTTTGTTTGGCTTTGAAGGAGAATGGATTGCTGGCGAAACCCACACATGGCGACATTATTCGATTTGCGCCTCCATTGGTTATTTCCGAAGATCAATTGCTTGAATGTTGCGACATCATTCGTAAGACAATTTTATCATTCGAATAAAAAAGCCCCATCGTTTGGATGAGGCTCTTTTTCATTTATTTGTTAACCATTAATAGTACAACAATCTTCGTACTTTGGCGATGTACTTAGCAAGTCTGATAACTTGTTTCGTGTAACCAAACTCGTTGTCATACCATACATAGAGTACAATGTTCTTTTTGTCAGGAGAAACAATGGTTGCATTACTATCAAACACAGAACAACAAGTATTTCCTATAATATCGTTTGACACTAATTCAGGTTCAATAGCATAGTTGATTTGATTTACCAGCTCTCCGCGTAAGGCAGCACTTTTGAGTAAAGCATTTACATCTTCAACAGAGGTTTCCTTTTTTACATTTAGATTCATAATGGCCAAGGATCCATTTGGCGTAGGAACCCTGACCGCATTAGCCGTCAATTTATCTTTTAGCTGAGGAATTACTTTAGTAACAGCTTTTCCAGCACCTGTAGATGTAATAACCATGTTGATGGCTGCTGATCTACCTCTTCTTGGTTTCTTGTGGTAATTGTCCAATAAGTTTTGATCATTGGTATAAGCATGGACGGTCTCAATGTGACCTTTTTCTATTCCCAGGTTATCTTCAACAACTTTTAAAACAGGAACAATGGCATTGGTGGTGCATGAAGCTGCTGAGTAGATGGCCTCTTCATCCAAATCCAATGTTTTATGGTTGACACCGTAAACGATGTTAGGAATTTCTTTTCCTGGAGCTGTTAGTAATACTTTGCTTGCATTTGTTCCATCCAAATGTCTTGATAACGCACCTCTATCGGTAAATACACCAGTGTTATCTATAACCAGCACATCACTAAACCCATATGATTCGTAGTTTACATCTTCCGGGTTAGATGCTTCAATAAGTTTAACTGTCTGACCATTGATGATCAAAGCTTTGTTTTCTAAATCTTCAACGATGGTTCCTGGGAACGGACCATGAACAGAATCCATTCTAAGAAGTGCAGCACGCTTTACAATATCATGATCTGTAACACGACGTGTTACAATAGCGCGCAATCGCAATTGTTGTCCTTTACCCGCTTGTTTGATCAATTCTCTGGCTGCTAATCTTCCAATTCTTCCAAATCCATAAAGAACAACATCTCTGGGAGTCAATTCCTGGTGATCATCTCCCATATACTCACTCAGTTTGTTGTTCAAAAATGAACGAATATCTTCAAATTGAGATTTTTCAGCAATCCATTCGGTTGCCAACCTTCCAATGTCCAATTTGGATGGTGCCAACTCCATATTTAATAACTCATTCGCAATATCTCTTGAATCAAAAATATCTACAGGTTGATTCACAACATCTTTTGCGTAAAGATGTAAATTAAGGATCTCTGAAATATTTCTATCCAACAAAGGATTTCTGAATAACACGAGTTCAACCGAACGGCTGTACATTAGGTGGCCAATAGCGCTAATTAAATCAATTGCTGCTTTTTCCTGGCTTAGGTATTCTTTGAATTCTTGGTTATAGGTTTCAACACCTGATTTTGCCAAATCAATGCTCATTCTGTCTGGAAATTAAAATTTCCTGCAAAGAAAAAGAATATTGATCTGCTATCCTAAATATGCTTTCAATAATTTACTTCTGGAAGTGTGTCGAAGTCGGCGAATGGCTTTTTCTTTGATTTGTCGAACTCTTTCTCTGGTTAAATCAAATTTAGAACCTATTTCTTCAAGAGTCAGTCCATGGTTCATTCCAATTCCAAAAAATAAACGAACAACATCCCTTTCCCTTTCTGTTAATGTGGCCAGGGAACGCTCAATTTCTCGTTGCAATGACTCACTCATTAGGGTATTGTCTGCTTTTGGAGATTCTGCATTTTGCAATACGTCTAACAACGTTCCTTCTTCACCATCCGAAAAAGGTGCGTCAACAGAAACATGCCGTCCACTAACCTTAATGGTATCATGAATTTTATCTTCTGGCAGTTCCAACAGCTCAGCTAATTCATCTGCTGATGGTTCACGTTCGAATTCTTGCTCTAGTTGAGAAAAAGCTTTATTGATTTTATTAAGAGATCCAACTTGATTCAATGGTAATCGAACAATTCTTGATTGTTCTGCCAATGCTTGTAAGATAGATTGTCTGATCCACCAAACGG
Source organism: Vicingaceae bacterium (assembly GCA_965267425.1). Lineage (GTDB taxonomy): Bacteria > Bacteroidota > Bacteroidia > Flavobacteriales_E > Vicingaceae. The sequence continues at coordinate 2,005,174 of OZ253959.1, read as the reverse complement.
CATACGAGATAAACTTAAATCCCCTGGTTTCATCAAATCGTTGTGCTGCTTTAATCAAACCTAAATTTCCTTCGTTGATTAAATCAGGTAGGGTAAGTCCTTGATTTTGATATTGCTTAGATACAGATACTACAAAGCGAAGGTTGGCTTTAACCAATTTCTCCAATGCTCGATGATCACCTTGTTTAATGCGAATTGCCAATTCTACTTCATCATCAGCTGTTATTAATTCTTCTCTTCCAATTTCCTGTAAATATTTGTCAAGTGACGCACTCTCACGATTCGTTATAGACTTAGTAATCTTGAGTTGTCTCATCGGCTATAATGTTTAGATCAATAGATAGGGTATGTATGCGAAGTTATGATTTTTTCAATTTCAGGCAAGCTTGGAAAATCCAATTGACTGAAATCTTGAACTGAGATTTGAATAAAATTTAAATTTTATCGAATAAAATATTTGATTTAAGTCGTGAATTCGATAAATGGTCGAAAAAACTAAATTTTGACATGTTTAACTCTTATTAAATAAGCCCCTTTTGACATCTTATGCGATTGATTCATTGGTTTTATAAATTTATATCATCTATTATTGATGTTATCATGATTAGGATCATCGTCATAGAGTTTAGATATAGCCTTATGGTTTTAGTGATGTTGCTTTCATTGACGACCAAAAGTCAGGATATCTACAAGATTAATTATACCATTGATGATGGATTGCCAAGTAATCAGGTTTATGATATTATTCAGGATAAGGAAGGAATTATTTGGATTGGTACTGATAGAGGAATGTGCAGTTTTGATGGGTATGATTTTAAGTCATATAGTATTGAAGATGGCCTTCCCGATAAGTTGATATTTAATTTGTATTGCGATTATCAGAACAGAATTTGGGTTGGTACCGGAGTTCCTCGAATTGCTTACATAAAAGAGGATAAAATAATTCCTTATAAATACAATCATATTCTGGATTCAGCCAATCTCAGAAATTCCACCAGTTATAGCATATATGTTGATGAAGATGACAATGTTTTTTATGGTGACAAATACAATGGAATCATCATCATTGATTCTTTGGGAAACATGCAAAGAATACAGTATCCAGGGGCTTCTTATTTGGTATACGATGGTCAGGTTATCGGAGGCATGACCAATACCACGACCAATTTTCGTCAAATAAATAAATCCAGAGTTTCTACCCAATTGGTACAGAATTTTTTCTCTTTTGAAAAAGGACATCTACATTACGATACCACGCTGTTCCTTGAATTCAAAGACAGACGGGTGTTAAATGAGGGACCTATTGGAAAATACATACATAAAAACCTGATGTATTTCATTCAGGGAAATTGTTTGACTAAAAGAGAAAATGGTGAGTATTCAACCCGCATTTTCAAAAACCGGATAGATGCCATCAATAATGTATCCCATGATGAATTGTGGTTGGGCATGTGTGAATCGGGCATTGAAGTCTTTGGAACCATAGTTTCAGGATCTCCTGTAATGACCATGCATGAGAACAACTACATATCTCAGATTTTAAAGGATATGAACTCAGGGTATTGGTATACCACCATCAATGAAGGAGTCTATTTCTATCCTTCCTTGGAAGCTCATTTTCTAATCAATTCTTCTCTTCCAAAATTAAGGGTGGTAGACATCGAAACGGATGAAAAAGGTGGAGCTTATGTCATGTACAATAATAAAGACGTTTGGTATGTGGATCAAAAAATGAATGCTTATCGAATTTTGAAATCAAAGGATAGATTGGTAAAAAACAAAAGCCATATATATTATGATCTGGATATCAAGGCATTGATTGTAGGTCAAGAATCAATGCATTATGAAATAGTAGACGAAAAGCACAATTTCAAATTCGTACAAATCAAAAGGCATAAACGAGGAGCCCATGTTACCGCTATTAGCAAGATTGGAAAGGACAAATATATTTTTGGAAGAAGGGGTGTTGGATTGGCAGTATTAAATGAGCAAGGTGATATTAAGTTATCCAATATTGAACAATTGGATGGTCAAACGCTCAAAATTCAAAAATACAAGGACGGTTGGTTGTTTGCCAATGACATTGGTTTGTTCTCATATGATGGGCAGGAGCTGAAAAGAGTCAATGTAGACAAAGTATTGAGAAATCAAATAACTGATATTGCAATGACAAGTGACGAAGTGTATTTCCTGGCAATTCCAGGTAGAGGACTTGGGGTGTTGGAAAAAGATAGTTTTCAGTTAATTACAATAGAACATGGATTGATAGATAATTCTGTCTTTGCTATAGAGCGAGAGAACGACAGCATATTTTGGATTGGAACGGCCACTGGGATGAATAGGTTTCATTGGAATCAGAAAAAGCATAAAATCTGGAGCATTTCGAAATTTGGAAATAAGGACGGTTTGCCTTCTGAATTTATCACGCATATCGAAATAAAGGATAATAATATTTGGGTGGGTACCGTAAATGGCTTGATATGTGCTGATAAGAATAAGTTATTAGACTATCATATGAAACCGCATTTAAAAATTGATGACGTAATGGTTAACAATTCTTCCGTTGAGAATATTGATGGTATGATTTTAAAACATAATCAGAATTTTATCAAATTCAAATCAACCGGGGTTTCGTTTGAATCAAATAAGAAAATCACTTATTCATACCGTTTGACCAGTATTCATGACGATTGGAGGACTACTGGCAACAGGGTAGTAGAATACAATAACATACTCCCTGGTGAGCATACGTTTGAAATCAAGGCAAAAAATGAACATGACTTGTGGAGTGCTCCAAGGAAATTAACGTTCACCATTTCACCACCATTTTATCAAACCGCTTGGTTTATTGTTTTGGAAATTCTGAGTTTGATAGGAATAGTAACGGGAATATTCAAGTGGCGTGAACGGCGTATGCTTGAAAAAGATAAAATCAATACCCTGGAGAGAAATAGGTTGGAAATGGAACTAAACGCTTTAAGGGCACAAATGAATCCTCATTTTACATTTAATGTGTTGAATTCAATTCAACAGTACATCATGTCAAATGATAAGTCAACTGCTCAAAAATATTTGACTGCATATGCACAAATGGTGAGGAACATATTGAATTATTCCCGGGAAGGTTTTATTAGTCTTTCTCAAGAAATAGACTTTTTGAAATCCTATATTGATTTGGAACTAATGCGATTTCCAAAGAAGATTGAATACGAAATTATAGTTAACGAAGATTTAGAAATTGACTTGATCAATGTTCCTGCTCTTTTGATTCAACCGTATGTGGAAAATGCAATTAATCATGGATTGCTTAATAGTAAGAAACAAGGTAAGTTGGTTATCAATTTAAAGGAAGATGATGAAGTGCTCAAGTGCACAATAGAAGACAATGGAATAGGTAGGGAAGCGGCAAGAAAAATTAGAGAAGAAACAAAGAGGAATCATGTTTCTGCTGGATTGTCGATCAATCAACGACGTTTGGAATTGTTAAATGCAGATACTTCAACTGATGTTTCCGTTAAGATCATTGATTTAAAAGACAACGCGGGTCACCCATTAGGCACCCGCGTCGAACTCAATATTTCTTTGTATTCAGACTTAGCCTAGTTTCCCAGAATCAATGGAAGTCCATCTTTGCCACTTCCAATCACAACTACTTTAGCATTTTCTGACTTAGCCAGTGTTTCTGTGGCTTCTATTCCTTTCCATTTCAATAGACGATCCGTAATACTTTGAGTTACAATTCGTTGGAAATTCTGAATACCTTCAGCTTCAATTCTTTTACGCTCGGCTTCTTTTTTTTCTTTCTGTAACTTGTATTCATATTCCAAAGACTCTTGCTCTTGTTGAAGTTTTCGCTCAATAGAAGCACGCAATTTTTCAGGTAACTTGATGTTTTTTATCAATATTTCGTTTAACTGAACATAGTTCTTTAATAGTTTTTCCTGAGTAACCGTAAAAATTTCCTGTTCAATGATTTCTCTTTTAGTGGTATTGATTTCTTCTGGGATGTACTTCGCAATCACTTCTCTCGCAACAGATCTCACCACAGGAATAATCACCCTTTCTTCATAAGATTGGCCTCTTTCATTTTCCAAATACCCAAGTTTTTCTCTTACAGGTTGATAAAAAACAGTAACATCTAAACTGATATCCAATAAGTTGGAAGACAGAACGGTCAATGGTTCGGAACGCTCTTTTTGACGCACCTCATAAATCACAAATCTATCCCAAGGCCATTTGAAATGTAATCCTTGACCATAGGGAGTTTGATCCGAGTCAATTCCTCCGGAAAGAACATTGTAATACAAACCTGCAAATCCAGGTTGTATGGTGGTGGTAATTCTGTTCCAGAAAATCAATACGAATATCAGTCCTACACCAATTACAATGTATTTTCTGAATTTGCTGATGTCAATTTGAGGTTGATTGTATTCGTCCATGGCTAATGCATTTACAGTTGTGGTTTATATTGCGAATATACAGAAATCAGCGTTCCAAGTTCATTTGACACACTTGACTTTTTGAATGGAATTTATTAAGTTTAAGTTCAATTAATTTCTTATGATGAATAACCAAAGGCTACTAAAAAAGGAAATTAATCACCTAATCAATGAGATAATTGAAGATTGTTATTCTTATCAATTGTATCATCCGTCGAAAAATCCTGATAGGGTTACGAACATTATTGATGATTCAGTTGACTTACTCAACGATTTGGTTACCCGGGTAAATCACACCAGAAATATTCAGGATAAAGCTGAAAAAAAACAATATTTCAGAGCGATCAAAAAGGATCTAGATGACAAGCGTCTTGGTTTGATGCAGCGCTTGAACAAACTTGGCTAACCCAGGGATTTCTTAAATAGTACGGCATTACAAAGGCAAGGTGGTTTTCCACATTGCGGACATATGAATTGTCGCTTTAGACTTAAGGTGGCATAAAATTGCTTCATTTCTAAAATGGGTTCAAATCCATTGGAGAGCAAAGGAGTCTGAATATGAATTCCTTTATTACTTTTCCAGGCAATGCTTATCATGGCATCTGCCTGGAATGGTGGTTGCTTTATTGAACGTTTTACCATATCGCTTGCAATTCCTTTTCCTCTATGAGATGGATGAACAGAAGTTGCACGTCTCACAATCAATTGATTGATTCCTGTTAAGGCATTTTTTATTTCCGATTGATGACCTTCCAGTGCACTTATGAAATCCGGGACAGTAATGTGTTCCATTAAAGAAAATCCTACAAGTTGATTTTCAAATGAATAAATCCAGGCCGCTTTGTTCGTATTGATCAGGTAATCATAAAAATAATCTTGGTTGAAATAACCTTCTCCAACACTCAAATCAGCTAAATGGGCAAGCTGAGCAATATGTTCATCGCCAATCGATGAAACCTCATATGATCCATAATCAGCGAATGAGCTGTCAAATTGGGTTACCATGAATAATTACTTGGTCTATGTGAGATTGTCCGAAATTATAGGGTAAATAGGCCAAACTGCTAGCAGGTTTAGTGATAATCAGGTTGGCCAGTTTACCTTTTTCCAATGATCCTGTTAGATCACTTAATTCAAGAGCTGCCGCTCCATTCAATGTTCCAGCAGCCAAGGCTTCATTTGGAGTCATATTCATTTGAATACAAGCAAGTGACATGACAAAATTCATATTTCCTGAAGGAGTTGAACCTGGGTTAAAATCCGTAGCCAATGAAAAAGCTATGTTCGAATCAATTAATTTCCTTGCTGGTGTATAAGGAATCTTTAGAAAAAATGAGCAGGATGGAAGTGCCGTAACAATGGTGTCAGCTTGCTTCAATAATTCTACATCAACATCATTCACAACTTCCAAATGGTCAACAGATAATGCGTTATGTTCAATTGCCTTTTGCACTCCACCAAAAGCATTGAACTGATTTACATGAATTTTAGGTCTGAGTCCATATTTCGACCCAGCTTCAAGCATCAAATCTGTGTCTTTTAAGTCGAAATAACCTTTTTCGCAGAAGATGTCTATATAATCTGCTAGATTCTCATTGGCCACCTCTGGCAATATGTCATTGATGATGTGATTGACATAACCATCCTTATTTCCCTTGAATTCCAACGGAACGGCATGTGCAGCTAACAACGTCGATTTTAATGGAATAAGATTTCTGTCTTTAAGTTTTCGAATAACTCGCAGCATTTTCAATTCGCTGTTTTTATCCAGCCCATATCCGCTTTTTATTTCAATTGCTCCGGTACCCATGCTAACTAATTCCTGCAATCTTTCCCAAGCATGATCAAAAAGCTCATCTTCTTCCATTTGTCGAAGTTTGTCCGCCGAATTCAATATTCCTCCACCACGCTCTGCAATTTCTTGATAAGTCAAACCCTTGATTCGATCTTCAAATTCTCCCTCTCTACTTTGAGCAAAAACCAGATGTGTATGTGAATCACACCATGCAGGAATAACCAAGCCTCCTTTAGCATCAATGGTTTGAACACCTGGCAAATTCGGACAACTCTCCATCTTGCCATAATCCTTAATCTTATCTTCTTCTAATAAGATCCAAGCATCAGATGTGACAGGCAGATTTTCCATGGCTTTTCCCTTCAATACTTTTTCACCAGTATTACTAACATGATGTATGGATTCGATATTTCTTATGAGCATAATTGGAAAATTGTGAGGTCAAAGATCGAAATAATACATAAATGCACGCATAAAGTGGAAGTAAAGAAATGATATCTTTGTTTGCCATGAATGGGCACCAATTTGGAAGAATTCTAAATCTTGTTTCATTTGGAGAATCACATGGTCCTGCTATAGGAGGAGTGCTCACCGGAATGCCTTCTGGAATTGTGGTAAATGAAGAGTTGATTCGATCAGAGATGATGGCTCGCAGACCGGGTCAATCTGAAGTGACTTCTCCACGCAAAGAAGATGATTCCCCTGAATTTTTATCCGGAATTTTCGAAGGAAAGACTACTGGAACTCCCATAGCATTTATAATTCGAAATAAAGATCATCGTTCCAAAGATTATGATGCTCTAAAAGACGTGTACAGACCTTCACATGCAGACTATGTTTACGAAAAGAAATATGGCTTCCGCGACCACCTTGGAGGTGGAAGGTCTTCTGCAAGGGAAACAGCTGTCAGAGTTGTAGCAGGTTGTTTTGCTCAAATGCTACTCAACAAGGTTGGCATTGAAGTTTATGCATTTGTCAGCTCTGTGAAGGACGTTTCCATCAAAGGTCATTTTTCCAATTTAAATCTTGATGACGTATATTCTTCCGAGATGAGATGTCCTGATGCAAAAATTGCTACGCACATGAAAGATTTGGTTTTAAAAGCATTGGAGGACGGAGATAGTTTAGGAGGAATAATAACAGCAGTAGTTAAAAATTCACCCATAGGATTGGGAGCTCCAGTTTATGGAAAACTGCATGCGGATCTAGGTGCAGCCATGCTGGGTATTAATGCTGTTAAAGGATTTGAGATTGGTTCAGGATTTCAAGCAACCACAATGACAGGTTCTGAGCACAATGACGAGATGAAAGAAGAGAATGGAAAAATAAAAAGTGTTACAAACCATTCGGGAGGAGTTCAAGGGGGTATTTCAAATGGTGAAGACATCTATTTTAAGGTAGCATTTAAACCTGTTGCAACCATTCGTAAGGCCCAACAATCTGTTGATAAAAAAGGAAATCAAGTCATTGTGGAAGGAAAAGGACGACACGATCCTTGTGTTGTTCCAAGGGCGGTTCCCATTGTAAAAGCGATGACAAGCTTGGTATTGGCAGACCACTATTTGTTAAACAAAACTGTGAAATTTACAGAATGAAAAAAATAGCATTGCATTGGCAAATCATCATTGGCCTTGTTGCTGGTGGAATTTTTGCATTTATATCAAGCAGCTTGGGATGGAGTGAATTTACCATCAATTGGATTAATCCTTGGGGTGAGATTTTCATTCGACTTTTGAAATTGATAGCTGTTCCGTTGGTTATGTTTTCCATCATTAAAGGTATAACGGGTTTAAGTGATGCAAATCGATTGGGTAGATTGGGTGCCAAAACATTAGGGTTTTATTTGGTGACCACTGTCATGTCCGTTTCCTTGGGATTATTGTTGGTAAATACATTTAAGCCAGGAACACATTTGGATGAAAGTCAACGCATAGAAAATCGAGTAGCGTATGAAAATTGGGTATTAAATACGCCTGGTGTAGAATTTTTCGATGAGATAAGGATGGCAACTGGAAAAGGAGATTCCGAGTCAACTTATCAACCTGAAACGTCTGATTTACTGCAAGAAAAACTAAAAACTGCACAAAAGACCAAAGATGCCGGTCCATTGAAATTTCTAGTGGACATGGTACCATCCAATATTTTCTTTTCATTGAACAACAATGGTCTCATGCTTCAAATCATCTTTTTTGCCATCTTTTTTGGCATAGTTATGATTTCATTGCCAAGAGAAAAAGTAGACCCCATGATTCGTTTTGTAGATGCTGGAAATGAAATTTTTCTAAAAATGGTAGATGTTGTAATGAAAGGGGCACCGTATTTTGTTTTTGCCTTAATTGCCGGAGTAATCTCTAAAATGGCCGGAGACAACCCAAAAGGTGTTCAGGAGATTTTTATTGGATTAGGATCGTATTCGCTGGTTGTTGTGCTAGGATTAGCCATAATGGTATTTCTGGTTTATCCAATCATTGCCTCCGTATTTGTCAAAAGAATTAGTTATGCTGGGTTTTTTAAAGCAATAAGCCCGGCGCAACTGCTGGCATTTTCTTCGAGTTCGAGTGCGGCTACGTTACCTGTGACAATGGAGTGTGTCAATGAAAATTTAAAAGTGAATAAAGAAGTGACCAGTTTCGTATTGCCGATAGGTGCAACAGTAAACATGGATGGTACAAGCCTGTATCAGGCAGTAGCTGTAATTTTTCTAGCACAAATGCATATGGTTGATTTGAGTTTTGGCCAACAACTAACCATTGTGTTAACTGCAACTCTTGCTTCTATAGGTTCTGCAGCAGTGCCAAGTGCGGGTTTAATCATGTTGATTATTGTATTGCAATCTGTTGGGCTCAACCCGGCTTGGATTGCCATCATTTTTCCTGTAGACCGAATTCTGGATATGTGCAGAACAGTTGTGAATGTGACAGGAGATGCTACCGTGGCATCATTGGTTGCAAGTAGTGAGAAAATGATAGACGAATGACTGCAATAATTGGTTGAATTCACCGATTATATAGACGTAAAAATTGATAATTTAGCTTTCTATACTAATAGCTGCTATTATGATTAAGAAGATTCTAAAAATTCTCGGAATTATTATTGTTTTGATCCTAGGAATATTGGTTTCCCTGCCAATTATCTTCAAGGATGATATTATTCAGATGGTCAAAGATGAGACCAATAATAACGTTAATGCAAAAGTCGAATTCGGAGATTTTGATTTGAGTATCATAAGCAGTTTCCCTGATTTTAAATTTAGTATCGAAGACATTTCTGTTGTGGGAATAGATGATTTTGACGGTGTTAAACTCGCAGGCATTGATCAACTAGAGTTGACAGTAGACTTGATGAGCATCATCGAAGGAACTAATTTAAAGGTTAAAACCATTGGTATTCATGGTCCTGAGATCAATGTCATTGTTTTAAAAGGTGGAAAGGCAAATTATGACATTGCCAAGGCAAGTGAAGATAGTTTGGAAGTTGAAGAACCTATGGAAGTTGAGGTTGCGGAAGAACCTGATACTTCAGCACCATATTCTTTATCACTTAAGAATTTTGAAATTACAAATGCACACATTGTTTATGATGATCGGGATGGTGGAATGTATGCAGGTATTGAGAACCTGAATTTTTCGCTCAAAGGCGATTTGGCAGAAGCACGCACTGCTCTTGAAACTAAAACAACTATAGATGCATTGACATATAAAATGGATGGAATTTCATACCTGAAGAAAGCTGCGTTGGAATTGATTCTGAATGCCGATGCGGATATGGAAAACATGAAGTTTACATTAACTGATAACTCATTTAGGATTAATCAATTAGCAATGTTTATCAATGGTTGGTTTCAAATGTTAGAAGATGAATCTTATGACATGGATTTGAGTATTGGTGTAAGCGAAACTCAGTTTAAACATATCTTGTCTTTAGTGCCAGCAGTGTACGCAAGAGATTTTGAATCGGTTGAAACCAAAGGAAAATTAGCATTGGATGTATTTGCGCGTGGAAAGATGGTAGGGGAGTCTTATCCTGCCTTTGGAGTCAATTTGGGAATTACGGATGCTATGTTCCACTATCCTGATCTTCCAAAATCAGTCGATGATATTCAAATTGCAGTGAATGTCAAAAGCCCGGGTGGAGATTTGGATAATACCATCGTAGATGTATCGAAATTTCATTTGAACATTGCGGAAAATCCATTTGATATGTCCGTGTATGTGAGTACCCCAATGTCCGATCCGTTTTTGAAAGCGGCTTTTGATGGCAGTTTAGATTTGGGTAGTATTAAAGATGTAGTTCCTCTTGAACAAGGGGAGGAGTTAAATGGATTGATAAAAATGGCTATTCGTATGGAAGGAAATGAATCTACCATTGAAAAAGAGGCTTATGAAGAATTTGATGCAGAAGGAAACTTGAACATTACTAACATGGTTTACAAGTCAGGTGAACTTGGGTATCCAGTATTAATTGAAGTTGCTGACGTAGACTTTTCACCTCGATATGTCACATTAAATTCCTTTAAGACGATGCTAGGAAAATCTGATATTCAAGCGAGTGGTAAAGTAGAGCAATTTGTCCCTTATGTATTTGATAAAGGCGCATTGGTTGCCGTTTTGGATGTCAACTCAAAAATGATGGATATCAACGAATTAATGGGTCCTGAGGAAGCATCAACTGAAGAAGAAGGCGGTGAAAGCGAAGGGGCATCCGATGGGGAAGCAGCTAGTGAAAACCCAACTGAAGAACCTCCATTAGTAGTTGAACCCATTCCAGATAACATTGATTTTGAAATGAATTCCAACATTGCCCTGATGCTTTTTGATACATACAAAATTGAAGATATTCAAGGCAATATTGTTGTTCGCAATCAAAAAGTATCCATGAACAATGCTGGACTAAGGATGCTTGGGGGTAAGATTATATCGAATGGATATTACGAAACTACTAACCCGGAAAATCCAACATTTAGTTTTGATTTGGATGTACAAAAATTAGATGTAAAACAGACAACTACTACTTTTAATACAGTTGAAAAATTAGCACCACTATTTAAATCTGCAGAGGGAGCATATTCTACCAAAATGAACATTGTTGGAACGCTGGATAAGCACTATGAACCTTTGGAGAAAACGTTAAATGGTGGAGGGAATTTGACTACACATGGAGTAATTGTTAAGGACTTCGCTCCTTTGGTGAAACTTTCAGAAAAACTCAAAAGAGATGATATCAAAGAACCAAAACTCGATGATGTAAAAATCACATTTGAAATCATTGAAGGAAAAGTTCATGTTCAACCATTTGATGTTAAAACGGGAAATATAACTTCAACCATTTATGGCTGGAATGCACTGGATCAAACACTTGAATACCACATGAATATAGCTGTTCCTAGTAGTGAATTTGGAGGTGCTGCAAATCAGGCAGCGCAAACTGTCTTGGACATGTTCAAAGACAAAACTGGAGCCTCTGTTGATTTACCTGAAATCGTAAACATCAAGGCGAAAATAACAGGAACCGTTGATGAGCCTAAAATTTCATTGGATTTCCCAAGTGGAGGTGATGGAGGAAATGCTAAAGATGAAATGAAGAAGAAGTTAGAGGAAGAATTAGCGAAGAAGAAAAAGGAATTGGAGGCCAAGGCTAAAGCGGAAGCAGAAAAGTTGAAAAAAGAAGCTGAAGCCAAAGCGAGAGCCGAAGCAGATAAATTGAAGAAAGAGGCTGAAGCGAGGGCAAAGGCTGAAGCTGAGAAAGCCAAGAAGGAAGCTGAAGCGAAGGCCAAAGCGGAAGCAGAAAGACTAAAGAAAAAGGCTGAAGAAGAAGCTAAGAAAAAAGCAGAAGAAGAGGCTAAAAAGAATCTAAAAAACTTATTTAAATAAGGATTGGTAAATCGTGCCAGAGGTGCGAAACCCGGGTTGAAGAATGAATATAAATTTTGACAGGAAAGTTGTCCTGTTGTCTATCGTTTTTACCTATCTATTTTGTCCTATTGACTTATATGCTCAAGAGGAAGAATGGTGTGATTCACCCAAAAAAAAGGCCCTTAAAGCATTTGAACGTGCAGATCAACGCAACTTTAGAGGAGATGCTTCTATTTTGGATTTAAGGGAAGCTATTGAGGTGGATCCAGAGTATGCATTGGCGCATTACTATTTAGGGTTGATTTACACAGAACGCTATGAATCTGCATACTATATGTATGGTCCTGAGGCGAAATCAACAAAAAATCTTGCCAACAGGGTAATTAAATATTTCAACAACTCATTAGAGTTTTGCCCCGATCTATACTATTATGAGGCATATTATCAATTGGGTATTTTTCATTTTGAAAGAAAGGAATATGATATAGCACTAGCATATTTGAAATCGTTTACCGAGTCAAATGATAAGAAGGATTCAAAAAAATGGAAAAAAGCGGATAATTTATTGAAGGATGCCGAAATATACCATCAATTGATGTCGAATCCTGTTCCATACAAACCTGAAAAAGTACCCGGTGTTTCAACCAGCGATGATGAATACCTACCGATTCTTTCGCCGGACAATAAGTACATGTATTATACAAAGAGGCAATTTGTAGATACGAAAACGCTATATGGAAAAGTTGAAAAGGAATTATTTATTCGTGGTAAAAACAGCTATGATGGCACTTTTAAAAAGGGAGAAGTCATGCCTCATCCTTTTAATCAAGGTCAGTATCAAGGAGGAGCAAGCATTTCAGTTGACAATAAGTTGATTTTTATCACTGTTTTAGAAGTGATTCGTGTTGGTGGAGCTCCGTTTAATAATGCGGATATATATTATAGCGAATGGCAAGATGGAGAATGGACTGAATTAAAAAGTGTAGGAAATCACATTAATCATCAATTAACTTGGGAAGGGCAACCTTCGATATCGGCGGACAATTCCACATTGTATTTCAGTTGTTGGGCTGATACGTCTGCTCATACCTATATTGGTGGGCATTATGGTGGAATGGATTTGTATAAATCAGAACGACAAGAAGATGGTTCCTGGGGTATTCCAATTAATCTTGGACCTTCAATCAATACTTCAGGTGATGAAAAGTCACCATTTATGCATTCGGACAGTTACACGCTCTACTTTACGTCCAACGGACATATTGGTGTAGGAGGTCATGATATTTTTTATTCTAAGCTAGAAAACAATGGAAGTTTCAGGCAAGTAAAGAACATTGGATATCCTATTAATACAGAAGATGATGAAAACGGATTCATTGTAAGTACTGATGGAAAATATGGATATTTCTCATCTGGCATGGATGAGCGAAGTTTGTGTGTATACTCCTTTGAGTTGTATAAAGAAGCTCGGCCGGAAAAGGTAATTTTTGTTAGAGGAGAATCATTGACAGGCCCTGATGCCGTAAAAAATATGGATATCGTCTTGAAAAATGTAGCAACAAATCAGGAGACTCATGCGGTTATTGATGAAGAATCAGGTGAATATGTTGGTGTAATTGCAGCTAAGGAAGGGGAAGATGTTTTAATGACAGCTAAAAAGGATGGTTATGCTTTCAGTTCACAATACATTTCAAGCAATGAAAATATCATTGGAAAACCTATTGAAAAAAATCTTGAAGCTAAACCGCTGCAAAAAGGCGAATCCTATAAAATCAACAATATTCAATTTGCAACCAATTCATTTGAGTTAAATGGTCAAACTCAGGCTATTTTGGACGAGTTTTCCGAATTCATGACAAGGAATCCAGGAATAGAAGTAGAAATTCATGGACATACGGATAACGTTGGTGATCCGGCTAAAAACAAAATATTATCAGAAAATCGAGCAAAATCTGTGTACCAATATTTACTTTTGCATGATATAAGTGCCTCGAGGTTGTCATATAAGGGATTTGGGCAATCCAAACCTGTTGCAGAAAATACAACTTCAGAGGGCAGAGCAAAAAATAGGAGGACAGAATTTTTAATCACATCATTATAATTAGAAAACACAATGAAAATGAAGACAATTATTTATGGAGCCGCAATGGCGGTATTTGCATGGGGATGTAACCCTGAAGCAACTAACAATGCTGATCAGCATCAGGGAGAGGAACATCATGAACATGCAGAGGGTCACAATCATGACGGACATGATCACGACGGACATGATCATGGTGAAGAAGCTGAACTTCCTGACACAGGAAATTTTGGAGAAGAAGTGAATGCTGACGGAGCCATTGAAATGGCAGAATTTTTGACCATGATGGAAGGAAAAGATTCAGCAGAAGTTACTATTAAAGGGAATGTGAACAGTGTATGTCAGAAAAAAGGATGTTGGATGGACATGGAAACAGCTGATGGGGGCACGATGAAAGTTCGATTCAAGGATTATGGGTTTTTTGTACCCAAAACATGTGCTGGAAAAGAAGCTGTGATGGCAGGAAAGGCCAAGGTTGAAACAATTGATGTAGAGACATTACAACATTATGCTCACGATGCCGGCAAAAGTGAGGAAGAAATTGCAGCAATAACTGAACCAGAAACACAAATTACATTTGAAGCTACAGGAGTAATCATTCAATAGGTACTCATAAATATATAGTTGAGAAAATCACTTGCAGTTGCTCTATGTGTATGTAAGTGATTTTCTGTTTATTGACATTCCATTTATTAAATCAAGACTTGGCTGTGGATAATAAGGTGATCAAATATTATCAGTAAGGGATACCATGATGGCCAAAAAGAGGGGCATTAAACCCTCAAAAATAGCCGTAAATTGGTTGGGTAAATTAATCTTAAAATATTTATGATCGTATTGTCCTTTGGTAGTTGGCCACTTTCAAATTGGATTTTAATCCTAACGCTTATAACTGGATTTGGAACCATTATTGGGTTGGGCAAATATTTGTTGTCCATTATTTCGGATATGAAGCCAGATGTAAAAGAAATTCCTGTCCTAAATAGTCAAATAAAAATCCTATTTCAATTAATGGAAAAAATGAATCTGCGGCTAAACAATGTAGAAACCAAGTTGAATAAAATAGAAAGAAAAATGGCTAAAATGGAAAAGAAGGATATTTGAATTATGATAAATAACTAATTAATTTAATTATAAATCATTAGTTATCCTTTATGTAATCTATCTAACATTCGCTTCGTATCCCTTTCTTTTATTGATTCTCGCTTGTCGTATAGTTTTTTTCCTTTTGCTAAGGCAATTTCTAACTTGGCGAATCCTTTATCGTTGATAAAAAGTTTGTAAACTATTATGGTCAAGCCCACGTCTGTTATTTTACGTGCAAGCTTGTCAAGCTCTTTTCTGTTCAGCAATAATTTTCTCTCTCTTAAAGGCTCATGATTGTTGTACGAAGCTTCGTCATATTCAGCAATAAATAAATTTTTAACCCACATCTCATTACCCTTAAAAAAGGCAAAGGCGTCCTGAAGAGCAGCTTTTCCATTGCGAATGGATTTGATTTCCGATCCACGAAGTTTGATTCCTGCTTGAAAGGTCTCTAAGAATTCATATTCAAAACGAGCCTTTTTATTGATAATATTAATTTTCGCCTGTCCCATGTGAAGTGGGCAAAAGTAATAAGCATTTTAATAAGGATGGCTAAAGGGAGCTTAATTCAAGCTTGGATCTTCTGGAAAATCTGCCATCAGAGATTCTTGATCTCCCATATCTCTGAGAATTGCGCGCCAGAGATTTTTAATATCCCTTGACATGATAGACGATGTAGAAGCCTCTGTTACCAACCAAGAATCTTCCGATATTTCACGGTCCAATTGCCCTTTCTCCCAACCTGAATATCCAATGAAAAATTTCAAATCTTCATTAGAAATTGTATTCGAGATCAGCAAGCTTTTAATTGATTCAAAATCACCTCCCCAATACAAATCATCTGTAATTTTTTCACTGTCTTCAATCACATCACCAAGCGTGTGAATGTAAAAGAGATCGCTTGCCTGTACTGGACCTCCCATATAAATTTCATGTTCAAAGTTTGGAAAATCCTGGAAGGTTTCATTTAAATTAATATTTAATGGCTTATTTAAAATGAGACCTACTGTACCTTCTTCATTGTGTTCAATGAGCAAAACAACAGAACGTTTGAAATAAGGGTCAGGTAAAAAAGGTTCAGAGACCAATAACCTGCCTTTCATCGGTGGAAATCGATTTAAATCCGAAATTCTGTAGTCTAATGGGTTGGCATGCATGACCAATTCAGTTCTATTTCAAATATAACTAATCTCAATAAGTTTTGATATTAAAATTGTCAATCTATTCATAAAAAAAAGGACTTATTATGTAGATTTGGAAAAGACTGAATTTTAACTGGACGTTGTCAAAATTTTACACGTGAATTGTAGATCTAAACGAATTTGATAAATTATCATTTATGGAAGAATTGAGAAATTACATAAACTCAGTCAGAAGAAAATTTACAGGCAAACCTCTTGATGAAAATTCGGTAGATGTATCACCATTTAATTTCTTTAACATTTGGATGAATGAAGCTGTTGATGCTCAAATATTGGATCCTTTTGCCATGGTATTGTCAACGGTTTCTGAAATCGGATTTCCTTCTTCAAGGACGGTTTATATGCGAGACATCATTGACGATGGATTTGTATTTTATACAAATTACCGAAGTAGAAAAGGTAGAGATATCTTGAACAACGCCATGGTGGCTTGCTTGTTTCAATGGATTCCTATTAATCGACAAATTCATATTGAAGGAACAGCTCAAAAAATATCAGATAAGATTTCGGATGAATATTTTGCACAACGTCCTCGGGAAAGTCAGCTCGGTGCTTGGGCAAGTGAACAAAGTGAAACAATAGAGAGTCGTGCTACTTTGGAGGAAAAAATGAGTTATTATGAAGAGAAGTTTAAAGGATTAAATATTCCAAGACCAGAAAATTGGGGTGGATTTGTAGTTATTCCTTCTCGATTTGAATTTTGGCAGGGTAGACCAAATCGATTGCACGATAGAATCGTCTATGAAAAAATTACCGATGAAAATCAGTGGAATATATATAGGCAATCACCTTAATTATACATAAATTCGGCTAATAGATTTGTTATCTTTAGTGTTGGGGAAACTCTCTTTTTTCAGGAAAGTATTTAATTCAAAAATGATTTATTTTTGTTTTTGCATGCATAATCATATTTTTAACCGGGGATGACCGCCTGCATCTATGAATTTTATTAAGCATTTCTGTAGTTTTTGCCTTATCATCTTAGCCTGTAATTTCAGTACACAAGGTCAAAACGCTAAAATTTCCAAAAGTTCAGCGAATCAACTTTATCAGTATCAAGATTATTATGGTGCATTAGAACAATATCTTTCTCTTCTTAATGCGGAAAGTGACAATGTAGAATACAACTTTCGGACGGCGGTTTGTTATTTAAAAACCAATATTGATAAAAGTAAGGCAGTTCCTTATTTGTTGAACGTGGTAAATATCAATTATTTGGCAAAGAAGGAACCAGAACCAATTGTTTACTATTTATTGGGGCGAGCCTATCATCACAGGCATGAATTTGATGAGGCGATTGAAATGTATGAGAAATTTCTAAATTTTGAGAGCATAAATGAAAGTGACCGCCTGTTAGCACAACAGAAACTGCAGTTTTCGTATAATGCCAAGGAATTGGTGAAATTCCCAATTGACATTACTTTCACAAACGTTGGTTCGGAGGTTAACTCACCTTATCCGGATTATTTCCCATTTGTTCCAGCTGATGAATCTTACATGGTGTTTAATTCGAAGCGTCCGGACTCTAGTTCTAAAATTCCAAATGGAAGTTGGGCTTCAAATATTTACATTTCTCAAGAAACACAATCCAAATTTCAACACAGTCACCTGTTAAAGAGTGTCAATACAGTTGATGAAAATGAAGATATTATTGGATTGTCTGCAGACGGGAAGAAAGCCTTGTTTTTCATTGATAATGAATATGATTACGGTGATTTGTTCATTGCTGACTTCAATTCAGGTGAAATAGATAATCTGCAAAAATTCGATAAAGAACTGTTGAGTGCCCAGGAAGAAATAGCAGCTTCTGTTACCAATGATGGAAATACCATTTTCATTGCCAGTAACAGGGAAGGTGGTTATGGTGGAGTTGATATATATGTTTCTAAAAAACTTCCAGATGGCACTTGGGGAAAGCCGATGAATTTGGGAGAAGAGGTGAATACTGCTTACGATGAGGATTTTCCAAACATTTCACCCGATGGAAAAACGCTGTATTTTAGTTCGGAAGGTCATGCAAGCATGGGTGGGCTTGATATATTTAAAGCTCGATTAAATGAAAAAACCGGAAGGTGGGAAGGTGTTAAAAATATGGGATATCCATTAAACAACACAGAAGACAATATGAACTTCAGGGTTTCTGAAAATGGTAAATATGGATATATGTCTGCTGTCAGACCAGAGGGATTTGGAGACCTTGACATATATCGCATTAACTTCAACGAAGTTGAACCTAGGTATACCATAGTTACTGGTAAGTTGTATTCTGTCAATACAACACAAATTAAAGATGATGTCTTTATTACCGTTTTTGATGCAGAAACCGACGAAGTTTACGGAGAATATCTTCCTAACCCCAATACAGGAAAGTACGTACTCATTGTGCCTCCAGGAAAATACATCTTAGGCCTGGATGTTGAAGGCTTTCATGAAGTCTCAGAGGAGTTCGAAATTCTGGATAAAGCTTCTTATCAAACGTATGTTCACCAGGATTTGGTGTTAAAACCAAAAGACATTTTGATGCGACTCCCAACCATGGATTTGTAAAGTTTAAGCCGTGGCTTCCTCTTCGTCATCAACTATCAAAGACTTAATCCTATCAATCTGAGCAGCCTTATTTACTTCTCGTAACTTTTTGGATGTTTCTGTATAAAATTGGTGAACACTTAAGAATTTAACCTGTAGTTTGTTCCAGTCATTAAATGAACCAATTTTATCTTGTTCTTTCAGTTCCTGGTAAAGTGTATCTGAAACGCCAATGAAGTCTCTTCTTCCTAAGTAATCCAAATCTGAATCACAGATAATGCGTTGAAGTAAAGTCTGTGGATCAGGTGGCATTTTGGTTGCCATAATGATTTCACAAATCGTATCAATTTGTTCATCATCGTAATTGTAATTCGGTAACATTTCTCGTACAATTTGGGTCCCAAAATATTCATGATTATCATAACCAATGGTATGACCTAAATCGTGAAATAAAGCTGCAGTTTTTAACAACAGCAGTGATTCATCATCCACCCCTTCACCAATGCCAATTAATTCTGCTTGATTAACAACATCAATGGTGTGTCTTACATCGTGATAATACAAGTAAGATGGAAGCTCCTTTGATAATTTATCCAAGATGATTTCCTGAAGATCTGTGAATTGACGTAAGCCATATCGGGTAAGGAAGATTTTGTTGGGAAAAACCCCCTTTTTTCTGTCTTCAGAATAAGCAGGTTTAATACGCTTTATATGATACATTTCAAGCTTTCCTGAATACCTTGCTGGCACTGACCCATGGTATTTACACACAAAATATCCTTGAACCAAAACATGGGTCATATCTGATATGTTGATTTTATCAGGTTGACTTGCTGCAGCCATACGTGTAGCAATGTTAACCGCTTCACCAGTTAGATCGTAGGTAATTTTCTTTTTTCCTCTTGCTGTTGCTGTTACAGCTCCAGTGTGAATTCCTATACGGAGATCCCAAAACTTATGACCTCTTTCTTCATATTCCGCTCTTTTCAGAGCAAGAATCTCTTGCATTTCCAATGCCGCAAGAACAACATCCAATGGGTTGGTACTATTTTTAACTGGGACACCTCCCGCGCACATATATCGATCACCAACCGTCCGTATCTTTAGAATTTTATGTTTTTTAGAAATTTCATCAAATTGAACCAATAGCTGATCCAGTTCATCAATGATTTGTTGTGAATTTTCTTCGTTGGCAATATCTCCAAACCCTTGAATATCAATGTACAATACAGTAGCCATTTTGAAGCGCAAATTCTTCGGCTTCATATAGGTTTTGATATCCTTATCTACCAATTCAGGAGGTAACTTGGCCAGGGCATTTCGGTAATTTATGTTTTGGGTTTCCAGGTCACTGATTCGATCTTCCAGCACCTTGATTTGCCCTTCAAGCTCTTTATTGATTTTTTTTAGACTTGAATTTTCGTAAACTAAATCCTTCTCGTCTTTCATGAATTATGGCTCTTACAAACAAATATAGAATTTGAGGTCATAGATTCCAATTTAATGTTCTTTTTATACCCTTGGTGATGAATTCTTAATCACAATACATTTAGGATGTCTGAATCTCTGTTTCTGTTACGTTATTGATAACTAATGGTTACGCATACAATGAACGAATTTCCAATTTCATGAGCCACCAAAACTTTTGCTCAAACATTTGATCGAAATCAACTTCAATATGCATACTTTTGGCACGATCTATGTATATTCGGTCCTCATGAAATCATATGTTTATCTGAGTACAATCATTGCACTGATTTTTATTTCAGGATGTAAGTCAGGTGAGAAAAGTGCTTCCAGTTCTAAGTCTGAAAAAAAGCCTGATTGGATAGTCAGCCGCCCAGTGGATGGCAGATATTATCATGGTGTGGGAGTTGCCATGGTAAACAACTATACTCAAAATCATGTTGAATCAGCCAAGCAAAAAGCATTGAATGATATTGTTTCTGAGATTTCAGTTTCTGTATCAACGAGTTCGCGTGTTTGGCAATTCGAAAATAACGATGAGTTGATTCAGGAATACCAGTCTTTGACAGATTTAAAGATGAAGAATGAAATTGAAGGTTATGAATTGGTTGATAGCTGGGGGAACGAAAGCGAATACTGGGTTTATTACAGATTGTCAAAGGAAAAATACAACAGCAAGAAATTAAGGGAATTGGCAAGTGCAAGGAATCTTGCAACGCAATACTATGAAGAAGGATTAGAAGCTGAAAATAAGCTTGACATAAGCAAAGCGGTTCATTCTTATATAAGAGGATTCAATGCCTTAAAAGATCATTTGGATGCAGATGTAATGGTTTTGGGTGAACATGGAAAAATTAATTTGACGGATCAATTAATTTCCAAGTTGATTGATCTCTTTGGAAAGATATCCATTGTTTCCAATGAAAAAGGATTTAAAACGCAAGTTTCACGGGCCATTGATAAGAATATTTCTGTTGTAGCCTCATATCGAGAAGATGATGGAAGCAAATTGCCAATCTCCGGATTACAACTGAGGCCATATTTTTCAAAAGGAGCAGGAGAGATGCCATCTCATTTCAACACCTCTACTACAGGAGAAGGGCAATTCAGAATTAAGCGTGTTACAGGAAACCAATCAATTCAAGCGCTAAACATTGGAATAGATTTTGAAGGCTTATCAGGCGCTACCAAAGATGATAATTTGGTAGCAAGAATTCTAAAAGGAAAAACGGCACCTCCTGAGGCTGTTGTTAATGTTGAAATTGAACGTATTGTTGCGTTTCTTGAGACAGATGAGCAAGAATTTGGTAAACCTTCCGCCAACAATACCGTTTCAAATGCCATTAAAAAACATCTTTCGGAAAAGGCATTTACATTCAAAAATGATAAAAAGGATGTAGATGTTTATGTAAAAATTTCAGTTAACTCTAAAGAAGGGGAGAAGCATGAATTGAATAATTTTACATTGTTCAATGTATACCTGGATTGTTTTGTAACCATCATTAACGCGTCAAATAATCAACAGATTTACTACAAAGGTTTCAGTCAGGAAAAAGGAACAAAGGCCTATAACTATGGCAATGCTTTAAAAGATGCCGAGGCCAATGTACTTGAACGTTTTGAATCAGAATTACTTCCTGAAATTAACAACCTGGATTTATAATCACTAAATCCTCTATTAGCTGCTCACGGTTTGTGGTTTACCGTGACATTGTTTGTATTTCTTGCCACTTCCACAAGGACATGGGTCATTTCTTCCAACTTTCTTCTCCACGCGAACGGGTTGAACCTTCTGTTGTTGTTCTTCGGGTTGGCCTGGTTGCTGTGCATCAGGAGAGGGTCTGCTGGCAGTGACTGCAGGATCAGCGGCTCTTGAGGTTTTTAAATTCCCCAAATCACTTTTTTCAGGAGCTTGTTGAGTATTTATATTGCTGTCTTCTTCACGCTGAGGCAGCGTTGCTTTAACCAGGAAACCTCCAATTTCTTTATTCACTTTATCGAGCATTTGTTTAAATAACTCGTACGCTTCGAATTTGTAAATAAGCAATGGATCTTTTTGTTCATAAACAGCACCTTGAACAGATTGTTTCAAATCATCCATTTCACGCAAATGCTCTTTCCATGCATCATCTATCAGTGCCAGTATGACATTCTTTTCTAAGGAACGAATTAATTCTTTTCCATTTGTCTCAACACATTTTTCCAAATTGGCT
The DNA here is from genome assembly GCA_965267425.1 of Vicingaceae bacterium. GTDB lineage: Bacteria > Bacteroidota > Bacteroidia > Flavobacteriales_E > Vicingaceae. The sequence continues at coordinate 1,982,514 of OZ253959.1, read as the reverse complement.
ACAACTTGCAAAGTTTTGATGCCATCGGTCAGTGGTACAACAATATTTTTGAATTTATCTCTTTGCGTATCATAGACATTTTGAATAACAGGCATGGCTTGAGTCGCAACCATTTCAGATTTTTCACGATAATGCACCAACGCTGCTTCATACACTTTATCTACCACATCGTCTTGTTTACCATCAATGAATTCACTTTCAGAAACAGGAGACTCAATTGATAAAAAGCGTATCAAATCCAGCTTGAACCCTTCAAAATCTTTAAAATCATGAAATTCACCAACCAACGATTCAGCAATATCATAAATCATATTGGCAATGTCAACGCTGATTCTTTCTCCATACAATGCGTGTCTTCTTTTGGTATAGATAACTTCACGTTGTGAATTCATGATGTCATCGTATTCCAACAGGCGCTTTCTGATACCAAAGTTGTTCTCTTCAACTTTTTTCTGAGCTCGTTCAATGGATTTGGTAATCATGGAATGCTGAATGACCTCTCCCTCTTCAATTCCCATTCTATCCATAAGTCTGGCAATTCTCTCTGAGCCAAACAACCTCATTAGATTGTCTTCCAGCGAGACAAAAAATTGAGAAGATCCTGGATCACCCTGTCTACCTGAACGACCGCGTAACTGCCTGTCTACCCTTCGAGATTCATGTCTTTCTGTTCCAACAATAGCCAACCCTCCGGCATCAACTACTTCAGCAGCCAGTTTAATATCGGTTCCTCTACCAGCCATATTGGTTGCAATGGTAACTGTTCCTGCTTTACCTGCTTCCGCTACAATTTCAGCTTCCCGCTGATGCAATTTTGCATTCAATACCTGATGGCGGATGTTTTTCATTTTGAGCATTCTACTCAACAGCTCAGAAATTTCAACCGAAGTAGTACCAACTAATACAGGTCTTCCTGCATTGACAAGCTGAACAATTTCGTCAATGACCGCGTTGTATTTTTCCCGGTTTGTCTTGTAAACCAAATCCTCCTCGTCGTTTCGTTGAATAGGTCTATTGGTAGGGATGATGACAACATCCAGTTTATAGATATCCCACAATTCTTGCGATTCAGTTTCTGCGGTACCCGTCATTCCAGCCAACTTGTGATACATACGGAAATAATTCTGCAAGGTCACCGTAGCATACGTTTGTGTGGCGGCTTCAATTTTTACATTTTCTTTGGCTTCAATGGCCTGATGCAAACCATCTGAATACCTCCTTCCTTCCATGATTCTACCCGTCTGCTCATCAACAATTTTGACTTTGCCATCCATGATGACATATTCATCATCTTTTTCAAAAAGCGTGTATGCTTTCAACAATTGATTGATGGTATGAATGCGCTCTGCTTTCACCGTATAATCTTGAATCAACATTTCTTTGTTCTTCAGCTTTTCTGTTTCTGAATCGCTGGAAGTGTCAATTTTGTTTAATTCGATATTGATATCTGGTAAAATGAAGAAGTTAGCGTCATCTCCAGAACCTGTGATGAGATCCAAGCCTTTTTCTGTAAGCTCAATGGAATTGTTTTTTTCATCAATGGTGAAGTACAATTCTTCATCGACTTTAGGCATTTCTTTTGCCTGGTCTTGTAAATAAAAATTTTCTGTTTTTTGAAGTTTTGTACGAATCCCTGGTTCACTTAAAAACTTAATTAATGCTTTATTTTTCGGTAATCCTCTAAATGCACGCAATAAAGCCAGTCCTCCGGCAGCGTCAATTTCTTTGTCTTTTTTGGTATCTCCTGAAGGTTCAGCCGAAAGGTTCTTTTTTGCATCAGACAGAACGGTTGTTACAAACTTTCTTTGTGCGGCTACAAGTTTTTCAACTCTTGGTTTTAGCTCGTAAAACTCATGTTTATCTCCTTTGGGAGTTGGACCGGAAATGATCAACGGTGTTCTTGCATCATCAATTAATACAGAGTCCACCTCATCAACAATGCTATAATGGTGTTTTCTTTGAACCAATTCTTCCGGACTTCGTGTCATATTATCACGGAGGTAGTCAAAACCAAATTCATTATTGGTACCATAAGTAATATCAGCCTCATATGCCTTGCGTCGCTCTTCGGAATTCGGTTGATGTTTGTCAATGCAATCCACCGTCAATCCATGGAATTCAAACAATGGTCCCATCCATTCGCCATCACGTTTGGCCAGGTAATCGTTTACGGTTACCACATGCACTCCTCTTCCTGTAAGGGCATTGAGATAAACAGGTAAAGTTGCTACCAATGTCTTTCCTTCTCCCGTGGCCATTTCTGCTACTTTACCCTGATGCAATACAATTCCTCCAATCAACTGTACATCATAGTGAATCATGTCCCACACAATTTCTCCTCCAGCTGCCAACCATTTGTTTTTATAAATAGCCTTATCTCCATTGATGACAATACTCTCTCTACCTGCAGCTAAATCTCTGTCCATGTCCGTTGCGGTCACTTCTATTTCTTCATTTTTGGAAAAACGCGATGCCGTTTCTCTAACCACAGCAAAAGCCGTTGGAAGAACTTCTTCCAATGCTTCTTCAATTTTTTCAAGAATCCTCTTTTCCAGTTTGTCGATTTCGGAATACATGGTTTCCTTTTCATCTACTGGAACAGCATCGTCTTCTGTTTTGACTTTTAATTCTTGCAGCTTATCGGCTTCCTCTTTGTAATAAGATGAAATCTTTTCTTTCAGCTCAAGTGTTTTCGCACGCAAAGCATCATTACTCACACTGTGCAACTCTTTTTCTTGAGCGTGAATGGCTTCAATTAAAGGCGATACTTCCTTAATATCCTTTTCGGACTTATTTCCTAATATCTTTTTAAATGCCTTAGAAACAATACCTATCATGAAAATGTTCAGATTTAGCGAATGGCAAATGTACTTATTTTAAGAATTGCGTTGATTTATGGGATACAATTAAAAAAGGCCATCTCCAATAATGGGATGGCCTTTCATAAAATGTTTATATCAAAATCTAATATTCGTCTTCGTTGAAGAAAAAATCTTCTTTGGTTGGATAATCAGGCCATATGTCTTCAATGGTTTCATATGTTTCTCCTTCGTCCTCAATTTCCTGCAAATTCTCCACAACCTCAAGTGGAGCTCCAGTACGAATCGCATAATCAATCAATTCATCCTTTTGGGCCGGCCAAGGGGCATCTTCCATATACGAGGCTAATTCCAATGTCCAATACATAATGCGACTAGTTTGCTCTGATTTTTCTAACTATACGCAAAATTATTTTTTTTGTTATAATAATCAAGGGCTTTTTAATATTCGAATAAAAATTATCTAAAAATCAGATAATCAACATTTTACAAGTCTTAATCACGTGAAGTTTTCCATGGAATTTCCTCAGCACCCGTTTTTTTTGCCATAAATCTGGCCAATACGAAAAGAAAATCAGACAACCGATTGAGGTATTGGATAGCGAATTCAGGAATATTTTCCTCACTTTCCAATAAAGTGGCCAATCTTTCTGCTCTACGACATACACATCTGGATATATGGATTTGGGCAACAAGGGTATTTCCTCCAGGTAGTATAAAATTCTTCATAGGAGGCAAATCTTCTTCCATTTGATCAATGCTCTTTTCAAGCGCAATAATGCTGGACATTTCGATTTGTGGAATGGTCATTTTAAGTTCTTTTTCCGGATCATTGGCAAATTGCGCTCCTAGGGTAAAGATTTCTTCCTGAATTTGCGTCAATTGTGGATGAGTTTCATGCATCAATGCCATTATCATTCCAATGTGGGCGTTCAATTCATCCAATGTTCCGTACGTTTCAATTCTAATTGCATGTTTTGGTACCTTTCTGCCTCCCAATAGCGATGTGGTTCCTTTATCACCTGTTTTCGTATATATTTTCATGATGCCTCTTTTTTTGGGTTTAACCTCAAGATAAAATGTTCTTTTTCCTGATCCTTTTTGAAAAATAACAATCCTAGGTCAAACAAATCAATGCTTATCGTTACTGCTTCCAAGGAACATAATTCATTCCAAGCCTTGTTCATACCAGCCGACCAATGAATATCATCCAATATCATCAACGACGAATCGTCCATGTGGTTCAAAATTAAATTACAATTCTTTATGGTTGCTTCATATGTATGATCACCATCAATATATGCCAAATCAATGTTCTTAAGGTCTTCTAAGGTTGAGGGTAACGTATCATTAAAATCACCTGTGACACAAGAAATATTGTTCAATCCGATTTTATTCCAATTTGCTTTAGCTATCTCTGCTGAACTTGGATTTCCTTCCAACGTGGTCAGTTGTGAATTTCGTGAAAATCCTGCTAAATACATAGAAGACATTCCAAGTGAGGTTCCTAATTCCAGCATTTCTTTGGGTTGAAAATGATTAGCCAACCTGAATAATAGCCGCCCTTTCTTCGGATTAACCAATGAATGCCTGGCAATTGAAGAGATGCTTCGCTGGTTTGAATTGTTCACTAATGAACCTGCGCCATAATCAACTACTTGAATTTTGTTTTGATCCAACAAATACCTGGCGCGAATAGATTCAAATAATTGATAGGCGTAATACTCATCATCCTGATTAATGACTTCATTGTACAATTGAAACACAAAAGGAGAATGTATGGAATGTTCGTTTCCGGAAGAGAAATAGAACTTAAAATACTCTTTTATGAGATGGAGTTTTTTCAATCGGGTCATTCATTTAAGTGGACTAAAGTAATTGAAATTGTCTATATCAAATTGACTATAGGCAACGGAATTGTTTTTTTATTGAACAGCATTTGATTCCAGGAAAATTTATTTTGTAGTAACTTTTATAAAAGAATATATCAGCCTGAAAGCAACGTCTTTCTTTGATTTTGCGTCTTTTTTAAAAAAAATTAATGGTTCACCCAACCCTATTTGAAATGTTTACGTGTATAAGTGTGAAGCGCAAGTGCGCAATGTATAACTAAACAGATATCAAAATGAGAAAATCGTATTATTTAACATTATTAATGGCCTTTTGTTTTGCTGCTTTTACGAGCTTAGCACAAACGGTCAGTGTCTCGTACACGTATGTACAGACAGGAAACCAAGTTGCTTTTTCTGCGACTGCTACGGGTGGTTCAGGACCTTATTCATACTATTGGAATTACGGAGATGGTAATTCTGGATTTGGTGCGACACCAACACACACTTATATTTTAAACGGAACGTATATGGCTTGCGTTGAAGCGATTGATACGCTTGGTGATTCAGCTATATATTGTGATACCGTTGCTATTACTTCAGCTGCCAACTGCCAGGCATCATTTTTGTCTTCGTCAGTTGGATTAACAGCTACATTTCTAAGTACATCTACGTATACTGGAAATGCTACATTTAACTGGACATTCGGAGATGGAAATACGGGTTCTTCTTCCAATCCTTCTCATACGTATGCCAACCCAGGAACATACTATGTATGTCTTGCATTGGTAACCAGTAATTGCATTGATTCCATTTGCGATTCAATAGTAGTGACTTCAAGTCCTCCGCCTTGTCAGGCTGGATTTACATCTTCAGTCAGTGGAGCTACAGCCAGCTTTACCAATACATCTACAGGTGCTACGTTTAGCACAGGATATTTCTGGGATTTCGGTGACGGTAGCTTCAGTGGTGCAGTAAACCCATCTCATACTTATTCTACGAGTGGTACTTATAATGTTTGCCTGGCTATGCAAGATTCAGCAACAAATTGTGTTGATTCAATTTGCTCAACTGTTACTGTGACTGTGCCTCCTCCTCCAGGATTGGCTATTTCAGGAACCATTTACAATGGAAGTAATTTTGCAAACAATTGCATGGTGTATTTGATTACTGCAGATTCTAATAATTTCCTTACAGCTATTGATACGCAGGTAATTCAACAAGGATTTTATTCTTTCCCTATTAGTTCTGCCGGAACTTATTATGTGAAAGCTGCTTTGTTGTCAACTGCTACAAATTTCAGTTCTTACCTACCAACATATCATTCATTGAGTTTGTTCTGGGGAACTGCTACAGGAATTGTTGTGAGCACAGCTAGCCAAACCAACAAGGATATCTATATGATTCAAGGAACCAATTCTGGTGGCCCAGGTTTCATTGGTGGATTGGTAAGTCAAGGAGCGAACAAAGGTGCAGGTCCTGGAGATCCAATGCCTGATGTTTCTATCTTGTTGACAGATGTTAATGATAATGCCATTACGCATACCATTACAGATGCCAATGGAGAGTATGAATTCAACAACCTTGCATACGGGACGTATAAAGTTCATGTTGAAATCATTGGACTACCAGCCACTGCTACTACTGTAACCATTAGTGCATCTAATCCTGAATTTGGTGGAGCAAACTTTACTGTGAATTCTGATGGTGTAGTAGGTATAGAAAAAGAACAAAGTGCAACGGTAAGCGGAATTTATCCAAACCCAGTTTCAGATGTATTTACATTGACAATCAATGCACCTGAGACAAGATCGGTTGATATTTTTGTAACGGATTTATTGGGTAAAAACGTGAAGCAATTTGCCGAAGGTGTTCAACAAGGAACAAATACCTTAGAGGTAGAAGTTGAAGATTTATCAGAAGGTGTGTATTTCATCACCATTTTTGATGGTAAGTCTACAAGTTCTACAAGATTTGTAAAACAATAAGCTCGCTGCCGGGCTTAGGTTGTGATAGTATGCCGGACAATGATGTCCGGCATGCTTTCTTCAATTAAAAAATGGCAGCAATTATGATACGATGGTTGGCAGCGAACTCATCAAAAAGTGTATTAAGAAAGACAGGAAAGCTCAATTTGAATTATACAAGGCTTGCTATAATCCACTTATGTCTGTCTGCATGCGCTACGAAAAAGATGACGATTCCGCCAAAGACCTACTCAATCAGGGATTTCTTAAAGTACTGACCAACTTGAAAAAGTATAAGGATGATGTTCCTTTTGAACCCTGGATTAAACGCATCATGATTAATGTAGTCATTGATAACTACAGAAAAAACACAAAATACAAAGAGCAGATTTGGACAGAAGAAAATGAAAAGCTTGAATACCTATCAAATGATTCAGTTAATAACTATGCTGACGAACAATTCTCGGCTGAAGATCTTGAGCAAATGATTCGTTCCTTACCTGAAGCCAGTCAAAAGATATTCAACTTATACGCAATTGATGGATACAATCACAAGGAGATTGCTGATATGTTAAACATATCAGATGGCACTTCTAAATGGCATTTATCCTTTGCGCGAAAGAAATTGAAAGAGATGATTAAGGAAAGTCTGCGAACATTAAGTTCAATGATTGTGTGACATGTAAATGAAAGATAATAAACCACATATCGACAACCTATTCAAGGAAAAGCTTGATTCCCGTAGTTTCGACTTTGATGACAAACAATGGGATAAAATGGCGGCAATACTTGATCGTCAAAAACGGTGGGGTAGAATTACCTGGCTTTCATCATTGGCAATTCTGATTACTGCAGGAACATTTATTGCGTATAATTCAACAACACCAAATTCAGAAATTTCAAATCTTTCCAAGTCCAATGAAATACACCAGGAAATAATTTCAACGGAATCAGTGGTTGAAAGCAAAGAAGAAATCATAGAAAATCAAAGCATACCTTCCGTAAGTGCAACTTCCATGGAAGTAAGTAACAATAAGGATAAAGAGGAAATTGCCGAGGATAGAAATGATCCTATTGATAATGTAATAGATGAGGAAACCATAATTGAAAACCAAAGTACTGCTGAAAACACATTACAAGCTGGGTTAGCTACAAGTGATGATGAAATCGACCCTGCAAATGATTCCAATGAAACTTTGAATCAAGAAAGTTTATTGGTAGAAAATACCGAAACAGATGATGATATTGTTGTTGTAGTTCCAACTGTAGGCACCGTGGTTGATGAGTCTGCTGATGAAATGGAAGACCCAATCAAGACAACGTCAACAGCCATATTGCCGCAGCAAGGGAGTAATGAATTGGATTCAGACGAAAAGCAAGCAATTCAACAAGAACGTCCAGTTGCCAGTGAATCGAACAGTAATTCAAACGAATTAATGGCTTCGAACGAAGAAGTTTCAAATACCAGCAGCATTGCCATTCAGAATGAAGAGTTGGCAACGATAGATAATTGGGCACCTCTAACATTGAAAACATTAGAGAATCCTTCAATTGAGCAAAGTCTGATTCAACCTGAAGCTCAAACAACAGAACCTTACTCTACTTATGTTAATAAGGCATATAAATTAACTTATGGAATTCGAGGTGGGGTAGGGCTTACCAATTATAAAAATTCCACAGAGGGAAACGGTTCATCCAATTCAACAGCATTTTATGTCAGTGGATTTGGGGCATTCCAACTTCAAAGGAGGGTATTAGTAGAAGCAGGTTTCGGCTATTCATACCAAAATCTAGCTATGAACACTAAGATTTACCACAACATATCTTACGACTTCTTTCAAAGAGATTTGCAAGAACAGCTTTTTGTGAACCAATTGCATATTCTTGAGGTTCCAATTTCAGTGATTTATAAATTGAATCCGAATCATTTATTGTCCTTTGGGGCTCGATTGAATTATTTGATGGCAGTTGAAGGGGAGAAGGTCTCAACCGAAATATATGGTTCTCAAATAACTCCATTGCAAACGGAAAAATTCTCCAATGGAAAAGGAATTTTGAATGAAATGAATTGGTCATTAGGAGTTGCTTATGATTATCAGTTTAATCATCTGTTCAGAATAGGACTTGGAGCAGATATTGGATTGAATGATTGGAAGAATGAGGGAGCATTTGATGACAATAATTCTTTCAATAATAACCAATTACGCCTGAGAGTGACATACTTAATAAAGAATTGATGAAGCATTTTCTTTTCATATGCTTTTGTGTGATTGTGGTTACTGGTTGCAAGAAACATGAACTTCCTGAGGAACAATCAGGGAATCCTTACTTCGACATTTCGGCTGAAATAAATGGTGAAGTTGTTTCTTTGATTGCCGGTGAAGAAGACATATACCATGCACCGACTTTTCAAATTGATGATTTCGGAATTTATCAATTTGAGAGTTCTTTTTTGCATTTGGATGCTAATGCTAACCGAGAGAGCATTAAGATATCATTAAATGATGATCACATCAATGTAGGAGGAAATTCTGATGCAATGGAATTGCTCAATGCAAATGCATTCCACTACAACGAACCGAATACTGATAGTTATTATATGGTGCAATTCGAACCTGAGTTGTTTGGAGATGCAATTTCTTTCGCCTGGAATTTTGGAGATGGATCAACCTCGACTGAACCTTCACCAATTCATCGTTATTCAGATGTATCCATTAAAAAATATGCGGTTTGCCTACTCGTTAACTACTCCAATGGTTGTAGCAGCCAATTATGTAGTGATATCACAATGCCCGATGCTTTCTGCAGTGGTGATTTTATTGCGGAGGAAAAAACCGATTCCTTAACAGGGAAATATTGGGACTTTATGGCTGAGGCAAAATCTGGAAAAGAGCCATTTACATATTCCTGGACTTTTGAAGACAATGTCAATGGTTATTCAAATCACATTTGGTATCAGTATGTAATGAATCCAGATGACGGTGTAGAACTGGCGTGTGTTGATATAGCTGATGTGGAAGGCTGTGTTACATCCATTTGTAAAAATGTATTAATCGATTCAGTTGTCGCGGAATGTGCAACCAATTTTGGATACAAAGCTGACTTGATCCAAACAACGGACAGTATAAACTTTAATCGGGCAAACGTAATTTATACAAATACTTCAGGTATTGAATACAGTTCTGCCAATGTAATTCAGCCAAGTTGGTCAAGAATGGACGTTTCTAACGTTGAAACCTATTCTGTGGACTTCAATGGTAAATCAACCGTTTCGTCAACGGTTGCGTTCACTTGTGTATTGGCTTCTGAGGACGGAGAAGAAATTGTTCTCAATAACGGCCGTGGAACAATCTCTTTTTTATCAGGGAACAACTAAGATTTCTGCGCTTTCAACCGTGGCTACGCTGAATAGCCCCAATGGTTGAAGTGATTCATCAGAAAGGTTTCTCAAATTACTTGGAATGGGTGCTGGTGGCGGATCAAAGGGACCACCGCTGAAAACAGTTTGTTCTTGCACAAGGGTCCAATAATTAAACGCTCTTTCTGAAATTGCCAATTGAGAAACTTTTACATTTTGATTTTCCACTAATCCTTGTGCTATTAGAAGTTCGTTCACTTCATTGCCATCAACAAATTCATCTGAAGCAATGATCAAGTCTTCTGGTGTGCCATTGAACACCCCATCAATATAAAAAATCCAGCGGTAATAATCTCCTATTCCCGCAGGTTCAACTGTGTTTATCAATACAGAATACCCTGCTTCGAACGGTCCCCGATCTTCCTCTTCAAATTTTGTAAAAATGGAATCAATAGGAGCGTTTCGGTTAGCAGTTTCTGGATACGACTCGAATCTGGAACCCTGAGAAGTTGTGATATACAGCGTATAGGTGGTTCCCAATACCGCAGGAACGTCTGAAACATAGTAACCAGGTCTTCCAAGATCTTCAGGGAAGTTAATGGTGTCTCCATTATTCGTCACAAGAAATACATTGGCACCTGTTTCTTTTGGAGTTGCTCCATCTTCAAAATATGGAGCAGTGGTTGTCAAAAGGATTTCTTGCTCTCTATTTTCATCGGTATAAAGTGCGTCTATTACTAGTCGAACTTCTCCAACCGGTAAATCAACATCAATTTTGTCTTCACATGAAGAAAAAAGTACAGTGCCTATTATGAATGGTAAAACTATCTTTTTCATGTCCTAAAATTTAAAATTGTATCCAACAGATGGAAGCATCGTTCCCAATATGGACAATCGATATGCTTCTGTAATGGATGGATTTTCTTCATTTTGTCTAAAGCTGATGGAATAGGCATTTCTTCTACCATATACATTGTAGATGCTAAACACCCATTCGCCTTGCCATCTGCGATCTTTATTCTTTCTTGGTGTCAATGTAGCTGCAAAATCTAATCTGTGATAAGCTGTTAACCTGGCTCCATTTCTATTTCCGTAATTAGGAATAATCAATTGTCCCCCATTTTGTTCATACTTTCCATCAGGATAGGTTATGGGTCTTCCCGACATATAGGCAAAGTTTGCACTTAACTCCCACTTATCATTGACTGTATACATTCCAACTACCGATACATCATGTAATTTGTCATAATTTGAAGGATACCATTCACTGTTGTTGATACCAGTGACCTGACGTTCAGTTCTTGCAAGGGTGTAACTAATCCAACCCGTGAACGTTCCACTTTTCTTTTTGATTTGGGTTTCAAACCCGTAGGCTCTACCGTCGCCACTTAATAATTCCGTTTCAATTGATTCATTCAGTATGAGGTTGGCTCCATCTACATAGTCCAAAAGATTCTGAAAATCTTTGTAATACACTTCACCTGAAAATTCAAATTTATTGTTGTTGAAATTGCGGAAGTATCCCAAAGCAACTTGGTCAGCTGTAGCTGGTTCTACATACATTCCGCTTGGTTTCCAAATATCAATGGGTACCGTTGTAGTAGTATTTGAAACCAAATGAATGTACTGTCTTGTCCGATTATAACTTGCCTTTATTGAGCTAAACTCATCCAATTGATATTTCAGAGAAAATCTGGGCTCAAAACCATCAAATGACTTAATAACCTCGTAATCTTTATAGGAAACAGTGTCTACAATATCATTTACTGAACCAATTGCATTGGGATCGTCATAATCAATGGGTTCATCATTTTCATAAATACTGATATCAGCTGCGCCATAATTAAGAAACATGGAATATCGCAAACCGTATTGAAGAGTTAATCTATCGTTTAGCTTGTGTTCATTGCTGGCATAAACGGCAGGTTCAAAAGCTCTTTCATTTTGAATTTCGAAACTATTAAAGAAGGACTCTTCACTGGTTTCAATGTCTCCTGGCTTAAACGTATACTGTAATGCAGAAACACCAAATTTGAAAGTATTGTTCGAGTTGATAAAATAACTGAAATCTCCTTTTAAATTGGTATTGATGATGTGAGAAGTCCATTCAAACGCATCTGTACCTTCGGGGACACCAAGTGAATAAGCATAGTCACTGTAAAGAAGTGTAAAATTGGAAAATAGTTTTTGATTAAAAATGTGGTTCCATCTTGCACTAAATGTGTTGTTTCCCCAGACAAACCTAAAGTCGTCTCCAAACTTAAATACGTCGTTTCCATAATATGCGGAAAGAAATAACCGGTTGTTGTCGTTCAGTACATAGTTGACTTTTGCGTTTAAATCATAAAAGTAGGCGTCCTGGTTTTCTAGTTCTCCAACCAGATGCGCCAACCAATCTATGTAAGTTCTTCTTGCAGCAACCATGAATGAACTCTTGTCTTTGGCGATTGGACCTTCTAACGTAAGCTTACTTGAAACAGTGCTGATTCCTCCACTAGCAGCAAACTTTTTCATGTTTCCTTCTTTCTGTCTAACATCCATCACTGAGGAAAGTCTTCCACCATATTCTGCTGGAATTCCACCCTTATAAAGTTTTAAGTCCTTTATGGCGTCACTATTAAAAACTGAAAAGAAACCGAATAAATGAGATGAGTTATATACTGGTGCTTCATCCAACAATATGAGGTTTTGATCTACATTTCCACCGCGCACATTAAATCCACTTGCTCCTTCACCCACATTGGTGACTCCAGGTAGGAGTAATGTGCTTCTTATGATATCCACTTCACCAAGAAGTGAAGGCATTTTTTTAATGGTTTTGACATCCATCTTTTCAACGCTCATTTCAACGCTGGTGACATTTTGATCCAATTTCTCAGCTGTTACAACAACCGTATTAAGTTGCTCTTCTGCTGTTTTCATTTCAAGGTTCAACTTCGTGTCTTCAGTAAGATCGATGGTTTGTTTGATATCACCATATCCAAGATAATTGATGGTAATATTATAGGTGCCTGGATCTAGAGAAATACTGTAATAACCGTAAACATTCGTCACGGTACCACCTTTAATTTCATCTATATAAATAGTGGCTCCGATGATTTCTTCACCATTATTGTTGTCAGAAATTTTTCCGCTGAGTGTTACTTTTTTCTGTGCTAAAATGGATAAGGGTAGAAAGACAATTATCCAACATAAGATTGATCGCATGGCGAGTTATTAAGATGAAAAATAAACGAACAATTTCAGCAAAAATTATACCAAAATTTCGCGGGACAAAATTATTTATTTTTTTCGTCTTTGGAGAACAAATACCGTTATTAAATTGTTAAGAATGGCATCTACTCCTTGTATAATTTGTCGGGAGCTAAATGCCTGATTTTCCATCTTTTGTGTGACCAAAGCCAATATCGAGGATCTCGAATGATGTCTTCTTCGAGTCTTTTCGAATGTAGGTATGTTATTTCCTGGTGTGGCATCGATTTTGGATCATCCGTTAGCAACGTATATTCAATGGTGTAATGACCTCTTTTTACTTTTTGAATCGAACCAAAGAAAACCGGGTATCCCATTTCTTTTGCATATTTCTCCACGCCAAAGAAGACGGGAGTGGGTTGGTTCAAAAACCGTATCCAAACTGATTTTTCAGGTTTGGAAGGGGATTGATCTGCTCCAAAAATCAATGCATCTCTATTTGAACCTTCTTCAGTCAGGTATTTTCCGATATAACGGTTGTCAACCATGCGCATACCAAACCGACTTCTGGAGGATTTCATTTTTTGGTCGAAAAATTTATTCGAAAGTGGTGTGTATAATGCTACGGTATCGTGTTTTATCTCTCTTGATGAATTAACACCATAAATCTCCCAGTTGTTATAATGTCCACCAACAAAAATAATTCCTGTACCCTTATCGAAGTATTTGTCGGGAACTTCAGGATTGATAGTTTTCATGCGTTTGTTTAGTTCTTTTTCTGAGATACTGAACATCTTTATGCTTTCCACAATGATGTCGCAAAAGTGTGATTGAAATCCTCTCTTAATTGCGTGAATTTCATCCTTCGTTTTTTCCGGAAACGAATCTGTTAAATTTTTTACAATGACATCCTCACGGTATTTTGCTACGGAAAACAAGAAAAATTTTAAAACATTGGATAGTCCATACATAAACCACCAGGGCAAGTATGATAATAGAACAATTGCCCCATATCCTATTTTATTGAACATATTCAGATTTTTGCAGTATTCTTAACTAGGTTCTTTTAAAATATACCTTTTATAATAAGACAAGATTAGCGTGGTCATGGGAAGCGCAATGATCATCCCTGTAATTCCTAACAAGCTTCCCCAGATGGAAAGTGATAAAAGAATGACTGCCGGATTCAAGCCAGTTAAATCACCCATTATTTTTGGCGTCAAGATAGATTCTTGTATCAATTGGACTACTGCAAATACAAGCAAAACCAAACCCATTACAATCCAGAAGTTCATTCCGGTGTTGATGGAGTGCAATGCAGCTAGAAATATAGCAGGGATAAGACCTGCCAACTGAAGATAGGGTACAAAATTTAGCAATCCGATTCCCAGCCCTAATAAAATCCCCAGCGGTATACCAATCAATTTAAATCCGATGGCAAATAATATACCCACAATGACAACGATTTTACCTTGCGCTTTGAAATATGCGTTCATTCCCATTTCCATATCTTCAACCAATTCTAAAAGAATACCCGCATATTTCGGAGGAATCAATTTTCGCCAACCTTGATTGATGTTTTCAAAATCAAAAAGAATAAAAATGAGGTATAAGAAAACGGTGACAATACCAAAAATGCCAAAAAGAACACCAAATACATTGCTTATTCCTTTCCAAAACCCGGGAAGCACCTGATTGGCCATTTTGGAAATATTATCTGCATCAATCCACTCTTTGACATTGACTTTTTCAATCCATTCTTTAGCTGCAATTAATATTTCAGATGTACGGTCGTTGTTGTCTCGAAGGTGAGCTACATTTACTTCGATAAGTTGTTTGAGCTGTCCAATTTCAGCCCCAATAGTGGGTAACAGCCACATCAAGAACAAAACAAAGGCACAAAGCCAACCGGTGATGACCAAAAATACAGCCAATGCTCTTTTTTTTATTTTGCTTTCTAACCAATTGACCATTGGATTCATTAAGTAGGCGAGAAGGCATGCAATTAAGAATGGAATTAGAACAGCGCTAATCAAATTGATGAACCAAATGACACCAAAAATAACACCTATAGTAATGAGGATTCTAACTACCCGATCAAATGTATATTCTTTGGATTCCACTTTGTAAAAGTTTAACTGCTAAGTTAAATGAAAAGCCTTAGCATTTGAAGAGGAGAAAGAATATTAATGAATGCAGGATTAAGCATTCAACATCACTGGCATAACCAACATCAAAATATCTTCATTGTCATCACCGCCGTCAGCAGGTTTCAAAATACCAGCTCTATTGGGTTCAGACAATTCAAGGTTGATTTCATCGCTTCCCAGATTATTCAACATCTCAATAAGGAATTGCGAATTGAATCCTATTTCAATGTCATTTCCAGTGTACTTGCAAGTAAGACGTTCTTTCGCCTCATTGGAAAAATCGAGGTCTTCAGCGGAAAGGTGCAATTCGCTTCCTGAAATTTTTAATCGAACTTGATGGGTGGTTTTGCTTGAAAAAATGGAAACCCGTTTCACTGAACTCAAAAAAGATTGCCGTTCAATGGTCAGTACGTTTGGATTTTCTTTTGGAATAACCGCTTCGTAATTCGGGTACTTTCCATCGATCAATCGGCAGATTAAACGACTTTCACCGAACTGAAACATGGCATTCGTTTCATTGTATTCCAACTTAATGTCATCTTCGGTTTCCGCCAGGATGTTTTTTAGAAGATTCAAAGGCTTTTTAGGCATGATGAATGATGCTCCTTTGTCAGAAGTAACATCAATGCGCTTCAGTTTAACCAATTTATGCGCATCTGTAGCAACCCATGTTACACCGTCTGTTCCCAATTCAAAAAGTACACCCGACATCACCGGTCTCAAATCATCATTCCCGGACGCAAAAATTGTCTTGTTGATGATGTTAGCCAAATCCATTCCATTGATGGAAATAGACGAAGGCGATTCCATGGCCGGAGTTTTTGGAAATTCCTTTCCGTCATGGCCTGCCAATTTGTACTTTCCGTAATCTGATGATATTTCTACACCGAAATTGCCCGTATCAATGGTAAATGTCAACGGATGATCAGGAAAACTTTTTAGAATGTCCATGAGCAATTTCGCCGGAATAGCCAATAATCCATCTTCCTTGGATTCAACCTCCATTTTTGTGATGATGGTAGTTTCCAAGTCAGATGCTGTAATGGTCAGCGATCCACTGGAAATTTCAAACAAAAAATCATCTAAGATTGGTAGGTTATTACTAGTGCTCAAAACACCTCCTGCCTTCTGCAGTTTTTTCAATAGGGAAGAGCTCGATACTATGAACTTCATCAATGCCGATTTTGCAACAAAAATAGATTATTTGAAAAATAATTGTCCGACCTCATCTAATTAATTATTAACAAAGTCGGGAATCATAAAATCTTCTTCTTTCAATGTCAATTGATCCATGATTAACCATTGAATACTGACCATTTCATCATTGAGAAGACCGTACAATCTATCTACATTGTAGTCAAACGGTTCACCCGTAGCAATATTGACTTTACCATCCAGAACAGGTTTGTGAAATGTTTTGAGTGAAACGGATTTCCCGTTTTCGGATTGAACAGATATGATATGCAATGGTGCACTGGAAAGAATGGAATCTTTTCTTTGTTCATCCATGTTGGTGATGAAGAATTCAAAATGAAGTTTGGGAACAATTTTCATAAAATTTGACAATACTAGGGGATCGGCTTTTTTTGAAATATTTCCAGCATTATCTTTCAATACAAATGAACTTTCATTTTTTAATATCTGATAGGATGAATGAGGTTCCTGACCATAATGCATACTGAATTCTGTTATTAGGTCTCCTCCTAAATCAAACAGTTGACGGTCACGCCATTTTACTTCATCAGCAAAAAAACGGGTTGTAAGAAACCCATGATTTCCAGGAACATAAGTGATATATGGAACAGATGATTTTTCTCCTTTGGCTTCCAGAAGCATATATGTCCCAAAGTGATTTTGGGTGGCATGCCCCACGTAATATACTTTATCAGGTTTATCACCTGTTGAATAAAATTCAACTTTTATAGCAGAGGCAGCAAGTTTTCGAATCACATTGTCCACAGCACTTTTAGGAACGTGATCTTTAACCGCTATTTTATTGGCAGTTGACAATATTAAGTCCACTCCATCTTGCCTTGCTTTGTATTTGTCATTAACGGTCCAAAGACTGTCGGAATGTTTTCTTAAATCAGCCGTGTGCCCTTCTGGATCAACAATAAATATGCGCTGTATTTCATCAATTTGTTCTATGGCAAATTCACTTTCTGTTTTGTTCAATGTTGAACCATCATCATTGGTAAATACAAATATGGCCACCCCTATAAGCAACAACAATAGCAACACTATGGCCTTAGACCCTTTCATTCTTTGGTATATTTTCGTTTGCGCCAAATGGAAATGAAGATTCCCAATAACAGCAAAAGCCCTATGGGTAGAGCCATGTTGAGAATCTGCCAATATAATTTGGTTTGATTTATTTTGGTAGTATCGAGCAGGCGAATTTTAAGGGTTCTTGAGCGCACATCCATCATACCGCTATCATCACATAGATAATTCACAGCATTCAAGATGAAATCTCGATTTCCATATTGTTCACCTGTATATTTATCTACGCCCAAAGGAAGAATTCTACCATCCCCCCGAACGTGATTTTTAATGATATCGCCATCTGCCACAAATATCATTTTAGAAGCAGGGCTTTCATTCTTAAACTGTATTTGTTTGCTGTCTTGAAACTGTGTAGTTAATCGACCATCAAAAAGAGAGCGTAAAGGCCCCTCTAGCAAAACAGCTACTGGACTATGTTTTTTGTTAAACTGCTCCTGCTTTGGCTCAATTCGTGTGATTCCAAGACTGATTCGAACAGGTGCATTAACAATCTTGGTATACTCAGAACTGCTTAACAAAACTGTTTGTGTCAAATCATTTTGACCCACAAAATCTATGGTGCTTACAAACTCTCCTTTTACTGCATTCAGATTGTTTACAATGGGGTGATTTGTTTTGGATGTCATAACCGGAAAAAAGAACCAGGGAAAAAGTTCATATCGCGGTTGATTTCCAACCATTCCCACAGGCAAAGGAATAGGGGCGGATTGAATATCTTGAATGAGATTCGGATTCAATCGAACACCATATTCAAAAAACATGTCCTCCAAATTCAAGTTGGAAGAAATGCCCATGGTCAAATCTTTTTTGGTCAGACTGTCCATGTCTGCCAAAATGGGGTCTACTAACCATAGCACTGAACCACCATACATGACAAACTGATCAATCAGAAATTTATCTTTTTCTGTAAATGCACTTTGAGGTTTTGCAACAATGATGGCTTTATAGTTGTTTCGAATATCGAGCAATCCCGAATCTTCCGCCACTTCATTTCTTGAAGTAAGTGCATTGATTTTACCGTCAAGGGCTACTCGATCAACTGCATAGTATTCGCTCAGAGCCAATGCAATATCTGCTGTTTGCTGTTCATCCAATTCTCCATGGCCTTCGATAAATGCAATTTTCTCTTTTTTATCAATACTCAATTTTCGGATTGCATTGGACAGCGCATATTCAAGGTTTTCAATGGAACTGTTCAATAAATCTTCAGAGTTAAGTCCCATCTGACTTTGCAATAAATCTACCGGAATTTCCTTGCCTTGGTAAGTAACAATTGCTCCTGGCCAAACCAATTTTTTAGATATACCATCTTCATCCTTGATTTCAAGATCTGTCGGTCTCAATCCTTGTTGATAGAGTTCTTTATATATGGCGTTTCGAACTTGCTCATCAGGACTTTCAGAAGGATTGATGAATTCAAAAGCAATGTTGTTGCCATTGCTATACGCCATGAATTCTTGCAACATCTCCCTGGTTTCGTTTTTGAGTCTTTTGAAACCAGCTGGAAAATCTCCTTCCAGATATACTTTGAAGAAGACAATATCATCCAGGTTTTCTATCAGAGATTTTGTTGAATTAGATAAGGTATATCGCTTTTCTGAAGTTAAATCCAGTCTGAAATAGAAACGGGAAGACACGTAATTCAAAAGCAGTAATATCAATATTCCTATGAAGAGAGAAATGATATCCTGTCCCTTGGGTGATTTTTTTGTGAACCCCTTTTTTACCATCTTCTACTCCCTAATTTGGTGGTTGAAAAGATTAAAAACAGGGTGGCCACGCTTAAGAAATACAAAACATCTCTGCTATCAATGACCCCTCTACCCAAAGAAGTAAAATGTTCTTCCATTCCAAGATTGATGAGCAAGTGGTCGATAGGGCCAAGCCAATTGAGCGAACTTATGGAGCTGAATCCGATGTACCAGAAAAAGCACAGGAACAAGGCTAGAATAAATGAGACAATTTGATTCTCTGAAATGGAAGAAGCAAATATGCCAATGGCACAATACGCACTACTCAAGAATATCAAACCGACAAACGATCCCCAGAATGCTCCACTGTCGATATTACCAATAGGGTTTCCCAATTGATACACAGAATAATAATATACAACGGTTGGCAGGATAGCAATCACTACCAATGAAAGAGAAGCTAAAAATTTTGATAATACAATCTGTGCATCGGACAACGGTTTGGTGAGCAACAATTCAATGGTTCCCAATTTTTTTTCATCGGCAAAACTTCTCATCGTGACGGCAGGGATTAAGAACATTAATATCCAAGGAGCCAGGAAAAACAATGATTGTAAAGAAGCATAACCGCTTTCAAACACATTCATTTCATTTGGGAAAATCCATAGAAATAGTCCCATTGTAGCAAGGAATACACAAAATACCATGTAACCGATTATGGAACCTAAAAAGCTAATCAGCTCTTTTCTAAAAAGGGTGATCATAAATGGATGATTGGAGGTCAAAAATAGTAACATTTTTTTCCCACTTGATTGATTGTTTAAAAAGAATTGATAAAAGGAAATAAATGTGTCACCAACGGTGGGATTTGCCGCTGATCCCTTATCTTTGCCGACCCTTTAATTGGTCCTGGATTTAGTAAAACTAAAAAGGGAGCAATTTGTTCCAATTTTTATGAAAAATGGATGCTTATGAAAGTCATGAAATTTGGAGGCACGTCTGTAGGTAGTGCCGAACGTATTAAAGAAGTGGCCGAACTGATTAAGTCGGAGAAAGAAACCATTGTGGTTTTATCAGCCATGTCTGGAACTACGAATGAATTGGTAAATATTGCCAATCATTTGTACAAAAAAGAACACAAGCAGGCCATTGAAGCTATCAATCAATTGGAATCTACTTATGGCAAGGTCAAAGAAGAATTAATTTCTCAATCCGATTTGAACGAGCAAGTGGGTGAAATGATTTCTTTGCATTTTTCCAGGTTGAAGGCCTATACGCAAGATCTATTTACCATTTATGAAGAACGGGCCATATTGGCCATAGGAGAACTCCTTTCTACAGCATTGCTGCATTATTATTTGCAAGAAATAAATATACCGGCCACGTTGTTGCCAGCATTGAATTTCATGCGCATTGATAAAGATGCTGAACCAGATTATTACTACATCCAGGAAAACCTTAATCGGGAGCTTGAACAAAGTGAGCACAAAAAATTATTCATTACCCAAGGATTTATTTGCAGAAACGTATTTGGTGAAATTGACAATTTGAAAAGAGGAGGAAGTGATTATACTGCCTCAATTATTGGATCAGTTTTAAAAGCGGAAGAGATTCAAATTTGGACGGATATTGACGGGTTTCACAACAATGATCCAAGGTATGTGGAGAATACCAAGGCCATTTCTCATTTGTCATTTGAAGAGGCCGCTGAGCTTGCATATTTCGGTGCAAAAATTTTACACCCCGCAAGTGTTCAACCTGCAAAAAAGTGGAATATTCCTGTACGACTTAAAAATACCATGCAACCAACAGCTGAAGGAACACTGTTAAGTAATGATTCCTCGGGAGAAGGTATTAAAGCGATTGCCGCAAAAGACAATATCACAGTAATTAAAATCAAATCCGGTAGGATGCTCTTAGCATTTGGATTCCTTCGTAAGGTCTTTGAAATATTTGAAACCTATAAGACGTCCATTGATGTAATTACCACATCAGAAGTAGCGGTATCTGTTACCATTGACAATAACGAACACATTGAAGATATCGTTGGTGATTTAGAGAAATTTGGGTCTGTTACAGTTGAGCATGCTCATACCATTATATGTATTGTAGGAGATTTTATTTCTGAAAGTAAAGGATATGCCATCCAAATTTTTGAAGCACTGAAAGAAATTCCTATTCGAATGATTTCGTTTGGTGGTAGTAAGTACAACATTTCAATTTTGATTGATTCTTCTTATAAAGAGCAAGCATTGAAAATATTACATGAGAAATTGTTTTGACCATGCATTTGACTCAAGAAGAAATAAAACAATTTGATTCGGTTAAAACGCCGTTTTATTATTATCGATTGCAGGATTTACGTGCCAACGTAAGTGAGTTGAGCAAAGTATCTAAGGCGTACAATTTTCATGTGCACTATGCGCTTAAGGCCAACGCCAATGTGCCAATTTTAAAAGTCATTTCAGAAGCAGGTCTGGGAGCAGATTGCGTGAGTGGAAATGAAATACTGCGTGCTTTGGAATGTGGTTTCAACGGAAACGACATTGCTTTTGCAGGTGTGGGTAAAACAGATGAAGAGATAAACATTGGTTTAAAGCATGACATTTTCAGTTTTAACGTAGAGTCTGTTCAGGAGCTTCAAGTGATTGATGCACTAGCCGGTAATGCGGGTAAGAAGGCAAATATTGCTCTAAGAATCAACCCAGATGTGAATGCCAACACGCATAAATACATCACTACTGGGCTTGAAGAAAATAAATTTGGCATCAATAGGTGGGAATTAGAAGATGTGCTGTCCGAATTAAACAAACTAAAGAATGTTCAATTAAAGGGCTTGCACTTTCACATTGGTTCTCAAATTACAGATTTGAATGCCTTTAAAGGATTGTGTTTACGTGTAAATGAAATTCAACATTGGTTCATTGAAAGAGGCATTATAGTGGAACACTTGAATTTAGGTGGGGGTCTGGGAATTGATTACAAACCAGATGAAGTTCAAATACGTCCAGATTATGAATCGTATTTTTCTATTTTTCACAAACATTTGCAACCAAGACCCTCTCAGCAGGTTCATTTTGAATTGGGTCGTTCATTGGTAGCTTATTGCGGTCACTTGATCACAAGAGTTCTGTTTGTTAAAAATGGAATCAATACAAATTTTGCCATTGTGGATGCTGGTATGACTGAGTTGATACGCCCGGCTTTGTATCAATCTGTTCATCCTATTGTCAATTTGTCGAAAACGAACGCGCAAGTAAACAACAAGTATGATGTGGTTGGACCGGTATGTGAATCTTCCGACTGTTTTGGAAAACAAATTTTGATGCCGGATTCTGAACGAGGAGATTTCATTGACATACAGTTAACGGGCGCATACGGCGAGGCTATGGTTTCAGAATATAACTTGCGTGAACGGGTTCAAGCCATTTATTCA
Organism: Vicingaceae bacterium; assembly: GCA_965267425.1. GTDB lineage: Bacteria > Bacteroidota > Bacteroidia > Flavobacteriales_E > Vicingaceae. Next base: position 1,959,786 of record OZ253959.1, on the reverse strand, counting down.
AAATGATTTGAAAAATCATTCAAACAACTTCAATGTTTATTCTATTAACATGAATTTGGAGTTTTTTGGATGTCTACAAATGGTTCCAATTGGTTTATAATTTTATGGTCATTTAAAATCAATCTCTTGATTTTGAGTCAGATCAAAATTGGAAGTGCCAACTTATTCTAAAAAACCACAATTTCCCTTAATCAAAAATATACGGAGTAACCTCAAATAATTTTGTCGTGCTCAACATTTCTTTGGATTTGCAATTACAAAATTCAAATTCAAATGAAAAAAAATCTACAATATTTAGTTTGTATTATTTCAATTACATGCTATCAAATTGCCTATGCCGGAAGCGTGGCAGGCGATAAAGCGGCATTGCAAAAAATATATACATCACTTAATGGACCTCAATGGAAGAACAAGCGGGATTGGAATAGCACAAAACCACTGGACGAATGGTATGGAATCAATACGGACGCAAATGGACGAGTAACAGAAATATTACTGTATTCTAATGATCTTCAAGGGGTTATTCCTCCTGAAATTAAAGATCTTGACAAATTGGTAATGTTAAATTTTGACAACAATCATAAAATCAGTGGAAATATTCCTAGAGAACTGGGGCAATTATCTAATCTTGTTCGAATTGGATTAAATGGAAATCAACTGACGGGTAGTATTCCTAAGGAAATTGGACTATTAACAAATCTACAATATTTATATCTCTACACCAATGAGTTAACAGGGTCAATACCCGTGGAATTGGCGAATTTGACCAACTTGATTGATTTAATGTTGCATGAAAATTCCCTCACAGGATCTATTCCAAAACAATTGGGGACGCTCACTTCCTTAAGACAGTTAATGCTTTATTCAAATGAATTGACAGGATCGATACCGGCTGAGTTGGGCAATTTATTGAGTCTTACTCGTCTTCGAATGCATGACAATCAATTATCGGGCACAGTACCCGCAAAAATTGCGTCAATATCTGGAACAAAGTATATAAGACAAAATCTGTTCCTCTTTGAAGATCTCAAATTCATCAGTAGTATGGGATTTTCTATTCAACCTCAAAACAGCATGTATGACTCTAGTTATACAATAGTTGGTAGACAAGGTGATCCGTTAATCCTAACTACTTCTGCAAGCGATCCAAATAACCAATACCAATGGTATAAAAACAATATGCCAATATCAGGAGCAACATCTTCCACATACCTTATTCCATCCTATTCATCAACAGACACAGGATATTATCAAGTGGAGGTCAAAAATTCCCGATTCTCAGGAATGACCATTATGGGCGATACCATTTTTGTCAACGAATGTGACGACCGTTGCACACTGATGAAATTATTCGAAGCCACAAATGATACTGGAAATACCGGGTATACCTGGAAAGATTATACGAATTGGGGAACTAACCAACCATTGGATAAATGGTTTGGAATCAAGACTGATGCAAATGGCAGGGTGATTGAAATAAACCTGAGAGATAATGGATTAAAAGGAATTCTCATACCGGAAATAAGTAACCTTGATGAATTGCGTTTCCTCTATTTAGGAGCCAACTATTTGGGTGATACATTACCAAGTAGTCTTGGTAAATTGAAGAAACTTGAACAACTGTGGCTGGGCAGAAATAATTTCTATGGAAACGTACCTAAAGAGTTGGGACAAATGTCTGCATTGGAACAATGCTTTATTGCGGAAAACGATTTAACCGGCAGCATCCCAAAGGAGTTGGGAAATCTAAATCAATTGGATGTATTGAATTTATCTGATAACCAACTTTCTGGCAACATTCCAAATGAATTAATGAATGCCACAAGCCTGGAAATATTGCAATTGAACAGTAATAATTTGTCAGGTTCAATTCCCTCAAATATTGGAAATTTAACTAACCTCAGCAGACTATACCTTCAGGATAATTCACTATCTGGAAGTCTGCCATCAAGTATCGGTCAGTTATCATTTTTGCAATATTTTATCGCTTCACATAATGAACTTTCAGGAATCATTCCAAACAGTATAAGTGATTTGGTTTCACTGAAGGAGTTGAATTTAAGTTTCAATCAATTTACTGGTCAGTTTCCAGATAGTTTACAAAAAATGAGTGCACTAAGAAACCTCATTCTTCATCAGAACCAGATTAGCGAGTTGCCAGAATCACTGACTAAAATTTCCCTGAATATCTTGAATGTCTCCGCCAATCGATTGCAATTTGAAATGATGGATGATATATCCGCCTTCCAATTCAGCTACATAGCGCAAGACACTCTGTATAAGGGTAATACTGTTCAATACGGGAATAAATGGAGAACGGATACACTGCATATTTCGGAATCACCTTTATCATCTAAAAATAAATATCAATGGTTTAAAGATGGTTCACCTATAGCTGGAGCAACAGATTCTATATTTATCATAGATACCGTATTACTAAATCGTGAAGGAAAATATTATGCTGAAATCACCAATACTGAAATGCCGGGACTCATGTTAATCCGAGATACTATAAACTATTTTGTTGATCCAGTTACATTACCTATCGAATTAGAAGAGTTTACCGTCATGGATCGTTTTGGCCGAGCACATCTGTATTGGAGTACATTCAGCGAAATTAATACAGACTATTTCAGCATTCGTCGTTCTTCAAATGGGATAAACTGGCAGGAAATTGGGTCGTTAAATGGTTGTGGAACGTGTTCCTACCGAAATCAATATCGATTCATTGACCAATCACCGTTAACTGGAATTTCATACTATTCTTTGATTCAGTATGACCAAAACGGGCAATTTGAATTCATTGGACCTGTTGCCTTCAATAATTCCAAGAATCATAATTCGAAAGAAATAATTGTTTTTCCAACCATCACAGATGGCCAGATCAACGTCATTTTTAATGAACACTGTGAGGGTAATTCAAAACTTCAGTTAGTTGCTTTTGACGGTAAAGTAGTGCAGGAATGGTCTCTGCAATGTGCAAATTCAAAGGTCTTACAATTGAACAATGCTGTTCAATCGGGAACATACGTACTTAACATAAGAAATGATCAATTCATGGATTCGTATCAAATTGTGGTGAAGAAATAACCTAAAGAAGTAGTAAACTGACAAGCTCAAATCTCCAGATAATTTCCTCAAAAATGTGTAGGAAATTATCTGGAGATTGTCGTATTTCGTATGCTCAAAATCATCGTGTTTTTTTAAAATACGGAGTGAAAGAAATACAAAACATTCCCACGTCAGGAAAACAAAGGATTGTAGTCGTGGGAGCCGGATTCGCCGGATTAGAATTATGCCTCAAGTTGAGAAATTCAGCTTTTCAAGTTGTTCTTCTCAATAAAGAAAATTACCATCAATTTCAGCCACTATTCTATCAAGTAGCCACCGCAGGACTGGAACCCAGTTCAATTTCGTTCCCTTTGAGAAAGATTTTTCATCGCTACAAGAACATCCATGTTCGAATAGCTACTGTAGATCGAATTGAAACCGAAAACCAATACGTACATACCGATATTGGAAGCATTTCTTATGATTACCTCGTGATTGCTTGTGGAGGCACAACCAATTATTTTGGGATGACTGATGTAGAACAGCATTCCATTCCTATGAAATCTACCTCTGAAGCACTCAAGCTGAGGAATACCTTGTTGGGGAATTTTGAGAAGGCACTGAACACAAAGGAGTCCAAACATGTTGAAGAATTGCTGAGTGTCGTTATTGTTGGCGGAGGGCCAACGGGAGTGGAATTGTCTGGTGCAATAGCGGAAATGAAAAAATACGTTCTTCCATCAGATTATCCTGAATTGGACTTTGGGAAGATGAAAATTACCCTGGTAGAAGCCGGACCGAGATTACTCAATGGAATGTCAGACCATGCCGCCGAAAACGCACTGAAGTATCTGAATAAATTGGATGTGAAAGTTGAATTGAATACTATGGTTCAGGGGTATGATGGCCACATGGTTTCGCTGAAAGAAAAAGATGCGCTTCCTTCCCGGAATTTGATTTGGGCTGCCGGAATTAAATCGAATGTATTGAACGGGATAAATGAGGAACGAATGAATGCCATGGGAAGGCTAAAAGTTGATTCATTCAACAAAGTTCAAGGAACTGAAAATATTTTCGCTTTAGGTGATTGTTGTATCATGGAATTGGATAAATATCCAAAAGGACACCCGCAAGTAGCTCAGGTTGCCATTCAACAAAGCGATAATCTCGCAGCCAATTTAAAAAGAATGCTCACCAACAAGACGTTAAAATCATTTGAGTATGTGGATAAAGGTTCATTGGCAACTGTAGGAAGACAATTGGCTGTGGGTGATTTACCATTTGTCAAACTGAAAGGATTAATGGCATGGATGCTGTGGTTATTTGTACATCTCATGGCCATATTGGGCGTAAAAAATCGCTTATTTATTTTTATCAACTGGATGTGGAGCTATTTTACCTACGACCAATCATTGCGGTTGATTATCAAGACCGAAAAATAGACTACCTAGAGAGCTTTTTCACAATTCTGGAGTGAGTATAACTCTTCAATCCATTGAGCTCTACTTTGATTTTTTTGTCCCACATTTTCTGATTTTCCTGATTCATGTGGTGGTTTGTTTCCTTATCGTAGTTCTTTTGTTCGGTATTTAACTTTTTTACCCATCCTTCATAAAGTTTGTTCAATTTTTTCTGCATGGACTTGCTATAAGTAAAATTGCGACTTGTGATATCCTTCTTTATTCTTCTGCAATAAAGCTCAGTAATATCAAAATGGCGTTGTTCGTGCTCAAGTAATGATTGCTTTTTTTTATCCTTCTTTACCCAAGAATTTTTGGGGTCAAAATATGATTCAATGGTAAAAACCAATTCTCCATCTTTATTTGTTGCGTAGCTGTAAAGAATTCCGGACGCAGTAAGGGCAGAATACTTACTTGATCCATCAGGAGTTCCTTTAAAATTACTCCATTTAAGCAATTTCCCTTCCATCCATCGAATGTTCTTCTTTTTTTGTGCTGAGCTATCTATTGCTGATAGAAGAATCACAAGAACAACACCCATGCATAACTTTAAAATTTGTTTCAATGCTTTATGATTTGGTTATCACTGTGAAGTTACTCAACTTTCTTCAGGGTTTCATTTTTCCAATCGTTTCGATCAAATAGTGGATGGTAGCCAGGTGGTGTTCGTCATGCTCAGAGATAAAATGCATCAGATACAGTAAATTCATAGGTTTTTCTAATCGCGGGTGCTTAGAAGTTTTGGCTCGATCTTCGTCATTAAAATCCTTCAGAAGAGGAAACCATCTATTTCTACTTGTCTCCAAATCATTGATCAATGTTTGAGCATCATTATTGTTGTGCTCCGCAAAATGAGTTTTTAAATTTTTAATGTCTGCCGACCGCATGACAGGTAATTCTGAAATAATATCATTCACTCGTCTTATCCATAGTGGCTCTATATCAAGTAAGTGACCAATATTCTCTTGAATAGACCATTTTTCGTTCAAACTTGCCGTCAAAATTGCTTTATCAACACCTGCAATAGCCTCTCGCAAACGCCCCGGAGTTTTAATCACATTGGCATAAATGTCATCAAACCTATCATCAGGGATGTCTTCATCAAATTTTTTTTCGAACCAATTGATCATTTATAGACGGCTATGAAAGAGAAATTAAGGAAAAATAGGAAATCTTCGGTATTATTCCAGCGATTCAAGGTAATTTATTCATCAACCATTCGTCCCAATGTGTTTTGTGAATAATCAGATGTGTCTATCTTCGAATAAAATTAGGTTTCATGAAATTGAGGTTACTTATTGCAGGAATTCTTGCGTCTCTTGTGTGTTTTTCACAGACACATCTTCAACGAACGTATTTCCAGGATCAAGCGCTCGAACCAAGAGAACAATTGGTTGATTTTGAACATCTAACTCTCGATGTATCGTTTGATCCGAAACAAAAATTAGTCAACGGTACAGTTGTGCATACGTTCAAGGTGTTGAGGAAGCAGTTGGATCATGTTATTCTTGATGCTCCCGGAATTGAAATAAAGGAAGCGCAATTGGACAATAACAAAGTTCAATTTGTGAATGAAGGTAAAACTGTTCGGTTCAATTTTGATAAACCTCTGGAGAAGGGAAGTAAACATGATCTAACGTTAGTTTATCAAACTCACCCCAAAAAAGGGATATACTTTGTCGGTTGGGATGACACTACCGGTAGGAGTAGAAAGCAAATTTGGACTCAGGGGCAAGGTATAGACAATCGACATTGGATACCCATGTATGATTCACCAAATGATAAAATTACCACAGATATCAAAGTGACTTTTGAAAGTGGTTATAAGGTCTTATCCAATGGCGTGAAATTGGCAGAAAATAAAAACAAAGATGGTAATACGTTTTGGCATTTTCGAATGAAGAAACCTCATGCTACGTATTTGATAATGCTTGGTATAGGTAACTATGAAATCATAACAAAAAAATCGTCTTCCGGTGTACCCATGCATTTTTGGTATTATCCCGAATGGAAAAATAGAGTAGCCTCTACTTTTAAGTACAGCTTGGATATGATGGATTTTATGGAAAGGGAAACAGGGTTTAGTTACCCATGGAACACCTATTCACAAATTCCGGTTCAGGATTATATGTATGGAGCAATGGAAAATACTACTGCTACGGTTTTTGGAGATTTCTATTGTACTGATGAGCGTTCATTTCATGATAAAAACTACGTTCGTGTAAATGCACATGAATTGGCTCACCAATGGTTTGGAGATTGCATTACTGCAAGAACATCCAGTCATCATTGGTTACAGGAAAGTTTTGCGACGCATTATGATCTTTCCTATCAAGGTGTTGCGTTTGGAAAGGATCATTTTGATTGGGAGAGGAGAAAGGCCACTATTCAGTCCATTAATCAATCCAAATCTGATCTAAAACCCATTGCTCATAGTCAGGCAGGTAGTGTAAGGCACTATCCAAAAGGAGCTTATGTGCTGCAAATGCTCAAATATGTAGTAGGAAAAGAACAATTCAATAATGCAGTTAACTATTATTTAACCAAACATGCTTACCAGAATGTTCATAGCGATGATTTCTTGTTAGCCTTTTTCGATTCTCAGGGCATCTCATTGAATTGGTTTTGGGAAGATTGGATTTATCGCGGTGGTGAACCTCATTATTCAGTTGATTTTAATACAGAATCCAACAATGACATGGCTACTTTTCATGTTCGTCAGATACATAAGAAAAATGAATGGGTAGATAATTTTAAGATGCCGATTTATTTTGAAATACATTATGATGATGGCACCAAAACCCGTGAAAAATCATGGATTGAAAATGATTATCACGCTGTCAACGTGAAGGTGGAAAAAGGAAAAAACATTTCATACGTATTGTTTGATCCAGGAAGTCAAGTGATGAAGAGCGTAACATTTGATAAATCATTCCGCATGTTAACTTCACAATCAACAAAAGCTGAACACATGCTGGATAGGTACGACGCAGTCAATGCTATGAATAGTATTGCCTTAGATCAAAAAAGGGAAGTTTTACAGCAAATTATTTCATCAGAAGATTTTTATGCTGTGCGTGCCGAAGCATTGAAGCAACTTTATGGTGATCCAGCAAGTGCTGATTTGTTGAGATCAGCTTTAACAGATCAAGATGTGAATATGCGTAAGGAGTCTCTTAAAATGTTGAATCGAATTCCCCCAACGCTTAAAACGGATTGTATCGAATTGTTACAAGATTCGTCTTATGAAATGGTAACGTCAGTATTGCATAAGTTATGCATGAGTTTTCCGAAGGAGACTGTTACGTTTCTTGACCAGACCAAAGATGTTCATGGCACTTACAAAAAAAATGTTCGACTGAAATGGCTCGAAATGGCCAATTTATACGAAAGAAATCCCGAAAATCTCAATGAATTGGTCGACTATACGTCCCCTTCATTTGAATTTGGTACTCGGGTAGAAGCAGCACGAACCCTTCAAAGGCTTAATTACATGAATGAAGAAATGATTGCCAACATAATACATGGCATAAATAGTTTTAATAGTCGGCTAAGAAACCCGATGAAAAAAGTGCTTAAACATTTTCATGGCCAAACCATGTATCGTACAATGATTGTAAATTATATTGAAAGTCAATCCTGGACTGATTTGGAACGAAGAAGATTGTCTTCCTATTCCAAATTATAAAACTGCTTTGATAAAGCGGTCCTTGCCGTTTAAATCTTTTCGGAGTTCAATATTTCTAAAACCGTAAGAAGACATTAATTGCAACATTTGCTCTCCTTTGGATTCATTGATTTCAAAAAAAAGCATTCCATCGTTTGACATTGTATTCAACGCAAACGAGGAAATGACTTTATAAAACAAAAAGGGATCATCATCTTCTACAAACAACGCAATGTTCGGTTCAAAATTTTTGACTCTTGGCTCCATTTGCGCACTTTCATTTTTCAACACATAAGGAGGATTGCTTATAATCACATCCAAGGTTTTATACCTTTCCCATTGTGACTTATCTGTGATGTCTAATACTGAAAACTGGACGTCTAAATGTTGATTAGTTGCATTGATTTGTGCGAGATCTATGGCGTTTTGAGAAATATCAATTCCATGAACTGTCAAATGGGGATTGATTTTTTTCAGTGCCAATGGAATGCATCCACTACCTGTACCTATGTCAAGAACCGAAAGTTTTTTTTCTGTTTCTAATGAATCGAGCACCCAATGAACCAATTCTTCTGTTTCAGGACGAGGAATTAAGACATGTTCATTTACATGTAAATCCATGTTTGCAAAATGCGCTTTATTCAGAATGTATTGAATGGGTTCGTGTTTTTTAAGACGTTTTTTAATGGCGTTTAAGCGCAAGATTTCGGATTCTGAGATCTTGTGTTCCGGATTTGTCAAAATGAAATTTCGGCTCATTTCAAATTCAACTTCCAAGAGTAAAAACCAAATATTGGTTAGTTCACGCTCATCATAGATGGAATTCAGCTCTTTCTTAAAATACTGTTGAAATTCTCTGAGTGTGTTGTCTGAAATTGTCACTGAACCAAAGTAAGAAAATAATATTTTTGAGCTATGCAGGAAGAGAAGTTCATGCAAAGATGCCTGGAATTGGCCTCAAATGGTTTGGGATATGTAGCACCTAACCCTTTGGTAGGTTGTGTCATTGTTCACAATGATGAAATCATTGGTGAAGGTTATCATCGATCTTTCGGGACGCCTCATGCCGAAGTGCATGCCTTGGAATCTGTGGTAGACAAATCGTTACTTTCAGAATCAACCTTATATGTGAACCTTGAACCCTGCTCTCATTTTGGGAAAACACCACCGTGTAGCGAGCGAATTGTGAATTCTGGAATCAAACGTGTGGTGATTGCGAATCAAGACCCAAATGAGAAAGTCAATGGACGTGGAATATCCAGGTTAAAGGATGCAGGAATCGATGTACAGATTGGATTGATGAAAGAAGAAGCGTCTTTTCTTAATCGCAGATTTAATACATTCCATAGGTACAAACGCCCCTATATTGTTTTAAAATGGGCGAAATCTTCAGATGGATTTATCGATAAAGTGAGAACGAAAGATTCTCAAGGAGCTGCAAAGGTTAGCGGTGAAAAATCATTTCAACTGGTTCATAAATGGAGATCTGAGGAACAGGCTATTATGGTGGGGAAAAATACAGTTCAAATGGACAATCCCAGCTTGACAACACGATTTTATGAAGGGGCTAATCCCATGCGCATTGTTGTGGATAACCACTTGGAATTGGATTTAGGGTACAAGGTATTTAATGAAGAGGCAAAAAGTATCATTTTGAATTCAAAAGAATCAAAAGAGGAAAACGGCTTTCAATTTGTTTCGATAAACTTTGACGCCTTTTTTGAACAATTCAGCAAAGTATTCTTTGAAATGAATGTTCAATCTGTGCTAATTGAAGGTGGCAGATTTTTACTTCAATCATTTATTGATCAAAATTTATGGGATGAAGCAAGAGTATTTATTGCTAAGAAAAACTTTGCAGATGGAGTTGCCGCTCCTCAACTCAAAATGACGTCAAATGAGCACTATTTAATTGGAGATGATACCTTGGAAATAACCTTCAATTCTACACCATGATTTATCTGACGCTGAGTGTAGTTGCCTCTTCTACGATTTATTTACTTTTTAAATCCATAGCTGGAAAGAAGATTAGTTCTTGGAACGTAATTATTATCAATTACTTGGTGGCAAGTACAATGGGCTTTCTGATTGGTGGATTTAAGTTGAGTTTCCTATCAATGGATTGGTTTCCCTACGCGCTCATTATGGGAATAGTATTTGTCATGCTTTTTAATTTTATGGCCATGTCCACACGATGGATTGGTGCCGGACCGACAGTTGTGGCAAACAAAATGTCTGTAATTATTCCGGTTTATTTCGCTTATGTTTTGTATGATGATGATCTTTCAACCCAAAAGATTGTGGGACTCGTGCTGGTCATCATAAGTGTTCTTTTGACTTCAGGCATGAATGGGAAAAGCACATCTGTTCCACGGTGGGCATATATATTGCCTTGGATAATATTCATTGGAAGCGGCGGCATTGATACGGTATTGAAATACCTGGAAGTGCATTACTTGAAAGGGGATGATATGATTCATTTTACACCATTCTTATTCTTATCTGCTTTTGTTTCAGGTATTATTGTAATGGTTTTCAAAGGAAAAACGTTCGTTTCCTTAATTGAGCCTGCGACTTTGAAATATGGAAGTCTTTTGGGATTGGTCAATTTCGGTTCCATATACTTCTTGTTGAAGGCCTTGCAAGATTCTGGACTTCAAAGCTCAGTAGTTTTTCCTGTGAACAATACAGGAATAATGATCATGTCTACTTTCGGATCATTTTTGCTGTTTCAGGAAAAATTAAATGCGGTTAGATGGATAGGATTTGTGCTAGCCATCATCGCCATTGGCATCATATATTGGTCATAATGTCTTCTGAAGATTCGTATAAAACGATTTCCAAGAGCGCCAACGTTGAATTCAAAGAAAAAAGTAGTCGATTCATTGGGTTAACTTTTCATGTCAAAGATGAAATGGAGTGTAAATCAATACTCCAGGAATTACGATCCGCACATCCTTCAGCAAATCATGTTTGTTATGCCTTTCGAATAGGGGTTCAGAATGTCATGCAGAGAAGCAGTGATGCCGGGGAACCAGCAGGCTCAGCTGGTGAACCCATTCTGCGGCAATTGATAAAATATGATTTGACGTTTACACTTGTAGCCGTTGTGAGATATTTTGGAGGTAAAAAATTGGGTGTATCAGGTCTAATCAATGCTTACAAACAAGCGTCCTCACAGGCAATTTCAGAAAGTGCCATCAAGAATGAATACCTTTACCTAACGGTTGAGCTAAAATTTCCGTATAAGTATATAGACGTGGTCATGCGAAGTTTAGACATGAATAAGGCAAAAATTCTATCCAGGACATTTGAGCAAAGTTGTTCAATGACTTGTTCTGTTCGAAAGGGTAAGCTTCATGGAGTAAAAAATGACTTTGACCCGTATCATGAAATTCAGATAGTAGAACTTTGAAAAGATTGATTCGACATATCATCATTTGTTGTGTACTTGCTGTTTTAGTGCATCCTAATGTAATTGGTCAAGTCGAAATTCCAGAGGAAATCGCCATGCAAGTAAAAGCCAGAATCGGCTTGAATAAGTGGAATCAACTGCAATGCACACACAAGCTCACAAGCTTAACAGGTGAACATTACACGTGCGTTCAAAAGGTAGATGGTATAAGAGTCTATGGAAGTTTCATCAAATTCCATGTTTTTAAAAATGAAATCGTTTGGTGGAAAGCAAGATTCGCTGAAAATTCAATTGATAACTTTCAATTTTCTGAATACTCTGATGAACCATTGCAAATGGTAAAAGGAAATGACAGCATCGTTCAAAGAGAATACGTTTGGTTTCAACATGAAAATGAATTAATACCTGCTTTTCGAATAGCTGTTGTTGGCGGTTATAACAGGGCAATGGAATATATATTCGATAATCAAATGAATATTCTGGACTCATTAGATTATATATGTTATTATGATGTACCTCAGGACACCACAGCAAATGCTATGGTGTTTTTACCTGATCCATTAACAAGTTCAGGAAATAGTTACGGAGGACCTTATGTTGATTCAGGTGACATGAATTTAGCCGCATTGAATGCGGAACGTACATTGGTGCAAATACCAGTGACATATGATACGGGGTATTTTCATTTAATGAATGATCATATACTGATAACCAATCACAACGATCCCAATTACTCACCCGCAAAGGTTGTCAATGGGAATTTTGATTTTAATAGGGCAGATCAAGGCTTTGAAGATGTAAATGTTTTTTATCATATCAATGTATATCAGGAGCACTTGCAAGATTTAGGATTTGATCTCGTGAATTATCAGATTCATGCTGAAACACATGCTTCACAAAGTGATAACTCCACGTTTAATTCATTGCATTCACCGCCACGATTAAGTTTTGGAGAAGGTGGTGTGGATGACGGTGAAGATGCCGATGTGATCATTCATGAATATGGACATGCTATATCACATTCAGCAGCTCCAGGGACTAACACAGGTATGGAAAGGAGATCCATAGATGAAGGAATAGGGGACTACCTTGCAGCTTCATACTCAAGAAACATCAATCCATTCCGCTGGGATGATGTATTTACATGGGATGGTCACAATGAATTTTTTAGTGGTCGTTCAGCATCAACCAACAAAATATATCCTCAGGATCTTTCCGGTTCGAATATTCATGCCAATGGTGAAATATGGTCTTCAGCCTTGATGGAATTATGGGAAGATATTGGAGGTGATGTTACAGACAGGATATTATTTGAATCCTTATATGATTATTTTTTGGGCATGGACATGAATCAAGCTGCGAGATTATACATTCTGGCAGATAGTTTATTGCATAATGGCATGCATTACAATTCCATTTGTGACGTTTTCAACAATAGAGGGTTTTCTACGTCTTGCAACAACTATAATTCAATAGATGAATGGCATGCTAACAAAGCGCTACAAGTGAAGGGAAGTATGGAATTTTTAAATGGGGGTGAGGTTCAAATTTATGCTGAACAAAGTAATATTGGAAAAGTATATGTTTTCAATTCAACTGGACAATTGCATCGTCAATACGAGTTGAATTCGAATGCTTTTAATCTCTCTTCCAGGAATCTGGCATCGGGAACTTATTTCCTGAAAGTTATGTTATCCGATGATTCGTTAGAGACTATTCTTCTGGTAAAGAAATAAGTTCTTTGCTCTTATTTTGTCTGGCTAACTGAATGCTCATATTCAATTCAAAGCCAATAAGAATGATAAAGGAATTGAAATAAATCCACAGCATAATAACCAACAATGTGCCAATGGAACCATATAGTTTGTTGTACATGGCAAAATTGTTCACGTAATAAGCGAACGCAAAGGACAAGACAAAAAAGAGAACGGTTGATAGCGTTGATCCTGCCGAAAAGAAACGCCAGCTTTCTCGTTTAATGTTTCCATAATAGTAGAGAAACGAAATGGCGAAATAATATAAACACAGAATGATGATGCCACGACCAATTTGCAGGAGTTGAATGGTTTCCACCTGGCCTGACTGATTGAGATAACTAATGGCAATTTCACCAATAATAACCAACGTAATGGCTACAATCAGTAAAACAAACAATAAACTCAAAATGCCAAACGCCACAATTTTTTGTCTGAAATAGTTTCTGCTTCTTTCTACATGAATGGATTCACTAAAAGCCTCCAGAGTAGCATCAACACCATTGGTAGCCAAATAAATGGATGCGATAAAACCAATGGACAACATTCCACCTCTTTCAATAGTAATCAGATCTTCCAGGGTAGAAGCCACCAATAAATATGCGCTTTCAGGAAGTACTTCTCGTATCAAATCCAACAATTCATGTTGAAAGTCGGGTATAGGGACAAAAGGAATAAGTGTAAAGAGAAAAATGATGCTGGGAAAGAGTGCCAAAAAAAACTGAAAGGACAATGACGTAGCACGCGTATTTAAGGCTCCCTTTTGAATGCCAAGGATAAAAAATTTAGCCACCTCATATAATGGAATTCGTTCAAATCCAGGCAGTGCTATTCGCTTGGATAGCTTAACTATTTTGGAATTTAACAGTCGTTCTTTTAATGTGACAGTCATATTCATTTCGAAAGGGCTGTTAAGCTCATGTCCAAACTTTTGACCTGGTGAGTAAGCGCACCTACTGAAATGAAATCCACGCCACACTCGGCATAAGAAACAATGGTATCGCGAGTGATTCCTCCTGAAGCTTCCGTTTCATATTTACCATCAATGCGTTGTATTGCCTTTTTTAAATTGGTTATACTGAAATTATCCAGCATGATGCGGTCTATATTTCCTACCGATAAAATTTGATCAAGCTCATCCAGATTGCGGCATTCGATTTCTATTTTCAATGGTAGGTTTTCTTGTTGTAAGTAAGCATTAGTTTGTGCAATTGCCTCTTTAACTCCTCCTGCAAAATCGATATGATTGTCTTTCAACATTACCATATCAAAGAGCCCAAACCGATGATTCAATCCACCCCCGATTTTCACGGCCATTTTTTCAAATGGTCTGAATCCAGGAGTAGTTTTTCGTGTATCTAACAAGCGAGTTTGGGTATGTGCAATTAAACTACACATTTGATTCGTATGTGTAGCAATGCCACTCATGCGCTGCATGCAGTTCAACATCAATCGTTCTCCTTTTAATATTGACTGTGCTGAGCCTTCGATAGTCAGTAGAAGATCACCTGGTTGGATATGTTCACCGTCGGGAACGTAAATCTGCAATTGCACATTGGAATCAACCAGATTGAAAATTCTTTGAGCGACATCAACACCTGCCAATATTCCTGTATCCTTTGCCAATAATTGTGCGGAACTCAATTGGTCCTTTTGGATGGAGCCCAACGAAGAATGGTCTCCGTTACCCACATCCTCATCTAAATACCTTTGAAGTAAGGCATCTATATCCATCATTTTAATCGTCTTGTTCTATTCTTAATTCGCTGATCTTTATCCCGTTAGAAAGTTGGTTGTACAATAAGTAAACGCGGTATTCATTGTCAACACATACCAATTCCCCAATAGCGTAGAATGAATCATTGGATGAAGAACCGTCGTGTTTGATTCCAAAACTTTTAACGGGATTGTAAAGGAAAAAATCTTTAAGGATAAACTCCGCTTGGTCTTGACTGTAAGGACCCTGTACTTCTGGAAGGTACAAATCAAGGGTGTTATTGAAATAGGAGGCAACGTCTTCAGCATTACCGGTCTTAAACCCATCTATCAGTTTGCCTTCTAATGGCTCCTGTGAAAAGACCAATATGCAATTCAAGAGTAGGCTAATATGTAGAATGTGTCTCAGCAAGTGTGTCGAAATTCCCTACAAAGATGACTATTTTTTTAGGATAGCTAAATTCGCAAACTAAATATAAGCACTTAATAACAATAAACCCTTTTCACCATGCATTTCAAATTGATTTGTGTAGGAAAAACAACAGAGCCATTTGTGGTTCAAGGCATAGAAGAGTTTGAAAAAAGACTTAAGCACTATATTAAGTATTCCAGGAAGGAGTTGGTAATCAAGTCAAAGGGAACTCTCGAAATCGTTCGAAATGAAGAAGGAAGAAAATTGTTGTCGGAATTGGATAATGCCGATTTTGTGGTTTTAATGGATGAATTGGGAAAATCAATGACCTCTGCTTCTTTTGCTCAATTTTTGGCAAAAAAAATGCAAGATGCCCGCCCAGTGGTATTTGTAATTGGTGGAGCGTATGGTTTTACAAAAGAAATGTATGCTCGTGCGGATGCGAAGATTGCATTATCGGCAATGACATTTCCTCATCAATTGGTCAGGGTGTTGTTTACTGAACAATTGTATCGGGCATGCACCATCATTAAAGGCGAGAAGTATCATCATTGAGAATGGAATGATATACGTTGATATAGGATTGTATTCCCATTTCCAAGGAAAACTCTTTGATGGCAATATCATTCAATGATCCTTTGGATATAGATTTCAACTGCATGATTTCACTTGAAGCGCTGTTATATTCTTCATTGTTCAACTGCTCCAACAAGATTCCCGGATGATAATTTTCAAAATAGGATTTCATGTCTCCAATTCCGTCATTGCAAACTACAGGTATTCCCATACTCATGAATTCTGCAAATTTGGTGGGCGAAGAGGCAATTTTAGAATATTTGGGTTTAATGAAGAAAATGGCCACATCCATTAAGGCCAGATGGCTGGGCATCTCAAACCGTTTACAAGACTTGATCACCAATTCATGATCCGGAATATCTAATTCGGCAGCTTTTTTTAATATGGATTTCGGTTCATCAGGGGTTAAAAATAAAAAGCGGCAATTCGGAATATGTTGGCGTAAAACCTGATAAAAGGATAACATTTCATTCAATAGATACCATGTTCCAATGGAACCTGAGTATCCAAGAACAAATGATGAATCATTAAGCAACTTAGTCTTTAATTCTTCAACTTCAGTAGGGTCAATTGAGCTTTTCGAAAATAATTTTTGGTCAACGCAACAAGGAATAACTGAAATGTCTTCTTTCTTTAATCCAATGTCCCAGGAAAGCAATTCATTTTTCCCATTGTTTGTCAGCGATATGACATGATTTGCACCTTGCAGCATGTTGGACTCAAGAGATTTTACGAATTGATAAATACGTTTTATGAAAGGGTTATTTAAATTCCAGATTGCCCCATCAGCGCGTTCATTGGCCCAAAAGCCTCTCATATCAAAAACATACGGAATACCGTATTTTTTCCATATCTGATATCCAACATAACAAGCAACATAACTTCTGCAATGAATGAGTTTGATGTTATGCTTCTTTACAATACGAGTTGCATGCCGTTTTAATGCCATTACATCCAAAAATGTAGAAATGAAGGGTGGATTTTTGGAGTAAGGAATCGGATGCCAATTCAGCTGAAATTGTTCGCAATGGCGTTTTATTCGTTCTTCATTATTCTCAAAACGATGTTTTTTTTCAGAGCTAAGGATATGAATTTCATTCACCTTCGGTTTAATTCCGGCCAAATAAGGAAGAATTTGGGACTCACCTAATGGGTCCGTCAATCCGTCATAAGAGATATACAATATTTGGTCCTTAGCCTCCGCCATAGCCTTTGGCCAAATTAATAATTTCCACAAGACATGAATTAATGATAATTTTGAGTTGGAAACTATGTTTGATTATACCTACATATTTGGTGTAATGGATTTGGTGCTACCATTGGTAGTACTATCGTTAATCTATTTGATTTCCAATAGGTATGTCCTGATTCATCAAGTAAAAAGACCGGAATACAGATACTTCATTCCTGGCTTATTTTATAAGATATTTTTCGCGCTGGCACTTTGCTTTATCTATGTGTTTTATTACAATGGTGGAGATACCATAGGATATTTTGAAGAGTCTACTAATCTGGTAAGGTTATCCTATAAATATCCCTGGAAGGCCATAGAAATTTGGTTGGGAGGAACTTCTCCTGAGAATCGCTCTTATTTTGATAGCTCTACAGGTTTTCCTTCTTCTTATTGGTGGGATCCACATGCGTATTTTGTAGTACGATTTATAGCACCGTTGACCTTTATTACAGGCCAAAGTTATTTAACTACAACCATTCTGTTGGCTTGGATTTGCTATTTCGGTATTTGGAAGGTCTACCTTGTTTTCACAGAAGCGTTTCCATCGCAATCCAAAAATTTGGCCATTGCCATATTATTTGTTCCGTCCGTGGCTTTTTGGGGCTCAGGCATATTAAAGGACACCATAACGCTGTCTGCAATCTTTTGGTTTACCTATGGAATTTATCTACTGGTATCCAAAAAAGGAAAGACTATTCTGGACCCGTTCTATGGGTTACTCTACATCATTGTAGGTTCCATTCTCATTATGTCACTGAAGCCCTACCTGATATACCCATTGATTTTGGGAATGGCTTATATCATAATGCATCAATATACTGCGCAGATTAAATACAAGATTATCAGGTGGATGTTTATTCCATTTGTTTTTTTAGTGGTGGTTGGTGGCTCCAGGGTGGTATTGTCGCAATTGAGTTCAAGTATGGGCAAATTTTCGGTGGAAAGTGCCCTTGAAAATGCGGTTATTGTACATCGAGATTTGAAACAAGATTATTACAAAGGAAGTAGTTTTGATATTGGTGATTTTGATGCCAGTTTTACCGGTATTGTCTCCAAGTTTCCGGAGGCTGTAACTGCAGGATTGTTCAGACCATTTATATGGGAAGCCAGAAATGTTGCCATGCTTATTTCGGCACTTGAAAATGTATTTTTCACCTACATTTTTCTATCGCTAATTGTCAAAGTTAAGTTTACCCGAATTACCTATATACTTTCAAAAGAACCATTGCTGATCTATTCCCTGATAATAGGGCTATTTACGGCCTATATGGTAGGCTTAACAACTTCAAATTTTGGAAGTATGGTGAGGTACCGAATACCTGGATTGCCATTTTTTCTATCGGTTCTGTTGGTAGTCAAATCCTACGGTAAAATGTTGGCAAAAAATAAGCTACAGTTAACTGAGTTGGGAACCCATGGTGGATTTGCTGATAATAAAAATCCCCAAAGGCAAGAGGAGCAGGAAGTCAGCCTGCAATAGATAGCGCATTTCCATAAATCGAATACCAAAAGCTAAGTAGGAATACCAAATGATCACAAATGCCAAAACCAAATAGGCTATTCTTTTGTGAATCGTATCCATTCTGAGCAATTTAAAGCACGAAAACAATCCTAAAAGGATAAGAAGACTTCTAAACGAGAACAACGAAGTGTATGCGAATTTTTGCCAGGCTGAACGTTGAGGAGATTTCCAATTTTCCACCATAGAAATTTTGAAAAGACCCTTTCTCAAAGCTTTTAAAGGAACAACGAGATAATGACCTATAGGATCAGCCTTGATTTGGTCTTGATATAAATCTTTCCAGAGTTTAGCCGTAGTATTTGTACATGGAAACTTCAATGGGGTTTTGTACCTGAATGTTGCGAATCCATCACTACAGACCCGCGATCGCCAAACGGCTTCCTTCAATTTCTTTTCTATATCGGGTGAGTGAAAGGCTTTTTCTGGGAATGTAACTTCCTTGTAATGAATAATTTGTGTCATTTGAGGTTCCCATCCCA
This sequence comes from Vicingaceae bacterium, assembly GCA_965267425.1. Taxonomy (GTDB): domain Bacteria; phylum Bacteroidota; class Bacteroidia; order Flavobacteriales_E; family Vicingaceae. Next base: position 1,940,500 of record OZ253959.1, on the reverse strand, counting down.
CCTGCATGGAGTTCATGTATTTCTGAAAATAAATAACATCATCTTGCCAATCTCTCATGGTTGAAATGTCTCGTGTTAGAACTACTTTATCATGATTGACCAAATTTCTCAATGGCCACCATATATAGAGACTCATGAATCCAATGGAGCAAATGGTCATGGTTTTAAAGAATCGTTGTCTGGATAACATCCATTCTGCCAAGGCAATGGAAGGCAATAGAAAAACAACCTGTGGTCTTACCAGAAAACCTGCGGCTATAATCACGCCTAGCCAAAAATCTCGTTTGAATTTAGCCTTTCCTGAATACACATACAATGCCAATGAAATGATGAAAATGCTGAGGCATTCGGCTTGTCCAATTGGAACCCAAACAATCGAAAATGGATACAGGGCCACCAATGAAGCGGTTATTAACGCGGCATTCTTATGAAATTTGAATCGAGTAATGCTTTTGTAAATAAGCCAGATAGAAGTTACATCCAGAAACAACTGAAAAATGGCCAGTGTCCTGAATAAGGAAATAAGGTCATCACCAAGGATGATGTAAAAAGGAAGCAAATAAAAGGGGAATCCTGGCATTCTCGCGAATTCACCTCCGGGTGCACCAATTTTAATGGTATACAAATTGTTCTGAATCAAGTTGTGAATAGGATACCAGAAACTTTTCGTGTCATCGGTGATATAGAAGTGTTCTTTCCCATAAAACATTTCGGCTGCAAACAGCATAAATACTAGCCGCAACAAGAAAGCCGCCGATAAAATATGCCAAATATGTAATGTTCTAATTACTTTCATTCTTTTTCAAAACAAAAAACAACGAACTACCCCAGGGTTTTAACCTTCCAAGTAGGTATTCTGTTTTCGTAATCATCCATAAAACCTGATTCACAAATTGTCCGGGCATTTTGACATCGGAAGTAATTTCTATCTGCGGGTTGCGTTTCATTTGAAATCTCTGCCAAGTTCTGGCTAAAAAGACAATAGGTGACAAGAAGAAAGGCCAATATGCTGAATTAGATAATCTAAAAGTCGACGGAATTAATTGCTTCAATTCGGATTTCGATGTTCGGTAGACAATCCCCACACTTCGATCATGCATTCCACTAAATGCCTTTAAAGTCGGGACGTTTGCAATAAATCTGCCGTTAGGCTTCAGTAACATTGAAAATTGAGACAACAATTGGGTCCATCTTTCTTTCTCAAAATAGCACAGTACATCGTTGCAAACGATCACATCAAATGTATTTTTTTCAAAAAAAGTGTGAGCATCTTCTGCATTTCCTTGAATGACTTCATGCCCTCGTTCTTTACAATACTGAACAGCATCAACGGATAAATCAATTCCCGAGAGCTTCTCGAATCCTAGATTTGATAATTGGTCTAGTAAACCACCGGTTCCACATCCCAAATCCAAAATCCGGATATTCCTATTTTCTTTTGATAGTAATTTGACCACCTGAAAATGAAGCATTTTATACCACCACAGTTGATCCTCTGCCTGTCGCATCAATGTATATTCTCCCGGTCGATCTAGCACGTGTAGATTTTATTCAGTGAATTTTTCTTTAATTGTCCATTGAGGAGTCTGATTTTCAGACAAATATAGTTTCCCCAGATACTCACCCATCAATCCAAGAAAAATCAATTGAATGCCACTAAAAATAAATACAGAAGTAATAATGGATGCCCAACCAAGTGGGGTATCAGGACGCAAGAATTTCTCAACCACAAACAAAATGGAAAACAAGACTCCCAATACGAATGCGAAGAATCCAATTCCTGTAATAATTCGTAATGGTTTGACTGAAAAATTGCAGAACATATTGAGGTATAGGCTTACTAATTTTTTAAATGTATAATTGGAAGAGCCGGTTTTTCTAGAAGCATGTTCGGTTTCAACCGTTCCGATGGAATTGGTTACTCTGAGTACCAGACCATCAATGTATGGAAAAGGCCCTTTGTATTTGACGATTTCTTTAACCACCTCCAACGAAATTGCTTTGAAGCTGGATAAATACAAGCCCTTTGGTTTACTCAGTAAAAAACCGGAAACCAAATGATTCATCCAACTACCAAAATTTCGAAAGGGTGTATGTTCTTTTCTTTTGTATTTCGAATACACCACATCATGCCCTTTCATCATTTCAACATACAATTTTTGAACTTCGCTCGGTGGATTTTGAAAGTCATCATCCATGATTACGGTAACTTCTTTGGTAACAAAGTTTAATCCACAGATTACGGCATTATGTTCGCCATAATTTTTTCGCAAAGAGATGTATTTGAGGTGATTGTATTTTTTGACCAAATCTTTGCAAATGCTATCCGTATTGTCTTTACTACAATCATTCACCAAAACAATTTCGAGATCCTGAGACAAATAAAGTTGATTTAATTCTTCTACAAGATCTACAATGGTAGATGAGGCATTATAAACCGGTATTACAATGGATAAGCTCATTTTCCAAATGTATTGATTGTTTCAATAATTTCTTCCAGGTCTGAAGTTTCCATATAAGGAGAAAGCGGCAGACTGATGACTTCCTCATGAATTTGTTCCGTAATAGTTAATTTCAAATTGCTCCATTCTTTATAAGCTTCTTGTCTATGAGGTGGAGTGGGGTAGTGCAACATAACCTGAGTATTTTTTTCTTCCAAATACTGAATCAGTTGTTGACGCCTTTTGTGACGAATCACAAATAAATGCCAACCATGCCTCGATTCTTCCTGAACCACCGGTAACCAGACATCTTTGTTTTGAATGTGATTCAAGTAATGGTTGGCAAGTTCGTTTCGTTGGTCAATTTCATCATCCAGATAGGCCAATTTAACGCTGAGTATTGCAGCTTGCATTTCATCCATTCGGCTATTGTGACCTTTCTTTTCAAAGACATTTTTTGAAGGGGAACCATAGTTTCTCAACAACTCAATTTGCCTGGCTAATGATTCGTTATTGGTACAAACGGCTCCTGCATCTCCTAATGCACCAAGGTTTTTAGTAGGGTAGAAACTGAATGCAGCAGCATCTGAGAGACTTCCACATTTTGATCCTTGGAACGTTGCGCCATGAGCTTGCGCAGCGTCTTCAATTAATGCCAAATGATGTTGATTGCATTTGTGTCGTAGTGCAGTCATATCACAGGGATTTCCGTACAAATGAACGGCCAAAATAGCTTTGGTTAAAGGACTAATGGCAGATTCAATTTTGTTGGGATCAATGTTCATGGAACTTGGATCAGGTTCAACAGGAACGGGGATGTATCCCGCATTGCTCACCGCCAGAATGGAAGCAATATACGTATTGGCAGGTACAATGATTTCACTCCCTTCGGGAAAATCCATTGCCTTAAGAATCAGTTCTAAGGCATTTAAACCATTTCCTACACCCACACATTTTTTGACGCCTATGTATTCAGCAAATTGCTCCTCGAATTTCTTCAACTCTGGTCCAAGAATGTAATGACCGGAATCAATTACCCTGGTAACCGCTTCTATCAATTCTTTGCGGTAGGGCAAATTGGCCTTTTTTAGTTCCAGGAACATTTTCATCTCAATACGGTTGATATATGTAATCTGATTCCTTAAAATTTTCTGAGGCAAGCACAAGGAGAATGGTATCGTCTGAAAAATTTTTCATGGTGTGCCAATCTTCAGGTTCAAGAACCAAACACTTTTTTGGAGAGTCCAGGATAAACATTTCTTCGCGCTCTCCATTATTGTTTTCAATTTCGCATTTACCCTTGACGCAAATTAATGCTTGTCTTGTTTTTTTGTGACGATGTCCACCACGAACAGACCTGTCCACATCGTAGATAAAAAAGATCCGTTTTATCTCAAATGGAATGTCAAAATCTTCCAATACACTCAAATTACCTCTGTCGTCTGAAAATGTTTGTATGTCAATTATCTCTGCCATAAACTACTTTGTTATCCTTTCATGTATTTGTCATACCAACTGTTCAACACTAATAAAGACCATATTTTTTTGAATTGATAATGTTGACCACTCTTAAATGCATTGATTAATTTCTTGACTTCCATTGTATCAAAATGGTGATTGGTAAAAGTAGAAGAATTCAACAGAAGCTCCTGAACGTCCTTTAAATTATCTTTTAGCCAATATTCCACCGGGGCTGGAAATCCCCACTTTTTTCGATGAACCAATGATTGAGGAAGGTAGTTTCCTAAAATTTTCTTGAGCGCTAGTTTTTGCACGTTTCCTTTTATCATTTGATGGGTTGGCATATTGACCGCCAATTCAACCACTCGATGGTCCAATAAAGGAACCCTAACTTCCAGGCTCTGAGACATGGATGCCATATCCATTTTGTATAACAGATTATCTGGTAAATAATAACTCAGATCAAACAATGAGACTTTTCTAAAGTCGTTGACTTTCAAATTTTCAATTTTCTGCCAGGTAGAAAGAGTGCTTTCATGTCGATATGATTGTCCTGTTAATTTGCCAATATCTCTTTCATTAAACATGTATTGATCCTGAGACCAAAAGTGAGGCCAATGATTTGATGTTTGGTCATATTGCAAGACTTGGGCAATGCGGGCATAACGGCTAGGTGCAAGAGAACCTATTTGAGATAATGAAGAACGCAAGAACTCCGGAATATTATGTAACCATCGCATTCGTTTTATCCAGTGGTAATATCCATATCCCATAAAAAGTTCATCACCGCCATCTCCGCTCAATGCAACCGTTACGTTTGTCTTAGCGTGTTTACACACTTCAACTGAGGGAATCACCGATGGAACAGCAAATGGTTCGTCATAACTACTCACAATGCCGGGCAAAAGGGATTGCGACCACATGGGTTGAATCTGGGTATAATTCATGTCACATTGCAATATTTCAGCAACGTGTTTGGCATATTGCGATTCATCGTACTTTTTTTCAGGAAATCCAATGGAGAAGCATTTTGCTTTGTCACTGTTTACCGTATTGAACAATGCAGTAATCAAAGACGAATCTGTTCCACCACTCAAAAATGTTCCAACCGGCACATCACTTATGGAGCGATAGGTGATAGAAGATTTTAGGACTTCTTCCAGAGCTTCTGTATCAACAGATGTGTTTTCTTCATCTGGCTTGACTTTACCGAGAATATCATAATATTGTTTTTTCTCAATATTTCCATTGGAGATGATAAGCTGATGACCTTTTTCAAGCTTATAAAAATGCTTAATCACCGTTTTTGGTGCGGGTGTGTATTCCAGGAATAAATAATCGTTGATTGCTTCTTTGTTGATTTCCTTTTCAACGGGAATTTCAAGTAAGGCTTTTAATTCAGAAGCAAATGCGAAATGTGTTCCATCCCAATAGTAATACAGAGGTTTAATACCCATGCGATCTCTCCATAACTTCAGGGTCTTTGAAACCTTATCGTAAATGCCAAAACTGAACATTCCATTGAAATGATGTACACAGTCATCGTGCCATTTTTCAAACGCCGCCAGGATAATTTCACTGTCGGAAGCCGTTTTAGGCTGGTATCCTAATTGTTCAGTTAATTCTTTGTAATTATAAATCTCACCATTAAAAACAAGTACATATTGACCATTTTCAGAATACATGGGTTGTAAAGAACGTTCATGTAAATCGAGAATGGCCAGTCGTGTGTGACCGAGTCCACAATGATCTTCAACAAAGGTTCCGCTTCCATCTGGACCACGATGGGCTAATCGCTGGGTCATTTTTTCGAGTAATCCCTTGTGAAAACCTTCCTTATCTGATATATAACCAACTATCCCACACATACCTCAATGCTTTTTTCGCGATTTCATCTTCCAAATCAACCAAATACCTCCAAAAACCAACCAACCGTAATGAACAAGAAACAAGGACACAGCATGCAGCAATCGCATGTTACTCGCCGCAATTTTATTGGGTTCTTCAATGTCAAGGTATTCTGGATCAAAATGATAATGAACTCCGTGTAAATGGACCTTGTGTCCCTTTGATAAATTATATAATTGATTTAGCATTTCAGGGTTGGCCATTAGTTCCTGGACGCTTGGAATAGCGGTTGATTTGCTAATAATAGGCTCAAAATCAGGGTCGTAAAAATGCCAAGCGCCATCGTGAAACACTTCTGTACAATAGTGATTTCTCAGTTTGACAATTCTTACTTTAAATCCTTTTTGAAGAAGTACGGATTGAAAAACAATAGCAATTTGGCTGCATTGTGCACAAGGAAATTTTAATATTTCATCCGGAATGACAACAGCCTTGAAATGCTCCCAAAGGAAGGTTCCAGCCAAATATGCTGGTAAATTCGTTCCAGGGGTATAATAAGAACATCTATGATAAAATCGATGTCTCAATAAACTGTCCAGTGAAAATACATAGTCACTAGAGTCATAAACTTCTTTCCCCAAAAATAAATGAATGTTGTCGATAGAATTCAGATGTGATAGTGATTCGTCGTACTCTTCTTCAATGGGAGTGGCTATCAATGATCGGTCATAAATTTGTTCCTCAAAAAGAGTCAGTATTTTGCTAACAGTGAAAAAGACAAACAATATGAATATCAACTTTTTCATCTGTCAATTCAAATCTTCTTTATTTGGTTGTAAGGAGTGCAAAAAAGACGCCATGTTATTGGCTTGAGCCATTCTTGAATATATTTCAAAATCTTTGGTTTCACAAGAAACAAAACCATTTTCCTGTAGCTCTTTCATTGAGGAAAGTAAAAACTGAAGAACATCATCCGATGAGTTACAAATCACTCCGGATGAGGTTTGATTAATCAATTGCTCAACAACATCTCTATCGTTTTTTACGGCCAAAATTTTTCTCTGAAGTCCAAAGTATTCGAAAATCTTTGCCGGGAGTGCAACTGTTTCCGGAGACGCTAACAACAGTAAAATATGTGAAGATGCCAATTGTTTGAGAACATCAGCGTGCGGCTGTCTTGCTGTGACATGGAGATTATTATTTAAGGTTTCATCAAAACCCAAGATACGTTTTGCCTGAACATCTGAATAAGCCGTGCCAATGAATCGAACTTCAACGTTTTCGTGGCCCTCGGCTATGAATTTTTGTAATCCTTCCAATAGGATTTCCACAGGTTGAAAGGGATAGAGGCTTCCAGCATAACTTATGATCAGTTTTTCCTTGGAGGGTTTATAATCTTGCACATTCACTTGCCCAAAATCGAACCCATTGAATACGGTTTGAATGGTTTTCGTAGGGAAGATTTTTTCAATTTTAACAACTTCACATGGGTCTGAAATGCTTATTCCTGCGCAAGTATTGACAATTCTCCTTTCTATTTTTCGAACAAACGGTTGGTACAACCATTTTGAAAAAAGTCCCTCAGCATAACTGACATTTGTGCTCCAACCATCGCGGTAATCTGCAATCCAGGGAATGTTAAAACGTTTGCTGATTTCTGCTGCGTACCTAAAATTTCTCCAAGGTTCTCCTGTGGCCAAAATGACCTTAACCTCCTTATGTGTGGTCAAATATTCGCCTGCAATGTCTATTACATTGGGTGATGGATCAAACGCTTTCCATCGCATGCCAAAAATCATTTCAGCAAGGGTTAACACCTTGCGAATCAATTGTTTTTTTCGAAGGCCGTGTTTGGAAATGAGTTTGTCTTTTGGTGTTCCGTGATAAGGAAACCGAATGACGGTTCCTGTTTCCGATTCTTCAATGGTGTATTCAGAAGAATCTGTCAATTGATAATAATCGGATTCAGTGACAGGTGTTTTTTCCCACTTTCTGCATAAAACCACGGGATGAATATCAAACTTGTGGAAATAGTTAAACCAACTCTCTGGTCGTTTGGCACCAATGGAATTCAATGGCTCAAAATCATGCGTTATGATCAAAACCTTATCCATTTAGTCCGTATTCAGTAAGGTAGGTTTCCAGTTCTTTTTCCATTTGAGCATTGAGGAAAAACTTGTTTTTATGAATTTTGTCAAAGTTGGCTTGTTCACGCCAATTTACCGAACCCAGCTGTGATTCAAGAAATTGATGCACCTGGGTCAGTATTTGCACAGGATTGGCACAAAACGCTTCATACGTAACTTCCATTTGATGTTTCGACGGGATTTGAGCTAAATCAGTGATAATTTGGTCATTCAGATCTTTGTACTGGGCACATAACTGATCCAATCCAGATTTTGATTTCAATAGCTCGTAATTTTTGGATTTCACTGAAAACCAGTCATTGTCATTCAACCCTCTGTGTTTTTTTGCCTTGTACATGGAACGAATGACTTCTGCAGGAGAACGCTTTAGATGAATAAAGATGACATCTTTAAAAATGTCGGTAAGAAGATCTATTCGTTGACTACAATTTAAATTTTTAAAAATCAATGGTTTATCATGTTGATGTACCATTGCATTAACCAGGCTGTAAATTTCTTTTTTGGCATCTTCACTGATATCATCCCTGGTCAGGTAATGTTTGTGATAAGGAAACCATTGATACCAGAAGTATGAACCTTCACTTGGTTCATATAACTTTTCAGTATCACCTAATACAGATTGATAGGAATGTCTTTTATTACTGTATTTCTCAAAGGATTTTTTCATTCCTCTAAGAATGGACGGATATTGTTTCATCGCATAATTTGTGAAAAAGACAATATCAAATGCATTGGTTATTGCTTGATAAAAAACAGTTGAACCACACCTTGGGACTCCAATGATAAAAATAGGAGGAAACAGGAGCGATTTATTACCATACTCGCGTATAGCGTCCATTTTTTCCTGTTTTCCAAGACGAACACTATTAGTAAATGCTATTTTTTGAATGATACGATTAAGCATTTTCTAAGGTCTGATAAATTTGATCAAGTTTTTTGGCTTCTTCATCCCATGAAACAACATCTTTGATTTTCTCAGCATTGTTTTTCAATTCCTGATAATTTTCCAAGAGGAGTACATAGGCATCTTTTAAGGCCTCATATGAATTTCCTTTAAAGGTAACCATGTGTTTATGCTCTCGATTAAATCGTTCAAATTCAGGTTGAGCGGTGGCTAAAGATGGTAACCCTGCAAGTGAAACATCAAACAATTTATTTGGGAATGAATACCAATACGATCGCCATTGCGGTTTCCAAACGTAGACAAGACCTATGTCAGCCATTGAACAATATTTGGTGACTTCATCTTTGGCAACTTGATCGTGAAAAAAGATTTTGTGCTCAACCTTGTGTTTCTGCACGTATGGTTTAAATCTATCGATGCTCTTACGACTTCCCAGAAAAACCAAATATGCTTCAGGATGTTCTGTTACCAATTGAACAAGTAGTTTCAACCGATCGAGTGAAAAAAATGCATTACCTGTATGGATAATTACTTTGGCGTTTTTGTCTAAAAGATATTTTTCATGAAAATATCTTTTACCTGTCGTATCTACAGTCTGCGACTTTGGAATGTTTCGAATAAGAACCGTAGGTCTTTTTAATTTGAACTTATCATTCAACTCATTGCAAATGGACTCACTAACCGAAATCACAAAATCGGCATCTACTATATTTTTTTGTTCTTGAACAACAAACCAATTCCAAACCAAACGACCTTTTAATTGGTCAATTTTTCGATTTAACGATTGATACAATGGATAACCAGATAAAAACTCATGCGAATCATAAATGAGTTTTACGGTTTTTCCTTTTTGTGACAGATGTTTGCGAAGTGCTGATCCCAAAAGCAACATTTTGAAATCATGGCAATGGATCACATCAAATTTTTCTTTTTCTAATGCACTGATAAATTCCTTTTTGAAATTTCGAAATGCCTTTGAAAAAGGATGATTGATTGCCAAAGTAATTTTACGGAATACCTGATAGCCATCTTTTGATTCAGTTTGTGGTAATGAAGTATTTTCTACCGCGTAGATGTCTACCTCCCATCCAAGTTGCAACAACCGTAAAGCCTCTTTTTCCACACGGAAATCGGGCCCATAAGGATTGTCCAACAACATAATCACCTTTAATTTACCGTTCATCTGCATGCAAGGTTTGAATGAAATGTAAAAAAGCTGATCGATTTCCTACAATGCTGTAATTTTCAATCACGGTTTCTCTCGCTTTGGTTCCCATACTTTTCAGCATATTGAGGTTAGAAGCCAATTTTTCTAATGTGTCTATCCATGGTTTTCCAGATTCAATTAAAAAGCCATTTGAATTTTCTTCAACAATTTCGTTGTTGGCCCCAATAGCCGTTGCAACTCCCACTATGCCTAAACCCATGTATTGAATCAATTTAAATCCACACTTGCCCATTTGAAGTTTGTTGTCCTCCAAAGGCATTAATCCTATGTCAATGTTTCGCATTAAAGTTATTTCTTCTTTTATGCTCCATGGATGATTGACAATATCAATTTTCCTGGAAGAAGTAAACGGTTTTCCTGAAATGATATGCAAAGAAACGTTATGATGTTGTCCAAGTCGTTCAATGTCATCTTCAATGATTTTTAAGTATTTCTGATTGTTATTGGATCCAATCCAACCTAAGTTTATTTTTCCCTCATTCAGGGTATAATTTTTTGGCGGGTATTTGTCATAATCAACGCAAGTGGGCAAAACGAGAATTTGATGAGGCTGAATCCAAGGATTTACATCCAGCACATATTGCTTCAAATAATGGCTGCCAACCATAAAGAACTCAAACAACTTAAGAGAACCAGTGAATTTTTGGGAATGCTCCAATAAGAGATTTCCAAATAATGAAATGTTTTTGGGCTCTCCTTTTGCTTCGGCTATATCATCATCAAAATCTAAAATTGCGTTTGGATGAATAGATAAAAGCAATTTTTCATAAAACAATGCACCATAGTCATTAAAATGCAATACTTCTCTTCGAACAATTACTCTGTGATAAAAAATGGATTGTAGAAGATGAACATATCTTTTCATCATGCCCATCACATAGAATTGAACATGTGGTAAAGAACTTTGACGCAATCGATGAAACTGACGTTCATTAAAAACGTTTTTGATAGTTACATGGTATCCTTCTTGCCTGAGTTCATCAGCCCACAATTGCACCCTGTAATGATAACCTGCGTTGTTAGGAAAGAAAGTAGCCAGGTAAAGAATTTTCGGCCTTTTTGAATTCAAGTGCAACTGGCTACGAGTAATTGGAGTAAGCACAAGACGGGTGACGAAAACCAAGATGTAACATACCCAAAAAAGCACCATAAAGAACAATGCCTTTAATCTTCCTATGAAGTTTAATCCACTAGCCATTTTTTTGAGCAATTACAGTGAACCTCCATCCTGGAAATAATCTGCTATTCATTTGCAAGAGTTGTTGTTTCCACCCTGTAGGATATTTCATCATGGGAATTACCTCATCATTGCTTTTCACCTTGGTTTCATTTTGTGATGACCTTGCCACTGCGGGTTTCTGTTTATTTTGAAGTAAAGACAAAATAAAATTTGGGTAGTATCGATTTACATGAATGATGCGAAACCCATTTTGTTCGAGGTGTCTTGTAAGCACTTTTTCGGAGAAGTGATTCAAATGCCTTGGTAAATCATAAGACAAGCGCTTTCGTTCTTTGCTGATTTTCATATCAAATGAATTGATGTTGGGTATTTCAGCGATGAACAATCCATTGGTATTCAGTATTTTATATGATTTTTCAATGACAAGACCTGGATCCGGAACATGCTCAAGTGTTTGATACATGCAAATTACATCGAACATTTCATTGTCAGGAAAGTCCGCAAAATGGCCGCAAAACATATCCAAATTGAGTTCTTTTCTACCAAAATCAACCGCATCTTGCGAAATGTCAATCCCTTTAACGTTCCAACCTCTTTTTTGCAACACGTTTATAAATCCACCTCTGGCAGCTCCTAATTCCAATAATTTTCCACGTTGTTTGGAAAAATTTTCAACATCCTGAATTCTGTTGATATAGGGGCTGGTATCTGCTTTTTTTATTCCGCCTTCCTTGTCATAGAATTTTCCAACATGTCTTTCATCCTGAAAGTATTCTTCGCTGTAGTAGGTCGGAAGTGATTCAAGAGTAGGGCGGGGGTTGGTGAATTTTAAATCGCATGTATTGCATGCAACAATGTTCCAATTGTTGAGTTTATCATAAAAACGATGGCTGGTTGATGAGCACAACGGGCACGAAACATGTTCTATATCATCCTCCGCCATGTTCTTCATTTTCTGAGTCATTATTCAAAACCGAAAGGGATCCTCTGTTGATGATAAAGTACTTCACTAATACAAACATAATAGCCGTTAATCCTATACTAAATAGCATTCTAAAAGGCAATGATTGCAAAGAAGGCGACATGTATTCTGAGAACAGGATGACAGATACTAATAGTAGGGTTGAAATCACCAATACGATATAGGGGTACTTTAACGGAAAGTACTTTTGACTGAAATAGTGTTGCACTCCTATCCAACAAAAGGATTCAATCAATGAAGCCATTGCAATTCCATTGATGCCGTAAGGACCTACCAACAGCACACTGAGTATAACTTTCACGCCAATGACAACGATTCCAATTTTAGAAATAACCGCAGTTCTTTTGGATAACTGAATGCCCAAAGAAAAGGTATAGGCCATTCCCATGATGAAATTAAAAAGGCAAAGCAATACAATGACAAAAGAAGATTCTGCATAATCCGGAGCAAAAAACAAAAGTAATTCAGGCCTAAATAAGATGATTCCAGACACTACAAATGTTCCTATGAGCATGTAGGCGGTCCATCCTTGTGAAAAAATTCGATTAGCGGAAGGATCATCTTTTAAACCAAGAGCATGCGGCATCCAGGCTGTGGCAAATGCGCCTAGTCCTATCTGTAGCACTCCGGCAATTCTACTACCGATAGAATATATACCCACGTCTTCAATGGAAATTACATTTTTAATGAGGTATCGATCTACTAAATCGGTAATCTGAAACAGAAAAAATACGGATAGGAAATGAATGCTGTAACGAAGCAGTTTTTTGGCTTCTTTTAAATCAAATTGAAGGCTAAGGATATTCCTGTTCATGTAACTTGCAATCAACGAACTGGCTATCACAGATATAACTGAAGCATAGAAAAAACCTATGATATTCAAGTCTTTAAAGTATACGAAATAGAACCCCAGAATAGTGAGAATCAAGAAATTAACTAAGCTTAAAATCGCATAGCTGTATTTCTGAAAATTCACTCGAAAAGATTGAAGATGATATTGAAAATACAATTGCCCAAATACAATAACAATGCTCATCCAATAGATTCTGTCAATTCCGGGAAACGTCTCATCAACGAAACCGGCATAAAACAATGGTAAAATAAGGGTCATGAGCAGACCATAGGCAATACATGCACCGAAAATGGTCATTAGAATTGTGCCGTTTAGCAAATTGACGGCAGACTGACTTTCTTTTTTGGCGTCTGGATAAAATCTGAGATAGGCTGTAAAAAGACCCAATGGTAATATTGAAATAGCAAAGGCGTTCCATCGATTGAAAATATCCATGACGCCATAATCGGCTTTACTTAGCAAACGTGTATAAATGGGTGTTAGAAAAAGAGCCGCAAATAAAGATGCATAACGGCTGATTCCGTATATAAAGGTTTCACCAAGTAGTTGCTTTCTAAACGACACGTTTTCTCCTATGAATTGAATAACACATTGAATCTATGGTCAATGAGTCCAGTATTTGTCGATAAATTTATCAATGTTTCTTTCAGCCACTTGCAAGATTAATACATCCGAAGGATAATTGATAACAAATGACGAATCAAATTTATTTTTGGCAAAGACATGTAATTCACCGCAATGTTCTTTGAAGTAGGGGATAAGGCCTTCACAGAAAGAATCTCCTACAATGGAGACGACAGGTTTTTTCGATTTGTTGAAATAATGACGTTCCCGTGAATCATCGGCACTTTCAAATTGGATATCATCGGATTGTCCGTTTTGCTCAACCGAATTGGTCTGGAATTTATAAGCATAATAGTTATCGATTTCCTTTTCCTTTTTCATTAACATTCGTGTTAAATCCATTGTTGAAAATGATGTGTCCTTGATACGGTAAAGTTCTTCTTGAGGAGCCATATAATGTGCAAATATAGGATGGCCAAAAATATGAATGGTGGAAATCAAAGAACCGTAAGAATTCCAATGAGAATCGGTTTTGTAATAGGTTCGCAAGGATTGATTTTTTAGCAGTTTGGTCAAATCTATATGGTGTATGTTTTTTGCATGAAGTAAGTCATTAAACTGCTTTCTTTTTCCATGCATTTCCTTAAAACTCCACCCAACGTTTTCCGCATATATGGTTGATTTGTCAGGCACGGTCACCACCATGAATTTCATGTTTTGCTTTGTAACCAATTTTTGAAGCGATAACAGATTCTTCTCGATTGCCAATAATTCATTGGTTGTAAAAGTTGACAATCCCATTAATTCACTTATCGTTTGGCTAAAATCATTTCCAAGAAAATACCAACCTTCCTGCCCTTGAATGACTTTGTGAGGGATGATTTGAGACCCTAAGACATCTTGTTTCAGGAAGCTAAAAAGTGCAAATAGTTCATCTCTTAAACCAAATCGCTTACTTGCTTCATCGTCAAATGAATCTATAAAATTGGAATTGTTTTGAAGGCCAATTGAATTTTCATTATTTACAAAGAAAAAGATACCTGGAACAGAAATAAATATGGCCATTGTGACCACAAAAATTCGTTGTATGAAGCTATTCTCCTTCATTAAAATCTGAAATAAATAAAAGGGTTATAACTGCCTGCTGCCAGGTAGCATACACAAAGAATGAATATTCCAAAATGAAAGATCATGGCACCGAAACTCTTTTTCAAATGGGCATCGGATAGTGTAATCATTGGGTGTATTATGGCAAACATGGGCATGCTAAAAATGACGGCTATCAACAACATTATGATGGACTCCGCATGCATGTACATGGCATTCAAATAAACAGTAGCATTGCCAGGAGCATCTGTCCAAACGAACATTCGATTGATATATTCTAACGAATAAAGCGTGTCTTCGCTTCTGAATATCACCCACCCAATTAGTACGATTAACAGTGTATAAAGGTGACGCACTATTCTTGGAACCTTTGAAAGAACGCTTGCTAAACCTAAGCGTTCCAATACAAGAAAGAATCCATGAAAGAGTCCCCAGATAATGAAATTCCAACTGGCACCATGCCATAACCCTGTAATGAAAAAGACAATGAACAGATTGAGATATGTCCTATTTTTTCCTTTTCGGTTTCCTCCTAAGGAAATATATAAGTAGTCTCGAAACCAAGATGACAAAGAAATGTGCCACCTTCTCCAAAAATCCTGTATGGATTGCGAAATATAGGGGTAATTGAAATTCTCCAAAAACCGAAAGCCAAAGATCCTTCCCAAACCAATGGCCATGTCAGAATACCCTGAAAAGTCATAATAGATTTGGAAGGCATAAGCAATGATGCCCATCCAGGCCCAAGGCGTGCTCAACTGTTCAGGCTGGATAGCAAAAACGTCATCAGCAATGGTAGCAAAACTATTGGCAATAAGCACTTTTTTAGCCAATCCAATGATAAACCGCTGTACGCCTTTTGAAACATCATTCCATGAGCTATTCCTGGAGGTCAATTGTTGCTCAATATCACGGTACCTGACAATTGGACCAGCAACTAATTGAGGAAACATGGTCACGTACGTTGCAAAATTGAGGTAATTTCTATTGGCCTTGATATACCCTCGATAAACGTCAATGGTATAAGACATCGTTTGGAAGGTATAGAAGCTTATCCCCAGAGGTAAAACTATATCAGGTACAACATGTATCCATTGCGTTGGCAATTTCAGTATCATGCACAATGAATGCAGATTCTCAAATGCAAATTCGGTGTATTTAAAAAATCCCAGCAAGCCGACATTGGCCAGTACACTGAGCCATAACCCTGCACGTTTTGCCCCCTTTTCAATCCATATGCCACAAAAGAAGTCAATTATGGTTGATGCAATCATAACCAGTACAATCAACTTTTCTCCCCATGTGTAAAAAAGCAAGCTGAATAGCAGCAATATGAGATTTTTAAACCGTTGGGGAACAAGGAAATACAGTCCAAAAACAACCGGTAAAAAAAAGAATAAGAATATAGGACTACTAAATACCATGTGAATGATAAAAATCCAAAGGGCAAATTAAAAAAAGAAGACGATAGAAAGATAAAAATTGATTATCCACACATGTTATGGATAAAATACAGTTATTTGATTTCAGATAAACTTGTGTTTTGTCATGGTAATATTCGCAAGTCAATCTAAATTAGTTTTAGGCGAAACACGTAAAATAATCAACCAGTATGAAACAAGAAGTTGTTTTTGCGACCAACAATGGCAATAAATTGAGAGAGGTAAGACAAATGCTTTCAGATAAATACGACATTCTTTCTTTGCAAGACATAGGTTTTCAACAAGATATTCCAGAAACGGAAGAAACGTTAACGGGAAATGCCATATTAAAGGCACAAACAATTGCAGATTTTTCTCGCTTACCTGTCCTGGCTGATGACACTGGTCTTGAAATTGAATATTTGGATGGTCGACCCGGCGTTTATTCTGCTCGTTTTGCTGGGGAACATTGCAACGCAGAAGACAATATGAATAAAGTATTGCAAGAAATGAAAGAGGCAGAAAATAGAAAGGCCAAATTCAGAACGGTCATTGCCTACATTATTCAACAAAACAAGCACATTTTTGAAGGTGAGGTTCTTGGTACTATTTTAAGTGAAAAAAGAGGGGAACATGGATTTGGCTATGACCCTATATTTGTTCCCAATGGATATGACAAATCTTTTGCTGAAATGTCAGGGGAGCAAAAAAATGAAATTAGCCATCGAGCTTTAGCGGTAGCAAAAATGGTAGAATTCTTAAATCAAGCTTGATTCATTGATTCAAGGAGCAGATCGCTAAAATAATCAGCTACATCAATCCCGGCAACTCCCAATTGCTTTGGTACGATACTCTCTCTGGATAAGCCTGGGACGGTATTGATTTCAATGATAACGGGTGTTTGATTCTGTATCATATAATCAATACGAACAAGACCTTTTAATCCCATTTTCTTGTATATGTCAACCGAAATGGATTGGATGTGATGGGTTTGATTTTCATCAATCCTGGCCGGTGTTATTTCCTGCGAAGCACCTTCATATTTGGCCTGGTAATCGAAATATTCGTTTTCAGAAACAATTTCTGTAAGTGGTAATGTTTTTACATTTCCGTTTTGGGTATAAACCGCACAAGTAACTTCAGTTCCGGTAATTAATTTCTCTGCAATGGCTTCTTCATCCATGGAAAAGATAGTTTTCAATGCCGGCTCTATTTCTTCCCTGGATTTAATTTTTGAGATACCAAAACTGGAACCGTTCTTATTCGGTTTAAGGAAAAATGGAAAGCCCAATGCGTCTATTTGATGTGCATGTACCTTTGGATCACTGGCGGTTATCAGATATGAATCAGAAACATCAAATCCTAATGATTTCAACACTTGGTTGCATTGCCATTTTGAAAATGTCAAAGATGCTGCATCAAAATCACAACTTGAATGAGACATGCCAATCATATTAAAATAAGCAGCCATTTTTCCATTTTCACCAGGGTCTCCATGAATGGCATTAAAAACTGCATCAAATTGAACAATTTCTTCTCCTAGAGGTAAGGAAAAGTCGTTCTTATCTAATGAAACCTTCTTTCCTTCAATTTCACAAGTCCATTCATCTCCAAGAACACGAATCAAATAGGTTTCATAGTTGATGGAAAGTGCATTCATAACTTGCTGAGCACTTCCTTTGGAAATGTCTGATTCTTCTGAATTTCCACCGTAAATGATTCCAATAATTTTCCGCATAAATGCCACTAAAGAATTCCATGTAAATATAGAATCGATTCCACATAAAAAGAAGGCCTTCATTATTTTTATATTTGCCTTCGATTAGAAATTATCACAGCTAAATGAAGTTGATTCGGATTTTATTTGCCAGAAAGTTCATGTTGCAATGGATTATTGCTGCCCTATTTTTTCTAGGAATTTGTTGGTGGGCACTTTGGTATCTTGATAAATACACATTGCATGGAGAGACTGTTGAAGTTCCGGATTTAATGGGGTTTATTGAAATTGAAGTGGAGGAGATTCTTGAGAAGAGGGGATTGACCTATCAAATCATGGATTCATTGTACAGGGATAATGCGCCAAGGGGAATTGTGTTGGAGCAACATCCTGAAGCGGGTTCTGCTGTGAAAGATGGAAGGATAATTTACCTGACCATCAATAAGATGAAGCCTGAAAATGCATTTATGCCTCACCTAGTTGATAAATCAAAACGGGCGGCCATTGAGACGTTGAAAAGTGCTGGATTGGAAGTGGGATTGTTGTCCTACAGACCAGATCAATGTTTTGACTGTGTTTTATTGCAACAATTTGACGGTGACGACATCGAACCTGGAACCGAGGTGCCAAAAGGGACAGAAATTGATTTGGTGCTTGGAGGTGGTCTCAGTGAAGATAAAATATTGGTACCTTTAATCATTAATTTGACTCGGGAAGAGGCTATGAAAGATTTGTGGGAGTCATATTTAAACATTGGCGCTGAGTACTATGATGAAACAGTTCTCAACGCTGAAGATTCGCTGGCAGCAAGAATTTACAAGCAATCACCTCATTACGGAATTGATTCCTGGTTGAGAATGGGAAGTTCAGTAGATGTTGAATATACCCTTGACTCGGGCAAGATTGATACAACTATTACGTTATTGGACAGTACGGCAATTGGAGAATTTATGAATTTAGAAAATGAACAGCTTTAAAAGTATATTGATTTGCTTGTCGTTGGTGTCGAGTGCTTATGCTCAGCAAGTGTTGTTGCCAATTGAAAAAATGAATTTTGAACAACAGGAAGCCAACTTCAAGAAGGCGAAGTCTGATTTCGATACCATTGATGTTGACCTTGACTCCTCCAAAATTATTTTCATTGATGATTTTTCAACCTTTCCCGGTCGATTGCATCGTGATAAATGGCAAGATCAATCTGCTTATCCAAATTATTCATTTGGTGCCGAACCTATAACGTTGGGTGTTGCCACCTTAGATGGACTAAATGAAGATGGCTATCCCTATAGTTTTACAGCCACAACAACGGATAAAAATGATGAAATGACATCGTTGCCCATTCGTCTTGATAAGGTGGATCTATTGGATCCCGATGTAGATTCTGTTTATTTATTTTTTGATTACCAACCGCAAGGAAATAATCCCTTTGCCACACAGGAACAAGATTCATTGGTTTTGCAATTTAGCGATGAAAATGGACTCTTTTTCTATGAATGGAGTTCAAGAGGATATGATTTGATGGCCTTTAAGCGAAAGTACATTAAAGTCGATCCCAAATATTACCATGAAGCCTTCCAAATTCGGTTTTTCAATTTTGGCAATCAGGCGGGCAGCGTGGATCATTGGCACCTTGATAACATAACCTTAGTTTCCGGGAAATTAGCAGATATCAAAGCCCTTACGGATTTTGCCATCCAACGTCCAGCTTCATCAGTAGTAGTTGATTATGAGGCAATGCCCTGGCATCATTACAATGCCAATGCAGAAGCGCTTACCAAAAGCCAAGTGCAACTTTGGGTATACAACTATTCAAATTCCAATCAGAATATTGATCGTAAGATTAAAATCTATGATGAATTTGATGATTTGATTTGGGAAGATTCGATTGAAGGAGGTGGAGCCATTGATCCAAGAAAGACAGTTACGTTTAACAACGCGCTAGCAGGGTTTAATCGATTTCCGCAGAATAGTGCTTACGGAGATGTGACGTTTTTTCGAGTTGAAAACTTCGTAGAGGTTTCTTCGTCAACGGCTTTTGATGATATTAATCTACTAAATAATACGGTAAATGATTACCAGGTATTTGGAAGCCATTACGCATATGACGACGGTACGGCAGAAGCAGGATATGGAGTGGTTGGAACAGGAAATGAATTGGCCGTTAAATTTGTGATTCCTGATGGCGTGAGAGACACACTAACATCTTTGGACTTGTATTTTAATCCTGTTGTTTTTGATCGTAGCCTGGATAAATTTCAATTAGCGGTTTGGGAAGAAGATGGTGGAGAACCCGGAGATGTTATTCATCTCAACGATAGAATAGATAGACCAGATTATGGAAGAATTAATGAGTTTCAGCGTTATACATTTGATGCCACAGTATTAGTGGAAGGAACATTTTATGTGGGATGGTTAAAACAGACCAGAGATCCATTGAACATAGGATTTGATGCCAATACCGGCAATCGTGATAAAGTTTTTTATCGAGTGGGGGGCATCTGGAAAGAATCAGGTGCTGATTCAACCATTGCGGTGGATGGCTCGTTGATGATTCGTCCTGTATTCAGAGATTTGCAAGAACCCTTAGTTGGCGTAACGGAATTGGCAACGCCATTGAAGTATGATATCCATGTTTTCCCCAATCCCGCTTCTGGACAAGTTAATATAAGCCTTCCTGATCGTGAAGGAACAATTTCAATCTTCGATCTCCAAGGAATATCACATTTCCAACAAACCGTAAATTCAGATCAAATGGTTGCTGATGTTCATCATTTAAGAAACGGATTGTACATGGTAATTTATCAACATCCTAATGGCTCCAGTGCCGTTCAAAAACTGGTGATTCAAAACTGACACAATATGTCCGAAGAATTGCAGGAAGAGTTTAATGGTGAACTCTTTGAGCACCACAAGATCATCGCAGACAAAGGCCAGGATTTTCTCCGAATCGACAAATTTTTGTCCGATCGATTACCCAATACCAGCAGAAGTAAAATTAAACAGGCGGCAGAAGCAGGAAATATTCTTGTCAATGATAAAATTGTAAAAGCCAATTACAAAGTACATCCCAATGATGTCGTATCTATCGTATTGCCTTATCCACCCAGACAGGTTGAATTGACGCCCGAAGACATCCCCCTTGATATATTATTTGAAGACGATCACCTGATCATTATTAATAAACAAGCAGGTTTGGTTGTCCACCCCGGGTATGGCAACTTTAGCGGAACTCTTGTAAATGCACTGCTGCATCACTTCGGAACATTACCCTCAAAAAATGATGGATTTGAAGATCGTCCTGGAATTGTTCATCGTTTAGACAAAGATACCACTGGCATCATGGTGATAGCCAAAACCGAATTAACCCTTTCCAAATTGTCCAAATTGTTCTTTGATCGAACCATTGAACGTTCTTACTATGCGTTGGTTTGGGGAAACTTTGAAGAGGAAGAAGGAAGCATTGAAGGTCACATAGGACGCAGTTTGAAAAATCGAAAAGTCATGAGTGTATTTCCAGATGGAGAGTTTGGAAAATATGCAAAAACCAATTATAAGATTGTAGAACGATTTGGCTACGTGACATTGGTAGAGTGCAAACTTGAAACAGGAAGAACTCATCAGATACGTGCTCATATGAAGCACATAGGGCATCCGTTGTTCAATGATATTGAATACGGTGGAGACAAGATTTTAAAAGGCACCACTTTCACCAAATACAAGCAGTTTGTTCAAAATTGTTTTGATATCATACCAAGGCAAAGTTTGCATGCCAGGACACTTGGATTTGTGCATCCAATTACCGGAGAGAACTTGACTTTTGAATCAGAATTGCCTGATGACATGGAACAAGTATTAAAAAAATGGCGTAACTTTTCGAAAAATAGTCAAGAGTAAAACAACGCCATGAAACCCCAAATAATTTTCAAATTTTGTTCCATAGCCTTCATTTCAATGTCTATTGTATTTACAACTTCATGTAAGAAAGATGATGATGAAGTAATTGAAAACCCTTTTGATATAGAAGAAGAAGGGTCGAATGACGAAACCGTTAGAACGGAATATGACGAATCCATAAACGATGTTTTTACTGCGTTGAGCAAGACGGGAGTAGAGACGGCAAGACTTAGCGGAAATGCATTAATTCTTCCATGTGGCGTATTTAAAGTTGATTCTTCTGCGTTGGGTTATACAGTTAGATATGATGGTTCTTCAAACTGTAGCGGTAGAGTGCTTAGTGGAAGCATTCAAGTGGATGTTTCACCGGCAGGTGCCAAATGGGGTGCCGCAGGAACACAAATTACCTTACATTACCAAAACTATAAGATTCAATTTAATGCCAATAATGAGGTGTTGGAATTCAATGGGTCCCTTACAGTAACAAACCTGAATGGCGGAACACTGAATACCTTGTTTGTGACCAATCCCATCACACATGTTATTCGAGGAACCTTAGAAGTAACTTTTGATAATGGAGCTGAACGCAACTGGCGTATCACCAAAAAACGAACATGGGATGTGGATGGTTTGGATTGGTCTACGGTAACACTCGAAATAAGTGCTGATTCAGTTGGAATAGCTGAAAAAGGTACCAATCGAAATGGTGATTCTTTTGAAACGACCATACCAACCAACTTTTTATTCGAAAATTGTCATCCAACAGGCGGATTTGAAGGTCCATTTATTCTTACTCAAGGAAAAATGATTCATGCCACCCAAACGGCATCATTGGAAATTGAAGCGGGATATCGATTGCAAGGGACAACATCGGTTACCAAAGTTGGAGATTGTGATTCGGAGGGATTTAAATTGACTTTAATCACCAGTGCAGGTACAGCATCGTCTTTCCAATATTATTAGACCAGGGCTTTTATTGATCCTTTGGATCGTAGTTGGCAGGGAATCCTTTGGACAACAATATTTCCTTTATGTGGATAAGGATGCACATTTTTCAATGCCCATCCCTGAATCATGGAAAAGAACTGAAAACGTAAGTGATAAAGTATTGCTTGTGGCCATTGGGCCCAGAGACACCACCTTACAATCAGGTGAGGGTATTCGTTGTAGTGTGGTTAGATATACTGCATCAGTAAAAGAAAATGGAAAAAATTTCTGGAAAAACTACAAAAGTGGTCTTCGCAAAAAATATAACCGTTATGCGGGAAGGGGAGATGGTCAGTTAGAAGGTGTGCAATTGGATTGTTCTTACACCATGTTTACGTTTCTTGATAAGAGCAATTCCATTAAAGCAATACATTACTATTTTGAAAATGAAAAAGGTGCATTTATCCTTTCTGCTTCTTCGGCAGAGAAGAATTTTGCCCTAAATCGCGATACATTTGATTACATCGCATTGAACTTTTCTTTTGAAGTCAATTACCAACGTTTATTGGATCAAGAATAACTTTAGAACCGAACATGAAGTCGCAAATTGGCTTGCCTTTGCGTCAAGAAATTAGGTACGGCATAGGAGGCATTGGTAATGTCTTTTACCCACAAATAAGAAATGGTATTTGAAATACCGAATAAGTTGAATACCTCCAAGCTCAACCAAACCGATTTGAAGTGGCTTCCAAAGCCTGAAGACTTCTTATTGACTTCACCAACAAGAAGTTTACCTAAACCAATATCAACACGTCGATAAGGAGGATATCGAAGAGTATGAAGGTATTTATCACTTTCTGGTGGTCCAAATGGAAGCCCTGTTGCAAGATGCAAGGTGAGGTTCATCTTAATGGTTGGGTTTTTGGGCAAATAGTCCTGGAAGAACAAACTGAAATTTAAACGTTGATCGGTTGGACGAGGAATGTAACCAGGTTCAACAACATTACCCGAATCATCAATGTAAAAGTCATCTTTTAAATCTTCTTCCGTCTTCATCAAGGAGAGACTAAACCACGATTCTACACCCTTTACAAATTCACCATTGATTTTAAAATCCAAACCAGCGGCGTAGGCCTTGGCATTATTGGTGCCAAAATAACGAATACGTACGTTGTCCCGAACATATGGAATGATGTCGTCCATTAACTTGTAATAGGCTTCACCCGTGAACTTGAAAGGTCTTTTCCAGGCTTGGAAATTGTAATCCGTACCAAACACAAAATGAATGGACTCTTGCGATTTAATATCTTGATTAACCTTTCCTTCAAAGTCTCTCATCTCTCTGTAAAAAGGAGGTTGGTAATAATACCCGGTTGATAAGCGAAAAAGGTAATTCCGTTTCCAGGCCGGTTTATGTGAAAAAGTAGCCCTTGGACTAATAATCAATTCGTCATTAAAATCCCAATATCCAGCCCGAATGCCTGCTGTTAGGGCATTGTAACTGCTGTCACTTAGTTTCCAAGTTATGGCATCTTGAATGTACGCATCATAACGCATAGACTCAATTCTGTTTTGTGCTCTCAATACTTCACTCAGCTCAAGTGTTTGAGTGGGGTCATCATAGATTCCAGGATTGTCAGGAGATTTAGGGATGGAATGTCCTGCAGAATCCAGAACCGCCCATTCGCTTAAGTTATCGTCAATGATTTCTTGTTGTGCACTGGCACCGAATTCAATATTGTGATCTCCCCGTTTTAATCGATCAATTAAACGTGCATTGATAACGGTAGCTTCCAAATAGTTTCTGGCATGATCAATGTAGCCACCCACTCCTCGATTAAAGGCAACGTCACCGAAATTGTCTTCGCCAATATCATTTTCCAACTCATCAATAAAATAGGCGCCATTTATATCAAATGTCTCATCTTCAAACGATTGGAACGATGAAATAATGAATTTTAGCTGATGATCTTCTCCCAATTGAAATCGATTGGTGAGGGCGCCAAAGTACGTTTCATAGTTGCTGATTTCTTGCCCTTCAAAGAATACAGTTAGTCTTAATGCTTGCTGAAAAGTTCCGAATTCGGTTTGACGGGTTTCAGGTATGAATTGATAACGATTGAATGCGACATTACCTAAAAATCCAATTTCCCAGGACTCACTCATGTCATAGGACATGAATGTCTGAAAATCCGTGAAAGCTGGTTTGTACTGACCTTCGGTATCTAAACTATTCAAGACATATTGATTGGTTTTATATCGAAATCCAGCGGTATACGAAAAACGATGATCTCCAGGTGAGTCTTCAATTTGGAAACCTGCTCCTAGTAAACTCACATACCCTGAACCTCCAAATTCGTAAGGACGTCTGTATTTCACATCCAATACGGAAGACATTTTATCGCCGTACCTGGCATCAAATCCTCCGGCCGAGAACAACACGGAAGAAACCATATCAGAGTTGATAAAACTCAAGCCTTCTTGTTGACCACTTCGAATAAGAAAGGGCCTATAAATTTGAACGTCATTTACGTACACCAGGTTCTCGTCAAAGTTCCCACCACGAACGGAATATTGGGAACTCAATTCATTGTTAGATGAAACACCCGCAAACGTCTTCAAAATGGCTTCAAACTGACCGGATGGGTTGGGCATTGAAGACAAGACTTTAGGATCCAGCCGATTCATGGTAGATTTTCTCACCTCTTCATCTTCAATGCGTATTTCTATCAGCTCATAAGAAGACTGTTTCATCTCATAATTAAAGGTCTGGTTTCCCGGTTTTTCGAAAAACAATTCTTCACGTTCTGTCTTGTGACTGAGATGTCGAAAGACCAATGTGAATTTCTGGTTAACTGGGACGGAAATGGTGTAATTACCGTATTCGTCGGTGACGGTTCCTCCTGGTTCTCCTAGGACACCTACACTTGCTGCAATAATGGGAAGTCCGTTTTCATCTTTGACAGTGCCTGAAAGAGTCACCATTTCCTGGGCTATTGTCATCAAGCTGCTCAATACCAAACCTATGCACAGTAAACATTTTACGACTCCATTCATTACGCTTCAAATGTAGAAAAAACAGGAACAGTTACGTGTAATAACTGATGGTGTCAAAATTTATTATTTGATTTAGCATAGATATGTTTCCAATTCAGCAAAATTTATGGGAGTCGCAATTGAGAATTTAGACTCCACGCTTCAGGAGCGCTGCTAAATAGTTTTTTGGTTTTTGACCATGTTTGGTAGAACAATGGTGAATTGCGATAGGCTTCAAGATTTTTGGCATCATCCCAAATACTATGTGTGAAAAAAACGTTCGGGTCATGGCTATCTCTTAGCAATTCAAGGTATTGAACACCTTTAAAACCTCTAATGGCTTTTTTATTTTCATTAAAAATTTCGATGAAATCATCCACGTGTTCCTGGTGGAAAGTCATTTTTACAATTCTAGTTAACATGAAAATCGATTCGTATGATGTCTGATTTATTTATTCCGAGTAATTGATGGGCATTTCCTTTATTGATAGCAATTTCCAGGTAACCACTGGAGCTGAAAATGGCCAATTTCTCACCTTCAGGAACGTCATTATACGCCGTAGAAATGGCATGTATTTCATAATCTGAACGTTTCAAGCTGATTGAAAACGATTTAAATTGAGCATAGGATTGGAAGGTTGACTTATGAATATTGGTTAGCACATTGCCATAATGGTCTACATAAGTTGCCATTCCTCTAATTAAATATTCTTCTGTCACCGCCCTGAACATCGATAGCTCTTTCAAGTCCGTGACTTTAGGGCCCAGCACCTCTGGAGATCCGCCACGAGCCAGGTGGCAGGCAGCAGTAACAAAAACATCCTTGGTTGGAAATGTCAGTTGATCAGTTTGTTGAGGTAAATCCAATTCTACAATTACATCCGGTTTGGAATCAAATATTAACGAGAATATTCCATTGTCTGCACCAATAAAATAGTGCCCATTCACATGAATTAACACATGTCTTGTCTGCTGATTGGACTCTGGATTGATACCCATGATGTGAATGGTCCCTTGTGGAAAATCCTGATAACAACTTTTAATAATGATGGAAGCTTGCAAAATATCGAAGGGCTCAACTTCGTGGGAAATATCTACAATAGAAGCTTCCGGAAACTGGCTAAGAATGGCTCCTTTCAGCGATCCCAGGTAATGATCTTTTGTTCCCAGATCAGTTGTTAATGTAATTATCGCCATTCAGTCTAAAATCTATTCAGAAATTCAGCTTTGAGGAAGTCAAAATTAGTAATAATTTTGCGGAACGACAGCATCGGGTGGTCTTGTGTAGAATCCTTTATTAGAGCGAATTTGGAAGAGAAAATAATTGAATTAAACAGTGTGGATCCCACTGAACTATTTGGAATCAACGATACGAATCTAAAATTAATCCGTTCTCATTTTCCCAAAGTCAAAGTTGTGGCCAGGGGAAATGCGGTAAAAGCACTGGGCGATAGTCAAGCCATAGAGGCTTTTGAAAGCAAGTTAATTCAAATCATGGATTACTTGAAAAAACACAAACAACTTTCGGAAAACAACATTGAGCGTATTTTAGAAAGTCAATTGGGTGATGAAATGAATGCACAAAAAGATGAAGTTCTGGTTTTCGGGAATCATGGCTTACAAGTCAAGGCAAAAAGCTTTCATCAGCGAAAGATGGTGGAGAGTATTTCAAAAAATGACATGGTTTTTGGCATCGGTCCGGCCGGAACCGGTAAAACCTATACTGCTGTAGCATTGGCGGTAAGAGCGTTGAGAGAAAAAGAAGTAAAGCGAATTATTCTTACCCGTCCTGCAGTGGAAGCAGGGGAGAGTTTGGGTTTTCTTCCCGGCGATTTCAAAGAAAAACTTGATCCTTATTTGCAACCATTATATGATGCATTGAGAGACATGCTTCCAAAAGATAAATTGGGAGAGTATATTGAAAATGGAACGGTACAAATTGCTCCATTGGCATATATGAGGGGACGTACATTGGATAAAGCATTTGTAATTTTGGATGAAGCTCAAAACGCCTCGGAAAGCCAATTTAAGATGTTTCTGACAAGAATGGGGAGGTCGGCAAAGTTTATTGTGACTGGAGATGTGACACAAATTGACCTACCCAAAAATCAACCCTCTGGTCTTATTCATGCCTTGAAAATATTGAACGATATTAAAGGACTGGAAATCATTTATTTTGATGATAAAGATGTGATGAGACACAAGCTGGTTAAAGAAATCATCAATGCTTATGGAAAAGAGAATAAAGACAAATAAATGAAACAAGATCAACCAATTCCACCATTTTCGTTTGAAGGACAGTCCTCTTTTTATGCAGGAAAAGTAAGAGATGTATATTCTATATACGATGATTTACTTGTCATGGTAGCCTCTGATCGAGTATCTGCGTTTGACTTTATTTTACCGCGCACTATCCCTCATAAGGGTCAAATTTTAAATCAATTGGCTGGAAAGTTTTTGAAGGCTACGGAAGATATTGTTCCCAATTGGGTAATTGATCTTCCTGATCCAAATGTGACTTTGGGATACAAATGTGTGCCTTTTAAGGTTGAAATGGTGATAAGAGGTTATTTGGCCGGACATGCCTGGAGAGAATATAAGGCTGGGAAAAGAACCATTTGTGGTGTATCCATGCCGGATGGAATGAAAGAAAACGACAAGTTCCCAACGCCCATCATTACTCCTGCTACCAAAGCCGATGAAGGACATGACGAAGATATCAGTAAGGAAGAAATTATAGTTCAAGGTATTGTTGGCCCAAATGATTATTTGAAATTGGAAGAATATACCCGACAATTGTTTGAGAGAGGGCAGGAGAATGCCCGGAAAAACGGACTCATTCTGGTTGATACCAAATATGAGTTTGGTAAAATTGGAGATAAGATATACTTGATGGACGAAATTCATACTCCTGATTCGTCCAGGTATTTCTATGCAGACAGCTATGAAGAAAACCAGCAGAAAGGGCTAAAGCAGAAACAACTTTCCAAAGAATTTGTGAGAGAATGGCTGATGAGTAAAGGGTTTCAGGGATTGCAAGGTCAGGAAATGCCTGAAATGAATGATGAAGTGGTAAAGCGCATATCAAACCGATATATTGAATTGTACGAACAACTGACAGGTGAAAAGTTTTTGGCAGCGAAAGGCAATAATAGAGAGGGTGAGATGTTTGAAAGGACTACAACATTGATACATACTATTCAACAAAAAAGAACTGATTCTCTGAATCAAAATTAGTAACTTACGAGTGTAAACCGCAAAGATGATAATTGAAGACATAGACATAGAAATTCAGAAAACAGAGCAATCTAGGGTAAATGATCTTAATCTGGACAATCTAAAATTTGGACGAACATTTTCTGATCATATGTTTGTATGCACCTACGATAACGGAAGGTGGAATAAGCCAGTGATAAGACCTTATGGACCTATTACCATGAGCCCGGCCAGTGCTGGATTGCATTATGGGCAGTCCATATTTGAAGGAATGAAGGCTTATAAGAATTCAGATGGAAAAGTATCTCTGTTCAGACCATTGGAAAATTTGAGAAGATTAAATGCCTCTGCGGAACGAATGTGCATGCCACAATTGGATGAACAATTGTTCATTGAGGGTTTAAAAAGACTGTTAGAGGTAGATAACGCCTGGATTCCATCTAAAGAGGGATATTCCTTGTATATCAGGCCTGTCATGTTTGCTGATGAAGAATTTCTGGGAGTAAAACCTTCCGATCAATATAAATTTATCATCATCACTTCTCCCTCTGCTGCTTATTATACGGAGCCGGTAAAAGTGAAAATTGAGAAAAAATACACTCGTGCAATTGAAGGAGGAGTGGGTTATGCAAAAGCAGCTGGAAATTATGCTGCAGCCTTATATCCAGCAAAATTGGCTGCCGAAAACGGATATCATCAAATCATTTGGACAGACGGTAAGTCCCATGATTATATAGAAGAAGCAGGAACAATGAATATCATGTTTCAAATAGGTGATAAACTTGTTACTCCATCACTAGACACACAAACGATTTTACCCGGTATCACCAGAGATAGTACCATTAAAATTGCCCATGATTGGGGAATAGATGTCGAAGAACGAAATATTTCCATTCAAGAAATTGAAACGGCTTATGACAATGGTTTGCTAAAAGATGCTTTTGGTATGGGAACTGCCGCCACCATTGCACCTATTGCATCAATTGGATTAGAGCACAAAGAGATGTTACTTCCGGAAGTTGGTCAACGAGAATGGTCGCCAAAAATCAAGCAATATCTTGATGATATAAGACTTCAAAATGTTGACGATAAATTCGGCTGGATCGTTAAAGTTTAATTCCTCTCAATAAAATTTGATTTTTTAAATCATTATTTAAATTTGTTAGGAACCATGTAATTCCTTCACTATGTTGAAATATGATCTCTGCGTTTTAGGTGGCGGACCAGCTGGATATGCCGCTGCAATGCGAGCAATTGATTTCGGCAAAAAAGTAATCCTTGTTGAAAAAGGCAGATTGGGAGGCGCAGGTATCTATGATGGAGCTCTGGCATCCAAAGCCATGTGGGAATTATCAACCAAGTATAAAATTGGAAACTCACAATTAAACGGTTCTGGCAACGATTTGACGTTTGAACATGTCAGGGACACTGTAAATTCTGCCATATTCGATAGAAAGTTTCAACTGACCTGCCACCTTCGAATCATTCATTCAGAAACGGAATTGATTACTTACGAAAAAGGTACAGGTTCATTTGTCTCTCCCAAAGAAATCAAAATCACAAAAGACAATGGTGAGTCCAGCGTAATTTGGGCTGAAAATACATTGATTGCTACGGGAAGTCGGCCTAGAATGTTACCTCATATTCCGGTTGATAGAAAGCTAATTCTCACAAGTGATGACATCATGCATATGGAAGAATTTCCAAAAACCATGGTCATTTTAGGAGCAGGGGTGATTGGTTGTGAATTTGCTTCCATGCTTTCCAATTTTGGAAAAACCAAAATGTATTTGATTGATAAGGCCGATAGAATATTGCCTTTTGAAGATGAAGATATCAGTCATGTGGTATCCGAAAACTTGAGAGAAAATGGAGCTACCATTCACGGAAGCAGCAATCTAATCCGAATGGAAATTGTGGATGGAATGGTAGAATATGAGTTGGAAAATAAGGACGGTTCACATGAGGTCATTCGAGTGGAAAAAGCCCTACTTTCTGTAGGTAGGGTGCCTAATGTGGAAGATTTAAATCTTGAAGCCGCCGGAGTAGAAATGAGTGAAAGAGGTTATCATATTGGTGATAATGATACCCAAACAAACGTTCCGCATATTTATGCGGTAGGTGATGTTTCAGGAAGAATGGCTTTGGTAAATGTAGGGGAGATGGAAGCCAGGCATGCTGTGGTGAAAATGTTTGCGGATTACCCCATAAAACCTATCAACTACGATAATATTTCTACCATTATGTTCCTTCGACCTGAAGTGGCGGCTGTAGGAATCAATGAAGAGCAGGCTAAAAAGAACAACACCCCCGTACGCGTTGCAAAAATTGATTATTCCATGATTGCAAGGGCAATTGCCATGAGACAAACCAATGGATTTTTCAAAATCATTGTTTCAGATGATGAAGAAATGAGGATTATGGGTATGCGGGCAGTTGGAGAACACGCCTCAAGTGCCATACAATCAGTGGCGCTTTTGATTTATATGAAGAAAGGAATTGATGAATTGGCCAATATGATTCATCCACATCCATCAATTGTAGAAGGAATTCAGGAATGTGTCAGAATGTTGATTGGAAATTCCGTTTATAAATCCTCTGTATTTGAGGATAAGTTAAAATGCTACCGTCTGATTGACGGAAAACACATTGCATTAAATAATATCAAGGAAATGGTGAACAATTAGTTCACTACAGACATTCCTCCAAAGTCCATTAAGAAAATAGCATTGTTGGAAAGAATTTCTGAACCAACAGCATCGTCTACTGAGTTTCCTGGGTGAATATCAATATCATATAATCCCCAAGACTGTGTTTCGCCGTAATCAAATAATCTCGCGAAGTTCACTTTAATTTCTATCGTAATTTCTTTTGCATCAGCTGGCACGTCAAATCCAGAAAACTGCACAGACCCAATTACTTCATTTACCTGATAAGAAGTGTCAGCCGGTTTTTCGATTAACTTATATCCACCGATGCCCAAATCAAATGCATAGCTACTTGTATCGCTGTCTTTTACACGGCCTTCCATTTGTAATCCGTAATATCCCCCTCCTTTAGAAGGTGGCCATGCCATATTGTTGGCATCTAACAAATCAAGATCTTGTTTGGTGCCTGTAACATTCTCATCTTCAAGGAATCCAAGAAAGAATGAGATGCTTGAATAATCGTCAATTCCGATACTATCAGGAGGACTTATAGTGAATGATCCAGTGTCAACCGAATTGATGAGGTAATGATTGTCACCAAAAATTAATGTATGATCACCTTTATAATTACTGATTCTCAAATCAGAAACTACATATTTAAAAGAAGTTACGGCATATTGATTTCCAGATAAGTTTTCATAAATGATGGTATCCTTGGCCCAAGGAATGCCATTAATGTTATGTGAAAACTTAAAATTTATCTTTGTTTTGGTAGGCGCTGGTGTTGGTGGATCAACCACTACACTGTCATCTTTACACGAAAAAAACACCATGGTTGCCAACCCCATGAACAATACGTTTCTTAAATACTTCATAATCATATCCTTTCTGATGTACAAAAATACCAATATGCTTCCAAAAATAGTACAATTAATGAAATGCATATCTTCTGAAAGACGATTCTCAAAAAAAATGGTTGCCTGAACTACTCCTTGAAATCGGGATTATTCAAAAATTCATCGTCTGTAAGGGTTAACAAAAAGGCTAACAAATCATCCTTCTCGTCATCCGTGAGTTGAACTCCTCCATCCATCCAATTTTTCATCAATGGATCAATAGAATGAGACCATTTCAACCCTTCACTGTAAAAATCAATAACTTCTTCAAGTGTTTCAAAGCGACCATCATGCATATATGGTCCGGTAACTTCAATATTTCGTAACGTTGGTGTTTTAAATTTCCCAATGTCTTCATAACGTTTGGTCACTTTGGCAAGACCAGAATCCGTATGTACTTGATCTAATCCATTGTTGTGAAAAATTCTGTCCGTGTTCAATGCCCCACCATGGCAATGAAAACAATCTGCTCCGGATAAATACCCAATAATATTTCCAGAACCTGGAGGGTCTTGAATAGCAACACGATCTCGAAAGAATAATTCTCGTCCACTAAGTTCAGATGGATTAAGCATGAGTTCATTTCTTAAGTATTTATCATATCGTGAGTTGGCAGAAATCATGGTTCTTTCAAACTGTGCTAAGGCTTTTGCCGCATGGGTAGAGTCAGGATTGGAAACGCCAAATGCATAGAAAAACATCTCCTGGTATGCTTCGTCTTGCATGATTTTGGTCATGGCATTTGACCAGGTTTCGTGCATTTCTATGGGATTCAAGACAGGTTCAATGGCTTGTTCTTCAAGACTTGTTGATCGGCCATCCCAAAAAAGGGTAGTGGCCCAACCCAAATTAATGATATGCATGGAGTTTCTATCTCCCAGTATTCCGTCGATACCTTCAGAAAATTGCAATTCATTGTCCGTAAATCCAAACGACTGCTCATGACAAGAAGCACAGGCCTGTGTATTATCACCCGAAAGTCTTTTTTCAAAAAATAACTTTTTACCAAGCGCAATTCCTTCTTCAGTGGTAGGGTTATCAGAAGGTATGCTCATGGGAGGAAATTGATCCGGAATTGGAATTTCAACATAGGTTGGATCAAAAATCAATTCTCCACCATCATCTACGGGATCGCATGCGGGCTCTTCTCTTTCACAAGAAATCCATATTAACGGCAGGGCGGCGGTTAATAATAAGAGTTTACGATTCATAATAATGGTTTAAAAAATGGTGAATGCATTTACAAAATTGTCTGTGAATGCCTCACCAACATATTTATTCGGTTCCTGTCCATGCCAGGT
The DNA here is from genome assembly GCA_965267425.1 of Vicingaceae bacterium. GTDB lineage: Bacteria > Bacteroidota > Bacteroidia > Flavobacteriales_E > Vicingaceae. Next base: position 1,906,729 of record OZ253959.1, on the reverse strand, counting down.
TTTATCTACTCTGAAGTCCAATGTGTCTGAACCAAAGAATATCTTCTCAATATCAAGGTTCACTTTAATTTCAGTGACTTGATTTTTAATGATATCAATGTTACCATCAAACGTTCTTTCAGTATACATCTCATTAAGTCCTGTATGGTATGCATAAATATCGCCATAAGATGCCGTTGAATTGATAGCCGTTCTACCTTCAATCAATACAAATTTGTAGTTGATGGACCAATCCCAAAACATCCCTTGTATGTCTGCCATAGGATGACTGTCAGGAAATTCTGAAGGGTGTCTTGCATTTCTATCAGCATCTAACCCCACACCAAATTGCAGAGAACTGTAAGTGCCAGCTTCCAACTCGTATTCTTTCACTAAAGATGCGGTATTTTCAAAATCAATTAATCGAATTGAATCCAATTCAAAAGCATTTCCATCGAATGAGAGCATGGAGTTAGTGATATAAAATTTGAGTCTTTCAATATTATATCCTCTGTCCAATTGATCAGTATATCGATCAAATAACACCAAAGAATCACCACCAACTGTAGAAGTAAAAGATACCCTCAGCGTCCCCATATCCGTTGTGTTGGGACAGGGTTCCTCTTCGTCTTTTTTACAACTATCCAGGCTTACCGCCATAAATAGTAAAACTAAAATCGGTAATAACTTTCTCATCTTCTCTTTATTTAGACGCAAAATAATAACGAAAAGTTGTATCGGCTTATGATACATAACATAATTATTCATGAAATATTTTAATTCCATCGCTTAAAACTTATTAACAGTTGCCTGTCTTGGCTGCGGATCGCACCATATTCTGGTTATTTTAGTCCTTCTCATTTGATCCATATGTCATTTGTAGTTTTTAACTCTTCCGCAGGTTCTGGTAAGACGTTTACATTGGTCAAGGAATATTTGATTTTGACCCTATCTGTCAATGAATACATTCCCTTTCGACAAATTCTTGCCATGACCTTTACCAATAAAGCTGCAGCTGAAATGAAAACAAGGGTGCTGCAAGTATTGGTTTCCATTATGAATGGTGAGCCTAATCACATGGGAGAAATCGTAAAAGAACATCTCCAATTAAGTGATGAACAGCTACGAATAAGATGTGAGAAGTTGTTTTTTCAAATGTTGCATCATTACAGTGATTTCAACATTGGCACCATTGACAAATTCATGTACAAGGTGATTCGAACGTTTGCTCGGGATTTGAGGCTTCCGTTGAATTTTGACGTTGAGTTAGAAGAAGATCAATTGGTCACACATGCCGTTAGTCAATTGTTAAATCAAGTAGGTCAAGATGAGTTACTGACCACGGTATTGTTGAAATTTTCCATGGAAAAATACGAAGATGGGAAAAGTTGGAGCCTTGATTTGGATTTACGGAAAATGGCATCTATGTTGTTAAAGGATATTCCTCAATCTTTTTTGACATTCTTAGAAGGAGTGGATGCAAATCGAATGCACGATACATTTCAAGAAATTAGAAAAGAATACTTCCAACAGAAAAAGCAAATTCAGTCCATAGGCCGTACATATTTTCAAAAGTTGGAAGAAAATCACCTTTCACCTGAAGACATGGCTGGTGGTAAAAATGGTGTTTCTAAATACTTTGAATACGCGTTAAAAGGGTTGGACGAAAAATGGATTCCCAGCAACCGCGTGGCAAAAAATGTAGCTGAAAATAAATGGAGTGCTACAAAAACAGAAGCGTTCAAAAAAAATACCATCATCCAAATTCAATCGGATTTGGAGGAATTGTTTCTGCAAATACAAGAATTTGTGGAAAACCAATATGGTGATTATTTGTTGAAGAAACTGGCATTGTCAAAAATGTATCAATTGATTTTATTCAATGAAATTCAAGACAAGTTGAGTTTGTTCAAAGCTGAAAACAGTGTGGTGCATATATCCGATTTCAATAAAAGTATTTCAAAAATTGTGACCAGCGAGCCAGCTCCGTTTATTTTTGAGCGTTTAGGTGAAAAATACAAACACTATCTCATCGATGAATTTCAGGACACTTCCATTTTGCAGTGGCAAAATATTCTTCCTTTAGTAGAGAATAGTTTGGCATCGGGCAATGAAGTCATATTGGTTGGTGATGGAAAACAAGCGATCTATCGATGGAGAGGTGGGGAAGTTGAGCAGTTTTCTTTGTTGCCTTGTATTCACCCCGAAATTCAAGATCAATTTTCCCAGGAACGAGCTGCTTTGCTTGAGTCGTTTTATCAACCGGAGAAATTGGACGTAAATTATCGTTCTTCCAAAGATGTAGTGCATTTTAACAATGAACTATATACACATATCGCATCCTATCTTCCGGAGCACCTTCAACAGATATATGATGGACTAAAACAAACTCCATCGAATCAAAATCAAGGATTCATAGATGTTCGATTTTTTAATGCAGATACCCATGAAGATTATGATAATTGGAATTTGCATCACGTTCACCAACAAATTGAATTGTCTTTGGATAAAGGATTTCTTCTGTCTGACATAGCAATATTATGCGTTAAGCGATCTGAGACCGTTTCCGTTGCTCAATTTTTGGTGGAAAGAGGAATTCAAATTGTCTCCGAAGAAAGTTTACTGGTGCAAAATGACGCATCGGTAAATCAACTTTTGCTCTTGTTGACTATTTTGAATGCAAAAGATAAATCATCCTTATCATCATCAATTTATCAACTATTAGAGCTGCTTTATGAAATGAATAAAGATGCCTCTCATCCAGTTGACTTGTACCAAAAATTTGAGGATGATACACTATTGTTTGAGGATTGGATTGAGACCGTTTATGAAGGAATGAATTGGTCCTTTCTCTATGATAAACCCATCATGGAAATCCTGGAACACTTTATCAGAATATGCCGATTAGATTCAACTTCAGCTGCTCTCCTTGCCTTTTTGGATGTTGTTTTCTCATATATACGCAAGCATGGCGAAAATTTAAATGGCTTGCTCACTTGGTGGAAAGACAATGGTGATAAAATTTCCATTGCCATGCCTGAGGGATTAGATGCAGTGCGTATTATGACCATTCATAAATCTAAAGGGCTGGAGTTCCCAGTTGTCATATTCCCATTCATTTCGAATCGAGCACGGGTTACAAAAAATGAACTCTGGACAAGCATAGAAAATGACATATTACATGGATTGCCCATTGCCTTGTTGCCGATGAATAAACAACTATTACATACACAAGTCAGTCATTTATATCAATTGGAAATACATCGTTCTTTACTTGATCGCCTCAACTTACTATATGTGGCTACTACCCGTGCCATTGACCGATTAATCCTGATTTCAGATGCTGGAAATCAAAAGGATGATATGGCAATGGCAGATATGCTTTATTCATTTTGTCAGTCCTCTACTGCCATGAATTCCATGAATGATGGATTCGTGATGGGGTTGGACAAGATTAAATCAAATGAAACCTCAGAAATAACGCCACATGTTGAGTTAAAAGGCATCACAACGAAATCCTGGAGATCAAAATTGATGATAAGCGTACATTCCAAATTTGAACAGGAATTAACCAAGCAGGAAGATCCGAGACAATTTGGCATTTTGTTGCATCATTTGATGAGTAAGTTTCGAAGCCAGGATGATGTGAATTCCGAATTGATGCGATTGGTTGAATCGGGTGAAATTGGTGATGAAGAAATGCGGGCATTAAGGACTCATGCTGAAAATATTTTTAAAATGGAGCGACAAGTGATTGAAGGCAATGTTATTCATCAATGGAGTGAACGAGAATTGTTGTCGAACACCGGAAAAATTTATCGACCCGACAAAGTTGTTGAAACAGATAAAGGTTACATATTGATTGATTATAAATCCGGTGAAATGAAACCTGAACATACTTCTCAACTAAAAGAATATGCAGAAGCTTTGCAACAAATGAGTCATAAGATACACGCGAAATATCTTATTTATTCCGGTTTGGGAAAACTTACGAAAGTTTGACATCTGGAAACGTGAATTTTAAATAGTTGAATTCTTTGTTAAGAAATTATGTCATTTAAGTAAAAATATAAATCAATAGCTATAACTTTGCCTTCTCATTTAAAGTTGGCCAATATTTGAAAATCTGAAATATGAATGAAAATGGAGTAAAGAATCCTGAAGCAAGTTTATTGCCTTTGGGAATCGAAAATGCTATTTCCCATTGGAACCTTAATCCCGAGGAATTGATTAACATCACAGAGGAAAAAGGACTGGGAAAATTGACCAATACCGGAGCTATTGCAGTTGATACCGGTGAATTTACAGGAAGATCACCCAAGGACAGATTTATAGTGAAAGACGACATTACAAAAGATGCTGTTTGGTGGGGAGATATCAACATTCCTTTTAGCCCTGAAGATTTTGACAAATTGTATGACAAAGTTGTTAATCACTTATCAGGAAAAGAATTATACGTCAGGGATGCTATTGCTTGTGCAGACCCTCAGTACCAAATGAAAATTCGTGTAGTAAACGAAAGTCCCTGGATGAATTTGTTCGTATACAATATGTTTATACGACCAACTTCAGAGCAGGTGGCTAATTTCGAACCAGAGTGGACGGTTCTTTCGGCTCCAAGTTTTAAGGCGGATCCTGCCGTTGACGGAACCAGACAGCATAATTTTGCCATTATCAATTTCGAGAGAAAGACTGTGATTATTGGAGGTACAGGATATACTGGTGAAATCAAAAAAGGAATCTTTTCAACATTGAATTTCATTCTTCCTCATCAAAAAAATGTATTGTCAATGCACTGTTCGGCAAACATTGGACCTGATGGAGATACAGCTGTGTTTTTCGGATTGTCCGGAACAGGAAAGACTACATTGTCTGCTGATCCAAACAGGAAATTAATTGGTGACGATGAGCACGGTTGGTCTGAAAACTCTGTATTTAATTTCGAAGGTGGATGTTATGCCAAGTGTATCGATCTTACAGAGGAAAAAGAACCAGACATTTTTAAAGCCATTAAATCAGGTGCGTTGTTAGAAAACATTGGATTTAAGAATGGTGGTGATGAAGTGGATTACGAAGATGTAAGTAAAACTGAAAATACCAGGGTAAGTTATCCGTTGTTTCATATCAACAACATAGCCGAACCTTCAGTAGGTTCAAGTCCAAAGAATATATTCTTTTTGACTTGTGATGCTTACGGTGTTTTGCCTCCTATTTCGAAATTGACACCAGGTCAGGCAGCATTCCATTTTATTTCAGGATATACGGCTAAAGTTGCCGGAACTGAAGCTGGAATTACAGAACCGGTAACGGCTTTTTCTGCATGTTTCGGAGCCCCATTTATGCCGTTGCATCCAACTAAGTATGCAGAAATGCTAAGTTCCAAAATGAAGGAATCAGATGTAAATGTTTGGTTGGTAAATACTGGATGGTCTGGTGGACCTTATGGTGTAGGACATCGAATGAAATTGAGCATTACAAGAGCGTTAATTACGGCTGCATTAAATGGAGATTTGGATAATGTCAATTACAAGAAACATGAGATTTTTGGATTGCAAATGCCAGAGCAATGTCCTAATGTTCCTGCTGAAGTTCTCAGTCCAAAAAATACATGGACAGATAAAGAAGCATACGATAGAAAGGCGAATGAATTGGCCAGCTCTTTTAACAGGAATTTTGAGAAATTTCAGGAATATGCCAATGAAGAAATACTTGCTGGTGCGCCAAAGGTGCTTGCCAACTCTTAAGTTATATTAAAGTATTTGCGAAATCTCACTGTTGAATCTAATTTGGCAGTGAGATTTTTATTTTTGTGAAAAGAATGTATCCGTTGGCATAGAATGTTAATGTTCTGTGATGCCAAATTTGGGTTCAATAGAATTCTTGAAATGATTAAACCTGCTTTATCAAAAGGGACAAGAGATCTACCGCCAGATGCGGTTAGAAAACGGCAGCAAATATTCAACACTGTACGCAGGGTGTTTGAAAAATTTGGCTTTGAACCCATTGAAACTCCGGCCATTGAAAAAATGTCAACCCTTACGGGTAAGTATGGTGAAGAAGGAGATAGGCTGATATTTAAAATTCTCAATTCCGGAGATTATCTGTCAAAAGTCAGCGACACAGATTTGACGGAAAAAAATGCAAATAAATTATTACCTCAAATCAGTGAGAAAGCACTGAGGTATGACTTGACAGTTCCTTTTGCCAGATATGTCGTTCAGCATAGAAATGATATTACTTTCCCTTTCAAGCGGTATCAGATGCAACCTGTTTGGAGAGCGGATCGACCTCAAAAAGGTCGTTACCAGGAATTTTATCAATGTGATGCCGATGTCATTGGTACTGATTCACTTATCGCTGAGTTTGATTTGGTAAAAATGATTGATGAAGTATTTTCCGAACTCGGTTTGTCCGTTTTGATCAAGTTAAATAACCGGAAAGTTTTATCAGGCATTGCCAAGAATTATGGCCTGGAAGAACGATTCACGGAATTCACCGTTTTGTTGGATAAATTGGATAAAATTGGTGTAGACGGTGTATTGGAACAAATGCAAAAAGCTTCGTTTCCTTCCAATATGAAAGATCTGTTAACACTGATGGTAAAGGCTTCCACGATTCCGGATGTAAGGGAGCAAATAAATGAAATTGCCAAATTCTGCGACGAACATGGAATTCAAGGAATTGCCGAATTAAATGAGATCATAACATATCTTGAAAGAAGCCCGTTAAAAAAGGCAACTATTCAAATTGACACCACGTTGGCACGTGGATTGAATTATTACACAGGTATCATCATTGAAGTTGTATCAAATGATATGGAAATGGGAAGTATTTGTGGTGGTGGAAGATATGATGATCTAACGGGAATATTCGGTATGCCGGATACAAGTGGCGTGGGAATTTCGTTTGGAATTGACAGAATTTTTGATGTGATGGAAGAATTGAATGCATTTCAAGATTACCAAGGCAACAATTCTTCTGTACTGTTTCTAAATTTTGGTGATAAAGAAGTTTTGTCTTGTCTTGGTATGGTTGAAACATTAAGAGCCAAAGGAGTAACGGTGGATATTTTCCCTGATTCAAAAAAACCAGCCAAACAAATGAAATATGCCAATGCTAAGAATTTTCGATTTGTAGTTATGGTAGGAGAGGAAGAATTAGAAAATAATGTCGTTCGTGTGAAAGACATGGCATCTGGAGAGCAACAAGATATTCCTTTTGAAAAATGGATGAATTCAATTGATTGGTAGATGGCAAACACATTTAATATAGGATATCCAACACTTGACCTTCAGCAAATTCAGACCATTCTGAATGAAAAGCTTTCATTGAATTTAGATGAGGATATCTGTTCCAACATCAAGGATTCTCGCTCTTATTTGGAACATCGCATCAATGGTTCGGATGAGAAGATTTATGGCATCAATACAGGATTCGGTGCTTTACATGACACTCAAATTCCGGAAAAAGAATTGGAAGAACTTCAACATAACTTAATTCTTTCTCACGCTTGCGGTATGGGTGATGAAGTGCCGGAGGAAATAGTTAAGCTGATGTTGCTGTTGAAAATTCAAAACTTATCCCTGGGTTATTCTGCAGTCAGAATTGAAACTATTGAGCGATTGATAGCCATGTTCAATCATCAAATTTGGCCTGTTGTTTATGAGCAAGGTTCTTTGGGAGCATCAGGTGATTTAGCACCATTGGCACATTTGGTATTACCTCTTTTGGGAAAAGGTGAAGTTTGGTATCATGGAGAAAAATGTACTGGCGAAGAAATTAATGCCCAAATGGGATGGGAACCTTTGACGTTAGGAGCAAAGGAAGGATTGGCATTGTTGAATGGCACGCAATTTATGTGTGCTTATGGAGTGCATATTTTATTACAAGCAGAAAAATGGTCGTCGGTTGCTGCTCAAACTGCCAGTACTTCTATGGATGCATTTGATGCACGATTGGAACCGTTTGATGCATCTGTGCATAAAGTCAGATCTCATCCCGGTCAAATGGCAGTTTCAGCGCAAATTCTGGATATTTTATCGGACAGTGAAATTGCCAATGGAGAAAAATTGCATGTACAGGATCCATATTCGTTTAGATGTATTCCACAAGTGCATGGAGCCATTATTGATGTTTTTGATTCTTGCGTTGGAGTATTCACGCGTGAAATGAATGCCGTAACAGATAATCCTACGGTTTTTCATCATGAAGACAAAGTGATTTCCGCAGGAAATTTCCATGGTCAACCGTTGGCAATGCATCTGGATTTTCTGGCCATAGCATTGTCAGAATTGGCGAGTATTTCAGAAAGAAGAATATACAAGCTCATTTCTGGACAACGTTCATTGCCTCCCTTTTTAGTGAAAAACCCAGGGTTGAATTCTGGATTTATGATAGCTCAGTACACGGCAGCTTCCATAGTTAGTCAAAATAAACAATTGTGCACACCTGCTTCTGTGGATACCATTGATTCTTCCAATGGTCAAGAAGATCATGTAAGTATGGGGGCCAATGCGGCTACTAAGACTTTACGTGTACTAAATAATACGAAAAGTGTATTGTCCATAGAATGGATGACAGCCTGCCAAGCACTTGAGTTCAGGAGACCACGACAAAGTGCGTCTTCGTTGGAAAAATTGATTGGAAAATACCGGGATGTTGTGCCTTTTATCTCCTCAGATGTAGAGATGCATCCTTTAATGATAGCATCACAACAATTTCTGGAAGAACAAGAATAAATTAGGATTTTCTGGGAGCTTTGATTTGAAATGAAATTTTGAATTCATCTTGAATAACGTCTTCTTCTTTCACTTCCTTTTTATGGTATCCGTTTAAGCTCCAATTTTTTCTATCCATTGGGCTTTCACCTTTTATTTGAATATCTTCCTTCGAAATGTTCATAACCACTGGCACTTCGAATTGATGGGTTCGTCCTTTAATGGTCAATGAGGCTTTCAGGACATGTGTAAAATTTCCCCCCGTTGTTTTAGACACATTATAAATTTTGCACACAGCAAATGGATTCTTTCGAACATTAAAAAATTCAGGCCCTTGCATGAATTCCATCATTTTGACATAGTCTTCCTTAGACTCTAGATTATTAATGGTAATGTTATTCATATCAATGAACAGTGTTCCACCTTTCAATTCATCCTTTTCCAAAAAAATAAATCCATTCAACACCGGAGCCAAACCAGTGTAATTTTTTTCTCCTTGTGTGGCATTCCATGAAATGTTACTTTCTTTCTTGTCAACTTCAATTTGATCCCATCCTTGATCTTGTGCATAAAGCACTTTCATACTCATTAAATTGACTAGAATTAACAACAACCATAACCATTTAGAAAAGAATAAATTCATAGGAAAAAAATTGGTAACCTTTAAACTTGAATTGCGTACAAAGAAGCATAAAACTAAGGATTAATTTAATTCTTGACTCATTATATTTAATTTTGACTACCTGATTAACCCTAACCTCTTTTTCAAATGAAAAAAGCGCTACCGTTTTTAGCCATTATCATATTTTCTATTCAAGGATTCGCCCAAAATGCCAAGAAGTATTTTAAAGCTGGCGAAGAGTTTCTTGAAGCAAAAAAATACAAGGATGCCGCAGCTCAATTTACTGAAGCCATAAAATTAGAAGCGGATTATTTAGACGCCTATGCTTCCAGAGCCAAGGCTTACGAAAAAATGTTCCGCATTGATGATGCCATCAATGATTATCAGAGGGGATTGGTGTTTGATACGGACAATGAAGATTTTCTTTACAACCTGGCACGGTTGCAAAATAAGATGGAAAAGTACAAGGAGGCCATTGAGACTTCGAATAGAACATTGGAAGTGAACAAAAAACACTTTGAAGTACTCAATGAAAAGACAAAAGCACAAATTGCCTTGAAGCAATACAATAATGCAATGACTTCGGCAGATCAGGCATTGGACATCAAGAAAAATTCAATGAATTACTACCTGCACGGTCAGGTGATGATGCACTTAAAAAATTACGAAAAGGCAGAATACGATTTTGGTCGTTCATACTTTTATGAAAATGAGTTCATCCCTGCTTATGTTGCCAAATGCGAGGCTCAATGTGCGTTGAAGAAGGGTGAGGCTGCAACGGCAACGTGTGATGAAGCTTTGAAAATCACGAAAGAAGATGCCTCAGTGTATATGGCTAGGGCTGAATCGTTCAAAGTCAGAAACAATTATCCTAGTGCTATTAATGATCTTTCTCAGGCCATGTTAGTTGCTAAACCAACGGAAAAGGAAGCCATTCACAACATGCGTGGACAATACTACAGTGAGTTTGGTCAGCATCAGGCTGCCATTAATGATTTTAATATTGTTTTAGAGAAAGACAAAGACAACTTTGATGCACTGTATCAACGTGCCGCGGCGTATGAGGCCACTTTTAAACTTGACTTAGCCATTGCTGATTATCAAGCGTTAAGAAAATTATCTCCTTATGATGAGAAGGCGAAACAGATGTTGGATGACGCAGAAAAAAGATTGTTTGAATTAAATAGGGAAGAGGATGCACCTAAATTGGTATTTGTAGAACCTGCTCCAGCTAACAATCTTGAGATTCCTGTGCCGAAGAATCTTATTGACGGATTTTTTAAAGGAAGTGTTGATGATGCCAGTTTGATCAAGAAATTCCAAATGAATGGACAGGATGTCATATTTGATAAATCCACACTCAATCCTGAATTTAATTTTCGTTTGAATTTGACCAATGCTTCAACTATGAATGTTTACATAGAAGATGTTTATGGAAACAAAAAGACCTATGAGTACAAGTTGGTGAAAACTGAAATTGATGCTCCTAAAATCAATCTTATTGCACCATACGCTTCTGATGATGGAGAGATTTACCTTGAAAATGAGAACACCATGTTGTACATCGAAGGTAAAATTGAAGATGAAAGCCTTATCAAGTCGATTTATGTTGAAGGTGCAACGGCGAGTTTTGTGGTAGAACAATTGAACCCAACTTTTTCTGCTACCATTAACATTGCCAATAAGAATTCCATTAAAATTACGGCAATTGACACCTATGGAAACACCACTGAAAAGGATTTTACCTTTAATACAGAAGGTGCTCAGTTGAGTGCGAGCAATCCTATGGGTAAAACTTGGGTGGTATTCATTGAAAATTCAAATTATGCATCGTTTGCCAGCTTAGAAGGACCCGGAAAAGACGTAACAACAATGAAAGGGGCTTTGGCCAATTATCAAATCCACAACATCATTCGAAAAAGAGACATGACGAAGGCTAAATTCGAAAAATTCTTTTCCATTGAATTGCGTGATTTGGTGAGAAGTAACCGTGTGAATTCATTGATTGTTTGGTATGCGGGACACGGTAAATTCCTGAATGAATCTGGATACTGGATTCCTGTTGATGCCAAAAGAGATGACGAGTTTACCTATTTCAACATTAATTCACTTAAAGCTGCCATGCAGTCGTATTCAAAATACATTACACATACATTGGTGATTACCGATGCTTGTGAATCTGGCCCATCCTTTTATCAGGCAATGAGAGCAACAGGTGATAATCGAAATTGTAAAGATTGGCAGGCCACAAGGTTTAAATCTTCTCAAGTACTATCATCAGCAGGTTATGAGTTGGCGTCTGATGATTCTCAATTCACGAAGACTTTTGCCAATACCTTGAATAACAATCCAGATGACTGTATTTCCATTGATAAAATTGCCAATAAGGTTACGGAAGCAGTAGGAAAGAGTGCACGACAGAAACCTAAGTTTGGAAAAATTCAAGGATTTGAGGACGAGAATGGTACGTTTTTCTTTATAAAAAGATAACTTCGGTCTGTGACCAGACTATGTACAAAAATGACCTTTCGTAAATTATTGATTGTAATCCTCTGTTGCATTTTTCAGCAGGGGATTTCTCAAATATATTACTTTGATAATTACACCGTTAAGAATGGATTGGCTCAATCCAATGTGTATGCTGTACATCAAGATACACTTGGCTATTTGTGGCTGGGAACGGGTTCGGGAATATCTCGATTTGACGGTTCAGAATTCATCAATTATTCCACGCTAGATAGCACTGCCGGAAATGGTGTGCGCACCATTTGTCAGGATTCTGACGGGACCTTGTGGTTTGGTCATACGGGTGGTGGAATAACCCGAAGAAAAGATGAAAAATTTCATACAATAACTTTTGATTCCCTTAATATCAATTCTGACATCTCAAAAATTGCACAGGATCTTAATGGGAATATTTGGATTGCAACAACGGAACAAGGTGCCTTGTATATTCAATCTACTGAAGGGGCTGTAAGTGATTGGCAGGTAACAAATTTCAAGGGGCTAGAAGGATTAAGTGACAGAGTTTTTGACATCATAGTTGGTAAAGACAGTTCTGTATATTTTATCACTGATGTGGGTGTTAAAATGTACGAGGGAAAATCAGAGAAAGACCCTTTTGTAACGTTTGCACCAGAAGGACTCCCGGTTTATTTTCAGGTGACCACCATGTATTTTGACAATTCAGGGAATGTTTGGTACGGAACCTATAATGGTGGGTTATATCGTCAGCGATTTGATGGTCGAGGGTTTGATATTTACGATGTTCGTGATGGACTTGCCCACAACTGGATAAGTAAAATTACGGAAGACGGAAACGGCCATATTTGGATAGGCACGTGGGGTGGTGGTCTAAGCAGATTTGATGGAAAAACCATTGAAACATTCAATCAAAATAATGGATTGAATGATTTGAAAATCAGAGATATAGAGACAGATAGAGAAGGGAATGTCATCATTGGAACCAATGAGCACGGCATTGATATCTATAAAGGAGATCGGTTTATTTCATTTACAGAAGAAATAGGGCTGTCAGGAAATCAGGTATGGGCTATAAGTGAAGATATAAACAAGCGCTTATGGTTGGGAACCAGTTCGGGTTTGACCATGTTTGATCCTTCCAGTCCTACGAAAGATTATCAATACGTCAATGTTGAAGAGAATTTTTTCATTAGTGATAACATTCGATTTATCAAACGCGATCTAAATGGCACCATGTGGGTAGGTACAGATCAAGGTGTGGTCAGCATGGATAACAAAGCGAGCCGGTCATCAGTAACCTACAGTCCAATCATCAACGGTAATATATCACTGCATATCGTTACCGGAATGGACATTGATAAATTCAACAATTTGTGGATTGGAACATTAGACGGCCTTGTGTATTATGAAATTGATAAACGGGCACTGGATGTTCTTACCCAACGCAACGGATTGAATGGAAACGACATTTCCGTAGTGTATTGTGACAATCAAGGGGATGTTTGGGTAGGATGCAGAGGAAAAGGATTGACAAAAATTTCGGGAACGACCTTTAAGCCCATAGATATAGGTTCTGAAATTACTCCAAACGCCATTACTCAGGATAAAATGGGTGCCATATGGATAGGAACAGATGGTCAGGGATTATTTAAAATTGAAAATGACGAGGTAGTGGCGCAATATGGCGTCAAAGATGGCTTAACTACTCCTTTGATCACCTCATTGCAGTCGGATGACAATGGCAACATTTGGATTGGGACCAATAATGGTATCAATCGGTATCACGAAAAAACGGGTTTTAATGCCTATAGTGAAAAGGACGGTTTCACGGGAATAGAAGCAAAGTTTGGTGCTTCGTACAAAGACCATGAAGGAAACATCTGGTTTGGAACCGTAAAAGGGGCTGTGAAATATTCACCCAAAAAAGATAAAGGAGACGAACATGAACCAGCAATTCTCATTACGCGTTTTCGTGTAAACCTGAAAGACCATGGGTTTGATTCACCTGGTGAATTCAAGTATAAAGAAAATGCCATGCGTTTTGACTTTAAAGGGATTTATCTCACCAATCCTACCAAGGTCTTCTATCGCATGAAATTGGAGGGAATTGACGAAGATTGGAGTCCTCCGAGTAAAACCAATTTTGCAAGTTACCCGGCGTTGCCCGCTGGAAATTATACGTTCAAGGTTCAAGCCTCTAAGCAAGCGGACAACTGGGAAGTCAATACAGCTGAATATGAGTTTGTAATCGAACCTCCTTTTTGGAAAACATGGTGGTTCTATTTGTTTTGTTTAGTGGTTATTTCGAGTTGGGTTGCATTTTTCATTAAACGAAGGGAAGAGCAATTGGTCATGGAAAAGAAAGTGCTGGAGGATAAAGTTGCTGAAAGAACTGCCGAAATAGCTGACAAAAACAAAGAATTGGCTTCCAAGAACAAAGACATTACTGATTCCATTCGATATGCGGAGAGAATTCAAAGAGCTGTTCTACCGCCAGACGAGTTGGTGAAAAAAGCACTTCCTGAATCCTTTGTTTTCTTTCGACCCAAAGACATTGTATCAGGAGACTTTTATTGGGTTTACAAAAAAGGTGAAAAAATCTTGTATTCCGCAGCAGATTGTACGGGACATGGTGTGCCAGGTGCTTTTATGTCCATCATTGGACATAACTCACTTGACAAAATTGTTGGTGAAATGGAAATCACTACACCAGCCCTGATTTTGGATGAATTAAACCAAAGTGTGTCTGATACGTTGAGGCAAAAAAGTGAAATGGATCAGGTCAAAGATGGAATGGATATGGCATTAATTGCCTATGATACAGATAAGAGAACGGTAGAATATGCCGGAGCTCATAACCCACTTTATATCATTAGAAATGGAGAGTTGATTGAAACCAAAGCAAATAAATTTGCCATTGGAAGTTTTATCCGTGGTGAAAAGCAAAAGTTCGACAACCATACCTTTGAAGCCATAAGTGGAGATACTATTTATGCCTTTTCTGATGGGTTCCCTGATCAATTTGGCGGTGAGTTAGGTAAGAAATACAAGTACAAACCATTTAAGAATTTCTTAATGGATATTCACCAAGATCCCATGCACATTCAACATCAAAAGTTGGAGGATGAATTTATTTCTTGGTTGGGGAGTTATGAACAGATAGATGATGTATTAATAATTGGAGTGAAAATTCCTTAAGTTCTATTTTTTTGGCATTTTTGTGGGATATGCAGCATTTAATTATTGATAGGTCGTAATGTCGCTAGAAATAAAGGAAGTTACTACAGAAAAGCATTACAAGGATTTTGTTCAATTACCTTTTAATCTTTACAAAAACAATCGTTTTTGGGTTCCACCCATCAAAAAAGATGAACTAAAAGCACTAAAAGCTGAATCCAATCCGGCTTTTGCTTTTTGTCAGGTAAAAATGTGGTTGGCTTACAGAGATGGAAAATGTGTAGGTAGAATTGCTGGCATTATTCACAACAAATACAATGAATTAAAAGGAACTAAACTTGCACGTTTTAGCAGAATGGAGTTTGAAGATAATGCGGAAACCACCAAAGCGTTATTGGATGCTGCTGAAAGCTGGGCAAGAGAAAATGGTATGACTTCGGTTCATGGCCCGTTGGGTTTTTCCAATTTGGATCATCAAGCCATGTTGGTAGAAGGATTTGATCATGTACCCTCCATTGCTTCGGAGTATCATTTGCCTTATTATCACAAACATATCGAGGCTTGTGGTTACCAAAAAGAAATTGATTGGGTTGAGTTTCGTTTGAAATTGGGCGATTCTGTTCCGGAAAAAGCGGTCAAATTAAATAGCATTATTCAAAAGCGCTATGGCCTAAAAGTAATTAGCTTTTCAAATACCAATGAGATGAGGCCTTATGGTCATAAAATCTTTGCATTGCTTAATGAAGCATTCAAGGATTTGTTCAGCATGGTTCCTTTGGATGATAATATGATTGAATATTACATCAATCGTTACTTTAATTTGCTCAATCCTGAATTTGTGAAAGTAGTGTTGAGTAAAGAAGAGGAAATTGTTGGTTTTATTGTTGGTCTGCCTTCTTTATCTGAAGCCATGCAGAAAGCAAAAGGAAAATTGTTTCCATTTGGCTTCATTCACATTATGAAAGCCTTAAAAAAGCCAAAAGTGGTTGATTTGTTGTTGACTGGTATAGATCCTAAAATGCAAGGTCAAGGGGTGTCGGCGCTTTTGATTACAGAATTGCAGCAAGTGATGATAAAGTATGGTGTTACTCACGTTGAAACAACGGGTATTATTGAAACCAACCAAAAGGCCATTCAACACTGGAAGAACTACGATCACATTCAGCACAAACGGAAGCGTTGTTACCGTAAAGATTTCTAGTCATTTTCCCCAATTTCATTTTTAAAAGAACATTTGGCAATTGTCAATAAGAAAGTTTTTTCTATTTTGTTGCTGCTAAATCAATACCTATGAACGCAATAAAGAGGAATTTGCTGCTTTTTTCTAGCAGTTTGTTGGTTGGAAGTGCTGTGGCTCAGCAACCCACAGTTGGAGATCATCAAGATGTTGTTTATCAGAACAATGGCAACATATACGTGCAAAAGCAACTGCCGTTATATTTAAAATTTTCGACAACTCCAGACGGAAAGAATTTTGATTTAAAAAGTAAAAGTACTCCCGAATATACAGACCCCATGTATTTGGATACAGAGGGAGTGAATTACATTCGAAGTAAATGGGCTGTTGATCCAAATACAAAGAAAACTGTTCAGCCACCGCGAGAGGTGATGTACGAAATATATGCCGATGGTATAGCTCCGGTAAGTTCATCTAGTTTTTCTGGTGCACCGAAATACCGTGCCAATGGAAACATCTATTATGGAAAAGGATTAAAAGTTGACATCTCGTCAAAAGATGGTGTTAGTGGTGTAGCTTCAATTCACAAGGCTTTGGATGCAGGAAGTTGGTCTGATTATTCAGGAACCATAAGTGTTGACAATGAAGGCACCCATAATTTGTACTATTATGCTCATGACAATGTAGGTAATGAAGAAAAAGCACGAAGCAGAAAATTTATCGTGGATATAACAGCACCAACTTCTAGTGATGCTATTGTAGGGATAGTTCATAACAGCAATATTATTGCACCTTCCACAAAGTTTAAGTTGACTTCTACTGATAATTTGAGCGGAACCAGAAGAACATATTTTGCTTACGATGAAAGAAGTCAGAATACTTATCCTGGTTATCCTGTATCGGTTGCTTATTTAAGTGATGGAAACCATACACTCTATTATTATACGGTCGACAATGTAAAAAATGAAGAAAGCAGAAAGAGTTTTTCTTTTTACCTGGATAAAATAGCTCCGGAAATTACGGTGAAGATAGAAGGAGATCAGCACGAAACTGCAGGTAATTTCTTCATTTCTCCAAATACGAGAATAAATATGACGGCCACAGATAATAAGGCGGGTGTAGAAGGTATTTACTATAATATCAACAGACAGGGAAAAACAAAATTCGGCTCTCCTTTTGCCATTCCAGAAAGGGGTGGAGTGCATAACATCATTTATTGGGCAGTTGATAACGTTGAGAACCAAAGAGCAGCCAGATCTGTGGCATCTGCTGTAGGTAATAAAAAGATATTCATGGACAATCGTGCACCAACAACAGGAATCTCTTATGGCAAACCTCAGTTTTTTGACAGAGACACGCTGTTTATCAATATGGACACAAAGATTTATTTGAAATCAAGGGATTATGAGTCTGGTGTGGCTAAGATTGAGTACAAAGTTGATGGAGGAAGTAGCAATACATATTCAAGTGCCTTTAATGTGACGGCCTCTGGAAATCATACGGTATCTTTTAATGCTACCGACAATGTGAACAATGCAGAACAAAGTAAGGAAAGCAAATTTTTTGTTGACAATGATCCTCCGGTTATTCATCATAACTTTAGTATTGAGCCCATTGGAACTAAAAAGAAGGGTGGAAAAACGGTTAATATTTATCCAAACTATACGCGATTGTACTTAGGTGCAACGGATAAAGATTGCGGTACACATAGAATTACGTATTCCTTAAATGGAGCTGAAGCCCGAGATTATTCCAGTCCTTATACACTTGACGTTTCTGAAGTCAGAAGATTCAGAAAAAATACGTTTCACGAGGTGGAGGTTAAGGCTTATGATAAGTTAGGTAATGTAAGCACAGAGATGATTACATTCTTTGTAGGGGAATAAGTCATCCTAGCTAAAATTCGTTTTTCTCATAAACCAGAGTGGTTCACCATTGCCAGGTTGATTCCAGGTGTGGTAGGTTTCAAAACCAAATCGTTCATATACTTTTTGGTTCTGTGGTACGGAAGTTTCCATATACAAAGGCAACTTAAGTTGTGATGAGAGTTTGAATATTTCATCTCTCAGTTCGTATGCAGCTCGACTTCCTCTTGCTTTATTTGAAACTCCAAAAAACCAGAAATAGAAGAAGTTTCCATCTTTTGGACGTTGTTGCGCCATGTAGTTTTCGCGTTTCAAGATGCCCAATGATCGAAACAAACCAATGGCTTTAAATGCCAACTTCACTTGATTCCAGTAGTCTATTAAATCCTCCTTGCGCTCATTGTATCGGTAAAAGATGGCTAATCCTTGTCCATCATCAGATAACCAAACTCCTTTTCTTCGAAAAGCCTTGTTAAAAGCATATTCTGCAAGGGCATACAAGCGATACTCCCTCTTGTGATCATTTTTGATGACTCGATTCACACTTGGGTTGTTGTGAAAAGATTCCATGATAATGGAAATAACTTGTTCTTTATCGTTTATGGTGGCAGCCTTCATACTGGATAGGGTCGCAGACAAAAATGCTTAAATTTTAATCAACTGACCAGTTTTGGGCCCGTAAATTGTAAATATTATTGTTCAACTATCTGTTGGATTGCTTTTTAATACAGTCATTAATTTGACAATATTGGATTAAATCAACACAGACTTTCTACCTTTATCGAAACTAATCTTAACCTTATGAATATTGCAATATTAGGGACGGGGACTGTTGGTCAGATTATTGGTAACAAACTCCTTGCGATGGGACATACTGTTACCATGGGTTCTCGAACCACATCAAACGAGAATTTGACATCATGGGTCGCAAAAGGAGGAAGCAATGCAATGGGAAATACATTTAATGAAGCGGCAAGGAGTGCGGATACTTTCATTTTTAATTGCACGGCCGGAGTGCATTCACTTGATGCTTTAGCCACCATTGATGCTCAAAACGTAAATGGAAAAATCATCATAGATGTAGCCAACTCATTGGATTTTTCCAATGGAATGCCTCCATCTTTGTTGTATTGCAATAAAACTTCATTGGGGGAGAAAATTCAAGATGCCTTTCCGGAAGCTCGTGTTGTAAAAGCTTTGAATACAGTCAATTGTGACATTATGATTGACGCAGATCGCATCAATGGTGAACACAAACTGTTTATGGCGGGTAATGATAAGATTGCCAAGGATCGTGTTATTGAAGATATTTTGAATCCATTTGGTTGGGAAGGCAATGTAATTGATCTTGGAGGGATTGAAGCTGCGCGCAGCACGGAAATGCTACTTCCGTTGTGGATCAACCTAATGAACTATACAGGAACTGCTCATTTCAATTTCAATATTGTCCAATAAAAAGCCCCATGCCATTAGGCACAGGGCTATCATTTATTTATATACTGGGCTGTTATTCGATGATCAGTCGTTTAACTGCTGATGCATCTTCGCTAAATAGTCGAAGAATATAAACACCAGATTCTATTCCGTTTACATCTAGATTTCCAACGGGTTTTCCATTAAACTGTTGGCTTTTGACTATACGACCATTCATGTCCATCATTTGAACACTTTGTAATTCAACGCCGGCGTTAATTTGAATATGGCTTGAGGCAGGGTTAGGGAAAACACTAACCTGATTGCTAAAGTCAACAGAGTGTTCAACTTGTCCAACCATAACGGTACTATCAATTACCTTTTTCACTTCCACAAATCGAGGACAGAAATACCCCATAATGGTATCAATGTACAATCTACCTTTTGTGCCATTGGCTAGTGGATTGGCTGCGGAACCTCCGCCACCTACTGCATTCGGATCATTTGGATCATACCAACCCCAAGGCTCAAATCCATTGGCAGCGCCTGGGAATGGGAATAAGCCCTTATGAGCTGTTCTTGCTGCAGCAGTAGTAGAGTAAGCATCTGTAAAACTACCATCGTTAAAGTTCTGATTACCAAGTGCTGTGGCATAACGTGAAACATCATGACTTCCAGATACTTCCACAACAGATTGCATAGTGGCAGCAACAATTACCACATCTGTTTTATAAGGAGTCAACGCATCTTCTTCTCCATGAAATGAAATGATTGGTACTTCACCAGCATCTTGCCATGTAGTATCTCCAATAGCACCTCCTAGATTTAAAACCAATGCTATATCAGAAGAAGAACCCGGGTTAGAATAATTATTTACTCCTGACATTCCACCTTCACCATCAAATCCACCAACACTGTCTTGGTCAACATACAAAGCACCGGTAACTGAATGTCTGAATTTAAGCAAATTCAATTCAGCCGGATCATTTAATGATCCATAGGCAAGAGCCAAATAACCACCGGAGTTAGATCCACCAACGGTTATTAAGTTCGAATCAATCTTATAAGTAGTTGCTTCATTTTTAAAGTAACGAACACAGGCTTTTGCATCCTGCATAGCTCGGTAAACTGCATTGATGATTGTTCCGGCGCGAATATCTGCGTCAGACGAAGTTGGGTTCCATCCCAAACGGTAGTTAATACTCGCTGCTACCCATCCACGTTTTGCGAATTGAGTACACATCTCAATCATACAGCTATCTTCTTTTACTCCCAGAGGTAACGTATTTGCCCCTTTTGGAAGAAAACTTCCGGCATGCGCCAGAATGATTAGCGGCCTTTTATCAAGCGTGTCACCATCTGGTTGATACACATCCATTTCTAGCGTTTCCATCACATAAGTACCTGTGAGAATGCTATAATTCGATCCATAAGCTACATCTGATGTAACCGTTACATCTGTAAACACCTCAGAAGTATATCGTTGTGCAGAAACTGATGTGGTAAAAAAGACAAGACAAAAGCTCGCCAGTACATTTCGTAAAATTCGATTCATAATATTGGATTTATAGATTGCCTCTTAAATATAGGAAAAAGTCTGAAATAATTGGGATTCAGCAATCAGTTACCGTTAATTAAACCACAAATTGAGTTATTTAGAATTGTTCCATTTAGTACCTGTTTATTGATTAATAGACTACAATGCACTACATTTAAGTAAACCTAACATTATAACTATGAAAAAATTCAGTTATAGTGCTATGTTCATTGTCGTAACTGCTTGTACCGCCCCTACAGCTGATACTCAACTCAATACAATTCCCACTAATGCCAAAGAGGTTACCAAAATTGGTGAATCTGATTTTCCCTCAGATGGCTTTCAGGAAGATCCTGCCGTACTACAAAAAATAGTGCAGGGAGGTATTCCAAATGGAAGGTGGAATGAAGGATTGATGTTTGAAGGAGTGAAACCCATGCCATGGCAAAAAAGTGCCGCCAACTGGTTTCCCAATACGGAAGATGTGCAACCTGAAGAAATCAGGATCATCTTTATGGGTTCTTCACCACTCATTCGTCCTGGTCAAATGAATACTTCGGTATTTGTTCAATTGGGAAATGGTAAAAATTTCATTTTCGACCTCGGTGAAGGTTCAATTGCCAACTACATGGCAGCAGGAATCGCATTAAATGAAATGAATGATGTATTCATAACTCACTTACACCTGGATCATTTTGCTGCATTGCCTTATTTATATGTGTTTGGAGCGTGGAATGGAAGATTGGATGAGCCATTACGCGTATATGGACCATCTGGAAGATCGCCGGAATATGGGGTTAAACACGTCATGGAAGGAATGAAACAAATGGCAAGTTGGCATACGGATGCTTTTGATGTATTTCCTATTGGCAGAGGTTTTGATCTTGAGGTTACCGAATTTGATTTTGCTGATGACGGGGGAGTGGTATATGATAAAGACGGAGTTAAGGTCATTCATTGGCAACAAAGTCATGCCAAAGATGGCGCAAGTGCCTACCGTTTGGATTGGAATGGATTAAGTGTAGCCTTTACCGGTGACGGAAGACCCAATAAACTAACAGAGAAGTATGCAGCAGGAGTTGATATCTTAATCACTGAGATGCAAACGGAAGTTGTTGAAATTGTGGCTGCTGTGCAAGGTGTCCCACCATTTTTAGCAAGATATACCATTGACACCCATCACAATCCTGCGTATGCGGCCGGCTATTTATACAATAAAGTAAAACCGAGGTATGCGTTGGCAACACATACTGAAAACGACGAATATTACAATCAGGAAGCGGTAGCACAGGTACGTTACCATTGGAAGGGTCCTTTTAATTTTGGATTTGATGGTACAGTGGTTAACCTAACAAAGGATAGAGTGTGGGTCAGAGAAGGTATTTTACCGGATTTTCCAAACAACACACCTCCTCAAGCACATGGTCAAATTGCCAGGAATGGCGGATTGGTGGTGCCTGTACCTAGAAACAAGCGTGAGGATATTCAAAATCAATTCATTCGAGATATGCAGTATGATCCGGATTTGTATTATCCAAAAGGTTATAAACCAGAACTATTAGAAGATTGGCCTTCTGATAAGCCATTATTCTTGCCAGAAGAACATATTCCGAAGGGTATGAAAAAGAGAATGAACCAACAGGAATAATGGTCATTTACGTTGATTGGAGACTATAACTTATCCAATTCAACAAGCGCTGAGAAATACGCCATACGACCAATTTGCGGGCCTCCATATGTCTGATAATTCATTTTATTCAGAATATTGGAGGCTCCTAATTTAAAGGTGGTTTTGATTTTTGGGACTCGATAATTGACCTGTGCATCTAACATATCATAGGTAGGGATGGTTCCCGTAAATTGTGGTGAGCCTTCAAATAAAAATCCTTCAATCCATTTATATGTAACATTGAACCCCGCATATTTTAAATTAATTGGTCCTAACTTTCCTTTGAATTCTCTACCTGTGAGACCAATGTTGTATTTATGTTCAGGTGTATTAAACGCTGGGATAATTGGGTCGTCTTTATCGGTTTTAGCCAGCACATTGTATGAATAATTGCCCGACAACATGAATGAATTGTCAATGTAATAGTTTAACCCTGCACTGGCTCCGGTAGTAGTCACTTGAGAAGGAGAATTGGCTGTGACACGGTACACTTGGTCCAGTGTTGCCAGATTAAGATTGGTATCAACAGTTACCTGGGCACCAACCACATATCCAAGAAAATCCGTATACCAATTGTAGTAATAATTTAAGTCCACAAAAAGTTTTTCGAAAACTGTGCCTTTGTATCCGAACTCCAACGTACGAACCTGTTCTGGCCTTACAGGATCAACATCAAAATATGACAACTTACTTCCGTCAAACGAAATTCCCTCATACGCGTCGAAGTAAGACTCCACAGTAACAAGGTTCTGAAAACCATTGAGATTCCCAATCAAAATGGCCCTGCCGACATTGTAATACAAGTATTGATCTTGCAAGGTTGGGTTTCGAATGGCAGAAGAAAATGAAGTTCTGAATGTGTGATTTTGATTAATGGAGTAAACGATGGAAGCAGCGGGGGAGACCAAGTAGTCAAAATTTTCATTTTTATCCAGACGTCCTGTTGCAATCAGAATCAATTTTCTGTCAAAAAATCGTTTTTCCAGGCTGCCGTATATGCCGAACTCTCTATTTACAATGGTGATGTCACCAGTGTCTAAGAATATGGTACCTCTTGAATTGGGGTTAAATTGTCTAACATTTGCACCCAGAACAAAATGCATATCCTGAATACCCAATTGATTCTGCTCAAATTTGTATTCAGCCTGCACATGTGACAAAGAGGACTTGTCAAAAAATCCAGATCCGCCTTCCAGGAATGTCTTTTTTGATGTGATGGATTGAAATGCAGAATCAAAACGGGCGGTTCCCGGTTCAAAAAAAGGAACACTTCGTGCACTTTGAGGAACACTATCGGTATAAGCCCGGGTAATGTCATGCCATTCACGAATTTTATCTATGTTCTCTGCAATGGCCATATCTGCCACCATATAAACTGAATCTCTCTTATCTGGATTAAACCAATCTTCAATAATATCCGGATCAGTAGGGTTTGGATAACCGGGCAGGTTTCTCACACTGTCCACATAATTTTGCGCCCAATAACTCTCGTAATTTTTACTCCAATCCGCATCACTTTTAGCCGCGCGTTGCAATAACAATGCTGTGAATACGGCGTCATACGAATCTCCTGCATCTTCCCAGGTGTGATATGCACGAACATAAAATTTACCTGGTTTTGAAATTTCACCCACAATCTGTTGCATTTCCAAACCATTGAGGCTATAACGATTGTCTCCTTGATATACCGTTGTTCCGGTTCCGTAATTATAAGTCGTTTTAAAACGTATGTCTTCCGTCAACTTAACCTGCACGGATGGAGAAAACTTCAAATTTTCCGTATCGTAATCAACCAAGTCTTTTTCCTGATATCCCGTTCTATGAAATATTCCCAGCCCGGGACGTTGCAGTTGTCCAAATGTTCCCGTGAAATTATTTGCCCCAGGAACCAAAATTTCATCGCCATAAACGTTTACGGCATCATATCCACCTGGATTATCAGCGCCAACTTCGGATTGCTCAGTTGGGTCTAAATTATCCGCTTCCCAGTCATTGGCCTGCATGTAGGAAAAATTAATTTTATAGGCAATGTTGTCCTCTTCGGCACCAAATATTTTATGAGATCGCGCATACCTTAAAGCGGTCTCCCTCAAATCCCGCTCTCCAACTTTTCCCATTACTGACAATCCCTGATGTACAAATGGATCTTTAGTCGTCATGGAAATGACGCCATTAAAAGCATTAGGTCCATATAGAGCACTATTCGCACCAACAACCAATTCAACTTTTTGAATATCCAATTCCGAAACACCTGCAAAATTTCCAACGGAAAAATTCAATCCAGGAGCTTGATTATCCACACCATCAATTATTTGCAAAGATCGAACAGGTCTGGTGCTATTAAACCCTCGTGTATTAATTACCTTAAATCCCATGCTTGCAGATGTCAAATCCACTCCCTTGAGATTTCCAAGACCTTCATAAAAGCTGGATGAGGGAGTCTCCTTAATGGCAATAAGATCCATGGATTCAACGGTTACGGCGGATTCCCTTAATCGCTCGGTTAAACGAGTTTCAACAATATCAACAGATTGCAAAGTGAGCTGTTTTTGCTTCAATCGCAGCCTTAATTTTTCATTTGGATTTTCAACCACCTTCTGTAAAGTGTCAAATCCAATAAACGTAACAATTAAGGTTGTTGGGAATCCATTCTGAACACTCAATTTGAATTTTCCATCAAAATCAGCATTAACTCCGTTGGAAGTACCTTTTTCAAATACAGTGGCCCCAATTAGCGTTTCTCCTGTGGATTCGTCTACAATGGTTCCAGATATTTCCTGTGCGTTAGCTAAGCATGCAAAGCTGGAAATAATGACGGTAAGCAAGGATTTGATTAAGTTATTCATGCATTCAGGGTTCACCTTAAATATAGGTTATTTTTTTTCCTATTATCAACCCTGTGGAAGAATGTTGGTTGGAAAATTGAAATTCAACCTCCTGAGATTTTTGCACCGTATCCTTCATTTAAAAGAATATCCTTAATCTTCTCCCGAAAATCTCCTTGTATGAGGATTTCGCCATTTTTAACAGAACCACCCGTTCCACATTTACTTTTGAGCTTTTTGCCTAAATCATTCAGGTCTTCAGTGCTTCCGACAAAATTCATGATTAACGTGACAGACTTTCCCTTTCGTTGTTTTCTATCCAACGTAATTCTTAGATCCTGTTGATTAGGAGGAAGCGTTTCCATTTCAGCATCCTCTTCGTATTCAAAGGAATAGTCAGGATTGGTTGAGTAAACAACATTTTTTTTCTTACTTCCCATATTTATTCTCTTAAAGCGTTGTTAATCAATCTGTTGTTATATTGTTGCAGAATGGCCTTCATTGTCCTTTCCAATTCCGACTGTTGTGCATCCATCGAAAGGTAAAGGTTATTTTTCATCTCTGGGTCCAATTCTAAATCATAATAGCCAATGGTTTCTTCGCCGTTAAACTGCAATAATTTTTGCGCACTGATAATTTGATAAATGCCGTTGGATATATTCACCGCCAACCCCGGATTGTTATTGTCAAATACACTTTTACCAAAACACCACAATTCTTCTTCCATTCCCAACATATCAATAATGCTTGGGAAAATATCACATTGTTGGACAACTTTTTTGGAAACATTCACCATACTATCTGCAGGCGAATAAATAATCAACGGAATTGAAAATATACCCAAACTGTTCTGGTAATCGTTTTGAATGCTTTGCGAAGTATGATCGGCGGTTATTAAAAATACGGTGTTGTTGTACCACGCTTGATTTTTCGCGTAGGCAAAAAATTGTTTGAGGGAATAGTCCGCATATTGAATGCTTTTATGAATAGGTAGCTTACCGGATTCAAATTTGTTTTCATACTTATCAGGGATAGGATAGGGGTGGTGTGAGGACAAGGAAAATATTGTGGCAAAAAAATCGGCTGTCTGTTGATTTAATTCTCCGGCCACAAATTGGAAATATGGTTCGTCATAAATACCCCAATGACCGTCGTCATCTTCCGGATTTGGATATTCATCCCTGCCGGAATAAACATCATAACCCACGGCACCTGTGAATCCGTTAAATCCCATGGTACCATTCGATCCACCATGAAAAAACAAGGAAGTATACCCATGGTTTTTTAATACTTCTGTAATACTATGTAATGCATTATTGGAATAAACGGATGTGATGTATGGTTCGTTCATTAAGGCTGGGAATCCAGAAATAATAGAAGGCAGCGCTTCAATGGATTTTTGACCATTGGCATACATATTTTCAAACACCAAACTGTTATTCATCAATGAATCCAGAAAAGGCGTAAACCCTTTTCCTTGATTATACCAGCCAATGTATTCCTTAGAATAACTTTCCATAATGAACAGCACTACATTTTTGGCTGACACCTTCTTAATGGTGTCTGTTTTCATTTGTATGGAGAATTCATCATTGGGAAATTCATCATCAAAATAATCGAGCTTTTCAACTCCTTTTTTACCCATTGTCCTGAAGAACGTAAAAGGGGTATTTAATACAATAGGAATATGATTAACCGTTGTATGTTGTGCTGCTGTCATCGCACTAATAGGCCGTAATTGCAATCCTCCTCTGGAAGCTATAACTGTTGCAGCGGTCATGGAAATAAATAATGGAATTTGCAACCAATAGTTTGTTTTCGCTTCTACGTTAAAATTCATGGTTTTTTTGTACAGCCAATCGGCGGCAAAAACAAAGAAGAAAATCAAGACAACTAAATTCCAGTAATCGGTAACATATGAAAACCAAATGTTTGAAAAGTCATCACCCAAAGACAATATATCCAACAAGTCGGCAGTACTGCGCTTCATTGAAAATTGATAAAATTCAAAATCAATGGTATTTAATAACATGCTTACAAAGACAGATACGCCAAATAATATGCGATTGAGATTTTCTATGGAATGTTTAAAACTCAAACTGAATGGTAAAAAATGAAGAAGGATCAACGGAAGGAATGTATAGGCAATGGCCGATAAATCAAATCGAATTCCCCAAATAAAATCCAATATGGAGACATGTTTGAAAAAATCAAAATTGAATATCCAAAACAATAGACGACAACATGTATAAACCAGCAGAGCAATGCCAAGCCGTTGAAGTCCTTTTATGATAAATATGGATTGTTTATTCACTGCCTGCAAAAGTAAAAATTTTGTACAGGGCTTTTGGAAAAACATATTTTGCGATAATGTTTTTCGGTTAAATTTACCGACCAAATAATTGTGTATGAAGTTTGATAGGAAAGAGCTTTCCAATGATCATTTGCTGAAGTTGTACAAGGAAATTCTATTGCCTCGTATGGTGGAGGAGAAAATGTTAGTGTTGTTAAGGCAAGGAAAGATTTCAAAATGGTTTTCTGGAATTGGTCAGGAAGCTGTTTCTGTTGGTGTATCAATGGGGCTTCAATCAAATGATTACATCTTACCTATGCATAGGAATTTGGGTGTTTTCACTTCCAGAAATGTGCCTCTATTCAACCTATTCTGTCAATTTCAAGGAAAAGCATCTGGTTTTACCAAAGGAAGAGACAGATCATTTCATTTTGGAACAAATGAACATCATATTGTTGGAATGATTTCTCATTTGGGTTCTCAAATGGGCGTTGCAGATGGAATAGCATTGGGTGAAAAGCTAAAGACTTCTAACCAAATAACAGCTGTTTTTTCAGGTGACGGAGGAAGTAGTGAAGGTGATTTCCATGAGTCCATAAATGTTGCTGCAGTGTGGGATTTGCCGGTCATGATTATCATAGAAAATAATGGCTATGGCTTATCCACCCCTTCATCACAGCAGTTTAAATTCAATTCCTTTGTGGACAAGGCAAAAGGATATGGGATAAAGGGAATTCAGTTGGATGGAAACAATGTTTTGGAAGTATACAACGGCATTGTTCAGGCTGCAGAAAAAATCAGGAAAAATCACCAGCCCATATTGGTAGAATGTATGACGTTTCGCATGCGTGGGCATGAAGAAGCGTCAGGAACCAAATATGTTCCTAAAGAGTTGATGGAAAAATGGGCGAAAAAAGATCCCATTGAGAATTATGAAAAGTACTTACTCAAAGAAAAGGTGATAACCACTTCAGAAATTGAGAAGATAAAGAAAGAATGTAAGTCCATCATTGATTCGGAATGGAAGAAATCTGTTGATGCACCAGTCATTGAGCCTGATTTGCAAAATGAATTGGATGATGTGTTTAAGGCGCATCAATTTAGCGTCACAAAAGCTGGACAACAATTCAAAAATATACGAATGGTGGATGCCATTTCTGAAGGCTTGACAGAAGCTATGGATAGGCATGATAATCTTGTATTGATGGGCCAGGATATTGCGGATTATGGGGGCGTATTTAAAATTACAGAAGGGTTTTTGGGAATATATGGTGAAGAAAGGGTGCGAAATACGCCACTTTGTGAAGCAGCCATTGTTGGCACTGCATTGGGTTTATCTGTAAAAGGATTTAAGTCCATGGTTGAAATGCAATTTGCGGATTTCGTTTCTGAGGGATTTAATCAAATCATAAACAACTTAGCCAAAATCCACTGGAGGTGGGGACAACATGCAGATGTTGTCATTCGGATGCCAACTGGCGCCGGAGTGGCTGCAGGTCCGTTTCATTCTCAGTCCAATGAAGCCTGGTTTACACATACGCCGGGACTGAAAGTTGTTTACCCTGCGTTTCCGGCTGAGGCAAAGGGATTGTTGTTGGCATCATTTGAAGATCCTAATCCCGTGATGTTTTTTGAACACAAGGGCTTATACAGAAGTTGTTCGGAAGATGTGGCAGAAGGATATTACACGGAAGAAATTGGGAAGGCTAAAGTTCGAAGACAAGGAAATGACGTATCTGTTATTACCTATGGAATGGGGGTTCATTGGGCTTTGGAAATTCTCGATGAATTACAATTGGACAATGTTGACCTCATAGATTTGCAGACCTTAGCTCCATTAGACGTAGATACCATTTATAATAGTGTTCAAAAGACGGGAAGAGTTATCGTATTGCATGAAGACACTATGCTGGGTGGCTTAGGAGGTGAAATTTCTGCATTGATTGCTGAAAATTGCTTCGAATACCTTGATGCACCAGTTGTTCGGTCAGCATCCCTGGACACACCTGTGCCTTTTATTTCTCAATTGGAAAATCAGTTTTTACCTAAAGAAAGATTTAAAGAACAATTGACTGCTCTTCTGGATTATTAATTCATTCCATGTACTTTCTTCATCAGCTCATAAATGGCTGTTTGATTTTTTGGGTGGTTAACCGCATTTTCAATTTGCTTTTTTTCCTTTTTGGTTAAATGCCAACTAAGTGAAATTTTATGTTGTCCTTCATTGTGCAATTGCAAGCTCAAAATGTCAACCGGGGTGGACATCCAACTTTCTGCAAATTGAACCAACTGATCTTGCTCAAAGGTTTGAATATTGGTCCAATTCATATAAAAGCTACCCAATGGACTGGACATGTTTTCAAGTAAAGTACCTGTTGGTTTTAGGCGTGTTTCTTGTTCTTTAAATTTATCACGGAGTTCAAGGATAATAATTTGAGACACGTTGTTCTCCAGCCATTCACGAAAGGTGTATATGTACTTGTAAATGTTTACTGTACCGAAATTATCTCGCACTCCCGAATCCATTACTTTGATCAATGGTTTGGTGGGAAGAGAAGCGGTGGGCAGGATATAAGGAAATGTTGCGTTAATTCGCAATACAGAAGTGAAATTCACATCTTCCGAACCTTGATTTTCAAACATTTTCATGAAATCAACATATTCATTTATGGGTCGGTTATTGATATTATTAAATGTGAGATTATGTGCTAAATGTGCCACGGGTTGTGCGCTAATCATCAATTTTCGCCCGTCATTTACCACTGTTGGGGTAAATAACATCATAGGAATGGTGGAATTAAATTCAGCATTGGAATAATCCATGAGTTTTTTGTCCAACAAATACCCGGTGTTTTCATTTAATTGCTTTTCAAATGCATAACCACGGTCACGCGTATAATGATGCTCTCCAATTTTTACCTTTCTGAATTTGAAATACATATCCCTGATAACAAGGTTAAGAGCAATGGGATTGAGGATATCCTGCCCCATTTTATTCATCCATTGATCATCGTACAAATCAATTGAATCCGATTGTTGACTTTGCAAAAAGATTTCACGGATAAGAGCTGCGCCAATCATTCCACCAGATGAACCAGAAATCATATGAGCATGATTGAGCAATTCACCTGAGAGCAGTTGATCCGTATATTGAATGGAACGAATGGTCCAAAGCGCCGATCTCAATCCACCTCCCGTTGTGGAAATAAAAATAATTGGAGGTTTTTGGGTTGTATCATTACCAACAATCTTTTTCTTCCAGTTGTTCAAAATGGCTATTCCATGTTTGTAATCATTATCAATTTGTTTCTTGACATTGTTCAAGTCAGATTTTTGATTGTTAGGAGGGTAGGGCACTCGATCTTTGTTATACGAAAGGCCATAGATATCATTTCTATAGTATTCAAAATTTCCGTGAGAGATAAAGTTTACAAGTAAAAAGCCTAAAATAAAAACAGAAATTGCCCATCCCTTTAACCATGAATACATAGCACTTGCAATCATCATAAGTAGGGTGAAGAATAGGAAGATACTGGCACTTGCAGGAATGTTCAAAATGGGAGTATCATTGTATATGCCAAGAATGAGAATAGCAATGATAACGGCCACTTCAAATATGGAAGCGTTCGCATGGTTTTGAGAAAATACGTTGACAAGAATATCATCTTTGTAATGCTTGCTGGATCTTGCCAGTGAAATTTTAAAAGGAGATGACAAATACGTTTGAATGACCCATTGATAAGTTCTGCCAGTAGCTTTTGACCATGCTTTTTTCTTGTGAAAAACATCTGAAAGCAATGATGAATCTTCTGGTTTGTCACCTTCCTCGTTTGCTTGATTTTGTTGTTTGTTCAGAAAGAAAAATATGCTCTTGTTCGTGGAAATAAAATAAAAAACACTGAGCAAGATGAAGATTAAATTCCCGAGCAAAAACCCTCCAATATGCATCATTACTTTTTCCGGGGACTCCAATTCCCGGTGTATTTGGATATCATACATATTGAAAACATATACAATTATGAAAGTCAATGGTATAATGTTATTGTTCAAGCAAAATTTCATAAACGGCCTGGATAGTGTGGCAATCACAGGGAATTTATGTCCAACAATAATGTATGTTGAAATGTTATAGGCCATAATAAATGTTCCACAGGCAAAGCCAAGAATCAAATGGGATAACACACTGACATCCCCAGCGTATTCTGGATAAAGGAATAAAATTGGAATGCCGTATTTGCTGGCCAGGTTTTCAGTAATGGCAGCAAACAAAATAACCCAGAACAACAGCAAAAGGTGATTTCGCTTTAGTTGAATCAACAACAATTGAAATGGGAAAAAGAAAAATATCCGATTAAGTATGATTCGGAATCGTGATTTGTCTTCTTCTTTTTGGGACATTTTGGTAAGATGCTATTAGCACCTAAAAGGTATGGTATTTTATGAAATCATGCCATTTTTTTTCTGGCAGCTTCAAGGATTTCTGATTCTTTCTTCATGGCAGCTTGCTCAATTTTTTCACCTTTTTTGATCATTTTATCGGCAAATTTTTTGTCATTCAGTTCAGCTGCATTGATTTTCACATTCAGAAAGGCACCAGATACTGCTGTTCTGCAACAAAGTGCGCCTACGGCTGCATCTGTTACTGAAGTGGGATTGCCAATGTCTACCATGTCTCCAACCAAAGACATAGAATCAAATGCCACTTCCATCACGCGAAATGGAACTTCGATAGCATATTTGGTGGCATCTTCAATGGCTTGTAATCTCACCTCTTGTTCTTGCTTACTGGATTTTGGCAATCCAAATGCATCCATGATTTTATTAAACGAATTGGTGTCCTCATCTACCAGATGTAGCAATTCTTCTTTTAACAACTGCCCTTTAGCCGCAAATTCGGAATACATTTCCCATTTATCATCCCAACCACGTTTGTGAGAAGATAGATTGGCGACCATAGTGGCAAGCGAAACTCCCAAAGAACCGACATAAGCAGAAACTGAACCTCCACCTGGAGCAACGGATTCTGAAGCTGTTTCGTCAGCAAATCCTTTGACTGTGAGGTCCACTAACTTTTTAGCATTGTCTTGTAAACGGTATTCAATGATTTTTTCTTCTGGAACAAATGGGTATAATTCGTCCAAGCCCATTGATTTTACAGCTATTTTGATGAGTTCCGCATCAGATACACCAATTGACCGCTGTTGCTTTTTAAGGAAATATTTTCCTGCATCCAACATCGCATTCAATGGAATCAACCCAACCAACTCAGATCCTGTAACTCGGACACCTCTGGCTTGTGCTTTTTCACATGCTTCATCAAACGCAACATGCACGGGAGTTACACTGATATTCGTGAGGTTCAATGACAATTGAGCCACCCCGAATTCTTCTATGTACCAACCTATTCCTTTTACTTCTTTCAGTGATCCCGGAATACTTACCGGGTTACCATCTTTATCTTTAACGATTTTACCCGTCAATTTCCCACCTTCTCTTTTCACCCGGCCTCTTTCTCTGATGTCAAAAGCAATGGCGTTGGCCCTTCTGGTGGAAGTTGTATTTAGATTGACATTATAAGCTACCAGAAAATCTCTTGCGCTGATACACGTAGCTCCGGTGTGTTTAGCTATAGCATAATCCGGTTTGCCAAAA
This sequence comes from Vicingaceae bacterium, assembly GCA_965267425.1. GTDB lineage: Bacteria > Bacteroidota > Bacteroidia > Flavobacteriales_E > Vicingaceae. The sequence goes on along the minus strand of OZ253959.1, from coordinate 1,873,319 downwards.
TCCGGTTTCCAATTTGCGTCCTTCAGTTTTTTCTTCAATCCTTCATATTCACCGGCTCGCACTACGGCAAGATTTTTTCGGTCTTTCGATTTCGCTGCATTTTCGTAGAAGTATCCTGGAATGTTTAATTCCTTGCCTACGCGTTCTCCTAATTTGTGAGCATATTTCACCGTTTCTTCCATTGTGATTCCCGAAACAGGAACCAATGGACAAACATCGGTAGCACCCATTCTTGGATGCTCACCTGAATGCGTGCTCATATCAATGAGTTCACTCGCTCTTTTAATCAAACGAAATGCAGCCTCAATGACGGCCTCAGGATTTCCAACAAAAGTGATAACTGTGCGATTGGTAGCTTTTCCAGGATCGACATCCAGCAATTGAACACCTTCAACGGTTTCAACTACAGATGATATTTCTTTGATTTTTTGTTCGTCTCTCCCTTCACTAATGTTGGGTACACATTCGATGATTTGTGAATTCATGCTTCAAAATTTTGGGCTACAAATCTAGCGATAAATTTCAGCTTCCAGAATGGATTTCAATCCTTCCAAATCATTTGGTTTGATCCAATGAGCATCTTCGTATTTTCTGAACCAGGTAAGCTGCCTTTTTGCATATCTTCTGGTATTTCTTTTTATCAGCTCTATGGCTTCACTGAGCGATGTATTACCGTTCAAATGATCAAATATTTCGCTGTAACCCACTGTGCGAAGAGCACTCAATTCAGCATGGGGTAGAAGACTTCTTACTTCATCCAACAATCCCATATCTATCATCTGATCAACTCGTTCGTTGATTTTGTTGTACAGTTCTTCTCGAGGAATATCAAGTACAAAATAGAGCACCTGAAAATCTCGATGTTTCGGTTCACTCACCTTAACTTCTGAAAAAGGTAAACCTAATTGTATACAAGCTGAAGTGGCACGTATTAAGCGTTCTTTGTTTTTAGCATCAATTTGAGCAGCTCCTTCTGCATCCAATTGCTGATACAATTGAAACAAACCTTCAATTCCATTTTCAGAACAGTAACGGTCTATTTCTTTACGGATGGTTTCATCTGATTCTGGCAATTGATCGTTGATTCCACGACAAACGGCATCAATATAAAGTCCTGTTCCGCCTGCCATGACGGCGAAATCATTTTTCTTGTGAATGTTGTGAATTATCTCAAGAGCTTCATTTTCAAAAAGTGCCGCGTTGTAGGTGTTTTCAATAGAGTGGGAGGAAATAAAATGATGAGGAACACCTTTCATTTCTTCTTCCGATATCTTGGCCGTACCAATGTTCATTTCCCGATACAATTGCCGGGAATCAGCTGATATGATCTCAGTATTCAAATGCTTCGCCAGTTGAACGGCCAGGCCTGACTTACCAGACGCTGTAGGTCCGGTAATTACAATAAGAAACTTAGGTAGCGCTTTCATTGGCAACAATCAAGTCCATTTCTTTACCCATTTTGAGCATGAACGAAAATGCCTCTTCGTAGTTGTTTTGAATCACACCATCCAAAATAGCTTCTCTGATGGCATTTTTTAATATCCCCACTGCAGGTCCGGGGCCAATGTTGAACGTTGACATGATGGTTTCTCCAGATACCGGAGGTTGCCAATTTCGAATATGGTCTTTTTCTTCAACCTCTTTGAGTTTCTTACGAACAATTTTGAAATTCTGTTTGTAACGCTCTCTTTTACTTTCATTTTTAGTAGTTACATCCGATTCGCACAACATCATGAGATCATCAATATCGTCCCCTGCCTCATACAACAATCTTCTTATGGCAGAATCTGTAACACCATTATCTACTAAGGCAATTGGACGAAGGTGAAGTTTAACCATGTTCTGAACATACTTCATTTTCTGGTCCAATGGAAGTTTCAAACGTTTGAATATTTGAGGAACCATTTTAGCACCCAAATCTTCGTGTCCATGAAATGTCCATCCCACTTTTTTGTCAAATCTTTTGGTTGGAGGTTTGGCAATGTCGTGTAAAAGGGCAGACCATCTTAGCCATAAATCTTCACTTTTTTCCGCCAGATTATCCAATACTTGTAATGTATGATAAAAGTTGTCCTTATGCCCATGGCCATTGATAACTTCAACTCCTTGAAGATTACATAATTCTGGGAAAAAGTGATGCAAAAGTCCTGTATCATAAAGTAATTCTATACCAATGGATGGTCGTTTGGTCAACATAATTTTGTTGAACTCATCCATTATTCTTTCGCTTGACACAATTTCAATGCGATCTTTCATTTTCGAAATGGCCTCAAAAGATTGATCTTCTATTTGAAAGTTTAATTGACATGCGAATCGAATAGCCCTCATCATACGTAGCGGATCATCGCTGTATGTTTGTTCCGGAGCGAGAGGGGTTTTTAATTCTCCGAGTTTCAACGATCTTATACCATCAAATGGATCCACCAATTGAGCGAAATTGCCTTTATTAAGTCCGATTGCCATTGCATTGATGGTGAAGTCTCTGCGATTTTGATCGTCTTGTAAGGTTCCGTCCTCGCAAATGGGTTTTCTTGAATTCTTACGATAAGATTCCTTTCGTGCACCCACAAATTCTATCTCCAAATCTTGATGCTTTATCATAGCGGTGCCAAAATTGGCATACTCTGAAACCTGCTTTATGGAAAGGAGTTTTGCCACCTCTCGCGCCAATTCAATTCCTTTACCTGTAGTGACAATATCAATGTCTTTTGAGGGTCGTTTCAGAATCAGATCACGCACGTATCCGCCAATTACATAAGCTTCCATGTTCAGATTGTCCGCAGCTTGTGCAATAACAGTAAAGACCTTATGTGAGAGTTCAATTTTCACTTGCCCAAAATTTCTACAAAATTAAGACTTTGTTGCTTGTTGTTGAAGTGAATTGTAAGTAAAGGTGACCAAGACCTTTATTCGATAACTTTTCCTCTTTTTACAATCAACCATAAAACGGTTAATCCCAAAACATAACACAGTATAATAGGAACGCCCATTGCACTGAGCAATGTACCACATAACATGGCCACAACACCAACCGTTAATGCATACGGCATTTGCGTACGCACATGTTCAATGTGATTACACGAACTGGCCATTGAACTGAGAATAGTAGTGTCCGAAATGGGAGAACAATGATCGCCGAGCACAGAACCGGCAATCACACATGAAACGGTATTAAAGAATAACGGAAGAATCTCAGCAGTAGATAGTCCAGTGTTTTTAGCTAAAATCCAGCTTGCTGGCAGTAAAATGGGATATAAAATGGCCATGGTACCCCAGGATGAACCGGTAGAGAAGGCTACCAGGGCGCTTAAAACAAAGGTAACCAGTGGAAAGAACATAGGGTTCACCTGATCCGATGCTAATTGAATAAGGTAATCTGCCGTGTGTAGATGTTCAGTAATCATGGCCATGGACCAGGCCAAAACCAAAATAACCACAGCGTTTAACATGGTTTTACAACCGTCAATGACAGCCTCTATGGATTGGTGGACACTCATGATTTTCTGACCAGCAGTGAGCAATACAGCAACAATTACACTGGCAAAACTTGACCAAAGCAAGGCCACATAAGAGTCAGATCCACCAATAATTGCAGATGCTTTTGCCCAAAAACCCAAATGTGAAATATCTCCTTCCAATGCTTGAACTCCTGTAATTATCAAACCTAAAATAGTTCCCAACACAATGATAGATACAGGAATGATGGCATTAAACATTTTGCCCTTGGCAGTAGTACTGCTCTCAGATTCATTTACTTCTTTAAGGCCTTCTTTCCTGGCTTTTAACTCTGCTTTTAACATTGGACCATAATCCCTGCCTGTATAAATGATCATCACAATAAAAAGTAAGGTCATGATGGGATAAAAAGAATAGGGAAGGGATTGCAGAAAAACGGCATAAGCACCTGAACTGATTTCGTCAATCTTAGACACCCCATCTGCAATATATCCTAATTCTGCACCTATCCAGGTGGTCACAAAGGCCAGAGCTGCAATGGGGGCTGCAGTTGAGTCCACAATGTAACTGAGCTTCTCTCTGGATATTTTTAAGCGATCAGTCACAGGTCGCATTGTATTGCCTACTATTAGGGTATTGGCATAATCATCAAAAAAGATAAGTACACCAAGCAGCCAAGTAACAAATTGGCCAGATTTGGCCGTTTGTGCTTTTTTGGAAAGACGTGCCACAATGGCTGACATACCGCCATTAAGCGTTATCAACTTCACCATGCTGCCTATTAACATTGAGAAGACAATGATGGATAAGTGACCACCATCGTTTAATGAATTCAAAATGTAAGTATCAATGGTTCTGGCGAAACCCAAAATGAAACCAATGGCTCCATGTGCATAGATTTGAATGGTAATGGTGCCTATTAAGAGCCCAACTACAAGAGATATAACCACTTCTCGCAAAAGCAATGCGAGGAAGATGGCCAAAAGTGGAGGTAAGATCGACATCCATAATGGAATAGGGGAGATTTGCTTTGAAAACGTTTGGTCTGCTATTACAACCGTAACTTGAGATGGCTCTTCAATTTTGAATGGAATATTTCCATTCTCATCAACATGTAAAATCTTACTTTCCTGATTGCTTATTTGAATAGAAATGGGAGAGTTGGACTCAACGCCTGTGACATTGATTTCACTGCTAACTCCAGCCACTGACCATTCCGGAAATTGTACTTCAATACTTTTGGCGAACGTTCGATGCCCAAGACTTAGTAATACAATGATGCATACGAAGTGAATCAGATTCCCAAATTGCCGCATAAGGACAAATATAGAATTTCACCAATTATGTAAAAGATCTAAAATTTAGATTTTTACTGTCATTCCAAAATTAAAGTTGAATCCGGACAATGAAATTTCAAAATTGCGCTTTGAATCTGGAATAGGAAAATCAAGACTGTTGTAGTCATAAATTTCATACACATTCCCATCTTGATCTTTAAAGGTTTTATATGAATGAATAGGTACCGTAAATGCCATATAAACGCCAATGTTATCGTTAAAATACCTCTTTATGCCAGCCAAAAATTTTACTTGTGATCCTTGACTCTCCAACGATTCATTATTCCTGAAATTTTCAAATCTAAATGACGAGGTTCCAAATGTCATTCCTAAGTCAAGTAGGATGTTATTCCTGTTAAAAACGTGATAGTTTAAGCTCAACCCCAAATTATTCGAAACTACCTGAAAAGCGGAATCTGGGTCGGTTAAATATCCGTTTCTTTCATAGATTACTCCAAGAGCTAGGTTTGGCAACACATTGTAACCTATCCCTGCATACAATAACCCAGGTACGCCTCCTCCAATGTTACCTTCTTCTTCATTGGTACTAAAAATATGAACTCCAAATCCCAAACCTGCATCAAAAAGAACTTCACCACCTTCTAATGTTTTGGCACTTTCAGCCTCCTGAGCATGTGAGTTGATTGCCCAGCCAATAAGAATGATGCCATAAAGGAGTGACTTTTTCATGATGTCTAGATTTGCTCTGGCAGGGTATAAGTTCTTCCTTCGTTTTCTTTTTGAAGATATGTCATCAACGGTTCAAAGTAGGCTTTCATGGCATTGGCAGACATGCCTGTTCCCAAATGTTTTTCAAGATGCTCTTGCCAATCCACATTGGCACCGGGATACATTAGTTTTTTCACAAATACACCAATATTCTCATTGCCATAATAATTGGTGGCATGAGGATCCTGCAATAGTATACCGTTTGCAATAAATTCATGAAATTGAAACAACAGTACATTCGAGATGGCATAATCGTAGTATTGCGCTGGATCGTTGTTTATGTGTGTTTTTGAACATGCGTCACAGTATTCTTCTCCACGTGTTTCAGGAGCTTTGATTCCCTGATACTTTTCTTTCAGTGACCACCAATGTTGGTTGAATTTATCTTTTGGTAAATTGTTGGCATATAATTCATGTTCAAAATAGGTCATGACACCAGCACCCCAGGGAATTAGAACCACAAAATCCAATGCTTCTTTCAAAAGTATTTTTTCCTGGTCTAGTTCTAAACCAGCGGGAATCAACTCGTATCGTTCAAGAAAAGGTTGTTGCATAGCAGCTAGTCCCATTAAACTGCCCATGGCTTCGTGAAACCCTCTGTTCGCACCGCCACGTAATATGATGGGAACGTCCGGATTCGTATAAGTCATGTAGTAATAAATATGACCCAATTCATGTAATGTAGTCCCCCACCAACGAGTATTTGGAACAACACTCATCAAGGATCTTACATCTTCAGCATTGTCCATATGCCAAGCCGAAGCATGATTGTTCTTTTTGTATCCCGCATCTTCGGGAAGAGGATATAAACTAGACAATTCATAAAACGATTGTGGAAGAGGATCAAATCCCATACTCATGTAAAAATTTTCTCCTTCTTTAACTATCCACTCTGCACTCTTTTCCTTCAAGGCTTCATCAATATTTAACCCTTCAACATCTATTATGCCTCCCCATTCTTGTCCCCATCGATTGGGTAACCAATGGGCCGGAATGAGTTCAGGTACTTCTTGACCGTATTTTTCTGCAAGCGTATATCTTGCCCAGGTATGTAACTCCCTGTATAATGGCCAAATCTCGCCGATCATATTGCTGCATAAATCCAACATTTCGGAGCTATTCATTTGATAATCAGATACCTGATATTCAAAATAGTCCGAATAATCCAGGGCTTGAACCGTTTGGTTTCGCAGATTTCTTAGGTTTTCTAATCCGTCTTTCAATGGTTTTCCTACTTCCTTACTTGCGTTCCAAACTGTTAATCTTTCATTCAAGTCAGTGGAAGAGTGAAGTAATTCGTCCAAGTCATTGGTTGAAACCGAATTACCATCTAATTGATAGTCAAATCCAAATAGAAGTTCCGTTTGTTTATTCCCAGCTTCAATTTTTTGTTTTACCAAGTCTTTCACAGTGGCAGGATTGCTTCCGGCGGCATACAATATGGTTTTCAGTTGTCTAATTTGAACAATGGATAAAGAATCTTGATGTTGCAACAAACGCATAGCCGTTTGAATGTTTTCAGAACTTCCGGTAAAAGCAGCCATTTTTTCTTCCGCTTCAGAAGCCAATTTTGAAGTTACGGTATCTCCTTCAACAATTTTCGTATTCAGTTTCCATTGCATTTCGGCAGCTTCCTTTAGCAGCGTCTGATACGTAGTATTGTATTCCGTCAGAAATTCTTCTACTTCTTGTTTAATCGGCTTTTGTTGTGCAGGCTGGCAGGCAATGATTAAAGTTAAGACCGCTGCTACTGCGTATGTTGTATTTTTCATCATGGGCTTATGAGTTCGCTATTAAAACAAAGGCTTTTTTGTTATCGTTCCAGGAATACAGTGAGTCATCAAATAAATTGAGGGTTCCCAGGAAATATCCACCATATTCGTTTAAATAAGATTCAATTTCTATCCTTTCAGTGTCACAATACGGTCCTTCCATCATTTTTGAGGTTAGAAGATTCTTCTTGCTGTCCAATGCTTCTGTAGTTCGGTCAAATCTTTCCAAAAAATTCAACTGACATAATCCGAGATAATACTGCAGTTGCTTGATGTTTTTGGGATCAACGTTCGGGTAAAAATGTTGGGCCAATTCTGCCGTGATGGTGTATTGGTCGTTCCAAATTGTCTTTTTGCCATCGGTAATGCTACTTGAAATAACACAGTTATCATCTTGCCAAGAGATGGAGGTGAAAACTTTTTCTTTTTTACCGTCACCTGTGGAATCTAAATCAAACGACTCTGTGAATTCATTTGCCCATTCACCTTCCTTAATGAATTCATTAAAATCGTTTACATCAATCAAGATGTTATTTTCTTCTTGCGTGTGTTTCTTTAGGTGGTGATCAAAAAAAGAACCGTCGTCAAATGCATGAGGGCCTTTATTTAAACCAATGGGTGAGTAGGTAATTAACCAGCCGGCTGCAAAGATTAATGCAAGATTTATGAGGTGTTTTTTCTTCATAGTATTGCGAATATACGATTCATAGAGGACAATTTGAGGGAAGTGTTCTCTCTTCATTCAGCGGACAAGAATTTATGGTATTTTTGGCTGGGCAATCATCCAAACTTTTACCTGATTGATTAAGTGGATATATACCATAGGATTGATATGGCTGGTAAGTTCATGCAGTGATCCAAGACTTGAGATTGGGCAGGAAATTTCTTGCTCAGCAGAACACGTGTTGGAAAGCAATAAAAGATTTGTGGACGACCAAGAAAACAAATATGTTTTCGGAGGTTCGGAGCATCGAACCAAAGGAGGTTTTCAGTCTGAGCATGCTGTTTTACTTGATGCAGCTGACAAATATGGATTTGCAACAAGCCTTCGTGTTGTCGCTGATGAATTTTATCAAATTACAGTATGGCGAAAATCCAAAAATGACATAGGAGTTATCGTAGCAGCGTCAGAAACCCCTGGATTGTTTTATGAAAAATCGGCTCCAACCATCCTTGAGCAACAAGGCGAGTGGCAAAAAATTGGATTAGAAGTGATGGTACCCCCGCATTTACTGTATCCTGAGTTAAAAGTATATGTGTGGAATCCTTCAAGCGACTCTGTTTGGTTTGATGATTTGCATATTGTCCGTCGATTGAAAAAAAAATATCCGGAGTACGAAGTGCCCTATTTGGAGTTGAGTATTGGTAATGAAGAAATCAATGTGCTGAAAGGGGTGCGAAAACGTGCATTTCAGGCCAGGATTCTCGAAAGTACAGATAGAGACTGGATTAAGGGTATGGTGTACGATGGGGAGCAGATTATGTCAGCCAAGATGAGGTTAAAAGGGGATTGGTTGGATCATTTGAAAGGAGATAAATGGTCATATCGAATCAAGTTAAAAGATGATTTTGTCTGGAATGAATTGAAGGTGTTTTCAATTCAGACACCCATTTCACGCGACTTCCTGTCCGAATGGTTGGCACATGAATTGTTTACCCAGCAAGGCGTGCTCACTACGAAGTACGGTTTTGTTCCCGTCAAAATAAATGATAGACATATGGGGTTGTTTGCATGGGAAGAGCATTTTGTCAAACAACTTGTAGAATCAAGGTACAGAAGGGAAGGACCGATTTTAAAATTCAATGAAGATGGATTTTGGAAGATTCAGAAATTTGGAAAATTACACAAGGATAGTTTGTTGTACCTGCCGGATTATCAATCTGCGTTGATAGAGCCCTTCTCTATGAACAAAACAATGAAAACCGAGCATTTGAAGCAACAATTTGTCATAGCTCAAACGCTTTTGGAGCAATATCGTTTAGGAAGCAAGAAAGTATCGGACATATTTGATGTCGATAAATTGGCTAAGTATTATGCACTAATGGATTTGACCAATGCCAGGCATGGATTGATCTGGCATAATATGCGATTTTATTACAATCCAATCATTAGCAAATTGGAGCCTATCGCATACGATGGATATACAAGTGGAGGTGTGTTGGATTGGGTTAAGGTGCCTGCCATTGGAGCCTTTAGTTTGGAGCACAATGACAGCCTTTCCGGCAAGAACATGATTGTACTGCAAATACTTAAAGATGAGAAATTTATAAATAGTTATATCAACTATTTAGTCATGTATTCAAATGATGATTTTATCCGTGGGTTTTACAGCAGCTATCAAGAACAAATTTCGCAATATGAAGCATTGGTGCAGAAGGAATTTCCATATTATCAATTTGACAACACTTACTATTTTAAGCGAGCAGAAAAGATTCGGAATTTGATTCCAGGAATCGTTGAGAAATTTGAAGAGTTAGGAAGTTGGGAATCGTTGAACATCCAGATGAAAGAAGAGAAGATTAGTAAAGTTTATGTGGAAGAAGCCCCACCTAAATTTGTAAACATTTTTACTCAGGATACGTTGAACGACAGTGCAAACGTATTAATTCAGAATTTTTATCCACTTCCTATCAAGATTTTGGGGGCTAGTTCTTCTAAAAAGTACATTCAGCAATATTTGGAGGAGCCTGTAACTATAAATGCCTATGATGGTGTCCCGACCGAGAAAGAGATGCGAATTATAGGTTCCGCTAAGTATCTCCATTTCATCGTAGACGACAATTTGATTGCTGAACATGGTGTTATCAATGCTTGGAAAGCGCCATTGCCTCGGACGCCACGCCAACAAATGGAAGATCGAATGGTGAATTATCAGCCGTTTCAAAAGAATGATAATGGCGATTATTATCTCGCTTCAGGGGACTATACCATAAATAAGGATATGATGTTTCCAGAAGGAAGTAAATTGATCATTCAAAAAGGGGTTGAAATTAACCTGCTCAACCATGCTGCGGTGATAGTGCAAGGTGCTTTGGAAATTCAAGGAACGGCATCCAAGCCTGTTCGAATTTTTTCTGAAGATAGCACAGGTCAGGGCGTAACTGTACTTCAGGCGAATTCCAAAAGCACATTATCACATGTTCAATTTAAACAACTGACTGCCTTAAACAAAGAAGGCTGGACGCAAACCGGGTCTGTGAATTTCTATGAATCGAAGGTGGAGATAAACAATTGTTCGTTTATATCAAATCAATGCGAAGATGCGTTAAATACGATTCGAACTGAATTTTTGGTGAGCAATTGTTCTTTCGAAAACATTTATGGTGATGCTTTTGATAGTGATTTTTGTCAGGGAAGAGTGATTAACTGTGCATTTTCTGATGTAGGAAATGATGCCATTGATTTTTCCGGGAGTTATGCCTACATAAGTAATGTCAACATTGTTGAATGTGGGGATAAGGCGATAAGTGGCGGGGAAGCTTCAAAGCTGGATGTTGAAGAGGTTCAAATTGAAAAATGTAAAATTGCAGTGGCTTCTAAGGATGCATCTAGGGTGGATATTAGTCGTTCTGAAATCAATAATGTGGCATATGGGGCTGTTGTGTTTAGAAAGAAACCAGAGTATGCCTTTCCGGATTTGCGCTTAACGGAAGTAACCATGACAAATGTTGATACGTTAAATCAAATTGAGGAAGGGTCCACCATGTTCATCAATGATGTTCTTCAGGAGTCGAATGCAACTGAAGTAGCTAAATTATTTTATTGACATGAAGTTGAAATTTACATTTGGATTAATCTGTTGTCTTAGCCTGTTGGGATGTGTTAAGACAGAAGAAGAGATTCCACCTGAAGCGCAGGTGGAGTATGCTTTTTTTGTGGCAGGACATACCTATGGAAAGCCTGGAGAGGTAAATAACGGATTGCATCCATTATTTGAGAATCATTATGATTTGATTCGAAATTGGCCAATGATGGATTTTGGTGTACTTACAGGAGACATAGTACAAAAATCTACCGTTGAAACATGGGATAATGCAGATTCTTCCGTACGTGAATTGGGAATGCCTGTATATTATTCATTCGGAAATCACGATATGGTAGACCCCGACCTTGTGGAAAGTCGTTATGGTGCCTTTTATTACTCCATTCAAAAAGAAGATGATTTGCATATTATTCTGGACGGTAACCAAGGCTATTGGAATATAGTAGGCGATCAATATGATTTTTTAAGAAATACGGTTGAGTCATCACCAGATGTACGCAATATTTTTATTTATCTCCATCAAATGATTTGGTGGACTCCTGATTCCATATTCAAAAATGTTCGAACCAATTCATTAGTAGGAAGAAGCGATGATTCGAATTTTTGGACGGAGGTAGAGCCGTTGTTAAATCACACCAAAGCGCCTTTTGTTACCAAAGAAAATCAGAATGTTTATTTTTTTGCAGGAGATGTTGGTGCAACCTGGTACTCTCCTGGATACATGTATTATGCCGTTGACAATATTCATTTAATTGCTAGTGGAATGGGGCATGAGGATGAAGAGAACTTTATTATTGTAGAAGCCAATGATGACGGTAGTGTAGATTTTGAGTTGATTGCCTTAACAGGAGAAAGAAACAGGCTGGGTAAATTGGAAGATTACATCTTGCCTTAACAGATTAACATCATTGAATTTCGAATTTTTTAAGATTAGATTTACTTTAGCCCCGAATTTTAGAATGGAATATGGAAAATAAGTGGAGCCTTTTTCAAAAATTTCTGATAACCCAGAATGTTGATATCAGCATTTATGACTTATTGTTAAACGCAGCGCTGGTTGTAATCATGTCATTGTTATTGCAATTCACGTATCGCGTATGTGGTGCGTCACTGTCTAACAGAGGACAATTTTCTCAAAATTTCCTTTTGATCACATTTACCACCATGTTGATTATATCCATAGTGAAGTCATCTCTTGCATTATCTCTTGGTTTGGTTGGGGCATTATCCATTGTGAGATTCAGAGCGGCCATAAAAGAGCCTGAAGAGTTGGCGTACTTATTTTTGTCCATTGCTATCGGGTTAGGACTGGGTGCTAATCAGCACATTATTGTACCCATTGCGTTTGTTATCATCATGGCCATCATATGGATAAGATGGTTTATCAAACCTGGAAAACAAGGAAATAATCTGTATTTCACCATTAGTTCCACCTCAGGGGACAAAGTGAGCATGTCCAATGTATCTGAAATCATTGAAAAGATATTTGCTAAATCCGAATTGAGAAGATTTGATCAAAATAAGGATATGATCGAAGTGAGTTATCAAGTAGAGGTTAAAAGTGATTTGGCACTTGAGCAGTGCACCAAAGAATTGCAAAACCTTGATAGCAATATTCGAATTAGCTACATCAATAATCACAACCTGTAGTGATATTTGATTTACAACTACCTGAGAGTAGATTTGAAAGGAAATTCATTGTTGATTCCACACCGGACAAAGTTGCGGTAGAAACTTCTATCAAACTCCATCCTGCCTTGTTTTCAGAAATTTACGAAGCTCGGCAGGTGAACAACATATACCTCGACACTTCGGAATTAGATTTTTATCATGACAACGTAATTGGAAGAAGTGATCGAAAAAAAGTTCGTATTCGGTGGTATGGTTCAATGGAAGGAATAGCTGATAATCCAGTATTGGAATATAAAATAAAGAGGGGAGAGTTGGGTTGGAAATATGCATTCCCACTACCATCGTTCGAAGTGGGGATGAACTTGTCTGAAAGTGAATTAAAACAAGTTTTAGCGGCTGCTGACTTGAACGAAAATATAAAAGAGGAGTTAAAAATTTTACATCCCGTTGTAATGAATAGTTATCAACGGAAATATTACCAGTCGGCAGATCGTCTATTCAGAATAACCATGGACTGGGATTTTACCTATCTCCGATTCGGACACTTTGGAAACACATTATTGGGAAAGGATAACGTTTCTTCTGAGTTTATTCTCGAGCTCAAATATGCCTTTGATACAAAAGACGAAGCTTCTCAAATCACTTCTGGTATTCCTTATCGTGTTGCAAAAAATTCCAAGTATGTGAACGGAGTTTCATGTTTTGAACCTGGAATAGCTCTTTGATCATATAATCGTGTGATCCTGGTCACAGTTTGGTATATGAAAAGGGCTTAACTTTGACAAAAATTTTTGATATGAAGGTAGAGCAATTGTACACATCTTGTCTTGCGGAAGCAGCGTATTACATTGAATCCAATGGCGAAGCGGCCATTATTGATCCGTTGAGAGATCCTGTTCCGTATATAGAATTGGCTAATTCAAGAGGAGCAAAAATCAAATATGTTTTTGAAACACATTTTCATGCTGATTTTGTTTCCGGTCATATTGATCTTGCCGATAAAACAGGTGCAACCATAGTATTTGGCCCTACTGCAAATACACCTTATGATTCACACGTTGCCAAAGATGGAGAAGAATTTGCCATTGGTGCAGTTACCATTAAAACACTGCATACACCTGGTCATACACCCGAATCTACAACATGGTTGTTGATTGATGAAAATGGAAAATACCAATCGATTTTCTCTGGAGATACGCTTTTTCTTGGTGATGTTGGAAGACCTGATTTAGTAGCTTCCGAAGGCGTAACCAGGGAGGATTTGGCTTCGGATTTATTTGATTCATTAAGAAATAAAATCATGCCTCTTCCAGATGATGTGGTTGTATACCCAGGACATGGAGCTGGATCTAGCTGTGGAAAAAACATGAGTGATGAAACGGTTGATACCTTGGGTAATCAGAAAAAGTTTAATTACGCATTACGTGAAAACATGACGCGTGACGAATTCATCAAAGAAGTAACGGATGGCATTTTACCTCCCCCGCAATATTTTAGTCAAAATGCCACAATGAATAAAAAAGGCTACGATCCTATTGAAGGTATTTTGGATAAAGGGTGTACCGCATTAACGGTAGATCAGGTAGAAGAACACTGGAAACAGGGTAAATTGATTCTGGATGTCAGAACCAAGCAAGAGTTCGCTGAAAAACACATTCCTGGTTCTATATTTATAGGCTTGGATGGAAATTTCGCTATGTGGGTTGGGGCGTTGATTGAAGATTTAAAGCGTCCAATTGTTTTGGTTGTGGACAAAGAAAGAGTGAAAGAAGCGGTTACTCGTTTAGCACGAGTGGGATATGACAATACCATTGGATACCTTGAAGGTGGGATTCAAAATTGGGAACAAAACAACATGGAATTAAGTTCAGTGAAATCCATTGAGGCAAGTGAGATGTCGAATTATTTGGACGATAATAAAGTGTTGGATGTGAGAAAATCAAGCGAATATGAAGAAGGTCATGTTTCTCAATCCCAGTTATTTACTTTGGACTATATAAATGAAAACTTAAATCAAATAGACAAAGATCAAGCTTACCTTGTTTATTGCAAATCAGGATATCGATCTTGTGTTGCTGTCTCCATTCTTCAGTCAAAGGGAAGCAAAAATTTGATCAATGTTAACGGTGGATTTGAAGCCATTTCGAAAACTGGTGTTCCAATAACTGAGCCAGTAGCATAGATGGAGCTTAGTTCCCTGGAAATTGTTGGATACGCGTTAGCCTTGTTGATTGGTATATCATTGGGTTTCATTGGTGGTGGCGGTTCTATATTGACATTTCCTGTACTGACCTACTTTCTTGGAGTTGATGCTGTCACAGCTACTGCTTATTCGTTGTTCATCGTGGGATCTACGGCCTTAATTGGAATGTTGAAAATGAATCGAAGCGGATTAGTCAATTTCCGTATAGGAATCATTTTTGCCATACCTGCCTTTATTGCTGTTTGGATTACGCGAGCACACATTATTCCAGCCATTCCTGATGTAATGTTCACTTGGGGGGATAAGACCTTGACGAAAGACTTGTTTCTCACATTTTTGTTCAGTGTACTTATGTTGGTGGCTTCTGTTTCCATGATTCGTAAAAAAGCCACATCGGTCGATGGTCCAACAGATAAACCCTTGAACTTTATACGTATCATGGTTGATGGGTTTGTGGTAGGGGTTATCACTGGATTGGTAGGTGCAGGTGGAGGATTTTTAATTATTCCGGCACTTGTCTTTTTAACGGGGCTTGATATGAAGACAGCCGTGGGCACCTCTTTGCTTATCATCACCATGAAGTCGTTAATTGGATTTACAGGAGATTTGACTAACTCTTCTATTTATTTTAATTGGACAATGCTGTTGTTGTTTACGTTGATTGCTTCAGGTGGTATATTTATTGGTGCGGCGCTTGGAAAAATTGTAAGTGGAGCACAATTGAAGCGCATTTTTGGATGGACAGTGTTTACCTTGGGTTTGTTTATGATCATTGATAAGTCCATGGAATTTTAACGAATGATTTTAACTTTAAAACAAAATTGCAACTATGCTAATTAATTTGACAAATCAGGAATTTCAATCACAGATGGAAAAAGATGATGTGGTGATAATCGACGTGAGAACGCCAGAAGAATATGGCGAAGGTAAAATTCCCGGTTCAAAAAATATCAATGTTATGGACGCTACATTTATGGATGAAATTTCTTCCTTGGATAAAGAAGGTGATTATCTCCTTTATTGCAGAAGTGGCGGTCGTAGCGGTCAGGCCGTGCAAATGATGAATAGCCTGGGATTTAATAAAGTAGCTCATCTTGCCGGAGGAATTCTTGGCTGGGATGGACAAGTTGAATCATAAACCTTAATGAAATGAAGAAAATTATTTACCTCATCAGCTCTATTTTTTGTTTTTCATGTGCACAACATACAGATGGACAGCAATTCATTGATGTCAATGTGGATGAATTCCAAGAGCTAACCTCCAAAGAAAATACGGTAATACTAGATGTGCGTACTCCAGATGAGTTTAAAGATGGACATATTGAAGGAGCCATTAACATTGATTTTTTTGGAAAAAATTTTGATGAAGAAATTGCTGCGTTAGACAAGAGCAAATACTACCTTGTATATTGCGCAGCCGGAGGAAGAAGCGGAAAAACACTTAAAAAGCTTAAGAACACTGCATTTACCGGAGCAGCCAACTTAAAAGGTGGAATGGGTGCCTGGCAATCATCTGGTCAATCTGTAGCAAATTAAACATATGGAAATCAGTAACATTCGTATTGGCTTGGCATTGGCGGTGGCCTCCTTATTCCTGGGGTTTTTACTGGGAGCTGTTTTTGGAGCATTTGAAGACAACCTAAAGGATCATTTGTCAGAAACAGGTTTAGCGGTCTTAGAAGAGGTTTATGAAGGTGACAACGCATTGATGGACAAGACTGTGAGTAAGTCCTGGTCTTACATGAAACGTGCACATATGCATTGGGGTGGTATTGGTGGTGCTTGCATTGGTTTATTGCTTGTATTGTCCCTTACCGGAATATCTTCTGGAATGAAGAAAATATTTTCAATTCTTGTTGGGATTGGGTCTATCGGTTATCCCACTTATTGGTTGATGGCAGCGTTAAGAGCTCCAGCACTTGGAGGTACATCGATTGCCAAAGAATCATTAAGCTGGTTAGCCATTCCTTGTGCAGCCTTTTTACTTGCCGGAGTCATAGTAACATTATATGGCATATTGAAAAAGGAAAGTAATCAATAATTTTGTCGGTTAAACAGCACCTTTACCCCTTACTTTCGAAGGTACTGGCTTTGGTACCTCATCAATGGATTGTTAAACCATTGAACAATACGTACTTCTTGCCGTTTTATCATTTAGTTGCAGATAAAAGCCCATCACATATAAAGCATTTGTATCCGGTAGTTGATTTCAACACTTTTGAGACTCAATTGGATCGTATGTTGAAAATGTTTGAGCCTTTGTCATTGCAGGAGTTTATCAAACATAAACATTCGGGAAATCAAGGGCAAAAACCGGTTATGCATCTGACAATTGATGATGGGTTAAAAGAATGCGTTCAAATTTCTGAAATACTCTATAATAGAGGGATTCCTGCCACTTTTTTCATCAATTCAGAATTTATGAATGGAGGAGATGCATTGTATCGTTACAAAGTCAGCCTGATTATCGATGCTATGCGAAATTCATTAACTCAAGTCGAAAGGGATTTTTTGAGAGATGAAATCTTTTCTGGTATCGGCGAGGATTCGTTGCAACATATGAATTATCATGACAATGATTTGCTCAATGAGATGATGGATAAATTAGAAATTTCTCGAGATTTTGGGCCAATTTATTTGAATGAAAAAGAAATAAAAGACATAAATAAGAAGGGATTTGATATTGGTGGGCACAGTCTTAATCACCCCAATTTTGCTGACGTCTCCATCGACGAACAAAAACGTCAGGTCAAGGAAAATATGGATGATTTACAGAACAAGTTCGATCTAGCCACTAAAGCATTTGCTTTTCCTTTCACTGATGACGGTGTTTCTACAGAATTACTTTCATGGATGAAAAATGAATTGAAACTTGATATCGTATTTGGCACTGCAGGGTTAAAGACAAATCAGGATGGATTTCTTTTCCAACGATTTCCTGTTGAAGAACATGGTATAAACAACATTAAATCTGAGTACTTTTATTTTTATCTGAAAAAACTCCTTGGTCGAAATGGCCACCGTCTTAGCCTCAATGCTTAGTATTTGTAATGGATACGCTAATACATAAAATTTTTCAGGCCTTTGCGCATCATGGCTCTAATGAATCAGTTTCAATTGGAGGAGAGTCATATACCTATGATGAATTAAATCATCTTGTTGCTGCTGTTCAGGAAATTTTATCCAAGCAAAGTACTACTTCCAATGAATTGATGGCTGTCTATTGTGCTGACACAATAGATTCATATGCGTGTATTTTAGGGCTTTGGTTTTCTGGTTTAGCCTATTTGCCCATAACACCAACGATACCTGAAGAAAGGGTGCTTGAAATACTTGATGAAGCTCAAGTTACAAAGGTTTTGGTGCCCAATGGTTATGAAGGGTTTCTTTCAAGGCAAAAAGGAATTCATTGTATTGAACTGACAAGCGATAGATCAAAAAGCGCAATACGCTACCCCAAAGCGCTTTTGGATGATGATTTAATGTACGTATTGTTTACCTCTGGAAGTACTGGGGTGCCCAAAGGAGTTCCAATTTCCAGAAGGAATCTTGACGCCTTTGTGAATGCCTTTTTTGAACTTGGTTACCAGATTGATCATCGCGATCGATTTCTTCAAATGTTTGAATTTACTTTTGATGTATCTGCACAATGTTTTGTACTCCCTTTTTCCTTGGGTGCAACAGTTTGTCATGTTCCTAAGACCGGAGTGAGGTTTTTGCAAACGCTGAAAACCTTGAAAGAACAAAATGTAACCATTGCTAAAATGGTTCCTTCCACCGTTCAGTTTTTAAAACCCTATTTTGAAGAAATTGCATTACCAGAATTGCGCTATTCCCTATTTTCTGGTGAAGGGCTGAGTTTGGAATTGATGAAGGAATGGGCAATAATTGTTCCTAAGGCAACCATTCAGAATTTTTACGGACCAACTGAAGCCACCATAGATTGTACGTTTTATACGTATACTGGACCACTGGAAAACAAAGCAGAAAATGATATTTTAACGATTGGTAAGCCGTTTGGAGATACCAGGATTTTGATTGTTGATGAAAAGAATAAAGAGGTTAAGGAAGGAGAGAAGGGCGAATTATGCGTTTTTGGAAATCAAGTAACCAAGGGTTATTTGAACAATCCAGAAAAAAATAATGATGCATTTTTTATCAGCGATTCAGCGGAGAGATTTTACAAAACAGGCGATTTGGTATTCTTGGATGCCGATGGAGATATTCAATATTGTGGCAGACTTGACGATCAGGTTCAAATTCAAGGGCATCGAGTTGAATTGGATGAAATTAGTTATCGAGTAAAAAAGATAACTGGTGTGGCATCAAAAGCGCTTGCTGTCAGAAATGATAATGGTCTGTGGGAAATTCATTTGGCTATTGAATCTGAAAAAGTTAATTTGACTGAGCTTTTGAAAGCTTTAAAGAAGCAACTTCCTGGTTATATGATTCCGGTAAAAACATACGTCATCTCAGCATTTCCATTAAATGCGAATGGAAAATTGGACAAGACACAATTGAAACAAAAAATAGGTATTCTATGAATATCAATGAGCGGATAGTATATAATCATTATGAGT
Source organism: Vicingaceae bacterium (assembly GCA_965267425.1). Classification (GTDB taxonomy): domain Bacteria; phylum Bacteroidota; class Bacteroidia; order Flavobacteriales_E; family Vicingaceae. Next base: position 1,853,846 of record OZ253959.1, on the reverse strand, counting down.
TCTATCGTTACCTGGGCGCATCTTCGTTTAGAAAGTTAGGGGAGGATAAAATCAAATGGATAGATGCATCTCCTTCAAGCTGGCCAAAATTGGTTTTTGATGTTCAGGATGACTCAAAAATGACAGTCAATGATGTTGATGAGATTGTGCTACAAATGGAAAAAAAGGAGATTCCATCGTTGTGGATTCTAAATGATAAACAAGAAGCCAATACATGTAAGTTATTGGAGAATCATCAATTGAGATTGATAAGGGATTGGCCGGGGATGTCTATGGATAAGGCTAAATTTCAAGATGATATTTCCATTTCATCGTCAGAAGTGAAACAAGTAAATAGCCTGTCTGATCTTCAGATTTGGTTAACTATTTTTAACACGGTATTCAATGAGAAGGTGGATAGGAAATTGATGCTGAGCTTTTTGTACGATTCCAATGTCTTTATGTATACGGGTTTTCATCAAGACGAACCATCAGCAACAGCTTTAGGTTTTGTCACCAATAATACCGTAGGGATTTACATGTTGGGTGTCTTGCCAACCACCAGAAAGTCAGGATTGGCCAGAAAATTGGTTTGTAAAATTATGCAAGAGACATTTCAACATAAGGTGGATCTTGCAGTCTGCAGTGCCATGATTGATGGTGTTGAATTTTGGAAAAAAATGGGCTACGAACAGCACAGTACTTTTAAGATTTATTGGAAACTAGGAGAAGATTACAAATAATTGATGGATGCAACTTGGGATAAAACAGCACAGATCATTCGGGATATTCTGAAAATGCCTGATTTGGAACTTACTGACAATTCTTCTTCCAACTCAATTCCAGAGTGGGATTCACTGAATCACGTAATGATAGTTGATCAAATTGAAAAGACATTTGAAATCAAATTTTCACTTGACGACATGTTGTCCATTGACAATATGGGTAACCTTGTTCAATTGATACAAAGCAAGATCTAACTGTCCATGCAGATCTTTAAAGTTTCGCCAGATAATCTTGACCAATTTTTGGAGAGTGAACTATACCTTAATTCCAAGGTGCTTATCATTCCTGAGCAGAGAGCAAAATCAATGGCCGTAAATCCATCAACCAATGCAACGGATGCTTTGTTTTATGTGGCGCACCGAGAAAATGAAATTGTTGGGTTCATAGGGTTTTTTCCGGATCAATTGCAAAACGGAAATCAAGTATTTTGGAATTCTGGATGGTGGGTTGCAGACAATGAAGGTTTTCAGACTTCCATGCCATTGCTCAAGCATTTTCTGGAGGATACTGCTGATAGGCTATTCATAACGGACGCCACTGAACATTCGGCCAAAATATTACAACGTATTCCTGGACTTACTCAGCATCAAAGTCGCGTGGCTCATCGTTTCTTTTTAGATCCAGGTAAATCAAATATTTCTCAAAATGCCGTTTTGAAATGGGGTGTAAGAATTATCGGTAGATTATATAAGTATTTGCTAAAAATGATATCTGGAACAGCAAATTCTAATTCGAGTTTAGCCTTTCAGGAAATTCTTCCCAAAGCCTTAAGTGAACAATGGCTTAAGCAATACAATGAGGTTTACACAATTAGGTTGACCAAGGAGAAAATTCAATGGATAATGAATAATCCGTGGGTTACTACTAAGACAGATAATCAAAAAAGCACTTATCCTTTTACCTACCAGGTTAAGAATTATTCGTGCAAATTGTACTTGGTTTTGCAAAATGAAAAGGAAATAGGATGGATGATGGTAAATATCATCAATGGAATTTGCAAAGTACCTTATAGTCATATTCCAAATGAGCATGCTCCAGGAATTGCGGCTGAACTGCTCAAATTAGCATTCCGACACCAATGCAACTCCATCTATATTTTGAATCCCGAACTTAATGCGGCTATGGAAGGGATCTTGCCCGGTTTCGTTTTCAAAAGGAAATACAACGTACCTTTGCTAGTTTCAGAAACGTTGATGACCAAAGAAAAGATAATACTTCAGGATGGAGATGGAGACGCTGTATTCACCTAAAAATAAAAGTGCATTATTGACTGTCAAAGACTTGGGATTAATTACATTTCAAGATGCACTGGAAATTCAGCAGGCACTTTTTGATGAATTGCTCCAAAATTTTAAAGATGCTAATTGGAGTATCGAGAATCTTCCATTAGATAATTCTCTCCTGTTGTGCGAACATTATCCAGTATATACATTGGGAAACAGCGGTGATGAAACCAATTTGTTGCCCAAAGCGCTCCAATCAGATGCGGATATCATAAAGACAAACAGAGGAGGAGATGTGACATTTCACGGCCCTGGTCAATTAGTTGGGTATCCTATACTTAACCTTAAACAATTGAATTTAGGCATGCAAGCCTATGTACATGCTTTGGAAGAGGCGGTATTGTTAACCCTGGTTGATTATGGAATTGTTGCTTCAAGATTACGAGGAGCAACAGGTGTTTGGTTAGATGTTGAAAATCCTGATAAAGTTCGAAAAATTTGCGCCATTGGTATCAAAAGTAGCCGATGGGTCACCATGCATGGTTTCGCCTTAAATGTGAACACCGATCTTTCTTATTTTGAAAATATTGTTCCCTGTGGTATAGCAGATAAAGGGATTACGTCTTTAGAAAAGGAAGTTGGTCATCCCATTTCAATGGAAGAATTGAAAGGGAAACTCTGTCAACACCTTATTTCCCTGATATCCTAGTGCGAAATTGAATTAGACGATGTGCTTTTCTGCATGGTAAGATGAACGAACCATGGGGCCACTTTCAACGTGCACAAAACCTTTTTCTAAACCAATGGAGCGGTATTCATCAAATCTTTCAGGAGTAATGTACTCAACTACTTCCAAATGTTTTTTGGTCGGTTGAAGGTACTGGCCTAAAGTAAGAACGTCTACCTTGGCATTTCTCAAATCGTCCATTGATTCAATCACTTCATCGAATGTTTCGCCCATACCCAGCATAATTCCGGATTTGGTGCGAAATATACCACCTTCTTTCAGTCGGCTCAATACTTCTAAACTTCTATCATATTTAGCCTGAACTCTCACTTGCCGAGTTAATCTTCTTACTGTTTCGAGATTGTGGGAAACCACTTCAGGTTTGACATCAATAATGCGTTGTAGATTCTCCCATTCTCCTTTAAAGTCCGGGATCAATGTTTCAAGTGTGATTCCTGGGTTTTTCTTTCGAATCAATTCAACGGTTTTAGCCCAAATTTCACTACCGCCATCTTTTAAATCATCTCTATCCACTGAAGTAATAACGGCATGTTTCAATCCCATTAATTGAACTGATCTTGCAACTCTGGCTGGTTCAAATGGATCGGCAGCATCCGGTCTGCCTGTGGCGACATTGCAAAATTGACAGGATCGCGTACATGTATTTCCAAGAATCATTAGCGTAGCCGTTCCAGCACCCCAACATTCACTCTTGTTTGGGCATTTTCCGCTTTCACAAATTGTGTGGAGATTATGCTTTTCCACATTTTGCTTCACCTCTACAAACTCCTTTCCTCCAGGAATTTCAACCTTTAACCAGTCGGGTTTTCTTCTTCCTGGTTTCTTAGCGAGCGCTTCGTCCAATTCTGCCATTTGATTAATTTGATGTCAAATTTAGAACTAAAAATTGATTCCCAATTACGGCTACAATCAACTTATGCCTGATTCCATAATTCCCAAGCTTTATCTGCTTGCTGATACAACATTTTCAATCCATTCATAGTGTAGGTCCCAGCATTCTTGCCCAGTTTCATAAATTGGGTTTCTTCAGGGTTGTAGACCAAATCCAGCAACATATGTTGAGTAGTCAATTTATCATAAGGGATATCAGGATAGGATTGAATGTTTGGATACATTCCTAAAGGGCTTGCATTGATAATGGTATTGAACAAATCAAGATTTAGTTCATTCACTTCAACATATGGATTTTCACTTTTATGTTTATCAGTTCTTGAAACAATCATAAAAGGAATTTTTCGTTTACTAAAGACATATTGCACTGCCTTAGAAGCGCCACCAGATCCCAATACCAAAGCTCTTTCCACATCCGTTGGAAGATGATTTATCATTTCATCAAATCCATGCACATCTGTATTGTATCCCTTGTATTTCCCTTTTTTGAAAACCACTGTGTTAACAGCACCGATTTTCTTCGCTGAATCGTCCAATTCATCTAAGTAGTTGGCAATTTTTTGTTTGTATGGAATAGTGACATTAAATCCATCCATTTCTTGTTTGGAAAGCAAATCGGGAATGGAGTTTTCATCCTCCAGTTCAATCAATTCATAGGAGTAATTTAATCCAAGTTGATTAAACTTCTCTTCAAAATATTTTTTTGAAAATGAATGTTGTAAAGAATGGCCAATGAGGCCGTATTTTTTTATTGCATTCACGCAGATTGCTTTGGGCCAAAACGTTCCAGTACCCAAATCAAGGAGAATCCAATCACCATCAATGTTATGGAGAACATCAGCTGTGGTTCTTTCACCGGAACATGTGTAAGTCCTTGTTCGATATCATTGAGAATATTGTAATTGCCCGGCAAAACATTTTCCTGAATAAAAGGTACAACTTCTTCGTGGTCAGAGCCTGCATGGGCAATTCTGCTAGAAATCGTCGTTTTCCAGGGCCAAATTTTGTTTAATGAACCAATCATAAACCCCATCAACAAGGAAAGTGTTACATTTTTATGATTGGCAAACATCCACGACAAGACCCTGGAAAAGGATAACAAGCCAAGTACACAACCAATTCCAAAAACTCCAAGATTTAAGCCATTCAATATGATGCCATCCATGTTCAAATCAAATATTGAGGTAAGAAGATCGCTCATGGTATTCACTATGATAGGGTAGGCTCCTAATAAAAGTAAAATGAACGCTCCGGAAATTCCCGGTAAAATCATAGCTATAATGGCAAGAAAACCAGCAAAAAAGAGGTATATGTGCCCTTCAGGAATTTGACTGGGAGTGGCAATGGTCACGTAATATGCAATAGCTATTCCCAGAAGTAAACTTCCCAAAACAGATACATTCCAATTTGAGATTTGTTTCTTTATCAGGAAAACAGATGCAATAATTAGTCCGAAGAAAAATGACCAAAGCAATACAGGATGAAAGTTCATCAAATAGGCGAGAAGTTTGGTCAACGAAAAGGCACTAATCAGAATTCCCAGGATAATACACGTAAGAAATCCCCCATTGATTTCATGAAAGAATGCTACAGGTCCTTTCTTAAATAGTGTTTTTAGCACATTTAAATTGAGCGATTTAAGCGAATTGATAAATTCTTCATATATACCTGTAATAAAGGCAATGGTTCCTCCTGAAATGCCTGGAACGATATCCGCAGCACCCATAGCCATTCCTTTGAGGGCTACAATCAAATAGGACATGAAGTTTCTCTTGGTGGTCAATTCACTCATTCTGTATATCCTTCAGCTCCACCTTGCAGACTTAGGCAATTATTCAAGCCCCACTTTTTTTCAATGGCCATCAAAGTGGCTCCTGATCGCTTTCCGGTATTACAATACAATACAACAGGGATGGAAGTGTCTAATTTTGAAACATCATGAGCAAGTTGATCCATTGGGATATTGATTCCACCTATCGGATCATTTTCGTGTTCAAATGGTTCCCTTACATCAACTAATTGAACAGGTTCATTTGATTTGAGCTTAAGCTTCAATTCTGCAGCCGTAATGATATTCATTTTAAGAGTTTTGTTCTACTACTTCGGTTGGAAGAAAATGGAAAAAAGTGTCACCTCGAAGTCCTAATCTCAATGTTTCAAGGGGAATAACTTCATCGTGTCCAATGTTGCCCAGGTTGACATTGGCTCCAATTAATTTAATGAACCAGACTTGTTGGGCTTTTTTTGGAGATTCCCATAAAATACTATCTACGGGAACTTTTGACAATATACGATTGACTAACGCAGTATGTGCAGTTCCATTAGGTCGATATATCCCAACATTGCCACTTTCACGGGCCTCTGCAATTACTTTCCATGAACCAGCTTCCAGTTCAGCTTGCATCATGGAAATCCATTTTCCTGGACTGATGAGAATTCCTTCTTCTTTGGAGCCAACCTCAGATAGAACGGTGAAATCCTTCGCAAGATCGGCAATCAGTTCACATTTTTTATCATGTGGCATTACAATTGAACCATCTGAAACTTCTGTGGTGGTAATGTTTAATTTGTTCAATAACCGCTTATAGTCATCGTATTTACCTCTCACATAAAATGCTTCAAACAGCGTGCCTCCCAGATATGTTTTTAGACCAGCTTCGTGGTATATATCAATTTTCTTTTGAAGATCTTTGGTAAGGTATGAAGTACCAAATCCAAGCTTGACCAAATCCGTGAATTCTCCACCGGAATTCACGAAATTTTCGGCCTGACGAGTACTCAGTCCCTTATCCATCATCATTGTAAGTCCAGATTCCCGTGGCTTTTTGGTTCGTTCGGGAATAAATGGTAAGTCAAAATTCATTACTTGGATTTATATTTTTCTATGAGTTCTTCAACCAAGCTGTCATTGGTTGTTTCCGGTAAAAGTTCAAACAATAATTCCACTCTTTCAGGATCTAAGGTAAGAGCAATTTCCAATTTTTCAAGTGATTCCTGATATTGTCCAAAGTTGTACAGAATTCCGGCGAATATATAATGGAATTCCGCAAATTCAGGGGCGCTTTTTATACCTGTCAATATGGCATTGGTGGCTTTCTTCTTTTCGCCAAGGTGCATGTATGAAACGGCTAAGTCTCCCCAGACCATTTCATTGTCATTGTCAATTTCAACAACTTTCTCAAAAGCCATTACGGCCTCTTCATAAAACCCCAGCTTTGCTTGTATTTCACCAAAGGAATACCAGTATTCAGCATTATCTGGTTCTATGTCCAATGCTTTTTTGAGATAGTGAATTCCTTCTGTTAACCTTCCTGTTTTACTGTATAATAACCCAATGTTTAATAAGGAATCGCTGTGCAACGGGTCCTTCTTAATGGCGTTTTTGTATTGTGCAATTGCTCTTTCGTATTCTTCATTGAGTTCGTAACAATTGGCCAGGTAAAAATAGGCTGTAGCATCAGGATTTTCATAATTAAACGATTCCTTATAACATAGGATGGCTTCGTCGAATTTCCCAAGCTTTTCAAAAATATTAGCCTTGCTAAAGTATACGGCTGTAAAGTCTTCTTTTATGGCCAGTACGAAATCCAGACTCTCTAATGCTTTTTCATAAAGACCTTCCTTTCCATAAAGTAATCCAAGATTGTACCAGGCAGAAGCAGAATAAGGGTAATCATCCAAAAATCTTGAATAAAAATTAATTCCTTCATCATTTAAATCTACCATGTCAAAACAGAATCCCAATTCATAAAGGGCTGTCTCATTTTCAGGATTGAGCTTTAACGCCTTTTTTAAATACTTTATGGAGTCATTGTACTTGTTGAGGTTTTCGTATTCAAACGCGACACTTATCAAAATATCTTCTTTTTCTGAAGATTCTGCATGTTGTAATGCCTTCAGGAAATTTTCTATGGACTTTTTAGGCATGCGCAGTTGACTAAAAATGCTTGCCTTGGTTAATAAGATCTCAATATTTTCAGGTTCAATGGCTTCAACTGATTGAATCACCTTAAGTGCTTCATGTGGTTTGTGAACTGCCAACAACAAATTAGACTTGAAGATTAACAGGGAAATGGAACGTGGATGTTGATTGGTTGCCATTTCGATTACCTTCATGGCAATTTTGGGTTTATTGTGCTCTATGTAATGGTCAATGATTTGTTCAAACTCTTCAACATCGAAAAAATAAGATTCATTGTTTTTTAACATCTTCTCGAATCGCTCCACGGTTTTACCCGATTCAAAGTTATCCGACGAAAAGTCAAATTGATCGTTCATGTCATCCATCTTTACTCAAATGTAACTTTAAATAAATACCTTGATACACTAGTCGAATTAAGTTTTCAAAAAAGAAATCAACAGCCTGCAGGAATCCTTCAAAAGAGGTAAAATATCACATTAAGATTTTACCTTTGCACAAAGGTACTTAGAATTTGATTATGACACTTATTAAATCGATTTCCGGAATCAGAGGAACAATAGGAGGTAAACCTGGAGAAGGGTTAACGCCTTTAGATGTGGTAAAGTTCGGATCGGCATTTGCAACGTGGGTTCAGCAAAAATTTCAAGGTGAAAATTTGAAAATTGTTGTGGGTAGAGATGCAAGAATTTCTGGTGAAATGGTGAATCAATTATTGAATAACACCTTCGTGGGAATGGGAATCGATGTAATTGATTTGGGATTATCAACTACACCAACAGTTGAAATGGCCGTGCCCCATTTTAAGTGTCATGCCGGAGTAATACTCACGGCCAGTCATAATCCCGGTATGTGGAACGCATTAAAACTACTAAATCATAAGGGTGAGTTTATTTCCGGCTCTGACGGAGAAGAGGTGTTGAACATTGCTGAAAAAGAAGAATTTAGCTATGCGGAAGTTGATCAATTGGGTAGTATTCAAAAAATAGAAAACGCATTTCTGGATGAGCACATAGAGTCAATTCTTCAGTTGCCCTTAGTTCATAAAGAAGATATTGAACGCGCCAACCTTAAGGTGGTTGTTGATGGCGTATGTTCATCTGGAGGTATTGCTGTCCCTAAGCTTCTTAAAGCATTGGGTGTCAAGGAAGTCATTGAATTATATTGTGAACCAACAGGGGTATTTCCGCATAACCCAGAACCGTTAGAAGAGAACTTGACTACCGTTTGTGATAGAGTGAAAGAAGAAGGAGCGGATCTTGGAATTGTGGTTGATCCAGATGTTGATAGGCTTGCATTTATTGATGAAAACGGAAAAATGTTTGGTGAAGAATATACATTGGTTGCGGTGGCGGACTACATCATTGGTCACAACAAAGGAGGTGCTGTTTCAAATTTATCAAGCACTCGTGCATTGAGGGATATTTGTGAAAAACACGGTGTAGAATATCAAGCATCGGCCGTAGGTGAAGTAAATGTGGTTGCCAAAATGAAAGAAATAGGAGCAGTAATTGGAGGTGAAGGAAACGGAGGAATTATATATCCCGAGTTACATTACGGAAGGGATGCTTTGGTGGGTATAGCCTTGTTTTTGAGTCATTTTACTCGATTGGAAAACAAAGTGACCATGTCTGCTTTGAAGTCTTCGTATCCTCCGTATACCATCGTTAAAAATAAAGTTACACTTCATGATGGAACAGACGTTGATGCAATTCTTAAATTTGCAGCTGAGAAATATTCCAATGAAAAATGTGATTTTACGGATGGCGTTAAAATTGATTTTCCAAACGAATGGGTACATTTACGGAAATCGAATACTGAGCCAATTATCAGGATTTACGCTGAATCAGCTGATGAGACCAGTGCTCAAAAACTAGCCGAAGATGTAATGGATGTAATCACTAAAATTTGAAGAAAGGCATGAATTCGAGAATCTATTTTGATAATGCAGCTACTACACAGATTGATCCTGAGGTGGCTGATTATATGTGTGATTTAATTCGAGAGAATTATGGTAACCCTTCCTCTGTCCATTATTATGGAAGACAAGCCAGAAGTGTAATTGAACAAACACGGAAGAAGATTGCTTCTTATTTTAAATGCTCGCCGGGAGAAATTCTGTTTACCGGTGGTGGCACTGAAGCAGATAATATGATTATTAAAGGTGCTGTGAAGGATTTAGGTGTAAGCAGAATCATCTCTTCAGAACTTGAACACCATGCGGTTTTGCATTCATTAGATGATTGTAGGGACTTACACGAAGTTCAAGTAGATATGGTGAAAATTGATGAGAATGGTTATGTGGACATGAATCATTTGGAGGAGCTGCTCAAAACTGGAGATGCAAAAACCTTGGTATGCCTCATGCATGGTAACAATGAAATTGGAAATTTGATTGATTTATCGTCTGTTGGGAATCTTTGCAAAGCGCACGGTGCCTTGTTTCATTCCGATACCGTTCAAACAATGGGGCATTATGAAATGGACTTTTCCAATATAAACATTGATTTTGCCACATGTTCTGCACACAAATTTCATGGTCCTAAGGGTGTGGGATTTGCTTATATCAATGGCGATCTAAACATATCTCCTTTAATTGTTGGAGGTTCTCAGGAAAGAAACCAACGAGCAGGTACCGAGAATTTATACGGCATTGCAGCTTTAGGTAAAGCTTTAGAAATTGCGTATGAACATTTGAACGAACATGCCAATCATATTAAAGAACTCAAGTACTACATGATGGATCAGCTCAATGAAAACTTGCCAGGTGTGTCATTTAATGGAGATCCTAAGGGCGATTCGTTATATACGGTATTGAGTGTCAATTTCCCGAATTCTGAAATGAATGAAATGTTATTGTACAACTTGGACATTGAAGGAATTGCCGCATCGGGAGGTAGCGCTTGTTCATCAGGTAGTAATGTTGGATCACATGTGTTAAATGCTCTTGGTAAAAGCACAGAGGGGCCAGCCATTCGTTTTTCTTTTGGCCGTTTTAATACCAAGGAAGAAGTTGACTATACCGTTAAGGTGATAGGGGAATTGTTTCAAATTCCTGTTGAGTCCTAATTCATGAAAGTTACTTTTTTAGGGACAGGAACTTCTCAGGGAGTGCCAGTAATTGCCTGTGATTGCGAAGTATGTGCTTCCAATGACCCTAAGGATAAAAGATTGCGTTGTTCCATTTTGGTAGAAATAAACGGTAAAAATCTGGTTATTGATACTGGTCCGGATTTCAGACAACAGATGCTCAAAACCGGCGTACAGTCTTTGGATGCCATATTATTTACACATGAACATAAAGATCATGTAGCTGGATTGGATGACGTTCGGGCATTTAATTTTAAGCAAAAGACTAAAATGCAGGTGTACGCCACGTCGAGGGTTCAAGAAGCACTCAAACGTGAATTTCATTACGTTTTTTCAGATTACAAATACCCTGGCATTCCAGAAATAGAATTAAACACCATTGATAATCAACCATTTAAAGTTCTTGGTTCGTCTATAACGCCAATAGAAGTATTGCATTATAAATTACCGGTTTTGGGGTTCAGAATAGGGGATTTCACTTATATCACAGATGCTAAAACTATAGATAAGGAAGAAAAGCAGAAAATAAAGGGATCTAAGATTATAGTCCTCAACGCATTACGAAGAACAGATCACATTTCTCATTTTACCCTTGATGAAGCGATAGCCATGATGCAAGAATTGCAACCTGAAACAGGTTATTTGATTCACATGAGTCATTATTTGGGAAAACACGAAGATGTTGAAAAGGAATTGCCTGACAACATCCATTTGGCCTACGACGGATTGGAAATCAACTTATAAGATTTCTAATGTACGATAAACATGATTAGGGCGGAGATCACCAGTACCAAGTATATTCCTGTGATTAATATTCCCCATTTGTATTTCAAAGCATCCATAACGAAGGTTTTTGTTTTACCAAAGAACCTTCATTATGAAGCCTAAAACATTAGAGATATTCTTGAATTATTAGTTACGCGAATCACTTAGAGCTGACGTCTAAGCCGTCACTTCTGTCTTTTCTCCTTCAATTGGATTTCGTACAACAAATTTGTCATCAAAGACATCCAATACCACTTGTGAATGGTTAGACACATTGCCAGCAATGAGCTCTTTCGACAACATATTTAATATATTCTTTTGTATGAATCGATGAATGGGCCTGGCACCAAATTGAGGATCATATGAGGATTCTACAATTTGGTCAACAGCATCTTTCGTAGATGTTAAGCGAATGTCATTTTTGGCAAGAACAGTATTTAAATCGTCCAATCGAAGTTCAACAATGTCACGAACGTTCACTCTTGAAAGAGGACTGAACACGATTGTTTCATCAATTCGATTTAGAAATTCAGGTCGAAGTGTCTTTTTCAATAAAGCCAATACTTCTAATCTGGATTTTTCTATCACCATTTCTCTGTTGCCTTCAACATAGTCGTCAAAATTTTCCTGAATAATGTCGGAACCAATATTCGAGGTCATAATTATTATGGTATTCTTGAAATTGACTACCCTTCCTTTGTTATCCGTCAGGCGTCCATCATCTAACACTTGTAGAAGAATGTTAAATACATCAGGATGAGCTTTTTCAATTTCATCTAATAGAATAACGGAGTAAGGCTTTTGTCTTACGGCTTCTGTTAATTGACCGCTTTCATCATAACCCACATACCCAGGAGGGGCACCTACAAGTCTTGATACCGCGTGTCTTTCAGAGTATTCACTCATATCAATACGGGTCATTGCATTTTCATCATTGAATAAAAATGCACTCAGGGTTTTGGCCATTTCAGTTTTACCTACACCGGTAGTTCCCATGAATAAAAATGAACCAATGGGTTTCTTTTCATCCTGTAATCCAGCTTTCCCTCTTCTAACGGCATCGGCAATGGCAACTACTGCTTCAGGTTGACCTACCACTCGTTTTGAAAGTTCATCCTCCAAACGCAATAGTTTGTCTTTTTCACTTTCTAACATGCGATTAACTGGAATTCCAGTCCATCGCGCAACCACATCAGCAATTTCTTCTTCGGTGACTTCTTCTTTGATCAACTTGGATTTGGACTGCATATCAACCAATTGCTTTTTAAGCTGTTCCAATTGGGTTTCTTCTTCTTTTATTTTACCATACCTAATTTCAGCAACCATTCCATAATCGCCACTTCGCTCAGCCTGATCAGCCTCTAGCTTAAATTGTTCAATGTTTTTCTTGGCTTTTTGAATGCCATCAACTACGTCGCGCTCGGCCTTCCATTTTAATTGTAATTCATCTCTTTCTTCACTCAAATTGGCCAATTCCTTCAACAGTTCATCCATGCGTTTGGTGTTCTTGTCTTTTTTTATGGCTTCACGCTCAATTTCCAGATGCATGATTTTGCGTTCAATCTCATCCAAACGTTGTGGTTTTGAATTGATTTCCATTCTCAATTTAGATGCAGCTTCATCAATTAAGTCAATGGCTTTATCTGGGAGTTGTCTTTCCGTAATGTAGCGTTGTGACAGAAAAACAGATGCCAATATTGCATCATCTTGAATTTGAACCTTATGATGTGTTTCATATTTGTCCTTTATTCCTCTCAAGATAGCGATGGCATCTTCTGTTGTAGGCTCATCTATTAGAACTTTTTGAAAACGCCTTTCTAAGGCTTTATCTTTTTCAAAGAATTTTTGATACTCTTTTAATGTGGTGGCGCCAATGGCCTTTAATTCACCTCTGGCCAGTGCTGGTTTCAAAATATTGGCTGCATCCATAGCACCTTCGCCGCCACCGGCACCAACAAGCGTGTGAATTTCATCAATGAATAATATGTACTCACCATCCGCTGCAACTACTTCTTTGATTACTGATTTTAAACGTTCTTCGAATTCCCCTTTGAATTTAGCACCGGCAATCAACGCCCCCATATCCAGCGAAAAAATTTGTTTGGTCTTTAAATTTTCAGGTACATCTTCATTGATGATGCGATGGGCAATGCCTTCAGCTATAGCAGTTTTTCCAACACCCGGTTCCCCAATCAAAACAGGATTATTTTTTGTTCTTCGCGATAATATTTGCAGCACTCTTCGGATTTCATCATCTCTACCAATAACCGGGTCTAATTTACCTGAATTGGCCTGCTGATTTAGGTTTATCGCATATTTGCCAAGTGCATTAAACGTATCTTCCTGGCTAGCCGAAGTAGCTTTTTCACCTTTTCTCATATCTTTCATCAATTCGTATAATTTATCTTTTGTAATTCCTTGATCTTTCATTACACTGGAGACTTCATCACCTCCATCCATAATACCAAGAAGAAGATGTTCAAGAGTGACGTATTCATCTCCATTATTTTTTGCCTCTTTCATGGCATTTTGGATTGATTTATTGGCCTGCTGAGACAAATAAATGGATCCTCCTTGTACTTTGGGGTAAGAATTCACAACACTTTCAATAGTCTTGTAAAAAGCATTTGCATTAATGCCAGAATGTTCCAGAAACAAAGGGAGAATTGTGTCATCTATGTCTCTCATGGCCAACAATAAATGACCATTTTCAATGGATTGATGTCCATTTTCTTCTGCCAATTGCTGGCTACTCTGCAATACCTCTTGTGATTTTATGGTCAGGTTATTCAAATTCATCATGTGTTTTTCACATCATGAACAAATACCTTTCCAATGCAGCAGATGCATGTTAATCGGAATATATGTCAGAAGAAATCGCGTTTTAGCGGACAATATGTCGCTTATTCAATTAAAATTTTGCGAGATTGAATAGATGATAGTCCGTCATCTAATTGAACGAAATAGATGCCTTTTTTGAGTTCATTCAAAGCAATGGAATTCAATGCGACAAAATCATTTGTTGTCAATACCTTGCTTGTGACTAATTGACCCGTCAAATTGTAAATGTTCAGGTTTACCGTGGATGTTTCGTAATGATCGAGCTTTAGAAACAGCCTTCCGTCTGCAAAGTAAAGTTGATCTATTGTTTGTTCATAATCTTTGGTTCCTGTAAAATCAACTACCAGGTAGGAATTGCAATCCTCATCGTTTGTTGAATTAACATCTTCAGCTTTGTCTGTTCGTACACATACTTGAAACGAACCTGGATCCTCTTGAATAGTAGGATGAGCAAAGGGGATGGTATAGGTAACAACATCTCCTGAATCTAAATGAGAATTAAGTTTTCGACCAAAAGTTCGGTTGGTGGTATACATTTCATACCTGAATATGATTTGATAATCTCTGGGTATTGTAACAGGACCATAGTTCTTAACAACTACATCCATTCGATTAATGGTAGATCCGGTGCCAAAAACAGTATCATTTGGTGTAACAATCACAATTTCATCAATTCCAATGTCTAAATCACTATTGGTTGAAAAATCATAGGTCTCACAAATGGTATCGTTTAGTTTATTTTGATCAGACGACATATTCACCACCAAACAGATATCCAACAATGAAGGGCCGGCTATGGTTTGAGCTGGTAAGCTAACAAAGGCACTATCACCAGATGGTAAGGCGCCATCCATTGTAAGATTGTAAGTGGTATAAAAGAAACCATTGTACAATAGATCAATGGTCATCTTGGTACCACTTGGCAGTGTTTGGTTGTCAAAATTGGTAATTGAGAATTCGATTTCATAATCGAACATCAAATGTATTTGCTGCCCTGGAGCCGGATTTACAATGGATGTAAGTCCAACATCTTGAGAATTAGCAGAAATGAACAATCCTAAAGAAAGGATAAAACAGTAAATTTTTTTCATATATCATTATTGCACCTCCTTAAAAATACCAAAAAATGAAACATAAAAAAACCCGAAGGACTTCTAGCCTTCGGGTTATCAATGAACTATAAGTTCTTAGGATTCCTATTCTATAACGAATTTTTTGGTCTCAACACCACTTTCAGAATAGATAGCTAAAATGTAAACTCCTTTTGAATTTCCATTCAAATCAACTCTGTCTTGAAATCCGTAAGAATTCACTTGTGCTGTATTTTGATAAACAGTTTGCCCAGAAGTATTTAATACTCTGATTTCAGCATTTTGAGCAACAAAAGATTTCAAGTTGATGTTCAAATATCCATCAGCATAGAAATTTTGCCCTTCTGCAAATACGATTTGATTCAATCCTGTTGTCAATTCGTAAATGGTGAATGTGTTACTTCCTTTTCCTATTGTAGAATCAGTATTTGAAAATCCCTTAGAAGAATATGTAGGCCAAATACTAACTTGCCAAGGTCCTAAAACAGTAGGAGCCAATTGAGCAGTAGTCACAATAAAATTTGAGGATGTACCTGACATGAAATCATTCGACATAACTGAAACCAATCCACCAGTACTTAAATTCCATCCCATCAAAATGGTATCACCAATGTCCAAAGTAGGACCATTGTTCATAATGGTAAGTCCAATTGCAACCGTATCTCCAGGAGGAATTGTATCTCCCGGGTATTCAGTTCCAGGATTAGTAAGAGGTAATTGATAAATATAGACGTCAGTCACTTGAAGATCCTGAGCTACAGTAATTTGCGTAAATCCAAACGCTAAAACAAGTAATAAAAAAGTGTAAATTTTCTTCATAGTTATTGATTTATATGAAATGCTAATTTAATAAACCATAAAGGAAAACTTCATTTTTGATCAAATTAATTTGATATTGTTACACCAATGGTAGAAAATAAATTTGAACGGCAAAGCAACAAAAATGATACTAGTAGCAGATAGTGGTTCCACAAAAACGGATTGGCTTCAAGCGAGTTCAGATGGTGCTTTTAGCACACAAACAAAAGGGTACAATCCTTTTCATGTAAGCACTCAATTTATTGAAAATGACTTAAAAACATCAGCAGAATTAGGAGAAAAAAGGCAAAGTGTGAGTCATGTTTTTTTCTACGGAGCGGGTTGTTCAAGCTTGGAGAGAAACATGATCGTAAAAAAGGCCTTGGTTTCTTTTTTTGACAAAGCGGAAGTTTATGTAGAACACGATTTAATAGCTGCAGCCAGAGCCCTGTTTGGCGAATCAAGTGGTGTATGCGCCATAATGGGTACAGGATCAAATGTTTGCTATTATAATGGAAATGAGGTTTTTAACGACATCCCAGCCCTGGGGTTTATTCTCGGAGATGAGGGGGGAGGTTCCAATATGGGACAACGATTCATGAAATTATACCTCAACAAACAATTACCAACTGAACTGAACGCCCTCTTTAAAGATTACATTAAACTTACCTTAAATGAAATATTGGATAGACTGTATCGAGGAGATCGACCAAATGAGTTTTTGGCCTCAATAGTTCCCTTTCTAAAAGAAAACATGCATGATGATTGGGTATATAAATGTGTTAGAAGTTCCATTGATGAATTTTTCAAGATCTATGTATCGCATTTTGCTGATAGATCTACTTCCCTCGGGATTGTTGGGTCTATAGGAACGGTGTTTGCTCAAGACATTGAAGATTGTGCTTCCAACTACGGATTTCACGTTACTCGTTTTCTTAAAAAACCAATTGAAGCCTTATGTGAATACCATAATGCTCGGGTTTGAAGCTAAGACCTGAGAATCTTAATCCCACCGTCATCATTGAGTTTGATAACTGATGAAGGTTGGGCATCCCTTTCAACATAACCATTTGGCTGGAAAACGAAATCCACTTGACGAATAAGATCCTCGTCAATTTCTTCCAATCGTGCAGGAGTGGATTGCCCACTGAAATTTGCCGAAGATGAAAGGAGGGGAGCATTAAATTTTCTTAATAGTTCATACATGGGGCCATCATGTATCATTCGCATGCCAATGCTGTTATCAGGAGGTGTTACATGAGATATGATGGATGTTGCATTTTGAAACACAATGGTGGTGGGTTTTGTTTGTATTTCTAACAAATCCCAAGCAATATCAGGCACGTTTTGCACACAGCGCTCTAACCAAACCTCCGTATGAACCAATACGATGATCCCTTTTTCAGCGCTTCTTCCTTTAAGCTTTACCAATTTGTCATAAGCTTCTTTGGATCGAGCATCTGCGGAAAGACCCCATACAGTATCCGTAGGTGTCAGAATTACACCTTTGTTGTTTAACGATTGTACAACATCGTTTATGTTGTCGGAGATATTTCCCAACTAAGATTCAAATTTGACGGCTGTTCCGTAGGCTAATATTTCAGCCATACCCTGCATTACTGCGGATGTATTAAAACGAACGTTGACAATGGCATCGGCGCCCATGCGTCTTGCATCTTCAATCATTCTTTGAAGTGCTTGTTCTCGTGCATCTGCAAGCAACTGAGTGTATTCGGAAATCTCTCCTCCAATGATATTTTTTAAGCTGGCAAACAAATCTCGTCCTAAGTTTCTGGCTCGAACTGTACTTCCACGGGCAATCCCAATGGATTCGCCAATTTTTTTGCCTGCTATTTCAGGTGTTGAAGTTGTTAACATATTTCAAAATTAATAGTCATATTTTGATTTCCATCGTTTCTTGAGAAATTCTAAAGATTGATTTTCTCTTGCATTGTTTCCAGGTGAATAGAAGGTTTTACCAGAAATTTCATCGGGCATAAATTCCATGTCGGCAAAATTATCTTCAAACTGATGTGCATATTTATATTGATCTCCGTATCCTAATTCTTTCATCAAAGTGGTAGGAGCATTTCGGATGGCCAACGGGACAGGCAGATCGCCTGATTTTTTTACTTCAGCCTGAGCTTCGGATATAGCCCGATAGGCTGAATTACTTTTTGCCGAAGTTGCAAGATAAATGGTTGTTTGAGAAAGGATGATTCGACTTTCAGGCCAACCAATGACATTGACTGCCTGAAAGCAGTTGTTGGCAATAACCATTGCCGTAGGGTTGGCGTTTCCAACATCTTCAGATGCTAAAATGAGTAATCTCCTGGCAATGAACTTAGGATCTTCTCCTCCTTCCACCATTCTTGCTAGCCAATAAACAGCGGCATTGGGATCACTTCCTCTGATGGATTTAATGAATGCCGAGATGATATCGTAATGCTGTTCACCCGTTTTGTCATACCTGGCAAATCGTTTTTGTGCGATGTTTTCAACCCATTCATCTGTAATTTCCAATCCATCTTCCGCGTTATTGGCAATCATTTCAATCAAATTCAACAACTTTCTGGCATCACCGCCTGATAATCGAAGTAATGCGTTTTGTTCTTTGAATTGTAATTTTTTCGCACTGATTTCGGTGTCTGATTCCAACGCCCGTTGGACAATGGTGAGCAATTCGTCTTTAGACAAATCATTGAGCGTATATACCTGACACCGGGAAAGCAAAGCCGAAATCACTTCGAAGGAGGGATTTTCTGTAGTAGCACCTATTAACGTTACAACGCCTTTTTCAACTGCACCTAGTAAGGAATCTTGCTGAGATTTACTAAAGCGATGAATTTCATCAATGAATAAAATGGGATTATTAGTGCCGAAAAATTGCTGCTTTTTAGCTTTTTCAATTACTTCACGCACATCTTTCACACCTGAATTGATGGCACTTAAGGTGAAAAAGGGGCGTTTGACTTGATGGGCAATAAGGTTCGCCAGTGTTGTTTTACCCGTTCCAGGCGGACCCCAAAAAATCATGGAAGGTATAATTCCTTTATCAACGGCTTTCCTAAGAACTCCTTTTTCACCGACCAAATGTTCCTGGCCAACGTATTCATCAAACGAAGTGGGTCGTAAGCGCTCTGCTAAAGGGATACTTGTTTTCAATGTTCACTTACAAATTCTCCGACTTTCCTGGTTTCGGTTTTTCTTGCTTTACGAATATCTACGGACACAACTTTGTATTCTGGACAAAGTGCTTCCGTATCTGCCACATTTGAAGTTAATATGTTCAACATTACTTCAGGAAAATGGAAGGTAGAACTTAAAACACCTGGGTTTACTTCTTTTGTAATTTTTGCCCGAACATCTACTTTACCTCTTGCAGAACTTACACATACCAAATCACCATCAGCAATTCCTTTACTGGCGGCATCATCTGGATGAATCATGAGCGTGTCTTCTCCAAGAATGTCCACATTACCTGTACGACGCGTCATGGCACCACAATTGTAATGTTCAAGTTCTCTATTGGTGGTTAGGATATAAGGGAATTTTTTGCCGTGCTCTTCAATTTCCGGTGATTCTACAAAAGGTTTAAACTGAATTCGACCTTTTCCAATTTTAAATTCTTTTTCATGAATGATCTCAGTACTCTTTTCATCTTCACCTACAGGCCATTGCTTCCCATTTTCTCCAAGGTTTTCCCATCGAATTCCTTTGAAAAAGGGAACAATTTGAGAGACTTCGTCCAATACCCAACTCGGGTGATAATCCTCATAGCTTCCTCCAAAACGGTTCATCATATCAACAATGATTTGCCCGTCGGACTTGGTTCCCTTAACGGGTTCAACTACTTTGTTGACACGTTGAACTCTTCTTTCTCCATTGGTGAAAGTCCCGCTTTTTTCCAGGAATGATGCAGCAGGTAAAACTACCGTGGCCATCTTGGCCGTTTCGGTCATAAACAATTCATTGACAATAAAAAGATCGAGATTATCCAATGCTGCTTTCACATGGTTTGTATTTGGATCTGTTTGAACTACATCTTCACCAATGATCCATAGGGCTTTAAGTTTATTGTCAATAGAGGCGTTAAACATTTCGGGTATCTTAAAACCAATGTGTTTTGGCATGCTAACACCATAAAAATCTTCATATAATTGGTGAATATCATCTCTATCAACTGGCAAGTAACCAGCACCCTGATGTGGTTGAACACCCATGTCCGCCATTCCCTGTACATTGTTTTGACCTCTCAGGGGATTAACACCGACACCTCTTCGGCCAATGTTACCCGTAATCATCGCAAGATCGGCAATGAGCATAACGGTGAAAGTTCCTTGCGAATGTTCTGTTACACCCAATCCATGAAATGACATGGAATTCTTGGCAGTTGCATATTCAACGGCAGCTGCTTCAACCAGGTTTCTATCAACTCCGGTCAACCTTTCCATTTCATCTATGTCAACATTCATCAATTCATTCTTGAAATCTTCAAATCCCTCTGTTCGATTGGAAATGAAATTGGTATCAACCAAATCGTTTTTGACAATGTAATGCATCATCATATTCAATAATGCCACATTGGTTCCTGGTCTAAGCTGAAGGTGATATTTGGCATATTTGGTCAGTTCAATTTTTCGGGGATCCACCACAATCATAGGGACACCTTTCATGGCTCTCTGTTTGATTTTAGCACCAGTCACGGGGTGTGCGTCCGTTGGGTTCGCACCAATCACCAAAATACAAGTAGCATCTTGTAAGTCAATAATGGAATTGGTAGCCGCACCTGTTCCGAATGTTCTTTGCATGCCCAGAGCAGTAGGAGAGTGGCAAACTCTTGCGCATCCATCAATGTTGTTGGTACCCATCATGGTTCGGATGAACTTTTGCATCAGGTAGTTTTCTTCATTGGTAGCGCGAGCACAAGAAATTCCGGCAATAGCATCTGCACCGTGTTCATCCTTTATGCTTCTTAACTTATTTTCAATAAAGTCATAGGCTTCATCCCAGGTAGCTTCTTCAAATTGACCGTTTCTTTTTATCAATGGCGTATTCAATCGCTCAGGATGATCATAGAATTTAAAAGCGTATCGTCCTTTTAAGCAGGTATGCCCTTGATTCACTTCAGCATCATAAGGTGCAAGAATGGATTTGATTTCTCCATTCACAGTAGAAACATCCAAATTACAACCTACACCGCAATACGTGCATACCGTACGTGTGGTCTCATCTGCCACCGTCATTTTGGATTGAAAAACATCTGATATTGCTCCGGTTGGGCAAGATTGAGAACAAGCACCACAAGAAACACAATCACTAGCGTCAAAGGTTTCATTCATTCCCATAATGATGGAATTATCAAAACCTCTACCTTCCATGCTCAACACCATTTCTCCTTGTACCTCATCACATGCCCTCACGCAACGATAACAATTGATACATGTGGCTAGATCCGCTCTCATATAGGGATGAGAAGCGTCCGGTTGTCTGTCCAGGTGATTTTTCCCTTGTTCGTATCGTATGTCTTCAGGTTTGATTCCAATGGCATTGGCAACGTTTTGCAATTCATTGTTGCCACTTTTGTTTTCGTACAATCTATCTAACGGATAATCCGTTAGGACAAGTTCTACAATGTTTTTTCTCAATCGAGTGATTCTTTCAGAATCGGTATAGATATACGAGTCTGCCATAACCGGAGTATGGCAAGAGGCCAGTGTTTTGGCATTTCCATTGGCTTCAAGGGCTACATCAACGCTGCATACTCTGCATGAGCCAAACGGTTTCAGGTTGGGTGCATCACACAATGTGGGTACATCCATACCTTGTCTTCTAATAAAAGACAAAATGGTTTCACCTTTTTGAATTTCAAAAGGTTGATCGTTTATATAAGCTATTTGACTCATCGTCGAAACAGATTTAATTCTTAAAATATTCTTTTAATTCGTCATCAAAATATTGAAGTGCATTTTTAATGCCCAATGGCAGGCCGCCACCCAAGGCGCATAATGATCCAATCTCCAATGTTTCGAGCAAATCATCCATTAATTTTCTGTCCATACCTGATTTTCCATCAATGGCATTGGATATCATTTCTTTTCCTCTTACTGAACCTATGCTGCATGGGAAACATTTTCCACATGATTCATCTGCCGTAAATTCAAACAAATGTTCCAGGTACTTAATCATCGGGTAATCCTGAGGAACGCATATGATACTCGCATGTCCCAATAAAAATCCTCCATTAGCAAAGGATTCAAAATCCAGTGTTAATTCATCGATTTTAGAAACAGGAACAATTCCACCTAAAGGACCTCCAATATGCAGTGCTTTAACCGGCGATTTGAATCCCTGACCTAAATCATTGATTACCTCAGAAAGGGGAGTGCCCATCTCTACTTCATACATACCTGGACGATTGAAATAGCTATCCAAACAAACCAATTTTGTTCCTGTTGATCTTTCAGTTCCGTACTTTTTGTATGCTGCGCCGCCATATTTCATTACAAAAGGGACGGAGGCCGAGGTCTCTACATTATTGACTACTGTAGGTTTATTAAATAATCCTTCTTGGGCTGGGTATGGAGGCCTCACTCGTACTTCAGGGCGTTGTCCTTCAATGGAGGAAAGTAATGCTGTTTCTTCTCCACAGATGTAAGCACCAGCACCTTCCACAATTCTAAAATCAAATGAAAAATCACTTCCATTGATGTTATCTCCCAAAATTTTTCTCGCTCTTAAATCGGCAAGTGCTTCTTGCATGATTTTAATGGACTCAGGATATTCTCCACGGATATATAAAATGCCATAGTTGGCTCCAATCACATATCCTGCCACCATCATTCCAAATAACAGCAAATGAGGTTGCTTCTCTAAAATGTATCTGTCCGAGTAAGCACCAGGATCACCTTCGTCTGCATTACACACCACATATTTCTCGTTGCTTTCAATTTTCATACAGGTCTCCAACTTAAATCCCATTGGAAATCCTGCGCCTCCACGTCCACGAATATTGGCAATCTTAATTTCTTCCAAAACGTCTTCCCGACTGCGATTTAGCACATCAAAAAACAATTGGTAAAATTCTTCAACAGACTGGGGATCAGCTGTTAATATTGGTTCATTGACATTGCTACTTACATGGTATTGGTCTGTGTTGTTTCCTTTTCCATCATCAATTATGCTGGCAATATCGTTTGCAGATTTAGCCGAATAATTAGCTCCTTTATAATGAAATGCAGAATTCTCATGACATCTTCCAAGGCAACACATGTGGCCAACTTTTTCCTTTCCAAGCTTATCTTCAAGTGTTTTTTTAACATCGTCCTGGGTTCCGGCAAGCAAACAAGCACTTCCACTGCACACATACGCTTCAATTCCTTCATTTTCAGGTTTCAGGAAATCATAAAAAGAGGTGGTTCCATGAACATTGGCATTGCCAAAAAGGTATTCCTTTGCCAACTTTTTTTTGACCTCATGCTCGGGAGTGCCATTTTTTTTGGCAGCTTCAACCAAGTCATTAAACAATGATTTATCAACTCCTTTTCTTCCTGCCAGGTGACTGAGATTGTCAGACATAAAACACGGTATTAAAAATTTAAAGTTATGATTTTTTGATTCCTCACCATTGGTCAAAATCAAAACTAGGCTAAAATAGAATATAATTACATTTGATCAATATCAACCATAAAGACATGTACAAAGCACCTGTTGAAAACGTCGCCATCAAAAAGTTCAATAATGACACCTTGTCTGAAGAAGATGATATAGTGGTGGTTGAGGAACCTTTGGAGATAAGATTGAAATATTTTGAAAACGGGAATCCAATTGAAAAGAGAATTTCAGTAACCATGAGAACACCTGGCAATGATTTTGAATTGGCTTTCGGTTTTTTGTTTACCGAAGGCATTATTCCCTCTCATAACAAGGTAAAACACATTCGTTACTGTGAACAAATCAAAAGTGATGATGAAAAGGATAATGTTGTCATTGTGGAATTGCACGAGGATTTTGTTCCGGAATTGGAAAAGCTGGATCGAAACTTTTACATGACGTCAAGCTGTGGTGTATGTGGGAAAACTTCGATTGAAGCAGTTCAACTAACATGCAAAGCTCTGCCAAAGGGATCAATCAATATCGATAACCAATTGATTTCTGAAATTCCGGATAGGGTTCTTAAACTACAAACGATTTATCAGCATACAGGAGGAATTCACGCTGCGGGACTTTTGACGGATTCGGGTGATGTCTTGTTGACCCGAGAAGACATCGGAAGGCACAATGCTGTTGATAAAGTTATAGGTGCGGCATTGGCAGATGATTTATCCATTTCCAATCATATTCTGTTCGTGTCTGGAAGGGCTGGATTTGAATTGGTGCAAAAATGCGGGATGGCTGGAATTCCGGCAATGGTAGCTGTTGGTGCTCCATCATCGTTATCTGTCAAATTGGCCAAAGACCTAGGGATTCAGCTATTTGGCTTTACAAGAGATGGAAAATATAACCTATATTCTTAATGGATTTGGGTCAATAATGATGCATTCAATACGTTTTATGAATACCCAAAGGCTCATAAAGAAATTGAAAATCATTATGATAATATAAAAAATCATCTATTTTAGTAGCGAATGAAATACTCCTTACCCATAATAATCTTATTTACGCTGTTCTGCGCACAGTGGAGTATAGGGGTTGAAAAACCAGATTCGCAATCCAAACATATTCACGCGATTAATGGGAATGATATCATAAGTGTGGTCAATTCAAATGGCTTCACCTGGCAGAGTTATGTTTATGATCAAGAAGTTTTTCATAGACGTTGTGATACAGTTGCCAATATCCGATTTTGGAGACATGTCATGAAAACGGGTAAGGACACAATCATTCTAAATCACGCAGCTTCAAGGAGAATTCTTGATGTGTTGGACGCGGGCATTTGGTCAAAATTGACTGATGATGAAAAGGACGATTACAGGCTAATTTTACGAGAACGTTATTGCCTTTCAGAAGAGGATAGAATTTTTGCAACAACCGGGAAAAAGGAATTCTATCAGTTTCGACATGTGATGCCTAATATTGATCGGGCCATTCGGATTTTTCAGAATGAAGGGGTTGATCCATGGTATGCTCAAAGTATCTTATTGATTGAGAGTCCTGTGGCATTGAGGAGGTCACCAGATGGAGCGCTTGGACATTTTCAATTGATGGAAAAAGTTGCCAGAAATTTTGGACTTGAAGTTAACGGTACTGTAGACGAACGAATAAATTTTGATAAATCAGCCATGGCGGCAAGCCGGTTATTGGATTCAATTTGTATTCCTTATGCCGTTGCCATGCTGGATGAAAGACAAATTGCATTTCATCAGGATGATTTATGGTTTAGATTGTTAGTATTGCATGTATACCATGCAGGTGCAGGTAATGTTAAAAGTGCATTAAATGTGCTGGATCCAAAAGAAGGAGGAATGGACTTGATTTATCAGTTGTGGAAAACAGAAAGCAGGGGATTCAGAAATGCTTCACAGAACTATTCGCAAATTGCGCTGGCATCCATTCTGGAATTGAACGACATCATTTTCACGGATTGCGTGATTGACCATTATACGAGAAGCGTTTATTAATACATTGATTGATTACCACGTATTGCTTTTCAGGTTCCGTACCGCTCTCATGATATCTTTTTGACTGATTTGACCAATTAATTTTTTCCCTTCTACCACAGGAAATCTTCTAACTCTTGAGTCTAAAAAGTTTCTGGCTGCTTCAAATATGTTCATGGCAGGATCAATGGTAATAGGATTTAACGTCATATAGTCTTCTATTTTACCAGATGTAAAAGGAAGGTTATGGTATTTGCTCGTGACAATTTCCTTCAAACAATCTCCTTCTGATATAACACCAACCAATTCTCCATCATCATTAACCACCGGGGCACCCGATATGCGATTGGTCAATAGACTATCAATAACATCCGTTATGGGTTGTTCCGCATGAAATGTTATCAATTTCGTAGCCATATAGTCACTTACCCTCATGGGTTGTGATTCTGGAGTTTTGACTGTTTTTTCACGTTGTCCCTGAAAACTCATTACCATTGTTGTGCAGATTTGATTTCTCTTAAATTAAGGATTCTCAAGCAGTTATCAAAATTGTTTTATTCACATTGGCGAATAGTTGCTTTTGAATTCGAATGGTTTTAAATGCACAAATTTTGAATTATCTTAGTAAAACCGCCGACCATCTTTTCGGAAGATGTCAAGATTAGTAGGTTTTATTTTTTTGATAACATTCTTCACTTTGGATTTTCGCTTGAAAGCGCAACTTAATCCAACCATTGGTGTGATATCAGAATATACAGTCATTGGAGACTTTACCGGAGTTTATGGAGGAGTAGTCATTTCGGACGTTGTAAATACAGGTGTCTACTATGAAGGCGGTTTGTTTCGAACTGGTTCAGAATTTAATCCAACTTCAACATTGTTTGGGGCTTATGCCAATTGGATTTACCTCAAAGATGCCCGTATAAAGGCATCTATATTATTTCGTGCAGGAGTCAAGGACAACCAATTCGTTTTTATTGTTCCGGACGCAGCCTTTGGGATACGTGTTTTAAATCAATTGCAAATAAGCGCATTGATGGGAATTCGAGCGGAATTTCCAGCTATTGGAATAGGGTTGACCTATTTCGTAAAAAAATCTAAATCAGATGAGTCCTAGGGTATTGGTCATTCTATTGATGTTGGTTTTTGTGACCGCATGTGAAAAATACGAGGACAACATGCCGTACACGATTTATGAGATCAAGGAGGGCTCTCATGCTTCAAAATCTCAATTGAAGTGGTTGTATCAACCTCATTTATCGTATGAAGTCATTTTTGACAATACCTGTAGATATGAAAATAAAATTCCCAGTAATCAGCGAGACATCAACAAATTGTTTGGATTTGCAGATTGCAACAGTCATCACCAAGAGAACAGCGCAAGATTTGGTTGGAGATGGTATAATGATCGACTTGAACTATTGACTTATTGCTATGACAATGGTGTAAGGACAAGTCAATTTATGTCAGCACTCGAATTAAACACTCCTTACAAATGCCATATTTATTTATTTCAAGACCACTATGAGCTTGAAATTGAAGATATTATCAAGATCAGTGAAAACAGAGCAAATATTTGTACGCAGGGAATCTATTACTTGCTTTGGCCTTATTTCGGTGGCGATGAAACGGCTCCACAAAATATTCGCATTCACATGCGCAGCATATTATAATCTTAAGACAGACCTGAAATAACTCCGTTGTTGTCCAGTGACATGCCTTCAGCAGCTGGAACAGCTGGAAGTCCTGGCATTCTCATCATCTTTCCTGTAATTGGGATTAAGAATCCTGCACCTGCAGCAATTTCTATTTCCCTTACGGTTAGCGTAAAGTTTTCTGGTCGACCGTAGAGTGCTTCATTGTCTGAAAAAGACTTTTGCGTTTTTGCTACACAGACTGGTAGTTTATCCAATTCCAGGCGTTTGATCCTCTTCAGATCTACCAGCGACTTGCCAATGAATTCGACCCTGTCAGCTCCGTAAACGGATTTCGCAATTTTTTCGACTTTTTCTTCTACAGAAAGGTTCCAATCGTATAATCTTTCAAATTGATCATTAACTCCTGACTCTATCACATCAACCACATTTTGTGCTAAGTCTTTGGTTCCTTCTCCGCCATGTTCCCATCCTTTGGAAGGAACGGCTTTGACACCCATTGCTGCGCACATTTCAACCACCTTATTAACTTCATCATCACTATCAGTTACGAAATGATTGACTGCAACAACCGGAGTCAGGTTATAGAGAGATGCATTTTCAATATGTTTTTTAAGGTTGACAAATCCTTTTTCTACCTTACTTACATCAGGTGTATTCAGTTCGTCCGGAGTTGCGCCGCCATGGTGTCTTAACGCACGAATTGTAGCTACAATAACTAGAGCTCTTGGTGTTAATCCACTGTAACCACATTTGATATTTAAGAATTTTTCTGCTCCTAAATCTGAACCGAAACCTGCTTCCGTGACAACGTAGTCAGAAAGGGACATTCCAAGTTTAGTAGCTAAAATAGAGTTGGTTCCTTGTGCAATATTGGCAAATGGTCCACCATGAATGATGGCCGGGTTGCCTTCAAGTGTCTGAACTAAATTTGGATTAATGGCATCTTTTAGCAAAATAGCCATAGGCCCTTCAGCGTTCAAATCTCTGGCATAAACAGGAGACTTATCGAATTTAAATCCAACTAAAATGTTCCCAATCTTTTTCTTTAAGTCTTCAATTCCATTACTCAAACAAAGAATTGCCATAATTTCAGAAGCTGCAGTAATATTAAATCCATCTTGTCTGGGAATACCGTTGGCAGTGCCACCTAAACCTATAGTGATATCACGTAAGGATCGATCATTCATATCCATGACCCGTTTCCATAATACAGTTCGAGGATCGATTCCCAGGCTGCGCGTTTTGCTTTGAATATTATTGTCAATTAGCGCAGAAAGTAAGTTGTTGGCTTTTTCAATGGCAGAAAAGTCACCCGTGAAATGTAGATTAATGTCTTCCATTGGAATGACTTGTGAATGTCCTCCTCCGGCAGCACCACCTTTAATACCAAATACTGGTCCCAATGATGGTTCTCTTAAGACAACGGTTGATTGTTTCCCAATTTTATTCAATCCTTCTGAAAGCCCGATGGAAACAGTAGTCTTTCCTTCACCGGCTGGAGTAGGTGTGAGGGCTGTTACCAGAATCAGCTTACTGCTTTTGATTTTTTCATCATCGATTAAGGAAATTGGAATTTTGGCTTTGTATTTACCATACATTTCCAATGAATCCTCAGATATACCAAGTTTATCTCCTATTTCTTTAATATGGACCGGGGTGGCCGCCTGTGCGATTTCAAGATCTTTATTCACCTTCTGAAAGTTTTTATTGGAGCTCTAAGATACTAAAATATTGAAATCGCCAAATCAGTTTAAATACCTGATATACAGATTATTAAGCCTTGGATATTAAATCAAGTGATTTTTGATGTATGGATTTGTTGGCCCCCAACATTTCTCCACCAAAGAGAAAATTATCATTTCCACTGAAATCAGAAACCACACCTCCGGCTTCAGACAGTATGATTGCACCTGCTGCAACATCCCAAACATTGAGTCCTTTTTCAAAAAAACAATCAAATCTTCCACAGGCCACATAACACAAATCAACAGCCGCTGAACCAAAACGCCTTATTCCACGTGTTTCGACAATTAATTTTTTGAAGATATTGACATACCATTCCATAAAGTCAAATCGGGTATAAGGAAATCCGGTAGCTATAAGTGCTTCGTTGAGATGTGTATGTTCACTAACGCTAATTTTCTCACCATTTCTAAACGAACCTTGCCCAACAATGGCAGTAAACATTTCCTGATGATTTAATTCATAAACTACACCAAGAACAGGTCTGGATTTATGATGGAGTGCAATACTTATGCTATAACAAGGTACGCCATGAATAAAATTGGTGGTTCCGTCCAAAGGATCAATAATCCACATCCAATCTTTCTTTTCTGTGGCAATGGTCTCTTCTTCCGTAATGAATCCTGCCTCAGGTATTATTGATGACAGCGCCTTTACCAGCTTTAGTTCAGCCTCTTTGTCAACAAAAGTAACCAAGCTGTTCATGTCTTTTTCCTGAATATCTGACGCAGATATTTTTGCGCTTTGGATGAATTCGCCGACTTGCTTAACTACAGGGACTAGCTGACTTAAATAGGATTCTGATTCCATAAGTTGGAAACGACTTGGTGAACATTGCCAAAATAGAACTAAGCTATTTTATTGGCGATTCTATTGAATAATTCTTCCACCCAATCTTCACGATTAAGAAGACCCAATTCTTGTGCTTTTTCAAGATAATATCGGGCATCATCAATGCGGAGTGTTTGTCGGTTCAAATGGTAATAATGCGCTCTGATTTTCTCTATAAGAACGGTAGAATCAAAAGACATTTTTTCCTCGACTGAATACATAGAACAAATGTCAGGAATTATGATTTGCAGATCAATCTAAGTTATCAACAAAAGTTCAAAATTGTCGATAACTTATCATTTCAGTCAACCATTGGAAAGCTCAGAATGTCTTGACATACCTGCGTTTCTGGCGGAATAAAACCATCCCGCAATTCCCGCCAATACCAAGACTACTGATATGATTTCAGCTTGCGTGGCAGAAATGCCAAAGAAGTGATAATCAGGATTAATTCGAATTTTTTCAATGAAAAATCGTTCGATACCAATCATCACCAGGTACACAGAAAACAATCTTCCGGGAACGGTAATTTTCTTTCTTAGGTACCATAATATTCCGAACAAAACCAAAGCCATTACCGTTTCATAAAATGGAGTAGGCCATGCCTTACCTGTAATACTTTCATACCCCATTCGCATGAAGTCGGTTTTCAAATCAACCCCGTTGATGTTGTTTGGATAGTCGTATGCCCACATCCACTCCGGTAGAAAGCTCAACCAATCCGGCATTGGCGCATCATTGGGAATTCCCCAATCACCATCACCAGAAACTTGACAACCTATTCTACCGACGCCATAAGCCAGTAATAAACCAGGAGCACAGGCGTCAATGATATGCACCATGGAAAGTTTCTTTTTTCTGGCATATACAACCACACTTATACCACCCACGATCAATCCACCAAAAATGCTCAATCCGCTAAACGACAACAGTGCACCAATGGGATCCGCCATCAATTCATGTGGATTTTCAAGGTTGTGAAATAGCTTTGCACCCAAGATACCAGCAATTGCAGCTATAAGGGTCATATTCCCAACATATTGATAAGGGTGCATGGTTTCTTCCACTTTTTTAGGTTGTGGCAATTCCTGTTTTTTACCCTCTCGATATCTCAGATATACGGCAATGGCAGCAATAACAAGTCCGCCAATCGTACTTCCTCCGGAAGAAAACAGAAACTCTTGCGGGTTGGCAACTAAATCTTCGTAATTGAAAAATGCATGAATACCCTTAAAACCCAAAAGAAATCCCATGATACCGTTGGAAACCAAATCCATTGGTTTTAACTTTTCACCGATGATTTTGGTGACAAGCATAGAAGGCATCAAGCCGAGAGCTTCTTTTCGTTTGAGCTCTATGGTGAAGATGTAATTGGCTCCCAAAAAAGCCATAGCCACCCAGAATCCAAACATGGGAAAGGGCAGCTGCCAATTGGTTCCGAAAATGTCGTTGAAGAAATCGTGTAAGTATGGATACATAAGCTATAATTAAGCGTAAACAGGCAGACCGGCATTTGTTTCCATCAAACCTTCGGAATTAATTTTTGTAAGTTCTAATTGTTGAATGGTATTGATCCATTCATTTTGAAACGGGGCAGAAACTTTAATGTAATTTTCTGTATATCCGAACATTTCATTCCCTTCTTGTTTGCCTTCAAACAACACCGAGGCGTTAGAATGAACATGTTGCTCATAAAATGAACGTTGCTTTTTAAGCGACAATATTCGGAGTTGTTTGCTTCTTTCTCGTCGTTCTTCCATATCTACCACCTCTGGATTGCGCAATGCGGTGGTATTTGCCCTTTCTGAATACGTGAAAACATGGAGATATGAGATGTCCAGTTGGTTCAAAAAGGAAACGGTTTCTTCAAAGTGTTCTTTTGTTTCTCCCGGTGATCCAACTATCACATCAACTCCAATGGATGCATGTGGAATCAATTGACGAATCAAGGAAATCCTTTCTTTGTACAATGCTGTATCATACCTTCTTCTCATGGATTTTAAAATGGCATCTGATCCAGATTGCAATGGAATATGGAAATGAGGCATGAATTTTCTTGAAGAGGCTACAAATTCAATAATGTCCTTGGACAATAAATTGGGTTCAATGGACGAAATACGAAATCGCTCAACTCCATCCAATACGTCTAGTTCCTGAATGAGTTGTAAAAAATTTTCTCCATTAAATCGTCCAAAATCTCCAATGTTTACGCCAGTCAATACAATTTCTTTGCACCCTTTT
This sequence comes from Vicingaceae bacterium, assembly GCA_965267425.1. Taxonomy (GTDB): domain Bacteria; phylum Bacteroidota; class Bacteroidia; order Flavobacteriales_E; family Vicingaceae. Next base: position 1,821,643 of record OZ253959.1, on the reverse strand, counting down.
TGAATCGCTTCTTTTGCTGATTTCAGCGTTTGGTCAATGGGTGCACTTCGACTTCTGCCTCTGGCATGAGGAATGGTACAAAACGAACAGAAATAATCACAACCGTCCTGCACCTTTAAAAAGGTACGTATACGATCTCCGGAAGAATAAGACGGTTCAAAGGTTCTTACAGATTTGATATCAGACGCGTGAATTTTAGATTCATTGATGCGTTCAACATCCATAATGTAGTTTGGCAAATCGAATTTTTCATTGGCACCAAGCACCAAATTAACGCCTTCAATGTCAGCAATCTCCTGTGGTTTCAACTGGGCATAACAACCAATGATGGCCACAAATGTATTGGGATTGTTTCTTTTCGCTTGACGGATGATATGCCTACATTTCTTATCAGCATTATCCGTAACAGTACAAGTATTAATTACCAGGACATCTGGATTTTCCTTGTGATGGATTCTGGCATACCCCTGATCTTCAAATGATCGAGCAATTGTTGATGACTCAGCAAAGTTGAGCTTGCATCCCAAAGTATAAAAAGCGACTGTTTTTCCAGGAGTCATGGCCGGCAAAGTTAGTAAGAATTGTACTTACGACAGCCAGAAAAATGAGAATACAAAGACCTGTTGATATTCTTAAACATATTGGTAAGATTCATTTACATTTGTGCAACATTGTTCGTATAATAGCCATCGTTTCAATTTGGTCACCTGAGATGAAATATTTATTTGGATTAAATATACTTGCCATTGCTGTTGTGATGGGATGTGGCGGTCGTGAAACATCTTCTACTGACCAAGCGGCTATATTTCGCTATAATGAGTCTTCCGGCATTTCTTCCTTGGATCCCGCTTTTGCCAGAAACATTGAAAATATTTCAGCCATTCATCAGATTTTTGATGGATTGGTGTGTATGGACAAAGATTTGAATGTTAAACCCGCTATTGCTACTTTCTGGAATATATCTGACGATGGAAAGGAGTATACTTTTGTCTTGCGATCTGATGTGTATTTTCATGATCATCAGGGATTTGAAAATGGCACAGGGAGACAAGTTGTTGCATCTGATTTTGTGAATAGTTTTTTACGGATTTCAGATCCGAAATTGGCTTCTCCAGGTGCCTGGATATTCCAACATGTAGATAAAAGAGATGATCATTTGGGATTTGAAGCAGTATCAGATGACACATTGAAAATTTACCTTAAAGAATCGTTCCCTCCGTTTCTCGGTTTGTTGACCATGAAATATTGTTCAGTAGTGCCATTTGAAATTGTAGAATTGCTTGGTAGAGATTTCAGAAGTGAACCAGTTGGAACAGGACCATTCGTCTTTAAATATTGGCAAGAAGGAGAGAAGTTGGTTTTACTGAAAAACCAACGTTATTGGGATAAGGATTTGCAAGGAAATAAATTACCTTATCTGGATGCCATCAACATTTCATTTATCAGAGACGAAGATGCCGAATATCTTGAGTTTGTTAAAGGAAATTTGGATTATTTGTCCGGTACCATGGGCAGTTATTTTGAATTTCTTGATGGTCAGGGAAACTTAAAAGAAAAATATAAGGGGCAATTTGTAATGACCTCCCAGCCTTATTTGAATACCGAATACCTTGGGTTTCTTGTAGATCCTAAAACCCGACCCGAGAATACGGAGGTGCTGATGGACAAAAGAGTTAGAGCGGCTATTCATTTAGGATTTGATCGAAAGAGCATGATCAAATATTTGAGAAACAATATTGGTACACCAGCTCTGAATGGATTTATTCCGTTTGGACTTCCTTCATTCGACGATGAAATCAAGTATAACTACAATCCTGATTCGGCGGCAAAATTACTTGCCATGGCAGGTTATCCTAATGGTGAAAACCTACCCGAAATTGTACTGAGCACTACATCACAATACATAACCCTGTGCGAATACATTGCTTCTCAATTGAGTGAATTGGGAATAAAAATTAAACTTGAAGTGAATCCGGCCGCCACCAACCGAGAGATGGTAGCACTATCCAGAGTGGCGTTTTTCAGAAAATCCTGGGTGGCGGATTACCCAGACGCCGAAAATTATCTTTCCTTGTTCTATAGTGACAATTTTTCACCGGAAGGACCGAATTATACGCACTTTACCAGCAGAGAATACGATAAGTTGTATGAGCAATCCATGCAGGAAGTGGATGCTGAAAAGCGGATTGACTTGTACAGAAAGATGAATGATATCCTCATTGAAGAAGTTCCCGTAGTACCTTTGTATTATGATCAAGTGATTCGATTTGTTTCCAATGAGATACGTGGTTTGGAAAGCAATGCACTTAACTTGCTTGATTTGAGGTTTGTTAACAAAGTGGCACCAACAGAAAATTCTGAAAACTAACTAATCAGTCAATCACATGCACCGCAGAATCAGTACCATTTTATTTCTTGTTCTCGGTGGCATCTCAGCTTTCTTTTTATTTCAGGCATCTGGTCTGCGATTTGATTATAATTTCGAAAATTTCTTTCCGGAGAATGATGAAGATTTAGAATATTATCTCCAACATCGAGACCTATACGGCAACGATTCTGATTTTGCGTTACTTGTTGCCGAATCGGATAAAGGGATATTCGATAGTGCTTTCCTGCAAGAAGTTGATCAGTTAACCAAAACATTAGATACCACCCGTTTCATTGACCATGTGGTTTCTCCAACAACCTTAAAATTTCCTGTAGTAGGTGCGTTTGGGATGATACAGGTGCCATATATTCATGTAAATGATCCAGATAGATATGCCAAAGATTCTGCCAGAGTATATGCAGATCCGCTGTTGGTTGGCACCTATTTTGGCGTCTCAGGTAAGACGGTTTGTCTTTACATAGATCATCAGGACGAACTGAATAATGAGGAGGCAGAGGAATTGCTAAAAAGTCTTGAAGATTTGGTGAATAGCTCCAATATAGAATTGCGTTTACTTGCCAAAATCAGGGCTCAAAAAACATACCTGGAAAAGATAATGGAGCAGACATTTTTGTTCTTGCTTATTTCCATAGTTCTGGTTTGTATTTTCTTGTGGTTGACGTATAGAGCATTGTGGGGGATTGTGGTGCCCTTAGCGGTGGTAATTCTAGCCATCATATGGATTCTTGGATTGATGCACGTATTTGATCAACCATTGAACATTATGACTTCTTTGTTACCCGTTATCATGTTCATTGTTGGAATGAGTGACGTAGTACACATGGTTTCGCGATACATTGAAGAACTGAGAAAAGGCAATGATAAACTCGCTTCACTACGCTTAATGATTCGTGAAGTGGGCATTGCTACTTTGCTTACTTCGGTGACTACCGCCATAGGGTTCTTTATGCTGTTGTTTGTTAATATTCCTCCATTGAAATATTTTGGATTGTTTGTAGGAATAGGCGTTTTTATGGCATATCTCATCACCATATTGTTCTTGCCAGCCTTGCTTTTTCGTGTGAAAACACCAGATGTGGCCAAAAGAGAAGACCTGCTGAAGAGATGGAAAGTACTGATGACCAATTTGTTCATATTTACATTGCGTCATAGGGTGAGAATAGCAGTAGTCTTTGTGACTTTATTGATCTTTAGTATTATTGGTGTGTTCCAAGTGACTAGTAACTATTACTTGTTAGAGGATTTGGCTGATGACGAGCCCATTAAGCAAGACATGCAATTTCTGGAACAAGAATTTTCAGGAATTCGCCCCATAGAAATTTCATTAACACTTAAAGATTCTTCAGCTTCCTTTTTTGATTACGAAATCGTTTCCAGGATTGATGTTGTAGATAATTATTTAAAGGATACGTTAGGAGCAGGGTTCGTAGTTTCTCCAGCCATTCTGTACAAAACTATTCACAAGGCAACAAATGGTGGTAGTTCCATAGCTTTTGTGATTCCAAAAAATGAAAAAGAATTCAATAGAACCAAACGATATCTTCAAAAACACCAAAAAGAACTGCCTATGGACGGGGTGTTGCTTCCAGATGTATTGAGTGCCAGAATTACTGGAAAAACCAAAGACATTGGAAGCAACCGAGCCAAAAAGGATAGAAAACAATTGATGGCGTTTGTCACCAATTCAGGTTTGTTGGAATATGTCGATTTTAAAATCACCGGTTCTTCTGTGATTCTGGATAAGAACAATGACACCTTCATTAACGACATGGTGAGTGGCTTGAGTATTGCATTTGTTTGTATTGCCCTATTGATGTGGATACTGTTCCAATCCTTCAGCGCTACCTGGATATCTTTGATACCCAATGTAATTCCCATACTTTTTATGGCTGGCATGATTGGATGGACAGGATTTGAAATCAATAGTACCATGTCCATTGTATTTACCATTGCGTTTGGGATTGCGGTTGATGACACTATTCATTTTCTCAGCAAATTCAAAATTGAATTGCAGAAAGGAAGAACCAAAATCTATGCGGTAAAAAGAAGTATGATTTCTACTGGAAAAGCTATCATTGTGACCACCATCATTTTATTATCCGGATTTGGAAGTTTGATTTTTTCAGATTTCCAATCCACATTTTACATTGGATTTTTTGTAAGTATCATATTGCTTGTAGCAGCCATAACGGATTTGTTATTGCTTCCGGCATTGTTGATCTTATTTTATCCTGAACCTAGTGTCCGGAAGGTTGCAACCTCTTCATGAATAAACTGTCAAGAAATTGAAACAGGGAGTTAGGGTTGTAGGTTCTCCACTTCATTTCATCAAATCGTTCATCCATCATCATGTAATAATCTAGGTTGGCATTTTGCATTTCAAATCGAACATGGTCCCTGAAATTCAACATGGTAATCCAACCTTCTTCAATGTCATCGAACCATTCTTCGTAATAACTATCATCTGATGCATGAAAGTTTAACACATTTTCTCCAATGAGAATAAAGTGATTTATGCCTTCGTATACCATGGGGTCGACAACATTTCTTTTCAAGAACATGATGTCATTGTATAAACAATCATTCCATTCACCAATGAATTCAAATACGGCAAATCTTTGCTCGTAGTTAGTGTATATATTTTTAATGAAAAGGGTGGAAGAGCCGAAAAAATCCCATTGAGGATGTATGAGGTGATTGTAAATTTTATCTGTGAATTCTACTTCACTGTTGATATGACCAAAAAAAGGAGAACGCTCATCTTCTGAAGCTATGTAGTGGTGTCGCCAGTTGAAAAAGGGTTCAATGGTATGCATTAATTATTCATTTGGTAGTGGTCAATTGCTTTTCGCACACTACCAAATGTAAGCAACAATTCTTTCGCTTTTTCATATGGAAGAGATAATTCCTGAACAATCATTTTGGTTCCTCTATCCACAAGTTTATCGTTACTCAATTGCATGTCTACCATCTTGTTTCCTTTCACTCTTCCCAACTTAATCATCACCGTAGTGGATATCATATTTAGCACCAGTTTTTGAGCAGTTCCGGATTTCATTCGTGTACTCCCCGTAACGAATTCCGGACCAACCAATACTTCTATAGGGAAAGCCGAAAGCTCAGCAATTTGGGTGTTAGCATTGCATGTAATGCACCCAGTGGTTATCCCTTGGTCATTACATTTTTTTAAGGCTCCTAAAACATAGGGAGTTTTGCCTGATGCTGCAATTCCAACCACAACATCCAACTTATTGATGTCATATTCCTGTAAATCTTTCCACCCTTGATCCACATCATCTTCAGCGAATTCAACTGCTTTGCGAATTGCTGAGTCTCCTCCGGCAATAAGTCCAATAACCAAATCGTGTTCAACGCCATAAGTGGGAGGACATTCTGAGGCATCTACTATTCCCAACCTTCCACTAGTTCCCGATCCAATGTAAAACAATCGACCACCCTTACTCATTTTTTCATAAATGACGGCAATTAAGGGTTCTATCTGAGGTATGGCTTGTTTCACATATCCAGCCACTTTGTGATCTTCCTCATTCATACCCATCAACAATTCATTGATGGATTTATTTTCTAAGTTTTCGTGAAAAGAACTGGATTCTGTACCGGACATTTTTTAGGTTTGAACCAAAGATAATCAAGTGTTAAGTATTCGCCAGAAAAACCTTTAATTTGACAAGCCGTCAAACTATGTTCGCAAAACTTCAATCATATTATCAGGACCATCCTCTTCGTTTTGTACTGCTTTTGGGAGCATTTGTGCGATTGATTGCTGTGATTTTTTCCAAGGGTTATGGAATGCATGATGATCATTTCCTGATCATTGAGGCAGCACAAAGTTGGGTAGATGGCTATGATTACAACAATTGGTTACCTCAAAATAGTGTCGAAGGCAAACCTACGGGTCATAGTTTCTTTTATGCTGGATTACATTATTTGCTTTTTAGCTTGACTCAAGTGTTAGGATGGATTGATCCACAATCAAAGATGTTTTTGGTTAGGTTGATTCATGCAGCGTTTTCGTTGCTGATTATATCAATAGGATTTAAGATTACCAAACACATTTCAAATCAAAAAACAGCTGCTCACGTTGGATTGTTGTTGGCTCTGCTGTGGTTTTTTCCCATTTTGAGTGTTCGCAATCTGGTGGAGTTGGTATGTGTGCCGCCTTTGATGTATGCCACTTGGTTACTGTTGAAAAACAAAGATCAAAAAGCATTACGCAATTACCTTTTGGCCGGATTCATTGGAGGATTTGCTGTGGCTATCCGCATTCAGTCCGTCTTATTTTTAGGAGGAATTGGTTTGGTACTTTTAATTTGGAAGCATTGGAAAGGGGCTGTTTTGTTTGGGATTATGGCTTTTGTAGCCATATTTCTATCTCAATTGACTGACTTATTTACCTGGGGGTATGTGTTTGCTGAGTATAGGGAATACATAACCTATAACATCTTACATTCTGAGTCATATTTTACGCAGCCATGGTACAATTTCATTTTGTTGATTTGTGGTGTATTGATTCCACCAGTGAGTTTATTTTTAGTGTATGGCTACCTAAAAGAATGGAAGAAGCATCTTTTGATATTCCTACCTGCGTTTATTTTTATTGTTTTTCATTCCTACTTTCCGAATAAACAAGAACGATTCATACTGCCTGCTATTCCTTTTTTAATCATACTCGGGTCGGTTGGCTGGACTAACTTCATTCAACAATCAGAATTTTGGCAAAAGAGAAAATCTTGGATTAACGGGAGTTGGAATTTCTTCTGGGTACTAAATACAATTCTCCTGTTATTATTCACAACCACCTATTCAAAGAGAAGTCGTGTGGAATCCATGAGTTATTTATTTGATCAAGAAGATTTTCGTGGAATGATCATTGAACGATCACATCGAGACGATTGTTATTTGATGCCGCGTTACTATCTCAACAATTGGAATTTGCCAATTTATTGTGTCAACCAGTCTATTGGTGATGAGGAATTACCAGAGTTGATCAAAAAGTGGAAAGAAAAAGATGTGAATTATCTATTGATTGTAGAAGAAAAAGATCTAGAACAGCGCCAGCAAAGGATTCTTCAACACCTACCGGAGGCTTCTTTGAAAACGGTGGTTGATCCCAGTTTTATGGATAAGGTATTGCATTGGTTGAATCCTTATAACCAAAACGAAAAGGTTTATATCTATAAATTAGGTTGACCTTCAGCTAGGTAGCAAAGGTAATTAGACTATACCCTGCAAAATTCCAAAGCGTTGTAACCACAATGGCCAAAAATTTGGCAAAGTAGAATTGCCTTTTGAATTTACTCACCAGAATCCACAGCACCAGGCTGTTGATTCCCAGGCCAACTACTGATACAATAACAAACGAGATGTATTCATTGAGAACTTCCGGGTTTTCACTTTGCCAAGTCCAGATTCGGTTCAAAAAGTAATTCGAAGAGGCAGCTGAAATGAATCCAATAGCATTGGAAACGTACTTTTGCACCTTCATTTTTTCCTTCAGAAAGAAGGTTATGCCAAAATCAATGATGAGGCCGGAAGCACCAACAAATCCAAATTTGATAAATCTCAATAGCAATTCCAGCATCTTATAAATCTAAATAATCTTGAAACAATTTCTGCAAGCAAGATTTGCATTCCCGAATATGCAGATTTTTATTGGCGCTCGAATCAAATTGTTCGAAAAATACTCTTTTTTGATTGTGACTATATGCATAGAATCCATCTGGTTTTTCCAGGGAGGCCCCATCATCAAAGGTGAAAAACGCAAATTGCTTTGGGTGTGTAGATAACATATTTTTCCCCCAATGAAATTCATCGTATTCAATTCCAAATTGTGCCAACATAGTAGGGGAGAAATCTACCTGAGAAGCAATATTGGACATTCGTTTTCCCCTCATTTCATCCATCAATGCCGGACCGTAAATGAGCAGTGGGATTTTTCTGTTTTCTGACATATACACAGGTTCCTCCTTATGCGTAGGATGGCTGTGATCTGCGGTAATAATAAACAGCGTGTTCTCGTACCATGGTTGATGTTGTGCAGCTCTCATGAATTGTCCCAAACAGCTGTCGGCATAATATACAGAGTTGATGTAGCCATTGTGCCGGCCTCCCCAGTCAAATTTGTAGTCCATTGGAATATCATAGGGGGCATGTGAACTAAGATTAAATGATACAGCAAAAAACGGTGGATTTAATTCATTGATTTCTTCCATAAATCGGGGATACATGAATTCATCATGAACACCCAATTTAGCACGAGGGATTTCAGAATCGAAATCCTCGTCTTCTATTATCTGTTGAATGCCAACATGCATTAAAAAGCTTCGAATGTTGGCATAATTGAGCTCACCACCAAAAACAAACAATGAAGAATACCCTATTTTTTCTAGCTTTTTGGGAAAAGAAGGTAATCCTGGATATTTGGAAGGTTGGTGTGTCACTGAAGTTGTAGGTTGAGCAGGAAAGCCAGACATAAGCCCTGTAATGCCCTGATCTGATCTCCCACCTGTTGCTAGAAAATGGGTAAACAACAATCCTTCTTCAGTTAAGGCATTGAAATTGGGTGTAATGCTATCAGAGCCTCCCAAGGGATGAATCAAATGAGATGACCATCCTTCCAATAACACCAACACAATATTTGGACGTTCTTGCTTGAATATTGGAATAACGGAATCTTGTGCATTCGGAAGAAATAAATTCTCGACATTATTTTCTACCTCTTCAAGGGGAAAATAATTGTAAGGATTGGTATCGAGGTTTGAAATGTTCGTTTCCACACTTTGCATCAAATGCCATGTAGAATTAACACTGGCTAGGTTGAGTACATTATGAGTTGAATAATATGCATCGCTGATATTGATAGGAATGGGGTTAATACCTCCTCTGATTCCCAGGAAAATGATTCCCGGAAGGATAAGCACCGACAACATTGATAAAAATAAGGGGGGTGTATTGGTAAGTAATTTTTGATGGATGGTTCGTTTTGTCAACCAAATAGCTATTGCCGATTGAATGCCAATGTTCAACAAACCCAATATCAGCACTTTGTTTGAGGTTATGCCATAAATTTCAGAGGGATTGGACAGATGTAATAAGGCTTTGTAGTTCAACTTTGTTCCCCATTCACGAAACAATTCCAATTCACTGGAATAAATGATGGCAACCAAAATCATCAAAATAATCTGATACCATTGAATCACTGGAATAATCCATTTAAATGGTTTAAATAAAGCTATACTTAACAACAAGAATGGAATAACCAGCAAGTAACAAGCCATAGAGGTATCCAAGGATAGGGCAGCAAAAAAGGCCTTACCAATCTCCCAGAATCCTATACCATCTAAAAAATCATGATTGTATATCAAAAAAGCGAATCGGTTTAATGCAAAAAACAACAACCAATTGAGGTACAATCGAAATAAGACTATTACAGAAGTTCCATTGAGCATGCGGCGCAAAAATATAAAAAACGATTGTTGCACGTTCTTCCCGAATTGCTCATCTTCGTGATCTAAATCGGAATTATGAAAAATTTATTTTTTACGATATCGGCCATATTGGTTTTGGGTCAATTAAGTGCCAAGGAAGGCATGTGGATTCCTGGGTTTTTGGGAAGTGTTGTGGAAGGTGAGATGAAAACCATGGGATTAAAACTATCACAGGAGGAGATCTATAGCGTCAATCAAACAAGTTTAAAAGATGCCATTGCCATCTTTGGTGGAGGATGTACTTCCGAAGTGATCTCTTCCGAAGGGTTGTTGCTCACCAATCACCATTGTGGATATGGTAGAATTCAATCTCATAGCAGCCTTGAAAATGACTACTTAAAAGACGGCTTTTGGGCCATGACCAAAGATCAGGAATTACCTAATCCTGGATTGTCGGTCACTTTTGTTAAAGAAATCCAAGACGTCTCAAGCATTATTTTGGCAGATATCGACATGGACACACCATCGGAGGATAGAAAAAAACTTGTCAAAGAACGTTCGGATAGTCTATTGAAATTGCCGTTAAAGGAAGAACATTACACAGCAAAAGTGCTGCCATTTTTCAATGGCAATCAATACTTTATGATTGTTTTTGAAAAGTTTGAAGATGTTCGATTTGTGGGAGCACCTCCTTCATCCATTGGTAAATATGGCTTTGATACGGACAATTGGATATGGCCAAGACATACAGGTGACTTTTCGTTATTCAGAATATACGCTGATGAAAATAACAAGCCAGCCAAGTACAATGAAAACAACAAGCCCTATAAACCGGCTCATCACTTGCCCATTTCACTGAAAGGAGTGAATGAAGGTGATTTTACTATGGTTTATGGTTTTCCCGGACGAACTCAAGAATATCTGCCATCCCGGGCCATTAAAATGATACGAAATCAATCCAATCCATTGAAAATAGATTTGAGAACAAAGAAGCTTGAAATATTGGATGATGAAATGAGGAAAGACAGAGAAGTGGCCATTAAATATGCGTCTAAGCAATCCAGTACAAGTAATGCATGGAAAAAGTGGAAAGGTGAAAATAGAGGGTTGGATAAATTGGATGCAATAGATGCCAAACAACGTTTTGAAGCGCAGTTTTTTGCTGATTTACTTAAGGATGAGAATAACAGAGAACGCTATTCCACCTTGTTTACTGATTATGAAAAGTTGTATAATGAATTGGCAGAATTGCAATTTGCCAGAGATTATTTTGTGGAAGCTGGATTCCTAGGAACCGATATTTTACGATTGGCATGGAAGATGAATCGATTGGAAAAAGCCAAACCGGACGAATTCGAAGATGCCAAATCCAAATTAATTGAAGGACTTGACGCTCACTTTAAGGATTATGACATGGGTGTAGATAAACGGTTGTTTGAACGAATGATTGGTGCTTACTACCTGGGAGATACTTCTTCCTATAGACCAGCAATTTTTTCAACCATCGATGACAAGTTCAAATCCAACATGAATGTCTATACAGAATATATCTTCGAAAAATCAAAATTTACCAATAAGGAAGACGCTGAGAAGTTTCTTTCCGGCATTTCAATGAAAAAAATTAGTGCGTTAAAGAAAGATCCCGCTTATTTAATGGCTACAGAATTGTTTGATAATTATTTATCCAATATTCGAGGTAAAATGAGGGAGTTGCAAGCTGAAATTGCTGAATTGGATAGAGTTTATCTAGATGCACGAATGAATTTATATAAAGATCAAAAACATTATCCAGACGCAAATAGTACGTTGCGAATTGCCTTTGGAAAAGTTGAGCCTTATCAACCCAGAGATGCCGTGGCTTATGATTTTTATACCACCATTGACGGCATTATAGAGAAGTATGAACCTGAATCCTATGAATTTTCATTACCTGAAAAATTAATTGAATTGTATGAGGCCAAAGACTATGGAGATTATGGAAAAGATGGAGAATTGCGTGTGTGCTTCATTGCCTCTAATCATACAACCGGAGGGAATTCAGGAAGTCCGGTATTAAATGGAAGTGGTGAGCTAATTGGGTTAAATTTTGATAGAAACTGGGAAGGAACCATGAGCGATCTTATGTACGATCCAACACAATGCAGAAACATTGCTGTTGATATTCGATATGTACTATTCATCGTGGATAAATTTGCCGGTGCAAAAAACTTGATTGACGAATTATCGTTGATTAAGTAAGCATACCTTCATGAATTACTTATCAGCGGAAAATCTTACCAAATCATTTTCTGAAAAATTTCTATTTGAAAATCTGACGTTTGGTATATCGAAAGGTCAGCGACTCGGGCTAATTGCGTCCAATGGTCAGGGGAAATCTACACTGCTTAATATTCTGGTTGGTAGAGAATCACCGGATAGTGGAGTCATTTCAATTCGAAAAGACATTCGAGTTACCCTGTTGGATCAAAACCCCGAATTCAACCTTCAGGAAAACGCGCTGAAATTTATTATTGATGATTCTACAGAGATTGGCAAATCTGTCATGGAATACGAGGCTGCAGTGCATGATGAACATCCAAACATGGACCTCATAGCCAGAACTACCGAAAAAATGGATGTGTTGAATGCATGGGAATATGAATCTCAGGTGAAGAAAATTATGGGACAGCTAGGGTTGAAATTCAGTGAACAACCCATTGCTAACTATTCTGGAGGAGAAAGAAGGAGATTGGCATTAGCTAAGGCACTTATTGAAAAAGCGGATTTATTGATCTTAGATGAGCCAACCAATCACCTTGATATTCAAATGATTAAATGGCTTGAGAATTTTCTTGTGCAACAAAGCTGTACGCTTTTGATTGTTTCCCATGACCGCTATTTTTTAGATGTAGTTTGTGATTCGTATATGGAATTGGCAGATGGTGAGCTCTCAACCTACAGCGCTCCTTACGCTAAGTACTTGGAATCCAAGCAATTGAAATTGGAGCAACGCAAGTCAGAAATTGTCAAATCCAAAAACCTGATGCGCAAGGAACTGGAATGGATGCGAAGACAACCAAAGGCAAGAGGCACCAAATCAAAAAGCCGAATTGCTGATTTCTATGAATTGGCTGATAAAGCGGGTCAACGAATCAAAGATGAGCGAATTCAAATTGGCATTAAAAGTGAACGCCTTGGAAATAAGATCATAGAGTTGCATAAAGTTTCGAAATCGTTTGATAATAGGCTACTCATTGATAAATTCAGTTACCAATTTTTAAAAGGTGAACGCGTAGGAATAATCGGCACTAATGGCAGTGGAAAAACCACTTTGCTCAATTTGATGATGGGTAAGATTGAAGCAGATCAAGGTAAAGTGGTTAGAGGAGAAACGGTTAAAATCGGATATTTTGGACAGGAACTTCCCAGTTTCAAGAAAGGGATTCGCGTGATTGATGTGGTCAAAGACATTGCCGAAGTGATTCCTTTAGCCAAGGGAAGAAAATTAACGGCATCTCAGTTGCTGGAGCGTTTTTTATTTGACAAAAAAGATCAGTACAAAGTTGTAGATAAACTTAGTGGTGGTGAAAAACGCCGACTCCATTTGATGACCGTATTCATGGCCAATCCCAATTTTCTGATTTTGGATGAACCCACTAATGATTTGGATATTCCAACATTGAATGAATTGGAATCTTTTTTAAGTGAATTTCCGGGATGCATACTTTTCGTTTCCCATGATCGCTATTTCACTGATAATTTGGCTGATCATCTTTTTGTGTTTCAGGGAAATGGCCTGATAAAGGATTTTCCTGGGAATTATTCATTGTACCTTGATTCCGATGTTAAGAATGATAAGACAACTGCAAAAAAACCTGAGGCGGTAAAACCTAAGACTCCTAAAAAGGGCCATTCCTATAAAGAAAAAATGGAATATGAATCATTAGAGCAGGAGATTGAGGTATTGGAGAATGAAAAGGCCGAACTAAATGCCCTTCTTCAATCAGGAACAGAAGATTATGAAGCGCTCACCGCATCGAGCACAAGAATGTCTCAAGTTCAAACCGAACTGGAAACCAAGATGAATCGTTGGATAGAGTTGGATGAGAAAAAGTAGTTTTCAGGAAACTACTTCGTCTCTTCTTTTTTTTCTGCGGCCTTTTTAGCAGCGGGTTTTTTTGCAGTTGAAGCAGCTGGTTTTTTGGCTGCAGCAGCTTTTGGAGCTGCTTTCTTAGCTGCAGTTGTTGCTTTTGCAGCGGCAGGTTTTTTGGCTGCAGCTTTTTTAGTAGCTGGCTTTTTTGCCTTAGTTGCCGTTGTGCCATCGAAAGCTGGAGTTCTTTTCTTTTGCCTGGTCTTTCCATATGAACCAGCAATTCTTTTTCCTCTTTTCGTTCTTTGATCGCCCTTACCCATATTGTAGTTTTAATTTTTTGAGATGCCAAATATAACTATTGCGCCTAAATAATGGAGCAAAAAAAAAGCTTCCGTTGAAGAAAGCTTTTTTTTGAAGTTTGAAAAAATTAAACGTTAGAAGACAATTCGCTTCCAGCTTTAAATCTTACAACTTTTTTAGCAGCAATTTGAATTTCTTTACCAGTTTGTGGGTTTCTTCCTTTTCTTGCAGCTCTTTGAGATACAGAAAATGATCCGAATCCAACCAATGCAACTCTGTCACCTTTTTTAAGTGCACTTGCAGTACTGTCGATAAACGCATCCAACGCACGTTTTGCATCAGCTTTTGACAAATTAGCGTTAGACGCCATTGCTTCAATTAATTCTGCTTTGTTCATATTAACTTATTTAATAGGTTATAATTTAATTTTTTACTAATCGTTGCACACAAATTTATACGAAAATTCAGGCAGAGCAAGTAAATCAGCCACTTTTACACGATTTTGTTAATAAATCTCCACATTTGTTAATAACTGGGGGCAATTTTCCTTATTTATCAAGGGTTTCGGACGATTTATTCTACAAAAATCCGGTCTTTTCCCAAAAATTCAGGAGATTGAACTGACAATACCTTGAGTGGAGCATCTCCCAATACGCTCACTGAATGAACCGTTTTTTCAGGAATGGTAAAGGTATCACCGGCCTTTATTTCAACCGTTTCATCACCGATTTGCATGCTTCCATTTCCACTGATTACATACAATGTTTCACTATGTTCGGCATGTAAATGAGGTTTCACACTCTTTTTGACCCATATTACAAAACTTGTGCTGTTCGAATCGGTATACAACTTTTGTACGTGTATGTTATCAAAGGCAGCATTGGGTTGAATATCATTGATGTTTTCAATCGATTGAGCTTTTGAATGTTGCACGAACAAACAAAGCAATAAAGAAAGTTTCACGAAAAATTTCATAGTCCAGGTATGCTAAATGACAATATATTCTTCAATTGAAAAACCCCTCAGGAAATCCAGGGCTTTCATTTTTTTCTTTCCCTGCAATTGCAATTCTGATATACAAATGGCACCTTCCTTCAAGCCAATGAGAATGCCATCTTCTGTAGCCATAGGAGCTAAGTAAGGCGCTTTTTGGTTTGACAATTGTGCGGCAAAAATTTTAAAGGTCAATTGCTTGTCATGAGATTTATGTTTTAATACTGCCCATGCAGCAGGATAGGGGCTTAGTCCTCTTATTTTATTAAAGATGTTTTTTGTTGATTTCGACCAATCGATTCTACAATCTTCTTTGAAAATCTTCGGGGCTTCTTTCAACGTTCCACTTTGAAGAGAATCTTGTGGAATTCTAACCACATTTCCATTTTGGATGATTCGAACTGTTTTTTCAATCAACTCCGACCCTTTGTTCATTAAAACATCATGCAACTGCCCTGCATTCATATTCGATTCAATGCTCACTTCTTCCTGGAGGATCATATTACCGGTATCGATCTTTTCATCAATGAAAAAAGTAGTGATGCCAGTTTTCGTTTCCCCATTTATAATTGCCCAGTTAATAGGGGCTGCTCCACGATATTGTGGCAACA
Source organism: Vicingaceae bacterium (assembly GCA_965267425.1). Lineage (GTDB taxonomy): Bacteria > Bacteroidota > Bacteroidia > Flavobacteriales_E > Vicingaceae. The sequence goes on along the minus strand of OZ253959.1, from coordinate 1,805,830 downwards.
AAGAAGCATGAAGATTAAACGTTCCCAATTCCGGCATTTGCCAAATAGCGGCGGGTAGCATTCGAAAGGCCACAACTATAAATAAATTGGCTTCCAATTGACTTACCTCTTTCAAAAATTCAGGGTCTTTCAATTTGACCGGTTGCATAACAGGAATGGAACGTTCCTCAGCAAATTGTTTCATAGCAGACTGCTGCAATTGTCTTCCACGACCTGCAGGTTTATCAGGGGCTGTGACTATGGCAGCCACATCAAAACCCTTGTCTACTAGATTTCGCACGCCTGCTACAGCAAATTCAGGAGTGCCGAAAAAAACAATACGCACTTTATTCATTTAAATTGACAATTTCTTCCAATTTCCATATTTCAAATAAATGATGGAACTAGCACCCAATAATATGAAATAAACGAATTCGGATGTCCAAATGGCCATTAGTGATTGACTAAGCATTAAACCAAACCAATATGCATATATCAAATAGATCAAAGCATCTATTGTTTCAATCATAAATGAAACATTCGTTTTTCCTGTTCCCGAGACTCCGCTGAAAATGGTATAGGTCAGGGAAAATAAGATAATGGCCCCACTAATTAAACTTAGTAACGGTCTTGCAGTTACTTTAAGCGATTCATCTTGTGTATAAAAGGACAATACAGCATCTGGAATTACATTCAAAATAAACAGCAATACCATAGAGGTTAACAAACACATGATGGATGATCGTTTAATTAATTTGATTACTCCATCTGTATCGCCACTTCCAATTAAATTACTCACCAATGTTGTGGTGGCAGTGCTGAATCCAATTAAAGGTACAGTCAACACCATATATATACTTCGCACGATATGTGAAACTGCTAGTTCATGTTCTCCAAGTTTTTCAATGATCATGAAAAACAGTAACCATACACCAACTGTAATAAAATGCTGCGCCATGATGGGAGTGGAAAGTTTAAATAATTTCCTGGATAAACTTTTCTGAAAAGATTGAAAACGCAGCAGATTATATTTCTTAAAATCGATGTTTCGATAAGTGTAATAGACAAAATAAATACCAGCGCATGCTTCGGCAATTACAGAAGCAATGGCGGCACCTTTCATTCCATATTCAGGAAAACCCCACTTTCCAAAAATCAAAACATAGTCCAGAAATACGTTGACAGCAGCCATGATTGCTGTAGACCATGTAAGTACACTTGTTTTGGTTATACCTATATAGAAAGCACGGAAGCAGAAATTAAAACAAACAAAAAAGATTCCGAATGCGCGGTAACTCATGAATTCAACACTGGCATCCAGCACAGCCTCGGATGTTATCATTAGCGATAACAGATTGGGACTGAAAAACTTCAGAAAGACAAACAATACCACGGACATGGGGAGAAGCACGTAAAAACAATGATCTATGATTGCCCCGATATCACCGAAATTTTTTTCTCCGTTCCTCCTTCCAACGACAATTTCTGCGCCTACCGCAAACCCCAGCGCCAATAGCACAAATACATAATAAAAGATAATGGAATTACCTGCAGCTCCCAGGGTGACTTCACCAAGTCTTCCCAGAAACGCAGTATCTACCACATTGATAATATTCTGAGCTATGCTTCCCAGAATAATGGGGTAGGATACAAGCCAGATGTTTTTATATGATAATGTATTTTCCAATAAATCAACTTGAAACTTGCAACAACAGTCCTTTGAGGTACCTGCCCTCAGGGTGTTGCAAATTTACAGGATGATCCATAGGTTGAGTGAATTGTTCAAGAATTTGAATATTTTTTTTGGCATTGATGCCTGCAGACCTCAGAATCCCTTCAAAAGTTCCTTGATCTATGGCTTGTGAACAAGAGTATGTAAACAACAATCCATTCTCGGTCAAATGATGCATGGCCAATTCATTGATTCGACGATAAGCCTGTATAGCGCGATGTTTTGCGGCAATGCTTTTAGCATAGGCTGGCGGGTCCAATACAATAATGTCAAATGTGGATTCCAATGCGTTCAAATATTTCACGGCATCCATGGTAACGGATTCATGTGTCCCGTTATATTCATTCATTGTTAAGTTTTGTTCTAACTTCTCAATGGCATGAGATGAGCTATCAACTGAAACTACCTGATTGGCACCTCCTATAAGAGCAGCCAAAGAAAAACCACCGGTATAAGAAAACATGTTCAGCACACTTTTGTCATGTGCCATTTGTTGTAACGTCAATCGGCTTATTCTCTGATCCAGAAAAAAACCGGTTTTCTGTCCTTTAACAATATCAACCTCAAATTGCTTCTCGAATTCAGTAATTCCAATCTTATTTTCTTGGCCCATGACAAATTCGTCAGTAGCCTTATCGGTTTTTAACGTCTTCTGGCTTTTAACATAAATGGCGCTTACCAAGTTTCCACCTACTTCTTTAAATGCCTGTATGATATGATCTAGTTGATGGTAAATACCCATTTCGTGGCATTGAATCACAACACAACCATTGTAATAATCTGCAATGAGTCCGGGTATACCGTCTCCTTCTGCATGAATTAATCGATAGGCATTGATTTGATTGGATCGCACTGCTGGAAAAGATTGCCTGAGATTCCATGCATTGGAAATCTTGCTCTTCCAAAAATCAGCATTGATTTCTGTATTTTGGAAATCCAGAATTTTGATGCGAATACTGCCTTTTCCCCAATACCCGGTGCCTAAATAGTTTCCTTTGAAATCCTCAACCTGGACGATATCACCTTCCGTAATGTGATGGTCGGTTCTTTGATTATCAATAGCGCCGGAGAAGATCCAGGGATGCTTTCTCAGAATGGATTTTTCTTTTCCTTTTAAGAGACAAGCTTTTTTCATGATGTGGTTGGAAAACGTTTTTGGTACAAAAATCGGTAAGGCCAATCTTTAGCTTCTTCTGCATATTCAATTCCAATCCTTGGCCCCGTAACAATATCGTCAGATTTTGCGACATACCCGTGATCTTCAATCCAAATTTGCTCGGAATTCAACGACATAGCATCCATGGATGTGGTTATGGCAAGCGCTTGAGAAAGTGTTCCAGGCCCTTTGGTAGTCAGTTTAGCTTGAGGTTTAGTTTTTCGCCTTTTTCGCATGACTTCTTCTCCTTCAAGAGGTTGTACGCCACGAATCAAAACTGCTTTAGGATCATCTTCAATCGATGTGACCACATTGAATAAATGGTGAACACCATAACACAGATACACATAGGCAATACCGCCTGATGCATACATGGTTTCCGTTCTGGAAGTTCTTCGATTGCCGTAAGCGTGTGAAGCTTTATCAGTTATGCCCTCATAAGCTTCCGTTTCGGTAATGATGGCTTTAGTTAACGCACCGTCAATGCGAGTGCAAAGAACCTTGCCAATCAATTCTTGGCTTATGATCAGAACATCCTTGCGCTGATAGAAATCAATGTCAAGGATTTTCATTGTGTCAATCCGAAACGCAATTAGCTGTGACGCTCCGTTTTTGAAAAGAAGAAATCTCCTTCAATGGCTGCGTTATCATTGCTGTCAGAGCCATGAATGGCGTTTGCAGCAATTGATTCTGCATACAACTTACGGATGGTTCCTTCGGCAGCTTCTTCAGGATTGGTTGCACCAATCAATGTTCTGAAATCTTCAACTGCATTGTCTTTTTCAAGAATAGCAGCAACAATGGGACCAGAAGACATGTATGAAACCAACTCTCCATAAAATGGTCTCTCTTTGTGAACTTCATAAAACTGACCAGCTAACTCTTCTGTAAGTCTGGTGTACTTCATTGCAACAATCTTGAATCCTGCTCCATTAATTTTTTCTAGAATTGCTCCTATGTATCCCTTTTCAACCGCATCGGGTTTAATCATGGTAAATGTTCTGTTACTTGCCATATCAATGTAAAATTTTGCGCAAAACTACTCATTACCATCTGATCAAAGATCGAATCTTTGGAATATTTTTAAGTTTGTGAGCCGACCATTGGTCATTGTGCAATAAACCCTTGTAAGTGCTTTTTAACTCTTCTTATATATTTTTTCTGAGTTTGTTGGTTGTGTTGGTGGTGCAACTTTTAAAATGGACAACACGCTCAAAATGGGTGTATTCATTGTCCATGGTGGTTGCCAACATTGTTATCCTGCGTACTATCCTTGATGAATTCACTTTAATAGCATTGAGTGTGATTGCATTGCTCGCCTATCTTTTTGGATGGATATTATTGAATGCAGATCGATCGGTTCAATTGAAGAGAACAATTCTTGTGACTGCATTGAGCTTGTTTGTTGGTGCTTTTGCTATCAGGAACTATCCTGATCTTCAGGACTGGCTGGTGAATGAATTGTCTTTTTCATGGTCTTCCAAGTTGAACCTGGTAGGTAGAATTGGACTTTCGTACATTTTGTTTCGCCTGCTTCATTATTTAGTAGATGCCTATAGAGGGCAAATAAAATCCAATCCATTCTTAACTTTTTGGAATTACATCTTTTTCTTTCCAACATTCTTGAGTGGACCCATTGATCGGTTTCAGAATTTTGCTTTTTGGGAAGCTAAAGGACCTTCCAAGATAAACCGTGTCATGTGGTTTCAGGGGATTGGAAAAATATTCCTGGGTGCATTGAAGAAGTTTGCGCTAGTTCCCATATTTCTTCCTTATGTGAATGATTTTTCACTTTTATCTGAACTTTCAGGAAATGAAGATGTTCAATTCGTTTATGGATTGTTAAACTATTCCTTGTATATCTTTTTTGATTTTTCAGGTTATTCAGACATTGCCATTGGGACAGCATATCTGATGGGGATAAGAACGCCTGAAAACTTTAAGAATCCTTATTTCAGTCCAAATATTGCTGATTTCTGGAGAAGATGGCATATCAGTTTCTCAACAATTCTGGGAGAATATGTGTTTCGTCCTTTTGTGGTTGGTTTAAGTAAGCGGGCCACGTTTTTACCTCGTTTAGTGGTTTCTGGAATCGGGTATACATATACATTTATTATATGTGGATTGTGGCATGGCAATACACTCAACTTTGTCTATTGGGGATTGTGGCATGCGTTAGGACTAATCATTCACAAAGTATTTGAATGGGTTGTTTACAAAACAACATCTTACAAAGATCAACGAACATTTGTGCAAAAAACACCATCCATTTTACTTACATTTTTATTTGTGACAGTCGGTTGGTTTTTCTTTCAACGATCAGCCAATGATATTGAAAATGTCATAAGCCATTATGTGACTGGATCTGAAATAGAATATTATTACGATAACCCCATTCAATTCCATGCAGGTTTCGAAGTATTGTATGGACAAAACACATTGGTGGGCTCTTTTTCAATCAAAGAAAAAAGTGGAAGGGCACATATTCAAATCCGACAGATAGGTGCGAAAGAATGGCGAACGTTGGAAAAAGCATTTGACGCAAAAAAATCGAGAGTTAGATTATGGACCCCAAATGGACAGAATGAATCCTACGAATTGCGAGTGCAGATGACTTATCCGGATAGGGTTTCTCCATGGTATGGAACTATTGTTGAACCAAACCCATTGGCTGATGAGTGAGAACAGATGGTTTTATGAAATAGGCAGGGCAGTGCTGATCTCCGGTGTTTTGGTCTTCTCCTTGTGGGTAGTGTTGAAGTGTGAACCTTTTGAAGTTGAAACGGATAACTACTGCCAATGGACGGATTTACCTGGAGCCAATGCAAAGAATGTGGATTTTGAATTCAAGTTGTTCCTTAGAAAAATTAAAAAGAACAACGGACTGTTGGTATGCGGCACCTCAGAAACGGGCAACCTGTATTATTCGAATTATTGGAGATTGTTACTCAAGGATCCCGCGTTTCAGCAACAAGTCTCCGTCATGGGTGGAGCGGGAAGAACATGTGGCATGTACTTTCCAATGATGCTTAATTATCCTGATGAATTTAAAGATTTGGAGCTGATATATTTTATCAATCCAACCTATTGGCGGGAAGGATACAATCGTTTTATTCCGGAATACTATACCCGATATGTAGGATATACACAAGGTCGCCATGTTGCTGAAAAGGAATTGGTGCCATTGGATTCGTTCAATAGGCCTTCAAGTATTGACTTAGAAGATGTTCCAAAAAGTTATGTCAATGCGTTGAAAAATACCTTTGCAGGTTATTTATCTCAGGTAGCTTCGGTGTATTTTCCTTCCTGGAAGACCAAATTGGCTTGCAGTGAAAAGCACAGCAAACCTATTCCAACAGACTCCTCCTGGATTCAGAATTTGTATGCTGATTTGGATTTGGAAACCAATGTGAGTAAGAAAAATGTTCCCAAAATGAAACGCTTTTTTAACATTGATACTGCCTCCACATATCGCTATGAAGAATTACAGCACTTTATCACCATAGCAAAAGATAGGCAAGTGAATGTCACCTTTGTTTTAGGTCCATACAATGGAATACAGGCAGAAATATTTAATCAACCATCAAAATTGCATCATGAAAAAGTGGTCAATAATATTCGAGAAATTTTGGAGGGCTCTGGGTTTGATTATGTAGATGCGTCAGATCTATCCTTTGTTCCTGGTTCATTTATGGATTCACAGCATCACTCAAAGTATGGTGCATATTTGATTTACAAGAAACTAAAAGCTCATTATGAAAATAAGCGCAAATAAGTGGACTCGATTGTTGTTGATTGTTTGCTGCCTCGCGGGATGGTTGTTTTTTCTATCTATGCAGGAATTGGAAGAAGTTTCTTACTTATATGTCAATTTTTAGTTGACATCCAATTCTTCATAAATGGAATTGTGGCTTCGGTATTCAGGCACCATTTCTTTCATCAAACTTACAATAGACTTATTCTCCTGGGTGGATAATAAGTCTTTTAACCGTTCAATGTTATTTACCAAAACATCCATGTCTGCCAAGTTAGTTTTGGCTATCATGATTTGAGAGTGGTGTGTTGGCAACGTGTTCTCTTTGTCATTCAGCAATTCTTCATACAATTTCTCACCAGGTCGTAATCCCGTGTATACGATTTGAATGTCCTTACCTAAAGTCAATCCAGACAGCTTAACCATCTTTTTAGCCAGGTCAACAATTTTCACAGATTCACCCATGTCGAATATGAAAATTTCACCACCTTCACCCATGGCACCTGCTTCCAACACCAGTTGTGTGGCTTCAGGAATGGTCATAAAATAACGCGTTATTTCTGGATCAGTTACGGTAATTGGCCCGCCAGATTCAATTTGGCGTCGAAACAATGGAATGACTGAGCCATTGCTCCCAAGCACATTTCCAAATCGGGTGGTTATAAAATTGGTTTTAACCGTTTGATTTAAAGCCTGAGTATACATTTCAGCTATGCGTTTGCTGCTACCCATTACATTGGTTGGATTAACCGCCTTATCGGTAGAAACCATAACAAAAGTCTTCACGCCACATTCAACGGACAAGTCCGCCAGAATTTTGGTTCCAATAACATTTGTATGCACGGCTTCAGATGGATTTTCTTCCATGAGTGGGACATGCTTGTAAGCAGCTGCATGAAACACAATATTGGGTTTGAATGTCTCAAGCAAGTTTTTCATACGATTGTAATTGCGAACGTCTCCTATGACAATTTCGCACCGCTTGCTTAAATTTCGATCATGCATTTCCAATTCCAATTCATACAAAGCTGATTCTGCCTGATCCAACAACACTACTTGTTTAGGTTTAAAGACGGAGACCTGACGAACAATTTCGCTTCCAATGGATCCGGCAGCGCCAGTAACCAACACCACTTTATTGGAGATTTGCTTTTTGATGATGTTTACATCAAGCTTAATAGGCTTTCTACCCAAGAGATCTTCAATGCGCAATGTTTTGATTTGCTTGAAGCTCAACTCACCGTTGATCCATTTTGATACAGGAGGTACGTGTAAGACCTTGGTATTATACTTTAAGCAGATTTCAGTGATTTCATTCAGCTTCTTTGTGCTCAATTTTTGTATGGAAACAATGACTTGATCGATTTCATTTTCCGTCAATAAATCATCCAGTTTATCCGAACTAAAAATTTTAATTCCCTCCAGTTTTCGATTGATTTTCTTTGGATCATCGTCCAGAAATGCAATGGCCTTGTAACTCGCACCAGCATCTCTATCCATGGCTCGTTTGGCAATTGAACCTGCTTCTCCTGCACCAAATATGATGATGTTTCTGGAATCTTTGTTTGAGCTTTTTGATTCGAAGTAGGCAATTTTAATAATGATGCGATAGGTAATCATGGCAAAAGTGGTCACCAAATAATCAATGATGACAATTGAAAAAGGAATGATGAATACACCGTCCAATGTGTAATACGTCACCAAATTGGTGATTGAAAAAATGATGGAACCAATGGAAACAGTAATAAATACACGTTCGGTGTCTTTGGAACTGGTATAGCGGATAATGCCAGTGTATATTTTGGCAATGTAAAAGGTTATGGAACGAATGATAACCACATAAGGCAATACCTTATAAAAAGTATCTATCTCGTAATTCGGAATGTCAAAATTGAAACGCAGGAGGTAGGCTATAATGGTAGATGACAGGCAGATCAATATATCCGCCAAAAAAATTACCCACCTTGGTGCACTTATGCTAAATATGCGCATATTCCTTCATTAATACTGTCCAGGAAGCGGCACAAAGATATGAATTTATCAATTGAAGCTCTTTGGCTATCTTTGCCCATTCTTAATTTTTAGGATGAAAATTTCCTTTGTTTCACCGTATCCAAAAGGTCAGGCTCCCAGTCAACGATTTCGCTTTGAACAGTATTTAGATCTGCTCAAGAATGAAGGTCATGAGGTTGAATTGCTTTCATTTTTAGGGCCTAGAAGCTGGAATAAATTTTATCAGAAAGGGAAGTTCTTTCGAAAATTCCTGGGGTTAGTCAAAGGAACATTAAAAAGAGTGGTTCATCTCATTCGTTTGTCCAACAGCCATTTTGTGGTTATTCACCGGGAAGCAGCACCATTAGGTCCGCCAGTGTTTGAATGGATTATTGCAAAAGTGTTGCGAAAGAAGATCATCTTTGACTTTGACGATGCCATTTGGTTGAACAATAGCTCAGATAACAATAAGTGGTTTGCCTGGTTGAAGCAACACAATAATTTTAAGAAAAACTGTAAGTGGGCGTATAAGGTTTCCGCTGGAAATGAATTTTTAGCCGCTGAGGCTGCAAAGTACAATAGGCAAGTGGTGATTAATCCTACTACCATTGATGAACTTGTCCACAATGCTTCAATGAAAACAACAAATGATATCCCTGTCATAGGCTGGACAGGAAGTCATTCAACGGTTAAATATTTAGAATCCATTGTTCCCATATTGAGAAAACTGAGAGAAAAGAACAACTTTATCGTTAAGATTATTTCAGACAGCGCTCCCGAATATGATGATGATTTTATTCAATTCATCAAATGGAACAAAACAGTTGAAATTCAGGAATTGGGCACATTTGATATAGGCCTTATGCCATTAACAAATGACAAATGGACGCAAGGGAAATGTGGCTTTAAAGCTTTGCAGTATTTGTCAATGGGCATTCCTGCGGTGGTTTCAGATGTAGGAGTAAACAGTAAAATTGTCCAAAACGGAACCACAGGATTTCTTTGTAATGGAGAACAAGATTGGTTCAATTCATTGCAAGAACTTCTGAGTAATTCAGACAAGAGAAAAAAAATGGGGCAGGATGGAAAATCATTTGTACTGAATCATTATTCCGTTCAATCCAATTCGTCTAATTTTTTACTTTTGTTCACTTAATAAAATCAAGATATGAAAGACATTGTGCTGCGGTCTAAACATGAAGAAATGGGAGCTAAGATGGTCCCATTTGCAGGTTATAATATGCCCCTTCAATATTCCGGGTTAACAGACGAACATTTGGCAGTAAGAAATAACGTTGGTGTTTTTGATGTTTCCCACATGGGTGAATTTATGCTTGAGGGACCGGATGCCTTAAAATTGATTCAAAAGGTCACGTCGAATGACGCATCTCAATTGGTTCCCGGCAAAGTGCAATACTCTTGTTTTCCCAATGACAAAGGTGGAATTGTAGATGATTTGTTGGTGTATATGTTGGATGAGGAGAAATATATGTTGGTTGTCAATGCTTCCAATATTGACAAAGACTGGGACTGGATTAATCAGCAAAACGAGTGGAATGTTTCCATGAAAAATGTTTCAGATGAAATGTCCTTATTAGCCGTGCAAGGCCCTAACGCAACGCAAGCTATTGCTCACCTGACTGATATGGATTTGGCATCAATGGCATATTATACAGTGCAACAAGGAACATTTGCGGGCGTTGAAAATGTCATTGTTTCAACAACGGGATATACCGGTGCCGGTGGATATGAGATTTACTTTTCCAATGAAAATGCGGATCAAATTTTTGAAGCCATTTTTAAAGATGCCGCTAATGTTGGAATTAAACCTGCTGGCTTGGCTGCCAGGGATACATTGCGGTTGGAGATGGGATTTTGTCTGTATGGGAATGATATTGATGACACTACATCGCCAATTGAGGCTGGCTTAGGGTGGATTACCAAATTCAAAAAAGATTTCGTGAATCGGGAGATGCTTGAAAATCAAAAAGCCAATGGTGTGACGAAAAAGCTAGTGGGTTTTGAAATGATTGATCGAGGCATTCCTCGACAGGGTTATAAAATTGTCAATGCTGATGATAATGAAATTGGTATCGTAACATCTGGAACCATGTCTCCTTCATTGAAGAAAGGGATTGGTTTGGGTTATGTACCAAAGGAGCTCTCATCCGTTGATTCTGAGCTTTATGTTAGTATTCGAGACAAAAAAATAAAATGTAAAGTTGTAAAACTTCCTTTTTATAAAGCTTAATGATTGATCACAAAAAAATTGAGATAAGTTTTTCTCCGGCTTTATACAACCATTATTTTCACAACCCTGAATGCATAGTTGTGGTGGTGGATGTTTTCCGAGCTACATCGGCCATTTGTTCTGCCATAGAAAATGGGGTAGAGAAGGTGATTCCTGTGGCTAGTGTTGATGAAGCAAAAGCGTATAAGGAAAAGGGCTTTATTGTTGGTGCGGAAAGACAAGGTGAAATTGTGGAAGGATTTGACTTTGGGAATTCACCCTTGGTTTATACAGATGGTAAGTTTAAAGGAAAAACCATTGTACTCACTACAACCAATGGAACTAAAGCAATTGACATTGCCAGCAACGCGCAAAGTATAGTAATTGGGGCTTTTAATAACATATCTGCCTTAACTGAATGGTTAAATGAACAGAACCGGGATGTATTAATTCAATGTGCTGGTTGGCGAAACCGATTCAATTTGGAGGATACGTTGTTCGCAGGAGCACTTACGTCTAAACTGTCTAAGAATCCACAGTTTACATTGTTGGCTGATTCAGCTCTGGCAGCAAGACATATGTATGATCATGCGAAAAACGACATTCCAGGATTTCTTGAAAATTCTTCACACAGAAGAAGACTCAAAAGATTGCAATTGGAGAAGGATATTGACTATTGCCTGACAGAAGACCAAACACAATGTGTGCCTATTTTTGTAAATGGAGCCATAGTGGACGCACGCAAAGAAGAAGGCATTATGTTTGGTGAATCTTAAATCCAGTTGTTTTTTCATTTTATTCTTTCTTAGTACGTTACAACTTCACGCTTGGGGGTTTGATGCACATCGTTTGATCAATCGAATGGCCGTTTTCCTGTTGCCAGGAGAAATGTTTTCGTTTTTCAAACAACACCTATCATACATTGAGGAACATGCAGTTGATCCGGATAAAAGGAGGTATATTGATGATAATGAAGCCATTAAGCATTTTATTGATCTTGAACATTTTATAAATCATGTTGATGAAGTGGACTCATTAAAGTTAGTTCCCATTGATTCGTTAAAATCCCTGAAACAATATGGAACTCTTCCCTGGACATTACATCATCAATATCATTTATTGGTTTATGCATTTCAATTGGGTAATCAAAGCTACTTGCTTCGTATGTTAGCGCACATTGGTCATTACATTGCGGATGCACATGTGCCTTTACACACAACCAAAAATTACAATGGCCAATTGACCGGTCAACGAGGCATACATGCCTTGTGGGAAACAGAAATTCCCAAAATTTCAGCTGGACATTATGATTTTATGCTGGGCCGGGCAAAGCCCATTTCTTCATTGAGAGATTTCATTTGGGAAATTGTACTTCATTCCCACCAAATGGTGGGTGAGGTGTTGGATAAAGAAAAATCATTGTCCATTCAGGTTGGCCCTGACCATATATTTCGGTACGTAAGAACCAAATCATCGATAAAAAAAACGTATCAGGAACAATACATTCGTGATTATGAACATTCGCTCGACGGAATGGTTGAAAGGCAAATGCAATTAGCTATTTCCGCTGTTGCGTCATTTTGGTATACGGCTTGGATAGAAGCCGGACAGCCTGACTTATCAGCCATAACTGAAGAATCTGAGATAAAACAACGCCAGGATTCAACGCATAAAAAAACCCCTTCTCACCAACGTGAAAAGGGGTCTTGTAGATAAGGTCTTTGATTAATTGCCTTGTTCTTGTGACAATTTTTCCATTTCCTCGTTAAAGATCTTTTCATACTTCATCTTGTCGTAATCAATTTGAAGCTTTTTGTCTTTAGAAAGGCCATTTTGAATTCCCGTGAACAAATCGTCTTTGTTTACTTCCAAAGCAATGAACGTTTGGAATTTACCATTGTCCAGACTTCCGGATTTCTCACAAATAATACGAACATCAGAAAGATTTTGATTTACTACCTCTCTTGTCATGCTTTCAAATTTTTGCTCGAATTCTGAATTCTCACCAAAATCTCTTTCATTGACATATCTGTCTGTAACGGCTTTAATTTTTGTGTTGATCAAAGAAGATAATCTAGCTTTGGCATTGTGCAAAGCCTTCTCTCTGGAAGTACTCAAATCCATACTTTGAGCAGAGTTATCAGCTCTGAAGAACTTATTATTTGATCTGTAATCCGGGCCACTACATGGTGTTTTGATTTCTTTAAATCCCGTGCTCTTAGAGATGTTTTCCTTTTTTCCACAACCCACAAATGTCAATGAGGCTGAGAACAATAACAGGGTTGCAATTCGAAACGTTTTATGCATCTTGAATAAGATTAATTAATAGATTTTCAAAAATATAAAATAAACAATTTAATGTATGTATGATTTGCTATTAATCAATAAGCGTGCCAAAACATTTTTACAATATGTCAAAAAAATGGCTGTTTATTCTTGTAGGCTTGAATTTTCAATAATTTCAAGACCGTCGTCTGTCATCATCCAAAAAGCATCACCCATTTCATTCCCGTAGTAATTGCTGGTATTTTCAATGTACTTATTAAGGATATTGCAAATGGATTCATCCAAATAAATGACTTGACCTTCCGGAATTTTTAATTCCAATTGAACTTCCTGCTTTCTGAATTTGTTGTTGTCTCCAATGAAAAAGGCAGGATCAAATATGATAATACTATCCTGTTGTTCAAATGAATAATCAATAGAGTTGGCATTAGATTTGGCCAATTTCCTGTTGTTTCCTGAAGCAATCTTGATGACATCCAGGGAAACATCACCTTCATCGGATAAGACGATATCCAATTCCGGGAAACCGTAAAAAGTGGTTGAATCATCAATTGATAATAAGTATTGGTCCACTTTGATTAAGGCTTCACTTTCACCATTGATGTTCATGCGTATGAACGTTTGGTTGTCAATTTCATCGTACAATTCTGATTCCAACATGTCCTTGTTTAACGACAAATAAATGGGAGCTGTGACTTTTGAAAAAGTTTCAGAATTTTTGATTCGGTCCGTTTTACGAAATTCAGAATCAATCCAAAACACAGAGGCTAACACCATCATTAATCCAATAATCCAAAGGATTCCTGCTGCTGCACCCAACCCTCGTGCTTTGAAAACCAGCCCAAAGAGCAATCGAAGACCTGTTACTAGCAATATAAGTACAGGAATTCCAATGATGAGGCAAACTCCAATGATGGCAATCAATTCCTGATCGGCCGTGCCCGTGAATTTTTCAAGAATATCAAAGGGGGAGTAGTATACAACACCTTCATCTACAATACTGATAATTGGTCTTGCACCAATTATGGCTGCAATGAGCACTTGACCAACCAAAAGGGCAAGCACGATAAAAGCAAACCCCAATACATAACCCAAAAAACGAAATACAATGGATAAGAATGAGAAAAGCAGTTTACCAACACGGTCAACTATGGTTTCTAATCCATCAAAAAATGACCTGAATTCCTGTCGGTTCGCCTTTCTCGTAAAATCATTAAAGTTTTTTTTTACTTTACCCATTTCATCTTCCATGGTTTTCCCAATATTACTGACGTTAATGGGCTCTCCGCGCATTTCCAACTTTTCCGATGCTGTGTTGGCTTTTGGAATGACAATCCATAATATGATGTACAGCAGCAATCCAAAACCTAAAGTCAGAAATGTAAGTAAAAAGGCGAGTCGAATCCAAACCGGATCAACCCCAATGTAATAGCCAATGCCGGAACAAACGCCACCCAAAACTGCATCGTCCGGATCTCTATATATTCTGCGGTGACGGTATTTACGCTGGGAATATTGACGTTTTTCTGAAGTAGTGCTGCCTTCATCAATATAGTCTTCAGGTTGCCCCATGATTTCGATTACTTCATTGACATCCACCATGGTAATTACTTCCTTGCTGTCATTTAACTTGGATTTGAATAATTCGGCAATTCTACTTTCGATATCCGTTATGATTTCTTCTTTGCCTTCGGATTCGTCAAAATATCCTTTAATGGTATTCAAATAAGATTGAAGCTTTTCATATGCTTCCAATTCAATATTGAATACGATTCCGCTTATGTGGGCAGTAACTGTTTGATTCATTTTATTTGTGCTTTCGTGTTAGATTGACGGATTTTACCAATTCATCCCAGGATTGTTCCAATTCTCCCAGGAACGTTTCGCCGAGAGTTGTGAGTTTAAAGTATTTTCTAGGGGGACCTGATTTCGATTCTTCCCATCGATAGGATAGGAGACCTTCATTTTTAAGTCTGGTAAGCAAAGGATAAAGCGTGCCTTCCACAACAATCAGTTTTCCTTTTTTCATTTGTTCAATGATTTCAGAAGGGTAGGCTTCTCCATTGTTTAGTATGGATAGAATGCAAAATTCCAACACTCCCTTTCTCATTTGCGCTTTGCTGTTTTCTATCTTCATGATTAAATATTGTTACGCAAAGATATATATTTAAAATGGTATTATGCAAAACATAGTACTAAAAAAATAAAAATCTCTGGTCCAAAACGCCTGGTTTCGACTGTTATTCCTTAACTATTCGCTGATTGATAATTTCGTTGTCGCCAGATCTAACGACAAGAACATACATGCCCGCATCCAGAGGGCCAATGGAAAATGAAAGCTGATTTTTCCCTTCTCTTGCTTGTTCAGAAAGCATTTGCTTGATGAGTTTTCCATCTATTCCGTAAACTTCTACATCTACTTGGGCCGGCTCGCTCAATTCAAAATACAAATTGATTTCTTCCAACGAACTCACTGGGTTGGGGTAGACGCTATTATTAGGTTGAACAAGATTGTACGTAAATACATTTTCGTAACGGCAGTTATTGGAATCCGTTACAACAAGAAATACATTGTCCTCGCACAAATTGATATCCTTAATGGTATCTCCTTGCATACCATTCCATCGTGTGATATAAGGAGGTGTACCTCCGGAAATGTTCACATCTATTTCACCCAAACAATCATTCAGGTTACTTAATTCAATTACCCGACTCACCACTTCAAAGTCATCACAATCATCAGGTGGATCAATAAATATGGTATCTGGACTTACCAGGTGAGATACCCATGTATTGCTGCGTTCTCCTGTCTCCCCATAAAAGCCTGAAAGCCACACATGACCGGGTTTAGAATACATTGTTTGAAGGCCGAAATAATCACCCCATCTCTCATACCCTCCAAATATTTTATCAACGTATGATCTTCCTTCCACCAATGTGATGATATCTGAATAGGTACCATCATCTGCATAATACACAGCAGAAACACCGGCATAATCAGTTGGTGATGTATGATTAAATGAGATAATACATTGAATATCGTCTTCCTCCTGACCTGTAAACGTAATATTTGGATATCCGAAATCGCGCGTTGAATGCCCTATAATATTTCCAGTGACCACAGGGTTGATGCTTACATTTTCAATGGTTCCATGATAAACCGCCGAAAGTCCCGTTGTAGGATTCATTGTATTTCCAACAAATTGGATTCTGTCATTGTGAATGAATCCTCCCAATGCCCGTGCATCGTTTGTTTGCAATCCATCCGTATCATCGTTAGGGTCATCATCTTCCTGACGACCGTTAGGAGGGAAGCCATAATTCACATCCGTATGCAACAACGATATATCAATGCTCGGTGAATTGGACATGTTATCTGTTATTTCTATAAGGTAAATGGAATCACTATACAGTGCAAAATTTCTATTTGAAATGAAATAAACATTTGAGGGTTGTGTGCCTAGACTGCCATTCACCGGAAAGAAATTTCGCACAAAGGATCCATCGTGTTTTAGATCACTCCATAGCTGCGTGGTAAGCGTTGCATCATTATTATACCCCGAAAATTTATCTACTTGCCATACAATGGTTCCATTAAATCCTTCTTGCCAGGAAACTCCATTAATAATCAGGTTACCGGTGATGAATAGCTCATCTTCAGTAATGGTCATGGCGGGAAAATCAGTCCAGGTGTTGTCATTCAACGGGTTTCCTTCTAACAAATAGACATTCCAATCTCCCATAGGATCATTGGTTTGAGAAAATCCCACCACAATTCCAGTATATGCAGGTGTTCTTCCTGAAAGAAATGCCAAAATAAATCGGTCCTCTTCAGGATCATAAAGCACTTTGGGATCAAATACGTCGGTACGGTTTAGGGAAGAAGCGAAATCTTCAAATGAAATGACCAAAGAATTTTTGTAAACGTCATTCAATTCCTGATTGACATTGGACATAAAAATGCGAGAGTTTACTGCCGCCACCAACATTCCATCATCAGAAATGGCCATGGTGTTGTCCAAAGGATTACCACCACCAAGAATCACAAGTGAATCCAGTGACTCAATGTATCTCTTCAACTCAAAATTTTCCCTGACAATCAGATTTTCAGCACTGCTTTTACCCTGGTGTGTGTATTTTGCTTTGGTTCTGGGGAATCTTTGGCTGGCTTGTTTTTTCAATTCCATGATGTGCGCCTTCAAAGACTTGCCATCCGGATTAGGCGCTTCCAAATTTGTGATGGTTGCATTGAAGCCAGGAGCAATGGTGCTGGGGGAAATGGTTCCAAGTTTTTTCGCCTTGAAAGGTTGAACATTGTAATCCACCTTTTGTGCGGAAAGGAAGGTATACAAAACAACAAGCAGCGTACTTAGTAAAAATCTTATTTTCATGGTCCGTGTAGAATTTCCAAGGTCAAGCTATGCGGAAATTCAGCATGAAATTACGTATAAAAAACCAATTGCAATAACTACGTTCCACTCACACTTCATTAATCACGGAATTGCATGGTGGAAAGTTCATGATATAGACCTGATTTTCGACCGGATAATTCTTCGTGATTTCCAGATTCTACGATTTCACCATCTTGAATAACCAATATTTTATGCACATTTCTAATGGTGGCCAGTCGATGAGCAATAATAAAGGTAGTTCTACCTTGCATCAGAAAATCCAACGCTTCCTGAACCAATTTTTCTGAATTCGAATCCAACGAACTTGTGGCTTCGTCTAACAGCAGGATTGCAGGATCTTTAAGTATAGCTCTGGCAATGGCAATGCGTTGTCTTTGTCCACCAGACAACATGATACCTCTTTCACCCACAATGGTTTCAAAACCTTCCGGAAATCCATTGATGAATTCAATCGCATTTGCCTTCTCAGCTGCATCTTGAATTTCTTCATCGCTTGCGCCGGGTTTACCGTAAGCAATGTTTTCCTTAATGGTTCCGCTAAACAGCAATATATCTTGTGGTACAATTCCAATCTGTTTCCGTAGCTCATGTAAAGGATAGTGTTGTGCAGGTTTACCATCAATTTGTATGCTTCCTCCAATAGGGTCATAAAAGCGCATCAACAAGGAAGTAATAGTTGTTTTACCAGATCCACTAGTACCAACCAATGCAATTTGTTCACCTTCACGCACATGAAAAGACATGTTTTTTATCACAGGAAATTCCGGACGGCTCGGGTACGAAAATTCTACACCGTCAAACTGAATTTCACCATTGATATGAAGTGTTGATTCAGTATTCTCTTCAACCGGTTCTATGGTTTCATCCAGGATATCCAATAATCTTTCTGTAGCACCGAGTGCTTTTTGAATGCCCGAATACAATTCTGCTATGCCTCCAATGGACGCTCCAATGAAAACAGAGATGATTAAAAAGCTAATCATGTCACCATAAGACATTTCCTTTGATTCAACCAGGACCATGGCATACCACATTACTACTACTATGGCTCCAAACATGCACAGGATAATAAAGGAGGCAAAACTGCCGCTCCACAGTCCACCTTTCACTGCTTTCTTTTGAATGGCACTTGTGACTTTATTGTATCTCATCTTTTCGAATTGCTCATTGACAAAGGCCTTTACATTGGCAATACCTTGAAGTCCTTCGATGACCATCTTATTCGACAAAGCAATATCGTCCTGAACATCTCTGGCAATGGAACGAATAAAGCGTCCAAAAAATACGGCCGATAAAGCAACCACCGGGACAATTAACAAGATCATTCCGGTGAGTTTTGGAGAGGTAAACGCTAAGAGAATAACACCACCAATACTGATCATAAATTGTCGAAGGAATTCAGCCAGGGTGGTTCTAAAGGTTTCTCGTAATTGAGTAATGTCTGAAGAAATGCGACTACTTAATTCTCCAACACTTTCCGAAGAAAAGTACGCCATGGGAAGATTCAGCAAGTGGCCATAAACGTTCTGGCGAATATGCATGAGCGTACTTTCAGTAACGTCCGTGAACAAATACACCCTAAAAAATGAAAACACCGCTTGAAGAACCAGGATTACCAATAAAAGAAATGCAACCTCATTCAATTCAAGTCCCCATAAAACTGGTCCGTTAACGGAATCGACCAGATACCCTAATAGTTTTGGAAATGCTAATGCGGTAAGTCCGGTAAAAAATAAAAACATCAAACCCAGATAGTACTTTGGTAAATAGGGTTTCATGAAAGCCAAGATCCTCCTGGCTCGCTGGAGAGATGTTTTGGTGATTTTTTTAGAAGTTTTCTTTTGGGTCAAAAAAAGGGCTGTTTAATGTTTACTATTCATAATGACGACGTAACTTCGTGCATCTTTTGGCAAAGGACACAAAAAAAGTTGATTTTTTCTTGAGGATACATCCATTAAAGAAAAAAATATCTAAATTTGCGGCCTTGATATTGAAACAGGGTAATTATGAAAAGAACTTTCCAACCTTCAAACCGTAAACGTCGCAACAAACATGGATTTAGAAGTCGCATGGAGACTGCGAATGGAAGAAAAGTATTGAGCAGAAGAAGAGCCAAAGGAAGAAAGCGTATTTCTGTTTCTAGTGAAATTAGAACGAAATAAAATTTCGAATATATAAATGACAAGGAGTGTTGAACAGCACTCCTTTTTTTATGCCTTGATTTCTGGTTTCAGAATTTTTGCCGTTCGACTATTTAAAAATAGATGCGAATCATTTACGTTGATCACCTGAGCGGTCGGTAACTTCTTCTTTACCTTATTTTCATCCAATCCTTTTATGAATTCGTCTTTAGTTGCTAGGAGAACCAGCATATTATCAAAAGTTGCCAATGCTTCGAATTCCGGTTGTTTTGGCTGAATGTCTCGATAAGTCATCCATTGCAAATAAATTTTCCTAAGTGATTCAGGTTCAATTAAAAAGGACTCTATGCGAAGAAAGGCTCTTTGATCTGAGAGTTTCCTTGCCATGAAAATGAGCATTTTTCTTACAGATTTCGAATGACATGCCCTTTTAAATAATCCATGCCCAATGAATGTTCGTGTAGCAAATGCGTACCATTTATTTACAACTATTCCATCTGGTGCAAGCAGAACCAATTGTTGAATTTGATTTTCAAAATTTGAGTATGAGATCATGGCAATTCTTGCTCCAATACTGAACCCCCAAAGAGAAAAAGTATCTATCTTTTTTGAAGCAATAAAATCTTTCAACAATTCATTCCATTCGGTAGGAGTTATTTGGGTGGGATGATTACCGTTAATCTTACTTTCGCCAGCATAAAATAAATCCAAAATATAAAATTGATGAGTCTTCTTAAATGTCTGAATAACAGACTCATAAGATGATGCATCTAATGCAATCCCGGGAAAAGCAATCACGATGTTTTTTCCATCTCCAATTGTTAAATAGGATACTTGAAATCGGTTGTAAATATGAATGGACTTCATTTACCTGAATGTTAATAAATTCTTGACAGAAAATTCATAAATCTCGTTAAATTCGCAGGCAGTTTAATCAATTGTGATTCCCTTAAAAATATGCCCAAAGATAACAGCATAAAGCATGTGTTAATCATCGGGAGCGGACCAATTGTGATTGGTCAGGCATGTGAATTCGATTACTCAGGATCTCAAGCCGCACGCTCTCTGCGCGAAGAAGGAATTGAAGTTTCCTTAATTAACTCTAATCCGGCAACCATTATGACCGACCCGGTTGTAGTGGACAATGTCTATTTAAAGCCATTAAATCCTGCATCTGTAGAAGAGATTCTTAAAGAACAGAACATTGATGCTGTTTTACCTACCATGGGAGGACAGACTGCATTAAATCTGGCTATAGAATGTGATGAGCTTGGATTGTGGGAAGAGTACAAAGTCCGAATGATTGGAGTTGACATTGATGCAATTGAAATTACCGAGAACCGGGATAAGTTCCGGCAATTGATGGTGGATATCGGAGTTGGAGTTGCTCCTTCGAAAATTGCCAATTCATTTTTGGAAGGAAAGGCCTATGCCCAAGAAATTGGATTTCCTTTGGTGATTCGACCTTCTTATACATTAGGAGGTACAGGTGCATCATTTGTCCACAAAAAAGAAGATTTCGATGAACTCTTGACAAGAGGTTTGCACGCATCACCTCGTCATGAGGTACTAATTGATAAGGCTGTATTAGGGTGGAAAGAATTTGAACTTGAACTTTTGCGGGATGCCAACGATAATGTGATCATTATTTGTTCAATTGAGAACTTTGATCCAATGGGTATCCACACGGGAGATTCCATTACGGTGGCTCCAGCGATGACCTTGTCTGACGCGACGTATCAAAAAATGAGAACCATGGCCATCAAAATGATGAGGGCCATTGGTGAATTTGCCGGAGGATGTAATGTTCAGTTTGCTGTTAGTGACGATGAGAAAGAAGACATTATTGCCATAGAAATTAACCCAAGGGTGTCTAGATCTTCCGCTCTTGCATCAAAAGCAACGGGTTATCCAATTGCAAAAATTGCGGCCAAATTGGCTATTGGTTATAACCTGGATGAATTAGACAATCAGATTACCAAATCTACTTCTGCTTTCTTCGAGCCTACGTTGGATTATGTAATTGTGAAAATTCCTAGATGGAATTTTGACAAATTCGAAGGTTCCGATCGAGAATTGGGATTGCAAATGAAATCGGTAGGAGAGGTTATGGGCATTGGTCGATCATTCCAGGAAGCTTTGCAGAAAGCTTGTCAATCTCTTGAAATTGGAAGAAATGGATTGGGCGCAGATGGAAGAGAGGTGAAAGATCAGGCTAAATTGATTGAAGGATTAAAGCATGCCAGTTGGAATCGACTCTTCTATATTTATGATGCTTTAAAATTGGGTGTCTCTCTCACCAAGATGCATCAAATCACCAAGATTGATCCTTGGTTTTTGAACCAAATCAATGATTTAATTGAATTGGAAAAAGAAATTGGCAAGTTTACAGTTGAGTCCATTTCAAGGGACTTACTATATGAAGCCAAACAAAAAGGGTATGCAGATAGACAGATTGCACATATATTAGGATGTCTGGAAAGCGAGGTATTCAATCGTCGGGTGGAAGAAAAAATCAACCGAGTTTATAAGTTGGTGGATACCTGTGCAGCAGAGTTTAAAGCGTCTACACCTTACTATTATTCGACTTTTGAAGATCAAAATGAATCTGAATCCAGTGACAAGGAGAAGATAGTGGTATTGGGGTCTGGACCCAATCGAATAGGACAGGGTATTGAATTTGACTACTGTTGCGTACACGGTGTTTTAGCAGCCAAAGAGTGTGGTTACGAAACCATTATGATCAACTGTAACCCTGAAACGGTATCTACGGATTTTGATACAGCAAACAAACTGTACTTTGAACCGGTTTTTTGGGAACATATTTATGACATTATATTGCATGAAAAGCCCAAAGGAGTTATTGTTCAGTTGGGTGGCCAAACCGCACTGAAGTTGGCTGAAAAACTAGATCGTTACGGAATCAAAATCATTGGAACATCGTTTGAATCATTGGATTTAGCTGAAGATAGAGGTAGATTCTCAACATTGCTCAAGGAGAACAAGATTCCTTACCCTGAATTCGGTTCCATTGAAACGGCTGAAGAAGCCATAGAAATGAGTAAAACCATTGGGTTTCCATTGCTTGTCAGGCCTTCGTATGTGCTGGGAGGACAGAGCATGAAGATTGTGCTGAATGAAGAAGAATTGGAAACTCAGGTGGTTGATATTTTGAGACTGCTGCCGGGAAATAAGATATTGTTGGATCACTTCCTTTCTGGAGCCATTGAAGCAGAAGCCGATGCGATATGTGATGGTGAAGATGTTTATATTATAGGTATTATGGAGCACGTTGAGCCTGCAGGAATTCACTCAGGTGATTCAACGGCTATGCTTCCACCGTTTAACCTGGGTGCATTGGTGATTGAGCAAATTGAAAATCATACCAAAAAAATCGCCAAAGCCTTGAATACGGTAGGCTTGATTAATATTCAATTCGCCATTAAGGATGACGTGGTGTATATCATTGAAGCCAATCCAAGAGCTTCCAGAACAGTTCCTTTTATTGCCAAGGCATACAAAGAACCTTATGTAAATTATGCTACTAAGGTCATGTTAGGTGATAAAAAAGTGAAGGACTTCAAGTTTAATCCGCAGAAACATGGATATGCCATTAAGGAACCTATTTTCTCCTTTGATAAATTTCCAAATGTGAATAAGGAATTAGGCCCTGAAATGAAGTCTACGGGTGAAGCCATTCGTTTCATAGAAAATCTCCGGGATCCTTATTTCCGAGAAATTTATAATGAACGAAACTTGTACCTGAGCCATTAATGGCGACCTTTGTTCTTAAGTGAATTTATTTCGAACATTAGCAATACTTATCATTGTATGGTATGGCATACGATTGATAACCAGGTACGTGATGCCATGGCTATTGAAAGGATTCATTAAAAATCAGCACAGAAAATTCTATAACCAACAGACTAATCAGCAAAGTACCAAGCGAAAAGAAGGTGAGGTGCATATTAAATCCAAAAGCAAAAAGTCTTCAAAAAAGGATGACGGTTTAGGAGATTATATAGATTTTGAAGATTTTACTGATGCGGAAGATTTTATGGATGACCCATGATTATCCGCGCAACATGTAACTTAGTGAATGCTTGATTTTGAGCAACTTATTTGATGTCTTTGTGATGAACAGATAAGGAACTTGTTCAGCGCCGTAGGCTCGTCTATTGGTCTCAATGCTTTTAATGTTACTTCCGCAAAAGTCAAACCATTCAAGATTCTTGGCCATAGCGCTTGCAATTGCACGGTGAATCAGTAAACTTCCGGCACCACTGCTTCGAAAGTTCGGATCTTCTCCAGCCATCAATACATACATGGTTTGTTTGTCAAACACCAAATACAATCCTGAATGAACATTGCCTTGATCATCTTTTGCCAACAGTATGATCCTTGAATCGGATTTGAGCATTGCATCATCTAATGTTTGAATGACGTTTTCGCTGTACGGCAATTCCATATTTTGACGAGAAAATGTCCTTCTGTTCAAATCCAGAAATTCGTTGACACTATCTGACTGTTCAACTTGAACAAGCTTTTCTGCTTTTCGAATTTTCCCTCTGACTTCACTTTTGAAATCAGCGGTGATTTCATCAAGTGCAGATTTCAGCAGAATTCGATACGTAAATCGGTGTTGTAGTAAATAATCTTTCCAATGAAATGGCAGGCCGTAAGTGAATTGCGGATGCAATTTTAGTTCAAAGTAATTGTGTGAAGGGATTTGTTCAATTAATTGGGTGAGTATTTTTTTTTCAAACGAATAAATACTTGATTGCTTGTCTGTGTCTGGATAATTGAACAACGGACCCAGATAGGGGGTCAATACTGGCATGGATATGTATTTTTTGGATGGAGAACCAAAATAATAAGGCAAGACGCCTTGAATTTGATTTTCATTGGCGGCAATAACGGCAGACCAACCATTTTTTCCACATACCGCATCCAACCATTCCTTTCGATAAAAAAGAGGTACACCGTTTGAATGATTTACAAATTCAGAATATATTTCTTTGATATCCAACTGTTTGGATGAAATCAATTTTCATCAATTAAATTTCGAATAATTCTCAATTTATGAGAATATCCTTCACCAACTCCTACGAATATCCCTTGATGATCAATTTTATCCATTCGCACAACGCCAGAAGCATGAATAATACGATTGTCCGAAAGAATAATACCCACATGAATAATTTTTCCTTCTTCATTATCGAAGAATGCCAGATCTCCGGGTTTTGCTTCTTCAATAAAACTTAACGGTTGGCCTTTTTCCGCTTGTTGATATGCATCTCGAGGTAATTTAATACCATTCAATTTGTAGACCATTTGTGTGTAACCTGAGCAATCGATACCAAATGGTGTTCTGCCTCCCCAAAGGTATGGAGCACCCATGAATGACAAAGCATCTTCCACCAATTGTTCTCGGTTTGTCTTTTGGTCATACATTCGAATGGCTCCATTAATTTTATAGGATTGACCATTGAGGGAAGTTTGTCCTTCTGAAAAATGATATAGGGAAGATCCAAACAATACCGGAAAAGCTCCATTTCCTTCTGGCTCCAGTAATTGAACCATTTCATCCGTCAGTACTTTTCCTTCATTGAGCACGAGTTCTTCGTAAACGTCTTTGTCAATAAAGTGCAACTGCTTATTGTCTACCCAGCCTTCATAGCGATCGTAAGACATGCGAATTCGAGACCACTTGGATCGTTTTTCCAGGATTTTAACCGGATCGCCGAATAGCAATTGGTTTACCATTTCACTTTTGTCCGAAGGTTCATTTCGAACGGGAACAATGCTAAGTTGGCAAACTGCGTGTTTCATAACAAAAAGCTTCACAAATTAAGTTTTTAGAACCACTCAACCGTGAAGCTTTTAAGAGATTTTATTAACGAATGGCTGTTTATCTCAAGCCGATTCAATCACCATTGCTGATGCGCCACCACCACCATTACAAATACCGGCAGCTCCGAGTTTGGCATTGTTTTGCTTCAACACATGAATCAACGTTACTATGATACGTGCTCCTGAGCATCCCAGGGGATGTCCAAGGGACACGGCTCCACCATTGACATTGGTTTTGTCAGCACTGATGCCCATTTCTTTAATGTTCGCCAATCCTACTACGCTAAACGCTTCATTTAATTCAAAATAGTCTATTTCATTGGTTGATAGCCCTGCTTTATCCAAAGCTTTAGGTAAAGCCAATGAAGGTGCCGTGGTGAACCATTCAGAGGATTGTGCTGCATCAGCATAACTTCTGATTTTCGCAATAGGAGTAAGGCCCAATTCAGCAGCCTTCTCTGCACTCATTAACACCAATGCTGCCGCTCCGTCATTTAACGTAGATGCGTTAGCGGCCGTGACAGTTCCTTCTTTTTTGAAAACGGGTCTCAAGTTTGGTACTTTTTCGCGAATTATGTTTTTATATTCTTCATCCTCATTCATAATAACGGGATCACCTTTTCTTTGTGGAATTTCCACTGGAACAATCTCATTATTAAATCTTCCTTCTTCCCATGCTTTAGCAGAACGGTCATATGATTCGATAGCAAATGCATCTTGTTCTTCCCGGCTAAACCCTTTTTCGGAAGCACACAATTCTGCGCAAACCCCCATATGCCCATCTGTATAGACATCGGTTAATCCATCTTTTACCAAACCGTCAATCATTGAAAAATCACCCAATTTATTTCCTGACCGGACTTTCGGGTTGTAATATGGAACAGACGACATATTTTCCATTCCTCCTGCAACCACAACTTCATTGTCTCCTGCGATAATGCTCTGTGCGCCAAACATGATGGCTTTCATCCCTGAAGAACAAACCTTATTTACTGTTGTGCATGGCACGTATTCTCCTAAACCTGCTCCAAGTGCTGCTTGCCTTGCTGGTGCCTGACCTAAATTTGCCTGCAATACATTTCCCATGAATACTTCCTGGACAAGGTTTTTGTCAATTCCTGCCTTTTCAATTGCTCCTTTGATGGCAACTGATCCTAATTTTGTTGCAGAAATGGCGGACAATTTCCCTCCAAAACTTCCCATTGGAGTACGGACTGCAGATACAATTACAACTTCTTTCATTCTGATTATTCTGTGGTTATGATTTGCTTGCGAAGTTAATCATTGTTTCGGGAATAGATGATTTGAATAAAGGCATTGTACTGTGAAAATTGGAAAGCGAAAATTGCAGAATTCATTTTGAAATTACTACTTTTGGCACCTCTTAAATGGAGAGGTGGCTGAGTGGCTGAAAGCGGCACCCTGCTAAGGTGTTATACTCGTAAGGGTATCGGGGGTTCGAATCCCCCTCTCTCCGCCAGAATGACAAAAACCCGGCCGTGACCGGGTTTTTCTTTTTTGAGGAAAGCTGAAAAAATCAAAACCACGAAGCCGTTTGGCTTTTAAAATTCTGTAGCCTCCAACCTTGGGGATCTGCGATAGCTAATCCCAAATATTCATTTAACCCAAATTTTTTGGCCTTCATCAACTTTACAATCCATTCATATGAATGTGCTATTTTCAAAGAAGATAATTTGCCATATTTATGGCACTTAAAATAACCACTATGAAAATCAAGCAGTTTCTGTTAATCACCTTGACCATTTCAATCACGTTAATCGCTTATTCACAAAACGAAGAAGATCAAAATCAATGGAAATCACCTTCTCAGGATATTTTGGACGTATTATATGCTCCTCAATTACCGTGGGTATGGACAAGTCCAACAGGTAAACACCTGGTCATGGCCGATCCCATTTATTATCCGGAGTTGGCTGAGTTGGCAGGTCCTATGCATAAATTGGCAGGATATCGAGTGAATCCCAAGAACAACTATTTCCATGGAAACCATGGAGGGACTTCTCCCAGAATCGTTGAGATTAAAAGTGGCAAAGAAATTTCACTGAATTTTCCGGAAAAGATAGAATTGGAAGATGTTTCCTGGACATCCAATGGTGAACGATTTGCATTAATGGTCAATCATCATGATCATATTGGACTGTGGGTGGGTGACGTATCTGGTGAAGTAAGAAAAGTGGACAATGTTAAACTCAATGGACTATTGGGTTATGCGGTGGATTGGACACCAGATCAAAAGAAATTAATCATCAAAAACATACCTGATAGAGGAGCGGCACCAAAAGAGCCTGAAATTCCCATAGGTCCAATGATCATGGAAGGTGAAGGAGCCAATGCCCGTTCTACGTATGAAGCAAGAAACCTATTGGAAACAGCTTATGATGAGCAACTCTTTGAATATTATATGACCTCTGAAATTGCCATATATGATCCAACTAAAGATGATTTGAAAGTTATCGGTGGGGCTGGTGTTTACAGAACATGTTCATTTTCACCAGACGGGAAGTACATATTAATTCGCCGATTGAAAGCTCCTTGGTCACATGAGGTTGCCTGGTGGCGTTATGCTCATGACGTTGAGGTTTGGGATATGAATGGAAAGAAAGTTTCCACCATAGCCAGCATTCCTTTATCTGATCAGGTACCCGTGCATGGTGTTCCACTTGGCGTCAGAAGCATTGGTTGGCGACCTACAGCGCCAAGTTCATTGTTTTGGTTTGAAGCTTTAGACGGTGGTGATCCGGCTGCAGAGGCTGAACATAGAGATAAATTGATGAGTTTGAGTGCGCCATTTAATGGAGAACCCAAAGAGGTATTTAAGGCCCAACATCGATTAAGAGGAAAGAGTTGGGGAGAAGGTGGTTTGCTGATGCTTACTGAAAGAGAACGTATAAAACGTTGGCGATATTACTGGCTTTTGGATGTGGATAAAAACACGTCCAACAAATGGTTTGACATTGATGAAGGTGATCGATATAACAGCCCTGGATACCCTGAATTTCGGAAAATGGAAAATGGATTTTGGGTGATGCGTCAAAAAGACAATGCTATCTATTTTAAGGGTAGTGGAGGGACGGAAAAAGGTGACCGACCATTTCTTGATTTAATATACATCAATAGTGACAAGACAGAACGATTATTCAGATGTGATTCAAACAGGTATGAATACATGGTGGAAATGGTTGGGGATGATTCATTTATTCTGAGGTCAGAATCTGCCACTGAAGTGCCAAATTATTACATGGCAACCTTTGGTGAAAAAATTAAAGCCGAAAAAGGAGAAGCGGTTTATGCAGTTACCAAAACACCTATTACTCAATTTAAAGATCCAACACCTTCCATTCGTCAGATTGAAAAGAGACTGGTGAAGTATGAACGAGAGGATGGTGTTCAATTGAGTTTCCAGCTTCACTTACCACCTGGATACAAGGAAGGAACCAAATTACCCACGGTGCTTTATGCTTATCCATTGGAATACAGTGGTGCGTCAACCGCTGGACAAGTCAGAGGTTCTTCAAAAAGATTTATGCGCATTTACGGACCCTCTCATTTGTACTTCTTACTTAAAGGTTACGCTGTATTAGACAGAACGGCCATGCCTATGATAGGTGATCCGGAAACCACATATGATTCATTTGTGGAGCAATTGAATATGGATGCGGAAGCTGCGGTGAAAAAAGCAGTTGAAATGGGTATTACCGATAAGGATAGAGTAGGTGTGATTGGTCATAGTCATGGTGGATTAATGGTGGCGAATCTTTTGGCTCACACAGATCTCTTTGCCGCGGGCATTGCCAGAAGTGGTTCGTACAACAAAACCAATCAGCCGTTTGGCTTTCAAAGCGAAAGACGATCGCTGTTTGAAGCCAGAGAAGCATACATCAAATTGTCACCGACTTTTTATGCGGACAAAGTAAATGAACCTGTGTTGATCATACATGGCAATGATGATTCAAACCCTGGAACATTGACCTTTCAAAGTGAAGTATTTTATGAAGCAGTCAGAGGCTCTGGTGGAACTGCACGTTTGGTATTACTTCCATATGAAGATCACGGCTATAGAGCAAAAGAGAGCATTGAACATGTGTTATGGGAACAGCTGGAGTGGTTTGATAAATTTGTGAAAGAGGGCAAACTTTCTAAATAAAATTATCCAGTCTGAACGGCTATTTTCATGGCACTTACTTGCGAATTTCAACTTCCGATTTACTTGAACGATATGGATATCCATCTGATTCCCAAATAATAATTGGATCGTCCGCACTTACTGGGAAGGATATTTTCAAAGGAATTTCAGACAGGACAAAGGAGCGATCTTCAATTTGAATTAATCGATAACTTTCCTTGTTTATGTCAGCTTTCAACTCTTGATCTTGCTCATAGATGATTATGTGCTCATCTCTCCATTCATAGATTCCTTTAAATGGATCAATCCAGCTAATGTCAATTGGACCAGGCTCCCAAATCTCTGGTTTTACATACTCCCAATCATATTCCAGGTTTATTGCACGTTGGATATAATCGAAAAGACCAAATGTATTATCGCTATTGGTCATCACCACAATGCCTTGATTTTTATCCAATGAACCGTACATAAAACAATTGAATCCTTGATTGCTGCCATAATGATGGAATACAATATCATTTCCCCAATCCCACAACGGGAAAACAAATCGAGGTTTAAATTTTTGAAAAATTGAATCGATCATCAATTTAGATAAGAGCTGGTTGGTTTCATTATGATAATCTTGCATTAACGATTTCATAAATTTCGCCATATCATCTGGTGTAGTCCAGATTCCACCTGCGGCTTGATAAGGAAAAATCCTGTATGGATATGGTGTAAGGTCTCTTGCATAACCGGTGGCTTTCCTGTTCATGAATTCATTTGGAATAGGCTGCTGAAAGGATGAATTGTTCATATCACATGGTTTCAATACCAAACTTTCCATTAGCTGATGGAATTCTTCATTTCGCACATCCATTAGGATTTTCTGAATAATGGAATAGCCAGGATTGGAATATTCAACTGTGCTTCCGGGTTCATTGACCACTGAAGTTGGAGGATCGACCGAGGGTGACTCTCCAGCTAACATTTGGTTTAATGTGGGAATGTCTTCGTTAGGAAGATAACTGCTCCATAAATCATTGCGAACTCCCGCGCTATGACCCAAAAGTCTTCTAAGCGTAACTTTTTCATTTTGGGTTAATTCTGTCTCAGGAATTTTCCATTCTTTGAGGTAAACGTTTACATCTTCATTCAATTCAAGGATACCTTGTTCCACCATACGCAATGCTGCAATTGCAGTCAATGGTTTACTCAATGAAGCACCGGTAAATATGGTTTCGGATGAAATAGGAGTGGAATCTTCAAAGTTGGCATAACCATAATGTTTTTTCCATGCGATTTGCCCATTGTCAATAAAACACATGCTCAAACCAGGAATGCTGTCTTGTTTCATCATTTCACTTATGGACATTCTTTGAACTTTTCCTTCGACAGAATACATAGGTATCATATTACTGTCAATGCGCAGAACATGAATGGAGTCTTCCTGATTTCGATAATAAGAGGAATCTTCTGACTTATTCACTGATGGTGAGCATGCCATGAAAAAGAAAATCACAAGGGGTAAAATAATACGCTTCATTTCTCTATCCTTCATTTGAAAATAGTTGCTTTTGCCGTTTCTCCATTTCCAAAGCAATTTCAAGTGCATCTCCACCTTTTTCTTTGAGCTTTGCTATGATGTTTACATAACTTTCTTTATCTCTATCCTGGCTTAGTTTAAAGACATTGTCCATTTTAGTGATCTCAATCTCAAACGCCACAATAGCGCTTTTCACACGATCAAAAAAATCAGGTTCCAGGTTATCAAAAACGGTTGATGATTGAGCATTTTGGTCTTCAAAATGAAGAGAGGTTTTTCTCAATACATCAATCAACGCTTGTTCATCAAGGAACCGAATGTTGCCCCGTGCATGTACACTCATGTAATTCCAGGTGGAAGGTGTATTTGGGTTACTATACCATGTGCCACTAACATACGTATGCTTTCCGGTAAACATTGCCAAAACATGGTTATTGTGAACAAAAGCCTTGTGGTGGTCTGTGTTTTTCATGATATGTCCCCGTAGATACTTATGGCCGTTTTCTTCTTCCAGGAAAACCGGCACTTGAGTTGCCACAGGATGATTGTTGGCATCACAACCTGACAAGTAGGCAAATGGATACTTATTAATGAAGTTCCTTATTTCTTCTTCGTTTGGTTCCTTATGATAGGGGAGATTGTACATTTCAAGGGATTATTCAATTGCGATTTCAAATAAACAACATTTAATGGTTTCATTGAGGATCAGACTACCATTCAATTTTCTATGTTGCTGTCTCCAATAATATACAAAGGCCGATTGAGTACATTCCGATTAATACGACCAATATATGCTCCAATAATTCCCACAGAAATCAATTGAACACCGCCAATGAACATGGAGCTAATGATTAAAGAGGTCCAGCCCGTAATGGTTCTGTTTAATACAAAATGAGAAAATATGGCATATAAAATTACAATGAAAGAAAATCCTGAAAATATAAATCCCAATCTTGTTACAAGTCGAATGGGTTTGTCTGAGAAACTGGTGATCCCATCTAGTCCAAACTTTAGCATCTTCTGAAATGAATACCCTGAAGCACCTTGCTTTCTCTCATCTCTGTCGTACTCAACCATTTTATTTGAAAATCCGAGCCATGCGATTTGCCCTCTCAAGAATTTATTGGATTCTGGCATGTTTCGTAAATAATGAATTACTTTTTTGTCTATGATTCTGAAATCACCTACGTCCATTGGAATGTCAATGGTGGTCATAAGCTTCAATAATCGATAATAGATATGAGCTGTAACCAGTTTAAACCATGATTCTCCTTTGCGCTTATTTCGCTTTGCATAAACAACATCAAATCCTTTTTTATATTCTGAATACAATTCTTTTATCAATTCAGGAGGATCTTGTAGATCACCATCTATGATTACCGCCGCCTCTCCTTGGCACAAATCCAACCCAGCTGTTACAGCAATTTGATGACCAAAATTTCGGGTAAGATGAATGAATCGAACACAAGAATCCGTTTGCGCCAACTCAGCAATTTTTTGTGCCGTCTGATCCTTGCTTCCATCATTGATGAAAATCAATTCATAACTTTCAATTAATGGTTTTACCGAATCGGTAAGTCTTTGATACAATTCAGCAATATTGGCTTCTTCGTTATATAACGGGACGATGACCGATAGATTCATTGTGCATTTGATTTGAGTGTGATTAGTTTCACAACATCTATATTTCCAAAGGAATTGATGATTTTAAAATCGAATTTATCTTCAATGTATTTTTTCATATGTGCTTGACAGACTAACAGTTGGTCATCTTCATGTATTTCTTTGAAATGCTTGATTGCAATGTCTT
The DNA here is from genome assembly GCA_965267425.1 of Vicingaceae bacterium. Classification (GTDB taxonomy): domain Bacteria; phylum Bacteroidota; class Bacteroidia; order Flavobacteriales_E; family Vicingaceae. The sequence goes on along the minus strand of OZ253959.1, from coordinate 1,772,816 downwards.
TACCTTCGTGATTGAGTTTCTTTACATAAAATAAATTGTGTGCATAATAACCGTCATACAATACATGGGTATTTTTAAGTTCCTTTTTTCCCAGAGTCAAATCACGCAACAAATAGGTGATTTCGTAATATTCTTTTCCCCATTCATCTTCTACTGGCTTGTACGTGTTGTCAATCGTTTTTAAATATGGCTTACTAAACAACATTATCAGTAAACACAAAGGCGCCACATTGTAACGCAAATTGTTCTTCATCCAGACTTGATGGCGAAGGAAATCGAATATGAAATGCACTGAAATTGCCGCGATAATGGCCAAATAGGGATAAGAGGGAAGGTCATACCATTCTAGTTTGGATTTTGAATTTGAGATGACAAAAAAATGACATACCGCCATTATGGTTGAGAATATTCCAATCTTTGAAATGGTTTCTTCTTTGTGAAAGATACTCAACAAGATGCCTGGAATTATGAATAACATCCATGGACTAAAACGAGTATGAATAAAATTGTCGAAGTAAAACCAAAAGCCAAATTGAATTTCCTTTTCGGTACCGATAAATTCTAGAAATCTACCACCTAATTCATTGTGTTGAACTGCTGCTAAGTAGCCAGGATTTATTATTTCCCTGGTCAAATAATATCCAACAATTGAAATCATGGCTATGATAGCTCCCAAGTAAAAATGTTTGGAAAGAAACATCTTTTTTAATCCATTTCTTAGCAATGCATATAACAGATATCCCGGAACAAACAACAGTGCCGCAACACTTTTGGTGAGAATGGCCAAACTGAGAAAAATGAAAAATGCATAGACATGTATAGATCTATTTTTTTCAATCATCATGTAAAAGCTCATATTGGCCAATAGGGTAAATAATGTGAGCATGGCATCGTAATCTCCAGTCCGTATTCCATGAATGCTCACATAACCGGCAGAATTGATCAAAATCAAGACAGATATTACTCCCAGCCATGGAATGTCTAGTTGTTTTCTAAAAAAATATAATAAGAATAGACAAGTGAGTAGAGCTGCTATTGCAGAAGGTAGCCGAAACGCAACTTCGTTTATACCGAATATACTCATGGAGATTGCTTGAAGCCATATCAATAGTGGAGGTTTGGTATTCCATAAATCTGGTTCTCCCTGATATTGTGTGACCATGATCTGACCAGTTTCCATCATTTCCATGGCATTGATGGCCAATCTGGCTTCATCCCAAACTCTCATTGGTAAAACTCCTAAATGACCAAAAATGGGTTGATAAAGCAGAATAAGGACAATGATGTATTTCCAATAAGGTTGAAAATGGACCAATTTATTTTGTACTTCTCTTATTAACATTGCCGTGATTCTCAGTCTTAAAAATCTGTGATTATTTTCATATAATCAAATACAATATATTAGACGCCTTCAATCGAAACTTTGTGAGCAATCTGAATGAATCCATGATCCATTTTTATGAGATGAAAAAAAATATACCTCTTTGGATATTCCTAATTATGTTAATCATTCAGTGCTCTGTAAAGCAACAAGGAATTGAAGTAATGATTCCATCAGCGGAAGATGAGGCCGATTATATCTGGTATAACTTGCAGGATATTTCCTTTTTCGAAGAATATGGTTACGACCTTGTACTTCCAGAATCTAAAGAGATGAGCAGATTTGTTGAAAATGCTAGAGCAAATGCCTTGAGTGCTGCAGAAAAGGAGACTTTGAAAGAGTTAATGAAGAACGAAATACATGACTCAAAAGATTATCAATTGGCATTTGATAAAATTAATAGTCAAAAAAAATTACTGAATGAATTGATTGAAATAATAGACGGGCAACATTGGGATTGGGGGTTCAAGAGATTTGAAAATTATAACGTAAACATTACTTTGTATGGGACTGGAGGGAGTTACGATGCTGAACGGGGCACCATTATGTTGTTTGCAACTAAAGAAGGTCAATTTAAGCAATATAAAAACCCAGCTAATACACTGATTCATGAGATAATTCACATAGGGATAGAAGAATCAATCATTCAAAAATTTAACGTACCTCATGCGGAAAAAGAGCGAATAGTAGATCGTATTGTATGGTTGTTGTTTGCGGATTATTTACCGGAATATCGAGTTCAAAATATGGGTGACGCTAAAGTCGATGATTATGTAAAAGATATGAAGAGCTTGAAAAGGCTTGATGAAAGTATTCGATCGTTCATGATGAATGCAAAGAATTAATTCAAATCAAATCATACCGAATAAAGAATTTCCTCACTGAATTGTGATTAGGAAGTTTTTGAATTTCATCCAATGGCAGGTTTTGATACAATTCGGCTGCGCCCACAAACTCTTTTTCCTCTATTAAAAAACGAACTTTTGAAAACTTAAACGCAATATTGTCAAGGTTGTTCGTCTGATAAAAAGTAGCAATGGATTGAGCAACATCGAATTGATTCAATTTTTTGGCTTTCAGAAATATACCTAATAACAAATTGTATTTTCCGGGAAATTCCTCGGGTAAATATTGTTGCCAGTACAAACTTTCTCTTAGTTGATTGGCTATGAGAGTTTGTTTAATGAGTTTATGAACTGCATTATTTCGATGGATGCCCTCGTCTTGCACTTCATAAAAGACTTGCTTAACTGGATCATTATGAATAACGGGTGGGGTAGATTGGACAATTTCGTGTAAGAATTTAATTTTTCTTTTTCCTGGTAATTTTTGAAGTGCCTCTCGAGCTTCTTTGTATTTACCTGCATTCAGGTATAAAAATCCCAAATTCATTCTGGCTTCGTCGTAATCAGGATAAAATTGCAGTGTCTTAACAAATCCATTTTCAGCTTCTTGCAAATTACCTAACACATAATCGGCTGTAGCCAGGTCTTTGTATACCATAATGGCATATGGATGATCGTTTTGGGCTAACTCGAACGTTTCTTTGGCAACTTGAATATTGCCCAATTCTGCTTGCGCTAGTCCTTTATACCATCGAATGGGGACAGATGTAGGATCAAGCGAATATGTGGCATGCAAAGCTTTATCTGCAAGTTTGATTACCCGAGTGGATTGACCGTTAAATCTGGCATCTAAGAGTTTTTGCGTATTCAATTCTCCTCTATATTGAAAATAACCAACATAACAGGCATAGATGAGCGGAATGCAAAAAAGAAAAAGAAAAGGCTTTGGGATTTTAACATCAAGAAAAGCAATATTGCTTTTCGTTCCCAAATAAATAGTGGCCAATAATAAATTAAAAGCCAATAAATGTTCAACACGATGCAAGGGAAAGTCAGTGAAGGCAATCGCCATCCATCCCGTCAGGAATGCTTTGAACAATCGAATGTGATGACGTGTTTCAGGAGTCGATTTCCTCAACCATATCAAAGCGATGAATGCCATGAATAAAATAAACCCGGGTAATCCTATTTCAGCCACGATTTGTAAAAAATCATTGTGAACATGCTGGAAAATGGTTGTTGAAAGATCCATGTTCAGTTCGTCATAAGGCCAATAGGTAGGAAACAACAATTTCCAATTTCCTGCACCCACGCCAGAAAATAAATGATCTCCAATCATTTTTAAAGTAGCATCCCAGGTATAGAATCGAACTGCGGTTGATTGTCCATGTAATGCTTTATCAACTAGTAGCCAGCAGGCTATGCCCAATGCAGCAATGAGAATAGAGGAGAGAACAGTCTTTTGAATTTTGGACCAATTGGATTTTAAAATTATTGGGTTTCCAGATAAAACCAACAAGACAATGGTTATCAAAAGTGCCAACAATGTTGCCTTTGAGCCCAACAGTCCAAGCATGGCAATGGTGATCACTATAGAGACCAAGTCTCTTATTGACATCTTGGTGTCATTTGGTTGAATGATAAACCATGGTAGCAGCAAAAACAAATAGCTCGAAAGCAAATTTTTGTTACTGTTCAAAGCGGTAATTTCATTTTTCCAAAATGCATCTAATCGCCAATGCACCTGGGTAGCAAGTTCATAAATAATGGCTATACATAATATACATAATGAAATGAAAACTAGATATTTAGCATAATCAATAAGTGTGTAATAGTGTTGTTTGAAAATTGAAAGAACAAGCACAAAAAAGCAAATCCCTAGAGAGCTTAACAGCACATCAAACCATGCTTCGGAAGCATTTAACGCATGGCTTACGGAAAGCCCAGCACAAATGATATAACCAACATAAGTCCATGTGGTTATGTCAATACGAATATGATTTGATTTACTAAATCCGATATAGGCAATGAATGCTAGAAACAACGCACCGGCTACACCCAGGAATCTGGGAACCAAGGCACGATCAATGACATCTACGGAATAAAATAAAATGGATAAGAAAGAGAGGGAAACTACAACTACCGGTAAAAACTTCCGGCTATGTGATGCCATTACATGGTTAGTTTTTGATAAACTTCTGAAATAAATTCAACACCATAAATATAAATCACAAAACCTACAACCAGCAAAAAGGCCAAAATAACTTTTGAAAATGTATCATTTAATTGGCCTACACTAGCCACACTATCAGCTTTGTCAATCAGTACAAAGTTTTTATTGTTTTCCATTTTATTTCTGGCCTCGAAAATGTTGGTTTTCAATAATGCCATATCTGCATACAATTCGGACATCTCAATGGCTGAGGATTCAGAAATGGATTTCTGACCATTGTTACCACTAAAATATGCAGCAATTTGTTGATTACAAAAGGCTTCAAGACTATCCAATTTATTCGCATTAACCAACATCTCATCAATTTGGTATTTGAGTCTTTGGTTTTCACTTTCGATGGTTTCTTTCACAAATGGAATGTTCTCCAGGTAATCGAATATCGCTTTTTCAATCGTTGGTAATTCTTCGGTGCTTTTAGTGACAATGGATAATTCAAACACCGGATTGTTCTTTTGCTTGCTCTGCTGTTTCGCTCTCACAGAAATCAATTGAGCATGCTGAACATTGTTTAATCCTAATTTTTCCGATAGAGATGACGGGTCATCTTGATCAATTAACCCATTTACATTTTCAACAATGCTCAACACCAATCCAGTAGGTAAATAATTGGATTTAACTAGGTATTCAGAAGTGAAATTGGCCGAGTGATAATTCATCAGGTAAGCCACACTCCCTGATGCCAGGAACAAGTAGAACAATGCCAACAATTTCCAATGTTTTACTTTCTTCAAGAAATCGACCACATTATCGGTTCTTTTGGATTGAGACTCATGCTTGTCACGTTTGAAATCATCTCTGTAACCATTGGAATCGCCTCTTTTGCTACGATCTACATCTATTTTAAGATAGCTCTCTGCCATTTGAACAAACCTAAGGATTTCTACTCTGATTTAATAAACCTTCCAACTGCATCATTTCCAGAAGTATCTACAATTCTGATTAAGTAGATTCCGGGGTCCATCACAGAAACATCAACTGACGCTTTTTGATTTTCAGCATTGTGTGTTTTGGATAATACCATTTTACCACTCAAATCAAATATCATGATGTCAACGCTATTTGAACCATTGAATAACGCATGTTCTATTTGCAAGACATTAAACGCAGGATTTGGATAAATCTTCATTTCACCAAATTCAACCAGCTCATTGATACCAACATACGTAATTTCCAGACTATCACTAAAAATGGAACAATCCATATTGTCTGTATTTTCAACCTTGTACCAACCATTGGCTGTGATTTCAATACTATCAGCCGTAGCTCCAACAAGCAAGGAATCGTTTCTATACCATTGGTTTCCGCCTGATATATCAGACACAAGCCAATTATTAACGTGCGTTATATTTGGTTGCACTGGTTGCTGACTGTAAAATTCAAACGCTGTGTCACGCAGGCAAATTTGATTGGACGATACCAATGCCAGTTGAAATGTTCCACCCATATTCCATTGTGTAGACAAATTCATAGTAGAGTCGAGCACATTGAAATTTACTGCCCAAATGTTCTCTTCGGCTCCAAATCCTGTATAAGTGGCCTCTAATAAATCACCTACACAAATGCTATCATCCAGGATGGTGAAATCAACAATGGAGTCACAGTCGAATATCTTATTCACCGTAGTACCTGTAATTACAGGTGCATTGAAGTCAAAATAGATTGCTGCCTGGTTGGTAATGGAATCTCTATGCACTAGAGGTGGTGCAGTATTGATTTTATATTCAATAAATCCTTGACTTCCAAGCCAGTCAGTCCCACTATCTGGTAAATTGATATTGTCAAATGTCCAATTGATTACTCGCAACGCAGTATCAATGGTATATGAATAGGGGTGACTGTTGTTAAGATTGTCCAATGTACTTAAATCAAGGTAATCTGAGATTGTATCAGAAATCACCACCTTAATGGCAGGTGCGGTTCCTGTATTTTGAAAACGAATCAGGTAATTCATCACCTCGTGATCTATGGTAATGAACTCATATTGTTCAACATATTTATCATTTGGATCATATGAACCTACAACCACATTCATGGTAGTATCAAAATTATCCGTTGAGTCAACTTCATTGGCCAAAGGAGCAATGGAGACCGAAGTATACAAGGTGTCTCCCAATGGCTTGGTAGCAGGAATACTGCAATTCACAACAATGGAGCCTGATACTCCTGGATTCAGCGTTCCCAGGTTAAATGTCAACGTATCACCATTTGATGAACTGTGAGCAGGGGTGCTGGAGCTATATATCAATGCCGAATCATGAATTACTTTAACCGTCAATCCAGTTACGGTATCAGTACCATAATTTTGATAGTTAACATTATAAGCAAACGCATATCCTCGAATGGCAGATCCGACGCTGGTGACATATGCACTAAGATTTTGTCCGGATTGCAATGTGCCGGGTACCACCTCAAAACAATCATCACAGCTGTAGTTACACCCTGTCATGTCCACATCGTATTTTCCGAACAATGCATTTGAAGGGATGTTTACAGTACCGTCCAGCGTATCTGCATTATTTGTGGTGGTAGAAGCAGCTTGAAAGCTGAAATTACCACTTTCATGAGTGAAGATGGTGTTACTTGCTTGAAAGCATGTTGCAGATGCTGCGTTGAAATTTACATTGGAACCGGTAAAAGACAGTGACACAGTTGAGGCGGTTTGACCTGTATCAGGAGCCACATACATATCAGGCACCTGCACCAATTTATTCAATTGACTGGTGTTGTCGGCAGGAACCACATCACCGGCTAGCGGACGAATGTTTGCCGTAGCCTGCAATGTTGATCCAAGCACGGAGAAATCACGCGTCACATCAAATGTAACTGTAAATGATCCTGAAGCACCGGAATTTAATGTTCCCAGATTCCAGATGATGGAATCTCCTGCGGCACTTGAGTAGGCAAGACTTGATGAATTATACGTCAATTCCGATGGAAAATCCAATCGTACTGATGTATTACTCATATTTGAAGAACCCTTGTTTTCATATTCTATGGTATACGTTGTAGAACCACCTCTTTCCATATCTTGATTATTCGTTAAGTCAACCTTCAATTGATTGCCCAGTAGTTTTACCTCAAAACAATTGGAGCAACTTAAATAACAAGCACCCACACCGGCGCGAATACTGTATTGCCCAGGTGCTTGATTCGTTGGAATATTAGCCGTGAATTTGATGGTATCTGATGTAATGGATGTAATGGCATCTGCCGTGAAAGAATCTGAACCTTTGTGAAAGACGATGTTGTGTGGTAGGTATGTTGCACAATTGGAAGAACCTGTAAACACCTGATTGGAAGAAGAGAATTTCAAATTCAGGTTTGCACCGGTAAACGCAGAAGAAGGCGTAACACTTAAATTCTTTGCCACTGTAGGCAAAAGATTAAGACTATTTGCCTGACTATTATTTGGCAAATAAGAATCAGGAACCGTTCCGGTAACATCAACTGAAGAGTTGGAAGAAACCACATAATAGAAATCAATGAAATCTGGAATGGAGCATGTTACTTGAATATTACCACTTGCATTGGGATTGACATTCGCGATATTCCATTTTATGGTATCACCAACCTTCGAAGAATAAACTAGATTGGAGGATTGGTAAACCAATGCTGTATCAATCACCAGTTTAACTTCTGCTGATGTTGCACGGGTACCAAGATTTCTATAATTGATATTGTATTTGAATACGCCTCCGGGATAAAACTCGGCGCCAGTGGTCACTCTTGAAAGTAGCACCCTCATGTCTGGTGATGATGCACTAACAGTAAAACACGATGTGCACGTCATAGGACATCCGGAACCAATAGAGACATCATAAGATCCGGTAGTCGCATTCACAGGAACTGTGATGTTTGCTTGCGCATTGGTCGCATTTAATATGACATGACTGTTGGCAGTGAACGAATCGGTTGCCGTTGTATGTTTGAACTTAATGTTTGTATTGGTTAACGTAATGCAGGATGTTGCCTGACCGAAACTTGCACTGGGTCCGGTAAAATTCACGTTCAACGTTGCACCTTGATTAGCGCTAGTCGGATTTAAAATAAGTGCGGTTTGACCCGAAGTGATTTTTAGATATAACCCAAGCAAAATGATGAAAGCCAAGGAATAGTGGAAGAGGAGTTTATTTTTCATTTTCCTGCGATTTGTTAGCGAATACCAAGATACATTATTTACGTTATTTTGGCGGTATAAACAGTAGGTGTAAAAACTTCAAAAAAAGTTACACCTGTTTGAAAAAAAAGCTAAAAAAAATGAATTCCCTGCAATCCTCTACCAGGAATTCTCCATATCCTTCGCGGTATAGCTGTGGTTTCGTTCTTGGAACGCAGAATTTCCAGATTGCTTGCGCATGTTATTCCTGGAGATTAATCTACTTAAAAATGCTAATGGGACAAGAAAGACGGCATAGATTACAGACAATATGATACGAGTATTGATCCAACCCAAAACATGTGCAATTTTATTCCATAACCACAAGATAGCAGCAGCGGCATGCTTAGATAAAAGGCTGGCAATACCCACTCCAAAGCCAATGTATTCAAACACTTTCCAATCAAAAATGTAGTACAAGGCAATGAACCCAACGGTGATTACCAAGAGTGATTTATAATCGATGTTTTTCATTTAAAACAACGTATAAATAAATGGTGCAAGGGCAGAACCGCCACCAACAACAATTAATATTCCAAAAAGTAATAAGATGATGATCAAAGGAGCTAGCCAAAATTTCTTTCTCTCCTTTAGAAATAACCATAAATCACGTAAAAACTCCATTTGTTGTGTCGATTAGTCTAATACAAATTCTTCTTTCCAGTCATCTGTTGAATGCCATTCCGGTTGTTCTTCTTTTTTGAACAAATAATTTTCAACAACAAGATAATCCATTTCTGTTCGCATAAAACACCTGTAGGCATCTTCTGCCGAATTAACAATGGGTTCACCTCGTACATTAAAAGATGTATTGATCACACAGGCATACCCGGATAATTTTTCAAACTCATTAATGAGTTGCCAGTATTTCGGATTGGTTTCTTTATGAACACTTTGAATTCTTCCAGAAAAGTCAACGTGCGTAATAGCGGGAAGTGTGCTTCGTGTGTAATAAAGTTTATCGCGAAGACCTAATTCTGCATAATTTCCGGGAAGTTCATTTCGCAAGGTAGGATGAACTGGTTTTACCAATAACATGTATGGCGAAGTACCTCCATGTTCAAAATACTGACTCACCTTTTCACTGTTTACTGAAGGAGCAAAGGGCCTGAAAGATTCTCGGTATTTGATCTTGAGATTCAGTTTTTTCTGCATCTCTTCGTTTCTAGGATCTCCTAAAATACTTCTGCCACCTAATGCCCGTGGGCCAAACTCCATTCTCCCTTGAATCCATCCAACTACGTGTCCGTCATTCAACAAAGAAGCTATTTTCTGGCAAGCAACTTCATCGGTATCCAATCGTGTTGCACTTGCTTTGTATTTCTTAATGAGATACTCAATTTCTTCGTTTGAATTCTTGGGACCTATGTAACTTCCTTTCAATCGATCCGCTCCTTCCAATGGAGTTCTTTCATTACCAAAATAGATGTGCTCTGCAGCATAAGCAGCTCCTAACGCACCACCTGCATCACCAGATGCTGGTGTGATGAAGATATTTTCAAATATTCCTGCATCCTGTAGTTTCCCATTAGATACACAATTCAAGGCTACACCTCCTGACAAACATAGGTTGTTACAATTGGTAAGTCGCTTGGCCTCTTCTGCCATTTTTTGTACAACCTCTTCTGTAAATTGTTGAATCGCCAGCCCCATATTGCAATGCACCTGTTCCAGTTCACTTTCCGAATTTCTTTTCTTTACACCAAATAACTCTTCCCATTTACGGACATTGACCATTTTGTTACCAGTGGCGTATGCAAAATACTTTTGATGCAATGTGATGGAACCATCTTCATGAAGCGTGACTAATTCGTCTTTTATTTTATTGTAAAATTCTTTTACCTGCTCAGAACCCTTGTTTCCATAAGGAGCTAACCCCATCAATTTATATTCTCCAGAATTTACTCTAAACCCAAGGAAAAAGGTAAATGACGAATACAATAAGCCCAACGAATGTGGAAATCGAAGTTCTTTTAATACAGATATTTCCTTTCCTTTTCCATGACAGATGGAAGCAGTAGCCCATTCGCCTACGCCGTCTAGTGTCAGGATAGCGGATTCTTCAAATGGAGAAGGGTAGTAGGTGCTGGCTGCATGACTCAAATGGTGTTCTGGAAAGAGCAATTTGATTTTTCGCTTGTCAAATGGCATGATTTTACCCAACTCTTCACGAATAAGTCTTTTCAGGAATAATTTCTCTTTGATCCAGATAGGCATGGCATTGATAAACGAGCCAAGTCCTTTGGGTGCGAAGGCATAATAGGTTTCAAGCAGTCGTTCAAACTTGAGTAGTGGTTTGTCATAAAACACAAACGCATCAATTTCATCAATGGAAAAACCTCCTTCTTTTAGGCAATATTCAACCGCATTTGACGGGAATGAAGGATCGTGCTTCCTTCTGGTGAATCGTTCTTCTTGTGCACCGGCAATAATTTCTCCATCAACCAACAGGCATGCTGCTGAATCATGATAAAATGCTGAAATCCCAATTATATTCACTGATGATAAATTATTCCTGGATGGTTAACGATTCAACTAATGTTTCACCAACACTTAATGAATCTTTGTTGTTCAAAAAATCATTGAGAAAAGGGACCATCAATTTCGCGTATTCACGATGCCCCCTGGGGGTAAAGTGATTGTCAGCGATATAATACAAGTCCGGCTTGTCGGTTAGCAGCATCATCTGGTTTTTGACGTCGGCAAATTTAATGTTTAATTCTGACGCAACCTGAGAAAAAATCGTGGTAGTTATTAACGGATCAAATTGCGTGGAATCGATGTTGTAATATTCCAACGTTTTTCGTGTGGATTCCTTTAGCAATTGGGCTTTATCAGGGATAAGGATGTAAGTGATTTCAATATTATTTACCCCAGCAAGCGAATCCACTTTTTGCATCGCTATTCGTAAATTATGTTGGTATTCATTCTTAAGTTCTTCATTGTTTGGCAATTGAGAGCTCACCTGATAAATGGGAAGCATATGTACTTGATTGCCAGAGGTATTTAATAAGTTCATCATTTTTTGCTTAATGAATTGAACTACGTACAATCGCGCAAATAATGGGTGATGAACAATTTTTTTGTTCAAGGTCTTCAATAATCCAGGACTTTCTATTTCATTTTTGTTGTTATCGTCTGGCGTTGATTTTTTGTTTTGTTTACGCACATAACGCTGGATATCACTCAAATCATTGCCTTCATAAAAACAGATAACGGCTTTGTTGAACGGTTGACCTTGCTTCAATCGGTATTCAAATACATGGTATTGATCCAGCAATCCAGAACCTGGAATGCCAAGGTTCAAAAAACGATGGTTAGGAAATTCATTTTGTAACAGGCTAACAAACGTTTCTTGGCTGTCCACTCCTAATCCAAACGTAAACGAATCGCCAAAAAATGGAACAAAATTACCTGAGTCAGGTGAGTGAAATGTTCTTGATCCGAATTCGTCCAAATGAACTACATTTTGGTATTCAGAATGCGCCACATTAACCGTTGAATGAGGCTCAAACGAAACTACATGGCCTTGTGCATCCTTGATGGTCTTCCAGCTTCTGTCTGTTCCCGTGAAATCTTGCTCTTTATCTTTATTGACAATGGCCATTTTCATTTCCAACCATTCAGGGGTGGCAAGGCGTAATCCAATTTCAAATAACCCAAGAAGGAAAATAAAAACAAATGCATTCACTAATACGAGTGAAAGTCGAGGGTATTTTTTAAAAAAGCTGGATTCGTTTGACATGCTTGTGGTGGGAATATCCCTTTGGTATCGCTGAAAATGAGTCGCGAATTTATAAATATTTCATGAAAACAATACGCGATAAAAATCTTGAGTCTAGCAAAAACGAAGAGCTTCACGACATTTATTTAGAATTATCATCTGTCTTTGTATTGCATGCAATGAAATCATATATTCGTAGCTGATCCTCCGCCAGAATAATTCATTCTTTAACTACTTTTTCGAAATCAAACATTACCAACAATGAGAAACATAGCTGTTATACTTTCTGCCATTGCTTTACTTCTGGGAATAATGGGCTTATACTATGGGCTTAAGCAACCTAAAGTAGCATACGTGGATTTAAACAAGGTGTACAATGAATTTACCATGAAGAAAGAATTGGAAGGTAAATTAACCAGCGTTCAAAATAAACGAAAAGCCATTTTGGACAGTCTTGAAATGCAAATCAATCTATTTACTCAATCATTGGACGGAGTCAAACCTTCGGAAGAACAAATGAATCAGTACCAATCGTTGAGGCAGCAATATGCTTACAAACAACAACAGTTTGAGGAAGATAATTCAAGAGCATTGCAATCGTATGATCAACAAATCTGGAAACAATTGAATCAGTATACCAAAGAATTTGGATCTCAAATGAATTTGGATTTTTTACACGGTGCGGATGGGACAGGAGCGCTGATGCACGCCAATGAATCGTATGATGTCACGGATGAATTGATCACATACATCAACATGAAATATGTGGGTTCTGAAAAATAGGGGCAGGGCTAATTAATTTCTCATTTATTTTTTCTCAAGATCATTCTGTGAAGAATGAAAAATATCTTACTTTTGTCGGCCTTTACGAGCAATGAGTCTCGGGGTGTAGCGTAGCCCGGTTAGCGCGCCTGCTTTGGGAGCAGGAGGTCGCAGGTTCGAATCCTGCCACCCCGACAAAACAAGAAGCGTTGTCATTTGACAACGCTTCTTGTTTTAATCAGCGTATGATATTCGAACCGTGGTTCGAAACGAGGCTTTAGCCGAGTTCATGAGGGCCAAGAGTGTGAGGCATTGTGGGTGCGAATAATCCTGCCACCCCGACAAAAGTCCTTCACGATGTGTAGGACTTTTTTTATGGAGCAAAATCAAGCTTCTTGCATTTTGTGAATAAAAAAAAGGCATTAAACGAAGTTTGTGAAGGACTTTTGATCTCCCTCCCAAACTCAGGATCACCTCAGGTAATCCTGCCAATTACATCTAAAATTCCAGCCATATTGATCAATAAAGGCTTCACCATTTTTTAAAGATGCCGAAGGTCAGCGGTCCGGCAAACCCAACATAATTGGCGGAAAATGCCCCGGCAGTTCCTAATGTAAAACCAATTTGATTGTTCATTTCATACAAGGCCTTGATTCCATATCCTCTCCATTCCTGATCATTGGGATACAATCCTGTTTGCAGTAAGTTTTCATTAAAGAAATCTCCGTTTTCCATTGATTCTCGGAAGTTCGTATTCAACACAAGCCAAAGATTTTTGGCGTTGGAAGCTTTAAACCCTAATTCAAAATTGGCTAGAATGAAATCACTATAGTCATTGGTTGATATATTATAACCGAAATCGATAAAGGTATACCAGCGAGATGATAGACTTCCTCCCGCATGACCAAATAGACCAAATGAATTGGATAAGTAACCCGTGGCCAATCCTTTTTCTAAATTTTCGGTGCCCGTTCTCCAGCTCGTTTGAATGGAAACGGCAACTTTCAATTTTTTATCCAATAGTCCATACTTTACACCAAAGAGAACATTACTAAGTCCATATAAACTTCCTTCTTCCAAAAGGGTGGGAGAATACAGTGAATCCGTTTGCTCCTGAGTAGCAACATACTTAAACGGCAAATGTGTAATCAAGGTGAATTTATCCGTTAAACCATAGGTGGCATAAATACCCAAATCAGAATTGGCAACTTCTCTGTTGATATTTGTCTCGGTTTCTGTTGGACTTGTTCCCGTCAGTATTAGACCATCATAAGTGCCCTGGGCTTGCAAGGTGGTTTGCAATTGAACAAAGCCGGTGTTTTTTTCTTGACTCCATGGGCCTTGTGCAACAACTGCCATTGGAAGAAAACAACTTATAAAAACGGTAATATGCGAAATTGAGACATTTTTTTTCATATCAGAAATTATTTAAAATTCGTGAAGACTGAATCGCAGTCTTTCCTACAGAACAAAAATCATTACCTGTGATTAAAAAAACTTGTAAGAAACTGCCAAAGATTTGGAAGTTTATTCCAAAACACGCTTTCTGTAGGATCTGGGAGAAATGGAATATGTGGTAGAAAAAGTATTCGAGAAATAAGCTACATCTTGAAATCCGCATGAATACGCAATGTCGCTTATTCTCATATTCGGATTTTCCAACATGTGTTTGGCTTTTTCCAGTCTTTTTAAGTTGATGTACTTCCTGGGTGTTGTTTCAAAAAGCTCCTTAAATTTTCGCTGAAATGAAGAAAGGCTTAAGCTGGTCATGAACGCCAGATCTTCCAAATTCAAATTTTCAAAAACGTTGGCTTCGATGATTTGCTTAAAGTTGTAATCAATGTGATCAAACAGAGAGGCCAAAACATTTTTGATGGAGGCGTCTTGATCTATTTCTGTCAAGAGGAAAAGTAATTCCCTGGTCTTGACGCGTATCAATTCCTCTTTCATCATTTCCGGTTGATCAATGTACTGGGATATTTCTTTGGCAAATCGTATCAATAGGTTATTGGACTGAATTTTTTGAAGGGAGGACGATTCAACGGTAGCGGATTCTCTGATGAATTCGGGAACCTTATTATCGTGGGCAAATTGTATGGTTTTGTGGTTTAATTGAAAGATGATGACTTCGGTTAACGAGTTGTCCTTATTTTCTAACCAATTGTTTACGAAGTTGTCACATTTCATTATCAAACTGTCGCCGGAGTTCAATTCCACACTTTTTATCGGTGCGTAAATTTTGGAATGTCCGTTAATGACATGCACAAACAAAGCTGAATGATCAAGTGAATTGCTCACCTTGAAAGGAGGGCGAAATTTAGCTTTTCCAACAACTTCCTGGTCCGCTATTTTAAACGATTTCTGAAAAATTGGCTTCGACTTAAGTTTGCGTTATATCAACAAATGTAATGGAATCAGAGGTAAGGGCAGTATTAGATTTTTGCAGAAGAATTCGAACACTCCAAAGTACAAAGACATAAATTCTCTGTGAGGCAAGTATTTTTTAGGTTTCAATACTTCTTTCAGCCATCAATTTTTTTATGGTTATCCAAGAATTCTTCAAACCTGTTCCACATAAGATTTACCTTGGAATCGATATCTGGAATTTTGTCAATTTCAGGTTTAAATTTTTCCAATTTGGTATTGATTTGACCAAAGGATTTTCCAAGAAACCAAACGCCACCAATGGCTGCGAATAAAATAGTGACCATGGTCAGACTTTCTCCAACCGTTATTTGCATGTATACCAAGAAGATTAAAAAATGTGCTATCATATCATGATTATTCTTTGTGTAATTTAAAATGAATAGCGCAGTTTGGACACTACCAATTTATGTATATTTCTTTGGTAATAAGTTCCCTTTTTATTCGATTATCACATTCTTAATCCAATGGCTTTGCTAATGATTTGAATCGAGTTTATTCTTTCAATAAGCCATCTTGTGTCAGCTTGAAATGGACAAATGTGTAAAATCTTGGCTAGCGTCCAATTTCATTACTCCCATTAAAGAACCTTTGGGTAATTCATGAAAAAAAGTACAATTGTCAAATTCAAAACACGTTGGTTCAAATCTCCATTCTTCCATATTTATTGTACCTTAGAATAACTAACCAACCCAATTTTATTTTTATGAGAGTACGTCAATTTATGGCCGCCGCCGCAAAGCCATGTGCTACTGCTATGCTAATTTTTTCAATGTCAGCGCTTTATGCTCAATCGTTGAGTGACTACAAGGATACGTTTCAAGTAGTTGCTCAAGAGAAAGGTGTTCATTGCAACAATCCAAATAGCTTGTTTCTCAAACTAAAAAATAACGGAAGTGTTCCTATGGACTTGCTATATGCTTACCAACAATTGAATGGTGAATGGGAAACCGGCGAAATCAAGAACATTGCTCCTGGAAGTAACACCGGTGATCAAATTATGATTTGCCAAACAAATGGACGATACAAATGGTGGGCTAGACCAGTGAGCATGTCAAATACACTTAAGTTTCCGGGCAAAGAGCGCTTGAACAAGTAATTATTCATCCAAAAAGTAAATCCAAAGAAGATGAGATATATCATTCATATTTTTATTCTAGCCGCCATCAGTATTACATTTTCATGTAAAAAAGACAAAGACAATAACAGTGGTGGTAGTGGCGGCTCTTCTGGCGCTAGCATCAACATCAAAGTAGTTGATGAATCGGGGTTTCCGGTTTCAAATGCTGAGGTAGTAAGCGGTTCAGTGAGTGGCACAACCGACACTGAAGGAGATGTTCTTCTTACCGGTGTTAAGTTGGACAATGAGAAGTACAGATTAACCGTTAACGCCAACGGGTTTTTTCCAGGCTTTAGAAACTTGGAAAAGGCGGGTAGTGGTGCATTGCATGTTACCATCAAGTTGATTGCTAAACAAGTGATTGGCACATTTAACGCATCGAGTTCAACGTCAGTTTCAGGTTCCGGATTTACGCTTGACCTTTCGGGAAGTGGATTTCAGGATAGCGACGGCAATTCCGTTACTGGTGAAATAACCGCCTATGGAAGGTACATGAGCGCGGACAACATGGAGTTGTTATCCGAAACCATGCCCGGTGGGGATTTTGAGGCCATTGGAGAAACGGGTGAAGAAGGGATTTTGGAATCATATGGTTTTACCGCATTTGAATTTGAGGACAACGCTGGAACAAGAGTGACTCCCGTGACAGGAGCGGCTACCGTAACCATTACTGTTTCACAAGCAGTGATTGATCAAATTAGTGCAGAAGGAGCCAATATGTGGGTTTTTGATGAACAGACATTGACCTGGAGTTTTGGCGGCGATATCAATGTTTCAGGCTCTGAAATCACCATGCCGGTTTCTAGTTCAACGTTTGGAAATTGTGATAAAATAAGAGCCAGTGGAATAGTTACGGGATATTTTACTTGTGAAATGGTAGAATTAATTGGTCAGCGTGTTTCGTTGAGAGGACGCACAGGTTACGCCATGGAATATTCCACTTTTACCAATGATAATGGTCGTTTCTTGGTGGAAGTTGGTATTCCTTCCTCGGGAGGTACTTATACTATTACAGCAGGTGGTTACCAGGAAAGTGTTGAAGTATTTGCCAATCAAACCACAGATATTGATACCATTGATATTTGCGCACTAGCGGGGCAGGATGGAAGTCCTCGTTTCAATTTAAGATGGTCAGCTGACGCAGATATTGATCTGTATGTTCGCACACCAGGAGGGGAGGTGATTAGTTACTCTAATACACAATCTTCTGATGGAGGACAATTGGATGTGGATTGTACATGTGGAGATTGCCTATCTCCATCTGAAAATATTTTCTGGGAAACAGGACCAAGTGGCACGTATGAATATTGGGCGGAATATTATGGTGGATGCGGTAGTTCACCTTCTGCGACTTTTACCATCACAGTAAGAGATAACCAAGCCGAAGTGGAGACACGATCGGAAACAATCAATGAGTTTGAATCCTCTACTGTCTGGACTTATACGAGGTAAACTAGTTAAAAAGAAAAAGCCCGGTTGATGCCGGGCTTTTTTATTTGTATCTGTTTGATTAAAATCTCCCGCTGACGCCGAATTGCAAGACAGCCTTTGCCAATCCTGCCTCTCCATAAATTCCAATGTTATTGGTGAAATAATAACGAGCTCCAATAGAAGCCTCAAAACCAAGTGGAAATATAGTGCCTACTTCGTCAGGTGCCTCATAAGTAGGATCATTGTTTTCATAAGTCCATTTGGAAACACGATAACCAAATCCAAAGCCCCAATATGGATCAAATCGATTGTTTGAACCAAAATGAAAATTTAATCGGGCTAAAAAACTTGTGCTTTCCCATGAAATGGATTCTTCAAAAGGAATCAAACCACCAACCAGGTGGCCGTTATTTTTATAGCTGACATCCGCAGCCACATGAGCAATGTTAACACCCATGGTAATTTTATCATTTACCCCATATTCATATTTCAGAAACAATGGCCCCGTGCCTGTATATTTATAATCGTCATAACCTTGATAGTCTAATGCAAGCACAGATTGAACAATGTTGCCAAAGCCGTATCCGACGTGTACAGAACTAGATCCTTCCAATTGGGCATGGACACCAATGAAAGGGAAAATCATCAATATGCTAACCAGTATTTTTTTCATTGTGATGGTAGATTAGTATGTGTAGGTGGAAAGATTTAGCCTAGGATAGAAGCAAGAAACAACTATAACGTTAATTTATAATAACGTCAATATGATCAAATTGTAAAATCTTGCGATCATTCTTCTTTAGAAAGGTGTACATCCATTTGCGGAAATGGAATATTCAAATCGTTTTTAGGGAAGGCTTCATAGACCTTTTCGTTCATGTCAAAAAACACATCCCAGTAATCATCTCCTTTTACCCAGGCTCTTACAGCAAAATTTACTGAGCTATCTGCCAATTCAGCCACTCCAATAAAAAGTTCCGGGTCTTTCAGAATTCTGTTGTCAGCATCACACAAACTTTTAACGACTTCTCTCGCCTTGGGCACACTGTCTCCATATGCAATTCCAAAACTCCAATCCACTCGTCTCAATTCTTCTGCACTGTAGTTGATTAAGGATGAAGTAGATAATGGCCCATTTGGAAGTATAATGGTTTTATTATCCGGTGTTTTCAACATGGTGGTGAATATTTGTATTTCACTTACCGTTCCTAAGTAACCTTGTGCTTCAATGAAATGACCGACACGGAAGGGTTTCATAATCAGAATAATCACACCGCCTGCGAAGTTTTGTAAAGTGCCCGACAGGGCCATGCCCACAGCTAAACCCGCAGCTCCAAGAATAGCAATGAAAGAGGTCATTTCAATGCCAAGTGTTCCCAGAACACTCAACACAAGCATAACTTTCAACAAAGCTCCAACAATGCTTATCAGAAATGGTTTCAAAGATTCATCAATGTTTTGTTTGTTTAAAACATGTCTGAATCCACGAAGCATCATTTTAATGATCCAACCTCCGAATATCCATACCAGAATGGCACCAACCACCTTAGGTCCGTAGTCCATGATGAATGAGGTTGCCAGGTCCATGTACTTTGAAACTTCTATTTCTTCCATTTCGTTTTTTTTATGAATATAAAAGATAAATGCTGACAGCGAAAAAGAATTCTTTCAATTGTCAATAAAAAGTGTGATTTTTCAATACTCGAATTCCCAATAAACCTGTTTCAAATTTATACTTGATGTGATTTTTTCCTTGTAATTCTCTGAAATCTAAAAACACCCTTAAGCCAGGATACAATTGATATTGATCGTTTTCAAGATAGATGAATGTGGATTTTTCGTTGGACGGCACAACAAAGTCAGATTGATTAAACGCTTTCGAATCAAACTTAAACTCATAAGACTCCTCTGCTGACTGATTGGAGAAAATAAAATTGACGGTCAACAAGATTGAAACGGAAATCAAAGACCAAGTACCAATAGTTGCAACTTTTAGAGAATTCCGTCGTTTATTGAATTTCACAGACAACCATCCAATACTCCATGCAACCAAATAAATTCCAATCAACCCATACAAAGGAATCAAGGTAGATAAACCAATTTTAAGAAATACATACAAATTCGTCAGGTTTAACACAATGAGTTGAACCGACGGTATTTTAAATAAATGAAGGAGGGAATGGGCCGCCAAAAAAGGATTGATTTGAGGTTTTTTGCTGAACAATTGGCGCCAAAAAGGCAAGGTGATTAAAATGACAAAAACACTGGCAAGAAATCCGGACAAGCCTTCAAAAAACAGCAGGAAAATTGGGATAATGATGAGAAAACTTGCCGCAAACAACAAGGCCACATGATTTGCAATGTTATCCAGCGCTTGAGCAGTTTTGTAGTAATGAGAATTTAAGAATTCTTCATATTTCATTTTGGCATGTTGACGTGCTCTGCGTTGAGCTTCCTTCTGCTGATTTTCCTGCCAATTGTTTCTTTTGTTTCGGTAATAAGGATCCTGAGATGCTGAAGTATACGCTTCCTTCTTGGCGTTGTAATGTTTGCCGGTCTTTTCATTTTGCAAAAACTCCCAAGCTTCATTGACTAAGATGAATTTTTCACGGGCCTTACTGTCTTTGCTGACATCAGGATGGTACTCTTTTGCCTTTTTTCTATAGGCCTGTTTGATTTGAGCTAATGAAGCTCCCTTTTGTACGCCAAGAATTCTATAATACTTGTCCATTTTCAGGCCTGTCTGTTTGAGTCGAAATTACTGATTTTGATAATATTGAATTGAAATGAAAAGGCCTCATCAATTGTTTACACCTCATTTTATTTATCCTAAAAATTCAATTTAGGAACCCCAGAAATCACTTGTTACAGTCGAATATGAGGTGAAATATATTTTCCAAAGACAAAATATTAGGGAAGCACTTAATTTATTTTTCGTTCTCTAAGTTAACATTGCAATTCTCCGGTTTGACAAGTTTTTTATACATGAAAAATTACACTGTTCTTACTTCGTTTAAGGAATCAGCGCTATCGATTCCATTTGGGAATAAACAAAAATTGCGTCTTGTCGTTCGAAAGCTAATGCGCTATGCTCAAACCATACAGTCAGATGAACTATTGAAACACAATATGAAAATGATCAATGACTACATGTTGAAATATCATGAAACAGAAAGCATGCGTCTGAAAATGCAATATTGGAACATCATGATTGCCATCATCATAGAATCCATTGATGAAATTGAATAGATAAAAATTAAATTTTGAATAATCCAAACGCATAAGTATATTTGTCTAATATATATGCGATTATGTTAAACAATATTAATTCAGAATTCTCTATAAAAGACTTAGAGAATCTGTCCGGAATTAAGGCGCATACCATACGAATTTGGGAAAAGAGATATAAAATCCTGGAGCCGCAGCGTACGGATTCAAACATTCGTTTGTATGATTTAGACAATTTGAAGAAGTTGTTGAATGTGACGTTGCTCTATGAGTCTGGCATGAAGATTTCCAAAATTGCCGGAATGGATTCTTCAGCTCTTGTTGAAAGTGTCAAAGAGCAGATAATGAAGAAGGCTGATAAGCAGCAATTTCTATCCTCCCTCAAGTTGGCTATGTTAAATTTTGATCAAAGTTTATTTGAGCAGACATATAATCGCATGTTAGCGGAAATCTCATTTAGAGAGGTGTTCATTGATATTTTTGTACCCTTTCTTCATCAGGTAGGAATTGAATGGACTTCTAATTCCATTACTCCAGCCCATGAGCATTTTGTCTCCAATCTAATCAAACAAAAACTTCAAATCAATATTGAACGGGTTCAACAAAAGACTCCAGATAAAGACGCTCAAATGTTTGTGCTGTATCTTCCCGATCATGAAATTCATGATTTGGGATTATTGTACATCCTTTATGAATTGGTGCTCAAAGGATATCATTCTGCTTATTTAGGTTCCAGTGTGCCATTAAATAGTTTGAAGGTATTGCTGGATCTCAAATGCCCCATTCATTTTGTAACCTACTTTACCGTTTTTCCTCGCCCTGAAGAAGTTCAATCTTACCTTGAGGAAGTGAATAACACATTGTTAACAAGCGAAAGCAACCGTCTTAGCGTTTTAGGCCGAAATTCAAGGTTTGTTGAGCCTAAAAGCAATTGGAATTCCATAGAATTGTTTAGCGATCTGAGAGATTTTATCAACAAAATGTAGAAAATATTTGCTTTTTTGTTTAACGATTCATTACTTTGTTTAAACAAAATGCAAAAAATACACATCATAGGATCAGGGTTTTCGTCCCTCTCGGCGGCATGCTACTTGGCAAAACAAGGTTTTGAAGTTCATGTTTTCGAAAAAAATGCTGAATTAGGAGGTCGGGCTAGACAATTGAAAACAAATGGTTTCGTATTTGATATGGGACCTAGTTGGTATTGGATGCCCGATGTATTTGAACGATTCTTTGGAGATTTTGGCAAGCATCCATCTGATTTTTATGAATTAGAGCAATTATCTCCTGCCTATAAGGTGTTTTTCGAAGATCAGACTTCTTTAGAGATACCCTCCGGCATGGAAGGTATCTCTTCTTTATTTGAATCCATCGAAGCGGGAAGTGGCGTCAAGCTTAAAAAATTTATTGATGAAGCTGGTTACAATTACAAAGTAGCCATGGAAAACCTGGTTTACAAACCTGGGCAATCTCCATTGGAATTGATCAATGCACAAACTGTTGGGAAGTTAAATCAGTTTTTTAGTTCTGTCCGATACCAGGTAAGAAACCGCTTTCAAAATGAGCGACTTAGGAAAGTATTGGAATTTCCGGTTTTGTTTCTGGGTGCCAAGCCTCAAAATACACCGGCTTTCTACAATATCATGAACTATGCTGACTTTGCGCTAGGCACTTGGTATCCTAAAGGGGGAATGCACAGTGTAGTGGAAGCCATGGTGGCTTTAGGAAAGGAATTGGGTGTGGAATATCATACAGATTCCGCTATTGAAGAAATAGGCTCCATAAATGGTAAAGTGATGTCACTGAAAATCAATGGGCAAAACATTGCTTCAGATGTTGTTCTGAGTGGAGCTGATTATCAATTTACGGAATCCTTATTACCTTCTGAACTAAGAGGCTACTCCGAAAAGTATTGGGAGACACGTACGTTTGCTCCATCAGCCTTGTTATTCTTTGTAGGATTCAACAAAAAGTTAAAAAACTTACGACATCACAATTTATTTTTTGATCAAGATTTTGATCACCACGCTAAAGAAATTTATGACGAGCCGGCATGGCCAAAGGCTCCATTGTTTTACGCAAATTTTCCAAGTATGACTGATACATCCTGCGCTCCAGAAGGTAAAGAATCTGGATTTTTTCTCATTCCACTTGCACCTGGTTTAGGTGGAGGAGATGACTACGCGATGAAGTATTTCGATCAAATTTTGGATCGAATGGAACGCTTGTCCGGGCAATCACTAAAAGATGCGGTGGAATTTACCCACAGTTATTCTGTTCAAGACTTCATACAAGACTACAATTCGTATAAAGGAAATGCCTATGGAATGGCAAATACCTTAAGTCAGACCGCGTTCATGCGCCCTGGAATCAAAAGTAAAAAAGTGAAAGGCTTATATTTTACAGGTCAATTGACCGTACCGGGACCAGGGGTACCACCGGCCCTGATTTCCGGTAAAATTGCAGCTCAACAAGTTTCTAAGAACCATAAATCAAAAAACTATGATGTCCTTGTATCATAATTTGGCATTTGATCTAAGTAAAAAGGTAACGGCTAAATACAGTACATCTTTTAATTTGGCAACAAACCTATTGTCTCCATCCGTCAAAAAAGCAATTCACAGCATTTATGGCTTTGTCCGATTTGCAGATGAAATTGTCGATACCTTTCATGATTACGACAAGGAGGCCTTGCTGAACAAATTTGAAAAAGACTTTTATGAAGCGATGGAATCCGGTATTAGCCTTAATCCGATTTTACACTCTTTTCAACTCACTGTAAAAAAGTATAACATCCCTCTGAAATTGGTTGATTCTTTTTTAAGTAGTATGAAAATGGATTTGGATAAGCAGAACTATCGAACCAAGGAAGAAATAGATGAATACATTTATGGTTCAGCCGATGTAGTAGGGTTAATGTGCCTAAAAGTATTTGTCAATGGTGATGATGAGCAATACGATTTATTGAAATTCAGTGCCATGAAGTTGGGTTCGGCGTTTCAAAAGGTCAACTTTCTAAGAGATTTGAAGGACGATGTTGAGATTTTAAACCGAAGTTATTTTCCCGGTGTTGATTTTGACAACCTCGATGACGAATCCATGAAACCCATTGTGGACGAAATTGAACAGGATTTTCGCGATGCCAGATTTGGCATTGTATTGTTGCCAAAGACATCCAGGTTTGGTGTCTATACAGCATACATCTATTACCGTCAGCTGCTGAAGAAATTAAAAAGAACACCTTCTGGTGAAATTCTTTCCACCAGAATCCGAATCAAAAATTACATGAAAATGACCTTGTTGGTGAGGTCATATGTCAATGTTAAACTCAATTTGTTATGAATCTCTCAGCTTTCATCTGGTCACTCTCTGTAATGGTTTCTGCAGGTTCTGAAACGCGTTATGCATATGACGTAAGAAGCTCTTTTCATGATAATATGAAATCGGAACAAGCGTTGACTGAAATAACAGATTTATCCATTGGTTCAGATAGCGCACTAGTTCTTGGATATCAAGGGATTAGTGACGCAATGCTGGCGGATCATAGCTTTTTTGTGTTGACCAAGTACATTCATTTCAAGGAAGGCAAAGAAAAAATTGAACGAGCCATAGAAATGGAGCCACATAATGCCGAACTTCGTTATTTAAGGATGTTGATCCAACTAAATACTCCAGGATTTTTGGGATACAACGATAATATCGAAGAAGACTTCGACCATTTTATCAAGCATATCCGATTTTCAGGTCTTTCAGAAGAATGGATTTCTACCTTTGTGGAAAATTTATTGGCATCAAAAAACATAGGACAAGTACATCAAGTGAAATTGATGTCGTTTATTGAGAGGTGATATGAAAGAAGCTCATGTAATAGTAGTGAATGAAAATGATGAGGTATTAGGTGAAATGCCAAAACTTCAAGCGCATGAAGAAGGGATATTGCACAGAGCAGTTTCGGTTTTTATCTTCAATTCAAATGGTGAATGGTTGTTACAAAAAAGAGCCGAGGGTAAGTACCATTCAGAAGGCTTGTGGTCAAACACCTGTTGCAGTCATCCTTATCCGGAAGAAAACGCCGAAGATGCAGCCACGAGAAGATTGTTGGAAGAAATGGGATTGGCTTGTCAGCTAAGCAAAATGTTGGAGTTTAAATATTATGCTGAATTGGATAATGGTTTGATTGAAAACGAATATGATCATGTGTTTTTTGGAATATGTGATGAAGATCCCATCATCAATCAAGAAGAGGCAAGTGAATTTGAATGGATATCCACGCAAAAATTAAGTGAGAAATTAGTGATGGAACCCAAAAGTTTTACGGCTTGGTTCAAATTATTAATTCCAAAGGTAATCAAGAGGTATTCTGAAATGGAAGAACGGAATTTGACCATTTAAAATGAGGTTATGACGCTACTAGTATTTTTCGGAACATTCTTCTTTATGGAATTTGTGGCATGGTTCACACATAAATATGTGATGCATGGCTTTTTGTGGCATTTACATGAAGATCACCATACCCACACCAACAAGACATTTTTTGAAAAGAATGATGCATTCTTTTTAATTTTTGCTTTTCCCGGAATGGCTTCCATTCTCATAGGGACATGGCTGAGCAATCCATTCTGGCTGGCCATTGGTCTTGGCGTGACTGCATATGGCGCTTGCTATTTTTTAGTTCACGATGTTTTTATTCATCGCCGATTTAAGTGGTTTAGAAACAGCAACAATTTCTATTTTCGAGCAATTCGAAGGGCCCACAAGGTTCATCATAAGCATTTGGGTAAAGAGGAAGGACAATGTTTTGGAATGCTGCTGGTCCCGTTAAAGTATTTTAGGGAAAGCAAATAACCAATCGATGTCTTTGTACTTATTTCTTGACTTAGCAAGTATAAGCTTACCCTTTCTTTTTTCTTTCCATCCGAAAATCAAATTCCATCAGAAATGGAAGCAGTTCTGGCCTTCACTTATGGTGATATCGGGAATTTACCTGCTGTGGGATGTTATCTTCTCTTATTTGGGGTATTGGAGTTTCAATCAGGAGTACTTAGTTGGAATATCGTTTCTGCATCTCCCTATTGAAGAATGGTTGTTTTTTATTTGCATTCCATATGCGTGTGTGTTCACGCATTATGTGATTGAATTGAATTGTAAATCATGGCGAATTCCTCAAGCTATGGCAGTTAACATCAGTCGATTGTTGCTGATCCTTTTTGTATTATCCATTTTCTTTTTCTACAGCAAGTGGTATACAGTAATCAATTCATTGGTAACTGGGTCAATTCTCTTGATAACATTGATGAAAAGGCCTGAGATACTGAAAACCTTTTACATTTCATTTTTCATTTTACTTGTCCCATTTTTAATCGTAAATGGAATATTAACGGGAAGCTTCATTGAAGGTGAAGTGGTTGCATACAATCCAGACCAACACATTGGATGGAGACTGTTCACCATACCCGTAGAAGATATTTTTTACGCTATGGGAATGATTCTCGGGACAATCCTGTTGATGGAATGGAAGTTTGCACCTAAATAACCCAATGATCGTTTTTTGATGGCTGACGAATAATAGTTATTTTCAGCAATGACCTCCGTTGATTTAACTCCATTGCAATGAAAATCGTCAATCATATATTAACCTCAACCCATCAAGCTGAAAATATAGTGTTGGATAAAAGTCCAAACATGGGTGCTGCATTTAAAGATAATTTACCGGATACTATTGTTATTCATTATACGGCAGGAGGGTCGTTGAGTTCTTCTGTGAGTTGGTTAAAAAACAAGGAGGCCAGTGCTTCCGCACACATCGTAATAGGCAAAAATGGCAAAATAGTCCAATTAGTTCCTTTCAACAGAATCGCATGGCATGCTGGAAGAAGTAAATGGAAGGGAAGAAGTGGCATGAATTCATTTAGTCTGGGTATTGAACTAGATAATGCAGGAGTATTGCAAAAAAGAAATACAGGCTATTACACTCATTTTGGTAAAAAGATAAATGAAAACAATGTTGTTCTGGCTCAACATAAACATGGCAATTCAGAGCAGGCTTGGGAGACGTTTACAGAGAAACAATTGGATGCCGTTCAAAAGATATGTGCAGCTCTTAAAACACATTATGGAATCCAGGAAATAGTTGGCCACGAAGATATTTCCAAAGGTCGGAAGATTGATCCTGGACCAGCGTTCCCCTTACAAAAGATTCAACAGAAGATAATGGAAGGAAGGGCAGATGAGGATGCCAAAGATGATCAATTGGATAACAAGTCGTTTTATGGTAAAGTAACGGCGAGCAAGCTGAACATGCGCAATAAGCCTTCAGCAACGGCCGAAAAAGTGGGATCTATTTCTAAATCTACAGAGGTAAAAGTGCTCAAGAAGAAAGGCAACTGGTATCGAATTGCAGTTCAGAAAGAGGCATGGGTTAGCGCCAAATACGTGAGCCTGAAAAATTAACGCAACAGAAAAGTTGCATAAATAAATGGATTGATTATATTTGCAACCATATAGTTGCATTAATAATTCAATCAAAATGAAAAAAACGTTTACCTACAGCCTCATTGGAATAGGGGGTTTGTTACTTATCGTCATAATCTTCATGATTGCCAAAGACATCAAACCCATTTCATTGGGAATGCATGAATCTGTTTATGAACAAGATGGAATTGTCTTAGAGGGTTATGACGTGACCACCTATTTTGCAGGAGATCTTCAAAAAGGAAGTACAGATTTCCAAGTTGAATGGAACGACGTCTCCTGGTATTTCACAACGGAAGACAACATGAAGAAATTCTTGGCTGACCCGGAACGTTTTGTACCCGCTTTTGGAGGATATTGTACCAAAGCAGTAAGTACTGGATTTACAGCCCCTAACAATCCAGAAATCTTCGAAATACATAATAATCGTTTGTATATTTTTTCCAATGAAGAGGTGAGGGCAGAATTTAGAGAAGACCCTTCTACTATGATTCAGAAGTGCCAGGAACATTGGAATTAGCCTTGCTAATTCGCTTCATTTAAGCGTTTTACATACTTATATTTTCCTGTTATATTTATGGCATGTTCATACAGAAAAATTTCAGTCTCAAAGGCATATTATATTTTGCCGGAGGGCATGCCGTTTGGTTGTTGTTATGGTCAACCATAGTAGTATTGCTATATCAATATGCCAATATTGATTGGCTGGTAGTTCCCTGGATTTTGGTATCCATTATTGGTACAGCCGTTGCGTTTTACATTGGCTTTAAAAATAACCAATCTTACGATCGACTTTGGGAGGCAAGAAAAATATGGGGTGCCATTGTAAACAGCAGCAGAGCATGGGGTGTTATGGTTAGGGGATATGTGACCAATGAATTTGCTGAAAAGGATTTGGATCAATCAGCACTGAATGCCCATATTTCAAGGATGATTAAAAGGCATATTTCTTGGTTATATGCATTGCGCAGTCAGTTATTGATTCCAACACCATGGGAACATATCAATCAAGGTGTGCATATGGCCAGAACAACTAAACGACGAATGGAGCGATTTGGATTGGGATTATTGGATGATGGGGTATCAAAGGAGGAGATGAGAAAATACATGCCAGACGATGAATACGAGGAATACAAAGATTTTCAGAATACGGCCACACAAATATTGGATAAGCAATCTCAAGATTTAAAAGAATTACGACATCTTAATTTGATTGACGATTTCCGACACATGGCATTGCAAGATCTCATCACCGATTTTTATGTCCAGCAAGGTAAATGTGAAAGAATTAAAAAATTCCCATTGCCCAGACAATACGGAGCCATGAGCTTAATTTTTGTTGGGATATTTATCTTTCTTCTGCCATTTGCGTCAGCTCCGGAATTTGCCAAATTAGGTACTTGGGGAATATGGTTATCCATCCCGTTTACAGCATTGGTGAGTTGGGTGTATCTGATAATGGAATTGGTTGGGGACTATTCTGAAAATCCATTTGAAGGATTAGGAAATGACATACCTATGTACTCCATTTGTCGGGTTATTGAAATTGATCTTCTGGAAATGATGAGGGAAAAAGACATTCCTGCACCTATAGAGCCCGTGAATAATGTATTGATGTAATTGTTGAATTGGATAGTGATGGATGAATATTTAAAAATCAATAAGGATTCATGGAATAAGCGAACGGAAGTTCATGTTCAATCCGAATTTTATGACAACGAGAGTTTTTTAAAAGGTCGTAATTCATTGAATTCCATTGAGCTGGATTTGCTAGGAGATGTAAAAGGTAAATCGATTTTGCACCTTCAATGTCATTTTGGGCAAGATTCGATTTCCTTAGCTAGAATGGGGGCCAAGGTTACAGGAGTGGACTTATCGGATGCCGCAATTGATTTTGCTCGAGACTTATCTAAGCAATGCAAAACCGAAGTTGAATTCATCAATTGCGATGTCTACGATTTGCCAAATCACCTGGAAAATCAGTTTGATGTAGTTTTTACAAGTTACGGAACCATTGGATGGCTTCCGGATATCCATAAATGGGCTAACGTAGTCAGTTATTTCATGAAACCCGGGGGTGAATTTGTATTTGTAGAATTTCATCCCGTATTGTGGATGTTTGACGATGATTTCAACAAAGTAGCATATCGTTATTTTAATGATGTACCCATTGAGGAACTTTCTTCGGGAACCTATACCAACCCAGATGCTCCGATAAAGCAGGAATATGTTTCATGGAATCATGGCATGGCTGAGGTGGTAAGTGCATTGTTGGCAAAAGGTTTAACGCTTTCGACTTTTCAAGAATTTGACTACTCTCCTTATGATTGTTTTAGTGGTACTGTTGAATTCGAACCTGGAAAATATCGAATCGAAAAATTGGGTAATCGTATTCCCATGGTTTATGCTTTGCATTGCAAAAAAAATAGCTGAATCATTCAATTGTAAGTATCTTGTAGTCATCTTTTAAAACAAAGGTTAGTGGGGCATTATCAACTAATTAAAGAGCAAAATATTCCATGTAGTCAAGAAGAAATCTGGGATTACATTTCATCTCCCAGGAATCTTTCAGAGATCACTCCGGATCACATGAATTTCGATATCATATCAAAAGATCTTCCGGAAAAGATGTATGCAGGCATGATCATCGTTTACAAGGTGAATGTACTGCCCGGAGTTCGAATGAAATGGATGACTGAAATTACCATGGTTCGTGAGGGATCTTACTTTATTGATGAACAGCGGGTAGGGCCTTATAAAATGTGGCATCACCAGCATATTCTGCGAGAAATTGAAGGTGGAGTCAATATGAAAGATATCATCACCTACATTCCACCTTTTGGCTTTATAGGCTCAATATTGAACGGCTTGGTTATTCGAAAAGAAATTGAAAACATATTCAAATACCGCTTTCATTCTTTGGAGGAGAAGTTTGGTAAATGGCAGGACAAGTAAACATTGACCATTGAAAGCATCGAATAATCTACCTATTTGTGTATTCTGGTTTCGCAGAGACTTGCGTTTACATGACAACAAAGGGCTGTATGAGGCCTTATCTTCAGGATTACCAGTGTTACCCTTGTTCATTTTTGATAGTCAGATTTTGAATGAACTGAATAAAGAAGATAAACGAGTGTCATTTATTTATGATTCTTTGGTAGACATACATAACAAACTAAAAGTCAGAAAAAGTGGGTTGTGCATAGAAAATGGCCTTGTTGAAGAAGTTTGGAAAAAGGTATTAAATCAATTTAATGTTCAGAAAGTAGTTGCCAATCATGACTACGAACCTTACGCCATTAAACGGGATGAACAAATCAAAACCATTCTAAATTCCAATGGGGTTGATTTTGAAACGTATAAAGATCAAGTGATTTTTGAAAAGTTTGATATCGTTAAAGATGATCGCTCGCCTTACACGGTCTATACACCCTACATGAAGAGATGGCTCCGAGCCTTTACATCCGATCATATACGGGAGGTAAATTCTGAGAATACTCCTGGTTTTTTAAAATGGAAACCAACCATTCCAAGCCTTGATATCATAGGGTTTACCCACGTTGATCACCAAGTAAAATCTCCTGACTTGACTATTCTGAAGGAATACGAGAAGTTCAGGGACATCCCTTTTTTGGACAAAACATCTTATTTAAGTGTGCATTTAAGATTTGGAACAGTAAGCACACGTCAGATGGTTAAGAAAGCTTATGACACCAACATTAAATTCCTGCAAGAGCTGATTTGGCGTGAGTTTTTTATGCAAATATTGTTTCATTTCCCCCATGTGGTAACGCAAAATTTTAAATCGGCATATGACAAGGTAGAGTGGATTAATAACCACAACGATTTTGAGAGATGGAGTAACGGTATAACTGGATATCCAATGGTTGATGCCGGCATGAGGCAATTGAATGCCACGGGTTATATGCACAATCGGGTTAGGATGGTGGTAGCTGGATTTTTGTGTAAGCACTTGTTAATCGATTGGCGGATGGGGGAGGCTTATTTCGCTCAAAAACTTTTGGATTATGAATTGTCATCCAACAATGGGAATTGGCAGTGGGCTGCTGGAACTGGCTGTGATGCAGCACCATATTTCAGAGTATTTAATCCTGAAACACAATTTAGAAAATTTGATGCCACGGAAGAATATGTCAAAAAATGGATTCCTGAATTCCAAACGTCTGAATACCCAACTCCAATGATTGACCACAAATTTGCCAGAGAAAGGGCGATAGAGACGTATAAGAATGGCTTAAATCGTTAATTTTCAGATTGTGATACTCGAACATCAACATTTTGACATAGAGGAAAAAGTCATTTTAGAAAGAGTGATTTTCAAGCCACCGTTAAAAGCTGATGGCACCATGCATAATGAAGCATGTTTTTTGTATGCCATCAATGGTAAGTCAACACTTTATGGTGCTGATGCTAGTGTAGACTTGAATTCTTCTGAGGGGGTGGTGATGAAATGTGGGAACTACTTGAACAATTGGAAATCTTCTACATCAGAAGAGCCCTATCAAGCTGTCGCAGTGCATTTTTATCCAGAAGTTCTTAAAATGGTTTATGGTGACCAAATGCCTGATTTTCTTGTCGGAAATCCAAAAGGAATAAAGACCGGAATACAGTCCGTGAAAGTGGAAGAAATGATTTCCAAATATGTTGAAAGTGTCTTGTTTTACTTTGAAAATCCTTCGTTGGTCAACGATGAATTGTTGAAGTTAAAGGTGAAGGAATTGTTGTTACTTCTGGTCAATACGGATGATTCAGGAAAAATACGAAACATACTTCTGGACTTATTTAACGAAGAACAATACGACTTTAAGCAAATCATTGAAAAACACTTGTTTCATGATTTGTCAATGAATGATCTGGCATTATTGTGTAATGTGAGCTTGTCAGGATTCAAACGAAAGTTCAGGGAGATATACCAGGAATCACCTGCTAAATACATAAAACAAAAAAGATTGGAAAAGGCAGCTGCACTATTGAAAAAGTCAGACTTGCGCATTACCGAAGTGGCATATCAAAGTGGTTTTGATGACATCAGCCATTTTACAAAGTCTTTTTCCGCTCAATTTGGACAATCTCCAACCAAATACAGGGAATCATAGTTGAGCCAAATTGACCATTCATTGAGCTTTTTCGACTAACAGTTCTAAAGGAATGATGGCAAATTTGTTCATGATAACTAAAGAAACAACGTATCATGAAAACAATTGTTAAAATGGCTTTTACAATGTCACTATTTGGAATTTTGGGCTCATCGTCGATAGCTCAAAAGAAATCAAAATCATTTACAGTTACCCATATTATTGATGCTCCGGTTGAAAAGGTATGGGCAGTTGTAGGAGAGGACTATGGCGCAATTGCCAATTCTCACCCAAAAATTGTTACTTCTGATTACATTAATGGAAGTTTAAAGTCAGGTGAAGGTGCTGAAAGAGTGTGCAACTTCAATGAAAAAGGAACACAATACTTAAAAGAAAAGCAGGTGAATTATGATCCTGCCAACTATACGTTTAAGAACCAAGTGTTTCAAGCAGGAAAATTTCCAGTTGATCCGGAATACACATTTGCCATTTATAAAGTGGAAAAGATTGATGAAAACACCAGTAAGTTTACATTTGACATGAATTACCGAACCAAACCAGCTTTTATGGGCTCTTTGATGAAAGGGAATTTCAAAAAGCTCATTGGTGAATATGCCATAGCCATAGAGCACCACGTGAAAACGGGTGAGAATGTGACCAAGGACAACTTCAAAAAGATTAAAAAGCAATATAAATCTTAGAAATACAGCAAATAGACAAGATTTTAGAATGTCTTTCGTCTATTGTAGTAATAAACTTCATTTGTGCTAACTAAAAGCGGGATCGGATTTCTGGTTCCGCTTTTTGTTTTTAGACCTCCGTTGTTCATTTTAAAGGGTAAACATGAAGTGAACATTCAGCCAACGAGTTGTACAATAAGTGTACTGGGCATGTTGAAGACCAAAATGACTTTTTTATCTGAAGGATTAATTTGAAATTGGCATCAGTTAAAACTGAATTGTGAATAGTATTGTTAGACACTGTTTGCGTTTCATTTGATTGCGAACGACAAAACTTAGTTTTAACCGGCAGTGCACAAGTAAAATAGTCCTCAGTTCAGGATAAGAGATAGTTGGGGTGAATTCTATTAACGTTCTTTTTATGTGTCCATACGGCGTTCACCATTGACCAAATCTCATTGATGACCATGAAAACCAACTGACTGAGGACTATTTTCTTACACCATTCTCAACTCCTTAATTTTACCCTCAAAGCAACTTTTTTTGCGCGAAATCGTCTTATATACAACCGCACGATAACTTTTTCAGGCCTGAAAAAGAGAATTGATTTGATTTATAAAAATTCCTGTTTTACAATGCTTTATATATTTTATATAAATAATAACTTTATATGTCTAAAAATCAAATATTCTCTTTACACCCCAATCAGCGGATAAAGCGATTACCTCAGAATAAATTGGTTCAGAATTGGTTTAAAAAGTGGTATAAAGACTTTATTTGGGTTTCGTTTCATGACGGGGATGTTGTAGAAATTAATGGGTTTGAATTTTCTGGTTCTTTTGGAATATCTACTTTCGATGTGTTAGGTGAATTGGTTGAGAGGAAGGAATATGATTCAGATGAAGATTGCTTAGTAACCCTTCCGGGATCTGGCGTATTTACCTTGTTAATTGAGTCTTCTGAAGAATCATTAATGTTTGGCGTTAAAATTAACTAGATAGTCATATTGCCTTAATGGTGAAAGATGTTGCTATTTTTCAACAAACAACCATGCTAAAAAAGAAATGCTGAAATTGGCATTCCGGATTTTAAACAAAAGACCAAACGCATTTCAACATTGAACAGGTTTGATTTTCAAACATTTCCTATTTTCTACACCAACCGATTAACATTGGCACAGTTGGGCATGGAATATGAATCTTCGTTAAAGGAATTAATTGCTTCACATCCCGGTGAAAAGGCCAATAGAAGTGTTCAGGAGGTGCTGAAGGCCACTGAAGAAGATTATAACCACCATTCCGGAATAACCTGGGGATTGATTCTTAATGGTGAATTGATTGGGACGTGTGGGTACTATCGCGGATTTGATAACCAAATAGGAGAAATAGGATATGTGCTGAAAAAAGAATACCGAAATCAAGGATATATGAGTGAATGCATTCCGGAAATTTTACGTTTTGGCTTTGAATCTCTGAATTTGTCGATCATTAAGGCCATCACAGATGAAAACAATGAACCTTCGGTTAAATTGTTATCAGCTTTCGGATTTGATTCAACAGATGAGATTGAAGATGGATTTAGAAAATACATTCTCCATAAAAACACATTTATACATAACCATGAAAGTTGAATATCTATCAAACATCATACGTGTTTTCGGACTGTACAAACAATTAGGTGAGAAAGCCATGGATCAGTTGACAGATGAAGAGTTGCTGATTAAACCCGGCGATGCTTTTAACAATATAGCCATAGTAGTCAATCATGTGGCTGGTAACATGCTTTCCAGATGGACAGATTTCTTGACTTCTGATGGAGAAAAGTCTTGGCGTCATCGAGATACCGAATTTTTGGAATTCAATAAATCTAAGGAAGAAATATATGCAAGATGGAATGAAGGCTGGGATTGCTTGTTTAATACCCTTAATTCCTTGCGGCCTGAAGATTTGGAAAAAAATGTAACCATCAGAAATGAGCAACATAATGTAGTTGAGGCGCTTAATCGTCAGCTAGCTCACTATGCTTATCATGTTGGACAAATTGTTTTCATTGCCAATTCTATCAAGGGAGAAGGGTGGAAGTCACTTTCGATTCCAAGGGGACAATCCGAACAGTTCAATGCGGAAATGAATTCCAAACACAAAAATAACTAGAGAATCATCGGTTTGTCAACCATTCTTCTCGTGTTATTTTAAATACGTTTACTGGCTTGTTTCGATAGTTCGGAAGGAATTGTTCCAATTCCATTCCATTGTTTAGCGCTACTTTTTTTGACCCAATGTTGTCCCTGTGAATAAGTGATATCAACTCGTTTTCAAATTCTTTCTCAAATGCTTTGTTTTTGCAATGAATAGCGGCTTCGGTGGCATAGCCGTTGTGCCAAAATTCAGGCAGGATAGAATATCCGATTTCCAATCTCACATTCCCCATCACATCTTGAACGAGTAATCCACATTGGCCAATCATTTTGCCAGATTGCTTGTCAATTAGCACGTTCATTCCGCCTTCATTGTTCTCATATCTATTGAGCATTCGATTGATCCAATCCGTGCACATTTGCTCTGCCTCTGGCTTAGGTTCCACACCCAAATATTGATATGCTTCCTTGTAGGTGAAAAACGGAAGCCATTGGTCAAAATCATTTTCACTGAGCAATCTAAAGTGCAGCCTGGAAGTTTCTTCACCGTTCAACAAGTATTTCATGTGCATATCAATTAGTATTGGCTAAATTAGCCATTATGCGCACTTTGATATTAGTTTTCGCTGCAATCATTGGATCCGTATTTACTTCAATGGCACAGCTGACCGTTCAAACAATTGGTCAATTGCCTGAAAAAGTGTCGAATAATGCTGTGTGTGAAGGATACATCAATGGAAGGCCTTATCTGTTTTCCTTTGGAGGAATTGATGAATCACTAAGTCATTCAGGCATACACTTGAAATGTTATGGTTATGACATTTTGGAAGATACGTCGTTTTTATTGCCAGACTTACCAGACACATTGGGTAAAATTGCTTCCGCTGCTAGCCGAATTGATAACATCATCTATATTGCTGGAGGCTACCACGTTTACGCCTCAGGTGGAGAAAAATCGTCTTCTCGGTTGCATCGATTTGACATCAATAACAGAACTTTTTTGTCTGACGCTGCAGATATACCTGTCCCCATTGATGACCATGTGCAAGGTGTCTGGAGAGATTCTTTGCTCTTTATCATAACAGGGTGGAGTGAAACCACCAATGTAACGGATGTTCAAATCTATGATCCTATTACCGATCAATGGTCCGTAGGCACCAGCATTCCAAATCAAAATCAATACAAATCATTTGGGTCTTCTGGAATCATCATTGGTGATACCATCTATTATTTTGGTGGCGCATCATCTGGATCAGGTTTTCCCATTCAACATCAATTGAGAATAGGAATCATTGATCCAATCAATCCAACTAACATTTCTTGGTCTTTTTATTCACCAGATCTCTCTACTAAAGGCTATAGAATGGCATGTGCGTTGATCAAAGGATCTCCGCATTGGATTGGAGGAAGTCTTAATACCTATAATTACAATGGATTGGCCTATGATGGATCAGGAGATAGCCCTTTGGCCAACAGAGATCTATTTTACAATCAAATTGATTCCAGCTGGAATAAAACGTTTACATCCGAAATTCCCATGGATTTGAGAGGTGTAGCAAGTTTGAATGATTCTGTTGTTTATTTGGCAGGGGGTATGTTATCGGGAAGAACAGTTACCAATAACATATACCGTCTGGAATGGAATGGCATTCCCACGGGACTTTCTCCACAAATAGAATCATCGTTTCGATTTAATATTTTTCCAAATCCGGGAAATGGAATTATACAAATTACCTTCAATGATTCTCAAGAATCGGAAAAAATGATTCGTGTTTATGATATCAGAGGACAGGAAGTTAAATCTTGGAATTGTGACATGCGTGCCACGGCATTTGACGCTTCATTACTAGGGCCTGGACTGTATATAGTGCACATTAGTTCAGACAAAGGCATTCTGGGACAGCAACGATTTGTCATCAAGTGATTCATAAATCTTAATCAAGAGAATTCAATCGTCTCTTAAAAATGACGGCAACCCCTAAACCGACCACAGAAAACGCAAATAAAACTAGAAACACGTACTGATGTCCTTGAATTCCTGGAAAGTTATCTAACAAATACCCCATTAACGGACTCATGAAAATATCGGGGGTAAACCCAAGCAATGAAATCAGTCCAATGGTGGTCCCAGTGGAGCCAACAGGAATTTTTGCCTCCTGCAGTACAGCAAAATAAACACCTCTGATTCCATAAATTCCTGCTAATGTTGAAGCCAACAGCAATATCACCAATAGCGCACTAAAAGACAATACATTCATGTACACCAATAATCCTCCTGTTGCACTGCCAGCAAAACAATAGGTTAATACCTTAGATGCTGATATTCTGTCTGCCAAAAGTCCCGCTGCTATTGCGAAAACTGGTCTGAGCCACATAGCTGTTCCTCCAAAAGCTGCAGCATCCACTTCGCTAAAACCCAGCACTTCATGAGCATACAGCGAATAGTCATCCGTGATTTTGTAACCCACATAAGCACATATTACAACAATAGACATGAGCCAAACGTTCAATGATTTCCCTGAATCAACAAGGGATGGAAAAAACCAACCAGTGCTATTTGCGTTTGATGCTTGTTCTTGTGGCAATGTGAACCAAACGATGAAGCCTACTAAAGCAGTTATCAAACTTGTAACAAGTATCACATTGACAAATGAAGTGTTTCTTGCACTTTCATTGATCATCTCTGAACTTTCGGGCATAACCATTCCAAAGAGACTGACCGCTAAGGTTCCCAGAAGTGCAGCTGACAGACCTCTGCCTCCTTCAAGCCATCCAAATGCTCGTCCTTGATAATGCTCTCCTCCCCATAATCGTGTTGCTTTCAACATAGCCGCCCAGAACAAAAAGATGGTTGAAAATCCCCAAAATCCATAGATGATTTTTAATTCACCCAGAGAAGGGATGGTGCAGTAGTAAAGGCCACCTGCCGCTGTAAGCCAAAGAGATATGGCCATTAATTTTCGAGAGGGAAATCGATCGGCCAGGGGTCCTCCAAAAACATATGATATCATGGCAACAATACCATAAATGGAAAAGCAAAACCCCAATTCGAGGTTGGAAATATCAAATACCTCCAGTATGGTAGGTCTGAATATCCTGGCCAAAATAAACGGAAGGAAAAAAATGGATTCTCCTGCTAAAATGAGCGCTATAATGATTCCGGTTCGTTTGGCCATCGATTAATTCTAAAGGTGCAGAATCACCTAAATTCGTTTAGAAATATATAATTATATTGCCAAAACAACCTAGTAGAACAAAATCAAATCATCTGCGTATATATTATAAAGACCTGCGAAAAAGAACATCCAAAGCACGCATTTATGATTCAAAAAACCTTTGCCGCCAAACTTTTCAAGTACCTCTTTGTTTTATTCATTTCGCTTCAATCAATATCTTCTATTGGTCAGGTATCTCTGCCTACCGGTATGCCGTTGGCTGCGGATTTAATTTTATGGTTAAGCCCTGATTCCGCAGTCTATCGTAATTCATCCAACTTAGCCGCCGTTAGTAACAGGGTCAGGGAATGGCATGACATCAGCGGTAACGGATTCAATTTTGTGTATACCGTTAACAACTACCGTCCAAGATTGGTTGAGATTGATGGCTTTCGTTATTTGGATTTTGCCAATGGTGATTTCTTACAAAATCTGGACATTCAAGACAGCATCAATGGATTGACAGAGTTTTCCATCTTCATGGTTGTGAAGTCAGATGTAACCAACACGGACAATGGATTTCTGGATTCAGAAAACCCCAATGGTACTGACGATAAAATTTGTTTAAGATATGATGCTTCTGGAGCCAATACAGGAAGAACGAATTTGCTGAAATCTGGGTTGGGTGGAAATCTTGCCAGCCAACAAGTAGAAACACAGAGCAATACGCAAACCACAGATAGGCAAGTATTGTCCATAACATGGTCGCAAGGAGATAGACTACGTGTTTATATCGATGGTGTGATCAATGATTCATCCAATAGTATTATCAATTCACCCTTAAGTGGAATTCAAAAGATGATCATTGGGAAAGGACCAAAAAATACTGCCGGATCAAGTGGGTGGGATGGAAAAATTGGTTCGGTTATTTTTTATAAAAAAGAATTTAGTCCGGATACCATCAATACTATTTCTCAAACCATTCAAACGGTACATTCAGTTCAGTCTGGAGATTGGAACAATATAAATACCTGGCAATGTGGTTGTATTCCAGATAGTACACAAGACGTAGAAATTAGGACGGGACATACGGTAACATTAAATGCAAATGGAACGGGTAAAGGCATTTACATTGAAAATGGGGCTACCTTATCTTTTCAATCTGGTGTTAAAAGGGAATTAGTTGTTAAAGGCTCATGGAACAACCAAGGGACATTCAATACCGGCGTTTCCACTGTTCATATGAGGGGAGAAGACAAACAATTTTTGGATGGTCCAAACACCATTTATCATTTAATTGCCAATAATCCCGCCGGACTGGAGTTGTTGGATGACACCATCAAAATATCAAGTGAATTGACATTGACCAACGGTCAAGTGACAACAGCTGATAAGTTAATGATTACTTCAGGACCGTCCTTAACCGGACGAATTGGTGCCATAACAGGAGGAAGTTTATCTGGTGATGTTATCATGCAGCGCTACATTGATGCTGGAAGTACAAATTGGAGATTCGTTAGTTCTCCCATTGCAGATGGCACGATTGAATCCTGGGATGACGATTTTATAACGTCAGGATTTACAGGTTCAGATTATCCCGCATTTCCCTTCGTAAGTATTTACAAATATGACGAAACCGTACTGGGGACAAATAACAATGGTTATGTGGGTGTAATGAACTCTTCAGAGGCCATTGACATTGGAAGAGGATACTCCATATGGTGTGGGGACACCATTACAGGAACACAGCCATTCATTATTGACTATAAAGGAACGGTAAACACAGGAACCATCAATTTTCCAGTGACATATACGGATGATCCGGCTCAACCGGCCAGTGAGGATGGATGGAATTTAGTCGGAAACCCTTACCCGTCATCTATAGATTGGGAATCACCCTCCTGGACAAAAGCGGGCATTAATAATGCCATTTACATTTGGGATCCCGACGCACAACAATTTGCAAGTTATGTAGGAGGAGTAGGTATTAATGGAGGAAGCAGATACGTTGCTTCATCACAGGCGTTTTGGGTACAGGCTAATAGCACTCCTACCTTAACGGGAACGGAGGCTGTCAAATCAAGTATGGATCAGGCATTTTTGAATACAGCAGGACCTGGAAATTTTGTAAAAGCCTCCATAAATGGACCAGGTGGAAAAGACGAAACCGTTATTCGGTTTGATCAAACTGCATCTCACAAATTTGATCCATCCAGCGACGCCAGGAAAGTATTTTCAAGCAACCAATATGTTCCGTCCATACTGAGCATTTTGGATACCATTGAATATTCCATCAATTCCATGAATTTCACAGCAGCAGATGAAGAAGTCCAATTGGAAGTTAAGGTCAAAGGTCCTGGTAGTTACACCATTCAACTAACACCTGAAATTGATGAGTCGTTAATTGGTTGTATTTTCTTTACAGATAATGAAACCAATACCAGCTTTCAATTAAACAAAGACACAAGTTATACTTGCCAGCTGAATCCTTCAACACCACTGGACAGATTTACATTACGATTTGGGCAATTGCCTGAAAGTGAATCTTTTGATGCAACTTGTTATGGGCATGAAGATGGTAAAATAGTGGTTGCTGGTCAAGGTGAAGGACCATGGAATTACATATGGAGAAACAGCAATGAAGAAATCATTCACAAAACATTAGCAATCAAAACAGCGGATTCATTGTCAAATTTACCAGCTGGGAAGTACTCTGTTCAAATTACCAATAGTGGGATTTGTGGAGAAATGAGAGTGGTTGAAGAAATTGAGCAACCCATCAAAGTCAAATCTGCATTTAAGGTTTCTGAAAATGAAGTGGACGTAAAGGACAAAGTACAAATCTTGTTTACCAATATATCCGTGAATGCCAACTCACATTCTTGGGATTTTGGAGATGGAAATACCAGTAACCTAAAGAATCCTCAGCATATGTATACAACTCCCGGAGAATTTCAAGTACGTCTAGTGGTATCCAATTCTGGCTCTTGTGCGGATACCATGACCATGAACATTCTAGTAACAGATGAAGTCACGAGCATTGATGAACCAGTTGTAACTGAGATAAAGGCGACTACTTATCCTAATCCTACCAACGGCATGTTCACCTTGCAATTTGGAACATACCTGGAGAATCTTGACATTACTGTATATAGTACCACGGGAGCCAAGGTATTGGAAGTAAATGCTTATTCTGGCACATACATTGAATTGAACCTGGAAGATTTTCCTAAAGGCATTTACTTGATTAATCTCGAATCGGATACAGTAGATGAGCAACTCAAGATTGTTCGGTTCTAATTGAAGTCCTTGAAACGCTTATTTTGAATTCAAAGGTGATTTTTTGATATTCGTGTGCTTTGGAAATAAGTTCTAAAGGTAAATCACGACATGATAGAAGAAGGCTTCTTCAGGCAAATCTATGACAATCATGTCGATCTGGTTTATAACCTCTGCCTGCAATACCTGCAAAATAAGGAAGAGGCGGAAGAAGCTACCCAAGATGTTTTTGTGAAGGTGCATCGCCAAATGGATAAGTTTCGGCAGGAATCTTCGGTGCGCACATGGATTTACAGAATTACCATCAATCAATGCCTGGATATTATCAAGTACAAAAAAAGAAAAAGAAGGTTTTCCTTTCTAATGTCTTTGTCTCAAGACAATGCAACCATCAAGAAAGTAAGTGCAAATTCGTTTGATCATCCAGGCGTTAAACTTGAAAGCAAAGAAGAAATGCAAAGGATTTTCAGTTGTATTCACTCTTTACCAGATAAACAAAAGACCGTTGTTTTGCTGAAATATACTGAGCATTTGTCCCAAAAGGAGATCTCCGAAGTATTAAATGCTTCTGAAAAATCAGTGGAATCGTTATTGTCCAGAGCAAGGAATAAACTTAAAATATTGTTGGCCAATGCGAAGGATTAAAAAAGAATTTTCGTCAAATAAGCAGTGTTATGAATGAATTGAAAGAATTTGAAAACCGAATGAACGAATTGGAAAGGGTGGAAGCCCCTCCATTTCTGTTTACCCGAATTGCATCTTCAATTGACAATTTGGAGAAAGCGCAATTTCCTGTGCAGAAAGTATTGGTTTTCGCGTGTGCATTGGTGGTTTTGATTGTTGTCAATTTTACGATTCTTTTTTCCATTAACGATGTTGACCAACAATCGGAAAATCAGCCCTTGGATTGGACTTCCATGTATACAAATTCTTCAAATCAGATATATCATGAATAAAGTCAATGCACTCATAACGCTGGTTATCGTTTTGGTCTTATTGAATTTTGGAGTCCTTTGCTGGCTCATTTTTTCTCCATCCCATTCAGCGAAAAAACCGCCACATCATTTCAGGCCAGAGCCAAAACACATGATTATCAATCAATTGGGATTTGATGAGAAGCAAATTCAAGCTTACGAAGAATTAATTCAAGATCATAGAAAAGGCATTGGTAGTCAAGAGAAAATACGACGCCAGCTTAAAAATGAATTGTATCAATTGCTATTGACACATAATAATTCAACGAAAGATTCGCTGATGATCGAATTGGCCCAGGTTCAAAAGAATATTGAAGTTATTCATTTCAACCACTTCAAAGATATTCAAGCCTTGTGCACGCATGAGCAACAAGCGGCTTTTGAAGAATTGACCCAAGAATTGCAAAAAATGTTTTCACACAAACACCCTCCGCCGAAGCATCATCAACATTAGGTCAACATAAGATTGGAAGTTATTGAAATAGCGGTTATTGAACCACTTCAACACCCTTCCAAAAGGCGATATAATCTCGAATATTTTTTGCCAACTCAGATGCTTCAGGGTAGTACCAGGCGGCGTCTGCGTTCTCCTGTCCATCTACGACCACATTATAATAAGAGGCAGTTCCTTTCCAATGGCAAACAGAATGCGTTGCACTTTCTTTAAAATATTCGGATTTAATGTCTTTACGAGGGAAATAGTGATTTCCTTCAACCACTACAGTTTCATCGCTTTCAGCGATAACAGTGTCATTCCAGATTGCTTTCATTTAACAATTTTAATCAAAAAATTAACATTTTTAGCCGTACTCCTGGACACATAATATCGTCTTTCTTTTGTGCAAGCATAATAGCTTAGTAAGAATATATGAAATTTAATCTGTTCATATTTATACTTGTCCTTACTTACTCTTGTAAAGTTCAGGAGCATGAAGAAGTAGAATATTTAAGATGGGTTGGGGATACAGAGTTTAATCCTCAGTTGGATTCACCAACTTACAAATTATGTAATCCAGATCAGGTGGGGCAGTACCATAATTATGGTATGGGACTTCAATATGAAGGAGAAAAAAGTGCAATTAATCAATTCTTTAAAGACAATTATTCTCCTGTCAAATCACCTCATGAAAATGGGCTCATTCGAATTCGATTTATTGTGAATTGCAAAGGAGAAACAGATAGATTCAGAATTCTATGCATGGACAATTCTTATCAACCATTTGAATTTGACCATAGAATTGTCCGTCAAATCTTGGGCATTACCAAAAAACTAGATGGATGGAAAGTGCTATATAAAAAGAACCAACCAAAAGATTACTATCAGTATCTCATTTTTAAGATTAAAAA
The DNA here is from genome assembly GCA_965267425.1 of Vicingaceae bacterium. GTDB lineage: Bacteria > Bacteroidota > Bacteroidia > Flavobacteriales_E > Vicingaceae. The sequence continues at coordinate 1,728,373 of OZ253959.1, read as the reverse complement.
CGGACAAATAATTGAAATTATGCCATGAAGTATTCAATTACCATCCTAATTGCATTATCACCATTCTTCATATATGGACAAAACTGCAATGTATTTTTGTATCAGAGAGATACGGCTCAATATCAAGCCTGTATGCTGTTACAAGAGAACAATATTTATTATCAATACAGCAGAGAATATCAAGAATTAATGGATAGTGCTCTTTCAATATGCCCTGAATTTTCTTATGCTTATCGACATAAATCAGTAGCGTACCTTAAGAGTGGAGACTTTATTACTTGGAAAAAATTAATCGATAAGTCCGTTGAATTGCTGCCAAAAGAAAATTTGGGATATAGAGGATGGTGCAGGTATCAATTTTTTAGAGATTATGAAGGTGCCATTAAAGATTTCGAGTTGTTGGAAAAGATATCATCTGATCATCTTGGATATTCTGCGGGAGGGGAATATCATTTAACTATAGCAAAGGCGTTGTGTTATAAAGCGTTAGAAAATTTTCATAAAGCGAAAGAGATCATTGAAAACAAATTAAACGAATCAGCGTATGATCCTGGCCTGTATGATTACTTACATCTGGGTGTTCTTGAGTTGAATTTAAATGAACCAAGGAGGGCAATCTCTTGTTTTTTAAAACAAACAGAGCTTTATGACATGGCTGAGAACAGATTTTATTTAGCGCTGGCTTATAAAGAATTGGGTACGCACAATAAATATGTAGAAAACATGGCGTTGGCGAAGGAAAAATACCTCGAAAATATGCGCATGTCAGACCCTTATACCGAAATGGAAGATCAGATTTACTTAAGTGATATTCTCAATGAAGAAATGAAACCAAAAGGTCATCAGAGGTGAGTAATGAGTTCATTCACTGCTCGTTCACACAACAATTTCAATGTGTCAAGATGATTCATCTCAAGTTGAACGTCTTTAAAGGCTATAGATAATTCTGTGCAAGCCAAGACAAATGTTGTATCCTGATCAAATTCGTTCATAAGCTTCATAAAACATTGTTCAGCCATTGTTATATCATTTCCGAAAAAATATGTTTTACGCAGTTCTTCCACAAGATGTGCCAGGTGTAGTGGTATTTCTACATGAGCAACAGAAGGAGGGATGAAAGATTTAAAATATGAAGAAGACATGGTATGTTTTGTACCTAATATGGCCACTTTTGAAACTGGAACTTGATTGAAATGAAGACGTAATAGATGACCAATGTGCAAAACATTGATATTCAATTCGAGATCTTCAACAACAATGTCCAAAGCTTCATGCAATGTGTTGTTTAACAGAATAATATTGGATGTGCTTTCTGTTGGAAACGCTTTTATAAACGACCTCAAATGTTCCGCAGCTTCATTGATTCCCAGAGGTAATAATTCATTGATTTCATAAAAGTCGGGTTGAATTAAATGAATGGGGCACGTGTGTTGTTCTGAAGTCAGCTTTTGATACATGGAGTTCAGGTGCTCCAACGCCAAAAGAGTCGTTCGATGCCCTGTTCCTATAACTCCAACGGACTTCATTTTTTAAACAAGCTGATGGAAAAGTAATTCTTACCATCCAAGAAATGACTAACTGTGCCAAATCCGGCAGAACTGCCTAATTGTTCAATTTCCGATAAACTGTATTTATTCGAAACTTCCGTGTGGATCAATTCATTCATTTTGAACGAAAAACTTTCGTTTCCAATTCTTACCATTTGGTTGTCCAGACTGACAATATAACTTGATGCTGTTCCCGATTGTGGATCATAGGTAGCATAGTGATCAAATTTTGAAACATCAAAATTTCCATCCAATTCACGATTGATGCGATGTAATAGGTTTAAATTGAATTGTTTGGTGATTCCTGCTTTATCGTCATAAGCGTTAACAATTGTTCTTGGATTCTTTTTCAAATCTATCCCCATCAGGAAGATGTCCTCTTCTTTCATATGGCTGCACACCAATTGCAAGAAATCAGCGGCTTCAGTCCTGGGGAAATTGCCAATATTACTTCCCATAAACAGAATTACTTTTTGATTCTTTTCGTTCAATTTTTTGAGTGTGTCAAAGTAATCTCCCGGAACGGGTTGAATGCACATGTCCGGTATAGCAAGAAGTATATTTTGTTTGTTGATTTCCAGCACGTTTTCTGAAATATCCAGCGGATAAAATGTGGCACCTTCTCTTTGGAGTTGAAGTTGTTTTAAAAAATGAACCGTCTTTGTTCCATCACCGGCACCCAATTCTATAATATCCAACGAGCCATTCGGAAAGGATTCGATGATTTCTTTTGATTTGGTTTGAATAATTTCCAATTCACACTCCGGAAGATAATATTCTTCCATCTTCATGATTTGTTGGAAAATGCGGTCTCCGTTTTCATCATAGAAATATTTAGAGGATAAATATTTAGATGACGAAGACAATCCTTCAATTACATCTTCATAAAAAGAGTTGGAAGGTTGCTCTTCATTTACTTTGCTAATCTGATTCCCGAATATTGCCATTGAAAATGTGGATGAAAGAAATTTCTATAAGTTTTTCTTGTGTGGTTATTGGCGGTGGCCCTGGAACCACCCCTTAATACCATTTGATTGATCATAAATTTACCGTTGTATTCTCCAACTGCTCCTTTGGCTGTTTTGAAACCTGGATAGGGTAGGTACGCAGAATTAGTCCATTCCCAGCGTTTTCCCCATTCAAGATGTTCTGAGGCTACTTCCCATTCAAATTCAGTTGGTAAACGCATGCCTTTCCAATGGGCAAAAGCACTTGCCTCATAATATGAGATGTGTGCTAGGACAGCATCAGAATTTAATGGAGACAATCCTGCCAAAGAATAATGGAGCCATGTACCATCTTGTAATTGCCAATACAAGGGATGTTTAATGCCTTCGGATTGCGTCCAGGACCAACCTTCGTCATGCCATAATTCGAATCGTTCGTAACCGCCGTCATTTATAAATTCCAAGTATTCTGAATTAGTCACCAGTCGGTTAGCTATACTGAAATCATGGAGAAAGACCTGGTGCGAATTGCATTCATTGTCAAAACAAAACCCTTTTCCATCATGTCCAATGGTATATATTCCTTCTTGTATGTCAACCCAATTATCTTGTGCATTAAGGTCGTCAGTCAGGTTAAAACCTTGCTCATACATCGGAAAAAGGGGGTTTAAGGACAAGGTATATTTTAAATCGGTAAGCAAAAGTTCCTGATGTTGTTGCTCATGGTTCAACCCCAAAGTAACCAGGTAGTTTAAATCCTCATCATTTGAATCATTGAGCAATTCAATCATGAAATGATCAACATGCTTTCGGTAGGAAAGAACTTCTTCAACAGTAGGTCGAGTCATATTACCTCTGTGAGCTCGCAAGGTTCGTTCTCCCACGTGTTGATAATAACTGTTAAACAGATATCCAAAGGTTGGATGGAACTCTTCGTAACCGTTAAAGAACGATTTCAAAATCATTTGTTCGAAAAACCATGTGGTATGCGCTAAATGCCATTTAGGTGGACTGGTAAATTCTGCAGGTTGGGGTACAAAATCTTCTGTTTTTAATGGATTGCACAATGAAACCGTTCGTTCACGGATTTTCTTATAATCTTCAGCTAGCACGTCGATACAGGGCAATTTTTATTGCGTTCATCTGAAGATGGTAGGCGATTAAACATAGTAAGCACAAGTTAAGTAGAATTCATCGGTCACGACTTACAAAAATGAAAATGTTTTAAACACCTATTACTATAGCACCGCAATAAATGTTAATTTTTGTTACATAATATCGTCCTTTTGAGATTAGTAAACTGATCAAGCTACATTTGGTTAAAATTTAATTCTCTTTTTGATGAATTCATTATCCATTCATTTGTGGAGCGCCAGAATTACGGCAAGTTTATCTTCATTATTTATCCTATTCTTTTTGCTGGCACATTTATTTGGTACTGGTGAAAAGAGCCTATTAGAAATAACGGAGATGAATGAGCTTATTCTCTTTATGTTTTTTCCGGTGATAACACTGGTTGGCCTTTTGGTTGGTTTGAAAAATCCGTTAATAGGAGGTATCGTTACCTTAATGGGGATAGCTGGGTTCCATGTAATCGGCGACTATGGAAGTTGGACAATAATTGATGCATTTGCCATTCCGGGTGTGCTATTTCTTGCGTATGTTTGGCGAAAATCCAATTCATGATTCGCACATCAATAGGTAGATTAAGAATTATAGCATTATTAGAAGGGCTTTCATTTGTACTGCTTCTTTTTGTGGCCATGCCATTGAAATATTATGGTGATTATCCCAATGCTACTAAAGAATTGGGAATGATACATGGAGTATTATTCATGGCCTACATTTATTTAATGATACCTGCTTCTAAAGATCATGCTTGGAATGTAAAAACAATAATCTTGGTATTTGCGGCATCTCTTCTTCCTGGAGGAACATTTGTTGCGGATAAGCGTATCTTTCAAAAAGCGCAGGCAGACATCCAATGATTTTAACCATTCGAATATTATGAAAATTGCTGTCACAGCCGTTTCCGGTCAACTCGGGGGCGCAATCATGAATCATTTAAAAAATGTTGCTCCAGCCGAAAGTCTAATTGGAATAGCTCGAACTCCATCGAAAGCAGAACATTTGGGTGTAGAAATTAGACAGGCGGATTATGACAGTTATGATCAATTTGTTACTGCCTTGCAAGGCGTAGATCGGCTGTTGTTTGTATCAGGGTTTGAAGCGCCAGATAAAAGAATTCAACAACACCGTAACATCATTGAAGCTGCTAGGAAATGTGGGGTACAAAAAATAGTGTATACCAGTATTGTTGGCCCTGACAACGATACGACATTTAATCCCATTATTCAAAGCAATAGACAGACTGAACAAGATGTGCAAAACTCGGGAATACCATGGGTGATAGGAAGGAATGGGATATATATTGATGAAGATTTGGTGTATATGAATACCTATCGTGAGTTGGGAAAAATTCGAAATTGCGCCGGGGATGGAAAGTGTGCCTACACCAGTAGAAGTGAGCTAGGTTATGCTTATGCGCAGTTGTTGCTCAATGATCAAAACGAAAACCGGCTTTTCCATATGACTGGCCCTGCCATTACGCAACGTGAATTGGCAGATGGTTTGAATAAAGCATATGGTACTCAATTGATCTTTGAGGATATGACGGTCAAGGAATATGAGCAAGAACGGGTGGAAGAACTTGGAGCGTATTTAGGGACCATTATTGCGGGTATTTACCATGGTATCCGACAAGGCGTTTTTGATGTAAAATCGGACTTCGAATCAGCTGCAGGGCGGCCGCATATGTCATTAATGGAAATGATAGATACTTACGAAAAGGAAAATTCCTAAGATAAAGAAGTAGTAAATTTCGGGTACCCTTTTTGAAACTCTGGACAGGGAAATACGTATTTTTGGGTATAACGCCTAATTAATATGCACCGACGATTACCTATATTCCTGATTCTCTTCGTTTTTAGTATGATAAGTGCGTTTTCGCAGACAACCATTTGGAGCGTGGACTTCGAAACTGGTTACAGCGACAATGACCAAACCGCACAAGACAATAATGCACCAACTGGAGCCGATTGGACAAAGACAGGTACCCCAAGTACCTGGTGGCGAGTAGAAAGTGATGGACCTATCACTGGTCTACGTTCAATGAGTGGACGAAATACCGACGGTGTCATGACTTGGACCTCTGAAACCATTGATATCTCAGGATACAACAATGTGACCATCTCAATGGATATTAACGAGCAAGCATGTGAAGCAGGGGATATCATTGAAACATTTTATGATATTGGTGCAGGCAATGTGGAATTTGGAGATGGCAATGGTGATGGAGATTTCAATTCAGCAACTAACACAGTTTCAGGATTATCAGCATCGACTTTGGTAATAACCGTGACACTCAATAACAATGGAAATGGAGAGCGATTGCGATTTGATAACATTTTGGTTACAGGTGAACTTCTTGGACCAGATGGGCCCGGTGGGGTTGGGCTAACAGATGGTACGGGATTTCTTGAATTGTGGGTAAAAGCCGATGCAGAGGTTTACAACGATGCAGGAACCACACTAGCCTCTAACAATGATGATGTTGAAGAATGGCATGACCAATCTGGAAATAACAATGACCTTTCTGAAGGAACGAATCAACCGGTATATCAAACCAATCAAGCCAATGGGTTACCTGCCGTTGATTTTAACGGCTCCAATGACCAATTATTGGCAACAGGAATTAGCACATCTAATAATGCAACCATCTTGACTGTGGTGCGTGTTGAAGCATTAACAAATAATAATGATGGTATTATTCATGCTGCCCCCAGTGGATCGTCATTTTCGACTTCAGGAGGAAACAAATCAATAGGTATGTGGGTAGAGACGGCCACAGGTGAGCCTTGGGGAAGGGGAGTTGAGTCAGATGGAACCGTCCGAAGCATCCCTTCTGTGACAGTCATTTCTACAGGAACGTTTTACGAAATTTCGAATCAATACGATGGTTCAGATATTACGCAGTACATTAATGGTGCAACAGCTGGAAGCATTTCTTACGATGGAACGCTGCAATCGTGGACGGACTTTGGCGTGGGAAGGCAAGGGAATGAAACATTTGACGGTGATATAGCCGAAGTAATTGCCTTTACTGGTGCGTTAAATGATGCGCAATTGATCATTGTTCAAAACTACTTGTGTGCCAAATATGGTATTACAGACATGACGAATAACATTTATGATGAAGACAGTAGTTTGTATGGGGATTATGACTTTGAAGTAGCTGGAATTGGAATGGCAGCGAATGGCTCTAGCCATGAAGATGCTAAGGGAACGGGAATTGTTCAAATCAATTCACCCTCAAACCTCGGAGTTTCCGAATTTTTGATTTGGGGTCATGATAATGGAGCTTTGAGCTCATTTGGTGTTAGCGATTTGCCTTCAGGAGTACAATCGCGTTTGGCAAGAACATGGCGAGCCAGTGAAACCGGAGAAGTAGGAACAATTACCATTTCATTTGACTTGACAGATGTTGGTGGTTCACAAACTGCTTCTGACCTGCGTTTGTTAATTGATTCCGATAACGATGGTTTATTTAATGATGAAAGTGGTGGTAGTGTTATTTCAGGTGCTACCAATACAAGTGGAAATATTTTTGAATGGACAGGAGTTGATATTGACGACAATCAACGCTTTACTATTGGTTCAATTGATCTTGCGCAAACGCCTTTACCTGTGACACTTACGGATTTTGATGCTGGTTTCATTAACAATAAAGTTGATTTATTCTGGCGGACAGAAAATGAAATAAATAGTAGTTATTTCGTGATAGAACGAAGCAGAGATCTAAAAAATTGGCAAGATGTGAAGCGCATTGAGGCGGCGGGCTTTAGTTCGGAGTCCATTACCTATGAAATCGAAGATAGGCAGCCGTTTAAGGGAACATCTTATTATCGTTTGCTTCAATTTGACATAGATGGCCAATCTGAAATTTATGGGCCCGTGTCAGTCAAGGTTTTAAATTCCAATGAAGAAATCAAGGTTTATCCAGTGCCCGTTCATAATCAATTATTGGTGGATTTGAATGACACGGCAATAGATGCTTTCCAAATCATTCAATCAACAGGACATGTTGTTCTTTCAAATTCTACAAGAGGAAATACAGACGGAATATTGGAAATCGACGTTTCTGAATTAGAAGCTGGAATGTATTTATTGATATTACAGTCTGCAGAAAATCAGATTGTTAAGAAATTTATCAAGGAATAGGGTCTATCGGAATCTGTGCTTCACCCCAAGTGTAAATGTTCCGGTTTTCTTGATAAAGTTGGTGTCTCTTCCTTCAATAAATTGAACACCTATTCCCGTTCTGAAATCAAAACCTAAAATCCAGTTTTTGCTGATATTATGGCCAATGCCATACGGAACGTACATTCTCATATAATTTACAGCAGTTCCAGCATAGGTCTCCATAGTCATTTGTTCTTCAGGTTGTTCTGAAGGGTGTAACTCAGGATCAAAGTATTTACCAGAAATCAAAATCATTTCCTCACTCAATGAAGTGGCCGCATTCATGCCTGCTCCCCAATACCAATGCCATCGGTCTTTCTTACCCCATGTACCTTTGAATAAATAGGCAACTTCCAATGAAAATTCACTCTGGAGGCTGCAATAAACCAAAGAAGTATCCAGATCTTCATTTTTGTATGTCAACATGGCTTCTCTATCTGAATATAATCCCATACCAATTCTCAATTCTCGATCATCTCTGTATTGCAACGTCTGTTTGTCCAAAGGGCTAAAACCAATATTGAAAAGCAACACAGCCCCAAACGCCGCTGTTGACGTTTCTTCTGTGAACATACTCATGTCTCGTTCAATCTCTTCTGGATTTTTGGCAAAAGCAGTCATTTCTTGCAAAGACATACTCGGATAATGATCATTGGCTGCCCCTAAACCAAAATCTATTTGATTCCAACGCCAGGCAGGTAAGGATTGCGCCTCGACAATACGTGAATACTGCGCTTGGACTAACAATGCTGTGAATAGCAATGAACAGAAGAGTAAATAACGAGTCATGTCATAAAGAATTGTAATAGTAAAGTTATTGTTGTCAAACGGTTATAACAAAAACTTTCACATTTTTTTGAATTTAATAACTTAGAATCGAAGGATTTATTTTAAAAGAGCGTCAAATTTTAATTAGTACTAATCAACCAACTTATTATGAAATACTTACTCAATAGTTTAACTGTGTTGTTATCCATATCGTTGATATTTTCAGCTTGCAGCAAGGACGATGACGATGATCCAACGCCATCCACCAGCAGTTCGTGCGACGGCTCTTCAAGTGTATTTTCAATTGACTTGGATCATACCAATTGCAACGTGAATATTCAGAACTCTTTGGGCACATCAAGTAGTTACACAGAATCGGTCAATGGCAACAGACGAACCATCACTGTCAACAATGTAGCCAGTCATTTAGTGGGAACGTTTCCTAATTCTGGAAATCCAAATGCCATTGCAGCTATTAGTGAGACATATGAAATGACCACCAATCCATCCATAGCCGCTAGTTCAACAGATGGTTCAGGATATACTACCGGGATATTGTTTAGTGGAGTGGTTATTGAACCTTATACCGGAGAATTTTTTAGTGGTACTAATGGGCCTAATCGATCTTGGAACATCACTGCATTGCAAAACACATCAGATTTAGGATTGGATTGTAACAATGCACACGTTCAACCCACTGGACGATACCATTACCATGGAACACCCTCCGCATACCTCAACGAATTAGGAACGGCGGATGGTACAGAAATGGTGAAAGTAGGGTATGCAGCTGACGGTTATCCTATTTATTACAAATATGGTTTTGCTGATGATGGTACAACCATTGTAGAATACACCAGTGGATATCAATTGAAAACCTCGGATCGGGGAGGAGATGGAACTTCAGCACCTGATGGTTGTCCTGACGGTTACTACTTTCAAGATTACGAATACGTGAGTGGTGGAGAACTGGATGAATGCAATGGAAGAACGGGTAAAACGCCAGAGTCAAACAGTGAGTATTATTACCTAATTACGGATAATTTCCCATCCATGCCATTGTGCTTCACAAGCACACCAGATATGAGTTTCCGTCATTGATATTGATTTTTATTGATGATTAAAAGAGTTTGCTTGTTCATGTCGGTCTTCTTTTGGGCCGGCATGACGCATGTAAAAGCACATATGGAAAATGAGATTTCCTATGTCTTTGAAGATAAGGGATTGACCATCTATTGTACTCCTCAGGCAGTTTTTCAACTGTTGGTCAATGAGTTAAATGTTGAAGAAGAACAAATTACAGTTGTGAATGATTTTCATGATCAGCTGGTTGATTATTTCAATAACACCATTGTATTAGAGATAGCAGGGAAGAACATCATCTTTGGTGAGATTACATCTAATTTCAACGGTCATGACGGATATGTGTTGCTCAAATATGAAAACTTAAAGGACTTGACTGCTCCAGTAAATCTAAGTATTGTATCCTTTTTGAAAACCTTCCGCCGGCCAAAAAACTATGTATGGTGGAAAATAGGTGGTGAGGACTTGCAAAATGTGTTGGATGCGAAACAAACGGAAGTGGTGATTCTAAAGAAGGAAAATGAATCGTCAAATTTTGACTGGTATGCTACCATTTGGTTGGTTTCCGGCATGATTGCCGCATTTGTATTGTTGTACTGGTTGGTCAGAGGTAAAAATTCTTAAGTAGATGATTACCTCATACTCATAATTCATAAAATCATTTTTACCTTGGTGATGACAAAGTCAAAACATGAGTTGGTTTGAAAAAGGTATAGGTGAAGCTGCTAAAGCCATTGGAATAGCTCTTATTTCCATGGGTATTCCTGCTTTGATTACCTGGTATGTGACAGATGATGATAAAGAATTGGAAGAGCCTGACCCAGTGCAAGTTTATGAGGATACGGTGTTTCGAGTGATGGAGTTTAAAGATGCCGGTTTATATGGCCAAACGCGCTTTTTGCAGCAGGAGGGAGTTGATCCTATTAATTATACTAGGGTGATTGAATGTATATTGAATCATTCAGGGTTAACTGTGATTACTTCTGATATGGTAAAAGCTTGCGAGGAGAAAAATGGACTATAAAAAATAAGTCTTAAAATTAGCTTGATTGTTCCGAGTGAATTCATTTATTTTGCAGTCCTTTTTTAAAATGGTCGCGTAGCTCAGCTGGATACCTGCCTGCCGGCAGGCAGGGAGCATCGACAAAAAAGTTCTTTGATGTGGAATGTATATGTTCTGAGAAGTGATAAATTTGAACGATTTTATATCGGAATGAGTCAAAATGTCACCCGGAGATTGAGCGAACACAATTCTGGAAGGACAAAATCAACCAAGGCTTTTAGACCGTGGAAAATTGTGATTCTTGAAGCGTATAAAACCCGTGTTGAGGCAAGAAATAGAGAAAAGTATTTGAAATCAGGTATTGGAAGAGAATACATAAAAAATATTTGGTCGCGTAGCTCAGCTGGATAGAGCATCTGCCTTCTAAGCAGACGGTCACAGGTTCGAATCCTGTCGCGATCACCAGAATGTCAAATCACGAAGTATTTTTCAAAAGCGAGCTAAACAAAAGCTCGCTTTTGTTTTTGTGAGCAGATTGAAAAATCCATTTCCAAGAAATGGGTGATTTGACACTGACCTTGGAAAAGGAAGGATCACAGAGCGAAGCGAAGTAATCCTAAGCTCGCTTTTGTTTTTGTGAGCAGTTTGAAAAATCCATTTTCGTGAAATGGGAGATTTGACAGTGACCTTGGAAAAGGAAGGATCACAGAGCGAAGCGAAGTAATCCTTTAACAGATGATCATTCATGAACCACACGTTCCACCCGAACGCCTGATGACAATACAATCTTCATAATTAGAATACCTACTTCTAAATCCGCTACATCAACCATTAATTGACGGGTATTAAGTGTTTGGTATTCCCGAAGCAATTTTCCGGATGTAGAGTATATTTCCAATCCAATGATGGGCTCTTCTTCATCACTTAAAATGGTCAATTGTTGCTTGACTGGATTCGGGAATATCCGGAATCCTCCTTCAAAGTCAATCACTCGAATCTCAGAGTGGGTATACGCTCCATTAAAGTCCACTTGCTTTAAACGATAATAAGATGTTCCATTAAACGGTAAATTATCAACGGTAGAATATTCCAGGCGAATATTTTGGTTTCCACCACCTTGAAGGCTATCGACCTGGTGCCAAACAATTAGATCTTTAGATTTTTCAATGATAAAATAGTCATTGTTGATCTCTGATGCAGTTGCCCATTCCAGCCAAACAATATTTTCGCGCAATGTTGCCGTAAAATCAAGCAATGTTACGGGAAGCGGAATACTTGTGCTACCCAATATAAATTCAGTGTTTTGAGCTGTGGCCACAAGGGTATTGGTTGTCATATTTTGGGTGGCAGCTACATTCACCCATGTGATGTCTGAATTGTCATCTCGAATGTACAACGCCAGGTCTGACTCATCCGTTCCACCTAATTGGAACGCATCATTTTCTTCATAATGATAAGTGGCATCATAGGAAGTAGAAGTTCCTCCGTAATGAAATACACCATAATATTGGTTGTTTCCACCCACTCCCAAGGCTCCTGAAGTATCATTTGGGTATTCCTGCACATTGTAAATGTACATAGCTGTTGGATTACCAATGACATTGGTAATCGAAAGTGAATCATTCTCTGTTGAAGATAAGACTAAACTGAAATCCGCTGGACACAACATTGTAGCCGTCACCCAATTGGATGTGGAACCGCTCAAGGCAAAGTTGTTTAGGGTTCCATCGTTGCTGTTGGTGGATGAGTCAGTTGCCGTGGTGCCAGATGAAGAATTAAGTTGCCAGTAACCAATCAAACCTGTAGAATTTCCGGGAATTTCTTGGCAGTAATTATCACGTATTTCACTATGTGTTCTGGCCACATTCCAAAGGCGCACTTCATCTATGGTACCTTCGAAATAATTGTTTTCATTGTTGTCGTAATAAACCCCCAATCGAAAGTCAAGGGGAGAAGGGCTCCAGTCTATGTTTCCGGTTCGGTTAACACTGTCCGTAGGAACGCCATTTACATAGATTTTGAGTTCAGACCCGTCATACGTACCAGCGAAATGAAACCATGTATCTAATGTAGGGGTGAATTGAGGATAATTGCCATAATTATTGGTAGAGTTCCCAACCGTTTGCACCCACCACATTAAATCACCTGTATTACCGTTGAAAGTAATACCATAACCGGATTCACTTGTGCCATTGTCTTGAAGGTAGGTAAGCGGTGCTTCCCAACTACCGTCATCCCTTATGTACAACCATGCTTCAACTGTTAGCGCTGCAGTTGGTTGAAATAAAGCCCTTGTTCCTAGTGAAACGTAATCATTTGAACCGTCGCAGTCTAAAGCATTTCCTGCCCAAGGAGAAGTCAAATCTTCCAAGAAGAAATACGTGCTGGTATCGCCCAAAGGCGCTGCAGATAATTCCCATGTGCCATCAGTTGTTTTTGTGGCATCCTGATTATTGCTGGTCTCATCCATAACGCTGGTTCCTGTTCCTTCATCCAGCTTGTAATAAATATCCAGATTGGTTTCTGAGCCCGTTAGTTTGAGGCACATATTATCTCTTATTTCTGTTAGCGTTCGCAATTCGCTCCATACGCGAAATTCATCAATCAATCCGTCCCAGTCTCTTGATGTATTGGTTGCATAACGGCCGAGATACAAATCGGAATTAAGCGATGTTTCTGTACGAGTAGCCGTGCCAATCAGTATGCCATCGAGAATCAACTCAACGGTATTGGCAGATCCGTCTAATGTAAATGCCAGGTGATGCCATTCATTTAGAGATACGAAACCAAAAATCAAATAATTCGTCGTGCCCCATTGAACGGAAATATTCCCGGCTCCACTTGTCAAAATGTAATGGCTGTTATCAAAATACCATAAACATTCAATTCCGGTACCTCTATGAAAGAACCAAGTTTCAATAGTTAAGTCATTTCCAGCCGTATATGAGTAATTTCCAGAGGATTGAATATAATCACCAGCACCATCAAAATCTACAGCATAACCAGAGCCTTGTCCACGGGTTTGGACATAGGTCAATACGATTAGGACAAACGCGATTGCTCGTGAAATAGGTAGTTTGGCCATAATACAAAGATATAAAACATCAAATTAACCTTTTAAGGTCATATTGCGAACGTCTTTCACCATCATCATATCAACAGTCTGTTGTTGAATTTGTTAGATTATGAAAGAAAAAATTAATGAGAGATATTACTTCAACAAGAAACCTTTACAACCAAATAATCAGGATAAAACAAGATGTCGTTGGTTTTGCAATTGATATTTCCATCTCGTATTTTCATATTTGTTGCTTTCCGATTTGTAATGAAAAACATACTGCTGATCTTCACCTTGCTGTTACTGAATGTGAGCTATGGCCAAAATGACTCGCTTATTCGTTCTGCATGGTTCGGGTATTTTATGCTCAATGATGACAATCCCATTTCCAATCAAAAGGACTATGAGGATAGAAGACGAGACGATCATGGGTTAACCATGTCAATAGGGCTGGAAATGGGTATGGAGCTGCAATTCTCTGAAAATTGGACATCTGAATTTTCATTTGTGATTGCAAATTCGCTTTATACAAAAGGGCTGGGTACCACCACCACATTAATGGAAGAAGATCCTTATTACGATGATTATAGTTACTTATTGGAAAAACATAAAGATTGGACAAATCCACATGTCAATGATCAAATTGCTTATTCCAGAAATATTGAAGAATTGGAATGGTTAAATTGTTGGAAAGAAAGGTTTTTGGGAGGTTTGGGATTAAGGCATAGCAAAATTGATGTGGACGAAGATCAATTTATGACCGATGTTCAGCGAAATTTCCATAGAATCTTGAATGCTCGCAATTATTTTCATGTGCCTTTTGTAGGGGAATCCTCCTTTGGTGAGAATGATATCAGTTTTTATTCATGGGCGCCGCTTTTAGGTGCGAAAGCAGAGTGGGAATTGTCTGAAAAAATACGTTTTAACGGTTGGATTAAAACCGGGGCTTGGTTTAATTACGTTGGGCATCAAGATATTCCGGAAATTTCACCCTTTGGTGATGCGCGATTGAATTTCTACATGCCAATAAAGGAAGAAGATGTAGCACGATTGGAATTGTATTATCAAATGCATTATGAACCAGAAGAGATTGTTCAGATGTACAGCAATCCTGGAACAAATGGATACCAAAACATAGGGATCAACTACAATTTTTCCAATGTGCGCAAAACAGAGAAGTCTTATTATTTCATCATTTCAGTTTCTCCATATGAAGTGTATTTGCCATTGGGTAAGAAAACGGATGTAACTTTTGATTATGTCCCACCTGAAGATGATTTGAAATTTGTGGAAGGTTTTTTTAATTCGTCAGTAATATTTGTCTTCCATTAAAGAAATTTGCCTCTGACATTGATTTATTTCCTGTATTGAATTTCACTTTACATAAATTGGTATTGGCTTCTGGCTTGGCGTTAATGGCCTTTCATTCAAACGGGCAACTTTCTTTGATGTTGGATGAATTGTCTAAAATTCAATGCAAGAAAGATTCATTTTATACCAAGGGCATGTTCCCATGCGAAATTTCATGGAAAAATGGGCGTAAAGTAGCGGACGATAACAATTCCTTTTTTACGGCATTAACCTTTTTCACTCTTCAATCTGTGTCTGAAAGGCTCAACAAGGAAAATCAACAAGCCATAGATGAAATGCTGAGCAGCAGCGATAGTGTTTTTAATCTGTATAAAAATCGAAATGGAGGAATCACCTATAATTTTTATGCTGTTCGCCCTGAATCTCCTTTTCCAAATGTTCCATTCCTAAAGGATAGAAAAAGTTCCAGGTTACCCGATGATTTGGACTGCTCAAGTTTCATTTATTTGGTATCTCATTCTACTAATGAAAACAGGTTAGCACTAAAATTAGCCATGGACGAGCAATCCAGCCTGCATCCAAAAGTAAAATCAACCATTAAACCTTTTAAAAAAAGTCTTGCCTATCGTACATGGTTTGCGGATAAGATGCACCAGGATTTGGACGTTTGTGTCATGAGCAATGTATTATTGTTTGTTTTAGAATCTGAATTGCCCATGACGTCCGTGGACACGGCAAGTGTGGCATTCATTGAATACGTCGTTCAAAATGATTTGTTCGTATCCAAGCCTAATAAAATATCAAGGTATTACCCCAAGACATCCATCATATTGTATCATATATCACGCTTGATTTCATGGAGCAGTTTAGAACGCATTCAGGATCTGAAACCCAAGGTCATTCAGGGTTTGCGCCGTCAATTGGCTGTGTGTACCAATGAAATGGAAAGGGTTATTTTGATTAGCTCCGTGCTAAAGCTTGGAGAAGAAGTTGAACAACATGTTGACCCAATACAACTCAGAGACGACTTGAGGGAATTCTATTGGTTTGATGCACAACCTTTACGCGGTTTTCCTGTAATTGGAGGAATGTTCGCAAAAAGTAATGTTAAACGGCTAAGGTATCGTTCAGATGCGTACAACTTGAGTTTGGTAATAGAATTTCTAGCCCTCTCAGGAGAAAAATAAATTGAAATAGGTGAAAGACTACATTGAACAAGCTGAAAAGAATGAAATTGAGTTGATAAGTAACGGGAATTGTCAATTTTGTGGATCCAATGTTGAAAGAGGTGTGTATGAATGCATGGAATTGTTTAGTCTAGGGTTTGAGTCGTTGGATTATTCGAAGCACGAAAATCATTTCTTTCGTTTTCTAAGTGTCGATGCGCACACCCTGCAACATCCCGAAATTCACGGAAGGTGGAATAATCACTTTCACTTGACCCGATTGCATTTGATTTTGAAGTATGAAGTCCAGTGGACGTATAGATTATCACCAATGCTCAGTGATTGCTTAAATGTCTACAAGATAAACAGGCAAGATGAATATCTGGAACCCCCTGAAATAGGGAGGAGGGGTGATATTACGGTGTTGGATGTAGCAAGCAATGGACAGAACGAAGAAAAATGCAAAGAGTGGATTCAACAATGGGCAAGAAAAGTCTATGTAGCCTGGACAGCCCATCACGACACTGTGGATTTCATAGCTACAAAATTTTTAAACACTTGATGGATTCAAAAGGCAACAACAACCTTACCCTGATGCTGAGCCTTTCCAAAGCGATTGAATGCAACTACTGATTGTTCAATAGGATAGGGGCCATCTATAATTGGCTTTAATCGACCCTCTTTATACCATTCATGAACTTGATCAAGGTCTTTGTTGGGTTTAAGTCCAACTACTTCAAAGTTCTTCCTTCCCAGTTTTTGCAACATAAAGACCTGAATGATTTTCATTAAATCCCCACCTACGGTAACATATTTACCACCTTCATTGAGGCACTTGACGAACGAACCAGCCCAACGTGTAGTTTTGGTGTCCACAATCAGATCATAACGCTCTCCATTTTTGATAAAATCCTCTTTTCGGTAGTCAATCACCTGATCATATCCAATGGATTTCATCATATCATGTTTGTCAACAGAATCAACTCCTGTGACTGTTGCGTTAAATATTTTAGCCATCTGTAGTGCAAAAACTCCCACACCTCCGCCAGCTCCATTGACAAGAACTTTCATGCCCTCTTTTAATTTGCCGGCATCAAACAGTGCCTGATATGCCAACATGGAGGCATGTGAAGTCGCTGCTGCGTCTACAAACGACAAATAATCCGGCTTTTTCACAATGGCATTGGGACGAACACTTACATATTCCGCAAAAGTACCCCAGGAATATCCGGAAATATCTCCGTAAACATGATCTCCCTCTTGAAACGTCTTCACATTAGAACCAACTTTCAAAACCGTTCCTGCCAATTCAATTCCAGGGATGGAATTTTTTGGTTTAAATACACCGAAAATCAAGCGATAAATGATTGGTTTTCCTTGGACAAGGCTCCAGTCAAAGTCATTGACTGTAGTGTGCTTCACTTGTACAATCATTTCATCATCCTTGCAATCAGGAATGTCTTTTTGTGTCAATTGAAGCTTTTCAATTGGACCGTATTGCTGGAAAATCAATGCTTTAATAAGGGTCTATTTTATGTGCCGAAATAATTTGTGTTAAAAATACATAAAATATAATTAGCTGGTCTTGTAGATAATGTTCCTAAGGATCAAATTTTCAAACCAGTACTATCTTCCATAAACGTATGTAAGATTCGGAGATGTTCCTTACCCATTTTTTTGCCTGAATGCGCCACCAAATAAAGAGAGAGGAAAATCACAACCAATATGGGTAATAGCCAAAGAACATCAAGTGATTTATCCAATGTATAATAAGACATCGCCACCATTAATACTACCAATGCCCCAAATCCAATCATGGCGTAAAAAAATACAAACATTGTCCACACAGCCGGTCGAGGACCGAATACTCCTCTGATAACGTTTCCGGTTTCCATTTCATCAAAGGTGATGGACAATTCTGGCGACCAATAGTGCTTCTCGCTTTCGTCAATGGACAACAAAACGTGATGATGATCAATTTTTCCTTTTACCGGAAAGTCTCCCTGGTTGAGACCTCTGATAATTAGATCAATGATCTCTTCAACTGAATACCTCATTTCAACCGCAAAACGAGGCCGAATTACCGTTAAAGGAATGTCCTGTTCAGGATGGACGTTTTTATCATCCGTCATGAACTAAATATAACACATCAAAAAAATTATTCAAAGAATTGATGGTACTGGTCCAAAATAAACTTCAAACGTTCAATTTCCTGAAAGCAAGAGTCTATGTTCTGGGAATTTAATATTTCGAAAGATGAGTTTATGGGAATCAGGTAATTGTGCAGTTGATTATGCGCTTCTCCCTTCATAGTGCATTGTTGGAAAATCAATGTGAATTCATGTTGTAATTGAAGTGACAAGGAATGATAGTCGTCAAGCTCGTTCGAAGAATTAAAATTGACAATTAAATTTTGCATTTGTTGAATGCCATGGGTTGTTTCGCGGTTGGCTTTCCAGGGACTTCCATTATCCAATTGCACGGGTAGTGGTTTTGTTATGTAGGCACGATCCAAACGAATAGATTGTTCGTTACATGCCAAAGAAGTAACCAAAATCAAGGAAAATATAATGGTGTTTTGAAAATACGATGAACGGTACCGAAAATCCATTTATATCAAGGCTTTTTTGATCAGTTTATATCCCCAGTCATAATGACTTGAAGTGGCAGAAATTAAATATGAACCCAGAGAAGTGGAACCGGTCCAGAAGTACCTTTTCTTTTCAAACAATTCATCGTTTGAATGCCTGGATATTAATTGTTGTATTTCTTTATATGATTCCAGAATCATTGCTTTGACCTTGTGTAATGGCATTTCTGCGTATTTACGTTGAATTTCACGATTGAGTTGTGGAACCGTTTTCCAGGTATAGCCCTTGGCTGGCATGTCTGGTTTTTCTCCTGACATGCCAACTTCATACCATGATAACATCATAATATGCCAGTGATGTAAATGGGCCAGTACATCCCGAACATTCCGGTTCAGCATTCCTTCCGGAAATTCAGACATGCGTTTTGCCTCAGGTATAGCGTCAATTAATGCTAATAACCTTTCAAAATTTGTCTTTCCCAATGAAAGCAGTTCTTCTTTGGTTTTTGGTCGAGGCATCAAATTAATATTGATCTACCAAGTATTGAATGACATCTGTAGTGGTAACTATTCCTACCAACTTGTCATTTTCTGTTACCGGTAAAGCGTGAAATTCCACCTTCGTTAGTATTTCAGCAACTTCTTTTACAGTGTCATTGGGAGAAACCGTTCGAACATTAGACTTCATGACCTGATTGATTGATAACATGTCAAATATGGCTTCATCTGCATTGTCTTGTTCAAAATTTCCACCAAAACTTATGCGCATAATGTCGGTATAAGACAATATTCCGATGAGTTTATCTCCAGACACAACGGGTATGTGACGAACTTTGTTTTCTGCAAATAAATCTCTTGTTTCTCTTAACGGTGTATTCACATTAACGGTTATCAAATTAGATGACATGATATGTGAAACGGGCTCTCTTTTTTTCATTTGAATCAATTATAAGTTTATCCAAAAATAAATGGGGTATGTCGCCAATAAACTGACCGTTGACAGGAAAAAAAATGATATGGTTCATCCTTTTGATGAAATGCTGAATGTAATCTATAAAATTAAGGATGTTTACAGGTCTCGCTTCCCGTAATAATTGTAATAAGAGCCTACATTGTCCCCTGTAAACCACTGAACATAAATGCTGTCCACAGGAATAAAACGACCGTTGAACATACTGGGGAATACACCAGTTTGCTCAAAGGAGGTATCGTCTACCAGTGCGTTAAAGGTTTCTTCACCAATTTGATCTTCTACAGGAAGGGTAAGAATAAAAGTTTCGGGAGTTTCGCCATCCAGCATACCTAGTGATATGGAAACAGAATCAATATCTTCTACCCAAATTGGACCTGTTTGTCCCGTATCAATTAAACCCGTATATGTCCTGGTGCATCGATATCGTTTCACAAACTCAGGTGCGCCGGGTACAATGAGATCGTCATCTCCACAGGCTAGAAATAAACAAGCACCAATCATCAAGAAAACTAATTTCTTCATCATGAATTAATCCAAATACAGGTGTAAAATTCTTGCTGCCGAGTGATAAAAATAAGAAATTTCCAGGGACCTAGAAGAAGTATTTTGAAATGAGTGGGTAAAAACAAAAAGACCGGCAAACAAAAGGGTACCACCGCCTAATTAATATAAACCTTTTATCCACCGATCCTTTTTATATGCTAGGTTCATTGTCGTAACCTTGCGAACTAAAAGTAGATAAACTAATCACGCGATTCCGCTAAATTTAAAAAGCGGTATAACAACTTGTATTTTTGGTGTAAAATGGATTGAATTCGGTAAAGAATGAGTGAAAACGTGCATGAATTGCTGAAATTCGGTCATCTTCCTGAAAATCAGGATGTCAGTTAAAAAATGATCTTAAAATCGTTGAATTGTTTGAGTGGACCTTCAGATACATTCACCGAAGATACTTTGGCATTGTTGGGTCCGGTGTGACACCATTGCAAGTATTCATCAATCATATCGGGTTCTCCTTCTGCCTCAAGATAAACCCCTCCGCCAGGTTCGTTTCGGACAAATCCAACAATAGAACGTTTATCTGCTTCCTGCTTGGCAGACTTTCTAAACCATACACCTTGTACTTTGCCTTGGATTGAAACATTTACATGCTTCATAAAGCTCATTTTTCATAAAGTTATTTCTTTTTCACCAATAATTTATTGAATTATCTGACGATTTTATTTTTTAAATATCTGATTGCCAATGCTTGAATGATTTTTCAGAAAGCATGATTGAACTTGACCAGGATGGATATCTGAAATAAATTGGATCTTTTGAACAGATAGCTATTGAAATATTATAAGATTTGCGCTACATTTAGTTCAATAACACGAGGGAAACAAATGAAGGAAGATTTATTACAATACATGTCTCATCGTTCAGGAAAGCCTGATATTAAAAAGAAAATTACAGGCCCTGTTTTAACCTTTTCAAGAGAAAAGGGGTGTCCTGCCAATGAGATTGCGGAAAAACTGGTGCAAAGACTTCATGAAGAAAAAAGGCTTCAGGAATGGAAATGGGTAAGTACAGAAATTGTCAAAGAATCGGCTAAGAGATTGCACATGTCTGCAAATAGTGTCAATCATGTTATCTATTCAGAAAACAAAGGTTTTGTGCGTGATTTAATTCTTTCTTTTGGGCAACATTACAATGAAAGTGATGAGATGGTGAAAAAGACGCTCCAGGATCTCATTATTAAATCTGCTGCAAAAGGAAAAGTCATAATTGTTGGACTGGGAGGGGTTGGCATTTGTCATGGCATAGAGAAATCACTTCATATCAAATTTCATGCTCCCCTTAAACATCGCATAAAAGAAGTGATGAAGAGAGAAAATATGAAAGAGCATGAGGCACAAGAATACATGGACGAAACTGATGAAAATCGCAAGATGTTAATTGATTATTACCATGGGCTTAAAGTACATGGAAATGAACTGTTTGACGCATCTTTTAATACGAGCACACTTTCGCAAGATTTGATCATTGATGCCATTATATCATTGATGAAATCAAGAAAACTTATCTAAACCTATCAATTTCAATTTAATTCAAATGAAAATATCTATTCCGCCAGTCATAAGGAAAGGGTTGGCCTTTCTATTTCTTTTATCCATTGCTATTGAGGGAAGTTCACAAGACAGTGAACCCACCATAGATACCTCAAATTGGAAGTACAATGGAGTTATCGCCATTAACTTTTCGCAAGTCTATCTTCAAAATTGGCAAGGTGGTGGTAAGACATCAATCTCAGGAACATCTGGTTTGAGTTTGGGAGCGGTGTATAATAAAGGCAAAAACAATTGGGACAACCAATTGAACCTTGCTTACGGTTTATTGCGTGAAGAAAATTCAGATCCTACCAAAACAGACGATAAAATTGATTTTGCATCCAAATATGGTTACCAAGCCACCAAGCGTTGGTATTATACGTTTTTAGCCGGGTTTAAGACTCAGTTTGCGGAGGGTTTTGATACGGAAGTAGACGATAGCTTGATCTCAGATTTCATGGCCCCCGGGTACTTATCAACATCTCTGGGTCTTGACTATATCGTACCAGATAAGTTTTCATTTTTAGTAGCTCCCACATCTACCAAAACCACGTTTGTATTGCGACAAGATTTGGCTGATATTGGTGCCTATGGCGTAGATCCTGCGGAATATGAAGTAATCAATGATGTATTGGTGAAAACCAAAGACGGACAGTCTGTTCGTCATGAATTTGGAGCGTATATCAAGACCACTTACAATACAGAGGTGATGGAAAACGTTACGTTAGCTACCAAATTGGAATTGTTTTCAAATTACCTGGAAAATCCTCAAAATATTGATGTAAATTGGGAAGTACTCATCAATATGAAAATTAACGAATACTTATCAACCAATATCAACACTGTATTGATTTATGATGACGATATTAAAATAACCGACGGAACAGATGCTGAAGGTAACCCAAGAGTTGGGCCACGTGTACAATTCAAGGAAGTGCTGAGCATTGGAATTTCTGTCAAATTCTAAATCCAATTTAATTATGAAAAAAGTAAAAATTTATTTCGCAACTGCCCTTGTAATGGGCTTATCAATGGTTCAAACAGGATGTTATGGTCCATTCAAATTAACCAAGTCTATTTATGACTGGAATGGAGAAGTGTCCGATAGTGGCATTATTCGTTCTATCTTATTTGTTGGAATGGTTATTATTCCGGTTTATGGATTGTCATTATTTATTGATGCGATATTCCTTAATTCAATTGAGTTCTGGACAGGCTCCAATCCTGTATCACTTGCACCAGGAGAAGTAGAAGAACAAATTGTATCCACTCCTGAAGGGACTTTTAAATTAACAGCAACGACCAATCAATTGGTTATCAAACAAATTTCCGGAGCGTATGAAGGGAAAGAAGTGATGATGCAGTATCGTTCAGATAATCAATGGTATTTAGTTTCTGGAGAAAAAGAAACATTGTTGAGCACGGTTGAAAGTCCTTCGGACGTTTTTAAGTTCAACTAACCCACATATTAATAGGTATTTAGCACATTTGGTGATTTGCATTATTGTGAATTAGTGTTATCTTAGTAGGTTCAAATTCAGTAATTTACGATTATGGAAATGCTAACCACTACCGTAGCCAGAGTGCTATTTGCCTTACCTTTTTTCGTTTTTGGACTAGGTCATTTCATGAATGCAGATGAAATGGCGGCCATGGTCCCAGCATGGATGCCCGCTAAAATGTTTCTAAACTATATCGCTGGCCTGGGGATGCTGGCTGCTTCAATCTCAATTGTATGGGGCAAAATGGCAAGATTAGCCTGCTTATTACTTGCAGTGATGATCTTGATATTCATCGTGACCATGCACATTCCTAACATGATGGGAGATGATCCTATGATGAAACAGTTGGGAATGATCAGCACGTTTAAAGATCTCGGTCTGATTGGCGCCTCCTTGGCTTTTGCTGGTATATTCGCTAAGGAAGTATAGCTACAGCTTTGTAGTTATCCAATTTAAATCAAACTTTATCAATCGATAACTGGGTACAGCTTTACCATTGGATAAAGCTGGCTGCCATGGTTCCATATTGTAAATGGAACGTATAAGGCTTTCTCTGTCATCATGAGAGCCGCCAAGTAGTATTTTCGGATTGAGGATTTTGCCCTCTGACGTGATGTAAAATGACGCATACACTGTACCAAATCGGTCGATTCTTTTCAAAGAGGTATTGCGCTGTTGTTGCCTTGACATGATTTCATTTGAGGTTAAGAACTTCACGAGATTATCGCGAAAAAGTACTTTTAAAGCGTCTGTTCCTCCAGGGTAAGCAGTTTTTACATCTATTTCAGTGGTATCAATACCAATGATTCTACGCTCAATATCAGCCACTTTCTCCGAAAAAATTAAATCGTGGATAATCTCATTGATGTCCTTTATTTCAAGGTTCAACGTATTATAGCGGGCTTCTGGATCACCAAAATAACCTATTGGCCGTTTTCCCAATAGCTGCCAGTCATAGATTTCACGAATATCTACCACATATTCATCTCCTTGATCAAACATTTCCAGAACCTTTGGTTTCGCTTCGAATTTCCCATTCACCCTGAAGTTTTCAATGTTGACAACAGACAGCCAGCAGAGTTCATAACTATCTTCATATAAATGTTTTACACGACATCTGACTCTTCCCATTTGATTTCGGCTCTCCATCTTTTTGATGAAAAAAGAACTTGATTGACGACTCAATATTTTGCCCAGTTCCAGTTGCAAAGAGTCATTGATTTTATCATTAATCAATATTTCAGCTCTTTTATAGGGAATAGTATCTCTGATAGGCCAAATGCTGTCCCTAGCATTTACATGGTACAACATGCTATCGCAGGTGAATCGCATTGTATACGCATACAAATCAAACGATAGACGTAAATAATAATCCACAGGAACACTGTCTTTTAACGCCTTTGGAAATTCGATGATCCTAAACATGTTGCGCAATTGACGCCCATCATGACCTGAAAAGTCCTTCACGGTGAACCAGTTAGTCGCTTGTCCATTGGTGTCAACCTGAACAATCGACCTTAGAACGTCCGTTTTGTAAGAGTATGACTCGGAATGGTCGAATCGTTTTACAATGTATGGAAGGTAGGAGCGAATGGCTGCTTTGTAATTATCCTGTGTAATAACGGAATCTTTCCAGTCAGCTGAATAGGATAGGGTAGGTAGAATAAAAATGAGCGTAATACAAAGTCGAATGACTCCGAAACCTATTTTCTCCTTATTACAAAATGACCAAGATTGCATACACAGGTAAAGATATTTTCTTTTCAGCAAAGAATAAAAGGATCATGAATTCGCAAAAAATGCAGATCATTAAAAAAGACACCTAATTAACATATGTAAATGACTCAAAAGCCTTGTATAGCAATGATTAAATTTCCATTACGCAATGATTCAGTGAGATTGATTTACAAATGTTAATAAATAATCAAAATAAAACTATAAATAATTATATATCAAATAATTACGTTTAAATATATGCTGCATAAATTTAGGTAAATAAAAATTCATTAAAATCGGCAACAGAGATGCTTCAATTGGTATTTTTATGTCATGGAAATGGTAGAAAGAATTAAGTGGATCATGAACAAAGCTCAGTTGACGAATGCATCATTCGCAGATAAAATTGGAGTGCAACGTGCCAACATTTCACATGTACTTTCAGGAAGGAATAGTGCAAGCCTTGATCTAATCACTAAAATTATTGCTCATTTTCCTGATGTTGATGTAAAATGGTTGGTTACCGGAGAAGGAAATCCAGAGATGATAAATACTTCTGAAAACCAAAAGCCTTCTTCAAATGCTCAATTTATGGGCAATTCCGCCAAAAGAACTACAGAATCTGTGGTTGTGTTGAAAAGTGATGGAACCTTTAGGGAATACAATAAGCTTCCGAATGAATGATACCTGATCATTAATTGTATTTTTGCCGCAACATTGCATCATGTATACATTCGTCATTCGCCCTTTACTTTTTCTTTTACCGCCTGAAACAGTGCATCATTTGATTTTTGGATTGATGCGATTGGCAGGGAAAATGCGATGGAAAAGAAATTTTGTGAGAAACTTCTGGAAGCTGGAAGATTCGTCCCTTCATAGAAAAGTCATGGGCATAGATTTTCCTAACCCTGTTGGATTAGCTGCCGGATTTGATAAAGACGGAAGAGGGTATAATGCCTTTGCCCCGTTAGGGTTTGGGTTTATTGAAATTGGAACGGTAACTCCGAGGCCACAGCCGGGTAATCCCAAACCTCGCTTATTCAGATTACCTGCGGATAAGGCGCTCATAAACCGTATGGGGTTTAATAATAAAGGGGTGGACGCCATGGTGCTTCAATTGAAGAAACATAAACCTGATGTCATCATTGGAGGAAACATTGGTAAAAATAAAATTACCGAGAATGCTGAAGCCAACAAGGATTATATTGAAAGCTTTAAGAAACTCCACGAATACGTTGACTATTTTACCATTAACGTCAGTTCGCCCAACACACCCGGTCTTAGAGAATTACAAGAAAAAGAGCCTTTAACAAATTTGTTAAGGACGCTGAAAACCATTAATAGCGAACAACCCGTTCCAAAACCAATCGTATTAAAAATCGCTCCGGACTTGCATGAAAACCAATTAGATGAAATCATCGAAATCATTCTTGAAACAAAGATTGACGGAATCATAGCAACCAATACCACCATTTCAAGGGATAACTTAAACACCGATACCCACACTTTAGATAAAATCGGGGCAGGAGGACTAAGTGGAAAACCGTTGACCTTGCGATCTCGTGAAGTGGTGTCTTATATTTCAAAACGGACTCAAGGAAAATTTGCCATCATAGCTGCTGGAGGTATTCATTCTGCTGAAGATGCAAGATTAATGCTGGAAGCTGGAGCGGACTTAATCCAATTGTACACAGGATTCATTTATGAAGGGCCAGCATTGATTTTGAAAATAAAGAAAATGCTTCTGCAATCCTAGATTTAAAGGCATTTTGCAAATAAAATGAATTAACTATCTTTAACGCCGTTAAAAGATTTTACGATAGAAAAAATATGAAAAAGTTTAACCTTTTTTGGATAGCCGGATTGGCTTTAGTTGTTATAAATGGATGTGGAAACGGAGCTCAGAATGAAAACAATGACGGAAGTGATGAAGTCATGGAAGAAGTAGAGCATGTGATGGAAGACGATGCCAATGATGATGGGAAAGTAGTTTATTATAGCACACCTTCATTGGTTGAAGTAGCTGCCATTATGAAAAGTTCCGGGGCTAGTTTTAATGGAGATATTCTCAACTCGATTGACAATACAAAAAGGTATACAACACAAGAAAAGAGGGCGTTGAATTTAGGAGTGTATGGTGCAGATTTAACGTATTCAGCATTGTTTGAAAATACGCAGGAATCGATCAATTATTTGAAGACCATTAAGCAAATGGCTGATGACATGGGGATGACTGGAGCTTTTGAAGCAGATTTGCTGAACCAAATTGAAAGCAACATCACCAATAGAGATTCACTTTTAAATATCATTACTGAATTCTATTGGTCAGCTGATGCCTACCTAACAGACAATGAAAGAGCCCATACGGCATCTTTGATAATTGCCGGAGGTTGGATAGAGTCCATGCACATTGCGTGTGATATGGCCACCAATTCACCCAACAATGGAGATATTAAAACCAGAATAGGTGAGCAAAAATTAATTCTTAAAAACCTTGTGCTTCTGTTGAAATCACAACACGCTGATGATGAGCATAAAGGAGTTGTTACGCAATTTGAAGAATTGCAGATGATTTATGATAAAATCGGTATGGAAAGTGAAACGGGTGAAGTGGTGGCAGATGCTGAAGCTCAACATACTGAAATAGGAAACACAACAGAACTGTCTTTAACGGATGAAATCTTTACGGAATTGACTTCTAAATTCGAAGAAATTCGTTCAGAATACGTGAATTAATCGATATAATACAACTTAAGGAATGATTAGGATAATAGGATTGTTATTTGTTTTAAGTGTTTTTGCCGGACAGGCATCAGCACAATGTAAAACGTTTGCCAAGAATAAGTGCATGCCTTCTTTGGATGATTATATGCTTAATGGGCGTCTTTACGCATCATACATGAGACAAGGTCAGGAATCCGAATTAAACCTGGTACTTAATGGTGGTCAGAAGTATCGATTGATTGCTTGTGCAAAAGAATCATTGGGAAATGTATGGGTAAGACTTACCGATGCAAGTGGTAAAGTACTCTACGATAACGCCGAACATGATTTTGCCAATACTTGGGACTTCTCGGTTAAATCTACACAAGAATTTAAAGTGAAAACCTTTATTCAAACTCCGAAAGCACAAAACGAATTAGAAGTTCGAGATTGTTCTGTCATTCTTGTGGGGAGTAAAATTGAATAATTCTTCAAAAGGGGCTTAATTTAGAAGCCTAATTCAATTAAAATGAATATAAAGATAGTCGAGTGTCCCAGAGACGCTATGCAAGGGCTGTCCTATCAAGTTCCTACGCAGACTAAAATTGATTACATCAATCGATTGTTGCGTGTTGGATTTGATACCATTGATTTTGGAAGTTTTGTTTCTCCAAAGGTCATTCCTCAAATGAGCGATACGGAAATGGTGTATGAAGGATTAATTAGTGATACTTCAACCAAATTATCAGCTATCGTTGCCAATTTCAGAGGGGCTGAAAAGGCTTGTGAATTTGAACGCATTGACTTTTTAGGGTTTCCATTTTCCGTCAGCGAGACCTTTCAATTGAGAAATACCAATTCCACCATTGAAGAATCCGAGAAAAGAGTAGATGACATCGTTAATTTATGTGTAAAGCATAACAAAAAATTAGTCATTTATTTGTCCATGGCTTTTGGAAACCCTTATGGAGATGAATGGAATGTCGATTTGGTATGTGAATGGACAAAACGCATGGTGGATAAAGGAATAGAAATTATTTCGCTTTCTGATACCATTGGAAGTTCTACACCTGAAAGCATTACACAACTAATGAAGGGGGTAATTCCAGCGTTTCCTGATACATTAATTGGAGCGCATATCCATACCAGTCCTGATACGTGGAAAGAAAAAATGGAAGCGGCCTATCTAAATGGTTGTCGCAGGTTTGATGGGGCCATCAAGGGTTATGGAGGGTGTCCCATGGCAAAAGATGAACTCATTGGAAATATGCCTACAGAAAATATGTTGATCTACTTTAAAGATCAGAATCTGACAACGGGTGTGGATGACGAGAAGTTTATGGATGCTATGTTTTTTGCCAACGAGGTGTTCAAAGAAGAACACTAGCGAAGATCGCTGCTTGCCTGCTCCAATTCTTTGTACTTCTGCTTAATGTGTTCCGTATATTCTTCACGGAAATAGAAATCTTCTTCTTTATCACTATACTCAAAAATAACGTATGGAAGATCAAAATTTCCTACAGCAAATGGGTCTGTCATATGCAATTCAATATAAGCTTCCATAGGAACCAATTCAGCATCAAATTCTAAAGGAGATAAATCTTCAATGCCCTCTTCAACACGCGTATCAAAAATGAATGTCTTACTGTAAAAACCTGGTTTAACTAAAACTAAACCATATGTTTTTCCTCCAGCTAAAACGGCCTTCAGTCTGGATTTGGTATCGGCTTCAACCGTTTCTCTGAAATCATTGCCTTCATAAATTTCCATGGTCAAATCCTGATAACCAGTTCGTTTATCCAACCCCAATACTGTTATCTCTACTTCATGATTTTCATTTTGTGAGATTGCCAATGGAATGGCTACACACATCATGATGACAAACCCTACTATTCTCTTCAAATTCATAGCTCCTTGTTAATTATTTGGTTGATTAAATATAGGACTATTGTATCAAACTGTATTTATAATTTATACTTTTGACTCCATAACGGTTTCCAAAACCCTCTTCGGGTGAAGGAATGAAAAGGGAATGCCGTGAAATTCGGCAACAGTTCCCGCTGCTGTAAGCTTCGTATACAGAGCAATCTACGCCACTGTCTTTAGAGATGGGAAGGCTGCCAGAAGTAAGTCAGAAGACCTGCCGTTTGTTAAAACTATTATTTGCTTTCGGGACAAAAGCAGCTAATTGATGGTGTGGAAACCTTCTTTTTTGCTTCCCGGTTTAATTATTTAAACCTTTTATAATGAAAAAACATTACAAACAATTGCTTTTTGGCATGTTTTCATGTGCCATATGCTTTATTGCATCTGTACCTCTGGCCGCACAAGTGGTTCCTTACCAAATTGTTGTTGCCAACGGCGGGGATTTTGCCAATCCAAATGATTTTGTAACCGTTGGTGCATATCATATAGATTCAAATCAATATTCAATCATTGATACCATCTTTACACAGTCGGTTCAAGATGTTCATACATACAGTAAGGACAACGAAACAGTTGCTTACGTTGCAGCCCAGGATAGTATTGTTATGTATGACATGCTTACTGGTGAGCGACAGGCTGAAGTTGCTATGAGTGGGGTGCAAACCATAGAGAGGGTTTCTGTGAAAGGCACGGACTACTTACTGGTATCAAAAGGGTTTGGTGCTGATAGTATCTATTTCGAAATTCTTGATGCTTATACATTATTGCAGACCACCTTGTTCAAGGAAATTGATGACGAGTGCTCAGGAATCACAGTGTACAAAGATTCAGCTTATGTGGCCATGCCTGGAAACTGGATGTCCACAGTCGGAACTATTCATGTAATTGATTTGACCAATCTCAAATATGCACGAAAAATTGAATTGGATTCTGCCGGTGCAGGAATCTATGATTTATTCGTACATGAAAACAAACTTTACTCGTTAAACGCGTTAGGATGGGGCAGCACCATTGGCATATTAAGTTCATTTGATTTTTCTTCAGGAGTGTTGACTCATGATACCATACAAGGTGGGTTGAACGCCTATGCAGAAGCTACCATGACGAAACAAGGAACGTTGCTGTTTTCTTTAAATGGTAAGCTTGCGCACTTTGATTTGTCATCTGGTCAAATGGTTGATTCGTCATTGGTTGATTTGAATTACAGTGCTCTTGCATATACGGATGATAATATTTTCCTTACCAATGCTTCGTTTTCAATGAATGCTCAATTCTATATTCATTCCAACACAGGAGCCATACAGGATTCTTTGCAAGTAGGAATTTCGGCAGAAGCTATGGATGTGGAATACAGGGAGTCAACAGTAGGAATATCAGATATCAACACAAATCAAATGAAAGTATTTCCGAACCCTTGTTCTGATCAATTATTTGTCCAGGGATTGGATGGGATTCAAGCCATGAGTTTATTCAACATGGCGGGGGTTGAAGTAGTGCAACAAAATGTGGTAAACGCTTTTCACGTATTGGGTGTCTCTTCTTTAGATAAAGGTGCGTATGTGTTGATACTAAGAGGAGACAATGAAATCATTCACCAAAAAATCATTATTCAATGAGGACCTCGTTAGTCCTTTTATTTTCTGTTTTGTTCAATCTGACATATGCTCAGGGGCCATACACCCCTGCAGCCGGTCAGGCTGGATCTTCTGCCATTGAATGGAATGACAGTAGAATCATAGCTTGGGGAAAAGCAATTTCATTGGAGAGGGGTTACAGAGATATTTCTGATCAATCTAGTGGAAAAGCAACGCATGGTGAAGAAGAATGGGCACTAGGTGAAGCGGATTTAGGGGCCGTAAGTTTCGGTGATGGTGGCAGTGCTATTATCACTTTTGAAAACCCCATCATTAATTTGGATGGTCCGGATTTTGCCATATTTGAAAATAGCTTTAGTGATACGTTTCTGGAACTTGCATTTGTTGAAGTTAGTTCCGATGGTTCTCAATACTTCAGGTTCCCTAATCATTCCCTTACTCAATTCACAAGTCAAATTGATGGCTTTGGTTCCATTGATCCAACAGACATCGACGGTTTGGCAGGAAAGTACAGAGGTAATTTCGGAACACCATTTGATTTGGATGAATTAAAGGGTACAGCTGGTTTGGATGTCAATAACATTTCACATGTGAAAATCATAGATGCAGTGGGTAGCATTGATGATGATTTTGCCACAAAAGATTCTCAAGGTAATGTGATAAATGATCCGTGGCCGACTGATTTTGAGTCTGGTGGTTTTGATTTAGATGCGGTGGGTGTATTGAGCAATCAGTATACGAGTATAGAAGAAAGAAATACTGGCGACTTCAGCATTTTCCCTAATCCGGCTAAAGATGATATAACAATTCTCCATGAAGGTGCAGAAGCTGTTCATGTTGAAATTTATACCCTCACTGGTGTTATTGTTTTGAATACCAGTATAAATAGTTCAACGAAAAGTGTTTCTATTGAATCACTTGATCCTGGATTGTATTGGGTGCGATTAGTGGATGGAAACCAGCATACGGCCATCAAATTATGCGTGCAACGCTAAATATTGGTTGCTTAACTTTTCTAGTGTTAAGTGTCTTGAGTACGAATGCCCAAGACACATTGTTAATACCTGAAGTTGTCATTACCGCTAAGCCTTATTTACCGCCGACGTCTTCATATGTACAACAAATTGACTCTATTGCCATTCAGTCATACCAAGGGCGAAGTTTAAGTGATCTTTTATTGCAGCAATCGGCCGTTACCATTAAAGATTATGGTCCAGGCGGAATATCGTCATTAAATGTCAGGGGTACTGGAGCTTCCAATACACAAGTATTTTGGGAAGGATTTTCCTTGAACAATCAAATGTTGGGTCAATCAGATCTCAAACTGTTTCCCATTTTCTTTGCAGATCAGGTTGAACTGCATTATGGTAATGCCGGTATGGTAGATGGAATAGGGGGAATAGGAGGAAACATCATGATCAACAACCAGCCATCTTATTCAAATCAGCTTTCGCTTAATGTGGGTGGAAGATTTTCCTCTATTAATGAAAGGACAGCCCTGGTATCCTTTAAAAAGAGCACGAACAAATGGTTTGTTAATTTGCGCACAAGATTTGAAGATTCAGACAACGAATATGAATTCAGAAACTATGTAGAAGATGATAGACGGGATACCGCGGAATTTAATGGAACGGAAAGTTTCCATCTTATGGTTCATTCAGGTTACCAATGGACGGAAAAAAGCTCGTTTGGATTGAGTGCATTTTTTGTAAACAGATCTCAAGAATTAAGCCCCATCATTGGGTTAGAGCCAAAAGGTGAAATTCAAGAAGATCAAATTTCAAACTTGTTGTTGAAATACGCGTACGAATCGGATCAAACCAAAGTCGATTTCAGCACTACATTGATGGCAAATGACATAATGTATGACAATGATAGCCTGGTTTTAACCGCTGAACATCAAATTCAATCCTGGCGCACGTTAACGGGTGTATCTCAAAAAATAACAACAGGCCTGGATCTCAAAGTTGTTGTATCTACTGAATTAACGCAAGCGGAATCAGATAGTTATGAAGGGACGAAAGAAAGAACACATCATGCCGCTCAAACGCGTCTGGTTTGGTATAAATTACCACGATTTAAAAGTGATATGTTATTACGGGTTGAATCCATTGACAATAACATGTTCTATTTGCCCATGTTTTCCTCAGAATACAAACCTTTAGCCAATTATCCTGTTTGGATGTTTGCCAGTATTGGGAAAAACATCCGATATCCCACTTTGAATGAATTGTACTGGGAAATTTCGGGAAATGAAGATTTACAAGCGCAGGAGGCTGTTACGATAGAAGGCGGTGTTCGAGTATCGCAAAAAAGAAAAGAGATGGTTTCCGGTACAATAAACGTCTTTCATTCTCTTGTAGATAATTGGATACTTTGGCTTCCTCAAGGAAATGTTTGGAAACCACAGAACGTCAGACAAGTTGTGTCGTATGGATTGGAAACTGGAATGGCCATTCGATTCCTTCAAAACAAGAATTTACAAAGCTTTCATGTCAATTACAGTTACACTAAAAGTGAAGTCAAGGCCAATTACAAGGATGAAGACAATACCATTGGAAATCAGTTAATCTATACTCCTGAGCACAGTTTTACGGCTAATTGGCAATCTAACTTTCGCACTTACTTTATGATTTGGCGTATTAATTATGCCGGTAAAATGTATATCAATCCAGAAAACACAGCCTATTTACCTCATTCAACTCCTGTTGATGTCTCGATAGGTAAAGAATGGAATGAACATGAAAATTTCCCTTTAAAGCTTCAATTAACTTGTCATAATTTACTGGATGAAGAAATTCAATATGTTGCACATAGAACAATACCCGGAAGGTATTTTTCCTTAGATTTTAACATAGGATTTGAAAATTAAAGCATTCATATACAGTCTTTTATTGTTCTTTATTTACAGTTGTAATAAAGATGGTTCGCCTGTTTACGAAATGGACGGAAGCGTGACAAATGATGGTTCTGTATATATTCTGAATGAAGGAACGTTCGGCCAGTCGAATGCTTCGATTGACCGCTATGACATGTCTGACTTAACCGTTGAAAGAGGAGTATTCCAAAAGAAGAATGGTAGTTCTCCCGGTGACGTGGTCTTGTCCATGACAGCAGACGATGATGAATTTTATGTAGTGGTGAATAATTCAGGAAGCATCCACATTTGCGATTCAGAAATGCAAAAGAAGTCAACCATTTCGGGTTTTAGATCTCCACGTTTCCTTCAGAAAATTAGCTCGACTACAGCTTATGTGACCAATTTCCTACTTTCAACAGGCAACAACGAAATTGATGTGGTGGATTTACTACAACAATCCATCGTTGGCAAAATTAATGTGTCAGGTTGGTGTGAACAGGTGATGCTTATTGATGATCATGTATATGTCCTCAATCCCGGTGCCGATAAAATGCTAAAAATTGATATTTCTTCTCATGAAATTGTTTCAGAACAGGTCTTATCCCGTCAACCGTTGAGCATGCAATTGGATCAAAACAATATGCTCTGGGTGCTAAGTACAGGAGGATTCAACGAGCAAATCCCCGCGTTGACGCAATTGGATCCCTCTTCACTGGAAATAGTCAAAACACTGGAATTCAACAGTCTGGATGATTTTCCATCCTGGCTCTGCACCAATGCAGCAAAGGATAGTCTTTTTTACATAAACAATGGCATATATGCGTTGTCCATTAACGACAACAATCTTCCCAATGAAGCGTTGATACAAAATAACATGACCTACATGTATGCCATGTCACTGGATCCAACCAGCAATACATTATTCGTTTCGGATGGTAAAGATTTCCAACGACAAGGCGAGATTTCACATTTCAAAACAACCGGTGAATTAATTAATCAATTTGAGTGTGGTGTGGGACCAGGAAATTTTTATTTTCACAAATGAACAAGTAGACATTATTAAGTAGTAACACTTTAATAAGATTTACGATATTTGTGAAAACGCGTTGAACGCATTTGATGTCTGTGTATAGGAAAATAGGGAAGGCCAAAATGATGATGCTTGGCCTGTTAGTGCTGTGTTGCTTAGCGTTTACACCAAATGCGCGTGCGCAATGGCAACTGGATCTTGTCGGTTCAGTTAAATCACAGGAAGACAAGAAAAAAATCGTTGGAGCAAAAATCAATGTCTACAGAAATGGCTCCAAAGTAGAGACAGTAACTACCGATGCAAAGGGAAAGTTTAAAATTTCCCTGAACCCTGATGGAATGTATAAGCTGGAATTCTCCAATTCCGGTTATGTCACAAAACGACTAGAGATTAACACTAAAAATGTTCCCCCTGCAGACGGTGAAGGTGGGTTTGAATTCCCAATGGAAATGGTTCTTTTCCCCGAGTTAGAAGGATTGGATGTCTCCATTCTGAACAAGCCCATTGCCAAATTGTACTACAATCCCAAATCTTTCATTTTTGATTTTGACAAGGATTACACCAATTCAATTAAAGCGGAAATCGAAAGACTTCAGAAAGAATTGGAAGACAAACTTGCTGAACAGGAAGCCATGGCCGCTGAGCAAGAGAAAAAATACAATGATGCCATAGCCGCTGGTGATAAGGCCATGTCAGGAAAAGAGTATACTCGTGCCAAGCAACAATACACCATTGCGCTGAATATGAAGCCCAATGAGCAATACCCAAAAGATAAACTAGCAGAGGCACAGAAGAAATTTGAAAAAGAACAAGCTGACAAACAAGTAGAAAAAGATTTTCAGGAAGCCATTCAAATTGCTGAAATGGCCGTTGTAGATGATGATTTGAAAAAAGCAGAAGAATATTTTTCAAAGGCTGTGGATATCAAACCTTCTGATGAATATGCCAAGTCAGAACTAAAAGCAGTAAGGGAAAAATTACTTGCCGGAGCTAAAGCGGAGCAAGCTTACATCGCAGCCATTGGAAAAGCAGATGCATACCTGGAGGCCAATAAATTAATTGAAGCTAAGGCTGAGTATTCAAAAGCTCTGGAGGCTAAACCTGGAGATACATATGCCACAGATAAACTAGCAGAAGTAAGTGAAAAAATTGATGCCGATGCCAAAAAAGAATCGGATTACATTGCTGCCATTGGACGAGGCGACGGTGGATTTGAGATGAAAGACTACCAGGCCGCCAAAGCCGGTTATGAAAGAGCATCTGAGATCAAACCGGATGAATCTTACCCAAAACAACAATTGCAAAAGATAGAAGGAATTTTGGCTGAAATGCAAAAGCAAGATGAGGCGTATACAGCCGCTATGAATGATGGGGATAACCTTGCCAATGAACTCAAATTTGATGAAGCCATTGCAAAATACAATGAAGCATTGAAGATAAAACCAGATGAAAGTTTGCCTAAGGAACGAATTGCCCAGGTAGAATCGAAAAGGGATGAGTTGGCCAAGTTGAAAGAAGAGTACGATGCCTTGATAAAAGATGCGGATGAGCGATTTGCAGCCAAAGATTACATCTCGGCCAAAGGTGAATACGCGAAGGCTATCCAAATGATGCCAAACGAAGAGTATCCAAAACAAAAACTGGAGGAGGTTACCAAAATCCTCAACGACGAAGCAGAAAAAGAAGAGAAATACAAAGCCGCTATTGCCAATGCGGATGCGGCTTTTCAAGGAAATGATTACACTTCAGCAAAATTTGAATACCAAGCAGCGGCGGAGTTAAAACCAGATGAAACTTATCCAAAGGAACGTCTAGAAGAAATCGAAAAACTCATTGTTGAATTAGAAAATAAAAATAAAGAGTACGAAACAGCTATCAAGCAGGGAGATGATGACTTTGAAATTGCTCATTATGAAGAAGCTCGTGTGAGTTATGAAAAAGCAGCGGAAATCAAACCGGGAGAAGAATACCCAAAAGAGCAGTTGAAGAAGATTAGCGAAAAATTGAAAGAGCTGGCTGCACTTGACGAGGAATACACGAAAAAAATTGCCGAAGCAGATGGACTATTTCAGGACAAGAAATTGGAAGATGCCAAATCTTCTTATGAAGCAGCGCTTGCTCTTAAGCCTGAAGAAGAATATCCCAAAACCAAAATTGAAGAAATTGGAAGTCTTTTAGCCGATGCACAAAAATTGGAAGAAGATTACAATGCTGCTATCGCTGCAGCGGATCAAGCATTCGAATCTTCAGATTTTGAAGCTTCCAAAACAGAATATGAAAAAGCTTCCGGATTAAAACCAGAGGAAGAGTATCCTAAAAAGCGATTGGAAGAGATTCAATCGAAATTGGGTGAACTTGCCGCTATTGAAGAATCTTACAATGCTGCCATTGCAGCTGCTGACGCATCATTTGAGGCGTCTAGTTGGGAAGAGGCTAAAAAATCATATGAGGAAGCCTCAGGATTAAAACCTGAAGAAAGTTATCCAAAAGAAAGAATAGCAGCAATTGAGTCTAAACTTGCAGATGCTGCTAAGGCTGAACAGGATTACCTGGCATCCATTCAAGAAGCAGAAACAGCCGAAAAAGATGGAAAGCTTGCGGAAGCCATTGCTTCGTTTACCAAAGCCTCTGAAATAAAACCTGAAGAAGAATACCCGAAAACAAAAATTACAGATTTACAGGCCATGCTTGATGAGCAAAACAAGCAGCAGGCAGCGTATGATGCTGAGATCAAGTTAGCAGAAGAAGCCATGCAAGGTTCGGAATACGATATAGCAAAAGCGTCTTTTAGCAAAGCGTTGGAAATAAAACCTGATGAAGCCTATCCAAAAGATAAATTGGCTGAAATTGAACAGATTCTGGCTGATCAAGCCAAAGCAATTGAATTGGAGAACCAGCAGAATGAAGCTTATCAAGCGGCCATTGCAGCTGGAGATGAAGCATTCAATGGTGAAGATTATGAGGCAGCAAAATCCAAATATGAGGAGGCATTGGGCATTAAACCAACGGAAGAATATCCGAAAACTAAAATTGCTGAAGCAAACGAAAAGCTAAATGCTTTGCTCGCTGCAAAGGAATTGGATGAAAAATACAATGCACTAATTGCGGATGCTGATGCGGCACTGGGTGGTTCTGATTATGAGAATGCAAAATCTAAATACCAGGAAGCGTTAGGAGTAAAGCCAGATGAACAATACCCTAAAGACAAGATTGCAGAAGTAGACGGTTTGATAGCTGCTGCAGCTGATCAGGCAGAGAAAGATAGATTGGCAGCTGAGGCTGCAGCTCTGCAGGAAAAATATGATGCCATTATTAAAGAAGCGGATGGATTGCTTGGTTCGGCTGAGTATGATAATGCCAAAGTAAAATACAATGAAGCATTGGCTGTAAAACCTACCGAGCAATATCCAAAAGATAAACTAACTGAGATTGATGGCTTGATTGCAGCCGCTGCTGATCAAGCAGAGAAGGATCGATTGGCAGCTGAAGCCAAGGCCCTGGATGAAAAATATCAAGCACTTATTGATCAAGGAGATCAGCAGATAAAAGATAAGGACTATGCGTCCGCTAAATCGTCATTTACAGAAGCTAAAACACTTAAACCTGCCGAACAATATCCAGTTGATAAATTGGCGGAAATAGAAGGATTGATTGCATCTGCAGCCGCAGAAGAATTGGATGCCAGCTACAACGATAAGATTGCCGCTGCCGATGATTTGATGAAAGAAGAGAAATACGAAGAAGCAAAAGGCAAATACAATGAAGCATTAGGGATAAAACCTGATGAACAATACCCTAAGGATAAGATTGCAGAAGCCGATCAATTGATTGCTGCTGCCGCTGACCAAGCTGAAAAGGACAGACTTGCTGCCATTCAAAAGCAATATGATGAAGCAATTCAATTGGCCAATCAGGCATTGATGTCTAAGGAATACGAGACAGCCAGAGCAAAATACAATGAGGCATTAACCATCAAACCTGAGGAGCAATATCCAAAAGATCGACTTGCTGAGATTGATGGTATGATTCAGGCGGATGCTGATGCACGTGAAAAAGAAAGACTAGCTGCAGAAGCTGCTGCATTAGAAGAAAAATATGAGAATTTTATTCGTGAAGGGGATAAGAAATTTAAATCAAAAGATTACGAAGCTGCTAAGACAGCCTTCCAGGGAGCATTAGGGATCAAACCAGGAGAAGAATACCCAACGTCTAAAATTTCTGAAATTGACGGTCTGTTAAGTGAAATGGCCTCACAGGCAGAAGCAGAAGCGCGTGAAAAGCAGTATGCTGATCTAATTGATGCGGCTGATGATGCATTTAAAGCTGAAAATTTTGACGAAGCCAAGAGTTCTTATAATCAGGCGCTTGCTATTAAATCTTCCGAAACATATCCACAAGAGCAAATAGCTAAAATTGATCAAATATTAGCCGAAAGAAATAAGATTGCATTGTCCCAGCAACGCGATAAAGAGTATCAGCAATTGGTGGACGACGGTGAACGAGCATTTGGTGTTGAATCATATAGTGAAGCCAAGACTTCCTTTCAAAAGGCGCTTGATATCAAACCCGAAGAAGAATATCCAAAAAAACGAATCAAAGAAATTGATGACTTATTGGCCCAACTTGAAGCGAACAAACAACTGGCCGCTGATGCAGCAGCGAGAAAAGAAGAGCAATATCAGGCCTTGGTTGCTGAGGGTGATGAAGCCCTGGGTGGCAAGGATTATGATAAGGCCATCAATAAGTATCAGGCAGCTTTGGGTATTAAACCTTCTGAATCTTATCCTCAATCAAAAATTGATGAAATCAATCAAATCCTAGAAGACAGAAAAGCTGCTTTGGCCAGTTTGCAAGCTCAAGAGGAAGTTGATATGAGGTACAAAGCACTTGTTTCAGATGCTGACATTTATTTTAACAGAAAAAAATACGAAAGAGCTAAATCCATTTATGGTCAGGCCTTGACTGTTAAACCTAATGAGGAATACCCCAGGGATAAAATAAAAGAAATTGATGACCTTCTGAGTGCAATGGAGCCAGTAGCTGACGAACCTATGAAAAAAGCGGTAAGCACCTCTGGAAGTATGGGTGAGGACGAAATAGCTGCTATGATGGCCAAATGGCAAAATGAAAGGGATGCCGCTAAAACGGAATGGCTAGAAACCTTAAAAACGGATCTGGAAGAAACGGAAGACGAAAGAGCATCTGATGCAACTGAAACTCGCACAGAAGCCATGGATGAGCTGGCAGAAGTTGAAACAGCTCAAGAGGAAATGGTAGAAGAACGAAGTGGATTAAATGAACAAATTTATGAGGTATTGATGGAGGATGTGGATGATATCAATCGGGATGAAGATAGACGATTGTCAGCTGCGGAAGAAGGAAGAAAGGCCTCTGTTGATGCTGTGAAGGATGCTGCTGACCAACGTGATAGAATGTATGAGGCAGGCGCCGGGCATTATGAAGAAGCCAGTGAAAAGATATTGACGTATAAAATCGAATACATACAACAAGAAGAACAAGACTCCAAAGAGGGCTTAGAACATGTAACAGAAACAAGTCAAAACATTCAAAAATTCGAACAAGAATACACAGAAGAACTTTGGGCAAGAAATGATCAATATGAAGAAGGGTATGAAAGAATTAAGGTCTTTACAGAAGAATGGACTGAATCTTCAGATAACAATACTTCTAACCAGTTAGATAGAGGAGAAGAGAGCTATGCTGTTTTAGATAAAAAGAACAGAGAGATTGAAGATGAATTAGGAGTGAAATCAAAAATGTATGAAAAGGGAGCTCAGGAGTTCAGAGAAAATAGCAATGAACTGGATGAAGATCAACAACGCCTGATAGCTGATGCTGGCAATAGAAGGGATGAGCAATCTGGTAACATCAAAGAATATCATGATTCATGGGAAGATGATTTAGAAAGAAGAACTGCTGCTTACGATGAAAATAGCAGACTGTTAGCTGAGAGAAAACAAAAAATTGAAGAGTACGAAAGTAACCTGATGGTCAAAGCAGAAGAAAAAAGGCTTGATTTTGATCGCAATTACTATCGAGGTGAAAAGAAACCACGTTATCCTAATGAAGCGCGTGAGCATGGAGAAGGCATTACAGAGGAAACGTTAGAGCAAGATGGTGCTATTATATTAAAGCGTACGGTAGTACAAGATGGAGGAATCAACGTGTATGAAAAAATCTTCTACAAATGGGGAGGTGTCTATTACAAGAAAAATGGCGTGGATTCTTCAGAGGCTGTTTGGAAGGCTGAAACTCAATAAATGAAGGTTATATATTGTTTTTGGCTTTTCTGCCTTTTAACATTCATTTCCGGGTGCCATGAATCAAGCACTGCTCCGCAAGAAAACTCTGCCTCCGGCAATACTCAATTAACTCAAACAACAGAGTTCTTACAAATAATCGATCACACTTCTCATTATGAAGTGAACATTTCACATTATAATTCAGATAGAGTAGACACATACATATTATTTGAAAATGAAGCGCCAAAGGTGACGGGGGATGCTTTGCTTATTCAAATTCCAATTGACAATGTAGTTTGTCAGGGAACGGGACATGTTGGATACATCAACTATCTGCAACAGGAGGAGTTGATAACGGCTGTAGCTTGTGCACCATACATTTGCTCGGAGAACATTTCTCGCCGTATTGTTGAAGATAAAATACACGTTGTAGGTGACAACAACGGGTTAAATTTTGAATTGCTACAAGTCCTAAAACCATCACTTGTTTTAATGAACTCTTTTGATGATGCAACAGAGCGCATGATAGAGCAATTACAAAACAATGATATTCCGGTAATTGTGACAACTGAATACTTTGAGAATCATCCGTTGGCAAAGGCAGAATGGATTAAACTATACGCTTTACTTACGGGATACAAAAACATAGATGCAAAATTCAACGCCTTGTCCGAACGCTACGAGAAAAGCAAAAAGATGAATTCAAATGATTCAACCAATAAACCTAAAGTCTTTTTAGGGTTACCATGGAAAGGAGAGTGGTTTGTGGCAGGTGGTAATTCTTTTCAAGCACAACTCATCAAAGATGCTGGAGGAGAATATGTCTGGGATGATTTGGATTCAAAAGGTGCTCAGGTTATCGATATAGAAACCGTTATTGAAAAATGCCTGTTTGCAGATTTCTGGATGAATCCAGGTGATAAGCAATCCATCGAGCAAATTGTTCAATTGGATGAACGATTCTCCTCATTTTCGGCTATCCAAAAAAATCAAGTCATCAATAACAACAAGAGGCTTAATTCCAGCCTTCAGGGAAATGATTACTGGGAATCTGGCATAATGGAACCTGACAGTGTTTTATTAGATTTGATCAAACTATTTGGAAACGTGCAAAAGGAGCACTATTCAACGAAATACTACCAAAAATTAAAGGTGGATGAATAGGCATTCGATACTCATCATAAGTTTGTTGCTATTGGTTTGCATCATGGGTTTGATTCATATTCGATTTGGATCGGTTGAAATGTCGAACGATGTCTTTATGAATGCTTTCTCATTCAATACAGAGGA
This sequence comes from Vicingaceae bacterium, assembly GCA_965267425.1. Lineage (GTDB taxonomy): Bacteria > Bacteroidota > Bacteroidia > Flavobacteriales_E > Vicingaceae. Next base: position 1,685,651 of record OZ253959.1, on the reverse strand, counting down.
TGACAATCCTTATCGCATTATCGTTTGGGAAAGTCGAATTCCACGAATGTTCTTGTCAATATTAGCGGGCATTGGATTATCCATTAGTGGACTGCTGATGCAGACCTTGTTTAGAAACCCAATGGCCGGTCCTTATGTTTTAGGAATTAGTTCGGGAGCCGGAATGGGTGTGGCACTTACCACAATGGGATTGAGTATTATAGGGGTTCAATCTGTTTCCGGATGGACTATGGCCATTTCTGGAGTGGCTGGCGCATTCCTCATCATGCTCATTTTACTCATGGCGGCTTCCAGAATAGCCGACAATGTGACCATTCTGGTGCTCGGTATTCTGATAGGTGGTATATCATCTGCGTTGGTAAGTCTTCTGCAGTATTTTAGTCCGGATGTTGAGTTAAAGAAATTTGTGATGTGGACCCTGGGAAGTTTGGATGCGGTCAATGGAAAAGAAGTTTACCTTATTTCAGCTACTGTTTTGAGTGGTACAACGGCTTCATTTCTTTTGTTTCCTGGCTTGAACGCACTCTTGCTAGGAGAAAACACAGCAAAAAATTTAGGTGTGAATATTAAGAAGATTCGAAATTTGACCATCTTATTGGCTGCTGTTATGGCTGGAATCATAACTGCCTATTGTGGTCCCATTGGATTTGTAGGTATTATCGTGCCACACATCACTCGCATGCTGTTCAAATTAGATGATCACAAGATATTAATACCAGCATCCTGTCTCATAGGTGCTTTGGTACTATTGTTTGCAGATTTTCTGGCGCACGTTCCGGGATCATTTATGATTTTGCCATTGAATGCCATTACGTCTATCTTGGGCATTCCCGTTCTGATTTGGATCATTGTTAGGAATAAACAGATTTCAACTTCGTTTTCATGAAAAAGCTGATACACACAGAGCAGTTGAGCGTTGGTTTCCATAACAATTCTATGTTATTTCAGGCCAACGGAATCGAAGTGTGTGAAGGAGATATCATTGCACTTATCGGGCTAAATGGTGCAGGGAAGTCCTCTTTGTTAAAAACTCTTTCCGGTTTTATGCCTTGTATCTCGGGACAAATTTTCATCCAGGAAAGAGAGATCTATGCATTATCGCCAAAGGAAATTGCTCAACAAATGTCCATGGTATTTTCAGAGAATTCATTTCCGGGATATACTACCGTGCGAGATTACATCTCTTTTGGAAGATATCCTCACATGGGATGGCTCAAAAAAATCAATAATGAGGACCATCAAATCATCGATAAAGCGTTGGCTGCGTGTCATTTGACAAATTTAGAAAGCAGATACCTCAGGGAATTAAGTGACGGTGAAAAACAGCGGGCGGTAATTGCCAGATCTGTTGTTCAAGATGTAGATGTTTGCCTTATGGATGAACCCGTTGCACATTTGGATACGCTAAACAAGAACGCCATATTAGAACTGATTTTTTCACTAAATACCTGGAAATCTGTAGTGTTCTCAACTCATCACCTTGAAGACACCCTTCAATACTGTAACAAATATTGGTTAATACATAATGGTGAATTTCAAGTATTAAACCGTGAGCAACTGCTCGAATCAACATATGTCAAAGAAACATATACACATGTGAAGATGAGTCAAAATGAAGATCATTTGAACCTACAATACCACATCAAATAGGTTTTTTACCTCTTTTTAATTTTCTCTTTTTCTTTTTTAGGTATTGTTGTCCTTCTTTTCGTTGTTTGGCCTTTCGCTTTTCATTGGCTTTTTCTTGATCCTTAATATTGCTGAATCGCTTGGCTTTTCGCTCTTGTTTTTTGGCAATTTTGTCGTATTCCTTGGCAATCTTCAAACTTGGGCTCGTCTTTGATCTCAACTCGCGTTTGTTGGTTACCCCCTTATTGAACTGACTGCTGCAAGCCGCTAAAACGAGAAATAGGAAAAGAATAGGAATGAACTTGCTAATCTTCATAATCGAGTTTTTCAATATCTTCTATTAAGGTTTGTACCTCATCCGCTGAAGTTCCATCATAAAATCCACGCAATCTTCCTTTTTTGTCAACCAGCACAAAATTTTCGGTATGAATGAAGTCAGTAGAATCTCCAGCACCTTTCGTTGTTACGGCAAAATAAGATTGGCGGGCCAATTGATAAATATCTTTTTTGTCACCGGTTAAAAACTGCCACACATTGTCATTCGCACCGTGCAATTCAGCGTATTCCTTCAAAACACCTGGCGAATCCTTATCGGGATCCACTGTAAATGATAGAATTTTAAAATCCCCTCGTTTACCCAATTCTTTTTGTACCACTTCCATTTGATCACTCATGATTGGGCAAATGGAAGGGCAGGTTGTAAAGAAAAAATCAACAACATGGATTTTTCCTTTTACGAACTCATTGGTTATGGTTTCGTTGTTTTGATTGGTCAGTGAAAAAGGTAAGGTTCTATGCTTGGAACGTACATCTCTCACATTCTCATCAACCAACTCTGGACTCAAATCAGCAGGGTTATAGATAGGTAACCTTTGTTGATGCTCAATCATTTTGTAGGCGATGCCAATTCCAAGCGCAACCACAAGAATGGCTATGATGTAGGCCTTTTTCATTTACAACTTTTAAACGAAATTAATACTTAAGTTCGTGTAAACGATTGTCAACAAATCAAGATATTCACAATGTTATTTGCAAAGCCTTCCTTACAAAATCTCATGCTCAACGCCCAACGTTCCAAGTGGGGGATGTTCATTTTCAATCGAGCGCTAAGCCATAAAATAGCGTTCAATCGTCCACATAAAATTCGTGTTCTGGAAATAGAAAAGGGAAAGGTGAGGGCTAAACTTCCACTTATCCGGGTAAACACCAATCACCTTGGCGGTCTTCATGCTTGCGCATTGGCCACGGTGGCAGAATTCACTTCAGGATTGGCACTATTGACTTTATATGAACCAGAAAAATACCGTCTCATTATGAAAAAGCTGGAATCGTCTTATGCCTATCAAGGTAGGACAGATGTAGTGGCCTCTATCTCTTTACAAAAGAAAAATGAAGAGCACATTCAAGAAGCTTTCCTGGAAGAATGTGAAGTAAAGATTACGGATAAAAACGGTGAATTGATTAGTACTACCAACATCACATGGCACATCAAACCTTGGGAAAAAGTAAGGTTAAAAAATAACTGAGTGAATTATTTGAGAATTATTACCCTTACCCAAAAATGATACAAAAAATGGGCGTAAATTTGCCGCCTATTTTATCATTTTGCCGAACAATTCTTTGCAATCTTATATCAAACCTACTAACCTTTATCCGTATCAGGAAGAGGCTGTTAACTCTATTGTTGAAGAGTTATATAAAATTGAGTCCAAAGGAAATTTATTGTTCCAGCTTCCTACCGGTGGTGGTAAAACGGTGATTTTTTCTGAAATCGCCAACAAGTACATACAAGACACGCAAAAAAAGGTATTAATACTGACACATCGTGTGGAATTATTGAGTCAAACAGCCAAGGTGCTCAATGGGTTTAATATTCATACGAAGGTTATTGATAGCAATGTAAAGGAACTTGAAGATCAAGACGAATACCAGTGTTTTGTGGCCATGATTGAAACATTGAACAATCGTTTGATTGAAAACAATCATTTCATCAAAGATATTTCTCTGGTGATTGTAGATGAGGCGCATTACAACTCATTTCGTAAAATTTTCCAGTATTTCCAGGATGTCAATATACTCGGTGTCACAGCAACTCCGCTTAGCTCAAATAAGCAATTACCCTTAAGTGACAATTACGATAAGTTAATTGTAGGAGAATCCATTGCCGAGTTGATAAAGAATAAATACTTGTGTAATGCCACCACGTACAGTTACAATGTGAACTTAAAAACATTGACCATAGGTATTAGTGGTGATTACACCGTGAGTTCATCAGAGCGTGTTTATGGGCAAAGGCATATGCTTGATATTTTATTGAGAGCTTATGATGAAAAATGTGTAGGTAAAAAAACATTGATTTTTAATGCCGGTATTGCGACATCCATAAAGGTTTATGAGCATTTTCTGGCAAATGGATATGAAAACATTCGACACCTGGACAGTACCTTTAATCGAACGGAAAGAAACAATGTGCTGAAATGGTTCAGGAATACGGACGGTGCAATATTAAGTTCTGTAGGAATTCTAACTACCGGATTTGATGAACCTTCTGTAGAGTCCATTGTCTTGAACAGGGCTACAAGATCCCTCACCTTGTATCATCAAATGGTAGGTAGAGGTTCGAGAATATTAAAGAACAAAGATCACTTTTCCATTGTTGATCTTGGAAATAATGCCATGAGGTTGGGTTTGTGGCAAGATTTCATTGACTGGAATGATGTATTTAAAAATCCTTTGAAATACATTGACAGTCAAGCAGAAAAAGACCCAACGGAAATCGTCTACCAAATGCCAGACGATATTAAAGACCGATTTACAATTAATAACGACGAAATTTTTGATGTTAAAGAAGTATATAAGCATTGCATAAAAACAAAAATTAAACCGCAACACGTAATTGACGATTCAATTGAAAATCACTTTCAGTTGATTTTAGATAGCACGATAGACTATTTTGAAGCCAAGGAGCTCGTTAAACTGCTGGATGATGAAATAAGACATCGACTGGCCGTTTATACGAAATGTATCAATGGTACAGAGAACTATAAAAATTGGCTATACGACAAATACATCGCTACTTTGATGCAGCGACTGACCTTTTCTCTGAAGTTGGATTAAGGGAGTTAATCCCTCATAATTCTGATTTCTTTACTTGACTATTACTTGAATATTTTCAATATTAGCGCAGCTTAAAGGTTGTTGTCGTTTCTAGTTGTATTAGCCAAAACGGTTATTTAATGCCGTTTTTACAAGGAAAATTGATATTCACAACCATTTAAGTTAATGAGGTGCCGTTTGCAAACTTTTTGCATCGGTAATTCGAACGAAGAAGCCATGAATGACATCTGCCAACCCGTATTATACAGGAGAAATGTCACATCTGATGAGGAAAAATTAAATCACTTACTCAAGGAGAATCCACATATTATTGTATCCGATGAAATTGAAAGTCAATTAATGGATTTAATTGAACTTCGATTTCCTGCAGAAGACTACACGCAAAAAGAAATTAAGGAATTGGTCCAACAGCATTTGGGCGATACTTCCATGCAAGATTATGGCGTATGGGTATATTATCCCTGGTCATATAGGTTAGTTCATCTATTGGATGAAAAGGAGTTCATTGAATTACGCACTAACCGTAATAGAAATAAAATTACGCTTGAAGAAGCCGCTGTATTGGATGGTAAGAAAGTAGGAGTCATAGGATTGTCAGTGGGGCAATCTGTATCTGTTACCATGGCCATGGAGCGTTCTTTTAACGAAATTAGAATAGCAGATTTTGATCGACTGGAATTGACCAATTTAAATAGAATTCGATCTGGTGTTCACAACCTTGGCTTATTAAAGTGTACCATGGTTGCAAGGGAGATTGCTGAAATTGATCCCTTTCTTAAGGTGGTTTGTTATAATGAAGGTATCACAGAGGAAAACATAGAAGATTTCTTAACCAAAGGAGGCAAATTAGATGCCGTTATTGATGAATGTGACGGTCTAGATGTAAAAATATTATGCAGAGTCAAGAGTAAAGCACATGGTATACCTGTATTAATGGAAGCAAGCGACAGAGGTACAATTGATATTGAACGATATGATTTGGAACCGGATCGACCATTGTTGCATGGATTCATTGAACATCTGGACATCAATAAGGTGAAAGGTCTAAAAACCAATGAGGAAAAGATTCCCTATTTGATGCCCATAGCTGGAATGGAGACACTTTCACCCAGAATGAAAGCCTCTATGCTGGAAATAGGTGAAACCTTAACAACTTGGCCGCAATTGGCAGCTGCAGTTACCTATGGCGGTGGAATCACCGCAGATACTTATCGAAGAATGATGTTGGGTCATTTTACCAAATCAGGTCGCTATTTCGTTGATCTGGAAGAAATCATTCCGGAGGAAGACAGTGTAGAAGGTCCAGTCAATAACCCATATAATGGCATATCATGGCCGGAACCCTTGGACATCCTAAAAATGGATGCCATATTGGAAAACGTACCCACAGATAGTACCATTAAATTTACTCCCGAACAATCCAAAAAACTTGTTGAGGCTGCTGCATGGGCACCTTCAGGAGGCAATTGCCAACCTTGGAAATGGCGTGAACACCACGGTGAACTTTTCTTGTTTCATGACTGGAGTCGTTCATTTTCGTTTAGCGACTTTCATGATATCGGCAGCAAAGTTTCCTTTGGAGCCGCATTGCACAATCTTCGTTTGACGGGAAGGCAATTGGGGTTGCTGGTGAATGAAGAACTTTATCCCTTGGGTTCTGAAAGCCAATTAATAGCCAGAATTTCCATCAAAGAACAAATAGTGCCGGAAGAAATCAATACCAATGTTGTATTGACCAGGCACACCAACAGAAAAAAGGGAGATAGCCGTCCCATTGATCAAAGTGTATTGAATGATTTAATGGAGACCTGCCAATTGAATAGCCATACTCGGTTAGAATTTATCACCCATAAGGAACATTTGCATCAACTGGGGAACATCGTTTCCGAGGCAGAAAGATTGAGAATTCTACATCCACAAGGCCATTATGATTTTTATCAAAATGAAGTCCGATGGAATCAGGAGGAAGCCGAACGCACTGGAGATGGAATCGACATCAACACCATTGAATTAACACCCTCAGAATTGGCAGGAATGAAAATTGCCTCTGATCCAAACGTAATAGACCTGTTACGCTCATGGAAAGGAGGGAAGGCCTTTGAAAAATTGTCAAGGGATGGAATTGCCAGTTCATCGGCCATAGGATTGTTTACCATTCCAAATGCTGAAGACATCAACATCATAAAGGGAGGAATAGATGTACAGCGTACCTGGCTGCATGCGACTGACTTAAATATTTCCATTCATCCGGTGTCTGCTGCGTTATTCATGTTTGCAAGAATTAACAGTGAAAAAGATAAAAATTTAGATCAATATTCTTTTGATCGACTATCACGTATCCAGGAACAGTTTACGTCAATTGTTAAGTTAAACTCACGCTACCCGCTTTTTATGATTCGTTTGTTTTATGCAAGCGAGCCATCTGTGCAATCTGAACGATTGCCTTTGTCGGAAGTGTATTTCCCTCAAGTAACGTAGCTTATGGATATTAGAATTAGGGCATTTAAAGCTGTTGATGACATGAACTCATGTCAAACCTATGTGAAGGGTCATATGGAAGTGCTCAAAGTATTTGGGATTACGATGATTACAACTGCCAATATTGAGTGGTTTATCAATCCCAATGTAGTGGTTATTGTTGCAGAATCATTGGATGGCTCCAAAATGTACGGTGGAATGCGCATTCATAAAATGGGAGGTACACAAAGCTTGCCCATTGAATCTGCAGTTGGAGGTCTGGATCCGGGAATATATCCTATGCTGCAGGCTGATTATGAAAATGGCGTAGCCGAATTTTGTGGGATGTGGAATTCCAGAGATTATGCCGGGCATGGAATTAGTTATTTGTTGACAACTGCCGGCGCTGCAGTTTCCACCATGTTAGACATTGCTAAAATTTATGTGCTCTGTGCAGAATATACGGTGCATATGGTTGAAAGAGTAGGGTTTACCGTTGAAACCAACTTGGGAAAAGAAGGAACGTTTTATTACCCCAAATTAGATCTGGTAGCAACAGTATTAACCAAACTCAGGAATGATTTTTCATCAGCTGATCATTCGGAGCGTGATTTAATTAATAAATTATCCCAGGATCCGCACTTGCAAACTGAAATTGTACCTCATTTAAAAGACATTCCGGTGAATATTCATTTTGATATTGATGTTCCTGAAATTCAACATATTTGATAAGTAGTTATCTTTAGAGAATGAGAAAATGGCGGTGGGTATTATGGTTGTTAGCAATTCTGATTGTTCCAGGATGGCTATCTGCTCAGGTAGTTTTTGACAATTCTGAAAATGTTCTTTTACTCAAAGGAGAAATCCAAATTTTAGAAGATTCATCTGGAGAATTAACGTTTGACAACGTTTTGTTAAGCGAAAATTTTAAGCCGAGTGAATTTAACATTCCCAATCTAGGTATTAGCTCTTCTGTATTCTGGTTGAAATTTGAATTGGAAAACCGAACAGACAATCATGAATTGTTGATAGAAGTGGCTCAACCCATTTTAGATCACGTGAGCTTATACTATTTGAACGAAAATGGTGTTCAAGTTTCTCGTGAATTGGGAATTGATTACCCGTTTTATGAACGAGATTTCGATCATCAAAACTTCTTGTTCGAAACCCAATTGAAAACCAACGGGAGTCGCGAATATTATATTCGATTACATGGAGATTCCCAATTATTGATACCCATAAAAGTTGGAACGAAACAAGTCATACTTGAAGCTCTTGGCTCAAAAGATCTCTTGTTTGGATTGTATTTCGGGATCATTACGGTAATGATTTTTTACAATCTGTTCATCTTCTTCAGTGTTCGTGACAGGAGTTATTTGATCTATGTACTCTATATCCTTGTTGTTGGCCTTATACAGGCAGCGTTAATGGGATACACGTTTAAATATGTATGGTACAATAACCCTTGGATGGCAAAGCAAAGTATCATTTTGTTTCCTGCCATTGGCGGAATTCTTGCCATTGAGTTCATGAAAATTTTTACCCGGACAAAGGAACAAACCCCAAGAATGCATTGGGGTTTTATTGCCTTTAATGGACTATTCATTACCTGTATTACCATAAGTATTTCCGGGTTTATCCATGTTGCTCAATTGCTTTTGCAATTTTCTGCCATGTCTGCATCCCTGTACATGGTTGTTACTGCCATTGTCTTGGTAAAGAAAGGATCAAGATCTGCGGTCATTTTCTTAATCGCCTGGTTGATATTCTTACTTGGTATAATCATTTACATTTTAAAGGACATAGGAGTTATACCTTACACAGAATTTACTCAGTACATTTTGCAAATCGGATCAGCTTTAGAAGTAATATTGCTGTCCTTCGGTCTTGCTGACAGAATCAATATCCTGCAAAAGGAAAAAAGCGATTCACAAGAGCGTGAACTACAAGCATTATTGGAGAACGAGCGCATCATTAGAGAACAGAACATTGTTCTTGAAACCAAGGTAGCAGAAAGAACTGCTGAATTGAAAGAAACAAATGAAGAGTTAAGTGTGGCATTAAACGATCTAAAACAAACGCAATCTCAATTGGTCAGTGCAGAAAAAATGGCCTCTTTGGGTCAACTTACCGCTGGCATTGCGCATGAGATCAATAATCCAATTAACTTTTTGACGTCCAGTGTTGAGCCCTTGCAGCAAAACATAAACGAGCTTATCACAGTGCTGGATAAATACGATGAAATCAATGAAAGTGCTGACATTAAGAAATTACTCCATGATATTCGACAATTAAAGACTGATTTGGATTATGATTTATTGTTGAATGAAACTTCTGAGATTATTGATGGAATTCAGGAAGGAGCCAACAGAACCGCTGAAATTGTTCAAGGATTGCGAACCTTCTCACATGTTGATGACATTGGATTAAAGGAAATTGATATCAACGATAGTTTGAATTCAACCTTGAATATTCTTAAAGGAGAAATCAACCACAAAATTGCTATCGAGAGACAATATGAAGATGTCCCGAAAGTAGAATGTTATGGGGGTAAGATGAATCAGGTATTCACCAACATCATTAACAATGCCATTCAAATCATTAAAGCAAATGGTATTGAAAAAGGGTTGATTCGATTGGAAACAAAATTCATTCCAGCGTCTGAAGAAGTGGAAATTCGCATCATTGATAATGGAGGTGGAATGACTGAAGAAGTAAAAGAAAAAATATTCGAGCCGTTTTTTACCACTAAAGATGTTGGCGAAGGCACTGGGTTGGGATTGTCCGTTGTTTACGGCATTATCGAAAAACATCGTGCCCAAATAAAAGTGGAATCAGAAATTGGGAAAGAAACGTCTTTTATCATAAATTTACCAATAAGGCAAAAAGAGGATCATGGATCTTAATTTATCGGAAGATTATACCCTAAATCCTGAGGAGAAGAAAGAAAGGGATGAGCAAATATCTGTGTTGTACGTGGATGATGAGGTGATTAACCTTAAAGCATTTCAAGCAAATTACCGCAGAGATTTTAATGTATTGATAGCACGTTCAGCAGAAGAGGGACTTCAATTGGTTGACGAAAACAAGATTCACGTTATTCTTACGGATCAACGCATGCCGGTCATGACAGGAGTTGAATTTCTAGAACAGGTTCAACAAAAACATCCGGAACCCATTCGAATTTTAATCACAGCGTTTTCCAATATCCAGGCTGTTATTGATGCCATTAACAAAGGAAATGTTTACAGATACATTACTAAACCCTGGGATAAAAACGAGTTGAAATCTGTGATTGAGAAGGCATATGAGGTTTATCACCTTCGTGAAGAGAACAAAGTGCTCACAGAGAGCCTCATTCAAGCAAATAAACAGCTCGAATTCATGCTTCGCCAAAAACTTTTGGATTAGCTTAGATAGCTTTAATCGATTGCGTATTTTGTAGTACGTTAATTGTAGCCATTGGAACAAGATTCAGAAAAATTTCAGGAATTATTTCAACAAGCAACGAATATTCGCAAAGAATACAAGTTTGCTGAAAATGGTTTTGGCACAAAGGAAGAATTGATTCAGGACACAATGAATCAGTTGGTAGAGCGGGATAAGAATAAAAAACAGAACCTAAAGGATATTGAAAATAGAATTTCCGAGTTTCTGACGGTGATCACCTCCATTGCCAACCTTAAATTCGATGAGAAAATCCCCATCAGTGGAGACGATATGGTGTTGGATGCCATTGCCAACGGCATCAATATGCTGGGAGAAGAACTTGAACATTCAGCGGTTTCCATAACAGAAAAGGAGACCTTACTCAAAGAAGTTCACCATCGCGTTAAAAACAACTTACAGATCATTACAAGTCTTCTGCACCTGCAAGCAAGTTATGTGCAAGATGAAGAAACTAAAAGCATATTCAGCGAATGTTGCAATCGTGTTCGATCTATGGCGCTCGTGCATACACATTTATATACGTCAGGGCAGATAGACAACCTGGATCTCCAGGATTACTTTGAAACCTTGCTCGCTGAATTGGTGCAAGGATATTACCACATTTCCGGAAACATCAACATTAATGTGAACGTTGAAGATTCCATTCGATTCATCGACTTAAATGCTATTATACCATGTGGGCTTATTGTCAATGAGTTGGCCACAAACTCATGCAAATACGCGTTTAAGCAAGATCAAAAAGACAAGCGATTAGAATTAACCCTTAAGCGATCTAAGGCTCCTAATTTCGACTTTCATCTGCAAATGAAAGACAATGGGGTTGGAATATCCGGACAGGATTATTTGAAGGAAGAAAATGAAACCATGGGCAAACTATTGGTGCAATCGTTAATTGAGCAATTGAGAGGGGAATTGTCTGTAACCTTAAAGGATGGGGTATGTTACGACATTGATTTCAAACATCAGTTATAAGCTCTGCTTCAAATTCACCATTTCAATCACCGAAACGGCAGATTCTATGCCCTTATTTCCCAATCTACCACCAGATCGATCAACAGCCTGTTGCAAAGTATTGTCCGTTAAAACTCCAAATATTACCGGACGATTGTACTTCAAAGACACGTCTAATATACCAGATGATGCCGCCTGGCATACAAAATGAAAATGATCCGTTTCACCTTTGATGACACTTCCTAGGCAAATGACCCCGGAGACATTGCTTTGTTCAATTAACCATTGTGCTCCCAATGGCAATTCAAAACTCCCAGGTACTTCTTTGATGATAATCTGATTGGAAGATAAGCCTGACGCCAATAGTTGCTCTGTTGCTCCCGATAACAGGTTCTCTGTTATATTCTTGTTCCATTTGGCAACAGCAATCCCTATGGTTGTATTTTCCGGATTTGATATCCGAACATCGGACAATTCCTGTGAAGGGTTGTCTTTGGTAGACATATTAGTTGATGTAAGCCGAAGCTCTGGAGATGTATTTGTCTATGTTTTTTCCTTCGTTGGACTCGGGAAAATTCATTTTGATATCCTCATAATACCCAACAGCAGCTTTATAATCCTGAACTGATTCAGCAGCTTCTGCAGCCTTTAGAAGATAAAAAGGGGATGTGAATTCATTTTCATTGTTGCCCGCAGCTTTGTTGTAATATCCAATGGCTGCATCCACATCACCTAATTCAAGATGTGCGTCACCCAATGCTCCGTAGGCAATGGAGCTAATCATAATGTCATCACTGCTGAAATTCTCAAGAGCATCAATGGCATTTTCAAACTGTCCAAGATGCAGGTAGCTAATGCCTAAATAGTATTGTGCCAGGTTGGCCGACTTGGTTCCAGAATAATTGTCGATAATATCCAAGAATCCGTAATTCACATCATCACCATTAATCGCTAATTGCAAGGAATCTTGTTCAAAGTATTGCTCAGCTTTAAATATTTGACGTTGTGCTTCCACTTCAAGGGATTCTAAACGCATTTCATATCCAAAATATATGGCAATCACAGCAATGATAGCCCCAATTCCGATTAAAATGGGCTTTCTGTTTTGAATTACAAACTCTTCACTTTTGGAGTAAACTTCCTCAACGTCTACAATGACTTCTTCTTTTTCCTTAGACATAACTTCATCAATTAGCGAACGCAAAAGTAGCTATTTTTTAATATTTGCTCAACTACCTGAGAACAAACTCCTACTTTGCTATTTTTGTGGCATGATTTACCTGAAAAAGCTGTCTCTTTTAAACTTCAAAAACTACTCACATACAGAGCTTGAATTGTCTAAGGAAGCCAATTGTTTTGTGGGTAACAATGGCATGGGTAAAACAAACATTTTAGATGCTATTTATTACCTGTCTTTTTGCAAAAGTTTTTCACATGCCCAGGACGTCAATAATGTTAAGATTGGTGAATCAGGATTTTCCATTAAAGGAACTTATCATTTCAATGGAAAAGATGAAAATTTCCTGTGTGTAGTTGAATCAGGAAAGAGAAAGGTAATGAAACGGAATAGTAAAGAATATGAGCGTCTGGCAGATCATATAGGATTGATTCCATTGGTTTTTATTTCACCCATGGACACAACATTGGTTACAGAGGGAAGTGACATCAGACGGAAATTTTTAGATGGCATTATTTCGCAATACGATAAAAATTATTTGCAAAACATCATTCAATACAATAGAACCTTACAACAACGAAACGCATTGCTTAAATCGTTTAGAGAGTCTGGATCTTACAGTGCTGAAAGTCTGGAGATTTGGGATGATGGGCTGATTAAATTTGGCGTTGAGATTCATTCTACTCGTCAGCAGTTTATTCAGGAGTTTACGCCACTGTTTCAATCCACTTACACAGAACTGACAGAAAACAAAGAAAGCGTTCAATTGCAATACGTCTCTCAACTTTCACAGAACGACTATCACCAATTATTGCAGGAAAGCAATTCAAAAGATAGAATGACCGGGTTTACGACCGTTGGTATACACAAAGATGATCTAGATTTTACCATCAATGACATGTCCGTCAGAAAATTTTCATCGCAAGGCCAGGTAAAAAGTTATGTTTTGAGCTTAAAACTAGCTCAAGCCAATTTGATCAATAACAAACTTCAGCACGCTCCTTTGGTGTTATTGGATGACATCTATGATAAATTAGATAAAAATAGGGTGTCCGCTTTGATGAATATGATGAAATCCGATCAGTTTGGTCAGTTGTTTTTAACAGACACCAATCAACAACGCAGTCCAGAGCTGTTGAATAATTTGGGAATGAAACCCAATGTTTTCCATATTGAAAACGGTAACTTAGCATCATGAAAATTCGTGGAGAAAGCAAACCGCTGAAACAAGCATTGCACGAATTGCTTGATGCCTACCGACTCAATTACAAAGTTGACGAAGTAAGGTTATACAAAGTATGGGAAGAAGTAGTGGGTGAAATTGTGATTCATCACACCGTGGATATGAAATTTTACAAAGGAGTAGTTTACTTGAAATTAGATTCTGCAGCGTTGAGAGATACCATGCAGTACACCAAAACTGAAATTATTCAGCAAGTGAACAAAAAATTAAATAAAAATATTATCCGTGAGATTGTTGTTAAATAATGTGAAGCAGTAATTGTTTGGAATGATGGTCTGGAATAAATGGAGAGAGCGAATAGGTCAAATGGCTTTAAATCAGCGGGTAAATAAGCTGCAGAGAACTAAATCAGTCATTGGATTGGACCAGGCGCGCACGGTTGGAGTCATTTACAATGCTACCGACCGTAATAGTTACCAGACCGTTATTAAATTTCTGAAGTACCTGAAAGAAGAACGAAAACAAGTGTATTCATTGGGATTTATCAATAGTAAAGACCCTAATCAAATGCTCAATGATCAGTTGAATGACAAATACTTCAATTTAAAAAACCTCAATTGGCTATCCATGCCTAATTGCTCAAAGTCAGATGAGTTTCTCAATAGGGATATGGATTTACTGATTGATTTGAGCATTCACAATGAATTCCCCATTGATTGCTTATCGAAATTGTCAAAGGCCAAATACAAAGTTGGGCAAGGCAAGGCTAATGTAAACAGCCACGTAGATCTAATCATTGACATCGAGTCAAATAAAACGGTTGAATTCTTAATTGTTCAATTAAAACATTACCTAAAAATTATTAATCCTACAAAGCATGCTGAACAAGTTTAAAGGAACAGGAGTAGCCATTGTTACACCTTTTAACCAAAATGGTTCCGTGGATGTTGAATCCTTAAAAAAGCTAACCAACCATATTATTGATAATGGGGTTGAATACATCGTTATTCTTGGAACCACAGGTGAGTCAGCCACATTGACCAAAGAAGAAAAGACAGTAGTACAACAAACCATCACGGAAGCTTCTGCAGGAAGAGTTCCATTGGTGCTGGGTATTGGGGGAAACAATACAACAGCGGTTACTGAAGAAATCGGTCAGGCAGATTTTGCAAACATCGATGCTCTGCTTTCCGTAAGTCCTTATTACAACAAACCGACACAAAAAGGAATTATTGCTCATTATCAAGAAGTTGCGGACAAAAGTCCTGTACCAGTGATCTTGTACAATGTTCCTGGGCGAACAAGTTCCAATATGGTTGCGGAAACCACACTGGCTCTATCCGAACATCAAAACATTATGGCTGTTAAGGAAGCTTCAGGAGATCTCACGCAATGCATGGAAATCATTCATCATAAACCAGATGATTTTTTGGTCATATCCGGTGATGATATATTGACGGTTCCTATGCTGTCAATAGGAGGGAATGGGGTAATTTCCGTGGTAGCCAATGCCTTTCCAAAACAATTCTCTGATGCTGTAAGAGCATGTCTTAATGGAAATTATGCTGCCGCCAATGAATTGCATTACACATTATTGGATATGATGAATGCCATTTTCGAGCAAGGTAATCCCGGAGGTGTAAAAGCTGCATTGAAAATATTGGGTATCACAGGAGATACCATGAGATTGCCATTGGTAAATATCGATAACGATCTTTACCAACGCATTGCAACTCTTTGTAAAAAAATTGGATAGTTTCCTGTCCTAGACTGCCGCTATTGCGTCAGTCATATAGTTTCCTGCAGTCAATTTCTCTTTGACGTCTATAAAGGCCTTAACTGTATAATCCACATCTTCAAGTGTGTGCATAGCAGTAGGTATGAGACGCAACATAATCTGACCTTTAGGTATTACCGGATATAACACAATTGAACAGAAGAGATTGTAATTCTCTCTTAAGTCAAAAATGAGGTTGGTTGCTTCAGCCAAACTTCCATCCAGATATACCGGAGTTACTTGAGTATTAGAAGAACCCAAATTAAAACCAGCATTTCGAAGGCCTGATTGAAGTGCATTGGCAATTTCCCACATTTTATTTTTCAGTTCAGGACGTGTTTTCAATAATTCCAAACGTTTTAACGCGCCAAGTACCAAAGGCATAGGAATGGCCTTGGCAAAAATCTGAGAACGCATATTGTAGCGCAAATATTCAATTACTTGTTCTTCACTGGCAATGAATCCACCAATACTCGCCATGGATTTGGCAAATGTTCCAAAATAGATGTCTACACCATCCTGAACACCTTGTGCTTCACCTGTGCCGGCTCCAGTTTCGCCCATAGTCCCAAAACCATGAGCATCATCAACAAACAAACGGAAATTGAACTTTTCCTTTAAGGCAATGATTTCTTTAAGGCTACCTTGATTTCCAGACATTCCGAAAACCCCTTCGGTAATAACCATGATAGAACCCTCCGTTTTCTGAACCATTTTCGTAGCTCGCTCTAATTGCTTGGCAAGGTTTTCCATGTTATTGTGCTGGTAAACAAAACGTTTACCTTGATGCAACCGAACACCATCAACAATACAAGCATGAGATTCAGCATCGTATACTACCACATCATTTCTATCAACTAACGCATCAATGGCAGATAACATGCCTTGATATCCGTAATTCAAAAGGATAGCATCTTCCTTGCTTTCAAATTTGGCCAATTCCGCTTCCAACTGCTCATGAAAAGATGTATTTCCAGACATCATTCTTGCACCCATTGGATATCCCAAACCGTATTCCTGAGCAGCTTCCATATCCGCCTTTCTAATCTCTGGATGATTGGCAAGTGCAAGGTAATTGTTCAAACTCCACTGCAACCTTTCAACACCTCTAAACATCATTCGGTTGCTTATTTGCCCTTCTAGTTTTGGAAAAGTAAAATACCCATGAACTTTTTGTGAATATTGTCCAAGAGGACCTCTGTTAATTTTCAACTTCTCGAATAGATCTTTCATTCCCTTTAAGCCTTTAAATTTTCGACAAAAATAGCGTTTTTATCAGTGCATACCAATGTTTAATATACACATCCTGTTGTGAATATCAATGTTTTGTTGGTTTAATTTATTCAATAAGAAGTGTGAATAAGAAATATCGATTCATTTCGTTTAAGCTTATATGAGCGTTTAATATGGTATATTTGCATGATGTTTAAAAAGAACATAACATACATTTTCATAGTGCTGTCTTTGATGATCACCTGGTCTTGTTCAGAATACCAGCGTGTTCAGAAATCTACCGATGTAGAGTATAAATACCAGATGGCTGTGAAATACTACGAAAAAGAGGATTACATTAAAGCCTATCCGTTGTTCGAAGAATTGCTGCCGTTAATGAGAGGTACCCAACAGGCTGAAATGTTGAACTACTATTATTGTTATTGTAATTATCACCTCGCCGACTATGTCATGGCATCTTATCATTTCAGTAAGTTTAGCCGAACTTTCCCAAACAGTAAATATGTAGAAGAAACTCGTTTTATGTCGGCCTATTGCAACTATCGTAATTCGCCAGTGTATTCTCTGGATCAAACCAATACATATCAAGCCATAACGGATTTTCGAAGATTTATTTCGTTGTACCCAAACAGTCAATTAAAAGATAGTGCACAGACGTTGAAAAATGAATTGGAGGCTAAATTGGAAGAAAAAGCCAAAGAGAATGCTTTACAGTATTACAAAACAGAAGATTACAAATCAGCCATTGTGGCCATGAACAATTTCCTTCAGGATTATCCAACTTCAGAACATGCTGAAAAGATGACTTACTATATATTTAGAAGTAGTTTTCTGTTGGCAATAAACAGCGTAGAGAAAAAAAAGGAGGAAAGATTGGACAATGCTATCGATGCATATTATAACTTTGTCGACAATTTTAATAAAAGTGAGTATTTAGCAGAAGCAGAAAATCTATATACCAAACTGCTGAGCACCAAAGAAGAATTCTATCAATTAATTACCGAAAAATGAATTTTAAGAAATCAAAAGCGCAGCTAACAACCGTAACCAGGGACATTAGTGAATTGGAAGAAATTGCAGGTAATGTATACGAGGCTGCTGCAGTCATTTCAAAACGAGCAAATCAGATCAGTGCTGAAATGAAAGAAGAGCTGACGGCTAAAATCAATGAATTTGCATCAAGTTCTGATAATCTTGAAGAGATTTTTGAAAATAGAGAGCAAATTGAGATCTCTAAATTTTATGAAAGTCTTCCTAAACCTAATGCATTCGCAATTGACGAATTTCTTGGGGATAAAATTTATTTCAGAAAGCCAGAGAATACGGATGAATAAGAATGTGGGAAGGTAAAAAGGTAATTATTGGCGTTACTGGAAGTATCGCCGCTTATAAAACCGCTTTTCTCACAAGGCTTTTAAAAAAATCAGGCGCCGAAGTTCAAGTTATTATGACTCCGGCGTCTTTGCATTTTATTACACCACTAACATTATCTACACTTTCAGGAAAACCGGTTTACAGTGAATACTACAACCCTAAAAGCGGGGAGTGGAACAATCATGTAGAATTGGCAGAATGGTGTGATTTAATGATCATTGCACCTGCATCAGCCAACACCTTGGCAAAAATGTCAACAGGCATTTGCGATAATCTGCTGTTGGCAGTTTATCTCTCCGCACGAAAGAAAGTTTATGTGGCACCCGCCATGGATCTCGAAATGTACCAGCATTCCACCACAAAAAACAACTTAAAACAATTGGAAGTCAAAGGTGATGTTATTGTTCCTGCAGAATCCGGTGAATTGGCCTCTGGATTATCAGGGGAAGGCAGAATGGCAGAACCAGAAAACATCATGGCTTTTATAGAGGCCGATTTAAAAAAGAGCCTGCCTTTGAATAATAAAAAGATCCTCGTAACTGCAGGACCTACTCATGAACCTATTGATCCCGTCAGATTTATTGGCAATCGATCGTCTGGAAAAATGGGATATGAACTTGCCCGGGAAGCATTAAACCTGGGTGCGGAAGTGACCCTTATCAGCGGCCCATCCAAATTAACCCCGCCTGAAGGAGCACATGTTATATCGGTTGAAAGTGCCGCAGATATTTACGAAGCCTGCATTTCAAATTATGATGCAAATGATATTGTAATTATGTCTGCTGCAGTGGCAGACTTTACACCCGAGAATCCAACCGATCAAAAAATTAAAAAGAAAGATGCTCAACTCAATTTGACATTAAAAGCCACTAAAGATATTCTCAAAGAATTGGGAGCAAAAAAATCGCCTTCTAAAATTCATGTTGGTTTTGCCTTAGAAACAAATGACGAATTAAAAAATGCTCAGGATAAGTTAGCCAAGAAAAATCTGGACATGATTGTTCTTAACTCATTGAATGACAGAGGTGCAGGATTCGGACACGATACTAATAAAATAACCGTTATCCAAAAGGACGCAGAGACGCTGACATATAATTTAAAAACAAAAAGAGAAGTCGCTGTAGATATTCTTAATTTAATCCAGCAAATTATCCTTAAGAAATGAAATTCCTCCGGCTATTATTGTGTTTGATTTTAACTTCTTCTGCCATTGTAGCACAAGAACTGAACTGTGTTGTTAAAGTCAATGATACACAAGTTGAAGGTTCGGAAAAGCGAGTTTTTAAGACATTGGAACGCGCAGTCTTTGAATTCATGAACAACAGAAGGTGGACTTCAGATGTATACAAGCCTGAGGAGCGAATAGAATGTAGCATATTTATCAATGTTACGGAAAGGGTTTCAACGGATCAGTTTAAAGCAACCATTCAAATCAGTGCTAGAAGACCGGTATACAATTCATCCTATTACTCTACCACTTTTAATCATTTTGATGAAGACTTTGACTTTCAATACCTGGAATATGCACCACTGGACTTTAATGTGAATAGTCATATGTCAGATTTGACAAGTGTTCTTGGATTTTACGCCTACATGATAATTGGTTTTGATTACGATAGCTATGCCATGAAAGGAGGGACTGTTCATTTTCAGAACGCTCAAAAAATTGTAAATAATGCTCAAATATCCGGACTCAACGGATGGAAAGCCTTTGATGGCGATAAAACCCGCTATTGGATGGTTGAAAATATTCTGAATGACTTTTTCGCGCCATTACGAGAGTGTCAATACAATTACCATCGAAATGGATTTGATATGTTGTCTCAAAACATTGAACAAGGACGTAAGCAGATCATCATTTCATTGCAAAAATTAGAACCTATTCACAATTCAAGACCATCGTCATTTATTATGCAAGTATTTTTTAATGCAAAGTCGGACGAAGTGGTCCACTTGATGTCTGAGGCATTGCCTGCCGAACAAAACAATATCAAGAATCTATTGACCAAAATTGATCCTGGAAATACTTCAAAATACCAAAATATAGGTAAGAATGATAGGTAGTTTCAAAGGAGCGATTATTTTTATCTCTTAAACGGCAAAGATGCTCCTGGAATTAAATATTCAGAATTATGCACTCATTGATCACCTGAAAATCGATTTTTCGGATGGCTTTACTGTGATTACAGGTGAGACAGGAGCTGGAAAATCGATTATACTTGGGGGGCTTTCCTTGATACTTGGAGAACGAGCTGACTTTAAAGTGCTGAGGGATAAAGAAAAGAAATGCATCGTGGAAGGTGTTTTTGACGTATCGGGCAATAATTTAAAAAGCTTCTTCATAGATCATGATCTGGATTATGAAGAGCATACGATCATTCGTCGTGAAATTATTCCTTCCGGTAAGTCAAGGGCATTTGTGAATGATACACCTGTTACATTACATGATCTGAAACTACTTTTGAGCAAATTGATTGATTTGCATACTCAGCATGCCACACTCACTGTTTCTGAACGTGCTTTTCAAATTCGAACATTGGACAGCAAGGCTGGAACACTTGAAGAATGTAAAACATACAACAGACAGTATGTTATTTACAAAGATCTTCTGAAAGAATTGGAAGACAAGCGTGAGCAGTTAGCCAATGCCAATCAACAAAGTGACTACTTGCTTTTTCAACTGAATGAATTAAATGAAGCTAAAATTGTAGACGGTGAGCTTGAAGATTTGGAATTGGAGTGGAAGAAGATGTCTCATAGTGAAGAGTTGAAAGCCAACTTATACAAGGCCTATGAGTTAATGTCAGGTCAGGAGCAAGCCGCGAATGAATTGATTATGAGAGCTGCCGAGGCTATGCAAGATGCAGCGAACATTGACGAATCCCTCAAAGAACACGCGGAACGTATTCAAAGTTTACACATTGAATTAAGTGATTTAAGCCAAACCATTGAAACGCACAAAGACGATATTTCATTCGATCCACAGCGTCTGGAGGTATTGCAAGACAGACTCAACCTAATCAATCGTTTGTTGCAAAAACACAATGTGAGTTCCGAAAAAGATCTCATTGACATCGCGTATCAAATGCAAGGTCAAGCAGGCAATACTGAATTTCTTGAAGAAGAAATTAATCGGCTTGAACATGAAATAAGCGCCCAAAAAGAACGATTGACTCAATTGGGAGAAGAATTAAATGCTTCGCGCAAACGAGCTTCGGAATCAATGATTCAAGAGATCACAGAAAAATTGCAACTATTGGGTATCCCGGATGCCGGGTTTGATATCCAATGGCAACCAGCAGTAGAACCTGCTAAAGATGCCATTGATACCATGCAGTTTTTATTTTCAGCCAACAAAGGCAATGCCTTACAACCATTGGAGAAAGTAGCATCGGGAGGAGAATTGTCACGTATTGTATTGTCATTGAAATCAATGATTGCCAATGCTGTGAGTTTGCCCACCCTGATATTTGATGAAATTGACACAGGCGTTTCAGGAGAGGTGGCAGATAAAACTGCTCAAATGTTGAAACAAATAGCTTCAGGAACACAGGTCATTGCCATTACGCACTTGCCTCAAATGGCTGGAAAAGGAAATGATCATTTGAAGGTATTGAAAGAATCTACGGATAGTCAAACCGTCACCCGGCTTGTTCGGTTAAATCAAGAAGAAAGAGTAGAGGAGATTGCCAAAATGCTGAGCGGTGAAGAATTAACGGAAGAAGCAATGAGTAACGCCAAAGTGCTTCTTACAACTTAACACATTTGAATTTATATATTTACGACAAATAACTGATCCATGGCACACAATTTATTGAAAGGAAAAAAAGGAATTATTACAGGCGCATTAAATGAACAATCCATCGCCTGGAAAGTGGCAGAAAGAGCTCATGAAGAAGGAGCAGAGATTGTATTGACCAATGCACCCATTGCAATGCGAATGGGAGAGATCAACAAATTGGCAGAAAAGTGCAATGCCGAAATCATTCCTGCGGATGCCACCAATATGGAAGATTTGGAGAACCTGGTTAACCAAACCAAAGAGCACTTTGGAGGAAAGTTTGATTTTGTATTGCATTCCATAGGTATGTCACCGAATGTGCGAAAAGGGAAGGCTTATCAAGAATTGAACTACGATTTTTACCACAAGACATTGGACATTTCAGCTATTTCATTGCATCGTTTGTTGCAAACATGCAGAAATAATGATGCTATCAACGATTGGGGATCGGTTGTAGCGCTGACCTATATTGCTGCGCAACGAGTTTTCCCTGATTACAATGACATGGCAGAAGCCAAGGCGTTGCTAGAATCCATTACCAGAAGTTTTGGATACCATTATGGCAAAGAAAAAAATATTCGAATCAATACGGTTTCACAATCTCCAACCGTAACAACTGCAGGAAGTGGAGTAAAGGGTTTTGACGCCTTTGTAGCTTATGCAGATCAAATGTCACCTTTGGGCAACGCAGGTGCAGCGGAATGCGCAGACTATTGCATTTCCCTGTTTTCTGATTTGACCAAATACGTAACCATGCAGAATTTATTCCACGATGGAGGATTCTCCTTTACTGGAGTTAGCCGAGAAATAATGGATAAAATGATGGAATAAAGAAAGCGACTTAGTTATCGCTTTCTTCCTCTTTGTTTTTCTTGGACACGGGCTTATGTCCTTTGGTGACCCTTATTTTAATCTTGTCTTTTTCCTTATCAAATCCTACACTGATGGTATCACCTTCATTTAGTTTGGATTTGAGAATTTCTTCAGCAAGTGGGTCTTCAATGTATTTCTGAATGGCTCTATTCAACGGTCTGGCACCAAAATCAGGATCAAATCCCTTTTCTACAATGTAATCCTTCGCATCTTCATTGATTTTGATTTTATATCCCATCTCCAATACACGATGGTACAGCCCTTCCAATTCAATATCGATGATTTTATGCATATGCTCACGGTCAAGTGAGTTAAATATGATAACATCATCAATCCTGTTCAGGAATTCAGGTGCAAAAGCCTTTTTCAACGCATTTTCAATGACTCCTTTGCTGTGTGCATCCGCAGATTCTTTTTTGGCAGTGGTGGCAAAACCAACTCCCTGACCAAAATCTTTTAATTGACGAGCACCAATATTGGAAGTCATAATGATGATGGTATTCTTAAAGCTTACTTTTCTACCTAAGCTATCCGTAATTTGACCATCATCCAATACTTGCAACAAGATGTTGTAAACATCCTGATGGGCTTTTTCAATTTCATCCAATAGAATAACAGAGTAGGGCTTGCGTCTGACTTTTTCAGTTAACTGACCACCTTCTTCATACCCGACATATCCCGGAGGTGCTCCAATTAACCTGGAAACCGCAAATTTTTCCATGTATTCACTCATATCAATCCGAATGATGGATTCGTCATTATCAAAAAGATAACGAGCCAGAACTTTTGCCAATTGGGTTTTTCCAACACCTGTAGGACCCAGGAATATAAATGAACCAATCGGTTTGTTTGGATCCTTCAATCCTGCGCGGTTACGTTGAATGGACTTCACCACTTTTAAAATGGCATCATCCTGACCGATGAGTTTGTCATTGATCTCATCGTACATCAACATCAGTTTTTGCCCCTCATTTTGCGCTACACGTTGAACAGGAATGCCCGTCATCATGGCAACAACTTCAGCCACATTCTCTTCACTAACTGTTTCTCTATGATTTTTGGTTTCCGCATCCCATTGTCGTTTAGCGGCATCAAGCTTTTCTAACAATTGACGTTCCGTATCACGCAATTTTGCCGCCTCTTCATACTTTTGACTGCGAACTACCTGATTCTTTTCTTCTTTGATATCTTCAATGCTCTTTTCAATCTCTATGATGTTTTTAGGCACCTTGATATTTGTAATATGAACTCTGGAGCCAGCTTCATCTAATGCATCAATGGCCTTGTCCGGAAGATGTCTGTCTGAAATATATCGATTGGTCAATTTCACACATGCATCAAGCGCTTCATCCGTATAACTAACGTTATGGTGATCTTCATATCGATCCTTAATGTTATTCAGGATTTCCAGTGTTTCTTCTTCAGAGGTTGGATCTACCTGAACTTTCTGAAATCTTCTTTCCAGGGCTCCGTCTTTCTCAATGTATTGTCGGTACTCATCCAATGTAGTAGCACCAATGCACTGAATTTCACCACGTGCAAGGGCAGGTTTAAACATATTTGATGCATCAAGCGAACCCGAAGCGCCACCCGCACCAACAATGGTATGGATTTCATCGATAAACAAAATAATGTTGGGTGCTTTTTCCAGCTCATTCATCACAGCCTTCATGCGTTCCTCAAATTGTCCACGGTATTTTGTTCCTGCTACCAAAGAGGCCAGGTCAAGTGTAACAATTCGTTTGTTGAACAACACCCTGGATACTTTTCGTTGAATAATTCTCAACGCCAAGCCTTCTGCAATGGCAGATTTACCCACACCCGGCTCTCCGATTAAAATAGGATTGTTCTTTTTTCGTCGACTTAAGATTTGAGATACACGCTCAATTTCTTTTTCCCGACCAACAATGGGGTCAAGTTTATCTTCTTCAGCCAGCGCCGTTAAATCCCTTCCAAAATTATCCAATACTGGTGTTTTGGACTTGCTATCTCCAGCGCGTTTAGAAGTTCCTCCGCCACTAAATCCACCGCTTTGCTCTTCGTCGTCATCATCATTGGCAGGACTGCCAGGTAAGTTTGCTGAAACATCCGGATCCTGTGAATGTATCATTTCCAATTCGTCTTTCACTGCGTTATAATCGATATTAAATTTTTGTAATGCCTTTGTGGCTATGTTGTCTTCGTCTTTCAGGATGGATAGCAACAAATGTTCCGTTCCTATCATATTACTTTTGAACAATTTTGCTTCCAGGTAGGTGATTTTTAACACCTTTTCTGCCTGCTTTACCAAAGGGATGTTTGTCAATTGGTTCGAATTGCCCGAACCCAATTTTGCGGACTGTTCAATGAATTTTCTTAAGCTGATCAAATTTACATTGAGCGATTTCAAAATCCTTATGGCCATACCTTCGCCTTCTCGTATGATTCCCAACAGCAAATGTTCAATACCAATGTAGTCATGTCCAAGACGCAATGCTTCTTCACGACTATAGGTAATGACGTCCTTTACACGGGGTGAAAAATTAGCTTCCATATATTGATTGAAATGTTTAACAAAGCATAACGCTTCGATACTAAATTAGGATTAATTATACCTATTTCAAAACTATTTTCAATGTCTCGATATTCTTGAATTTTTGAGTGCTTTTTTCAACAAAATTTTGTTAGTAAATCCCACCTAAAAAAGTAGTTAAAAGCCTACTTATTTCTGTAAATTCGGCCATCTTATAAACGTGGTGAGAAAAAGACATAATCGGTTGTCTTTCAGACATAAATAAAGTAACAATTACAGTAATACATGGCAGACGATAAAATAATTCAAATAAATATAGAAGAGGAGATGAAATCCGCCTACATTGATTATTCAATGTCGGTGATTGTTTCTCGTGCATTGCCAGATGTAAGAGATGGTTTGAAGCCAGTGCACAGAAGAATTCTCTATGGAATGATGGAGTTGGGCGTACTTTCAAACAGGCCGTTTAAAAAATCAGCAAGAATAGTTGGAGAGGTGCTTGGTAAGTATCACCCACACGGTGATACAGCGGTTTACGATACTATGGTGCGTATGGCTCAAGAATGGTCATTGCGTTACATGTTGGTTAATGGCCAGGGTAACTTTGGGTCAGTTGATGGAGATAGCCCCGCTGCTATGCGATATACCGAAGCGAAACTGAGAAAGCTCTCAGAAGAAATGCTTTCGGATATCGAAAAAGAAACGGTTGATTTCCGATTGAACTTTGATGATACGCTTGAGGAGCCAACTGTATTACCTACAAGAATTCCTAACCTATTGGTTAATGGATCATCGGGTATTGCTGTGGGTATGGCCACAAATATGGCTCCACATAACCTCACTGAGATCATTAACGGAACCATTGCATATATCGATGATAACAACATCGAAATGGATGGCTTGCTTCAACATATCAAAGCACCGGATTTCCCAACGGGTGGTATCATATATGGTTATGAAGGAGTAAGACAAGCATTTGAAACAGGACGAGGTCGTGTTATGATGCGCGGTCGTGCTGAAATTGAAGAGACCAAATCCGGCAAGGAAATGATTGTGGTTACTGAAATACCCTATCAGGTCAACAAAGCAGATATGATCAAACGAACGGCTGAGCTGATCAATGACAAGAAAATTGAGGGCATAAGTGACATTCGTGATGAGTCAGATAGGAATGGTATGCGTGTGGTATATGAATTGAAAAAAGATGCCATTCCTAATGTAGTATTGAACAATTTATATAAGCATACAGCGCTTCAGACTTCTTTTAGTGTAAATAACATTGCCCTGGTAAATGGGAAACCTGAAGTACTGAACCTGAAAGATCTGATTGTCAATTTTGTTGAATTCAGACACGATGTGGTTGTTCGAAGAACGCAATACGAATTGCGAAAAGCCGAAGAACGTGCACATATCCTTGAAGGTTTGATCATTGCCATCAACAATTTGGATGATGTCATTGCCTTGATTAGAGGGTCCAGAACACCTGAAGATGCACGTGAAGGATTGATGAAGAACTTTGAATTGAGCGAAATTCAAGCCAAAGCAATTCTGGAATTGCGTTTGCAAAAATTGACCGGACTTGAAATTGATAAATTGAGAGAAGAGCATGCGGAAGTTCAGGAACTGATCAAAAAATTGAAAGAAATCCTTGACAGCAAAGAGCTTCGAATGAACATCATCAAAGATGAACTCATCGAAATCAAAGATAAATATGGTGATGAAAGACGTTCTGAAATCGTTTATGCAGCTGAAGATTTCAAAATAGAAGACATGATCCCGGATGAAGAGGTGGTAGTTACCATTTCACGCATGGGATACATGAAACGAACATCGTTGAATGAATACCGGACACAAGGAAGAGGTGGAACAGGCTCCAGGGGAAGTTCAACCAGGGACGAAGATTTTCTTGAACACCTGATTGTTTCAACAACCCATAATTACCTGTTGATTTTTACAGAAAAGGGTAGGTGCTTCTGGATGCGTGTATTTGAAATCCCGGAAGGTCAGAAAAATTCAAAAGGTCGTCCCATACAGAACTTGATCAACATTGAGTCTGACGATAAAGTCCGGGCATACATCAATGTTAAGGATCTTAAAAACGAAGAATACGTCAACAATACCTTCCTGGTGATGTGTACGAAAAAAGGTGTCATTAAAAAGACCAGCCTGGAAGCGTATTCAAGACCAAGAACCAATGGTATCAATGCCATCAACATTCGCGAAGGAGATGAATTATTAGAAGCAAGACTTACCAGTGGAGATGACGATATCCTGATTGCATTGAAATCTGGTAGAGCTATTCGATTCCACGAAAGTAAAGTAAGACCTATGGGTCGTGTAGCTTCCGGTGTAAGAGGAATAACGTTGGCCAGTGATTCGGACGAAGTAATCGGAATGATTTTTGTTCATGATGAAAACGCCACGGTTTTGGTGGTTTCTGAAAATGGGTATGGTAAACGTTCAAATGTGGATGATTACCGAATCACCAACCGTGGAGGAAAAGGCGTGAAAACGTTAAATATTACGGATAAAACAGGCAATTTAATTGCCCTGCAAAGCGTTACCGATGACAATGATTTAATGATCATCAATGAATCAGGCATTACCATTCGTATTTCTGTAGAAGAACTACGTGTTATGGGAAGAGCTACACAAGGTGTGAGACTCATCAACTTAAAAGATAGCGATTCCATTGCCGCTGTAGCTAAAGTTCCTGTTCAGAATGAGGAAGATGAAGAAAATAATGGTAATGTTGCAGAAGCTGATGGCGATGTAGAAACTCCTTCGAATGAAAGCAACGAAGGCGAAGATACTCCCGAAAGCGACAATTAATTGATTGACAGATCGGTATAAAATTTATATAATGTTTAGGATTAGCTTGTTGATTTCTTTAAGCTTATTGAGTATTGGCGTATTTGCTCAGAAGGCCAAAGTTTTAAGTACCTATAAATATACCCAGGCATACCTTACCAATCTTAAATGCGATGAATTGGTTAAAGCCAAAGAAGCTGCTGATTTATCTGTGAAAGATGAAAGCACCGGTCAATGGGCAAAGGCTTGGTTTTACAGAGGAGAAGTCTACTATTATATCCACACCAGCAGTGATTCTGCTTGTAAGAATATTGATGGTGAGTCATTAGATAAGACTTACGGCTCTTTTCGCAAGGCGCTTAAAATGGATGAAAAGAAACGATATGAACAAAAGATCCATCCCAAGCTAGCTGTTATTTCTTCGTATTACATGCAACAAGGAGCGGATTATTTCAACGAAGAAAACTTCTTGGCGTCTTTACGTTCGTTTGAAAAGTGCAATGAAGTAGCAGGGGTTTTTGGAAAAGTAGATTCACTGGCATTGTACAATGCAGCATTATCTGCCGAGCAAGTCAATAATTATGACAAAGCCATTTTGTATTACAGTGGACTGATTGACATTAACTACGGTGGTGCTAAGATTTATCATTTTCTGAAAATGGCTTATGAAAAAGCTGAAAATCCAGAGAAAGCACACGAAACAGTTATTGCCGGAAGAAAAGCTTATCCAAACGACGAAGCATTGGTCATTGATGAAATTGACTATTACCTGACCAACAATAAAAATCAAGAAGCATTGAAATCTTTGGAGGAAGCCATTAAACTGACACCTGACAATCATATATTACATTATGCTCAGGCGACGGTATACGACAAATTAAAAGAAACCGAATTGGCTGAAACGTCCTACAAGAAAACACTGGAATTGGATCCAAATTACTTTGATGCAACATATAACCTAGGAGCACTTTATTTCAATAAAGGGGTCGAAATTTTGGATGAAGCAAACAATCTTCCGGAATCCCAAACAAAATTGTTCAAAGAAAAGAAAGCGCAGGCTACACAATCCTTTAAATCAGCATTACCTTATTTGGAAAAAGCACGAGAATTAAGATCAGATGACAAACCAACATTGGAGTCATTGAAAAAATTATATTCCCTGACGGGTGATGATGCGGCTTACGAAGATGTTCGTCAAGCGCTTGAAAACTAATTCTTTAACACAATAAATCTGCCTTTGGCCGGATTGTTGCATTCACCATAGTATTTTACCACTTAGCCTTCATATGACAATGTTCATATAAAATGAGCGAAAGTTCTGATTTGATTGTTTGTCACTGTGAATCAGTTCCAATATATTTGGGGGCTTAATAAAACAGGATTTTTAAAATGAAAAAGTTACTTATCAGTTGTTTAATCATGTGTTTAGGTTTAGCTAATGTATCACTAGCTCAAGATGAAGTGCCTAAACCATTACTCGTTGAAAAAGTTGAAGGAAACGAGGCGAAATACATAGTTGGATACGAAAAATGGAAGTTGCCAAATGGCTTAACCGTTATTCTACATGAAGATCATTCTGATCCGATAGTACATGTGGAAGTGACCTATCATGTAGGTTCAGCACGTGAATCAGTAGGTAAATCAGGGTTTGCACATTTCTTTGAACATATGATGTTCCAAGGCTCTGATAATGTTGCTGATGAAGAGCACTTCGCCATTGTAAACACAGCAGGTGGAACCATGAATGGTACAACCAACAGAGATAGAACCAATTACTTTGAAACATTGCCAAGTAATTATTTGGAAACTGCACTATGGTTAGAATCTGATAGAATGGGTTTCTTATTGGATGCTGTAACAAAAGAAGCGTTTGAAGTACAAAGAAAAACGGTAAAGAACGAAAAAGGGCAAAATCAATTGAGCCAACCTTACGGTACAGTAGGAGAGGTGAAGGATCAAAACCTCTATCCTGCAGGACACCCTTACAGCTGGCCTACCATTGGATACACGGATGATTTAGACAGAGCGGATGAAAATGATTTGAAAAACTTCTTCTTGAGATGGTACGGTCCTAACAATGCAATTTTGACCATTGCTGGAGACATCGACCCGAAAGAAGCATTGAGCCTTACCGAAAAGTATTTTGGTAAAATCGAACAATGTCCGATAGTAAAAAAGCAAAGAGTTGCCAGACCAGTAGTTTCTTCAGACAAGTACTCTGTAATTGAAGATGACATTGTATTGCCAATGACTTATATGGTTTTTCCTAGTATCCCTAATTATCATAGAGATGAACCAGCGTTGGATATGCTTGCGGGCATCATGGGTGGAGACAACAACTCATTGATGTACAAAAATTTTGTAAAAGCGGAAAAAGCTATCCAAGCCAATGTTTTTAATCCTTGTTTTGAATTGGCTGGAGAGTTTACCATTCTTGTTGTTGCTTATCCTGATCAATCGTTAAAAGATACCGAAGCACTTATCCGTTCAACCATTGATCAATTTGAGAAAGAAGTATTGCTTGCAGAAGATGTTGACGAATACTTGTTACGCGCCAAAGAAGTGATGAAGTCTCAGTTGATTGATGCCATGGAATCTGTAAGCGGAAAGGCAAGTCAATTGACCCAATGGCAAATGTTGATGGGAAGACCATACAACTTTGATAAAGAACTAGCTCGTTATGATGCGGTTACCAAAGAAGATTTGGTGCGTGTGTTTAACAAATACATCAAAGGGAAAAGTGCTGTCATCACCAATGTTATCCGTGGTGAAATCAAACCTGGAGAAGAATTTGTGAAGAAAAGTTTCAATCCAAATGCCAATGTCAAATTGGAGGATGATCCTCAATATGCAAACCTTACTTATAAGAAAGCAAAAGATGATTTTGACAGAAGCAAGCGTCCTGTTCCTGGCCCAAGTGTTTCGGCTGTTGTACCAAAATACTATAAGCAAGATATGGACAATGGAATCAAACTCATTGGAACGAAAATGGAGAATTCTCCAAAAGTTACATTGCTTTTCAACATTCAAGGAGGACACTTGATGGAAAGCGATGATAAATATCCAATTGGTACTGCGAACTTGACCGCTGCCATGATGAATGAAGGAACTGAGAAGTGGACTACTGAAGAGGTTTCTGCTGAATTATCCAAATTGGGAAGTGTTATCAATTTTTCATCTAACAATACTGGAACTCGAGTATTTGTGAGAAGTCATAAAGACAGACTTGATCAAACCATTGCCGTATTAGAAGAAAAACTGTTAAAACCTCGTTTTTCAGAAGAGGACTATAAAAGAGTTAAAAAGCAAATGTTGGAAAATATCAAAAACCAACGAACTCAATCAGGAGTGGTGGCTAACAGAGCTTTCCAAAACTTGTTGTACGGAAACACCATTTTGGGATCTTATTATACGGGAACTTATAAAACGGTAAACAGCATCAAGCTGGAGGATGTACAGAAATTTTACAAAGACAATTATTCTCCTGATTTAACCAACCTTGTTGTTGTTGGAGATATCGAAAAAGATGAAATTGTAGGAAAACTAGGCTTTTTGAATAGCTGGAAATCGACCGGTGCTAAGATACCGGAGATTACAGAATTCCCTAAATATCAAGGAACGCAGATGTTCTTGATTGACAGACCTGGTGCTCCTCAATCGCAAATTCGTATTGGATATTTAGCTCATGAATATGATTACAATGGTGATTTCTTTAAAGCCAATTTGATGAATTATTCATTGGGAGGAAATTTCAACAGTAGAATCAATCAGAACCTAAGAGAAGATAAAGGGTTTACTTATGGTGCCCGTTCATTCTTCCAGGGAAATGAATATCGAGGCCCATTTGTAGCGGCAGCTAGTGTGCGTACTTCATCTACAGATAGTGCCATCACAGAATTCATGAAAGAGATTGAGATGTATAAAAAAGATGGTATCACGCCTGAAGAATTAGCTGATACCAAAAGTTCTATTCTTCAAAGTGAAATATTGAGTTATGAGACCTCTTTTCAGAAAGGAGTTTTCATGAACAATATTCTTCGTTACAAGCTTCCAGATTCCTTTATTGATGAACAAGAAGCATTGGTGAATAAAATCACCAAAGAAGAAGTTGATCAACTAGCTATGGCCAATCTGAAGACAGATGAAATGATCATTTTGGTGGTTGGTAATAGTTATGTGGTTAAGAAAAAAATGGAAAAGCTGGGCTACGGAAAAGTGAAAGAGCTTGATGTCAATGATATCAACCTAAAGGAGTTCAAACAGCAATAATAATTCTATATTTGTCGCGTTTAATAGTATAAATCGACAGAAGAATGAAAAAGTTATGGTTGTTGGCAATTGTAGCCATCTTTTCGATGGCTGCATCTGCCCAGAAAGCAAATATTGAGACGGCTGCCCAGACTATTCGAAAGTACAATTCAGACAAAGAATCCAGTGCAAATCGAAAGCGTTACCTAACGGAAGCCAAAAAGGCAATTGACGCAGCACATTCCAACGCTACTACATCAAATGATCCAAGAATGTGGTTGATGCGTGCCAAGGTATATTATGGTGTGCATTCAGATACCCTTGGATTGAAGACTGAATTTGATCCAGATGGTAAGTTGCTAATTGAAGCCGGAAACAGCATTATCAAATGTAAAGAGGCTGATGTTAAGAAGCGTTACGTTGGTGACACGGAATACCGTCAGGTATTGACCAATATTGCCGTTGGATTGATGTTCACAGGTGAATATTTGCTTTATGATCAGAAAAACTATGAATTAGCCATTGCTTATTTCCAAACATGTAGAAGTTTGATTCCATTGGATGAAGAAAATGATTTCAAACGAAACAACATTGACGGAAACAAAATGTTGCAATACGAAGCCACTGCGCAACAACTAGCCGGTAATGGCGCTGAAGCCAGAAAGCTATACGCCGAATTGATTCAAAAAGGATTTAACGACCCTGGTGTATATGTGCAAATCAGTAATATTTTATTGGAAGAAGGAGATACCACTGCGGCATTGGAATACGTAGTTCAAGGTCGTGAAATGTTTGAAGACAATCCTGTCCTCATAAAACGAGAAATTGCCTTGTTTTTGTCGTTGGATAGATCGGATGAACTGATGCAACGTTTAGATGAAACGTTGGATATAGATCCATACAATAGTCTGGTACTTCACATGCGTGGAATCTTAAACAGAGACTTGAAACAATACGATAAGGCTCAGGAAGATTTCAAAAAGGCAGTTGAAGCTGATGAAAGCAACACTGGTGCTTTACAAGATTTGGGTGAAATGTTATTTACGCAAGGATATGATGTTGTTCAGGAAGCAAATACGTATGGCTTGAACGAAACCGAAAAGTACAATGCTGCTCAGGAAAAAGCCAACGCACTGTTCCTTGAGGCGCAAGGACATCTTGAAATGCTCAGAGAATATCAGCCCGATAACAATCGTGCTGCTCAATTTTTGATTCAGATTTATACTTCAACAGAACAGTTGGATAAGTATAAAGCGTTAAAAGCGGAATTGGGTCAATAAGTAAAGACATTTTTATTTTTTTTCACCCTCGGAGATCCTTGATTTTCGGGGGTGTTTTTTTTTGGAAAACAATAGCGTTTTTAATTATCTTTCAGATGATTAACTCAAAATAAACCTAATCTCGTGATACGATTGGATGTGAACGCTAGGCAATTAAAATTACCAATTGCATTGATACTTTTCCTGTTTTTTAACTCGACATTATCTGCTCAAAAGTGTAAGTACAAAGAGGATAAAATTGATCCTATGACAGATGAGCGCAATCGTTTATCCTATTTCCGATCAAAAAGTTTTCAAAAATTAGGTTATAGAAGAAAGGGAGAGCAATATCAATTTGCCATGTACATTAAATTTTCTGGTCAATTAACCTTCGAGGTGCCAAAAGATGAGCAGTTAACGTTAAAATTAGGTAACAAAAAATTGATTAACATGACGTGTTCAGAAAATGTCAGTCCAAAGACTTTTGTGAGCAATAAGGGTGGCGTATTGACAACCATTGATGTTCTTTTTGATGGTTCTAAAGAACAGTTTGAAGAAATTTCTCAACATGGCATAGCTGTTGCATCAGTGAAGATAAACGGTAGTGATTTTGTTTGGAAATTTGAAGGAAAAGAATTTGATAGTTCAATTCAAAATGCAAAATGTCTGGTACAAAATTAATATCATGTAATGCTGTGGATAGATTTGTTGTAATTATATTGACTTGTTCGTTGCTTTTTAACTATTCTGACTTGCTGTCGCAAAAGTGCAAATTTGATTATGACATTGAGGATCCAATGACTGAACAAAGGCGCTTTGGAAAAAAATTAAAAATTACAAACAGAATAGATTTTCGATTCGATAATACGGCTGATATATTGAGAATAAAATTGCACATGAGATTAAAAAATTCTAGTATTCAAACAATTGAAGCAGGTAGTGCGTTTAATCTTCGTTTAACCGATAATCAAATAATTACCTTAGTGTCTGAATCAAACGTCACTGGAAATCGAAATTATTACGACAAATCGGTAGAAATTGAGTATAACATTCACTACGTATGTGAAAATAAAACGTTTGAATTAATTGCCCAACATGGAATTAAGGCATTTGGTCTTAAGATTGGTAATGATGAAATATCGCATTCAATGGAAGAAAAGTTGATAAAGCGGTCTTCTACTTTTGCACAATGTTTAATTGAAAAATAAAGAGAGTATTAGTATTCAACTGAAGTTTTTTCACCCTCGGAGATCCTTGATTTTCGGGGGTGTTTTTTTTGGTGTAATACCAATCATTGTTTTGCGTTCGCGACTTTATTTTGCGTTGTGAAAAAACCGATAGGCATAGGGCTGTTTAGTGCAATTTCTGCAATCAATGTGCATGCAAAGTTTTTGAATACTGATGAATTACGCCAGTTTCATTCAGCCTTTGAATTTGTAGGAAATGACCCTATTCAAAAAGTAGATAGAAACGGAAAAGGGTGGGAAGATGCTGTCTCTGTGAATATGGGGCATTATTCCCTTCAAATCGATTTTGATGAACTACTTCATGAAAGTGAGATGATTACCCATGCGAATAGTTTGACGATGAAAATTCCTTTAAATCAATACAAGAGTAGAGCTGTTAGCTAAAGAGGCGTGGTTGGTGAGGAATTCAGAATATCCACTCCCGCATCCAAATACGATGAATTAGAATATGTATCTGAAATACTAAAACATAACGAGTGGGCAAACTGTTCTTCCTTTGCATTAAATACGTTTGGCAAAGGGTTTTTTATCACCGAACGCAGCACTCCTTTGCCTATTCTGGAGCATTCAGACATTTTTAAAAAGTTGCATCCGGAGCCCACAATAGTTGAAAATTCAAGAACCATAGCCCATGCCGGGGACATTGTAGTTCAGTTTCAGCAAAATGATGCTGGTGAGCTTCAGGGCGCGTATAAACATACAATGATGGTCCATTCACATAATACACCACTATCTGAATCGACCTTTTCAGAAAAGGAGAGCTTATCTGCGAAACCGAGAATTTCAAGCGTTGATTATAGAAAAATCAATAATTCTTTTGTACAGTTATACAGGCCAATCATTCCCGGAAATGCCGCTTCTTTTGAGGGTGTAGCAACCGAATCCAGAGCATCTGTATTGATGAATAAACTGTTCAACATCGTTAAATTTTGGTAACCTACGGGTAGATAAATAACACGACTTTCAAATGAAAAAATTATTCCACCATGTGTTCATATTTTTCTTCTTATCTGGAAAAGGAAGTTTCTTGTCAGTAGATCCTTTGCATGAATTTAATGTATTAGCGGCATTTGTAGGAAATGACCCCATTCAAAAGGTAGATAGAAACGGAAAAGGGTGGGAGAGTGCTGTTTCAGTCAACATGCAACATTATTACATCGAAATCGATTATTCCAATATGCTGCAGAAATCACAAATGAGTTATTCAGTTGCAAAAAAAAGTTTCGAGCTTGATTTAAATCAATACCCGGCAAGGGCAAGAAGTTTGAAGAATACCTATTCTTCAGAATTCAGGGTTTCTATTCCGACTCGATTTGGAAAGGCCTTACATTCTTCTGCTTTTTTTCTGAAGGCCCATAATATTTCCAATTGTTCTTCATTTGTCCTGGGAACAAATGAAAAAGGTTTTCTTATTACGACAAAAAGCACCTCATTGCCCATTTTAGAACAACCCGAAATTTTTGATCCGGTTATTCAACGACCTCAAAAATCAATTGATGTTCTTTACCCTGCAAAGAGAAATGACATTGTAGCTGAATTTGTAGCAAGTGGTGATTCAGATAATCCTACATATTTTCACACTGTTAAAATAACGCATGATGCACCTCAATTTGCTGTTGCTAACTACATAGAAAAAAACCAGCTTCAGGGGAAACCCAGTGTTGACAGTTATCGAAACAATCAGTCAAGAATCATTAAGCCATTTCGACCCAAATCAATTCCACATGAATTACCTGCACCTAGTAGATCCAAGTGGTCACGATATAGCAGATTTTTTTCATTTAAATAGAAACTGGAGTTTGGAAGATTCATGTTTTGAAATCACGAATTTCGCATTATCTTTAGGTATTGCCAGAAAGTAATTGCACATCGCAATAAGACCCTTAGCCGCTTTATTAAACCAAAAACACAAATGAATTGCTATGAAGGCTATTGATATTCATTGTCATTCAGTAATGACACATTTCCGGAATCATCCCCATTACCCAAGTGCTTGTAGTGAAATTAGAAGTAAAGTAGGGGGGTTGCTTGGATTTTTTGACAACCACGAATCCATGCGATCAGAGATTACACAATCAGATTATTCCAAATTGGCCAAAGGCAATGTCAGTGCTATTTGGATTTCCTTGTATCCCATAGAGCGCAAATGGTTGTTTCCCAGAACCGGCTTAATGCCCATGAAATCCAGTAAGATTAGACATGCTACTGGGTTTTCAATGGCCAATGTAAAAATGATGTCGCGCGATTTGAGAAGGAATTTACCCATTCCGTATTACCGGGAATTGGTGGGAGAATATCAATATGTGTTGAACAATCAATCTAATTGCGGTGGTAAAGTTGCCAAAATAGTTTCCAGTTTTGATGAAATGAATTCCCTTGAAGATGACCATATATCCGTCGTGATTTCCATTGAAGGAGGGCATTCATTAGCCCACAACCTTCCTAAACAATATTTACACAAAGATCCCGACCATTGTTCTGCTACAGACTACAATGAATACTACAGAAAGCAAGTGTTTGCGGTAAAAAAATGGGGGCCAAAAGGACAGGAGGGAAGTCATGCACCCTTATACATCACACTTTCCCACCACTATTGGAACATGCTTTCAGGTCATTGTGAATCGTTACCACCGTTGTTTGCTCAACCTGTGGGTAAAAATTATGGATTTACCGAAGCAGGTAAAATAATGGTTCAAGATTTGATTTCCGATGAAGATGAGCATGGCAAACCCAATCAATTGCGAAGAATATTGATAGACACCAAACACATGAGTCCAAGAGCTCGTAAGGAATACTATCAAATAGTGGAACAAAAAAGGAGGGAAGGTCTATCCATTCCCATCATTTGTTCACATGCCTCCATTGGTGAAGCAGAAAATCTGGATGATTACATCAACAATGATCTGGACACCATCGTAACCAACTTCGATTATTTCAATAGTGGATCGCTGAGTTTGT
This sequence comes from Vicingaceae bacterium, assembly GCA_965267425.1. GTDB lineage: Bacteria > Bacteroidota > Bacteroidia > Flavobacteriales_E > Vicingaceae. The sequence goes on along the minus strand of OZ253959.1, from coordinate 1,647,614 downwards.
GTAAAGAAGATCTCATCGCTACGCGTGAATCAGATGGTCTTGTGGGTATCATTTTGCATGAAAAGAGATTGACCAATAAGATCGCGTTGTCTGATGAAGGGTATGGCATTGACGGATTCAGAAAGCAACGACGTCTATTGAAAAGCAACATTATTTCCTTGCAACGCAGACGACCCTGGAGGAGAAAGAAAAGAGAAGAAATACAACGACGTATTCAGCAGAAAAGATCTGAATTAGCAAAAGTGGAACAGGAAATGAGAGAAGCGTACATCAATCTCATTATGGCCAATATCTACAATGCAGTGGAGAAAATGAATGATGGGGTATCCAGTGAAGATCGCAAGCATGCCTGGAATCGAATATGCATAGGTTCCGATTTTGATGGCACCATCAATAAGCTGGATATGTTTGGCACAGCTGCAGATTTCCCGAAAATGGCCGAAGAAATGCAAAAATACATGGAACAACCCAGGCCCTTGGCCAAATTCAAACCTACATGGGATACAAATTATTTAAAAGGCTTACAATACGGTATTTCTGCAAAAGAACTCGCAGCTAAAATCATGCATGGCAATGTAGAGTTGTTTATGAAAAAGTATTTTCATGACGATTACCTGAAACAAGGCAAGATTCGTCAGGTATAGCCATCGAATTCGTATTTTCGATGGAAATCATAAAAGATGAAAATAAGAACCACTTTATTGGCCATCGGATGCGCGATTGTGTGGATGGGATGTGCAGATAACCAGGAAATGTTGGGGCGGTTGAATGTAGATAATCAATTCATGGCCAACTACATAGAGATGAAAATGGATCAAATCCATCAATTATCATCTGAAGAGCAAAGCCCTAAAAACGAAGAGATTTTAAACAGGGCATTGAAAGCCCATGATACATATCTGGAATTCCTTGAAATCAGTGAAGAGAAGGAAAACGATGCTTTAAAAGAGGAATTCGACAGACTGAGCAATGATTTATTATTGGTCATGGCTGACAATCTAGATGATTTACGTTACATGAATGATACCATTGGCAGTGGACGTCTGCTTACCAATGAAAAAGAAATACTGGTGAATGAATTCATGCACATAACCAGACAATCCATGGAAACGCTGGCTGATTTAATGGCAGGTGATTTACGCTGGCCTAAAATTGCCCTGGGCGTAATTCCGGATAGTTTAGGTTCGCAGCGAATACAGATTTTACCCAACTTTTCATTGTCGAGTTTACAGCCGTTGATCAAAGTAGAAGAGTTTAAATACAATGGCCAAGAATTAAATTCAGATGATTTTCAGGTGTATTATGAATCTGCTGTTGGTGGTGTGTTGTTAAAAAATCGTCAGCCAGGGGATTATTATATCAAAGGATCTGTGCAGCTATATTCTGAGCGTACGGATAAAGCATGGCATCATACCGTCGAAGGAGCTTTCCGTGTAGAGTAATTTCTTATAATACTAATAACTAGGGGATTATATAAATTTTCTAAACTTAACATAATATTAATTATGAGATATATGGATTAATTTTAATATAAGCGTATTATCTATATATTAAACGTATTCGATAAATTCTACAGGATTTAAAATTCTATGTGATTGTCAGTAGTTAGAATGTTGTGGAGAAAATTGAAATTTTTAAAAGAAACATTGCTTTCATGCATAACCTATGCTCTTCGATTTGCAACCAAATCCGCCGGCAACCATAGGATCCATTTTTTTCATTTAATCATTTTCGTCAATTTAGGTTACACAATTATGCAGTTAGTTTTATTAATTCACATTTGAGAGCGAATACTTATTTTTGTCCTACACTGTGCTAAATACTTACAAAAAAATAAAAATGAAACGAGCACTCACGTCCATTTATACTATGACAATATGCGTGTTTTTTGGAGCATGTCATTACGATAAGGGCATTGCTGAATTGGACGAAATGGTCAATCCTTCTGATACGACTGACAAACCTTGTGATCCGGATTCCATCTATTTTACCAAAGACATTTCCCCCATTTTACAAAGTAATTGTGCGTTTAGTGGCTGCCATGGTAATGGAAGTGCTCAGGATGGAGTTGATATTTCCAATTACAATACCATTATTACCACCATAGACATTCGCCCTTTTGAACTCAGTGAATCAGAATTATACGACGTAATAACGGAAACTGATTTGGACAAGCGCATGCCCCCACCACCTGCAAATGCCTTGAGTTCAGATCAAATTGACAAAATTGCCAATTGGATTCAACAAGGTGCTCAAAACAATTCTTGCGATGATTGCGATTCAAATAACGTTTCATTTAGCGTTCATATTCTGCCACTAATTCGGGATAATTGCCAGGGATGTCATGGCAGTAGCTCTCCTTCAGGTGGAATCAGTTTGACCAATTACAATCAAATCCAAACTCAGGCTCTTTCAGGCAGATTATACGGTACGGTTAGTCATGAATCGGGATTTACCCCAATGCCCTACAATCAGGCTAAACTGGCTCAATGTAAGATTGATCAAATCAGATTATGGGTGGATGAAGGTGCATTAGAAAATTGATTTGAGCAACACTATTCAATTGTTGGAAGTGAATTTTACAATACTCACCTACCCCATCTCTCAACCAACAATCCAAGAAAATAATCCCAGCCGCCATCAAACGATGAAATATCTTGTCCGGGATCAAATACTTGTGTCAGATGAATATGCGTGCCACCATCTCTTTCAGAAAATAAAATGGTGATTTCACTATTTACATCTCCATATCGAGCTGTGTAGATCAATTTTTTATTGGGAATAACTTCTATATAATTTCCAATGATGGTTGTTCCATCTTCAAACACCACTTTATAAATTCCTCCTGGCACTGGATTTAATTCTGCTTCCTTTCCATGCCATGACAACAACGTATCCACATCCGTAAAGCTTTTAAATACTTTTTCTACAGATGTATGGATGAAAATTTCTTTGATGATTACATTATCACTCATTGGCCTCAAGGTTTTGTTTCAATTTCATTAAATCCTTATCCCATAAATAATTGAAGAAATTCATGGCTTCCTGTAATCGATTTCGCTGAAGAACATAAATCCGGAAATTGCCTTTTTTCCGCACTTTCACTAATCCCGCAGTGTACAATAACTTCAAATGTTGGGACGTGGCAGATTGACTCAATTGAATCGCCCGTTCCAATTCCCCGGCGGATTTCTCTCCGGACCCCAACAATTCAATCATATGCAATCTATGTGGATCGCCCAATACTTTGTATATGTCATGATTGGCTGGCATAATTCAAATATATAAATAAATACCTATATTAGCATACACTAATATAGATAACATGAATAAAAATGTCGAAATTGATCAGTTTTTAAAGGATTTCAATCACCCTCTCACTCCTGAAATTCAACGAATTCGTGAAATTATCCTTCAAACCTCCCCGAAAATTACAGAAACCATCAAATGGAAAAGTCCCACATTCATGTATAAGGGAAACATGGCATCTTTTTTTATGAATGCAAAGAAGCACGTCAGTTTAATGTTTCATAAGGGTGCATTCATTCATGATTCCACCGGTCTATTACAAGGTGATGGCAAAGAAGCACGAACGGCAAAATTCATGGACATGAACAACATTGAAACCCGAAAAAAAGATCTAGAAACCGTGGTGAACCAATGGATTGCACTCCAAGACAAATGAAGTAATGAATACATAATCACGTAATATTTTAAGCATCATTTGAAAGGTCAATGACGATTCATTAATTTAGCTCTCCAAGCTAACAGAAATGAATTTACGACTACCCCTACTCTCTTTCCTATTGGTTTTTCTATGCCATTTATCGATTGCCCAGCCTACCTGGCTTTGGGGAGAATCGTTTGGCAGTTCAGATGATGAGTATCCAGAAGATATGATCACGGATAATCAAGGAAATATCTATGTCACTGGCGTGATGGCTGACACGTGTATCATTGGAAATGATACGTTATATGGAAGTACAGGTACAAGTGGAAGCGCTTTTGGTCATGCATATATCGCCAAATACGATTCAGCCGGAAACGTCTTATGGGCTACAGGACCGGAAGAAGGTGATTCATGGAGTCGAATTTACAACCTTGTTCAAGATGAAGCTGGTAATATTTACGCATCGGGTTATCAATACGATTCTCTACAGTGGCAGGGCAACACCTATGGGGCCTGGGGCTTTTCGTATTTGTTGATCAAACTATCGTCAGGAGGAGACATTATTTGGATAAAGCAAATGAATACCGCCTTTTGGCCAAGGCAAATTATCTATCACAATGGATTGATCTGGATGCCAAATAGCAGTTCCTCTTCATTTACATTGGATACCGTTACCATCACTTATCCTTCTGGCTCTGACAGGGACTTACATGTATTTGCATTGGATACTGCAACAGGTACAGCTGTGTCAGGGTTTAGAATTGATCTTGAAGGTACACAGTATATGGTTGAAATGACTTTTGGCAATGATCACCTTTATGTTGAAGGATTAACCAATGATACGGTTTTCGTTGGGAATGACTCGGTTTATGTGAGTTCAGGATACAAGGCGTTTGTTGTCAAAGCTGATCTTCAGGGCAACTTAAAATGGGTGAATTCGCTGTATCGCACATCTTCAGGCGCAAGTGGTTCTGAACAAGAACTGAAAATAGGCCCAGCAGGAAATTTTTATTGTCTTCAGGAGTTTACCGGAACCATTGAAATTGAAGATACGTCCATAACAGCATTGGGGTCCAGAGATCTGTTATTGGTTAAAATCACTTCAAATGGTGAATTGGATTATTTTAAACATATGGGAAGTACAAATTTCGAAATTGTAGGAGGTTTACACCCCATGAGTTCAGGCAAACTAATCGTTAGCGGACAATGTGGAAATCCGTTCTCAGTCAATGGAGAAGTCAAATCAGCCATTGGAAGTAGTCGTCCATTCATTGCTGAATTTGCTGCCGATGGCACATATCTTACCTATCAAAATTCTTCATCCAATGGATCTGGATTTTTTCATCGCTTAGATGAAGCTCCTGGAAACAAATTTGCGGCTTTTGGAAAATTTAACAACATCTCCACGTTTGGCACAGCCTCGGTTACAGGAAGTGGTCGTCAGAATATGGTGTTCATGGGGAAATTGGATTCGTGTGAATTGACACAGCCTGAAATTGTAGTTGTTCCAAGTTGTAATTCAGATAGCATCTTGTTAAAAACAGATACATCCAACGTTAATTTCCTTTGGTCTACAGGAGAAACAAACGACTCGATATATGTATACAATGACGGTCAATACAATGTGCTTATTAGTGATACCAATTATTGCTCAGCCTTTAGTGAATGGGAAAATATTGCACTGGGAGAATCACTCACTTTGAGCATAAGTGACAGCATCATGAAATGCATTGAGGATTCCATCTGGATAGATGCAAGTAAAGATGGGGCAGTATATTGGTCAACAGGCACATACGCGGATTCCATTTTAATCAATTCCCCTCAAACCATTTATGCCTTTGACTCCTTACCGGGATGTCAATTGCTTTCAGATACTTTACTGGTGAAAAATTTTCCCAGAGATTCAGGTGTAGCATTAACATCCTCGGATACCGGATATTGCCCACAGTCAAATATGTTGGTCACCACTACCAATTCCTACAGCAGTTATAACTGGATGAATGGAGCAACATCAGCATCCATAATGGTTAACTCTACCAATCCGGTATATGTGGAAATTATAGATAATAATGGATGTCTAGGGTATTCAGACACACTTATTCCATTGGCTTACACTGCCCCTACTCCTATCATCACGCAAAATGATACGTCCATTTGTATTGGAGACAGCATTAGCTTGTCTACAAGCCAAAGTTATTCGCAGTATTTGTGGAACACGTCCGCTACAACACAGTCTATCTGGGTAAATCAAACCATGAATTATTCAGTAACGGTAACGGATTCCAACGGATGTAGCGGCACAACACCCGGGACTCAGGTTAACATTCAACCATTGCCGGTGTTTACGTTATCTCATGTTGGATTCAATGCCATTTGTGATAGTCAATTGGTGTATTTAAGTGCTTCTGACACATCTCTTCAGTATACTTGGAATACTGCTCAAACAACCGATTCCATTTTAATTACTCAAAATGGAATGTATAGTACCATCGCAACCGATAGCATTGGCTGTGTTTCCAATTCGGATACCGTGGAGTTTGTCCTAAGCAATCCATTGGCAAGCATTTCACCACAAGGCCCCACGGAGTTTTGTGCAGGTGAATCAGTGGATTTAAACGGGACTCCCGGTATGTCAGCCTACAATTGGTCAACAGGAAATAATACCCCAAATGTTACCGTGAACAACACACAATTGGTAACCTTGATTATTACGGACTCTGTAGGATGTATGGATACCTCATCAGCTCTTCAGGTGACAAGATATCCTCTTCCTGCCAAACCTGTTGTAAGTGTATCAGGAAATGACTTAAGCACAACGGCAATTGGGCAATTGCAATGGCAACTAAACGGAACAGCCATTTCAGGAGCCACATCAAACACCATAACTGTTACTAGCAACGGTGCATATACAGTCATTGTCACAGATTCAAATACCTGTTCAAATGAATCGGATCCATTTTCGTTTACATGGTTGGGATTACCTGAATTGACTTCGAGTGAATTCATTGTTTTCCCTAATCCGGCCAAAGATGTGTTGAATATTCGATACCAAGGATCGTTGAAAGGGCAAATCAGGATGTATGACATGCAAGGGGCGCTGGTGTACCAATCAGACAGACCGGTGGATCAAATCAATGTATCACATTTGGAAAAGGGATCATATATCCTGGTATTTCAAAACGATGATGCAATAACGTTTAAGCAGAGATTTGTGATTAAATAATTGCCTGCTATTTAGGTGGTATTCATCAATACATGGTAGGAACGTACTTTGGAGCCAGCCAGCTAGCCCATTTACACCAAATCAAAAGCGTAGGCAAACGTAATCACTTGTGGAAGTCGATGCACATCCAGCTTGCGATTGATGTTTTTCCTGTGTTGTTCTACCGTTCGACGGCTGATGTATAATTTATTCGCTATTTCAGGATTGCTGTCCCCTTTTGATAACAATTGGATGATTTCTTTTTCTCGAAGTGTTAACGACTTGAACTTGGTCATGTGATTTTTCGCAAAGTCGATTTCGCGATAAATCCTATTTAATTTGTGGTCAAACGAGACATCTTTTTTAGACGAATTGTACAAATGCATTTTCATATTTCATGAAAAGGCAATGATCAAAACCTGGAATCAGCGGAAAAGTTAGGTCAATAAGTGTTCCCTGTCAGATTTATTGCCGGTTAAACAATAGGGTTCACTTTCTATACTGGAGTACCGAATGTAAAAAATAAATAACGGAATTCAAAGATTCCTGTTGAGATCTTCGTTTCTGCGAACCTTCAATTTTTTAACGCTAGCCCCATGAGGCTGGTGGTATTAAACCTTTTCCTGTCGACATCAACTTGCTCACTATAAACCAACATTTGGGAGATGGTAATGCTTAATTTCTTTGAAACCGGAATGGACAATCGTATGGTGTTTTGAAAACCATAGACATTGGATTGTTCAATATGCTGATATGCATGGAATTCCCAATTTAGGTGGATAGGCAATTTTGAAATGGACGTGTTCCCTTCTACAAATACATTGACACCGGTTCCTCTAATCGTGGGGTTAATGTCATAATCAAACCATAAATGCGCTAACATAGCATTGACACGTAAATATGTGAATTGAGATCGATTAAAAATATTCAATCCAGCTCCTGCGCCCACAACGGAAGCGCGGTCTATACCAAATGATTTTGCAAATCCATGATATCCCATTACCAAAGGATACAACAACTTATTATGGTCATATTTAAAAAGTGCATAATTCCAGGAATCATCGATAATGTTGAATTCCTCTACCGTAACATAATTGTAGGACAACGCATATTGCATTTTAATCCGTTTATTAGACAATGCCAATTGAGCGTTTAAATTACCGCCATACTGATTAAGGTTACCGCTCTGCAACATGGTTTGAAAATTGACCATTGCATTGAAATGCAAGGTGTCTTTTTGCGCGAATACAGAGATGGTTGTAATACTCCATATAGCAAGTGCTAAATATGTGTATTTTAACATTATACAGCTTTCAACAACTGAGTTGTCAATTGCTTGATGGCCTGTTGATGTGTGGGATCTGATACCACACCATTTTTCACATGTTCGTGAAAAGAACCAATGCTCTGTCCGCCAATAACGTTGGCACCTTGATATGGCAAGATGGACATCAGATGTTTGAGGGCAGACTTCCCACCTCTGGCTCCAGGAGAAGTACTTAGCAGCATCAAGGGTTTATCGTTAAACACTTTTCTACTTATTCTCGACAACCAGTCAATTGTATTCTTCAACACGGCTGGAATTGAGCCATTATGTTCAGGAGTGCTGACAATAAAGCCATCTGCTTCAGCAAATTTTTCATTTAGCTCCATCATACTTGGTGGAAATCCCTTTTCCTTCTCTGAATCAATTCCATAGATTTCTGAAGGGTAATCTCGTAAACTGATGATCTCAACGTTAACGTCTTTAACCTGATTTGCCACTGCCTGGATCAATTGATGATTGATCGAATTTGAACTGTTACTTCCTGCTAAGGCTATGATTTTCTTCATCTTGTTTTTTGGACAAAGCTATGTAGCGCGAGCCATTGCGCATAGGTAAAAAATGGAGGGATTGTGGTAATTTTAAGCAGACGCCTGCTCTCGAAATGCCTTTGGTGTCGAACCCACATGTTTTTTAAAGTACTTCACCATATTGGTGGGCTCATCAAATTCAAACATAAATGCAATTTCTTTGATGGACTTGGTTGTTCCTCGCAATTGTCTTTTGATTTCCAACACCCTGCGTTCATCAATAAAAGATTTTGTTGAAATTCGGTACCTGTCCTTCACTAAATTTGACAACGTCTTAAGTGAAACACCTAATTGATCTACATAAAAATCCACCTTGTATTCGCTTCGATAATGTTGTTCCACTAACTCATTAAACTTCATCAACACTTTTGAAGTTTCATCTATGGGTGATTGGTGTTGCTTATCCTCGATTTGAATCCTTTCACACCGCAACAAAAACATAGACAACAAGTGATAAAACGCTTCATGCTGATGCGGTTGCTGCCAATGGTGAAAGACATCCTTCATTTGGTTACTGATCTGTTCCAGATGATTGATTTCTTGTTGATCAAGTTTCAAAATTTGCAAACCGTCCAGGTGACATCCAACATCAAAATGAAAAAGGTGTTTCAAATCAAAGTCGTTTCGATAGATAAACTGTGGTTCAAATGGTATGGATTGCAATTCACAATCGTTTCCGAAAGACTTAAAGTAATGAAGGTAATCCTTGGACAATAAAATGATGGTATTGGGCTCAAAATGGTATTCTTTGAAGTCCAGATAATACGAACCCGTCCCAGACTTAAACCAAAAAATGACATGAAAATCCCTCATTGAAGGCACAAACAAGTCATTGGTTGCCATCAGTTCACTGTGCTCTACAAAGGCAAATGGGAGCCCCTTCCCTATTTCACTGGAGCGATAAAACGTAATGTCTTCTTTGTTCGTTTGCATTGGAACTAATATACCAATGTCTTTTTAATGTTGCTGATATGCCGGATGCTTCTCTCCAGAGAATCTTGATTTGTGTGTACCTGGCCCCCATGAGTGTAAATAGGCCATTGACTTGGTTCTGCCAGCACAACTACAAAGGAAGAGCGCTCTTGGGCTATCACTTGAATTTCACCATCATTATGATCCATCACCCCCATCTCTCCTGACTTTAACGATGTGTTATACACGTCCAGTTTTCCGTCCCGAACAAACATGAATCCAGTTGTTTGATTTTCAGGAGTTTTGAATGACCAGGATTCGTCTTTATCCAATGATACATCCAGGTAAGTCATGTTAATTGGAGTCTCAAATGCACCTGAAAGTCCTTTGTACTGACCTGTAATGATATTCACATTGTCAACCTGAGGAATGTCTTCACGTTTTGTACTTACATACGATACTTCACTTTCTTCTTCCTGAGGAGGTAATTGAATCCAAAGTTGATGAATCGACCCTGTCCATGGTCCTGTTTCAGGTCCTTTCAACTCGCGTCGGTAACCTTCCTGATGCCAAATACCTTTGCCAGCTTTCATCCATTGTACGCCACCTGATGGCACAACACCATCATGATTGCCACTATCTCTATGATGTAAATCCGTGCCATGCATAAATGTGATAATGCCTATTCCTGAATGTGGATGGAAATTGATCGTAAAACCATCATCCTCTCTTGAAAATTTACCAGCGTCAAAAAAAACAAGTGGTTTTAATTCATTTCGAGTTGCTTCATCAACTACAAATTGAATGCCGTTATAAGGTTCTTGTTTATGATTTATTCCTCTCTTGATCATTGTGTGGGTTGTTTAAGTTCTCGTTGAAAAAAGTAATAAGCTATTCCTGTGGTAGATACCTCAGATACAGGAAATGAATACCACATTCCATCCAATGCAAACCAAAATGGCAGCACAAACATGGTTGGAATAAGGATTATTTGTTTGGTCAATGTTAACCACAATGCGGGTTTTGCCTTGCCAATAGCCTGAAAGTATGATGTGCTGATTTGTTGAATCCCCAACAAAGGATAAGCACAGAATACCCAGAACATGACGATGACAGATAGTGAAATGAGCTCTGATTCTTCTGTAAATAACTCAATTATGGATTGTGTAAAGAACATTGCAATCAACATGATTAAACAGGCAATGACCGTTGAACTAAAGAAGGATGTTTTTATAATTTCCTTAACGCGGGCATGCAGACCAGCACCGTAATTGTATCCTGCAATGGGCATAAATCCTTGTACAATGCCCAAAACGGGAAAAAACGCAAACATCACAATTCGAATGACCAATCCATATGCTGAAATTGCTAAATCACCTCCATATTTCATAAGTAAATGATTCGAAAACAATACCACTACACTCATGGAAGCCTGGCTAAAAAATTGAACCGAACCCAAAGTAGAAATGGCAGAAAACACAGATGATCGAAGCTTAAAATCTTCCAATTGAGGTAAGATGTCACTTTGTCTTACCATTAATAAAATACCCAAAAGCATGCCTGAGCACTGTGAAATGGCCGTAGCTAACGCCGCTCCGGTCAATCCCATATTAAGTGACACAATAAACCAAGCATCAAGCGCAATATTTAACATGGATGGAATACCCAACACCAGCATGGCGCTTTTAGCATTCCCTTCTGCCCGTAGTAAGTTGTTCACCACCATCTGACCCATAAAAAATGGTAGTCCAATTAAAGTATAATAGAAGTATTCGTTGGAGGCAATCAATGAATCTCCCTGAGCTCCAAATCCCTTTAAAATGGGTTCATAAAAAAGAAACCCCACAATGTAAATACATACACTGATAATCAAGGTCATCCATAGTTGATGGGCAATGACCTGTCGTGCTTTCTTTTGATCATTCTCCCCTATTTTGATCGAAATCAGGGAACCTCCCCCCATTCCAATTCCAAGACCAATGGATGAAACCAAAAATGAAATGGGCGATACAATGGTAATGGCAGCAATCCCGATGGCTCCTATATACCTACCTATGAATACCGTGTCCACCAGGCTATAAACGGACAACACCAATATGCCCAATGCTGCAGGAATGGACTGCTGAAGTAAGAGTTTTCCAATATTATCGGTTCCGAAGTGTGCTTCTTTAGCCATGGTTATAGGTTTCCAAATTTTCCAGCCTTAAAATCAATGTAGGCCTGATCAATTTCTTCTGTCGTATTCATCACAAAAGGTCCGCCCATGACAATTGATTCCGAAATGGGTTTACCAGATGCAATGAGCAATTCACCGTCTTGTTCGGTTGCAATCTCTATTTCATTCCCATCTCCCACAAATCGGGCAGTATGATAATGGTTCACCATTTGATCTTGAATACGAAAAGAACCTGACATTGCATAAACCATTAGTTGATGATCTGCCGGAATTTCATCAATGACAATGTCATTATTTGCTTTAGCCAATAAGTGTAAAATGCGCGTGTCTGCTTTCGTTTGAATTGGACCTACATGATTTTTAAATTCACCGCTGATAACTCGAATTTGTTGATCGGATATGGAAACCACGGGAATATCATTCGGTGTAGCGTTTTCGATTTCCGGAGTGGACATTTTTTCATGAGAGGCCACATTCATCCAAAGTTGGATTTCATGAAAGTGCTTTTTATCCGGATCTGCCTGAAAATCGCCTCCATGTTGAATTCCACTTCCCGCATTCATTCGTTGAACCGCTCCGCTATCAAGCCACACTTTATTTCCGATCGAATCCTTATGCAACATCTTCCCCTCAAATAAGAATGTTATGGTCTCAAAACCTCTGTGAGGATGTCCGGATTGACTGCCGTCAATAAAAAAATCTTTAGAGACCTCCTGGGGACCAATGTGATCCAACATTATAAAAGGATCCATAAAGGATAATTCCTTGTTGGGGAATGCTCTTTGCCCTTTTATTCCAGGGACCACGCCATCAATAGTTGAGTATCCTGTTATTTTTGAAAGTTTCCGTTCCATCTTTTTTTGAGCAAAATTATTTCAGATAAATAGTTGCTAAAAGGTTAAAAAAGGTAAGATGGTGGTGAAAAATTGTTGGTTTCACACAATACCCAAGATTGGGCATTTTGCATGATTGGAATATCAATTCAACATTTTATTAGATATATTGTATCTCCGCTTGCCTAATCTTTAGTTAGCATTCATGTCTGAAAATAAAGATCCTATTGTCAATTGTCATGCACACATTTTTAAGGATGATCATGTACCTCCGTTTATAGCAAGGAGCATTCTTCCCTGGTGGTTGTTTTGGATTGTTCATCTACATGCAATTATGTGGATCTATGACAAAGTATATAAAATTGAAAGCTGGATTGACAAGTTGAAATCAGACTGGAATGCTGGAAAAAGCGGAACATTGAGGGTTATCCGAGATTTCTGGCGATGGTTAAAACGAAATGATATTACCTCTGTTATTTTTCATGCCGTTCAATATTGGCTCATATTGAATTCGCTGCACATCTTGTTTAATTGGTTAAATGGTGAAAAGATTCTACCACAATTCATCAAAGATTTAGAGCCAACCATCAGAGTACCACTTGAAAACTATAAAGTGCTCATTGATTATGAAAACACCACCTTTTGGCTAAAACTGTCCATTTGCCTTTTTGTATTTGTTTTCATTCGGTCCGGAAGGAATTTAATGATCTTCCTGGCCAATAAGATAACCGGTTTTCTTGGAATACTACCTGGTAAAAAAAGTCGTGACATGTTTCAACGATACATGTTGCTTGGAAAATTTGCCAGGTATAAAAAACAAACCCTTATTTATTCCAGATTGCGCAAACAATATCCAAACGACAGTCGTTTTGTAGTGTTGCCCATGGATATGGAATACATGGGTGCTGGTAAAGTACCTACTTCCTACCACGAACAACTGAACGAATTGGCTGGTATTAAAAAGAAAGGAACGGGTAAAGAGCAGATGGAACCCTTTATTTTTATTGATCCACGAAGGATACGAGATAAATCGGACCCAAATTTTTTGAAATACCACACCAGCCCTGGCATGGTGCATTTGGATGATTGCCTTGTTAAATCCTTGCTAACAACAGAAGATACAGAAGCAGGCTTCAGTGGATTTAAAATCTATCCAGCATTAGGCTATTACCCTTTTGATGAAGATTTATTGGCTTTATGGAAATATGCAGAGACCTTGGGTCTTCCAATAATGACGCATTGCGTAGCCGGCACTATTTATTATCGTGGAAAAAAGAAATTGGACTGGAATCAACATCCAGTATTTAGGGAAGATGGCAGAAATGAGGCATTTTTAGCCCTTCCTGAAAAATCCAATAGTGACTTCAGTATAAACTTTACGCACCCATTGAATTACTTATGCCTGGTGCACGAGCCATTGTTACGCATTTTGGTGGGAAGCGCTCGTGAGGAGATCAAAACACTCTTTGGATACAATGGAGAAAATAAACCTATGGACCATGATTTATCGAAACTGAAAATTTGCCTGGCGCATTTTGGAGGTGAAGAAGAATGGTTGAAATACCTGGAAGGTGATCGAAACAATTATGCACAACAATTGATTAATCATCGGGAAAGAGGTCTTGATTTTTACGATGATGACAATCGTACTCAGCCAGACTGGAATAAAATAGCCAAGATATGGCGCAACGCGGATTGGTACAGTATCATCTGTAGCATCATTGTTCAACATGAAAACATATTTACTGATGTGAGTTACATTCTGAGCAAACCAAGGATAATGCCTTTATTACAACAGACGTTGGACGTCAAGCTGAATCCCAAATTGAGCAAGAGAGTGTTATATGGCACCGATTTTTACGTAGTGAGAAATCATTTTTCAGATAAAGATTTGATTACGCAACTTCAGCAAGAACTGACGGATGAGCAATTTGATCGAATTGCCAGGGAAAATCCCAAAGATTACTTGCTGCAATAAAGCGTTCTGCATATCATTTAAACAAGCATTTCACTTAAGGATATCTCTGACTTTAATAATTTATTTGCATGATTTTTTTATGGAATGATGCAAAGCATGTTGATTTTTTATGGTGTAATTCTTCTATTTAATTGCTTTCAAAGCGTTAAAAAACAATCTTTTGCTTGCTTTAACGCTCAAGTCAAGACATTCGTTTCCAATGATCCGAAGCAACTTGGTTATTCGCTTTATGAATATGCGAATAACAACCCTTTATCCTACGCAGATAGAGATGGAAATGCTCCTATTCAAGTTGCATCAACAGTTTCCGTCGAAAACAGCAAGATTTTACATGCGAGCGTACAAGGTCTAACCGATGACCAGGTAAATCTTAGGTTTAATGGAAAAAATTTGGAACTTCAATTGATTAAAATCCCAGACAGCTACATTACCCGACCCGTTGGGACAGGTTTGATACGATCCATTGCAGAACATCGCTTTGATGCGAAAGTTGTGTTGGATTATTATAATTCGCTGGCACATGAAACCGTTGGCACCCAAACGAGCGTTCAAGGTTTTGCAATAAAAGATAAATACGGGTCCTTTAGCTATCAACACCAGGGTGAAACATATGACATAGCTCCCATTGCCAGAGAATCCATTATCAATTTTGAAAAATCAGCTTATCCAAACGCATACTCAACTTTTTTGGGAACTGACAATCAATTGTTGGTAGGACGTGTTGCGCAATATTCACCAGATTATATCGTGATAGGACATGAATTAATTCACGCGAATCGATCTGCCTCCTTTCCTTATTACGTTACCGACAACAATAAGTCCAATATGCTAACAAAACTGATACATGAACATGGCAGGCGACCATTTCCAACATCGAGCAATACAGAGTCTGTTCCCTGGGAGGAATTAATTACCATAGGCTTACATAGAAACTCCCCAGTAAATAGTACCCAAGAAGCAATCGATTTGTCTTCACGATTTTCTGAAAACGCATTGCGAAGGGAGAACAATCTTCCTTTGAGGTTGAGCTACCGTCCAGCATTGTAGTTAAGAGTTGGGATTTTTATTGAAGACACTAAGAATTCATTAATCACTCGATACTATTCATTATGAAACTAATAGGTTGTATACTCATCTTTTGTGTAATTTCTCTTCATAGCTTGCAGAATGTATATGTTTTTTTTACGAAAATCAAATTTTCATCTACCATTCAAATCTTTCTTAATTCCGATAAAAAACATCATAATGCCTCGCCATTTAACTTTGTAAATTCTTCTCCTACCAGATATGTTGATCGAAATGGTAAAGCACCTATCCGAATTTGCCCAAATGTGTCGCCCATGGGGGCACATTATATTCATCAATTAACTCAAGCATTAACAGATGATGAAGTAGATCTAAATTATAATGGTACTCAATATGAAATGTCAATTTCGATTCGCAACAATTCCCAAATCAACCGCGCAGCCGGCACTTTTTTGATTCGAGGAATATCCGAACTCCCTGAAGAACTAAGCACTCAAATTGATCTCAACAATTCAAGACAAGATCCATTTATTTCAGAAAATTCATGCCTTCGTATCAGAACTTCTTTTCAAAACTTTATTCATACCAGGCAACCTACTGCCCCAGAAGAACCAACAGTATATATATCTAGAGAGCGGCTGCGAAGCATTGTAAATCTTAGCACCAATGGTTTAGGTGGTTCAAGTGTATTTTGGCACAACGGTAGATTCATTTTGAATGATTTTGAAGAAATGACACCGCGTCACATTTTTTTGGCTCATGAACTTATTCATGCCTATCAATCCGCCCAACCTCATGAAATTCAATCTACCCATAATTATTTTCAAGCAACGAATGATGTATTGACTTCAGTAAATAGAATGCCATTCCCAGGTCATCCCTATTCAGAAACTGTCAATTATTCTGAATTACGTACCGTTGGACTGACAATTGAATCTCCACGACAACATGCATTGCAAGGGGTAGACTTTTCAATACCCATATCCGAAAATAGTATTAGAGATGAAAATAATCTTCCTCTAAGATTGAACTATAAAATTCTATAGATACCATTCGGATGAAAATCATCCATAAATGAACTGATGTTAGATTAGGCTTGTATCCCTTGTTAAAATCTAATCTTCTGTCTGTTCAAATATTTCAATTATGCCAGATTCCTTGTCATACATAATCGACACTGGTAATCGATTTTCTCCAGCATACCAATGTTCACATGGATTGGTTAATTTAAACCAAGGGTTTCCATGCACGCCATAAGTAGGAACACGCAGAACGCTATCCTTCAAAAGTGGCATAATGGTTATTCCTCCGTTTTGCTCGTAATGGGTTTGGGTAAAACTATTTACGATTTGTTTGACCTCGCTTGGAGTGGTTTCAAATTGCATCCAATAAAATCCATCCATCCACCCTCCGGTCAGCACTTTTCTTGCAGGCCTTTCGCTAATGCCTAATCTTGAATCTTTTCCTCCTGCAACATCATTTGGCCATATGCATTTCCATGATTGCAAATAAGTAAATGCCACAAATACGATGATGATCAATTGAAAAGTATTGGCAACCCACATGCGGAATTTCCAAATACGTTCCATGATGCTCAATAGAGTTATGCAAAATACGGGCACCGTCAGACTTCCGGCATAATTGTGCCCATCAGAAAACAAAAGCACCAAAAAGAGCAAAAACAGCGCCATGAGAATGCTCACAACAGCCATTAATACAGAGAAAGCCATTCCTGTCCAATAAGGCTTATGCTTCACCTGAACACGCAATAATTTTTTCAAAGTAAGGGCATATACATCTGCATTAGGAAAGAGAAATTGAATCAATCGGTTGAAACTGAATATCAATAAAAGAAGAAACCCTTCTCGGTATTCAAAAAACAACATCATGGCTACAATCAGCACGGTGGCAACCTGAACCAAGGAAAGATGTCTAAAAGATGGACGCAGCTTGTCTTTATGCACAACTAAACCATATCCAATAAACACCATGTCCAATGCCAACCACAAGAACATTAAATTGGAAGAAGGATAAAATACCAACACAACCAGAGACAGGATCAATTGAATGACCAACAAAACGGTTGTTGATTTACCTAAACCTTCATTGCGAATATGTGCATTGATTTGATTCATTGCCCTTTTACACCATTAGACAGAGTAAAGAATGAAAATGTTGGTCGATTGAACAAAACCCATTTTCCCATTCATCCATTTTTTTAACCTGTTCATCTGAATTATTCATACCTTTTAACAATTGCTTGCTAAGTTTGAATGAAACAAATGCGCTTATGAAATACATATACTCTTTTCTTATCTTCTTCAGTCTTATTGGGCAAGGTCATGCGCAATATGCCAACTTATTAAACGATACATTAAATTTTACATTTCAGTCAAAATCCAATCAATACGATTTGAAAGGGGTGACTGCCGCTGTGGCTTTTCCGGATGGTAGTATCTGGACCAATACGGAAGGTACTTATGGAAGCAATGATCTAGATCCAGATGTATTGTTTGAACCGGGAAGCATTACTAAGTCTACCATTGCGGCTGTCATTTTACTCTTGGAAGAGGCCGGAAAACTATCCATAAATGATTCATTGTATCATTACCTCTCTCCTATTCAAAATGTGAGTTATGGCATTACACTTAAGCAATTACTCAATCATACCAATGGGCTTTACAATTACACCAATCACCCTGATTTCCTGACTTTTGTGAACAATGGTGCCAATTGGAATACCGTTATCCCCATAGATTCAGTATTGGCGAGATATGTTGATCCGCCCATCAATAATCCAGGATCCAACTGGAGTTATTGCAATACCGGGTTTTTGCTACTAGGACAAGTGATCGAACAAGTTGAAAACAAGGCATTAAATGTAGTTTTGGATAGTTTATTGTTTGCACCGTTGGAATTAGACGATTCGTATTTGGCAGGTTATGATACCTACCCCAACGACCATGCCGGTTATTGGTTGGATGCCACAACACATGAACCCGATGTTTCCATTTCGTTTTTATCAGGCGCATGGGGTGCTGGTGGATTGGTGATGACATCTTCAGATGTCGCCAAATGGGGATATGACTTATTTACAGGTAATGTATTAAGTGATAGCTCGTATGCCAAACTAATTGACTATGTGGATGATGGAGATGATGGATACGGCCTGGCCGTCTTCAGAAGATATTATCGATCCCGCGAATACATTGGACATACCGGGGCTACATTGATGCAAGCTAAATTATCCTACAGTGTAGATTACGACTTTTCAGTATCTGTTATCAGTAGTGATTTCGGTTCATACAACTCTACACGATTTATTGAAAATGCTATCATTGATGCTGTTAATTTTCACATGGACAATTACCTGAGCATTGATAAATTAAACACATCAGAGGAAGTCGAGGTATTTCCCAACCCATCAACCAATCACATACGCATTCAATCCTTATCAGCATACCAAACTTTGCATGTTTTGGATCTCAATGGATCAAAGAAAAAATCAATAAACATCACGCAGGACTATGTGGAGATAAACAAAGCTGATTTGGGTGCTGGAGTTTATATCCTCCAATTGATTCAAGAAAATGGAACAATCGTCCGTAAAAAAATCATTTTTATTTAAGCATTTGAAAGGCTAATATGTTGCAGTCCTTTTTTCGGGAAAAAGCAGCGAATGCTAACCATGGATGGCAGACTGCTTTGTGGTCTGCCACACCCATTATTATCTGGGCCAATGTTTCCATATTGGCCTTTACCCTTCTGTTGTACTTCTCCGGCATCTATTTCGGAGATGCCAACCCCTTTCAACTGGATTACTATTGGCATGTTGAATGGACCATCGTTGGTTATATGGCCGCTTTTGGTGTTCACCTGGGCAAAAAATACGCCTTACGAAAATCATCATCTCCCTTATGGCCCTTGACCCTGGGAGTGGTATTGGCATCTACTTTGGGCGGCATGTTGCTCGATGTGTTTTATCAGTTTATCGGCCCTTTGGTGGGCGTGCATTTCAACGTAAGTATTACATATTACGATATTAAGTTTCCAGCATTTGTCACCAATACACTCACCTATTTGTTTTGGGGCATCATGTTATGCATTCCGGTTGCCATACATCACAATGCGAAATACAAACACAAATTGGAAAACAAACTCAAGGAATTGGAAAAAGAAAAGCTGGAACAATTGAAAGATAAAGCAGTCTTAGATGCCCTGCGCGCCAGAATCAACCCACACTTCCTCTACAATTCATTGAATTCTATTGCATCACTGGTGAAAAGTCAGCCGGAAAAAGCAGAAGAAATGGTGTTGAATTTATCCGAATTGTTCAGGCTCAGCATCAAAGATGATGCAGACCATTTTACCAGCATTGCAGAAGAATTGGACACCATACGACTTTATCTATCCATAGAGAAAATTCGGTTTGGTGAAAAGCTTACTTATGCCATTGAAGTTCAACCGGATTGCCTTGACCAAAAGATTCCACGGTTTTTGTTGCAACCACTGGTTGAAAACGCTGTTAAACATGGCACTTCGAAAGTTTCAGAAGGGAAATTAGCCGTAGAGATTTACAATGAAAATTCCGATCTTGTGATGAATGTGTCGGACAATGGCCCTGCTTTTCTTCCGCAGCCACAGTCTGGGTATGGAATGTTGGGAGTGCAGGAAAAATTGGACCTGTTGTTCCCCAATCAATATGTTTTTGATTGGACCAATGAACCTAATAAAAAGGTAACTGTTCGACTGATGAACAAAGGCAATGAATGAATTAACAGCCGTTATCATTGATGACGAAGCGCTTTCGCGCGATCGCTTGCGATCCTTGTTGGCAGCACATTCAACGTTGATCCAGGTGATTGACGAAGCTTCTGATGGTCAAGAAGGCGTGACGAAAGTCAACCGCAGTAAACCCGACGTTATCTTTTTAGACGTGCGCATGCCCTTATTGAATGGGTTTGAGCTACTCAAAAGATTGGAGTACAATCCAAGGGTTGTTTTTACCACTGCTTATGAAGAGTACGCCGTAAAAGCCTTTGAACTCAATTCTATTGACTATTTGTTGAAACCCTTTCGTGCCGATCGATTAGAAATCACCATTGATAAATTGAAAACGGAAAGAATTCAAAGTATCTCAAGTAAAAGTTTAGATGAACTGCTTTTACAACTTAGAAAAAAGTCCATTGCTCATTCTATTTCAGTTAAATCAGGCAACAAAATACAATTGATCAAATTCAGTGATGTCACCCATTTTTCAGCTGAAGACAAATACACCTTTATACACACCCTCTCGGGTGGGAAGTACATTGAAAATCGTTCACTTCGCCAGTTATTACCAGAGCTTCCCCCCGGATTTATGCAAATTCACCGAGCCATTCTTTTGAATTTTGACTTGATTGATGACATTAAAAAGGGAACCAAGTCGCGGTTCAATTTTCGGATGAAAGACCATAATGGTACCAGATTACAGAGCGGAACCACCTATGGCCCTTCCATTAAAGAGAAGCTTGGTTTATAGCTTCAATTCAACACATCATTGTTGGTAGGCTTGGGCTTATCCTGGCCTGGCTCAAGCAACATAAACCTTACCGGAAGACCAAAAGAGATGGTCACCGGATTTCCATATTGAGTAGCCGGTTTCCATTTCTTTAATCTTCTCACAACGCGCACTGCTTCAGTATCTAGATCATCTCTCACGCCTTTTTGAACCGTTATATTTCGCACTTTTCCGTTTTTAAGAATATAGAAATTCACATACACCGTTCCTTGCACTTCATCTTCTAGGGCTGATACAGGGTATTTCACCAAACGCTGCAAGTCCTTTAACAATCCTTCTTCACCTCCAGGGTATTCCGGAGCTATTACTGAATTGATAGGAACACCTGGAAGGTTCATATAACTTTGACCTTGTGTCTCTAAAAGCGCAAATAAAAAGAAAACTAAGTGTATAAATCTTCCCATTTAACTACTCACTATAACCAAGCCGCTGATCGATATTTACGAACCTTCTGCACATCCACGTTCTTGTTTTTCGGGTACTTGATACTAAACGACAATTCAAATCTTTTCGTTTCTCCTGGTTTCAACGCGATATTCCAGGTCAAGGTACCATCATGTTCGTTTCTCTCTGATCCGCTCAGTTCATTTATATCCACGGTAATGTCTGCCTCCTTTGGAATTGGTAATTGATCCAAAACTTCCACATTGACATCCATGTTTCTGTTGTTTTTCAACACAATTTCATAGGTGAACGCCACTTTTCGGTTGTTACCCAGCGTTTGCTTCTTACCTAAATCAGACAATTTCTTACGATTGATCTGAATCTTTTTATCCCTTCCCAGAGAGATGTCTAAGGTATCTCCTACCAGGGATGTATTGATTTTAGATTCGCCCACATAAGCAGATCCAAAATAGATACTAGCCATACCATCCACTAAATTCAACTGCTCCCATCCTGTTATACGAGCCAATAAGAACACCGCATGTTCCATCTTGGGAACTGACGTATGCTGGAAATCCGCTTCCAATGTATGTTCATTCACATCTACATTGTGGTATTTAGCGTTTGAAGGAATGGAGTATTTGCTAGCTATGTCAAATTCGCTGGACAGTTCAGACAGCGCAATGGTCTTGACAATTACACTATCCCGTTGTGGATCAAAAGCATTATCCAGCATGGTGTTCCCGTAGGCTCCAGGCTCTGCCTGCATTTCAGCTTTGGCCATATTGTTGTATTGAAATTGCTGGATCTTATCACTGTGGCTAGCCCTCAAATTTTGATAGCGATAGTTCAATTCCCAAACCGTCAATTTAGGTTGTGTAGATCCACGTGTAGGATCAGCCGTTGATAATTTAATATTCACATTATCCCAATGGATGTCCGTATTGTTCACCACCCGAGCTTTGTATTTCAATTGAATGGGTTTATTGATGTCATCAACAATGATGTCGTAAGACGGTTCCCAACTGGCGTGTGAAACCACGTATTGTAAATCCATGTCTACCGTTTTGACCATGGATGATTTCACTTCAATGATGATGTTTTTGCGCTTGGCATTGTGCTTCACATTCAATTCGTTCAATTGCTTTTGCACTGCATGCTGTCGTGTATCCACTTTGGCTTTTTCGCGTTGTAACTTGTTGATTTCTCTATTCATGGACAAATTGCGCTCGCGTATATAGTTGCTTCCCTCTTTCAATGGACTCAAGGTGCCCGATTCACTTTCTTGTACATAAGCCATGTTCGCTTTGATGAAATTCCATTCTTCGTACAAGGCATTGATTTGACTCCACAAATCCTTGGACTCAATGGTGTAATAGTCCAGACTATCCGTCAATTGACGAATTCTGGGCACTGTTTTTTCAATATTGAGGAAATTTACCTCGGTATTCACCGACAATATTTCAATGCCCGGTGCATTAACTCGAATACTCTTATCGATGAGTTTGGATGATAAATTATTAAACGTCAGAACATTGACACCATTTTTGAGGCTGACCGAAGCAGTTCGTTTGATTTCCGCTCCATCCAGGTATATTTTAACTTGATCAACTTTGGTATCAATTGTTTTTGCTGCAAAAAGATTGCTGATTATCATTGAGGCTGCAGCCAACCATACGACTTTTACTTTCATGGGATATCTGTTTACAAGCTAATAAGCAAAGTTGATGCCAAAGGAAATTAACAGCGTTTTATTCCTGTTGTTCGTCAACAATGTCCTTTAAGGATTTTCCATCAACCATCACATCCAACAATACACTTTCACCATTTTTAATAGCTACCAGCACATAAGACAACATATTGGTGTCTCTTCTTGAATTGCGATAAAACGCTTCTGCTTCAGGAGCTTTGGTTTCTTTCATATAATATTTATCAAACGGAAAGTCCAATCCAATTTGGTGGTCACCATTTCGCATGACATAAGCAACCTTACACTTTAGATAGTCTACTTCACTATTCGGAGGTTGCTTGTACAATGATTCCATATAAGCGAAGCCTGAATCATTGACATGAATTTCGGAGTATCCAATATCGCCATAATTCCAATCGTCAACATTTTTCACATAGACTTCGTCGTATTTAAAACTCAAACGAACATATTTCCCTCGAAAAGGATCGTTAGGATCGATGGGAGCGGTTTGGAACTTATACAACTCACCTGTTTCAATAATGTCTTCTTGTGCCCGAATCATATCA
Source organism: Vicingaceae bacterium (assembly GCA_965267425.1). Taxonomy (GTDB): domain Bacteria; phylum Bacteroidota; class Bacteroidia; order Flavobacteriales_E; family Vicingaceae. The sequence goes on along the minus strand of OZ253959.1, from coordinate 1,623,763 downwards.
TACGGAACATACCATTGAACGACACATACTGCAAGGAAAGCCAGAAGGATGATTATCTTATTTTTCATTTAACCTCCTTTTTTTCACTAAGTAGAAGTTAGCCAGGAAAAATCCTATTCCCACGGAAACAAACAATAGCCCCCTTAAGACAAAACTTAAATCCGAATCAAAAAACCGACATAGCACTAAGGCCAAAATAATCAACAGCCCGTAGTTTAATATACCCAGATGATCTTGTTTAGCACCTTGTCGAATAGTAAGCAGTCCAAAAAAGAGCAACATAAGATTGATAAGAATCACAGCTATACTCGAATAAAAGCCAATTATATAGGTGATGAAAAACAAAAAATATGTGGTAGTGAGTGGTCTTAAATCCTTTAACTTTTTACGTTTTAGGAGGTAAACTAACATTCCAATAAACAGAATGGTCAGTATCAATGTAACTAAGAACTCACTGGACATTAAAAAATACTTCCATTCATAATTCTGTTTATGAAGATGTTTCCAATAGTCCTCGAAGCTTGTTATCAACAAAATAATGACCATTCCTACTGAGCCCAATACCAGGTAACTATTGTTGCGGGTCTTTTGTTGATTGAAGTGATCAAGATTACCAATGAGATAAAATAAGGCATGCAAAGCCATGTAAGACAAGAGAATAACTTCATCAAAATCCGAAGCTAATGATGCCAATGAAATGATGACTGATACAGGGACCATCCAATGATGCCATCGCAAAAAATTACCCAACGGTTGCTTACGAATTAGGGTAAACATATGATACAAGATCAATCCTAACAAAAGCCAGTAATAATAGGTGGTCTCCCCTTTGTATGTCCAATAATTTGACTCATTCGAATACCAGGTAATTAAAATCAAAAGCAAAAGCGAAGCCATGGAAGATCGCATTACGAACAACAATGGAGCTGCCAACAACGACCAAGTCAATAAAAAGGCACTCATATCCCCCTGGATGTGATAGGTTTGACTTATTAGGGATATGCTGGCGCCAATGGCTAAAATCAAAAATGTGGAACTGCTTTCCAGCCAGGCATTATTTTCTGGTTTCTTCACCAAATAATAACCACACCAGATTTGCCCCATTACCAATGGAAGAAATGAAATGCCAACCTTTGTGCTACGTGATAAATGGTCCCAATTGTGGGCAATGATGAGAATTACGCCCAAGCCTACAAGGATGGCTCCTATGATACCAAACACCACCATCAGTCTATTTCCCGAAGTAGACCTTTTGACCTGGTAATAGTTTTCAATGGCTTGAGCCGTTTCTTTCGAAATGACTCCGGCATCCACGAGTTTGGATATGTCTTTCTGAATACTCAATGTGCTGTATTCAATTCAATTTGAGCGGTGAGCACTATTTCTTCTGCCCGATAAACAACAACGAGTCGTCGTCTTCAAATTCGCGGTAAACTTCCATCAATTTCATTTCAAACGCATTGTTGAAATATCCTTCCAGTTCTTCTTCGGTATGATGGTTGACCAATAATCCGTTGTGCATCTCTTCCCCTTCTCCTTTCCAAAAGGAATGACATACCCATCCTCCGGGATTCAATATTTCAGCTTGCCGTTGAACAGATTGTTGCAATTCTTCATTGGTGAGATGATGCAATACTTTATTCGAATAAATGGCATCAAATGTTCGATCAGTACCAATGGATATGGCATCCAATGTTAAAAACTTACCTTCCGGAAACTGTTCGTTCAGGTAGTTGATAAATTCCGAAGAAATGTCCGATCCCATGGTTTCGAAACGTTTGCTGAGCAAATTAAAATCTTTGCCTGGCCCTGATCCCAATTCCAAAACTGCGGAACCTTCGTGCAAATATTTACGAAGTTGATTGATGAGTTCATGCCCGTCATACGGCTCGGCTAAGCGAATGTATTCCTCAACAGATTCGGGCGTGTGGTAATATCCTTTTCCCATGTAGTTGGTTTACAGCTATTACGAATGTATATAATCCACCAATACGGAAAAATTGAAGTTATCAACATTATTTTCTTTAAAACTACATTTGTAGTTATAATATTTTATTACTACGTTTGTAGTCGTAATATTAGAATTGTAATGAAAGAACTCAGCAAAAGTGAATTGGAAATCATGAACATTCTTTGGAAGCTCAAAAAGGGATTCATGAAGGATGTGGTCAATGAATATGCAGATCCTAAACCTGCCTACACCACCATTTCTACCTTAATCAGCCGCATGGTCACCAAAGGTTACCTGGCGTTTAATAAAATAGGACGTGAAAAAGAATATTTTCCAAAAGTGTCCAAGACGTCCTATTTCTCCAATCATTTCAAAGGGTTAGTCACGCAGTATTTTGATAATTCAGCAAGTCAGTTGATGTCTTATTTCGCGAAAAGTGATGAACTGTCTGTGGATGAATTAAAAGACCTTCAAAAAATCATTAACGAACAAATAGCCAAGAAAAAATGAATGCCCTCTCCGTCTATATTGTTGAATCCATTGCATGTGCTGGGTTAGCATACCTCATTTATGAAGTCTTGCTTCGAAACTTAAAGTCGTTTGTTTTCAATAGAACGTATTTGTTGTTGGCGTTGACATTGTCATTGCTGGCCCCTGCCCTTCATGTGGAAAGTCCAGAATTGGTGAAGTATACGGTCTTGCAAACCGAATTAACCAAACAATTAGTCAGTGCCGGAAATGTTCAGGATGAATTCACTGGTGAACTCATTCGGATGTCTCCGTTTGAAATGTTTTCCACCTTCCATATGGTGGCCTTGATTTACTTGTGTGTAACCGCTTTTTTCCTGATTCAGTTCGTTGTTAGCCTAACGAACATCTTTATTCGCCTGGAAAAAAATGGACCACGATTCCGAAACATGCGAATTGTATATACCAATGAGGTGAATCCACATAGTTTTTTCAATTATTTGTTCATCAATGGATCTCGCAATGATGACTTGAACAAAAACATCCTGATTCACGAAAGTGCACACGGCAGACAATTCCATTCCATAGATATATTGTTCAGCACCTTGATTTCAGCATTCTTTTGGTTTAATCCATTTGTTTGGCTGATCAAACGTGCCATTGCGGAAAACCACGAATACCTGGCCGATGATTTTGCCTTATCACAGCTTTCGGAAAGAGAAAAATACGCACAATCCATTTTGGATATCGAAGATGTTCGCACACCCGTGCAACTGACCAGTCATTTCAGTTATAAATTAACCAAAAACAGAATCAATATGATTTTTAGAAACAACCCCCACCCCTTGAAACGTTGGATTAGCATCAGTTTATCGCTTTTATTGGTAAGTATATTGTTTACCATTTCAGCTTGCAAAGTACCTGTAACAGAAAAGCGATTGGTCGTAGTGGTGGACGCCGGGCATGGCGGAAAAGATCACGGTGTGAAATTGGCCCATGATTCGGAAAAAGACATCAACATGGCCATTGCCAAGAAAATGGAAGAACTGGCTAAATATTCAAATGTCTATGTCGTATTGACTCGTGGCGATGATGAGTACATCAGCATTGACGATCGATGTAATTCGGCCAATGCCATTCAACCTGATTTATTCTTAAGTATTCATGCAAGTCAGGCAGAAAGTAGCAAAAACGGTATCGAAATTTATGTTTCGAATCGGGAGAAGGTCAATAAGAAATCTGAAGAATTTGGTAAACACCTTTATTCCAGACTGGATGCATTTGAAGATGCTCCTGTGACTTTAAAATCAGCGGATTTTAAAATATTAAAGAATGCCAACTGTCCCACCGTTTTGGTAGGCGTTGGTTTCATGAGTAATGCGGATGATTTACAAAAACTTAGAAATGAAGATTACCAGCACCAGTTGGCATACGAATTATTACAAGCAATCGACGGTGCTTGAATAATTTATGGTTAGACGGTGAACCCTGAAGTGTGCAACTTCAGGGTTTTTTTCTGCCCGCAGTTTTGCGCCAAACGTATTCCAATGGACCTTGTTGGTATCGTTTCAAATACAACTGGCTAAACAAAATATTGAAGAGAAATATACCAAGGGTGAGCAATACCAAATCAGACGGCAGCAATTTCCCATAATACCCTAAACCATAACCGTAAAAAATAATCACACAGATAACGGATTGGATGATGTAATTGGAAAGTGCCATTTTACCGGTTTTTGCCAATAGATTTTTCAAGAAGCGCAATCGCACAAATAGCAACGTAAATCCAAGGATATAGGCGCTTCCAAGCATGAATTCAAACGTCACGTTCATCCCAATCAACGCTGGTCGCCATAAAGGTTGTGCTTCCAAATCAATGGATTTGAAAAAGTTGATTTTGGTGAACTCCCAAGTTGCACTGCAAATCAGCAATACAAGGAATAAAACAAGAATTTTCAGTTGATGGGTGTTTACGATAGCAAATAGATTCTTTCGTGCAGCATACATACCCATGAAAAACAAACCCAAGGTTTTGGGAATATACCAAACCAGGTTTTCTGGCAGAAAACTCCAAGTCTCAAACATGCGCAATTTGAAGATGTCAATGTAATTTCCATCCGAAAAAACAGACAAAAACGTTTCTAAATCAATCGATTGATCCATATTGACCATAGGCCATTGAAACAACAACGCTCCCAAATAATACATTGGACGGAACAACAAGAAAAACACACCCAATGCTACCAACGTCTTGTTTGCTGCCTTTACAAATGGCATGGCCATAAAACCCAATAAAGCATAAGACAATAAGATGTCACCAAACCAAAATACCAACGTGTGTAATACACCCATCAACATTAAGATGGACATTCGTTTGATGAAATACGATGAAAAAGCATCTTTTAATGAATTGAATTGCAGCACAATACCATAGCCAAACAGAAATGCAAAAATGAAAAGGAACTTGCCGGCAGCAAAGGAAACGACAATTTCTACTGCAGCCTGCTGCATACCTTCAAACGCGCCGTAAAATGCGCCATAATGGCTATAAGGTGCATGAAACACAAAGATGTTGACCAATAGAATGCCAAACAGGGCAATTCCCCGCAAGGCATCCATTTCTTGTATTCTATTCACTCAGCGAATATTATTAACGCTTATGCTCAGGGCTATCAAATCCAGCTTTGCAACCTGCATCCCATTCGTCAGGCAAATTACCGTACGCTGGCACACCGCCTTGATCTTTTAGCATTCTGGCTAAATGCAGACAATTCCACACCAAAAAAGAAGTGTTTCGATTGGTAAAATCGTTTTCAGGACCACCTGAACCCTCATCCATGTAAGAAGGACCGGGACCGGCTTCACCCATCCATCCGGCATCCGCTTGTGGAGGTACGGTATAACCAATGTGCGATAAGGAAAACAAAATGTTCATGGCGCAGTGTTTTACACCATCTTCATTTCCTGTGATTAAAGTTGCCCCTACTTTTCCATAATCTCGGTATTGGCCTTTGTTATTGAATTGATGCGTATAACCATACATGCGTTCCAAGGTTCGGTTACAAACCGATGACTTTTCTCCTAACCAGACAGAGGTGCATAAAATTAAGATATCGCAATCATCTACTTCTTTTTGTATGATGGGCCAATCATCTTTATCCCATTCCGGGGTTTGAGACATGTCTAATCCTAATCCCGCAGGAATGTCATAATCTACTGGTCGAATAATTTTAGAAGATACGCCTACCGATTCAAATACGGCTTGTGCTTTTTTGATCAATCCTTCAGTATGTGATAATACTGGTGTGCGGTTTAAGGTGCAATTCAAAAACAATGCTTTTAAATCATCGTACTTTGCCGGTGGATTTTCACAATGTTTATCGGTCATTTTTTTCAGCTGTTCACTCATGGGTTTTCTGTGTAGACGGCAGTTTTCACGCTGCTGTGGTTTGTAATGATAAGTTTTGTTGGTGAAATGAAATGAATATTCATGTCTACTCGAATATAAGGTTTTTATAGTTCGAAAAAGCGCAGAAATTGGAGGTCGATTGGAAGGGAAAAGTGGATTGGTTAGCTTTGACAGCAAATGAAACAGTTAACCATCAGAGAAGCGCACCTGGATGACATTCCGGACATCATGACCATTCGTTTGGGCGTCAAGGAAAATGCCTTGTCTGATCCCAGCAAAGTAACGGCTGCAGATTGTGAAACATATCTATTTCAACGTGGAAAAGGTTGGGTGGCCATTTATGAAAATAAGGTTAGTGGGTTTGCGATTGTGGACATGAAAGAAAACAATGTCTGGGCGTTATTTGTGCATCCTGATGCTGAAAAGCAAGGCGTGGGCAAACAATTGCACAGCACGTTATTGCAATGGTATTTTGAACAAACCAACTCCCCTATCTGGTTGTCTACTGATCCGGGAACACGGGCTGAAGAATTCTACCAACGTCAAGGTTGGAAAGCCATGGGAATATTACCCAATGGTGAAATGAAGTTTGAGATGCGATTGGAAGATTGGGATAGTTCTAAATCTTAACATGAGCTTACTCGGCCATTTCAAATTCTGGACAATCCAATCGAATGTTGGTTGTATGGAGCACTTGTTTTAACAACTGACAATAAGGTTCGCCTTTATCCCTGGAATAATGCGTACAAGCATAACACGTCCGCTGAACGCTCACCACACCGGCATGGTTTAACCCTGAAACGATTTTGATCACCTGATCCAATAAATTCAATTGATCTTCAGGATCCAATTGCCTGATTTTTTCTTTTATGGGACTGGCAAAATGTTCGGTTGAAGCCGTTACTTTTTTGCCATTGACGGTCAAGGCGATAACATGACTTCTGGCATCTGAAGTGGACGCTTTACGCACTATGTACCCTTTACCCTCCAGTGATTTGACCGCATCGCTGATGGTGGGTTTGGTCATGTTAAACTCCTTAGCCAGGTAACTCACCCCACAGTACTTATCGGCATGAAATTTCAGGAAAATCAATACTTGAATTTGAATGGGCGTTAATCCAAATTCATTGGCTTTCTCCCAGAGCAATACACGGAAAGCTTCCGAAATGCGTTCCAATCCCACTACTATCTTACCAGCCACATCGGTTGGCTGCTGTTTAATGTCAAACAAACTTTTTTCGGGTTTCGCCATGCTTTTCCAAAAGTATAAAGTTAGTGATCCTAATCAAACTTCACTATGGCTCAACAATAATTCAATCACCGATTCTGGGTTGCGGTGACCAAACCAAGTAGAAAGTATGGTATACGAATCATTAAATAAAACAAAGGTAGGCGTGCCTTGCATGGCGTTAGCGGCAAATGTATAATGCACGGATTGGATTTGCCGTAGGTATTGAGTTATTTGTTCGGAATCAACCGATTGAAAAACCTCGGTTCCACTGAGTTCTGCGGCCATTTCAATAAAATCTTTATCGGAGGTGATCACGTTATCCATGGCCACCGGGAAATCAATGGAATAGGGCAATTTATCATACCCATTGGATTGAAACATTTCCTTGGAAGCACCTACCAAATCATTTGAATGTACCAGTGCTTCTGTATGCTCGCGCGTATTGAACTCAAAATCTTCAAAGGCTGTGGATAGCGCTAGCAAAGATATATGGGATAGTCGTTGATCTTGATGAATGCGATTCATCAATGGCAAAGCATAAATGAGGCAACCCGGGCAATTGACCTGAAAAACCAAGAGAAAATTCAGTCCTTTCAAACTGAACTTTCCCTGGATCATTTCTTCCTGAAATCGCAACTTAAGCTTTCTTGTAAGTCTTTTCGTGCTTGTCATTTTAAAAATGAACGATCAATGTCCGTTTCAGGTTATTGGATATGAATGAGTTATATTCATTATAAATGTAGGAATCCTAACTATATAATGGATAATTAACCCCTCACCTGCTCCATAGAAGCACCAAAATTGATATGCAACACGTGTCCATTGGGTGTTAATAACGCTGGAACGGATTTGACACCCGCATTTTCAGCTTCATCGATTCGGGAACGATCTTCCCCAATATGAACAATATCAACATTGTTCTCTCCTATTAGATTAACGATGTCGTGCTCTGCACTCACACATACAGGGCAACCTGCATGGTAAAAGATTGATTTTTGCATGATAATAATTTAAAGATTAAACATGCTACAAATATATAGTTAGGATTCCTTACTTACAAATTCAAAATGAACTTTTTCTTGGAATCTTTTTATGTAGGTTAAAGGACTACTTATCTGACAGCTCTATCGTCGACAGAATCTTCTTTCCACCCTTGGTGAGTTTATCCACTTCCCCTTCTTGAATTTCTGTCAGGTGCTTTTTGGGAGTGTATTTAGCGGATAAATAATAAGTCTTGCCATTTTCAATGTTCAATTTCAATTGTACCGGTGGGCCATATTTGGCATCAATCATATTGTACGCCTGTGTCATGATAACCAACTCCCCCATTTGGTGAATGGTATAATCAATTTGAAGGCCTTTGGTTAAAAAGCCAATACGTTTGTTGTTGAAGAAGATTTCCAATTTGGGATCTTTCTGAAAGTCTGCACCAATGATGTGTATCATGGCTTTTTCATCGGATTGCCCATAGCTATGATTGATTAAACCTGCGCCAAGTAAAAACAATGCAATCAAAGGAATGGTGACGTATTTATTAAGCATGCGAATGGTCTTTTTTGTTAGCGAATTGAAAATACAAATTCCCGAAAAACAGCAATGCCTTGGTTTGTTTTTTTAACGAATTTTAACCAAGTTTCATAACTTGCACCGTCGAATAAAATCAGATGGCCATCACCCCCAAACAACGCCGAAATTTCTCCAGGATTTTACCTTTTGGATTCATTTGGCTGTTCATTTCCATCGTACTATTGGTCAATGATATTTCCATTACCCGCAACCAAAACATCAATCCCGACACGGACATCAGCCTCACCTGGCCCGTTTTGATTTTTGCGAATCTTATGATGGCTTCTCTGGGTTGGCTAGTTGGGTTTATTGAAATGGTGTGGTTTGAACGACTGTTTCGAAACTACAGCTTTGTTCGAAAGATCTTTTACAAGGCTGCCATTTACCTGGTACTGATTGATACGGTCATCATTTTCACTTTTCCGGTTGCCGCGAGTTTGGAATCCGGACTATCGCTTTTTGATCCTGAGATTTACGAAAAAATGCGCCGCTTTTTAATGAGTTTGACCTTTGTCAATACGGTGGTGCAATTGGGCATATGTATTTTGGTAAGCATGGTATATGCCGCATTAAGCGAAAACCTGGGGCATCATGTTTTTATCAACTTATTAACAGGCAAATACCACAAACCGGTTGATGAACGACGAATTTTTATGTTTCTCGACATGAAAGATTCCACCCTGATTGCAGAAAAGTTGGGGCACGACAAATACTTCCGTCTCTTACGTGCGTATTACCACAGCATGAGCAATGCCATCATCAATCACCGCGGTGAAGTCTATCAGTACATTGGCGATGAAGTAGTGATTACCTGGAATGAAAAAGAAGGTTTTGAGAACAACAACTGCATCAATTGTTTTTATGCCATTAAAAAGGCCCTGAAGAAAAAAGCAGACACGTTTCAAGCGACTTATGGCTTTGCGCCCGACTTCAAAGCCGGCATGCATGTAGGCGAAGTAACCACCGGAGAAGTAGGTGCCTTGAAAAAAGAGATTGTCTACACCGGAGATGTCTTGAATACCACGGCCCGACTGCAAAGTCTTTGCACTGAATACCAAACCGACTTAATCATTTCCAAAAGATTGATGAATGGTTTGCAGTACCCCGACCAAATTCAGACCAAATCTCTTGGAGAAATCAGTTTACGGGGGAAAACTGCACCTGTGCGATTGAACGCCGTAGTTGGTCAATAGCTGAGATTTCAATAAAAAATAAGGGATTTCTTGTAACGATAACCTGACATGATTTTTATGCAATATTTTAAATACCTAATTTAATTATGTATATTTGACTTATGTATTCAAAAAATCTTATCGCTGGTATAGTACAACCGCTTATTCTCAAGCTTCTTCAAGAAAATGATCGAATGTATGGGTATGAAATCACACAAAAAATGAAGGAGCTTTCCGAAGGCAAAATCATCATTACGGAGGGTGCACTTTATCCAGCGCTTCATAAGATGGAAATGGATGGAACGTTAAAAGTTGAAAAAGAATTCGTTGGAAAAAGGGTGCGCAAATATTACCTTCTTTCAACAGGCGGCAAGAAATTGGCAGAACAACGAATTGAAGAGCTCTTTGATTTTCTAAAATCCATCAACACCATTTTAACCTCTAAAACCCTATCCACGTGAAATTAAACGACTCACATATTCAATCCATTCAACTCTACCTCGAAAAATTTGAAATCGATCCAGAATTGAACGAGACATTAACCGATCACATTTGTTGCTTGATTGAAGAAAGCGATAAGGAAGAATTCGAAGCAGCGTTATCGAATGCGCTGAGCGAATTTGACAGTTTTAATCCCACTAAAATTCAAGAGAGTATAATCTATTTGTCAAACTTTAAAAAAGAAATCTCCATGAAAAAGACATTGTATATCATGAGTTACATTTCCTCCATTTTAATTATTTCAGGATTTTTATTCAAAATGATGCACTGGCATTCTGCCAACGTTCAAATTGTATTAGGTGTGGCTTTGCTCAACTTTGGTGTATTGCCTATTTATTTTATCGGAAGGTATCGCAAGGCTATGAATGCCTGACTCTTTTTTGACTTTCAGGATAAACATGGGGGCTGATCCTCCCATGTTTAACTGTGTTTAATATGAAAGAATAAGAAACGCTTCCTATGAAACGACTGATTGCATCAGATCAATGCCACCGAATAGGCAATTCCGCCAAAGGGTCTTTTTGCTTGCCTTGCTCAAAATCATGAGCCGCACTGCCCTCCCACCATTCTCGGTAATGATGTGCCACCAAAGCATGTGATTTTTCATCATCGATCTTTCGGAAAGGAACCGCCTCTTTCGATTGCCAACAAGGGTTCTGCGATGGGAAATTGTATTTGTCCGTTTGATGGGCCATACGAATGCTTTCTATCGTCCATAAGACATAAATACCCAATTTGCATTCATTCTGCGCATACGATGACAACGGATTGCTCGGAAAACCCGTAATGACCGTATTGTCATCTACAAAGGTGAGTAACTCCGGAATTTGTTCAGGTGAAAACTCCGGCAACAATAAGTATTGTTCCTTGTAGGTTCCTGACTTGAGCAACGTTATATACTCTTGCGCATTGATCTCTGGCGAAGTAAACGATGCAGATTCTTGTGCTTTGGTACAACAGATGGCTGCACTTAAAACGACGATGGATAGAATGGTTTTCATAATGAAACGAACGAACTTTGGTGATGATTATTGCATACCCATAAATCTACGATTTCTTATCAAATCATGGACTTGTTCACGTACGAGCTTTTTTCAAACTCACTTATATTCATGGAAATAATGGGTGCATCTGGAAACAACGCTGCCAAAGCTGCCACCACGGATTGTGACAACGCCATCTTTTGTTCTTCCGTTCTCCCCTCCATGATGTAACCAAACACATGGATAAAATCTTCTTGTTCTCCTGCCGTTGTATAATGTTGAAACGGACTGATTCTCACTTTAATTCTCCCAGGCCCTTCCGAAGCAAACAACCCGGTTGAAAAAGCCGCATGATACACATTGGCCATGATTTGCTTGGGGTTTTGGTTTTCAAGTAAAGGCGCTGAGCATTCGATGATAAAGTGTGGCATATGAAGTCATAATTTGAGTGAATTTAAATGAAAATCCTTATATTATGTTACTCGACAATAAAAGTACATTTTAACAAATAATTTAATCAAATTCCATTTCAATTGAGTAATAAGATTCATACCCAAGATTTGTGATTAATACTATTTGTCAAACTAGTGAATTTCCCACTTCAATGCTAAGCAATAGAGCGTCAAATTGATCAGGATCTTTTTCCTTAATTTTTTTAAGTATAAAAAGTGCTAACTTTTTCATTTCAGGCACATCTATTGGAATCATACTTCTTTCAATTAGGCCTTCGAGATGTGAGAATTCATTACTTATCCTATTAACAATACTTGTAGCTTGAATATCATCACCAAAGTACTTTGCAAGTTTTTCATTAATATTTAATGCATTCGGATATTTATAGAAGAGAAATGCCTCCAAGAATTTTCGTGTATTGTTTCCAAAATTATAGTACAAATTGTGATCTGAATTATCATCTTTCTCTGATATAGCGCACAAATAGATTTGATGAAATAGATAGTTGAATTCAGTTATATATTCACGAAGATATTTTGGCATTTTCTTAATTAAACTATGTTCATTTTCCCTTGTGACTAAAAAATATGCCCGTTGAATGCTGCTAGATGTATTAAGACGTTTCAGGTACTTAAGAAAATCTAAATTGTGAGTTGAAATAACAAGTTGTTCAAACTCATGCTTAGCAATAATTTCAGAGTTAATTAAGCTGTGTACAAAAAAAATGTGATTGCTATCTAAACTTGAAACCGGATCATCAATCCATATAATTGGATTACTTCCTTTTGTATCAATATCCTCAAGTTTTGCAATAAAATAGCAAAATGCTATCAAACCACATTCTCCTTCACTTAAATGATGAGCTTTTTTTCCATCACGTATAATTTCAAACTTAATCTTCTTGTCTCCAAATTCATCTAGTCCTTCAATAGATTGAAGTTTTAAAAATTCATGCCCAAAATGGTTGTTGAGGAATTCATTCACTTTAATAGCTCCTTTCTCCTCATCATTCATTAGACGCTCCTTTCCCTCTATTGTAACTATCTGATTTCGAATTTTATTCTCAATATTCTTTCTCTTATTAGACTCTTCATCTTTTTTCTGCTTTAACTTCTCTATTTTTTCAATTTGTTCCTTGTACTTTATTGTTCTTACAAATTCATCCACTTCCCTTAATCGTAAATTATTCCTTGCATTACTTTGCTCAGAATCCAGAAGCTTGCTATACTCATTTGATTCTAATCTGGTTTTGTCATTAATTTTCCAACACCATTCAATACGTTTTGTATTATTAATTATTGGATTGAATTTTTTAGTGTGAAGAATGTCATTTTTTCTCTCAACTAAGTCCTTTTCAAGTCGTTTCAGCTGCTTTGCAATTGAATCTATGATTCTATTTCGTATTGATATTTGTCTTTCGACTTCTGAGTGAAATCTGATATAATAATGGGATGTGTCAAACAACAATAATTCATGTATTTCATTTTCTAAACTCTTAATATCTTCAATTAGTTGATCAATATTTTTTTCGAGTATTTCAGATTCTTCATCAAAATGACTGTTTAGTTCTTTCCATCTCTTTTGTGATATTTCGTTATCACAAAAAGAACATTTCTCTTTGTCCTTGTGCAAAGATTTCCCATCTTTCACCCATCTATTCAAGACTGAATCCTTGACTAATTGTTCAATTTTATTTGAACTTACTATTGGCTTCTCTATCAGATATTTAGCTCTTTCAGCAATTGTATCTATATCAATTTTAGGAAGTTTGATTGATTGTACCTCGTCAATTACTTTTTCTGCTAGAATTTTTTCCTCTATTTCAATTCTATTATCATCAAGAGGTTTATAAGATGAGGCAAGAACTTGTTTAATATCCTTTTCAAGTTTTCGAATATTATAGTTTTGATCACCAAATCGAACTGATTTGTATTTTATACCATTCGGATTATTTGTTGCTTTATAGCTTAATTGTTGTCTTAATTGTTCTTCTTCCTTATTATAGGTTGTTGTTGCCAAATCTTCAGCTACTTTTGATTTCTTTAGCTCTAAATAAATCCAGTTTCTTCATCTATTTCTTTATTGCCTAGTTCATCTTTTAAATTCCTAATTTCTAATTCTATAGCTGCATTGCCACCAAGTATTGCAAAGGGTGTAATGCCTTCCTCTGGATCTATGACGAATCGAAGATTATCCTTTACGAAATCCTCATTAAAAACTCGGATTTTTTTATTATTTGAATTCAGATCACTTTGTGTAAGATTCGACCCATCATCAAAGCTTAATTCAAATTGAGGGTTTTCATAATTGATTGAAATTGAACCAATTTCAAATGCTCTAACTAGCCGAGATAATGTGGTTTTCCCAGAGTAATTTCTTCCATAAATGATATTTATAGATTGTAATGTCATTACATTACCATCGTCGCCTAATAAGTTTGTATCCCAATCAAAATTTTTAAACACGGCTAGACTCTTTATGGCTTTAATTTTTGTTATCATCAGATTAGCTTAATAATTCTCATCTATCAGATTCACCAATTTGTCGTGATTTTCTGTTACATCACTCGGTGTCCAACTTTCTTTTTGCATTACTGTTGAAGAATTTGGAAAAGTTTCAATATTATTTCTAAAATATTTTTCTTTTTTCTGAACAAAATCTAAGTTGCTTAACTGCGTATTTTTTCTCCTACTAATCAGGACTAAATTTCCAAGCCTGTGTTTATATGTTTCTAATTCTTCATTACTGAATATAGTTTTCCAATCAGAATTTTCTTCTGGATTCTGGGGAAGCACATGTTCTATGCTCATATTATGAGATATATCTCGTTTTTCTCCATGATTAGGCCCTGATAAGAAAAAGTCAATTTTACACAACAAATATCTCGCATAGCGTCTTCCGTAGGTAGTGTTATTTTCAATTTGATCCAAAAATTCTTTTTTGTTAAACTCAAATACATCTGATTCCAAAATTGACGTTGCCATTTCTTCTTTGGAATGTAAATTCATACAAGCATTCTCAATTTGAATTATAATTTTGTTCATGTTTTCCTGACGTATAGTTGGCGATTCTTTTGAAATCCAATCACCTGAAAATTTAACATCAAGTTTTCTCAGGAAACTGTAAATTTTAAATTCACCAACATTCTTTTTATACGCCAATAACGGTGGAATCCAGATGTCTGAAAACGTTGTTTCATGAAGAATACTAATCAAATTGTCGAATGCCCAATTTTTTTCCAGGTAAAAATTATTTCCACCAAAGATTTGATTGTAATGTGATTTATAGTTTTCGATGTATTGAAAGGTTTGAATTCCCTTATTTAGTAAAGGTTGAATTTGAACATATTCTTTACTGCTTTTGTTGAAAGTCCTTGGATTGTATATATTTTCTTCATATTCTTTGAGTAAACTGTGCCTAGCCTTTTCTTTAACCAAAATAGTTCTTATGTAAGAAAGGAACTTATCAAATTCTTCACCCAACTCTCCTTCTAATTCTTCCCAAAATCTAGCATACTTCTCACGTTCTTTCTCATTGGAGATTTCTTTAAGATTTAATGCTTTAAGAATGTCACTATTCCTTAATTTAATTCCCCTATCATTCAATACAGTGAACATTTGAAACGCATCTTCAAGTTCAGCACTTGCAACATAGACTAAAACCACATTCTGTCTGAGAAAACCATAAAATGTATCCAAATCAATTGGTTGTTCATTCTTTTTAAACCAACTTCGAATTATTAAAATGGCTTTGGCCAAATTTCTTACCGAAATACTCTTTGAAGATTTAATGGTATTATCCAAATCTTCATTTTCTAAAGTTGATCCATGTTTCTTGACATTAGTATTGAAAAATTCATCTACCTCAGGTCGAATTGAAAATTCAAGTCTGAGTCTTTCAGGGATGCCATTATCTGGATCTCCTTCTTGATAAATGGTCTCCTGACAAGAGCTTTTGCGTTTAGTTATATCTGTAATATCTCTAATCACAGCATGTAATAAATACAATGTGGTGAGACGTTGTTGACCATCTAGAATTGCATTTTCAACATAATCTGTATCATCTTTAGTTTTGGTTTGGCAATGCAAAACCATTGAACCGAGAAAATATTGCGAATTTGGATTGGAATTAGAAGCTAATTCAATGTCATCTAAGAGGGATATAATTTGCTCTTCTTCCCAAACATATGGTCTCTGGTACTCTGGTACTGAATACCACATATCAGAATAAAAGCAATCTTTAATAGCTATTTTACCAGTAGAAATTTGATTTCCAGCAACTTCAATCATCTTAAAAGTATTAGTTGTTGGCTATCTCTCTACTGGAAAGAAACACCGAACGGTATTTCATATTTGCGTACCTCGAATGTAACACATTTCAAGCAGGTTATCAATCATCACGGCAAAAAATGGGTATGATTTTGGTCAGGTTTCGAAAGATCTATTCACAATAACACATCCGCCGGCCATTTACACACGGCTTGGCTAGTGTCTTGCAAACTGGAGTCGTTTTCAAATTCAACAAGTCGATCAGGAGATAATTTAAATGTGCACATGTACATATAAGCACTTTCTGGGATTCTCAATTCGCGATAGGCCGCCATGTACCAGGTGCTGTCGTATTCGTCGTTCCCCCAGACTGGTTCAAATACCCTGACGTCATAATATTCGCCATTTTTCCAGACTTCCATGCCGTTGATACCTACTCTTTGTTCTTGTACACGTTTCAAAATGACGTCAAAATGATCGGCATGATAGAATCGCATTCCTGAATCATTGAGGTATTGTCGGGCAGTGGGTAATCCTTGTTGCAAGTATTTACTGGCATACAACCTGACTTTTTTGTAGTGGGTGGAATAGGCTTTGTAAGTGCGGCTCGTGACTCGCAATTCTTCTTCGTATTCCTTATCCACAGTGTTTACACAGGCAAAATGTCCAAAGAAGATAATGGTAACAAATACAATGAGTTGTGCTTTCATTTGACTTGATTGGTAAAGGCTTTTAAATAATCAGATTCCCATTGTTCTCGGGTGATTTTTTCTCCTTCATTGGTAAAATAAAAAGTGGAAACAAGGGAGTCACCCAGGTAACGAATTTCAGCACTCATACGTTGATCCGGATAAAAGTATTGTTCAATAATGTGTTTGATATCAGAATGGTAGTCCTGATTTTCGTATTTTAAACTCATATAAGTAACGAGCGCTTTACTGCCATCTGGCCAATAGTAGTATAAGGTTTCGCCGTATAATTTTTGATGCGCATACACTTCGTCTTTGACATGTCGGCCTTGTGTGTCATAATATACCCAGTTGTGATCTTCTATTGCTTTGAAATTGCCAATCATTTGGGGTTTTCCATCATTATAATAGTGAGTATACCAACCGGAAGCAGAATCAATGGAAAATTTAGGCTGTCCATTGGCGTAAAACGTCATTGTGTCTTGCGCCCATAGTGAGGAACTCCACAGGAATATCCATGACGTAAGTAGCCATTTACAAAATTTGGTCATTGTTTTCTATAACGACTATATCGGGCGGATTTTAAAGTATCAATATAATAAATTGCCCTCAGAAAATGCATGCATCATCAAATGACATTTATCTACAAATAGCTTAACAGGGACTCAATATTTATATGAATTAATCATTTATTTAATTCATATAAATAATTGTAATATAAGTACTTAATTACTTATCTTTTTTTGCGTCTGCGATTGTTGGGGGAAGTTGGACGTCTACCAGATTTGGGCTTCTTTTTATCGGGTCGTTTATCCCGTTTGCGCCCATCATCATCTCGATTTACACGAATGCTGCGTCCTTCTATGATGATTCCCTGGAATTTTTTACTTAATCCTTTGTCCTTGTTGGCGTCAATACTGAAGTAAGCACAATTCTTCTGCATGTTCACTTCCTCAATATCTCTTCTGCTAATACCTGATGTATCAGACAAAAAATGAATCAAATCTCCTTTGGTGAGACCATCTATGGAGCCAATGTTGACAAAATAGCGGTGATACGAAATATCCTTCCTTCTTTTCTTGGGTCCTTCTGCAGTTTCATTGAGGTTGGAATCTTCGCCACCTTGGGTAACCAAATGATCCAATTGAGTGGTGATGAGTCTTTTCAGTAGTTCATCCTTTGATAAATGCCCCAATCGGTCATACAATGAAGTCAAAATCTTTTCAGCTTGCTTATCCACCTTGGTGTTGACAATCAATTCAGCCCAGTGATTAATTCTGCTGGTCTTCATTTCTTCCAGACTTGGCACCTCTACCGGAGCAAATGAAATTTTCATTTTTTTCTCCAGTTCTTTGATTTTTCGTTCTTCTCTTGGATTGATGAATGCCAGTGAAATCCCTTTTTTTCCCGCACGTCCGGTTCTACCACTTCTGTGGGTATAACTTTCCAATTGATCCGGCAAGGTATGATGAATCACATGGGTCAAATCATTTACATCGATTCCCCTTGCGGCAACATCCGTAGCAATCAGCAGTTGCATGGAACGTGTTTTAAAACGCTTCATAACCGCATCACGCTGTGCTTG
Source organism: Vicingaceae bacterium (assembly GCA_965267425.1). Lineage (GTDB taxonomy): Bacteria > Bacteroidota > Bacteroidia > Flavobacteriales_E > Vicingaceae. The sequence continues at coordinate 1,605,487 of OZ253959.1, read as the reverse complement.
AGACAAATCGCCGTGCAAGGCTTCAACACCATATCCTAAATTGCCTAAATCATCTGAAATCTGCTGTGTTTCTCGTTTGGTGCGGCAAAATAAGATGCCTCGCATCTCCGGTTGTATGTCCAGAAACCTTCGAAGTGCCGGGAATTTATTGGCTGTTTTGGTTACCACATAAGTGTGTGTGATATCCTTATTGGTCTTTTCAACTTGATTGACACTGACCTCTTTTGGGTCAGTCATGTATTTTTTAATAATCCTTCGGATATCTCCCGGCATGGTGGCTGAGAACAACCACGTAGAACGATCTTCTTTGGTAAACGATAAGATGGAGTCGATATCTTCCTTGAAACCCATGTTCAGCATTTCATCGGCTTCATCCAATACCACAAATCGCACATCATTTAATCTAACTGCCTTTCGGCGAATAAGATCCAACAACCTTCCGGGTGTAGCTACAATGATTTGAGTGGGCTTTTTTAAGGCTTTGATTTGTGTGGAAATATTGGCACCTCCATACACCACTTCCACATTAACCTTTTTGTGCTGCCGCGAAAACTCAGTGAGTTGTTGTGCAGTTTGTTGTCCTAACTCCCTGGTTGGTGCCATAATAAGTGCCTGGGTGGCCGTATTATTGGAATCGATGAGGTCGATAAGCGGTAAACCAAATGCGGCAGTCTTTCCTGTTCCAGTCTGCGCTAGCCCAATAAAATCAGTAGGATCATTTGCCAATAAAAGTGGAATAGCTTGTTCCTGGACGGGCGTAGGTTTCTCAAAACCCATTTTGGTAACCACATCAGAAAGTTGGGACGACAATCCCAATTGTTCGAAATATTTCAATAGGTGGGAGTTAAATGAGGCGCAAAGGTATGATTCCTAAATGAATTAAAAGCTAGACTGTCGATTTATTCCATTGTTTCATTATTTAAATAAATAAGTATTTCACCTATTAGATATGCTTTAAACTCGTTTAAGATTGTGCAAAATTCAATTTATGCCTTATCTCTTGGTGATCTTAATCATTCTACCTTACCAACTATTCGCAACGTTCCTTAGCACAGACTTGGCGCATATAGGAGCCACTCCATTTGCTTATGCTCTCAATGCTCCTCCAAATTTCATTGATCAAAATGGCAAGTGGCCCCTTGGATATTATAGGAAGAAAATTATCGCCAGGCACCCGAAACCACTTAGAAGTTTTGAGTTGGATGTTGACTCCAGAGCCACATTAAATGCCATGAAACCTGGACAAGCCATCGTTGGCGTCGTCAATAAACGAACCGGTAAATTATACCTTAACCCAGTAGACCGTAGGCCTAATCCAGAAAATTTTTGGTCAGGAGAGAAATGGACAGGTTTTCAGGCAAAATTACGAGGTGTAAAGGTAGAGCCCATCACGCACATGGAAGATCACGTTCAAGCTCACCGTCAATTAGCCAGACGTGTTGAAGAAATCAAGGGTAATGGAGTAGTCAATGTTGAAAAGTACTATGGATTTGGCATAAGATGGAACAACAATTCGGAATTTTGCAATCACATTTCATTTACACCTCGCTCCAGATCATTGAACAGTGCTGATTTTGTGGATTTTGACAGTCCCAACAACAATGTTATAGGCAACATCGATCAAGCCCGAGCAAATTGGCGCAAAATTCAATCGAGACCCTACTTGGCAGAGGATGGTACCGAAAAATATCCTGAAATCACCAGAGAACCTACGATTGATGAATTACTTCAAAAATCCAAACACGGATGGATGAACTATCGTTGGTCTCGGGGAATTGAAAAAGAACTCAACAAACATTTTAAAGCAGGTAAAAAAATAGAAGAAACCTATTGGTAGAAAATAATCATTTTATGAAAAAGTACATTTTACGCGTAATATGCTTGCTTTTGTTGGTCAACTCAAAAACGACCAATGCTGCATTTATCCAAATTGACCCACTGCTACTAAATTCAAGTCCATTTGAATATGCGAATGACAATCCAATAAATTTCGTTGATTTCAATGGGAAATGGCCAACGGGTCCCTTTAAAGATGAAATTCTGTCCAGGCATCCCAGCCTGCCTAAAAAATTTACACTGGACAAAAGTGCAGTGAGAACATTACATGAATTGAAACCAGGAAGAGCTATTGTGGGTGTGGTAAATCGAACTTCTGGAAAAATGTATCTCAATGCTGTTGTGCGAAGAGAGTCTGACCGTGGTTATTGGTCAGGAAAAGACTGGAGTGATTTTAAAGGGAAAATCAGAGGAAAAAGCGTAGAATCCATTACGCATAATGAAAACTATGTTACTGCCCATAAACAATTGGCCAATCGGGTTGAACGAATTAAAGGCAAGACCGAAATAAGAACGGATAAATATTTTGGCTTTGGGTTACGAATACGTGAAGAAGAGACGGAGCAACAAGTGGTACTAACACCACGTTCTCGTTCATTGAATCAAAATTCGTTTCACGACTTTCAAATTGATGACGGAAATATGCTGGGAGATTTTGAACTAGCCCGAATGCGATGGTATCGAAGAAAATATGGTGAAGATTTTGATGGCGTACCAAAACCCTGGCACGAACAGCCAAAACCTGAAGACCTCATTGGCCCGTCAGAACATGGGTGGTTAAACGATCAATGGACGGAGAGTGTTCGAAACGAACTCAATCAACATCTTCCCAGTGCTCGTGCGATTCAGCGGGTGTATTGGTAACCCTTATTTTTTATTCTTTTTCTTACTTGATTTGGCCCTGGGGTTAAACGCCAAACATTGATCAATCCAAAATTCGAGATCGTCATCCATGTCAAAGCCTTCAGCTTCAATAAACAGATACCCTGTCATGGGTCTGCCGGCATGAATCATTTGCGAAGCACCTGACCTTTTTTGCAAATCATCGATGGATTCAGGGGCCACCCTTGCCATCAAACCACCTTTATAGGTACCAAAACACATTTTATCATCCACCATAATGCAATTTCCACCAAACATCTTTTTGGAATACCATTCTTTGGATTTTGTATTCATGAATTGTTCAATGCGTTCCATCAAATAATCATCTGACATCATCTAGGACTTTTATCACTTATGAATTGTATAAATTTAATCAATCAAAAATAAGCATATGACCGATCCAACTAACTATAATATTCATCTGGATGTCAAATTCAATCCTTTGGATCTCATTGATGTAAACCAGTTGAATGAAGCGAATACTGAAAAATGGTACAATCAAACGTTAACCAATGTCAACGATAGTGTTGTGCGTCTGGGTATTATTGAAGGAGAATTTCATTGGCATAAACACGACCATGACGATGAGTTTTTTTATGTCTTGTCGGGAAAATTGATCATTGAATTGGAAGATAGAACCATAACTTTATTGCCGAATCAAGGAGTTACCATTCCACGAGGAGTCATGCATTTCCCTAAGGCGCCGGTTAAAACTGTCATGTTGATGGTGGAAACCGCCAATATCTCCCCTACGGGTGATGAATGAAAATTAAATGCTACAATTTGGTTGCGTATTAAAATAATTTCTATTTTAGCAACCTATTAGTTGCATTATAATTTATTTACAAATGAAAGATATCATCACCAAAGAACACACATTTAAACATTCCATTGATTCAGTCTGGAATGCAATTACCAAATCTGAAGAAATTTCTTCCTGGTTTATTGAAGCCGATTTCAAAGCTGAAGTGGGTTATCAATACACATTTACCGCAAGTGAAGAATACAATCGAACCAAAATAAAAGGAGAAGTTAAAGAAGCTACTCCTTATACCCTTGTCTATACCTGGGTTATGCAAAACACAGACGTTGAGACTACGGTAACCTGGAAGCTTGAAAAAGTGGAAGATGGCACAAGGTTATTTCTTGAGCACAGCGGCATATCCAAATATCCAGGTGAAAGCGCCGTGAACTTTTTCAATAACTACAGCAACGGTTGGCAAGATTGTGTAAACGAACTTGAAAAATATTTAATTCCTTAATGATGCAAGAAAAGGCGAATAAGATCTTCAAAGCCATTGCGGACCCTACCAGGCGTGAGATATTTCACGCCCTGGTGGTGGCGAGTGCCGCAATGCCAATTACCTCCATTTCTGAACAATTTGACATGTCCAGACAAGGTGTGACAAAGCACATCAAGCTATTGGAAGATGCGGGATTAGTGGCTATTCATACAGAAGGAAGAGAGCGATTCTGCTTTGCTGATCCCACTCCGTTAAAAACCATTCAGGATTGGATCAATGAATATGAGACGTTTTGGGATGGTGCTTTGGGTAGATTATCCAACTACCTTGATGGCAAAAAGAGTTAGTTCAACTGTTTCCACCATTTGTCAGCTGGCAGGTCATTGTCCTTGATAACAAAGGTCTCACCTATCATAGGGGTTGAAATGCGAATTCCCAATTGATTGGCAGCTTCCACTACTCTATCTGCCGGATCCGTCCAGCTGTGCAATGCCAAGGTGAACGCACCCCAATGAATCGGCATCATCCAATTGGCATTTACATCTTTTGCCGCCTGGGCCGTTTCTTCCGGCATCATATGAATGTTGTCCCATCGCTTATCGTATTGTCCACATTCCATCATGGCAAAATCAAAAGGCCCGTATTTCTCTCCTATTTCTTTAAAATGCGGTCCATATCCTCCATCACCGCTAAAATAAATACGACTGTCTCCGTGCATTACGATCCACGAAGCCCACAAGGTCTGATTTCGCGTAAACCCACGACCTGAAAAGTGTCTGGCGGGTGCACAAACCAAGGTAATCTCTTCCATATTGAATTCATCCCACCAATCTCCGGCAATGATATCTTCATTGTTGATTCCCCAACTTTTTAAGTGAGCATCCACCCCAAGAGGTACATAAAATTTATCTGTTTTATCCTTGAGTTTCAATATGGAACCATAGTCCAGGTGGTCATAGTGATCATGGGATAACACAATGGCGTCCAGGTGCGGCAATTGCTCAATCTGCCAAGGGACTTGCATTTTGTACCTTGAACCACCCAACCAAGGATGAGGTGAAGGTGTTGAGCCAAACATGGGATCAATCATGATGTTTTTTCCTCCTATTTGAAGCAAAATGGCAGAATGCCCAAACCATGTCATTCGCACCACACTATCCGGAACATGATCATAGGTTGCTTGTTGTGAAGGCAACAAATCTGAAGGTGTTCGGGTAGGATCACTTTTCAACTGATCGCGCAAAATGGATCTGATTTTGGCAAAATCCATATCCATGCTAGTCGGAATCAGGTTTACAAATTTACCTTCTTCAAAATGACCCGTTTTGCTATAGTTAATCTTATCCTCTTCAGATGGCTTTCCTCCAAATTGCGGACTGGTATTGACAAATATGAATACCGTTAGTGTTATCAAGAGAATGAGTATACCAAATCCTAGTAAAATCATTTTAATCCATTTAAAAACTTTTCTCATTTTAAGGCTTGTGATTTAATGTCAGCTATTTCCAAAATCGATTTGTTATATCCCAATTTCGCTGTATTCAACAAAGCTAGACTCAGCTCTTCACTGGTGAGCAATTGCTTTCCCATCAACAGCTTTAACAATGGGTACAATGGTGCAAAAATGGCATATAGGGCATTGTACCACCAGGTTCTGGACTTGACACCTTTCATGGGTTGAATATAACCTGGTCGAAACATAAATCCATTTGGATCATGCATTTTTATCAAGGCATTTTCAGTCATGCCCTTAATTCTTGCCCACATTACTCTGCCGTTTTCACTGGAGTCCGTTCCGGTTCCTGAAACATAACATATGCGAATGTTTGGATTTAAACTATGTAATTCCTGAGCAATGGACAACGTAAGGTTATAGGTAATGTGTTTGTATTGTTCTTCATTTAGCCCGGCAGCTGAGATCCCCATGCAATAAAAAGCTGCATCTATTTGGGTAAGTAAGTCGCGATGGTCAGAGATATTTGTGTAATCTGCATGAACAATTTCCTTCAATTTCTCGTGTTCAACTCCGGAAGGGCTCCGCACCAAGGTGACTACCTCAGAAATATCGTCTCTTTGAAGGCTGGTTAACAACAATGATTTTCCAATCATTCCTGTAGACCCAGAAATAAAAATTCGCATCTTTTTGTGGTCTTTATGATAAAGACGCAAGATGCGAATTAATCTGCTTGATTGATATGGATTTAGAAAATTCTATCTACGGACAGAATGTGTAGGAAAATGTGCAATCAAGCTCTGGCGCTTTCTCTTCGAAAGTATTTTTCAATGGATCGCGCTTGAAAATACATCGCATAAAATGAAGGTTCACGTTTCTTAAAATACAACATGAATTTGTCCATATTACACGTCAAAATTTGATCAATCTTGTCATATTCCATTGGAATATCCTCGTCGATATTGATAATGTTATTTTCTTCTTGTTCCAATGTATCCTTTATGAGTTGCTCGTATCTATAAATAGCTGATTTGAATTCACTTAGCAGGTCATGAATGACAGTGAAATCATGTTTGATCTCAAAAGTGTGCAACTTATGATAGAGTTCGTAACAATAAGAAATTTGTTGTTCACTGGACGCAACCGCAAATCTGGACAAACAGTAATCTGACAATAAATTATCCACTTTGTAAGGGAAAATCTGCATGTGCACTTTACACATAGTCAATAGTTTATCGATGATGCCAAGAAGGGATTCTTTTTGCTTTGCCATTTCACCGGCCAGCTGAATTTTGATGTCTTTTTTAGCTAGTTCGTTCAGTTCCCATTCGAAATTAAATATGGCATGTGAGAATAAATCGAAGTCATTCCAAACTTCCGAATTGATGGTGCAAACTTTTTTCACTGCCTTATACATGGCAAGTTTGTGATGAAGAATTCTAGTCATAATTAGAGAGTCAATTGTTATCTTCCAAAAATAGTTGGCGATATCCCCTTGATTAATAGAGAATTACTAAATCCTCATTCTAAGTAAATCACTTAGTCAGAATCATGGCCAACGATTTGATGAGCAAGAACCTGAACTTAGCGTTACTGTTTTTTAACTTTCACGAACATGATTACCTTTGAATCAAATCAATACATACCATGATTAAAAACTTTAGTCTTTTGCTTTCCTTGGTTGTTATTGCAACTGCATGCAAGCAACCTGAAAACCAAGCGTCACATCAAGCTTCTTTTGTTCAAAAGCAATCCAACCTTGAAGGGTTTGATAAAGCATATTTCGCCAGTGGATGTTTTTGGTGCGTTGAAGCCATTTTTGAATCAGTAACGGGTGTTGAAGAAGTGATTTCAGGATATGCAGGAGGAACAAAGGAAAATGCAGACTACCGCAAAGTGAGCAGTGGTAAAACAAGGCATGCTGAATCTGTAGAAGTGTATTACAATGCTGACGTAGTCAGTTATGACGTTTTGCTGGAAGTGTTTTTCGGCTCACATGATCCCACTACCTTAAACCGGCAAGGTCCGGATGCGGGTCCGCAATACCGTTCTGCTATATTTTACCAAAATGAAAAAGAAAAAATGAAAGCAGAAGCATATGTAGCAGAATTGACAAAGTCGAATGTATTTAATGGTCCCATCACTACCGAAATTAGTGCCTTGGACGTCTTTTATGCAGCAGAAGATTACCATCAGGATTATGAAAAAAATCATCCTGAGAATCCTTATGTTCAATCTGTTTCCATCCCCAGATTTAAGCGATTTCAGGAGAAATATCCTCAATACTTAAAAAAGGCACATTAACAGCACGTTCATGCAGAAACATCCCAGAATTCCTATCACCGGCATTTTCATGGCCATCATTTGTTGCGTTGGATTATCTAACCAAAGTCTTGCTCAAGATGATCCGGTAAAATACATTGAACAACGCATTCTAGATTCAGGAACGGTTTCCAGCTATGCCTTTAAATCATTTGACAACAATGGTAAGTTGATTGAAGAGCTTGTGGTTAAAAGCCCTTACATCTATGTGGACTATTATCGTACCATTGGGGATACCATATTGATAAGTAAGTATAGAATGCGAATGATTCCTTCAAGAAACTATAGCGATACGCTTGAAGTCAAACTCAAGCAAGTGTATGAGGATTTGCTGAAATGTATGGGCACTGAAATTGAAGAAAAGAGACCAACCGTCTACCAAAATGCCAATTTCGTTTTTGGCAAAGTATTGCCGTGCAGATTGGACACCTTGCAAAAAAAGGTCTGGCGTGAAGTTCACGATCAAAAAGGTAATTTATTGAGAAGGGAACAATTGAAAGGCAATGTGTTTGTGACGCATGTTGAACATACGTATGATGCCAACAACAACCTTATCCATACAAAGAACTGGGAGGGTGAAACCAAATATGTATATGATGACAATAATCGACTGGTGACCTTCGATTGGCAAAGTGAATACCTAAACACCGTTCAGGTGCGTCACTTTGAATACGACAATGACAAAAATACCACCTATGAGCGATTGGCGGACGGTAAGAAAAATCTGCTCAAGGAAGAGATATTTGAAAACGATGTGAAAAAGACGACCATTTTCTATAATCCGGATAAATCAATGACCACGCTCACTTATAATTCAGATGGCACGCCACAAAAAAGTATTCAGGCAAAAAAGGGGCATATCATCAGTAGTGAACGATGGGAGTACTACAGAGAACCGGGCTATACGAAAACCACCAAATTCGTCAACCAGAAAAAAGTTCGTGTGGTAGAGAAGGTTGAATATAGATAAACCTTATACTAGCATAGATTATATTGATTTGATTTATCAATTGATGCACCTGATATTTGGATGGAAATCTAAAAATCAAAAGCATGAAAAATTCAATCAACTACATGGAACATTTTAATATGAATGTTTCCAACTTAGACAACGCTATTCAATTCTTTAAAACAGCTTTTCCCGATTTCGATGTGCGAGGTGGAGGTGCTGTGGATGGTGTTAAATGGCTGCATTTCGGGAATGACGACACCTATATTGCCATGACTGAAAGACCATTGAAAACATCTGAAATTGATAAGTACTCAACTCCGGGCATCAACCATGTTGGTTTTGTGGTGAACGATGTGGAAGCATTGGCAAAACGCATGGAAGAAAATGGTTTCAAGCGTGATTACCCAAAACAAGTGCAGAGGTATCGCATCCGTGATTATTTTGCAGATGCCGATGGAAATCAATATGAATTCGTTGAATATTTGTCTGAAAACGTAGATGAACGCAACGATTACTCTGAATAAGAATCATTTGTATCTTTATTAGCATTCCTCAAACGTCTATCACACCATGAAACATTTATCACATATTTTACTCTTCTCATTCTCAATCTTGCTTATTGCCTGTGGAGGTGAATCCGATTCTAGCGCAGAACAAAGCATGGAAGACAAGGAAAACCATCGATATGATCTTTCCCTGGCGGATAAACTTGAATTGTTTGGCACCTTACCGAATGTTGCCACAAATGCTGCGAATCCTTCAACCAAGGAAAAAATACGATTAGGTCAGCAATTGTATTTTGACAAGCGTCTTTCGTTGGATGGAAATATCAGTTGCAATAGCTGTCATGATTTGTCCAAAGGGGGAGTTGATAATTTGCCAACTTCTCCCGGAGATAAGGGCGAGAATGGAGATCGCAACTCACCCACTGTGTTAAATGCAGCTTTGCATGCATCTCAATTTTGGGATGGACGAGCCACAGATGTGGAAGAACAGGCGGGTATGCCCATCTTAAATCCTGTTGAAATGGCCATGCCTTCAGAGGAGTTTGTTGTGAATCGTTTAAAGGGCATTGAGGAATACCAAACTCTTTTTTCCAATGCGTTTCCTAACGATCCCTCCCCTATTTCTTATGACAATTTAAAATTGGCCATAGGGGTTTTTGAGCGTGAATTAATCACTCCTTCAAGATTCGATGAATACCTTGCGGGAAACAAATCAGCTTTGAGCCTTCAGGAAAAAAAGGGATTGACTTCGTTTATTTCTGTTGGCTGCACTACTTGCCATTCAGGAAATGTATTGGGTGGAGTTCAACTTCAAAAGTTCGGAGTACACGATGATTATTGGAATCACGTAGATGGAGAAACTATTGATGAGGGAAGGTTTGCCGTCACAGGCAAGGACTATGACAAATATTTCTTCAAAGTTCCATCATTGCGCAACATTACACTTACAGGACCCTATTACCACAATGGTAGTGAGAAGAATCTTGAAAAAGTTGTAAAGACCATGGCGAAAATTCAATTGGACATTGAGCTTTCTGAAAGTGAAGTTCAAAACATCATGGCTTTTTTGAATAGCCTTGAAGGCCGTGTTCCAGACAAATACAAAGCTGATCCGTTTGCGGCAAACGCCCCAAATAGCTAAAATAGTATGGAAAGACCGAAAATGACTGTGGAAGCAATCATGGTTATTTTCGGCATTTTCATGTCCATGAATAAAAAGGCGCCTGAAGCCCACACCACACTCCACACCAACAACAGCAATACATAGACCAGGTCTTGCAAGATCAATGGTTGAAACAAGGTTAGGTATAAATTGATGATTCCAATCAACACCATACCAGAAGCAAAAAAGGAATGTAATCCCAAAAAACTAACGGTCCTCAGTTCCTTTTTTTGAGTAGCCATTAAATAGGGTTGCAAAACATCAAAATAAAAATGAATCACCCCTCCTATGATCAGCAGCATGAATGCTACCAATTGCCAAAACAAGGATGAGATCAGCCAATCCATAAATGTTAATTTTCCAAACGGTCTCGTGTGAATTCTACCGCTGTTTTGCCATGTGGGGTTGGTTTTCCGTCATTTCCAAGATTTACCATGACTATCTTTTCAATGGTAATGATTTCTTGCCACGTCATTTTATTTCTCACCACACATCTCAGTGTAATGGAAGTTTTGCCAAATGCTGTAGGTTCTATACCAATCTCAATGATGTCTCCCTGCACTGCCGAACTGATAAAGTTGATCTCCGATATGAATTTGGTGACTACTTTTTTGTTTTCAAATTGATTGATGGTATACAAAGCTGCTTCTTCATCTATCCATTGCAGCAATCGTCCACCAAACAGTGATTCATTGGGATTGAGGTCTTCCGGTTTGACCCATTTTCTGGTGTGGAAATTCATAAATGCAAGATACGGAATTGCCTGAAAGCTTAATTCCTCAAAACAGCATCCGGGTTCTTGTTCAACTTTCGTAGAGAAATGACCACCAGCCAAATGGCTACAGCAATCAACAAGGCGCTCATGACAAAGGGTGCGCCGGGAAAATAAATGCCTAAATCGTCTCCTGTAAATCCATAAAATATTCCTGTCATGATCAACGGGCCTAGAATGGAAGAGATGCTAATAATGCTCGTTAGTCCTCCTTGTAAGGCACCTTGTTCATTTTCAGGTACTTGATTAGAAATTATACTTTGAATGGTTGGACTGGCCACACCGCCCAAACAATAAGGCACAAGGCTCAACATCAATAACCATTGATCCCAAACAATGGAAAACAACACCATGCCAAAAAACCACAAGAAAAATCCTCCAATAACAGTCTTGGTTTCACCAAACCGATTGACAACGTGTTTGACCAATGCGGCTTGCACAATCACAACAGTTATACCTACCACTGCCAGCGAGTATCCCACCATTTCAGCATTCCAATGGAACTTATGCATGGTAAAATAAGACCAGGTAGATTGCAAGGAATGACTGGCTATGTAAACAATGAAGAATGCTGCAATCAAGCCAAATATCATTTCCTGGCTTTTTAAATATTTCAAGGAGCCAAAAGGATTGACCCGTTTCCAATCAATTTCTTTGCGCTTTTCTTTGGCTAATGATTCCGGTACCACAAACAATCCGTAAACAAAATTCATGAGCGTTAAGGCACACGCCACATAAAAAGGAACGGTCACACCCCATTGACTGCAATACCCTCCAATTAGCGGTCCCACAAAAAATCCAAGACCAAATGCCGCACCAATCAATCCAAAATTTTGCGCTTTGTTTTCTGGTGTGCTGACATCCGCCATATAGGCTGTTGCTACGGTAATGCTCGCCCCTGTTATTCCTGCAAAAATCCTACTGAGAAACAACCAAAAGATGGTAGGTGATATGGCATGAATGTAATAGTCTATCCCTAATCCAAGTAATGAAAATAACAATACAGGGCGTCGACCAAACTTATCGCTGATCATTCCTAAAAGAGGAGAAAACACAAATTGTGTAATGGCAAAAGAAAAGATCAAGAAACCTCCATAAATAGAGGCTTCGTTTTCAGGAACATTCAACATATTGGACAACAATTCAGGAATTACAGGAATGATTACCCCAAGACCTATGATGTCGACCAAGACCGTAAAAAAAATAAACCAACGGGAAGCGTTGTAATTCTTTTGCATGTTGAATATTTAAGGAATGCAAAGATGTGATTTTTACCCAAAATCCAATTTGAAAATGAATTATAGTTTTCAACGTATCTCGATTGCGGGATTTACATAACTTTGAATCCCAAATCATCTTTATGGAAGAGCAATTTCTGCAGTGGTTAGCAGGTTTTGGTATAGATGCCGATGATGGCAAAATCCTTTGGACAGCTTTATTGGTCATTTCCGTATCGCTTCTTGGTATCGTCATTGACTGGTTTACCAAAAAAGCTTTATTGCGAACATTGAAATTATACTCCGCCAAATCCAAGGCCAAATGGGATGATGTTTTGGTTGAGAAAAAAGTATTTGATCACCTCTCCCACCTTGTGCCGGCATCGTTAATATTTTGGGCAACTCCTGTTGTTTTTAAAGACTATCCTTCTATGATCGATCCACTGTTAAAAGTGGTAGATGTTGGATTTGTATTGATCATAACCATGTTTTTGGTGTCGCTTCTCAATGCCATGGTCAGTATTTTCAAAAACGCTCCGGGCTTAAAAGGAAAACCAATTGAAGGGTATTTTCAGTTGGCTAAAATCATCACCTATATCATTTCGGGAATATTAATTCTGTCCTTATTGCTTAATCGCTCTCCACTCTACTTCCTGAGTGCTTTTGGAGCAATGACCGCCATTATATTGTTGATTTTCAAGGACACGATTTTAGGATTTGTGGCTAGTATTCAAATTTCTGCGAATGATATGGTTCGTGAAGGTGATTGGATCACCATGAAAAAATTTGATACGGATGGTGATGTAATGAACATTACGTTAAACACCGTGAAGGTGAGAAACTTTGATCAAACCATTTCAACGGTTCCTACTTATGCTTTCATTAGTGAAAGTTTTGTCAACTGGCGAGGAATGCAGGAAAAAGGCGGCAGAAGAATCAAACGTAGTTTGTTGATTCGACAAAACAGTGTGCGATTTTGTGATGATCAATTGCTGGAAAAACTGAAAAAACTTGACCTCATTCAATCCTACATTGAAGAGAAGCAAGCAGAAATCCGTGAATTTAATGAAGGTAAAAAAGTAGATAAGAGTCTAGCCAGCAACGGACGAAACCTGACCAATCTTGGGATTTTTCGGGTTTATGTGGAAGAATATTTAAAGCAACATTCGGGCATTCATCAATCCATGACCTTGATGGCACGTCAGCTGTCGCCATCTTCTCAAGGGCTTCCGCTGGAAATCTATTGTTTTACAAATACGGTGGCATGGTCAGCCTATGAAAACATTCAAAGTGACATCTTTGATCATTTGATTGCTGCTATTCGAGAATTTGAATTGGAATTGTTTGAATTTGAATCAGCTGCTGTTCAGTAGATGTTATTCCGGTAGAGGTGTATACTCTACCTGGCATTCAACAAGCTGGTTTTTGTCAATACCTGTGAACGATTGAAAATTGATGGTTTCATCGGTAATGACACCATTACCCATATACCAATATCCATCGATATACTGTAAATCAACAATGATACTGTCTTCAACGACGGTACCAACCACATCTACACGTTGAGGCACCGGAGAATCGCCAAATGAAGAAAATCGTATGACATTGTTTTCCGTTGGCGAAACCCTAAGGGTCATTTGATAATTACCAGTTTCGCCATTATTACTCGAATATTGTCCAGAATAACTATTGGCCAGTGCTTTTGCATCATTCTGCACAATGATGGTTCGTATGGCACTTACCGCCCAATTCCCTGCTGCGTCTTTCACATTGTATAATATGCGATACTTTTCAGCTACATCTGTATTCAATTCCGTTTCCGTCCATACTTGATCCGTAATATTACCATCAATATCATCCAATGCAACGTAACCTGGTTCTTCATAAGGTGTGTTCAAAGACAACGTAACCACCACATCTCCAAGCAGCGCAAGCGACGGAGATTGATAATCCGAGGTATCGTTGTTGCACGATAACATGAATGTTACCAATGCAACTCCTAGTACTTTATGGAAGATGTTGTTAAGCACGAGGCAAAATAAAGCAATAAATGAAAATGGTAAAGCAAGAAATGAGAAATGACTAAAATATGCTCAATTGATTTGATACGGTATTTTTTTCAAAGGAAAGCAACCACTTCTTGTTAGCCAAACCACCTGCATACCCTGTTAAATCTCCATTTCCACCAATGACCCGATGACAAGGAATGACCATTAGAATTTTATTTCGACCATTGGCGCTGCCCACAGCCCTTGATAATTTAGGATCTTCAAATTTCATAGCGATATCCTTGTAACTGCACGTTTCGCCAAAAGGAATTTCACTGACATAAGTTAATACCTGCTGATCAAAACGAGTTCCCGATATACCCACAACCAAATCAAATTGTTTGAGTTCACCTTGAAAATAAGCAGCCATTTGATCACGAACAGCCATTCCGAATTTATCCTTTATGGGCTGGATGTCTTCTTTAGGCGGCTGAAAGTTCATGTATACCAACAGCTTGCCAGCCATACCAAAATAGATGACTCCTGTAGGAGAGTCAATCCTGTGGTAGGATACTTCCAGATTAGATTGACGATCAAGATATTGTATGGTTAACGACATATTGGATTTTAGAACAACCAAATGTCGGTCAAAATTATTGGCTATGACAACAAAGTTTACCTTTTTTATTCACCATTAATTTTGTATTTTGAATTCCTTAATTCAAGTAGCCACAAAATTGTTGTGGCTTTTTTTTTGCACTGATATGAAAATAGAATTGTTCTTTGCTACCAATCGAAACCATCAAGGGAAAAACCAATGGAATCCTAAAAAATATGGCAAAAAATTTAGCAGTAACGGAAGTACCAACCTGAGATTTGGTAAGCTTTCTATAAATGCCGACAAGTCCAAAATAGATGCTTTTCTCACAAAGACTATCCATGGTGATGTGGGTGATGGAGAAGGCCTATCTGGATACTTTACAAAATTGGTCAAAGATGCTGACATCCGTGCCTACCAGGACAATACACCTGATGCTACGGATTTCATTCCACAACAAAAGAATGCCTCTTATCGCTTCTTTAACGACCTTAAAAAGCAAGTCATGTCGGTTTCTGATGTCATGATTTACATTCACGGATACAATGTAGATTGGTTTGAATCTGCCGGTGCGGCTCTGGCATTGGAATACATGTTGAACAGTAAAAAAGATGGAAATAATGAAAACATACGCATCATTTTATTTAGCTGGCCTTCCAATGGAAGCATGATGCCGTATGCTGCTTATCGATCAGACAGAGGAGACGCCAGAAATTCAGGGGAAGCCGTAGGTCGAGCCATGCTCAAGCTCAAAGATTACCTGACGGAAATCTGGAAATTGGAAAAACAAAACAAAGATCAATTGTGTAAAAAACAAATTCACCTGGCTTGTCATTCAATGGGGAACTACGTCTTGCAAAACGCCCTTGGTAAATTGATTGAACATGCACACGGACCTGCACTTCCACGATTGTTTGACCACATATTTATGTTTGCCCCAGATGTGGACAGCACCGTATTTGAAAAGAATAAACCTATGCACCGATTGCCGGAAATGTGCAGGAACGTGCAAGTTTATTACAACAAACAGGATTTGGGTATGCTCATTTCAGATACCACCAAAGGACATATCGATAGGCTTGGGCAAATAGGAAATGCTATTCCTGGAGAAATGCACAAAAAGATCCATCAAATTGATTGTACACCATCCGTAAAAGGATTGGTTGAACACAGTTATTACTTGTGGGGACGTATCAATTTAGACATTCGTCATTGCATTGACGACATCCCTGATCACAATAATGCACGAGTTCGAAAGCCGGAAAACGCAGGCGCAGCGCGTGAGTGGGTAATTTCTTAGCCCTACCCCAATTATATGTATTTGGATATTTCATAAAGTATTTAGATATTTGTCTAAATATATAAATGAAATGAACGATTTATTTAAAGCACTCAATGATGAAACACGACGAGAAATTCTCAAACTTCTCAAAGATCATAGTTTGACTGCCGGAGAAATCGCTGACCATTTCAACATTTCTAAACCTAGCATTTCACACCACCTTGACATTCTTAAAAGAGCAGACTTGGTGGCCTCAGAAAAAAAAGGACAATTCATCCACTATTCCTTAAATACAACGGTAATGGATGATTTGCTCCAATGGATATTTACCCTTAAAAACAAATCGCAATGAAAAATACATTGATCCAATCCATCAGTTTATGGATACTCATTTTGGCACCTTATATCTACTTGTTCTTTCAATACGAAAGTATGCCGGATCAAATGCCTATGCATTACAATATAAACGGAGAAATTGATCGCTGGGGCAGCAAGGAGAATCTTTGGTTGTTGCCTTGCGCCCTACCCTTGTTTGTGTACATACTCATGCTGGTTATACCGAAAATTGATCCTAAAAAGAAACTTCAGTACATGGGCACCAAATACCGTCAATTTCACCTGATGTTACTGCTTTTTATGTCTGCGTTGGCCATTTTTATCATGCATGATGGTATGCAAGGTGAATCAAGTGTACATTTCATCAATGTATTAATGGGCTTGTTGTTTGTGGGCTTAGGCAATTACTTTCAATCCATACGGCCAAATTATTTCATTGGTATTCGCACACCATGGACATTGGAAAACGATGAAACATGGAACGCAACACATCGAATGGCTGGAAAATTGTGGATTGTTGGAGGAATCATCATTGTACTTTCCACTTTACTTATCAATGAAAAACCATGGCACTCAATCATACTTTTCAGCATGATTGGAACCATGGTTATCATTCCTATTGTTTATTCCTACTTGGTATTCAAAAAGTCAACATCCAAGCCGTCTTCTCAGCATTGAATTACTTGGTTGCCTTGATGATTTGTTTGGAAATAACTTCAGAACCAATTTGACATTGCACTACAAATGCTCCGTCTTCAATTGGTAAACCTGAAACATCAACTATGTGCAAATATGCTCCCTGATAGGAATCACTTTCGTTCAGAACGGTAATCAATTTACCATCCACATTATACAGTCGAATGCTGATTCGTTCCGGTGAAGTCACGTCAAACGAAATTTGCAATTGATCAACCACAGGGTTTGGATAAATTGCTATACCATAAGGATTATCTTCCGTTTTGATGCCCAATGGATAACTGTTCAAATAAAAACCGTCATTCATTTCAATGGTTCCATCAATGGAATTCTGCGCAAATACAGAATAAAGTCCTGTTTGCTCACCTGCAAAAAACTGGAACGTTGCTGTCATCTGAACATCGGAGTCAAAATCTAAAATAGCCGGAGTAAGAATGGTCGACGTTGACGCTTGCTCCAACCACATGGAAGTAGCTGCAGTTGCTTGATTAAAATGAGTTTCTTGGCCTGTAATCGTCAAGGCGATGGTTTGTCCCCTGTTCACATTTGCGGGAACAATGGATTGTATCACAGGCGAAGCCTGCGAAAATGAACCTTCACCACCTGAAACTCCAGGTTGAAGTTGATATTGCTGAGCATTTAATGCACTAAAGCTGCTCGCAAACACACACAAAAGAATTAAACGAGTAAAATGTTTCATAGGGTAAGATTTAGCATTTCTAATTAACGTTATTCCGGCGGTTATACGAATATAGCTAAAAAAGATCACTTAATCATGGGGCAATATCGAAGTTATTCACAACGTAAGGTTATCTTTTTCAATTATATAACTCACGTCCAACATGAGCTGTCGCTCAAATGGTAGACCATTATCAACAGCCTTAAAATACAGATCTTTCATCCATGTTGGATCATTCAATAACCTGCTCAACACTTCTAATTCTATTGGGTTTTCAATGGATTGAGCCAATTCTCGTATTTGGTAATCCGCCAATGCATCTATTAATGGCTGCATGTGGGATTCAAATAATTCATTTTGAATGAGATAGCGCATATTGCTATCCGCTTGTAGAATTTGTTCTTGTTGAAATTGCAATATGGCTTGGTTGTATCTGGCATCCGAAAATACCGGATTGATTCTAAGGGCTTCCTGATATAGCCCAATTGCCACATTAGCGGAATCCATTTGATTGTAGCAGGTGGCCAGATTATTCAATACGTGAATGTGAAACGGATTGACGGCATAAGCTTCTTTAAAAGACGTAAAAGCTTTGTCAATATCATTGGTAAAATAATGCGCTAACCCAACGTACCAGGCACAAGGAGTTGAAGTTGGATCAATAGTGTACCACTGGTTATTTGCTTCAGAAGCATAAGAAGCCAATTGTTCCCACTGCTTGTTTGCTTTGGCTTGCAATGCCATTCTTAAATTCGCATCTGAGTGCATTCTCACCACCAAAAACAATAGTCCCAATGAAGAAATAACGGCCAACCCCAAAAAAAGAATTCGCTTACCCCAGCGGAAGTTTGTGACAATCTTGCTGTCCATGACCAACGCACTTACCAGTGCAAATAAGGTCATGTGAGGAATTCTTTCAATGGGAAAACTAAATATGGATATACATCCAAAACTCAATAAAAAGAATGTGGCAAAAAGCCCCAGCTGCTGTTGCTCTTGCTTATCACTGGTCAATTTGTTCCACACAGCAACCATCAAAATCAACCAGAACATGGCATAAAGCAGGAATACAAAAATGCCATTTTCAGCAAGTATCCATAAAAAGTCATTGTGCGGACGTTGGTAAAATGTCTTTCCATCTTCTCCTAATGTCCCTTTCACTCCAGATTTTAAAAAATGAATTTTCCAATGACCAGGCCCTACCCCATTCCATGGGTGCTCTTGAAACATATGCCAGGTTTTCTCCCACAATATCAGTCTGTCCTTGGCAGTGCCATATCCAGTGTTTACTGTAGTTACAGATTGGGTAAATAATACGTTTCTAACGGTGGGGTGGCCAAATGCAATCACCATTATCAATCCAACGGACAAGAGCAACATGGGCATCCATTTTCGAATGGTAATTTTAATGTCTTCCGGTTGGTGTCCGGACAGACGCGACATGACAAAAGTCCCCATGACGGATACCAAAAAAGCCACCCATACGGCCCTTGAAAACAATATTAGCAACAATACCAACCCTATTAATAGCTGAATACGGGACAACCAGCGTATCCAGATTACTTTGTCGTTTCGAACAAAAAAATTAAATGGCAAGAGCAATAGTACGTATTGGCTCAGTAGGTTCCTATGGCCCAGTGTTGCGTTGAGTCGATAACTGGCCTGATGATCATATTCCAGCACATTGAATAAACTCATTTGCCAAAACAAAATGACAAAAAGTAAAAAAGTCGTCAACGTGAGCATCCTTGACACATCGTAAAGTACATTGCCTTTCTGGCTGTATTGTTTGATCAAGAACATCAATAAAAAGAAGGCAAACATTTTTAACCAAGTCAGCATACCTTCTGCAACCAATGGAACGGAAAACACCTGAACTGCTGAAATACCTAAAAATATGCTGAGGTATGTAAATGCCCTACTCCATACTAAATCAGCATCACTTTTGCGCCATGTTTTTATCAGTACCCCTGATAAAAGTATGAGCATATATGCAAATAAAAATGCCAATTGCGGCATTTGCCCAGGATCAACAAGGGTATTGACATATACAAAGGGAATAACAACCAATGGCAAATAAATCAACCAACTGGGAATTCCTCTTTTCATCATTTTTTAGGGATTTAGGATAAAATTAAAATTCCATTTCTTATCTGAAATAAATTATACCGTCCAATATCAATCTTAAGCTTTTCATTATTTATATATTCAAGAAAAAATAGCATTGTTGACTTCCGATATTATCAGCTATTCTTGGTAGTGTTCATCTCATAAACCCAACGTAATGTATGTAAATCACGTATTTATATGCCGCAATATATATCACTATCATATAGTCACTTACGCTGCTGATTATTGTATTGAAGGACCAATTTACACCATCATCCCATGAATCATACCCCTATTACAAATGCAACAAAATCCTAGCTAGATGCGTTTAACAAAGAAATTATGAAAAAAGAACTAGAATCCTTTTTACAACAGGCCATTGCTATTCGATCGAAAGCATATGCACCCTATTCCAAATTTCAAGTTGGATCCGCTGTTTTGTCGGCTGCCAACAAGATTTATTTGGGATGTAATGTTGAAAATGCATCGTACGGACTTAGTATGTGTGCAGAGAGAAATGCCATAGCCGCAGCCATTAAATCAGAAGGCCCTGAAATGAGAATTCAAGCCATTGCCATTGCGGTTGACCCGGAATACATTGCCTCACCTTGCGGTGCATGCAGGCAAGTCATTCAAGAGTTTGCACAACCACCTGAAAAAGGAGATTGTTGGGTAGTTATGAATAACAAACAACAGATGGTGCATGTTAAATTGGGAGACCTTTTACCCTATCCTTTTATTCTCTAAACACCACAGTTCAAAAGGAATACCATTCATTCCTTCTTCAAACGAAATCACTCATTTATTCATCCTGAGTTTTTCTCCGTACGCCAAATCCCCAGCATCACCTAAACCTGGAACGATGTATGATTTTGATGAAAGCTCTTTATCAATAGCCGCCACCCACACATGAGTGTTTTCCGGAAAATGTTCTTGTATATAAGTCATGCATTGTGGACTGGCAACCACACCTGCAATGTGAATATTTAATGCCGTGCCGTAGCCCAATAAAGCTTGATAGGCCAATCTCAATGATTGACCAGTGGCAAGCATAGGATCACATAAAATCAACGTTTTACCCGTTAGATCCGGAGTGGCAATGTAATCAACATGTACCTCAAAATCAGTACTATCCGAATATTCACGATATGCTGATACAAAAGCGTTTTCAGCCTTGTCAAAATAATTTAAAAACCCTTGGTGAAACGGCAATCCTGCGCGCAAAATGGTGGCTATCACAATGCTTTCGGAAATGAACTGCATGTCAGCCATGCCTAGCGGTGTTTGAACGTTTCGGCTAACATAACTCATTTGTAAACTCATCTCATAAGCCATGATTTCTGCAATTCGCTCCAGGTTACGCCTGAAACGCATGGCATCTTTTTGAACATCCTTATCCCTGAGTTCTGCCAAAAAATGGCTCATGATACTCGGCTTTTGATTAAAATCGTGTATGATCATAATTGTCCGTTTGTACTGTCAAGATTAGGAAAATTCATATCAATCGGAAATTTCATCATCATTTTAAATTCACGTCTATCATTTTGAAAAGAGTAAAAATTCGATTAACATAGACCAATGATATTTGTGTGATGGCCAAATTATTCTTTCGCTATTCCTCCATGGCAGCGGGTAAGACCCTTGACCTAATCAAAGTGGCATTCAATTATGAAGAGAAAGGTCACAAAGTCTGCATATTCACATCTAAGTTGGACAGCAGATCAGGTATAGATACTGTTTCATCAAGAACAGGGTTGAATATGAAAGCTACGAGCCTGGAAGAGAATACAGATATCTCTAGGTTGATGGACCAAATTGAACACCCCTCTTGCATCCTGGTAGATGAAGCACAATTTCTTACTAAAAAACAGGTGTGGCAATTAAGCAAGATTGTTGATGAATTGAACATTCCTGTCATTTGTTATGGTCTTCGCAGCGATTACCGAGGTGAACCTTTTGCCGGCTCTCAATGCCTGATGGCCATTGCAGATACCATTGAAGAAATCAGAACCATTTGTCATTGTGGTAGAAAAGCAACCATGAACATGAGAATCGTCAATAACAAACCTGTTTATGAGGGAGATCAAGTAATTATCGGGGGAAATGAAAGTTATGTTCCGGTTTGCCGAAAGCATTTTGTGCTTGGTGAGTTTGTGGCCAAAAACAATGCTCTAAATGGATAAGCTCACGAATAACAGGATCAACCTTCATAAGAGATCCTTTGAAATGATTATACCTCCAAAAAAAATTACAGGTAGAATCAGACAGTTGGCCAATGAAATTGACCATGACTATCAAAACAAATCTCCATTATTTATTGGTATACTGAATGGTGTATTCATGTTTGCCGGAGAATTAATGAAGCACCTTACAATTCCGTCCCAGATAACCTTTATGAGAATAAAATCTTATGAGTCAATGAATAGCACTGGTTCAAATCAAATTATCTTGGGACTCGAGGAAACCATTAAAGACAAGCACATTATTCTTCTTGAAGATATTATTGATACCGGAAATACCCTTTCCAAACTCATTCGTGAACTTGAACAGAAACATCCTGCAAGTATTGAAATCGCAACACTTTTATTAAAACCTAAAGCATTAAGACATGATTTGAAACCGAAATTTGTTGGTTTTGAAATAGAAAACTCGTTTGTTATTGGATATGGAATGGATTATGATGGATTTGGCAGGAATATTCCAGGAATCTATCAATTATCAGAAAACAATGAATAACGAACACTCAACGATTGCACTTCGCGCTGCTCAGCAGATAAAACAACTATCTGGTATCGGGAAATTTGACATCGGCGTGGTTCTTGGTTCGGGGCTGACACCGGTAAATACTTGGTTTGAGCACAGTATACACATTGATTTTGAAACGATAGAAGGACTACCTCAATCAAGCGTACATGGTCACAATAACTACTTCATTGCAGGAGAAATTGACGGCATCCACGTATTAGTGCAATGTGGACGTTTTCATTGGTATGAAGGACTGGATATGTCCTTGTTGCTCTTGCCCATTTCTATATTTGGAGCACTCGCTATTCCCAAGCTGATGATAACCAATGCAGCCGGAGCTATAAATACAACATTTTCACCCGGAGATTTTATGTTAATTACGGATCACATTCATACATTGGGAAAAAATCCGAATGTTGGCGCCGAAATTGCGAATCCTGGAGCCTTTTTTACTGACCTGCACAAACCGTATTCCAAACTATGGAATCAACAGTTGTTACAATTGGTTGATGAAATGGATATTAAGCTTCATGCTGGCGTATATTGTCATTCACCGGGCCCTGCATATGAAACCCCTTCTGAGATCAACATGATGAAATTTATGGGGGCTGACGCCATTGGCATGTCAACCACGGCAGAAGTGATTTACGCCAAGTCCCTTTCTATGGAAGTCATAGGAATTTCCTGCATTTCAAATATGGCGGCAGGAATTGAAACCAACCAATTGACGCATGAAAATGTTATTCGCGTGACAAAATCCATGGAACAACAATTTTCTACATTGATGAAAGCCATCATAAGTCAATCAAAAAAGAAGGTAAACCATTGAATGCACTTGATATAATCACCAAAAAGAAGTTGGGAAATGAACTGAGTAAATCGGAAATTCAGTGGTTTGTCCATGCGTACACCAATGACACTATTCCTGATTATCAAGCGTCAGCATGGTTGATGGCCGTTTGTTTTCAAGGAATGAATAGTCAAGAGTCTTACCACCTAACTGAAGCCATGGTCAGTTCTGGAGATCGATTGGATTTATCAGGAATAAAGGGTATTAAAATTGACAAACACAGCACTGGAGGGGTTGGTGATAAAACCTCTTTGATTGTTGGCCCAATTGTTTCCAGTTGTGGTGTGAAATTTCCAAAGCTAGCTGGCCGTGGTCTGGGACATACAGGAGGAACCATTGATAAATTGGAAAGTTTACCTGGAATGAATGTAAGCCTTACCGATGTTGAGTGGATAAATCAGGTCAATGAAATAGGATTGGCTATCGGATCTCAAACCAATAACCTGGTGCCGGCTGATAAAAAATTGTATGCATTAAGGGACGTAACTGGAACAGTTGAGAATAAAGCACTCATTGCAAGCAGTATCATGAGTAAAAAAATTGCGACGGGTGCTGACGGTATCGTGCTGGATGTCAAATTTGGCCTGGGTTCTTTTCTACCTTCATTCGAAGAAGCCAAAGAGCTTGCGAAATTGATGTTGGACATTGGTGCTCAATTCCGCATTCCAACATGTGCTGTTCTTTCAGATATGAATGAACCACTGGGACATGCCGTTGGAAATGTGCTTGAAGTCATAGAGGCAATAGAAGTGCTTAAAGGAAATGGCGAAGTACGACTAACCGAATTGTGTAAATCCATTTCCATGGAAATGCTCAGTATAGCTATGCCCAATGCTTCTCAGAATGAACTTATGGAAATGGTGAATCATTCCATTGAGTCAGGTACTGCGCTGGAAAAAATGCGGGAATGGCTTACTTCTCAAGGAACACAGGTTGATGTGTGTAGTCAGCCGAATTTGTTGCACAAATCAGACATTAAATGCTTCTTTGAAGCGTCTCAAAATGGATATATATGTTCCATTCATGCTGAACAAATTGGAACGGCTGCAAGGCTACTTGGAGCTGGAAGATTAAAAAAAGAAGACCAAATTGATCATGGCGCTGGTATAGTATTTCATAGAAAAACAGGGGATCGAGTCAATCGTGGAGACAGAATTCTGAGCTACTATTCAAATAAAAAAGAAACCAGTCATATTCATGAATTAATTGGTAAAGCCATCACAATTACAGACGACCAACCACCTGCCCCTCCTATTGTGCAAGAAATAATGAAAAATGGGCTGTAGTCTAATCAAACTAATTCTGATCAACATCAAAACTAACGCAGGAATTTCACACCACTAGAAGTTTGCTCAGGAAGAACCGGTTCTGGCACATCTTCTTTTCCCAATTGTCGCAGCATATCAATTTCTATGGTTCTGCATATGGCGGATAGCGGGGTGTCACTGGCACGATTTTCAAAGGGATCTTCTGTGACATTTCCAGACTTATCAAGGATATAAAATGAAAATGAAATGGCTATGCTCAAAGGAATGGCACTCATCATCATTGGGCCAACTAAGGCAAAAGGCAGTAATATGATGAATAACCACAAAAACATGCCTGTAAAGTAGGTGTAATAATAAGGGAAAACGGTCTTTTTAATGCGCTCACATTTTCCTTGATGATCATAGAATTTCTTGAGCAACTGCACCATTTCCATATGACGGAAGTCATCGATAAACTTCAAATCCCGGGCATGATTGATATCCATACCTTGTCTGAAATTAAGGTAAGTCACCTTGTTTTCCTTTTTCAACATCTCTTCGTATTCTTCACTTTCCAATAACGATTTAATTTGTTCCCAATCATTATCGTCCCGTAATGCCAGTCTCAAAGCATTGATGAAGGCAAGGTGTCTTTTTATGATACGGTTTTGCGTTTTGCTGAGCAGGGCTGCATCCACATTGGCATCCGTATCTCTCAAGGTTAACAAACTCATAGTTTCCATTCCAAATGATCGACTATCATTGACCAATGCTCCCCAGATTTTCCTGGCTTCCCACCATCTGTCATAAGCTGCGTTGTTTTTAAATGCCAAAAAGATGGCCAGACCACCACCTAAAATAGTGACAGGAACAATTGGCAATGACGCATCTTTGATCATGTACACATGATTTAATACGAACGCCACAGTAGCAAGAATGATGAAAATCAATATGGATTTGTAATTATAGCGGACTATCCCCGCTATTTGACGAAAAATATTATTACTGAAATGAATTAACATGTATTGTATTTGTTGATTAGGTTGATTTAATTTCTTGTGTATTTACCAGACTTAAACGTAACCGGTAACAGGTATTTAATTTTCACGGGTTTCCCTCTTTGTAATGCTGGCTTCCAATCAGGCATGGCATTCAATAATCGCAATACTTCTTCTTCACATTCAGGACATTCAGGCATTTTCTTAATCAATTCCGTGTCAATTACTTTTCCTGTGGTGTCAATGTAAAATTTGGCAATAACGTCTCCATCAAGTTTTTCTACCTGAAGTCTGGGTGGATAGACTATATTGTCTTCGAAATATTTGTCCATGGCATCTTTGCCACCTGGGAATTCGGGCATCTTTTCAACAATTACAAAAATTGATTCCTCTTCGGCATCAGAGCCCGATTGAGCCAATGATTCAGATATAAATCCCAGTAAGCTAATGAGAATAAACCCTATGAATTTGTTCATGCCTTTGTTTTCAAAAGTGAATATACTAAAAGCACATATTGCGTATTCAATTCAACAAAAATTTTACATGAAATCAATTTGACGGGGAAATATTCGCCTTAATAAATGCCGTAGATTTCTCTGAAATATCATTGAGCAGCACAATGGGTGAAGAACAACTGTTTTGATTGCAGATATACAATGTGGGCCTTTTTGCATAAGGGTACCTGTCAGGGCTTGAAAACTGAACAATTTTCGCGGGTTCAAATTGCCTTATCACTTGTTGTAACATTTCATCTGCGTAATATTCGTTTTCATCTTTCACCACAATGGCATATTCCACGTAACCCGCAACCATCATTTCCAGTGCATAACTCGTGAATCCTACAATTGGTCCTTCCCTCTTAATGTTTGAGGAATCATAAACAGACAACAAGGTCTTGACGGACTTTTCTGTAAGCATGGAGTCTTGTGTATATGCACTGAGTTGATAGGTGAACAACCCTGCCATGGCGTTGAATTCAATTGGCTTACGATTTTCAAATGATTTGACCGATTTGGAATAATCTATGGCAAAATATCCTCCTAATTTTTTGTCCATCAAAAGACTGTCCATGGATCTTTCAATTCGAACTGCGGCATCCAGAAATTCTTTATGCTGTGATATTTTATACATGTCCAACATGGCTTTGCCAGCAAATGCTTGCGGTGATAAAAAGCACGTTTCGGTTGAGTTTATTGGTCGTATACGCTTGTCACCTGCGTAGTTAGTGTCAGCCTCAACGAATTGCCTCATCCAACCTGCTGATGTCTGTGCTTGATTTAACAATGTTTTGGAAGCATGGTAAGCCTTTGTAAAATATAACTTCTCCCCTGTACATTCGTAAACCTTTGCATATGCAGAAATTAAACGAGCATTCAAATCTGTATACACCGCATGGTCTACCGGTGGAATTCCAAATCTCCTTCTTTCAAGGCCATTCATAGCGTAATATTCACGCGCTGAGACTGAATCTGGTAGATTGGGCGCATCATCTTCCTGGCTGGTATAAAATAATCCTGAAGGTGCCGTGAGAAATTTGACAATGTACCTATCAATCTCCTTTATGGCTTGTAAATAGGATGGGTTTTTCGTCAGTTGATATCCGTAGGCAAACCCAGTTAAAGCAGTGGCTTGTGTGGCTATTCTTTTTTCCGGAACAATTGACGACCAATCGCCCACAGATGCAACAAATATTCCGCCCCAAGCGGGATCAATTTGCTGGAGCATACCATCCAGTGTTTGTATCAATTGCCGGTAATGAGAACTGTCATTTTCAGCTCGAAGGCGCACCATGAGTTGTTCAAATGTTCCACTCCGTTGATTATTTTTCAAACGCTTTCCCCATCCTCCCGACTCATGATCATAAAAATTATCCAATTGATTTCTGACGAAATCCCTCATGGAAGAAATATCTGCGTTTATGGGCTCCTTCGGATAAGAATAAGGCATATCAGGGTCAACCTGTAAATTACCTTGTTGATCTTTGGCATGGATATCCTTTAAAATTTCCATAAAACTCGAAGGCCTTCTGTTTCCGGCAATTCCGAGCACTTGTTCTCCATCCGAATTCATAATTATGGTAGCCGGCCAGGACCAATCCGAATACATTTCACCAATATCTGGTCTTGCCTGACAATCAACTTGTATGGCATAAAAGTGTTGCTGAATGATTTGAACAACTTCCGGATCCCTATACGTGATTTCATCTTGCCATCGACAAGCCGTACATCCTTCCATTCCAATGTCTACCAGAATTAACTTTTGTTCTTGTTTAGCACGATGAAAACTTTCATCATTCCAATCATTCCATTGGATCTGTGCATATACTAAATGCGAAAGACATAAGAAGTATCCAATAAAACTGAGGTGTTTCATAACGGCCGATGTGGATCCATACTTTATAAATGTAAGATGAAAAATAACAAACCAACGAATGAAGTTTGGGGGTATCTTTGAAATGCAATTAAGAATATTGGTTTTTCATGCGTTACCTGGTCATCATCATTTTTACGTTAATCTCGTTTGTAAATGGAATTGGACAAACGAACAACATAGACAGTATAGACTCCTACATCTCTTTTGAAGTATCAAATATGGCCATCAATACGGTGGAGGGAAAAATCTATGGCATGTGGGGATCGGTAGAATTTAATGTTGCTGACTTATCCAGCGCAAAAATGGTTGCGCAGATAGACCCAAATTCCGTAACTACGGGAAATGATACCAGAGATAAGCATTTGGAAGGCCCGGATTATTTCTCATCTGCAGTTTATACCGCCATTAAATTTGAATCCAAATCGATTGTGGCAGAAGGTGGGCACTATTTGGCCAATGGAATCCTAACCATGAAAGGAACTTCCAAAAATGTAGAAATTGAGTTTAACGAATCTGAACACAAGGGAAAACGTGCGTTGGAAGGCACCCTTGTTCTGGATAGATACGACTACAGCATTGGATCAAAAGGTGGTTTTTCAATTGGCAGAGAAGTATCCATCAAGATATTCTGTGTCCTGAAACCTTCCTGAATTATATCTTACGCATTCTCAGGTTTTCGGGAGTCACCTCCAGGTATTCATCTTCTCGAATGTATTCCATGGATTCCTCTAACGAAAATTCAAGCTTTGGTGCAATTTTGGCATTGTCATCAGAACCTGCGGCGCGCATGTTGGTCATCTTCTTTCCTTTAATCACATTGATTTCCAAATCATTGTCACGTGTATTTTCGCCAATCACTTGTCCTTTATATACTTCTTCTCCCGGAGAAATGAAAAATCGACCACGGTCTTGCAAACGGTCAATAGCATAAGCCAAAGCCTGTCCTGTTTCCATAGATACCAACGAACCTTTTGTTCGTTCATTGATATCGCCTTTGTGTGCTTCGAAATTCTTAAATCGATGTGTCATGATGGCTTCACCAGAAGTAGCCGTCAGTACGTTGTTTCGCAATCCAATCAAACCTCTCGATGGGATTTCAAATTCCAAATGTTGTAAATCTCCTTTGGGTTCCATTACCAGCATATTTCCTTTGCGTTGTGTCACCAATTCTATGATTTTACCTGAATATTGCTCAGGTGTATCAACCACAAGCAACTCAATAGGTTCACACTTGACGCCATCTATTTCTTTTACAATTACCCGAGGTTTACCCACTTGCAATTCATATCCTTCCCGGCGCATGGTTTCAATCAAAATGGCCAAATGCAGAATTCCACGTCCAAATACGTCGAATTTATCTTCAGTATCGGTTTCTAATACCCGAAGGGCAAGGTTCTTTTCCGTTTCCTTTACTAATCGATCTCGTAAGTGTCTGGATGTGACAAATTTGCCTTCTTTGCCAAAAAATGGTGAGGTGTTAATCGTGAACAACATACTCATGGTAGGTTCATCTACGGAAATTCGAGGCAGGGCTTCTGGATTCTCAAGATCAGTTAATGTATCCCCTATTTCGAAATCTTCAATGCCCGCAATGGCACATAAGTCGCCGCTTCTTACAGAAGTTACTTGTTCCTGTCCCAATCCAACAAATACTGATAATTCTTTGATGCGAACTTTCTTCTGAACACCGTCTCTTTTGCATAAAATGTAATCTTTCCCTGCTTCCAAAGTTCCTCTATACACCCTGCCTATGGCAATTCTCCCAACAAACGATGAAAAGTCAAGTGAAGTAATTTGCATCTGTGGAGTTCCTTCCACAAAAGGGGCTTCAGGAATAACTTTCAATATGGTTTGCAACAGTGGTTCTATCGAATCCGTTGGATTTTCCCATTGGTGTGACATCCAACCGTGTTTTGATGAACCATATAAAGTCTCAAATTCCAATTGATCTTCTGTGGCATCCAGGTTAAACATCAAATCAAATACCGCTTCATGTACTTCATCCGGACGACAATTTTCCTTATCTACCTTATTGATGACTACAATGGGTTTCAATCCTAATTCAATGGCCTTGGACAATACGAACCTTGTTTGTGGCATAGGCCCTTCAAATGCATCTACCAATAGTAAGACACCATCCGCCATCTTCAATACACGCTCTACTTCACCTCCAAAGTCGGCGTGACCAGGGGTATCAATGATGTTGATCTTAACCCCTTCATATTGTACCGAAACATTTTTGGACAATATGGTGATCCCTCTTTCACGTTCCAAATCATTGTTGTCAAGAATCAATTCCTTTCGTTCTTTTCTTTCATCCAGCACCTTGCAGGCATCAATGATTTTATCAACCAATGTAGTTTTACCGTGGTCTACGTGGGCAATGATGGCTATGTTTCGAATAGATTGCATCGTAAAGGTTTGCGTTAAAAAGGCGCAAAATTACGATACTTTTTTCGGATAAATGCTGATTCACCGAATAATTGAGAATACCGTTTGATTAAACTACGCTTGTGCAGACGTCAATTCCAAAACCGTGATTTCAGGCCACATACCCACTCTTCCTGGAAAGCCGATAAAACCAAAACCACGGTTAACATACAAGTATTTCCCGGCTTCTTCATACAGTCCTGCCCATCTGGGATAGCGATATTTGACCGGACTCCACTTGATGCCCGGTATTTCAACACCCATCTGCATGCCGTGTGTATGACCACTCAATGTCAACGCAACATGCTTTTGAAAACTCAAGACCTTTTGATCCCAATGGTGCGGATCGTGCGACATCAGGATTCTGAAATCATTGCTGTCTTCTGAAAACGTTGTTTCCAGATCTCCTCTGGATGGAAAAGGTGGCAATCCCCAGTTCTCTACTCCACCTAACTGTATGGATTGATTGTCTTTTGTAAGCTCAACACTTTCATTATTCAACAATCGAAAACCCATCTCTTGATGGTGTGTTTTTAACGTTTCCAGGTTTTTTTGTTTGGCATATTCAGAATTCCAGCGCACATATTCTCCATAATCATGATTTCCCAATACAGAGAATTTTCCAAATGGGGCCTTCAATGAGGCAAACATATCCATATACGGCTCAATTTCTTTGGCAAGGTTATTCACTAAATCACCGGTAAATAATATGATGTCAGCTTGTTCATTTTGAATCTTCTGAATGCCTTCCATTACCCGTATTTTATCGTCAAAACTACCTGCATGAATATCAGATATCTGAACAATCTTAAAACCATCAAACGCTGATGGCAAATGGTCAAATACCAATGTTTCTCTTCTTATTTTATATCGGTATTTTCCCTTGGTGATACCAAACAGAAAGGCGCTAAATGGAATGGCTGCTGTGATCAAACCTGCCTGCGCAATAAATTTTCTTCTAGATGGTATTTCCATGCTTTCTCCGGAATTTAAAGACCCAATCCAGGAGCCAATTGTTTCAAACAAACGAACAACGTCACCAAACAGCAGAAACAAGGCAAACACCAATTTCGTGATGTAGATGGTGACCGTCAATCCCATCAATACATTGGTGGTTAAATCCGATATACTGTAACCATTGTCAAAAACAGCATACACTCTCAGAAAACCTACGAGTACAAGTGCAATGCTTATTAAATTGAGCGTAAGACCTAATTTGTAAGGCCAACCGGAAGGAATCGCATTCCTTAGTCCAAAGAATACGTAGAGTTCTATGAGGAATAGAAAAGAGAAGAACAACAAAAATCGCATGAGCGGTCGAGTAATGGATTGTTATGCTTACTCAGACGTTTTACTCATGCGAAATCTTGTGGTTTTGTTTAAATAAATTGTATTGGTTGATTATTCTAACGATTTGATATGGGGTAAATCACTAATAATGGTCCATTGATCATCAGCAGATTTAACCAACAACAAATACGTTGTAAATATGGATTTATCACTGGAAAAGGTAGCATTTACAGATGCCATATTTTCATGGATGGCCAAATGATTAATTTTAACAGTTCGTTTTACACCACCAATCTTTTTGGCTCCCAACATTTCCAAATACGTTGCTTTGTCCATCAATGATGTAGCATCATTGCCAAACAATCTGTGCACAATGGCTCGGTATTCTTTGTGTAACAAGGCATTCATAGCCGTGCTGTCTTGATTGTCAGCATTTTTTACAAACGCGTTGACAACATTTGTCACCTGTTGTTTATCGTTTTGGGCATTGATTTGTGTTTGGATTAAAGTGGTCATAATAAGTATGCTTAAAATGGTTTTCATGATTAAATAGTTAATTGGTTAATGAAGCAATGGCTTCGATTTCGATTAGCAATTCTTTTCTTGCAAGCTTTTCAACACCCACTACGGTAGTGGCAGGTTTATAATCCTGGGGAAAGAACTCATGCAATAAGTCTTTGATTACATACAATTGTGATTCATCATAATCCACCACATAGAATCGTAGACAGCTGATTTTTCTGACATCACCTTGTTGATTTTCTATAATGGTTTGAATATTTCGCATGGCCTGATTAGCCTGATCATCTAAGTTTTGACTAACCAATTCACCCTCACTATTCCACCCTACCTGGCCTGATAGAAACAATAATCTATTGCCCCTGCTTTCTATGGCTTGAGAAAAACCATGAATACGGCTTTCAAAAACTCCAGGGATGTTAATTTCTCTGTTCATGTGTATACATCCATTAAATACCAGCATTGAGCTTATGACAAATAGGAGGTAAATTGTTTTCGTTTTCATAACAATCAATTGTTTTATCATAATTTGATATATCAACTATATAATTATAAAATAGTGAATTCATTTTGGATTGATTTTAATACGTTCATGGCTGTTTGAACATCTTTTGCATTAAGATTTTTTACACCATTGGATCTGATTTCACGCATTATCTTCTTTACTTTTTTGAGTTCTACTATACCCTTTTCCGTTAATTCAAGAATACTAACCCTCCTGTCCTGACTATTTTGCCTTCTGTTCATCATACCTTTCTTTACCAGGTCATCGATAATCCGACTGACTGAAGCACCATCTTTGTATATATCCTGAGCCAATTGATTTTGCGTCAAGTGTTGCTTTTCCTCTATCGATTTTAAAACCAACCATTGATCTATGGTTAGCGAATACCCGGCATTTTTAATTTTATCAATACTATATCTCCTCATGGCTCGCGTAGTTCTGTCTATTTGATAATATATCACCTCTTCCAATGGTAATTCTTTCATGTTATTTTATTTGATATATCAAATATATGCATATCATTTTAATTACAAACTATTTATTTCAAAAAATTATTGGATCAAGTGTGCGATTCTATCCTCTATTGTTCTTTGATCTACTGGTGCACATACCTCTTCAAGCAACCCCATTATTTTTGCATCGTGCTCTATCGCTTTACCTGTTTTCATATCTATATGTACAAAAGTTGACCACAATATAGCTTTCAGGTGAGAGTCTTTTTCGTCATGCATGGTGATTTCAACATGAATTCTTTTGGGACCATAATAGATGACCCTGCTTCTAAAGAGCACCTTCTCCATCAACAAAGCTGGTCGTTTGTATACAATTTCGTTTTTACCCACAACCCATCCTTTTTGTTCAGTCATGGCATAAGAGTATATCGGCAAATTGTAAAAATGCTCCAGGTGATCTTCTCTAGCATTGATCATGTAATCAATGTATTTACTGTTGTTCAGGTGGTTCATGGGATCACAGTCCTGAAATCTGATTACTGAGGTACTTGTTGGAAATTTTTCAAGCATTGTCTTAGTGGTTAAGGATATATGGGATTTGATTTTTCAGTTGTATTAAATACTTATCGCTTTGTTGTACTTTGGAAAGCAATAATGCACCTTCCAGGCTCATCATAAATCGTTCGGCACAATCTCTCGATTGGTTTCCGGCATTTTTGTATTCCAAATATTGCTGAATGCCTTCAATCCAAAAGTCATACATATCTGAACAGACTTTTCTAATGTCTTCATTTTCAGAAGAAATGTCCAAGCTTACCGTCGCAAGCGGACAACCTAATGTATAACCTGAATCGTTGAGTTCGTCAATAAAAATGTCCACTACAGCACTTAAACCTTCTTCAGCATTTGGTTTTCCTTTCATGGCTTTTCTGAACAATTCAGCTCTCTTCCTGGCTGCAAATTCCAATGCGCAAATAATAAGCTCATTTTTGCCATTGGTAAAATGATGATACAATGAGCCCTTTGGTACGTTGGCTTCATTGATAATTTCTGACAATCCTGTGCCAAAATAACCCTTCTCTTGAATGAGTCGGGCGGTCTTTTCAATGATGGTTTGTCTTGTTGGCATAAGCAAATATAGAAAATTAGACCGACCGGTCTATATATTTTCGAATAATTTTTGATTTGCTTAAGTTTATCATAACGAACCATCGCCATGCTGCTCAAAAAATACATCGAAACCATTGAAGAATTGGCCACCAATGCTGCGCTTAAAGTGGGCAATTATGAAGAGGCAGTAAAATCCGTTATGATCAAAAGCGCAGAGACTTTAAACGTTGAGCGGGTGAATACCTGGATGCTGAACAATGATCATGATGCGCTGGAATGTATGTTCAGTTATGTGCTTTCGGAAAAAAAATTCGTGGATGAAGCCACATTGTTCAAAAATAAAATCCCAAAATATTTCTCAAACCTCACCAAACGAGGAATAAAAATCAATGACAACGTATTTGAGGATGAAAAGAACAAGGAAATCATGGAGCTGTATATCAAGCCACATGAAATTAAATCCATGATTGATGTTCCATTGCGCTCCGAAGGAAAAATGATTGGTGTGATATGTTTTGAACATGTCTCCTCTTTTCGAAATTGGACATTGGAAGAGCAAAAATTCACCCAATCCATCGCACACATATTATCGTTGACGTATGAATCTGCGAAAAAAAGGCAGGTTCTTGAGCATCTGACAAAGTCATTAAAGGACAAGGAGGTTTTGTTGAGGGAATTAAATCATCGGGTTAAAAACAATATGTCTGTGATTTTGAGCTTACTTCGAATTCAACAGAGAAAAAGTAAGGATGATTTTCATGCGCAATTGATGGAGGAAGTAATCAGCCAGATTTATTCCATGGCTTCCATACAAGACTCGATGTATCTGGATTCAGATTATCACTTTGTGAATTTTTCGGGTTACCTGAATCATTTAATTGATTACCTGAATGCTAGCATGGGAAATGGAAAATTGGTAGAAATTGAAAAGGAGTTTGTGGAAACCAGTCTTGACATTGCCAAGGCTATTCCGTGTGGATTAATAGCCAATGAAATCATTACCAATGCTTATAAGTATGCTTTTTCACAAGACAATAAAAATGCCCGATTGCAAATAAATCTGAGCAACAGCAATCATACGTTGAAATTGATCATTCATGACAATGGTCCCGGTTTTGAGGTCAATGGTGAGAATACCCAAGGTGTTGGGTTGGACCTGGTTCAGGAATTAGCCAGTCAGGCCAATGGAAATTTATCCATTGAAAATGATGCCGGAACAAAGGTGACGCTGACCGTACCAGTATAAAAAAAGGGAAAGACGATTCGTCCTTCCCTCCTGACTAACCCTGTTCAATAGCTGAACAATCAAAACATAATCTTGTAACTCAACACCGGTAACAAACCAAGTTGCGTAGAGTTTTCTATTTCTTGTGTGTACCAATCGTAGTAAACGTCAACCACATTCTGTGAATTGGTTACATTCTGAACATCAAGCTTCCACTCTCTTGTTGTTTTCTTTTTTTCTGTTCGCAGGGAAATTTGAACGTCAAAGCGCTTGTACATAGGTGCCTGCACCGAATATGGCTTGTCTTCTTGCAATATTTCTTCTCCCGCTGCAATGGAAGCCTCCAAATCAATGGGTGTATATCGATTTCCTCCAGCCACACTGGATTTTGTACTTACCGTCAGGGTTCTGTTTTTACGCGTTCCTCCAACGTTAAATTCTTTACCTGCAATCAAGTTTCCGACATAATTGCCATTGAATCTGGTATCTCTTTCTATCCCATCTTTCGCAGTGTAAAGCGACTGATACAAGGAATTGGTGATGAGGAAATAATATCCATCAGAAAAGAATCGCTCCAGGGTAAGGTCCAAACCGTAGTTCCTTGCGGTACCTTCATTGACCAGTGGTCTTGTGGTATATCCTTCGCCTAAGTTCAACAAAGACAATGCGCTTCCTTCTTTATCTTCAATGGGTACATCAAATAAATGCTGATAGTAGGCTTCTGAAGTGAAAAATGTATTGGTGGAAATTTTGTACTCGTACCCTACCACATAATGAGCGGATTTCATAAAGTCCAGGTTTTCATTGGCGGCATACAAATTTCCATTTGCATCTTCTGTTTGACCTGTGTATTGCGAAAGGGTTTCAAGTCGGCTGTGCAAGCCGATTCCTCCATGAAAGGAATGTCTCGGGTGCCATTGCCATTTAGCAGATAATCGCGGCTCAACAACCGTATTGCCATTCAAGTTAAAGCGCATCATGTGAACTCCTGAGTTGATGACAAATTCATCGTTCACTTTATATTTCCAGTTGACAAAAGATTGATCGATTGAAGAATTATCAGCGTCGTCAAGGTGTGTTGTAAAGGCATCATCAGAATTCACTCTGCTTTTATCCAATAAATCATAGTGTAAATAGGAATGTATAATTCCCAGTTTCACGCTGTGTTTCGCATTGAATTTGTGATTGATTACAAATTGGCCTCTGATGGAGGAGTTTCGAATTTTGTAATCGTTTTGTTGGAAATAACTGCCTCGGTCATTTGTCAAATGAGCTGTGAAATCTTGCCCTGCCGTTGACATGGCTATGCTACTTTGGATATAGGTGTTTTCATCCAGGATGTAAAAATGTTTTACTCCCAAAACACCTAGATCAGCGCCGAAATCTTCATAGTAATAAACATCTTCGGTGTCTTCTTCTTTTGCCTCCCAATGGATACCGCTTCTTCCTCCAATACCATATACAGTGAAGGTTCCCGAGTTTTCTGTTGGCAAATGCAATTTAAATGAAGCGTCCTGGTATTTAGGAATATTATCTCCGGCTACTTTGATACCTACGGCTGTTAACATGGCCAGAGTAGAATAACGATAGTTCGCAAGATATGATGAACCAACTTCTTTATTAATAGGACCTTCTAAAGCAACATCTGTTCCTAACGCACCCAATTGTACCGCATATTCTCTTTTCTCGTTGTTACCTTGTCTTAAGCTGATGTCAAATGCACCGGAAAAAGCGTTGCCATATTCTGCCGGCCAAGCACCGGTAAAGAAGTCCGAATTGGATAACATATTGCTGTTCAAAACACTGATTGGTCCACCAGAAGCACCATCATTGGCAAAATGATTCGGATTCGGAACCTCCATTCCCTCGACTCTCCACAACAATCCTTTTGGCGAATTTCCACGGATAATGATGTCATTGTTCCCGTCTCCTACTGTACTAACACCGGCAAATCCAGAAGCCATCCTGGCCGGGTCATCAAAACTTCCGGCATATCGCTTGGTTTCTTCAACGCTAAATCCTCTGGCACTTACCAACCCCAATTCGTTTTTGGTGCTGTTTTTATCTTTTTGTCCAGTAACTACAATCTCTTTTAACTTGGTTGTGGATTCCGCAATTTGCAAGTTCAATACTGTTTCTTTCCCTGCTCCTACCAGCACATTCGGTAAGATTTTTTCCTTATATCCAATGCAAGAAATTCTCAAATCATAACGACCTACTGGTACATTTTCCAATTTGAATTTTCCATCGATATCGGCAGTTGCTCCAATAGGCGGATTTGTTCCAAGTATCAAAATGTTGGCCGTAAATACTGGCACTTTTGATTCTTCGTCAATAATAACACCTCTAATGGTTTGTGTCATTTGGTTGCTTTCCTGACTTTTCACCCATCCGGTGATTACGAGAAATATAA
The DNA here is from genome assembly GCA_965267425.1 of Vicingaceae bacterium. Classification (GTDB taxonomy): domain Bacteria; phylum Bacteroidota; class Bacteroidia; order Flavobacteriales_E; family Vicingaceae. The sequence continues at coordinate 1,567,296 of OZ253959.1, read as the reverse complement.
TGGTGATTATTCGACTTGTCATTTGTGTATAATTGAATTACGATTCTTCAATTACAAGACACGTGTTGAGGACTTCACCCTACCCTTAAATAAATTTTTTTTGAAAAGCCCTTATATTGTTGAATTACAGAGCATTATTGGCAATCTAGATCAAAATTGGATGCCGAAATTCCAGCCAAAATAGGTGACAACATTGTGCGTATTGCCTTCTGCTTCAATCAAGATATTGTTGAATTCAAAATTCTCCGCTGGATCAATGGAACGATCATAAATATACATGCGCAAAGCAGGACCTGCGGTAATGGCCCACCTCTTTCGAACGCGCACCACCACATTTGTTTCGAAGCTACTCAGAAAGGCAAAGTCCGCTCCGGTAGTTTCACTGTTCCACTCAGGTGCATTCATCACATGGAAACTGACTTCTGAAGTCAGAAATACCCGTTTCTCCTCACCCATTTGAGTTCCAACACCATATCCAATGTCATAGATAGATTGCTCGTTGGTTATAATTCCCGCAGATAAGATGTTGTAAAATTTGTTGGTTCCGGATTTATACCTGACATGCAACATGTTCATATCATTGTAATTCAATTCAATTCGATTGTATCCATTTCGTACAATATTGAACATCCCAATGACAGCGCCATCCTCAAGCGAATCCACAATGTTGATCAAACCAATTTGCACACCGGTAAGTTTTGCAGCATAATTAAAGACACCGGCAATCTGCATACCACTTACATTTTCAGCAATGTTGCTGATGCCCGTCAATTGTAAACCATCAATGTCTCCTCTTAATGAATTGGCTATTCCGGAAAGTTGTAAACCGGTTATGGTATCCATTCCGGTGTTCACAATTCCTGAAATTTGCGCTCCTACCGTCTTTTCTGTGAGTACATTGTTTATTCCTGCTATTTGAACACCCAACATTTCCCCACGATGGACATTGGTAATTCCTGCTATCTGGAATCCTTGCATCTTGAGTCCGGAAATATTGGAAATTCCTGCTATCTGAAAGCCATTAACTTTTGTTTTCGCCGTATTGGTAATGCCTGCAATTTGCACGCCTTCCATTTTACCTCCTATGATATTTGCCAAACCAGCAACCTGAACACCATTCACATTAAAGCGTTCTATATTGACCAATCCCCCCATCTCTACTCCTTCCAAACCAGCTGAATATCCGGCCAATACATTGATGGAAACGGATTGATTTATGGTCTTTCCGCCTTCATTCATATTCGTTCCAAAACCAGGAATAAAACCAAAATGAGCTGGCGCACGATTCAAATTCGTATCGGATTCGTCAGAAACCAACAATGAGTCGGCCACTAACAATTTCACCACTTTTCGGTCTTCAATCGATTTAACCGTTCGAAATCGATTGGAATCAACCGTTGGCAAGAGAATGGATTTCACAAAGGTGATTTCAGTTTCTTTAGGAGTCATTTTTCCCAGACTACTCAACAGTTCATCATCTCCTGGTTGTAATTTGGCCAAAGGAGGTAACTCTGACAATGCTACATTGAATACCAAATCCTCTGCCAATCTCACTTCAATAAGTTTGGAATAATAATCACTGTGTTCTATTTCCAAATCAAGTGTCAAATTGGGATTTTCAATTTCCATTTGATAATAGCCATCAGCATCTGTAAATACAGACTTTCCCAAAAAACGTTCTGTAATTTTCACCCCCGACAATGGATTTCCATCTTTCGTATCGAAAATGATTCCACTGATGAGTCGAATGGATTTATCTTTTTGCGGAGTTCGTTTCTTGTAAAAAATAAATTGATCGTGCTTTTCCTTGTAATGCACGCCTGTTTTGTGTTCAATTTCGTCCAGCACATATTCCAGCTCTTTGTCTTCTACATGCAGAGACAACGTAATTTCATCTGTGATGATATGAGAGTTGTATGAATAATCGAAATATGCCTGCTCACTTAGCTGAAACAGTACATCGGGTAGCGGAACATCGTTGCTGGACAAAGATATTTTGGAATCCAGTATTTGAGCCGAAAGGCTGGTCACCAGAAGCCCCAATCCCAAGGCAAATATGTATCTGATTATTGACATCCTTCACCTTGAACGGTAACTTTATTTTGATCTCTGTTGATTTCTAATTCAAAGGTCATGCCTAGCATGTCCAGTAATTCATCCAGGGTCTGTTTGTAAAATTTACCGCTCAATCGACATTCGAGCAATGCTTGGTTTTCTACAATAAATGACACTTGGTAGTAATCTTCCAAATCCTGGAATACGTTTTCTAATCGAGTATTTTTAAATCTGAATTTGTGACTTCTCCATGAAAGGAAATTCAACGTTTCCAACGTTTCTTTTAATGGTTTTTTGCGATCCTTCACTTTTCCTTTCTCTCCTTTTTCCAGCAATACATAATCTGAAGATTTTTCAGGTTGAATGTGAGATAATTTCACCTTTCCTGAATTAACAGACACTTCTACTTCTTCTTTAGAAATGGAATTAATGTAAAACGATGTCCCAAGTACACTCACCACAGCATCTCCTACTTCAATAACAAATGGTTTGGTGGTATCACGTTCTATTTCAAAATATCCATCTCCTTCAAAGCTTACTTTTCTCAATTGTCCTTCTTCCTGATAGGCAAGTGAAGCGCCGGCTTTCATTGAAACCAATGATCCGTCCGGAAGGTTAAGTTCTCTGAGGGAATCTACTGGTGCGTAAGAAACAAAAGTTGAAGCATCATTGGAATTGAAGTAATCTCCTTTCACAAACCACCATCCCAATCCGACAGAAACAACAATTGCTGCTGCATATTTCAACCAACTGAAATTGGTTGATTGTTGATTTAATTCCACCACTTTAGGCTCGCTCCCATCGATGGCTTGTTGAACCTTTGCCCATGCATTATCCACATTAACCTCAGCTGGTTGATGTGCTGATTCCACTTCAACGAACCTTCCAAAAAGCGCAACATATGCATCCCAGTCCTTTTGATTTTCCGGAATTGATTTCCAGTCATCAACAGCTTTTCTTTCCTGAGCATTAGCAACCCCCTCCAGGTATTTCCAGATAAGAGCTTCGATATTTTCAATAGGTTTTTGCATGCGTCCTCAACAGTTAGACACTTTAAAATAGATATACCCTACCTCAATTTTTAAGAATTCAATAAAATTGTCAAAATGACCGTTAAAAAATCCTTTAATTCTTTCCGTAAAATCTTTAAAGCCTTGCTCATATGCGCTTCTACGGCTTTATTTGAAATCCCCAATTCTTCAGCAATTTCGCTGTATTTCTTTCCTTCAAATCGATTTAACATGAAAACCCTTTTACATTGAGGAGGTAGTTTCTCAATGCATTGATTCAAATGATTTTTAAGGTCATCGCCTTCCACCACATCGTCAACTGCATGATAACCACCCATTCCGGTTGATGATTTGGCATATTGCTGATGTTCGTCTTTGATTTTATTGTGACGGAATTCATTCAGGCAACGGTTTCTAACCGCTGTGAATAAATATGATTTTAAAGATTCGCTGATTTGAACCTGATCCTTTTTTTGCCACAATTGAACAAAAACTTCCTGAACCAAATCTTCACTTAGATCAATGTCTTTCAAGACATATTGTGCATAACCACATAGGTCCGAATAATAACGCCTAAAAAGCTGTTCATACGCAATTTGATTTCCTTCTTTGACCTGGGAAAACAAATGAACATCATTCATACCGTTGTGATTGGTGGGCAAATATAGTAATCGCCCTTAAAGTACTGTGGATAATCGGGCACAAAAAAACCGCATCGACTAAACGATGCGGTTTTTAATTCATTGTACTTAAAATTATTTTTTGACAATCTTGGCAGAGTTGATCAGCTGATTGTCCAAAATGAATTTCCCTACGTAAAATCCATCGGTCAACGTAGTCAAATCCATATCAAAAGCACCCGTTGATGCATCAATTCTATAGGATTGTACCATGGTGCCGTTCAAATCATAAATTTCATAAACAGCAACCTGCGCATTGTATGGCTCGAAAGTCACTCTGAATTGATTTTCTACCGGCATTGGGTAAGAACGCAGGTCATATTTGATCAAGTTGCTTTCATTGATTCCATCAATCAGATATGATATTCTGAAGTTTACATTCAAATGGCGAACTCCGGAAGAGTTTCCATAAGCCGCTCCGGGAATGTATTGTCCTTCCCATCCATTGGTAGCACCTGCTACATTGTATCGAATATTACTGGTTACCATCTGTCCCATGTTGTAATAACCATTGTCCAGCGTAGAATTTTCATCTCTACCATCATAGATGGCAAAACCATTGATGTCTGGTGTCATGTTCACAAAATCAACAACATCATCTTTGCTGAAAGGGTTTCCAGGGAAATATGTGAATGTTGCGGCAATCACTTCATCAGCGTTTACACTTTCTCCCACAGCCACAGAAATGAATCCTAGTGTACTCGTAGTAGTGTCCTTATCCTCCAACAAGTAAACAATCTCCTGAGCCGGGTTTAGTCCTTTCCTGGCAACAGAATCGTATTCCGCCGTAGCATAAGATCTTGGGGTTGACCAATTAGGTGTCTCCACAAAAGATAGCATGTCATGCGTAAATATTTGAATTAAGAGCGTATCTGGATTTGCTGTCTGGATACGATTGTAAGTATACGGTAAAGCAATAGAGTCCAATGTGTATGCTACATTGGTATCAATGGCTTGAGAGTTGATGGCAAAAATGCTTGAAGTAGGATCCAAAATTTGTCCAAAGGAATGTTTCCAAACATATCCAGGTCCACCGTCAAATTCTGCCTGAACCGTAGAATCCGGAAATAACATGGTATAAAATTGCGTGTAGTTACCGCCAAGATCTTCTACATCATCTCTAAAATTAAACCATTGAGAAAATTCTTCTGGGGCTTTTGCTCCTACGTCTTTGTAAGATTTCACCTTACCATTCCAAACTTTATCTCTGGAAGAGTTCTCTGTGAATTCGCTTTGGGCAGATATCCCAAAGGCAATAGAAATCATTGAAACAAAAAGTAAAGTTCTTTTCATAGTCATCGTATTTTGGTTTCTATAAAAGTACGATTATTTCAATAACACGCTCATTTCGTGCATCATAGATACATGAATGGTCAGAAAGAGAACTTCAATGGCTAAATCACGTTATTTATTGAACTACAATGTTTACCGGAAGTGACATGGTCATTGTTTTTTCGTACCCGTCTTTTTCTCCCGGAGTCCAATTGGGCATATTTTCCAAAATTTTGATCAAGCTGTCATCAATTGACTTGGACATATGTCTGGGTTGCAATCCTCTTACAACTTTAACGTCTTTCACCTTTCCTTTTTTATCCACTGAAAAGGCCATATATACCACTCCTTGAATACCTGTTCCCTTAAGATTGACTGGGTATTCAAATCGATTTTTGATATATCGAATCAAGGAATCTTCGCCACCTGGAAATTCTGGCGTTTGAACATATTTAAATACCGGGCTATCGTCTTTGAGTTTATCATCATCACCATCCGTAAACAGATCATCAAAATCGTCTCCCACATCTCTTTTTACGGGTTCCTTCTTATCCATTTTATCCAATAGTTTATCCAGTGAGATTGAATTGTCTAGTGTAAATATGCTGGCTTTTAACCTTTTGGGTTTATGCTGTTGAAATGCTTGAACAATTTCGGGCAATTCAATGTCTTCTTTTGATTCCCATTGGTCATCAGGTAAAATAGCGGTACCATTGGAATATGTTTTCCAATTGAGCGCCGTGTAGGCCATAGCCGCGGCCATTATGAATCCAATAAGTCGAAAGGTTAGTACATGTTGTTCTGAAGGATTATTTTTATGTGATTTCATAGTAGTGAGGTTTCTTATAAAGAATTCAAAGATCATGCCATGTATTTCGAATCAACAATAAATAGTTAATAATGAAGGAGTTGTATTTTATAGCCTTGATCATTCCAGAACCTCAGATTCATTCAATCGAAGCAATTCGCACTTCGATTTCAAATCAATATGATTGCCATCATGCACTCAAATCTCCTCCGCACATTACCCTTCACATGCCATTTCGATTGGAGGCCCATCGGCAGTCGGAATTGACAGAATTATTGTCAACAATACCGAAACCAAAGGTATTTGACATACAAACCGAAGATATTCAGTGTTTTGATCAACGTACTATTTACATTGATGTCAATGACAATTTGGAGATGTCCAATTACCGTTATACGCTCCAAGAAGAATTGTTCCAACATCTTGGCATTGGAAAAGAAAAAAGAACCATTTTTCACCCCCACATCACTTTGGCAAATAGAGACATAAACCCAGTTCATTTTAAGGATATTGTGGCATTTGCAAAGAATAGTATATCCCCTATGTCCTTTGCTATTCGGGAGGTTAGTACATTAAAGCACAATGGAAAGAATTGGGAAATTATAGGCGTTGATAATGCTTAAAAAGCCATTCCAACTCCCAGGGTAACACCATCGAGCTGGCTTTCTACACCTGCAAGTACAATCATTCCAAAAGGAAAACTATACATGGCTCCAAGGGCCAGGTTGAGTTCGTTTATTTTATTTGAACCTTCAGAAATGTGGTATCTGTCTGAACCGTATCGTCCTGAAGGGTCATAGTATTGCCTAAATTGTGTGGTATTATGAAGACCAAGACTTCCGTACAATCTAAATCCTTTTATAAATTGGTAAGTAAATCCAAAGTTTACGTATAACAATGTACTTTCTTTCAATCCTTCATACTGATCACCATTTTCATTTTCTGCCTGATCAATACTGATGTTTTCAAGAAAGGTACCTTCGGCTTCACCGCCACCAATTTTCAAATCAAAGATGAATCCCAGGTTTTCATGAATCCTGGCTGACAAAAAGAATCCAGCTGGTGCGCTTGGAAAACTTCCCTGGTAACCGAAAAACACAACTTTTTCTACGGGTTGATTCATGTTTTCGGCTATGGAATCCATATCCCATGAAGGAGGATTATCCACAAAATAATCCAATTCGCTCCTCTCCAAATCGAACTGTGTTCCATCTTCTTCCTGGTAAACCAATTTATTTGGTGATAATTCAATGATCTTACATCGTATAAACGATCCATCTTTGATGAACAGGGTATCATTTAACGTAGCATCTTCCTGACTAAAAGCTGGATCAATGCAAGCAAAACTCAGGCACAGAGCACATAGAAAATTCAGTAAAAGAGGATATTTCATGGAAGAAATTTGCTGTTCCACAACGAGTTACTAAAGTTCTTATGAAACGTCAAAAGGCCAAAACTTAGTATGGCACAAAGGCAAAAAAACAAAGTGACAAATAAGATAAATCGATAAGGATAAGATTCGGTTTGTCCTGCTAAGACCAATGTATGATCAGGAATGATGGCAGAAAAAACAGCTGAAGCACCTAAAATGGTCAATAGTAAATGAGCAATTGAACGAATGGGGTACATGACAATTTTTCGAACTACATGCAGTTCTTTTCCCCATTTGTCAATAAAATAGAAATCATCGTCACCCACTTTGGCAAACAATACCGGATCTGAATCTTTGTTTTTCAAGGTAAAAGCTTTGGCAGGAGCCATGATGTAATAGTTTACCGGAGTTCGTGCAATTTTTTCAAACTGCCGAATCTTCCTCAATACAGATGGTGGAAAGTCATTTTTAAAGAAGGTGGAATGCAAAAACCGCAAGTGATAAGCAATACAAACGGAGCGGACATCTTTTTGGGTAAAAATCCTTTTTTCATCCAACCCTTCCTTTGACGGATATCTTAAAACGGCTTGATTTTCCTTGATTCTTTCACGTGTGTCCAGATCTTTGGTGACCTCTTCGAACAACATAAACTTTACTTTATCAAGGAATCCCTCGCTTTCGAGTTCACGTCGTTTACGTTGACGTTTTAATTGTTCATATAGATCAACACCGGAATGCATATGGTCCAATATGAACTAAAATTACCAAAAATATAGGGAGGAAAAAAGAACCCTATTTTGCCTCTTGCCAGGTTTTTATGTTATCCGCATTCATCTGAACATAACGCTGGTATCCAGCTTCTTCTGCCATAGCTTTAGCCTCCTCTGCCAATTTAATGGCTTCATCTTTGTTACCATTGGCGTAATGCGCTCTTGATAAGGTGGTCAAGTTCCAGAATCGTTTATCCATATCAACCGATTTTCTTGACCATTCAAGCGCTTTAGTTGCGTCCATATCATTATCCAGGTAATAGCGTGCTGAGGAATTGTAGGTTCTAAATGAGTTCTCTGCATCCTTAATGGCTTGCTCTATGTTTGCAGTAGCCTTGGATTTTACTTCCACTTCCACTGGAACAGAAATTCGAGTAGTACTCCAGTGCAAAATCAAATTCGCAGATTCATCTTTTACATCATCAAAATAAATGAACATGGATTCCATATTTGATGCTTTCTCAATAGCAACTTCCACACGGGCAACATCCTCTTCCACTTTGTAATCTCCTTTACCCCATTGGTCGTAATTCTTATTGATGATAAACGTGAATTTATCTTCTGCAGGAATGGTAAACAATGCGTAGGTTCCGGCCGGAACATCCTTGCCACCAAATTTTACATCCGTAGAAAAACTGATTTTAGTGGCTTTGTTTGCTCCAGTTCTCCAGACTTCATTGTACGGTTCTAAACCTCCGAAAACTGTTCTGCCTTTCACTCTGGGACGCGAATATTCCAAATCAACATCCGTAAGTCCAATTCGTTGACTCATGTTAATTTTTGGACTTGGTGCAGGCAATTCAAGTTCTTGAGCAATGCTAAATGTTGAGATGGCTATTGCTAAAAAGGAAGTATAAAATTTTTTCATTGTTCTTTATTTTTCACGAAAGTAGCAAATTCCATCATGTCCGATTGCTACCTGATTTGATATTTGGATAAACATGTATAAGTTTCTTGGAATCATAAAAAGATTCTTGATAATAATCTTTTAGATCAACCATCTTTTTGTTCAGCTTTATTCCCGAAAGTTCTTCTTTTAAATCTCCACCTTTCAACCACAAATGTCCATTTGGCATTTCATGTTCATTCATGTTTTTTAACTTCCCTTTTGTCCAGGCAAGCAACTTTTCACCGGGCGCAACAGCTCTGCTGACAATAAAATCAAAAGACCCAGAAACGTCTTCCGCTCTCATATGACGTGCTTTGACATTTGTTAACCCTAACTCATCGGCTATGGCATTGACCACCTTTATTTTTTTTCCAATGCTGTCAACCAGGACAAATTTGGTCTGTGGAAAAAAAATGGCTAGCGGCAGACCTGGTATACCACCACCCGTGCCAATATCCAATATGTCAGCATCCTTCTTAAAAGACACATACTTTGCTATGGCCAATCCATGTAAAATATGCCGTTCTACAAGCTGATCCGTATCTTTTCTGGAAATGACATTGATTTTTTGATTCCAATCAATGTATGCATTCTCTAACTGAGAAAACTGTTCGATTTGTTGGGGTGAAATTTCTGGAAAGTACCGTTTAATGATATCTGTCGAATGGATAGATGTCATTTAAATCTTGTCTTTACTTTTTTTCATGATATTGAAAAGGAACTCTCTTGCTCTGAACAATTGGGCTTTAACGGTTCCCAAGGGTAAATCCATTTCCTCAGCTATCTCTTCGTAGGAATATTCCTTAAAATAGCGTAGAACAATCAAGTTCTTATACCGTGGTTTCAACTTATCCACCACCTCACGCATGTGCTTGATTTTCTGCTTCTTAATGAACTTTTCTTCTGGATCCAGTCCGGATGAATGCAGCGAGAAGACGGTTTCTGTACCATCTGTATTCTCATAAGGATTGTCAATGGACAGTGTCTTCAGTTTTTTCTTTCTGATAAAATCAATGCAATTGTTTGTGGCAATGCGGAATAGCCATGTACTGAATGCATAGTTAGGCACATATTGATGTAATTGTTTGAATGCCTTTCCAAATGCTTCGATGGTTAAATCTTCCGCATCATCTTCCTGATGTACCATTTTAAGCATCATATAGTACACGGAATCACGGTATGCTTCCATCAGTGAGGCATAGGCTTGTTGATCGCCCTGCTCCCGGGCTCTCTGCACCAATCGATAATCAAATTTTGCTTTTTCTGAAAGATTTTCGTTCACTTCCAATCAATCTTTTTCTTAAAGAGCAAACTATTCAGGTACAATCCAATTGATAAAAAAATGTGCATTAAATCAAAAAACACAAACCTAAGTCCTACGGTTGTGTTTAATTTTTTATCAACTTGAAAATACATCAAGCCCTTCAGCGCGAATTTAACCATATAAATGAAAATCATCCAAAATTGTAGCAGATTCCATGCAGCAAAAATTAGCAAAAGGACAAAACCATAGATTTCAAATAACATCACTGCGCCCAAAAGGGTTTTGTCTCGTGTGCGATAAAATCCTCCCGCACCCAATTGCCGGGTCTTTTGTTTTAAGAGCACTTTCCATGATGGAGGTGCTTCACTGACCATAAAAGCATCACTTTCCAGGACGTATTTGGTGTTGGTTGCGTTGGCCAGTTGATTCACTAATAAATCATCATCCCCACTTGCTAAATGTCCTCCCCGTTGATACATGTCAAGTAGATCATCGTCTTGATGCACATACAACATATTGCGTCCAACCCCCATATAAGGAATACCTAACATGGCATGACCTAAATACGTTGCGGCAGTTTTTGCATTTTCAAATGACTCAAATGAACCAAGCCAACCATTGTTCACGTTCAGTGGGGCAAACCCTAATACAAATCTTGTTTTTTCATCACAAGGAGAAGTCATTGCGGATATCCAACGTCGGCCTGAAACCATGCAGTCTGCGTCCGTGAACAACAAATGTTTGTATTTTGCAATAGACACGCCATGGACCAAAAGTCCTTTTTTTCCTCGCAATCCGGTGGAAGACTTATCAAATTTCTCGTAACGCAAGTGTTTATGGTGTTTCATCAAGTCTTGAACTATATCGATCGTGGAATCCGTTGAATGGTCATCCAGAATTACCACTTCAAATTCCGGATAGTCCTGGTCCAAAATAGCGGGTAAATAATTCTGAAGATTAGCAGCCTCATTTTTGGCACATATCACAACGGATACAGGAGGATTAGGCAGAACTGTTTTTATATCTTCCCTATTCCTCGACCATGTCAAAAAGAGCAACAAATAATACACACACAAGTATGCCATTCCTATGCTCCAAAAAATGATAAATATGTCCAATTGGTTTTCCATCGATTGAATCAGAAACAAATGTAAAATTCTTCATGCAGCTTTAATATATTTGCGCATTGCCAACCAAAAATGAAATTTACCCTCAACGCTTCCGATTCTAAATCCAACGCAAGGGCTGGATCCATTCAAACGGATCACGGCCCCATTGAAACTCCCATATTTATGCCTGTTGGCACTGCAGCCACGGTAAAAGGTCTTCACCAGCGTGAGTTGGCTGATGATGTCAAGGCACAAATCATTCTTGGAAATACCTACCATTTATACCTAAGACCTGGAATGGATGTATTACAACAAGCAGGAGGCTTACATCAATTTATGAATTGGAATCGTCCGATTCTTACAGATAGCGGAGGTTATCAAGTGTATTCGTTGTCGGATAGAAGAAAAATTACCGAAAAGGGTGTTGAATTTTCATCACACATTGATGGCAGCAAACATGTTTTTACCCCCGAATACGCCATAGATATTCAGCGTATGATTGGTGCAGATATCATTATGGCATTTGATGAATGTACACCTTATCCTTGTGAACGGGATTATGCTGAAAAGTCGATGCACATGACCCATCGTTGGTTGAATAGATGCATGGATCATTTTAACAACAATGAGCCATTGTATGACTATGCTCAAGCGCTATTCCCCATCGTTCAAGGAAGCACGTATGCGGATTTAAGAAAGCAATCTGCTGAGTACATATCTTCTGTAAATGCAGTAGGAAATGCCATTGGAGGATTATCAGTTGGGGAGCCGGCTCCCGAAATGTATGCCATGACGGATGTGGTTTGTTCCATATTGCCAAAAGACAAACCTCGTTATTTAATGGGTGTTGGAACGCCGGTTAATATTTTGGAAAATATAGCGTTAGGTGTAGATATGTTCGATTGTGTAATGCCCACGCGAAATGGGCGCAACGGAATGATTTTCACTTCTGAAGGCATCATCAATCTCAAAAATGAAAAATGGAAAAACGATTTTTCTCCATTGGACAGCAATGGTAAGAGTTTTGTTGATTCAGCATACAACAAGGCCTATGTGCGACATTTATTTGTTTCAGGAGAACGTTTAGCAGGGCAAATTGCCAGTTTACATAACCTGGCTTTTTATCTTTGGTTGGTTCAGGAAGCCCGAACCAAAATAATTGAAGGTAACTTTGCCGAATGGAAATCGAACATGGTAAATAAGTTAGATAACCGGCTGTAAATGAAGCTAATTGACTGGTATATCATCCGAAAATTTCTGGGGACCTTTTTCTTGTCTCTGGGCTTGTTTATCTTAATTGTCATTGTATTTGACGTCTCTGAGCGGATTGACGATTTCATTGAGAAAGATGCACCATTGTATGAAATTGTATTTTCCTATTACAGAAATTTCATTCCGTATTTCATCAATTTGTTTTCGCCACTTTTCATCTTTATTTCTGTGATATTTTTTACAGCCAAGATGGCCAACAATACGGAGATTGTAGCCATGTTATCCGGGGGCATAAGTTTCTTTCGCATCTTACGTCCATACATGATTGTAGCGGCGTTCCTGGCGGGATTGTCTTTTTACCTCAACAATTTTTCCATCCCTAAGGCTAACGAAAAGCGCTTGGAGTTTGAAGAAAATTACATCCGTGACAATCCTTACCGAAATCGTGCAGAAAACATTCACCGACAAATTCTACCTGGAACTTATATCTATTTTGAGAATTACAACAACTTCACCAATGTGGGTTATAAATTTTCATTGGAAACCATGGAAGAAGGTCAATTGAAGTATAAGTTAATCAGTGATTTCATCAAATGGGATAGCCTGAACACTCGTTGGAGAATTCACAATTACATGATTCGTACCATTGAAGGTGAAGAGGAGAAAATTGTCAAAGGAAAAGTCCTTGACACCCTGCTTCAGTTCAAACCGGAAGAATTTGGTCAGCGCGACAATGTTGTTGAAATGTTTGATTACCATCGATTGAATGCTGAAATTGAAAAAGAACGATTTGTGGGTTCCGAAAAAGTGGCTTTTTACGAAGTTGAAAAATACAAACGTATGGCGTTTCCTTTTGCCACATTTGTGCTGACGCTTATTGGGGCGTCAATAGCCAGTAGAAAGGTGCGCGGAGGTATTGGCATGAACATCATGTATGGCTTTTTGATTGCCTTCTCCTATATCATCATGCAGGAGTTTGGTAAAAACCTGGCACTGAATTCAGGTGTTCCAGCCATCATTTCAATTTGGGCCCCAAATTTTATGTACGGTATTCTTTCTGTAATTCTATTGGTAAAGGCACCGAAATAACTATTTCAAATGGTCGGGTATCTTGTCCCTGGTTAATTCCCCTTGGCTTATTTTTAGGATAAGAACACTCCTCACTTCATCACTTAAAACCAGTTTCATTTGCTTTTGCAATGTTCCCATTACTTCATCGTATTCGCCAAATAACTGGGTACTCATTCCATTTACCACCACATGGATGTTTTCATTTTCTTTAATTGATTCAATAAATGCAATGATTTCTTTTTTGTAATCCTCGTAGAGAGGATAAAGACTTACGTCAACTGATACTTTCATTGATAATTCTGTCGTATAAGGATAAATAAATAGGTAAGATTCTATCAATGCTGAAATGTTCAGCTCTTTTGGCCACACCTTTTTTCAATTGATCATAAAGTGTTTTGTTTGATAGAATTTCGACACAGTGTTTAGCCATTTGTTCAATGTTTCCAACATCACAAAGAAATCCTGTTTCGCCGTGAACATTCACTTCTGCAAGACCACCACCATTGGTAGACACAACAGGTAATCCGGCTGCCATAGCTTCTAAGGCGGCAAGTCCAAAGCTTTCAAATTCAGAGGTTAATAGAAAGAGATTCGAAATGAGCAACAACCCTTCCGTCTCTTTAATTTTTCCCATGAATTTAATGTCGTCGATTAATCCCATGGATCGAGCTAAATCCTCCACATTGTGCCTTTCCGGGCCTTCACCTACCATTAACAGCTTTGCATTATGTGTTTTTTTCACTTCAGCAAAAACCTTGATTACATCGTCTACGCGTTTAACTTTTCTGAAATTAGAAACATGAATGATAATAGGTTCTCCATTGGGTGCCACTTCATCCTGAATGTTTTTTGGAACTCCATTTCTGCCATATAAATCAGGACAAACAAAATTTGGAATCACTTCAATTTCCTGCTCCACATCAAAATACATCAAGGTATCCGATTTCAAACTTTCCGAGACCGCCGTTACTGCACTGGATTGATTTATGGCAAATGATATGGAAGATTCATAGGAAGAATCCTTGCCAAGAAGTGTAATATCTGTTCCGTGTAATGTAGTGACAAAAGGGATGTTAATTCCTTTTGTTTTGAGAATTTGTTGAGCCAGGAATGCAGCGGTGGCATGTGGAATCGCGTAATGGACGTGCAATATATCGAGCTTTTCTCTCATGACTACTTCAACCAATTTATTGGACAAGAGCAACTCATAAGGTTGGTATTCAAACAACGGATAATCCGTCACACTTACTTCGTGATAGGTAATGTTCTTCTTTAGCAAATCCAGACGAAAGGGTTGCTTGTATGAAATGAAATGTGCACAATGCCCTTGTTCGGCCATCGCCTTACCCAATTCCGTGGCTACCACTCCACTTCCTCCATAGGTAGGATACAATACAATTCCTATTTTCATTTGTCTGTTTGGTTTTGAGCCGTAGTGTCCATGTGGTTTTCTTCGATAGCCTGGTAGATAATTTCTTGGATATCTGTTCTAATGTTCATTTTGATTAACTTCTTATTGGCAGCTGTCGGATGTATGCGATTTGATAAGAAAACATATATTAATTCGTGTTCCGGGTCTGCCCAGGCATATGTTCCTGTAAATCCGGAATGTCCAAAACTCAATGGGCTAACACAAGTACAAGCAGGACCTCCTTCATCATCTATTTGAGGTTTGTCAAATCCAGCACCCCGACGGTTGTCGTTATCGCAAAACTGACACCGGGTAAATTCACTGACAATGCTGTCTGAAAGAAATGCATGCCCGGCATATTCACCTCCGTTCAAATAAAATTGCATGAGTTTGGCTAAATCATTGGCATTCCCAAATAATCCAGCATGACCTCCAACTCCACCCAACATGGCAGCAGCTGGATCGTGAACATCACCATGTACCAATTGCTTTCGGAATAATTTATCTTTTTCCGTTGGTACAATTTCTTCCATAGCAAATTTATTTCTGGGATGATACGCTGTTCGATACATCCCTAAAGGCTTGTAAAGGTTTTCTTCCACAAATACATCCAATGATGTGTCTACCATATTTTCAACAATCTGCTTCAAAAAGAAATAGCCTAAATCACTGTACAAATATTCGTGTTCCTTTTTAAGTGGCGTTTTCAAAATCGTATGCATTATTGAATCTCTATAGAACTTATTGATGTACAGGTTTTCTGCAACACGGTAGGCATACAATTCTGATTGTTCCAAACTATACACCTGATACTTTGGCTGCCCTTTATGCAAGGTTTTCTGATAAAAGGGGATCCACGCCTTCAAACCAGCCTGATGTGCTAAAATTTCACGCAATACCAAATTAGAATAGACTGTAGTATCCACTAATTCAGGTAAGTAGTCACACAGGCTTAAATCGAGATTTATTCTTCCATCAAGTGTCAATTTCATGACTGAAGGCAATGTGGCCGCAATTTTGGTAATGGAAGCCAAATCGTAAATGTCCGATGTAGTAACTTTCTTAAGTGAATCATAAGTGTGATAACCAAATGCTTTATGATAAAATACTTTTCCATCTTTGGCCACCAGCACTTGACAACCCGGATAAGCATTTTCTTGTAATCCTTTAACAACAATGGTGTCAATCAAATTCAAAATGTCCCGATTCAATTCCAATGATTCAGGATAAACATAGTTGAACAAACCTGAAACCTGGGTTTTGATACCTGATCCTTCGGGATATCGATTGGATATGGAAACGGGTAACTTACCATTTGAACCTATTCCTCCAAAAATCACCTTGGCTGCCGCCTTTTGCATTCCTTCATCGTTTTGATAAGCCATGATCAGCGCATCCAATTGACCGGGAATCACTGTGTTGTGAAGGGCATATGGATTTGCAAAAACGGAAAGAATGACTTTTTTATCAGGTTTAAGCACCTGGGCAAATTGCATAATTTCAGGGTCGACCTTGAATTTTCGATATGGGTTGGCCGATTGTTGATGTACAGATAAAATGACGGTTGAATAGTCGGCAATTTTGTCGAATAATTTTTTCTGACCGAGCGCATCAGGTATTTTCGAGAATTGCAGCGTGTCTACTTTATCATATAATCTCAAATGTTCATGGAAAGCAGTGGAAGTGCTCTTGCCAAATGAAATGGCTATGGTTTTCTCTTTGCCAAGTTTCGAAATAGGCAATACATCGTTTTTATTCTCTAATACGGTAATCGCATTTTCATAGAGTTTATCATT
This sequence comes from Vicingaceae bacterium, assembly GCA_965267425.1. GTDB lineage: Bacteria > Bacteroidota > Bacteroidia > Flavobacteriales_E > Vicingaceae. The sequence continues at coordinate 1,550,577 of OZ253959.1, read as the reverse complement.
TAGGTTATGATACTTAGGGTGTGTCAAATCCGTATTGAGATTATCCATTGAAATTGGAGTCCATTTGTGCAACCCCACCCAGTTTTTTGCTTTTAATATTTTATGGCATCTCCTTTCGATTTCTTCCATGGAGATATCTCCCTTTTTAATGGCTTTCTGAATTTCTGAAATGGCCTTGGGTACATCTTCTGCAAAAAGCAATACATCATTTCCTGCCAACAATGCTTCCAAATCCACTTTTCCCGGTTCATAAGCTGCCGAAACTCCTTTCATATTTAATGCATCGGTCACGATTAACCCTTTGAATCCCATGGTATCTTTTAACAAATCCGAAACCACTGATTTTGATAAAGACGACGCTTTTTTGCTGTTTCCGGTATACGCAGGCACATTGAGGTGAGCCATCATCAAACTTGCCACACCCTTATCAATCAGTTGTTTAAACGGATATAATTCAACAGAATCCAGTCTGTTTTTCGGATGATTCACCACAGGAAGGGTTTTGTGAGAATCTTTATCCGTATCGCCATGTCCTGGGAAATGCTTGGCATTGGCCAGGACATAATGAAATTGCAATCCTTTCATGTAAGCCACCCCTTTGTTGGCCACATTCTGACGGTTTTCTCCAAAGGAACGAGCTTTGATAACCGGATTGTTTGGATTTACATTAACATCAACTACCGGAGCAAAATTGATGTGCACCCCTATGCGATTCAGTTGTTGACCAATGTCTTTGCCCATTTCATAGATGAGGTAATCATCTTCAATGGCACCAAGGGTCATTTGCCACGGGTATTTAACTGTGCTGTCCAATCGCATGGATAAACCCCATTCTGCATCCATGCCCACCAACAAAGGAATGGTTGAAACTTCTTGAAGTCGATTGAGCATTTTTACATGCCTTTCCGGCCCTCCTTGAAAAAAGATGACCCCTCCTATTTCTTGCTTTTCCACCAGTTTGATAAGATCTTGAATGTGTTGTTCATCACGATTGGAATAAGCCGCAACCATGAATAACTGAGCAATTTTTTGTCTGTCAGAAAGCTTGTTCAGTATGCTGTCTGCCCATTGGGTAGAATGCTCCAGGAATGGTGGATCTTCTGATTCAAATGAATAACTTTTATCTTCTGCGACTTTGTAACTACACAACAAAAGCGAAATCAAGGTCAATCCTGTGAGCGCAGTAATTTTCATACGAATAAATTTGTTGGTTAAAAATACCATAAAGCGTGCGCCGCAGAATTCCATGTTTCAATACTTATAAACACCATTTGTTTAATAGCATTGATCAAATGAATTTGAATCATTAATTTTATCAAAAAACAACCTTGAATCCACTTCGATTACCCTCCATCTTCAAGAACAAAGGTCCACGGGCATTTGACTACAAACCCAGGTATTATGATGAATCCAAGGAACGATTGGATTTACTGAAAAAAGAGTCCTCTGAGTTGACAGAAAATGAACGACGTGCAGTTTTTCAATCCAGGTTGAGAGAGCGTTGGGGTGAATCCAACAGAAGTGCTGCCGGGAGATCCCAAGCCATTGTGCGCAGAATTGTCATATTGATTGGCTTGTCAATAGCCGTCTATGTTTTGCTCAACTGATTTCCTTTTTTAAACCCATCAGGCTCCCATATTGTTTGGCAAAATCGTCGTTTAATTTGCTTGATAAAAGTAGTTTCTTAGTGAATAGAATTAGTAAATTCGCGATGTTAGATTTCCATTATTAATGTCTCAAAAAATTCGCCTTTTACCTGAAAATGTTTGCAATCAGATCGCAGCGGGTGAGGTGGTTCAGCGTCCTGCATCAGTTGTTAAGGAATTAATTGAAAACGCTATTGATGCCAAAGCTTCGAGCATAGAATTGCACATTCGCGAGGCTGGAAGATCAAGCATCAAGGTATCTGACAATGGCGAAGGAATGAATGCAGAGGACTTACAACTTTGTATTGAGCGTCACAGTACTTCAAAAATTGAAAAGGCTGAAGATATTTTTAAAATATTGTCCATGGGATTTCGAGGTGAGGCTATGGCAAGTATTGCTTCTGTGGCGCACATGGACATTAAAAGCAAGGAAGAAAAAGAGGAATTGGGAAATCAGCTAGTGGTTGAGGGTGGTAAAATTCATGATTTACAACCCACCGTGTGCAAGACCGGCACCATCATTGAAGTCAAAAATTTATTCTTCAACATCCCGGCCCGAAGAAATTTTCTTAAATCAAATGCAGTTGAAACCAAACATATTTTTGATGCATTTCAGCGTTTGGCATTGTCTTTTGAGGGTATTGAATTCAAATTATACAACCAAGGTGAAGAGGTGTTTAACCTTCCTGCCAATTCCTTTCGGCAGCGCATTGTTTCCATATTTGGAAAGCGTTACAATGAGCGTCTTGTACCTGTTGAAGAGTCTACAGACATTGTTCAATTGGAAGGTTTTGTCGGGAAACCAGAATTTGCCAAGCGAAGTCGTGGTGAGCAATATTTCTTTGTCAATAATCGGTTCATTAAAAGTGCCTATTTGCATCACGCGATGACCAGGGCATATGAAGAGTTATTACCCAAAGAATTGCACCCCTCCTATTTTATCAAGCTGACCATCGATCCCGACAAAATTGACATCAACATACACCCTACCAAAACGGAGATCAAATTTGATGATGAAAAATCCATTTATGCGATTTTACGAACTACGGTTAGGCGTGCTTTAGGTAAGTACAATGTTACGCCTACGTTGGATTTTGAAAGAGAAATGACATTTGACGTACCCTCTCAGAAGCCGGTAGAAGTCAAAATCCCGGAAATCAAGGTTAATCCAGATTACAACCCATTTGAATCAGGTGGTTCAAGTAAAGTTCAAGTGCCTCAAACCACCAATGCTGATAATTGGCAACAATTATTTGAAGATCATGTCAGTGGTACTGAAAATGATGAATCTTCCAGGCAAGTTGTACAAAGTGAATGGACTGATCAGGAAAAGATTGAGGCTGCTCAATCGTTTATACAAATAAAGGAACAATACATTGTTACCAATGTTAAGTCAGGATTAATGATGATCGATCAGCAGCGGGCACATCAACGTATTTTGTTTGAGCAGATATTGTCTGAATTAGCCGGAAGTGGACTGGGCAGTCAAACATTGCTGCACCCTGCGGTAGTTGACGTGAATCAAAGCGAAAAGCACCTGTTTGAAAACCTTCAGGAGTCATTGCTGCATTGTGGCATTCATTATGAGGTAAAAGAGGATCAACTAGAAATTACCTCTATCCCGGAATTGTACCCTGCAGAAGAAGCTGAATCCTTGGTAATGAATATATTGGAACAGCATGATTTCGAGGACACCCAAATTAAGCATCGTACAGTTTATGAAAAGATAGCCATGCAACTGGCACGCACCAGAGCCATTAAAAGAGGTAAGAAAATGAGTTATGAAGAAATGAAAAATCTTGTTGATCAGTTGTTTGCATGTGAATTTCCATCTGCATTACCCAACGGAGCAATTGTTGTTCAGCAATTTGACATTTCTGAAATCGATGAACGATTTGCGCGCACATGAGTGACTACAGACCGCCGGGTTTTCAGCTAATTCCAACCGTTATAAAAAATCTGTTGATCATCAACATACTTTTTATGCTGGCGGGAATGCGCTTTGGTGAGGTCATGGATCAGTATTTTTCACTTCATCGAATTTCGTCCGATTTATTTATGCCTCATCAGTTTGTGACGCACATGTTTATGCATGGCAACAATTCTCATCTTTTCTTTAACATGTTTGCTTTGTGGATGTTTGGCAGTTTGCTGGAAAGACGATGGGGGCCAAAACGTTTTCTCATTTTTTACATGATATGCGGTTTAGGGGCAAGTTTTATTCACATGAGTATTCAAGAATTGGATATGTGGAATATGCAGAACCTGGTGGCTGGAATTCATGAGGGAAATATCCAGGATTTAGATGATTTCATTGCCTCTTATATTCCGGAACATCAACAAGGTGCATGGATCAACTTGTTGCAAAAGTGGTCAATTGATCCCGGTGACATGGAATTGGCAGGGATTGCCGCTGAACAAAGTGCCATGTTGTTGGAATTGGTTAAGGATAGAGCCATGCTGGGTGCTTCTGGTGCCATTTTTGGCATTTTGTTAGCGTTCGGAATGTCATATCCCAACGTTGTCATGTTTCCTATCTCTATTAAAGCAAAGTATTTTGTAATTTTCTACGGAATAGCTGAATTGTTTGCTGGAATTTCAAATAATCCTTCAGATAACGTAGCACATTTTGCACATTTGGGTGGAATGTTGTTCGGCTATTTGTTAATACGGTTCTGGCGCTCCAGAGGAATATATTGATATGAGTTCAATACTTGACGATTTAAAATATACCTACAAACAAGGTTCGGTGTTGATGAAATTGATTTACATCAACCTGGCATTGTTTATTGCGGTGCAGATTTTTTTCGTATTCAGTGCATTGATGCAGTTGGAATACTTACATGACATTCCGCAGAATTGGTTATCCGTACCTTCTAATATTTGGTCGTTGTTGCTTAAACCATGGACATTGCTTACGTATATGTTCTTTCACACGGATTTTTGGCACATCTTCTGGAATATGCTGGTGCTATTCTTTTTGGGTCGGGTGTATGAAAGTTATTTAGGGCAACGCAGGTTGCTAAGCACCTATATTTTGGGAGGTTTGTTTGGTGCCATTTGTTATATCATTGCATACAACATCTTTCCACTTTTCAGTGAAGCCATTGAGTTCTCAAAGGCCTTGGGCGCATCTGGTGCTGTCTATGCCATAATGGTAGGGATGGCTGTTCATAACCCCAATTACAAATTCCATCTGTTTGGTATCCTGGAATTAAAGCTGAAATACATTGTCTTATTCTTAATCATCAAGGACTTTATTTCTATTCCTTACGAAAATCCAGGTGGTCATATCATTCATTTGGGCGGAGCTTTTCTAGGGTATTTGGATATTTCCCGATACCGCAAAGGAAAAGACATGAGCGCATGGTTTTATGGATGGACTTCAGCTATAGCAAAGTTATTTAAGCCTAAATCTAAAATGAAGGTAGCCTACAAGCGTCCAAAGTCTGATGAAGATTACAATGTGGAGAAAAAAGCAAGTCAAGCTCGAATTGATATGATTCTGGACAAAATAAACCGAAGTGGATACGATAGTCTTTCTCAAGACGAAAAGGATGATCTATTCAACGCTAGTCAACGATAAACCAAATGTATCTTTACTTCACTCTTGGGTTTGCATTGATCACCATTCTGGTCGATTTATATTTTTTCAGATTCCTTAAGAAGCAATTCAAACCTTCACTTCAGGTAAATTCATTTAAGTGGTTGAAAATAAGCTATTGGAGCTTCACTTTATTGAGTGTAATTTTCTATATTATTGCGGCCTCTTATTATTTTGCTCAGGTTCCTCCTCCTGTTATTGCCCGAACTTATATTTATGGCGTTCTATTCATCATATTGCTATCTAAACTAACCGGCATTGCTTTTTATTTATTGGATGATGTCAAGTCTATGATGGCCTATTTATTTAGAAAATCAAACAATAAGTCTTTGTCCACGGTTGGTGATAAAATGAGCAGGGCTTCATTTATTCGAAAAACGGGTACTGTTGCCAGCTTATTGCCGTTTACTGGACTGATGTACGGCGTGGTAAAATCTGCCTATGATTTTCGGGTAATTCGTCAGAAAGTGGTAAGCAATAAATTGCCTGATGCCCTACATGGGCTTTCCATTGTGCAAATTTCCGACATTCATACAGGAAGTTTCTTGAACACTTCCTTTGTCTCTCCTGCCGTTAAACTAATCAATGATCTTCAACTTGATTTGATATTGTTTACCGGTGATTTGGTCAACGAAAGAAGCGAAGAGGCTATTCCATTCATCAATGAATTCAAACATCTGGAAGCAAGTCAGGGTGTGTATTCAGTATTGGGCAATCATGATTACGGTGATTACTACTACCAACCCGGTGATGAAGACGGAAGGAAACATAATCGAATGGTTATGAAGCAAGTTCAAGAAGAAATGGGATGGGATTTGCTCTTGAATACGAATAAAACTCTCTCTGTAAAAGGTGCCCAACTGGGATTGACAGGAGTTGAAAATTGGGGCCGGCATGCACGGTTTCAAAAGTATGGTGATTTGGATTTGGCATTAAAGGAAGCCGACACAGCGTTATTTAACATCCTGTTGTCACATGATCCTTCGCATTGGGATATCATCGTTAAAAATCATTCATTTCCAGTTGATTTAACACTTTCGGGTCATACACATGGTTTTCAAATGGGCGTTGAGATTCCAGGCTATGTGAAATGGAGCCCTTCACAATACATGTACCCACAATGGGCTGGATTGTATCACCAACATGAAAAACAGCTCTATGTGAATAAAGGACTTGGCTTTCTGGGTTATCCAGGACGCCTTGGCATGTTGCCCGAAATCACCTACATCGAATTGCAGAAGGAATTGACTTAATTGTTGGAGTTGGAACTCTGTTTAATGTGGTAACGAACTATTTCATCTGCATTTCCTGTATTCCAATAACCATCTTCGTCTCCATCGTCATCATCTTCTTCGTCTTCAAAATATTTTTTGACTGCAGGCCCTTGCTTTCGGTAAACCACCGCCAATACAATGCCTACAATCAGACCGAATAAATGTGATTCCCACGAGATTTTAGGATCAATTGGAACAATACCCCAAACCAAGGAGCCGTAAACAAAGGCCACCAAAAGAGAAATGGTTTTCAGGTTGTTGTTTTGACGAATAAACCCACTAATCAGTAAGAAGGAAAACAATCCATAAAGTAAACCGCTTGCACCAATGTGAAAACTGGGTCTTCCAAATATCCAAGTCAGCAATCCTTCAAACAAAACTATCAACACTACTACCCTTGCAGCCAACTGCTGATAAAAGTACATAATGGCTGATCCCAGAATTATTAATGGAACAGAATTACTGAATAGATGTTTGTAATCACCATGAATAAAGGGTGAGGTTAAAATTCCTTTCAATCCATATATCTCCCTTGGGTAAATTCCAAATTCTACCGTTGCCCAACCAAAGCGCCTTTCGGCAATCTTTAAAGCGAATAATATCAGTACAAAAAGAAAAGGGAGATATGTACTTACGAATATCTTATTGCGTTCATTGGCATCCACGGTTGTTAAATTACTCCGATTTTTTTTATTTTTACGTAAGCTAAAGTTAGACGTTATGAAAACTAAAATCTGGATCTTTGCATTGATCTTCCCCCTATTTCACGTCACTCAAGCTAATGCGACCAATGATGGAAAGCGAAATCAGTTGGAAAATTCCAATGATGTAAAATCTAAGAAATACGATTTTACGCTTTTCAGTTTTTTTAAAGTTGCCACAAAAAGTAGCAATGATTCGTTAAATGTTGTTAACAACAAGAGTCAATTGCGAAAAGAAGAAAGCGTGGAATAGTTATTTGATTCCTCTCACTTTCTTGATGTTGTCGTAAGCTTGCTGCATGCGTTGAAATTTATTCTTTGCAGCGGTTTGCAACTCTTCGTCCAAATGGGCCACCTTATCGGGATGGTATTTTACTGCCAGTTTTCGATAGGCCTTTTTTATTTCCTCATTTGAAGCATTTTCATCTACTTCCAGGATTTTGTAATCAGCGTTTACGTCCTTGACAAACATGGCTTTTATACCTTCCAATTCAGCATCACTGATTTGAAAATAACCTGCAATTTGATAAACTACGTTTAATTCGCTTTCATGCACATGACCGTCTGCATGAGCAAGCGCAAACAAAAAATTCATGATTTGAATTCTAACGGCATGTGAGGTATACCGCTTAATTTGAACACAAACATCAGCCAACGGAATGTCTTTGTCCAATATTTGCTGCAAAGTTTTCAAATAAACTTTGGCCTTTTCTTCATTGAATTGCTGTAGGTAGAACTTTTTTACGAAGTCCAATTCAGATTTTAAGACCTTTCCATCTGCCTTCATCACCGCAGCTGTCAATACTAATAAACTGGCATTGACATCACCACCATAACTTCTAGCACCGTCTCTGGATTCAAAATCGAGATCAGATTGCTCTGAAGCCTTATCAAACATTGCGCCTATGGCGAAGCCTAATATACCTCCAAGGGGATTTAAAAAGGCCCATCCCAATAATCCACCTACCCATTTACCGTATCCCATATCTATGTTTTTTTAATTCAGACGAGAATTCGCCATGGATCTTGCTGCAAACAACTTCGCAAATTGACCTCCTTCATCGGTCAAATAGTTTTCAGGGTTTAAGCTAGATTGCAAAACATAGTCGTCTTGCCCTACCTGGAAGGCGCTGACCACTATCTTGGCATCATTCTCCCTCATGATTTCAATTTGATAATCTGCTTCCCTACCAGGTTTGAATCCAGCAGCAAAAGACATGGTTTTTAAATTCGTTATTCGATTGACATAGGAATGGATGGTGGTTGAATCTATTTCAGTATCTGCAAACCATTGTTCTCCTGACTTATTCAATACAAATCCACTATCCCCTGGCATTTCAACATTTATCGATGTCCAATTATCATTCGATTCGGAAGTAAATCGTCCTCTTCTGTAACCGTTTACTCCCTGACTAAATAAAACAGCCAAAAATCCATCAACCGCATAGGTTTCCATAGCATCTTCCAATCGCACGTACGTCAACGCTTTTTGATTTTCCTGAAAAGAAAATTTTCCGATGACCAATTTCATCAATGTTTCATTCCCTTTCCACAATGTCAATTTTGTACTGCCTGAATCTTCTACCATATAATCCGACCATTTTTGCTCATTTGTGGCAGCCAATCGCAGCACTTTCATGTTGGCCAATTGTTCAAAAATTTGAAGGACAGGAGCCTGTTCTGCTGGCAAATCAAATTTTTCATTTTTCACATTCCAACCCTTTTCATTTTTATAAAGGGTGACTTCCTTAAAGAAATCAGCTTTGGTTTCCATGGTTACTTTATCGATCAATGATGTATCAATCTGAAACAACGATTTATCTATTGTACGTTCGGATTTATCTGACACCAAAAACTTATCTGCAAAAACAACCAATAATAGGGTCGTAAAAACGATTACCAATACAACATTTGACTTCTTTTTAGCCATGATTTCCAACCATTCTTAGTTTTCTTAATCTCTTTTTCTTTTGAGCCCGAAATACTCCATATATGATCACAAGCAATACAGGAAGTAGAAAATTCAACCACTTTATGTATTCGGTTGTTGATTCTTCCAATTGATCCAAAGGTCTGAAGGTTACAGCTTTGGTTCGCAAATCGATGAGTCCTGTTTCGTCAGACATCCAATCAATGGAATTCACAAATAAACTGATGTTGTCCGGTTGTTTTTCTGTCATTTGCTGACCAGATCCATTGATGACAAAGTCACCGTCTGCAATAACAATGAGTTTTCCCATTTCAGGATTGGTTTTACTCACAACGGCAGCACCAATTGGCACATTGGCCAGTGGAAAATCACCGTCTTGCCATTGTTTTTCAAAGTTAAAGACCGTAGGCAAACTTTGAACCGCTCCTTGCTCAGAAGTGGTCACAATTGGAATAAAGGATTGAATGGATGTGTCACCCGAAAATTCAACTGAGCTTGCAAATTCCAGCATCACGTTTTCCAACCCGGCTGTAATGGGATGTTCTTCAAACTTCAGAATACTGGGCAAAAAAGGAAACGGGACATTAAATGTAAAAAAGCTTCCTTGCGGACGAACCGAAATATTACCACAGTTGGCATCCAATACAACGTTTTCCAAAACATTTATTCCTTTTTCTCTCAACCATGGCTCAATACCGGTACTTAATCCATAAATAGCCGATTGCTGCAAGTCAGGACGATTCCTATTTAAGGCCACCAGCACATTTCCTCCTTGCATCATGAATTGATCCAGTTGACGAATATGTGCTACCGGGATGGTGTCCGTTGGAGCCAATACCACCACAGTTTTGGTGTTTTGATCAATGATACTGGTATCGGTTAACTGCAATCCAACAACATCGTACAACACATCCAACTGTTGTTTCACCTGAGGAAGTTCACCAATGGGAGGCTCTCCATGGCCTTGCAATAAAGCAACCAACGGTTTGTCAATAATTGAGAGTTTCTTAATTGAAGTGGATAGCTCATATTCCATAGCCCCGTCAGGTTGAATGAACGGCAAAGATTCTGAGCGTTCACCCATGCGAATAACCGCTCCCATAAATGCTTTTTGTTGCTTCACCTTATTCTTCTCACGAACATCGAGTAAAAGAGGCTGCACGCCAGCTTGAATGGCCTGTTGCTCCAATTCGGGTGTTTCCGACGGATCTACAAATTCATAAACCAAATTACCTTTCGAAAGATTTCCATATTCAATGAGCATATCCTTGAAATCTCTCTTGATACGAGCATAATAAGCAGGTAAATCTGCTGAAAAATAAGCCGTTACCGTAATTGGCTCATTTAATTCAGCCATTAATGTTTCCGTACTTGAACTTAATGTATACCGTTGATCGGCTGTAAAATCCAATCGAAAGAAATGTGATAAGGCAATGATATTTAACAGAATTAGAATTCCTGCTATTAAGCCGCCTTTTACAATGAGGTTTTTTCTTGTCTTCATATCGCTCTTATTTTCAATCAGCCAAATTTCGTTTAGACAACATGGCTTGAGCACCGAACAATCCCAGGGCAGTCAAGCTGAGGAAAAACACAATGTCTTTCGAATCAATCACACCTCTTGCCAATGATTCGAAATGTGTCATGGTACTCAAATGAATCATCGCGTCGCCCATGGCGCCTGAAAAGAGTGATGCCAGCATCCCAAATATGAAATGGAAAAACAACCCAATAAACAAGGCAATCAGAAAAGCCACGATTTGATTATTTGAAAAACTGCTGCAGAATAATCCGATACTGATGTAGGCCGAACTCATCAATATCAACCCAATGTAACCACTAATAATGGCTCCATGATCTGCCTGACCAATGTTGGCTATGGTCAAGTAATAAGGTAAAGTGAACAATAAGGCAATTCCTATGAGGATGAGACACGCCAGAAATTTTCCTATAACCACCTGACCATCCGTTACCGGTTTAGTAAGCAACAATTCAATGGTGCCTGTTTTCTTTTCTTCCGCAATCATTTTCATGGTGAGCGCAGGGATAAAGAAAAACAGCGAAAAATAGGCCGTGTTAAAAAAAGACTGCAGGCTTGCCTGCCCCATTAAAAACACATCATTTCCAAACATCCAGGTAAAAAACCCACTGAATCCTAAAAACGCGGCCAGCAAGATGTAAGCAATCAAGCTATCAAAAAATGACCTGAGTTCTTTTGTAGCAACTATCCAAATCTTTTCCATCTTTAATTCATTGTCAGGTTTCTGAATATATCTTCAAGGCGTGTTTCGAACGGATACAATTCGGTTAGAATCCATTTGTTTTGAACAGCACATTGAAAAATATCTTTGCGAGAGGTTGATCCCGAATTACTTGAGATCATAAATTCATTGGGTTTGTCTTTTACCTGCTCCACTTTGGCGACAGATTCAAGGGCCATTAGTTGTTTGATAATGGCATCAGAAGTACTTCCTTCCACGGTTATTTTAACTACTTCACTTCCTGAAGCCTGTTCTCTAAGGGTTGCAGGTGTTCCGTCTGCCACAATTTTACCCTTGTTGATGATTAATATTCGATCACATGTACTTTCAACCTCGGGTAAAATATGTGTGCTTAAAATTACCGTCTTTTCCTTCCCTAATTCCTTGATCAGCTTACGTATTTCAACAATTTGATTCGGGTCCAAACCTGTAGTGGGTTCATCAAGGATCAATACTTCAGGATCATGAATCATGGCCTGGGCCAATCCAACGCGTTGACGAAATCCTTTGGATATTTCTCCAATTTTCTTGTGTTGCTCTACCCCTAACCCGCAGACTTCAATCATTTTCTTAATCCTTGCCTGCACATCTTTTTTTGCTACACCTTGCAATCTTGCTGAAAACTCCAGGTAGTCAAAGATGGCCATATCCAAATAAAGTGGATTGTTTTCAGGTAAATAACCAATGAGTTGTTTGGTTTCTTCCGGATCATCCATAACTGAATGCCCGCCAATGGTTACTTGTCCGGATGTAGGTGCCAGATAATTGGTCAATATTTTCATCGTAGTGGTCTTTCCTGCACCATTGGGACCCAGAAAACCTACTACTTCACCTTTTTTTACAGAAAAAGAAATATGGTCTACTGCATTTTGCGCACCATATATCTTTACCAGATTTTCGATGACAACTTCCATGAATTATATGTTATTGAGCTGTGTGCCGAAGACACATTACGAAGTCACAAAAATATTATTTGAACTGAATTTCAAACGTTAATTTTTGTTAACTATTGGACGCCAGAAATTAATTTATCTCACTTCTTATTGACACCGATGATCAAGGCTGCTAATACCCCAAATTCCATCAAAATCATCATAATTAGAGAAATAACACCTGAATTGGAATTGATTGATAAGAATCCAATTGGTAATGTTACAACAAGTACAAAAAGTATGATTAAATAGGCTGTAACTTTATTCTTTTTCATCCGTTAAAATTTTAAACAAAGAAAATTTTTTTTAGCGAGAATCAATAAGAATCGTTAAAAAAAATCGTATGATTACATAGATAACGCGCTAGTGACACATTTGCTAATTTTGTCAGCAAGACTTTGAACCATGTCATCAAAGACGAAGATATGTTTATTTGGCATGCTTGTGATATTTTTCACGGGGTTGGATACGATTGCTCAAAAAGAGAGCACATATTGGTATTTTGGAAGAAAAGCCGGGGTTCAGTTTACCAATGCTGGACCAGTTGCACTCAGTAACAGTGCAATGATTACTGGAAAAGGTTGCGCTTCTGTATCCCATCGTTGTTCCGGAGAATTATTGTTTTACACAGATGGTGATACCATTTGGAATCGAAATCACGTTGCCATGACCAATGGCACAGGGTTATTGGGTAATGTTGAATCCACGCAATCGGCCATTATTGTGGAAAATCCTGACACATCTACTAAGGAATATTACATCTTTACCGTTGGCGCCGGAAGTTCTGGTGGATTGAACTACACTGTTGTAGATATGAATCTTTCAGGAGGACTTGGTGCTGTGGTCACCACCAAAAAAAATATTCCTTTGGTGAATCCTACCTTAGAAAAAGTATCTGGAGTAAAACACGGAAACAACCATGACTACTGGATCATTACACACAAACTGGACTCCTATGATTTTTATGCCTACCTCTTGACAGATAGCGGAGTCTCACCAACACCGGTAATCAGTACAACGGCCAATTATTATGACAACGATGCCTTGACGGGATATATGAAAGCCTCACCTACAGGCAATAAACTTGCCCTTGCACTCAAAAACAACAAACGTTTTGACTTGTACGATTTTGATGTACAAACCGGTGAAGTGAGCAACCCTGTAAACTTTCCTGACAATTATGACGGAGCTTATGGTGTTGAATTTTCTCCTGATGGAAGCAAGTTGTACACCACGAAAAATTCGTTTGGGTTGTATCAATTTGATTTGGACGCAGGAACCCCAGGAGGCATAGTGGCTTCTGAAGTGTTGATATCTACTGTGCCGAACGTTGCAATTCAATTGGCACTGGATGGAAAAATATATACGAATGAGGGGAATGATCTGGGTGTGATAAATGCGCCAAACAGTCCTGGTTTTGCTTGTAATTATGTTCCGGCGGTTTTGCCTTTGGGAGCCGGTGTATTTGGAAATAGTGGTTTACCTACATTTATTCAAAGTTATTTTAGCCCACTTTCCATTCATGCCAATGGCCTTTGTTTTGGGGCGGATACCGAATTTGGTGCGTCTGTCAATGGTGAACTTGATTCATTGGTATGGAATTTTGGTGATGCCTTATCCACAAGCAATACCTCCAAGCTCATTAACCCAACTCACGTATTCAGTTCACCTGGAACTTATACGGTGACGGCTACCAGTTTTATAACCATCTGTGGGGCTCAAAAAACTGAAACCGCCACCAAATTGGTTACCATTGTTGACACACCTGTTCCGGATGCTTTCATTGGGAACGACACCATAATTTGCCCAGGTAATACTGTAAACTTATCAGTTAAGGGAGGGGAGCCACAGTACCTTTGGAACGACGGTTCTACGGACAGCACACTCTCAAATGCTACATCAGGAATGTATTGGGTTGAAATTACTAATGTGTGCGGAACGGAATCAGATACCATTGTTATTTCAGATTTTGTTACATCGCTGAATGTTAACCTTGGTGAGGATACAGCCATTTGTGAAAGAAGAACCATTGAATACAATGTTTCCCAGAATGCATTAGACTATGTGTGGCAAGATAGCATCAGAACCGCTGTATTTACCGTTTCGGATGCGGGTAAATATTGGGTGGAAGTTTCTGATAAATGTTATTCGGCAAGTGATACGGTAATTGTAAGCATCAAAGATGCACCGGAGGTGAGATTGGCCAATGATACCATCTTATGCAATGGTAGACAAGTTGTTTTAGATGCGTTCTATCAAGGGGCTTCATATTCCTGGCAAGATGGTTCTGATTCTTCCAAATTTGTGGTATCTGAGGGCGGCCGTTATGATGTGGTGGTTTCCAATGAATGTGGAGATGCTGCTGACAAGACTTATGTAGAATATGAAGACTGCAGTTGTCATGTATTTGTGCCCAATACCTTTACCCCAAATAGCGATTTAATTAACGATGGATTTAACATTGTATTTGATTGCCGTATCACGGATTACAATATGAAAATATATGATCGTTGGGGGAAATTATTCTTTGAGACCAATCACCCGGAAACCGTTTGGGATGGCAACATCAAAGGTGAACCTGCTCCTGGTGGTGTTTATGTTTATAAAGTTGCCTACAAAGCCATTAACAATGCTGAGGATTTGGAAGCTGAATTGGAGGGAATAATCACATTGACCAGATAAAAACAAACCTATAAGCCGGGTTCTGTCTTCATAAAGAAGTTCCATCATTTATCTTTCTGTGCAAGCACAAAAGCGACCTACCCTCCGGAACTAAGCGGGTCGCTTAACGACATTTACTCGAAACGTCACTCCGGTTTACTTGGTCTTTCAGCCCGTAAGGTTTGCCCGATACATTGGTTACCCAATATACCGGCAGGATCTTAACCTGCCTTTTCACCCTTACCTCAAAAGAGGCGGTTTATTTCTGTAGCACTATCTGTCAGTATGTTGTTTCCTTCATACTGCCCGAAGTTTCCTTCGGTACGGTACCCTTTGCTGCCCGGACTTTCCTCCCCATAAATGAGGCGATGGAACGGTTTGCAGTGCAAAAGTACATTTAATTATCAACTGTTGAGTCCTCTAATATAGACATCCAATGCACCTACTCCATAAAATTCAAAAGGAGCCGATTCGTATTCTATATTTGAATAGGTTTTGAGCAATTTGATCAATTCATCTTTGAGCCTTCCTTCTCCCCGGCCATGAATGAAAACCAAATGATGAATCCCGCCATCCATTGCCGCTTCTATCATTCCTTGACAAAATTGCAATTGGATTTCAATTCTTCTCCATGGCTCCACTCGATTCGGAAAGGGAACCAATTCTTCAAGATGCAGATCAATTTCAGCAAAATGCTGTCGCTTACGTGTCCAATGTTGGCGGCTCCTGGATAAATATGACGTGATCAAAGAAGCATAGTCAAATTGAAGGTCAGCAGGCTTTTTGCCATTATCATAGTTTGATTTATTCACATGTTGATCCACCTTGTTGTTGTCCGGAATAAATCCAACCCCATCCTTACGATCCTTTAATATCAACTCATGGATGGAAACAATATGTTCAAGACCTTCTTCCATTACCAAGGCCCTATTGGCGTCGATAAGCTCTAAAAATTCTGCCTCTCCGGTCTCATTTAAAAACGTTACTTTGTCTCCTCTTTTAAACATGGCTGCATTGGTTACGGCAAAATTACACAAGTGATATGAACGAACAGCAAAATCCCTGGAAAACCACAAGTTCAAAGTTGATGTATGATAATCCCTGGATCTCTGTGAATGAGCATCAGGTGATACATCCTTCTGGAAAACCAGGTATTTATGGGGTAGTTGGATTTAAAAATACCGCCGTTGGAATTATACCGTTGGATGAAGACCTAAATACCTGGATAGTAGGTCAATACAGATATCCTTTGAATAAATACAGTTGGGAAATTCCGGAGGGTGGTGCACCGAAAAATATTGATTTGCTGGACTCGGCAAAAAGAGAACTCAAAGAAGAAACGGGAATTGAAGCCAAGAAATGGCAACCCATTCTTGAGGTTGCAATCAGCAATAGCATCACGGATGAAATGGGTGTTGTTTATGTTGCCCGGGAATTAACTTTTGGAGAGTCAGAACCTGAAGACAGCGAGGAATTGGTGATTAAGAAAATTCCATTTGATGAGCTTTTTGACATGTGCATGCGTAATGAAATCACCGATAGTCTGGCGGTTAACGGCATACTTAAATTGAAACATTTGCTAAATACCGGAGATTTAGCCTAATAGATGAGGTACGTTTTCCATCCATCTATGCGATTGTATTCCAGCGTTGGAAAAGGAAGTTTGAACATGTTTGCGAAAACAAATACCGTTTTCAAAAATTTGGAATTGGTTGGTATTCGCTCAAAATCAATATCCAGCGACAAATAATATTGTCGATATCTATCAAAATAAGGCATTTGTTGACCATCATAAATCACCGGATTCGAACTTCCTCCTATCATTCCTGAACCACCATATCCAAATGCTACATTGAGCCAATTGGGGATAAAGGTGTTTTTCTTGTACCATGATTCGATGTTCACCGACGCCCAATACGTCTGTCCATTGTAATCTTTGAAGAATCCTCGAATTCCAGGCTCACCCAATAAATCAGGTCTGTATTGCGCGAACTCAGTTGGATGATAACTGTATTTCAATAAGATTCGCTGTTCATTAAATGCAAAATGTTGTCCCAACATAAAACTGGCGCCAAAAACATTGGCTCCGAAATCACCCATTGAAAATCCCCATCCACTGGAAAATCCATCCAGTATTTCAATGGATGTCATGTATAACATGCTGGCTCCAAACCCATACCAGGCTGCATGATTGTCTTTAACTCCGGCCCATTGAAAACTTTTCATCCCTACTCTACTGATATGATATGCCGAGTATGCATGTCCTGCTTTATCTACTTGCAGCCATGCGTCATTGTCATCAAATAAATGCAGTGGTTCGAAATCATAGTCGGCATACCATGATGCATAAAGTCCCACCATGCTTGTGGTATACAACAAAGCTCCACTGCCTACCACCACGGTCAGGCGTTTACTATTGACCGTATCAGATGTAGGGGTATCTTGCTGCGCTTTCAAATGAATGGATGAAGCCCAAAAAAGCACTGATAAGAATATGACGTTTACCCTTCGCATGGTCATCAAAATTACGAAGTCTGGACAAATGTGTAATAAGAAAGACTATTGAATACCCTGCTCAGACTTCAAACGTTGTAGATGCTGATTCAGCTTGGTGTTGGAAGGGTTGATTTGTATAGCCATCTCAAAATAATCAATGGCCTTAAGGGTATCTCCTCTGTACCCCCATATGTTTGCCACGTTGATGGGAAAATCCGGAATGGATGGAAACTGTTTCATGGCGCTCAAATTGACGGACAACGCCTCTGATGTATCATTTACATTCATTAAGCACTTCTGCAATCGTCCAAAGGAATCTGGATTGTTGCTATCAATGGACAATTCCCAACGATAGTGATGAATGGCTTCATGGAATTGATTGTCCGCTTGATACAACACACCTAGATTGAAATGCGTCTTTGCATGATTGCTATCAATGACTAAAGCCTTGTGAAGCATTTCAATGGGGGCCTTTTTATTACCACGGAAAGCAAAATCCATAAACGCTATACTATTGATTGCTGAAATGTGGTTAGGGTAAAGCTCCAATGCTTTTTGGTAATGACGTATGGCATCATCAATGCGTTCGTCTCCAACTCCATTATTTTGCCTGAACAATTCCGCGCGCAAAACATCAGCGTACAACACATTTGCTTTAACTGATTTCTTGAGGTGCTTTAAATCATTGGAAAAAAGTGTTTTTTCACTCTTCCAATCGGGATTTCTAAGCCAAATTCTTGTCGAATACGCCACTATGACTGCCAGTAAAATATATCTTATGTTTTTATTTAGGTATTTATATTCAAAAAACTGATTTACAGATGTTTTGCTCAATTTAAAAAATACCCATGACAAAATGACAGCACCCCCAATGGAGCCTACAAAGACAAATCTTTCAGCCAATATTCCCACTACGGGCATTACTATGTTCGAATAACCTGCCATGGCCACAAAAAAGAACATAATGGCAAACCAAAGAATCTTGTCTTTTCTGTGTTTTAACCAAGCCAAAACTAGTAGACCAGCAATGGACAATAATGCAATCCAGGCAACTACGTCTCCCCAACCTACCAAAGGAATTTCATTGTATCCATAATAATAAGACAGATGTAGAGGGGCAATCAATAATTGGACGTACTTCCAAAAAACCACAGCTGCAAAGGGTATTCGAGAAAACAAACCTCCATCCTGCTCTACCAGTGGATTTTCAAATGCTTGAATCTTACGTATATCATCCGCAGATACCAAAGATTGTTTTATGGCCACAAAACTTGCAGCAGCCAGAATACATATACCCACAATCGGTAAAAACCTCTTCCAGGAAATACCTTGTAAAAAGTGCAGGCATATGGGAATAAGCAGAACATAAATGATGCTTGTTCTTTTGGTCAGCATAGCAGCCAAAAACCACAGGAAGCCATATAAGAGGTATTTCTTATTGGTTGATTTGAAATAGTTGGTAAAGCTCAATAAACTGCTGATTCCAAAAACAAACGTCATTAGCTCATCACGAGATTTCAGGTTATTCACCACTTCGGAATGCACTGGAAATAAAATGAAAAGCAAGACAGTTATCTCAGCAAATCGAATGCCCCAGAGAGACGTACCTGACAGCACTTTAAACAAAAGCCAGCAGCACAGTGCATACAAAAGCACATTGATAAAATGACTGACGTGGGGATTCCTTCCAAAGATTTGGTATTCAATGGCAAACGAAGAAGTCACCAAAGGTCTGTAATCGTAGGATTGATTCGGATCCTTGGCATAATGTGTTTTAAAAATGGTAGGAATGGCTGCAATTCCTCTGGAGACCAATTGATACGTCGGGTGAGATTCTTTCGCTACCGTCACAAATGCATCATCCAATGCATATTCGTTTTGAATGGAGTTTCCATAAAGGATAAAACAAAGGGCAAAAATCCAATAAAGTGGCTTTTTGATTCCCTGATTATGTTGGTTGGTTGTGGTCAAATTATCAAGTTCTCCTCAAAAATAGAATTCCTTTAAAATAATCATCTTAAAATGAGAACAGTTTTTTGATTTTCCGAAAAACGTGATTAACATTGCGGCGATGACGGTGGGCACAATCGAAAAATTACAACACTTTTTTATTATTGGCCGTGGACGCAGCGGCACTACTCTTCTTCAGTCCTTATTGGATACCCATCCACAGGTGGTAATACCGATAGAATCAAGGTATGTCATTCATCTTTTTGAAAAGTATCATTCCATTCAAGGGTTAACTGAATCCACGGTTGATGAATTTTTAGATGATCTTTTCACCGAAGTAAAAATTAACTTTTGGAATTTGAATGTCCCGGAGTTGCGAAAAAATTTGGTGAATTTAGGTCCGGAAGCCATATATGGCGACATCTGTAAATGCATTGCCTTGAGTTACAATGACGCCTATCT
Source organism: Vicingaceae bacterium (assembly GCA_965267425.1). Classification (GTDB taxonomy): domain Bacteria; phylum Bacteroidota; class Bacteroidia; order Flavobacteriales_E; family Vicingaceae. The sequence continues at coordinate 1,530,660 of OZ253959.1, read as the reverse complement.
GCAAGACGGTATTCGATTAATTGGAGATAAGAACCCAATTCATACGTTATTTCTCAATAAAATTGTCAAATTGTTTCCAAGAGCTAAATTCATACACTTGGTAAGGGACTATCGGGACAATGCGCTCTCACATAGACAAACGTTTGGTGAGAACAACCTAAAGGTCCAAGGGTATCTATGGAATCTTTTTACAAGCGCTGCAGAACGCTTGGGAAAAAAATATCCAGAACGATATTTACGCGTTCATTATGAACAATTGGCAAAAGAACCCGAAACAGTTCTGCAAAACATAACTTCCTTCTTGGGCATTGATTATCATGCGAACATGTTGGAATTTCATGTAAAGGGAAAAGAACGGCACAAAGGATTGGAACCCATTATCAATATGGTTCATCCAACTTTGTTCAGACCAGTAAACGAAAGTGCCGTTCAAAAATGGAAATCTAAATTGACAACCGAAGAAATAAAAGAATTGGATCAAATATGCTACCCCGTAGCTTCTGACTTAGGTTATAATCCGGATTCTCAAATTATTCCTAAAACCTATAATCTATCTCGTTTTCGAGCTAATGTGCAAATTAAGTTAATGAGGTTTCTATACAGCATCTCCATTCCAAATAGAATTCGCTTAATGAAGATATTGGCTAACATCTTTAAAAGTCCGGTTAACGAATTTATCAAAGAGAAAGAAAAGGCCTTAAAAAACTAGGAAGTATACATCTTTCGAAATAAGTATTCCGGCTGGTAGATCATACGAATTAAAGGATAAACCAATAGATTTCTTATTAATCTCGGAATCTTTGCCATCATTGGCTTTCGGCCTGAAAACCATTGCCAAAATATATCCGTCAACACGTGACTGCAAACCGATTTTCGATTATCCAAAAATTCAGGTCGGAATACATCAATGATCAGCACAAGACGTTGTTTTTCTGTAAGATTCCATGCTTCGTGAATAGCGGCATCATTAAACACAATTAACCTCCCCTCCTTCCACGAAATTTCATCATCACCCACTTTGAATCCACATTGAGGTAGTTCTCCAGGAACTTCCAATGGCAGATGGCACCTCACCGTAGCATTGGTATCTCCTCTATGTCTTTTGATTTCAGCTCCGGGTTCCAACAAACTAAGCGACAATCCGGTGAGCCCCGGCACACCTTTGAGTACTTCCAGGGTTTTAGGGATCACTTCTGCATTGACATCTATATACATATCCCAGAAAATAAATGACAGTGCTTTCCATTTATCTGGTCCCGACAACAAATCTTTGTTGAGGTAAGGAATTAATCGATGTTTGTTTAGTTCAAGGAAGGCATAGATTTCATCGCGTATCAGCAAATAATTGTCTTCGATCAATTTGGTCCATTCCAGCTGTGAAGTGTCGTAAAACCCTTTTTTCTCAGTATATCGGTTGCCTGTGTATGAATACCAAAGTTTCAACGGAAACATAATTAATTAAGCGACAACAATGTTATCTTTATTTTTTGAAAAAAAGAATGATGTCTGCATCCGGGTCGCAAAATTTTTTCTTCATTCTTGGCCGGGAACGCTCAGGAACGACCTACCTTCAATCGCTATTGAACGGCCATAAAAATATCTGTGTTCCACCGGAATCTCCTTTTATCAAATATTTATCAGATGAATTCATTGACACCCAAAATTGGACGGACTCTACCATCAGCAAATTTGCCGATGTATTGTTCGAGGAGCCTTACTTCGGTCGATGGAAAATGGATAAAGAAAAACTACTTCAAGCATTGCATTCCGTTGAAGAGAAAACGTTCGCGAATTTATGCAAGGAAGTAATTGCCAATTATGCTGCTCAACATGGGAAATCAGATGTGCATATCATTGGCGACAAAAATCCAGTATACAGCACCTACAATCTATGGCTTTCCCGAGCATTTTATCCAGTGCGATTCATTTGCATAACTAGAGATTATCATGCGCAAATTCATTCAATGAGAAAAATGAAGCTGGAAACCCAAAATGTAGCAGCTCTTGCCTATCGTTGGAAGTTCGTTACAAAAGAACTGGATGCATTTGCTAAATTCTTTCCAGAGATCACTTTGTTCTGTACCTACGAAGAATTAAGATTTGACACTGAAAATACTTTGAAGAAAATTTGCGAATTCCTTGATATATCGTACGATGATCAAATGATTGAAAATCGCAAAAAAACCTTGCATGCTCAACCAATGCACAAGCAACATCACACTTCTCAATCCAAAGATTTAAGCACTACTCCTGACGAAGAATGGAAAGAGCATTTATCTGCATTAGATGTGAAAATTGCTGAATGGTTATGCCATGATGTAGGAAAGCCATTTGGGTACAAGAAAACCTTGAATAATTTAAGTTTTATGGGCAAGGTCCTGGCTTTCCCAGGATTGGTTTTCGGCTTTCTTTATTTTCCTTTTTTAAGTTTCCTCGATTCTTTGCCTTATCAGTTAAAGCGGTTTATCTATCAAAAGATTTTTATGCGCTTTTTTGCATTTTGGAAACGAACCAGAAAAGAGGAAAAGCTCAATCAATCTGCACAAAATGATTGAACAAACGTTCCCTGATTTGCTTGTTCTGTAAGACCTCTGCTTGAAAACGTGCTTTTCTCCAACCATCCAATACATTGGTGAATTCGATGCCTAAATCATCTGCAAGATGCTTTCTGGGAAATTGTCCTTTGAACGTCTTATCCTCATCAATAAATTCTATACGGACCGTATCAATATCTTTTTCCATACCAAATATCATGACCGGTAAGGCAATCATCACTTTTTGGATTTTCACATTGGACCATGTCTCGCTGTTCTCAGCCCCACAATATGTGCTTGAAGGCATCAAATCATTATTCAACCACAACTGGATGGAATGGGAAGATGTTTCAATATGCTCAATCTTATCTCCATTGAGCTCTTGACATAGGCAATTTTCAATAAGGTTAGCACCGGGTGTCGCACAATCAAGGTCCTGCCTTGAGCTACATGCACAAAGAACAATGAGCAACATATAGCTCGCAATTCTCATTGAACTTTTTGTTTTTCCAGGTATTCATCTAATCTTCCGGTTTCGGCTAACTGAACCAGGTTGAAATCCTTTTTAAATAATTTCAATGATTTCAAAAACGGAGGGTTTTTCGCAAACAAGTCAAGAAAGAAATACAATGGAGCCAATCTGAAGGTATAGGCCGGAGCAATCCATCGATATCCCACCCCAATGGTATCGGTTAGGTTTTGTACGGTGTGCCAGCTATAGGGAGGATTCCATAGCACGTCTCCCGGTTTGAGGTGTACTTCGTATCCATGAATGTATTTGTATGCTCTGTATAAATTAAATGCCGGTTTGAAAGGATTAAAAGGCTCTCCAAATTTGTAAGGTGCATTTCGATACATATTCCTGACGGGATCAGGATCAACCACCGGAGTCATACTGTGGTGATACAGCACCCATCTTTTTTCACCATAGGCCTGAACAAATAAATTGGCCGCATTGGCATTGTGAATAGGCGTTTCTGTCCCCTTTCCTCCCATAAATACCTGAAAGGCTTCTCCAATAATGGATTTATGTCGTCTTGCCTTTAACCATTGGTAATCAAAGTCCGCTATGTGTTCCGGGTGTCTGACAAGCAGAGGATAAAATCGATAATATTTATCTCCTCCTTTTTGAATATTGTCAATGATATCGCGCAACGTGAGTTCTTCATATGGATTTTCAATCAAGCCTTGATCTATCAAAACAATTTCATCATCTCCATGCAGATCTTTAAAATAATCCAGGTTCCATTTTTTACAACAATCCCAATCTAACGCAGCACCTTCAAGAACAACTGGTTTGCCCTTTTTCACATATTCATGGATGAATTGATCAAGTGGTAAGTCTTTTCTTCTTTCAATCGGAAGCAGCGCTCCATCTCCCTGTGATTTCAAATGCTGGGCAATTTTTCGGTGCATTTTGTTCCGAGCACCTCCCGCAAGAGAATTGACCATTTTCGTTCCAAAAAAATGATCAAATAACTGAAACATTCCATATTTGAAATGAAGACTTTTGGAAATGGTGTTCATGGAATTTATGTGCTTACTACCTCTTGATTTCTGGTTGCAAGGTAATCATCTAATCGACCTGTCTCGGCCAATTGAACCAAATTTAAATCCTTTTTATACATCCCGTAAGACTTCCAGATTGGCGGATTTACAGCAAATAAATCAAGTAACGAATATAAAACTGAGGTATTTAGACAATAAAACGGTGATATCCAACGATATCCTACACCAATAGACGGAGTCAAATTCTTAACCGCATGCCAGAAATAAGGTGGGTTCCAAAGCACATCCCCGGGCTTTAACGTCACTGTATACATATCAACATATCGGAATAAATCATAAGGAGGTTCGAATGTTGGATTAAACGGATCAAAAGGTTTATCTCCAGATTTGTATGGCGCGCCTCTATAAATGCTATTAATAGGGCTGGGATCGATTACCGGGGTGTAATAATTGGGAATAAGCATCCATTTTTTCTCTCCATACACCTGCGTGAATAAATTGCTTTGATTCGCATTGTGTAAAACGGTCTCTGAATTTGGTCCTCCAATAAAAACCTGAAATGCTTCAAAAATGGATTTAAAGATGCGATGCTTGATCAACCAATTGAAATCAAAGTCTTTCACATGTTCCGGATGTCTCTCCAATAATGCATAAAATCGGTAGTAATCGTCTGTTCCATTGAGTATGTTAGTCAACACTTCACTCAAAGTAGAAGTGTAATACTCTTCTTCCATTTTGTTCTGATTTACACGAACAATTTCATCCTTTCCATGCAATTCTCTGAAATATTCAATCGACCATTCTTTGCAACAGGTCCATTCTGAGGCTACTCCTTCAAAAACAACGGGAATGCGTTTTTTGACATAATGATTTTTAAATTCATCATAAGAAAGATCCTTTCTTCGGTCAATGTCCCGAACTATACCTTCTCTACCCTGACTCATCTCACTTTTCAGCTGGTTAAAGAATTTTCTTCTTCTTTTACCAACCAATTTGAACGAATTTTTCCTTCCAAGGAAATGGTCCATGATTTGATAAAGGGCATATTCCCGATGCCTTGACCTCTTGATGTTTTCGATATATTCTAATTCACTGGCCTGCATATTCTTTTTCATTCTTTAAATAGTCATCTAGCAGGCCTTCTTCAGCGAGACGTACCAGATTAAAATTCTCTTTACTCAACTTGATTGACTTATACATGTTTGGATTGGTAGCAAACAAATCCAGGAAAAAGTACAACGGTTCTCTTTTAAAACTATAAAATGGATTGGTCCATCGATAGCTGCATGCAATTGAATCTGTAAGATTTTTCACCGCATGCCATACATAAGGAGGATTGTATAAAATATCTCCTGGCTTGAGATGAATTTCATATCCTTGAATGTATTCAAACCTTGGATACATCTCGTAGTCCGGATTGAACGGATTAAAAGGAGGTCCTTTTCTAAAAGGCGCATTGCGATATAAGTTTCGAACAGGATCTGGATCCACTGCCGGGAAATAGTAGCTCGGATAAATCACCCATTTTTTTTCACCCCAGACCTGAATAAACAAGTTGGCCTGATGTGCATTATGCAAAGCTGCTTCATTACCTTTTCCTCCTAAAAACATTTGACAACCTGTATATATGTTGTTTTGGTGCCTTCTTTCTTTTAACCATTGAATATCAAAGTCCTTGTAATATTCCGGATGCTTGTCCAACAAAGGATAAAAATTCAGGTATTTGGTTCCTCCTGTGCGAATGTTGGATATGATATCCGAAAATGTAGTTGATTCGTAAGCTTCATCCAATACATTGGTGTTTTCTCCAGAATTGGCGAGCAACACCACTCGTTCATCTCCATGTTTTTGATTGAAGAATTCCAAATCCCATGATTTGCAGCATTCCCAATCTTTGGCTGCCCCTTCGAATACAATGGGTATTCCCTTTTTTAAATGATTTTTTTGAAAATCTTCCAGGGAAATGTCCTTGACTTTTTTGAGTGGAACAATAGGTTTCTTTCCATTTTTCTTTAATTGGCGATCTATTTCGCGATACATGCTCTGTCTTCCACCTAAGGAGATGCGATTGGCTGTTTTTCTTCCAAAAAAATGATCCAGGAATTGAAAAAATCCGTATTCCATCCGAATGAATGAAGACAGTGATTTGTCGTAATTAAAGAGCACCCGGTTATTCTGGTTAATTGATTATTCTACAATATATTGTAATACTACTAATTTTTAGAGTATTTGTAAAATAAGAATTCAGCTACTGTTGTGCATTCAGAAATTTCTCCAGCTCTTCTTTTCGTTCCATGTATTGAACCAGGTTATAATCCTCTTTGCCCATTTTGATAGACTTCCAAACCGGAGGATTTTTAACCAGCATATCAAGAATGCCGTATACGGGATTGGTTCGAATATTCAATGGAAAATCCACCCAACGGTAACCCACACCTATGGATGTAGTTTCGTTTCTTACCGTATGCCACATATAAGGTGGGTTCCATAAAACATCTCCTTGTTCAAGCATCACTTCATAACGATCTATTTTTTCATACAGTGGATACTTGTTGTAATCTGGATTAAATGGATTAAACGGTTCACCCTGCCGGAATGGTGCCCCTCTATGGAAATTCACCACTGGTTCAGGATCGATCACGGAAATCATGTTTTGCGGATATAAAATCCACTTTTTGGTACCATGGGCCTGAACAAACAAATTGCAGACACCTGCATTATGTATGGGGGTTTCCGTTCCCGCTGCACCTATAAATACCTGGAAAACCTCAGCCAAGTTAGTAGTTCTACGATTTCGCAACCAATCGTAATCAAAATCTTTGATGTGTTCAGGATGTCTTTTTAAAAGAGGGTAAAACCGATAATATTTGGAATTTCCCTGAAGAATCTGGTCGATAATTTCGGCCAGTGTCATTTTTTCAACGGGCACTTCTCCAATGTTATTAGCCACATTGATGATTTCATCATCTCCATGCAAATCTTTGAAATAGTCCAATGACCATTTTTGACAACATCCCCAATTACTGGCCAAACCTTTGAATACAACAGGAATTCCCTTTTTTAAGTATTGGTTGATGAATACTTTTGGATCAACATCTTCAATTTCTTCAATATGCAATACTTTACCGATTTCTTTCTTTTCTAATTCATTGGTGAGATCAGTATAGTATTGAATTCTCTTTTTATTCCACCATTGAAATACACGTTTCCGACCCAAAAAATGATCAAGTATCTGAAATCGATCATATCTTTTCTGCAAAGCTTCGGATACCCCTGAATATGTCATCGATGAAGTTGTTCAAATTTCATATCAATTCCTTGCTGCACCTGTTCAGGTAAATTGGTGTAAAGTTTTTTTCGCATCACATCATCCACTTGATCTACGTATATATTATCCCATGTACAAGGACTTGGATCTTTTCCAATTCTACCAATGGCTTTACGAACAGCACCACCATACTTATCATAGTTTTCCTTGTTCAATTCGCATATAATCTTGCCCGTTGAAGCATCTTCTTGCACGACGGTATACCCCAATTTTTTATTGTAGTGCAAGGATCTGGAGTTGGAAGATAAAATTTCGGCAATGGTTTTATTCATGCCCATCACATTAAATGTGACATCTGCCATCATTACCGAACACATAATTGGCAAATAGCTGTTTAAATGTTTTGGTTCCCAAATAAAGATTCCACCCTCTGAAGTCTTTTGTTCAAAATCCAGATTTTTACCATTTATCAATCCTACGAAATCACCTCCATATTCAATGATGAAGTAGTAGTTGTAAACATTATCAACGCTGTCAAACCATTTTTTTTGCATTTCCGGCGTAATGGTTTCACGAAAGAACATGTATTTCCTTATTTCTTCCGCATTGCGCTTTTGCCTCACCAACTCTATGTGTTCGCGTCTTAAACGTTGTAATGTGACACCATATTTGCGGATGATCATCGAATGATGGATTTTATGGAAAAGGTTGGTTTGTTGTTCAGCACAGCGTAAATTTTACGCAAGTATTGGCCAAGGATACCAAAACACAACAATATGATACTGGTTGCAAATAAAATACTGACAATAATGGATGTAAACCCAGGCAAACCAATGCCAAATACTACCTTTTTCACAAGATAGAATGCCGCCAGGAAAAAAGAAAAAGTAGATCCTGCAATACCAAAAAAGGTCATCAATTTCAATGGCCAGGATCCATAAAACATGGTGAGGTTAAATACAAGATTAAACAACCGTTTGGGTGAGTAAGTGGATCGGCCAGCTTTTCGCTCTTCGTACTTAACTAACTCAAATCCAATATGGTGTGTATACCAATAAATGATTTCTTCCAAATAAATGAATTCTTGCTTGTGGTTGATTAATTTATTGACCAACTCGCGTTTAATCAACCGAAATGAACTTCCCTCACCCATTCCATCATCAAAGACCGTACTACTTTTCTTCCAAATTTTACTTCCTGCCCTGCGATAGGCAGATTGACTGGCATTTCCAATGCCGTAAACCACATCCAGGTCAGCCTCATTCATCGCATCAATTAATTTGGGAAGTTCCTCTGGCGGGTTTTGTAGGTCATCATCAAGGGTTATCACATATTCTCCAGAAACATGATTCATGGCGCATAACGTTGCATTGTGCTGTCCATAATTTCGCCCTAAACTGATGAGGATAATGCTCAATTCTGGATTTTGATCTTTGATGGATTTCAGTACGTTCCAACTATCATCCGAAGAATAGTCATTCACAAAAACCAACTCAAATGATTGATTCAATTCCTTAAACTGAGATGCCAATCGATTAACCAATTCACGTAGTGTTGCTGCACTATTGTATACAGGAACTATGACGGAATATTTAAGTGTTACATTCATGTCCCTGCCGTTAATCCTCCATCCATTACAATTTCTGTTCCGGTAATCCATTTGGAAGCAGGTGACAGAAGAAACACTGCGCATCGCGCCACATCTATTGGTTCTCCAAATCCCAATGGGTAATGGCTTCCATGTTCATCCATTTTTTCTTTAGACACTGCAGCTTCCGCTTCATAAAACATGGGCGTTTTTACCATGGCCGCCAGTATTGCATTCGATCTTATTTTTTGTGGTGCATATTCCAGTGCCAGCACTTTACTGTATGCATTCAATGCTGATTTAGCGCCACTATAAAGTGCGCCGGCTTTGTGAGGAAAGTTGCTGGATACAGACGACAAAAAGACAATGGAGGCTTCTTTGTTTATTTTTTTCTTTTGAAAGAGGGCACTCATTAAAAAGACTGGAGCTTCGTAGTTGATCTGGTAGATTTCATCAAGGTTTTTTTGACCGATGTATTTAGTAGGGAAAGGTTTTACAACACCTGCTCCATGTACAATTCCATCCAACGAAGTGCATGCATCTGCAATTTTTAATCGATCACTTTCATCGGTCAAATCACCAATGATGATTTCACCTTTTGTGGAGATGGCCTCTAATGTTTCCTTTAATCGATTTTCGTCCCTTCCGGTTAAAATCAAATGAGCACCCGCTTCTGAAGCAGTAATGGCAGTTTGCTTACCAATTCCAGAAGAAGCACCGGTGATCAATATGGTTTTTCCACGAAGTGAGAACGATTGCATACTAGTCTGATTCAATAATTGGAGGACAAACAATGGAAGAAGTTGACAATTCAACTACCCCCCAAGATAAGCCAACACCAAAACCCGAAAGTAACAAATTCAACGTTTTTGTGGTCAATGCTTCTCTTAATTGGGTAACCATGGTTAATGGAATAGACGCCGAACTGGTGTTTCCAAATTGTTGAAGAGAATATGGAACTTGTTCCGGTTCAAATTTTAATTTACGACGAATGGTTTCGTTCATCAATTTATTGGCCTGATGCATAACGAAATGGTCATAATCAGCCGGACTTTTATGCCTTGCCTCCATCAATTCCCTCACGGCTGGAGGGACATCCGTTACAGAAAAATTAAACACCCGTAAGCCATCTAAACTTAAATCGAGATTGTGTCTTTTGATCCCTTCTCCTGCTTCAAACACGTCAAAAGATTCACGTGTAGCTCTATTCCTTATTCCACCATGTGGGATAATAATGGCGTCATGATCTTTTCCATCATTCATTAGGTTAAAATGAAAACCTTCACTTGTATCTTCCAATTCCAGGGCAGTTGCCGTTCCAGCATCGCCAAATAAAGGATAAGTACTTTTATCCTCATAAGAACAGGTTGCAGAAGAAATATCACCTACCAATAACAATCCTTTTTTACGGCCAACCGACTTCATCATGGAAGCGATGATTGAAAGTCCATAAACATATCCCGAGCATCCCAGGCTCACATCAAAAGCAATGCAAGATTTGGGCAATCCCATTTTATCCTGCAATATGATTGACGTAGCAGGCAAATAATAATCTCTTGATTGAGAAAGAAATACCAATACACCAATCTCATCTTTTTCCCAGTTCAATTCACCCATCAACTGCTCCGCAGACATCAAGCAATAATCTGAAGTGGTTACGCCTTTTTTGGCCACTCTTTTTTGTTCAACACCTGTGGTTTTCATCAAAAGACGCTTTTCCTTTTCTGTGAGTAAATCATAATTCTCGTTGGAAAAGACTGTCTTGGGCACAGCAGCTGCCACACCTTTTATTGATATTCCTGATATGTTAAACACATCCATACTTACGAACGAGACTTAACAATGTCAAAAATATCTTGAATGGTTACGGCCTTTTGAAGATCTTCACCCGTCAACGTAATGCTATACTCAATGTCAACCATGGCTATGATGATCAATGCATGCATGGAATCCCATCCTTCAATATCCTTATAAGAAGTATCGGCTTGAAGTGTTCCAGCTTCCACATCTTCAAACTCTTCCTCTAATTTTTCAATAAATGTATTTATGTCCATGTATTTCAAATTATGTCTTAATTACAGTTCCTGCCCATGACAAACCGGTACCAAAGCCAGCTACCAGAATGTTATTTCCAGGTTTTATTCTATTTTGCTTTTCAGCTTCTATATATGCAATCGGTATGGTGCAAGACACTGTGTTCCCCACCTCTTCCATATAACTGAAGAATTTTTCATCAGGAATTTGCAGCTTTCGTTTAATAACATTTAGCAAATAGCCGTTTGGTTGATGAAAAATAAACAAATCTATGTCATTAAATTTCAAATTGTTTTTTTCCAGAATATCGTCCACCAATTGAGGAACAATTTTCAAGGCAAAACTAAAAATAGCCGAACCATCCATTTTCATTCTACCAAATTTCATCCCACCTACTTCTTTATATTGCTCAAGCCATTGATTATCAACTGGATGTCGAGTAAAACTCCTTTCTACATGCAATTCCATTGCCCCTGATCCATCCGATCCAAAAACAAATTCACCTATTTCGGACGATTGACTTGGTTCAATTATAGCTGCAGCTCCTGCATCACCAAAAATCATTCTCAACGCATAATCCTCTGGATGACAAACGATACTTGGCACCTCAGCAGTCAAAAGCAGCACTTTTTTAGCTTGACCAGAAGAAATCAATCCTTTTGCAAAACTCAGACCATATACGAATCCAGTACAACCCATAGGGATATCCATGGTTCCAATATTTTGTGGAAGCTTCAAACGATCTTGCAAGATGCTTGACGTGGCTGGAACTTTGTAATCCAGTGCCGTTGTACACAACAATAAAAAATCAATGGAGTTTTTGTCAATTTTGTGTTCTTCAAACAATCTTATGGCTGCACAATAAGCTAAGTCAGAACCTAAAATTCCTGTATACGTGATGTGCCGTTTCTTAACTCCTGATCGCTTGTAAATTTCATCAGGAGTTAAAAATCCGAATTCCTCACTCAGCTGTTCATTGGTTAACACATTTTCCGGGAGGTAGTAACTAATATTCCGAAGGGCCACGTTCACGGGGTAAATATAGGATAATCTTTCCTTTCAAAATCTCATGGTTCGGTTCATTAAACGAGATTAGGAATTGTATTATGAAATGTCAAATGCGACTTACTCAGGAGAAGAATATCACTGGAAATGACCTTGATTATTTCAATTGAATCATTTCTTTTCAGCCAATATAAATGGACGAGTTCCAAGAACTTGATCATCCACAAACAAGGTGTAATAATAAAATCCTGCTTGTAAATTTCCTCGATTCAGGCGAATTACGTTTTCTCCTTTAAGAATTCGACCAATTTTGATTTGTTCAACAATTCTGCCAGAAAGGTCTGTTATCTGTAAATAGGATTGTTCATAGAAATCCCTTTGAGAGTCAAACTTTATGTCTGTAAAGTCGACAAATGGATTAGGATAATTGGCAAATAACACAATTGAAGCATCCGGTGGCAGTTCATCAATGCCAACATAAAATTGACTGTATTCATCCGCAAACATGCTTTCCGTTCCATTTTCAACATTGCACACACTTACATAATATTCATTTGTACTGGTAACCACAGGGATGTCAATGTAATTCCGATTTGTAGACGAGATAACCGTATCAAAATACAGATGCCCAGACCCCCGATAACGCAAACCCACACGATGATCATATAAGGTGTCTTCATCCTCGAATACAATTCGCTGAAGATTGAAATTAGTACCCTGCTCTTCATAGATTGGTTCAGGGACTCTTGGAGACAATGCCATCAAGCCCAGATTGATACCATTCATGATGGCATTTCTTTTAAGGTATTCGAAGTTGACGTAATAATCATCTATCTGGCCATCGGGTGGAATGTCGGTATCTATTCCTAATACGTCATTTACGGTATGTTGTCGATCAATGGCATTTCCACTTCCATCGCCAAATTCATGTTGCGAAGTAAAACGAATGGCCCGGAAACCGTTTTGTCGAAAAGGTTTGTGATCACCTCCTCTACCTGTCCTATCTTCCATTATCATCAAATTCAACTCCATTGGAACGGTAAGGTTGGGATTGATTTCCTCAATCTGTTGCAACTTAACATACCTGGCCAATTGTTTGTGAGAAGAATTTCGCGCACTGTCGTTGACCTGTGAAAATGAAAAGATACGGACATTGGTGCTGTCCAGTGCTCCAGGAGTATTGCAACTTGGTGGAGAAGAATTTTCGCCACAAATAATTCCGCCAATCACATCATTATTCAGACATGCCAAAAAAGGAATATTATTATCATCGATATAATCGCTCCATGCTTCCCCACCCAGTAATCCTTGTTCTTCACCTGTTGTTACCGTAAAGATGATGGTTCTATCAAAGGTATATTTGGCCATGACCCGAGCTAATTCCATTACTAATGCGGTGCCAGATCCATTGTCTTCCATTCCTGGAGCATAACAACCTGTATCACAAGACTGTTCGCATCTGCTGTCATAATGTGCCTCAACTAATACAATTTCCTCTCTCGATAAATCTGATCCAGGCAATATAGCTGCCACATTTTTATGTCTTGTTTGACCACATGCGCTAACATCAAATTGAAGATATCCTACTAACAACCTATTTTCATTATTACTACCGTATTCCTGGAATTTTTGATGAATCCAGGTTCTGGCTGCTCCAATACCAGTGCTGGCAGAAAGTGTGTCAGAACCCGTATTTCGAGTATAAAATGTTTCCAGTTTAACAAGCGTGCTTTTTAATGAATCTGCATCAACATCATTTAAAATACCCGTAACCATAGTGCTTCTGTCATGGATTACATTACTAGCTTGGTAGGTAGTAGGATTATAATTTCCTTGCAAAACATTTAACACATCAGGATGTGTGAATCGAATGTTGGATTGACTAAAGACATTGAAAGTCAGAAGACAAAAAAATAGATGAATAATTTTCATGGGAAGCTCTTCACTACTTAAAGATAATTATTTCGACTTAATTGATGTTTATAGGAATAAAATCAATGTGAAATCATGGCCTAAAAAGAGCGCTTTGAGAAATTAAAAACCTTGAAATATTACTACTTTTGAAGTGTACTAAGAACACATGAATCTCAAAATTATCTAGTAATGCGTATAAACTATGCATCTAGAACCAACTAAGCCTGGGAGTGATTACCCGGGCTTTTTTTATGCAAGAAATCCTATGCAATGCAGCTAGGATGTTTTGAGATCATCATGTCAGTAATTAGTACAAAAACGAAGTTCATTGGAAAGAAACTCAAAGATTTGGTAAAGCTCTTATTGAGAGTTACACAGTTAATTGAGATTCTAAAACAATGGTTCTGAGTTGGCTCCCTCGAATTAATCATTCGGGGGAGTGTTGTTTTATGAATTCAAATGGATAAAACTTTTCATCCTTAGCCAAAGCTAATTCGTATTTGCAACATTGATATTCATCGAATTATTGCTTGACGTGCGTAACTTTTTTGTTTGACCTGCGTATTTATTTTAAGGACTTTGATCCTAACCCTGAGAAACGCGGAAAAATATACCTCCGTTCTCATTGAAAGATTTTTTTTTCGTTTTAAATTTACCGGTCCTATGAGCGCAATGAATTATGCATATTCAGTGGTGATCTCTATTGCCCTGATTTTCGGAATACATCAACAAGTTTATGGCACCCATGCTATGGGTTTAGACTTGACATATGAACGGGTGGGTGCCGATTCATTTTTAGTTACGTTAGCCTTTTATCGTGATTGCGCGGGCGTTAATGCTGCGAATTCTTATAATATCAATGTTCGGTCCGCTACTTGCGGTTACAATTTCAATGAGTCATTACCAAGAGTTGGGACGGCTCAGGAAACAACTCCCGTTTGTGCATCTCTCACTACCCAATGTTCTGGAGGAACCTTTCCCGGTTCAGAAGAATATGTGTATCAAAAAATAATTGTCTTACCGGCCCAATGTGATGATTGGTTTATTTCAAATCGAATTTGCTGTAGAAATAACGGTATTACAACCATCAATAATCCGGGGAGTCAATCCATATATGTTGAAACGACCATTGACAATACCATAATTAATAATTCCCCCATTTTTTCCAATAATCCAGTCCCATTTGTTTGCTCTGATCAATCGTATTGTTTTAACAATGGAGCTGTTGATCCAGATGGAGATTCACTGGTATATTCATTGGTTACGCCAAGAACAAATACAGGAGTTGGTGATACAGTCACATTTAATACAGGGTTTACCAAATCCAGCCCAATCACCTCGAATCCAGCACTTTCTATTGATTCTTCTACAGGAGATATCTGTATGTTTCCCACAGATTCTACAGAAATTGGTGTTATGGCCATTTTAGTGGAAGAATATAGAAATGGTGTTAAAATTGGAAGCATCATGCGGGATATTCAGATGAGAATTATTGGATGTCCTAATGGCAACACTACACCTTCCGTTAGTGGAATCAATGGCACCAATAATTATACAACCAAAGTTTGTGCGAATACGAATTTGACGTTTTCCATTTTTGCCAATGATCCTGATACCGGACAAACCATCACTATGACATGGAATGGGGCCATTACCGGAGCTACCTTTAATACTTCCGGAAATCCACCAACCGGCGTATTTAGTTGGACCCCAACACTTGCAGATGTGAGAAATCAACCACATTGTTTCACCGTTGAAGTGTCTGACGACAACTGTCCGTTTAACGCCGCGCAAACATTTTCTTATTGCATTACCGTTGTTGGAATCACTGCCATCGTAGATTCAATTATCGATCCAACATGTATTGGTGATTGTGACGGACGAGCAGGCGCTGAAGTCCTGAATGGAATTTCTCCTATTACCTATTTATGGAATGACCCATTAACGCAGACAAGTTCTGTAGCCAACAATCTATGCGCAGGAACATATACAGTGGTAGGAACAGATAGTACTGGATGTAGTACCTCCATTGACATAACCATTGATGATCCTGATGGAATGGTGGCATTCACTTCGAATGTGCCAACCAGTTGTAATGGAGATTCAGATGGACTGGGGATTGTAGATAGTGTTCAAAACGGAACAGCACCTATTTCTTATTTGTGGGAAGTTGCCGCAGGTAGTCAGACTACTGACACTGCCTTTGGCTTAGCTGCCGGAACCTATACGGTGACCGTCACCGACTCAAATAATTGCTCCATTGATACAAATGTTACCGTTACAGAACCATTAATTCTTGATGCCACTGCAGGTTTGGGAAACAATGTCAGTTGTTTCGGTTTGAATGATGGTAAAGCTTTTGCAACAGGAACTGGTGGAACCGCACCATATGCATTTAGTTGGGACAGCGCAGCTCTTTCTCAGACCACCGATACGGCGTTCAACCTTCTTGCCGGAACTTATGTAGTAACATTGACAGATACCAACGGATGCATGGACACGGCAAGCGTTACCATAACCGAACCTGGTTCTTCTATCTTGTTGTCTTTAAGTACAACGGATGTAGATTGTTATGGAGATAGTTCGGGTAGCGCAACAGTTGTACCAACAGGTGGTACACCACCTTACAATTTCAATTGGGATGCTGGCACAGGAAATCAAACAACTGCCACTGCATCGAATCTTCCAGCCGGTATTTATACCATCATTGTAACAGATTCAAACAATTGTACGGCCATTCCAAATGTGACCATACTGCAACCTGATAGCGGAATACAACTCATCCCCTCTTTGACATCTGTTCAATGTAATGGCGACACAGACGGAGTTGCCTTTGTAACTGTTTCAGGCGGTACCCTTCCCTATTCTTATAGTTGGGATGCAAGTGCTGGAAGTCAAACTACGGATACGGCTATAAATCTTGGTGCTGGAAATTATACCATTACCGTAACCGACTCACTTGGATGTATGGATGATACCATTGCCAGTATTGTTGAATCTGCCGTTCCACTTATCATGACAGGGAATAAAAGTGATGTAACATGTAATAATGGATCGGACGGTCAGGCCTATGTGAGTCTCTCAGGCGGAAGCACACCTTATGTGATAACCTGGGATTCTGCAGCAGGAAATCAAACAACGGATACCGCATTTAATTTGCGCGCAAGTACAGTCAATGTAAATGTGACTGACTCGTTGGGTTGTTCATTGGATACCAATTTTGTTATTACAGAACCAGCAGCACTGATCACATTGGTTACCGCTGCCTCTCATGTGACTTGTTTTGGTGACAGCAATGGCTTTGCTACGGTTGTACCTTCAGGCGGCACCCCACCTTATAATTATCTTTGGGATGCCAACGCTAACAATCAAACAACAGATACTGCTTTTGGTTTGATTGCAGGCAGTTATACAGTTACGGTTAGTGATTCTTTCAATTGTGTAGTTTCTCCAGGAATAAATATTCTGGAACCTTCTTCACCTGTGACATTAAATGCAGTTATCAAGGATGTCAATTGTTTTGCGGGCAATGATGGATATGCAGCTATATCGGCTGTTGGTGGAACTCCAGGCTATACTTATATGTGGGATACTGCAGCAGCTTCTCAAATTACTGACACAGCATTTAATCTTTCCACAGGAAACTATCAAGTTACGGTGACAGATTCATTTAATTGTGTGAAAGATACCATTGTGACGGTTGCACAACCTGCTTTTGATTTGACCATGACCTTTAATACCACATCCGTTAATTGCTTTGGTGGAAATGATGCATATGCCGTAGTGCTGCCTGCCGGCGGAACAGCACCATACACAGTGTTATGGGATACAGCAACAGGATCACAAACGACTGATACTGCTATGAATTTATCGGATGGGCGTTATTTTGTAGATGTTACTGACTCACTTGGATGTGTTGCTACAGACAGTGTTGACATCAATCAACCAGACGAGCCTTTGGTTGCCCCAACCTCTTCTATTTTGACAAGTTGTTTTGGATCCAATGATGGACAGGCGGTTGTTCAACCATCTGGAGGTACAACTCCTTATGGCATACAATGGGATGCAAGTGCATTTAACCAAGTAACAGACACTGCATTTGGACTAACCGCGGGCACTTATTCTGTAACCATCACTGATTCCAATAGTTGTGATACTATGGTCAATGTTACGGTCGATCAACCTGATGCCATAACGGATAGTATTTTTGTAAGTTCTGACTTCAACGGCAGTGGGATTTCATGTTTTGGAAACAATGATGGTTCGGCAACCGTTATCGCCTTTGGCGGTACTCCTCCTTACACCTATGCCTGGGACTCAAGTGCGGCATTTCAAACTGGGGATACCGCGTTTAACCTTGGTGAGGGAATTTATACAGTGACCATTACAGATACTAATGGATGTACAGGAACTGATTTTATATCCATTGCCAGTCCTGGGCAAATTTCGTTTGTGTTGTCAAATGTTGGCAATGTAAGTTGCAATGGTGATTCCAATGGAACAGTCACCGCAGTAGTGGTTGGCGGCACTCCTGGATTTCAATATCTATGGAATACTACTCCGGCTCAAACGGAACAAACGGCATCCAATCTTCCAGCAGGAACTTACATGGTTACGATAACGGACACCAACGGTTGTACTGGGGATACCACCGTATCAATTACTGAACCAACCGTACTTACTTCTTCCATTATTGGATATGACGTTTCATGCAACGGAGGTGACGACGGTGTAGGTGCAGCTCAACCACAAGGTGGAACTCCTCCATATTCTTATTTATGGACTGAAGGTGGTGGATCCTTTCAATTTACTGATACAGCAATGAATCTTGCTGCTGACACACACCACTTAACAGTAACAGATTCATTGGGATGCTCGGTCGATGATTCAGTTATCATTAGTGAACCACCATTGCTGGAGTTAACTGTTGGAGTTGGTGATACCATTTGTGAAGGAGAAACAGCCATATTGACGGCAAATGCTACAGGTGGTACGGGCACCATTGTTTACAATTGGTCTCACGGTCTTGGTAATTCAAATACGCATAATGTGTCTCCTACTACTAATACATCCTATATATTGGTTGCCATGGACAGCAAAGGCTGTAATAGCCTACCTGGTATTATCAACATCTTTATTCGTGATTTTGTAAATGACACATTGGGCATTACAGCTGATCAGTCAATTTGCTTAGGAGATTCAGCCACCATTAGTGCATTGCACAACGGACCGTATGGAGGTTATACCTATACCTGGAATGTCAATTTCAATGGGTTGGGACCATTTACAGTAACTCCTGATTCAACTACAACTTATGAAATTACTGTATCGGATATTTGCGGCAATGCCATTTCAGATTCGACCACGGTTAGCATACTACCGGTTCCAGATGTTGGTTTGCCTGCGCAATATGCTTCGGGATGTTTACCATTAACGGTAACTTTTGAAGATACAGTGAATTCAATGACTGGATTGACATATCTGTGGACTTATGGTGATGGAAATGGAAGCCCAGCCACCAGCCCTACTTATACTTATACATCCAGTGGTACATTTAACGTTGGAGTTATCATTCAAACTTCGGATGGATGTTCCGTCTCTTCGGCGGAAAATGGAATCATCAGCCAGGTTGAAGTTTACCCAAAACCAACTGCCGATTTTACACCGGATAAGTTGACTTCGGATTCAAGAAATTTCACTTTCATGTTCACCAACGGATCTAATGGCGCTAATTTGTACGAATGGGATTTTGGTGATGGAGACACTTCTATGCAAGTATCGCCTTCTCATACTTATCCTGATACAGGTTCATATATCATTCAACTCATTGCCACAACGAATCAGGGATGTGCCGATACTACCATTTCCGATATTCGAATAAATCCATATTATACGATAACCATACCTTCGGCATTTACACCAAATCCAGGAGGATCAAGTGGCGGAAAGTATGACCCATTAGGATTGACCAATGATGTATTTTTCCCTCATACGGAAGGAGTTTCGGATTATCAAATGCTCATTTTCAATCGCTGGGGTGAAGTAATTTTTGAATCGACGGATCATGCCATTGGTTGGGATGGATATTATAGGGGCCGATTAAGTGCACAAGAAGTGTATGTGTATAAAATAAAAGTGAAGTGGGAAAACGGACAAGAATTTGAACAAGTTGGTGATCTCACATTATTTAGATAATATATGAAAGCAGTATCAATTGTTTGCCTGACACTCTTATTTTTCTCTCTGCAACACGTGTCAGGGCAAAAATTGAATAGTAAGGAGAAAGTTCGTCTGGATGAAGCAGTCATTGACTTTGAAATCTATGACTATGTTCGTGCTAGAAAAGTTTTCATAAAATACCTGGATAAAGCACCATCATCATATGAACTGCATCACAAAATTGGCATTTGCCATTATAATCTGGATGCTACCAAAGATGTAGCCAAATCCTACTTTTTAAAAGGGATTGAGGAAACACCGGAATCGTGGTTTTATTTGGGTCAATGTTATCACCTAAATGAGCAATTTGACAGCGCTTTGATCTCGTTACGAATCTACATGCAAGCGGAAGATCGCGAACATGGTGATGATGAAGTTAAAAGAAATATAGCCATTTCAAATCGTGCTAAGGAAATGATTGCAGATCCTGTAGATGTGAAAATTTATAACATCGGTCCGAACTTAAATACTGAATATGATGAGTATGCTCCGTTGATAACCGCTGATGAAAGCATGATGGTTTTTACGTCAAGAAGGGCTGGAAGTACGGGTGAAAGAACAGATCCATATGGAAAATATTTTGAGGATATCTATTCATCATTAAACAATCAAGGAGATTGGTTACCAGCTGAAAAAATCAGCGAAAATATCAATACCGGAACCCACGATGCAGCAGTTGGGTTGTCTGCCGATGGAAACACCATAATTGTGTATCGTACGAATAAAAAAATCACAGGAGGGGACTTGCACTATTCAAATTTTGAAGACAATCGATGGAGCACACCAAGATCCTATGGGGAAAGCATTAATTCCGAATGGCAAGAAGCCAGTGCAAGCTTGTCAGCAGATGGTCGTGTCATGTATTTTTCAAGTAATAGACCCGGTGGTTACGGCGGTAAAGACATTTATCGGATTGTTAAACTTGGAAACAATAAATGGAGCTTGCCTATGAATCTGGGTAGTGAGATCAACACCCCTTATGACGAAGATGCACCATTTTTCCATCCAGATGGTAAAACGTTGTATTTCAGCTCCAAAGGACATGAAACCATGGGTGGTTACGATATTTTCAAATCTGAGTTGGAAAACAATTTTTGGTCCATTCCAAAAAATTTGGGCTATCCAATCAACACCACTGGTAATGACATCTTTTTTGTGCTTTCAGGTGATAATAAACGTGGATATTATTCATCTCACAGAGAAGATGGTATGGGTGGTCAGGATATCTATGTTGTCTCTTTTGAAAATGATTTTGAACAGTTGCGTGTATTTCGTGGAATTGTGACTGATGAATCAAATAAACCGCTATCAGCATCATTGACATTAACTGATGAAGAAGGTGAAACCATAGGCATTTATAACACAAACGCACAAACAGGAAAATACATTATTGTATTACCATCTGATTTAGACTTTTTATTAAATGTTGAATCTGATGGATATGCTACACAAGAGCACGACATTCATTACAAAGGAGGCACACATATTAAAGAACTTGAACGAAATTTTAGTTTGAAAATTGACCAAAATCAAACCCCGTGATATGAAAAAGGTTGTCTTTTTTCTCATATCACTAACTGTTGCTTTGCAAATGAGTGGACAAAGTCCGCAATTTTCACAGTTTTACGCTACAGCTGTTTATTTAAATCCAGCTTTAACGGGAAATACTGAAATAAATCGACTGGCCGGGAATTACAGAAAGCAATGGCCCGGAATTCCGGGAGCATTTACCTCCTATTCCATTGCATATGATTACAACTGGTCTGCATTGAATACAGGTTTAGGTTTCATGGCAACTAGAGACGAAGCCGGTTCTGGAGGATTAAAATACACGAGTTTCAGTGGATTGGTTTCTCATAAATTTCAAGTTCGAGAAAACATGTGGGCCAATGCTGGAATGAGTTTTGGCATTGGTATACGATCAGCAAATGTGGCGGATTATTTATTTAGCGATCAAATTGTTTCTGGTGGAGGGGCTACCAATGAGTCCATAGCTTCTTCAAAAAGTTTTGGCGACATCAATGCGGGAGTAGTTGTTTATGGTCTGGCATATTGGGGCGGATTAAGTGCTTATCATCTCAATAGGCCCAATGAATCATTGGTAGACGACCAAAGCAGCAAAGTTCCGACGCAATGGTCGCTTCACGGAGGATACAAATTTGTCATCGAAGAATCGAACAAAGGAGTGGTCAGAAGAAGTTTCACCCCTACCGTTAATTATAAATTCAGCGCAAAATTTGACCAATTGGATATTGGTGCATACACTACTCAAAACAAGTTGCTCATTGGTGTGTGGTATCGTGGTTTGCCGTTAAAAAGATTTCAAAAAGGTTTTGGAAATTCTGATGCCATGGTGGTTATGTTGGGGTTAAAGTTCAACGCTTTTCAAGTTGGATATAGTTATGATTTCACTACTAGCAAACTTTCGTTGCGAGAAAGCAACGGTTCTCATGAAATCGCTATGGTGTACGAATGGCCTACAAATAAGCGCAAGAAAAAGAAAAAGCGAAAGGCATTTATCGTACCTTGTCCAAAATTCTAAGGCATGTGGAAACATCCCTTTTTTGCTAGTTTGCTTATTCTTTCTGTTGTTTCGGCAACAGCCCAATTTTCTCTTCCCGATAGTTCCATTCGCATTTCCGGAATAGTTTTGCATACTGACAGCTTACTTCCCGTTCCTTATGCTACGGTTTACATCAAAGGAGAAACAGTGGGCACCAGATCGGACAATGGTGGACTTTTTTCCATCAATGCCAACCGAGGAGATACCATTTTATTCACAGCCATTGGCAATCAACCATCTTCATTTATTGTACCTGACACTCTAAAGGCATCCAGCTACTCTATCATTCAACGCATGCTACGAGATACAGTTTCACTGAATAGGGTTGATATCGTGTCCTGGCCTACCCTGCAGGAATTCAATGACTCTTTTCATAAGCAATATGGAATAGATGAAGGAATCACCAATGCTGAAGTCAACAGCAACCCGGATGACATGCGTCAACGGAAATATGACATTGGTATGGATGCCGGAGCCAATTTCAAATACAATGCCCAAAATGAGCATTCGTACATTTATGAGAATGCGCACATTCCATTGAACCAAGTGTTAAATCCTAAGAAATGGAACGAATTGGTGAAAGGAATGAAAGGCGAATAGTGCCTATTCTTGATCCTCAAAGCTTTTTATTTTGTCATAGATTATTTCAGCCAATTTCGCATTGCCCATTGCATTGAGATGACTTGGATCGGCAAATAACTCAAAACTCCATTCCAGGCTATCCACCTCGGAAAGATATAGCAACCCATTTGAATCGGCTACTTGCGAAGTAATTCTGTTGTAATAATTGACATGATCAGAAATGACTGTATCGGGAATAAATGGAATCCACCATTTGTAATTTCCTTCAACGATGTTTCCTTTTGGTAATATTTGAGGAACAAATAAGGCTAACGTTTCTTGGCTATGATTGAGCATCGTCAATTGATGAAGATTTTGTCGAAATACGTTTACCACTCTATTATCGATTTGTTCGTTAATCTCACCTTTGTAATCAGCAGAATGGAATAGACAGGTTTGGTAAAGATTGATTTCCTGAAAAAACATAACCATCAAACGAATCAAAGCAATTTTGGGCCATTTTTCCCGATAACAAAGGCCCATGGCCCCAAACATGGTGGGTGAGTGAAAATGGTCAAAGGAGTTGTCCACAGAATCAACATGACTATTTCTGAGATCATTTAATCCTACATGGTAAATAATCATGTATGGATTGAAATCATTTGCTGACATGGCAGACATGATAACGTGTTGCACAGTACTATGTCCCGGCACTGCCAAATTCAGCACGTCATAATGTTCGCCGAGCATTTCATCCAATAGATACGGCCAAGTGTCTTCGTCATTGACACTGGTACCATATGTGGTTGAACCTCCTATGGTTAGTATTTTTTTATTGGTTTGATAATCAGGAGTGATACGATAACCGTGCGAATCATGGGTGTAGGTAATGCCCTGAATCTGTGATATTGCATTTTTTTTATTGGTGGCTATCAGGTATTCGTGCTTTTCAAATAACGAAGCATTGTAGTTGGTTCTCTCTTCGAATAACCACTCATTACTTATTAAAAACAAACCAATGAGAGCAATCATTTCAGCAAAAAACAAGTGCATTAATCCCTTAAGGATGTTTTTAAACCAATGCTTGTATTTACCACTGGTATAACGAATTAAGATAAAACAAACAATGAGAAGAAATATGCCAGAGGCGTATATGGAAACGGTCATTATACCAATATTTCTGCCAAAGAGAGCAAACTCTTTTTAATGGATTTATGATGCTTGCATGCTTGTTCAAAAGGAACATGCGAGATTTCACCTGCCACGCTTCCAATCATTACACCATTTATTCCCGCATGCAGGGCATCAACTGCCCCCACTCCCAATCTACTTGCCAATACCCTATCCATGGCAGTTGGGTTTCCACCACGCTGAATATGTCCCAGGATGGTTACACGTATGTCAAAGTGGGCATATTGTTCTTTAATTTTTGAAGCCACCTCTTCAGCCCCTCCCAATTCATCTCCTTCAGCTACCACAATAATTCCGCTATGCCTATGCTTTTCTCTATCGCCTTTTAGTTTCTCAATAATGGCAGGAATGTACGATTCCGTTTCAGGAATTAAAACGGCTTCTGCTCCCGTGGCTATCCCACTTCTCAATGCAATAAAACCTGCGTCGCGCCCCATAACTTCAACAATGAAAAGTCGATCATGTGAAAAAGCCGTGTCCCTTATTTTATCAATGCTATCCACTACCGTATTCACGGCTGTATCATATCCAATGGTGAAATCTGTTCCAAACAAATCATTGTCTATGGTACCAGGCACTCCAATCACTTGAATGTCATGTTCTTCAAGCAATTTTTGACCACCCGAAAACGTTCCATCTCCTCCAATTACAATGAGTTTATTAATTCCTTCCTGAATCAGATTGTTTGCTGCTTTAGTTCTTCCTTCTTTTTCATAAAACGACTTGCATCGTGCACTTTTTAAGATGGTGCCTCCCCTATTTAAAATACCCGAAACACTATCACTTGAAAGTGGAATGAAATTTCCGGAAATCATTCCAGCATATCCCTGAAGAACTCCCACAGGATTCAAACCCAAGTCTAACGATCTTCTCACAACTGCCCGAATACAAGCATTCATTCCAGGTGCATCACCACCACTGGTCAAAACAGCAATCTTATTTGACATCTATCTCAATACTTATGAAAAGTGAAGATAGTGATTATCCAATCATCGATATTGAACGAAGGGCCTTTTAATCAACAGAACTGCATAATGAAACGTAACAACAATACGTCAAGGGGTTATCGCAAAATCAACTTCTGAATCCATTGATTGTCTTGAGATTCAAAGGATATGATGTAAGTTCCTGCAGGCAAATCGGTGAGATTCAATTCCTGAACATAGCTGTCCGAATCAGGCAACATACGATTTGAATACACCTGTTTTCCCGCTAAATCAAGTACAGATATTTGCAAAGAAACATCTTTGAATTCATTGAACTTCAGCATCACCAAATCATCTGCCGGATTTGGGTATATGATAATATTGCCACTTGCACCCAATTCAGACAATCCTGTTGATAATACGGTTACCGTTACTTGTTCAACATCTACACTGTCCAACATACAGTTGTTATTGACTCCTTTCACAGAATAAGTGGTTGTCTGATTAGGTGAAGCAATCACTATGGCACCTTGAGTTGTATTCAATCCATCTGCAGGACTCCATGTATAATCAACCGCTCCACTGGCCATAAGCGTAATGTTCCCTGATGGGGATATAGAAGGGTTTTGTGGAGAAACCGACACATCAGGTGTTGAATCAATGCTAATTAGTGCTTGCATTTCTACCGAATCTACCTCAAAATCATTCCAAATTTTCAATTTCACGGTATACGAACCTGCATTCGCATAGGTCACACTTGGATTTGGATCATTGGAAAACGATGGATTCCCACCTGGAAATTCCCACTCCAAATTTGTGTAGAATCCTTCTGAAATATCCGTGAATTGAATCACCTGATTGGCACATGCTACCGGGTGAGACGCTTCTAAATCAACATTCAGTTCAATGTACAAGTCGGATTGCCATAAGCCACGTCCATAAGTAGCTGCTTTCAATAAACTATTGGAACGATCCGGTGCATAGAAAATTTCTAATTCTCTGACTTCAATTGAAACCGGTAATCCTCCGGAAAATGGAATCCAATCAGACATCCAGGAACCTTTGAAAAAGACGCCAATATCTGTTCCAACATACAAATCACCTGAAGATGACGTATCATAAACAATGGCATTCATGCTCACATTGGGCAATGTTCCAGATATATCTGTCCAACTTGCACCTTTATCATCGGATGCGTACACGTTGTTTCCAACAACCATATATACTTTGTTTACATCCGAAGGATGAGCTTCAATATCCCTTGGCCAATCATTGATGGGTAAACCTGAGGTAAGATTTACGTATGTTGGTGAAGTTGCATTAATATTGTCTGAACGAAACAATTTGTCATCTACACGTGAGATGTAGAGTATGTTGTTATCGGCTTGAGAATTTTCCAAAACACGAATGGTTGATGAATTACTGCTACCAAGGTTGTTGGAAATTTTTGTCCAATTCACACCGCCTGTGGACGTTGCTTTCACATTTGTACTCTTCCAAACATTTCGATAGCCTACAAACATGGTGGTTGCATCCCCTTCTTTCAAAATATAAGGAGTCACCCAAGCTCCGCTTTCTGTAATACCATTGGTACCGTTTCGTGCAATTCTGGAAAATGACGTTCCTCCATTGGAAGATCTTCGAATGTCTCCGTAATACAGCGCGCCATACATGTATTGACTGTTGGTAGGATCAATGATACATTCCATACCATCTCCGCCAATTTCAGTCTTCCAGTTTCCATTGTAAATGGCAGTTCCATTATCCTGATATCCGTTGATAGTCAAAGAACTTGACAACGCACTCTGACCAATTTTGTACACTTGAGCAATAGCAAGCCCATTGCTTTTGTCAATCCAGGTGTTTCCTCCATTAGAAGTAACATATAAACCACCATCATTGGAACTGTATAATTTTCCATCGGGTGAAAAGTCCAATTCGTGTTGATCAGCATGAATGTCAGGAGCATTTGAACCGGTCCAATGTGCATTGATAGACCATGTGCTTCCAGCATTTGTTGACTTAAAAATGTTAACGCCTCCTGCATATACAACATCCTTATCGTCCGGATCAACTGCTATGCATAAGTCATACCACGCCTGACCTGAAGATCCTGAACCAGTGGAAGAATAATCCATGATATTCGGAGTTGTTGATCTTACGGTAAAACTAAGTCCTCCATCTGTAGATAGGTACATACCTTTAAAAGTTGAATTATTCGTCAATAGTGCATAAACCACAGTGGAATCATCAGGTGTAACACCAATGACCAATCGATTGGAAGATGGTAATCCACTTGTTATCTGTGTCCAAGAATCTCCTGTATTGCTGGAACGCATAAAACGTCCACTGTATGTGGAGTAAACAATGGAAGGATTTCCAGGCATAAATTCCAAATCTTTGTAATGAGAAGAATTGGAAGATGTTCTTGACCATGAATTTCCGGCATTGGTTGACTTATATATTCCTCCGTTAGTGGCAGCCAACAACATGGATGTATCATTCGGATGCATGAGCAACTTTCCAACTATCCTACTTCCCATGGAGCTATTGGACAAAAACCAGGTTTCTCCGGCATCCGTACTCTTATAAACACCTAAACCCGGTGCATCATTACCATCTCTATCGCCTGACCCCATGTAAATTACATTGGGATTTTGAGGATTCACCACAATTGAAGAAACCGCTAATGTCGGCAACGTATCGGTCTTTACTTCCCAGGTTGTACCTCCATTGGTTGTTTTCCACAATCCTCCTGAAGCTGCACCAACATACAATATGTTTGGATTGGTAGGGTGAAATCCTATGCAATTGATTCTTCCTAAACCGTTAGGTTGTCCTGTTCCATTAGCCGGTAATGACACTGGACCA
Source organism: Vicingaceae bacterium (assembly GCA_965267425.1). GTDB lineage: Bacteria > Bacteroidota > Bacteroidia > Flavobacteriales_E > Vicingaceae. The sequence goes on along the minus strand of OZ253959.1, from coordinate 1,502,477 downwards.
AGTTCTTGCCAATGATCTTCCTCTTGGATAGCACTACTTTTGGAATCCAATTTGAAGTACCGATTGTACTCTTTGTGGTTGTGATCTGGATCGGGCAAATTACCAAATTCATCCACACGCGATTCCATGAGATATTCCCAACGTTTAAATGGTTTCCAACCATTACCCCTGTCTTGTGCTCTATTGTTCCAATACATTTCGAACGCTTTTTGCGTTTCAAAGAAATTCTGCTTTGGGTCTTGCATCATCTCAATCCAATAAGGATATTCAGATGTATCCGGAGCTTGAACTTGACTAATTCCTGTACTGGCAGCTAAAGAAAAAATAGCAGCCATCATTACTATGCGCAAATTACTCATCAACATGTATTCATTTAATTATGCAAAAATAACCCTAAACCAATGGTAATCAAATGTATTTTCAAGGAATAATGGATAATAATCTATTGGTTAGAAATCCATTTTCGCACGAGGAATAACATCGAGATTTGAAACCTTTTCATATTGCAACATATAATAGCCAACAATGGCTATCATAGCTGCATTATCCGTGCAGTAGGCAAATTTTGGAATGGAACATCTCCACCCTCTTCTGTCTGCAAGCTTTTTAAATTCAGAACGCAACAAAGAGTTGGCAGATACTCCTCCTCCTACTGCAATACTTTCTACATTGTATTCCATAGCAGCCAATTCCACTTTTTCAATCAAAGAATCTACAATCACTCGTTGAACAGACGCACATAAATCATTCAGATTTTCCTCAATAAATGACGGATTTGACTCTATCTGTTCACGAACAAAATATAAAATGGCCGTTTTCAGTCCACTGTAGCTGAAATTCAATCCAGAGATTTTAGGTTTGGGAAATGTAAATTTCCGATCATCTCCTAGCTGAGCATATTTGTCAATCAATGGACCACCAGGATATTTCAACCCAAACATCTTGGCTGTTTTGTCAAATGCTTCCCCTGCCGCATCATCTAGCGTATTTCCAACAATTTCCATGTTCAGATGATCTTTCACTAAAACTAGCTGTGTATGTCCACCAGAAACCGTTAAACATAAAAACGGAAAGGTTGGAATAACATCATTATCATCTATGAAGTGAGATAATACATGCCCCTGTAGATGATTTACACCAATAATGGGAATACGAAGGGCCTGTCCCATGGATTTTGCAAAAGCCGTACCTACATGCAATGATCCCAATAATCCGGGACCAACAGTAAACGCAATCGCACTTAATTGATCCAATGAGCATTTTGCTTCATTCAAGGCTTGTTGTACAACGGGTAAAATATGCTGCTGATGCGATCGAGAGGCCAATTCAGGCACAACTCCTCCGTAAGCCTTATGGACTTCCTGATTGGCCACAATATTTGACAATATTGTTGTTCCTTGCAAAACTGCCGCAGATGTATCGTCACAGGATGATTCAATACCTAATATGTATTCCTTTTTTTCCAAACGATATTAATTCGATCTTTGTATTCTCTGTTTGCCGAAAGAAGTGCTCAAAAGTATCAAAAAAGGATTTAGATATCTGACCATATCCATTGATTTACTGTTGATGATATGCATCATCAGTATGAGCTTACTTCTACACCCTTATGCACAAACAAAAATGGCCGGCTTTCTGACCCATCGTTTGAGCCAATCCATTCCTGAAAACGTCAGTATTCGACAGATACGTATGCCATCGCTCAATCAATTGGCCTTTGACGAACTTTATATTGAGGATCATCATCAAGATACCCTTTTATATGTTCAAGAAATGAAACTGAATTACAATTTGATTCAGTTGGTCATGGGCAAATACAAGGTTGAAAAAGTTCGTTTAAATCGGGGAGTTTTTAAGCTAAAGCGATACGAAAATGAAGACGTTTTAAATGTGCAACATTTTTTGGCAGAATGGCAACAACCAGAAGATACAACTCTTGTGTACGAAGAAGATTCTAACTATATAAATCCCACTTACCTGAATCTTCAAGAATTGAGTCTTGAGCAATTTAGATTTGAACATTCCCAGCCTTTTCCAAGAAAAAACCAATCATCATTTGATGCCAATCATATAAATTCTATCATTCAATTAGCTGAATTTGAGAACATTGATATTACTGAGCAACACATCTCTTTGCATGCGGAAAAGCTTGAATTAATAGAAAAATCGGGTTTGGAATTTGTGGAGTTTACATCGGACATTTTCATTTCATCATACAAAATGGGCTTCTCAAATACCCGATTAAAAACTCCCTCTTCGGACGTTGAAGTTTCGTATGAAATGCAATCCAAAGATTATTCTTCCTACAACCATTTTGGTTCAGAAATAATAAATGCCGTAAGCATTCAATCTGCAAACATCAGTTCCAATGATCTAAGGCTCTTTCTGCCAAAACTAAAAGCCAATAAGATGTACCAGGTTGAAGGTGAAATTTCCGGTCCATTGAAAAATATCAAAGGGAAAAATATACGATTGTACACAACCAGTCAAAGTTCATTTGCTGGCGATTTAAGTATCAAAGGGCTTCCGAATATCGATGAAACGTTCCTTTTTATTGATGTTGAGGAATTTACCACCAATCGCAGGACGGTAGAAGACATTGTTAACCAATTTTCCACTAAAAAAGAACGCATTGAGTTACCTAGTGAATTGGACAGACTCGGAACCATTCATTACCATGGAAATTTAACAGGTTTCATAAAAGATTTCGTTGCCTATGGAACGTTGACAACCAAATTGGGATCATTTAAATCTGATATTTCCATTGACAGCAAACAGGAAATTCCAGCTTACAAAGGACATTTGGCCACAGAAGGATTTCAAGCTGGTGCTTATTTACAACAAGACAATTCCATTGGAGATGTTGCTTTTGAATTGGACATCGAAGGAAAAGGATTTACCAAAACAACCGTTAAGGCCAATGCGAAAGGTATAGTACATCAATTTGATTTGTACGGACAACGATACCAGAATATTGCGATCAACGGTCTATTTTCTGATCAGCAGTTTACCGGAGATTTAACAGTGCACGATCCAAACATCGATTTCAATTTTATTGGAGCCATTAACCTGAAAGACTCGTTGAAAAATTTGACTTTCCTTGCTGAAATTAATCACATCAAACCAGCCTATTTCTACCCAAAAGGCAATTTTGATTCTTCCGCAGTGGTGTCAACAACCATGAATATTGACATCACAGGATCATCAGTGGACAATTTTATTGGCTCCATGGATTTTTACAACACGGAATACAAGGATACCGCAAGACACGATGAAATTGCATTGTTTAACCTAACCGCGTCCTCAGAAAATGAAATCAAGCTACTCTCTATCAAATCTGATTTAATGCACCTTCAGGTAGAAGGTAAATACAAATTCAAAAACCTAAAAAATAACGTTTTGACCATTGTTGATCACTACATCCCTTTTTCGATTGATGAAAGTGGTTTGCAAGATTCACCGGACGATTTTGATTTTACAGGTGAAATCAATCATTCGGGATTTTTGAGTCGCATATTTATTCCAGGTTTTGAAATTGATTCAGGTACTATTGTGAAAGGGCATTTCAATGTACAAAATCGATCGGTAGATTTATCCATTGTTGCACCTGGAATCGACTACGGAAATACCCGTTTTGACTCAGTTAATGTCAATGTTCATGCTGATGGTATAAACTTAAATACTTCGCTAAGCAGTAGTCAAATTGCCTTTGGAAAAGACAGAGGTTTAGATAATTTCAATTGGAATATCAATGCAGTGAACAACAAGATTGATAATTCCATCCAATGGGATGATTTGACAGGTTCCAACAAAGGAGATATTGGATTTGAAATAGACTTTCTTGACATCCAAAAATTTGGCCTAAATGTTCAATCTTCTTATTTCATTATAGAAGATTCCGTTTGGAATATTGCAGATTCTGGATCCATAAACGTTGACAAAGACGACATCAATACATCCAATCTCGGTGTATATTCTGCATTGAGTAGTATTGACATCAACGGTTCTGTCAGCAAAAATCCAAAGGACACCCTATTTGTTCAGGTTAATCAATTGAACCTTGATTATTTCCAAACCTTTATGCCTAAAAGCTTTCAATTCAAAGGAATATTGGATGGAGAAATGACCCTAAGCGATGTATATGAAGATTTCTTATTTACTTCAAATATTACCATAGACAGTACTCAAATCAATGAGTACCAACTTGGAAACGGTGCCCTGAAAAGTCTCTGGAATCATGAAAAGAAAGCAATGGAAATGAGCGCTTTACTTGGTTTCGATTCCATAAAACATTTGGAAATAACTGGAGACTATACTCCAAAAAGCATTCGAAATCAATTGGATTTTTCCATTCGATTGAAAGAACTTCAACTGAATATCATTCAACCTTTTGTTTCTGATGTCCTTTCTAACTTAACAGGTAAAATTGATGCTGAACTGACCTTAACAGGGATGCTCAAACGTCCAGAAACCAATGGCATATGTTCATTGACAGACGCTAATGTCACTATAGATTACACCAACGTAAGTTATCGTCTGATGGAAAATGAACAAAACAGCCTTAACTTTTCGTTCTATCCCGAATATTTCATTGCCCAAAATGTAACCATGCTTGATGACAATAATCAATCAGCTTCCGGTGTACTTAAGTTTTCGCATGATCATTTTAAGAAGTTTGATTACGACATTCAAATTCAACCCGAAAAGCTTTTGCTCCTAGACACAGATAGCAAAGACAATGAATTGTATTACGGCAACGTCTTCGGAACGGGAACAATTCATGTTTTTAATCGATCAGAAATAACACATTTGAAATTGGATCTGGAAACTGAAAACAATTCTGAATTTTTCCTCCCGATGTCGGAGTCAGGTGAGGTAAATGAACGAGGATTTGTGAGGTTTACATCCATTGAACAATCAAAGGAGACTGTGGAAGAAGCAATTACCAGCAATGTTTCAGATTACTTAAATTTTGAAATGGACCTTAAGGTGGGGACTGGAACTGAATTTCAGATTGTCTTTGATGAGTTGGTGGGAGATGTTATCAGATGTACAGGAGAAGGTGAATTGTCTATGGAAATGAAACCCAATGAGTCCTTTTCCATTATTGGAGAATATGAATTGGAAAAAGGTGATTACCTGTTTACGCTTCAAAATATCATCAATAAACGATTCCTTATTCAAAAAGGAGGAATCATCCGTTGGGACGGTGACCCATACAAAGGAGTATTGGATCTCACAGCCATTTATAAACTACGCACAAAATTGGATCCTATTATGGGAAATACATTGGATTCAAGCAGCTACAAAAAACGTGTGCCCGTCGAGCTATTATTGAGCATGGAAAACCAAGTGCTGGAGCCTGAAATAAGTTTTGATGTGAATTTGCCAACCATGGATGATGAAACAAAGTCCATTGTTCGAAATGAGTTGTCACAACCTACCTGTATGAACCAACAAGTGTTCACTTTACTCATTCTCAATCAATTCACTTCCTGCTCTACGGATCCCTCTAACACAGGAGGATCATCTAATTTTGGAAGAACCACCACAAGTGAAGTATTGTCCAATCAGTTGAGCAATTGGCTTTCGAAAATAAGTGATGATTTTGATATTGGATTTAGCTATCGACCGGGAGACCCTAATTCAGAAATTTCGGACAATGAAGTAGAATTGGCATTGAGTACTCAATTGCTGAACGACCGAATTATATTGGATGGAAATGTTGGGTATACCAACAGTGAGCAATTAAATCAAGATCAAAACAGATCTTCCGATTTGGTTGGAGAATTTACGTTACAATACAAAATTAGGGAAGATGGAAAACTGCGTGTGAAAGCGTTTAATCAAGTGAACGATAGGAATCAACTGGAAACAACGCATCAATATACCCAAGGTGTAGGGTTGTATTACATCAAAGAATTTGACAATCTGAATGATTTGTTGAAACGAAATCAAGTCGATGCTTCGCAAAAGAAAAAATCGAAGCGCAAGAAGAATAAAAATCGAAAGAATAAACAAAAGGATCCCGCATTAACAGGAATTCAGTCAAAACAAAATGAAGAAAATTCAGCACCGGAGGAATGAACATTTCAACATTTAGCTGTACTTATCAACAGGCATAGATGAAGGCCGAACGAAAATGATAATTTAGATCTGAGAGTCTTCTATTCCTGCTTATGTACCTGATTTTTGACACGGAAACAACTGGTCTTCCAAGAGATTTCAATGCCCCGATAACTGATTTAGAAAATTGGCCAAGGTTGGTTCAATTGGCTTGGCAATTGCACGATTCGGATGGTTCATTGATCGAAGTCAAAAATTTCATTGTCAAACCTGATGGGTTTACCATTCCGTTTAATGCTCAAAAAATTCATGGCATAAGCACTGAGATGGCTCAGGAAAAGGGCATATCGCTGTCCGAAGTAATGGATCATTTTTCAGAAGCCGTATCAAAATGCCAAAGCATTGCAGGACATAATATTTCGTTTGATGTAAATATTGTGGGTGCTGAATACCTCCGCTTGTCTCGAAAAAATGAGTTGGAGAACAAAGCATCCATTGACACGAAAGACGAATCGACTGAGTTTTGCGCCATACCCGGTGGAAAAGGAGGAAAATTTAAATGGCCGACACTTACTGAATTACATCAGAAGTTGTTTGGTGAAGGGTTTGATGCAGCGCATAACGCAGCAGCTGATGTGGAAGCTACTGCACGGTGTTTTTTGGAATTGATTCGAATTGATGTTATCAAAAAAGATACATTGCCAGTTTCAGATGAACAACTGTTGGCTTTTAAAGAAAAGAATCCATCACCTATTGAAGCCATTGGATTGAACATCCAACCTTACGAAGCTGAACAGAAAGAAAGTGAAAGCAGCTCTGAAGAAACCCAAGAACCATTAGATAATACGGAAGAGACAATAGAGCCGCCTAAGTCGGATATCTTATCCTCTGATTTAAATTTTGTCCACCTTCATTGTCATTCCAAATATTCAGTGCTCGAAGCAACCAGCACCATCATTGACTTGGTTGACACAGCCAAAGCACAAAATATGCCTGCTGTGGCATTAACGGATCATGGCAATATGTACGGTGTATTCAAATTTGTCAAATATGCCCTTGACCAAGACATTAAACCGATTGTTGGCTGTGAATTTAATGTAGCTCGAAATCACACGGATAAATCCACCAAGGACAATGGATTCAATCAAGTGTTGTTGGCCTTGAATAAAAATGGTTATCACAACCTATGTAAACTGAGTAGTGCAGCCTTTACTGATGGATTTTATTATGTCCCAAGGATTGATAAGGACTTGTTATTGACATACAAAGATGATCTTGTGGCCACCACTGGTGGTATGTATGGAGAGATTCCACATTTGATTCTAAACGTTGGTGAAACACAGGCAGAAGAAGCATTTAAGTGGTGGGTTGATAATTTTGGTGAGAATTTTTATGTTGAATTAATTCGACACGATCTTGAGGAAGAAAAGCTGGTAAACGATGTCCTGCTGAAGTTTGCCAAAAAATACAATGTCAAATACTTTGCTTCTAACAATGTATTTTACATACATAAGGAAGATTCCAATGCACATGACATTCTGTTATGCGTAAAGGATGGAGAGCTCCAAAGCACACCTATTGGAAAAGGACGTGAATTTCGATTTGGTTTTCCCAATAACGAATACTATTTCAAAAGTACGTCTGAAATGATTCAGCTTTTTCAGGACCTTCCTGAAGCCATTGAAGAAACGGTAAAAATTGCTGACCGCTTTGAATCGTATCAACTGGAAAGTGATGTGCTCCTTCCAAAATTTGATATTCCTGAAGGATTTGAATCAGAAAACGATTATTTAAGGCATTTGACATATCAGGGTGCTGAAAAGAGGTATGATGAAATCACGGATGAAATTCGAGAACGTCTGGACTTCGAGTTGGAAACCATTAAGAACACCGGATACCCTGGTTACTTCTTAATTGTTCAAGACTTCACATCTGAGGCTCGCAAAATGGGAGTTTGGGTGGGGCCCGGCCGTGGGTCGGCTGCAGGGTCGGCAGTGGCCTATTGCATTGGCATAACCAATGTAGACCCTATCAAATACGACCTACTGTTTGAGCGATTCTTAAATCCTGATCGGGTAAGTCTTCCTGATATTGATATCGATTTTGATGATGATGGTCGATCCAAAATCATTGATTGGGTGGTCAATAAATATGGCAAAGAACAAGTTGCTCAAATCATTACTTATGGTTCCATGGCGGCTAAATCTTCGATCCGGGATACGGCCAGGGTTTTGGATCTTTCTTTGTCCGATGCAGACAGAATTGCCAAACTGGTGCCGGACATTTCTCTAAGCAAATTATTTGGTTACGATAAAAAACAGTTGAATTCGAAGCTCAATGGTGATCAACTTGAAAAAGCCAATGAATTGCTGCAAATTTCTGAGGGCAATGATTTGGCAGCAGACACCATCAATCAGGCCAGAATTCTTGAGGGCTCCCTAAGAAATACCGGTATTCACGCATGTGGTGTCATCATAACCCCTGATGATATCAAAGAGTACATTCCAGTTACCACATCTAAAGATTCCGATCTCCTTGTTACACAATACGACAATAGTGTAGTTGAAAGCGCTGGATTGCTGAAGATGGACTTTCTTGGATTAAAGACCCTGACCATCATTCGAGATGCCATTGAACTGATCAAACAACGCCACAATGTTGAAATTGATCCCGATCAAATTCCTTTTGATGATGTTCCTACTTACGAATTGTATCAGCGAGGTGAGACGAATGGTACTTTTCAGTTTGAGTCTGCCGGAATGCAAAAGCACCTCAGGGCACTTAAGCCAGATAAATTTGAAGATCTGATTGCAATGAATGCCTTGTACCGTCCTGGTCCTATGGAATACATTCCAAATTTTATTGCAAGGAAACACGGACGTGAAAAGATTGAGTACGATATCGATGCCATGGAAGAAAATTTGGCAGAAACGTATGGGATTACCGTCTACCAGGAGCAGGTGATGCTGCTTTCTCAAAAATTGGCAGGATTCTCCAAAGGTGATGCAGACGTTTTGCGAAAAGCCATGGGTAAGAAAATTTTTGCCCTCCTGGACAAACTGAAACCAAAATTTTTGGACGGATGTGCATCCAACGGTCATGATGTGAAAATTGCCGAGAAGGTTTGGAAAGACTGGGAAGCTTTTGCCGCGTATGCGTTTAATAAGTCACATTCTACTTGCTACTCCGTCATTGCCTTTCAAACGGCTTATTTAAAGGCTAACTATCCCGCCGAATACATGGCGGCGGTGCTGACCAATAACATGAACGACATCAAAAAGGTTACCTTCTTTATGGAAGAATGTAAACGAATGGACGTTCCAGTGCTGGGGCCAGATATCAATGAAAGTGCACAGAAATTTGTTGTGAATCAAAAAGGAGAAATTCGATTTGGTTTGGGAGCAATTAAAGGAGTTGGAGAAAATGCTGTAACCTGCATGGTAGAAGAAAGAGAACAAAATGGCCCCTACTCTTCTATATATGATGTTTGCAGCAGGGTTGATTTGCGGACTGTGAATAAAAAAACATTGGAAAGCCTGGCGCTTGCCGGTGGATTTGATTCGTTTAATAATGTACACAGGGCACAGTATTTTCAAATGAATAGTGAAGGCAAATCCATTCTGGAACAAGCCATTCGTTTTGGGAACTCAACACAGGAACAAAAAAACTCTGCCCAAATATCCATCTTTGGAGAAGCTTCTGAAGAACAAATGTCAGAACCTGGCATTCCACATGTAGAACCGTGGAGCACCATGGAGAAGTTAAACCGTGAAAAAGAAGTAGTGGGCATCTATATTAGCGGTCATCCATTGGACGATTTCAAATTAGAAATCCAGAGTTTTTGCAATACCAACCTGAGTAAACTACATGACCTTGAAGCCATTAAGGGAAAAGAGTTTAAAGTAGCCGGAATTGTCACAGATTCTGCACATAGAACTTCCAAAAAAGGAAATCCATTTGGCATTCTCACTATTGAAGACTACTTCGACTCCTTGCAAATCTTTTTGTTCTCCGATGATTACGTGAAGTTCAAAGACTACCTCGTACCTGGCTGGTTTCTTTACGTGCAGGGAAAAGTTGTTGAAAACAAATGGGATGCAACCCGACTGGAATACAAAATTTCCAATATTGAATTGTTAAGCGATTTGAAAGAAAAGATGGCGAAAGGACTTACCTTATGTGTTCGAGAACCAGAATTAAATGATGAATTGATTGGTACGATTTCAAATTTAGTAGATCAATTTTCCGGACAGTTTCCTTTCAAAATATTGATAGAATCTGAAACAGAAGGTAATGGTAATGGCGGGAAGAACGAATTTTTGATGCGTTCCACCACCAAAAAAGTGAATCTGTCTGATGAGCTATTCTCTGAATTGGAAAACATACAGGAAATCAATTATCGTATTAATATGTAATGCCATAATGTCGTATATTGAGCTTTGGTAGCATTTTTGCAACTAACTTTGTCGAAAACATTGATAAATCAAACTATAAATAATAAATAAGATGGCTTTAGAATTAACAGACGCAAACTTCGATGAGATGGTAACAAATTCTGACAAACCAGTTCTTGTTGATTTTTGGGCCGAATGGTGCGGTCCTTGTCGTATGGTAGGACCAATTGTTGAAGAATTGAGTAGTGACTATGATGGAAAAGCAGTTGTTGGAAAAGTAGATGTAGACAACAATCCTGGAATTTCTCAAAAATTTGGAATTCGAAATATTCCTACCATTCTATTCTTTAAAAATGGAGAAATCGTAGACAAACAAGTAGGAGCTGCGCCAAAAAATACGCTCTCATCAAAGATTGATGCGTTATTGTAATAGAAATTGAAGTAATTTTAAACCTGCTCGTTTCATCGAGCAGGTTTTTTTATGCCTGTACCTATAGATAAACATATTCTTCAACCATTTAGTAAGCTGGAAATGCTTGCCCGGCAGGTTGTTGAAGGATTTATTACCGGATTACACAAGAGTCCGTTCCATGGATTTTCAGTGGAATTTGCCGAACATCGTTTGTACAATCAAGGAGATTCTACGCGACATGTCGATTGGAAACTGTTTGCGCGAACAGATAAATTATTTGTCAAAAAATACGAAGAAGAAACCAACCTTCGCTGCCAGATTGTCATAGATTGCTCTTCATCCATGAAGTATCCAAAAGTGGATATCACAGATGAAGGAACATTCAACAAAATCAAGTTTTCCATATTGACATCTGCCGCTTTGATGGTGTTACTAAAAAGACAACGTGATGCAGTCGGATTGAGTGGATTTGATAAGGAAATTATTTACCATTCAGCATCCAAGTCAAGTGAGAAACACCATAAAATGTTGTTTCATGTATTGGAAAAATGGCTAAATGAAGATCATACCAATCATCAAACCAATGCAGCGGAAGCATTACACGAAATTGCTGACCGCATCCATAAACGTTCGCTGGTGATCATCTTCAGTGATATGATGGAAACCAATGGTGCGAAGTTGGATAAGTTATTTTCAGCTCTTCAACACCTAAAGCATCAAAAACATGAGGTGGTTTTGTTTCATGTCTTCGACAAAAATTCTGAGTTAGAATTCCAATTTGATAATAAACCATATAGGTTTGTGGATTTGGAATCGGGAGAAGAATTGAAATTGCATCCTGAGGATGTGAAAAAAGAATACAAGCAGAAAATTAAGGAACATCAACAGGCAGTAAAATTAACATGTGGAAAGTACCACATTGATTACATTCCAGCTGATATAAATGATGGATTTGAACAGGTATTACTCCCCTATTTGATCAAACGTTCCAAAATGCCCTGATTATAGGTAAAGTATTGTATACTAATATTATAAATAATCATTGGCTTATAAAGCTAATCACGAATAATTAGTTATAACTAATATTAAAATTCCAACATGATACCTACAGATGGCAACACCGTTCCACTGGTATTTTCGATAAGTCTTGTTTGATATTTACTAGGATCATTCGGATCTTCCATGGGATCACCATTATCATCTCTCACAACATCCAGGAATGGTTGAGCCTGTGCCTGGAAGTTGTATAGATTTTGAATATCCAGGTAAACATTTAATGCCCATTTTTCATAATACCACTTCTTATCAATTCGAACATCAAGTCCATGTGCTACTGAAAAACGCTCTTCATTCAATCTATCCCAGTCAGGTATTCCTTGTCCGGTTACATCCCAAACATCTTTTCTTGATGACAAAGCAATGTCATAGGGCGTATAAGGAGCTCCACCTAAGAATCTGAATTTGGCACCGAATTCCCAATCCTTCCCAAATCGCTTACCAGCTGTTAGGTTGAGCAAATGTTGATTATCCCAAGCAGAAGGAACATTTTCGCCATCTTTGTTTTCGAACTCACTCCTGACCCATGTATATGAAATGATACCGTAAACCGACTTGCTCAATTTTTGTTGCAATAGAAATTCCACCCCATAACTTCTGCCGGAAGAAGTTGACGATACGGCTTCACTTCCAATAACTCCAAAATCTCCACCCAAATTGGCAAGCGAAATGCTATCCGCAAGTAAAAAAGGATAATTGTTATAATTCTTATAAAATCCTTCTACCGTGGTTTTCGCGTAACTGTTGATGTTGTATTCAATTCCACCCACATAATGATCTACTTCAATGTAGGTAATGTCATTTTCCTGGTTGACCAAAACGCCATTGTTGTCGCGGAATCCCATCACAGTATATGCCGGTAATTGATAATATCTGCCCACATTTCCATTCAAACTGAGTTTCTCAGTTAAATAATATGACATGGACAATCTTGGTGACAATTGTTCAATGGGATCCGACATTTCACTGCTGTAATCATTGAAGTCTGTACGGATACCAAAAGAAATGGCCACCCTGTCGGTAAATAACTTCCTGCTCATCTGACCAAAAACACTGTACTTGCTGAATGTTAATTCAGAGTCGAAATCTATGACAACAATATCCTGGTTTTGTTCCACCCGGTTGAATGTGCTGTTTTTGTAAATCGCATATTCATATCCCGCCCCATAATTTAATTTCCAGGAACCTGTGCGTGTTGTGTTTTCAATACGAACTTTGTTCTCAATTTCTTCGGATTGATAATCCAGGATAAGGTTTGCCGGATCTTCAATGTTGTTCTCATATTTAATGGCCTTGTTATTCAGGTGGTTTCTGCTAACCACAAACGTCTGGAAGCTATTTTCCGAAAAGTGTTTCCAATTTGCTCCTGCAGCGTAATTCCATTGAGAATTCACCGGAATATTTCCTAAAATATAATTATTGCGATCTATATCTTCTTGTTCGGTTAAACCATCATTGGCACTTTCATTTAATACAAAATCATCAATGGCTCCCAGTCCAATTAAAGTCAATTGATTGTTTTGGTTGATATTGATAAATTGCTTGTACTGAAAATCATTGTAGGTGGGTAAAAATGGAAGTGATAAGGCTTGAAATAAAAATTGTAAGTACGACCTGCGCGCGGATAAAATAAAGGTTGAATTCTTACCCATTGGGCCATCCAAGGTCAATCCTGCATCACTGGAACCCAACATAAATGTACCCGTCAATTTTTCATCGTTCCCTCTTGTTTGTTTGAATTCCATGACCGAACTCAATGAATTTCCTCGATTGGCAGGGAACGCCCCAGCATAAAAATCAACCTCTCGAATAAAATTTACATTGAGCATGCCTACTGGCCCTCCTGAAGAACCTTGTGTAGCAAAGTGATTGATATTTGGAATCTCTATTCCATCCAAATAAAAGCGGTTTTCATTGGGCGCTCCTCCCCTGACGATAATGTCATTTCGAAAAGAAATGGTGGTGGCAACTCCAGGCAACACTTGAATGACCTTTGAGATGTCTCGGTTACCTCCCGGATTTCGGAAAATCTCTTCAGAATTAATCGTTCGCATACTTACCGGGCTTTCTTCCGTTTTATTAAAAGGAGATGCTTTTACCACCACAGCAGCCAATTCTTCTGAAGACGCTTGCATAGGGATGTCCAATACCGTAGGTTTAGCTGTTCCTACGCGAATTTCATATAAACGTACATCCTTAAATCCCAAGAAAGTAACGCTGACATTATACGTACCTGGAGCAAGATTGTCAAATCGAAATTTCCCTTCTTCATCTGTAATGGTCCCTGTCTTATTACTGTCCAAAACAACATTGGCAAACATGACCGGTTCATTGCTCAATTCATTAAATACACGTCCTTTAATGATTCCGTTTTGGGCAGAAACCATCATAAATGATGTTACTAACATCAGGAAACTTAGAAGTATTTGCTTCATTCCAGGTGAGCTAAAAGTTTCAGCTAAAATAATGGAATCACTTGTTTAAAAATGAAAATAAACATCAAATTACCAGAGAAAGATGATTGCTATTCCAATATGATGTAATTTAACACTTCATGAAATTTACAAGCATCAATCCGCACAATGGTGACTCCCTGAATGTGTTCGAAGCACTGTCAGAATCAGAATTAACTTCCAAATTAGCATTGGCAGGAGAAGCTTTTGAATCATGGAAAAATGTCGACTTGAAAGAGCGAGTGACGTTACTCCAAAAGTTGGCCATTGTACTAAAAAATGATAAGAAAGAATTGGCCCTGACCGCAACCCTCGAAATGGGCAAGCCTATTGTTGAAGCCAAAGCAGAAATAGATAAATGCGCTTGGGTTTGTGAATATTATGCTGAACATGCAGAAGACATTTTAAAATCAGAAATCATTCAAACCGAGGCGAGTCATTCGCTTGTACGCCATGATCCTATAGGAGCTGTTTTGGCCATTATGCCCTGGAATTTTCCTTTTTGGCAAGTTTTTCGTTTTGCTGCACCTGTAATCACCGCCGGAAATGTTGGGCTATTAAAACATGCCCCAAATGTATTTGGGTGTGCTCAATTAATTGAGGGGCTGTTTGAGAAAGCAGGTTATCCAAAAGGCGTATTTCAAAATTTAATCACCCATCATGAGGTTACTGAGTCTATCATTTCCCATCAAACCATCCAAGGAGTTACACTTACTGGAAGTGAGCGCGCTGGCTCTATAGTTGCTGCCCTGGCTGGAAAACACTTGAAAAAATCGCTGATGGAATTGGGTGGGAACAATGCATTTATTGTTTGGAAAGATGCCTCAATTGAAGATGCTGTAGATTTAGCTATCAACGCACGGATGTTAAATGCCGGACAAAGTTGCATTGCTGCCAAACGCTTTATATTGGTTGCTGATGTTTATCAGAAGTTTGTGGATTTATTTGTTCAACGGGCAAGCAATCTTCAGGTGGGCTACCCATTGGAAAAAACAACACAAATTGGTCCGTTGGCAAGAAAAGATTTAGCTGATCAGTTAAAGGGGCAGATAGATGGCTCTGTCAGTATGGGTGCTGAACTTTTGCTTGGCGGTCAACAAAATGGCTGCTACATCGAACCAACGGTTCTTGGAAATGTAAGTCCAGGAATGCCTGCATTTGATCAAGAAACGTTTGGGCCTTTGGCTGCCATGATCAAAGCAAAAGACGAAGAAGATGCGTTTCGATTGGCCAACTTATCCCGATATGGATTGGGAATGACGGTTTGCACGAAAAACGTTGATTTGGCTATGAATAGCGCTGGCCGTGCAGAGGATGGGGCTTATTTTGTCAATGAACTTGTAAAATCAGATCCTCGCTTGCCTTTTGGCGGACAAAAAAAATCCGGTTATGGTCGTGAACTGGGACCTGATGGCATGCTGGCATTCGTAAATCGAAAAACGATTTACGTTAAATAATTAGTTGGAAGTCCAATTGGGGTTTGGCACTAATTCTTCCGTATATAACTCAAAATTTGCCAATTTTAATACGTTCAAAATTCGATCAACCTGCTCTTGTGACAATTTATCCCTCCATCCTTCTAACGGACTTTTCTTTTGTGCAACATTAGAATTGTGCAACATTAGAATTCTTTTTGGTGGTTGCGCTGGGTTTATTGATTCGTTCGAAAGCACTTTTGGGGATATCGCGTTCCAGGTATTTAAATACACGTTGAATTTCCGATTCTTTATTGGTCACTAAATCCTCGTAAAATATGGTCAGCCAATTTTGTTCCTTTTCGATCATGGGAACATAAGCCTCGCAAAGCCAGCTAAATGTTAGCAATTCTTCATGATGATCCAATTGATCAAACACTTGTTTTAATTGAGGATAATCCTGAAAAAATTCGCTCGGTATGGTCATGGTTTCTTTTGATAACCCTTTCCAGCCTCCGAAAATCAATTGTGAATTTACAACGGCGCAAGGATGCCTGAGCATTAAAATCTTTTTGCATTTAAATCGATTGGCTACCCAAGGCAAAATCATATTTCCATTGACAAACTTGATCACCAAGCCTTTGAAATTAATTAATGAACCAAAATCCAGATTTAAGCTGGTCATGGTACGCGTATTTAGCTCTTTACCAGTAAATAATCCTTTCAGGTAATTTTCCTTTACTTCATTTTCCTGATGCTTGTTTTGATAATTATGCCAGGTAAATCCATATTTCTTGGCGATGGGATTATTAAACAAATGAAGTGGCTCCCAAATAAGATTGTAGCCTTGAATGGACGTCAACAATTCCGCAAGCCATGTAGAGCCACCTCGCGGGGAACAAAAAATCAATATGCTGTCCTCCTCTTTGTAAGAACTTGAAATGGTCTTGCTTCGAAGAAACAATAGCACATTGGCCAACGGATAAAATAGTTTTCTGAATCGCATATCAAAAGTGCGCTAAATTAAAAAATTCAACTACCAAATTGCACTGGAGTTAACGTCTTTTTTGACGTGATTTGAAAACACTTTTATAGTTTGATGCATTGATTAATCTGAATTGATAATTAAACTTCAATTTTTTGTACAGACAATAATCTTTTTGTTTAACTTTAGACATGATTTGTTAAACAAAAGACAATGAATTTATTCAAGCGAAAATCCAAAAAAGAAAAACTCTTAGGTAGATACAAAAAGCTTTTACAGCAAGCCCATGAGTTATCCACGTTAAATCGAACCATGAGTGATGCGAAAATGGCTGAAGCAGAGGAAATCAACCAGCAAATTCAAGCATTGGAATAATCATGGCAAACTACTTGATAGTGGGCGGTTCATCTGGCATTGGTGGAGCAACGGTAGATTTGCTTGCTGAAAAAGGCCATCATGTAAAGGCTACTTATTTTGAGAACAAAAAAGAGAATACTTCATCCGCTGAATATCTTCCGTTTAATGTATTGAATGATGACGAATTTCCTGCATTAGACTGGGATAGATTGGATGGATTGGTGTATTGTCCTGGCAGTATTCAATTGAAGCCCTTTCATCGCTTTTCCAAACAAGACTTTATACAGGACCTGGAATTGCAAGTCCTGGGAGCCGTTCAAGTTATTCAAAATGTGCTACCCAAACTCAAAAAAAGTGAGCAAGCATCCATTGTTTTGTTTTCGACAATTGCTGTGCAACGAGGTTTTAATTTCCACAGTCTGGTAAGTACTTCAAAAGGTGCCATTGAAGGATTGACAAGATCATTGGCCGCTGAATTTGCCCCGGTTATTCGAGTGAATGCCATAGCCCCATCTGTTACAGATACTAAATTAGCTGAGCGATTATTAAATTCGGATGAAAGAAAAGAAACGCTGGCAAATAGCCATCCATTGAAATCCGTTGGTGACGCTCACAATATTGCGGAATCGGTAGAGTATTTGCTCACTCCATCATCTGCATGGATGACAGGACAAATTTTACATCTTGATGGAGGAAAATCATCCATTGCCGGCTAGATTTTAGACGACCATTTATTTTCATTTCCTTTCGAAGAAGAATGATTTATATCTGCAATCTTTTAACAATATGGTTGACTTTTATAAATTAGGGCTCTCTTAGTGATATGATAGTTTACGATTCGAAAAAATGGAATTCAGTCTTGGGCACGATGTTCAAGACGTTTAGGAGGGCATATAACCTAAAAAAATTATCGTTGTTTATGTTCATCACATTGCTGTATAGCTCTGTGATCACCTACATGAACATCAATTATTGGGGGGAATACTTTCAGATTAATACGGTCTTCTTCACCATCATTGGTGTGATTCTGTCATTGTTCCTGGTTTTTAGAATTAACACAGCATATGAACGTTGGTGGGAAGGCAGCATTTCCTGGCACAACTTGTTGTCAGATGCAAGAACATTAGCCATCAGTTTGGATGGGCTATTGGACGATGAAGATACCAAGAGAAGGAATTTCTTTGTGAAAAGTATTTCCAATTTTGCCATTTCATTGCAAGGTCATTTGCGGGATGAAGACATTCAAGATAAATTCATTTTCGTTAATAAGTCCTACATGGAGACCATTGAAAAATCGGAACATATTCCTGACACCATCATTTCTTTAATGAGTCGGGAAATTCACGCCATGGCCAAAAATGAAATCATCACCGATAGAGATAAAACACAATTGAAAGATTTGTTAAGCAGCATCATTGGAATGATGACCACCTGTGAGCGTATTCACAGAACACCTATCCCCTTCAGCCATAGTACTTTTATCAAGATTTTTACGGTCATGTACATTTTCATGTTGCCGTTTGGATTGATACATGAATTTTCATGGCTTACCATTCCTGCAGTTTTCGTAATGGCTTTTGCCATGTTTGGTGTAGAAATCATATCAGAAGAAATTGAACATCCCTTTGGAACAGATGTGAACGATCTTCCAACCAGCATGATGGCTGACATTATTCGTGAAAACGTTTACGAGATTCTTCGAGTCAAATTGGATTTTGAATTAAAGACCAAAAAACGAGTTGAATCAGAAGTGCTGTTGTAATCTTCTCTATTAGAGATATTTTTTCATGATGACAGCTTTGTGATTCTTGTAGGTCACTTCTTCCAATTTCTCCCAGCCACATTTTCGGTAAAGACCTTCAGCAGTGAAGGTAGATAAATACAAGGTGTCAAAATTCAATGCTTTCGCCTGTTTTTCTATCTCTAATAAGAGTTGTTCTCCAAATCCACGATTTCGGTATTCCATATGTGTTAATAACAAAGAAAGCCAAGGGCCATATTTTTTAAATTGAGGGAAAACCTGGACTATATTGACATCCCATGCTATGCCTCCAGTGGCTATAAGCTTTTCTTTATCGGTTAACACCAATTGAACAAGAACACCATCATTGTGTGGATAAGATAATCTATTCACCGTTTTATCCACGGGCGTTTCCCATTCATCATAATACCAATGTGCTATTTGCAAAATAAGACGATGCTCATTGGGATGTAAACGACGTATTTGTATGCTGGAATTCAAGAAACCGACAATTGTAGTTAAAGATATTTTAAATAATACACTCTTGCACTTTCTTGTATTGTGTTGCGAAAGAAACCAATAAAAAAAGGGACTTATACCCATTTACACGTAGAATAAAAGAAAATATCTTAGCAGTCGTTATAGATATAAGCTAGGTTTATAAAAAATAATTAATTTTAATGGTATAAAAATTGTGCTGTGATAACACATAGCATAATACAAAGGAGGAAAGCAATGAAAAATTTAGAGGTTTCTACTATGACTTTTCGGGGAAAAGTTCAGGAAAACTTGGATTCGTCAGGAGATAAGAGCTATACTGTCTCACTGGTTGCGGAAGATGGCCCAGTTGTGACTGCAAAAACTGAAGCTGAAGCAAAAAAACTTTTTGAAAAAGCGGTTAATCTTTATTGCACAATGAAAAGTCTATTGGCGTTTAAAAGAGCTTTTTATTCTGAGGAAAAGAGTCAAAATGTTGGTGATCTTTTTAAAGATTACGAGTATGAATACGAATCTGTATCGTAAATGATAAAAAAAGAATCATTAAAGCTGCTTCTTGATAAGCACCTTGCAAATGGAACCTTTGATAATTTCTTAACGGTCGTTATTGGCCCTAATGTAGTCAGAGCAGCAGAAATGTTTGCCATTGATAAAGAAAGCTATTCTATTTTAACGAATTTAAGAGATCGATCAACAGCTGGGGATAATTTTGAATTGTATTGGACTTCTGATTTTAGTCGAGTGATATTGTTGAGTTATGGGGAATTGATTAGTATCTATGAATTAGCAGAAGCTTATGATAAAGTTCGGGGCTTAATTCCAATAGAGGACTTTTACGATTTAATCGAATCTGAATATTCTTCTGACGGACTAGGATCGGAACACTGGATTCAATTTTTTGATGAGTACATTAATAGGATTAAGGAAATTGTAAAGAACGCAACCGACTAAATTGCGTTCTTTCTTTTTGTGAGTTGATCATACGTAAGTCGTGCAGTATGGAATCGTTTTAAAGTATCGTTAAACCTATCGTCCACTTTTTCATTTCTGTTGTTATAACGATAAGCAAATTCGTCACAATACTTTTGCAAATGTTGTGGAGAAACTAAATGAAAGGTTCCAACAACTCCCCTTTTCAATAAAGACCAAAAGCCTTCTAATGAATTGGTGTGTGCAATACCATTTTTGTATTGACCTGCTGAATGCCTTACGATTTCATGTCTATGAGTTTCATTCAATCTATTGTATGCTGCAAATTCATCCGTTACAACCAAAGCATCCGATTTAACCCTATCTCTTATAATTGGAACAAGAGTGTCGCCTTTCGTATTTGGAACAACAACGGCCTCAACATTTCCACCACGTTCCAACAAACCGAAAACTGGTTTCTTAGATGCCATTCCACGACCTTTTGTCTTGGTCACTCTTTTATGCTTGTGCTTGTTGCTTTCACGACCGCCAAAATAACTCTCGTCTGCTTCTACCATACCGCCCAACAATTCAGGAGCCGTATTTTTTAGCATTTCTCTCAAACGGTGATTGATAAACCATGCTGTTTTCTGCGAAACGCCTATACGCTCGCCCAACTCAACGGAACTAATACCTTTCTTACTAATTGATAATTCATAAGCAGCCTGGAACCATTTTTTCAATTCAACCTTACTACCTTGAAAGATACTGCCCGTTCTAACAGTAAAGGGTAGGCCGCATTCTTTTTCAGAACACCTGTAAGAAGGGATGTCTTTAAACTTACCTCGTGGCTTTACGTTGTATGGTTTCTTAGTGCTACCACAATGGGGGCAATATATATCCTTACCCCATCTATGTTGTTCTAGGTATTCGTAGCACGTTTTCTCGTCTTTAAAGTACTCGTTGAACTGTGTAATGTTTTTGAAATTGAAATCCATGTCTTTGATATTGTCATACAAATATATTGAATATTTTTGTATAATACAAAGATTTTGAATTATTTTGTATATTTGAACTATGGTGAAATATGAAAATGCTAAAGAAAATCGTCAAACTATTGTGCTAACAAAGGAGGGTGAAGTGCTTGCAGCATTTGGAAGCCTCAGAAAGGTTGTGAACTACATTAACGAAAAAGACGGTACAAATATCAGTTACTGGACGCATTCAAGGAAGCAATTTCCTATTGTCATTTCTCCCTATAAAATATGGAAAGTCAAACGTTATTGACAAAGATTATCGAAATATTTGTTTCAATCGTCAACAATCTTGCTTATATTTGTCATAAAGAAAGTCGAAGAGAAATCTCCGACTTTCCTGTTAAACGAGGCGTTCAGGCTATGGACACCTGCTTCATGGGTTTGGACCCCAATCATATGAGCCTCGTACTTTGTACTATAACTGGTTGAGTCTGCTAAACTCGGTCTAGGTTCAGGTGGCGGCCTGATTTAGCGCCTAATGAGAGCGACTTCGACCCCAGTCGTATATCTTTCCTATTTTAATGAGTAATACAACGCATTGTTTCTAACAAATTTCATAAAAGATCCATATTTAGTTTCCCCTGTTTTCATTCTTGCCAAAACCCCACTAACTGCCTTCCTAACTACTTCGCGATCCTTTTTAGCTTGCATTTCAACAAAATCGTAAGAATTAATTAATTTCCTAATTACAAAGCCAACAGGAACTTCTTCATCAGCATTCTTTAAAATTTTCATGACTTCCTCTGTTATGGAAAAATCGTCAGGATACCACTTTTCAACACCTTCAATACCCTCCTTATTATCTGTTTGATATAAAGGCAAATATTTTCTCTTTATTCGTTTGGCATCGAACCATTCAGGTAACGCCCATAAAGCTTTTTTTCCCTCTTTAAATTTGACTTTAACAATTTTATTTCTTTGTTGTAAATATCCTGTCCTAATGGATAGTTCATTTACAATTTCGTTAAGGGTTCCATCTTCTCCGTGCATTAACAGAATTTTACCCACCTCCCTGGTAGTACTCAATAAACCCCGCTCACTAAGTCCAAAGACCCATTTATAGGTCCATGAACCATTATGATCATAATGCTCGTTGTTTTTTTGATTTTGTATTGATTCCTGTTGCGCGTCGGTAAATTCATTAATTATTTTGTCAAAGGCTACAATCAACTCCCTCTTTCTATGAATCAACCCTTGCAATCGCTCAACTTCTTTTCTGGCTTTTTCAATTTCCTCAATCACCGATTTCTTATTATCAATCGTATTTTTTAAGTATTGATCTAATTCATTCATGTCGATATATTTTGTATCTTTGTAATAAGAAAGCCAGTAAAGAAGCAGGTTTGAGCTGCTATCGGCACTTTATCAGAGGCTGTTTTCACGTTTAAACTATCTTACTGAACTTTCTAAAACATTAAGCGAGCGTCTGAGATGTCCAAGTCCAAGGTGTTCGCTTTCTTGTTTGACTCAAAGATACGGATTTAATAGATTGAAAAGCGATATGCTTAGTTAAATTCGCTTCTTTTTTGGGATTAGCTCATAAAACCCTGTTATGACGGGCAATGGGGAGTAAATATTTTTTCAACACGATAGCTAATATTTAATCATGTCACAACAAAAATCTCATGAATCACCTGATCGAAACGCCAAAACAAACCGAAAATCGAGTGAAAAGAATATCAAAGGCTCCTTTGGTGACATTATGAAAGCAGCCATGAAGGACGCAAATAAAAAGGGTAAGAAGAAGAAATGATTTTTCGGCCCCTTACCCTTTGAGAATCTTTGTTGATTAATCTACGTGTAAATGGGTATAGATACCTAAAAAAACCCGCCATAAGACGGGTTTTCTTAACTACTAATCACACTATAAACTACCTACTAACTGCAATTGTCTTTATTCCGGATTTCAATTCAAAATCTTGAAGTCTCACATGGTAGAGTCCTGAATTAAATGCACTCACATCAATTGTATTCACATAATCATTGATTCTGTCTTCATATACCAATTGTCCTTGCGCATTGAAGATTTGCACCAAATGATTTGTATTCTCCTCTAGGTTCAATGTAAGTATGTCATTTGCTGGATTTGGGAAAACGCTCCAGCTGGTTTGTTCCAATGTTTGGGCTACACCTGTTGGTGTTGTTACCGGCAATGCAATCAAATTTCCACCGGAAGGAAGTGCTACATACAGTCCAAAACCAGGTCCCATGCTGTTCATACTTGGATCCAGAAACCCACTGGCTACAACAACTAATGCAGAGTCCTCTAGGCCTAAAGTACTCAAGGGAGCATCAAAAGATTCTACGGTATTTGTTCCTGTTTCATCACGAATTTCCAAAACGTAATCCGCTGTTCCCAATTCCAAATATCCATCAAACGCGGCATAACTTAAGTCATCTACAATTGTGCCAGCACCAGCTCCTACTTCCACTACATCTACAGTAGGCGCATCCGTTGATCCGTGATGTACAAGCACATCCGTATTTCCAGAAGTGCTAGCCATTTCTCTTCCCATGGCATAGATTTCCAGGTTAAAAGCTGGTGATGGCGAATAACCAGAAGGAGAAACTATTCCATCGGCCACTACCACATATGTTTCATTGGCGGTTAATGTAACCTCAAAGGAAACTATGGTATCCATTTGGCTTGAGCTATTTGAACCCGCAATACCAATTAATATAGGAGTTCCTGCAGGTGCATCGATAAAACTTGAGGCCGTTCTGAACTCAAAGTCATCTATTAACTTGGCTGTATCTAAGTAGATATCTACTGTGGCTGCAGCTGCATCAGCTGAATTGTGTATTACCTGAACCCTAGCCGTCTGCCCAAATGATTCGAAGGCAAAAAACAAGGAAACGAATATGAGTGTAAATTTTTTCATGTCTATCATTTTTAATTTTGTTTAACGTTTTTCACTTTTCTTTGAACAAAGATAGACTTTTGTTTAATCTTTACAAATTTTTGTTAAACAAAATGTAGATTTTGAAAAATGAGAAACGTTGGAAGAGCATTATTTCCGCATCAACCTTGAATTATTCCACATCCAAAACCCAACGATTTTATCATCGTAACTTCTTGATAATTAGGATAATTTTGCTATATTTCTTTTAATGAATGCCGTTAAAATCACACTTCTTTGTTGTACTTCCTTATTAGTAATCATCACTAATGGCCAACAAATTTCCTTTAAACAAAAGATAGTGCCTTTCGATACAGCGCAATGGGGACGCAATTTTTTTGGTTCAGATGTTATGATTCACGATGGCACATTATTAATAGGTGATTCTGGGAATGATTTGAATGGTTCAGGTGCAGTTAAAATTGACAACACTGGAGCTATTGGTTTTTACGAAATGAACAATGGCACGTGGAGTTTTAATCAAAAATTAATTGCCAACAAACGCAGTACAGGAGGAGCTTTTGGACATAAGTTTGAGATTTCTGATTCAAGTCTTTTTGTCTCCAGCCCTGATGCCCATGAATTTGGCGCTTCCAACTTCATCATTAAAGCAGAAGTAGGCAGTGTTGAATATTTTTCCAAAGATCTTCAAGGAAATTGGTCATATGAGCAAACCATTATGGCTTCTGATCGACAGCAATTTGATGGATTTGGAACAGGTTTGGCAGTTTCAGGAAATGAGTTATTCATTGGGGCTTCAGGTCAGGATTATGACAGCCTTGGAAATAATTTTAGATTCAATGCCGGAGCTGTATATTACTTTAAGAAGAATGCAAACGGTATTTGGGAGGAACAGCAAAAAATCACATCTCCTGACCGAGCCATTCAAGATGAAAGTTTTGGAGCTCAAGCTATATTATACGATGGAAATCAGCTTTTTATAGGCAGTACAAGTGATGCGGACAGTAATGGCAACAACCTTTTGTCTCGGGCTGGAGCATTATTTGTATATGAGAAAAACAATCAACATCAATGGGTGAATGTCCAAAAAATAACGCCCAGTCAACGAGATACGGTTGATGTCTTTGGTGTTTTTTCCAATGCGTTATTGGACAATTACTTATTTGCAGTATCAAGAAATGGTACCGATGAAAATGGAGCGAATTACCTCAGAGGTGCAGGGGCCTGCTATATTTTCAAGAGAAATGCTTCAAATCGTTGGAAGGAAATTCAGAAGTTGGTTTCACCTCATCGTAAAACAGCCAACTCATGGGGATCTCATGAAAGCATCTTCGCTTATAAAGATTATCTCTTGATTGGTGCATACAGGGATTGGACAAATGAAAATGATTTAGATAGTCTAACTCAAGCAGGATCTGTATTTCTATTCAAGCGAAATGAAAATGACAAGTATGAGTTTATTAGAAAATTGGTGGCTGAACCCCGAATTTTTGGACAAGAATTTGGATACAGTGTTTTTATGGATAGCGCACATATCATTGTATCGTCCATAGATGAACGCTATGGAATGCTTCAACGTGGTGCGGTAAATTATTTCTCCTTTATTGATACTTCAGGCTCTGGTGGTGGCGGTGGAACAACTGGCATTGAATCTCATGTCTCCAATACCATAAAAGTATTTCCAAATCCTTCTAATGGTCAATTCAGGATATTGCTAAACCAAGAAGTGACCAATGCTTCCTTGACTATTATTGATTTTAAAGGAGTGGTGGTGATGCAAAAGCGCATTTCTGGTAAAGTCATTCATATATCCGAATCGCTTCCTTCCGGAATTTACATGATTCAACTGGAAAATCCGTCTGGATTTATGCGACAGAAATTAATAATTAATTCATCCCAATAAGCTAAGCCAACGAAAAATAGCTTTTACCGTTGTATGGAAATTTTTCTGGTCGAAGTATTACCTGCTTGATCGGTAATTCGCATCACATATGATCCTATAGGTTGATCTGTTAAATCAATTACCCAATTATTACTGGTGGATTGCTGAATAGAACCATTTGTTTTCTGACCCTGCAGATTAAATATTTCGATTTGCGCGTTTTCAGGAACATTTTGTACAT
The DNA here is from genome assembly GCA_965267425.1 of Vicingaceae bacterium. Lineage (GTDB taxonomy): Bacteria > Bacteroidota > Bacteroidia > Flavobacteriales_E > Vicingaceae. The sequence goes on along the minus strand of OZ253959.1, from coordinate 1,476,170 downwards.
GGATCACTCCAGAGGTTGGATTTGGAAATAAACGTATGTCTTTCATTTTGTCAACATCGTCGATTCCAACAAACGTCACCCAATAACATGAAGAAGTATTGGTACAACCAAGGCTATCTGTTACAATTACCGCATAACTACCCGATGTGGTAGCCACGTAAGTTGCACTGGTCTGCCCTGGAATGATTTGATTGGTTCCGCAATCTAACCATTGATACGTCCCATTTGGATATTGCGCTGTAAGCATGTTATTGGTAACGACAACAGCGCTGCTTGGAACATTGTTAATGGTCAGATCATAACTTAAAATGCTGTCACAACCCAGGCTGTTCGTTAATGTATCCGTATAAATACCAGAAGAATACCACAATTTACCTGTAGGTGAAGCAAAAACGCCACAGGCCGATTGCGTAATTGAATCAACCGTTTGACATCCACCTAACGATATGATTTCAGTAGAGTCCAATGCACAATTGAAGAATTTCACATCATCAATAATTCCTTTGAACCAACCCGCATGCCAGCTCCCTCCTTTTTTGCCAAAATAAACACTATCCGGATTGGAGGTCGTACATGTGGTAAAATCCGTATTTACATCTTCCAACGAACCGTCTATGTATAATTTCAGCTGAGAACCATCCTTTAGGAAGACAATATGATGAAAAGAAGAGTCTTTGACATTGGTGGTACTTCTGCTTTCTATCGTTTGGTTACATGACACCAATCCTCTGCGGTATGCTGATATTTTGCCTTCAAGTGTTGAACTGGCGTAATTACCTATGCGCACATCAAAAGGAAAACCATTGACGTTTGAACCATTATCTGACCATTTGGAAATGATCATGTTTCTTTGATTAGAGGTAACCAACAATTGATCTCCCGTAGTTTTCACCCAAAGCGATATGGAAAAATCACTATTGAAATTGAAAATATTGTTGGGTGGTATAACAATGAAATCATTTACACCGTCAAATGAATAAGCAGAATTTGGGTTTCCAAATCGATCGGTGGTTAATGTAGCCCCATGTACGATTCCATTGTAAAGATTTGTATCGGCATTATTCGCATTTCCATTAAAAGGATAATCTGCAACCAGGCATTGTGCGTTCAATTGCAATCCCATAAAAGAAATCATCACCATCAAGGTGATGCCATAAATTGATGACTTCATTGCTCTAAAATTCGTACTTCAATTAGTTGGCAGGTGGTACGGATTCTATTCAAAAATAGGAAATTTCCAGAGGAATTGGAAAGAGTATAAAAGAGTTCCCAATTCTCAATGTTCCGATTTATTGAGAATTGGGAACGGGTAAAATCAGTTGCTAAGTTCTACCTGCACCCTACCACTTATGCTAGGATAATCCGGATAATAATGCAATGCGTTTAAATCTCCTGATGTGGAATCAACATATAATTCTGCACGTGGGTAATTCGTAGTAGGAAATGGATCCATGTCAATCCAAATGCCATCACAACAATCCAAGCGATCAGAAACCAATGCAAAATTTCCAGCATCCAACATCACGTTGGTATCAAAATCAATGTTGCCGTCTGCGTCGATCGAAACCGACATCCTCGTGTGACTTCCGTTGAGCACATTAGTGACGGTATAAGAACCTTCATAATTGGCCACAATGTTTCCAGTGTTATTGTTAATAGGTGTGAACTGTCCTAAAAACGACACTCCGGAAATGTCAAAGACGTTGATTTCATTTATCGTAGTATCGTCTATTAACGACATGGAGTAAATGTGTCCGTTTGCATTATCCGTCCAAACATATTCATTGCCTTGTTTGGAGGTAAAACTTAATGTCAACTCATCTCCATCATTTGCTGTTGGATCGTCATCTATGCCTAAATCACCATTTGTTACAAACGACATTTTTACTTGTTGATTTAACGTGTATGGTGCTCCCGTGTTGGCGGTGGTAAATTCCATATCCGCTGTTGTTCCCAACAAACTTAGTGGTGCATCCGCTGGAGCATTACTTCCGGTAGATGGCTCAGGTGTATCTTCATCTTTTTTACAAGAGGTTGTAAACGTCAGTTGTGCTGCAAGCACCATGAAAAATATGTTTAATAGTCTGGTTTTCATCTTAATTGATTTTAGAGTTTAAATAAGTCGAATATTGGGGATGTTTCATAAAGCTTAAATGCTTGTCAAACTTCTATCATATGGCCTTTTGAGGCAATACGTCAATTGTCGTATATTTAGTTCCCAACAAAATTTGACCGTTGATTAAATCCTGTATTTCAATTGCATTTTCTCTCTTGTTCTTGACGTCCATTGGCTCCACAATGGATTCACTTCAAGTGGCAAAATGGCAATCGAGGGCACTCACTTTAAGTCGATCTAATCCAGACTCAGCTTTGTATTATTCGAAGCTTGCACTTGAAGGTTCCAAAGAATTAGAAAATGGTTACCTCATTTCAAAATCATACAATATAAAAGGCATTTATTTTGACGTTCAAAGTGCCTATGACAGTGCATTACATTATTACGCGATAGCTATTGACTTAGCTGAAAAATGTGATTGTCAAAGTGTTCATGCAGGTGCGTTGAACAACACAGGGTTAGTATATTGGAATCAAGGTGAAAATGAAAGAGCCATTGAATATTACAAGAAGGCACTGACCATTTTTGAAGACATGGACAAAACTTCTGGAATGGCCAATGCTATGAACAATATAGGATTGATTTTATGGGATCAACGCTATTATGAAGAGGCATTATCCTATCAAAAACAAGCCTTGGCATTGCGCATGACTATTGACGATAGATATGGTATGGGAGCATCGTTTACCAATATCGGCCTATTATTCTCTGAAATGCAGCAATTTGATTCCAGCAATTATTATTTGTTTCAAGCAGTTGACATCAAAAAAGAACTGAACGATCAACATGGATTGGCCATTGTATATACCAATTTGGGAAGCACACAACGATTGTTGAATCGTCCCAGTGCATCCGGTTCCTTTTTTAAGAAGGCTATAGCCATCCATAGAAAGTTGGGAAACAAGAGGCTTCTTGCTGCCAATTTATCTTCATTGGGTAATAGTTATACATCTAGAAAATTGTACGATTCGGCTGAAGTTGTCTTACTCGAAGCTGAAGAGATTGCTTCAGAAATCGAGGCAGGTAGAGAATTGTATGGTATTTACATTCGTTTGGGCCGCAATTACAAATACTGGGGAAAACATTCTTTGGCGTCCGATTATCTGGATATGGGCGTTAAGGCCTACCAGCAAGTGTACGATACAGAAACCAATGAGCAAATTGCTGAAATCAAAGAGAAATACGAATCCGAAAAAAATAAAAAGGAAATCGCAGAACAGCGTGCCCAACTCGTTGAAAACGAAGCAGAGATACAATTGCAAAATTACCTGAACATCATATTTATATTACTTACTTTTTCAATTCTCACGGTATTTATCATTGTATACAAGCAACAACGTTTTCGTCATCAAGTTCTTATAGAGGAAAATGAGCTAAAAGACAAGTTGGCTCAGGAACAAGTGAAAAATAAACTTACTCATGAACGACTTCGCATTTCTCAAGATTTACATGACAATATTGGTTCTCAGCTAACTTTTATCATTTCATCCATAGATAACCTATTGTTTCGGTATCAAAAAGGTGAAAAAGACGTGCAGGGAAAATTGAGCGAATTGAATCGATTTACCCAAAGGACCATTCGCCAATTGAGAGACACCATTTGGGCAATGAATCGAGATGTCATCAATGAATCAGATTTGCACGAGCGTCTTTTTCATTTGCGGGATATGGCGAATAAAAGCCTGGACAAACCATTGGTTCAAGTTGAGTTTGATGAAAACGCTTCTTTTTCTTTCAATTCGCTGCAAGGAATTGAAGTTTACCGAATCATCCAGGAAGCGTTGAATAATTCATTGAAGTATGCGGAAGCAGATAGTATTGTTATATCAACACATAAATCAGATGTTGTTCGTTTTTCTGTGGTGGATAATGGAAAAGGTTTCGACAATGAGCACGTGAAGTCAGGAAATGGTTTGGGAAACATGAAAAACAGAGCCACAAAGATTGGGGCCAATTTGAATATTGAATCAACGCCTAACAAAGGAACAACCATTTCTATAACCTTAAAAGATTAGTCATTTGTCGTATACTTTTTACACCCTTATTTGAAGATATTTGACACATGAAAATAAACATTGCCATAGCGGAAGATGATACTTTCCTCCTATCCTCATTGATTGAAAAACTATCATTTTTTGACGAACTGCATGTGAAATTTCAAGCAGCAAATGGTGAGGAATTATTGAATCATTTTGCAAAAGATTACAATGTTGACGTGGTTTTGATGGACATTCAAATGCCTGTTATGGATGGAATCACTACTACGGCAAAGCTCAAAGAACGGCATCCTCAGGTTAAAATCATTATGCTTACCGTTATGGATGATGAGCAATACATTTTCAACTCCATTGTCAATGGAGCGGACGGGTATTTGTTAAAGGAAACCTCACCACAGGAATTGTATAATGGCATAAAAGAAATATTGTCTGGAGGAGCCCCCATGACACCCTCTATTGCTTTCAGAGCTTTAAAACTTCTGCGCAATGCCCCACCCGTTGAATCAGGCAGAAAGGATGATTTTCAATTGACCCAACGTGAAACAGAAATCTTGCAGCAGCTCAGCAGAGGCTTGAATTATAAAATGATAGCTGAAAACTTATTCATCTCCTCTGGCACCGTAAGAAAACACCTGGAAAACATCTATAAAAAATTGCAGGTACACAACAAAGTGGAAGCTTTAAACAAGGCTTCCAGCTCAGGGATAATATGAATATTCCTTCAAAAAATCCGTCCAGTTTCCTGAACGGATTAGCCATCTTTTGCCATGTTACCGCCTTAGTTTTTCACAAAAGATGCATTGTAAATATTTACAGAATTAACTACAATTATTTTATAGATTCCTGACTTTAGTTGGGATATGTCTAATGGTTGATTATGAAAATGATTAAACTTTTTTTGGACCGTTTTCCCAGTAAAATCAATAATTCTAATTTCTGAATTTGGAATGCTAAGTCCGCTTAACATGATATAATCATTCGAGGGATTAGGATGAATAACTAACTTTTCATTTGGAATGACTTGTTGCGTGGATTGTTCATTTTCATTTATACCCATCCGATTCGAGCCGCTGTTATAATAACCATCCGCTGCACAATTAACGAGTGCCGCCCTAAAAATGGAACCTCTTTCCGCCTTAAAACCTTTTTTTAGTCTTACTTCTGTGGTTGCAAGTGCTTCAACAATATCCGGTCTGAAATAACAATTTCCATTTTCTAATTCCCAGGTCAGACATTGAATCCACGTATTTACAAAAGGATAAGTCTCACCTGCTTTAATTACTGTTCCATAATCAGTTGAATTATTAAGAGGATCTCCGTCCAAATCAATTCCCATAGTTATACTTCCTCCAAGGGCATAAGTGCCATCATTCCTAAAATCCCAAGTGTCATAAGCCTTTTGAGAAGAGCAATCCAACTCCATTTTATAAGACACATAATCTACAATCATTTGTTCTTCATTTAAATTATTTTCATCAATCGAACCTTGAGGTGTAACTGTATTTCGATTTCCAAACTTAAAAGACCATTCATTCAAATGATGATCGAGGATCATACGTTTTGAATACTTAACATCATGTACAGGTCCTGTATTTGGGTTGTGAACACAAGCAATTTGGGCTCTTTGAGTAGCCGTTCCATTGTCCAACTCATAAAAATCAACAACTTCTCCTTCCGATTCATCTATAAAAGGGTATTGTGAAGGATTACTGGCAGAAGTATGTTCCCAATGCCAATCTGCTTTGATTGTAACTTCATTCGTTGTATATGATTTTGACAAATTTACATCAGTGCACTTGGCAGTTTTTTTTGTTGGATCTGTATCAAACAATGAACACCAGTTATCTTGTTCAAGGTGCAAAGGACCAAAAGGTTGCTGATAATACTGATCCTTAAAATAAGGGGAAACATTCTGATGCTTCAGGTAATGATTGCTATCCGCCTTGTGTTTATATGAAAGCTTATGTGGAGGAGGTGAATTTGGATAATCACCCCAGATGTAGTTAATACCAAAACGATAATTCGGACTTTTACCCATGGCTTCAATAAAATCAAATTCTTCCCATTTGTAGTCTACTCCACTAAATAGCCACCATGCAGAAATCACACCTTCACGTTGTTCCATTTTGGTTTTTATTTCATATTCTCCCCTTTTAAATCTCCTTCGGGTCATCAACGCCGCTCCTATATAATCAAATGTCAAAGTTCTTGATTTACCAAAGGTTGATACTAACGCACTCTTAGGTGTAGACAGTTTTTTGGTTTTTAGAATCAATTTCCCTCCAGAAACTTCTGAAACATCGAAATTTTCAAATTCAGCGTTATTCGGACAATAGGATAGCAATTCAATGTGCGAGTTAGTGCCTTCATCTAGCCAATCAGAAAAAGTCGATTCAGAATAAACATCTGGATCTTCATTACTAATAATCTTATACAAGGCATTCAACCCTCGTCCCGTTCCAGTTCCTCCAAAATCTGGATAAAACCATTCTTTCCAATTCAATTCTGTTCCGTTAAAATCATCTCTGAAAACTTCAATCATTACAACTTGACTATACGTTTCTAAAACACACCACCTTGAAATGATGACAACTAGAACCAAGAAGACACTTTTATTCGATTTCATAGTATTATTTATTTGTGTTCAAAATTGACTCCAACTCATTTATCTTATCGGCTTGAACTTGGTTAATTTTGTCTTGTTCAATCATATAAAGCGTTAATTCTTCAATTTTCTCCATCATTCTTCTGGTCATATCGGAAACATATATCCCATCTCTTTCCACATCCTTGGCCGGCGGAATATTTTCTAAATGCCCGTTTTCTTTTATGAATTTCTCCACTTGATCAAGTGATTTCAATTCATAATCCTCCTCAAATACATAATCACACCATCCATCATTGTTGTCTACCAGCATCTCACAGCCCCTTACCACTCCATTTACGTCCAAAGCATATTGAGGATATTCCCCTCCTGATGGGTCTAAATTGACACCGACATGTCCATTTTTAAACAGGAATAAATTTGAATGAGTTGTTCCTCCTCCGTTTGTGTTAAAAATGATTGATCCGTCTTCAGCTGCTGCACTAATGTAATTCCAGCCGTTTCGCTTAAAACTTAGAGTATATGGTCCCATAACCACATGATCTCCATTGCCACTTCCATCATGAGTTCCAATTTGAAAATGTCCATGATGAAGGTGCAAAGTTGATTGCGGGTTAGTGGTATAGATACCAACATTACCATCGTATTTTAAGAACAAATGATCCATTGAAAATTCATTGTTTCCTGTGCGCATCAGAATTGAACCAATGGTAGCAGTTGCAGTAATGTAATTCCAACCTTCTCTATGAAACTGAATATCCTGTGTGTGAAAGGTTGTATAGGCAGATAGTGGATTGGTAGAATTTCCAATTTGAAAAACACCATCAGATAAATGCAATTTCGATTCTGGATTGGATGATGAACTCAATCCTGTCCCAATGATAACCTCATCATTGGTAAAAGTAGGGTGATCTCCAATTCCACCCCAATCCCCTATTTGAGATTTCACATTTATTGCTGTTCCAAGAAAAGTAATGATTAAGAGTTGACAATATTTCATAGTTCAATGCATTTTTAATTGTTTTAACCCAAACATATCAGAACAAAATCTGAGAAATCTGTTAAAATTTATGAATACACCTTTTCAACTTATGAACCCACCTTCTGGTTTTGTAAGTATTCAAATCTTAGTTGAATCCTTTTCTAGGAAATATGATTCGAACCAACGTTCCTGAATCATTGTCTTGAACAGACTTGCGTTTAACTATATCAATGGAAAAGGAGGAGTTGTGAATTTTTTGAAGCAATGAAGTGCGTTCGTTGTTGATTTGAACGGAATGTACCTTATCCATTGGATAATTCAACGATTGTTCTTCTATTCCTTTACCATTGTCTCTGATTTCACAAATCAAAAATTGATCTTCACACATGAACCTGATGTCAATCTTTCCTTTTGCATCTTGAGGTAATCCATGCTGAATCGCATTTTCTAAAAATGGCTGAATGTATAAAGGCGGTATTCTTTCTTCATTTGCCTTAACGGTTTCATCCATGAAAATGGAAAAATCAAATGAGTTCTTTAACCTTTCCTGCTCTAATTCAAGATAATTTTGAATTACATGGATTTCATCCTTTAACCATATCTGTTCGTGTCTTGAATTGTTCAGCACCATTCGCATAAGCCTTGAAAATTTACCCACAAAGGCATTGACTTTATCCGCAGGGTACTTGTAAATAATGGAATTGATGGATTGTAAAGTATTGAAGATAAAATGAGGACTCAATTGTGCTGACAATGTTTGGTATTTGGAAGTCCAAATATTGATTTGCGATTGCAATATCATTTGATCTCGTGCAAGTTTTCTTCGTACCAAAAGAGTGGTAAAAGATATCAATGAAACTGCAACAAGTGAGATAAACCACCAGGTTTCCCACATAGGTGGTGATATTGTAAATGAAGCTTTTAATTCATTGGAACGAAAATAGCTATCATGACTTAGCCGAATTTTCAGAAGGTATTCACCAGAAGGTAAATTTGGAAATACCAATTTAGTGGTATATGTACTTCTCCATTTTTGATCGATGCCTTCAAATTTGTACTCATATTTAATCTGATTTTCCGGCAACAAACTCTTTAATCGATAAGATACTTCTATATTGTTTTGATCATAACTTAACTCAAGAGGTTCGATTAACGTAGTATTTATGCTGTTGACATTGAAATTGTCAAATGAGATGGATTTATAAGGTGAATATTCTTTCGCTTTTTTCACATCAAAATGAAAAACACCTTTTTTCGTGGTGACCAAAAGCACGTCTTTGTCCAAATCCAAATCCATCACCTCTCCCTGGACCTTGAATAATTTGGGGAACAATGGTTTAGTAGATAATATGGACTTGTTCATTTCCGTTACAGTGGTGAGTAAAATCTTATTTTTTGTACAAATCATTACTTGGTCATCTACCTTTTTAACACTGGAAATCGAAGAAATATCAATTTTCGAATCCATTTTTATACGTTTAAATCGACCATCATCCGCAATAAAAAGCCCTGAATCCCTAGATGCCACCAACACGCCGTATTCTTCAAAATCTACCATTGATTTAACATTCAGATCATATTGCTTCAATAAAACTGGTTCAGCTGGATGGTTGTTTTTGTAGATGGCAAGTTTGTCTTTACCGCCCAGGTAAATGCGTCCTTTGTTGTCCAGCTGAAATGATCTTGCCCGAATATTTTCCTTTCCACCTTGAAATACCGTATGCATTCCGCCTTCATCATCCACACGATATATGGCATTGTTTCTTACTGGACAAAGAAAATAGACTTCATCTTTCTTTACGATATCCGAAACGTATCTTGATACTAACATTTTCGAGTTCAATGGATGACGCAAATCTCTCCATTCCATTTTGCGGTATTGACTGACAAAGACCCTATTATCACGTACAACAAACGAATAGAATTTGTTAAGTTTCCCAAAAACATGTTGTCGCACAATTTCTACGTTTTCACCAATAATTGATAAATCACCATTATAATGAAGTAAAAACCACTTGTTTTGATCGATATCCAATTGCGTGATGTTTGAAAAGTTTTGTTCACCATGGTACAATTCATACTTATGTAAATCAGGGATATAAATTACTCCATTGTAAAAAGTGGACATCCAATAGTTGCCTTCTTCATCTTGCGCAATATCCGAAATGGACAATCCTTGTGCCAGGTGAATGGGATTACGAGTTATATCACCATTTTTAAAAACAAAACATCCATTGTTCTCTGTGCCAACCAATAAATTTCCTTCCCTGTCCAAAAAAAGTGCATCCAATACCTTGGTATCAAATTGATAGTACGAAAACTCATCCCGAGTAAAATCAAATAAATAGTTGTCTATGGCTACAAGAATTTTATTTGAATCCAATAAAGAATAATGTCGGTAATTGAATAATTCGTTTCGGATAGCCTCTGAAGTCTTCGATTTTCGCTGGGAATTTGCTTCCAAAAAAACACAATCTAACCGCAAATGACCTGAAGAACGAACACTGTTTGGAGACAAATACAATAAATGATATCCTGCATGTTGTTGGATAATTCGAAGGCATGAATCATGGGGAGTTGACGGTGTCAATTCAATCAATTCACCACCACTCGAGTATCTGATATGTCTGAAGTTGTGATAAGACAAATATATATGGTTATTACTATCAATAAACCAATTGCTAAGAATCCAGTGTTGGGACCCCTTCAATTTCAGCTCAAATTCATTAGAATGAAAAACTCCATTTTGGAAATAATAGATTTCATGATTAAATGAATAAACCCAAATAGTGCCCTTAGCATCCTGTTTGATTTTGTAAAAAATAGAATTGGGGAGCCCGTCTGAACTGTTAAACACTTTTAAACGATTTCCATTGTAATTGCAGATACCTTCTTCGGTTAATAACCACAGAATACCCTGTTTATCAACCATAGATTGATACACATACTGACTGGGAAGAAAATCATTAAAAGAGGCTGGAGCGAACGCAATTCTGGAATCTATTTGCGCATTAACGGCTGAAATCCAGCATAAAAATGAAAGTATAAAGGATAATTGTTTTATTCTCACAGTTGAATGTTTCGCATATTAAGGCGATCAACAACTTCATTTTTGTATTTTTTACCAATGGTAAAATAATTATCATCATCCATGATTAATGTACCTCCCCCCTCATGGGCATAACGAATGACCTTATCTAAGTTCACCATCACAGAACGGCTGATTCGTACGATACTTTTATCCACCAATGCTCGTTCAAATTCTTTGATTCCTTTGGATACCAACAGAGGTTTGGATCCATTATTCAGTGTTAATTTCGAATAACTGCCATCTGCAATAATGCATTGAATGGAATCAATGGACAAATACTCATATCCTGAACTGGTAGGAATGCCAATTTTATCTGCGTTGGTAAGTGTATGGCCATTTCCGTTTGAAGTATGTTTAGCCTGATGCTGAGCAAGCAAGGTCATTAAATCTTCTTCAATAATGGGCTTGTGCAAAAAACCAATGGGATTAAACCGAAAAGAAGGGATAAGATTTTCTGAAAATGCGCTCATAAAAATAATGCCTGGTTTTGAGCCTTCAATGGCTTCGATCATTTCGAAACCATTCCCGCCAGGCATATGAACATCTGTAAACACAATATCAGGATGGTTTGCTTTGATTAACTGAATGCCTTCTAGTGCATTTTTTGCACGTCCTATGATGTTTATTTGTTCTTTTTTGGAGAGGATTCGTTGTAGTTCATCCAGCGCATGTTCGTCATCATCTATAACCGCTACTTTCAATCTTGCCATTTGCGTGTAAATCTACATTAGTAACGTAATTAGACGATATTTTGTTACAATTTTTACCCTTCAAATAAGAGATATAAAAAAGCCCTTCACTTATGTGAAAGGCTCAATTGTGTAATAGTAAATTTATTAATAAGTAATGGCTCCCCAAACTGGTCTATCAGCTGTGTTAGTGTGATTTAATATACCACCTTTCACACACACTTTACCAACCACTGATGATGTGGGTTCCGTATACCACATTTTACATCCTTCTTTTATGGGTTGCTGTGCGTTTGCGGGAAATGTTCCATCTTCAGTGTAAATTGTTTGCTCATAAATCGCATCATAGATAAGAAGTGTATCAACAGATGCTTTGGCCTTGGTACTCATCACATAAAAATTACGACTTGGATCTACATAAATGATGTGGGTTCCAGGTTTTATGGCGTCATTAAAAATTCTGTCACCAACTTTCAATGGTGTATTGGTGTGTTCCAAAATTTCCTTTATTGTATCATTGTTGTACGTAAATGTTCCCCACATTGGAGGTATCAATTGAGGCATACGTACAGTACGAATAGCAATATTGGTTGTATCATAAATACCCATTGTTACATTCTTAAGTTTGATGGTATCTCCGTTAATTGCGTAAACATATCCAAGTGGTCCCTTTGATGCAGCAGAACCATGCATACCGGATGCCGTATTGTCAAAAAAAACTGTTGCTCCATATAAATTGTCAGACACCTTAAATACCCCCGGATCATCGACGATGAAATATGCCGTTCGAGTAGTTTTATCTCTAAATAATGTATCACAATTCTCAGGTGTATAGTCACAATAATCATGGTAGACACTTTTGTAAACGACCTTATTTGGATTGCCCTGCTCGTACAAATAAGCATAATCATGAATGGTAATTTCATCTCCTCCAACCAATGGCATGTCATCTGCGACTGACACAGTAGTCGAATGTTTCATCCCTAAGTAACCCACTGTAAATGGAAAGCAATAGTAACCAGCTCCAGTGAAGTTTGGCATTGCTCGTAGGTTTAAATGATAGCCGTTTCCAATTACTAGAGGGCCTCCTTCTATCCACCCACCTATAAAATTTACATGATGTGTAGAGTTGATAAATAAGTTTCCAGGACTTGAACAATCGGAATAATAACCTAAATAACACCCTTTAAAACTGGTCGCATTGGATGTCAAGTGGTATGGTGGAGCGTAAACATCGTATCCGGCATTTGGATCTGGTTGAGCAAATTTGATGTAACAATTGTCAAATTCAGTTGACCTTATTGTCTGCGCTCTTCCTAAGGACCAAACACTTTCCATATATGAATTAGTCATACGAATCATACCCCATGAATCTACATTATAAACTCTCTTGCAAAATCCAGCAAGGTTAGCATTCATAACTGAAGGTACGTCACCATTTCCCTGCCCAATGGAAATATTGTCAATAAACGTATGTATTTTCCCAGTATATAGATTGTCAATAGAATTACTACGAGATTGAGTATTTCCACACGCCCATGCTGTATGGCAATATTTAACATGACTATTTTCCATTCTGATGTTGTCTCCATTTTTGGTAACCTTTGATGGATTATTTGCCACCGCGATATAATGATAAAAAAATGAACAACCCCGAATTGTTAACTGACTTGTTCCACTTACTGACTGATGGTCATAGTATGTATCAAATCCAGGATATTGGTCAGAAGTAGATATTTGCGTGTCAAAAGGATCAATAGCAATGGCACATTGAGGACTATATCGATTCATACGTAAATCATAATTATCCGCCCATTGCTGATCCGTTAATTCAACAATATCCGTATTTGAAACGCTGAATAAATCAGAGTGAGGTCCGTCAAAATGAATGTTTTCGATTAGAATATTCCTTCCATATTGAATAGCCAATGCAAAAGAAGTATCCGATGTGCATTCAAATGATGTTTTGTTCCAAATACCTCCATATGTTGGTGTGCAACCCACCAAACTAAATGAAATATCTGCGTAACTTGAAACACCCGATTTACGTGCTGCTACAATACCTTTTGAATAGCGAAAATTGCCAGGTCCAGCGTTTATTCTGCCAGGTATTTGCATGCTATTGTTTGAAGCTGAATTGTAGACATTTTTAGTATTATATAAAGCAATGATAACATCTATTGCCGTTTGAATAGCCTCATAATCGTCATCAGTATTATAATCAGGTGTTGCACCCAAGTCTTCAATGTAAAACCCGTTGTCCCTAGGCATTAAGACCGCCACATTGTCGTTTGCGGTTTCAAACAAAAACCTATCATCAATTGCATATTTCGCGCTATGAGGCCAGCTGTCCAAAACATAAAATCGAGCGTCGGAACGTTCTACTCGGATATACGATCCAACAGTAGGTTTTAACGAGGTGATGTCACTTGCTTTAGTGACCTGATACTTAAATTGAATTTCCTGACTCAAATGTTCTTTGTTTATCCAAGAATAAACCTTGTCATTTACCGTATCCTGAAATATTCTTCCAGAGTCAGTATAAGTTTGAGAAGGAGCGGTTATGCGAATGTCGTATAAGTTTTGTGCGAAGGATAAATGATACAGCAACACAAATACAACAGTTAACGAAATCGATACTGGAGAATTCAATATATATCTCCATAATCTAATATTTAGATATTGGCATGAAATCCATGCTGGCAATCGTTTGTTTGATTTGAATTTTAAATGATTCATTTGGTTAAAATTATTGTTAGTAAAAAGTGATAATTCAACCTCATTTAATGTTCATCCTAAATAAGAAAAGTTCAAAATTTAAAATGCATCATTTGAGGTATTGTACAACTCATACTCTTTGCTTGAGAGATCAACTTACAATGAAGTGGTACCCTATGGCAGCCAGGAGTCAAGCCAGCAAATGACACCTGGTTTTAATGGGTTAGTAGGAAATTCCAAATAAGGAATCAACCTATACTAAAAACAACTATCGTAGAATGCTTGATGGTAGATCTGATAGTAATAATGGTATTTCATGATTGTTTGTTTTTGATTTACTGTCAATTTCAGCAAACCAAAAGCTGAATTTTTCATGAAATGTTTGAAACATACTTCTGAGTCTATGAATCACACATATCAATTGATCAACAAGTGCGATATTGACTCCTTAAGGCTATTGAATTATTCAATCAATACAGGCAAGTGTTGAATAGCATTGGCCGATCGTAAAACCACATTGTAAATACCTTCTGGAATGTCCAACTCAAGTTGAACAAGCGCTTGATTGATAACCGTATTTGATTGAATCAATTGCCCCATAGAATTGTACACCAATATATCTGTAACTTGAGATGTGCCATTCCATTCAATGGTAAAGACACCGTTTGATGGATTGGGATATAGATTGGCTGATGGTTGATTCACAAATATGGCATTTGAAGCATCTTCCTCCCTCCCTTCCCTGAATGAAGCAGTATTGCTCCATTGGTGAAATTTATGTTGCATTTGAATACCACTATTGTCTTGTGGGTAAACCGCATATAAATATGGGGCTATATCTGCTTTGGAAAAAGCCAGTGTAGGATCTGCAGGGCTCAAATTGGTAATGTTTGGAATGGCGTAATAATTAGGGGTATTGATCAAAGTATTGCCCATCTCATTCATAGTCACCGTTACATAACTTTCATTTAAGCTAGTCAGGGTGTTATAAAAATTGGTGTGCCACCCCACAATAATACCATCGGGTATTCCGGGAGCCACCGCACCAGATGACGGAATGAATACTGGAAATGGTTTCACATTATCTGTTGGCATAGTTGGTGTAGCAGCAGACGTTCCAATCAAAGGTGTATTTAATGGCAATTGATTGACTGTAGCAGAATTGATGAATGCATTGGTGTAACTCCCCGTGCGTGTTACAATATCTCCATATTGATCAAAAGCATAACTCCAAAACGCATTGTGGCTATGATCCGGCGCATCCAGATTAATCACTGGATCAAACCATGCAATGGGTGTGATAATAGGATTGGTATCTTCAGGAAGTGGCGTCAGTGTGTCGTTTGAGATTTTACTCAATAGCGTGTCAAAATTTACACGAGACACCAATACTTGTGTATTGTGCATGGCCAACATTTGTTGATAGACATAATGGATTTCCACCAATGCCGAAGGCGTAACACCACCATGATCTTTAGGATCCCCGGTAAAATGATTAAATCCCACATCCACGCCATAATACCCAGCAGTGCCATTAAATGTGATGATGCCACTACTTTGAATTCCTGCTCCTCCTTGCAATACAACCGTTTTTATATCGGATTCAGACCATGAAATCACTACATCTGTATGGTTGTGTTGGTCAATGCTAATGCGTGAATAAGAAGTGCCTGGGAGCGATAAAAAAGTTGTACCTAGCAATACAACATTGCATCCATTGACACTATACACATCATACGCATGTTGCAAAGAGCCTGAAGTGTGATAAGCAACAATCAACCGGTCATTTCCAGGTGATTCCTCTATCATGGCCACTTCCAAATCTCGAAATATGGGTCCATAGGTTATCTGTGTTGAACAAATGGGTGTTGGACAAAGTGGGTTACTATTGTTTTGCCTGACCGAAACAATACCTCCTCCCGGCCCATCCCAGGCGGATATTTCGTAGTTGTTCATGGCAATAGCACTTGTATGCTGTGCCGGAACTGTTCCAATCGGATAGGTATATTCACATGATGTAGGTGCTATGATAGTTTGGGCATGAATAGTTGAAAAAAATGCAATACTGATGAAAGCATATAGAAATGGTAAAAAATTTGAAAAGGAATTTTTCATGACAATGATTTTTGGTTAACAATCGAATGATACACGAACCCAGCATGACGTCAATGTCATATTGCCAGACAGGTTGGTTCGTTTGAATAATTGAATGTAAACAGAATAAGCACATCCAATCTGCAAAAATCATAGGTAAATAACGTAATTAATAAATAGGTGAATGAGGAATATTGGTGCGGGAAATGTATTCTTATTTAGTTACCATCAATCTTCATTACACGAGAAATAAGAAGCGGGAATTTTATACCTTAATGAACTTCCCTCCCGTTTACCGGGCGAAGGAGGGCCATTCGCTACAATCGCCTTTGGCGGATTTCCGCTGCTGTCGGGGCTAAATAGCAACGTCAATTAATTCGAGCTTCAGGTTTATTAAATTTCAATAGTTCTAGATTGACATAAATTGTCATTCCATCTTTACAAGTTCTTCCTTTGCAAAATCATCTCCTTGAGCCGCGGCTTTTTTATACCAATATTTTGCCTTCTCTTCATTTTTAGAAACACTGCCCCATTCATTCGCATATATGTATCCCAACGATGATTGAGCTGCAACGTGACCTTTTTTCGCAGCAATGAGATAATAATATTCTGCCTTTTTCATATCCATCTTTGTACCTACTCCTAATTCATACATCTCACCCAAATAAAATGAAGCATCCATATTTCCTTTAACCGCCTCATTTTTATAGAAATAAAAGGCTTTATTCACAGGCATCCATGATTTGGTAATTTTATTTTCAATGGTGCTTGAATCAAATTCTGTCACATTTCCTGTCTCAATAATTTTAATGTTGTCGTCTAATACTAACTCAACCTTTTCATTGCTTGAATTAGAATTGTTCATGAAATAAGCAACCAAATAATCAATGTGGTTTTGATTTCCTATTAAATGAATAGTATCTGAGCTATTTTTTGAATTGTCAATGACTTGCTGGTGTGTTAATCTAAAAATGTTGCCATCTCCTTCTATTATAATGACATCATGGCTCCCATCTATATTAAAAAAAGAGTCCAAATAGTCTATATACACTTTGTTATTTTCCCCCTGAAATATCACTTCATCCTTGGAATTAACCGATCTGAATCTCGATTCGCCATTGATGATCACCTCATTATTGCCTTGCACTTTTTCTCGAGCAATGGGATTCTTTGTAGACTTACAATGAACCAAGACTAACCCAAGAACTGTAATTCCAACCAATTGCAGAATATATGTACCAATGGATTTCAATGCGTTCGTTTTTTGGTGCTCTCCTAAGTTACGCAGTAAAGTGCTAACGCTTTCGAAAATCAGAGATTGAGATAAAGACTAAAGTCGCGTCGCTTTCTAAGGCAAAACTGTGAAGGAATTGATACCCCTCTCCTAAAAAAATCTGTGCAACGTCAATACCATATTGAAAGGTAACCAACCACCTTTTCTTCCATCTTCTCTTGATTTTCTGGGTTTCGCCATGAATATGAAATTCGCCAACTATATATTCCCTCAGGCAATAAGTTTCCATTTAATCTACCATCCCAAGAAAAAGATGGGTCATTTGATAGCATAACTACTTGGCCCCAACGATTAAAAATGGAAATATTGAAGCCAGTAATATTACATTCATTGGTAATTTTAAACTCATCGTTGATTAAATCACTGTTGGGTGTGAATGAATTGGGAACATACAATTGGCATTGGCAATTTGCTAATTCTACTGTTGTCGAGGAAGTGTAAAAGCCACAAGGAAATTCGACTTCAACTGAATAATCACCCGGGTTGCTTACAATTCTAATTGAATCTTGAGACCCATTGTCCCAAGAGTACGAAATCGCGCCGGAACTGGTGGCATTTAATTCCAATTCTTCATTTTCACATAACAGTGTAGGTAATTCTGGAATTTCGTAATAGTTCACGTTTATTTGATCCATCAGTGTATCACAATGATTACTAACAAATATTTCATAATTACCCGACTCTATAATTCTGTATTGTTGAATCGTATCACTTCCTTGCCAGACATAAGTAGTTGCGTTTCCAAGATCTAAATTGAAATATAAATAATCATCCGGACAAAGAATAGTGTCCGGGCCAAGAGAAAATAATTCAATATCAGCTTCCAAAACTTCTATTGTATCCGTACACAAATCATTATTATCATATCGAATCCAATATGTGCCTGGTTGATTTACTAATCTTGGTGAATCATTTGATCCATTATCCCAAACGAAAGAAAGATTGTTACTTGCAGGTTCGAGCCACAATTCATTTTGACTACAAATCGAGGTATCATTTCCTAAATCACATATTTCACTTAGAATTATACCCAAACCTGGATCATGCAGTCCTATTGTCCTTAGTTCAATCCAATCATGACCATCTTGATCTAAGGTTGCAACAAAGGTGATCGAGTTAGTTACCCATTGATTGAACGCACTGGGAAGAGTGTCAATCAACGTGGAAACTAACGAACTACTAGATGAACTCCAAACATTAGGTCTATGGTAAGGATTGATAATCCAGGGCTGAAATCCATCAGCTATATAAGTAAATTCAAATGTATAGGAATCACCTGCTTTTAATGGAGAATCCAATTTAAACGCAACCACTCCCACACTTGACGCTCCCATCATCAACCCCTTAAAATTGGCATCACAAGGAGGTGCAGAAACAATACGATTATTTATAGAAGTGTGAAAATTCCAACTTCCGTTAATCCATTCTCCAAAAAATCCTGAAACGTTTATCTCTTCAGAAGAACTTCCGTATCCATCATTATAATCAATTGAATTAAAACAGGGATCTAAAATTTTCTGTGCACAAATAACATTTGAAAGCATTATCGTTGGAAAACATAGAATCGATGTCGATTTTAAGAGAAATGAAAATAAATTTACCCCCCCTTTTAAGGTTAAAAAATAATCATTCAACTTCATACATAGAATAAGAAACTTACGACCTAACAATCTTAAATTTTTTCGAATAGCAGATCAATTCAACATAAATCCAAAACTTTTCAAAAATGCAGGGAGTTGTTCCAATAAAATTACTGATTTTCTTATGAATCTTTTTTGCGTCTATTCTAAGAAAGCCAAGAACTCTAGATATTACTTCAAAAGGCATTATTTACATAAAGAGAGCGCTTTTCTCAATATATCCCCATTTAATTCCTTCAGATCTGACAATTCAGGATTTATCTTGTGGTAAAAAAATCCTTTAGGATTGAATCGCAACTCAGAAGTGATTATTCTGAATTGATTGTTTATAAATGAAACGATTAAATGAAGATTACCTTCTCTATACTTCTCTTTTTGATTTTTAAATCCTAATTGCTTCGATATTTCATCTCTATGTGCTTTCCAATTTTCTGGCTCGGTATAATTCTGTGTTGAGTTTTCCAAAGCCAACTTAATTGATGATACAATTTCAGAATAAGGTTCTGAAGTTTCCAAAACAATTGTTGACTGCCCAGGTACCCAAACCCCTCTATCGTCTTGATTCAAACTATTAATGTGATACTTGTCAATAGATTTGATTAACGATACACTTTTTTCAATCATTCAATATGAGTTATTTTAACACGAATATTCTTTTCTTTTTTTGCCCATTCTACAATTTCATCAAGAATTTTCCACTGTTCGTCTGTAGCTTTTGTTAAATCAATACCCAAACTTAATACTCTTTCTTTAATTTGGAATCCATATACTACATCCCCACCCCATTCAGCACCATCAAATTTCGCAAGTTTATTCACATACTGTTTCAAAGTAGACCTCAAATTGGACATTGTTTGATATGAAGCAGCCCCTAAATCTAAACTTTTAATACTGGTGGCCACTCCATTTTTAAAAGCGTCGATCACTGGATAGTTGGGAGACTTCATGTTACCTCCTAGCATTTTCTCAATTTCTCTTCCACGATCAAACTTGTCTAATTTCCATACAGACGTTCCTTTTTTACCTTTTGAAAGTCTGAGTTTTTTTGCAACAATTGCACCTGCCAGGTTTTCATATGTTTCAACATTGCTAGCTATTTCTGAAAAATCACTTTTAAATTGCTCCCACGAAGTAGTAGTCACGTAATTCTCAACAGCATTATAAGCCACTTGAACATCAGTTTTAATCTTGTTATAAGATTCATCCGTGACTAAACACCAAGAACATCCATTTTCTTTATTAATTTGATCAATCTGGCCAGTATAATTAAATAGATCTACAAAGCCATTGTACATGCTCACACCAACATTGTATACAAATATGGCAGTATTTGCTTGAGCATTATGCATTCCATCGCGATACTCCACCCTTTCTGCTTTTGACAGAAAAATTTCCAATCCTTCCAATTCAATGAATCGAATTACTTTATTTTCTGCAAATGCAAAAGGAGAATTATAAGCAAATCGACTTGATAAAGGATCTACGCTAAAGAATCGGCCAATCCTTGGGTCATGCATTCGGAACTTAAAATTATAAGAATTAAATGACCCTTTAATTTCATCATCTTTTTCCATTCCATTGAAAGCAAATCTATAATTCGAAGAAGTGAAATTCCTTCCTGGCATTACCATTCCAAATGGATAATAATCTTGAGTGGACAATATCTTTGCACCATTTTCAAGACTTGTCACCAAATCAGTAGCTCCTTTGACATCACTAACAACCAATCTGACATTACTTAAATGATCTGTCAATTCATATTTTTTGAATCCTGCAAATCGCATATAATTAGCGGCTAAAATTGTGGGCATACTTATAGGATCAGTTGATCTGTCTAACTGAGGAACCGTAGACCCATTCACAAAATTTTCAGGAGGAAATTCATGCTTGAAATCAAATGAGCCAATCCGATCGGAACCATAAATATTTCTACTCACGAGTTTAAATGAAGCCTGAAAATCATCCGGTCCTGGGCCAACATGATTATTTGTTCTTTCATAAATTGATAAGATATTTCCACCTGCATCACGGATGTAATATGTTGTTATTATATCATCAGGATTTGAAGGAACACCATAACCGGAATGATCAACTACCTTTTTAATTCTTTGATCATTAGCATCATAGAAAAATTCAATTTTTGGAATTGAAGAATTACTTGGCTCAATTAGCTTTATTTTGCCAGATGTAGTCCATGTAATGTTATCAATGTTTTCTGCCAGAGATTGAATCAAATTTCCATCTTCGTCATAGACGAACGATAAGGTTCCAGTTAGATCGTTTCCATTACCATTTTCGGCTACACTTGCCCCAAGCCCTTCGGATAAACTTTGCAATCGATTGTCAACTCTTGGCGTCGTGTATGTATATGTAAAATCATCCATTCGATTGTCTGAAGCATGAGCACTATTGCGCTCCAGCGTGAGCAAATTTCCATTGGCATCATACGAGTAAACAGCATCAAAATCATTGGTATTTAATGAATAGAAAGCACTATTGGCCGATTGTGCAACAGAATTTTTGGTTTCCTTTATTCGACCAAGTTGGTCATATCTGTATTGGACGCCCGTCATTTCCTCATGTGGAATGAGCATTGAAGGATTATCCTGAGCTGATGCAGAAGCGATATAAGCAATATTTCCATCAAACAAGTCATAGCTAGAACTAAAATTGGAATAAGGGCTCAACACGTTACTTGCCTGACCATTAAAATCATCATGTACATAATCGCCATTATAATATCCTAATGCATAACTAAATACATCTTTTTCAAATTGACCATGTGTACCGGAAGTAGCACCATCTTTTCCCGGGTCCATTTCTAATTCATAGCCACTTCCTCCAGTATAGTCTAGATAAGGGTGATTTACTGCTTTCAAATTACCTTTAATCGTATATGTATAGTCAATTCCTTGAATTTTATCAAAGCCGAGTTCTTCTCTGGCTAATGGCCCATGGTGGTAATACAAATAATTTTTATCCGATTCCCATCTTACACCGTCATATGATGATCTGGCAGAAATTAAAGCGTTATCTTCATTATATTCATACTCCAAAAACCATTTATCTTCCCTGAACTCGTTATAGAATACTTTTTTTACATTTTCACTTATCAAGTCATATTCATATCGAATGTAATTTTTACCCAACTCATCTTGCTCTTGAATTAGCCATTCAACATTACCATGAGCATCATAACTGTAATAAGTATGCACCTGGTCATGGGTTGTTGCCAAATTACCATCCTCATCGGTATAGGAGTGACTAATTCTTTGAGAAACAAAACGTTGAGTTTGACCCAAATAATCAATACCCGCAATTTGTTGATTGTATTCATGTATTACACGTTGTTCCAAATTACTGGATGGAAAGCTCATATTGTCTAATTGAGCAGAATTGGCTAAATACACATCAAATGTTTGACCACCTGCAAGTTTACTTTGACCTGTTTCGGTAATTCTTCCTAGATCATCAAATCTTGTATACGAGAAATTACTATTAGCTAATTGCTTTGGTGTTTGAGAAAAACGCATTTGCATCATAGCATCATATAGATATTTAGTCTCACCAATTCTGTCAGGAGCATCAGAATTAATCATCCGTTTCATCCCATCAAAGTCGAATTGATTTTCCATGACGTGAGATGGATTGGAAGACCTGTCTGTAGAAGATAAATCTACACCCTGGGGAGGAACAGTCTTAGTCAAATTACTTGCTCTATCTCTGTAATAAAGAGTGATTTGTTTTAATGTCTCCTTATAACTCAATTCCAATTTGTCTTCCAAAAAGTCTGGATTCAAACAAGTGGTTTCATACATAACTGTATTATCACCTTTTATTACGTCCAAACATCCAGATGTTGCTGCTGCAAATGCCTTGTTTATGGTATTCTTCTTATCTTCTTCTTTTGTCATAGGTGTTTCGGGAAAGGCATCGGGATCAGGATCCCTTTGGGCCGGTAATCCCCATTGATACTGAATATTAAAAATATGGTTGCTTGCCAAGGGGCTGCGTGTAACAAAGTCAATATCTTCACAACCTCTAGAATCCACGACTCTTACTTTATAAGTACCTTCAGGTAATTCAGAAGTAGTATGTGTCACAGGAGGTGAACCACTTTCATAAGCTGAATACTCTCTATTGTAAACTGTTGGACTTGTCGACACTTCCCTGTCCCAATAAATATGATAAGTTGGAGTACCTGAATTAATTGTTGCACTGCCAATACAACCTGTGAAACCCAAATTACTTAAATTAGGACCATTAGTCGCTTCATCCACTACGAACTGAGGTAAATCTTTTGTACAACCTTCCGAATCTGTCAATCGAATAAAGTAAGTTCCTTCGCTCAATGTTAGAGTCGTTCCAAAACCAATTGATACCCATGTGCCAGAAACATCTTCGAACCATTCAATTGATGCTATTGGATTGTTACCACTTGCATAACAAGTCACGTCAACAACTCCAGTTTTACAATCAACTTCCGGAGAAGCGGGTGAAATGGTACCCGCAAGATTCGGATCATAAGGATCAATTGTGAAATCAATGTCTTCGGAACACGCATAAGATCCCGGTGTATGAATTTTCAATCTGTAGTTACCATCTGGAAGTTGATGAGTCAACATTAAAGAAGTAAATTTCCCATATGATCGAATGGGATGAGGACAAACAAATGAAGCTGGCGCAAAAGACAGTGTGTTCAATGTTGTTGTTGAAACTACATTTATGTTATAAACTCCAGGAGTTGTTCCTTCTTGATAAATTTCATACGTTGGCTTAACAGAATTGAAAGCATTCTGTTCTGCATTGTAGATTCCTAATTGAAAACTTATTGAAGCCAATCCATTTGTACAATACGTAGAGTAATTAGGTGACAAAGTTCCTGGACTTGGTGTCATATCAAAATAAAGAGGTTCTAAATAGACTTCAACAACAACAGGCGTACAATTAGTATATTGCGCAGTTACGTAATATGTTTGATTTTCAACATTGTAATAGTTATTTGTAGAAGTATGAAGCAAATTTCCAGAACCAGGAGGAGGTGGACCGTCATACCATCTGTAAGTAAATGGAGATTTCCATCCACTTGATGGGACTGGAGTGGATGTGTTGCATATCCACGCCTCGCCTAATGTCAAAGACGGATTGCAATCAACGGCACCATTTTGCATCGTAAAATTTTGAGGAAGATTTGGATCGTCATCAACTACTATATTCACTGTTAATGAACATCCATTCGCCACACCAAGAACTGACAACGTACCCTTACCTGCTGTATAATAATCGTCACCATTGGCATTCGTTCCTGTGGGTGTAACAGTGGAAGGAGTTGAACCTAAAGGTGTAAATGTCCATGTATAGGTAGCTCCAATGGTTGGATTATTATCCACTAATGCTATATCCTTTGGAGTACATGCCACATCTCCTTCTTCTAATGTAAAGTCAGGTCCATTTGTTTTCAAGTGAACTACCATTGTCTCTGAACATGAACCATTAAAAGCTTCAACCATATATTGACCAATTACGCTTGTAGAAAGTGACGATGTTGTAGATAAAATGGTAGTTGGACTCAATAAATTGTACCAAGAATACGAAGGTGTACCTGATGCGACGGTTGCATTAAAATTAACACTAACATTGTTACAGGTATATCCGGGATTTGGATTTACAGTAAGGCCTTGAGGACATGGACTACAACCATCTAAATTAGAATACAAATACGGTGAAAACCATAAATCCATAGTAATGTCCACCTCAGCTTCATCAGTGGTATATCCAACAGTTGAAACAATGAAAGACCTGTTTGTAGGAGTAAATGGACCTAGCCCATTTTGACACTTCGAATTTCCAACTGAATTTATTTCAGTTAAGTAAGCGTAATCCTTTCCGCTGAACGTCGCAGTTCCGCATAAATATGATTTGCCATTGCTTGACATATTAATTCCATTTGCAACTGCATCATCCTTATATGAATTTGCCCAATTGACGATCATCGTACTTGTACCTGTATTATAGGACAGTTGCATTGCTGAAGCTTTAGAGGTGCCACTTGAAATTTCATCAAATCCAATTTGATACTTATCAGGGTCTGTTGTATTAACGTAAGTCATTGCTGATCCTTCCTGATCATTTCCATTGTCAACAATTTCACTCAAATAATCAAATGTTATATGATTAGAGGAAGATGGTGTATACTGAAATCGACCAACCAATAAGTTGCTTGCACCACTACCTGGTTTCGTGTTGGCAGTTAGAACGAAATAAGATTGTCCCGTGCCACTAAGGAAAAATTCCTGAACATCAACAGCTTCATCTTCGTTTCCGCTTAAATCGTATTTTCCAAACCAATTATTTGATGGATTTCCAGGATCAATAACAAGGAAAAAAATATCTTTCTCGGAAGACTGTACTATAGTCCCAGAAATTAAAAACCTCCCCGTGCCAGGTATTTCATGGACACTTGTGGCAAAGAGATCTGCCCCAACTGCATAATAAGTTTCTCTAAAAATTCCAACATAACCACCACCCGAACTACTGTTAAAATCGAACTGATGAAATGCAATACCCTTTTTAATAGGTCCACCGTTATTTTGAACAATATTAACCACAGCAGCAAGCTCACCATTACTAGTCTCAGTAATATCTACCGCAAAAGATTCATCCACGTCAGCAAAAGCAGGCAGAGCATAAGGGTTGTAGACGGCTAAATTTGTTGAAGAATTTAAAATCTCATAATACACAGCTCGATGTTTAAGTGTTGGATTTGCATTAGTAGTACTATGAGAAGTTCCTAATATCCCTAAGGTACCGGATCGGTTTATTGCTTTTACAGCTTCAGCATAATAAGAAGTTTGGACGGTATTTATCAGATTAAATCCAGCAGCAATTGCATCACCCGAATTATTAATCCTCATAAGGAAGTCAGTTTTCGTACTAAACGAACTGTATTCTTGTGCCCCTAACAGTAAATTATCACCGTTCAAATCAGTTAACACATAATTGGCCTTGGACCAACCATGAGTATTATCATACATACGTGAATAATTTTGAGCATTTAAACTGAAAACAATAAATGCAAAACTTGAAAGGAGAATTATATATTTCATTTTACTTGATTTCATAATAAAGTCTTTATGCCAAAAATTAATTTGTATCAATTTGAACAGAAATTACGGGTGAATCCTGAGCCATATCGCAATTGTTGCCTCCTGACAGAGACCAAGGTGGCCCAGTAGGACATTGGGATTGAATATCCATTCTCAATGTACTGGTCATAACTCGATACATGTTCGTTTCTACACATGGATCAAGCATATGTATATTAGGTAAATTGTTTCCAGGTGAAGCACAACTAAAAATATCAGTACAGGTTAATTCAATTTGATTACAAACATCTTTACATTTTATAACCATTTCATCCACAATTTTGTCTATATCTTCCCAAGTAGGCCCATCACAAGATCCAATTTCATAACAATTATCAGTAAACATTCGAATTGTTGAAACCCTGAACTCTGGTCTTCGTTCATCACACCTTTTGATGCAAGTATTTATGAGACCTAGCTCCATAGTATTCATCTCATCAATTACTTCTTGTTCCCAGCAATACTGAGGCTTAGGATTTTGTGGTTGAGAAGGAGTTACTTTATCTCTAAGAGCTTTATAAAACTCTTCACGATCTGAGCATTCCCAATCCAATACATTGGTGGTACAGATATTTGGATTACACAAGTCAGTGGGACCAGGAAATGTTACATAACAAAATTCATTTTCCAATTGAGCCGCCTTTCCAAATCCCGCGCCACCGAAATTACCATCATCATACTTAAAGTATTTAAATGCCAATCGTTTATCATTAACGTTATCTCCCGGCATTACGTTATTGGTAAATCCGGCGACGGATGACAATACCGAGGCGAAATTATAACCCGTACATTCAAGAAATTGTTCAACCACATTTAAAGTGAAGTTTTTACCTTTATCTTCTCCTTGCATGCCATCACCTAAATCACCAAATAACCACTTCAATGGTATTTTATTAAACGGATCGAAAAAATCCCAATCTACGTTCGGATTATCGTCTACTTTATGATTTTTATCCAAACTCGTACCTATATTAACTGCGGTACTTACAGCGCTTATCCAACAATTCCACAAATCCTCGCACTCATATTGTACTTCATCTGGACCTGCGGCATTGATAGATTGACAACTGTATTGATCAGTTAACATGTGATAAATCATATCGTTTAATTCCTGTGCAGAATACCCGCCTAAAAAGCCAGAGAACCCTGAAATTCCTGATTCATAAAATGCTTCTTCCATATATCCTGAAAAATCCATATCATTTATTGGGGTTCTAGGTGTAGCGGCGTTTCTTATAGCAAAATCTACATATTGAAAAAGTGAAGTTGGATTTGGGTATGTAGACAAGTCATGACACGTAAAATCAAAAGCATCTTTTAAGGGCACTTCTAAAGCTCCACAACAAGGAGTAGTAAGGATGATTTTCGTTGGATTTGATGCATTATCCACTGTGAAAAAGTAATTCTTGAAGTCTCCAGATGTTGGATTTGGAGCCACGCCTCCAAAAAAGCCTAACTCCGTTGGATCATCAACGCTTGTAGGGTAATTATTCACATCAGCAGCGAAATCTGCTACCGACTTTGTATCGTCGTCAAGCCAATATTTTACAAGCTTAACAAAGGGGTCCGTTTTTTCTTTTCCTTGATTATAAGCACCTGAAGAAAAATTTCCAACGGTAGTTGTAGGAGTGAGAATTTTTTGAATTAGATAATGATATTGTGGTTTCAATTGTGAACTCGTAGTCATGTTTGAAACTGGATTCAAAACATCGCCATTGTGATAAAAACTAGATATCGGAGTGCTGCTGCAATTAGAAGAACTAACTGATGTAGTCCAAAATTCATACAGGTAATCAGGATCAGCAGGATTAGAAATATCCAAATTGCGCACAACGATTTTAACATCATAATCGCAAACACCACCTGCTGGGCAAGGAACCATAGTGCCGCAGTCAAAAATATAGTCCAATGACAAATCTGTATTTTGGGTAACAGAAAGACGCTTAACGCTTTCAAATCCCCTTTCCGTCCTAATATTCGTGGATAAATTAGATTTGTTGTTTGCTTCAGTGAGTACCAGCGAAGTATTGGGATCATTTATCTTATACAACGCACCATTTTCAATTCCTGGTTCCGTTTCTGAAATTGCCGATGCAATAATTTCGCCATCAGTATTTTTGTATGTAACACTGGCCGTATTATTTTCATCATAAGTAATGATTTTTGATATTTGCTCCGAATTTGGCGCTTCGTCTCCAAACATGGCAATCAATTCAGATTCTGATGGTGATGTATAAAATATTTTTTTTGTATGCTGACCAATATTATGTTGTCCTCCTGGTAAAGATTGTTCTAAAATTCGGTCCGTTCCGTCATTCATATATAAGGTTCTTCTGAAAATATTTCCCTCAGCGTCAGGCACATTACCATGATCATCAGTATAAGATCCTCCATAGTATTCTAAATTAGATCCACTGCCATCATCAATATTGGAACTTGGAACACCATCATTTTCATCAAAATCACCCTGATTATATAGATTGCCAGATGTCTTATCGGTCACTAACTTGTCTTTATAACCACCTAATCTATTGTTCTCTTCAGGAATAGGAATTGTGGACATTGCCGGTCTTCCAGAATAATCATCATACGATTGTACTGTCACTGTTGAATTCGCTGAAGGAATGAATATTTGTTGTTGTCTTAACATTCCAAGATAGTTAGCGTATTTTATGGTCTCTTTAATTTTTGCTCCTTCAGAAAAGCTTCTAGAGTAAATTTTATTCATATGTGATTCTGGATCTGTGATGTATAAAATATTGACATCAGTAGCAGCCATTGAAGTTGTAATGGTAGATCCATCAGTCACTGTGTAATACCAAGCCCATGGACCCCAGTTTTTAGGGTTTGCGATTCCTCCATCATGAATATTCCCAATTGGGCGAACTCTCCATAAATAGAATCCGTCTCCTTCAGCCAATAGCACTTTTAACTGAGTAGAGGAACTTTCTGTTTCAATAGATAATGCTTGATTCCAATCTAATTTGTCGATTTTAATGGTTGCAATATTGGAGGCATATTGCGGGTCTGTATTATAGAGCTTCAATAATTGAAATTCATAATTGACATACTCCTCCTCAGGAGGTGTGTGCCAAGTGAACTCATACAAAGAAGTATGAATAAGAGTCGGTGAATGAAGATTGATTTGAGAAGGTCCATTTGTCCCCACTTTGTACGTAACATCAAGAGAGGCCTGAGGATAAATATCATTTGGTATGGCTGTATTAATCAAATAATTACTTGTTGTTACTCCTGTATTTATGGTATATTGTATGTTATCAACCTCAGCACTAAATATATAAGAAGGCAATTCTTCGTAGTAAACTCCTTCCGGATTCGCATTATTCAAGATCATTAATGAAACTGGTGCACTCATCGCAATCTGATTGGAAAAATCTCGATAGTATATTTGAAACTGCACTTCAATTTCAAAAGGTATTTCACCATAGTTGAAAGGATGTGTTTTATCTAATGAGACTCTAAACTCAAATACAGTCTTATCCCTTTGATGTTGCAAAAAAGGATTATATGGATCAATATGATGTTCAAACAAACTACCTAAACTTGTTTGACCATATATTGAAAATGTGCAAGTTACAAGCGCTAAAATGGTTAGCGACTTTAGTGAGTATAATAAAGAATTAATCCTCATAATCTATTGTTTAATCAATTGATAACCTTGATACTTTTTTAATAAATTCTCTTGTTTGTCAAATATTTTGTACCTCACGGCAATGGGCCTGTCCTGACTTCTGTTAAATGCCATCAATTCATAAGTCGTTGTCACAGATTTAATATCTTTTCGATTCGAATAGAACAACTTAATGGACTCTATTTGTTCGTTTTGCTGATTAAAACGAACTACCATGTCAGAAACATGAGATTTTTCTCTTAATGCCATTGGTAATTGCAATGAAATTGCCAAATTTTCATCTTTCTGTAGACACCCTTTTTCGTAAGAGGAAATAATCAATGTATCTCTAAATTGATTTAATTTTTCCATTTGTTCCACGGCAAGCTTTTGAGCTATTGGATTTGTTATTTTGATGGTTTGATCATAATGGTTGATCAAAATCAAATCATTTTCATCTTGAATCATGTCTAATACTCCGGTGTAATAATAGAACCTTGAATTATCCAGATAAATTCTAATTTCAGATGAGTGCTTTATATTATTGTTATTTGCACCATATTCAGTCTCAATCGTAGCTTTTAATTCATGAGCTTTCCCACTATTTGGTAATTCATTAACATTTAACTGTTTCATTACTTTTAGTAGCTTATCTTTACAGTTTTCCTGCGAATAGGAAACCATAAAGGCAAGGATGAAGGCTAGGGATAGCAAGTTTCGCATATTTATGGTCTTTGAACAGTTGGAATATTATATTGAGTTTCTTGAATGGTTTTGACACCTCTGTCAGATTCATGCATCTTTCTGATTAAGTTTCCTTCCATATTATATTGATAAATCAATGCATAATGTTGATTATCAAATTCTGCAAGTAACCTTCCAGTTTCAAAATCATAAACCATACTTCTTGAACCACAAAGTGTAGGTTGAAGTTTAACATCATCGATCAATATCCATTCCTGACTGGCGTTGTAAGTGAATTTTAAATCGTACTTGTTATACAAGGTTAAACCAGAGACATCAACTGTACCTTCCATCAACATCCAGTTACCTACAATACTTTTAATTTTAGTGATTCCATTTACCGAACCTATTTGAACACCAAATTCATCGTTGTTCGTACCACCATTCAGCAACATGTCTGGAAAGGCATCATTTCTTAGCCAGAATTGAATGAGTGCTCCTTGATCATGTAATTCCGGAGTAATTGTTATATCATCGATGACAATCATATTTGTGGTGTACTCTGCACAGAAATTTCCAGTGTGCGCCAAATAATCAACAATTCCATAAGAATAATTCGAATAATCACCAGCAAACTCATAATCATGGAAATATAGTCCTCCATATTCAGCATTTTTTCCCAGAATTACTGGATACTTTTTATCGTATCCATATTTTACTGAACTAACAGTCCCTCTATAATTTCGTTCCGACACAGGGTAGCCAGATGCATTGTATGCAATAATTTCATTGATCAATTTCCATTTAGGAGCAACAGAAAAATCTAACGCATCTTTCGGGGAAGAAACTGGATTAGGCAGCTTAAATGAACTATACATGCCTGAATTGTAAATTCTATTTGATCCGTCGTTCGCTTTAACAGCATCTTCTTCATAAACGAAGTTTTGATGCGGGTAATAAAATTTATTCAACTCAGAAAGTGCACTTGACGAGGTCGAATTAATAACATCATTTCTAACCTCATATACTGTTCCGGAAGCAAGTCCTGTAAGATCATACCAATCATTCGAATAACTCATTATTTTCGCTTCAACGACATTCTTCGGATCAGAAAACCATAAATCTGGATCACTTGGGGTTGCTCCTGTACCTATAGGGCTTCCATCCGCACCATAGGAAAGAATGTTTCCTGCACTTGCACTCAGTTGATTGAGGTTATTCAGTTCGTCAGACATTCTTCCCATTTCTGGATAATACCATGACGCAGGTAAAGTCATATTATAATAGTAACCATGATGAGGAGTTGCGGATCCACTTAAGAATAAATTGTTGTAGTCATCCGTTATTCTCGTCAAGATTGGATCACCTGTAGTTTCACTAAAAGCAAGGTTAACCAATTCGCCCCAGGCTCCATCTTGAAATGACGACACACGTTTTGTCAAAACCGGATAATTAATCACCTTGGTTGTTGCATGCGTATTCAATTCACTATCTTGATAATCGAAAAACAGCATTCCGCTTATAAATATTGGAGGAAACCAAGAAAGGCCTATACTCAAATCTAATTCCAGGCTAAAATCACAAACTGTTTCTCGAACAGATCTCATACCCATCGTCACATCCAACTCTTTTCCTAATGCTTTTTGATTTGTTACATATTTGCCAAGATTTTTGTCATAATTTAACGTTGTTACTTTTTCTCCTGGTTCATAGTAATCGTACACTTTAGCAGAACTCAAATAATATTCCTCTGCAGGATCATTATATTCCAAATCACCTCCATAGGTATAAACGGCTTTTGGTTTGCCATGAAAGTCGTGTTGAACGAATTTAAACCCTTGCGCCATCCATATTCTATTCTTCTTAAAGTTTAGCAAGCCCAATGGTAATAACATATAATCTTTTTCCATGTTGCTTGATAAATTGGTTAAATCAGCAGACCTTCCCGCTTGAGAATTGAGCATTTTATCATAAGGATAATCCTTAACCGTAAAATATTCATGCTTTGTAAATCCGTTTCCAGTAGTACCTGAATGAATATTTTTTTCAATCACTCTACTATAACCAACCGAAGGTGAAGGCAATATACTTTCTCCTAAAGGACCTTCATGTTCTTTTTTATCTGGTCCGGCAACTGCTCTATCAACCCAGCTTTGTTTATCTCTTGGCCAAAATTCAACCAAAGCATTCTCTTCCCTTCCTACAGAAGGTTCATTAGTGGCAACACCGCTACTAATACCATTTTCATCTTCATATAAGTATTCTTTTCCATAGATCATGGCAGAACCTTTTTCAATTCCCTTGTCATACATTAATAGTCGCTTGACCCTAATTCCTCCACCGCGCTTGTTTCTTAGAACTGGAATTTTCAAATATGAAAGTTGTGGATTAATTTTTCCAATGTTATTTAACGTTGGGGCTACATCCTTGAAGACCCCTGTGAGCGTTTCAATGATTGTTTCAACTTTAGTTGCCATGGACCCAATACTCGCAGGATCAACATATTCTCCATTTGAATTTTCAGCCTGGTTAAAGAACCAATCATCGTTGTCATCCATTTGTGTTGAACAACCGTTATTCTTTAACCTTCCTCCTAAAAAAGCTCGGATATAATCAAGACAAACATTTCTCGGACTATCTTTCTTTCCGGATGTGCCTAATTTTATTCTAATTTCATCGGGTGCATTAGATATAGGAATAATAACAGATTCATGAACTGGTGCATAACCTGTTATGTAATCCACTTTACAATTTCCATCCAATTCTGGAATGAAATTTCCTTTCAATGCATATAAAAACCTGAAGTACATTCTTTTATCATCCTGTCCAACAAACTGAGAATTGATATAGGCGTTTAAATCAGAAATGGCAATATCTAAAGCCTGCTCTGGGTTACTCGCAGAAGAAAAATCAGGGTTGTCCAATGTATACCCCAAGTCACTCAAATCCAAGAAATATTCACCCAAAGTAGATTCACCGTCGTACGATTTATTCAGCAACTTAACCATTGCCATTGGGTTTCTGTCTTGCACGGAACTATAATCATCCTGTTCATATTGGATATGTATTTCCCCACCAGATGGCAGTACAATTTGTTTTAATTGCCAAGCTGCAGGATCAAACCTATCAGTTGATGGAATAACACCTTGATATAACCATCTATTTAAACGAGCTTTACGATTCGCACCATCATATTGATGATTTCCCCACATATCCAGCGCATTTGGATCATATCCTGGATTCTCTGCACCTACAAAATTTGAAGCATAAGAAGCTATTTCGGGATATTTAGCTGTAATCTCAGGATCGTTATACTCTGGATAATTATAATTGAATAAATACGGTGAAATTTGGGCGCTATAAACTCCTTCATATTCAAACCACACTTTTTTTAATGTTAGCTTTCCGCTATTTTCATAATTGGCACCAGTATTGGAATATATATTATTTGAAACACCCTGTACCAGTGAATTGTCATACTCAAAATTCACTATCTTAACTGGTTTCTCTGGACGTTCTTTCGAATAGAGAACGATTCTTTCCAAGTATTCCAGTTGTTTACAATCTGCACAAGAATTAACGGACTTGTTTGCATCATCCGCTGTGCTCGATTCACTTGCACCATATCCATCGAATCTATCGTTATTGGATCCCTCCAACAAATCCATGAATGGAGCATCAACAAAGTAATTAGCAAATGTTGCATTGTCGGTTTTGTTGGTAATAAAAAAAGCTACATGTGAATTGGTTTCTATTGCCTTTAAATAATATACCTCTTTTTTACCCTTTTTATATGCACCAATGTCATCGAACTTATTAGAAAGTTGACCTTGATCATAGTATAGCCCACTATATGGGAATCTCCAAGTATACCAATCTCCTGTTGCATGAGAAATTCCATATGCTTGTTTATACTCAAATCTGGTCCAGCCTCCATAATCTCCATCATTCGGACCGTCATCGCCAACATCCACATAATTGGGTTGTAAAATTTGAGTTAATAAAAAATCTGATGAATACGGAACATCTTTTTTTATCCCTTGAAACACCTTATGTCCCTTCATAACAGTTGCTCCAAGATTATCATCTAATGATTTTTCAGTTATATAATTATTATATACAGCGGAACCACCTGCATCAATATTTACACTTACTTCTCTAACATCCTTATTGTATACAGGTAGGCCATATATATAATTAACACCAGAGCTATTATGAATTGAAAATTCGCCAATACTCTCAGCATACAAGCCAGTCGAAGCAGAAACATGGTCATCTACACTGGAAGTGTTTGAGTTTTTGTTAAATCGGGAACTCAAAGTACCCATTGATCCTAGCGTATGATATTGTATAAAAGAAGAGCTGGCGGGATCTGGATCGCCTGATGTCCAATTATTTCTATATGTGTGAAAATCATTAGTATTCGGTTCATATTGCTTAACACCTGGTAGTCCAAGATTACTTGATGGCTTCTCAACTTTTGCCGTGACCAACTGGTCATTTGGTGCATAAACTACTTCTCCTCCTAAATCTCCATTAAACCGAAAATATGGTTCGTTATTTCCCGAACTGTTAAATTTATACGAACCAGCACTTCCTTCTTTTTCCCATGTCTTTATTTTTGTTTTAGTATACCCTACACCAAAATCGCCTCCAATATCCAAATTCACTCCAATTCCAAATTCGGTAAAATTAGCTTGAACGATGTCACTCGAAGAGTTCATTTCGTTCGTATAAAAATGCCCAGTTGGTTTATTATACGCTCTAAACCCCCCGGATAATCCTTCACCGGTAAGTACGAACTGATCAGCATTATTAAACGGAATACCAATAAATTGATCTCGCTTTTTATATTTTGAATCATTGTCATAATAATAATCCGAAAGCATATTGCCACTACTATTCGCTCTGGAATGCATATACCCATATGCAGCTGCAAAATCCTTGGCTCTCGTATATTTTATATTGAACCCACCAGTAAAGCCTGCTTCTGCCCCAATTTCAAGCTGAGTGGGACTAAATTGGAGGGTCTTTGTTAAATTGAATGATTTTTCATAAAACTCTGGTTCAAACGAGGCACTTAAAGAAGCTGGCCGTGGAGCTATATTGTAGGATTGTTTTTTCTTAAAAGAATCATATAATAAGGGGTTCAAAAATTTTTGAGAAAATCTTTTCAATTTAGCGTGATTCTCCTTTTGTTTTTTGGATTTATTTTTCATTTTTTTCATCACCTTTTTACTTCTTGCCTTTTGAACTTTCGACCGAACCTTGTCAATCAATTTAGAAGGAGATATGGTAGGATGAAATGTTACATCATTACCATCAATGGACATTCCCAAGGAACCATATCCTTTAACACCCAAATCAAAACCCAATGTCTTGGAAAAACCTTGATAATTATTGTATCTAACCGTACCTGAAGCCCCCAAAGTAGCATCAAAACTAAAAGCTTCAATCCCCAAATCAACAGTAAAACTAGATGTCCAAACTGGTCTAGATTTTGAGTACGAGGTCACATTTGCTCCATTATAATCGTCAGGAAAACCTTTTGTTCCCCTATTAATTGCCCCAGGGTTTAATGTCCAACCGTAACCTACCCATGAAGCTTCTTCTTCAACATTGGCACCGCTGTGATAAGATAATGAGAGAGCATAACCTCCTCCTTCTGTTCCGGGAATGTTTATAACGGGCAAATTATAAACGTAATCTCCATTAAATACATTTACCATGTCAGTGGTGCTTACCGGTTCGAAACTGCTAAATTCAGGAGCTGAAGGCCCTGCGGTCAGTGCAAAAGCCGCAGTTGGGTAAATTAATTCAAATAAAAAAATGAACGCTGTTAGAACCGAAACAGATTTAATTAATGGTCGTGTTTTCGTATTGTACATTTTATGCATTTTTAAATGTTGGGTATTCGACTTTATATTTCTTAAATAGATGTTCAGACTTAAACAAAAAATGATTGATCCCCGTTCCAAAAATTTCATCTTCAATAATTAATTCGACATCCTTTTGAGAAATCTCTGTGTCATTAGAATCAGGAGAAAATACTACTATTATACTGCGATGAGGCTGCAAACCGTAAGCATCTTCCATATGAGAAAGGACTGGCTTGTAACTAAATGAATTTACATTCAACGTGACATACCTAGAATAGTTAAATACAAGCTCTTGTTGGAGTGCTGAATATTCTTCATAAGAATCGACAGATCCCTTCAACAAATCCAAATTTGAATTAATACCTGAAAACGCATATGTTATTAAAAAGGAAAGGTTTTGATCATATTGAGACAATGCGCTTTCGTAATTAGTGGTATTATCACGTGCGTCTTTTAATGCCAAGTATTCAGGTAATAAATACTTTACCGTAATGGTTTTATCCCCAACATCTTTGACGTGACATAGCCCATAATTTGGATCAGAAATCAACGAAGACAACTCTTCGCTATTTAATGGATGTTCACAGCCTAAAGCAAAAACCACCAATGACGCAAACAACAAAATTCTACTTGCTTTTCCCATTCAAATATTGATTATTTAAATAACTAATTGCGTCTTCTGTGACGTCTAATACATTTTCAGCATACATAATATTTCCCGAAGAAGTCGATCCAAGAACCATCTTATAACCTTTGGCGACAGCATATGACTCCATTAGTGAATTAATTTGGTTAATCGCACCATTAGTCAGCTTTTGGTTTTCTTCATCCAGTGTGGCTTCCATTTCGTTGGATTTCCATTCAACTTCCTTTTTAAGTCTTTCCATTTTTGTTGAATACATTGATTTTTTAGCCTCTGGAAGTTCACTCCAAACGCCATTTAAGCTGTCACTTTTTTGTTGAAATTTTCGCTCCAATACTGTTAGCTCTGAAATAAATTTATTTTCAGTGTCTTTATATTTTTGTCTCACCTCAATCATTCCTTGAAACTCATCGACCAACACCTGAGTACGAACAAAAACCACGTTGGATCTATCATTTAGAATGGCATAAATTCCTGAGATAATTCCGGCGCCAATGAACACACCTAATATTAAGATTGAGATAATCTGTTTACTGTTATTCATGAATACGATGTTTATTAGAAGTACATTGTGAGATCAATTCATGCCGACTAATTGTAATAAACAATAACAACTTGTCTTTAAATTGCAATTGAACCTTTATTTCAATTGTTATAACAATTCCTGGCAAAGATTTATTCCTCCGGAAAGAAAGGAGAGGAGTTGTTGGTCTGACCACGTTAATTACTTGCAATAGGGCACAACTATGCCCCGACAAAATAAAACCCATTAGTTCAAAATTTAAGTAACTGTGACAATCACGAAACAACCGTACTTGTCATAATTGCTTATGCAATAAAATCTCTTTTGAATTGAAAACTATGTTAACAGATCTGAAATAATCTGCAACATTAATATACCAACAAACCTTGGTATATTTCTCTTTGAGGTCAAACGAAGAACGCAACGAAATAATCACGTTGCAATGAATCTTAAAATTACCAAAAAAAATTAATGAAAAGAAATAAACGAAAAAAAATCTTCCAACCACCAATAATTCTTGGGTGTGGATTCTAAAATTTGGATGTGATCAAAGAAAGGGTCGCGCCGCTTTCCAAGTCAAAACTGTCAAGGAATTAAAGCCCCCTCCCATTCTAATTTTATTCTAACAATTAAACAGTCACTCCGTTTTTTCTTTTTTATATACTATATCACTTGTTCGACGGTAATTAGAGAAGTTGAGCATCTTTGCTCTTATACTCGGAAAATAGCTGACGCAGCGCCCATTAATTTCGTTTAATGCAAACTTTAACTCATAATATCTAAATAATCCACCATCAGTTATCAGCGTTACATCATAGACTTCCATGGAATCCATTTTATTGGTATTAATGCAAATTAAACTGTAGTAACTGGGTTCAACTCCTGTTGCATATACTTTTAAACTAGGCCAAAATTCAAAACCAATAGAATCATGAGCAACTTTATAATGTTTGTAAAAATTGTCTACATACTGAAGATAATTTTTCTGTGGAATAGTGTCTTCAGGCCATCTACATAATTTGGCATGTTCGAAGGGGACTATAAACTTATCTAAAGAATCATATTGCTCCGTTTTCAAAATATCGAATAATTCCAACGCACATTTTCTGTAATCAACAGTCTTTTCCTTTGTAAAATGCTGACCATACGTTAATAATGATTGACTCAAGCCTAAAATAATTAATTGCATTTTGTAAATTGAAATACCCTTCATAAGATTTAATATATCCAAACTTCTACAATTATCGATCTTGGAGAAATAAACACATTTTCTCCATACTCATAAATTTCAAATCTTATATTCTCGCGCTGTTGTAAATCTTTATAGTCTACTCTTTTTAACCTTCCTGAGCTATCATAGGAATAATTTTCAATTCTCCTATGAGTCCTTTCTTGCTTTCCTTCACCCCTCCAAAGATTTTTATGTTCTTCAATAGTCCAAGTATTATATGACTTTTCCTTAAGTTTTCTGAAGTTGTTTTTACCGTTCTTGGCATATTTATACACCTTAAAATACCACAGTCCAAATAAGAATTGCCCTTCCAGTCTTTTTAGGCACCTCTTATTTTCTTGGGTTTGACTGAACTTCATTAAATTCATTTGATTCGTGTTTTTCGGATTAACTCTATAATCCGATTTTTGTATAACCTTGCCGGATGTTGATTTTACAGTCTTCCACATTTCTTTGATTTGCTCTTCTTCAAACGTTTCGCTGATGTATTCTTTTTCAGAATTATAATTGCTTTTTATTACATTAATAATGTCCCATTGAGACGTATCACCTAAAATTATTTGATAAGGATAAGAGACTGATTCAGAATCATTAGGTAATCGAAAAGGTAACGTCGAATCACCATAATACTCCAAATTCCACCGCTTTATCCCAAAATTATACCGAGTCCTTTTACTATCTTTCTTCAAATCAACTGATAACCATATTTCATTAATCTGATTTTGAGTGAACATGATGTAACCATTTTCTGTTAGTGCTGCAAAACTTCTATGATTAAATCTTCCAATATGTATTTCCCAAGCCTGTAAAACAGTGTCTTCATACTTTCTGGATTCAACGGAATTTAATCTAACACCATGTTCAATTTTTTCCATTCCAAGTTTTTTAGTTACACTATCCTTGTGCTTTTTGTCCCATACCACTGTATCTCTTTGATTCGAATAATCAAATTCCGGTAAGTTATCATATGTATAAATAATCAAATCCTTGTAAAGTTGATTTTTGATCGTGGTGTCGTGAAAGGCCTCTGGAATGTATTTGAAAACACTATTCTCCTGACTAAAAACAATAAACATTGAAAATGTAAAAATCAGAACTGAAAGAAATTTCATAGCCCTTGGATTATATACGAAAACTTTGTTTCACCCAGATTATTGTATTCACTGGATTGTTGCTCCGTAACCTAATTATTCAATTCTTTCATTTTCGCTTTTTCTTTTATTGGCCACAGACTTCTTAAGAAAGATTTTAACTCTGGTCCACATCGGGCTTTTTATGCAAGAGAAGTCTATATGCGACTGCATGAATTATAAATCAAACACAACTTTTAAGGCATGAGCATCGTTATATGTATATGAATACTAGACACTTTACAATCAACATTATTATCATTTCAATTTTAGTATTATATACCAGTTGTAAGAATGACAGTATTCAAAGTGAAAAATCAATCGTCAAATCGAACGAAAACTGGGGATTTACCCGTGGCTTCTCTTCAAAAATAGGTGCAAAAGTTTATTCGAAACAAGAAGCTACTCAATGGACTATGAATAAACTGAATGAAAAGCTGAAGTCGAAGTCTACCAAACAACAGACTTATTCTATTAATGCCACGCGAGATACCACCTTGGTTTTACAACAAGGAACCAAAGTGAAATTCAAAGCAAATTCATTGGTATCAAAAGAAACAGGAAAACCCATCAAAGGTCATGTAAAGCTGATTGCGAAAGAATACTATCGTCTGTCAGATTGTATACGAGATGGAGTGAGTACTCAAACTGCCAACAACTCCCTAGAATCTGCCGGAATGGTTTATTTGCGGGCTTTCTCAGGCGATGAAGAATGTAAATTGGACAAAAACCAAAATATCCTGTTGACATTCTCAAATCATGATTATATAGAAGAAATGAATATTTATTTTGGAAATAATAACAAAAGCAACATCGTTTCTTGGGAGTTAGATTCCACTTCGATTAAAAAAAGAAAGGTGGTTAAATCGATAGGAGGTTCAATCTGGCTTACTCAATTTACCTACTCCAGAAGAACTTACTATTCTAAAAAACCGAATTGCTTGAATTGTGCGGAAAATTTTTCAGTCGAAAGTCTCAATGGTCTTTCAGAATTTATGAATCCAGGACAAATTAATTTGTTTCAGGCTCGTCTAGTTATTACCAATACGGGAAAAGTTGACAGCTTATACATGATGGAGGGGTTAGGCAATAAAGGTGATCAATTAGTACTTCAGCAATTTAGGAATGTCAAAAATTGGGTGCCCTCAAAAGATGCAAGTCCCGACAAGTTTGACAAACTCAGTTATACCATTTACTTAAAAGTTGGAAATTTCGACCATTTTTATGTATATCCACATTCTATCTCATCTGTAGAAACGTCAAAGAGTAAATATGTTGAACTGATGGCCTTAAGAGGAGAAATAGACAAAAAAGCTAAAAAGACATTGGAAGAAAAGCGAAAAAAATATGAAGCATTCGATGATAAAATAAATAAGAAAGATAACGATATAATTTCTGATGTTTCAGCTTCATCTGTTGCCCAATATGTTTTCAAGTCTAAAAATTTAGGTTGGATTAATTGTGATAGAATTTATCCTAATGCTCCAGCCATGCTAACTATTCAACAAGAGTATTCCGAAAATGAAAATGTTGTCATTGTTTTGAAAAATCGACAAACGGTTGTATTCCCACGGTTAGAAAATGGACTGTATGTGTATGATAGATTACCGCACGGCGAAACAGCCATCATTTTTGGGTTCAAGGTTAAAGAAGGTATTTTACAAATGGCAAGCAAAGAATTTGAATTGCAAAAATTGAACGAGGAATATTTGTCCTATGCTCCCACTACATATGCCAAACTAGAAAACCAGTTGGCCAAGTTAGATTTAAATCAACCTTAATCATTTGTTAGAAGTCAGCCTAAAGATTACTGATTAATTGATAAAGCTAAAGTAAGTATCGCGCCACTTTCTAAGCCAAAACAGTGAAGGAATTGATCCCCCTACCCTTTGAATTTTTAGTGTTGATTTATTGAATAAGCTTTGTTCTGCAAGACTTCAACCATTACATCGTTAAAATGCAAGAATTGAATAGTCTTTTCTTTATTTCAATTGGAAAATTTAACTTCTCCAACTTCTTCTCTCTTCTAGGAGCTAGCAACGAAGTCATCTATAACTTTTCTCCAGATTTAAGAGTAATTTCTGCATAATAGTACGTCTCAAAGGCAAAAAAGTGAAGATTACTTCACTTATACATGCTAGGTGCTAAATAAATTAGAATATTTTGAATTTCATCATTGTAGATATTCCAATAACTAAAATTCGCATTCAATTAAATAACGATTGAATTATTAAATTTATTCTGAGCTGTCTTTTCATTCGGAATTATTTATGTTAGCTAAGACAGTACATATATGATAGGTTGACGAACATCTATTTATAAGTTTGCTAAACCAGACCTTTGACTTTAAGTTAACATTATTTCGTTTTCTTAGATTCAATATCTTTAATCCATACTATAATCTTATGAATCAAGAACTCCAGAGAAAATTCAAACTCGCAGCCTTGGAAAAACGATTTTTGAACTTGATATTGGATTCCATTTTTGGAATTATTGTCACAGTTATATTGATCGTGATTATTTCTATTATCTCAATGGTTTTGAATCCATGGTTCTATGAATTATTGACAAATAACAAAATTGTTTTTTATACAGTTGGTTTCATTTTTGGATACTTGTATTATTTCGTTCTAGAATATAACACTGGAAGAACATTGGCAAAATATATAACCAAAACCAAAGTAGTTTCTCATGATGATGTAACTCCAACTAAGGAACAAATACATCTTCGAACTCTATCAAGATATATTCCATTTGAATCCTATTCGTACTTATTCCTGGGTGAGATCGGGTGGCACGATAAATTCTCTAAAACAAAAGTTGTTGATTTAAATAAGGAAAATTCTGAGTTAACAAGCTTACGTAACAATTGAAAATTCTTCTTGAAGGTACTGTTGTGAATTGCTATTTAGCTTATTTTAGGCTAAGTGGGATAGCATTTTCGAAAACTTTACATTCTAGAATCTCTAACATCAGCGTTAAATAGACCAGAGCCATTGGGTTAGTCGAATCAAACTTTCATCAAAAAACTATGTCCACAATTTTGACAAGAATATCTCAATTGAATGTTCCCAAAAGGAATGGCAATTAAACAAGATAAGATAACGGTCAAAACCTTAAGAACACTATTTCGACCAAACCCAAATCTCACCTCCTTTGAACGACAATACGGACATAT
The DNA here is from genome assembly GCA_965267425.1 of Vicingaceae bacterium. GTDB lineage: Bacteria > Bacteroidota > Bacteroidia > Flavobacteriales_E > Vicingaceae. The sequence continues at coordinate 1,432,900 of OZ253959.1, read as the reverse complement.
AATAGTTTGATTTTCAACTGATTCCAACGATTCATTGACTATTTTACGAGCTTGTTCGAAGTCATTTTTGTGAACCAATACCTGCACCCCTGCTCCTAGCATTCCATTCAAGTATGGAAGCACGGTTGTTGATGTTTCGTTAGTAATTATACTTGGAATATTCTTACTTTCTAACCTGCCCTTCAATAGGTTAGCTTCTACAGCATCATTACAAGTGATTAGTCTGATATAATCCAAACTGGAACTACGATTTAAAGATTAAATATACCATTCTTGAACGTAAGGCTATCTGCCATTCTCGGTATCATTGTTCACGCCATCGCTGCTGTAAGTTATATTCTAAATACCAATTTAAATATGTTGAACAGTATGTCATAAGATACCGTCCTAGTCTATTTCCAAAATCTGTACTTTCTTCATAATCATTTGGATCTATTTCCTTTCTTATTACTTCTTGGGCATCTTGGGAATAAATTAAATTAAGACACATATCCATACTATTTGGATCAGAATATCCTTGATCCAACATATCTTCCGTACACTTACATAAAATATTTCCTACTTCAACAAGCGCTGGTGTAACCTGTTCTTTCTTATTCAGATTAACCTTTGTTAAGTTTTGAAATGATTCACAATTTTCAACTAATTCTTGCAGAACTTTTCGACTAATTTCCAACTCCAAAGCTTCAACATCTTTATCTGGAAATGTTGATTCCAATTTATTCAACTCTTCAATGGTTAAATCGATATTTTCAGCATAAATCATTTCAACACATATTGAATATCCTGAAATTTTATGTTCAACGGCTTCGATCTGATTTAAATTCTCCATACAACCACACATTTTATTGGCAATTATTTTTTCATATTCCGTTTGTTGCCAATTAAAACTGTTAAGAATTAATAATTCAAAAAAAAGGACAGTCAAAAACATGGTATTATGAATATAATATAATAATTAACGCCTGCTTAAATCTATTTAGCCAATTAGCAAATACCAATTGCTTAGAATCACAAGAAGCGCAGGTTCACAAAGACAAGCTAAATCGAACAATCGTTGGCACTTCTGATTATGGAATTTTAACCCTTTCAACATTATTCATGTCAAAATTCCAATCATACTTCGTATTTTAATTACATCTTCAATCTGCAACTTAATCAACGTAATTGATTTGATATTAATCTTGAGAAATCAATCTTTTAGCCAAATATGGAGGTAATTGATTTTTGGCTTCTTGTAATTTCATATCATTTTCCAATTTGGTTTTCTCATTGTCGAGATGATAATTGTAATTTTTAAATAAATAATAAATCAGTATCCGATTGAAGTGATCCAAATTATTATCTTTTATCATGTCAAGCATTTTTACTTCAATTCCATCTGTATCTTTTGTTTCTGACAGGGCGCGTCCAATTCTATGAATACTGCCATAATAATGATTGGCACTTGGATTTTCAATTCTTAAACAAATTCCCAACAATAAATCATGAATTTCAATTTCCAACTCTTCAAGTTCCTTTAAATAAGTTTTTCTTCCTCCCCACGCATAGCTACCATCACTAGCTCGGTGAAAATTATCGTTCATTATGTCAAGATGAGCCCTTAAAAATATATCCCAATTTACCGTTTCTGCTGAAAGCAATGCTATTTCCAAAGCATGTCTTCTCGGGCTGTTATCCATACTACATCGCCCATAAACAATCCTACTTCTTTTTAAATCAAGAGCCAATTCCTTTGAATAATATCGATTAACATATTGTTCAAAATTTCGATTAGAATAACCTACTTTTTTTGATTCACTTACTGCATTTCTAAGAAGTGAATGAAATTTTTTCTTTTTTACCAAGATACTATCAATGGAAGCAAACTTGGTAGTATCCCATCTGACAAAATCTTCGAAATAATCTTCGTTCTTTTTTTTGAATTTGGGTTTCTTAGTCTTTCTGTTCACATACCTTAAAAATTTTCTAGTTTTAGAAGGAACCTTCATTTGAAAATTTTCAAATCTGGCGTTTTCAGAATATACTAAATGTGAGGTATCTATCATACAATCTGCATACTGAATCAATCTGGCATATTTTTCAGTTAATGGTTTGCTTTCAAATTCAGAAGCAAAATAAAACGCCCAAATCTCAGCATCAGAATAGCTTGTTTCTTCGAAAAAAGTGAAAATCCATGAGCCTTTTACCGAACTATTATTCCAATTTGAAGTATCAGTAAATCGGATCCTTGATTCTTCAATTTGACTGTTTATAGTTATTTGAATATCCCCTTCTTCTATAGAACTATATTTAACGACTAGCAAATCTTCTTCAACTTTTGCTTCAGGATACTTAATTACAAAATCATCAAAGCTGATGTTGTTCAATAAATCCTCTTTTAGATTCTGTATGTTTTTATTCTTAAAAATCACAAAATTGGCTTTCGCTTGATTCTTTGATAAGTATTCTCTTTCAAGTTCACAAGCTTGAAATTTGATGTTCAGTGAATCTACTATGAATTTAAGTTGATTTATAGTTTCATCGCTATACATGAAGCCGTTCGAATACATCTTAAACTCTCCTCTCTGACTTCGGCAAGGCATACTAACTAAAAATAAAATTATACCCAAGATTGTCAGTTTACTCATTCTAAATCGACTTTTTAAATACTTTTTAACCAAGTAAAAAATCCTAATAATCCTTAATAATATATCAAAATTTATTGATTTTAGGAGATCATGATTGAGAAAAGTGAAGTGTTTTTAGTGATACTCCGATGACACATGCATCTATAAAATTTCCTTTTAAGTCATTCATCCATTCTTATATAAAGATTACATCTTTTTACTCCAATACTGGGAGTGTTGACGGTATCTAGAACGATTTCTTCTGGATTCCAAAAAATAACATTCAGTTCTACAGTATCAGAAGAATTTTTTGAATAGAGATGACAATAATCATTTATTAATTTATGTTTTGCGTTTGTTCCGGTAATTCTTGTTTCAAAATAATAATTATACAAGATGAATTTTGAATAACACAGTCCACCGAATAACCCACTAGAAATTCAATGAAATCGAGTTTTTTAAGATGAAGAGATAAAACAAAAAGCCTCTGGAATGGAGGCTTTTCGGTAAAATGCTGGTAATTGCAACTTTATTGGCGGTCCGGACGGGACTCGAACCCGCGACCCCATGCGTGACAGGCATGTATTCTAACCAACTGAACTACCGGACCAATATATTTTGAAAATTGAATTATTCGCTCGATGCAATTGATTTTGGGGGCACAACTGCCACCAAGAAAATAATTCAATATTTTTTATCAAGAACGACGCTCTATTCGAACGGGCAGCAAAGCTATGGAATTTTCAATAATCCCAAACAAAAATTGGAAATATTTTTATTTAAAATCCAATGCGCTCATGTCCCTGCATCATGACTATCCATGCATCTTTGTATCCTGCTGAAACCATTTCTTTCTTTCGTTCAATAGCATCCTGAACAGATTCGAATTCACCAGTAAAGCAACGTGTATAATCATCGTATTCAATCATCATGAAATCCTTAACATCTGCAAACTTTTGTTCATCCACTTTTTTTGAAAAAGCGCCCAATTGCACACTGAACAGCACACCTTCTGCCATTTCCTGCCCTTCAGGCGGAACATAACTCCCACTATTGATTTGGTCTAACACTGATTTATCAATGACCACGGTTTGTTTTTCCTCTTCTTCATTTGAATTGAGAATTTCTTCCTTTTTACCTGATGCATACTCATCTTCTGGTTTGGCCATTAATGCGATTTCGTAATTTCTTAACGCCATTTCCTTTTCACCTTCATCCCAATATTCATTTCCACATTCGATGGCATAAATATATATCTGGTCCAACTTTTCATTCGAACCTGCAAAATTTTCTTTCAATTTTTCAACATCAGCATCAATTTTGGCAATGCGAAATTCATGTTCCATAGTATTCCATTTGAGCTCACCAATTTGTTCATTTTCACCATTTTCTTTTTTGGCAAAAACAAAGTCAATATCCTGTAGTTCATATTCATTTTCAAAAGGATAGTTTGAAGGGGATATTCTGACTGATTTAGTCATATAACCTTCTTTGGCTGCGCTGAGCATTAACGCACCATCTCCTTGCTTGATGGAAAATTGAAATTCTCCTGTTTTACTGGTAAAGGATTCGTTAAGTCCTGAATCTCCAGACAACGTAAAAGTTACGTCCCGAAGTTCACGACCTCCAATATAGGAGGCACAAAAGAATTCATAAATATTTTGCGACTGAGCCGAAAACCCAATAAAAATAAGCAATACAACAGAAAAATGTATAAGTTTCATTTGGCGATTAATTCTGAATTTTCACAAACTTATAAAAGGAAAACCTTAACTGACACCATATAATTATTTAATTTTTAACAAAAAAATTGAAATAATGAATATTATTTGTTTCGATCATAAACATGTTCGTATTTAACCGTTGCAAAACATTGTCTTGTTAACTTATTCGCAACAGCTAGAATTGCTTTCTTCTTTGGTTTTCCTTTTTTCAAAAGTCTATTATATAATATTTTACATTGTTCATTATGCTGAAGAGCTGTAATTGCACACATATATAATTGCTTTCTCATATGTTTATCCCCCATTTTACTTATTCTTCCCATTGAATATTTCAACCCTGAAGAATTTATTCTCGGTGTTAGCCCAAAATAACAACTCAATTGACGAGAATTACTAAAATTTCTTAACCCATTAGTTCTTGACAATAACATGCATCCAGTTATTATGCCGATTCCTGGAATTGTAGTCAAAAATTTTAATTCATCGCTGTAATGCTTTTTTCCTAAAGATGAAATTTTCATTTTCACCTTTGAAATAGAATTATCTATATCACTTATTATATTAGCCTGAGAAGTTTCTATTACACTGCTTCGATTCATACTTATTTTCAATGCGTTAAACGAATTAGTGAAATTTCTTCGATTTTTAATTAAAGTATTGAGATAAGTAAATAAATCCATTAATTCCAAGTCACATTCACTTTTTTTCTTGAATAGAAGGGGGGTTTGGGACCTACCGAAATTGGCAAGCAAAACTGCGTCTGTTTTGTCAGTTTTTATCCTAGAAAATCGCATTTGCGCATAACGTCTGACCTTTGTTCCAGATACTATTGAAATTTTTTTTCTAGCCTTAATCAGGGCATTTAATAATTTCACATGGTATCTTCCAGTATATTCAAGAATAACTACATTTTTGTAAGAAATAGTTTTAATAAATTGAGAAATACCATTAGAATCATTATTAAATACCAACAATTTATCTTCATATAAGTAATAAACATCAAACTTATTCTTAGATATGTCTACTCCAACATATTGAATTTTCATAGGAAGATTTTGAATGACTCTTTTATAAATAAGTAATGATCCAGGGTTGATCTAATATTTTATACACTTTAAGGCAAATTTATTACCAGATTCAACAATATTGAGATATTACTTAAAAGCTCTCAATCCCAAATCATTTGTAATAAGTCTACTTAATATGAAATTCGTTCTTTATGAACATATTTCATTACTGTATCAATAACTCATACAGCCATGTAATTTATGCTTAATGGACTTTATTTAACTCAATGAAATTCTTCAAATGATATTTTGCCTTTTTGCGCACGGCATTTTTGAAAAAGGGAAACCCACCAAACAAGGTTCCTTTAATTCCAAAGGCCATGCTTGACCATTTGTGTAAATCAAAAACATCCACATGCCTGAAAATTTTGCCATCTTTCATTTCCATCTGCGCATGTATCTTATTGTAAACCATCCTTCCCGAAGTAGAAAAAACATAATCAGCTTCCCAATCGGCATGCACTATTCCATCACGATATTCCACATTGGCCAACCGAATGACCAGGTCATCCCCTCCCCGACTCACCAACATTTTCCACATGGCAGCTGCCTCCGAAGCTTGTAAGGTTCCAAACACGGGATCGGTAAATTCAACTTCCGGATGGTAACAGGCCAACATGGCCTTTGCATCTTTGTTGGCAAAAGCCTCGTAGAATTTTTTTACAACCTGTACATTGTCATCCATGATATGCCATAAAATTTACAGTCAACGCAAATTGAATGTACAAAAAAGATACATTTATCCATGCGAAAATTATTAGTTCTGTCCTTCATTTGTATCATTACTTCCGTTCACGCTCAGAAAAAGGAAATCCATGCCTTTTTTACCCAAATGAATGGTTCTCGATGGGAATGTCAAGGAAAATGGAAGGTGGGTAAGCCGTTTCATCAGATTTATACGTTTGAATGGTCAGAAAATAATATTGTTTGCCAGGTCAACACATTTGACTTCGAACGTTCAGAAAATAAAAATCCAAGTCTGAGGAATGTTGGAATTCGCAAGTTTGATCAAAAAAATAACCAATGGAAATTCTGGGAATTCGATTACCTGGGAGGCATTACAGAAGGAAAAATATCCTATCGAGAGCAATCCATCTATTATACCTACGCTTACGAAGTGAATGGACAGACCAACTGGATGACAGACGCCTGGGAATTTGTAAACGACTCTACTTACAATTTTAAAATCGGGGTTTGGGAAAATGAAAGTTGGACTTCTGTGTATTGTGAAGGAGTGGTAAAACGTCAATGATCTATTTCCAGGCAATCAGCCTCGATTCATGGTTAAGCATGTCCAGGTAATACATAGCTCCATCCAATTTAGAAGGTAAACCCAATACAATTTTAACCACTTCATTGGCCTGAATGGCACCAATGGTGTTCACCAAGGTGACCAATACTCCTGAATCTTCACAGTTTTCACTGGCCAATGCTTTGTTGCGATCGGGAAAAGCATGTGAAAATGAAATTCCAGCCCGATGATTAAACACACTCACCTGCCCCTCAAAGGCTCGAACTCCTCCATAAACCAAGGGAATGCCTTTGTTCTGACAAGCATCATCCAGCGCATATCTTGCGGAGAAATTATCCGAACAATCCACCACCAAATCAAATGGTTCAATTGTCTCACTCGCGTTAGAAGAGTTCAATCGTTGATTGTACAATTTTAATTCCACTTCTGCATTGATCCGGTTTAATTTGGCAGCAGCAGCATCCACTTTGGATTTCCCAATATCTTGTTGGTCAAACAATATTTGCCGGGAAAGGTTTTCAGCACCAACCTGGTCATCATCCATTATTCCAAGACATCCTATTCCCATGTAGGACAAATTCGTCAAGACTGCACACCCTAAACCTCCTGCACCCAGCACCAAAACTTTGGCGGAGTGCATTTTATGCTGACCTTCTACTCCAATCTGGGGAAGTTTAATCTGGCTGCGGTATCGTTTATCTATTGAAGAATCAGTCACGGAATAAATACTCAAAAATGCCCTCAGGACGTTGCAACAAAGAAACTGGAAAAAAGTGAAACAATTTCACGCTATCATCGTTCAAATAATAGGCCCAACTTTTGGGGCCATTCTGTCGTCTTATTATATAAAGGTAGAAGTAAGCGTTGAATAAAGCCAATAAATCAAGAAGGATATGAAATACTTTCTACCCATATTAATGGCCATATGTATCTTAGGTTGTTCCAAAGAACAGCCTTCACAGGGAGACGAACTTCTAATTCTGCAGGGGGTCATTGAAAAACAGGGAATCACATTTTATCAATATGGAAGCCATGTATTAGTTGGTGAAGGAGAGGTATTTGCGTTAACTAACGAAAAAATCAACATGGACTTTTTTGTTGGCAATGAGGTTGAAATCCGGGGTGAATTCATTAAAGGATATCCGGTTGACGGTGGACCCATGTATGTTAAAGTTCTGGGAATAAGCGAGTTGTAAATCTCCAATCTAGCAGCTCTTATCAACAATGATCATGACTTTGACAGCTTAATAATTGGCTATTTTCAGTAAGTTTGTGCCTCATTTAACTGACCATGGCACACATCAAAATCCTGGAAAATGCTTCTGAAATTGGTGCAGGCACCCGAGGTCCCGGATTGGGTATTGAAGCCTTGCGTTATGCAGCCATTAAAAAGAAATCAAATCTATTTTCATCTTATGATATTTCTGCCATAGAGCATTACAATGATGAATTGTCTCGACCTTCGGAATTTTCAAATGCCTGGTATATTGATCGAATTGTTGAGGTCTATAAAAATGTTTGTCAAAAGGTAAGTGAAACTTTGGAAAATGGCTCTTTTCCAGTTGTTCTGGCCGGTGATCATAGTTCAGCAGGAGGTACAATAGCCGGAATAAAACATCGGTACCCGAATAAAAGACTTGGAGTCATTTGGATTGATGCCCACGCTGATTTACACTCTCCATATACTACCCCATCCGGAAATGTTCACGGCATGCCATTGGCAAGCGCTTTAGCAGAAGATAATCTTGAAAGTGCTGTAAATCAACCTGATGACCGTTGCGTGTCTTTTTGGAACGAACTCAAAACAACAGGAGGTATCTCACCTAAAATTCTTCCTTCGGACATCGTATTTTTTGGGGTGCGTGATACGGAAGCACCAGAGGAGTCATTGATGGATAAGTTTTCCATTCCAAATTTCACGGTAGCTCAATGTCGTGAATCGGGCATTTCATCTTGTGTAAAACAAGCCATTCATCACTTGGAAGCCTGTGATTTAATTTACATCTCGTTTGACGTTGACAGCATGGACAGTGTATTGGTATCAAATGGAACTGGTACACCAGTACCTGATGGATTCACAGAAGATGAAGCACTGGATATCATCCGTTCCATTATCAACGAAACCGATAAGGTATGTGCATTTGAGATGGTAGAAATCAATCCATTGCTGGACCATCATGGAAACAAAATGGCTGAAATCTCCTTGGATATTTTGGAAAAGGTATTGCCGGAATTGTAGTTTAATTTATCTGTGTTAATTAGCTCTGACAATCACCCATTTAGATTTACGTTATTCTGGTAATCGCACAAAAACGCAAAAGTTTATGAAAATAATGACCGAATTGTTTTGAATTCTGCCATTTTGTTGCTTTTTTCGTTACTCTAATTCTTAAAAATTATTCACAAATGAAATCGTTTAAAACTCTACTATTAACTGCTGCTACCGGTCTTTTCTTATCTTCTTGTACTGTGGGAACTATTCCTGTAGGTGCTACTGGAAATGATGTTGGCTCAAAGGTTGGAACTGCTTCTTCTGATGTTGTTCTTTTCTTGTTCCAATTGAGCGATGGCGGTGTTGCAAAGGCTGCAAAAAATGGAAAAATATCTAAGATTTCTACAGTTGATGTAAAATCTACAAGTTACTTCATTTACACTCGTGTTAAAACGACTGTTACAGGAGAATAATTCATTGCACTAAAGCAGAAAGGAGCCTTTATTTTAAATAAGGGCTTTTTTTTTATCAATTATGAAAGAATTCATTGGCATATTGATTTGCACCCTTATGATTGGTGGGTGCACAAGTAATTATAACATGGTGGAATTTGGCGGAGGCGAATGTTGGAAATTACAAGATGGAGACAAGGAAATCAACGTTCAATTTAAGGTGGAAGCCTACGAAACCATCAGAGAAATTGGTACGTTGGATATTCCTTTAACCAGAGTAATCCAACGCACTAACTGTGAAGTATTTATTGGCCTGGCACTAGAAAATTCTGCCTTGGAATTAATTGACGAACAAAAATCATTGCATTCTTTTGATTCTCGTGAAAATACCATTGGTAGCCGACCATCTCACGACTTCTTTATCAAGACCGATTCATTATTTATTGTTCGTTCTATTTATCAGCACCAGGAACCTCCTTTAGGAGTTGTCATCAATATTTGTTCACCTGACAGTTCTGCTGTTCGTTCTATCTTTGAGCACAAAACTTACTTGAATGAAGTATTGCTTTGCGAATAAGCGATGGCTTTTAATGTTAATGATCTGTTGGCTTTGGGCTTGTAAAAGTCCAACGTATCAATTGTTTTATGCTGACAAGGAGAACATGTATTTTGTTCACCCATTGACATTTAAAAGTAAAGATCACGTCCTGAAAGCAGATTTTACATTCCGAGATAACATCAAAACCGAACAACAAGTAAAATGTAATATTTCCTTGTACAAGAAAGAACCTCAAAAGATTACTTCAATTGAGTTCAGAAGTGCTTCTGATTCTATATTGTTAAATGATGTAGAAAAGATTTTTATTGAAAAAGAAGGTAAGTATTTTGAAATTCGATACGGAGGAAACATGCCATTTGACACATTTAGCAACCTTGTTAAAACAGGTGAGTTTTCGATTGATTTAAATAACAAAGAATCTTTCTCTGCCACTGGCAAAACTCAAAACCGTTTGGAAGAAATTCAAAACGATGTGATGCAGGTCATTTATTTGGCCGATTAATTTTCATTATTTCTTTTCCATTGTAATGACCCAATGAAGACCATGAAGGTATTGTTTCTTTCAGGAAATCCGACATGTCAGTTTGATACAGCAGAACAAAGGAAGCCCCATCTTTAAGCGCCTTTCGCATCAACTTATTTCCAGCCTCATCCCCTTTTTTAATTTGCCAGCCCTTGCGATTCATAAAATACAAACTCCCGTTATGGGTTTGATCGCCAAGTACAATAAACCGCGCATCAGCGGGTACGTTCTTATTTTCCAACCAACCTCGAATACCATCCAATTGATTTAACTCCTTTGAAATCTCTTGATTATCGGATATCAGTCGACGAGACATTCCCAATTTCGCATAATTGATGCTCAACACACAAACCACCAGAATGATGAGTTTAATACTATATTGACCCATTCGATTTGAAACGGAGGAAGTTAGTTGACGGATTCCATCAATTACCAACAAAAAAAGCGCTGGCATCATCACAATAAAATAATAATCGTGATCCTTGAATTGCGCATAAAAAAGAAAGAAATAAAATAAGGCACCAATGGCACTTACTATGGCCATGTTAGAAATGTATCCATTCCACTTTTTTGGTCGTATCAACCACACAATTACGATTAAAAAGAAAAGATGAAACGTTGAATAATAATAAAGGTTTCCCCACCAATACCGGGTAATGTAATCCCAAATTCCAACGATTTGATCACCGGACAATTTCCATATTGGCATTAGTTTCAGTAGATAATACGTTTGATCATACGAACGATTAAATTGAATGGCATACATCCACCAGGTAAAAGCTATTGCAATGCCCAATAGTGGTAACATAAACATATACAGTCTCTTTTTTTCCGTACGCCATTGGGTATTTCCCCACCAACGAAAAAATTCTATCAACGCCAATGTTCCAAAATGAATCAAAAAAGATATTTTCAACAAGGCTGCTATACTCATAAAGAAACAAGCCCAAATAAAAGTTGATCGTTTTTCTTCTTGCTTAAACTTGACGTATCGCTCCCAACCCATTAGCGTAAAACCAAGAGCAGGAATTTCAGGCAGGAAGTTGGCAGCATAAAAAAGCAATACAGTAGACGAGCTAAATAAGAGGGACAATAATACCGCATATACTTTGTCTTGCAACACACGAATAATCAACCTTGTTAACGCTGCAAAACCAAACACAAAAATCATTAAGTGAATAATGCGCAATACCCACTCTTTTTCTCCAACAAAACTGTAAATTTTGGCCGTTACAAAATATAATATGGGAAATTCACTGAGCCCCTTACCTTCACTATAGCCAAGGTTATACATGGCCGGTTCGAAAAATGAAGAATGGTGATGAAAATAATCAGATACAATAGAAAGGCAATCCGTTTGTCGAATTACATGAATGCCGAAAGGCCTCATGGACAGCATTTCGAAAACTCCACAGTATGCCAATGCCAGCATAAGCAGTACCACAAAAAATATAGAAACTTGTTTGCTAAAAAAATCTTTCATCCAAATCTCCTCGGCTGAGTTTTTTCAAATCGTTAGAGGGCGATAAAAATAAGTTATTCTTTTATGATCCTAACCGTCTCAGAAGATGATGATGTTTGAATTTGCATCAAGTAATAACCAGAATTTAAAAATGAAAGATTCAGTTCTACAGTAGACCGGTTATCAAGCGCCGTTTCCCATAGTTTATTGCCTGCCAGATCAAAAATCGTTGCAGATTGGATATATTCATTGCGTTCTGAAGTGACGAATACGCTATTATTAAATGGTATTGGGTAAACCTGAAAACCTTCGTTCTTCCCATCTGAAAAGATTCCAGACAATGCTTCCGGGCCATATTTCGCAATATAAATATCTCCTTTTCCTTGAGATTGAATGATGACTTCTCCCCACCCAGCATTAAAATCTACTGCCGATTCAAACGAACCACAAATAGCAACTTCTAAGGTGTCATTCACACACACCTGCCAGGCATCATCAATGCCCATACCTTCCATGGCTCCACTCCAGACGTAATTTCCTGACTCACTGTACTTAGCCACATAAATATCCTGTCCTCCTAGTGAATACCTCATTTCTTCACTGGTACCTGGATTGAAGTCCAGACTATCATTAAATGATCCGGTCAAATAAATTTGATTCAACTTATCATATGCAATTTCACTAACAAATGCATGGCCATTGCCTAAGGATTTTGCCCAAACAGGCTCCAATAAGGCATTGTATTTCGTGAAAAATACATTTTGACTTACAGAAGAATTGAGCAACAAATCATCGAATCCTGGAATGAAATCGATTTCATCTTTGTATTCTCCTGTGATGACAATGTTTCCAAATAAATCATACATCACTGCGTTTACACGGATATTATCGATACCGTTGATGGAATTGCTTCTTATGTAATTTCCTGAGGTATCATAAACGGCCACAAATCCATCTCTACCAGATTTATATTCTAAAAATTCAAAATCAGACAAATCAGGATCGATGTCCATGATTGCACCAAAGAATCCTCCGACAACAAGTTCACCGTCTCTCACATCAATCGAACGAACCATATCAGCTTCAGCTGACCCTAAATTAAATGCCCATCTGAAATCTCCGTGCTTATCATAGCTGGCAACAAGAGCATCTTCTTTTCCAATTGAATTCAACGTTTTAGTTACACCGTTTGAACCAATATCCACCGTTGAGGCAAAACCACCTCCAATATAAATGTTGTCATGATCATCCAGCGCAATTTTTCTTACGCCAGAAAAGAATGCTGTATTCTTCCAGGTTGATTGCCAAATCAATTGACCTGTACTTGTAAACTTCAATAAAAACATGGTAATAGCACCCGCTGAATTAACGATTTCAGTATTTGCAGACGGATCTAAATCCACAGTACCCCTCAATACTCCTAAAACAATAATATTGCCTTCAGAGTCCAACGCCAGACTCCTTGCAGTAGAATAAGATGATGGACTGCTTTCCAAAACTACAGCCCATATGAAATTGCCTTGGTCATCATAACGAGCCAAAAAAGCTTCTCTATCTCCAACAGTTGAAATTTCTTTGATGGAAGTATCGGGATCAATGTCGGCTGTTCCATTAAATTCCCCACATATGATCATGTCATTGTTACTTACCAAGACCATGTCTGTGGCCAGGTCCAAATCTTCACCACCTGCCGTTTTAACCCATTGAAAAGTTTGTGCTTCCAAGATTGAGACATTCAACAGTGCGCACAATAACCATATGAAAGTTTGAATATTCATTGTTCAAAGATAGCAACTTAGCCTTAATAACGTGATAAAATAATGGTAACCCATATGATGAAAAGGCATAAAAAAACCCCTCTGCCAACCAAAAGCAGAGGGGTATTAAACCAATCAATTATGAATAACTCAATGCAATATGAGTCGCTTGACTGATACTGCTTCTTCTGATCTGAATTGAACGAGGTATACTCCTCTTTCAAATCCCGAAACATTAATGTTGTTGGTAGAACCTGCTTGTACATCATTCAATTGATAATGCGCAACAGATTGTCCCTGAACATTTAAAATATCTACATTCACCATAGGACTTGTTACATTCCAGTTAAACGTTACCAAATCTTTTGCTGGGTTTGGTTGCATGGTGATTTGATTGTCTAGTTCGATATCTTCAACACCCACTGTGAAAGTGATTGTTTTACAATCCTGGTTTGAACCACAATCGTTTTCTACAGTTAAGCAAACTTCATAAGATCCGTTCTCAGCATAAGCGTGAGTTGGGTTCTCATCAGTTGAGCTGCTTCCGTCACCGAAATCCCACAAATATGTATCACCGTTGATAGATGTATTTGTGAATTCGTGTGTTAAGAATGCTGAAACTGAGGTAAAGCTTGCTGTTGGGTTAGCATCTCCAATTAGCAATTCACTGTTTCCAGTCCCACAACTTGTTGTAACTGTTACTCCATAAGTTCCTGGATTAGTCACCTCAATTACACCAGTGGTAGCACCCGTAGTCCAAGCATAAGTAGCGCCATTGATTTCCTGACCAATAGACACTGTATCACCAGGACACAATAGGAAGTCATCACCCAACGTAAATCCACCTGGGCTAACGTACTCATCAGCACCAATGGTTGGAGCAGTCAAACTTCTTCCATCGCTGTCAATGTCATCAACAATCAACTCTAGTGGAGTACCTGCACCAACTAGGTCATCATTACATGTTCTTAATGAATCAAAGTTTGTAAACAAGCCTTGTGGTTCTATTGAGTTGGCGTCAAATCCTGAATTGTTTTGCCAATCAGACAAAGTATTAGAGCCTTGTGCTATTGCACCGTCTCCTGAGAACGCATTGTAATCAGATTCGATAAGTGCATAAGATCCATTTAAGTATAAGCTTGACAATGAAGAGTTAGCAGCCAACAAAATGTTGTTGTGCAGCTTGTTCAATCCACCACCCAGGTATGCAGCATATCCAGCATTTCCTTCTGCAACTACTGTATTGTAAACGATATCGGCAAAACCTCCGTAGAAGTAAAGTCCATATGTTGTTGTTCCAATAGTAGAAGTAGAATCTCCAATGTGGATCAAGTTATTGGCAATGGTTGCATGTTCTGAAGCCGTTCCGCCCATATACACATAAACACCCCAATAATTAGATGGCCATTGTACATCATTTCCAATCATTTCGAAGCTGTTTGAATAGAACATGTATCCATACATAGCTCGTCCATAATTGTTAGCGTTAGATGAATGAATGATGTTGTTATTAAATACTGATTCTTCCTGGTAGTACAAATAAGCTCCGTAATAAAAAGCTTCAGTGATATTATTTCCATCAAATACATTACCATGTGGGAAATCTGTTGTATTACCTCCATATCCATATGCATAGATTCCGTAGTATCCATTTGCAATGTTGTTGTTCTCAAATGTGTTGTACTCAGCATCTGCTCCATAAAGCTGAACGTTGTAACCAGGCCACAATGTTGCTCCGGTTGGTGCAGTCAAATCACAATTCATGAATGTGTTGTTTGTTGCATCATTGTTCAAATAAACAGTAGTAGCATATGAATTGTTCAAAGACTTGATAGTAATGTCATCAAATGTTACCCAATCAGAACCATCCAACATCAATGTGTAGTTGTTAGTTGAACTAGTTGAGTTCCACTCCAATTCAACTGGTGAAGTGTTTGCTGGATCCGGGTGGAAAGTAATGGTTGCAGCATCGCTTGCACCTGTTACAGCTCCCATAACTACTTGTTCGTTGTATGTAGCAGCAGTTACATCAAATGTAACGTGATCACAAACACCATAAGTATTCAAAGCAGTAATCGCATCAGTAAATGATGTATAGTTAGTTGCTCCTGAACCAGTTGGGTTAATTGTATAAACTCCATTCAATGCAGTTTCAGCATCGATAGTCAACGTATCATTGGACATTCTGTTATCAGTAGTATTATTTGGATTAGATGTCCATGCCTGGATAGAATATGTGGTGTTTCCAGCCATGATAAAAGACGTACTCAACGTAATAGCTGTGTCTCCACCAGGAATAATGTTTGTGCCACTCACAGAAACAGGACCTTGTGTAACACCAGTGTAAGTACCACCTGTTACAGCATAATATACATCAAAGCTAGTCAAAGGCTGTGCTCCTGCATTTTTCACCAATACAACAATTGTGTTGGTATCAGGACAAACAGCAACTGGCTGAATCAAAGCTGTAACACCTGCGTCATCTTGAGGAGGAGTATATTCGAATGCTCCAATATCAGGGGTAGTTGCATTACGAGTTGCGCCTGTAAAATCCGTAGTCACGCTAACAGGAGTTGCATTTCCGTCAAGTGTTGCACTCAATGGGAAAAGATCTGTATCAGACGTATAATCTGGATCGGTAAACAACGAATTAGCATTTGTGCTAGATCCTGAAAGGAAGTTAGCCCAAGAATAATAATACGTTCCAGACCAGTAGTAACGTGCTCCAGTGTTTTCTGTCCAGAAGTTGTTGTTATCAAATGTTCCTGTAGAACCAAAAGAGAACACCATGTTCACAGTACCCGTTCCTTCTAATCGGAATGAGTTGTTTTGAAAAGCAGCATTGGAATAGTAATAGTATGCACCGTAAAGTGTTCCAGAACCTGCTGGATTAATGTTAACACTGTTGTAAACAAAATCCAAGTTATCTACATAATACATGTAGATTCCGTAACGAGTTGATGTTCCCATCCACTCCCCTTCTACAATGTTGTTTGCTACAACAGAGTTTGCAGTTGGAATGTTATATCTATTCACATATCTCATGTACAAACCAGCATACCCTGATTTCGCAAATACGTTTCGTTGTACATCAATGTTACTGGAGTATCCTATATAACAGTTGTATCCGTATACAGAACTAAAGGAAGGATCCTTGGTAAAATAGTTGTCCTGAACAATAACATCACCAGTATAATAGGTGTAAATACCATAGTAATAACAAGAGAAAGAATTTCCTGTAAACGTATAACCGTTTCGGAAGTTCGCCGTTCCAGCTCCGTAAATACGAGCACCATGATATCCACCTTCGAATGTATTGTCTTCAAATGTCAAGTCCTCTGAGTTTCCAAAAGTAAAGTACGATGAGGTAGAACCAGACATGATCACACCGTTGAAGTTAGAACTAGTTGAAGTACCACAATCAATTGTACAATTTCTAACAATGTTGTTGTTAGATTGATTGTAGAAGTGGATACCCCATCCATAAGAAGTACCTGTAGTTTTGATAGTTAAACTATCAAGGATTACATAATCCATTCCATCAAAGAATACTGTACTACGGGCAGTGGAAGAAGTTGCAGCATACTGCAATGTATTTCCATTACCATTAAAGGTTACGTAGTTAAATCCTCCGATTCCATCAGGACCAGTTCCTGGAATGTTAGGAAGAACCAGACGCTCCGTGTAAGGACCAGAACCGGCAACGACGTTAAACGTAACGTCACCTAAGATACCACTTCCCAAAGCGAGAGCAGCGTCTGTAAAGTTATTATAGTTGGTACCACCTGTAGCGGCCCCTGAATTAATTGTATACGTTCCTCCTGCCAATTGGGCAAACGAAGAACCAGGGAAAAAGCATAAACCTGCCAATGACAGACCTACAATACTCTTCCCAACATAGTTATTCAATCTTAGTAGAGATTTGAGCATAATGTTTGATTTGGTTAATAATATTATCACTAAGAATTATTCAAAGCGATCACTTCACCTGTGTTAGCAACCGCGGTGCCAAAACTAAATCTGCATTGAAAATATTTGTTATTTATTTGATTTTCAACGCAATAAGAGTCATCCCTAAATAAATCGATTGCATTGAAATAAATGGGTATCTCTAATATGTTGGAGTACGAAATGTAGAACTACTAAATATTGGATGTGGCGGAAGGAAAAATTAATCAAAAATTAATCCATTTGATGAAACCAAATGAAATGGTAAACGTATTTATGCAATATAAAGAATAACTCCTTTATATCATTTGTAAATGCGTTCTACTGCTAACTGATCATGAAGAGAAACATCATCTTTACCGCCATAGCCATCTGCTTGGCCTTTATGTTACCTGGAATACTTGGTGGTATGATAAAAACAACCGCAAAGACGCTTGACAAAAAAGAGCGCTCAGAGCAACATGAAATTAAGATGAAGCAGATTCTCAATCCATCGGTGGACACGGTGGTTGTTGCCCAACCAGTGACTTCCTATTAATTCGAAATAAGTCGGAAAAGAGTACTAGGCCATTTTAAGGTAATCTTGCGATCTACCTAAATCTTTAAGTAATTGAATGTGCTTACCAATCACACGAACAAAACTTCCTTCCATATTGTAAGGTACTCCATATTCCTTGGCAGTCTCTGCCACAATTTTGGAAATTCTCGGATAATGCACATGGCATATATTCGAGAATAAATGATGTTCTACCTGATAGTTCAATCCTCCGATCATCCAGGAAAACACCTTACTTTTTGAAGCAAAATTCGTAGTAGTCAACAATTGATGAACTGTCCAATTGTTATCAATATTTCCTTCTTCATTGGGCAAAGGAAACTGTATGTCAGGCATCACATGTGCTGCTTGAAATATAATACTAAGTACAGAACCCGTGACAAAATGTAAGCTCACAAATCCTAATACCACTAACCACCAAGGGGTTGGAAGAACAATCAACGGAATAACGATGATATAAGAATAGTAGATTAACTTCCATATCAGCAAGTCAATCAAATTTTTGGTATTGCTTTTCCCCTTATTCAACAAGCCCATGGTACGATATCTTCGCATTTGCTTGAAATCCTTAAACGTAACCCAGTTGAGTGACAGGATTCCATAAAAGAACCAAGCATATAAATGCTGAAATCTGTGAATTTTTCGGTAATCTTTAGAAGGGGCAAATCTCAACAAGGAGGGTGTATTTAAATCCTCATCTACTTCCGCAATATTGGTGTAGGTATGGTGCAACACATTGTGCTGAATTTTCCAATTATTGGCATTCGCACCAATCAAATTCATGGTATACCCTAAAATTTTATTTAGTCGCGGATACTTTGAGTAAGCACCGTGATTTGCATCATGCATAATGCACATACCAATTCCTGCCATTCCAATCCCATGATAAGCCACATAGAATAAATGAGCCAAGGGTTTTGAACGACGCCAAAAATCATTAAAAAATAAGGAACAAAATAAAGTGAAAGCATGAACAACGTTTTCACAACCATATTTGCATTAGCGTGCTTGCTAATATTGTTCATTTTAAAATATTCATTCACCCTGGATTTAAGAGTCTTAGTAAACTCCTTATCCATT
The DNA here is from genome assembly GCA_965267425.1 of Vicingaceae bacterium. Taxonomy (GTDB): domain Bacteria; phylum Bacteroidota; class Bacteroidia; order Flavobacteriales_E; family Vicingaceae. Next base: position 1,413,699 of record OZ253959.1, on the reverse strand, counting down.
TCTCTTGAAAATTTATGTCCCGTAAATAATTTTATTTCTTTTCCTCGCATACGGATTGTCAATTGTTGTTTCGTCTATTATTTAAAAGAAATTACACATTCCTTTTATATATCTTCCTTACGTATTCATAAGCTCAAAAGCTATGCAAAGATATCGATGTTCATAAAATAAGCTTCTTAAATATGCATTAATAATTCACAATAAGGTATGCATAACGTCTGTAATCAGGAAATGTGGCACTTTTCAAGAATTTGGATTTTTTGAAAATTACCTAGTCTAGGGTATATATAATAATGACGATTATTTGAATGCTAACTGGTACAATTGGCGCCAAAAATTGATTAATTTAACTTTTGTTAACGAATTGTAACGCACGTTCGTAGTATATTTGAACAAAAGAGTAGATTATGAAAAAATTGATGTTATTGTCTTTTGTTTCCATGTTTATGGTTGCAATTTCTTCTTTTGCAATGGAATCCAATATAGCCGAACCTGCACCTTGTGAAAAGTGTGAAAAAGGAAAAAGCTGCGAAAAAGCCTGTAAAAAGGGAGAAACTAAAAAATGCTGTAAAGCTGATGCCAAGAAATCTGAAAACTCAGATTCAACTAAGAAATCGAAATCTTCGAATTCAAATAGTTCAGATAGCAAAAGCACAAAAAGCTAAAGTGAATTTAGAATAGATTAGGTATGAAACGGGAAGTCAAATAACCTTGATTTTCCGTTTTTTTTGCCTTCTATTTAATATCAATCAAGTCAACTTTTAAATTCCTGAAAACCAAAGGATCAGCTTTCGTGTTCACATAGATCCTCAGTTCATCTCCCCTATTTTTTTCTGGAATATCAACACTGAATGAAAGCGAATTCCATTGCTGTATTGTGCTGTTCAGTACATTCAATTTTAAAGCTTTCCAAAAGTGCTCATTCTCATTTGAAATTGCAGAAACGATAAAATCAGCTCCGGATTTTGCAGTTTTCTCCGACACATCCAATGCCACTCGAATAGAAACCGGGTCATTTTTCGAAGGTAGGACACTTAATAATTCTGATTGACCATTGGCCTCTTGTATCATTTTTTCCGCGAAATCCAATGAATCCATCGCCAAGGTTTGATTAGTCCAAAACAAAGAGTCCGATTTTTTCACCAATTGGAATGTTTCTTTCGATACAAATGATTGGCAATTGTCTAAAAGGTTAGAAAATAAGGTTCCACCCTCCTCCATCTGTACACTCACAAATTTCAAGGCACTGTGTTCTTGAAATTGATCTTCGTATTCCGTTGAAATTTTAAATGCCACAACTTGCTGTTCTGATGCTTCAAAAAAATATCTTCTCAATGGATTCAACCACAAGCCATCCTTGGCAGCAGACCTCAACATTCTGTATGAAACCTCTTGCCCGTTTTCCAGACGGTAAGAAATAAATATAGCTGGTTCTTTGTACAAAAATCCAACTACCTTACCCCATAAGGAAGCATGAATTTCTAATTCACCTTTGAGATTACCATCATTGGGAAGTGTGACCCACTGATTCCATTTGATGTCCTCAATTTTGACAATGGTGTTTGATGTCTTTAACGGAAGTTGTCGCTTCTTAAGTACTATTCCTTTTTCCCAAACATCAACGCAACTATAATTTTCAAACAATACTGCCAATGTACGCGGATCATCGTTCAACTGATAACGCCGATCTATGGAACCAAAATCGCCACCAAACCTATCTTTCGTCCAGTGCCACAATAGATAATCAGGTGCTTGTTTTTTCAATGATGCAGCACTTTGGGTATCAAACCAACTTGAAAATGTTAACGATTGCAATGTGGTTCTTGGTTGCCAATTCAATTCATTCGAAGGTAAATAGAGCAATTGCCAGGGATAAACGTCTACACTTTTATCACCAATTCGCTTAAGCAAAGCATCTTGCAATTTCAATTGCTGCAGCGTGCTGTCATTTACTTGTTTCGCTTTGTTCTCAAACCAAGCGAAATTCAAGACTTGTTGTTGAAATGCTTCCGTGTTTATCCTGACAAAATCATATGAGCGTTTGCCCCAAATTTGTTCATAATTAGCATGTAATAATCCAACACATACCACAACCGCCAACATCAACTTCGTTCTACCCTTACTTGAATGAATAATGAATAAAGCCCAAAACAATACAGTGAAATACACTAAGGAATAATAATGACCAGGATCTTCTCTTCCCATCGCATGTTTCCAGGTAGCAAACAATGGCAATAGCAATATGGGCCAATATGTTTTATCCCATCGGCTTCGCATATGATAGACACCAATGGTGACAATCAGTAAATAGGCAGTTAAGAGCAACCAATTATTATCTGGAAATTGTGAAAAAGATGAGGAATAAGCACCAGATAACTTAGTAACCGTTAACAAATAAGAAACGAATGCCGTTGGTCCATTCAGTAAAATTGAACTAGTAAGTAAAAGCGCTGCCAATCCTATCAATGTAATTTTCAAAAGTTCTTTTACATTTTTTTGATCATAAAATTTTAAGATGACATGCATCCCAAGCATGGAAAGGCAGATTACACCTATCGAAGATTTAATAAACAAACCAACAACGGCCAATAACACAGCTATGTACAGCCAAAAAGAATTTCCATTCAAGGACAATAAGATCAAAAAGGCACAGCACCCAAAAAACAGTAATGGAAGACCGGAAATACTGCTTAAGACAATAGCGATAAAATACGTCCAAAATCGCCTGACATTGAATCGTTGGCAAGTCTTTAAGCACAACCAAACAAAACAAGTCTTCAAGAAAAAGTACGCAGAGATTCCAATGGCAAGATTATTACCTATGGGCTTTGGAAACATCAAAAAACCCAATGGTCCAAACTGAAAATTCAAAAGGGACAGGTATTCCCTATCGTAAGCAAACAAATAATTTAATGCCCACTGATACGATGGATCAATCCCTGGAAATAAATCTGTGTTAAACGTTCCAAACGTGAGAATGGAAATGATGATAGCCCAAAACCAAAGTATCATGTTGGTTCGGCGTGGCTTCATTTTTTCATGAAGTAGGTGATGAAAGTATGATTGTAATCTTCTCCCGGTCCAAAAATATCTTCTGACTGCTGCACCAGCAGTCCATTTTTCATGAATCGTTGACGATGTTCGGGTGTCAATAACCAAGGTGGTCCATTGCGCAAAGATCTTTCCTCCTCCCTCACTCCGGCAACTACCAACATATTACCTGAGGATTTGAGGAAACCACAAATATTATCAATAACCACCTCTTCATATTCCGGCGGTAATGCTTGAATGGTATATATTTCTAAAATAAAGTCAAAGGCATTTAGCCACTCCTGAGGATATAGAAATAAGTCTTCCACCTCAAAAGAAACTTTGCTTTCGGGGAATCGTTCTTTGCAGAATTCTATAGCGGTTGGTGACACGTCAAACGCCGTAACATCAAAACCAAGTTTTTCAAGTTCAATGGCATCATCTCCCATGCCGCATCCCACAACCAGAGCCTTCTTACCACGACCATTAAGTGGATTGTCAGCTAACCATCTTTCAAAATGAGGGTGAATAGTCATGTGTGACCAGGGAACTCCACTACCGCTAACATCGGCATCTTTGTATAATTCCTCAAACCAATCTGTTGGATGTCCATCAAATGAAGTCATAATTCAATCGATATTCTAAATCTTGAAGAATCGAATATAGTATTTCCTAAAAATCGGCACAAAAAAAATCACCTCTGAGCTCAAACTAGAGCAAAGAGATGACAAAAGAAAGCAGAACCCGAGTTAAAATTACATTACGGCATATTGACCAACAAGGACAGATCAAGGCCAATTCTCCCATTGGAACCAGATTATCTTATTTTTCCTGTAAACAATGAGTGTTTTTCGTATTTCAATAATTCATTTTTTGTCAATTCCCAGTCCATATAAATCGTAGATTTTTACCTAAATGAAAATTAGAGTTGCTTCATTTCTTTACAAGCAAATTGTATGGTTAACAATTTTTCTTGATTTGAATTTGTCAAGTCATGCCGTTTTTTTATCAACGGATGAATTGCACATGAATTCCGCACCCTTTGAATCATTTAACAATGATCCGGTCAATTCAGTGGACCTCGATGGCAAACAACCCATCTATTTAAACCTTGTGAAAGATGAAGAAATGGCATATGTTAATGCCGTAATTCCATTATCCTATAAGGACGTAAATCTCAATCGGGTTAAGAACTTTCAAAAATATGGAAAGGAACCTTTTTTGCACCCAGATGCATTGTTACCTTATCAGGATGTTGCTTTTGATGGAAGGCTATTCATCGATGTACATGGCATAGGTTCGACCGTATTCAATGAAAAATATTTCAGCCAACACGTGAATTATGGAGATTTAACTCATGAAATTGAACAAGCAACAGGAAAGGCAGTTAAATCCATTTATTGTTTAGGTTGCCAATCATCTCATTTTGTAAGGGCATCTGGAAATAGAATACCTGGATTAGAATTTACGAATCGAAAATCCCCCAGTGAAAGCATCAAATTTCGTGACGTACCAGATGATGTTGAGATTTTCGCATCTGAATACAAAGTTATTCGTGCTGGAACGCCTGCTTCTGAGTTAAACGTTCAATCTTCACATTATCGATCTTTCCTAAGACACAACGACAGACCAGTTGTTTTATATAGTGAAACACTCATGCATGCTGAATTTAGGAATACTGAATACCACAGTCAAATTTTTGACCGCTACCAGAATCGTCAATTTTTCCCTGCTGAAAGAAACTTTGTGAGAACATGGATTAACCAAGAGGGAAGTCGTCATTTCAGAAACAGGAGTGAATTTGGACAGTTTGCAATTCAGAACAGCGAATTTGTACCCCACTCCGTACTTGAAAATGTCCCGCGTTAGTTTAAGTCAACAAATCCAACAGTTCATTCTGAACATCCTGTTGCTTGTTTTTAGCATACCATGCATGCAACTCTCGTTCAAATTCTTCCCAGGTTTTTCCATTTGGATTACTTTTCCAATCCAATAATATTTGTTGGGCCGTTTCAGGCCTTGGTCCCCATGTAAACAATTCTTCACTGTTTTCATTAAATGCAACCATTTTTGGAATGGATTTGCCTCCATTGGTCAGGTAATCTTCCATGATTTCAGGATGTTCATCACGAAGAATTACTTTCAAATCGATATTCCCCTCACTGGCTTTTGCCATTGCGGCTAGAATTGGCAAACTTTGAGCACTATCTCCACACCATGCTTCGGTTAATACCCACCATTGCTGGTTTTGGGCATTTCTTAACTTTTGAATCAAATTATCATTCAATTTCAGCGTTTTATCTATCCTTTGCATTCTTTTCAAATTCAACGCCGTAAAGGCAACCAAATCTTCCGATTGATTTTCACCGGACGTTTTTCCCTGATCCACAAGCTGCTCTACCCATGTTATAAATTGCTCGTACGAGTATGTTTGACCTTTGATTCTTGATTCTACGGAATTCATAATTTTTGCTTTGAAAGCAAAGTTACTCTTCTCATATGAACCAAGGGTCTTTTAAAAAGTAAAGTGACCTTCCATTCTTGAAAGGCCACCGTCACGGGAAAATAAAATGAAATAGAATTATCTACCTATTTCGAATAAATTTTTTATGAAATACACGGTCCTGAGTTGTAATTTTCATCACATATTGACCTTCAGGCCAAGAGGGATCCATCTGGATGTCATTCTGCATTGACAAGTCCGGAACTTGAATGGTATTGAGCAATTGTCCAGATATATGGTAAATTTCTATGGTACCTCGTGAATCAAATATTTCAGGAAATTGAACGCTAATCATTGAATTAGCAGGATTGGGAAATAGTTTGACATGTTTATCCACTACTTCTTCCCAAAATCCCGTTGGATTTCCTGCTTTGTTGTTAGTGCTGGCAACGGGTGACGTGGCTACCTTATATATCCAGTGATTGATGGATTGGGCATTTACGGTTATCACGTTTGACGATGCATCTATGATGTCATAACTTCTCGTGGTACCAACAGTATTGGTGAATTTGCTTAACCAACTGGTAGTATCGGTAGCTGAAACATGGGAATGACCGGGTGTAAGTCCCCAATTATTGTCTGTTGCCAGATAGTATCTATTTGCATATATGCCACTTGGAAGAATGTATGAAGCCCCGGATGGATTACCTGAACAAGCAACACCATCCAATGTATGATAAGAACAGTCGTTGAGTAAATATGCTGGCCCATACATATAACTTGTTGGATACGACAAGGCTACACACTTTTGATTTTTACCTTTGACCTCAGAAACTGCACCATCATTTATCCCATGCAAGAAATACAAGGCAGTATTCTTAGAGGTAAAATTATATGACGATGTGTACATAACGGGCGGTAATGCTCCGCAAGCCGAAACAGTCCCTTTTATGGAATACGAATTGCTACCTGTGCCCGAAACACACATCGCATTTATACCTCCATACAACGCGAATGCACCTGGCAAGTAATTGAATAAGTCTATATTCTCGGTATATGTTAAGGTGAGTGCCGTAACTGCCCCTGCACTGGAACCAAATAATATCACGTTGTCTGGGTCGAATTGATATTTTGTTAATCCAGAATTCTTTAACCCAACTGCAAATTTAATAGCTGCATTCACTCCTTGAATAGCTCTCCACCAACCGACATCCGAACAAGCCTCAGAATACACAGGTTGAAGGGGATATTCTGGAACAATCACCTTGTAATTGCGCGCAGCAAAGAAATTTCTGTAACCTTTCATCACATCATTTGCAGTCAAGGGAGGAGGTAAAGGTCTAAATGCCCCACCGTGTATCAAGACAATCAAGGGTAAATCATCCTCAGCTGCTCCATCCGGGTAGCTGAACCATAATTTTTGAGTTAATACACCATCATCATAATAAGTATGTTCTTCTGTTGTTATTTGGTCTTCTAAATAAATGGCATCTAAAGATTGAGCTACTATTGTGAATGTTGAAACAATGATTACCAGAATAGAAAAAAGAAATTGTTTGAGATTGTTCATAGGAAATATCGTTTATGTACAATCCAAGATTACCGATAAACCTGAGGATTTTCAAAGACAGATCAGGCCACATCCAGACATTGAGCTGATCGCTGGAGCTAGTCCATATTGGCTAAAAAATCAACCAGATTCTGACCTTTATCCAAATTTAACTTGGTGCGTAATCGATAACGTGCGGTTTTGACGCTATCCGGGGAAATGCCTAATATATCAGCAATTTGCTTACTGTTTAGGTTGAGCTTAAGCAACGTACACAGTTTGACATCAGCAGCACTGATGCCCGGTTCCAATTCTTTGAGTTTTTGAATAAAACTTGGATAGACATTTTCAAAATATGTATTGAAGTCTTTCCAGTCTTTTTCTACGCTTAAATTTCTATTTACAATGTTCTCCATCTCCACAATTCGTCGGTCACCCGAATACGTGTCTTCTCTCATCAATTCACTTACCACCTGACTCAACTCCTTAAAAAGGGTACTCTTTTGAATGAAGCTCATCGTATAAGAAGTGAGTTTCATGTTCTGACGTTCCAATTCCGTTTCAAGTTCTTTTTCTTTGAGCTTAGAATTGGCAATTTCAGATTCCATCAACGCTCTGTTTGACTCATGAAGTTCTTTGTCCTTAATCCTGTTTTTGCGAAACGAAACAGCAATGATGACACTACTTATTGAAATGATAAGTATCAATAAGCTTAATGCCAGGATGTATAAATTCTTAATTTTTTTCTCTTTGTTCAATAATTCAATCTTGATCAATGCTTGCTCTTCATCGTATTTCATTTTGAGCTCATGAACCTTGTTACTCACATTTTCAGTGGCATACCTGCTGGTTAATTCCGTGTATTTTTCATAATAAAACAACGCCTGTTTGAAATCACCGCGTTCCACCTCTAATTTCTTCAATGACTTATAGGCTTGCTCTATGGCGTTCCAATCATACGTTTCTTCTAGATATTCCAACGATTTCAAGAAATATTCACTGGACTTATCATACTCCTTCATGTTCAGGTAAATCTCACCCAAAGCAAAATATACCTTGCCTAACTCCAGCACATTATTGTATTCTTCAAAAATCTTTTTGGCTTTTTCCAACTGAACAATTCCTTCCAGATTGAGTCCTTTTCCACCCAATGTCTTGCCCATTAGACAGAGCGTTACAGCTTTTTCAACAGGATGATTCATGCCGTTATGTATCTCCAATGCCTTATTCAAAGGCGGCAGAGCTTTGTCAAATTGATTGTCAATTAACCAGGATAACCCTATGCCTGTGTAGGCCAGGGCTTGTTTTCGCAAGTTTCCCGTATTGTGGTAATATCGATTGATTTCATTAAAATACTTGTTGGCAATATCCGTGACGGATTCCATCGCATAAGCGGTGGCCACAAAATATTTGGTTTCGCAGATGTCAGCAGAATCACCTTTCTTTTCCTGTATTTCAATCGCCTCTATGAATTCTGACATTGCACCATTGAAGTCCTGTAATCTCCACAGACCAAGGCCATTTGCCAAATGACCAAAACCCCTGCCCCTTTCATATTTCAATTCCTCAGACAAATTCATGGCCTGTTCAGCATACTGCATGCTCTCTTTTGGATCAATCTTCCATTGTGCCATGGCAACTTCTATCAATACATCCACTTTATTTTGATCTTTTAACTGATCAGTAGCCAATTCGTTTTTCAGGCTGTCCACCTTGGTGGATGCAAATGCCACATTAAGGTGAATTAAAAGTGAACAAGCGATAAAAATCGACTGAAAAAAAGTGAACTTACAGTGTATGCAATGTTTGAAATCATTGCCAAACATTGCCTGTATATATCTGAATATCAATGTATTAAACATATGTTTACGCATTGATTACCCGGCGTATACTTCATGTACTCCTAAACTATTATTGCGTTGGCTTTATGTGTCCGAAATTTGCAGCGCAATTTGAAAATCACCAGGAAATGAATTTAACTAATTTAGTAGTAAAACACAATTCCAAAATTTGGATTGGTCTATTCGCACTGCTTTCCGGAACGTTTGTTACCGGAATGACCGGACACATATCACTTGCTTCTAATTATCCGATAGCACTGTTAATTGCTGTATTGATGAATCTGGTAATTGCCAGCTTCTTACTTAACGTTAACAGCGCATTCGGCGAAATTACGTTTTATCAGAAAATACGCAATATGTTTTCCGGAAACACAGGAAAGCTCTTTGGAGGGTTCACTGGCATTCTTATTCTCATTATATTATTAATGGTTGCTGTTGGTGAAGCCCGGGAAGGAATGATTGTAATCAATGCCATTTCACAAGGCAATATTGGAAATCTCACAAGCATTATATTGGTTTGTTCTATTGCGCTCATTCCTTTATTCTTTGGATTAAAAGTTACTTTCCGATATGCATTTGTGCTGTTTTTGTTACTCATTCTTACGCGCTCTTTTTTCAGCATGTACTTCTTTTTGGGTGCTGATCATGTACCTAGTTGGCAAATAGCGAATGTGTTAAACTTCTTTGACCAAAATTATATATACGGCAGTTCCGGCTTAGCTTTTATGGCCTTTAAACTTGCCTTTTGGAGCGTGGTTGGTATTGAAATACTGGCCCTTATGAATAAAAAAGCAGGAAAATTCTTCACTTCACCAGCCAATATATTGCTTGCCTGCTTGTTTATCATTGTTTCCTGGATACCAGGTATAGCAATGGCTGGTGTTTTTCCGGTTGAACTGTGGCAATTGATCATCAATAGTGATCAGGCTTGTAATGGAAGTTGTATTTCAATTGCTTTAGGACAATATATGGTTGGACAGCAAGGAGCATATTTTATGGCGGTATCTTCTATCTTGACTTCTATTGGATTACTAAGTATCTGTTACGTGCTTATTTCAAAGTTAATTTGGACATTATCCAGGCAAAAGTTGTTTTTTGGCGCACTGTCTAAAGGAATTCACCCAGAAAGGAACAACAATCATATTCCCAAGACGACTTTATTGCTTTCGTTCATCATTATTATGAGTCTTTCTCTCATCGATAAATCGGCAGGTGATTGGTTAGGTTTGGGATTGTACATAAGCTTTGGTCTTATGTTGGGCATTCAGATTCTTTGTTTATTGAACATGCGATTTCACTGGTTGAAAGAAAAAGAAACAGGTTCATCCATGTCCTGCATGCTTACAGGTTTATCATTGATATTGTTTGCTATAATCTTCTACACTGGTTTTAAAGGAGAGCATCAAAAATATTTTTACTACTCACTAGCCTTGTTGTGCTTTTCGTTGTGGGTAGCTGCAACCTCTTTGGTATACATATTAAAACTTCAAAGAGATTAATTCACGAATGTTGGTAGTTGGTTTATAAATAGAACTATTTTAGTTCATAGCTGCGGAGGACTGTGCAAATGGATTCATATTCCAATCCATTTCATGGTCCTCTTCATTTTTACATTTAGTCAATGGTCCTTACTACATTTAGAACTTATTGCATTCGAACTATTCCGATTATTTATTTCACATGGATGTCCCTTTTTTGATCTTTCGTTCGATCAATACTAAACTCTAATTCGAAGATCATGAAACACAAAGAAATAATTACCGCTTGGTATCAAAATATTGACAACGAGAATCCAGAAAAAATAAGGGAATTATGTCATCCGGATCATACGTTTCAAAACCCAATGGCTCCGGCTCCTTTAAACAAAGAAGAACACATTGGAATGATGCAAATGATGACATCTGCACTAAAAGGACAACACTTGGTAGATCACGCCATTGAAGACGGAGATTGGATAGCCATTAGAGCAAGATGGAAAGGTAAACATGTAGGAGAATTCGAAGGAATTGCTGCTACGGGCAATGAAGTTGAGTTTTCATTTATAGATATCTTTCATATTGTAGATGGCAAAGTGAAAGAAGAATATTTGGAAATGAATCCACTTGCCATTATGAGTCAGATTGGTGCAGTTCCCGCGTAACTCAAATTCAACTTAACCAATTCAAAGCATCACCGAAAAGTGATGCTTTTTTTTTGCGCATTTGCCTCGTCTCAACAGCTACATGTTGGAGCAATATTGTAGCAGTAAATCCATGGCTGAAAATCAAATTTTCAATCATAATACCCTCATCTAGGTATTGTCGATTTTTTGTTTGCGACATACTTTTGCCCTGTTACTTAGAATGATTCTAAATAACACTCACAAAATGTTAAAGCAAATGAATAAATACACTACTATAGCTTGCGTTTCAGCAGTTTTCATGTTTATCTCTTCTTGTAAAAAAGATGAAGACGAACAACCTACACCCTCACAACCTACGCTTGAAGTTCCCGATACTTATGAATTCATGCGGGATGGAAATTCTTCTGTTTCTTATAGCGGTCAAACGGATAGACTAAACCAGTTGTCAGAAATTAAAGCCGTATTGACCAATGGCGATGCTGGAAATGCCATTGATGAGCAACAATTGCTGGATATGTTTGAAAATACCAATGATAACGGAAATGGTCACTTTTCATTCACATCTACCAAACAAATAAAGAGTAAAACTTTCGATCCGGATATCAGCTACTTCGAAGGATTGTTCAGCGATGCTGCAGCAGCAAGTACTTCCGGTGCAACAGCCAGTAATGGTCAGGCTGGTCTGATTACAAGAGCCAGTAAAGGCAGCACCATATTGGTAGATGCCAATGGAAGAGAATTCACTCAATTGGTTGAAAAAGGATTGATGGGCGCTACATTCCTAAACCAAATTTTCAACAGCTACTTAACTGATGGTAAAATAGGTTCAGATATTGACAACACCAATCTTGAAGATGGGAAGAACTATACCGCATTGGAGCATCATTTTGATGAAGCGTTTGGATACTATGGTGGCGCCATAGATTTTAGCTCAACAAACGATGGATCTGAATCACCAAGATATTGGGCAAAATACAGCTCAACAGTGAATGAACATACTGGAAGTGTGGATAAAATCATGACTGCGTATAGAACTGCTCGTGCTGCTATTGTCGCTAATGATCACACAACAAAAGATGAGCAAGTAGAAATCTTGTACAATGAATTGGAGTTGGTGGCTGCCGCTACAGCCATTCATTACATCAATGAAACATTGGCTGAAAGTGATGATGGTGATCGTCTGCATGTTTTATCAGAAGCTTACGCATTTTCGAAAGCGCTTCGATATGGTCATTCTGATTACCGAAAATTAACCACAGATCAGGTTGATGAAATTTTGGACACACATATTGGAACCAACTTTTGGGAAACTACCACTACAGGTCTAAATACCGCAAAAGATTTATTGGCTGAAACGTACGGTTTGAATGATGTCAAAGATCTTCTCTAGTTATTTTTTGTCGTTATCTCTAGCCTTGCTCTTTACATGAGCAGGGCTTTTGTCGTATGAAACACATGAAAAAGTTAAGTATTTGTTTATTTGCCATAGGTAGTATCGTTCTTTCATGTAAAGAAGATCCAAAGGAAGAATCTCCTGATTATGCTGGTCAACGTGCTGCCACAATTGAGCATATTAGTTCTCAAATCATCGTCCCGCAATACGACTTATTGAAAACTGATCTAAAGGAATTGCATGACACCTTTGAAAATTTTATGCAAGATTCTGCTGGCACTAATGTACTGGCCTTGCGCAACGCCTTGCTGGATACGTATGTTCAATGGCAATATGTTAGCACATTTGAATTTGGACCGGCAGCTGAAGTGGCGTTGAGAAATGCATTTAATACTTATCCATGCGACACATCTAAAATAAATCGAGCCATTTCAGAAGGAAATACACAATTTGATCAATTGGGCATGTCTGACGCAATTGGTTTACCTACATTGGATTATTTGTTTTTTGAAAAATCCACTGCTGAACTTCAAGATGCATATTTCAATCATGGACTGGCATCACAACGAGAACACTACACACATGAATTGATTGATTTTTTAATTGACAAATTAGATCATGTGATTTTGGATTGGTCTGCTCAAGGTGAAAATTACCTTTCTACTTTTCAAAACAGCTCTGGAACAGATGTCGGAAGCGCCCTGGGCATATTGGTTAATAGCTACAATCAACATTTCGAAAGGTATTTTAGAGATGGAAAACTTGGTATCCCATTGGGTATTCGTTCATTGGGCATTGCCTTACCTGATAAAGTTGAGTCACTATTTGCTCAACGTTCATTGATTCTCCTAAACGAACACCTGACCGCCATGGAGAACCTGTATTTGGGAAGGAATGAAAACAACAATGGAGATGGGTTGGACGATTACCTCATTGCCATTGGTGCTTCAGATTTACATCAATCCATTAGCAACCAATTTAGTATGCTTCATAGTTGCCTGAGCAATGTTGAAGACCCATTGGAAGTAAGGGTCATTGATCGAAAATCAGATCTGGAAGGTTGTTATGAAGAAATGCAAAAAATGGTGATTTTACTCAAGGTGGATATGCCATCCAGAATGGGAATATTGATAACATATCAGGATAACGATGGGGATTGATTTGAGCATATTCAAAAGCAATTATTTATTGAAAAATAAATCGATTGCACCTCTGGTTACATTTCGCATCGTTTTTGGTGCATTAATGTTTTGCAGTATTCTAAGATTTATGATCAATGGGTGGGTTACCGAGCAATATGTGCTGCCTAAGGTGTATTTCCCATTTTTTGGTTGGGATTGGATTCAACCATTAGGAGCCGTTGGGATGTATGTGCTTTTTTCAATCATGGCACTTTCCTTTCTATTTGTTGCTCTGGGTTTGTTTTATAGAATCTCCATTGTTTCTGCCTTCTTAGTGTTTACCTATGTTGAATTAATCGATAAAACCAATTATCTGAACCACTACTATTTCATTAGTATCGTATGTTTTTTAATGATATTCCAACCTGCTCACAAAAACTTTTCGTTGGATATTCGATTAAAGAATACTCAACCAACTGTTGATGTTCCAAGATGGATGATTAGCGCCATTCGATTGCAATTGGGTTTGGTGTATTTTTTTGCGGGGTGGGCTAAGCTAAACGCAGATTGGTTATTTGAAGCATTACCTTTAAAAATCTGGCTTCCAGCTAAAAGTGATTTACCCATCATTGGTTCTTTCATGGAAGAGATTTGGGTTGCCTATTTCTTCAGCTGGATGGGTGCATTGTATGATCTTTCTATCCCCTTCTTACTGCTAATTAAAAAAACGAGGCCGTTGGCTTATGGAATGGTCATAGTGTTCCATCTACTTACATGGATGTTGTTCCCCATTGGAATGTTTCCATTTATCATGATAGGCAGTACTTTAATTTTCTTCCCAACGAAATGGCATCAAAAAATCCTTGAAAAATTCTCCAAAATCAAAGGAGGAGATTTCAAGAGTACCACAAGTCCTTCATTGGCAGGAAAACTCATCTTGGTTGTTTTTGCCATACATTTTGCCTTTCAATTGGTTCTGCCTTTTCGACACGCATGGTATGATGGTAATCTCTTTTGGCATGAACAAGGATATCGTTTCTCATGGCGGGTAATGTTGGTTGAAAAAGGTGGATATGCAACGTTCACAGTTAAGGACAAGAGCTCAAACCGAACATTCGAAATCAACAATTACGATTACCTCACATCGAATCAAGAAAAAATGATGTCCTATCAACCGGATATGATTCAGCAATTCGCACAATACATTGTCAAGGACATGCAAAACAAAGGGATTGATAAACCAGAGGTGTATGTCAATAGCATGGTCACTTTAAATGGAAGACCCAGTAAAATGCTCATTGACCCCACAGTGGATATTGCACAGGTAAAAGACAATATCATCAATCAAAAAAATTGGATTATTCGGTATGATTAAATGCCTAAATATCTTTCGAATTGCGCTTCTCCTTGGATTGTTTGTCTTTGGATTAACCGCCCATGCTCAGCAAAAAATTTCCGGGGAACTCATTTTTCATGATGATATGCGCTCCATTCCTGAGGCAGTGGTGACCATTAACGAATTAAATGTTTTTGTTACCTCCAATTTGAACGGAAAATTCCATTTTGAAGATATTGAAAAAGGAACATACACATTGCGCGTATTTTGCGAAGGATGCAAAACACAGCTTCTTTTGGTGAATGTAGATTCTACAGATGTGAATCTTCAGATTAAAGTTGAAATGTTGAGGCAAGATCTCAATGAAATCATCATTGAGGCAGAAAAAGATAATGATTTCGGAATAACAAGATTGAAACAAGTAGATGGATTCAATATTTACGCTGCCAAGAAAAATGAAGTGATTCGAATGGAAGACATGCAAGGTAACCTAGCCACAAACAACAGTAGAGAAATTTATGCGAAGGTGCCGGGACTGAATATTTGGGAAAGCGATGATGCGGGCATTCAGCTGGGTATAGGCGGTCGCGGATTAAATCCGAGTCGTGTTTCCAATTTCAACACCAGACAAAACGGGTATGATATCAGTGCTGATGCCCTGGGTTATCCTGAAAGTTACTATGCACCTCCAACAGAAGCCATTGAGCAAATCGAAATAGTCAGAGGGGCGGCTTCTTTGCAATACGGCACCCAATTCGGCGGA
Organism: Vicingaceae bacterium; assembly: GCA_965267425.1. Lineage (GTDB taxonomy): Bacteria > Bacteroidota > Bacteroidia > Flavobacteriales_E > Vicingaceae. The sequence continues at coordinate 1,398,101 of OZ253959.1, read as the reverse complement.
TTGCTCAACTTTAAAATGAAAAGAGGAAACACCAAAAAACCAATAGAAATCTTATCTCGACAAACGGTTGGATCTTTTGGGTTGTTTAATTCGTTCAACAGCCTTGGAGGTCAAAAAGGAAAGCTCAATTATTACACCTATTACAATTATAAGCAAGGTGATGGCTGGCGTCCCAATTCGTCATTTGAGGTGCACAATGCCTTTTCTTCCATCACATACCAGATCAATCGCAGATTGTCAATGCAATTGGATCTTACGCATATGAACTACTTAAATCAACAACCTGGCGGATTGACCGATGCCATGTTTGAACAAGATGCAAGTCAATCATTCCGAACAAGAAATTGGTTTAAGGTAAATTGGAATATGGCTGCCTTGATAATGCAATACCACATAACCGATCATGCCAAAATTGAATGGAAGAACTTCGGTTTGATTGCTGGTCGTGATGCGTTGGGATACACAGGACCAGCTTCTAGAGCAGATCCTTTTGAAGACAGGGATTTGCTGTATGATCGATATAGAAATTATGGCTCTGAAGTGCGTTTTTTACAAGAATACTTGTTGTTTAAAGAACGGGCAGTCTTTCTGATTGGTGCTCGTTATTATAAAGGGCATACCGAACGTAAACAAGGTAAGGCAAACAATGGTTCAGGACCTGATTTCGAATTCCTAAATGAAGACAATCCAGAATACTCTGACTACGACTTCCCAAGTGAAAATGTGGCGGTTTTTGCAGAACATATTTTCCATTTTAGTCCAAAATTCAGCATCACACCTGGAATGCGTTTTGAATATATCAAAACAGCCGCAGAAGGCTATTATAACATAGCCAATTACGATTTGGCAGGAAATGTTATCTACCAATCCTCTGTTGACGATCATCGAAACAATGAAAGATCCTTTGTATTGGGAGGTATTGGATCAAGTTACAAGTTCAATCCTTCGCTGGAAGTATATGGCAATATTTCCCAGAACTACCGCTCTATTAATTTCAATGACATGCGTGTAGTCAATCCTAACTTTGACGTTGACACCAACCTGCAAGATGAAAAAGGTTTCAGTTTAGATATAGGCTTCCGGGGGAATCATAAAGACCTTTTTAATTATGACTTCAGTTTATTTATGATTTCCTATAAAGATCGAATTGGCGAAGTTTTAATGACCGATAGCAATTTGTTTACTACTTATCGTTACCGAACCAATGTTTCGGATTCAAGAAACATTGGTGTTGAAACGTTCTTTCAGGTGGGAATCAATGAACTGTTTGGTTTATCTACAGACAAACACCATTTCAGTGTATTTAACAACTTCTCATGGATGCATGCCACTTATGTCAATAGCGACATTAGTGCTTATGATGGAAATGACGTAGAGTTGGTTCCTGAAATTATTCTCAAGACAGGTCTGATGTGGAAATATAAGGACATACAATCCTCCCTTCAATATGCTTATACTGGTTCTCATTTTACCGATGCTACCAACGCGGAATTCACATCAAATGCAGTAAATGGCATCATCCCTTCATATGAAGTAGTTGATTGGTCAATTCAAGGAAGCAAAGGAAAATTTACGCTGGTATTTGGCATCAATAATGTGATGAACTCCTCTTACTTTACAAGAAGGGCAAGCGGATATCCGGGTCCAGGAATAATTCCTTCTCCAACCCGAAATTTCTACACTACCTTGCAATTGAAAATTTAAGGATTTCTGATTTTTTGAATCTTAATCATTTGTTGTTGCTCACCGTCAGAAAGCTCAACAAAATATATACCTACTTGATAATTCGAAAATGATAAACTCATTCGACCTACCAAACCAGTTTGTTGTTGTTCCACCAATTTTCCATTGACATCAAAAATTCTGATTTGCAATTGGTTGGTTGTTCGATTGAACTGAAGATATAAGTCATCGACAACCGGATTGGGATAATAGATTGCCAGGTCATCTTCAAACGACTGAACTGAAAGTGTGGTTTGTTTTTTTAAACCCATACTATCCAATCCAGAAGAACGACTGGCGCACGGATCATTAATTAAATAAAAAAATAGGGAATCATTGATGATTTGAAAAAGATACATTCCGGTATCCGTAGACGGACATGATATAGGTCCATAAGCATCAACCATATAAAATGTATCCTGGACTTCCCAATACCTTGATGAAGCAAGGTTAAATCCGGTTAACGAATTTACATAGGCACTATCCACTTTGGAATCTATCAGTAAACTGTCTTGAGTAGGTTTCCAATATCCTTTCCATAATGTATTCTGAAGCTGCTGAGAAGAAGCTGACAATACACCGAATGCGATTAATATAGCAAAATGGAAGGCCTTTTTCATTATCATGGATTGTATTCAATATAATAAAAACGAATGACAATTCCTAATTCAGCAACAATTCTATTCCATTCAAATACAATTATTTACATCCAATATTCTCTACAATTCATGAATTAAGAATCTTCTTTTTTAGAGAATTACGTGTGAAAAATGGATATAACTTTTTCATCCAATTTGGTTATATTTGAGATTAACTAATTCAAGTTTAACCTAACTAACGCTTATCGGTACATCATTACTCATTCACACGTAATTTCAGATTCTAAACTTGACGTAGAGACAAAATGTGTCATTAAGACATTGCTCTACTCAGACGTTTTTTTATACCCACTCAAAAAGAGTGAGATCCAAGATTATATGTTGGATAAGCCCATCTCAGAAGAAAAGCTGAGTGCTATTCTTAACACATTGGTGGATCAAGGATACATTAACGTCTTGGATGGGTATTATTCCATTTCTGAGGCAAAACCCCTTCTTGCAAAAAGGTTGTTGCGCAATAAAAATGTAGACAAATACATTGACATCGCTCGTAAAAAAGCTCGACTCATTTATTCGTTTCCATTTGTAAGAGGTGTTTTTATTAGCGGTTCGTTGTCCAAAGATTGTGTTGAGGAAGATGGAGACATCGATTTCTTTATCCTCACTCAGAAAAATCGACTTTGGCTGTGCAGAGCATTACTCATCATCTACAAAAAAATCTTCCTACTCAATTCATATCGGTACTTCTGCTTGAATTATTTCATAGATGAAGAAAACCTGGAAATTGATGAAAAGAATCTTTACACCGCTACTGAATTGGTCACCCTAATTCCCGCGGCCGGAGTGGAAATGTGTGAAGCATTTATGGATGCCAATTTATGGACAGATCAATTTAGACCGTCATTCCCAAAAAAAGAAATACTCAATCAAAATGAATCAAGAACCTTGCGTTTCAAAAATTGGGTTGAATGGATTTGCAAAGGACAAATGGGAGATTATTTGAACGAAAAAATGATGAATTTTTTCGTTCAAATATGGAAAAAGAAATTTAAGCACTTCAGCCCTGAAAAATTTAATAAGGCTATGAAATCCAGTGAACATGTTTCCAAACATCATCCGAATGATTTTCAGCATAAGGTGATGAGTAGTTTTGAAAGTAAAATTCTTGACTTCGAAAAATCGAAGGGTATATCCTTATCGTAGTATTATGAATATTCTATTCTCTCATTCATACTTCTACCAGTTTGATCCTAAACAATGGAATAACAAGCAACCCTATCCCCCATTGGCTACAATTCAGGCTGCAGCTTGTCTGCGTGAGGCCAATCATCAGGTAAGTTTATTTGACACGGCTTTGTTGGATTCCCCGGATGGTTTAAATGACGAATTGGAAAGTTCTAAAGCCGAAGCATTGGTTTTGTACGACGATGGATTTAACTACCTCACAAAAATGTGCCTGACCAAAATGCGGGAAGCTGCATTTGATATGATTCAGTTCGGAAAACTGCACAACATACCAGTCATTGTATCGAGTTCTGATTCTACAGATCATTACGAAAAATACTTGCAAAGGGGTGCTGATGCTGTGATCATTGGTGAGGGTGAACAAACCTTGGAACAACTGATACAATCCTTAAATGATGATAGAGAATCTTGGAATAACATTCCAGGAATTGCTTTTGTGTTGGATGGAAAAGTCACGAAAACGGCAAGTCGTCCGGTGATGCGGGATTTAGATGCCCTACCACTTCCTGCATGGGATCTGGTTGACATCAAGGCATACGAGAAGATTTGGCGGGATAATCATGGGTACTTTTCCATTAATATGGCCACCACCAGAGGTTGTCCATTTAAGTGCAATTGGTGCGCTAAACCTATTTATGGAAACCGATACAATTCAAGAAGTCCTGAGCATGTTGTAAAGGAACTAAGTTATTTGTCATCGCTTTCATCCATAGATCACATTTGGATGTGTGATGATATTTTCGGCTTGAAACCAGGCTGGGTGCAACAATTCAATGATTTATTGAAAGAGCAAAACCTCAGGATTCCCTATAAAATTCAATCTCGTGCCGATTTATTATTGTACGAAGATACCATAGACGCACTTTGTGAAAGTGGGTTAGATGAAGTTTGGATTGGAGCTGAATCAGGATCGCAAAAAATTCTTGATGCCATGGATAAAGGCACCAAAATTGAACAGATATATGAAGCTACACGATTGCTGAAAAGTAAAAATGTAAAAACCTGTTTCTTTCTGCAATTGGGTTATCCTGGAGAAACCCAACAAGATATTCAACTGACCAAGCAGATGCTAGCTGATTTGATGCCATATGACATTGGTGTTTCTGTTTCCTACCCTCTGCCAGGAACCAAATTCTACGAAAATGTCAAAAGCGATTTGAAGGAAAAAGCCAACTGGACAGATTCAGACGATTTAGATTTGATGTTTCAACATGAATATTCCAGAAAGTATTACAAAAAACTGCACCGTCACATTCACAAATATTTTCGAAAAAGACAAGGTATGGAGTTCCTGAAAGGTCTATTTACCGCAAGGAGCAATTTATCTTTTCGTACGATTCGATCGGTGGTTTTGGGAATCTTTTATTACACACCTTCGTTACTTATCAGCCATTTTCAACTAAAACAATTGGAAAAATAACATGACCGATGCTGCATTTGATACCATGGCGGCATCGTATGATGCAGACTTTACACATTCTGCCATTGGTAAAATCCAACGCCAACGAGTGTGGAAACATATGGATGAATGGTTGAATGCCGAGCATCTAGAAATTTTGGAATTAAATTGTGGAACCGGTGAAGACGCCCTTCATTTTGCGAATCACGGGAATCGTGTTTTGGCCACCGATATTTCTTCCGAAATGATTTCAATTGCCACAGATAAAATAGTAAGAAACCAAAAACAAGAATTGGTACATTGCCAAACAGCCTCTATTCAGGAGATCATAGAAGTCGCTAATGGTAAAAAATTTGACATGGTATTTTCCAATTTCGGAGGACTTAATTGTCTCTCTCCTCAGGATATTGGAAAATTGCTCAATCAATTACCTGATATATTAAAACCTAATGGCAAATTTGTGGCAATCATTATGCCAAAATATTGTCTATTTGAGATTTCGAGCTTCTTGCTGCGTTTTAAATTTGGAAAGGCTTTCAGAAGAGCTACGAATGACCCCGTGATGGTTAAAGTGAATGATGAATTTCAATCAACATGGTATTACAACCCTGCCTTTTTCAAAAGAAGAGCGCATTTCAGAAATTTTAGCTTTGATTGCAGACCCATTGGATTCTGGATTCCGCCATCTAATTTTGAATCGTTCTTCAGAAACCGAAAAAAGGCACTGCGCTTTTTGGAACAACTTGAACACATGACTGGTAGAATCAAGATGCTCTCTTCATTTTCAGATCATTATTTAATGCAAATACGATTGAAATGAACTTGCTGCTGACACATGGATATTACCTGAATGAGGACATCAAGGAGCAAGAAATTATGCGTCCTTATCCACCCCTGGGAATCCTTTATATTTCAGCTTATCTCGAAGCACACGGTGTGGAGCATGAGGTGTTTGATTCAACGTTTTCCACATCTGAAAAATTTGCATCTTATTTAACGGATAATCAACCATCTGTGGTTGCATTTTATACCAACCTGATGACCAAATTAAATGTGCTCAAATGGATCAATTTCATCAAACAAAATGCACAACTAAATCAAACAAAAATAATTCTGGGAGGTCCAGATATCACATATAACATTGAAGATTATCTCAATTGTGGAGCAGATTTTTTAATCATTGGAGAAGGAGAAGAAACTACGCTGGAATTGGTAAAAGAACTTCAATCGGGTTCAGAAGACTTTTGCGAAATAAACGGTCTGGCATTCAAGGGTGAAAATGGGCAAATTGTCACGAACAAACCAAGAACAAAAATTAAGCAAATCGATGATTTACCTATACCAAATAGATCTAAAATTAATTTGCAGGCGTATCTGGATACCTGGAAAAAACACCATGGTCAAAGTGCTCTTTCTGTGAGCACACAACGAGGTTGTCCATACACTTGCCAATGGTGCAGCACCGCTGTATACGGACAAAGCTATCGCCGAAGGAAACCCGCGGCAGTTGTGCAAGAATTGAAAGAATTAAAAGCGCTTTACAACCCAGACACCATTTGGTTTGTGGATGATGTCTTTACCGTAAGTCATGTTTGGCTGAAAGAACTTTTGCATGAACTACAGCAACATCAATTCACCATTCCTTTTGAATGCATTACACGAGCAGATAGATTGAATGAGGAAGTCATGCAAATGTTAAAAGAAGCCGGATGTTTCCGAATTTGGATAGGTGCAGAAAGCGGGTCGCAGAACATCATAGATAAAATGGATCGCCGGGTAGACGTTCATCAGGTGAGAAATATGATTCAATTGGCCAATCAATATGGGATTGAATCAGGTACATTCATCATGTTGGGATATCCGGGTGAAGACGAGTTGGACATCAAAGAAACAGTTCATCATTTGAAAGCGTCCAATCCTGATCATTTTACCATAACCATTACCTACCCTATCAAAGGAACTGGACTATTCAATGAAGTGAAATCCATGCAAACCAAAAAGTTAGATTGGTCGAAAACCACAGATAGAGACAGAGATTTCAAACGAACCTATCCTCGAAAGTATTACGATTTTGCGGTACGATATGTCGTCAATGAGGTGAAATTACACCAGGTGAAAAATAGCGCTTCCCCATTTCGTTTGGATCGCTGGAAATTTGGTTTGAAATCAGGAATGGCAAGGGCCGGTATGTTGTTAAACCGAAAATAATGCGTTTCAACAAGCAACATTTACCCATTATGTTCATGCTTATCTTGATATGCTGGGGGTTGTTCCAAGTCTCAAATTTTAAGATTCATGATTTCGGTAATTATTATTTTGCGGCAGTTAATTGGTCCCAAGATTTTTTAGGAGCAGAATTGTTCAAGCCAGCTTCATTTAATCAATGGATACATGATCATTTTGATGTCACCATCTTTGCGAGCTACTCCCCTTCCCCTCCTTCAACTTTTTATTTTTTCATTCCCTTTACCTGGTTGTCCCCATTGACTGCCAAAATGGTTTGGGTTGTATTGAACTCCATCGTGGGAATATTGGCATTTAAACGAATGCAACAAATCAGCTCAGCCTCTTGGAATTCCTGGACAGTTGCATTGTTGGTTTGTATCTCCGCATTCTATTATGAAATTTTATTCGGTCAATTGTATCTTTTTTTATTGTTCCTATTGGTGGAAGGTTTTTATCAATTCCGAAACAATCACTTGTGGTCGGCTGCGTTCCTATGGAGTTTGGCAATCGCATTAAAATTCTTTCCCATTATCATATTTGGATTTTTGTGGAGTAAAGGAGAATGGAAAACCATATGGAGAACATTTTTGGTAACTGCCATGATGGCCTTATTTTTTGTTTGGTTGACCGGCATAGAACTTTGGAACTTCTATATTAACACTATTCTGTCTAAAGCCAATTTCGGATTCATCAATACCGCCTTCAATCAATATTTTCAATCTCCAGTGAGTTGGTTGAATCATCTATTTGTTTTTGATGAGTTGTCAAATCCTACACCTCTTGCCATGATGGAATTCATGGTACCCTTTGCAAAAGCAATATTGCTTGGGATACTATTGGGTATTGCCGTTTTCGTGACGCGCAAATCTGTTCACAATTACTTTCAGGATTTCAGTTTGTGGTTGGTTCTTGGTTTATTGCTCTCACCTTCAGGAAGTACATATTCTATGTTGTTGGCCGCTCCTTTATTGTTTGCTTTTTTGACAACGAAACACCCTATTTCATTTCACTTTCTTTTGGGGAGCTTGCTCTTTTTGGCCATAAATATTCCAATTCGATGGACAGCTGATTGGCCAGTCATTTTCCAGTTTCCCAGATTGTATTTCATGTTGGTTATTTTTATCGTAATCACATATAAACATCTTTCCAAAAGCGCATTATTCACAATTGGCTTAGGTTGCGTACTGTTTTTGATTCCAGCCTTTCTGACCAATTCCACTTCAGATAAAGCAGAATATGTCCTGAATTCAGATTATGCAGTAGTCACTGATTTTGATGTAAAAGACAACAAACTAGCTATTTCAATTCTTGGAGAACACGGAATTGAATACAAGTCGCTTGAAGTGCATGCCCAATTTGAGCATAATCAAAATCTCGTAATTGATGATAACCAGATCTATTTTGAAGGCAGACAACTGACGTATGGATTGGATCAAAAGGCCAAACCCAAACTGTCGAAAGATGGATTTGTATATTACCTTTCCGATTACCGGAGAGGACATGGATTCTATACCCTTCGTAAACTTAAATTGCGGTGAATAGGTCAATTTCATATTTGCTTTTCGTATTGATGCTGGTTTCTTTTGGCTGTAAGAAAGAGGAAGAAATGTGTGAAAATGAGGAGCTTACTATTCAACTGAGATGGGTTCCATCATATACAGGAGAAACGTTGGATGATGCCATAACGGGCTTGAAATGGAGCTTGAGTTTTTTAGGCGCTGAGCTCCCTATAGAACATGAACAAGAAGCCATGATTGTTCAATCCAGCAATCTTGTATTGATCAATTTTGAATTGCTTGGATTTTCATCAGAAGCCCTTGAAGCTTGGCACGACTTAGTCACGCATCTGAAATCTACCGAAGAATATGAACGATTTGATTCGTTTACCATGGGACGATTTATTGTCCTTACCATCAATAGTTCCAATCACTATTATAAAATCACAGGGGTACCGGAGACACTTGAAGCGTTCGACAATCAGTTTGAATACATGGATCTCAAAGCGGCCATTGTCCCGTCGGCTATTTCAACCGGAGATCGATTGATTCATATAGGCAAGATGAATGAAGCGGAAGCTCTGGCGTTCAAGGCAGAAGAAGGAAAAGGAAGCATTGAACTTGGCACTTTTGAAAAGAAAGAATTTGAAGTAATTGATGTCATGAAAAACGGACAATTGCGTTTTGCCATCTACAATGAGTTGGGAAATTTAATTCCAGCGGCCGATACGATTCTGAGCATTTCAGGAAGACCTGCAAAATGTTTGTGGTGCCATGAAACACATTTACTTCCTTCCTTTAATGATACAGACAGCATTCCCGGATACATGAACGGAAGTGAATTCGCGGAACTAATAGAGCAACGAATGACTACCTTATCTGCCTATAGAACCGGATTATCATCGTCACTTGATTTTGCTTTCGAATCTGATCATGAACAAATGGAAATCATGTATATCAGCTTCATGGAACCCAGCATAGAAGTATTGTCCGAAGAATGGGATATGAGTCTCGAGTCCATTAAAAATTTGGTGGCTGGAATTCCCACGCATCAACATCACGAATTTCCCTTTTTAGGTGAATTGTATTATCGAAATGACATTCGTCAATATATGCCTTTTCAATCTTTGCGCACCCCAGATGATGCCAGGGAGTCTTCCACTTACGAACCAAATCTAATTCCATAACTTAATAGGCATCAACAGGCCGTCTTACAAAAATGGATTTGCATTTTTTGATGAATCTGTGCAATCCTGTTGTTAATTCTATTGGCACATCGTGATAATTGGATGAATAATTCAAGGCTTCATTGCTTTGAATTAATTTTTGGTTTCTCTCCAGAAATCGCAATTGATTCTGAGAGATGTGTCTTCGCGGGAATGTTGAAATTGTCATGGTCTGTCGTCCTCTGGAATCAGGATGACTTCCATCGTCCCCTGGCATGTTAGTCACACCCGAAAATTGCACATACGATGGATGAAAAGTGAGATTTAATTCATCACAAATTTCGGGCATTATTTTTTGATGACCTTCACAAAATTCTTCGTACTTAAAAATTGATATCTTCTTATCAATCAACTTCTTAACATATTTTCTGTATACTTCGAAAAATCCCTTCGGACAATTTCTTGAAATCCATATGTCAATTGGATTTCGAACAAAAGAAATGGCATTTAAATCAAATTGTTTTGCCAACAACTTATAAGCCGTGAATGAATAGGACGGTTCAAATTTATTGATGGCATGAGGTGTAAAGTCAATGAATGTCCAATCACGAATAATCAATTGCCAGTTCTTTTCCTTACACAATGCATACAATTCTGAAACATTGGCCTCATATCCTTCTGACAACAATTCAATGTGGTATCTTTTTTTAACCTGCTCTTTGATGGAACCATTGATTTGGTAAATGGGATGTACTTCCGATAATACAATGGTATCAGGCATTGCATCAATGCACCTCGCTAGCAATGTGCCTCCCGAGCGAGCATAAGAAAAGATAAATTTAATGGTCATGCATTACAGAAATACGAGGTTAAAGTAAGAACAATATGTATGTACAGCTATTCTGTTTAACTTCGATTTATGAACGAACAGCCCTTAATAATTATTTTTAACCCCTGGAGTGCAAGGAACGGCTACCGCATTCCAAATTCCATATTGCAAATAGCAGCAAGCATTGATGGGCAGTTCAACTATGTTTTCGTTGATGGCAACAGAGAATCTGAGCCACTTGAAACCATTAAAAAATATATAAGGACCGGGGCTGTTAAGTATTTCGCCAGCACAGTAATGCCTGGTCCTCAATTGAAACAGGCCATTCCTTTTACCAAATACATCAGGGAGCATTACCCAGACATAACTACCATTTGGGGAGGGTATTTTGCTTCCAATCAATACAAATCCATCATGGATTCCGGATTTGTTGATTTTATCATTGATGGGCCTGGTGACATTGCATTTCCAGAATTACTCCATGCATTAGAATCCAATCAAGATCACTCACTGATTCGCAATTTGATCTTTAAGAAAAATGATCAGGTGGTTAAAACTGTTAAAAATGAATTGCTCGATCAAGATAAACTTCCGGCCTATCCATATACAAAGTTGTTTGATACTTATAGCGCCGAAGGTTATCTAAAGAAAACATTTTTGGGAAACAGGACTGCTGCCTATCATTCAAGTTTCGGATGTCCATTTACTTGTTCCTTTTGTGCCGTAGTACCCATTTATAACTCACGATGGAAAGGAAAATCAGCGGCCAATATTTACAAAGATGTTTCCTTTTTGAAAGCGAATTATGGAATAGACGCAGTTGAATTTCATGACAATAATTTCTTTGTTAGTCAAAAGCGAACGGTTGAATTTTCGAAGCTCGTAATGAACGATAATATTCAATGGTGGGGAGAAGGACGAATTGACACAATCAATAAATACAGTGATGAATCATTAGCATTGATGCGTGAAGCAGGTTGTCGAATGATCTTTTTGGGCGCTGAATCAGGTAACGACGACATCTTACAACAGATGGATAAAGGCGGCACTCAAACAGCCGAGCAAATTGAAGCCTTTGCTGTTCGAATGAAAGAATTCGACATCATTCCTGAATATTCATTCGTTCTGGGAATGCCTGGAGCGTCAGAAGCTGAAGTCATGGAACAAATAGAAAGTGATATTCAGTTTATTCGCAAAATCAAATCGTTAAATCCGAATACAGAAATCATCATTTACTTATACAGTCCAGTGCCAACAGAAGGCTCCGAATTGTTTGACCGAGTCAAAGAGGCAGGGTTTCATTTTCCTCAAAAATTGGAAGATTGGCTGAACCCTTCCTGGGAAAATTTTGATTTGCGCAAAAACCCGTTGACTCCTTGGTTGACACCAAAAATGGTAGACAAAATTCAAGGGTTTGAAACTGTATTGAACGGTTATTTCCCAACTGTCTCTGACTACAAACTTACCACTCGACAACGAAGATTGATGCAACGTCTGACAGCCCCCCGTTACAAATACAACCTTTATCGCTTTCCGTATGAACTCAAGATTTTGCAGAAATTCTGGTTGAAATACAGACAACCGGAAATCGAAGGATTTTATATGGAATCTGAATGAAAAGATTGCTGTCATTTTTCCTGGTTCCAATCACCAAACGATACCTTCAAAAAAGAAGGCGTTACAAAAAACACGGAATACGATTGATGATTGAACCGGGTGTTTTTCATCCAGGTCTTTTCTTTAGCTCAAATTATTTATGGAGTTATTTGAAGCGGCAGGATTTATCAGGGAAGTCCTTTCTGGAAATTGGTTGCGGCAGTGGAATGATAAGCATCCTGGCAGCCAAAGCAGGTGCACATGTCACCGCAACGGACATCAATGAAAAGGCATTGAATAATTCCCAAAAGAATGCAGCGCAAAACAATGTAGACATTCATTTTTTGGTTTCTGATTTATTTGAAAACCTTGATCCCAAAGTCTTTGATTATATCGTTATCAACCCACCCTATTACAAAGGTGAAGCGTCGAATAACGCAGAATTGGCATGGTATGCTGGAGAAAACTATGAATACTTCGATAGGCTTTTCGCTGGCATAAGTCCATTCACGCATTTAACAAGTCATGTGATTATGGTAGTAAGTGAAGGATGTGATGTGGATTTGATTCAATCAAAGGCAATCGTAAATGGAATTCAATTTAATTTGATTGAACAAAAGAAATTTTGGCTGGAAATCAATTATCTGTATCAATTGCAGGTACAATAGAACCTTCCCCTTCTGAGGGTTGTTTATTATCAATGGCCACCAAAATTGCCATACTGCCATACATCAGAATCATGGCTTTTTCAGCATCTAGAAAAGAATTAACCAATCCGTGAAAAAAGTAGCCAACCAATCCTAAAAGCGCTGCATATGCCAACCATTTTTCTTTTGGATTCATGGAATTGTATATGACACGAATACCGGTCTTAATTGTAGTGAAAATAATGGCCAAATGAAGCAATAAAGCCAAAATTCCTGCTTCGGAAAGGTACATGAGGTAATCTGAATGGGCATTACCTTTATCCCCGATGAATGTGCTAATTCGTGTTATTTCACCATTCAATTGATAAGGTCCATATTTAAATTGATACGTTCCCGGACCAAAACCCGTTATTGGTTTGTCCAAAAACATTCGCCATGCACAGGACCATCGATTAATGCGTTCAGTGTTCGAAGCATCAGTTGAAATATTTCCCAATGATTCAATGTGTCCAGACAACGTTCCTTTTGAGCTTACGGCTTCATTTCTTTGGACGTATTCCACCAGATTAGCCCAATTCAAAGCAAATACAGTTGTTACCACACATGTAATTATTATCAAGGTTACACCCGACAATCGCATTTTCACAAACCCAAAAAACAAAAGCATCACGGCAACACTTAGCCAAGCTGCACGAGAGTATGAAAAAAACAAAGCAACTGACATTAGTACCAGCAATGCGACCAATCCAGGCAGGTATGTGTATTTAATTCCCATCGACTTGTATTGGAAAATGGCAATCCATAAAAAGGGAATAATAAACGCCAACGTTGTGGCATATATGGTATGTTCATCAAAAAATGGCCCCGTGACCAGATAGGCCGACATTTTGCTAAAGCCATATCCGTAATGGGTTTTTAAGGTTACCAATACAGGAATAATGAGACCCAATACATAAAGCAAGTAGAACCGTTTGATTCGATGTCCAGTAGAAAAGAGGTGTGCAAACAATACAAAATAAACCAGCACAAATACCGTGTGCAATATCCATCTCTTTGCAGAAACTGCTGGAATTTCACTGGTCAACGTAGGAATTACCAACCATGCGACTTGCAGAAACAACAATACTGTCAATGGATGTTGCATGATTTGACGATTCAAAACATCTTTCGCAAAAACCAATAAGACCATTACACCACATATCAAAAGCATGAGGCCCTCTGATGGCAATGAAAGCATGGTTCCACCAAATGCTACAGGCACGGACATGGGAACCAAAAAAGCCAAGGACAATATCAATAGGTGTCGATAGTAAATACCCAAATAGGTCATCAAAACAGAACAACCAAATACCAAGGCAACTTTAGAAGGAAAATATGATTCCGTTGCAACTCCATAAGCTATGAACACAGAAAACAACAAGGCAGGCAATAAGACCCAATTCAATGAAATCCTGATCGGTTTCATGTGGTTCTCCTTTGACTACCAAGTTTCTCCAAAATAATCAAGAGTACAACGGTCAGGAACAGCACAGGAACTACCGTCATCAGTACATTTTTTACCAAAGATGGTGAAGTCTTCGTGTAATTGGGATAACCGTATTCCACCACATAAATAGAAGGTAGAGGCTGTTCAAACTTTTGAATATTCAAATCAAATCTTGAATTCAACACGTCCAATTGACTTTGCTCAAAGGCATACCGCTGTTTGAATTGCTCCATTGCCAGACTGGGAATATGGGGTTCAAAAGCAAATTCCGTGTTTTCGTAATCTTGCTTTATTCTATGGTAATAAGTCACCTCGTTTTCAATCTGATCGACCAATGAAGCATAAGGCTTTGAAATATCCCTCAATCTTTTTAATTCTTCTTCAATACTTTTCACACGCAATTGCGCGCCACGCTCTTTTGCTTTGTTTGATATAACAATTGTATCAGAAGCGCTATAACTATCATCAAGGATTTCCAACTTTCCCTGTGCATTTAGCAAATCTTGCCTGGAAGCCAGCAGTTGCTGATTCAATTTATCCATGTGAGAAGGCAAATCATAAAACTGATTTTCCCATCGCATGTCTGCCAATTTCTTCTGCAATTGATCAACTTTAGCTTTCTGATCTTTTAGCTGACGATATTTTAAATCCAACGAAACAACCTTATTCAAATTTCTCAGGTTGTGAAGACTATCCATCATGTTAGAAACCAGCTTTTTCTGGTTTTCATACTCCACCCTCAAAAATTCCAAGGACGTCTTGAAATTGTCTTTAAATATCTTTTCCCTGGTTTCTCCTATTAATCGTATTACTTCATTGACAATGCTGGCTGATAATTCAGGGTCCGTTGTTGTTGCCGTTATTCTGACAGACATGAATTTTGTTCGTTCCAATGAAATGTCTCGTTGCAACAGTCTATCGACCTGACTACGATAGTTTACATGACCTGTATCAATACCATAATGAGTGGCCAACTGTAGGTTTTGAAACAACCCTTCCTTCACCTGTGCAGATTGTGCAATTTGCATAAGTCTGTCTACCTCAATCAAGTAGCCAAAATTGGGGTTATCCACCAATTTACTTGGAGAATTAAATGCAGGCGGATAGACCAACCCTGACGAGGAAAATTTTTCAGGTGTACGAAATGTGACAATGAATGCTGCAATTGATGCAATGCCTGCAACAATTACTAATCTTTTCCAATGTCGGCTAAAAAAATGAATGAGTTCAATAAGATCGTGCGTATCACTTTCAGTCATCCCCATAGGTTACAAATATATGTGCTTCCATTAAGTTTTGTAATAAATGCAGATGACCAATCATGAACCGCGGTTCAAGTCACTAATTTATAGAACATTTTTTGATGACCTTTTCAATCCGTTTAATTTTCGACAATTTTTCAATCTCAACCAGTCGTTTTCTCAATGTGCCAATAAACTCTTCTTTGAATTCATTCGGTATAATTAGTGCAAATTCTTCTGCATACATAGGCAATTGATTGGTCGGACATTTTCGAAATTGCTCAAATATTAACGCCGAAAGATCATGTTGATATTCTTTGATTTTCATCAATTGAAACATAATTTTCATTGCTTGATCCCTTGTGATGACAGACCCTCCATCTGCTGCATCGACAATTAGTACCAAGTTTGAAAAAACCTGACCAGGGACGATGGAAGTAATTGTTTGTAGGGCAGTCATGGCTCCCCATTGCAACCGATTATTTTTGTGTTGGAGTAATTCCAAAAATTCTTGCAAACCAGGAGCTATCAACTCGGGATTTCGTTCACCTACCTCATATATCACCTTGATGGCATCATTTTTATATGCCGTTTTTTCGGAATGAATGATGTGTAATAAATGTTGAATTGCTTCAGCATCTTTCGATTCAACCAATTTTTCTGCCAGTGAGATATTTGGTTGCTCATCCTTTCTATCAAGAGAACTGGCAAGACAAGTTAAGATTTGCTCTCTGTCCATCTTTTCAAATTTTTGATTCGTCTTACCATGAATCCGGCCAAAAATCCAGGGAATCCCATTTCTTTTAATTTGTTCTTTACGAAGGAAATCATTTCATCAACACTAATGTCTGGTTGTAAAAATTGTCCATTTCCGTAACAATAACTGCAATACAAAAGACTTTTACTGCCATCCGCTTCTGTTCCACCAAGATTGGGATCTTTTTTCAACGGCATGCTGCAACTTTGGCATATTTTGTTCATCATTTAGAGTTTAGTTTCCGGCAAGAAACTAACCCCTACTGACAACCCTATGTCAGTGATCAATTCAATTGTTGAATGTATTCGTTTAAATCACTGTGATCTTTCTTTTCAAAATCCGATTTCAATACACTCAAATCAGCTATATGAGTGGTTTTGAAATCACGGTAAGCATTGCGGTTCCAACACCACCCTATTACATGCCAATCCTGTCCATAATAGGTTAAGCCAATAGGCTCAATGATTCGTTCTGATTGAATTCCCTGGTTGTTGGTGTATTTAATTTTCAACTGTTTATGAAATGTAATGGCTTGTTGAATATCCATCAAATACCGATTTGATTCGGTTTCCTGAGGTGGGGTATAGATTTTAATTCGTTCTTGAAGTTCTGAGATTTGTGCTTTCAAAGGCGGCTTTAACGTAGCCTTAATTTTCACCATAGCACTTTGAAAAAATTTTCCAGAAGCATCATCCGTAAATTTATGTGCCAGCGGTTCTACCAACAACAACGCATTGGCTTCTTCTTTTGAAAATGAAGAAGGGGCCATGAAATATCCGTCCACCAAAAAATAACCTCTATTGGGTTCAAATCCTATGGGAATGCCAATTTCTCCCAGGGATTTCAAATCACGATAAACGGTTCGTTCACTAACATCATACAGATCGGCCAAATATTCCAGCGAAGTATATTTTCTCGACTGCAACACCGTTACAGAAGAGAGCAGGCGGTCCATACGGTTCATGATTGTTTTAACAATGTTTGATGCATGAAAGTAAAAATATCATTGCTTTAGTGCAAGCAAAAAAAGGACAATCATTGCATTGTCAATTGCGTCTGATTCTTTTGCTTAAATGGAATTATTTGTCACCATCTGGTGCGTGAAATGCATTAGTGCTTGATCACCTTTTTTAGATATCGATGACCATCGGATAAAATGCTGATGTAGTATATTCCAGCAGGATAACCAAATAAGTCAAGGGTCATGGTTTGAACCCCTGAGGAACTGATCCTGCCAGGAAGGTGTTGCATAAGTTTTCCATGTCCATTTAGGATAGAAACCTCCATCAAACTTTGTTTTGGTAAATCAAAAGTCACGTTTACGTACTGAAAAGTAGGATTTGGAAATACTGACCAATCCAATTCAGGTTCGTCAACATTAATTTCATCTGATAAAAAATTCTTGATCACATTGGTTGCATAAATCCCATTGCCATGAGTTCCGGCAATCATCATTTGATCACTATGTCGATAATCTAACATGTCCACCACAACATTGCCGATGGTTTCTGCACCTTCCTGAACCCATATGGTGCTGTCTCCCTGAAGAAGATTGGTGGAAAAGACACCAACACTTGTCCCCAAAAAATATCGGTTTCCGGTTGATGTAGGTATGATTTCTGCCCACCTAACCGAAGGCCCATCGCTGATGTAATAAAATTGATCGGGTAAACTTGGATCGGCATTTCCACGTAAATTTCCTTCAATGGGCTTCCAATTGTCACCGGCATCTTCTGTATACCACAAACTAATGGTATTGTAATTGGAATACACAACAATGACTTTATCGGCATCATTAGGATCGATAGCCACACAACTTGTGTATGATCCAACAGTGATGTCACCGGAAATTAATTTTTCCGCAACCTGATTGGCCGTATGTGCATTATCCAGTCGGTAAATTCTTCTATTACTTGTTCCATAATACACAACCCCTTGTTCACTTTCACTGGCTGCAATAGCCGTAATTAATCCTCCACCCGTGGATATTTCTCTCCAGGTGGACAAGTCACCTGAATCGGCAGCAGGTAGGTCTGTATTCCTCCAAACATCACCATCGTAAGGAAGATACATAATGGTATTGTCTACCGGATCTAAGGTGAATGGATGTACGAATAGCAATTCAGATCCACTTCCAGTAGGTAAAGAAGGAGGCATTACCTTTTTTGAAGAAATTCTTCCACCCACACTATCAAATATCATTCTTCGAATATTGGCATATTGGGTGCTCACATAATACGCACCTCCACCATCTTCAACTGCCACGTGTGCACCATCCGCACCTCGAACAGACACCCAGTCCACAACAGGTACATGTGAATTGGTCCAATACGTTCCCTGATCCTGTAATCCACCAATCACTACTTCACTTCCTTCTGTACCATGATCCAAGGCTATGCCATAAAACTGAGAAGTTACGTAACCGTTGTTTAACGATTCCCAATTGATAACCGTTCCTGCCGGATTCAATGTTCTATGCACACCTCCGTCTGTGGAAGAAAGCAATATGTCCGGATCGGTTGGATGAAAGACCATATTTTGTTGATCCGCATGTTGTCTGCCAGAGCGATTATGAAAAGTGGTATCTCCATAAACGCTGTTCCCTCCTACCTGAAAATTATTTATGGTATCCCTAAAACCTGTGGTGGAACGATACAAATTATTACCACCGATAAAAATTACATCGGGATCATCGGGTTTTACTTTTATGACCATACAATACCCGTTAAAAATGTTGATGTTGGTATCTGGTATTTGAGGAGTCAGGTTGGTCCAATTTCCTCCAGAACCAGCACCATTACCACTTAAGTACTCATATTTCCATAAACTATAGCCATTTGCGCCGGCACCATTTGTTCCACCAAAATAAAATACCAAATCTTCATTACTGGAAGGAATATCCATTAATGTTCGTTGAAAGGAACCAGGGTAGTTAGATGGTCGAATATTGGTCCAGTTAAACCCGTCTGTGGAACGCCAAAAACCTTGTCCAGTTTGCGCATCGGAAGAAACAGTAGCATATAGAATCCCGGTTGATGTAATTTTCACTTCGGTAAAATTGGCATCAGGTGTTACCTCCAGGGAATGTCTCCATGTTTGACCACCGTCATTACTCCTGACAATTCCCGTTTTAATAGCAGCATAAATGATATCACTGTCTTGACGTACTGGATCTACAGCGATTCGATAAATAAATTCCCAGTCAAAGTCAGAATTGACGGGTCCTGATGTCTCACTAAGTACGGTCCAGGTTTCACCTCCATCTGTAGATTTATACATGCCACTACCTCTGTAGTACGCCGAAAAACTTTTACTGGCTGAATTTCCAATGCTCTCTCCTGAACCGTAATACCATATATTGGTTTTCCCGCTTCGCACATCTTGTGCTATACAAGAAACCGCAGCATGGTCCTCCTTTTTTGTTACCCGGTACCAGCTAACCCCTTCATTGGTTGATTTCCACAGTCCTCCCGATACACCTCCAGCGAAATAGGTGGACGTATTGGCAACATCAATAGCCAATGCACGTGTTCTACCACCTACATTGTAAGGTCCAATGTGCACAAAGTCCTGAGAACCCGATTTAGCATTTTGATCGCGTTTAGGCAATTTAGATGCGTAAGCCAATTCTCTCATACGAATATTGTCGGGTATCTCACCAGTGGCAGGATCTGCCAATCGCATCAATTCAAATTCAAATCTTCCTTCCGGTGTGGGTTCCGGTTTTTCGCAAGATGTTGATTCGCAACACGGCTTCTTTGGAAACCAAACAATGCCTGCTGCCAATATCAAAAACAACCCGACTTTAAGTAATCTTTTCATTTTTCAACTGCGTAAAGTTGTATACGATTTGGAATTGCGCTACCCGGTTGCTCAAACAATTCGGCCCGAAAGATACTCCCTTTTTTCAAACCCTTTAGCGGTTTCACCAACTCCGGAAAAATCTTTGAAGTCGGTGACATGGACAACTCGAAGTAAACATCTAAGGTATCACCTTTGAAATATTGACCGTGATAATTCTTTCCTTTTTTATCGATTTCAAGGATTGCTATTCTACCAAAGCAGGCATGTTCATTACATGGAAATGATTCACCCATAACATCTTGTACATCAACAATTTGACCTTTGATAAATGAATTAAAGGATTGATCCTTTTTAGCAAGAATATCTTCAGAAGTCAAGTAATTAAGTGAAGGTTGGCATGCCGCCATCAAAAACACCATTAATACTAACATTGTTTTTTTCATATCCTTCTTCAAAAAGTGGCGATAAATATAGGACATTAAACAACCAGCCTACGCTTTATGTCACTATCTTTTATACCTTCGGACGCATGTCTGCAAGTGACTCCTACATAGGCAATGAACTTGAATTGTTCAAACACGCTAAGAATTGGAAAAAATATTGGGGTGATAAGGTGATTCCCTATTTAGGGAAGAATATATTGGAAGTAGGTGCAGGAATCGGAGCCAATACAACTTATCTATTGGAATCTTCAGAACGCATTAATACATGGGTATGCCTGGAACCCGATAAACAACTGACTGCTGACATTCCCAACCATGTATCAACTGAATTGATGAAAAGGGTGGATATTGTCAATGGTTATTCCGGCGATTTGAATCAGCCGGAAAAGTATGATACGCTCTTGTACATCGATGTAATTGAACACATTGAAGACGATGCAGCTGAAATACGAGTTGCGCATTCATTATTAAAACCCGGTGGGTATCTGGTTATTCTCGTGCCCTCACTACCCTATCTCTATAGCCCTTTTGACAAGGAAATTGGGCATTTCAGGAGATACACAAAAAAGTCATTGAAACAAGCTATTGGTGAGTCTTGGCAGCGTGAAAAATTACAATACCTTGACATTGTTGGCACTACAGCTTCTCTGGTGAACAAATGGTTTCTCACCCAAAAATATCCGACATTGAAACAAATCCACTTTTGGGATAAGACCATTGTCCCTCTTTCGAAAATGGCTGATCCAATTTTGGGTCATGCAATTGGCAAGTCCCTCTTGGGTGTTTGGAAAAAACTATAGTTGACTGACTGAATCAGGACTTCCCTGAGGTACAGGCTTTTTCTGAAGGACTTTTTTCGCCGCTCCGGTCAATCTCAATATTCTTGCGATTTTATTCAA
Source organism: Vicingaceae bacterium (assembly GCA_965267425.1). Classification (GTDB taxonomy): domain Bacteria; phylum Bacteroidota; class Bacteroidia; order Flavobacteriales_E; family Vicingaceae. Next base: position 1,376,546 of record OZ253959.1, on the reverse strand, counting down.
TAAATCGAAAGCCCATTTCATGACCAGAATGGAAACAATTATACTCAACAAAGCATCTATCACATAAAAATTCGTAAAGTAAATAACTCCTGCTCCTACCACAATGGCCACAGACATCAACGTATCTGCCATCATGTGAGCAAAAGCACTTTTGGTATTCAAATCTTCAATGCCTGACTGATATAACAAATAAGCCGTAAACAAGTTAACCACAAGTCCAATACAGGCTATTCCTACTGTATAGGATATGTTAATTGGCTCGGGAGTTATGATTCGATCAATGGATTCAAAAAAGATAAACAACCCAAAATAAAACAACATCATACCGTTAATAGTCACAGCAATCAATTCAACCGACTTGTTTTTAATTTTTTTGGCAATAAGAATGGATATCAACGTAATAATCAATGACAAGGCATGCGTAAACATGTGCACACCATCTGAGAACAACATCAGACTGTGACTGATATAACTAAACACAAATTCCAAGACCATTACCATTAATGTGATCACAATACAAATGAGTAATGCTTTTTCCTTTGGTAACCAGTTTTTGATAGGCATAGATGTTAGAGTTTTTACTTTGTCTTTCATTGTATTTAGTATTTACCGCCAATGTTTCGATTCGTAAGAGAAGGCTCATGGCATTTTGGCAAATGCTCAGGTTCGCCTATTAGATCACTTATATCGGTGAGTGAGTTAAGAAAACGAATAAGTTGCTTTTTTTCGGATTCCGTTAACGCCAAAGAATCTTCTGGCAACGTCTGATTAGGCACATCCAGTCCCAATCCCAATCCTCCACCCCGGTTGTAAAAATCAACCACATCTTCTAACGTTTTGGCTGACCCATTGTGAAAATAAGGGCCAGATAGTTCAGCGTTTCGAACCGTAACCGTTTTGAAAGAACGTTTATGATGATCCATCCAATCCAGGGGTCTGCCACTGTTGAAACGACCACTGTCATCATCCAAAACGGCATTATCATAATCATTGTTTACAGGAACCCCAAGAACTTCAGATTCCGTATCAATATAATCGGGTGGCCTTAAACCTGCAAATGTGGGTGGGAAATGACAAGTACCGCAGGAAGCTTTGCCCATAAATAAATTGTAACCTTCTTTTACATCAATTGAAACTTCTGCTTCATTTCTCATCATTTTATCAAACGGGCTATTCATGGCAACTAAGGATGCAACATACGTTTTTAATGCTCTATTGATGTGATCTTTTCGGATAGATTTTCCGTTGAGTTGGAATGCTTTTTCAAATAGTTCAACATACTCTTCACATCCATTTATTTTTTCGCGCACTTCTTTATAGGTGGTGTTGAACTCACCGGGATTCATAACCACATGTTCAAACTGCATGGACAAATCACCTGCACGTAAATCATAAAAAAAGTCATGTGCATAAACTGAATTTGCCAAGGTCATGGCATTTCTTTTTAATTCAACTTTACCATCAAATGCAAGGCTTTTACTCAAGTCTTCACTAAACGCTTTTTCTGGAGCATGACATGAAGCGCATGCCCTTTCATTATTAGCAGACAAAATGGGATCAAAAAATAAGGTTCGTCCCAACTCCTGAACTTCGTTTTCATTATTAGTAGCAAAGGGTTTGAAATAAGCATCATTGAGATAATTTCCTGAAAACACATGTGGCGATTTAAAGTTGACCGGAACGGGCTGAAATTCTACTTCACTTCGAAATTCGATACCCAATGCATATTGTGTTTTTAGGAGATAAGCATTAAGTGGATTCAATACATCTCGTGTAAATGTAAATCGATCAAATGTGTTAAAATCTGCAGGTTGCAAGGCCGATTTTCCATCTTCAAACAGCTGATTTGACTGTTTGAACAGCATCGCATCTTTGGATTCAATTTCTTTTTGGTATTGCTGAAAGCACCATTGCATATTATCCAATGCCACTTTAGAATCGGAAAGCCCTAGCAATGTGCCTGGTGTATCAAATCCAGAAATACTTAAGGTTGTTATATAAGTGACGTGTGTTCGGATGGCTTCAAATATGTACCTGTCATAAAGTGTTTGATGCTTAGAGGCGTTGTGCAATCTATGGAAATGAGAAATCAACTTATTTACTTCTGCCAATATCGCTTGCTTATCAATTCGATCTTCTGAAACCAATTCGTCAATCACTTGAATTCCTGATGGGTTTAGTACCTCGGGACCATCCGTATCAATAGCCATCTTCTTCAACGGCGCACCATTGATGTTCATGGTAAAATCCTGTGGATTCAGATAAGCAATCAAGAATTCAATTTGTTTGTATGCTTCTCTAAATTGCCTGTATGATGTCATCACAGATTCGTTATTACCCAACATGATTTCATCACCAAATTCAATGAGATTTTTTAAAATATCATTAGTAGATCCCTGATACCAGTTAGATATGATTTGCGCAGGAGATGGTTCATTAGGATTATTGATGGCAGAAATTCCTATGGCAAATAAGATGACTAATACAATGGGTTTCACAAATTTCATAAGGCAAAAAATCCCCGGACCATAAGGAGTCCGGGGAATCTATTAAGTTAGTTGAACAACTTATTTAATGACCAATTTTTTAGTGTTTCCTGTTTCAGACTGAATGAAATAGGTTCCATTATTATAAGTAGAAATGTCTACTTGGTCAACTTGACGATGAACGCTGATACGTTCGCCAGTAATGCTATAAATCGCAACATCCATCCGCCGATTTAGGTAAATGTAACGGGATGCAGGGTTTGGATAAACCTGGAATTCTTCATCTGAAGAAAACGCAGGCTTATCAAAAATGCCAGATGGCAATTGATCCCATCCCGTCAGGGCATACGTGAGTGAGTGGTTATAAGGGAAGGGATTATCAGTTGATGGATGTTGCGAGTTTACCAATAAGGTTTTTCCATCAGGAGTAGAAGTAGCACCTGTAATTTCGGCACCAATTGGAGTAACGGATATTCGCACCAAGTCATTCAACGAAGGAGTCTCAATGCTCAAATCCAACATGTATAATTCACAAGCTCGGTTAGTGATTCCAGCCGGCACACGTCCGTTGGAAGTACCGTTCAAGTCTTCACAAATTAATAAGTAATCTTGACCTTCAATTGTGATCATTCCCAATCCATCAGGATTTGACAAATGAACACTTGGGTAATTGGAAATGGTTGGAGAGCTTTCAAAATGAGGACCTGCTTCTAAGAAAACTTCTACTTCATCTGTAGATGGATCGAATTCCAATACTCTTCCATAGAAATCCCAGTAGTCAGAACTGTCAGGATGTGTTCCCTGACTGTTGGCCCTTGCAATGGTGTGCAACGCATGAACACCTCCTGCCAAATCTTCGTCAATCCATCTTGAACCTGGATTGTCACGACCTGTTTCAGCGATATATACCTTTTCAGTTTCATGGCTGTAAATTACCCACTCCAGACGATTGAACATGGTTCCGCCAGCGGCAACTGCTTGGTTTTTAAAGTCAAGCATTTTGTCCAAATCAGTGTTATCGATTTCAACCCATTTGTTTGAACCTCCATCTTGTTTGTATACATATGTTTTACCAGAAGTAAAATCACCTTCGTTATCAGCAACAAATTTGGTAAGGAACCCTGGAGTATCATCAGCACCCGTGTAAACTGTCTTGTTGTCAGGCATCACCACTCCACCTTCAAATGGCTGTCTTCCCCAGTTGTATTGCTTTCGGATAGCAACCGCTTCTCTTGGGTCGATTTCTGTCATGTAGTTATAGTTTTGGTACTTGGCAACAGTGTCGCCATCGAATCCAGGAAAGCCTGCTGAAGAGGACTGACCATTTACCGTACCTGTTCCAATGATGAAATCTGAAACATCTCTATCAGCAATCGAATTGTTGTCAGATCTGAACCATTCCTCTGCAGTCCAGATTCTTCCGTCAACAGTAGAAGTAATACCTCCACAGTTCATGCCTGTTTCACCAGTAGTATTTGCGAAATCTACATTGAAGAATTTTCCTGTTCTTCCATCAGACAACGTTTGGTCAATAACTATCAAGGTGTCTGTTTCAGGATCTCTATCTACCCGGAATACAGTCATTCCACCACCATCACCAATCTTGTCATCTTGAACAATCATTTCGTGGTTAACAGAAATCCACCCTATACTTTCATCAGATGTATCAGGAGTAAATCCAATGAAATCATGCCATTCCTTAGCCGGTTGAGTACCTGCGCTGTTACCATACGTAGCTGTTGTCTGAACCATATCCTCACCTCCAATAAAAAGGATTTGATACGTCAATGGTGAAGCCGGAACCAATACTTCATCGGTAATAAAATCAACTTGAATCGTAGGATCAAACTTGATTTGAGCCTGCGAAATCACTCCTGTAAAGAGTGCTAATACAAATAAGTGTAGTCGTTTTTTCATTTTGTTTTGTCGTTAAAAAATTCATTTTTTGAATTACGATACAATGTTAGAAGCTCGAAGTAATAATGGAGTTAGTTCTGCTTTAAGCTTAAATCAATTCTCAGAGCTTATTGTTAATCTTTGATTAAGGAGATTAAGAAAATGTAAAGCAAAATCACGTGAATCAAATTCGTAACCGTCGGTTGGCAACTGAATTAAACTGTTTCAGAATAGTTCTTATCCAATTATGAATGAATTTTAATAATTTCATCCACTAGTATGACAGAACAAGAATCATTATTTGAAGAAATTGGCCATGCCATTTCGGGCGCCGAAAAGAGCCAAATGTTTGGAAAACCTTGTTTCAAAACCAATGGAAAGGCATTTGCTTGTTTTTTCAAAGATTGCATGGTTTTCAAACTGGATAATCCTTATCATCAACATGCGTTGAGTCTTGATGGTTCAGTGTTGTTTGATCCTTCGGGCAAAGGACGTCCTATGAAAGAATGGGTGCAGGTCTCTTATGAAGTAAATGAAGAATGGAAGGCACTGGCTCAAGCAGCATTCGACTATGTCACTGTATAGTAACTTTCTTGTTTACCACATGGGTATTGTTCACAATCAATTGTAGGATATATGTTCCTTCACTTAAGGAAGAAACATCAATCGATTGTTCAAAATAGTTTTGATCCCTGAAATTAGAAATTGGCAACACGTCACGCCCGGTAATGTCTTTCATTTGAATAGAAACATGATGGCGTTCATTCAGGTCATATTTAATGGTCAAAACATCTTTCGCCGGAACCGGAAATACCATTAAATCGTTGACTTGAAAATCTGGATTATCAACTCCAACAAAAGATTCATCCAAATACACACCTGATTTAGAAACCAAGGAACCAACAATTTCAAAGTCGTGAAACGTAATGATGGGACCTTCTAAATCGGGATGATACCAGTAGTAATAGGTGTCTACATATTCAGACACCGTAGTGCCCGATATTTTATCGTCGTATTGGGTCAACCCTTTTAATCTCAAGCAATTGTGAATAGTTCCATAGGGCATAATCAAGGTTCCATAACCATCTGCTTCCAAGGTGATGGTGCCACCCCTGTCATAAGTAACAGGAACCAATGTATTTTCATGTGTCCCGGAAAATGTTTCGTTGTACACCGTTCCAAAAGTCATTGGGAAAATGACCATCTCACGTTTATCTGTGTAGCTCTCAATAATATTTCCACTTGATAACAACCCACCTATAAATGCCCATTCGCTGGTTGACATGTTCCAAAAACTTGCATTGCTGCCATCATCGGAATAACAATTCGCTGCAGGATAATCCGGTCCGGCTGTATGGGTAGAGCTTGATAAAAACTCCCATGTATCCATACTCGAAGAAGACAAACCGGAAAAATCCCATGTCACATTTGCACCACTCGCGCCGGGATTAAAATTATCATGATCATATCGATGCACATTGTAACTATTTCCAACCTTGTAATTCGACACCGCTCCGGTAATGGTAGGTTGAGAAAGCACTGGTGATGCTATGAAACATAGTAAAATAGTAATGGATGAAATATATTTCACAGAGCTTGTCATACTTGAAATCTAAGGTAAGAAAAAAAATGACCAGACTGATTTGCGATTAATTTAAACTGGAATTGTATTTTTAATTTTTAATGTGAAAACCGCCCATGCAAAGAATAACGTTACTATCGTCCATTGCACTTTCCATCCTATTGGTGGCATGTAAAACCGAAGTGGTTGAAGATTTGCTGCCTTGCAATACAATCAATGTCACGTTTAGTGAAACCATTGAACCCATTATCAGCAATAATTGCTACCGTTGCCATGATAATTCACGTGCATTTGGAGGAGTTAGGCTAGAAGGATATTCGAATGTTTTGAATTATGTAAATAATGGCAAATTGATCGGCGTCATCAAACACGAAGATGGATTTTCTACCATGCCACAGGACGCGAGTAAATTACAGGACTGTCTGATTGAACAACTAGAAATTTGGATCAATGATGGAGCTCAGGATAATTAAATTCATTGGGATCAGTTTGGTCCTCTTGTTTGGTCGAGGTATTTATGCACAGGACAATAATGTGTATAGAACTTTCCCTGAAACAAGAATTGTAAATGGTCATTCCGTAGAAACCAACCAGGAGGGAGTATTGAAATTCATCATATCCCATCGATTTGCTGAAATCAATACGGGGTTATATGATTTCTTTGGCCTGGATGATGCTAATATGCGCTTAGGGCTTGATTATGGTGTAAACAATTGGGCAACCATTGGAATTGGCAGGAGCAGTTTTGAAAAAACATATGATGGATACTTGAAAACAAGGATACTTCGACAAAAAACAGGAGATAAATCCTTCCCCCTAACCATGACTTATTTTGGTAGTATCGCCTATAAAAGTTTACGAGAAGAAGATCCTGATCGCCAGTTTGATGATGACTTAAACTTATTTTATGTGCACCAATTGCTGATTGCTCATAAATTTTCTCACACCTTTAGCTTGCAGGTTATGCCTTCACTGGTGCATCGCAATTTGGTTGAAACCAATGATGAATCACATGATGTCATTGCCATTGGTGTGGCGCCACGAATGCAGTTGTCTAAAAAATGGTCGGTGAATGTGGAATATTATTACCCTTTACCGGATCAACTCAAAGAAGGATTGACTGAAAGTTTATCCATCGGTTTTGATATTGAAACAAAAGGACACGTATTTCAATTCAGTTTCGGTAATTCAAGAGGTTTGATTGAAAAAATGTTCATAACTGAAACTACCGGAGAATGGGGAGAAGGTGATATTCATTTTGGATTTAATATCACCCGAGATTTTAAGTTAAAAGGTAGAAAATATAGAAATTAAAAGATGGTAAGGAGAGTTTATTCCATTTCAATCATTTTGTCATGCTTGCTCCTTGTAGGACTTGTTCCTTCCAATCCTGGGTTTGATGAAAAAACGCCTGTATCAGAAGTGCAAGGATATTTAGGTGCTTCCAGAGCAGACCATTATCCAAAAGATTTTTCAGATGAAAATATTAACCGAGGAAAGGAAATTGTTCATTTTGGTAAAACCACAAGTCCAGATGGAAAGAAATCTACTTATGTCAGTAAATACTATGTGTGTACCAGCTGTCACAATACAGTTCGTGAAGATCCCGATTTGACCAAAATAGATCAGGAAGCTCGTTTGACTTATGCTGAGCAAAATAATCTCCCCTACTTGCAAGCATCTACTTTTTGGGGCATTACCAATCGAACAAGTTGGTACAATGATGATTATGTAAAGAAATACGGTGACTTGGTCAGAAAAGCTACCAATAGTCTTGAAGAGAGCACCCAATTGTGTGCTACTGTTTGTTCGCAGGGAAGGGCTTTATCTCCTTGGGAAATGGATGCCGTCAAGGCATATTATTGGAGTCTTCAGATGACCCTGGGAGATTTGGAATTGTCGGGAAGCGATTGGGAAAAAATCAAAGCAGATGATTTTGGTAAGCAAAATGCAAAAGAATCCCTTGATTGGCTGAACACTAAATTCTTGCACAAATCTCCAGCTACGTTTACAGATCCACCTGAGGATAAAAAACAAGGATATCAGCAAACGGGAAGACCTGAAAAAGGGGCCATCATTTATAAAAATGGATGTCAGCATTGTCACCGTCCCAATGGAGAAAGTGACGTTGTCCTGGATAATTCCAAACATACTTTCAAATGGCTAAACAGACACAAAACAGACCATACACAATTATCAATTTATGAAATTGTAAGACATGGAACCTATGCCGAATCTGGTCACAAAGAATACATGCCTCACTATACCCTGGAAAAAATGAGCCATCAACAAGTGGAAGATCTACGAGCTTATATTGAACAGCAGGCGGGCATTTGAATTAAGCGCTCATTGCTTGACATAATTTTTGATGGGAATTTCCAGGTAATCTGACATTTCCTTTGCTAGATTCAATGCCTCTTCAAGCGAGTCAAATTTTCCGGCATCTACACGCCTACCCTTTTGCTTACCCATTAAAAAAACGGCTAATTTTTCAGATGCTATTGTTGAAGAATTTCCTATTGTTCTTGCCGAATGAAGCGTTTGACTCATTTTTACTTTTGTCACCGCAATGTGATCAAGAACAGGTAGCTTTTTCCAGCCTTCTCCAATTGGAATACCTAACAACCGCTTTAACGGTTTAAATTTTCCTTCTGACTTTTCTATTCGGATAAACTTCCCTTCATACATAATACAGCAATTCGTGAAAGATGAAGGTAATTTAAATAGAATAGAATGTAAAACTGATGAAAATCATATTCTATCCAAATCCACATCATGCCTCATAGATCTCCTTGTTCTATCTTGGAATGGTGAAGGAAAAAATTAAAAATAACGCTTCGGGTAATACCGTTTACGGAATGGGATTTGTAGGTGCACTCATCTATTACGTCTCACATGCCGCAGGATTATGGACAGGTTTATTAGGCATCCTCAAAGCCATATTCTGGCCAGGTTTTTTGGTTTATGAGGTTCTTTCCCATTTAGGGGTTTAAATGAAAAAGTCCTCCTTCAATTGGAGGACTTTTTTTAGTCTTTCTAATCAAGCACAATCAACTTGGTGGATTGACCCGTTTCAGGTGCACTAATGATATATTGACCTGGGTTTAAATCAGACAACGAAATATCATTCATGCCTTTAATCAATAATTGTTCCTTCACTAGTTTTCCCTGATTGTTAAAAACAAGAATTCGGGTTCTTTCACTTGCTTCAATATGAATCAAATCACTTGCAGGATTTGGAAAAACCGGGAATGAAGTTTTCACCGGATCCTCCTCTATTCCAACCGGTGTGGAAGTTTTGTACACATAAACCGCACCTGCTCCATCCAATGTATCCAAACCTAATTGAGATCCATCATCTCCGAAATTAGCAATGAACAAATAATTTTGATTCATGGCCACGGAATGACCAAATCGATCAAATCTGTCACGTACTATTGGTGAAAAATTATGTTGCTCTTCCCAGATACCATTGACATTCTTGACAAAGACATAAGCCATTCCTGCATTGGTAAGCATATTCAATCCGTTTTCGTCCAAATCTCTATCACGTGATCCTATAACACACGTATTTCCAGAAATATCCACCTGATCTCCAAAATTGTCACTCGGTGTGCGGTTCATTGCGGTTAGCTTTTGTTCTATTTGCCAAGTCCCTGAAGAATCCAATTGAAGTATATAAGCAGCGCCAGAATAATAAACCGTACTGTCTCCTGCTTCATTTAATGAACTTCTTTCGGCTCCAACAATCATTTGATCATGGTCCAACTTCACCGAGTTACCAAAATTCATGGCTTCATTGCGATCTTCAGAAACAATTTTCTGCTTTTGCGTCCACACTTCATTATTATCCAATTCGAAGATATAGACCGCTCCTGCTCCAATAACTGAAGTACCATTTGAATCCAATCCTTCATAAGGTGCGCCTATGGCAATCTTGTCATTTTGAATGTCAACTGAAAAACCAAACCGGGCTACCAAAAATCGATCATCAGCCACTAGTTTTTGATGAAAATTCCAATTTCCTGTAGCATCCTTTTTATAGAGGTATACGGCTCCTGCATGACGAAATTCATTGCTGCCATTTTCATCATAGGCCTCCTGAAAACTGCCAACTGCCGCATAAGGAGGATCAACAGCAACGGCATTTCCGAATTCAGCATCATAATACCTGATTGGTGGAAGAAGTTCTCCAATCTGCTCCCATTCTCCTTGAAGAGATTTTTGAAATAAATGAGCTGCTCCGGCTCTTTCGATAAGTCCTTGACCAGTATTTGGTGCTGTAGTTTCAGGTGCACCAACCAATGCCACATTTGTATGAATGGACACTGCTGAGCCAAATTTTGCATTAACACTGCGATTGGTGGCGGCAATTTTCTGACTTTCTTCCCAGTTTCCGGTTGAAGCATTCCATTCAAAAATGTAGGCAGCACCGGCATTGGTTAAATCAGCAAAACCTCCTCCATCAGTATTATTATAATATGAACCCACAATGGCCGTTTCGTGATGAACGGAAACACTTGAACCAAAGTAATCCCACAACTTCCTGTCGTCATGAGTAAGTTGTTCATGCAAATTCCATTGTTGGGCAAAAATAGATAGTGAGTTTAGTAGGGCGATGGTTATTAATCCTAGACATTTCATAACGTTTCGTATTAATTAAACCATAATTTCCCTTCAAGATATATCAAGATTCTATTGATAACCAGCGCCGATTGACAAATGGTCGTTATGAATTGATTTACGGCATTAAACCAACGAATTGAAGAATACATACCATGGTTGACAATTCTCTTTTCAAGTGATCCAATGGCTTTCAGGTTAATTCATTTAAGATTCCAATTCCATTAAACTAAGTCCCTTGAATTCAGTACCTAATCAAGAATTCCGTTAATATCCATTCCTATTTTCCAACCGTAAACTAAAAATTAATTGTATGAGAACATTAAACAGATTCTTATTGATGTTGATTATGTCTTCTTTCTTTTTGTTGGAAGTCAATCAAATCAATGCTCAAATAACCAATTATCCGTACATCCAAGATTTCGGTTCATCTAGCTGTTCCAGACCAAATGGATACAACAATACAGGATCGAGTCCATGGGATTTTCAGAACACGAGTGAAATGTATATGGAAGGACTGGATCATACGTCCAACGGTGGATGTTTTGCCAGCATGGATGATTCTGGTGGCCAAGTAGATGACTCTTGCGTGTTGACCACACCTATTTTCGATCTTACCTCTATCCCTTTCGCACAATTGCATTTTTGGTGGCAAAACAGCAACGCTACCAATTCAGTAGCTCATGCATCGGGACCCAGACCTTGGTCAAATTTGTATGTTGACGTGTCAACAGATGGAGGATTAACATGGATGAGAAATGCCTGGCAAGTTGAAGATAGTCAGCAAATTGGATGGGTAAGAGCTTCAATGCCCTTAACTCCTTACATTTCAAATCAAACGGTCCTGCGATTCAGAGGATTAGAAACCCGATCCTACTTTAGTGATATGTCTCTTGATGATATCAAGATCTTTCAACCTGAAGATTACGATGTTGGAATTACAGAGATTGCCGATCTAAGAGGTAATTGTGCAGGTACCATTCCCGTTAATGCCAAGCTAAAGAATTTTGGTAGGATAAATCTTACTTCCGCAGTGATCAATTGGACCGTAAATGGAATTCCACAAACACCTGTGACTTATACAGGATCACTGCCTTATGAAGGAGTTGCCTCAATTTCATTGGGCAACATTTCCGTAGCGAATGGAATCAGTTACGATATTGTTGCATGGTCTTCCATGCCCAATGGAAAGAATGACAACATCTTAATGAATGATACTGCAAAAAGCCTTCAGATGGAAACGGCTTTGTCTGGAACCTATACCGTAGGAGTCAACGGAAATTTCAATTCCATTTCTGAACTTGCAACTGCATTGACTAAACGAGGAGTTTGTGGATCAGTCATTGCAAATGTAGATAGTGCCACCTATGTTGGGAAAGCAACATTTGGTCCTATAGTAGGTACAAGTGCAAGTAACACCATTACCATCAATGGAAACGGAGCCACCTTAATGGATAGCACAAGTAGTGCTGAACGGCACTTGATTCGTCTGGATAACGCTAGTTACCTTACCATTGACAACCTTTCCATAACTGCCTTGAGCACAACGTTTGGCTATGGTATTCATTTAACCAATCAATCCAATTACAACACAATTCAAAATTGTACGGTTGATTTGACCTCAATTTCCAGTACTTCTTCAAGCAATGGTGCTGGCATTGTGGCTAGTGGATCGAACAACAGTACCACTTCGGAAGGAAACAATGCCAACTACTGTACATTTAGTAATAATACAATTCTGGGTGGGCTGACTGGTTTATATTACGGAATTCGCCTGAATGGCGAAAAAACAGGTAAAAATTGCAAAGGAAATATGGTCCTCAACAATACCATATCAAACATCCGTAATTACAATATTTTTCTATACAATACAGATAGTTCAATTATTTCTGGAAATGACATCAGTCGTGCAGGGAAAACGGATGTATCAACCTTTTATGGAATATATGTTTCATCAGGAAATCGTAATGCCCTTGTTGAAAAGAATACCATCCACAATACCCATGACATGGCTTCTTATAAATTTGGTGGGAGTTACGGCATATATTTCTCCAGTTGTGATGCTCCGCAAAATTCACCCAATATAGTCAAGAACAATTTGTTATATAATTTCAACAGCAACAGTTCCAATTATGGGTTCTATAATATTTCCAGTGATGGCGTTTATTACTACCACAACACAGTTTCGTTTGATCACGCAGCATCAACCGGAGGAATCGTTCGTGGCTTTTATCAATCAGGAGTAGCTTCGAATATCAGGTTTCAAAACAACATCATTTCAATAACACAAGGTGGTTCATCCACAAAACATGGAATTTACTTAAGCTCAAGCAGTTCTTCCATCAATTGTGATTTCAATTGTATTTACTTGAATTCATCAGGTTCCGGAAATCAATACATAGGTAGATGGGGTTTGAATAATTTCTCAAGTCTATCAAATTGGCAAACGGCAAACGGCCAGGCCTTCGGTCAAAACAGTGATAGCTTTTCGCCAAATTTTGTGGATATCAATACTGATGATTATACGCCTAATTCGTTTTCCATAAATGATGCCGCCTTACCTATTGCTGGAATATCAGAGGATCTTTACAGTATACCTAGAAGTGTGACGCCCGATATTGGTGCCATCGAATTTTTACCTGTTCCGTTGAACGACCGTTGTGATAAAGCGTTCAGTGTTAGCGCCGGAACAACCTGGGGGACAACCATTCGCTCAACCATCGATACCATTAGTGCATGTGGAACACCCTTAGATTCGTCTGGTGGAGTATGGTTCGTGTATGAAGGAAACGGAACTTTTGTGAATGCATCATTGTGTGGCGCAGCATTTAACACAAAGTTAAGCGTCTATTCTGGCACCTGTGGTGCTTTGCAATGCATTACCGGAAATGATGATTCTTGTAATACCCAATCCATGGTTGGATGGTGCTCAGATAAAAACGTAAACTATTACTTATATGTACATGGAGCTGATACCGCCAAAGGAGATTTCGACCTGACCATCACCGAAACACCGGTTGTGCAACCTTCCGTCTCGGTATCTCCGGACACCATTATTTGCGCCAATATTACAGCCACATTAACGGCAGATTCAGCTACCGCATACCTGTGGGACAACCTGAACACCAATAGGGTAAGAATGGTCAATGACAGTGGAGCCTATTTTGTCACTACTACAGATACAAATGGATGTTTGGCCACCTCAGAGAAAGTAAATATTTCATTGCTCCCCTTACCTATTGTAAATCTTGGAAACGATACCTCTATTTGCGAAAATGATGTACTTGTATTAGATGCAGGATTAGCAGGCACGTACCAATGGAGTACAGGTGAAACCGCACGTTACATTGTGTACAGAGGAAGTTCCGGAACAGCTACAATTACAGTGAAAGCAACAGATGACAATGGATGTGAAAAAATTGATCAACTATTGGTTACCGTCAATATCTGTACTGGAATAGCTGAAAATGCGTTGGGTTCAACAATAAACATCTTTCCCAATCCAAACGATGGGATATTTTTTGTTGAATTGAAAGATTTACCTCCTGGAACTGCCATGGTAAATGTGATGGATATCAAAGGTCAAGTTGTTCATTCCGAGCAATTAACAATAGGCACACCAATGCAGACAAAATTGGACCTAACCGATTTGAATAAAGGAATGTACATGATCAGAATCAATGTTGCCAACAATTGGTACACTGGCAAACTGATTATCGAATAATATTGTGTGCAAACATAAAAAGCCCTCAAATGTTGAGGGCTTTTTTTAGAACTTCAATTCTATTCATAACTTAAAAACGTCATTCTTAAAGAAATTCAAATCCTTCACACACGCAAATCAGGAATCAAACAACTTGGTAATCCACATGGACGATGAAATCATACAATAGTTCCTGTCTGGTTCACTTAATTTAATCTTAAGATCTGAGGATATCCGAATTAGTAAGATTCCAATATCAACAAGCATTATAATTACGTAATTCTAAAAATAAGTAACTTTCATAAGTAATTTACCTAATTATTAACCAAACCTAAACCTATGACAAACTTTAACAAGTTATTGTATTGCATTGCTATTGCGCTATTCACGACATTTTCTGTCGAACAGGCGCAATCTCAAATTACATCATATCCCTACACGGAGGATTTCGGTTCTTCGGGTTGTGGACTACCAACCGGTTATTCAAATTCAGGATCTGATCCGTGGGATTTTCAGAATTCAAGTGAAACCTATATGGAAGGTCTTGATCACACTTCCAGTGGAGGATGTTTTGCCAGTATGGATGATTCCGGAGGCTCGTCAGACGATTCGTGTTTATTGACTAGCCCGGTATTTGACCTTACTGCGTTTCCAAAAGCTCGATTGAGTTTCTGGTGGCAAAATAGTAATTCCACATCTTCTTTACCGCACACTGCCGGTCCTAGACCGTGGTCAAATCTATATGTGGACGTTTCTACCGATAGTGGTATGACGTGGACCAGAGACGTTTGGCAAGTTGAAGACAGCCAGCAAATTGGCTGGGCCGAAGGCCTGCTTGAGTTAGGAGCATATGTTTCTAACAAAACGGTTTTGCGATTCAGAGGATTAGAAACGCAAAGTTTCAGAAGTGATTTGTCTTTGGATGACATTCATATTTTTAAACCAATTGACAGTGATGCTGGAGTTACGGCTATTGTTGGATTGACAGCACAATGTCCAGGATCCATTCCCGTTTCTGCCACCATTCAAAATTTCGGTTCAGACACCCTAACAACGGCAGTGGTTAACTGGTCAATTAATGGAGTTACTCAAACACCTGTAAACTTCTCAGGTTCATTGGCTCCCCTTGAGTCTACCACAGTATCTCTTGGAAATTTAACTTCAACAAGCACAGGAACATATGATGTGGTATCCTGGACTACATCACCCAACAGTGATACAGATAGTATTGCTGCAAATGACACTGCTAAAGTATTTGGTTATGAGGCAGCTATGACAGGAACATTCACGGTTGGTGTAGCTGGAGATTTCTTAACTATTGCTGATTTAGCTGATGCACTAACATCGAAGGGCGTATGTGGTGCTGTAATTGCCAATGTGGATAGCGCTACCTATATGGGTAAGGCCACTTTTGGACCAATTATGGGAACAAGTAGTACCAATACCATTACCATTAACGGAAATGGAGCAACCATATCCGATAACACCACATCAACTGATAGACATATTGTTCGATTGAATAGTGCCAGTTACATGACCATTGACAATCTCAATATTGTAGGAACAGGAGTTACTTATGGATATGGCATCCATTTAACCAATGGTTCGGATCACAATACAATTTCCAATTGTTCCATTGATCTTTCCGCTGTTACCAGCACGTCATCTACAAATTCCACAGGAATTCTGGCAAGTGGATCAACCACAAGTACTTCCACTGCAGGTAACAATGCGAACTATTGCACCTTCTCTAACAACACCATTATGGGAGGAGCCAGTGGATTGTATTACGGTATTCGAATCAATGGTAATTCAGGTGGATTGGATTGCGTTGGTAATAGCATTATCGATAATATCATTACAGATGCATATGCTTATCAAATTTATTTGGATGATACCGATAGTAGCCATGTAGCTCGTAACGACGTTAGCCGCGCTGGTAAAACATCGGTAACTACATTTTACGGTATTTTCTTGACAGCAGGAAACAGAAATGCATTGATAGAAAGAAATGTAATCCATAATACACATGATGCAGCAACTTCCTTAACCGGTTCCAGTTATGGAATCTATTTTTCTGGAAGTGATGCCCCTGTTGGTTCTCCAAATATTGCGCAAAACAATTTGATGTATGATTTTAATAGCAATGGAACCGTCTACGCCATTTACAACTCTTCCAGTGATGGTGCAGAATATTATCACAATACCATTTCGTTGGATCATACAGCGGCAACGGGAGGAACCACACGTGGATTTTATCAAACAAGTTCTGCGTCTGACATCATATTCCAAAATAACATCATCTCAATTACCAGAGGTGGTACTGGTACTAAGCATGGCGTTTATTTCAATACCAATACGTCAACAATCACCAGTGATTACAATGACATCTATGTGAACTCGCAAGGATCCGGTACTCAATCCATAGGACGTTGGGATGGAACAGATCATAGTACCATGTCATCATGGCGTACAGCCAATAGCGGTGCGTTTGATCAAAACAGTGACAGTTTGTCTCCGGATTTTACCAATATTGCCACTGATGAGTATACTCCTCAGTCGTTCACCATCAATAATGCTGGTACACCAATTGCTGGAATCACAGACGATTTGTTTGGAAATGCCAGAAGTTTGACGGCCCCGGATATGGGTGCTATTGAATTTACAGCTGCTCCACCAAACGATAGCTGTTCTAATGCAATGCCTGTGGTTGCTGGAACTACAGCATGGACAACAGTAGGTTCTACGAATGATTCCATCATAGCCTGTGGAACTTCTATCGATTCTGCCGGTGGCGTTTGGTTTTCATATCTTGGAAATGGAAGTTTCGTACATGCATCTTTGTGTAATGGAACTTCATTTGATTCCAAATTGAGTATCTACCAAGGTGATTGTGATTCATTGGTTTGTGTAACAGGAAACAATGATTCTTGTAATACGCAATCCACCGTTGGTTGGTGTTCAGTTGACAGTATTGAATACTTGATATTTGTTCATGGAAATGGAAGCGCACAAGGAGCGTTTGAACTTGAAATAACAGAAACTCCTGTTGTAATTCCAACTATTTCGTTTTCACCAGATTCAGTAGTTTGCGATGGAGAAACCGTAACGCTGACTTCTGATTCTGCTGTTTCATATTTGTGGGACGATTCAAGTACCGCAATAACAAGAATGGTAACAGCTACCGGGTCGTATACGGTCACAACTACAGATACCAACGGATGTGCTGCCACATCAGATGCACAGGATATCACCGTTAATCCTTTACCATTGGTTAATCTAGGGCCGGATACCACCATTTGTGAAAATGAAAGCATCACGTTGGATGCTGGAAATGCAGGAAATTATTCCTGGAGTACGGGTGAGTCAACACAATCTATTACGTATCAGGGAACTTCTGGATCAACCACCATTTCTGTAACTGTAACAGATGGTAACGGATGTGAAAACATGGATGAAATCTCCATCACCGTTGACATTTGTGCTGGAATCGCTGAAAATGGATTGGGATCGTTGGTGAGCATCTATCCTAACCCAAATGACGGAACCTTCTTCATTGATTTGCAAGATGTTCCAAGTGGAATTGCTACGGTAAATATCTTGGATTTGAAAGGGCAGGTAGTTTACAACGATAGATTGGAATCAGGAACTGCTAATCGATCAATGATTGAACTAACGGATTTAAACAAAGGAATGTACTTAATCAGAATTAATGTAGCCAATGACTGGTTTACAGGAAAATTGATTATTGAATAAGTTCAGTCTGATTCATAAAGAAAAAGCCCTCAATTCCATGAGGGCTTTTTTTATTTCTTCGCCTTTCTTTTAGAAGCAATCCATATGCCCAACCCTAACAAGAGCAAAACAATGGAAGTATACTTCTGAGCATAAGCACCCGGCCAGCTCATGATAAACAGTAAAAAACTGTTTCCATAAATGGCGATAGCTGCAATAATAAACATAGCTGCCCAATTTGATTTCCAAAAATAGGCATGGGCAAAAAATAGAATTGAAAAGATGATACCTCCTATAAAGCTATATAACAAAGTAGTTACAATCAAAATCACTATGCCACTTTGAAGGTCTTGATGATCTATGGAAACAACTAATGGAATAAGTACGGAAAGAAAAATTAGCAAAAATCCTAAAGCCCATTTCATCATTTTCTGATCAAGACCTGATGGATTTTTTTGCGAAGTCATTTTATCAAATTAAGACTGTTTCAACGGCAGTGCAAATACATTGCTGGACCAGGGAAACCCTTCTGCACTGTCAATGTTGATTAGCCCATGGTTGGCAATCTCAAATAATTGGTAATTCTTAGAGCTAAAATAAGAGAAGATTTCTTCTTTGACATCCATGCCCTCCTCTTCCACACGTTTAATGTAATTGACGTCAAATTCAAAAATGATACGTGGACGCAATTTCGAAATGGTGGATTCTAATCCTTTAAGTACTTTTAATTCAAAGCCTTCTACATCAATCTTCATCAAATCCAATTGACTGATACCTAATTCTTGAGCCACTTCGTCACCCACCTTAATATCTATTTCCAGGTTGGTTTGTTCTGATTTTTTTCCCAATGAAGCGGTGCCCAGGTTGGAATCGTTTTCATCAAAAAAGATTTCCTGTTTGCCTGCCTGATTGGACAAAGCTGAAGGTATAATTTCAACATTGTGCAAATTGTTCAACCAAATATTTTCTTCAATCTTTTTCCGCAGAAATCCAATAGGCTCAAACGCGTATACCTTTCCATTTGGCCCTGCTGCTTTCCCCATGGTAATGGTATGAATACCCACGTTCGCCCCTATGTCCATCACCGTACTTCCAGGATTGATTTGGCTGGTGATTAAACCTGCAATTGCAGGTTCATAACTTCCAGTGGCAAATACCATGTAATCCAAATAATTCCCTGTATGGGTATTTAGCAAGTGGTTTTCGCGTAAAAACGAAATCCCCTTAAATAAAGGGCTCCCATTTTTGGAAACCATGGGAAGCAATTTGGATGCAATTCGAAATTTGTTGTGAAGCGGCCACAATTTTATGATCCCAAGCTTTAGCTTTTGCTTTTTTGAAATTCCCATTAGGTGTGTAGAAGTATTCGTTTGGTTATTAATCTGGAAATCGCACGCAAGATACAAAGTTATGTTTGATCCGAAATACCCGCTGAACAGAATAGGTGGCAATTGAACAACAGGTTATGTATCTTTAATTCGATCTCAGTTTTCAAGTCATTTTAAGAATCGTTCAAATGAAACAGTACCTATTATCCTTAACCATTATATGCTGTTGCTACTTTACACAAGCCCAGCAAATAATTCAGCTAACCGATTATGCTGGACATCCAAAGTTGAAAGCGGTAAATGTGGAAATTGATGGAATGCCATTTAACTTTTTGTTTGATACCGGTGCCGGAGTAACTTTACTTACGCCTGAAGCTTTGAAGAAATTAGGGAGAAAGAGTTTTGGCAATGCTGTGGGATATCGCATGAAAGGAGAAAAAGTGTCTTACCAATGGTGTGACAGCATTCAGCTTCATTTAGGCGAGTATACCCATTTCCACCAACAAGTTGGGGTTTGGGAATTGAATGTTGCACTGCCCAAAGATTGGCCAATAATCGACGGCGTAATTTCATTGGCTACCTTTCAAGATCAGTGCATTACTCTGGATTTGGGAAACAACCAAATTGTGGTAGAAAATCAAAAGACTTGCCATGAGAAACTGGAATCCGGCAAGTTGTTGCAAGCTGTTTTTGCCAATGGCTTCACGGGAATGGAAAAGTCCATATTCATAGAAGAGGTAAGAAATGGCCATACTTATCGTTTTCTGATGGATTCGGGCAATTTGGATAAAGTAAAATTGTCTTACGCTACCTGTAATGATTGGAACATATCTACAGACAGCACTTCTGGACGGCAAGACGTTGGAGAAATCAATTATTCCCTTAGCAATAAGACCAACCAACTTCCTACGGTAGTTGATGACATCATTTATGATGGTGTTTACAATTTCGATCTCATAGCCAATCATATCATTACCATTTCAACCAAAGAACAAAGAGTGTCGATCAAGCAATGAAAATGGCAACATCGAAAGTGTAAAATAATGTAAATGCAATGCCAAACAGCCAATGTTGGCAATTAATCCAATACATTTGAGCATGCTGTGGCATAAATACATCTTCATCTTAGCCCTATTGTCCTATGCACCTTATTCTCATGCTGGTAAGAACTTACCGGTTCATGAAAACATTGATGTTGCACTTAGAATGATTGGTCATGAATTTTTAAGGGCCTCAGGCGATAGTACATCGAGAATTTTTCCCATTCAGCAAGTAGAGAGCAACCAATACCTCATTCACTTTGATACAGAGTTTTCATTTGTTCCCGATGTGCTGACTCCTATTGCCGATAGAATTGTTTCCAAAACCCAAATTGCCAAAGAATACCTGGTACAAATTAAAAATTGTGATTCGGGAAAAGTAGTTCATAGCTTTCGTGTGCTGGAAAATGACAGCAACTTTTTACCCTGTATGGGGCGGCTTCAACCCGTGGACTGTTACGTAATTCTCTTTCATATCATTACACCGGGTACTGCCATTCTGCCACCCCATAATCTTCCTTCTAAAGGGCAGAATCAAGCATCTTATAATTCAAGATGGTGGTATGTTGCACTGGCTGGTTTATGTATTCTGTTGGTTGTACTCTTTCGAAAAATCATCAAATCAGGCAAATCTGTTGCAGGTGTCATAAGCCTGGGTGAATTTGCGTATGACCCTACCAATATGACATTGGAAAAAGGAAACAACCGTCAGGAACTCACCGGTAAAGAAAATGACTTATTGCATCTACTCTATCTGCACCTCAATCAAACCATTGATAAAGAAATAATCCTCAAAGAAGTATGGAGAGATGAAGGCGTTTACATTGGAAGAACATTGGACGTATACATTTCCAAATTGCGTAAAAAATTTGAATCTGATCCTGCTATTAAAATCATCAATGTACGCGGAGTGGGTTATAAAATGACCCTCAATTAGTCCAAGTTCAAATCTTTACATTCCGTTTACATCATTTTACCTATTGTTTACAACTTAATGAATACAAGCCACTTAGATTTGAAGTACATCAAAAAATCGAAGTTATGTTTTCCAAAAAAGTATCAATAGGTTTTATTGCCCTACTTATCATTTCCATGTCTTATGGATTTTTAAACCAACCATCTACACAACATACCTACATAACCAATGCTGGTTGGGGTGCCAATGAGCCCTTTGTTACAAAAGTGATCAAACCCAACACCGGCCCAAACAAAAGATTCATGGTACATGTGCACCAGTACAAGCTTTTGGGGGTAGATCGCCGTAATTTGTTGATCAGACCACAAGACAAGGTAGAAGACAATATTCCATCTCACTGGGTAAAACAGGACAAAGAATGGATTCAAATCTATCGTGTGTACGCTACCAAACAACAACTTCGGCAAGCCAAGTCCATTGACGATTTAATCGCCAATTATCCCAAAGAATGGCATAAATCGTATGAGCTTACATCACTTTGGATAAAATCATACCAAGAAAGCGCCGGTAAATCCATCATGAGCCAAGATGAAACCTTAAATCAAGAACAAAAACAATTGCTTCATCAAATGAATCTGGGTGGTCATTTTGAAATGGTTATTAATTACCAACAACTCGAAGGTCCAACCGGGGAACAACTCCAAAAACGGATGAATTTAGAATTCACAGTAGTGCCGGCAACACAGGCCAACTATCCGCAAGGACAAAAAGCACTCATCTCCTACTTCGAATCCAACATGAGTGAAGATTTTCTGACAGCTGGAACTGAATTTTCTACACTGGTAGTAAAGTTTACCATTGCCAAAAACGGTAAGGCAAAAGATATAGTCATAACCCACCAATCCAACTATCAACAAATTGACAAAAAGATGGTGAAGTTAACCCAACAAATGTCTACATGGATTCCAGCCCAAAATGAAAAAGGTGAAAAGGTGGAACAAACATTCGAATTGATTTATGGTCGTCCAGGATGTTAACCAGGTCTCTTCGAATATTTTCTACTGAAAGGAAACCCCGAATTATTGCTTGATAAACTTTTTGGAAAAGACTGATTCTTCTGTTGTCAATTGAATCATAAACATACCTACTGGTATGGTTTCCAAAGAAATCACACGTTGATTTTCGTTCGAGGTCAAAAATATCTTGCCAGACATATCAACCACTTGCATTTGATGAATACGTTGAAAAGGATGATCTATGAACAATTGATCAACAGCAGGATTTGGAAATATATTCCATTCAACATTTTGATTCGAATTGGGTATTCCCAACACCGAAATCAATTGACAATCCGATGTATCTCTGCACCCATTGACATTTACTTCTAACGCATAACTCCCTAAACTGGACGCCAGAAATACATTGCCCGTCTCTCCAAGAATAATGGAATATCCATTGTCGCAATCCAACCATTGAAATGAACCCGTGGATGCAACTGCCGTCAGCTTATTTACTGATTGAATCACTTGTGTATTTGGTGTGGTTATTTGTGCATTTACATAATGTACTTGCGTACAACCCGAAGAAAGATGTGCTGTATCCAGGTAACTTCCGCTAAACATGACATACCTTCCACTGGGCAAATAAACGCCCTGACAACCATCCATGTCCAAAGAATCAACATAAGAACATTTGGGTGCAGTAAAACATGATGTGTCAAACACCCAGCTCGCGCCATATACAACTCCGTCAATATTCGATTGACTAGAATCTGTTGCGATGATGCCTGAACCGGCATTAAAATTCCATAACCCTTTCGTAGAAACATCTGATTCGAGATGTAAGCAAGGTGGTGTAAAATTTGAGGTGTACATCGCCTGCTTAGAAAGTCGTACATCTTCCATTTGTCCATCAAAATATCGGATATATGACACTCCCCAACAGCCCAACATGGTTTTTGAAGTACTTGAAGCCATTTTTGAGGTCAATAAAGGCTCATTATCTAATTGTTGAACACCATCAATATACATGTTAGCCCCATTGATCGAATCAATGACAACAGCCACATGATACCACGTATTTTTAGTCCAGTTGGTTGCATTGGAATACAAGTTGAACTGATTAGAACCTGTGGCATCTGTTACATAAAACCGCAATGCTCCGGCATTGGCCCATCCCATTTGGGCAAAGGTCAGACCAAATTCATGAGATTGAAAAGGATTATCTCTGATAATCAAAGATTTAGCGGTAGCAAGACTGGAATTTATGTCCACATCCGAATTAAACCATAATTCTATGGTTCGTACTTCACCTCCAACAACTGTTCCCAAATCCACATAGTCGAATGCTCCGTCAAAATCCAAATAATAATTGCTGGATTGGGCAGATACCGAAAACTGGAAATATGCGCCGAATAGGAAGAGCAATAGTGCAATTTTACATCTCATCTTAATCCATATTAATTGAAAAAAACTTGCTAGCCACTTACAAGGTACATCATTCTATCAAATTGTAAAAACGTGATTCTATAGCGTTTAAATACACCAATCAATTAAGTACTTTCTGAAAATCCATCGGAAGCAGTGATAAGAGAATAGAAATCATCATCAAAAAAATCAGGTTCATATTCACTGCGATATTTAAACTGAATCCCCAATGCAGTTTCACCCTAAGAATCTATGGATGTCCAACCGGAAACAATTATTGCATCCCCTTCCGCTAACACGTATACCCATTCATCATCCGAATAAACGTTTAGTATGGATCTTCCATCAAATGGACAATCAAGCATCTCATAATTGTTCAAATTCGTATCCAGGTTTTCAATTTTGTATCCCCCCAATCGAAATGAATACAAGTGTTTATTTGTTTTCATCAACACCCAACCGTCCCCCGATTTTGGAACATACACACCAATGATTTCCTCTCCATTCATATTTACGTGATTAACAGGTTAAATATAATTTATATGAACGAAACATTCACTGCACCTGTTAGCGAAGCTCCCGCTGTTCGCTCCAAGCTGCCTGCGGCAGGCTTTCCGCAGCCATCGGGTTTAGGTTGAATCCATGGTACTATTCACAGTCCAACACATCAAAATACCCAAACTATGGTATTGGAATTGAACATTGATTACCTGATATTTATGCCAACAATCTATCTTACCTATGAAGTCGACCATTCATCTAATAGCAGCGTTGCTGCTGATTCCTATTATCCAAATGGCGCAACAAGCTCCTGACAAAGGTTACAAAGACATTGTGCTCAATCCCTCTTTTGAACATAACAAATGGAAAACCCAACCCATGGACATTGGTTATCAATTTGCCGCATTTGAATGCTCCTTTGATGGCGAAGATGATAATGATGGAGATGGATTTTCAGACATCTGGGGCATTCCGGAATGGGTAGCCTTTGAAATCAAACAAGGCAGCAGCCAATCGGGTTGTAAACGACCCAATCCATGGGTTTCAGACTCCTCCCTACACCGACATGATGTGGCACCCAAAGATGCCACCTACAAAGTTTCTGGAACCCGAGACTTACCCACAGTGAGCACCGATTACCGGTACGTTCGTGGACACATGTGTCCGTTTGCCACCGCTGCAAGAATCAGTTGCGATGCCGCCTGGAATACGTGCACCATGGTGAATGCTGTACCCCAATTGCAATGGCAAAACAATGGCATCTGGAAAGACTTGGAAAAAAATTGCACGGATTGGGCTGACAAACACGGCAGTGTGTGGGTAGTATGTGGACCGGTATTTTTTGACAAAGACCCTGCGGTTTGGTTGGGCCAACAAAAAGAAGTAAGAACCGCTGTTCCCGATGCATTATTTAAAGTGGTCATCCGCGAGTCGGATAATAATACCGGTGTGGAAACCATTTCGTTTGTCATTCCCAATGTGGTGCCCAAAGACAAAGAACTGCATGAATACGTAACCAGCATTGAACACATTGAATCCCTAACTGGAAATCGTTTTTTAACCTCTCTTTCACCAAACAATCAACAAACTGAAAAGGCTAAACATGGACTTCCTGAATTACCAGATGGGTATAGTGATATGTCCAGCAGCCAACGCAGAAAAGCCAGGGAAGAGCGCAAAGCTGCCTTTCATGAAACCAATAAGCAATTGATTGCCTCCTGGTTCAATTAACCGAAGATTTGCTATTTGATTTTCCAATATTTTACTTTTGATTGTAGGAAATTTCAATTTACAGCACCTATTTTCATTTCTGATATATCGGTACCTTTGATGTTTATATTCAAACCGTTCTATGAGATACCGCTTTATACTTTTCCTCCTATTATCTGCCACGGCGCAAGCACAAATTGTGATTCCTTCGCAAAGCCAGCAGATCATTCATGAATTAATTGCCATCACTTCCAAAGAGATTTCTACCGAACAGGAAAAACTGTTGTTTCAAAAGTACCCCCTCATCAACATAAAAGGCCAAACCTATGTCTCTGCTTTTGGCAAAGTCCACCCTTCTTTTGATCCAAACCACCTACCGGAGCATTTTTATGTGGGCACCAGAGTTAATGACATCATCACTCTCAAAATTCCCTTAAATGACCTGCAAAGCATTCATCAATTGGAAAACATTACCCACATTCAAATGAGTCCAAAAGTCATCCCTAATCTGGACAGGGCGGTCAAAGATTGCCGTGCAGATAGTGTCCACTTAGGCATCAATCTGGATATGCCATATGATGGAAAAGACGTCATCATTGGCGTACAAGATTGGGGTTTTGATTATACCCACCCCATGTTTTTCGACTCCACCCTTACCCATTCCAGAATTTTAGCTTCCTGGGATCAATTTCGAACGGCCGGCACCCCTCCTGGTAGTTTCAATTACGGCACTGAAATAGTTGGAGAATTTGATTTGTTGGCCCTGGAATCCGATACAGCAAGTGTTTATTACGACTACTCTACACATGGCTCACATGTAGCCGGCATTGCTGGTGGCAGTGGTGCAGGATTGGAATACCGGGGTGTGGCGTATGGCAGTGAATTCCTCTTTTCACAATTTTATTTGGACGCCGCCTCCTCCATTGATGCCATTTCCTGGATGAGCGATTATGCTGACAATGAAGGGAAACGCCTGGTAGTCAATATGAGTTGGGGGTTATATCATTTGGGACCTCCGGATGGAAGTTCTTTGTTCAGCCAGGCTTTGGAATCCTTTTTTAACAATGGTGTGGTCATTGTGACCAGCGGTGGCAACAATGGCAATTCTGATTTTCACATCTTACATGATTTTCAAAACGACACCTTACGCTCACGCATTCAATTTTTCCCCTATGGTGCACATGCCAATATGTGGGGACAAAGTATCTCCATGTGGGGAGAACCCAATGAATCCTTTATGGCTGCCTTCGAAGTCCTTGACAATTCAGGAATATTGGCTTCCAGCCCTCACTTCTTTACCACGGATATAAACAATATGGTCGATTCATATTTGGTGGTAAACAGCGATACCATTTTTTACCAATTGAACATCGATTCCGTTTATGCCTTCAATAATCGACCGCATATTCGCATGCGCATTCGCAATGAAAATACGGCATACAATGTCATATTGGTTTCTTCGGCAACATCGGGCCAGGTGCATTACTGGAATGTCACGGAATTGGACAATGGCGCTGGCAATTGGGGACAAGATTTCCAACAATTCAGTGGCCAAGGCATTGTGGGAGACAATGCGTATGGCACAGGCAATCCTGCAAGTACAGAACACATCATCACCGTGGGTGCTCATGCTCCGGAAGTGCGACTTCCAAACGGTACCATTCACACCGGAGTCATTGGATCATTTTCCAGCAAGGGCCCAACCCTTGACGAACGCATTAAACCTGACGTAACGGCTCCAGGTGTCAATATTGTTTCGTCAATTTCCTCCTTTACCACTGCTTCTTACACCAGCGAAGCTACCGTTAGTTTCAAAGGACGGACCTACCATTTTGCTGCCTTTTCCGGCACTTCCATGTCAAGTCCGGTAGTCACGGGAGTGGTTGCATTGATGTTGCAAGCCAATCCCAATTTGACCCCTCAAGAAGTGAAAGATATATTGATGGAAACTGCACGCGAAGATGACAAAACAGGCACTTTACCAGCTAGCGGCAATGTAGAATGGGGTCATGGCAAAGTTACCGCCCATGCTGCCGTGCAAAAAGCTCTCGAATACTTGTCGGTTGAAAACATAGATGAAGTTGAGCCCGTACAAGTATTTCCCAATCCGGCAACCGATCAATTGGTTGTTGAATGGGAAAATGTCAACATTCAACGCGTTGAGATTTATGGTCTCAATGGACAATTGGAAAAAAGTGTCACTATCGAATTGACCAATAAAGAAAGCATTTCCCTTGAGGATATCTTACCTGGCATGCATGTACTCACGGTAATTTCAGCCGAGGGGATTCATCATGCTAAATTTGTGAAACGCTAAGTTTTATTTTGAGCTCAGGCGAAATGTACGTCGTTCGTTTTCATTGCTGATTTCAACAAAAAGCAATCCTGAATAATCTTCCAAATGAACAGTAAACACAGGCGATTGAATATTGGACTGTTGGTATACAACTTTACCCGTAATATCAAACATTCGAACATCCACTGGACTTTCATCTTCCAGTTCGATAGTAATGACATCTATAAATGGATTTGGAAACAAACGAACGTCATTCAATTGGTCAGATTCATTAATTCCCACGTATAATCCACAATCTCCATTTACGAAATCCTGCAATGTTGGATTATACTTGTTTTCCTCTACAGCGTATGCTTCCTGAAAATTACCGCCTTCAAACAATCCTTTGACCGGACAAAAATCCCGTAGTTTATCATTTCTTTTGACATGAAACTCTACCCCTACTGACAACAACCCTTCCAATCCTTCCAGTGTAACCAAATCATCATTGCCAGTGATGTATAATCCATTGACTGAAGTTAGACTGCTCAACCCTGTCAATGTTATCAAATAACTATCTGAAATAAATAGTCCATTCCCAATGCTGGTTAGATTTTCCAATCCTGCCATATTCTTGATATTTGAATTGGTCCAGAAATAAAAATCACTACCCACAATGTTCAATTCACCCAATCCGTTTAACGAGGTGAGGGCTCCATTGGAACGAATTCCCAGGTCTCCACCAACGGTTTTTAAATTTTCCAATTCAGCTAGGGATGTTAAGGCATTGTTTCCATTAATTTCAAGGTTAACCCCTACTGCCGTTAAATTTTCCAAACCATTCAGGGAAGTCAATGCTGGATTATCTTCAATCACAAGACTTTGATTGACACTCGTTATGCCACTAAATCCGGATAACGAAGTCAAAACATTGTTTTCACCAATGTAAATTTTATAATAGGAAGAATTATTCTTCAACCCTGCCAATGTTGTCAATTGGTCGTTTTTAAGAATGGCCAGGTCCGCTACTAGATTGGATAAACTTCCTAAGCCAGTGAGGTTAAGTAAAGCGTCATTATTTTCAATCGTCAATAGACTGCCAATGGTGGTGAGTTTAGACAAAGCTGATATGGAAGTCATGGACGGATTGTTGGAAATTATCATGAGTCCACCTACCGATGTAAGATTATCCAGTCCATCAAGGGAAGTTATGCCCGAATTCCATGAAATGGTTAAATCACTTGTTACGCTGGTGATGTTGTGCAAACCATTTAATGTGGTGAGCGAATCGTTTCCTTGTATACGCATTTTTCCTCCTACGGAAGTGATGGTACTCAATGGAGATAAATCTGTGATTTTAACACCGTCTACGTAGAAATTTCCGGTAACGGCGGTATATCCGTTGGCGCCAAATGTGACCACATCATTTTGATTGTTAAAAGTAACACTGCCTGTAAATGTTTGGGCGAATGAAACGAATGAGAAAGAAAAAAGAAGCGCACTAAAAAAGTAAGATTTAATCATAGGATTCAAGGATTAATGTATGACAAACATACTATTAATCACGGGAATAAAGCAATTTCAAAGGAAGTGATTAAGTCATTCAAATACACTTTAGGTAT
This sequence comes from Vicingaceae bacterium, assembly GCA_965267425.1. GTDB lineage: Bacteria > Bacteroidota > Bacteroidia > Flavobacteriales_E > Vicingaceae. The sequence goes on along the minus strand of OZ253959.1, from coordinate 1,347,204 downwards.
TCAGAATTGTTCAAAAAGTCAAAGTACCCATTTTGAATTTTTGCCGTTGGAAAGCCCTTGAATGGCCTACCTCATTGAAAGTAAAATGGAATGCACGCCTGTTAAAATGACAATTATTTCATTCCTTCATTCAATACAACCTGAAATGTCGCAAAGGGACCTACACCCTCCCAATTTCCTTTACTCTTTTGCACAAATGATTGTTCTGAAAACGTTCCTTCTGGAAAGGTTACGTCACTTGTCCATCCAGGGTATCTTATTTCCACCATATTGTAACTTTCCATCATGTCGGTATTGTAGAAGTAACGTATCAATACAAACGAATTGGTCTTCGTATTGATATCCAATTCTGTGCGCGGAATCAAACCCTTATTTTTATGAAGGACATAAGATTTCACTCCTTCATTTTCTCCTGCAAATTCAACAGAATCAATCTCTTGCATCATACTATCCATGCCTTGTGTCATATCAACTTGTGCATATTTTTTAGCATCTTTTCCTTCACTTACATATATTGAGCGGCTTCCTTCATTCACAATAAAAGCTCCTTTTTCGTTTACCAAAACCTTTTGCTGCCCCATATCTACAAAGGAACGAATCCCATCTTTTTTCAGGCTGAACTTCCGTGTTTCCACAGGTAATTCATCGCCAATTTTTTCGAATACATCTACTTGCACATTGGTTTGAAACTTTTCACTTTCCAAAAAGGTATTGTAAACAGATTTTAATTCCGCGGTTAATTCTTGAGCTCGCGTATTTAAAAATCCAAAAAATATAATTGTGAAAACCATTAAAATCTTTGTCATAAGGAAGATAGTTTAAGTTCTGGTAAATTGGTCAATATATCTCCAGTAAACGGAAATGTCAATTTGCCCGTATTCATCACCGCATCTTGTACAACAATCATGAAATCGGCATTTGTTGTAGGTCGTTCAAATGCCATGGTAAAGTCCATCTCAGGAGATAAACCATGATCGTGTATATAATGGTATAATAGACAAGGGAGCGTATCACCATCACTCACAAGACTGATGTCATGCTGGAAAGTGAAAGAATAATAATAAATACGTTGTTGGTACAACCCCATATCCGGGCCATCCTTTCGCAACAAATCGGCATGGCCATTTTTAGGGTAAATCTTTAAATTGAAATAAAGCATGTCTGACAACTCCTCTCTTCGGTTTTCAACCGTATCCATTTGAAGAGGACGACCCGCAGATTCACGACTAATCATATAGTCCGCAGGTTTCATACGAAAATCATAGACCGCATCACCCATGGCTTGTTCAGAGGAAAGTTCATCATTGGTCTCTGTCCATGAAATGTATTCTTCGGGGGTCAGCGATTGCTTACAACCCATTATACCACACAAAATAACCAACACCGAATAATTCAACATTCGTTGCATAAAGAATAATTTAATACATATTCAACTGGCGGAATGCCAATGCATTCGTAAACTTAGGTCTGCTTCTCTTTGTTTGAAATGCAATCAATGGGCGGTAATGATTGCGGTTTGGAAGGGAGCGCCAGCTATCCTATCCGACTATGCGAAGTTAGAATATGATTTTGACAATAAAAAGAATTTGGTCGAAGAAATTTTAAAAAAATATAGGCAGTTAAAAGACATCTTCCAGAACGACGATAACACTATTTGCAAAAAACCTAATTATATAATTAAGTGTATTACTCAATAAGTGGATGAACGAGCTTAATACATTTAGCTTCTTCATTTGCTGATCAAAAATTATCATTTTATGATTCATAAAAACAACTACTTGTCATTCGAAAAAATTTGGAAAAAATATGTATTCATATTGTCCTCTTTGGTTTTATTTCATCTGGTTTCATTTGGATCCTTTCTTTCCACAGATGAAATGCACATCAACTCAAACATTTTTGAAGCGTTTAACAATAGTCCAATATCGGTGGTTGACAGAAATGGGAAGCAACCCATTTTCTTAACATATGATGAAGAATATTTACAACCTAAATTGGAATTAGATGCCATAAAAATGACTTACAAAGACCTTGATTTATATCACATTAAACATGCTGGATCAAAATACATTCAATCAGACCTGAAAACGATTTTTAAAGGTCGGTCGTTTGATGGAAGAATATTTGTTGATTCACACGGGTTAGCCAATTTCGATTTAAAAGGACCAGTAGAAAAAAGACAAGATGGAAACCTGGGAGATTTTGTAAATGAAATTGAAGAATTTACGGGCACAAAAGTTAGGTCCTTCCACTTTCTTGGTTGCAGAAGTGCTCATATGTTTCTTGGAAAAAATCAAATTGGAGGAAATATTTCCAAATCAGGAGAACTCATTGCAGCTGATGTCAGAGATGACATTGAATTATATGGATCAAAATTTATTACTGCTAATAAAACATTATCAACTAATCCTTTTGTCCGGTTTTTTCAAAAGCTTAGGTCTCAGATCTATCCAGAAGGTATACTATTTAAACGGTTTAGGAACTTGGACATTGAAGTGCCTTACCATACCTTACTTGATGAACGATTTGAACAAACACAAGAACATGGACAGATTTTTGAAAGAGTCGTTAATCGGGAACGTTTTCGAGTTTCCGAATTACCAAGCAGAAGAGCTAACCGACACATAGTTGACCGCACTGAATATTTTCAACACAGCTACTTGGATGGTATAGTACCTAATCGCTCTTTGACCTTGCCTGAATAAGAACTTTGCAGGTGCAATAACATTTGCTTAAACCATTTTGATTTACATCTTCAATAAGTTCAAATCTTTGAAGACCTATAATTGAATATGAAAATCAGAATTTGATTTGGAGCGAAGAAAAATTAAAAGAAATATATACATAATAAAACACCTGTTTGTTGCCAAGCCAAGCCAATACAACGACCAATACCTTTCAGCAAATTTAGAATCTCGAAAAACACTTATTTCAAGTACAACCGCTACCAATACATTTGCCATCTAATCAAAGAGAATAAGTGTAAACAACGAGCAATGTTCTACAAGACAATCCATATTCCATTCAAAACGAAAATGCACGGAAAATTCGGTAGTCTGATCATCCTGATGTTAGTTCATCAAGTATCCGTTGGCTCCTTCCTTTCCACAGACAGTAAGCATAGCAATGCCAATCTATTTGAAGCATTTAACAACAATCCTCCTACCGCCATAGATAGAGATGGAATGCAACCCTTAATGTTCAATCTTGCGCGAGTTGACGATTTTGCAGAAGAAGATGTCATTAATTTTACCTATTTGGACGTCGATATTTACCATAAATATCATCCGAAAGGAAAGTTCATCCAGGCTGACATGTCTAAAAAATTTAAGGGAAAAGAATTCGATGGACGTGTTTTCATAAATTCACATGGACCACTAAAGTTTGACATGCCAGGAGTAATTGATGAAAGGCAGTTCTTTAATGTTGGAGACTTTATCCATGAAGTTGAGGAATTCAGTGGTGTCAAAGTCAGATCCTTACATTTAATTGGTTGCAATTCAGGAAAATATGTGCATGAAGAATTAAATAATTTTATACCTGGTTTGGTTGGAAAATCTTCCAATGTCCGAAAAACATTGGCCGTCCCGGATGAAATCCCCATTTATGGAGCCAAAAGCTTTTCTTATTCGTCACTTCCCTTTGGAAATAAATATTCCAAATTTCTCCAAAGAAGAATGTTAAGCTCTCCAAGCAACTACTATTTTGAAACCGAAAACCACGATATCAGAGTGTCAATGGATGCCCTGCTTGATGAGCGTTTTGAACAAACTGATGCACATAGAAGAATATTTGACAAATTCGTCAATCGACAATATTTTCCAGCAAAGACAAGTCCTGCTAATGTTAATTTGACCAGAGAATGGACATTTCCGTTTAGAAAAGTTGAAGCTATCACCCAACGTGATCTCGAACATTTGTCCAGAAGATTGCCGAGCTAATCTTTCAAATCCTAAAACGTGTAACTCGTTCAATGAACACGAATCCAATACTCGAATCAAATATTTTTTGGGTAATCAAATTTGATCAACTTGCCAGAACCAGCTGCCACATCCTTCCATTGAGCAATGTCAAACTCCACAATGCCCACACCTAAAGTGGGAATGTTGTCAATAAACGCATCACTCACATGATTGATAAAAAAAGTGATTCCCGGGTTATGACTGACTATCATAATCGTCTCATTCTCATCAGAACTGTTGTGCAAAAGTTGATAAAAATCATACTCGTTTGCCATGTACAACTCTTCAGTAAATTCAATCTTATCCTTTGCGTAATCAATGGCCTGCCCCATTCCTATAGCCGTATCTGATGCCCTGCGAGCAGAACTGCTCAAAATGATGTCCGGAAGGTATCCGTATTCCTTTAACCGTTCACCCATGGTAACCAAATCTCCTTTGCCACGGTCATTTAACGGTCGATCGAAATCACTGAGATCAGCGTTTTTCCAGCTCGACTTAGCGTGCCGGACAAGAATAATTCTTTTCATAAGCGGTCAATTCAAAGCAGGGCTAATATATTGAATTACTGAAATGAGGCGTGCAAAATCAAAAAAGGTTATTAACGATTTAAACAACTTATACACGAGAGTATAAGTACAGACTTTATCAGACTTTTGCAGTTAAACCATCCTTTGCCATTGTATAGGGCCTATTGAATGCTTCTTGAGACATTTTGAAATATGAAGACAATCTGCGAATGGATTCTTTTGAAAGCCCTTTTTGATAATTTAATATTTTAGAAACTGTCCCTTTTGATAAATTCAAAATAGAGACCAAATCCTTGGCTCGTAATTCATGATCCGACATCAATTCCCGAAGAAGTTGTATGGGATCAAGATGTGTGAAAATTGCATGCTGGCTATCCCAATGTTCAATTAAAACGAATAATAACTCTATTTCATCCGCATGCGCTTTCTCGTCTTCAACAAGCAATGTTTTGACTTTTTTGCAATAATCTGAATATTGTTTTTCGTCCTTAATGACTGTGTATGTTAACCGTCCCATGGTTTATTAATTTAATAATGAACAATTGATTGCATTAAGACCAGCAAAATTAATTTTCAGAAGGCCATTGATAGGAAGCACCAAATAAATTTACGCTGAAATGGTTGATAAACTGAGATTACAAATCAGCACACCCAAAAGAAAATAAGCAATCTTCCACCTCTATTCTGTCCACCCCGAAGGCTGTATCTTCACTTGTATAACATCTATCATATCATATTACATCAACACCTCTTCAATACCTCTTCAATACCACTTCAATACCACTTCAACTATCCCGGACTCAACACTCAAAAATCCCAAACAGTGTATTGCTTTTTGTCTCGACATATTTTGGAATATGCAGCGTGTGTGCCAATCCAACAGATAAATAAATGAACTTTGGTTACCCCGAAATGATAAAAACAAATCATTCGATAGGCATTCCCGCCAATATTAAAAACAATACGATTTGATCCTTTTCCTAAAAAATCCGCACTTCCAAAAGTCATTCTGATGTCTTCCGGACAATCCCAATTGGCATACTTCAATTTAGATAACCAAATCTCAAGAGAAACATAACTCCTGGGTTGCTCCAAAAAAAACAACGTCAACGTACTTTTCTTTACCAGTCTTACCTTCAAAATTACAAATGTTTCCTTTAGTGAAACTATTTACACACATCTTTTTTCAACATTTTTCACAAGCATGAATTTCATCATACCCTATCACTCCAAAAAATCAATAATGGTTCAGAATAGTAGGTTCAAAAAGATGATTTGTAAAATGAGATTAACAGACACCAGCAAAATGAAAACTGCTTCACCACCGAAAGAAATTGTTAAATAGGTCGTCAATATCTTAACATTTTTTACCAAACAGAAGGATCACCATTCAAAAACAAACCTGTTTCTTTGCATTTTTATGATACGGTACTATTCGTCCATATGCTTCACTTTGCTGTTATTGGCTTTCGCCACGAAAGTTCAAGCAGGTTCCATTTCTGGTAGGACATTACAATCAAATAGTAAGACACCAGTTGAGTACGCCACAATTGCGGTATACAAGGCCCAGGATTCAACCTTAGTCAGTGGCGCCGTATCAAATGAGAACGGTTTTTTTAGAGTCGCCAATCTGGAAGTGGGAACGTATTACCTCAAAGTTTCGTTTATCGGCTATAAGCCAAAGTTTACAGACCTTGTTAATGTTACTGAGCAAACGCCAGATGTCCGAATCCCTCCTATTAAATTGGCATCTAACGCGAAAGACTTGAAAGCTGTTGAAATTACGTCCACAGTGTCTTCCATGGAATACCAAATTGATAAAAAAGTGGTCAATGTATCCAAAAACCTGACGGCTGTTTCAGGTACAGCTGTAGAAATTTTGGAAAACGTTCCGTCAGTTCAGGTGGATATAGATGGTAGTGTTTCACTTAGAGGAAGTTCTTCATTTCAGGTGCTCATTAATGGTCGTCCCAGTATTCTGGACCCCACAGATGCGCTCAATCAAATTCCTGCATCGTCAATTGAACAAGTAGAAATCATTACCAACCCGTCAGCAAAATACGATCCGGATAGCCAATCAGGAATCATAAACATTATCACCAAAAAAAATAGACAAGACGGTGTTTCAGGACAAGTCAACTTAAATGCAGGAAATTTTGGAAACTACGGTGGTGATGCCATCCTGTATTATCGAAAGAAAAAAATCAATTACTTCCTGGGTGGAAATTACAATGACAGAACCTTTCCTGGAATTAGTGAAGAACGAAGAACCACCATAAACAACGACACCGTTTCGTACATTCAATCAGAAGGAGATACAGAATGGCACCGATTTACCTACAATATCAACGGAGGTGTAGAATTAGAAGTCTCCAAAAAAGATCAGGCCTCCATCAAATTGGATCATGGATACCGAACCTTTGATAATGCTTCGGAACTGGACTTTCTTGAATTTGACAACCAAAGCAATAATCGAAATCAATTCCTAAGCATTAATGAAGCCTTGCGAGGTGGTGACTATTATTCCGCTGCGTTTGACTGGCACCATGAATTCGATTCTCGAAAACACTACCTATCTGGACAATTGATGTATGACTACCGAAACATGAATGAAGAGATTACCACAGAGCAATTTAATCCTGACGGTAGCTTGGCAAACGGACAATTCAACATTGAAAGAGGCCCCTCAGAAAGATGGAGAATGCGAATTGATTACGCAAGGCCCATTGGTGAAAAATCGAAATTTGAAACGGGTTTACAAGCAAGATTAGGAGAATCCAGAGATACCACCAAATTCTGGACGTTTAATCCAGCAACCGACAGTTATGAGTTCCAAAATCAATTTGCCAACCTTACCAAATACGAAAGAGATATTTATTCTGTCTATGCCATTTTCGGTGGTGAATTGGATAAGTTGGGATACCAGATTGGTTACAGAATGGAATACACGGATAGAACGGTAAGTCAACCTGACTCAGGACTTTCGCTTACCCTTAACAGACCGGATCACTTTCCAAGTGTCCATTTCTCTTACAAATTGCCGAAAGACCAACAGTTCATGACCAGTTACACACGTAGAATTGAGCGACCAAGAAGCTGGCATTTTGAACCCTTTGTTACATGGGTGGATGCGTTTAACGTGCGAAGCGGAAACCCGAATTTGGATCCCGAATACATCGATTCATATGAAGCAGGTTACACCAAGCAATTCAATAAAAATCAATTTTCGCTTGAAGGATATTACCGGGTAACTCACAATAAAATTGAAAGAGTCCAAAGCGTGTATGCACCAAATGTGGTCATTACCAATTTTGAAAACGTTGGAAATGATTATTCTTTGGGATTCGAAGCCGTTTACAGCACGGACTTACTTAAATGGTGGAATGTGGATCTCATGGGAAACTTCTTTTATTACAAAGTCACCGGTCAATTGCAGGATGTCTCTTTTGACAATGAAAGTAACAACTGGAATGTCAGACTCAACAACACGTTCTACATTGCAAAAGAATGGCAATTTCAAGTCAATGGAAACTATACGGGCCCAACAGCTACAGCGCAAGGAATCATGGAAGAGTATTACGCTATCCACATGGCCTTGAAAAAGCAATTTTTTGAGAAAAAGTTGAGCGTTGTATTACAAGGAAGAGATGTATTTCAAACCCTGTACCTGAAATCTGAAAGCTTTGGTCCTGGATTTCAAAACTACCGCATGAGAAGAAGAACATCACCCATCATGTCCATTACCGTGGGTTACAAAATCAACAACTTTAAACCTAAGCGTCGTTCGAGAACCAATGACGACAACGACGATTTTTAGTTCTCTTGCCTGGCTCTCAACTCCTTGGGAAGCAAAGCGTTATAAATTTTTTGATTTGTTGGAATAGGCACATCATTTTCCTTTGCCAACTTCACAATAGCACCCGTTTGACCTTCCAATTCAGATGGCCTTCCAGCCATGATATCACGTTGCATGGAAGCAGTGACTTCAGGGTCAAGCGAATCAATAAATGCCAGCGTTTTCTCCACATGATCCTTCGTCAGTCCAATACCCTTGACTTCCGCCAATTGCTGAATTTCATGCAAACACAACTCCAACATTTTTCTGGATTCCTGCTCAGTTCTGAGTACACCCACAGCCTTCCCGAAAAAAGCTCCAACACCACTCAATGCAGCAATGAACATAAACTTTTTCCAAACTGCCAACATGATATCTTCCGGCACTTCCACGGCCACCCCACAGGCCTCAAATACACGCTGTAAATTCAATACCCGATCCGATTTCTCACCGGCCATTTCTCCAAATACCACAGTGGGCTCTAAACCTTTTACATCAATGATACCAGGGCCATCTATTTTTGCCACAATGCGACACAATCCTCCAAGAACATGTCCACCCTGAATACCATTCATGATAATATCCATCGCCGAAATGCCATTGAGCAACGGCAATACCAACGTTTCATCGCCAACCAATTTTTTCAATGATTCCATAATAGATGGCAATTGCCAGGTTTTGACACTGACCAATACCAAATCACATATACCTATGGCATCTGCAGTTGAAACGGTTGAAGATGGATGCACCACATATTCACGTTCTATTGTACGAATAGTCAATCCATGCTCACGAATATGATCTCCATGTTGTCCACGTGCTATAAAATGTACTTCGTTATCAGGGTTCAAGGCAAGCTGAGCACCAAAATAACCGCCTACTCCACCTACTCCGTAAATTGCTATTTTCATAAGATTCGACTTTCCACCGATATTTAATCCGGCAAATTCAAGCAAATAAAATTATTCAACTATATTCGGAAATTGAACCTTTTTTAAGATTGATTTACCAGAATATGGACAGGATCAAGTAAACTTGTGTTCGCTACTCCGATTTCAACAATAGCAGATATGAACGTAAAAGAAATTTTTGGAACAATTCGACCTCATCTATTGGTTGCGTTGCTTTTTTTGGTGGTTTTAATCATCCTATTTACTCCAGCATTTCAAGGTAAAAAAATCAATCAGGGAGATATCCGACAGCACAAAGGAATGTCCAAAGAAATTGCAGACTTTAGAGAGAAACATGGTGATGAACCACTTTGGACCAATGCCATGTTTTCAGGAATGCCCGCCTACCAAATTTCCGTTATCTATAAAGGAAACCTGGCCATGCAAATGAAAGAAATGCTACGTTTTGGATTGCCCAGACCCGCAGATAAATTGTTCATCCTCATGCTCGGGTTTTATGCGTTGCTTTTGGTGATGGGGGTAGCACAATGGTCCGCTGTTTTGGGAGCACTGCTCTTTGCCTTTTCCTCCTATTTCTTTCAAATACTCGAAGCAGGACATACATCTAAAATGGTAGCCATTAGCTATTATTCTCCGATGTTATTGAGCATCATTTTACTGTTTCGAAAAAAATACCTGCTGGGAGGTTTGTTATGGACGGCATTTTTTGGCATTGAATTGGCCGCCAATCACGTTCAGATAACCTACTACTTCGCTTACTTTTTGCTGGCAGTATTTATCTACAAATTCATAAAATTTCAAAAGGCCGGAGAACTTTTGCATTTTGCCAAAGTATCCGGCATTGTTGCTGTTGGTGTACTTTTAGGGGTGCTCATGAACATAGGGAACTTATGGCTTACCTATGATTATTCAAAACATACCATTCGAGGTAAGTCCGAGCTCACAGCAACAACGGAAGCCGATCAATCGGATGGATTGGACAAAGACTACATTACCCGATGGAGTTATGGCATGGGCGAAACATTGAATTTTCTCGTGCCCAATTTTAAAGGTGGAAGTTCTTCCGATCCCATTTCTTCAGACAAAGAGGCAATGAAAGTTGTAGATCCACAATACAGACAGGTAGTCGGAAGCATGCCTCAATATTTTGGAACACAACCATTTACTTCTGGACCCAACTACATGGGAGTCGTTGCCCTTTATTTATTCGTATTGGCATTATTCTTTTACCGTGATAAAATTCGCTGGGTAATTCTTGCCCCCGTTATTTTGGCAGTGATGTTGGCTTGGGGAAGAAACTTCATGGGACTTACCGACTTTTTTATCGACAACGTTCCCTTATACAACAAGTTCAGGGTGGTACTCATGTGGCTGGTTTTGCCGGAATTTTTAGTTCCGTTATTAGGAATTTTATTTCTAGACAGGCTGCTCAAAAATCAAGATTTACTGGAGAATCAGGTAAAAAAATTCCTAATGATTTCAGGAGCTATGATAGGGCTGGTTTTCATTATTTACGTTTCTCCAAGTACGTTCAACGAATTTATTTCTGACACAGAATTTCAACAAATTGAAAGTCAAGTATCCAAAGCAGGCTGGGCACAACAACAAAAAGACGACCTCTATTACAATATGGAATTGGCTCGACAAGAGTTAGTAAAACAAGATGCCTGGCGCTCATTTTTATTGTTGTTATTGGCAGCGGGAATGATCTATCTCTTTGTTCAAAAGAAAATTAACAAAACAGTAGCATTGGTAGGTGTCGCCGTATTGGCTGTTGGCGATTTGTGGTTCATCAATAAGCGATACCTCAACCACGACAATTTTGTAAAAAAAGAACGATTCGAAACCTACGTTCCTACGCAGGCAGATCAACAAATACTGGCAGATCCGGACATCCATTATCGGGTGCTCAATCTGGCGGTGAATACGTTTAACGACGCCAGCACTTCGTTTTACCACAAATCGATTGGTGGATATCATGCAGCAAAATTGCAGCGTTACCAGGAATTGATTGAAAGGCATATTGGTAGAAACAACCTGGCTGTACTTAACATGTTGAACGCCAAATACGTCATTCAGCCAGGTCAAAATAGACAACCACAGGCAAGTAGAAATCCCGATGCGTTGGGAAATGCTTGGTTTGTAAAATCCATTCAGTACGTGAACAATGCTGATGAAGAAATCAAGGCATTAAATGGTTTCGATCCCTCCAATGTTGCAGTGGTGGATCAGCGTTTCAAAGATGTAGCTGGCGTTGTTGCAGATACCTCTGTTTCTGGAAACATCTTCTTACGTACGTTCAAAAGCAACGAATTGACTTACGATGTGGATATCCCTGGAGAAAGGACAGTTGTTTTTTCAGAAATCTTCTATGATGATGGATGGAATGCCTATTTAGATGGTCAGCTTGTCCCCCATTTCAGAGCCAATTATGTATTAAGGGCAATGAAAGTTCCTGAAGGGAAACACGAAATCGTGTTCCGATTTGAACCGAAAAAATACCAACAAGCGGCAAGAATGGCATATGGAGCCTCTGCCGTATTGCTCTTATTTATGGCCATTGGCATATACAAGTCTTTGAAAAATCCTTCTAACGACACTCAAGAAAGTTAAGCAGCCAACCTGGAATCAATCCAGTGCATGATATCGAGATAGCCAAACAAATGATTTTGTGGTTGTTGTATTTGCAATGACTCATATCGCCCTTTTAACTTAGAAAGATGTTCATTTCGTTGCTCGGGTGTCAACAAACCCGCTTTGGCGAAAAACGACATCAATTCCCGTTCCGCTGGTAAAGGTTTTCTGTACTTGTTAAAGAACCGCCGGGTATTGTCCACAAAATAGCGCAACACAAAATGATTCTGTCGTTCAAAATGAATCATCAGATTTAATATCCTTGCCATGGCTTGCAAATCAATGCGCACTTTGCGATCTGAGAAAGTAAGTATGCCATTGATCCACTGCAACGCTTCTTTTAATTGTCCCGTTTTGAACAATATGTAGGCAATTTGAAAACTAAAGGAGATAAAATAAGATACCGGAACATGTGTTTTTCTGTCATGAATAAAGGAAGCGATTTCCTCAATGACTGGAATGGCCAAAGAATAGTTGTGACCATCTCTGAGAATTTCCAGCTCCACATTATAACTCCTCAACAGCGATTTCATATACCTACGACTTTTATGCTTGGATAATTCGATACGATATATTTCTCTTGAATGATGTATCAACTCAAGTGCTCCTTTAAAATCTCCAGACATCAAAACGAGCCCGGCAAGATTATTAACTGTTGACATATACATTCCAGGATCCTTGCTCAACAACACTTTATTATTTTCGAATTCCTTCACCAATTGCTTCATGGTAGATATTGCCTTTGCTTGATCCGAACGCATCAATTCAACCTGCATCAGAATAAAATGCTGAAGAACATTGGCTTGTAACGAAGGGGCTTTGCCAAGTTGCGATAGGATTTTGTTTGCATCAAAGGATGCTCGGTTGAAAAATATGCTTGAAACCTCCAGGGCTTTTTGCCAATGATAATTCTCAGCAGAAACCGTTTCTATGACCTTACGTTGTTCTTCTACAATGGATATAATGGCATTGAACTCAGAAGGATTTTGAGCCTGAACAAATTTCCTCTTCCATTCAAAAATTTCAACCAGTCCTTGGAACATTTCATTTTTAAAGGCCCGCTCCTCTGCTCGTTTCAATATCTTAAATCCCAGGTCATATTGCTCCTTATCATACAAAATAGGCAAGTATTGCATATCGGCAAGATGCAAGGATTGTATGGAATCCTTTTGATGAAAATGTTGCAGTGCCTTTAAGATGGTATCTCTTAACTGGTATTTAATGACATGCAATTGTTCTTGTTTGACACCAGGTTTGCCCTTGAAAGTAAATCGTCCCTTCTCCAATACCGATTTTCGACACACGGTTTCAAACAATTCGGCCGTATATCCATTGTCCTTATGCATCTGAACGTACTTTTTAACATACCTTTTTTCAGGTCCGGACAATGAATGTACCAATGAAATCAATGTTTCCATGGCCTAAAGATAATACCTTTTAGAATATATTATTTTTTTCATTATACAGTTGATATTTAATTATTTATAACTTTATTATTACATTTTTGATTATACGTTTTTGCAAATTTTACGTTGCTCAAACAGAAGACCTCTTGTACATTAGCCATCAAATCATTAAAAACCTACAATCATGTCAAATGCAATTAACTGGTTCGAGCTTCCTTCAAACAATTTTGAACGAGCCATCAAATTTTACAACGAAGTATTAAAAGCGGATTTACAATCCATGGAAATGAACGGTGCACTTATGGCCTTTTTCCCTTCCGATGAAAAAGGTGTGGGTGGATGCATCATTAAAGGTGAAGGATATACACCAAGTGAATCGGGTTCACTGGTATACCTGAATGGCGGAGAAGATTTATCCGATCCATTGTCACGAGTTGAAGCTGCTGGTGGCGCTGTCATCATGCCTAAAACCGCCATTGGTGAAAATGGATTCATCGCATGGTTCAAAGATACAGAAGGCAACCGTGTTGCTCTTCATTCAATGAATTAAAACCTTTGCTGTGCGCTGTTCAAGCGCACAGCACTTTACTATGATTATGCAATTTGAAGATATTTCTTCCGAACTAACATCACAATTTGAAAATTGTACTCCTGGAAAAATGATGAGTTCTGAAGCCATCAAGAAAAACGGTAAAGTCTTTTGTTTTGCCTATGATGACGAAATGGTGTTTCGGTTAGGCTTCGATTTCAATCCAAAAGAATACAATATTCACAATGCCACATTGCTTAACCCATTTAAAAACAAGCCACCGATGAAAGACTGGTGGGTGATTCCTTCTGAACACAATGAACACTGGAAATTCTTAGCTGTATTGGCTTACGACAAAATGTAATCAACATGAAAAAAGTACATTCCTTCTTAAAGAACCTTGCTAAAAACAATAACCGTGATTGGTTCAATGAAAATAAAAAAACCTATCAGGAAGCACATGCCGAGTTCGCTGAAACCATAGAAGGCATCATTGCTTCCATTGCTAAATTTGATGCTTCCGTATCAAATCTAACAGCCAAGGATTGTATGTTGAGAATCTACCGGGACATTCGTTTTTCCAAAGACAAAACACCATATCAAACCTACTTTGGAGCCCATATCATTGAAGGTGGTAGAAAATCAGAACATGCCAAAGCCGGATATTACCTTAGAATTGAACCCGGAAAATCTTTTTTGGCTGGAGGAGCGCATTTACCACCATCAGATTGGATCAATGCCATTCGTCAAGAAATTGATTACAACGCCAATGATTTTCTAAAGATCATAGGGTCCAAAGAATTTCAAACTTATTTCGGCAACCTTCGAGGAGAGCAACTCAAAACTACACCGAAGGGATACCCAAAAGATCATCCCCACATAGACTTATTGCGCCACAAAAGTTTTCTGGCTGTGCATGACCTGGATGATAAAATGTTGTTGAACGAAAAATTTGTGGACCACACTGGCAAAGTGTTTAAAGCACTCCAACCTTTTTCAGCATTCTTAAACAGAGGTAGATAACTATTCGGTTCCTTTAAGGTTTTGCAAAGCGGCATCCAAGGCTTGAAACTGAAATAGATCTTCTGGAATCACAGATGAATGAATCCGTTGATTGGAGAAGATTAACGATGGTTCCATCCCTTGTGCCAAAGCGCCAAGCTTGATAGCAAACTCTGGAGAAGGTAAGCCAAATGGAACATTCCAGGTCTTACGCAAGGTTGACATGAATTCTTTATTTGTAACAGCTTGAGGAGCAACAGCATTCATAATTCCTGGTGACAAAACATCGGTTAAACATGCCTCTACGATAGCACATATATCTTGAATATGAACCCAACTCATGTAATTGTTTCCAGATCCCATCTTCCCACCTAATCCCAATTTTGTGGTGGCAATCAATGGTTTTAATAATCCGGCAGATTGCATCAAGACCGGAGCAATTCTCAGAACATATTTTTTCGTTTGACCGCAAGAACAAACGTCAATTTCACGCTCCCATTTCTTACATACCTCTGCCACAAAATCATCTCCTAAGGCTCCACTTTCATTTTTCAGCTGTCCACTGTTTCCATAAATTCCAATTCCTGAAGCATTGATCCATTTGGCAACAGGAATATTTAACTGACCTATGGCTTCACACAATATTTTGGTAGGAAGAACTCTGGATTGAATTATTTGCTCTTTGTACTTGGATGTATGTCTTTTCTCAATACTGGCACCGGATAAATTGATGACCGCCAACGTCCCCTCTAATTCTGATGTCCATTCGCCAAGGGTTTGACCATCCCAAAAGACTTCACCATTGGAAGGCTTTCTGGATAAAATAACAACCTGATAATCTCTGGACAACCTTTGCTTTAGGTATCGTCCAATGGAACCACTACCTCCGGCTAATACAATTTTATTCCTTCCCGACATGCCTCGAATTTAGAATTTCTTGCAAGTTAATCGGGTTGTTGAAAAATTAAATACGATGAAGTTGAAAATTCGTCGAAAAAAACCATTGCTTCATCGAAGATTTTTATACCTTAGTTCCGTCTAATTAATTTTTAGTCGATCAATTAGGTCGTTTCGTCTAAAGGCAATACTTTGCGTCGTATTGCCTTTTTTTTATGCCCTTTTTTTCTTCTTTGCCAATACGTAACTAGCAATGGCCACCACAATCAATCCTATCAGAAAAGTAGTAATGAACATGATAAAAAACTGAAAATATGGATTGTTAAACATTTCAAAATCCTGTTGCATTTGTGCAATTGAAACTTCCACTTCTTCCATTGGCATGCCCTTTTCTATCATTTCATTTTTCATGTATTCCATGTAGTCGGTAGAAAATTCCGGATATACATATTTTACATACAACACATCACCTATTCCAATAAATAAAGATGGAAATAAGGCTATGATGAGTCCAATTTTAAAGGCTCTACCTAACGTTATTGAGCCATCTAGAACCTTTTCTCTATAGTGCCAGATACCCACTACAGCAAATAACATGGACAGAAACATTCCGGCATAGCCAAAAAATTCTTGTAAACCCATGTCTTGTTTATCAAAGAAATTGACGGTAATGGAGAAGAAAATACACGTAAACACAATGGACAAGAATCCATATTGAAGAATCACTTTTTTCATCGTTTTGAAATTTTAAATTTTGCTCAAATTAATGTTCAACGCACAAAAAACCCCTCATACTAAAGTACCAATTTGCTCAAAGTACTTATGTACCATCAAATCAACTGCAGCTCCCGGGCAATACGCACCGCTTCGGTTCTCCTGCGAGCATCCAACTTTAATAAAATATTGCTGACATGTGTTTTAATTGTGCTTTCAGAAAGAAACAACTGTTCACCAATCTCCTGATTACTGAACCCTTTGGCAATCAAGTGTAAAATTTCCAACTCTCGTTCACGTAAATCCAATTCCTTGATTTTTTGGGCATCAATTTCAATCGGATCATCAGCATCATTCTTTTTGAAATACTTTTTATGAATGAACACACCTAACATGAAGAAGACCAAACATATGATGACAATGACCGATTCAGTTTGCAGGCTCCCTGAAATGATTTGATACCTGCCAAATCGAAACAGCAACAGCATGGACGAAATAATGATGATAAACGGAATGGCTACTTTTTTCATCGCTATCGTAAAAGTAGAAAACTGAAAATTGAAAGGAAAATCAAAATAAAGTGAACTGTTTGGACAAAAAAGTTTGTTCCACCCAATTTAACCAAGAGGCAATGGTTTGCGCTCTTCTTTGAATGGTACTATCCTGCAATCCTGTTTGTTTAAGGGATTCAAGAATATACGAACGAGATATATCTTTTTTCTCAATCCTTCTTTTGATCAATTCATGCATGGTGTGTGTTCCTAACATTCCTTTTAGCAATACTATATGACGCTCCAACTGAGTTGACGCCTCTGTTAACGCAATGCCCGTGTCCGTCAATTCGAAAAAGTCTTCATTTTTGGAAGCCAGTCCCAAGTATCTCAACGCGTTGCCATAATAATCCCCCTGCCTTTCTTCCATTTCAAAATAGGTCGCCAACCCTTCCTTATTCAACGAACGATGTGACAATGCAATGACCGCATCCAATAACTTAGACACTTGGTTTGCTTGAGGAAAGGGAACTTCTGGCACAATTGGATAAATTTCATCGATCAACGTTGTGATTTCGACTGATGTATCCTTGACTTGAGTTGACAACTCAAACACCCTTCTTTCAGAAATTTGATAATCAAGTGAATCACCCAGAAATTCGTACCTGTACATGTAATATCTACCATCACTAAATAACAGGAGCCAGCAATAAACAGGTTTATTTAATATGGAAGAAAAATGCCGATATGGAAAATACAACTGTCGTATGTTAAACGACTCTCTTACACCGCATTTGGCTTCCACAATATGAAAACCATTCTCCCCTTCAAATCCGGCATCCACTTCAATCTGAACCGACTTGATTTCTTGACTCAAGGTCCCAGAAAGTTGAACAGCAAAAACTTTGGAAAAAAAACGCCCACGCGTTGTTAACATCAACTGACTTTCACCAAAACATGAATTCAAAAGCCCCGAATGATGCGCATAATCAATGGCAGATGATTCAGACATGGTTGAGCTAAACTGAAGTGTCTCGAGTTCAGGCATTTCTTCCTCCACATACAATTCGGGCTTACCTTCTAAATCCATATTCACTTCTGAATAAAGCGTCATGTTGGGATCTTGATACAAGAGATATTGTCCATTAGACACTGCAATAATGTTGATGGAATGTTCTTTGAACAAAGCGGGAAGCGCCTGAATTGTGTCAAATTTCGTCATCAAACGTGCTTGATGAACCTGGTTGATTTGGTTAGAAGAAATATAAAAATAGCCCCGTTGCTCAATTGCATTTAAAATGTCATGCACTTCAAAGAGCTGCTGCCAACACTCCTCATTTTTACGCTGTTGGCTCATAATTTAAAATGAGAACTTCGTCAATTTTTCCACGTTTTTCAGCCTTGGAATTGATAAATCGATAAGCACTGATAGTGAGTATCTTGTAATCCTTGTAGAGATCGCGAATGAACGGTGTGGATGAATTACTGAGCATTACTTTGCATCCTCTCATCGTGAGCTGATCAAAAAGCCGCAATAATCTTTTTTGTTCGTTTTTACCAAATTGATTCATTTGATAACCAGTGAACGAAGAAGTATCAGAAACAGGATCATAAGGAGGATCAAAATAAACAAAATCCCCACGGACAGCCTCATCCGTAGCCGATTCAAAATCACCGGTATAAAAGTCGATTTGATTTTTATTCAAATAATCATGAAGTGACCAAATCAGATCTTCCTGCACAATGTCCGGATTTTTATATCTGCCAAATGGTGCATTAAACTCCCCCTTACTATTCACGCGAAAGAGACCATTGTAACAAGTTTTATTCAAATAAATAATTCTGGAAGCCCGCTCAACTTGGGTGAGCTCTTTGAATGACTGCGTTCTATCCAAACTTCGGATATGATAAAAATAGTCTTTCTCATTTTTGTGCTTTTTGAGATGCTCAACTAATTCATTGGGAAATAGCTGAATAGCTCTGTAACAATTAATGAGCTCTTCATTGGTGTCATTGACAACGGCGCTTTGCGGTTTCAAATCGAATAAAACAGCACCTGCCCCTAAAAAAGGCTCAAAATAGCGATTGAATGAGGTGGGTAAATAGTTCCTGATTTCAGGTAGTAATTGTCTTTTTCCACCAGCCCACTTAAGAAATGGTTTAATATCTACGATTGGCTTATTTCGGGTTTTCCGCATGGCAAATGATGATGTTAAAAGTAACCGAAAACAGCAGCCAATGCGAGGAAAATTCTAAGTTTTTATCAGGCTTTTTTCAACAACATTCACCAGGATATCTCAGAACGATCACGGAAGAATTTTCCAGATGGAATGTTTGAATCCGTGGCCAACCAAAAGGCCGTATCGGCACCTTGAGCAGGTGTTCTGGGTGCACCTTGCCCACCCATATCCGTTTTTACCCATCCTGGGCACATGGCATTGACTTTGATTCCTTTTGATTCCAAATCTTTTGACCACAAAATGGTTTGCGCGTTTAGACCCGCCTTCGACAATCGATATCCTGCATTCCCTGAATGTAAATCATGAATAGCACCCATGCCACTTGAAACATTAACTATCCTGGCATCTTCACTTTTGATCAACAAAGATGTCAATCCCTGAATCATTCTAAACGGACCATAAAAATTGGTTTCCATAATTCGTTTGATATCCTCCTCCGATGAATTCATCAAGGTTTCATGATCAATGATTCCAGCATTGTTGATCAGGACATCTAATTTTCCATCAACTTGATCAATTTGATCCGCAACTTGCTGAATGGAGCTGGAATTCAACACATCCAATTCAATGGGGACGTACAATTCTTCCACCTGTGATTCACCTATTTTCCTCATGCCTGCCCAAACTTTCCAACCGGCCTTCATGAACTGTTCTGTCATTGCTAATCCAATACCTCGATTGCTTCCTGTTATCAATACATTTTTCATAAATCCAAGTTGATAGTTAGTAATAAAACCAAATTTTTAGTCGACAAATTTCTTTTCATTTTGTCCCCAATAAATTTACAATTTAATTACGGCGAAAAAACAAATAACTGAGTATTTATGTGTATCTTGTATGTCCCGTTACCGTTGATATACATGGTAATCATAGCCAGGGATCTTGTATAACAAAACACGCTAACAATGGGAAAATTTAATTTACCTCACTACCACGGTTATGTTCCTCACATTTTAAAAGATGAATACTGTGTGTTATGTGAGTCACACATGATTCCGATTCCAATCAGGCCAAAATCAGAATCGTTTCATTACTTATGTACAAATTGTAATCCGCGAGTCATTATCGGAATTGCAGGACGTTTACTGACGAACAAACAATTGGAAGAACTCTCAGCCAATATTGAATTACGTGAGTATTTGATTGATCGGTTACACCTACTCAATGATCCGGATTTCCTCATTTCTGAAAATGACATATGCCTTAATGAGGTATTGGAGATTTATTAATTGAATTTCTTTTGATTTACCTTCTGATTTAGAAAATTTGCCTTTTCTTATTTTCTGACAAATGAACATTGGTGATTTTTTAATGAAATCAGAGTACTTTGGAAAAAGCACTGCTGAAGCAGCTGTTGCTTACATTGGAAATGATCCGGAACGATTCGACCAACTCATGGATGGTTTCTTCAATGGAACATCACGACTTGTGCAAAGATCAGCGTGGGTATTGAGTAAAAGCGCAGACAAATACCCTCATCTTCTAGAACCTCATTATGAAAAAATGATCCTGAATCTTGCGCATGATACTCCTGTTTCTGTATTGAGAAACTCCTTGCGCATTTTACAGAACAAAACGATTGAAGGTGACTTGTTGGGTCCTTTGGTAAACATCTCTTTTGAATTATTGGCCTCAGCAGAACAACCCATTGCGGTTAAAGTATTTGCCATGACCGTATTATCACAAGCATGTAAACAAGAGCCCGACTTGGCAAATGAACTAAGACCGTTGATTGAGGAACAAATGCCCTATGGTTCGGCAGGATTCAAAAGTAGGGGAAAGAAAATACTTCGTCAATTGGACAAGCTAAAACAATCGTAGCTGACCACTTTTTCCCGGAGGTTTGAATATTCCGGTATTGTATGGGTCCATGTTGACCTGTTTAAAATGTCTTTGTTTGAGAACTTTTAACAATTGACCAAGTTGTTTCATATACGGACCTGTTCCCCTCATTCGGGTTCCAAATCGACTATCATTTAACTTTCCGTCATGCCCTTGCTTGATCAAACTAAGCACTTTGGCACTTTTTTCAGGAAACGTTTTTTCGATCCAGTTGGTGAATATTTCAGCTACTCGCCCATTTAATCTAACCA
The DNA here is from genome assembly GCA_965267425.1 of Vicingaceae bacterium. Classification (GTDB taxonomy): domain Bacteria; phylum Bacteroidota; class Bacteroidia; order Flavobacteriales_E; family Vicingaceae. The sequence continues at coordinate 1,325,963 of OZ253959.1, read as the reverse complement.
TGATGCAATTAACATCTTTGGCCCCTAACTGCGCTACACGCTCAACCATAGCGGGAATTTCATCACTGTTGATTCCCGGAATAATGGGAGCAAGCATCACGTTGACCGGCACACCATATGATGACAATGTCTGAATGGTTTTTAATCGCTGAGCTACGGATGCGGTTCGTGGTTCCAGCTTTTGACGAAGTTTATCATCCAATGTTGTCAATGATATATTTACTTTAATCAGGTTAAGGTCATTTAGCGGCTGAATGATATCGAGGTCTCTAGTGATGAGACTATTTTTGGTAATGATGCCCACGGGATGTTGACATTCCAACATGATTTCCAAAATTCTTCTGGTGATTTTGTATTTGCGTTCCGCAGGTTGATAGCAATCTGTATTTCCAGATAATGTGATGGGTTTAACTATCCAGTTTTTATTCGCCAGCTTTTTTAACAAAAGTTCAGGCACGTTTTCTTTGACCAATATTTTTTGTTCAAATTCTATTCCTGCACTATATCCCCAGAATTCATGTGTATTGCGGGCATAACAGTATGCACACCCATGTTCACAACCTTGATAGGGATTGATGGAATAATCCATTCCAACATCCGGACTATCTACTTTGTTGATAATGGTTTTAGGAAAAATAGAGATGTATTGTGTTTTGGAGTGTTCCGGGTGGTTTTTTCCCGGAAGCAACATTTCGGCATCATAGATCAACTCGTCTTTCAGAAATCGGTTGGTGGTATTGTGTTGTGCACCCCTTCCTTTGATATGCGTTTGGTCTTTTTTCATTGCCTTCGGTTTGCCAACAATGGAGGGGGTTCTCCCGTAAATGGATTAAACCGGCTAATGCTTCTGGCCAACATGCCTGAAGCCCGCATCACCTTCCGGTCGCCGTAACGTTCACGTATCTTGTCCATGGCCTGGTACAATCGGATAATTTGTGTGGAGTCTTCAAACAGATTGATTTGGTAACCTCCATTGACCAGATGACTGAAACGCACACCTACCAAGCGTACCAATAAACGCTTGTTGTAAACGCGATCAAAAAGGTTTAATACTTTTTCAATGAGAATATGATCTGCAGAAGTATAGGGAATACGACTTTGCAGTGTCTGCGTATTAAAATCGGAATAACGAATTTTTACCGTCACACATGCCGTCAATTTTTCTCCCCTGCGCAATTGAAAGGCAAGGTTTTCAGCCATTGCCGTAAGTATGCCCCGCAGCTTTTCAACATCTATGGTATCCCGATCAAAAGTCCGTTCAGTAGAAATCGATTTGCGCTCACTGTATGCAATAACCGGGCTATTATCAATACCGTTTGCTTTTTTCCAGATTATACGTCCGTTTTTTCCGAACACACGCTCCATTAAATCCATAGGCATTTCCTGTACCGTACCAATGGTTTTGATCCCCAGGTTACGCAATGTTTGATAGGTCTTATCCCCTACCATGGGAATCTTCTTTACAGACAGTGGAAAAAGAAATGGCTTCTCATCTCCCGATGAAATTTTGATTTGATTATTTGGCTTGGCCTCTCCGGTAGCTACCTTAGATACGGTTTTGTTGATCGATTGTCCAAATGAAATTGGCAGTCCTGTTTCACGAATGATTTTATGACGTATTTCACTGGCCAGCTTAAAACATCCAAAAAATCGATCCATACCACTGAGATCAAGGTAGAATTCGTCAATGGATGTTTTTTCATACAAAGGAACTTCTTCCTTAATAATGTCCGTAACCATGTGTGAATACTTGGTGTAGTTAGCGGTATTGCCTTTGATAACAATTGCTTCGGGACAAAGTTGGCGGGCCATTTTCATAGGCATGGCAGAGTGAATACCAAACACACGTGCTTCATAACTACAGGAAGCAACCACTCCACGATCGGTCACCCCTCCAATAAGAATAGGTTTGTTGTTGAGACGGCTATCAATAAGTCGTTCTACAGACACAAAAAACGTGTCCAAATCCATATGAACGATCGACTTGTCATTCTGATGCATGATTCAGGTTGTCAGGTTTAAATTTTTTATCGTTTTTATATTCATTGTTTTCGGCATACCTGGGGTCTTCTATCATAGGTTCCTTTTGCATCGAACGTACTTCAATGCTGTAAAAGCCAAATTCCTCTACTACTTTTCCCGTCATGCCATAAATCCCTCTGCCACGAAAAGGATATCCTGCCGCCACTTGTGGAAAATGCACCGTATCAAGAAAATGACCCTTTCGATCGAGAAACGTTCCGAAATACATTTGTTTACCTCCCGAAGTAGTCGTGTTTTTAGCCGTTACCAAATATCCTTTGATGTGTACTTCCTTACCGAGGTGGAGCTCCAAATCCACCGACAGCACTTCTTTATGCTTATCCTGATCTACAATCAAATCAAAAGGATCTCCCAGGGGAAAACCAATGAGTTCCATCTGTTCAAAAGCCTCTTCATGAGCAGCTGTATACAGTTCCGGAAGCTTAAAATGTTTGGAACTTTCTACAAATAAGGACTTCTCAGGTTTGGATTTACGTGTATGTCCGAGCAAAAAATGAGCATCCCACATCAATGCTTTTTTGGATTTTCCCGTAAACCGAAAAGCTCCCACACGAACCAGAATACGCAATTGTTCCAGGGATACCGGCACACGACTTACAAAGTCCTCCACAGAGTTATACTTCCCACCCTGAATACGCTCCTTAACAAAAGATACAATGGTACGAGTCTCCAGATCCTTAACCAGACCAAACCCCAGGTATATACAGGTGCCGTAAATGATGGTTCCCATGTCACTGTTATTCACACATGGTGCCTCAATAGTAGCTCCGTGCATGCGGGCTTCATGTACATACAACTCTGTACGGTAAAACCCACCGAAATTATTGATAGTAGCCACCATGTATTCAAGAGGATAATGTGCTTTTAAAAAAAGACTCTGATAACTTTCTACAGCATACGAAGCAGAATGCCCTTTTGCAAAAGCATACCCGGCAAAGCTCTCTACCTGACGCCATATTTCACTGGTCAGCTTATCATCATGACCACGCTCTCTGCAATTGCTGAAAAACTGCTGTTTTACTTTCTGAAATTCTTCCCGGGATCGGAATTTCCCAGACATCCCTCGTCGTAACATATCAGCTTCACCCAATGTTAACCCGGCAAAATAATGCGCCACTTTAATCACATCTTCCTGGTAAACCATTACGCCAAATGTGTCAGGCATAATTTCCATCATCACAGGATGTGCCTCTTTGCGTTTCTCAGGATAACGGAATCGCAAAATGTATTCACGCATCATCCCCGATTTGGCCACCCCGGGACGTATCACAGAGCTAGCTGCCACAAGCCCCAGGTAATCATCTACTTTTAGCTTTTTGAGCAACATACGCATTGCCGGAGATTCCACATAAAAACAACCAATGGCACGCGCATTTTTTAAGAGGGACTTTATCTTTTCATCTTGCTTAAATCGCTGAATATCATGAATGTCAATAGGAGGTGTGGTAGGATGATTGTCAGAAATCACTTCAAGTGCATCCCTGATTTTGCCCAAACCTCGCTGGCTTAAAATGTCAAACTTGTAAAGACCCACATCTTCAGCAATGACCATATCAAACTGCGTAGTAGGATAACCCTTGGGTGGCATAAAGGTGGCACTGTAAGCAGAAATGGGTTGCTCGGAAATAATGATGCCTCCGGCATGAATGCTCAAATGGCTGGGAAATTCTTCAATCCATCTGCCATACTTTAAAACCAATTGTGCCATTTCATCGGCATAGACTTTATGATGCTTGCCATCACTCAATACATCAATCTCATGCTTGGGTAAACCAAAGACCTTGCCCAATTCACGAATGACTGCTCTGTATTTAAATGTGTTGTACGTAGCCAGTAAAGCCGTATGAGGAAACGTTTTAAATATATATGCAGTTACATCATCGCGATCGCGCCAGGAAAAATCAATGTCAAAATCCGGTGGGTTTTTACGGTATAAATTGATAAATCGCTCAAAGTACAAGTCCAGCTCAATTGGATCTACATCCGTAATACGCAATAGATACGCCACCAAACTGTTGGCCCCGCTTCCACGACCTACATAAAAATAATTCTTATGCCGGGCATAACGTGTAATGTCCCAGTTGATAAGAAAATACGAGAGAAAACCCTTTTGACGAATGATCTCCAACTCATTTCGCAACCGCTCATGAATTTTTTCTCCTCCATTTGGATACCGGTATGAAAGACCCTCATAACACAAGGACTCTATTTTGGCATAATCCTCTTCCTCACTACCCAAATACGTTTTCTGATTTTTATGTGGACGTCCTTCCCCAAATTCAAATTGTATACTGCAGGCATCCAGCAATCGCATGGTGTTTTCAATAAGGTGTGGAAAAGCCTCATATAGTTGCAACATCTCCTCTCGGCTATGCATCACATCTCCCCTGTCTCCTTCTTCATGCTGTGGCAGCTTGCTGAGTAAGGTATTGTTGTCAATGGCCCGCAACAATCGATGGGTATTAAAATCCTTATGTGTGCCTGAAAATGTAGCCGTATGAAATGCCAATACCTTTTCAGGGAAAGCTGAAAACCGTGCCCGTTTAAACCGAAACAAATCAGCCGGAGAAACACCCAGGTATTCATTTTCCCGAATGGTTTTACCGGAAAAATTTGCCCAGGGATAAATAAAATATGCATTGGACAGTTGAGGAGCCTGCTCCGGAAATGCCTCTCCACTATGAAGATGTGCTGACAAAAAAGCGTTGAGTTCAGAAAACCCTTCGTTGTTACGGGCAATACCCACATACTGGCGATACTGACCATTTCTGAAATCAATACCCAACACAGGTCGTATACCAAACTGAGTGGATCGGCGTACAAAATCCAAACAGGCCGATGTGGTATTGATATCCGTAAGTGCTATGGTGTCATGCCCACATCGAACAGCCGTTTCAAGAAGCCGTTTTACTGACATTACGCCATACCTCAGGCTGTAATACGAATGTGTGTTTAAGTACATATTACCCGAATTTTAGCGGAAAAACCGCATGAATAGCCGGGTCTGTACACCCGACATGTCAATAAATCACTATGAAGGTTTCTGTTGCTTCAGTGTGTCAATTTCTCGTTTAAGCTCCACCACCACTTCCGAAAGACGATCAAAACCCATGGATGCCGGCCGGTGATGGGGAAGCTCAAACGTAGTATACCCCAATGCTTTCCAAACTTCTAGTACCTGATCAATACGTACAGTGTAAGGATCATACTCAGGATTGTCCGATTTCAATAATAATTCTCCACTTTCCGAAATCTTGTTTTCAATGCGTTTGTATACAACACCCTCTACCTTGGTAATGACCACATAACAATCATCATTCTTTAATGTACCCCAGTCCTGTACATACTCACTGACTACATAAGCTCCCGGAGGCACGGGCAGCATACTGTCGCCCCGAATCTGAAAAAGGCGATACGTGCGATCTTCCGGGAGCTCGGGAAAGGGCATTCGAAATCTTGGGAGACTCTCAATGTAACCGATATCTCCATAACCATTTAAATAACCTGCTGCAGCCTTTACAGGTACTATTGTTGCTAATTCTTTTTCATCTGTCTCATCTACCACCAAAGGCAATAAACGCAACTGCTCACCCCGGTAATCCGAAACAGAACCAGCACTTTCATTACTCATCTCCTGGTTTACCAAATCGTCAAGACTTACATTGAAATATTGACAAATACTGCGTATCGTAAGCAAACGAGGCTCAGCCCTACCCTCCTCATAAGCACCAATTAACGATCTCTTCACCCCAATATGAGTAGCCAAATCAGCCTGTGTAAGACCACCCTGCTTACGCAACCATTTTAAATTTTTTCCCAGGTAATTCATATCATGAAATTTTACAATGCTAAAATAATAAGAATTCTCATATTATTAGCATTTTGTTGAAATAAAAAATCACCCCTTCTAAAAACCCCTATTAACAAGAGGTTAACATATTTTAAGAAGTCTCAGCAAAAGAAAAAAAACAGAATGGCTTCTAATCCTTTACATCATTCAAACAATAAATCATGAAAACAAAAAACATTGCACTCATCCTACTCACTACATTTATGGTAGGAGTCGGAACATACACCATTGCACAACAACACGAACATGCCAAAAAAGAAAGGCGTGAACATCACCATAAAAAGGGTCAACACCGAATGTTATCCGAAATTCCAGACTTAACAGATAAACAAAAGGAACAGATCAAGGAGATACAAATGAAAAAGGCCAAACAAATCATCCCCATAAAAAATGAATTAGGAGAAAAAAAGGCCAGAATGAAAACCCTGATGTCGGCAGATAAACCTCAAAAAGAAGAAATCATGAACTTAGTAGAAGAAATGGGGCGTCTGAAAACACAAATGAAAAAAATCAAAATAACTTCCAAGTTAGACATACATAACATCCTAACAGAAGAACAACGTCTCTGGATACAAATGCACAAGGTCCATGGAGCACACGCCATCAAACATCATTAATCCAAATTTGTGGACGAAACACAACTGATATCCCAACTACAACAAGGTAATCGGATTGCTTACCAACAATTGGTGAAACAATTTGGTGACATGGTCTACAATGTCTGTCTGGGATATATGAAAAACAATATCGAAGCAGAAGACCTCAGTCAAGAAGTATTTATTGAGGTCTTTCGTTCGGTAAACCAATTTCGAAAAGATGCACGTTTGTCCACATGGATATACCGAATAGCCATTTCAAAAAGCTTAGATGAATTGAAAAAACAACAGCGAAAAAAAAGGAGCGGTATACGTGTTGAACTAGACGATCAGGAAAAAAACATACAAATCAAGGAAGTTCAACATCCGGGTATTGAGCTTGAAAATAAGGAACAAGCAGCCATCTTGTGGTCTTGCATAGAAAACTTACCCGCCAACCAAGCCATCGCCCTTCGATTAAATAAATTTGATCAAAAGAAATACAGTGAAATAGCTGAAATCATGGATGTGAGTCTATCTGCTGTGGAATCCTTGATATTCAGAGCTAAAAAGAATCTCAAAGATCTGCTGACCGACTATTTTTCAAATGAAGAACACAAGTTTCAGGCATTAAAAGCGTCAAACAAATAACATGAAGAATTCAAAGCATATTGAACAAAAGATAAGCGATACCATGCAATTGCTTGATCAAATCAAACCGGTCAATGGTTCAGATTTGTATAAAAGCAAGTTGTTGGCATGTGCTGAAGATTATGCGGATGGAAAGTTGAATAAACAAACCATGTCCATTTCTTCTTTTAAACCGTTTGTGGATGCAGCAGCTGTTTTATTCATCCTATTGAACGTAGCATTCATTTTCTACACAAATGAGTCTTACCAACAATCCAATTCCATGGAAAACCTGGATGAATACATGGATAGCTTTTATAATCATTACTCATCATCTTATACCTCCTCTTATTATGAATTACTTCAGGAATAATAAAACTTGGATGATAGCTGGCTTTAGCATCTTAATTGTGCTGAACCTGGTATTGATGTCCATCATATTTATTGGCATGCGCCATTTGAAACATCGATCATTTCATCATAATCACGATATGAAAGAAAATTTCCATAGAACACCTCCATTTTTTCGACACCTTGATTTATCAGAAGAGCAAGAACAAGAGATGAGAAAAATTCGCGATGATTTCATGACCACATCTTCTGAATTGGAGGATGAAATGGATGACATACGAAATGAACTTTCAGAATTACTGAAAACGCATCCTAATGATGAGGAAATGATGCAAAAATTGACAGACTCCATTGGAAGCGTTCAAAGTGAACTTGAAAAATCCATGTTTGAACATCTCAGATCAGTCAGAGCATTGTGCAATGATGAACAACTTGAAAAGCTGGAATCATCTATGGAACGGCTCAAGCACAAACATCACAAGAAATTCAGAAAACATTACAAGAAAAACCGCAAACGGAAAAGGCATCACAAGAACAAAGACAAACAAGAATTATAGTGGTTCAAAAACCAATACCTTCTTGTTAAAATCTGCAGCAGCATTGATGACCTGTCTGAAATTTTCAAATTCCTCAATGGGAAATTTCAAAGCTTTGTAATATTCAATAATGGAAATGGTTACCTGATTGCCTGACTCTTGAATTTGCGTTTCAAAACCAAAATCTGGTTCCGAATTACCTTCTTGCTTAATGGTAATGTTGACATCATCTAAATTGGCAATTTTGTAGCCTTCAGGAATTGAAATGGTGATTACCCTCTTATAGGCATGATTAAAATCCAAATCAACAGCGGTTTCCCTCTTTTTATCCTGATACATTTCGATTTGCTGTCCAATCGTTTCACCTATTTTGAAGAGATAATTTTTACCTGCTTTTTGCAACAAGTTTCTCGCGTCATCTGAAGTTGCGTTTAAAACAAATGGGGAAAAAAATAAATGTTGCATGCCACTATTCTCGGCGTCCAAGGAGCTAAGTTTCGAACCACCTGTTAACGGTTCCATCAATTCCAGAAAAATTCGATTCAAATCTTCAGCGGCAATCAACCCTTCCAACGATTGAATATACGCAGCATTGTATCCCGTCATTTCCCTTCTCACTTTCATCTTTACCGCACTAAAATCACTTCCCAAATCAATGTCTATGAATAAATCATCTTCATTATCAGAAGCAAGTAAAGGATCAATGTATTTGATGTCAGGTTCTGTTATTCCTTCAGCCAAATTCCAATCTGCCGTAAAAAACATCCCATGATTTCCCATGAAATTAGATGATATATACCCTACCCTCATGAATAAATCCTCCGGATCTGCATATTTATCTATGGTAGGGAAATAAAACAGATACTTATCTAAAAAAGTATAACTCTCAAATTCGGGATCGAATGATATCTGCGACCGATTGGTGGTCACTACAAATGAGTAAGGAATTTCATACAGTTGAAACAATGCACTATACAGCCTCATGGTTCCAAACCGATTGGCAGTTCCAGATGCTATAACGCTTTCAATCACTTCATAATCGGAACCATTGTAATCTACCAACTCAATGTTATTTTTTATGTATTCTTCAATTTTCCGAATTTGTTGTTCAGTATCTGTGGCTTTTCCAATTTGCTTTTTCAGCCCTTTAATGGCCTTTTTCTCACCTTTTGAAACCGGAGATAAGAAATAAATTTTCAGTTTAAACGCTAGATCTGAGTACTTTCCAACTTCCTTTAAATCATCACTAAAGCGTTCGAATTTATATTCTACTCGTTGAAGGTTGTCATAGTAATTGGAGAATTCTTCTGGTTGCAACCCTGGCACAACAGAAGCAGTTGCTGAAAGATGATAGGACGCCGTGTCCGAGGAATCCAATTGCATGGCAGGGAACCCATTGTAACTTTTGGTCAACATTGTGGCTCCTCTGGGCGCTATTAAATGAAATGAAACATTTTTTTTGTATTCCTGCCCCTGAAAAAACTCCCTTCTTCCTGTGCCATTAGGTCGTTTTTCCAACACATAATAATACTCCAGCTCGCTTCCTACTTCCAATCCATCTATGGCCACATACTTGTAAGATTCATTGGATTCCCCTTCAAATTCTTCCATTTGTCCCAACTCAATTTCTTTGATGCCATTTTCATTTAAAGTCCTGGCCTTCAATTCTTTTATTTCAACCAGGCCATAATTAGACAGGTAGATTTTGTTGTAATTATTAATGGCTTCAGCTGAATTGAGTCTGACCACCACATGATATACATAATACTCTCTTAATTCAGATGGGTCTCCTTCAGGATAATCAAATTCAATCATCCTGGTTTCTTTCATGATTACGGAAGAATACAATTTTTCAGCATCTGAAATTTCATACATACTTCGATCAGACCAAGTGTATTCATCCACTCGTAAACCTGCGGAAGCAAACCAATAGGTTGCTATCCACAACAACAAGGCAAAAGTATATCGCATAAGTGTGGTTAAATTTTCTTCAACACCAATGTTTCGGCAGTAACTTCTCGAATCTGGTTGGTAATATTATTCCAGTCCTCAAATTCGTCGTTCGACAAAGAAAGTGCATTTATAGATACGTCATACACCATTTTAATACGATTTTCAATTTTTTCATATGTACATGAAAAAGAAATATTCTGAGAAGATGTTGAAACGTTTTCCGGAATGTATTCCACCTCATACCCCTCGGGAATTTCAAATATACTCACCGAGCGATACTCATTTTTGAAATCCAAATCCAATACTGATTGTTCCGAATCTTCTTTAATTTGCTGATTTCCAACTCTTTTACTAATGTTCAAGTTAACGTACAATCGGTCGCCACTTTTGATGAGGTAATCATGAATAAGCATTTCTCCAGAAATAGAAACAGGTAGACGTTTGTTTTCTAAATTATTGACTTCTAGACCACTGACATGCATATTGGTATTATCATCACTTAACATAGAGGTAATCAGTTCGTTGTGATTGGCTTTAGGAATATTCTTAAGGTACATCACCATATTTTCTCTATGATATCCTGAATAATGTGAAGCAAACTCACCAGTAATTTCATTGTCAATGACACAAAATTGTAAACTATCAGTTGTATTGCTCATTTCAGGAACAGTAATTGGAACCTTTTGCAATTCAAATTTTTTGTCCGTCAGCCTAATCATTGCTTCTTTACCCTGTATTCCATAAGATGGAATCCCAAGTGCGTTATGAGCCGCCGTAGCATCTAAATAATAATTCTTATTCATTTCATCTTTATAAACACATATCATGTGGTTATCAGATGAAGGACAAGGAACTTCTGAATGTGTGTAGGGTATGTGTCGTGTGCCAATCCAGGTCAAATGACTTTCCACTTTGGCTTCCTGCAGCATGGCATAAAGCAAATAAGACATGTCTTTACAATCTCCATATCGTCTCTTCATCACCAATCCCGCTGGTCTGGGAATAAATCCCTGTAGTCCATCTTCAAACGCCAAATATTGAATGTTCTCCTGTACCCAGTTATATACTTTTTCTACCTTCTCATAATCACTTTCATCACCATCAATAACGGAATCTACAACTGCTGTTACATCATCAAATAAGGTATCTTCTGGCATCATCTGTATAAAACCATTATACCAATCAAACAAATCACTTTCATTCCTTAACATAGAAATGGTTTCGTGTCCTTTTTTATACGATTCAACCCAAGACACCACATGTGGCATAAAAAAAAGTACTTTGTCCGGATCTTCGTCTACCGATATTTTTTCAATATTCGTAGCACTCCATGTATGAATCATGAAATCTCCCTGTTTTTGCTCTGTATAATCAAGGTTAATCTTTTCGGTATTCTTTAATAACCAACGGATTTTTACATCCTTGTGCACTTTGACTTGATAGACACTCTTGGCAACAGGAAGGTAAGATGAGAAATAGAATGTTCCCCAAAAGCGTGGTTCAAGGTATTCTGTTTTGTATGAAAGGATGGTCTCTGCTCCTTCTGTCAACGCCTTATAGTGAAACGACTTTCTTTTAGTGTCACCATGAAATACCCCATCTACACTTACATCAGAAGTGAGAATATCATGAACATCGTGTCGTGTAAATCCCCTTTTCTTTGGCATTCTTGAAAATGCCTCGATGTCATAAATTCTTGTAAAGGAGGATGAATAGTTGATAACATCAGAAGAAAATAAGCCCGGTGTTTGAGATTGTACTTTTTTACTTTCATAAGTGGTGGTCACTAATCGAAGTGAGTCATTCTCATCAAAGTCAATCACCGTATACTCGGCGTTCTCAATATAATAGCCCTTCTCTCCGGCAAAAGGAGAATCCTGACTAAGTAAGTTAGCCGGAAACATACCGATGAAAAGTATCATCATACTATAGATGAAACGCACCATGCTGTATATAAATTAGTCAATTGAGATTGGGCCAGGTAATTTTACCAGTTATTAAATTTACCCCTTTTATCAATGCCATTCACATAAAGGGAAATAAATGCGCATATTTTTTAAATTCGTTTGGAATCATCAAGTATTAATTTCTCATGAACCCTGACAATCAACCCTGGTACCGCATTAACTCCCCGGTAGATTATGAACGTATTTACAGTGAAAGTGTTGCGTCTCCGGAAAATTTCTGGGCAAAAGTGGCTGATGAATTTACCTGGCACCAAAAATGGGATGATGTTTTACAATGGGATTTTACCAAACCAGAAGTGAAATGGTTTCTCAATGCCAAGCTCAATATCACCGAAAATTGCATTGATAGACATTTAAATGATAGAGGGAATAAGACCGCCATTTTATGGGAACCCAATGATCCGAATGAAAAAGCACAGCACATTACCTATCAGCAATTGCATGAAAATGTTTGTCGTTTTGCCAATATTCTGAAAAAATACAATGTCAAAAAAGGGGATCGTGTATGCTTATACATGCCCATGATTCCAGAATTAGCCTACGCAGTATTGGCATGTGCTCGAATCGGTGCAGTTCATTCAGTTGTGTTTGCCGGATTCTCTGCCAAAGCACTGGCCGATAGAATCAATGATGCCTCTGCCAATATGGTGCTCACATCAGATGGCGCATTTAGGGGTGATAAATCGTTAATTCTGAAAAATATCGTAGATGAAGCATTGGAGTCTTGCGCATGCGTGGAACACGTAATAGTAACCAAGCGTACCAGTGATGTCGTAAACATGAAAGCTGATCGTGATATCTGGTTACACGATGAATGGAATAAGGTGAGTGCTGATTGCCCAGCGGAAAGCATGGATGCTGAAGATATGTTGTTCATTTTATATACTTCAGGTTCAACTGGAAAACCTAAGGGAATTGTGCATACATGTGGAGGATATATGGTGTATGCAGATTTTTCGTTTCGCAATGTATTTCAATACAATGAAAAAGATATTTATTGGTGTACCGCAGACATTGGGTGGATCACCGGTCATTCTTACATTGTTTATGGCCCCTTACTCGCTGGCGCAACAACGGTGATGTTTGAAGGAGTGCCAACTTACCCCAACCCGGGAAGATTTTGGGAGGTAGTTCAAAAACATAAGGTCAATCAGTTTTATACGGCTCCAACTGCTATACGAGCATTAATGGCATGTGGTGAAGACATTCCGGATCAATATGATCTATCTAGTCTACGAACAATTGGAACAGTAGGAGAACCCATAAATGAGGAAGCTTGGAATTGGTATTATAATAAAGTGGGACGCGATTCTTGTCCGGTAGTAGATACATGGTGGCAAACTGAAACTGGCGGAATCATGATTTCTGCTTTGGGAGAGCATTCTTCATTGAAACCAACCTATGCAGGAAATCCTTTGCCTGGAATACAACCTGTTATATTGGATAAAGATGGAAATGAACAAACTGAGCCAGACAAGGAAGGTTATTTAGCTATGAAATTTCCTTGGCCTTCTATGTTAAGAACTACATATGGCAATCACGATAGATGCCGAGATACTTATTTTTCTCAATACACGAATCATTATTTTACTGGTGATGGTGCCAAGAGAGATAGCAATGGAATGTTTCGAATCATTGGAAGAGTTGATGATGTAATCAATGTATCCGGACATCGATTGGGAACAGCTGAGATAGAAAATGCCATTAATCTGCATTCCGAAGTTGTTGAGTCAGCAGTGGTAGGATATCCGCATGACATTAAAGGACAAGGTATATATGCCTATGTAATTTGTTTACAGGACATTAATCAAGATGATGGACTACGAAAAGAAATTGTTGAACAAGTAGTAACTGAAATTGGCAAAATTGCCAGGCCTGAAAAGATACAATTTGTAACGGGTCTTCCAAAAACTCGATCGGGAAAAATCATGAGAAGAATACTGCGAAAAGTGGCAGAAGGGGACTTCTCAAACTTAGGTGACATCTCTACTCTTCTGGACCCCAGCGTTGTAGATTCAATTATAAAAAGCCGAATCAACGACTAAAAAAAGGTCAAATACTTATCAAAACACGATGGTTAATTATTTTTTTGAATAATGTGATTTCCGCATGGTAAAGGGAATAACTTTATTTCAGTTTAACACTTCACCATTAATTAACCTCTTAGATGAAAGGTACCCGCAAAAAAAAGAAGATCTACGTGTTAGATACTTCTGTGATATTGCACGATCATAACTCAATTACTCAATTTGAAGATAACGATGTGGCCATTCCGATTACCGTCCTGGAAGAATTGGACAATTTTAAACGGGGTAGCGACACTAAAAATTTTGAAGCCCGTGAATTTATTCGAATACTAGATAAACTAGCCATTGATTATACACTCCAGGATTGGATCCCTTTGGAAAAAAATAAAAAAGGCCGATTCAAAATCATTATGCACAATGATAAAATGGAAGTGGATGCAGAACGAGTGTATCGAGATAACAAAGCCGATCACAGAATACTCAATGCTGCTTTAACACTAAAAAAGCAGGAAAAAACCAAAGAAGTTATTTTGGTTACCAAGGATATCAATCTTCGGTTAAAAGCAAAAGCACTTGAATTAGCCGCTGAGGATTACGAGACTGGAAAAATTAAGGATGTAAACAATCTGTATTCCGGAATTTCAGAAGTGCAGAACATTGAAAGTGATGTCATCCATAAAATATTTAAAGATGGCTACACTACTGACCTGTCTATTGTGAAAGAACAATTGGCCATCAATCACTATTATATTCTTAAAAATGGAAAATCTTCAGCATTGGCGTTTTTCAATTCTGGAGAAGAGAAATTGGAAAGAGTTGAAAAACAATATACCTATGGCATTAAACCGCGAAACGCTGAACAAACGTTTGCACTAAATGCCATCCTGAATCCTGAAATCAAACTGGTGACACTTCAAGGGGTTGCAGGTACGGGTAAAACGTTATTGGCTTTGGCTGGTTCCATAGAGCAACGCAACCGTTATAAGCAAATCATTTTAGCACGTCCAATTGTCCCTTTAAGTAATAAGGATATTGGCTATCTACCAGGCGATGTAAAGGAAAAAATCAATCCTTACATGGAACCACTTTGGGATAATTTGAAATTCATCAAAAATCAATTCAGCGAAAACGAAAAGAAGCACCGACAAATTGTTGAAATGGAGCAGGATGAAAAGATCATGATTGTGCCTCTTGCTTTTATTCGTGGTCGTAGTTTGTCAGATGTGATTTTTATTGTGGATGAAGCGCAAAATCTTACTCCTCATGAAATCAAAACCATCATTACTCGTGCCGGAGAAAATACAAAGATCATTTTTACTGGTGATGTGCATCAAATTGACACACCTTATCTCGATGAGCAAAGTAATGGACTCAGCTATTTAATAGATCGATTAAAAGGAACAGATTTATTCGCTCATATCACTCTGGAAAAAGGAGAACGTTCAGAACTGGCCAATCTGGCAAACGAATTGTTGTAGATTTAATGCGCACAATTGACGCACAATCGACTTTGTGGCATAAATAATAATCGTCCAACAGGAATCTGATTGCCACAACGAGAACAAAGTCCAAAGTCGTCATCTTCCAAGCGACTTTGGGCAAATTGCAACTGAGCAAACTTTTTCCGCGCTTCGTTTAATGCAGCTTCATTTACACTTTTGTTATTGATGGCATCCATTCGACTTACCCGCCCTATGGCGTTTTCAGGAGCTATGGGTTTGACCTCATTTTCCAAATCTTTGATCAAAGAAGCCGTCTTATCCAACTCTATTTGTATGGCTTTCTCCAATTCCTTTTTATCCATGACACATGAATTAATTACGTTGAAAATAAACATTTCATTCCAGACTGAATCCCTCAAGCATTAAGGCATCTTTCATTTCATGCAATCTTCTATATTCGTATTATGATCGGGGCAATCATTCGGGTATATCACAAGATTGGACCAGGAATTCTATTTGCTGGCATTGCCATTGGTGGTTCACATTTGATTCAATCAACCAGAGCCGGTGCAACATATGGCTTCACCTTGCTTGGATTGGTCTTGCTCACAAATTTGCTGAAATACCCCTTTTTTGAATATGGACATCGGTATACAGCATCTACAGGGGAAAATTTATTGACTGGATACAAAAAGTTAGGAAAGTGGGCCTTGAATGCCTTTTTTGCCGTTTGCATCGTAACCGCTTTGATAAATACCGCAGCCGTTACCTTTGTCTGCGCAGGATTGTGCGCGTATTTTTTCGAATTACAAGCCTCTCCATTGCTCATTTCAACTGGTCTTTTAATATTGTGCGCAGCGGTATTAATTATCGGTAAATATCAACTACTTGATAATTTTATGAAAGTGCTCATTTCACTTTTGGCGCTGACCACTGTAATTGCTTTTGCATTGGCTTTTTCAACCGACACCGGAATGGAATCCAAACAAATTCCTCCCGAAATATGGAATACAATAGGAATCGGATTTCTACTAGCACTAATGGGTTGGATGCCTGCCCCAATTGAGGCTTCTGTATTTTCCTCCCTGTGGACACAAGAAAAATTCAGAAATCGCCCGAAACAACTAAATATGGGCGATGCCCTATTGGATTTTCATGTTGGATACATAACCACGGCTATCTTGGCGCTTATCTTTCTGAGTTTAGGTGCATTGCTCATGTTTCAATCAGGAGAACAATTTGAAGCTTCAGGCATTGCATTCAGTAAACAACTCGTAGAATTATACACCGTTTCAATTGGAGAATGGAGTCGTGGAATTATTGCATTTATTGCATTTATCACGATGTTTTCTACAACGCTTGCCTTATTAGATGCATATCCCAGAGCATTGGCTGGTAGTATTTCCATTTTATTCAAAACAAAATTGTCAGAAAAAAAGTGGCATGTCATTACCATAGTTATATGCACGGTATTGTCAATATGGATCATCAGTTTTTTTAGTGCCAAGGAAATGAAGAAATTAATCGATCTGGCTACCGTAATTTCCTTTCTCGCCGCTCCTTTGTTTGCTTATTTGAATTACCTGGTTGTAACAAAAACCGATATCTTGGAAAAACACAAACCAAAACCCTGGCTGCGATGGCTAAGTTTATTGGGAATGAACTTTCTCATTGGCTTCAGTATATTGTTTCTATTCACAAAATTCGTTGCCTAAATAGACCAGCAACCAATTGATATTTATACCTTAGAACAAACAAACGATTTCCTATGTACCGCTCAGTTGCTTATTCACGAACCATCATATCAGAATTAATGATTCCGTCGTACACTAATTTTGGTGGCAAGGTCCACGGTGGCATGTTACTTTCTTTAATGGATAAGGTGGCTTATGTATGTGCTTCGAAACATGCAGGAAATTATTGTGTAACAGCTTCAATTGATACAGTAGATTTTTTACAAGCCGTTGAAGTTGGAGAAATGATTCAGTTGCATGCTTCAGTCAATTACGTTGGAAAGTCTTCCATGATTGTGGGCATCAAAGCAGTGGCAGAGAATTTTAAGGAGGGGCATGTTAAGCACACCAATACTTCCTTTTTTACCATGGTAGCCATGGACGAAAATCACAAACCTGCAAAAGTTCCTGGATTACTATTGGAAACGAACGAAGACATTCGGAGATTTCTGGAAGCCAAAACCAGAAAACTGTTTAAATTCAGAACAGCTGCAGAGTTCAAGGAGGCTTCTAATGAAATCCATGCCATGAAAGACCTATCTGTATTAGAAGGAGAAAATTGTCAGGTCAAACTAAAAAAGTAAAACCCTAAAGTTTGGAATGAGAACCGTCGCAAAAAGGTTTGTTGCTACTGTTTTTACAACCACACCAAGCCACAGTTTTGGCTTCATCAATTTTTTCAACCACTGGACTAAAATCCGTGCCCTGGTGAGAACCATCACAATAGGGTTGTTTGCTGCTTAGTCCGCAGGCACACCAGGCATAATTTCCAGGCTCAATATTTTCTACAAAAGGTGTTTTCTGAGCAATTTTAGGTTCGTTCATAACAATGTTCCATTTAGCTTTTTTAAATATACAAATATCGTCTTGCATTCAACAACGAATAGCATGAAATAGAAATCACGGCAAACTTGAAAGATATTAAGATAGCTTGGTTGATATTAATTCAAAACTGTTTGTATGCTCGGAATTTTATTTTTTATATTGCATGCAATTGAAGGATCATCGTTAAATGAAGTATGTAATCAGTATTGTGTTGCTCCTGTCAGGTTGGCTTTGTCATGCGCAAAGTCCATTGGAAGATGATTTGGATCAACTCAATTTTGGAACCGGGTATTTTCTGGAAGGTATTCCTTTTTATGTGGGTTATGATGTAGCCATACATAATGACATTACGGTTGGTCTAAATGGTAATGTGAGAATTTTTGAGGAGTCAGGAGATACCGCAAACTTTGATCATTTCATTTGGGGTTTTTCATTTAATGGAAACTATCACTTTAATACGGCTTTAAATCTGGATAATTCCAAATGGGATGCATACGCGGGGTTGAATGTAGGATTTTACAAATGGTCTTCACCGGAAGACTATGTTATCATTGAAACCGACAATACCGGTATTGGTGCAGGTGCTCAAATTGGAGGTCGTTACTATTTCAGCAACTGGGCAGTTAATTTAGAAGTACAGGGAGGTATGGAACTCATAGGAGTCATGCTCGGTGCAAGTCTCAAATTTGACTAAACAATCTATTGTTCATGAAGAACCAACAATGAAATGTTGGTATGCATGGCCAGCTTTTTAGAATGGGCTGTTTTAAATAATCTTCCCCATAAGCCTTTCATCCTGTTAATGACAATCACCATTTCCCCATCAACTTCTTCCCTGAATTGCTTGATTCCGTCTTCTACGTTTTCATTTTCTACGGTATGAAAACTGAAATCAACACCTTTTAGAGCGTCACTTAATTGAGCTTCAATTTCATTTTTGTTCACTTCTGTCTCATCTTCCGGATCTTTGACATGAACCACAAACAATTCTTGCACCCCAATTTGCTGCATCAATTCATTCAGTTGGTGAATGGTGTCATTTTGCATATCCAGATAATCCACAGCCAGCACCGCCTTATTAGGTGAAGAAAGTTCACATTGCATAGGAACGGTCAATACCGGAGCAGTAAGATTTTGAACAGCCTCTGATGCATTACTGCCAATCAGCACCTCTTGCATTCCGGAAGCTCCCTTCGTACCCATCACAACCACAGATATATTCTCCCTTTTAATGAAACTATTGCAATCGTCAATAAAATCTCCATACACTGCCAGCCCGGAAAAATTCATTCGTGGGTATTTATCTTTTACATATGCCAATTCTTTGGCCATATCTTGCTCTGCATCCTTTTTCATTTCATCCTTTAATGAAACAAACATGGTGTTTGATGTACCATGTGGCATGGAATAAACATTCAACATATAAAAATACGTTTCACTTGAAGCCAAAGCAGCAACAGCAAAGTCTATTGCTCTTCGGGAATTTTCAGAAAAATCAACTGGCAACAGGACGTTCATAGAATAAATAATTTGCCACCAAGATAAACAATGATCTTATTTTTTAAATTTTTAAAAGATGATTATTTCCTTCTTTTTTTATGATTTTAATTTGTCTGCAAACAGCTTTTCGAACTTCTCTACTTTTGGCTTTACCACAAATTGACAGTAAGGTTGCTCGCCGTGCAAATCAAAATAATCATTGTGGTAATCTTCAGCCTGATAGAATTTTTCAAAAGGCTCTACCTGCGTAACAATTTTGTTTGCGTATTTCCCAATGTCAGTTAATTGCTTGATAAATTCTTCAGCAATCTGTTTTTGTTCTTCTGAATGGTAAAATATGACCGAACGATATTGTGTGCCAACATCATTGCCTTGCCTGTTTAATGTGGTTGGATCGTGTATTTGAAAAAATACGGCCAATATCTCTTCAATGGAAATGACGGTGTCATCATAGATCAATTGACATACTTCCGCATGTCCGGTGGTTTCGGCACAAACTTCTTTATAGGTAGGATTTTCTTGATGACCACCTGAATATCCCGATTGTACCTCCACTACTCCATTTAATTTTTTGTAAATGGCTTCAACGCACCAAAAACAACCCGCACCTAATGTGATTTGTTGTGAACTCATTTGATAATAATTATTGTTCGAAACTGATCAAAATTATGCAATATATGTTTCAATGTTCTGATCATTTTTTTGATAAAAAAATTATGGATTCAACTTCATCTATTTTGAGTATTTTTACTGCCTGAATTTCGTTCCTTTTTTTGCTTCTTTTGACTAGCCGCTTGGTTGTCATAAATTCTTGTTGTTAAGGGTTGATATCTCATTGTCCAAAATCTTCTCTTTCCCTTAATATTGCTGCAATAAAAGCCCCTTTTTGATCTCAATCAATTAAACTTTTAATAATACGTTGTTAATGTTTACTTAACGTTGGACATCTTTCTTTGTCGCAAATAAAAATCACAAAATGATGAAACTAAACACAACAAAATTTCTAGGGTTAATCCTCCTTGCGGGTTCAACTCTATTTTTCAATTCATGTAAGAAGGAAGGGTGTACTGACTCAACCGCTACTAATTTTGATGCCGATGCAAAAGATGACGATGGTTCATGTGTATATGCATCTTCAAATGATGATGAAGTAGTTATTGAAGATAACATCACTTCTGATGCTACTTGGACAAAAGACAAAGTATATGTTCTAGCCAGCAGAGTAGCTGTTGTTGACGGTGTTACGTTGACAATTGAGCCTGGTACTGTAATTAAAGGTGAAGCCGGAACAGGAGCCAACGCTACAGCATTGCTTATTGCAAGAGGTGGTAAATTGATGGCTGAAGGTACGGCTGCTGAGCCAATTATTTTCACATCTATCGCTGATGACATCATGCCGGGAGAGATTTCAAGTCCAAACCTTGCTACTGACCTTGATGGTCTTTGGGGTGGTTTGATTATTTTGGGAAATGCTCCTATCTCTGCTGATGCTGACGCTGTGCAAATTGAAGGTATTCCTCCTTCAGATCAAAATGGACTTTATGGTGGTTCTGATGCCGCTGATAACTCTGGTGTTATCAAATATGTTTCTATCCGTCATGGAGGTTCTAATATTGGTGAAGGAAACGAAATCAATGGTTTGACACTTGGTGGAGTTGGAAATGGAACCGTTATTGAAAATGTTGAAGTTGTTGCCAACCAAGACGATGGAATCGAGTGGTTTGGTGGAACGGTTAACGTTACTAACGCTTTGGTATGGAATGCTGGTGACGATGCCATTGATACTGACCAATCCTGGGCTGGTACATTAACAAACGCCATTGTTGTTAACGCTGGTGATGAGTGTTTTGAGTTAGATGGACCAGAAGGTTCTTTGGCTGCTAAGCACACCATCAAAAATGTTTCTGTTTTTGCTGACGGAGCAGATGGCTTGGTTGACTTAGATGCAAACTCTTTTGTTGATATGGATGGAATCTACTTCTTCGGATTGGATTCTGGACAAGACTTTGACGAATTACCTACAGATTACACTTGTGTATTTACCAACTTCGAAGCTGATATCCCTGACGGAGAAACAGTTGCGGATTACTTCAAAGATGGTAGTGATGCATTTACTACGGATGTAGGAACTGCGAACACTGTAGGAGCTGATAAATCTGCTTTCGCAGGATGGACTTGGGCTGATGCCGAAGGTGGCCTAGCCGATTTCTAGATGAGGAAGCGAGTTCTTAAATAGAATGAAATTATACCTCACCGGCATATCTAAATGATGTGTCGGTGAGTTTTGAATTTAAAATAAATAGAATAAAATAATTTACATCATGCGCTTGAATATTTCATTATTGATTGTTTTTGCTTTTGCGATTGTCTCTGCCTCTGTTGCTCAGAATGGATACATCAGAGGAACGATTTTTGATAAGGAAACAGGTGAATCTTTGCCCGGTGTTACTCTTGTAGTAGGCTCTAGTTCAACCATGGTGTCCTCCACAGACCTGGACGGTAAGTTTAACGTAAATATCGCACCGGGAAGTTATGACGTAAAAATCTCTTTTATCTCTTACGAAACAGTTAATATCCAAGGTGTTCAGGTAAAAGCTGGAGAAACCACCATTCTTGATGATATTGGCTTGAGTAGCGCTACAATTGACCTCGTTGGTGTCACCGTGACAGCGCAAGTAGTAAAAAATACAGACAATGCCCTTTTGGCCATGAAGAAAAAATCCGCCAATGTTATGGACGGTGTATCAGCTGCCAGCCTGAAAAAAACAGGTGATGGTGATGCTGCCTCTTCCATTAAGCGTGTTTCAGGTGTTTCCGTATCCGGAGGTAAATACGTTTTTGTTCGTGGTTTAGGTGACAGATATACCAAAACCATTCTTAACGGTGTAGATGTTCCTGGTCTTGACCCTGACCGAAATACCCTTCAAATGGACATCTTCCCAACCAGTATCATTGACAATATTCTAGTGTATAAATCTTTTAGCGCTGAATTACCAGCAGATTTTACAGGTGGTGTGGTAAACATCTCAACCAAAGATTTTCCTGAAGAAAAGAAAGCAAGTATTTCAGTAAGCGCTGGTTACAACCCTGACTTCCATTTTAACAGCAACTACCTAACTTATGAAGGCGGAAAAACAGATTGGCTAGGCTTTGATGATGGAACCAGAGATATTCCTGCCACCAATAACATTCCTCTTTTCTCAGAAGTAGTTGGAAATCCTGATAGTGAAGATGGAAGAAGATACAGACAAATTCTTGAATCATTTAACCCTACCATGGCTGCTATGAAAGAAAATAGCTTCATGGATTATAGCATTGGAGCAACTGTTGGGAATCAAGTACCTATGAAGAACTTTACCATGGGATACAATGTTTCATTGAATTACAAAAACTCTACTGAGTTTTATGAAAATGCAGAATATGGCCGATATGGTTTATCAGCAGACCCTACGGTAACTGAAATGGAAGTGCGTGAATTGCAAACGGGAAGTTTTGGTACCAACAATGTTCTTATCAGCGGATTGGCTAGTTATGCTATCAAAACAGCTAACTCAAAATACAGCATTGATTTCCTTCGCTTGCAAAATGGAGAAACCAAAGCAGGCGTCTTCGATTATTACAATGCTGACCAGGGTGCCGTATTTTATGGAATCCAAAATAACCTAGAATACAGTCAACGGTCTTTAACGAATGTAATGCTTCATGGAAAACATTATTTCGATGCTAGAAAATGGAACGTTGATTGGAAAATCTCCCCTACCTTCTCAAAAATTGAAGATCCCGATATTCGTTTTACACGATATGAAATTAGAGGAGATGATTACGTAATTGGAACAGAAGCCGGATTCCCGGAAAGAATCTGGAGATCACTTGAGGAAGTAAATATCTCAAGTGTTGTGGGTGGAACTAAGGATTACAAATTCCTGGACAGAAAGGCTAAATTCAAAACAGGTGCCGCTTATACTTACAAAGAGCGTGATTTTGCGATTCAAAGTTTCCAAATCAACGTAAGAAACTTAGAATTGACTGGAGATCCTAATGAGTTGTTCCAAGAAGATAACTTGTGGCCTCATAACGGAGATGCTACATCAGGTACTACATACGAGTCTACCTTCTTCCCTACCAATCCAAACCAATTTAATTCTAACGTCAATTACGCAGCAGCTTATGCTTCAACCGAAATCATGCCATTTGAGCGTTTGAAAACAATTGTTGGGGTGAGAGTTGAAAATTACGTTCAAAAATACACAGGTCAAGATCAGTTGGGAGACACTGTATTGAACAATGCAGTTGTATTGGATGATTTTGACATTTTCCCAACCATTAACATTGTTTATTCACTATCAGAAATTACCAATTTGAGAGCTTCTTACTCAAAAACCATTGCTCGTCCTTCATTTAAGGAGTTGTCATATGCTGAAATATATGACCCTGTTACTGGACGTACATTTGTTGGTGGATTGTTTAGAGATGAAAACAGAGCAGATGGTATCGTATATTGGGATGGTAATCTGCAAAGCAGTGATATTCACAACTTTGATTTACGTTATGAAATCTTCCAGGATAACGGCCGAACCATCTCTGTTGGTGGTTTCTACAAAATGTTTAAAAACCCAATTGAAATTATTCAGTATGCGGTTCAAGCAGGAGCATTTCAACCTAGAAACGTAGGTGATGGTGAAGTTTACGGACTTGAAGTTGAATTTAGCCAAAGCTTAAGACCTTTTAGTGAAACATTGAAAAACTTCAGAGTAAATGCAAACGTTACCGTTGCTGAATCAAGAATTAAATTGAGTCAAACAGAATACGAAAGCCGTGTAGCTAATGCAAGAGAAGGTCAAAGCGTAGGCGAATATAGAGATATGGCCGGACAAGCTCCATTGATTATTAATGGAGGGTTTTCTTACGCAGGTGGAACCAAAGGATTTGCTGACGGATTAGAAGCCGGTATTTATTACAATGTTCAAGGAACTACACTTCAGTATGTAGGTATGGTTGATAGACCAGATGTATATTCGAAGCCATTCCATAGCTTGAACTTCAATGCCAACAAAGCGTTAGGAGAACAAAAGAAACTTTCTGTGGGTATCAAAGTGGAAAATATGCTTACAGATGTCCGAGAATCTGTTTTCCAATCGTTTAATGCACAAGACCAATTTTTCACAAGATTGGCTCCAGGTATGACATTCAACGTTCGATTGAAATACAACATCTTTTAATATTTCACATCTAAATAGCAGTCAATTAAACCATGGTTGAACTGCCATGGTTTAATTCGTTACAACGGGCTAAATACTCTGTTAACTAAGAGTTGTAATTCGCTGAGTAAGAGATTTCTTTTACGATAATTTAACGTTAAGAATATTCCTGGTTAATAGTCCAGTTCTACATTTGAGAAAACCTTAAAGACATGCACAATATTCTTGTGGTAGATGATGAACAGGATATTCTGGAATTTGTAAAATACAATCTGGAAAAAGAAAAATATGCTGTTAACACTGCTTCCAGTGGAAAAGAAGCCTTGAGCAAGATCAACGAACTTGAACCGGATGTAGTATTGATGGATTTGATGATGCCCGAAATGGACGGAATTGAATGTTGTATGCGAATTAGAGAATTGGGAGAAATCAAACAACCATTTATCGCTTTTCTAACGGCTCGAAATGAAGACTACAGTCAAATTGCAGGGCTAAATGCAGGAGGCGATGATTATATTGCCAAACCCATAAAACCTCGATTACTTAATGCTCGAATCAAAGCGTTGTTGAGAAGAGAAAATCCAAAAATTACTACTCCCACCGTTTCGGAAAAAAGTAAGGTTAAAATTGACGTTGATAGACATTTGGTCATTGTAGAGGACAAAGAAATTCATTTGCCCAAAAAACAATTCAACATGTTGTCCTTACTCATTTCCAGAGCAGGAAAAGTAGTTTCCCGCGACACACTAATGCAAAAGATTTGGGGGAATGAAGTGTACGTCAGCGAACGTAACATTGACGTACAAATCAGGAAAATCAGAGAGTCAATTGGTAATCAATACATCAAAACCATCAAGGGTGTAGGTTACAAATACATTGATTAATAGAGTCTTAATCAAATAGTTCATCGTCTCTTACCAATAGCAAGATTGCGGAATTGGGAACGATGAGGTATTTTTCTTTGTTGAATACAATTTCATAACCGCTTTTTTGCAAATACACCACCAAATCTCCTTCTTTTGGTTGAATAGGAACGTATTTAACATCCTCAGAAGAATCTTTCCATGGTTCATCAACTTCTGCTATAGCTGGAATGGGATACCCCGGACCAACTTTCACCACATATCCGCTGTGAATTTTTTCTTTTTCACTGACACCAGGTGGTAAATATAAACCTGATGCAGTTCGGTCGTTTTGTGTTTTTGGTTTGATCAATACCCTGTCTCCTACAACAATTATGTTGCTCAAATCATTTGCATCCAAATCTATGCTCATATCCTCAAATTACTTTTCGGTTTCAAAGATGACCAATTTCCAAATAATTTAAAAAATGAGTATCTATGAACATGTCATCTATTCAACATGTAAATCCATGGAAATTGTACGACGAAGCCATCTTGAATTTTTGGCAAAATAATGATGACACTCCCCTATTGGTTCATACAGACATAGCAGAAACGGAAGAAATGCCACCCTCCTATTTTTTTCGAGACCAATCCGATTGGCCCGATCATGAATTGGAAATGCTGGATCTTGCTTTTGGTAAAGTCTTAGAAATTGGTGCAGGAGTTGGTTCTCATGCACTTGAATTACAAAAAAAAGGACTGGAAGTTCATGCAAATGAAAGCTCAAAGGTTGGATGCCAAATCATGCAGGAACGAGGCCTACCTCATATTATTCCTGGAGATTTTGGTGAAATCAATGGTTCCTTTGATACCATATTGTTGGTAATGAATGGTCTAGGGATGGCTAAGTCTCCAGAAGGTCTACAACACTTCTTAACTAAAATGAAGTCGCTGCTGAATCAAAACGGAAAGATCATTTTCGACGCGGCAGACATAAGTCATTTGCACGAGTCCAAGGGGTTTATAAACACACAGTACAACAACAATTATTACGGCATAGTTAGTTATCAATTCGAATATTGTGGTAACTTAGGAAAGTCCTTTCAATGGCTGTTTGTAGATAAAGTATTGTTGTTTGAAATAGCTGAATCTTTGGATTTAGAGGTCACAATTCTTATGGAGGACAGACAATTTGGATATTCAGCTGTATTAAATCTTAAATAACCTCTCAACGCATATCATTTGAAATTTAGTGAGTTTACATTGAATCCTGTCCTGCAGGAAGGTATTGAAAGCATGGGGTTTGTAGATTCCACGGAAGTTCAAGCCAAAACTATCCCGGCAATTTGTGATGGAAAAGATGTGATTGCTTGCGCTCAAACGGGTACCGGCAAAACAGCTGCCTTTGTTATTCCCATGTTGAACAAGCTGTTACAAAGTGATTCGAGTCAATTGAGTTGTTTGGTCATTGCACCCACACGTGAGTTGGTTTTACAAATAGACGAGCAAATTACAGGACTTTCCTATTTCACTGAAGCAAGTAGTATAGCGGTATATGGTGGCAGTGATGGAAGTTTGTTTGAAGTTGAAAAAAATGCACTGAAAACGGGTGCCAACATTGTTGTTGCTACACCTGGTAGACTGCTATCTCACTTAGGGCTCTCCTATTTCAAAACCAATACGATAGATTTTCTGGTGTTGGATGAAGCAGATAGAATGCTGGAAATGGGCTTTTATGAGGACATTGTTAAAATAGTGGAGCACCTTCCGGTGAAAAGGCAAACTGTAATGTTTTCCGCAACCATGCCTACTAAAATTCGAAAATTGGCAAAGGCGATTCTGCAAGATCCATTGGAGGTTGATATCGCCATTTCCAAACCTGCTGAAAATGTGTTGCAAGCCGCTTACGTTGTGTATGAAGGGCAAAAACTTCCTTTAATTAAATCACTTTTACAAAACAAAGAAAGTGTTCAACGCATTGTGGTGTTTGCCTCCAGCAAGAAAAGTGCAAAAGACTTGATCTATGAATTAAAAAAGTCAGGGTTCAACGCCCAAGCCATCCATTCGGATCTGGATCAAAAGGAAAGGGAACAAGTCATATTGGATTTTAAGAATAAGAAAATTCAAATTCTGGTTGGCACCGATATCATAGCTAGAGGAATTGATATAGAAGACATTGATCTGGTGATCAATTATGACGTACCAAATGATGCCGAATCTTATGTACATCGCGTTGGCAGAACTGCAAGGGCCTCTTCATCAGGTGTGGCGTTAACATTGATCAATCCCAGGGACCAATATAAATTTCAGGAAATTGAAACCCTTATTGAAAAGGAAGTTCATAAAATTGCGGTTCCTTCAGAATTTGGCGAAGCCCCGGCTTACAACCCATCAAAACAATCCAATAGGGGAAATTTTCGCTACAAAAGAAAACAACAGAAGTTTCGCAATAAGCGAAGAAAGTAAAACAACTTATCTGGAGATATTTACTTTATCTGTCCAAATGTTAGTTGCTCCTTCAATTTTAATGAGATACTGTCCGATTGGAAGATCTTGAACATCGATGATAGATGAAGAATTTACCATTTGTTCATTCAAAACCAATTCTCCGAGCAATGAATATAATTGAACAGACACCAGTTCTCCCTGAATTCCGGATACAATTATGTGATCATTTGCAGGATTAGGGTAGACAGACCAAATTGATTCCTTTTTTTGTTCTTCAATGCCCACGGCATCCTCATCAACAAAAACCACCAACGTAGTTGAATCTTTACATCCATCTTTAGTAACCACTTGTTTTACACTATAATTACCTGTTGACGGAAATGTATGTAACGGGGAATTTTGCGAAGATGACTGACCATCATCAAAATCATAATTCCAGGTCTCCGCATCCACAGAATTATCGGTGAACGATACGGTTAACCCATTTTTAGTATAGGAATAACCCGCCTGTAAATTTGATTCCGTAATATTTCCAACAAACGTATCTCTGCAATTCACATCCCACCCTATCATAATGGCTTCCAATTCCACATCATAAGAACCAATGCTTGCATAAGAATGTAAACCCGTTTCTTGATTCTCTTTAGGAGAACCATCATCATAATCCCACCAAAAATTGGTATTGTTGGTTCCTCCTAATACTGCTGGGCTATAGAATTCACTCAAGGCCGGCGTTGTGGTATTGGTGAATTCAAATGGGTTACCGTTACCCAAACAACTATTATCCGAAGGTTCAAATCCCGCTTCCAACTCGTAGGAAACTATTGGCTCAACATAAAAATCTGCATCCCAAGTTACACCGGCAATGTTCATACTTGAAGATTTAAACCAACCAGTATTAAACTGCCCGCATGCATAGTATTTGCCATCTCCGTCTCCATTTGTCCAATCGTTACTGACCACTACTATTCCATTGGTTGAAGCCGTTTCCAACGTAATCACATATCCGGCAGTCACTTCCACTGGTGAATCAAAAATCACTTCTTTGCGAATAAATGGCAAATTGGCGAATCCAAATCCTACCGTTTGGGTTTTGGAGGCCAAAGGTGCTCCTGCAGGCAATAACGTACTACCCGCATAATATAACTTACATTGGACGGTTTCGCTACCGCCAAAAGAAGAATACGCATAATACACAAAACCATGAACGGTAATGGTGCCAGGCGCATCAAAGTACATTCCGTAAGCGGATGCTGAAGATGCAGCATTTAACGTAATGTATCTATCAGAACTTGCTTTGAATTGAGAATATATCAATGTATCTACACCGCAACTAGATGCTTTTTGTCCCTTCAACAATCGATTCGGATTTGTGTATTTCTTCCATGTATGATTGGGAGAATAAGGTGTATTTACAACTTCAATGGTTTGAGCGGTTGCAATCAAGGTAAATAGGATACCAAAAAATAGTAAAGAGTGTTTCAAATTGTCCACAGAATTAGTTAGCTTTTTGATAAATTTAATCCTTTATTTTTGATCAAAAAACTTAAATGTGGTCGAAATTGTAATCCAAACCACGTTTTTCTTGCATCAAAATTATGCCAGATTCAATTGAAAATCAGGGATTAAAGCTTCTTCGAGAGGGGAAATACAAAGAAGCTTTGCATTTCTTCAATGAATTCATCAAATCACATCCAAGAGATGCTGATGCTTTCAGTGACCGAGGTGTGGTACGATTGCATTTAAATGATTTAAAAGGAGCTCTGGAGGATATGAATTACGCAAGAAGCCTGGAACCCAAAAAAGCATATCGTTATTCTAGCAGAGCATTTGTGAAAGAAAAGATGGGAGATACAAGAGGTGCCATTTTGGATTATGAAAAGGCAATTGCACTTGACCCTGATGATGCAATTGCATACAACAACCTGGGATTACTCGAAGAAAAGCTCGGTCGTCATAATAAGGCCATTGAACACATCAAAAAGGCCGATGCACTGGGAAAACCTCAAGATGCAGAAACCATTGAAACAGGGTTAAACGTTTATGAGCAAAACAAGGTTGTTGATGAACTGCTAACGGAATTGAACATCGAAACCAATGATGTTATTCCGGAAAAAAAAGAAGATTATTCTTTTCTGACATTGGTTAAAACGGCTATTTCCGCGCTATTTCAGCCAACAGCCAGAAAGGAATATATTCAGTTCCTGAAAGGAATGTTTAAACGCAAACGTTAAAAAGGTAAATCGTCTTCTTCCGAATCAACTTGAGGAATATCTTCCGTTGTTGGAGGAGGTGCTCCTTCATTTGAATTTTCAGCAGACTGCACTTCCAATCTCCATGCTTCCAAATTATTGAAGTAATTCACCTGTCCATTTTTTTCCCATTTTCTTCCTTTGATATCAAAGGTGATTTTCAATTGATCTCCTTCATTGGCATTGTCAATCAATGAACATCTATCCTGTGTCAATTGAAATTTAATGGTGTCATTATAACGACTGTCTCTTTCATTGACGACTTCGATGACAAATTCTCTTTTTGAAAATGTATCAGTAACATTTTGGACGTCGTATTTTTTTATCAGTGAACCGTTTATTTCAAAACTCATAACCTAGTTTTCTATAATGACAATTTTGTTGATTACATCTCCCATTTCGATCATATCAATCACCTCTACTCCATCTTCTACTTTTCCAAAAACGGTATGATTTCTATCCAGATGACTTGTATTGTCCCTGCTGTGACAAATAAAAAACTGAGAACCTCCCGTGTTTCTTCCTGCATGTGCCATTGAAAGTACACCTCTGTCATGGTATTGGTTATCACCTTCTAATTCACAATCAATTTCATATCCCGGGCCACCTGTGCCATCACCTTTGGGGCAACCACCTTGAATGACAAAATTAGGAATGACACGGTGAAACGTAAGATTGTCATAGAACCCATCTTTTGAAAGCTTCACAAAATTATCCACTGTTTTAGGTGCGTCATTTTCAAAAAATTTCACTTTCATTACACCTTTATCGGTATGAATCTCTGCAGATTTACTCATTAACTTTTTCTTTTGATTTTGGTTTGTCTTTGTATCCAAATAAATATTTGGTTTTAATTATTTCATCCACGGATTTGGGAACCATTTCCTGCCAGCTCAAATCGTTATCCTTGATTTTCCTAAGCACTTCTCGCGAATAAATGTTCAGGTATTCCTGATTGTAATTTTCTAAATCAATGATTCGGTTGTTGTATTTGAGGTAATCAAATAATGGTCGAATTCGAGGATGAATATTCAAATTGTCTCTTCGCTGAATTTCTGAACCTTCACTTTCTTGAAATGGATATAGATACATTTTTAAATCTCGAGTAAACAAGATTCCAAACGCCTCAAGTATTCCTCCATTCAAATGACGGTAATACTTTTCATTAAAAATGTCCATCATACTATTGACGCCAATGATGAGTCCCATTCTAGCTTTGGTATATCGGGAGAAGTATTCAATCAGTTTGTAATACTTCTGGTAATTTGAGATCAATACTGTTTGTCCCAAAGAACACAAGATTTCAGCTCTGTCAATGAAGTCTTGTTCATCAATATCACCTTCCATCTTCAAGTTGTTCAATGTGATTTCGAACAATTGAAGAACATTGTCTTTATCAACACGGGGTTCTTTGATAAACGCTTCATAGCCATTTTCAAGCATGTCCATATTGACCTTTGTTACAGGCCTGAAACTACCTCTTAATGCAAGAATGTTCTTTTTGTAAAGTACATCTGAAGGGTGAAGGTTTTTTCCATCAGGTCCGAACATAACTGCTTCTGTCATGCCATTTTTGACCAGTTGCAAACTCAACAATCGATTATCAACATTATCAAAATCAGGACCTTGCAAATTGATCATGTCAATTTCTATGCGATCTCTTTCCAGGTTATCATACAGCGACAATAGTAACTCATTGATATCCTCTTTGTAATTAAAACAAGCATAGGTCAAATTCAAACCAAGCATTCCTATGGCTTCTTGTTGCAATGAAGCATCATTGTCATGAAGGTTGAAATGCAAAACCAAGTCATTGGGACGTTGATTTGGAGCCAATTGAAACCGAATTCCCATCCATCCATGACCTTTAAACGTCTTGTCAAAGTTGATGGTGGCCACGGTATCAGCAAAAGCGAAAAATTTTACGTCGCTATGCTGTTGCTTATACAACCGCTCTTCAATCAATTTGTATTCATGGTCCAGCATTTTTTCCAACCGGGATAAACAAACATATTGTCCGGTATCTTCCTTTCCATAAATTGCATCACTGAAATCTTTGTCATAGGCAGACATTGCCTTTGCTATAGTTCCTGAGGCTCCGCCAGCTCTAAAAAAGTGACGAACAACTTCCTGACCTGCACCAATTTCTGCAAATGTTCCGTATATCCTGGAGTCCAAATTAATTGAGAGTGCCTTGCGTTTGGAGGATATCGGTACCCTTTCTTCCATGAATTCGTGTATGTGTTAGCAATGATTCAAAATTAGACCATTCATTGCAAATAATGACATATTATGGATTAAAAAAATGATCTTAAATATTGCCCCTGAATGTAAACGTAAAATTTCTTCCCGGAGAAACCACTCCAGATGAGTAGGGTCTGTATCGAACATCTTGTAAATTTTCAATTCCAGCCTGTAAATGTATGTGCCTGTTTAACGCAAGATTAGCAAAAACATTAAACGTATACCACGAAGGTGAAAACGGATTACCATTATCATCCAAAGCATAGAGATGGGGTTTATTGCGTTCTGTGAGCGCTAAATTTTCATACAATATTTCGTCACTATAGCGAATGAAAAAGTCCGTATGTAGTTTTCCTTTTTTGTAGACGACATGAAATGCTCCAAAATCAGGATTAACATGCCTCAAAGCATTCCCCTGATTATCTTCTCCTCGCAATATGGTGTAGTTTGCACGAACTGCAAATGTTCTTGATAAAGAAGCTTCTATCATTGAATTTACACCATAAATGTCCGCTCTATCTTCATTTACCAAGGCTTCCACTGCGCTAAGTTCGCCATCATAAATGATGGAATCTGAATTGTTAAATTGAAAAGGACTGCGAATCATAGCATCGCGTAACAAGGTATAATACGCATTGGCTTCAAAACGAAATCGTTCCTGTGTTGAAACCCTACATCCAATGTCAAAATTGTACGCAAATTCCGGAGACAATTCCGGGTTCGGCACAATCACCAATCCAGGTTCAGAATCAAAAACCTTTCCTACATCATCCACATTTGGAGTTCTAAATCCAGAAGATACAGAAGAACTCAATTGAACTTGATCGGACGGGTTAAAATTTAAGCCAAGATTCCCAGTGAGCGCTGCATTCGTTAAATCAATTTCGTCATAAGGAAAAGGATAAAAAGTTGTATCCAAAAATTGAGCGTTTAACAAATGAACAGAACCGCGTAGTCCGGCACTGAAGATAAATTTGTTATTGATTTCTCTTTTAATGGATAAATAAGCCGCATTATCTACCATACTTGATCCTCCGTCTGGATATCGTGTTGAAGAGGCAGCTTCATTTAAATCGGGATTTCGTCCTGCATAAGCTTCCGATTCCACTTGGTTATAAACCGATTCAATTCCATAATAAAGGGTGTTAGCAGCTCCAATTTTCTTATCCAAATCCCAATTAATGGTGGTCATATTTACATTTTCTTGTCGATACGTTCCAAGCAATTGATGTAGTCTTCTACTATATCGACTCTCCTGATAATCCTGGTAAGAAACCGTTAAATTGGATCGGTCAAACAATGCCTTCTTTTTGGCATAAACTGCTGACACGGAAGTAAATAACCATTGCTGAGGCCCATAGTGCCATTCTGCATATTTCAACGTTCCGTTTTCATATTCGGTAAGTCTGTCATAACGCGGTAAATCACTGGATGTGGAGGCATGAACATTAAATTTGATGGACCAGAATTTAGATGGTTTGTACGAAATTCTATTGTAAAAATTGTACTGTCTATATGCTGTGGAAAATTGAATGTCCGCATTTTTATTTTGAACAACTCTGTCATTTCCACAAGATGGACAAACATATTCTGTACGTTGATATTCCTCATGATCTTGACTCCCCATTCGCAAATGGCCAAAATCATTATACGTAAAAACAGAAGCTACTCCCCATTTTTGAAATCCCAGGTTTACATTGAATCCTCCTGTATATGCTTCTGCCGCAGTACCATATCGCCCCATAATTCCTGCTGAAATAACGGGAACAGAATCTCGAGCAAAAATGACATCATGACTGTTCATATGAATTACACCCCCCAATGCATCGCTTCCGTAGATCACTGAACCGGGACCGAAAATGATTTCAGTTCGTTCAATGGATTCGGGATCTACCAAAATTATGTTCTGCAAGTTTCCGTTTCGAAATATGGCATTGTTCATTCTTACACCGTCAACCACCAATAAAATTCGATTGGCCGAAAATCCTCTCATCATGGGACTTCCCCCACCCAATTGACTTTTTTGAATAAATACCTTGTCTCCCGATCCTATCATATCCGCAGAATTAGAAGGAGCAAACAATTGATTTTCAGCCTGAGAAAGAGATTGAATTTCCTTTGGAACATGACTCAACCGTTCCGTTCGCTTGGAACTTGAAATCACCACTTCATTCAAATGAATTGATTGTCGGCCTAATTGAATTTTACCGTCTGTATATGCTAAACCCGACTTAAACACAGCTACGGTGTGGTATGACGGATGCTGAACAAAAAACACAGAATCTTCAATAATTGAAATATCTGCTTTTCCTTGCTTATCCGTCAGCACATTGTTCACCAAATCCTGACCATATATTAACACATTGGCAACAGGTGATTCGTTCGTCTCGTCAATAACCGTAATCGTTTGTCCTGTCACTGATAAAAAACCAATGGTCAGGAAAAACACCCACAAAATTCGCATAACACTATATTCCTGAAACAATATCAAGCAAAATTCACGCCAAAGTTAGTACAGCGAGCAACAATTTTTAGTTTCCCGATGAATGATTTTGCTATATTCGCCCCAAAATATTGAATATGAAGTTTTTTGCGAGGTTAATGCTGCGTCTAATGGGCTGGGAGATGTCCGGTGGATTTCCGGAAGGAACCAAAAAATGCGTTCTCATCGCAGGGTTGCACACAAGTAATTGGGATTTCCTCTACGGCAAATTGGCCATGATTTTGTTAAACATCAAGGTCAAATATTTTATAAAGAAGGAATTGTTTGTGTTTCCCTTAAACTACTTTTTCAAATGGTCAGGTGGAATTCCCGTTGACCGAGGAAAAAGTAACAACCTGATTGATGAAATGGCGGAAATCATCAAAGCTTCAGATGAATTCGTTCTCATTATAACTCCTGAAGGTACAAGGTCATATCAACCTGAGTGGAAAAAAGGATTTTATTTTATTTCTGAAAAAGCAGAAGTCCCTATTATTATGGGGTATCTGGATTATAAAAAGAAAAAAATCCGATTTGGTGATGTATTGGAAAAAACGGGAGACGTTTACAAAGACATGGAAACCATAAAAAACTATTACCGAAAAACCACTCCTAAATTTCCAGAAAAAGGTCTAGATCGATATGAACTTGAAGATTAGTGCCAATTAATGATCCCTGGTAAAAACCATTTTTTGTTCAGAACTCATACCTGAATTATAATTATATCCTTCTGTATTAAATGCTTTAAGGCCCTCAGGTTCCGAGATACGGTGTTGAACAATAAATCTGGACATCATGCCACGGGCTAATTTAGCCCAGGTCATCACCACTTTGTAGTCATCACCTTTTTTATCCATAAAAATCACATCAATCAATTCTCCATCAATTGCTTTTACGTTAACTGCTTTAAAGTATTCGGCAGAAGCCAGATTCAACACAATTCGACTTCCCGATTCTCCCAATGATACATTGATTTCATCCGTAATTCTGTCGTCCCAATATTTGTAAAGGTTATTCTTAGCCGCAGTTACTTTAAATGAACAACCCATTTCCAGTCGGTATGGTTCTATTCTATCCATCGGACGCAAGAGACCATAAAGTCCTGATAATATTCGCAAGCGTTTTTGTGCAAAATCCAAGTCTTCTCTTGTGAAGTCATCTGCACCCATACCTCTATACACATCACCACGAAAAGCAAGTATTGCCGGCTTTGTTCTTTCTAAATTCTCATCACCGGACCATTCCTGAAAACGCTCAAAATTCAAGGTGGCAAGATCTGCGCTCACCGACATCATTTTCTTAATTTTTTGAGGACCTACATTTTTTAATTTACCAATCAGGTATTTGGCATCCTCAAGTAATACAGGCTGGCTGGAATCTGGAATTGGGTGTTCCAGTGTAAAATCAAGACTTTTAGCTGGTGATAATAAGGCAATCATAGCTGTAAAATTAAATCCCTAGAACATCAGGCCCTTGCTCAAAAACTACATCTATAGGAATGTTCTTTTGCTCAAGTAAATCCAAATCTTTTTGCAATTGTTCTCCAATGGATCCTTTTTCTTTCATCAATTGAACTACGCCATCATAATCTCCATCACCCTGCAACTTCAAAATATCTCCTGACAATGCTTTAACCGCTTTTTTCATTTTGCTAAAATTCACTTTATACGTGCCTGTCTTTTCATCTCGTTGAAATGCACCCATCTCTTGGAAGTAATTAAATCTCAACATGTTGGCCTTTCCATGAGCACTTGAAGCTCCAAACCGAACGGATCTGAAAATACTGGCAAGAAAAGTAACATAGTATTCCTTCAAGTCTCCTTCTAATTCTTTCTTACTCTCAAGTGATGTAATCATATGCAGTCCAAGCACATCAGCTTTTCCTTCTTCCAGTGCTGAATGTTGTTCTTTCAGCGCTTCTTTGACAGTCTGTTGGCCATCAATGGTATTTTTAATCCCCAGACCATGGGCCACTTCATGAAACATGGTATTGGAAAAGAATGCCTCAAACGTGATGTATTCTCGCTGTGACTCATCGATTAATACTTCAGAAATTGGAACAAGTATGTGATCAAATTTGGCCTTCATGGCATTTTTCAATTGAGACCGTCTGGTACCCTTGTCCATTTGAATCAATTCTGAATTGGGCAAATTCACAGCAATGGTTTTACTTCCCGAATTACAATCTCCAGCATAATAAATTACATCGTATGCATTCAATTGAGAAGAATTACCAGGCAATTCTTTTTTGTATTCATCTGGTACAGGTAATTCCTGTTGAAGTTGTGGTAGATAGGCCGTGTATTTTTCCAATCGCTGGCTCCACTCTTTGTCTTTAACCAATAAGTATGCTTCATAAGCCGCTTTGGTTCCAAACAACTGATCTTCATAATTTTCAATTGGCCCAACAATGAAATCGATATCATTGCCTCTCATATCAAGCCACAAATGATCACTGTGATCGAAATCATCAGCCATCAAGCCATCTGCTCTAATTCTCAGGTATTCTGAAAACGAAAAATTCTCTGAAAGCTCAGAAGCCTGAAGCATTAATTCTGCGGCCTGAGCAAGTTTTTCATGATAAGCTTCTCCATAAGGAACCACCATCAATTGACCTTTTTCGTCTCTTCGAATCAAGGTGTATTGCCAATCTTTTTCAGGACGGTTAAAGGCCTCATATTCTTCTACCGTCATGTCCGCAGGGTAAAAATTCGCACCTTTTGGTTTTGCTCCCACACCTTCAATAAAAGGAACATTTCCTGCCAATCTATCCCAAGGTCCGTAATTGACTTCAACAAACTTTCTCGTTTCCTCATCGGTAATTTTGCTCAACAAATCATTTTTATATCCATAACTCTGCTCCCAGAACAACTCATCCATAACATCAGCTGCCTGCATGAGCAGCTTTATCATTTCTTTCTGGTTTTTAGAAAGTTTACTGACATCTGTGGTTAGCTTAACCGATTTATAAATATGATTTCTTACTTCTCCCATTTCGGGTAGCGTTGATTCATTTTCCGTGTTTTCAGTTGGTGTATCCTGCGACCCACAAGCACTAAATAACATGCTTAGAACGCCAATTAGTATGTAATTTTTCATAAAATCTCTTAAAAGAAAACAAATATAATTATTCTTCCACCAGAGCACCTATTTGCTCTAGTTTCTTACTCGAATATCGACCAGAAGTCTTGTGAATTATCTGCCCTTCTTTGTTCAATACAAACAAATAAGGAATGTCTTTTTGATTGATTCCCAATGAACTTTTGTATGAATCAATATTGCCACTGTACAATAACATTTGATCTTTGTATTGATCTTCCACCGTCTGTTTTAGCTTTTTGGAATACTTTCCATAAACACTTCTGTTGACCCCTGTAAACATGAGCACCAGAAATACATCCACATCATACACCAATGCAGCTAATCCTGATTTATCAATGAATTCGTAATATATAGGTTCACGCCAGCTAACCAATGCGTCCTCCGCTTTCTTAGAATACGCAATACCTACAATAGAAAATTTGCCTTGAACAGATTCAGGAAGCTCAACTTTTTTATCATTTAAGTCAGTACCAATTAATTCAGGAAATTGTGTTTGACCAAAACATAACAAAGAGCCCAAAAGGCAAAGTGTACCTACAATATGTTTCATGAAAATATTCGTTCAGAGCAACGTTTCAAAAATAACCATTCCATTAGTTCAATAAAGGTATTTGCTGGTATAAATAAATTTTATACATTTAATTCGACACTTAAATCAAATGGATACACTGAATACGAAAACCACTCAGTCGTATGAAATTTCTCGGAACAATGCCGATGAATTAGTGTATTTATTTACTTCCAAATTGTCAGAAATCGATCACGAAATTGCGGCTTCCGTTGATTTTTCTCATCAGGTTCAAAAAAACAATTTGATGAATTTTATCAATGATTCATTGGATGCCATCGGAAATTACGAAAGCATTTATCCTTTTGTAAAGAACCTTTGTTCAGGACAAAACATTGATCCATCAATGTACAAACATGTTGAAAATACATTGAAATATGTTTTGGAAAAAGGAAAAGGATCCGAAGAATTGTTTGACATGGAAATCAAGGATGCCTGGATTACTTATTGTGCTTTGCTTTCTTACAGCATGATAGATGCAACGCCGAAAAATGTTCAGGTAAGAGAAGGAAGAAGAAAGCGCAAGAATCGCACGGATTCAGAAAATATTATTGCCCAACTATCCTAGCGGAAAAAAGGAGAATACCCGTACCCTAACCCCCTGTTTGTATAAAAAGGATTATAACCTCTGGATTGTTGAACTTCAATTTGGAGGAAGCTGTT
This sequence comes from Vicingaceae bacterium, assembly GCA_965267425.1. Lineage (GTDB taxonomy): Bacteria > Bacteroidota > Bacteroidia > Flavobacteriales_E > Vicingaceae. Next base: position 1,286,729 of record OZ253959.1, on the reverse strand, counting down.
TTCGGACAAACGATGTTTCATTCCCAAAGAATATGCTGTTCCTTCCAATTGAAACGGTTGATTTGTTCCAGGCATTAACCCAGGCAAGGTAAGTGTATTGTGATATATAGAACCGTATACTGTAGTTCTGTCTGAAATGTCATATTCAAGCTGAGCAAACAAACCAATGGAATTCATATTTCCATCAAAGGTAGAAGATTGACCATCCATTCGATAAGTTCTCCAATTGGTTAAATAACTATTGGTAACTCTTGCCCCAAGATTTAAGCGCACATCTTCATTTACTTTATGGCTCACATATGGACTCACCGTTGTACTAAACGCTGAACCGCCATTAAAGTTTGAAGAAACACTTGAGCCCAATTCTAATTGAACGGATGTTCTTTTTTCTTTGGGACGAAGAGAATCAGGAACGTAATAATCATCGGAAACCAAATCCCTTTGACCAAAGGTCATCAATGGCAACATGCCAAGCATTAGAATTCCTATGAATAAACGAACCATGATTCTCAAATTTACGATATAATTTGGTGATTATCGTAAAGAGTTAAAAACTTTGGCAGCGTCAAAGTTTTTGGCAGCATCACCTTTGCGAATGATCACTACTTTTTCTATTACATCATTTTGGGCAATGGTATTCACCACTTCCTGACCTTTCACCACATGACCAAATACGCTGTGCTTACCATCTAACCAAGGCGTATCTTTATGTGTGATAAAGAATTGACTTCCATTTGTACCTGGACCCGCATTGGCCATAGATAAAATACCTGCTCTATCATGTTTCAATTCTGGATGAAACTCATCTTTGAAAGAATATCCCGGGCCACCGCTTCCATTTCCTGAAGGATCTCCTCCTTGAATCATAAAATTGGCAATAACCCTATGGAACTTTAATCCATCATAATAAGGAGTTCCGGCTGGTTTTGCTTTGTTTTCAATTTTTCCTTCTGCAAGACCAACAAAATTTGCCACCGTCAAAGGTGTTTTTTCCATTTCTAGGTACAATAGAATATTTCCTTTGTTTGTTTGTATTTCTGCAAACATACCCTCGCCATCTTGCACTTTACCAATGACGACTGGTTCAGGCTTTTCAACAGCTCCTTTTACAGCCACTGCACTGCTCTTTTTCTCTTCAGAAGATTGATTGTTATTGTTGCAGCCATAAATCAATACGCTGGCAAACAACAACCCTAATACTAATGTGATTTTTTTCATTTTTGCGCTAAAAATTAATTATTGATGTCAATGATAATCATTTTATAGGATTCATTTTATTGCTCAAAACAAAAAAGCCATTCGATGAAACAATAATTTTCAAAGAATGGCTTTTGTTATGAATTATCTGCGTTTACAGGTAAGTCTGTAAATTGTTGGTACGCGATAAGCGTCTCAATCTTCGCAGTCCTCGTTCTTTAATTTGTCTGATGCGTTCTCTTGTTAAACCGTAGTTAATTCCGATTTCTTCAAGTGTCATTTCAGCTCTTCCTTCCAGTCCAAAGAATGCTCGAATCACTTCAGCTTCAATTCCTTTTAGGTATTGCAAGGAGCGTTCCAAATCCCTGGCCAATGATTCATGCATCAACTGATGGTTAGGAGCTTTCGTGTCTGTATTCTCAAGTACGCTAATTAAGCTATCGCTATCATCGTCATTCACCATAGGTGCATCAAAGGATACTTGCTTCTTGGACATTTTAAGTGAGTTCTCCACTTTGTCCAACTCCATTTCTACTAAATCGCTTAACTCTTCAGCAGTAGGTGGTCTTTCATTTTGTTGTTCAAACTCAATAGAAGCTTTATTGATTTTTTGTATTTCACCCAAACGGTTATGAGGAAGACGAATCGTTCTGGAATTATCTGCAGCAGCTTTCAAAATACTTTGTCGAATCCACCATACTGCGTAAGAGATAAACTTAAATCCTTTGGTATGGTCATAACGTTTGGCAGCCTCAATCAATCCAAGATTTCCTTCATTGATCAAATCTTCCAATGTAAGACCCGTATTCTGATATTGCTTCGCAACACTGATTACAAAACGTAAATTGGCTCGAATCAATTTGTTCAACGCTTCTTCGTCGTTGTTTTGAATTCGTTGTGCCAATTCAACTTCTTCTTCAGCCGTAATCATTTCCTCTCTTGAAACATCCTGCAAGTACTTTTCAAGTGACTTACTTTCCCTTTTCGTTATTTGCTGGCTGATTTTTAATTGTCTCATTTTATTACTTTTTACCTAATTACCTATCAAAAACTGTGCAACTTTTAAATTATAACGTATAAATGCACCCAATAGTTTCTTCTGAACCTGTTAAATAATGTTAAATTCTTTCATTCCTATATAGTCAAGGAATATCATTTTATTCCTTTCAATTTTCTATATGTTAGGAAGCAAGGCAGTTATCTGTGACAATTCTGAAGCATGCAGCCATTTATCTGGGAATGCTATTCAGCTGTTGGTGCTTTTTCAACAGCCGCAGATTTATCAAATTCTACCAGATCCATTTCCTCAACCAAATGTCCCGCACCTGCAAATTTGTCAATGACAAACAATATATACCTGACATCCACAACAATTGTTCTTTGCAAATTATGCTCAAACGCTACATCTCCACTCATGGCTTCCCAATTACCGTCAAACGCACATCCAATCAACTCCCCTCTACCATTAATAACCGGGCTTCCTGAATTCCCTCCAGTAATGTCATTATTGGTGATGAAATTCACCATCAATTGACCTTCCGTACCATACCTTCCATAATCTTTGTTGTCATACAATTCTTTCAGTTTTGCCGGAACAATAAATTCTCTGTTTGAAGGATCTTCTTTTTCCATGACTCCTTCCAACGTAGTATAATAATCATATTGCACAGCATCTCTTGCTTCATAATCCCCTACATTACCATAAGTAAGCCTCATTGTGCTGTTGGCATCTGGATAAAACTTTCTTTCTGGTTGCATCTCCATTAATCCGGCAATAAATAGCCTTCTTCCTTTGTTTAATTCTTTAGACGATAAAGCCGGACGAATCTTGTTAAAATAAAGTGATCTTGATTCTTCAATCAATTGAAACAAAGGATCCTTTTCCAATGTCTTAACATCTGGATCTTCTAAGAATGCCTTCATTTTACCTTCATCAGGCAATATTGACTTTGCATAAATGGCATCTACATACTTGTTGTAATCACCTTTGTACTTTTTATTAATGGTGGCAATGTATGATGGATGAAATTCAGGTTTTACCTGCTCAGCATAAATTTTTAACGTAGCTGCAAAAGCCTTTCTGTCCAATGGCTGATAATAATCTCTAAAGAATTTATCAGCCCTTTTCTGAACACTGGCAGCGGCCTGATTGATTTTTTCCTGTGGTACTTCTTCTTCTTTCGCTTTTGCCAACATATCATACATGCCGTGCATTCTCCAACCCATGCTAAATGTTTCAGAAAAATAAAGCGCTTCTAAAAAGAACCATCTGGCCACCTGCACATCCGCACTGCTTTCAAGTGATTTTTCAATCATCTGTAACGCATCTCCGTATTTCTTTTTTCGATCATCTGATTCGGCAATCCATTTTTGAAATGCATCTTCTTCCTCTTTTTTCAATTCTTCAACTCTGAGCTTTTTCAATGCCCTAACCATTCCTATGGAATTTTTGTAGTAATTGCTAATCCTGGCATATTTGGAAGCATATTGAAGGCGAACATCTTTATCTGCAGACATGGCCTCATCGTAAATACCCAACTTCTCCTCTCTAACAGAAATTCTGGCTTTATGCACACTGTTGATGTCATTTCGTATTCCATAGCTGGTCAAGTATCTTTTCGTTGATCCAGGATAACCCATAATCATGGCAAAATCATTTTGAGAAATCCCGGTCAATGAAATAGGCAAATGATGCTTTGGAACATAAGGTTTGTTGTCTTTGCTATAATCTGCAGGACGATTATTTTCACCAGCATAAATTCTCAACAATGAAAAATCTCCGGTGTGTCTTGGCCACATCCAGTTATCTGTATCTCCACCATACTTTCCAATAGCTTCTGGCGGCGCAGCTACCAATCGTACATCTTTAAACGTTTCATATACAAACAGGTAAAATTGGTTACCAGCAAAAAAGCTCTTTACTCTTGCGTCTAACAATGAATCCTCTTTAGTAGCCAATTTTGCCAAGCTGTCAGCAACTTTTGCTATCGCTTTGGAACGCTCATCTTCAGACATTTCATCGTTTAATTCACCAACCACTTTGTCCGTGACATCTTCTATTCTTACCAATCTCGAAGCCGTCATGCCGGGAGCATTTACCTCTTCTTCTTTATTCATTGCCCAAAATCCATCCGTTAGGTAATCTGTACCCGCTTCAACAGAATGACTTTGGATTACACCATAAGCACAGTGATGATTTGTCAATAGCAACCCTTCCGCAGATATCAATTCCGCCGTACAAGAACCACCGTTTAATACAATGATGGCATCTTTTAAAGAAGCTTTGTTTATGTCATAAATTTCTTCTGCGGTCAACTGGCAACCGGCTTTTTGCATATCGTTGTAATTCAGTCTTTTAACCAATAATGGTAACCACATTCCTTCGTTTGCAAATAAGGTACTTGAACCAAACGCGATAACCAGTAATAATCCTGCTAATTTTTTCATTCTAAAGGGTTTAAGAATTTGGCGCACAAAATTAGCATTTAATTTCTATTCATGAAATCTAAATTTTGTACGGTCAAATGGCATGATCAATGGTTTAAAAATGAAATTTTCAACATTTGAAATGAGTAAAAAAGATTTACTAATTTTGCGCTTTAATGAAATTCGTTTACCCAGAGTTATTGTATGCCCTTGCGGCCGTTGCTATTCCGGTAATCATCCACTTATTTAATTTCCGAAAATTTAAAAAAATCTGGTTTTCCAATGTCCAGTTTCTCAAGGACATCGAAATTCAAACAAAAGCCAGAAATCGCTTAAAAAACTTACTCTTACTTTTTTGTCGTATTCTGGCATTCGTATTTCTTATCCTGGCATTTGCTCAACCGTTTATCTCAGAAGGTGATCTAAATCAAAAAAACCAGCGAATTGGTATATACATTGACAATTCGTTCAGCATGGAAAATACAGCTGATAATGTAAGCTTATTGCAAACGTCAGTAAATATTGCAAAGCAAATAGCTGGTTCATTTAACATTTCCGATGAATTATATCTACTGACGAATGATTTTGAAAATAGACATGCTCAAAAATTAAATGCCGAAACCTTCGAACGATTTTGCAATGAAATCGACATTTCACCATCAGGAAAATCGATTCAAGATATTATGGACCGATTGGCGACCAATGCTGAACACCTGGATCAAATCTTTTTAATTTCAGATTTTCAATCAGGAAATTTTTCGGAAATCGAACCATCCGGTGACAGCAATTTAGCACAACTTACCATCATTCCTGTTCAAAACAACACCGTAAACAACGTATATATTGATTCATGTTGGTTTGAATTTCCGATTCGGCTTCAAGACAGAATAGAAAATATTCACATTAAATTAACCAACGACGGTGACGAAGATCGATTGAATGTTCCGGTTATTTTGACACTAAATGGGCAAGTCAAATCACAGGCTACCACCAATGTCCCGGCAAAAAGTTCTTCCGAACTCATTCTTTCTTATGATAATGCCTCAAAGGGAAAATACCTTGGTACCATCAGCATTGAGGATTTTCCAGTTACATTCGACGACAAATTTTTCTTTTCATACACGTTGGATTCCATAACCAAGGTGCTTTACATTTATGGGAGAGAGTCTAACCCGTCAATCGACATTTTGTTTTCTACAGATTCCAGCACGGAATACATTGCAAGAAGGCCAGAACAGGTGACCCCAGAAGACCTTACCAAAAATGAAATGATCATTCTGGATGGAATTGGTTCAATGTCCTCAGGATTGATGAATCATTTGAGCTCCTTTACCAAGGGTGGTGGAACGGTGGTCTACATTCCGGATAATCAAACGCAAATGGAAGACATACAAAATATCAATGACATGTTTGGATTGTCATTGAATGCTATTCGGGATACCGGAAAAGTAGCCATTGATCAATTGAACCTTGAAAGTTTTCTATTGCGAAATGTGTTCAGCGAAACACCAAAAAATATGAATTTGCCATATGTCAGTATTTCGTTGCAACCATTGGGAAGTTCAACAAGTCCTTCTGAAAAAATCATGACTACCATTAACGGGTATACTTTTCTGAGTAATTACGCCATTGAAGAAGGACATTTGTATTTGTTTCATGGAATGATACATAAACCGGCATCGAATTTTAGCCAACATTCCCTTTTTGTTCCTTCGATTTACAACATAGCATTGTATGCAAAAATGCAATCACCAAGTTACTCTTTCATCGATGAATCCATTTGGATTGGAGCCGGAGTTAGCAACAATTCAAATGAAGTCGTTCACGTGCGTAATGAGTCCATTGACTTTATTCCTCGCACAAAAACACAAGGCAATAAACTCCATCTATTTTTACATGATCAAATTAAAAAGCACGGGCATTTCCATGTGTCTTCAGAATCGGAAGACTTAGGTGTCATTTCTTTGAATTACAATCGAAATGAATCTTCTATGGCGTATTGGCCGAATGATGAATTGGCCGGATACTTTAATGAATTGGGTTTCCAATCCATTCATACCTGGGAGCCAGATAACTTGAAATCGATTGACAAAAGCATTGCTTCTGTTTTAAAAAAAGAATATTGGTCGTTATGCATTATCATAACTCTTTTATTTTTACTGTGTGAATCATTGATAATCCGATTTTGGAAATGAAGATAAAAACAGCATCACGTGTTTTACTAAAAAATGTTCGAATCGTAGATCCCGGTTCTGAGTGGCATTTAAAAAAACGTGACATCCTTATTCGAGATGGTAAAATCTCAAAAATTGGACAAATCAATGATGCCAAGGCAGATAAGATTGAGGAAAAAAATTTACATGTATCACCTGGCTGGATTGATTTACAAGCGCAGATTCCTGACCCGGGAATGGAATACAAGGAAAATTTATCTTCAGGATTGGCTTCTGCTTGTCAGGGAGGGTTCACTTCCGTATGTATAATTCCCAATGAAGAAATGCCGGCGGATTCTAAGACATCCATAGAATACTTGTTGAAGAAATCAGATGGAAACATTGTAACCGTTCTTCCCATTGGAGCCGTTTCCAAAGGAATGAAGGGTGATGAATTGGCGGAGCTTTACGATATGAAATCTACCGGAGCCCACGCCTTTTCTGATGGCAAACGAACCATTTCCAACTCGTTATTGTTGAAAAAGGCCCTACTTTATTCAAAGACCTTTGATGGCCTCATCATGCATTTTCCCAATAATTTAGATTTAATGGGAAATGGACAAATGAATGAAGGAGAAATGAGCACGCTTCTTGGACTGGAAGGTATTCCAACATTGGCGGAAGAAATTGGAGTCAGTAGAGATCTCAAATTGGCCGAATATTGTGAATCCAGAATACATTTTACAAATATCAGCACCGAAAATTCCATTAAACTTATAGAGACAGCTCGTAAAACCAACCCTGGAATCTCATGTGCCATTAGCAGTACCCAATTGTTGTTGGATGACTCAGCATTGTCAGACTACAACTCTCATTTTAAAGTATTGCCTCCATTGAGAACCAAAGGACAAACCAAAAAGCTGATTCAAGCTGTCAAACAAGGTAAAATTGATGCCATTATTTCAGATCATTCACCTGAAAACATCGAAAACAAGGATTGTGAATTTGAACATGCAGCTTTTGGTATGATAAATTTGGAAACCGCCTATGCAGCCGCCAATACTGCTTTGGAAGATGAAGTAGCATTGGAAGCCATCATTGACAAATTTACCACAGGGCCGAGAAGAATTCTTGGCTTGCCAAACTATGTTTTAAAAGAAGGAATTCAAGCAGACCTCACACTTTTCAATCCATCACTTAAATGGACATACGAAGTAGAAGATTCATTGTCTTTGTCAAAAAACAGCGGTTTGGAAGGCAAAAAATTCATTGGGAAACCATTGGGAATAATCAATAATGGTCTTTACCATGTTTAAGCAATACTCGCTCCGTATAATAAGCGTGTTCTTATTGATTTTTGTTTCTGGAAACGTTGTAGCACAACATTCTCCTAAATCTCCATCATATCTATTGCAAGAATTGGAAGGTCTCTTGCATTTCAGAAGGGCACTTTACGTAGCGGCACATCCGGATGATGAAAATACAAGATTGATTTCCTATTTGGAACATGGCAATTATACAGAAACTGCCTATATTTCTCTGACCCGCGGAAGTGGCGGTCAAAATTTGATTGGCTCAGAAAAAGGTGATTTATTGGGTGCCATTCGTTCACATGAACTGCTTGCTGCACGTTCCATAGATCAAGGTCAGCAATTTTTTACATCAGCACTTGACTTTGGTTATTCCAAAACCTCAGAAGAAACGTTTGAAAAATGGAATAAGGAAACAGTATTGCAAGAATTGGTGCACACCATTCGGTACTTTAAACCCGATGTGATGATTACCCGTTTCCCTCCGAACAAAAGGGCTGGTCACGGTCATCATGCGGCCTCAGCCATTTTGGCTGAAGAAGCATTTAAAAAAGCCGCTGATCCTAACTATTTGCCCAACGTTAAACCTTGGCAAGTATCACAGCTGTATTTCAACACAAGCACATGGTGGATAAAGGATTTGGATGAATTTGTGAAAAGTGATAGCTCATACTTAAAAATTGATGTAGGTGGTTACAATGCGCATACAGGAAAATGGAATGGTGAAATTGCATCGGAAAGTCGCAGCATGCATAAAAGTCAGGGCTTTGGTTCGGCAAAACAGCGAGGTGAGAAATTCGAATACCTGCAACTAATTAACCATGTTGGTGCATTTCCAAGCAATGGTATAAATACAGGTAGAAAGAATTGGACAGATTATCCTCAAGGCAGTGAAATACAAGAACAAATTGAAAGGGTCATCCAATCGTTTGACATTAAAACTCCGGAAAAGAGCATTCCTTCATTGATTAAATTAAAAAAACTTTTGGAAAAATTACCGGACAATGATGGTCGCATCCTGTTCAAAATCAATATATTAAATGAAATCATTCTCAATTGCACCGGTCTTTACTTGTCTCTTTCTTCTGAAAAGAACCAGTATACCAAAGGAGCAGAAATGAAACTCACGTTGGATGCCATCAATCCTTCCAATGAAGCTGTGAACATTAAGCAACTTCAAATTGATCAAAAGAATTTTTCGATTGATCAAACCATCATAAATAATCAAGCAACTGAATATAACTTCGAATATTACCCACCTGATTGGTTGTTTGAGCCGACCTCTTACCAAATGGAATATCCTGGAAATTTATTTCACACACTCGAAGGTAAACTCACCATTGAAATTGCCAATACCAACTTCACTTTTAAATCACCAGTAAAGTACCAATGGGTTGACAGAGTGAAAGGAGAGCAATTTGCCGAAGTTGCATTTTTACCTGATGTTTTGGTTTCCTTTTCAGATAAATCTTTCATTACGAAAAAAGGAAATAAGACTAAAGTTGAAGTAAAATTGGAGAGTATTTCAGATACAGTTTCCGGTGAAGTACAATTAAACTTAGACACCAAACATTGGAGAATAGTTCCAGAAAAGGTAACTGTAGATCTGGTGCCTGGTGTGTTTCAAACCATTGAATTTGAAGTTGAAGCATTGTCTTCAAATCGAAAAGACAAATGCGTTGCCATGTTTTCAGATTCACGTTCTCAATACACGAAATACGTTGAAAAAATAACCTATGATCATATTCCAGAACTTCAGGTATTAAAGGAAAATCAAGTCAATTTTGTGTCTGTGGACATTGATCCAGGAAATATGAATATTGCCTACATTCCTGGAGCGGGAGATGAAATGGTTGCTTCGTTAAGAAGGGTGGGATACCAGGTTGATGAATTGCAAGTAACAGAAATAAGTACTTCTACCCTGCAAAAATATGATGCTGTAATCTGTGGGATAAGGGCATACAATACCAATCCGGATTTATTCAAATTGCACAATGTTTTTCTAAACTACATGGAGTCTGGAGGCAATTTCATAGTTCAGTACAATACAAGTCGCCGGATTGATACGGAACAAATCAGTCCTTATATACTTCAATTGTCCCGTAAACGAGTTACGGATGAATATGCCGAAGTGGAATGGCTGGTTCCTGAGCACAAAATATTCAATTCACCATTAAAACTTTCAGAAACTGATTTCGAAGCATGGGTGCAAGAACGAGGACTATATTTTCCAGATGAATGGGGCCCGGAATTCACTCCACTCATTTCCTGGTCAGATAAAGGTGAAGAAAAACTGAAAGGTGCATTGTTGGTGGCTGATTATGGCAAAGGATCTTTTATTTACACCGGAATATCCTTTTTTCGTCAACTTCCTGCAGGTGTTCCAGGTGCATATCGATTGTTTTCCAATTTGATACACTACTCCCCTAATGGAAATCCATAACACCTCTCGTACACTTCATTTACCGTTGGAAATATTTTCTGTAGAATGCAGGTGAATTAATTATATTTTAGCCCTCAATAAATTCAACGTGGTCTCAATACTTAGCATACTTTTAATAGGGTTGGCACATGAATATCATGTGAGCATAACGGAGATGAAATGGAATGAGGATAGTTCAGCCTGGGAAATTACCATACATACATTTATAGAAGATTTAGAATATGTTATATCCCATGCCACCGCAACCAATTATAAGTATAGCAAAGAAAATCCCAAACCTTTAGAAGATTACGTTCGTGCACATTTCCAATTAGACAATCGCGTCAACGCACATTATGACATTATAGGAATGGAAGATGACGGGCATGATTTGTACGTGCATATTGAATATAAAATATCATCTTCGCCTGATAATATTGTGATTAAAAACACTTTGCTGACCAGTTACTTTGATGATCAGCAAAACGCCCATCACATCACCTTTAAGGATATAAAACAATCAGCGTATTTAAACGCAGACAAAACTTCAACCAAAATTAATTTCAATGAATAAGTGGTTTAACAAAATAGTTTCCTTGACCCTACTTTTTGTCATGGCTAATTCCATGAATGCTCAAAAAGGAAATACCAATACGAACAAGTTCAAGCAACTTAAGGAAGAAATGGCCACCCCAAATGTCTATCGGAATGCTGCTGGTGCTCCCGGGCATGAATATTATCAACAAAAAGCAGATTACGTTATCAATGTCACACTGGACGATGAGAAGCAAATTATTCGGGGAGAAGAAACCATCACTTACACCAATAATTCTCCAGATGCCTTGGAATATTTATGGTTGCAATTGGATCAAAACATGCGTTCTAAAGACTCCGATACATGGAAAATTAGAACATCGGATATGGAAGACAAGGTCAGTTTTCGAGATTACAGATATTTCCACATGGATTTTGATGGAGGTTTTAAAATTGAATATGTACGAGATGGATCAAATAAAGACTTAACCACTGCCGTAAACAAAACCATGATGAGGGTGAATCTGCCAAATAAGTTGGCACCAAAATCGTCATTCACCATCAAAATAAAATATTGGTATAATATCAATGATCGCATGAAAATGGGCGGTCGATCGGGATATGAATATTTTGAGGAAGACGAAAACTATCTGTACACCATTGCACAGTTCTTTCCACGAATGGCAGTCTACAACGACGTAGAGGGTTGGCAAAACAAGCAATTTTTGGGAAGAGGAGAATTCACATTGCCTTTTGGTGATTACAAAGTGAACATAACCGTGCCGTCTGATCATGTTGTTTCTGCCACTGGTGAATTGCAAAATTCTTCTTCTGTACTGACTTCATCGCAACAGAATCGTTTGAAGAAGGCTAAAAGCGAATATGTAGAACCCGTTATGATTATCACTCCTGAGGAGGCATTAAAAAATGAATCTTCAAGGGAAAAAGGAACGAAAACATGGAGTTTTCGCGCTCAAAATGTCAGGGATTTTGCCTTTGCTTCTTCCAGAAAATTCATTTGGGATGCAATGGCCGTAAAAGTGGGCAACAAAAATGTTATGGCTATGTCATTTTATCCGAAAGAAGGAAACCCTTTGTGGGAACAGTACTCTACGAAGGTAGTTGCGCATACCATTAAAATTTATTCTAAATACACCATTGATTACCCCTACCCTGTTGCACAATCTATTCATACTCATCGGATTGGAATGGAGTATCCAATGATTTGTTTCAATGGTGGACGACCTGAAAAGGATGGCACCTATTCAGAACGAACGAAATATGGGATGATATCGGTCATTATTCATGAAGTAGGTCACAACTTTTTCCCAATGATTATCAATTCAGACGAAAGACAATGGACCTGGATGGATGAGGGATTAAATACATTTGTTCAATACCTCACGGAAGAAGAATGGCAACCTGACTATCCATCTCGCAGGGGGCCTGCGTATAAAATTGTAGACTATATGAAGGGAGATAAGTCTAAAATCAGTCCCATCATGACCAATTCTGAGTCCATTTATCAGTTTGGAAACAATGCTTACGGTAAACCAGCAACTGCGCTTAATATACTTCGTGAAACGGTTATGGGTAGAGAGCTTTTTGATTATTCTTTCAAAACCTATTGTGAAAGATGGGCATTTAAGCATCCTACACCTGCAGATTTTTTCAGAACCATGGAGGACGCATCCAGTGTTGATTTGGACTGGTTTTGGCGAGGATGGTTTTATACCAATGATCATGTAGATCAATCGTTAGCGGAGGTTAAATGGTATCAAATTGACAACGGTAATCCAGACGAGAAAAAAAGATTTGCAGAAGAGCAGCAAAAAAATGCACCTGAATTTATTGGTGACACTAGAAATAAAAGTTTAGAAACATACCAGGATAGAGATGCCAAATTAAAAGACTTTTATACTGAATACAATGAACTGGACGTAGACAAGCTTGACAAAGAACAGTATGAGAAATATTTAGCCAGTTTAAATGAAGAAGAAAAGCAATGGGTCAATAGAAAATTGCAATACTATGAATTGACCATTGAATCACCAGGTGGATTGGTGATGCCGGTGATATTAGAATTTACATTAGAAGATGGCTCAAAAGAAGTGAGAAGAATACCTGCAGAAATATGGAAGAAAAATCACGAACAAGTGAAAAAAGTATTCTATTTCGAAAAGGAAGTGATGAACATAAGCTTAGACCCTTATCTTGAAATTGCCGATGTTGACAGAAATAACAACAATTGGCCTAAACGAGTGGAACCAACGCGTTTTGAATTGTATAAAAGCAATCGAAAATCTCGAGAAAATCCTATGCAGCGAAGCAAAAAATTAGAAGGCTCCACAGGAGGTCAGCAGTTGCAAAACGAACAATAATCAGGGTTTTTCGAACCCAACTTTGATGTTATAGGTGGTCCCATTGTAATCGAGGACAGTATTGGCCGTTAAGGTACTTTCCGTAATGACCATGTCTGTCATGTTGATGACCTTTCCCAAATTAAACGAAGCATCGAGATAAACATCCTCATCGAAATTCATAACAAGAGACGTCTTTGCATCATTGGTCCATTCCCAATCAAACAATCTTTCCTGTGGATCTGTGTCTTGACATTTTTCACCACCTTCATCATCTCTGCCCGTAAAATCCGTATTGTAATAGGATAAATTGTCCTTAAAGCAGGTAGCTAAAAAAGGAAAGATTTCTTCCAGTTGAAGATTAAATGTGTCTAGCGGTGGATCGAATTTAATCGAATTTCTTTTCCAGGCGTTTGCCGTTAAAAGGTCAAAGTTGTCAGTGCTAGATGGAGTTGGATCTGGATCTTCATCTTCGTCTTTTTTACATCCGACAAATACCATTGCCAAAATTAAACCGCAAATCAATGTGTAAGATATCTTCATGAGCATAAGAAATGTGACTATCGAAGTTACGATAAAGATTACAATTATATAGAATTGGGTATATTGGCAAATAATTAAGAATACAATAATTATTAGTTTATCATGAATTATTTGCGTTCAGTTCTACTTTCAGTAATCGTGTTCATGTGCTGTTTTGCTCAGGCACAACCGATCGAAAATTTTTTAGTCTACGGAAAAAAGAACTTCGACTATTTTCATAAATATAAGACCTATGTAGTATTAGACAGGCATGAAGAGTCTGACTACAGTCTTGCCATTAAAGAAGCGGTAAAAAAATATTGGAAAGCCAGTGAATATGAATTCATTACCATGGCGGAATACAAAAACACATTTTCTGATAAATCTCGGTTTTTTCTAACCAAAGAATACGTATGTGGCGAGGAAGGAATCATTTACCTGAGTCTTTTCCAGGGAGGACAACGAGGCATGAAAGACAGAGGTAAAATTCTGGCATCGGCTCGATTAAAATATTATTCTCAACTCAACGATACGTATTTGTACAAAATTGGAGGAACCGTTCAATACTTGCAATGGTACCTCAAAGTGGTGGAAAAGAAAAAATTTGAATCATTTGAAGGATTTGAAGATTATGTCAATCGCCAAAAGAGTTTGATAAAAACAAAAACCTTACTGATAGAAAAAGACTATTTCACCGAAAAAGTGAGCTCAAGAAAAGAAATTGAGAAGTACTATAAGAATTCTTATCGTGTGGTGATGAAAGAAGACATCACTCGTGTAATTGAAACGCAAGATGAAGAGGTTGCGTACATCAGTATCATAGGACCTAAAAAAGATATTCAAGGTAAAACAGGATACATTGCTGTTTATTTACCAAAGGATGGTGAAGTACTTTATATGTATGACCGAAAGCTTAGTGCCGTCTCTCCCGTTGGTATTACTGGATATGACCTCAAAAAAATGAATAAATAAAGTAAAGGGTTTCGGTGCCCATTTTTGGATATCTTTGATATACCACGCGCAGGTATATTTTAAACACGTATGAACTTGAGAATATTGATATTCTTGGTTTTTGGTATGCTTCAATTTTTTCAATTGAATGCACAGTCTATTGAAAATGTTAGAGCAGAGCAAGATGGGAAAAACGTAATTGTCATCTACGACATCCTCGGAGCCCCCTATGATCACAAATTTGACATTGAACTATTTGTCACTTTAAATGGAACTCAATTCAAAGGACCATTGAAAAGCGTGAGTGGTGACGTGGGTAAGGACATTCTCGGAGGCAGAAATAAAAGAATTACGTGGAATGTTCTCGAAGAATTCGACGAATTGGTCGGTGATCAAGTATCGTTTAAAGTAGAAGGTAGAATGCTTGACTCACGTGTGATTGAAATGGTGTATGTGGAAGGTGGAGAATTCATTATGGGCAGCACACATGAATACGACGAACAACCGAGACACAGTGTGCATGTGGACAATTTTTTCATTGGTCGATATGAAGTCACTCAACGACAATGGAAAAGAGTGATGGGTAACAATCCTTCCTTTTTTGATTATTGCGATGATTGCCCGGTTGAAAATGTTTCATGGAAAGAGGTTAGTCAGTTTATCAATGAATTAAACCGGCAAACCAATATGAATTACCGATTGCCAACCGAAGCAGAATGGGAATATGCTGCAATGGGTGGAAATCAAAGCAAAAACTTCGTTTTTAGCGGAAGTGACAAAGCAGATTTAACGGCTTGGTATAAGCGTAACAATAACCAACAAACGCGAAAAGTAGGAACCAAACAGGCCAACGAATTGGGCATTTATGATATGAGCGGAAATGTGATGGAATGGTGTTCAGATTGGTATGGCAAGACCTATTATCACAACTGTCCGTTTAAGAACCCTTTGGGTCCTGTTTCCGGTTCTCATCATGTGATTAAAGGTGGGAGTTGGAATACGGAAATGAAATACATTCGAATAGCTAACCGAAGTAAAAGTACAGTCAATAGCCGATATGATGATCTAGGATTCAGATTGGCCAGAAGTGTAAATGAAGATGAATAGATGGTGGATATTCATATTACTCGTACCTACAAGCATTTGGAGTCAACGATTTGAAAATCAAAGTTATCCAAGGCAGTTTAATATTTCGAAAACGCACGTTTCGTCGCACAAAAGCATCCCAGGAACTTACTACATCAGACCTACCAATGATTTAATCGTCAAAAAAGTTGAAACACAATTTCAACAATGGTTAAAAATTAGAAATCAAGCGACACAGGAAGAGAAAAACCAAAAGTTGCAACAGATTGAAAAAGATGTTTGTTTTGAGGTTGCTCAAGAAGAATTTGCAAGAAGTAAGGGATATTCCTACGTTAATCAACAAGAGCTGACAGTTATTATCTGCAAACCAGGATTCAATAATTTAGAATTGGACATTCCGTTAGCTGAAATTCGAAGCTTCTTGGATCATTATGACGACCTAAAAATGGAGATTTCAAATGTGAAATACGCCAAAGATCAAACCTTCATTTGCCAACAAGTAGCCATTCAAGTTCCAGGTACAAATAAGACTTATCAATGCTCGTTAAATGAAGATGCTTTTGCAGAAGTAGTTACCTTTCCGTTTGATTTTAATTATCTCACCAAATAAGACGTCATTGATTCATTCATGAATAAGGAATCAAATACATATTGGAGAAGGTATTATGCATTTGTGATTATTGAATTGGTCTTGTTGATTGTATTATTTCACTTTTTTTCAATCCATTTCACATGAGCATTGTAGATTGGTTAGTTCTTACATCTACCCTCCTATTCATAGTAGTTTATGGCGTCTGGAAGACACGTCGCAATAAAGATCTCAATGCTTATTTGAAAGGTGGTAACCAAATGAATTGGTCTACCATAGGTTTGTCTGTGATGGCTACTCAAGCCAGTGCTATTACTTTTCTGTCCACTCCGGGGCAAGCTTTTGAAAGTGGAATGGGATTCGTGCAAAACTATTTTGGACTGCCATTGGCACTCATTGTAGTGTCTGTAGTGTTTATTCCCATATTTTACAAACTGAATGTATTTACGGCTTACGAATACCTTGAAAATCGCTTTGATGTACGAATACGTTCATTTGCCGCATTTTTGTTCCTTATACAGCGCGGCCTGGCAGCCGGAATTACTATATATGCTCCTGCCATTATTCTTTCCACCGTATTGGATTGGAATTTGCAAATGACCATCTTGTTTGTTGGTGGCCTGGTTATCATCTATACTGTAAGTGGAGGAACAAAAGCTGTTAGTTTGACACAAAAATGGCAAATGACCATTATACTGGCTGGAATGATCATGGCCTTCCTTTTAATCGTTGACAAATTTCCAACTTCCGTTTCGTTTAATGATGCCATGCACATAGCTGGAAATGCGGATAAACTAAACGCCGTAAACTTTTCATTTGATTTGTCAGAGCGCTATACAGTTTGGTCTGGATTATTGGGTGGTTTTTTTCTTGCGCTGTCCTATTTTGGAACTGATCAAAGTCAAGTGCAACGCTATTTGGGTGGCAAATCAATCAAAGAAAGTAGACTTGGATTAATGTTCAACGCCATTCTGAAAATTCCGATGCAATTCTTCATTCTTTTGACAGGCGTTCTGGTATTTGTTTTCTATCAATTTCATTCACATCCAGTGATTTTTAATACTCAGGCAGTTAATGCTCTTGAACAATCAAAAGATGCTGATAAGTATGAAGAGCTGAATGAAGCTTATCAATTGAATTGGCAGCAAAAAAAAGAATTGCAACTGGCGCTGATCGAAGAAGAAATTACACATTCCGAAAAAGAAAAAATTGGTCTTCAAATCAAACAATTACTTCAGGAGTCAAATGGTATTGTTGCGAAGGCAAGGACATTAATGGTTGAAAATGACCTGAGCAAAAGCAAAGATTCAGACTATGTCTTTTTGTCCTTCATTATGAATGAAATGCCAAAAGGAATCATTGGATTGTTGCTGGCTATGATCATTTCTGCGGCCATGTCCTCTACATCAAGTGAATTGAATGCATTGGGTTCAACCACCACCGTTGACTTCTATAAGCGATTTTTTCAGAAAGAACAGAAAAACAATGAGGTGCTCATCTCTAAAATTATTACGACAATTTGGGGAATTCTGGCACTCACCTTTGCCTTTACAGCTCACCTACTTGAAAACCTGATTGAAGCAGTAAACATATTAGGTTCACTATTTTACGGTACCATTTTGGGCATTTTTTTAACCGGCTTTTTTATCAAGCAAGTAAATAGTCGCTCACTATTAATTGGAGCAAGCATCGTTCAGCTTACCATTTTTGCACTGTTCTATTTCTATTTTGAAAAAATAGGTTACTTATGGTTTAATGTCATCGGCAGTCTTGGAACCATTGTGGTAAGTTTCTTAATAGCCACAATGTTGAAGCCAAAATCTACCTGATAAAATACAATATGAATTGACTCCTTTATGGAGTTAATGAAAATAGTATTTTTGCACATCAATTGTTACGCATGAAATCTGCAATTTTCAAGGCATTGACCAGCATGAACAGAATAATCCTACCCAGTTACATTTATGCAGACCTGGAAAGACTTTCCATGCTTCAAAAAGCAATTATTGCCTACCGCATTTGGGTAGCCAAAAACACACTTAAATAATAGAGAATTAGCGTCGAATGAAGTTGGAAGAAGAAATCGCCAGGCGGCGAACATTTGCAATTATCAGTCACCCTGATGCGGGTAAAACTACCTTAACGGAGAAGTTTCTATTGTACGGCGGCGCCATTAAAATGGCCGGTGCCGTAAAATCCAATAAGATTAAAAAGTCGGCATCCTCTGATTTTATGGAAATTGAACGTCAACGTGGAATTTCCGTGGCCACATCGGTTATGTCTTTCGAATACCAGGGATTACAAGTCAATCTGCTGGATACTCCAGGTCACAAGGACTTTGCAGAAGATACTTACCGTACACTTACAGCGGTTGATAGTGTAATTTTGGTGATTGACTGTGTGAAAGGTGTTGAGGAACAGACAGAAAAATTGATGGAGGTGTGCCGATTGAGAAATACGCCGGTGATTGTTTTCATCAATAAATTAGATCGACCAGGACAAAATCCATTTGATCTCCTGGACGAACTTGAGGCCAAATTAAATATCAAGGTAAGGCCCTTGAGTTGGCCTATCAACATGGGAGAGCAATTCAAAGGCGTTTACAATATTTTCAATCAATCGTTAAACTTATTTGAAGCCAAAAAGACAACCATAGAATCCGATTCGGTTCAAATTGACGACCTCAACGACAAAAAGTTGGACGAAATTGTAGGAAGTGATGCAGATCAGTTGCGCGAGGATATTGAACTGATTGAAGGAGTGTACGATGAATTGGACAATCAGAAATACCTCAATGGAGAAGTTGCTCCCGTATTTTTTGGAAGTGCATTGAACAATTTTGGTGTGAAAGAACTCTTAAATTCTTTCATTGATATTGCACCGAGACCTAAGTCAAGAAATGCAGAGGAAAGAGAAATTTCTCCAATAGAAAACAAACTCACAGGATTCATTTTTAAAATTCATGCCAATCTGGATCCAAAACACCGCGATCGAATTGCATTTATGCGTATTTGCTCGGGAAAATTTGAGCGAAATAAGTTTTTCCACCATGTGAGATTGAACAAAAAATTCAAGTTTGCCAATCCGGCATCGTTTATGGCGCAAAGTAAAAACCTGGTAGAAAATGCCTTTCCTGGTGATGTAATTGGACTTTACGACACGGGAAACTTCAAAATAGGCGATGTGCTAACGGAAGGAGAATCCATTCATATTCAAGGTATTCCCAGTTTTTCTCCGGAGATTTTTAAAGAGGTCATCAATACTGACCCCATGAAGTCTAAACAACTGGAAAAAGGCATTCAACAATTGACAGAAGAAGGGGTTGCTCAATTGTTCAGAGAGAAATATGGGAATAAAAAATACATCGGTACAGTCGGAAATCTTCAATTTGAAGTCATTCAATACCGATTAAAAAATGAATATGGGGCTAGTTGTGAATTTCAAAATCACAACTTCTACAAAGCTTGTTGGATTACGAGTGAAGACAAAAATAAATTAGATGAATTCTGTAAACACAAGGCTTCATATATCGTAAAAGACAAAAAGGATAACAACGTATTTCTGGCCCAGTCTCCAGGAATATTAGACATCAACAAACGAAACTATCCGGAAATTGAATTTCATTTCAGTTCTGAAATGATGTAAGAGCTGCAGGAATGTGTTCTACCGAGTGATGAAATAAAAACAAGGTCTTTTTTCTTCCGAAATCCAATTCTTCCTTCTTAGCTACCCTGGACCCGGATTTTGAATACGTAACGAGCTCGGCAACTGAATCCCTATCTGAAATCGGAATACGTGCATACGAAATGTGAAAAGGCAAAGTTTGCCAATTTCTTGTGTCTGCTTTTTCTGATGCAGCATTTACAACCGACATTACTGCACCAAGGCCTTCATTTTCAGACCTGGTTGCTGCCTCTAATGCCTGTTTCACAGCTATACGAAGCAGGGTATTCGCCAACTCTCGCAACATCCTGTCACGCAACGTTTTCATGGCTATTTGTCCCACATTTTCAGCCAATTGTAATGGATAACTGTTTTCACCTACTCGAATATCCGCTCTTTTGTTCACTAATCCACGTACCACGTATTTGGGAAATGCAACACGCACCACTTTGAGATCACCAAGACTGGCATATTCATCATCATTTCTGGTTCTAAATCCAAAATTCAGTCCCAAATCATCATTGACAAATGTCACATATCCTCCCTGTCCTTGAATAATGGTAAACATGATGCTCCATTCATCTTTAACGGGTACCAGGCCATTGTGCCAAAAATAAATGAGTGTTTTATCCAATGAATCAAGTGAAGGATCGTATTCCATTCCGAATTTCTTCTCATAAAAAAACAATTCTTCTCTAAAACCAACCCTGGCCGCTGATCGCAATATATCCTTTTTAAGCTGTAGGGGAGCCGGAAGGGCAAAATGCTCATTGTAGTCCGACTCATAAATATCAAAGGCATTTCGATAAGCTATAAACGCATTGTTATAATCACCATCTGCTTCATACACCATCCCCATGATATTGTGTGCAAAAGCGTCTCTGTTGTATCGATTTTTGTTTTTGTATCGATCATTCAACTCATTCAATTTGATGTTGACCCTGCGGCATTCAATCAATGAGGCTTCATGATTATCTAATTGAAGGTAATTGAGCGCTTTGTAATAATGCATTAACACACCTTCGAAGTCCTCTCCGGGATACGTTCTCACTCCTGGATTAAGAACAAAAGTCAAAGCCTCCTCTCCTATTTTTTTTCGATAATCGTCTAGAAAGATATAGGCGTTTTCAAACGAGGCATTGCTGGAATCGTACTGCTGATTCATATGAAAAACAGTACCCTTTTCCAGGTGATACAGCAACCTGTTCTTATTGCGTTTCAACGTTTTATTTTTCTCTAACGAATGAAGCGCTTTGTTCCAATCCCTGTCTGCTACCTGAGATTGAAAAGCTACAGTTTGCTGATAATAGGTGGCACAACCTGAAACTACCAATATGATAGCAAGTAAACCACCTACATAAGTGATCCCATTACGGTTCGGCAAGATCTATTTTATTTCTTGATAAACTTCTTGATTTTTTTGTCGCCAATCCAAACCTTCTCATTGGTTTCAACACTGGTCAACTCTAAATCAACTTGATAAAATATGACTTTGGATTTACCGTCAGAATCAACTATTGAATTTATGGTACCCTGCATGATGAAATCAGCACCTAATTCTTTGCCCCATTCTTTGGCTGTAGCTTTTGAAGCAAAATTTTGTTGATCGGCTCTTTCCTCACGCAATTCATTTCTTGCATCTCCTCCTGCTACCAATTTCGCTCTTCCTGAATTGGTTAGTTCCCTTTCAATATCTTTTGTAAATGTTTCAGAACTAATGTGTTCGTGACTTTTGTTTCGGATTAATCCAACTACAATGGTAGGTTTTCTATCGTTGTTGGCTTGGAATTCCATTGCCCAAGGTCTGGATACCAAATCCTTAACCATGGCTTCAGCCACTTGTCTTGAGTCCGTTTCATTCCATCGACCGCTGAGATCGATTTGTTCTGCGGCATCAATTCTTGACACTTTATTACCAGATGAACAAGAAGACAAGACTAGAATACCTGAAAGTAATGTTGTAGCGATTAGTATTTTATTGGTTCTCATGAGGAGTATATTTATTTAATTATGCAAACGTAGAAAATCCATTTAACAATAATTGTACCAGAAGAAATTTTAACGTAATTTATTCCAGTACTTTTTTCAGAATCTGCTCATATTCAGCAAAGTCGGACAAATTGTTGTGGGCACCTCCTTTGATTTTATAGAATGTGACATGATCATGCAACCGTGCTAATCTCTCCGAACTTTCAACGGGAATGATGTTGTCCATATCGCCGTGAAGGAGAATGGTTTCAGAAGAAACATTGTCAAGAAACCGGTAAGTCTTAAATCGGTATTTGCTAATTAACTGAGCCGGTAAATAAGGGTAGTGAAATTTGACTACATCCAGAAAAGAATAATAGGGTGTTTCTAATATGAGTTTGGATGGATTAAATTTTTGCGCCAGGTAAGCCGCAATTCCAGATCCCAACGAGATGCCATAAAAAACAATTTCTTCATTTTGATAATTGTCTTTTACATGATTGAATATAAATTCAGCATCATCATACATGGTTTTTTCCCGTTTGATGGAGCCTGTACTTTTTCCATATCCTCGATAATCATACAAAATGACATCATAACCCAATTCAGTAAAATAATGTGCGCGTTGGCCCCACAATTGAATATTTCCAGCATTGCCATGATGATACAATAACAATCCTTTCCTATTCTTTGCAATGAACTTCACCGCATTGATACGAACCTGATTTCCAACATCAAAATTGATTTCTTCAAACGTTGCATGGAAACTAAAAACATGATCTTCATGTAATTTCTCACTTCTGAATATCATATAGTCCTGCAACAAGTAAAATGACACGTAAATGGTCACTACAATCGCTATCAATGAAATGAACAAAACAGATAGTATACTCATTCGATTCCTAAACATTTCGAAACATTAAATTACGATTTTAACATTTCTTTAACACCACTTTTAAATCTTCTAATTGACGAAAAATCCGAATATTGTAAAACTGAGAACAACTCAAGTGCAATATGAAAAGAATAGTCAGTCTATTGATTATATGCTTTCTGGCAAGCCAAACTTACACCTTTGCTCAAAAAGATGCATATACTTTGAAAATTCAAGTCAAGGGAATTAGCGATACCATATGCTACCTGGCTAATTTCTATGGAAAGAACCAATATTACAAAGACACGGCAAATGTTGATGCTGATGGAAAAATGATTTTCACCGGTAAAGAGCCCTTGGAAGAAGGCATGTATTCATTGGTCATCGGCACAAATAAGCTATTTGATTTATTTGTGGTTGAACAAGAATTTTCAATGGTTACCGATACGTCCAATACTACTGGATTAATGCAGATAAAAGGAAGTAAAGACAATCAACTGTTCTATGAGTATGTTCAACATTTGGATGAATATCAGAAAAAAGCGGTTAAGTGGAATGAACAATACACTTCGGAAGACAAAGCTAAGAAGGACGAAGCCGTTGAAGAGTTGACCAAGTTAGACAAAGGCGTAAAAGCCTACCAAAAGGAATTTGTTGAAGCAAACAAAGGGACATTGGCAGCGAACTTTGTGAATGCAACCCGTGAAATTGAAGTTCCTGAAGCGCCTGTGTTAGAAAATGGTAAAAAAGATTCCTTGTTCCAATACCGATATTACAAAGATCATTTCCTCGACAATATTGACTTTACAGATGGAAGATTAATCAGAACACCGGTTTACCATCAAAAAATTAGCCGCTATATTGAGAAGTTGACCTATCAGATTCCTGATTCATTGTTTGTGTCAATTGATTATTTGTTAAATAAAACAAGAGCGAATTATGACCTGTTTCGTTATACGGTTTCATGGATAACCAATACCTATGAAAAATCTAATGTAATGGGCATGGATGCCATTTTTGTTCATATGGCTGAAAACTATTACCTCACGGATGATGTAGATTGGACCGATTCTACCCAACATGCCAAAATTTCTGAGCGGTACCAAAAGACGAAACCGTTGTTAATTGGAAAAGTAGCACCTAATATTGTGTTAGCGGATACGGCGCAAACCAAATGGTACAATCTTCATCAGTTGGAAAGCGAATACACCATAGTGTACATCTGGTCTCCTACCTGTGGACATTGTAAAAAGGTGACTCCCAAAATGCACGATTTATACCTGAAATACAAAGACGAAGGGTTGAATGTATTTGCCGTTGGAACTGAATTTGACAATAAAGAATGGAAGAAATTCATTGTCAAACACAATTTAACGTGGATCAATGTTTCTGACAGTCCTGAGTATCCAAATAACGTTAAAGATCATCCCAATAATTTCAGATCCAATTATGATGTCTTTAGTACTCCAAAAATTTACCTATTGGACAAAGACAAAAAGATTATTGCCAAAAAATTGGAAGACGAACAATTGGATGATTTGTTAGGCAAACTCATCAAAGCCAAAAACAAAGGGTAATATCGTTAATTCTTTAAGATTGAGGCGATATCTGGCTTAAAGTAAAGTTCGCTTTTCATTACCTTTCCATCTTCGCGATAAATAGGCTTGCCGTTGGCATCCAACTTAGACATATTACTGCGTTGAATTTCCTGATACACTTCATGAATTTTATGCTGCAGACCATGTTTGAGAATGGTTCCACACAAAATATACAGCATATCTCCCAAAGCATCTGCAATTTCAACCAGATCACCTTGTTTGGCAGCCTCGAGATATTCTTCATTTTCTTCGTGCATTAACCGATGACGTAAGTCAATATCGGCACTGGGAATAGATGCCTGTAATTGTGAAGCATTTTCAATTCCAAATGCATCGTGAAATTCTCTAACCATATCTATGGTTCTTGAAAGTGTTAAATCTTTATCCATTATATTTTCGAATTGTGTTCCATTAAATAGTGCTCAATATTACATTCCAAAAACATGTCTCCAACCGATTCAAAGTGATTCTTTTTGTAAAAATCCAAAGCAGATACTTGTGCATGCAAGTAGATGGTTTGATTAAGCGGTAAGACATCCTGTAAAACGGCTTTCAGTACTTCTTCACCAAATCCCTGTCCTCGATATGCTTTTAAAACGGCGAATCGTTCAAGTTTAATTCCCTTGGAAGTAGCTCTCCATCGGGCCGTAGCAACTTCAATTTGTCCAGAATAAATCAAATAATGTGTGGATTCATCTTCAAATTCATCAAATTCATCTTTGGCATCTACTTGTTGCTCTTCCACAAAAACCAATTGACGAATTTGACAAGCCTTGGAAAAGTGTTCAACGTCCGAAGATTTAAACTTGATAATGTTGGTCATAACATGATTCAAAAAGAAGTATTAATTCTTCTGTAATATAGGATTTTATTAGGTTAACAAATTTTAACAATCTCAGCGTACCACCAAAAATAATTCCTTCGTTATTTTATATTTGCAAGCCAAATTATAAAAGGACACATCATGGAAGAATTGGATAAACCTCTTGAGCAGACCAGTGAGATTTCTTCACCAAAAAGTGCAAGTGATATTCGTGAATTGAATGAGAAAATTCAAAAAGAAAGTGCTTTTGTTGAATTACTCACCAGTGAGTTAAACAAGATCATTGTCGGTCAGAAACATATGTTGGAGGGACTGCTAATTGGTCTGTTGTCTGATGGCCACGTGTTGTTGGAAGGTGTGCCAGGTTTGGCAAAGACCCTAACGGTAACTACGTTGGCAAAGTCTGTTGATGCTTCATTTAGCCGGGTTCAGTTTACACCTGACTTATTACCTGCCGACCTTTTAGGAACCATGATATATAGCCAGAAGAAAGAAGAATTTTCAGTAAAAAAAGGACCCATATTTGCCAACTTTATTCTGGCTGATGAAATAAACCGTGCTCCTGCTAAAGTTCAAAGTGCATTGCTCGAAGCTATGCAGGAAAAGCAAATCACCATTGGTGAAGAAACGTTTGAACTTCCCAATCCTTTTTTAGTATTGGCAACACAAAACCCGGTTGAACAGGAAGGTACCTATCCCCTACCGGAAGCACAGGTTGACCGTTTTATGCTGAAACTGGTGTTAGATTACCCGAAAAAAGAAGAAGAACGTGACATTGTTCGAGGTAATTTGAACAAAGAATCAAGACCAACCGTCAATAAAATATTGAAACCGGATGATATTGTTAAAGCCAGAAAGGTTGTTCAAGAAGTATATATGGATGAGAAAATTGAAAAATACATCATTGATATCATCTTTGCTACCCGATATCCGGCTGAATACAACCTTGGTCAATTTGCCTCAATGATTAGCTTCGGAGGTTCTCCAAGGGCAAGTATCAATCTGGCTTTAGCGGCCAAAGCTTATGCTTTTATCAAAAGAAGAGGATATGTAATACCTGAAGATGTTCGTGCAGTAGCATATGACGTGTTAAGACATCGAATAGGACTTACGTACGAAGCGGAAGCTGAAAATGTGACAAGTGAGCATATTATCAGAGAAATTCTCAACACTGTAGAAGTACCCTAGAACATTCGAAAGCGGATACGATGGAATCGCAGGAGTTACTGAGAAAAGTCAGAAAAATTGAAATAAAAAGCAGAGGGCTCTCCAATCAAATTTTTTCAGGAGAATACCATTCGGCTTTTAAGGGGCGCGGTATGGCTTTTAGTGAAGTGCGAGAATACCAAATGGGTGATGAAATCAGAACAATTGATTGGAACGTTACCGCGCGATTTAATCATCCATACGTCAAAGTTTTTGAGGAGGAAAGAGAACTGACCGTTATGCTTTTGGTTGACGTGAGTCAATCGGAAAACTTTGGAACAAATGCACAATTGAAACAAAATCTCATTACTGAAATATGTGCCGTGTTGGCTTTTTCAGCCATTCAGAATAATGATAAAGTGGGTGTAATTTTCTTTTCGGATAAAATAGAAAAATTCATCTCACCTAAAAAAGGAAGAAGCCATATTTTAACCATCATTCGAGAATTGGTGGACTTCACACCAGAAAACACTGGAACAGATATCAGTGAGGCACTTGGATACTTTACCGGTGTCATTAAAAAACGATGTACAGCGTTTTTGATTTCTGATTTCATGGCACCAGGATATGAGACGGCTCTTCGAATTGCCAACAAAAAACACGATGTTGTTGCCCTGAAAGTTTCTGATAGAAGAGAGCATTCAATTCCTGAATTGGGAATCATACAGTTCATTGATCGTGAAAGTGGTAAACTAAAGTGGGTGGATACATCCAGCGAATCCTTTCAAAAAACATATAAAGCCGAACAACTTGCCTTCCACAAAGAAACCGAGCAATTATTTAGACGTTGCGGTGTAGATGTTGTTCAACTGAATACCGGCGAATCCTATGTACGACCATTGATGAATTTGTTTAAAATGAGGGAATCTAGACGATGAGAAGGTTGTATGCACTGATTTTATTTGTGTGTTTTTCTTCAGTTGCATTGGCTGCTGAAACCAAAGTCTCATTGGATTTGGATGTGCGTGAGATTAAAATTGGTGAACCCATTAAAATGCATCTGGAAATTCGATTTCCCATTGGCAACGAAATCAAGTTTCCCAGTTTTGGAGATACCATTACCAAAAGTATCACCATCATTGATCGCCAGCTGGTTGATACCACTTATGATGAAGAAGATTTTCAAACCAAGATCATTTATCAGGATTTCGTCATAACTTCATTCGACAGTGGTATTCATGTAATCCCTCCCATCCAATTTATGACACAAGATGGGCCCATTGAAACTGAAGCTCAACTAATTACCGCGCATTCCGTGGAAGTGGAAATGCAAGCAACTCCTGACCCAACTGGAAGCGCTCAACCTGAAATAAAGGATATCAAACCCATCTACGAAGTTTCTTTCTCTTTTATTGATTGGGTATTTCAAAATTGGAAGTGGTTGTTAATCACGTACTTATTATGCGGCATTGCGCTTGCTTTGTATGTGTATAGGGATAAGTTCAAAAGAAAACCCAAAGAGGAAGAGGAAATTGTTCCTGATGTACCTGCACATATATTAGCCTTTGAAAAACTGGTATTGCTAGAAGACAAAAAATTATGGCAAAATGGACAGGTAAAAGTGTACTATAGCGAATTGTCTGAGATCTTTAGGGAATACTTGGAAAACAGATATGATATAACCGCGTTGGAAGAAACCACCGATGAAATCTTATCTGAAGTACGTCAATTGTCCCTACCCAAATCTGCTTTGGAAGAAATGCACACCTTCTTGTCAGAGTCAGATATGGTAAAGTTTGCCAAGGCGCAGCCAACCCCTTCTGAGAACGAATCATTCATCAACTGGGTAAAACAATTTGTGGAGCAAACTAAAATAGAAGAGGAAGAAGACATACCTGAAGATTCTTCAGTTGAAGAAGAAGAAAATGATTTAGATAAGAAAGATGTTTAGTTTCAACAACATAACATTTGACTCTCCTGAGTATTTCTGGCTGCTTGCTTTAGTGCCACTAATGTTGGGATGGTATGTTTGGAAGCTGAATTTGCTGAAACCCAGGGCAGTGACGTCAACCCTTCAGTTTATGAAAACCGAAGGCAGTCTAATCAAAATTTATTTACGTCACTCTCCGGTTGCCTTGAGATCTCTGGGATTGGTTGCACTTGTGATTGCCCTGGCCCGACCGCAATCCACGCTAGACTTTGAGGATGTCACCACCGAAGGGATAGATATTGTTATTGCTCTTGACATTTCAAGCAGTATGTTGGCTGAGGATTTAAAACCCAATCGTTTGGAAGCTGCAAAAAACATCGCTTCGGAATTTGTTGCCAATCGGGACAATGATAGAATTGGATTGGTAGTTTATAGTGGTGAAAGTTTTACCCAATGTCCGTTAACCACAGACCACGATGTCTTGAAAAACCTGTTTATGGACATTCGAAATGGCATGATAGAAGATGGAACTGCTATTGGAAACGGGTTGGCAATGGCTGTAAATCGATTAAAAGATAGCAAGGCTAAAAGTAAAGTTGCCATCTTACTGACGGATGGATTTAATACCGCCGGTTCTATTCCTCCTCTCACTGCCGCAGAGATTGCTCGCGAATTTAATGTTCGTGTATATACCATAGGAGTGGGAACATCTGGAAAAGCACCCTACCCTTTCAAAACTCGTTTTGGCACAACCCAATACCAGGATATGGAAGTTCAAATTGATGAGCCTACATTAAAAGGAATTGCTGAAACAACGGGTGGAACTTATTTCAGGGCAACTGACAACAAACGACTCGAAGAAATATATCAGGAAATTGACGCATTGGAGAAATCCAAAATTGAAGTCACTCGGTACCGAAAAAAGTCAGAAAAATACTTTCCGTGGGCAGTATTGGCCTTTTTACTGCTTGTCATGGAATTTGCATTAAAAAACACCGTTTATAAAAGTATAACGTAATGCTTAGGTTTCAACATAACGAATGGTTTTGGGCATTGCTGGTAATTCCGGTAATGTATATGTTGTATCTGACTGTAAGAAGATGGAAAAGAGAAAAAAGAAAACTATATGCAGATGCAAACCTGCTGGCTTTAATGATTCCGGCCATTTCCAAAACTAAACCATTTGCGAAAATGGTGTTGTTTTCGATTGCTATCCTGATGCTCATACTTGCGTTGGTGAATCCTCAAATGGGGACGAAACTTGAAGAAGTGAAACGAGAAGGCATCGATATTGTGATTGCCATGGATGTTTCCAATAGTATGTTGGCAGAAGACTTACAACCCAATCGCCTGGAAAGGGCAAAACGCTCGGTTGAGCAATTCATTGAAAAACTGGCAAACGATAGAATTGGAATAGTTGTTTTTGCAGGTCAAGCCTATAATCAACTGCCGATTACAACGGATTATGCTGCGGCCAAATTATTTCTTTCCACTATCTCCACTGGAACCGTTCCTTTGCAGGGAACAGCCATTGGTAGAGCAATTGAATTGGGCATGAAATCCTTTAATTTCGAGGATAGCAGAAACAAAGTTCTCGTTGTCATCACCGACGGAGAAAACCATGAAGATGATGCTTCTAAGGCTGCAGCAGATGCAGCAGGGAAAGGTGTTTTTGTTTACACCGTTGGAATGGGCTCACAAGCGGGCGCACCCATTCCCATTAATTCCAGAGGACAAAAGAATTACAGAAGTGATAATGAAGGAAACACCGTTGTCAGTCAGCTCAATGAAGATATGTTAAAAGAAATTGCCTCTGCTGGAAATGGTATATATGTTCGTGCAAATAACTCAGGTGGTGCGTTGCGGAAGGTGCATGAGGAAATCAATAAATTGGAAAAAACGGAATTTGAATCAAAGCGTTTTACAGATTATGAGGATAGATTTCAACCATTCCTTGCATTGTGCATACTTTTGCTGATTGTTGAATTTATGATCAACGAGAAAAAAAGCTCCTGGGTAGAAAATGTAAACTTGTTTAATTGATGTTGAGGATATTATTCATATCGGGATTCTTATTTCTGGCAAGTACTTTACTGGCACAGATTGGCAACAATAAGATCCGTGAAGGCAACGATGATTACAACAATGGGAAATATGACGTTGCTGAACAGAAATACATGCAATCCCTACAGCAAAATCCTTCAGAAAAAGCCACCTATAATCTGGCCAATTCATTCTACAGACAAGAAAAATATAAAGAGGCCGCTGCCGTATACAATGAACTGGGTAAGAATTCTGTGGACAAAGCATCAAGATCCAAGGCCTACCACAATTTGGGAAATTCATTATTAAAGGACAATCAACTTCAACCAGCCATTGATGCATATAAGAATGCCTTGATCAATAATCCATATGATGAAGATTCAAGATATAACCTAAGTCTGGCACAAAAATTATTGAAGCAACAAGAGCAAAATCAAGAAGAGCAGAATCAAGATCAAAACCAGGATCAAGAACAAAATCAAGATCAGCAAAATCAGGATCAGCAAGAGCAGGACAAAAATCAGGATCAACAAGATAAAGAACAACAACAGGATCAGCAGGACAAGCAAGACCAGCAAAAAGAACAACAGCAGCAAGAGCAGCAAAAGCCAAAGGATGAGTTATCTAAAGAAGAAGCCGAAAGAATGTTGCAGACCTTAAATAATGAGGAAAAGGATTTGTTGGATAAAATGAAAAAGGATAAGGCAAAGGTTCAAAAAATCCAAATTGAAAAAGACTGGTAATCAGATGATGCGATCGATTGTCATATTGTGCATAGCTGCGTTAGGGTCATTTTCAGCCGTAAGTCAAGTAAAGTTTACAGCTTCTGTGAACAAAACGACTTTGGCAGTTGGCGAACGTTTCCAATTGCAATTTAATGTCAACGCATCTGGTGATCGATTTGCTCCTCCGAGCTTTTCAAACTTCCGAGTATTATCTGGACCCAATCAGTCTACCAATATGTCTTTTGTCAACGGAAAAAGTTCATATTCCGTTTCTTATAGTTATTTCCTGGTGGCTAAACAAGAAGGGACGTTCACCATAGATCCGGCTGTTATTGAGGTAGATGGAGATATTTTCCGAACAGATCCCATCCAAATCAAAGTAGTAAAAGGAAAAACGCAAGCCTCTGGAAGTTCACCGAATAGCAATCCTCAAGGCGGAAAACAAAATGGCTCACCAGCCCCTTCTGGCAATGCCATGAAGGATAATTTATTCATCAAAGCCACCATAAGTAATGGTAAACCTTACTTGGGTCAAGAAGTAACGGTCACTTATAAACTGTATACACATGTTCAATTGACTGATAATTCAGTAGAACATATGCCGTCCTTTACGGGTTTTTATAGCCAGGATATCCTCAATCTGTATGACAACAAAGTACAATGGAAAGAAGAAATATTGAATGGTAAACGATTTAATGTGGCAGTTATCAAGCAATCTGTGCTTACTCCTCAGCGTACAGGAAAGTTGAAGATAGAACCTATGGAACTCAGCTTCATTGTAAGGGAACGCGTGAAGAGTAGAAGCAGAAGTTTATTTGATCAATATTTTGGGTCCTACAAGGACACCAAAGTGAATGTAAAAAGCAATGCACTGGCTATTGAATCTCGTCAGCTTCCCACTGGTAAACCAACCAGTTTTGATGGCGCGGTTGGAAATTTCTCTTTTAATGTTAGTGCTGACCATCAAACGGTCAAGACCAATGAAGCGCTAAATGTTCAAATTGAAATCAAAGGAAATGGAAACCTGAAATTGATTGAACCACCTTCTATAGAGTTTCCAGCGGATTTTGAATCTTATGATCCGAAACTTGAGGAAAAAATTAACCTGACCTATTCCGGTTCTGCAGGATCCAAAACCTATACGTACTTGCTTATTCCAAGACATGCAGGAACATTTGACATTGATGGCATTACCTTTTCATATTTCGATCCTAAGAAAAAGAAGTACGTAACGCAAAAGTCATCTCCCCTTCAAATCAATGTGGAAAAAGGCGAAGGCGAAGAAGCTGTTGTCACGTACAATGGAGCAGATAAAAAGGAAATTAAAACATTGGGACAGGACATTGAATTCATCAAAACCACTACCCTGTTTTTACCACTGAATACCTCCTTTTATGGAACGGGTCTGTTTTATTTGCTCATTCTTGCTCCTGTCTTGCTTTTATTTGGTGTTTGGTATGCCAGAAATAAGTATTTGGAATCTCAAAAAGACATTACACGGGTTAAACAGTCCAGAGCTAGTAAATTGGCCAAAAAACACCTGTCTACATCTGCTAGGTTTTTGAAAGAAGGAGATTCTGAAAAATTCTATGAAGCCATTTCCGATGCCTTGTATGGATACCTTGGTGATAAATTGAATATCCCAAAATCGGAAATTTCAAAAATGACCATCAAAGACAAGTTAACGGAAAATCAAGTAGCTGAAGAACTTATTAGAAAAGTGTTAGAGATATTGGAACAATGCGAAATGGCTCGTTTTGCTCCGACGGATCAAACCTCAAACCAGGCCATTTATGATGATGCAGCCCATTTGATTAGTTCATTACAAAAAGAAATAAAAACATGAGAAAGGTCTTGCTTGTATTCTTTTTGTCGTTGATGTCTGCCCAATTTACATGGGCTGAAAATGATTTGATGAATGTTGAATCGCTTTTCCAGGCAGGAAATCAAGCTTACATTAATCAGCAATATGATTCATCCATTGCCTATTATGAGCAAATTCTTGCTCAGGAAGTTCATTCACCTGAGTTGTATTTTAATTTGGGAAATGCCCATTTCAAATTAAACGATATTCCTTCAGCCATTTTATATTATGAAAAGGCCAAAAAATTTGCACCTGGAGATAAGGACATATTAAATAATCTTTCAATGGCCAATCTTAAAACAGTTGACCGTGTAGAAGGCAAACCGGAGCTGGCGTTTGAAACATGGTGGAATTCATTTCTCAATTACCAGAATTCAGACGGATGGGGAAAATGGACAATTGTATTGGGATTCTTGGTACTTATTTTACTCATTGGATATTTGGTCACCTCAGGATTGCTAAAAAAGATTGCTTTTTTTGCCGCTGCGTTTGCTTTGGTTGTTATGCTGTCATGTTGGATTTTGGCGTCTGTAACTTCCTCTTATGTTGAAAATAATGAATACGCTATTATCTTTTCACCATCGGTAACCGTAAAAAGTGCACCAAATCAACAAGCAAACAAACTATTCGTCATACACGAAGGAACCAAGGTTAAAATAGAAGATTCCTTAGACGAATGGAAGAAAATCAGCCTAATGAACGGTAATTCAGGCTGGATCAGAGATGAGGCGCTGAAACTTATTTAGTACCTTCACGTAAACGAGGTCATTATTCGGGCAAATCCGAACCTCAATCGCCATTCAATGATTCTACAAATATTTTTTTATTTGTTGCTTATCTTCTTGTTCCATTTTACCTTTCGACAGTTTAGAAAGCTCTTAAGAAGGCAATTTCAAGATCCGGTACGACGCAAAAAAATCAGAAACAATGTTCGCATTGGAACAGCCATTTATGTGGTATACATTGCCTTAGTATCTGAAAGTGGATTGTTATTGCCTTTGGAAGGTATTCCCAGAATACCATTGTTGTTGGTTTTTCCGGCATTTGCACTTTGGGGATACATCGTTTTTTCAGATAAATATGAATACCTCAAACAATATGTTCCAGTACACTTACCTGTTGTATTTCAAATCTTTCGTGTAGCGGTTGAGTTGCTCCTTTGGGGAGCATTTATGGAAGGACTCATTCCAAAGGCTGCAACATTTGAAGGATATAACTTTGAAATTATCGTAGCGTGTTCCGCACCAATTCTCGCCTACCTTGTTTGGAACAAAAACGTGTTACCGGAAAAAGTAATGATCTTGTGGAATGTACTGGGGTTGATTTCACTGGCTATCATTGTTGGTATATTTATTTCCGGAGCATATATGCCGGAATTATTTGAAAATGATATCCCCTTAGCTACAGATTTTGTTCAATTTCCATACATGCTAATTCCAGGCTTATTCATGCCTTTTGCGGTATTTCTCCATGTATTTTCGATTCGTCAGCTAAGGCAAAGAAATTAGGGGTTCTGCACAAGCTTGTAACCGTATCCATGGATATTTTGTAGATCCATACATTCGCTTTCCTTTAAGATTTTTCGAATTTTTGTCAGATAAACATCCAGGCTATTGGACGTATAATAGTCATCTCTTCCCCAAATCGTAAGTAATATTTTGTTGCGTGAAACCACTTGATTCATGTTTTCACAAAACAACTTAATCAGCAACGATTCCTTATTGGACAACTTTATTTTTTTATTGTTTCCAACTATTTTTCGCTCATCAACATTAAACTGGTATGCACCCAATTCAAATGACTTCACTTCTTGAATGTCATCTCGTGATCTCCTCTGTAATACAGCTTTCACACGCAGTAACATCTCCTCCATATGAAAAGGTTTAGTGACATAGTCATCACATCCAATTTTAAAGCCTTTGATTTTATCTTCGCTCATGGTACGAGCGCTTAAAAAGATAAATGGGATTTCAGGATTCCTGTTTTTAATGTTGGTGGCCAATTCCATCCCATCTTTTTTGGGCAACATGATATCCAAAATACATAAATCAAAAGGTTCATGAACAAACGCCTCCCAGCCCAATTCACCGTTCTCGCAAACCGTGACTGCATAACCTTCGCTTTTCAGATTTTCACTTAATAAATACCCGCTATTTTTGTCATCTTCAACCAGCAATATCTTTGCCCTATCCATTGTTGTGAGGAAATTTAATTTCAAATTCAGTTCCGCGACCTGGCTCACTTTTCAATTCAACAGAACCACCGTGTTTGTCGATAACGGTTTTTGAATATGCCAAACCAAGCCCGAACCCTTTAACATCGTGTTTCATTCCCGTATGAACACGAAAGAATTTTTCAAATACTTTGTCCTGGTCGACTTTACTAATTCCTATGCCTTTGTCTCCGATAATAATTTGAATATGGTTACCTACATCTTTGACGAATAAATGAATGATTGGTTGTTTCAATGAATATTTAATTGCATTGTCTAAAAAATTATGCAACATGTTAATGATATGAGATTCATTACCCATCATTTGAAAATTATCTCCTTCAAATTTTGTTTCAATCTTCCCTCCCATCTCATGTATTTTAAGCTCCACAGTCTTAATTACTTTTTCGACTATTTCCTTCATGTCTAATGGATAAAGCTCTTCACCATTACTTCTTTCAATACCCACTGTTCTCAACAACAAATGAATATTGGACTCCAGGCGTTCATTTTCTTCTTCAATGATGTCCCATAAATGCTTAGACCCATTTACATATTGTCTTCGTTTCATGGTATCCAACGCAATTTTGATATTGGATACCGGTGTATTGAATTCGTGTGTCATATTATTGATGAAATCCGATTTCATCTCAGATAATTTCTTCTGTTTGTACATCATACTAACCAGCATTATGAATAAGGCAATGAGTAAAATGGTCACCACAACTGAAGTGATGATCACTCGACTATTACTTTTCACAATGGACCAGTGTCGGGTAGGAAAGTCTACAGCAATTTCATAATCCTCTGCAAACATTTTGTCATTATACAATCTTATTCGTGCTTCAGACGCCAATAACTTTTCATTGCATCCATTGTGTTTAGAGAAAAATACTTTTTTTCTTTCTGGACTCAATACAGCATAACACACAGGTTCTTCTATAAAGTGCTGCTTAAATACCGCATGAACCATTGAATCCAAGTAAACAGTATCAACAATTCGTGAATTTGTTTCTTCATCTATTAAACTGTTTACATATGAAGACAAAATCCATTCCCGCATTCCTCCCAGTGAATCCGTTTCCTGCATTGTCCTTGGTAGATTGTAATTGAAACTCAGTTCTACCCTCAAATCTACAGGTGCCCGAAACCTGAATTTATTGGTCTTATACAACGTATCAGCTCCATACTTTTCCCAGTAATAAGTCATTACTGTATCCATTACACCTGGAGAGAATTCACTTAAAAACTGCTTGCCATCTGTCTTATGCCTTCGAATATAGATGCCTTCGTTTGCATCCAGGTTAACTTTAGCATATAACTTAAAACAGTAATAATAATCCTGAAGTTCCTTGTGAATATCCACCAGTGCATCATTCATATTGCTATCAAATTCCTTTTCTTTTAGATCAATGGAATACTGTATCCAATAATACTGCAGACCAATCAGGAACAGCAATAAAACACTTAAAGCGGCTGTGAAATACTGGAATTTACGTCCAAGCATACCCTAAAAATACACAGAGTAGTTAATACCCTGATAATTAGGCTATAATTTAAGTCTTTTTTAAGTTTTTTTAAGTAACCCTTAAGCGTCTCAAACCCGCTGCCAATCGTTATTTGTAAAATGCCTATCAAAATGTTTAACTAATTTTTTTATGATGAAAAAAAC
Organism: Vicingaceae bacterium; assembly: GCA_965267425.1. GTDB lineage: Bacteria > Bacteroidota > Bacteroidia > Flavobacteriales_E > Vicingaceae. The sequence continues at coordinate 1,249,661 of OZ253959.1, read as the reverse complement.
TTTACGTTTTATTGGCATGGGTGCATTATTGCACTCCGGTATCATGCTAACCCAAATTCAAGCACAATCATATTGTGTTTGTCCACCGTTTATTTCCGGACCATTTTCAGGAATCACCAACGTTACATTGGGAGATTTAAACAATTCTACAAGTGATGGTGACGGAGTAACGTATTACGAAAACGCCACAGTTCCTAATTTAACGGTTGGGCAGTCGTATAATATGTCCGTAACTACTGAACATCAATTAATAGGTTCGGGGTTTTCGGGAAATTTAAATACCAAGGCATGGATAGATTGGAATGGAGACAAAGATTTTGAAGATCCAGGAGAAGAGGTGTATTCCGTATTTGATGATTTCAAAGGAACCTTCACGCGTACCTTTACAGTTCCTGCTGATGCCGTCACTGGCATTACCCGAATGCGTGTTTACAATGATATGCCTGCTTATGAAGGTCATGAACTACCGCATCCCTGTGGTTATTCACAGTATCCTTCAAATCCCATTGGACATCATGGTGAAGTAGAAGATTATGATGTGAATGTTGTTGGGCTTAGTACGGGTATCAATGATACCATGCTAGACAAAAACGTTACTGTATTTAATGCAGCCGACGGATTGATCCATGTGAATTACACACAACTTACTTCAACAGTTCAAGTTAATGTAATGGACATTTCCGGAAAATTAGTTTATCAATCCATGATTACGGATGAATCAGGAAGTCTACAGCTTTCTTTGAATGATTCAGAATCTCCCCATATGTATGTTATTCAGTTGATTTCACAATCATCCGCGAAATCGGTTAAATTGATTCATTAATCATGGAATCCGCAAAAATCGAATGGAGGGGAAACTCTCCATTCGGTTTTATCGTTTTTACATTATCCGCAGTTATTATTCTTGCAATTTTTGGTTGTCAAAAAAAGCACGACAACCCTTCTGTTGCCTTGTCATCCCTAACAGGTGATGTTTTGCATCACAACATTGAAATTCAATCCGGTATTGTTTATCTCAAAAAAGATGCTGTAGAATTCCCCGGGCATTCACCCAATCAGTACGATGACAGTCTGCGATTCCTCAATCCACCGTCTGTCTTTTCATTTGAAAATATTACAGCGGGCAATTACTATTTGTACTGTAAGGGGTATGATTATTACTTTCAGGACAGTGTATTTGGAGGAATTCCTGTTCATGTCAAATCTGGAGAATCTAAATACGTAGTCCTTGCAGTTACGGAATAAACTTATTTTTTCACTTCTGCTGCTTTGGTCGGTTGGATGTAAGAAGTCATCAAATGACTTGCTTACGGGTGACTACCCTACCAACATACATCAAATCATTACTACGAATTGCGCGGTCACAGGATGTCACAATGCAACCAGCAAAGATGCCGCAGCAGGTGTAGACTTAACGTCCTGGTCTACCATGATGAACGGGGGACGAAATGGTCAGGTGGTTATTCCCTACAATGCAAGTCAAAGCACCTTGTTCTTATTCACAAATACTTACGAAGATTTGGGCGTTAGTGTCTTTCCCACCATGCCGCTCAATGAACCTGCACTTTCTAAAATTGAAATGAACCAATTGATCAATTGGATTCAACAAGGAGCAAAAAATGATAAAAAAGAAACCGCATTTGCTGACAACCATGAGCGATTGAAATATTATGTTCTGAACGCAGTTTGCGATGAAATAAGTGTGATAGACGCCAACAGCGGTCTGATTATGCGCTCACATTCACCACCAATTTCCGAAGATCCAGGGTTTGCAGAAATGATACGTGTGTCTTCAGATAGGCAATTCGTTTATCTATTATTTACTTCAGGTTTATTTGTCAAATTCGATGCAAATTCAGATGAATACATTCAGCAAATTCAGCTAACATCGGGATTATGGAGATCATTTGTGTTAGACCAAAACAGCCAAAAGGCTTACTTATTTGAATGGTTAGGTAATTCGGATAATCAAGGGGCGCATATGGCATCTGTTGATCTATCCAATATGAGTCTTGAACAGGACCCTTTGGGAGACGTTTTTTACTTTCCATATGGTGGTGCAATTCATGCTTCTAAACCCATGCTTTACGTTTCTTGCTTTACCGGCAATTTCATTTACAAAATCAACACCGTATCACATACTGTTGATACCATATTGCTTGACACGACTTCCGGTATTCAATTCAACGGTGCCTCTCAAAGACCAGGCATGATTAAGTTTTTCCCCGATGATTCACGGTATGCAGTAGTTTGCGAGCGTTCCAATGAGGTACGTATCTACGATGCAATAACTGACAAATTTTTAGCGAGTATCAAAACTGGTCAACATCCTCAGGAAATAGCCTTTTCTTCAAGTATGAATACCATGGCCATTACGTGTATGGAAGATGAATCATTTGATGAGGGAAAAGGCTACGTTATGCTGGTGAATACTGAAGATTATTCCATTAAAGCCAATGTAAATTCAGGATATCAACCAAGAGCCATCATAGCTGACGATGTCAACTATCGTTATGTGGTGGCCAACCGAAACGCCGACCCAATAGGTGCGGATGCACCTCATCACTACACAGATTGCGACGGCAATAATGGATACATCACCTTTATTGACATGTTTTCATTGAAAATGATCGAAAACTATAAATTGGAAGTTTCTGTTGACCCTTATTCAATGGACATCAAGTAATTACGTTATTCTAAGTCAAAATTTCAGATTTTTTTAACCTTTCACGAAGCCACTATTTGAAGTATTCGACGTCTTGATAAATATAATCCAGGGGAGCATTTTCACAACCGATGCGAATGGATATGAAATTTGAGATTTTTCCGAACCCGGCAAGCAGGCGCCTATTATTGCTTTCTGAAAAGGTATTCTATGAATACATGAAAATCAGAATAAGTGATGAACAAGGAACCATTGTTTCTGAAACCAATATTGAACATCCTGAATTTGTTGAATTGGACATCAGAGAGTTAAAAGAAGGAAAGTATTTGATCGAAGTATTGGAAAAACACTGGGTCAAAGCTGGTGAATTTGAAAAAGTGGCTTGACTCAGGAAGTCAATTGAGCATGGATATCTTCGAATTCTTCTTCAGTAATTCGATCCCAGTACTTTTCATAATCAACCAGCATATCCATGATCAGGTTCCGATCAGGTAATATTTTTGCCTCGATTATGTATTTTTCAAATCCCTGAGCAGTTCTTTTTAGTTCAATGAACTTTTCTGGTGATTCTATCCTAAAAAACGACTGACCATTTTTATATTTCCTAAATTGGGGGAAATTGATTTTTTCGTGCATTTGCTGGGTTGTTAAAGAAAAGTTAAATATCCTTTCCATGGCAAATTTCGATCTAATTTTAGAAACATGAATAGACGAAGCATTCGCATTATCATTGTGTTTGCAACCCTATCATTGATTGGTGTGGTAGCTACCCAAATATATTGGGTGAATAAGGCTTTCGACCTACAGGAAAAGCAGTTCAATCAACGCGTACACATAGCACTTACAAATGTGACCAATGAAATTCTTACGTTGAATGGAGATTCATCAGAAGTATATGAGCCTATCAAACAAATGGGCTCAAATTCCTTCATAGCGAGTATTAATGATACTCTTCACCCCTATTTTTTGGAATCTCTGCTCATGTCAGAATTCAAACAACGAAATATCCATTCTGATTTTGAATATGTTATTTACGATTGTTTTACAGATTCCATTGTATATGGAAACTATGTGACATTTGACAATTCCGGAGGTAAGTCAGCTCCAACCAGAATTGGAAAATGGGAAAGAGACGGACATTACTTTGGTGTGCATTTTCCCAATAAAACAGGCTACCTGGTCAATCAAATGGGAATCTGGTTGTTCTCTTCTGTAATCATGCTCATTGTCATCATTTATTTCGCATATACCACCAGTGTGATCCTAAAGCAAAAAAGATTGTCCGAAATCAAAACAGATTTCATCAATAATTTGACGCATGAATTTAAAACACCCATTTCTACGATTTCTTTATCAAGTGAAGTCTTGTTAAACGAAGAACAATCCTTGGATAAAGAGCGTTTGCGTAATTATGCTCAAATCATCAAACAGGAAAATAATCGGTTAAAAATTCAAGTGGAAAAAGTTCTTCAATTGTCCACCTTCGACAAATCGGGAATTGAGTTGGATTTGGAAACGCATGACATTCATAAAATCATATGTGATTCAATCAAGAGTTTCAATCTAATACTGGATGACAAAAAAGGCAAAATCAATGTTGATTTGAATGCTGCGAAATTCAATGTCATGGCAGACAAATTGCACATTTCAAACGTGTTCTACAATCTGGTTGACAACGCCATTAAATACGCTCAAAACGAGCCTCCCAAGGTTGATATCAGAAGTTTTAACGAAGATGGAAAATTGGTGGTTGAAATAGAAGATAATGGTATAGGCATGTCTAGTAACGAAACGAAACAGATCTTCGACAAATTTTATCGTGTCCCTCATGGAGATTTACACAACGTAAAGGGATTTGGATTGGGATTGAGTTATGTTAAATCCATTGTTGAATTGCATCATGGCAGTATATCTGTCAAAAGCCAATTAGAAAAAGGAAGCACGTTTATTATAAAATTACCTTTGAATTTATGAGCGATCAGAAACCTCGCATATTATTGGTAGAAGATGATACAAACCTCGGTTTTATCATTCAAGATAACCTGAAACTTAATAAGTATCAGGTAAACCTATATAAGGATGGTGAATCTGCCCTGCATTCTTTCGTCAATGCTCAATATGATTTATGTATTCTGGACATTATGTTGCCCAAAAAAGATGGTATCTCCCTGGCGCAGGATATTCGTAAACTCAACAATCAAATTCCCATCATTTTTTTGACAGCCAAGTCAATGACTGAAGATAAAATCAGAGGTTTTAAATCTGGAGGCGATGATTACATCACCAAACCTTTTGAGTATGAAGAATTGAAATTAAGGATTGAAGCCATATTAAAACGAACACTGAGCAAAACCACCGGAGATGATCCGTTGAATAGAGACGTTTTTGACTTGCTGCAATATGAATTCGATGCTGAAGCTCAATTATTGACATATGCCAACCAGGAAGAACAAAAACTGACCAAAAAAGAAAGTGAATTGTTAAAGTTACTTTGCCAACATCAAAACAAGATTCTTACCCGTGAATTAACATTGCGAACCATCTGGGGAAATGACGACTATTTCAGCGGAAGAAGTATGGATGTATTTATTTCTAAACTCAGAAAATACCTGAGTAAGGAAGAAAGAATTCAAATTCTCAATGTGCATGGTGTTGGATTTAAAATGATAATAGATCACAAGGATTCGGAATGAACCCATTTCTGGCCAAATCTGTCCGTCGTATTTTAAAGGAACAAGGAGACCATTTTTCTTCTTTGACCATCATTATTCCTAACGTTCGGGCAGGAGTGTTTTTGAAAAATGAAATTAGTAAAGCACTCGATCAACCCTCCTGGCTTCCTGAAATCATTACCATGTCAGATTGGATTCAACAATTGACCAACTATACGGTAATTGATGAATCAGACTTGTTATTTGAATTGTTTGACGTTCATCTTTCCATGGAAAATGAGCAAATGGAGTTTAATGAATTCCAGTCTTGGGCATCCCAATTGATAAGGGATTTCAATGAAATAGATATGGCGCTGGCCAATGCCGATAAGTTGTTTGGTTACATCAACGAAATTCATGCCCTGGAAAATTGGAATCCCTCAGGAAAAGAAATGACAGAAACGCAGAAAAACTATTTAGCGTTCTGGAAAAATCTGGGAAACATCTATTCGCAATTCAATGAACACCTTGGTAAAAAAGCACTGGCATATGCAGGGAAAGCTTATAAAGATGTAGCTGATCGAATTGAAGATATTTTTTCAAATTACCAGGAACAATCTATTTATTTCATAGGATTAAATGCACTAACCAAGGCAGAAGAAAAAATAGTCTATCATTTGATGAAGTATAATATTGCACAGGCAATTTGGGATGCAGACCCTTATTATTTGGACAATGATCTTCATGAAGCAGGTTTCTTTTTAAGAAAACATCGACAACATTTTCCTGATTCATTCCAGCATATTTCTGATCAACTAGGAAATGATGCCAAAACCCTTAAAATTGGAGGTTTAAGCGGCACAATGGCGCAAGCTAGGTATGCCGGACAATTATTAAAAAACATTGCAGAGACTTCAAGACCAGAAGAGATTGCTATTGTTTTACCCGATGAAACCTTGCTTTTCCCACTTCTGGAATCATTGCCTGAAGAAATCAATTCGATCAATGTCACCATGGGGTACCCGGTGAATTCTCTTCGATTGTTCGGTTTTCTCAAAAATGTAATTGAGTTGTTCTCATCAGACAATAAGAATTCATGGTCCAGTTCGATATTGGAAGATATACTTTCGTACAATTATCTTTCCATTATTGAGTCGAAAACTGGTTCAGATGATGTGTTACAAGTTCGAAATGTGTTGAGAAAAACCAATGCTCCCTGGGTTAACCTGACATCGTTGAACAAAACATTGACCAAAAAAGGACCCATCGGACAATTGGTTCTCGTCTCATCTTCTCACGAATTGGTTGATTATCTGCTATCCTTATTGCAACAACTAAAAGAATACTTCGAATCCAAACAGGGCTTTGATGCCAGTATAGAACAAGAATCCATCTTTTTGTTTATAAAATTGACAAGACGCCTGAAAAAATTAGTTGAAGAATCAACGCATTTGAATGGGTATCAGAATGTATTATCCGTATTCAAGATTCTTGTTCAATCGGAAAAAATAAATTTCAAAGGAGAACCATTGGCTGGCATACAGATCATGGGAATGCTTGAAACCAGATTACTTGATTTTGAGCATGTTATTATGCTTTCAATGAATGAAGGTATCTTTCCAACGAAAGCCAAACACAGTTCATTTATTCCTTATGATGTTCGGAAAACCTTCGGTCTAAACACCCAAATGGAAAACGACGCCATTTATGCATATTACTTCTATCGATTATTGCAAGGAGCTAAGAATGCCACGTTTTTATACAACACGCTAACAGATCAATTTAATTCGGATGAAAAAAGTAGATTTCTATTGCAGTTAGAACATGAATTAGGCAAAAACAATCCAACTTCTATCATTCATACCGAAATAATTGCTTCACCTTTTCAACCAAATGAAAAGAGGGCTTCTCAAATTCGAAATTCTGAGCCCATAAAAGAGATCCTTGTAACCAAACTGTCCGAAGGCATTTCGCCATCATCCATCATCAAATTTTTGCAATGTCCTTTGGATTTTTATTATCGTTACATCGTTGGGCTAAAGGATCGCCCTGAAGACAGCGAGTTTTTAGATTCCAGCGAAATAGGAAATGCCATTCATTTGGCATTGTTCAAATTCTATGAACCCTGGATTGGAGAATTTCTCAACATCGATTTGATGAAATCTAGAATCGATGAAATTTCAATGCTGGTTGATGAAATCTTTGCTAAGCGGTTTTCAAAAAAAGCCATTGAAACAGGGAAGTTATTAATTGCAGTAAAAATGGTTAAAGAAACCATTAGAAATTTCGTAGATGCAGACATTGCGAGATTGGGTAAAGTCAATCACGTAAAGCTCGTTGCCTTAGAGGAAAAAATAGAACGTCCTTTTCAAGTAACCATCAATGGGCAAATTTTGAATATTCGCGTGCATGGAGTCATCGATCGTATAGAACAACATGGCTCTGAGAAAATAATCTTTGATTATAAGTCAGGAAGTGTGCTTCCTACTGAGCTGACAATCAGTGATTTTTCGACAATTGATGGGTTGGAAAAAAAATCAAAAGCCATCCAATTGGCAATCTATGCTTGGTTATCGTCTGAAGGGAAGAACGAAATTGTGCGAGCAGGAATTATTCCCTTAAAGACAAATCAAGTGCAAATAAAATATGCCAGTATTCAGGGAAATGAGAATATTTCCGAAGAATGGACAGCCATAGAAGATTTTTTGAAAACAATCATATCAGCTATGCATACTTCTGATGCCTATCAACACAGCGAAAACAGTAGATATTGCAATTTTTGCGCATAAAAAAACCCCCTTCGCAGGGGGTTTCTAAATCCAAAGGCAGAAGAATTAAATTAAAGCCACCTATCTATTAACTTTAAAACATTCTCTATTACATAGACGGCGGTAGTCAAAAAAAGGTTGCCTTCCGTTAACTTTTTTTTCATTTTTTTTATTTAGGTCAATGTTTATGAGCATTCTGGGCCATTTTTATTAAATTTGTTTTAATGCACAATGGAATAAAATATCTTTTTTGTTTGATGATGTTGTCAATTTTGACAACGGTAAAATTGAATGCTCAGGCATCCGATCGAATCAACAGATGTTTTACTGATGAGCTACACTCTTTCAAATTGATTCATGAAGATGGATATAAGGAAAGAATAGAAACCATAGCATCGGAGCAGGCAGATATCAATATCATGCCTTCTTTTAAAGCAGGAGATAAAATTACCATACCTGTTGTTGTGCATGTTGTGTATAGATTGGATGTTCAAAATATTTCAGATGATCAAATCAAATCTCAAATTGATGTGTTAAATGCAGACTTTAATAAATTGAATTGGGATACGATTAAAGTACCTTCTGTATTTCAACCATTGATGGCTGATATTGGATTTGAATTCAAATTAGCCACCAGAGATCCAAATGGTTCCCCAACAGATGGAATAACAAGAACCAAAACATCCGTAGTGGATGTAGCTGAGACCAATGGCAACGCTTACCATACTTCTGCTTTGGGTGGTAAAGATATTTGGGATAGAAATAGCTATTTGAACATTTGGGTTTGTGAAGTGGCCGATGGTGTTTTGGGTTTTGCCAACTTTCCTGGGTCTTCAGCACAAAGTGACGGAGTTGTGATCCATTATGAAAATTTTGGCACCAATGGAACGGCAAAGGCCCCATACAATAAGGGAAGAACTGCAGTTCACGAAGTTGCTCATTGGTTTAACCTCCGACATTTATGGGGAGATTCATTTTGTGGAAGTGACGGTGTAAGTGATACTCCCACCCAAGAAGAGGCTAATTATTACTGCCCCTCCTTTCCATCTGTTTCATGCAGCAATGGACCCAATGGTGATTTGTTTATGAATTATATGGATTACGTGGATGATGACTGTATGATGATGTTCACGGAAGGACAGAAAACAGTGATGCAAGGTATCATCAGTGGCTCACGAATTTCGTTACAGAGTTCTAACGGTTACAACAGCATTGATGAGGAACTTGAAACCATTTCATTAATGATTTACCCTATTCCTTCGGATGGCACCATTACGTTGGAATTTCCTGCCCCGGTAATTCAAGAAACATCTATGTTTGTCTACAATGTCACAGGGCAATTGGTTACTCAAATGACCATTGAAAAAGGTTTTATAGGTAAGCAGCAGATTGAAATTCACAATCCTGGAAATTACGTGGTTTCACTAAAAAATCAATCGGGAATAACATATCGTAAAATTGTTATTCGTTAATTCATTGGCTAATAAATTCTCTCATTGAGTTCCAATCTTCAATCAAAGGTAAGTTTGTGTCTTACCAAAAATCTCCCTTTTGTCATTTATTCATTGCCCAATTCACCTCAGGTAGAATTGTTGATGCAAAGGACCAACGAAACCAACTTAGCTCAAAACATATCATTGGATAAACTGGATGGGTTTTTAATTGCTCCATTTAGTTTCAAACAACAATCGGATTTACATTTTGTACAACCAGAAATTTATTCTGCTGATTTAAAGAATGATGAGCACATTCTTGACCTTCTTCATGAGCTTAAATCAAATGATTATCAATCGAACTTTTCGAATTTGGAACAAGTTTCCAAATCTGATTATGTAGCCATCATTGAAAAAGCCATACAATCCCTGCACGAACATTCTTTGCCAAAAATTGTTGTTTCAAGAACACAGTTAACTCAATCGGTTAAAAAAACAACCGCCCAAGTATTCGAAGAAATGCTACAAAAGTATTCTGGAGCATTTCGTTATTTGCTTTATCTTCCTTCATATGGCGTATGGATGGGAGCAACTCCGGAACAATTCATTCAAGTAAATGGAAATGAGGGATCAACTATGGCCCTGGCAGGAACCAAAAAAGATCATTCCACAGAATGGACTAAAAAAGAACAGGGTGAACATCAAATTGTGACGGATCACATTCAGCATGTTTTGAATAAAAATAGCATCCCATATATCACTCATGAAACCACAACCCTGGATACGGGAGCGGTACAACATTTATGCACCAAGATTGAGTTAACCGATGTTCAACCGGGTATATTGAATTTTGATGTCTTGAATCAATTGCATCCCACACCAGCTGTATGTGGCAACCCTGTGGATAGAGCTCAACAATTAATTAGTGAGTTAGAATCACATTCCAGAGAATTGTATTGTGGATTTTTAGGGCCCATTAACAAACTACAAATGAACTTGTTTGTCAATTTGCGTTGCATGAAATTCGTTAATAATGCTTATCAGTTGTTTCTTGGCGGCGGAATAACAAAGGACTCGATCCCTGAACATGAATGGAACGAAACTGCACTTAAAGCGATAACACTACAATCTATTTTGGGTTAACTTTTTTACGATATTTATCCCATGATTACGGACAAAACAGCCATTCTGGACTTGGTCAATGGACTTAAGTTTTACAACATTAAACATGCCATCATATGTCCCGGTTCAAGAAACGCTCCGATAATCAATGAATTGATTCGGCACCCAGAAATTAAAACCTACTCCATTGTAGATGAACGAAGTGCGGGTTTTATTGCCATAGGAATTTCAAAAATCATCCATGCCCCTGTTGCCATTGTTTGTACTTCAGGAACAGCCGCATTAAATTTTGCTCCTGCAGTTGCTGAAGCTTATTATCAGCGAGTCCCTTTATTGGTGTTGACTGCAGACAGACCACACGAATGGATCAATCAGGGAGATAGTCAATCGATTGTTCAAAAAAATCTTTACGGTGAAAATATTCAGGCGTCATTTGAATTACTTCAAAATATCCATGATGCTACTTCAAGGGCACACAATAAACGAATCATTTCTGAGGCCATAAACTCACTTACACATCCTGATAATGGCCCTGTTCATATCAATATTCCCTTACAAGAGCCTCTGTATCAAGAAGGTGAATCTGCTGATGACAATATTGAATTCCTCACTTATCATAACACAGAAACCTCATTACCAGAAAACGTTTGGGATTCAACCATAAATGCATTGAATTCAACAAAAAAGGTCATGGTAGTAGTTGGTATGAATGACGCTGTAGAACTTCGTGAAAAACTTGAACGGTTTGCCGAGTCTTTTGATGCTGTGGTATTGCATGAATCCACAAGCAATGTCGACAGCAAAAAATTATTTGGTTGCATAGATCGTTTGGTCGCACACATTGACGATGTTCACATTCCGGAATTGTTGATTACCATGGGCGGACCATTGATATCAAGGAAGATTAAAATGATTTTGCGCGAAAAAGATATCAAACATTGGCATGTTGATATTCATAAATGGATTTCCGATGATTACTTAAACCAAACGGAAAGCTTTAAAGTCAAAGGATCCACTTTTTTGGATCAACTCTGCCAACACAATCCATCCACAAAAAAAGAAGGATTTCGATCGATATGGGAAGAACATGATTTAGCGGTTCAACGGAAGCACAAAGATTACGTTCAAAACATTCCTTTTTCAGACTTAAAAGTGATGGAAGTCATTCTTCATCATTTACCTGAAGATGCTATTCTTCATTTGGGAAACAGCACTGTGGTTAGGTATGCTCAATTATTTGAAGATGGCCGACATATCAAACATTTAAGTAATCGTGGGACTTCTGGAATTGAAGGAAGTGTTTCCACGGCAATTGGGGCTTCTATTGTATCAGAACAATTACAAATATGTGTAGTTGGTGACTTGAGTTTTATGTATGATATCAACGCCCTTTGGAATAATTATATAGGAAACAATGTTCGAATAATAGTTATTAATAATGGTGGTGGAGGTATCTTTAGATTTATTGAAGGGCCTGATAAAATTGTTGAAAATGAAAAGTACATTGAAACCACTCACCAAAGAAATGTAAAACATCTTGCTGAACATTTTAATGTAGCATATGAATCGTGCAATGATTTGGCTACATTGTCAGCAGTTTTGCCAAAATTTATGACAGCTTCTGCCAAAAAATCAACAATTTTGGAGATTAATACACCAAGAGAAATAAACGCTACTATTCTTAAAAATTATTTTAACGCTTTAAAACCATAATAGGATGGCCAGGGAATGGACAAAAATTAAAGATTACGAAGAAATACTATTTGATTTTTACGAAGGAATTGCCAAAATAACGATAAACAGACCCAGGTATCGAAATGCATTCACTCCGAAAACAAACACGGAAATGATTGATGCCATGAAGATTTGTCGGGAACGAGAAGACATTTATTGCATTGTTTTTACCGGAGCTGGTGACAAAGCTTTTTGTAGCGGTGGCGACCAAAATTTAAAAAGCATAGGTGGTTATGTTGGTAATGACGGAGTGCCTAGGTTAAATGTGTTGGAGTTGCAAAAAGAAATTCGTTCTATTCCCAAGCCTGTTATAGCCATGGTGAATGGATATGCCATTGGAGGAGGACATGTATTACACGTAGTTTGCGACCTCTCCATAGCCTCTGAGAACGCTATTTTCGGACAAACGGGACCCAAAGTCGGAAGTTTTGATGGAGGATTTGGATCATCTTATTTAGCACGACATGTCGGACAAAAAAAGGCACGAGAAATCTGGTTTTTGTGTCAGCAATATTCCGCTAAAGAGGCTGAAAAAATGGGAATGGTCAATAAGGTTGTTCCTTTTGACCAATTGGAAGATACAGTAGTAGAATGGTGTGAAATTATGATGCAAAGAAGTCCCATTGCATTGAGAATGATCAAAGCCGGACTGAATGCTGAATTGGACGGACAGGCTGGAATACAGGAATTGGCAGGAAATGCAACATTATTGTATTATTTCACAGAAGAAGCTCAGGAAGGAAAGAACGCATTTTTAGAAAAGAGAAAACCTGACTTCAAGAAATATCCAAAATTTCCATAAGGGATGATGAAATGAAGGCCTGGATTCAAGCATTCAGATTAAGAACAATTCCACTATCACTTTCTTGCATAGTAACAGGTAGTTTTTTAGCTCATTTTTTAGGAGACTTCCAATGGCGCATTTTTATTGCAGCCGCATTAACTACGGTGCTATTGCAAATTCTCTCTAACCTGGCCAATGATTACGGTGATTCAGTAAAAGGTGTTGATGACGAAACACGTAAAGGTCCTGTCAGAGCAATACAAAGTGGTCAAATAAGCGCACAGCAAATGAAAGTAGCTATTGTGGTATTTTCGTTGTTGAGTTTGTTATCTGGTGTGGTTTTGCTTCAAACTGCTTTTGGCACATTGCTCTCCAGTGAATCTTTGATTTGGTTCATCGTTGGATTAGGAGCCATTGCAGCGGCAATTAAATATACGGTTGGTAAAAATCCATATGGTTACAACAGCTTAGGTGATTTGTTCGTATTTATTTTCTTTGGCATTGTAGGTGTTACCGGAAGCTATTATCTTCAATCTAAAAATTTGGATGCTACTATTTTATTGCCAGCGGCATCCATTGGATTGTTATGTGTGGGTGTATTGAATCTCAATAATATGAGGGATAGAATTCAAGATCAGGAAAAGGGAAAAGTAACATTGGCAGTAAAATTGGGATTTGAGAATGCCAAATGGTACCAATATTCGTTGATCATTGGAGCTGCTTTATTATTGATTGTATTTACCATGTTAAACCTCAGAAACCCATATCAATGGTTGTTTTTACTGGCATTACCTGCACTCATCTTAATCATCAATAGAGTAAAAAAAATAAAGGAACCTTTGGAATTTGATCCTTTATTAAAGGTTCTTGCATTATCGACTTTCTTCCTCAGTCTTGCGTTTAGCTTAGGATTATACCTGGCATGAGATGTTAAAAGCAAATGCATATTCAAGAAATCTACTATTTCGAAAGCCATCAGGTACCTCCAGAGGCGTGCTTACTGAAAAACCTTCATGGTACATTACCATTGAAGATGAATCCGGAACAAGAGGTATAGGAGAATGTAGCATACTAAGTGGTCTAAGTCCTGAATCAGGCTTAGACATGACGGAAACCATCCGTAAATCAATCCATGAGTTTAACCAAAATGGTCATGAAGGTTTCACTGTTTCTGATCAATTGCCAGCTCTCCGATTTGCTTTTGAGACAGCAATGAGGGATTTTACTACCGGAGGACAGCAAGTTCCTTATCCATCGTCATTCACACAAGGAAAGGCTGCCATTCCAATCAATGGTTTAATTTGGATGAACAACATTCCCACCATGCTGGATGAATTCAAACAAAAGGTTCATAAATATCCATGCATCAAAATAAAAGTAGGGGCGCTTGATGTAAATGACGAAATACAAATGCTTGAATCAATTAGAGCATCGCACGGACAAGAATTTGAAATTAGACTCGATGCCAATGAAGCATTTGAACTTGAAGAAGCTCTTTCCTTTTTACATAAAATTGCACATTTAAATATCCATTCCATTGAACAACCCATCAAAAGAAAACGTTGGAAAGAAATGGCAGAATTGGTCACCATTAGCCCCATAGACATTGCGTTGGATGAAGAATTAATTGGCGTAACAAAAGATGAGGATCGTGAGCAGTTATTGAATCAAATTAAGCCGGCCTACATTATTATTAAACCAAGTTTAATTGGTGGGCTGGAAGAAACTAAAAAATGGACAGAATTGTGTGTAAAGCATCAAATTGATTGGTGGGTTACTTCAGCCTTAGAATCAAATATTGGCTTGAATGCGATTGCGCAATGGTCATTTCTCAATGCCACAGATAGACCTCAAGGACTTGGCACAGGACAATTATTTGAAAATAATATAAACTCCCCGCTATTCATTGCTGACGGCCATCTTCATTACAATCCTCAAATCAATTGGAAGATTGATGAAATCTTTTCTTCATGATAACCATTAACGGTCAAGATTTCGATTATCAAGATATTCAACGGTTCTGCAAGCAACCGGAATTCTCAACGCATCCGGATTGGTATAAGCACATATTTCTCTTCATTCTTGAATATGTAGAGAATTCAAAATTTTTAGTTCATACTTCGGGATCAACTGGTCATCCTAAAGAAATTGAAATATCAAAGCAGCAGATGAACGCCAGTGCCCAAATGACCATAGATTATTTTGGTTTGCAACCTGGAAAAACGGCACTTCATTGTTTACCAACAAAATTCATTGGAGGTAAAATGATGATTGTCCGGGCTATTGTAGGAAAGCTTAATTTAATTCCGGTTGAACCCAATATTAACCCGTTAGAACAATTAAAATTTCCACACGTGCTCAATTTTGCTGCTATGACCCCAATGCAGGTAGAAATGAGTCTACGCCACTATGAAAAGGCTTATGAAAAGATTGAAAACGTCATTATTGGAGGAGCTGGTATTCCTTCAAGTTTGGAAGAAAAACTTGTACGTTGTTCAAATAATAACTTCAGCACATTTGGAATGACGGAGACCGTCAGTCATATTGCATTGCGGGAAATTGACCAGATCAATTCGAATTACAAGGCATTGGATGGTGTAACGATAAGCACTTCTCACGATAGCTGTTTAAAAATTAGCGCTCCACATTTAATTTCCGAAGAGATTACCACCAATGACATTGTAGAACTTATTGACGACCGTAAATTTATCTGGAAAGGCCGAAAGGATAATGTCATCAACTCTGGTGGGTTGAAGATTCATCCTGAATTACTGGAAAAGAAATTGCAATTATTAGTTGACGATCCTTTTATGATTGGAGGAATCCCCGATCAACTCTTGGGCGAAAAGGTGATCATGATCATTGAAGGAATATTATCTCCAAGTGAAAAATCCATGCTACTTCATGAAGTTGCTTCAATTATTAGTGGACCTGAAAAACCAAGAGAAATTTATTGTGTGGATAAATTGTCGTATGCTGGTCAAGGCAAAATAGATCGGAGAAACAGTCTTTTGAAAATCCTGGATTAACGGCAAAAAAAAAGCCCCGCCGAAGCAGGGCTTTTTTAAAGTTATATAACTGTGATTATTGAACAACTACTCGCTCAGTCATCACTTCTGAATCAGATGTAATTCTAACGAAGTATACACCTTTAGAGAAATCAGACACGTCTATTCTCTCTACTGTGTTGTTGTCAAAATCAACTAACTGATTAGTAAATAAAGCTTTACCTTGAATGTTCAACAATTCAATTGTAATGTTATCGCTGTTAACACCGTTGAACTCAACGTTCACGAAGTTAGTAGCAGGATTAGGTTGAATTGAAATGCTGTTTTCAAGTGAAAGATCTTCAACACCCACTGTGAAAGTGATTGTTTTACACTCTTGGTGAGTACCACAATCGTTATCAACAGTTAAGCAAACTTCGTAAGATCCGTTCTCAGCATAAGCATGAGTTGGGTTCTCATCAGTTGAACTACTTCCGTCACCGAAATCCCACATGTACGTATCACCATTGATAGACGTATTTGTGAATTCGTGAGTTAAGAAAGAAGCAACAGATGTAAAGTTAGCTGTTGGAGTTGCATCTCCGATAATCAATTCTCCATCACCAGTTCCACAACCTGTAGTAACTGTTACTCCATATGTTCCTGGAGTAGTTACTTCAATTACACCAGTTGTAGCACCAGTAGTCCAAGCATAAGTGGCACCATTGATTTCCTGACCAATAGATACTGTATCACCAGGACACAATAGGAAGTCATCACCCAATGTAAATCCACCTGGGCTAACGTACTCATCAGCACCAATGGTAGGAGCAGTTAAGCTTCTTCCATCATCGTCGATATCATCAGTAACAATATCAAGTGGAGTACCTGCACCAACTAGGTCATCATTACACGTTCTCAACGAATCAAAGTTTGTAAACAAATCTTGTGGCTCAATTGAGTTGGCATCAAAACCAGTGTTATTTTGCCAATCAGTTAACGTGTTTGAACCTTGAGCAATTGGACCGTCTCCTGAGAACGCATTGTAATCAGAAGCGATAAGTGCGTAAGAACCATTCACGAAAATACTTGACAATGAAGAGTTAGCAGCCAACATAATGTTGTTGTGCAGCTTGTTCAATCCACCTCTTACATACAAAGCATATCCTGCAGTACCTTCAGCAACAATTGTGTTGTAAACGATATCGGCAAAACCTCCGTAGAAGTAAAGTCCATATGTTGTACTAGCAACTGTATTTGAATCTCCAATATGCATAGAGTTGTTTGCAATTGTAGCATGGTTTTCAGCTGTTCCTCCCATGTAGATGTAAACACCATAATAGTTGTTTGGCCAGTTGATACTGTTACCAATAAAGTCTAATCCATTAGAGTAGAACATATAACCATATACCGCACGACCAAAACGATAAGCATTAGTCGTAGTAATTACGTTATCATTGAACGTAGAGTTATCTTGGTAATACCAGTAAGCTCCATAATAGTAAGACTCAGTAATCGTATTTCCAATCAACTTGTTTCCATCAGGAAGGTTAGTAGTACTACCACCCCAACCATATGCATAGATTCCGTAGTATCCATTTGCAATGTTGTTGTTCTCAAATGTGTTGTACTCAGCATCTGCTCCATAAATTTGAACGTTGTAACCAGGCCAAGAAGTAGCTCCAGTTGGTGCAGTCAAATCACAATTCATGAATGTGTTGTTTGTTGCATCATTGTTCAAATAAACAGTCGTAGCATATGAAGTGTTCAAAGACTTGATAGTAATGTCATCAAATGTTACCCAATCAGAACCGTCTAACATCAATGTGTAGTTGTTAGCTGAACTTGTTGAGTTCCACTCCAATTCAACTGGTGAAGTGTTTGCTGGATCTGGGTGGAAAGTAATGGTTGCAGCATCACTCGCTCCAATAACAGATCCCATAACTACTTGTTCGTTGTATGTAGCAGCAGTTACATCAAATGTTACATGATCACAAACTCCGTATGTATTCAAAGCAGTAATCGCATCAGTAAATGATGTATAGTTAGTTGCTCCTGAACCAGTTGGATTAATTGTGTAAACTCCGTTTAATGCAGTTTCAGCATCGATAGTCAATGTATCATTAGACATTCTGTCATCCGTAGTATTGTTAGGATTAGATGTCCAAGCATTGATGGTATAAGCTGTGTTTCCAGCCATGATGAATGCAGAACTCAATGTAATAGCTGTATCTCCACCAGGGATGATGCTCACACCACTAACAGAAACAGGACCTTGAGTAATACCAGTGTAAGTACCACCTAAAACTGAGTAATATACATCAAAGCTAGTCAATGGAAGTGCACCAGCATTTTTCACCAATACAACAATTGTGTTAGTATCAGGACAAACAGCAACTGGCTGAATCAAAGTAGTAACACCTGCATCATTTTGAGGAGGAGTATATTCGAATGCTCCAATATCAGGAGTAGTTGCATTACGAGTAGCTCCAGTGTAGTCAGTAGTAACACCAACAGGAGTTGCATTTCCGTCAAGCGTTGCACTCAATGGGAAAAGATCTGTATCAGAAGTATAATCTGGATCGGTAAACAACGAATTAGCATTTGTGCTAGATCCTGAAAGGAAGTTAGCCCAAGAATAATAATACGTTCCAGACCAGTAATAACGTGCTCCAGTGTTTTCTGAATAGAAGTTGTTATAATTAAATGTTCCTGTTGAACCAAAAGAGAATACTAAGTTAGTAGTACCTGTTCCTTCAAAACGGAAAGAGTTGTTTTGAACAGATGCATCAGAATAGTAGTAGTATACTCCATATAATGTACCTGAACCAGCTGGGCTGATGTTGATACTGTTGTATACATAATCCAAATCGTCAACACGGTACATGTAGATTCCGTAACGAGTTGATGTTCCCATCCACTCCCCTTCTACAATGTTGTTAGCAACTGTAGAGTTGCTCGTAGGAGCATTGTAGTAGTTTACATATCTCATATATAATCCAGCAAAACCTGACTTTTGGAACAAGTTTCTTTGTACATCAATGTTACTTGAGTAACCAATGTAACAGTTGTATCCGAAATTTGAACTAAAAGAAGCATCTTTTGTAAATAGGTTATCATGAACGATAAGATCTTCAGTGTAGTAGAAATATACACCATAATAGTAGCAAGAGAATGTGTTACCAGTAAATGTATATCCACTTCTATAGTTAGAAGTACCAGCACCGTAGATACGAGCACCATGATATCCACCTTCAAATGTGTTGTCTTCAAATGTCAAATCTTCTGAATTACCGAAACTCCAGTAAGACGAAAGTGATCCTGACATAATCACACCGTTGAAGTTAGAACTAGTTGAAGTACCACAATCAATTGTACAATTTCTAACAATGTTGTTGTTAGATTGATTGTAGAAGTGGATACCCCATCCATAAGAAGTACCTGTAGTTTTGATAGTTAAACTATCAAGGATTACATAATCCATTCCATTAAAGAAAACTGTACTACGAGCAGTGGAAGAAGTTGCAGCGTACTGCAATGTATTTCCATTACCATTAAAAGTTACGTAGTTGAATCCTCCGATACCATCAGGACCAGTTCCTGGAATATTAGGAAGGATAAGACGTTCCGTGTAAGGTCCGGAACCAGCAACAACGTTGAAAGTAACGTCACCTAAGATACCACTTCCCAAAGCGAGAGCAGCGTCTGTAAAGTTATTATAGTTGGTTCCTCCTGTAGCAGCACCTGAGTTAATAGTATAGGTTCCACCAGCCAATTGAGCATTAGCTGAATATGCGCCCATAACCATCAAACCAGAAACAGCCACAAATTTAATCATACGATGTCCTCTGGATTGAATTCGGCTTACAAAACGCGAAAACACCCCAGAAGATGAATCTGTAGAGTTTTTCATAATTGATTGGTTTGGTTAATAATAAAGCGATTTTACAAAAAATCAAGCTAATATACTAAAAAAAAGACATTAAATTTTATACAGAATTTAAATAGAAAGTCGATAGAATTGGAAACCTATTTGGAATGATTCTGAATAATACAAAACATATGAGATCAACGACTTACCGAATTTTAACTCACATTTGCCTGGCAGAAATGATCTCTACCCTCCTTTCAACAGCAGCTTCACGGCTGTAAATGGAATTCTTTACATCATTGCGTTTGTCGCTTACAATTTTAGACGCTTTGTATTCTCCAAAAGGTATACTGTTGATCTGTAAATGACCACTATTTAAATAAGGTTCTAATACTCCTCCTTTGTACTGACGAAAGCTTAATTCAACAGACTTTATCCTTCTTACCGTAAGTTTTCGGTTATATTCCGATTCCGACAAGGGACTTGCATAACCTTTTATATCCAATTCAATTTTGTTTCCCTGTTCCAATTCTTCCAATAATAATGGAAAGACTGCTTCTAATGAATAATGACCCGCTTTGACATTATCCTCAAAGAAATCTTCAATTTCATCTTGCCGCAACACACGTTCATTTCCTTTCACACCCCTCCCCACTTCTTTTTTATACCTTCCTTCGAGCGTTAAGTATTCAAAATAAGTAGAATGATATGTGCGATCCGTTACTGTATCGTTAATGGATGGTGAAGGGACATCATTATTAAAGTACAATTGAACAGGAAGTAATTGTTCCAACCGCTCAAATGAACTCAGCTCTTTAACAGGTAATTGATAATCGTATTCAAATACAAATAAGTCATTACAACAATGTTCATTTTTATCGTTCATAGATCCTTTCCGGTTGGAAGTCAGAACGGCCTTTCCATTGAAATGATTAAAATACGTGTCATTGACACTTGAATTGATTGGCACTCCCATATTGATTACCGTATCAAGCTTCTCGGGTTTTCCAACACTTTTAAAAATGTCAAATCCTCCAAACCCATGATGCCAATCAGAACTAAAATAAAAAGTTGAATCGTCCAATGAATAGAATGGGCAAATTTCATTGCCTGGTGTATTGATCTGAGGTCCTAAGTTTATTGGATCCGAAACTTCACCATTGCTGTAGTAATTTACATACCAAATATCCATACCACCCTTACCTCCAGGTCTATTACTTGCAAAAAACAAATAATTGTATCCATTAATCTTAACGGCAAATGGCTGTGTCTGGGTATACCCCTCCATATTGACTTTTTCATCAAATAATTCAGGTTCGCTCCAAAGTCCATCTCCGTGATAGACTCTGTAAATATTACACTGTCGATTTTTACAACCTGAATAAAATGCTTCACTTCTTTTGTAGTTAAACGTAAGATTAGCAAGATCTGGCTCATCAATTGATGCTAATTCGTCCACGCTCATTTCTTCCACCCAATAACCATTTCTCAATTTAGCTCGAAGCATTTCAATGGTATAGTTTGCCGTATCCAGGACAATTGAATTCACAGAAGAATCTGGCCTCAAGCTGGAATAATAAAGGGTTGAATCATCAAAATAAAATCCTGAAAATTCAGAATTCGTTGTATTCAAATATGGACCTATGTTGAATAGGGTGATGTCTTTTGGTAATTTTCTTTCCCGCTCAGCAAATGTGCATGAATTAATCTGCTGTACAGCAGAACGATAGAAGAAACTGTCTTTGTCCCTTCTCATGATTCTCAATGTCCTTCGAAAATATTTTTTTGCATTCTTGTAGTCTTCTGATTTCATGTACAAATCACCCATGTGGTAAGTCACTTCTTTAAAATATTTACCCCGATCCATTTGATATACCCTTTTATAATAGCGCAAGGCTGGAGCATAGTCGTGTTGCATTCTCAATGCATCAGCATATTTATTCAACAATTCTACTGAGGACGAATCGATATCAAGCGCCATTCGATAATAAAAGGCAGCTCCTAAATAATCAAAGTGTTGATAACATTGATCACCCTTATGCGCAATCTTTTTTTGACGCTGGGCAGATAAGGTCAAAGGAAACAATACAAGAAATAAGGCTATTTGAGCAAGCAATTTCATTGGTCGCTAAATATAATCAGGACAACTGGTAAATCGACTTATTCGTTTGTCAAATTTTCTGATAATATAGATAATGGAAAATTCAACCCCTCCTCTACCATTGCTTGCTTCTTTTAAATCAGAAGAGTTGAAATCGTAACTAAACCCTGCATAAACATTTTGATGAGTCAATCCTGCAGTGATAAATCCGGCATCATTATTTCGATACCAATAACCCAAATGAAGGGTTGAAAATCCATTGATCAAGTACCTGAAACTACTTCCAAAAACCAATTCCTGAGATTTGCCCTGACTCATGTAAGAAATACCTGGTAAGGCATCCACCATCGAAGCCATTTTAACTTGACCATTCACATGATATGTCATTCGGCGTAAAACTTCATCGCTATCAAACAATTCCGACTCCGGCTCAAACAGGTGATATATTCCAATTCCAGAAGTAAAATTATTTCGAGGGGAAAGATTGACCCTCCAGGTAAATCCGGTATTCAGGTCAATATTGTTTTCGTTGCTTTGATTGAAATTCTCACCTGAAGGTAAGGATGGATCATAATGGCCATATTTGACTGAATATTGATTGTCAAAACGCAGCTTGGTATAATCTATGGATCTTGCATGGTATGTTGGCTGTAATCCAAAACTCAAGACATGAATTGAATCATGGTCCAACGGGTAACTGAAAGCTCCGGATACCATGATTTGGGTAGATGTAAATTCTGAATCACCGGTTACGTCATTATAAACTGCTATGCCGGTATGAACAAATGGATTGTTTAAGAAGTATCGCGCATCACCTGAAACACCAAAAGTTTTATAAGGTATGGTAATGGAACTCCATTGATTTCTGAAATTACCGACAATACGATAATCCCCATCAAATTGACCTGTCAATGCAGGGTTCAAATTCATGGGAGAAGCATAGTATTGACTAAAATGTATATCCTGCCCTGAAAGTCTTCCAGCGTAAAGTATACACAATAAAAAGCCGATGAAAAATATGCCTTTGATAAGATTCATGGAATCAACGATTTATCTTCCCAATTCTACCCTAAATTAGTCATTTTGATATGATTTTATTGTATTTTTAACTTGAAAATAACAGGCGTAGTAACCGGGATCTACCTCTATTTAATTGATTTTAAGCACTTTGATGGATTTTCCTATGAATGTCAGACGTTCGTTTCTTTTTTTGACAGTTGGAATGATTTTAAACCTTATAGGTTTGCAATCTTCTGCTCAATCTTATAATATTCAACTCAAAAACGGCGTCCTAAGCCCTAAACCTATCCAGTCATTTGATGGTATGGTGATTCAGCCCAATAAAGTGGTCGATGGCCATGCATATTTGGTGCTTCAATTTTATAACATTCCTGATCAACCATCCTTGCGCTTGTTGGCTGATAATTCAATCGAATTGATCTCTTATATTTCTGGAAACGCCTACTATGCACGTGTTGATGTCAATAAATTTCTCTCAGCAAGTAAATCTCAATTGGGAGTAAGATTTGCAAGTGTTCCAGATGACATGTTTAAACTTCATCCCACTGTATTTAATGAAGACTTTCCCGAATGGTCTTTGGATGGAAAAAATATACGATTGATTGCTACTTTATTTGAAAAGGATCTACTGGATGATGTCTTAGCCATATTCGAAGAACAAAAAATCTATGTTCATGAAAGCAGTCAAATTTCAGGAAAAATTATCCTAAATATTAATAAAGAAGACATCAAGAGAGTATCTTATTTGCCTCATGTGAGATACCTGGAGCCCATTGATCCTCCATCACATCCTGAAAATTACGGCGCAAGAAGTCAACATCGATCCAATGTTATTCATTCAGGTACGAAAAATGGTCTGAACTATGACGGTTCCGGCATCACGGTTGGAATGCATGATGATGGAATCATAGGTCCCCACATCGATTATGAAGGAAGAATTTTACAACAATTCACAAATAGTAATGGAGGAGATCATGGAGATCACGTAGCAGGTACCATTATGGGAGCGGGAAATTTAGATCCTACCAGCATGGGAATGGCACCAGGCTCTATGTTTTATGTCTATTCTTCCAGTAACAACAATTTCGATAGTGCTGTATCACATCTTCAGAATTATGATGTGGTCATTGTTTCAAAATCTTACAGTAATGGATGTAACAATGGGTATACATCGTTAACGGAACAATTGGATGAACAGGTTCACGATAACCCTTCATTGATTCATATATTCTCGGCAGGAAACAATGGTACTTCTAATTGTGGCTATGGTGCAGGTTCTGGATGGGGAAATGTAACCGGTGGTCATAAAATTGGTAAAAACGTTGTGGCTGTTGCAAACCTGACTTCTGCAGATGTTGTATCAAATTCCAGTAGTCGTGGACCAGCTTCGGATGGACGTCTTAAACCAGATATTTCTGCGAAAGGATCTAGCGTGGTTTCTACTACTGATGTGAATGATTATACTACCAAGTCAGGAACATCTATGGCTTGTCCAGGTGTCTCAGGTTCATTTGCTCAATTATACCAGGCAT
Source organism: Vicingaceae bacterium (assembly GCA_965267425.1). Lineage (GTDB taxonomy): Bacteria > Bacteroidota > Bacteroidia > Flavobacteriales_E > Vicingaceae. The sequence continues at coordinate 1,224,993 of OZ253959.1, read as the reverse complement.
ACGAAGACTTAAATGCCGGAGCAACTCCACCTTCAGGACTTATCAAAGCGGCGGTTTTAAATACGGCAGAAGATTTGGGAAATCCTGGTCCGGATTTCAAATACGGTTGGGGACGAATCAATAACCTGAGGGCATATGAAACTTTGGAAAAAGGAACCTATTTGGCAAGCCAATTGTCAAATGGAGACACCAATACACATTTGATAACCGTTCCAGCCAATACAGTAGAACTGAGAGTAATGGTATTGTGGGTTGATGAAGAAGGCTCTACTTCCGCTGCAAAGGCACTAGTAAACAATTTAGACTTACGTGTGGAAAATCCTTCAAGCACGTCTTTTTTACCTTGGGTATTAGACCCTACTCCAAATGCAACTGCATTGAATTCGAATGCGGTTCGCGGCGTAGATACGTTGAATAACATGGAGCAAGTGACCATTGATAATCCAGCTTCCGGTACTTATACAATTGACATCCTAGGAACCCATGTGCCAATGGGTCCACAGGATTATCACCTAGTCTATTATTTTGTAGAAGATGAATTTACCCTGACCTACCCCAATGGTGGTGATCCATTTGTACCCGGTGAATCTGAATTCATTAAATGGGATGCGCATAGCAACACAGGAACGTTTACTTTGGAATATTCAACCAACCAGGGAGTTGGCTGGAATACCATCTCCAATAATGTAGGTGGGTCTGCCAGACAGTTTTCTTGGACTGTACCTTCCGGAGCCACTGGATCAGTTAAAGTACGGCTTTCACGAGGTGGTAATAGTGATGAATCTGATCATGACTTTAGCATCATTGGCGTACCTGATAATTTAAATGTCGATTGGGCTTGTCCAGACAGTATTCAATTGAGTTGGTCACCAGTAGCGGGTGCTACTGGATATGAAGCAAGTATATTGGGAAATATGTACATGGATTCAGCTGGCACTTCTTCTGATACTTCCATCATATTGAAAAATATTTCGCCCCTGGAAAATGATTGGCTTAGCGTTAAAGCTTTGGGGCCTAATGAAGCAGTTGGCAGACGAGCCATTGCCATCCAAAAACCCCTGGGCACCTTTGGATGTCAGTTGAACGACGACGCCTCAGTAGTTTCGGTGGTTTCCCCTTCCAATGGTTCTATTGCAGATTGTCACGGAGTGGATGACATGACCATCAAAGTCAATGTTAAAAATCAAGGAATCAATAGCATCAGCAATGTTCCAATATCACTTCAGATTGACAATCAACCCGTTGTAACTGAAACATTTGCCGGCCCACTGAGTCCAGGAGATTCTGCTATATTTTCATTCTCAAACAACAATGATTTCTCTCAACTGGGATATTATTCATTGAAAGTATGGACAGCGGTGAGTGCTGACAAAAATGCGTTTAATGACACCACAGATGCGTTGATTGAAATTAACTCTGGAACCGTAGTTGAAATGCCTTGGTCGGAGAATTTTGAGAATTTTCTGCGATGCGGAACCAATAATGATTGCGAAGGAACCAGATGTAATGTCAACAATGGATGGCATAATGATACCAACCTGGTATTTGATGATATCGATTGGAGAACAGACGACCAAGGCACACGTTCAAATGGAACCGGACCTGAATTTGATCATGACCCGGGAACAGCATCCGGAAACTTTATGTTCACGGAAGCTTCTGAATCATGTAATGACAAAGCCGCACACCTTATCACCCCTTGTTTAAACCTTATTCAAAGTGTGACACCCAGGTTTACTTATTGGTACCATATGTATGGTGTTGAAATGGGTGAACTGCATCTGGATGTATTTTCAGATGGTACATGGATTGAAGATATTGTTCCACCGCATGTTGGTGACATGGGTGATGTTTGGCTCAAAGACAGCATTGATCTTTCTGCATTCTCAGGTGAATTGGTTAACATTCGATTCCGAGGAGTTACTGGTTGGGGCTACAGAAGTGATATGGCCATTGATGACATCAATTTGTTTGACACATTTGAAGATACGTCAGCAACAGTGAACGAAATCAATGAACTTGATGCACGATTTATCCCAATGCCAAATCCGTCGAATGGAAATATTCGAATTTTTGGAAAAGGAATGAATGGAGTGTTCAACTATACTGTTGCCAATACCAATGGTCAGGAAGTAGCGGCCGGAACCTGGACATTTTCTGGTAATGACGATACCAAAATACTTGATTTAAGTTCTTTTGAAGGTGGAATCTATGTTTTGGTAATCTCGAACAATGGATTCATTCAACAGAATCGACTGGTCATATATTGATCGTACTTTTGTACTGAACATATCTATTGACCATGCCTGAAGGAATCATTACTTCTTCTGACATTAATACCCAATTTCATGTTCCTGTTATGGAAAAATTCCTCACCATTCAAGGTGAAGGATACCATAGCGGCCGATTGTCTTATTTTATTCGATTGGCTGGATGCGATGTGGGATGCGTTTGGTGTGACGTGAAGGAAAGTTGGGACGTCAGTGACAATCAAATTGAGCCCATCGATGACGTGGTTTCATATGGCAGGAATTTATCCTCGCATTGTAACTTTGCTGTGATTACAGGTGGCGAACCACTTATGTATGATCTCAAACAACTGACGTCAGCACTGAAAAAAGAAAATTTCGAGATTGCCATAGAAACATCCGGAGCCCATCCTTTCTCAGGTCAAATAGATTGGGTTTGTCTTTCTCCAAAAAAATTCAAGCCTACCCTGCCTGAATTCTATGAATTAGCCAATGAATTAAAAGTGGTTATCTACCACAAGAGTGATTTTGACTTTGCGCTTGAACATGCCTCTAAGGTGTCTAAGGATTGTAAACTGTATCTTCAACCAGAATGGGACAGGTCAGCATCGAATATTCCTATGATTATTTCGTTTATTAAAGAAAACCCAGAGTGGAATATTTCATTACAGACGCATAAGTTTATGAACATTCCGTAATTTGCTTTTATGAATTTCACCTATCGAATAGTTACTGTTTTATTGATTGTTCTTTCGTCTTCTGCTCTCTTAGCGCAGGATTATTCAACCAAAGACAAGAAGGCCATCAAATATTTTGATGAAGGCAATGTTTATTTTGATCAATCGGAAATGGTCATTGCCGAAACCAGCTTTAAGAATGCTCTTGAACGAGACGAAAATTTTATTGAAGCACATATGATGCTGGCATATGTCTATATCGAAACAGAAAGAAATAAAGATGCCATAACCTCTTTGGAAAAAGCCATAGCTATTGATCCTAAATTTTATCCTGCTTTGTATTACAATTTAGGGCAACTCTATATGGATGAGGCTAATTACTTAAAAGCTTCTACTTACTTCAAAACATTTATCAGTTTTCTGGGTCAAAATCCTGTTTTAAAGCAAGACGCCAAACTACAGGTGAAGAATTGTGAATTTGCTATGCAGGCAATTAAGAATCCTGTGGAATTTGAACCTATTAACATGGGAAAAAACATAAATAGTGATAAAAACGAATATTTCCCATGTATGACCGCCGATGGTGCCATGTTCTTATATACGAGACAATTGCCATCTGACGAAAATCCAATGGGCATGAATGAAGATTTTTATGTTTCATTTGCCGATAAAAATGGGGAATGGATGCCCAGTAAAAACATGGGTAGACCAATTAATTCTCCGAATAATGAAGGTGCCCCTACCCTTTCCGCAGATGGACAACTACTGATTTTTACAGCCTGTGCACTTTATGGAAACTATGGATCAGGTAGAAAAGGAATGGGAAGGTGTGATTTATTTGCATCCAGACGTGTTGGAAACAACTGGACAAATCCCAAAAACCTAGGGCCTCCTATTAACACTTCACGTTGGGAATCTCAACCAAGTTTTTCTGCCGATGGTAAGACGCTTTATTTCGTGCGAGGATGGACGAATAAAAATGGAATTAAAATCCAGGATATATACATGTCAGAACACGGTGAAAATGGTTGGAGCAAACCCAAGCCCTTAAATGACAATGTAAATTCAGATGGCATTGAAGAATCTGTTTTCATTCATCCTGATGGACAAACCATCTATTTTTCATCAAACGGACGTGAAGGTATGGGAGGACTGGATTTATATTATTCTAAGAAAGATGAAAACGGCAATTGGAGCGAAGCTGTGAACTTAGGTTATCCAATTAATACAGCTAATGACGAAAATAGTTTGTTGGTGGATCCCAATGGGAAATATGCTTATTTCGCGTCAAATCGTGAAGGTGGTCTAGGTGGTCTTGATTTATACAAATTTGAACTTCCGGAAAGTGTCAGACCCGAATATATCTCTTATGTGAAGGGATTGGTGACGGATAAATATTCAGGGAAATTCCTTGATGCACGATTTGAATTGCTTGATCTTGAAACAGGTGAAGTCATGATTGAATCATATGCGAATGAAGGCAATGGTGAATTTTTGGTGACATTACCAAGCAATAGGGATTACGCACTGAATGTTTCGAAACAGGGATATCTCTTTCATTCTGAGAATTTTGCGTTAAAAACGGATGAAGATGGGAATGCCAAAAAGTACCTGGATATCAAGATGGTACCTATCAAAGAAGGAGAAAAAGTTGTTCTGAACAACATTTTTTTTGAGACTTCCAAGTTTGAACTCAAAGATGCCTCTAGAGTGGAATTGAATAAATTGGTAACTTTCTTACAATCAAATGTTGAAGTTGGTATTGAAATCGGCGGACATACGGATGATGTAGGAAGCGATTCAGACAATCAGAAGTTGAGTGAAGCTAGAGCCAAATCTGTTTATGATTACTTGGTTAGCAATGAGATTCCTACCGTGAGACTTTCTTACAAGGGTTATGGTGAATCGGAACCAATTGCAGCCAACGAAACAGAAAAAGGAAGAGCCACAAATCGTCGGACGGAATTTAAAATAGTTCAATTACAAACTGAATGAATAAAAAATTGACACTCACACTTTTGGCATACAGTTTCTTTTTGATAGCGTGCGGCCAAAACGAAGCATCTAAAACTACTGACATGAAAAATACGTCTATTGATAAAGTCGTGAAATCAGACGAAGAATGGAAAAAAGAGTTGAGCCCGGAGGTATATCACATAACACGTGAAAAAGGAACAGAAAGAGCATTTACCGGAGCATATTATGACCATAAGGGTGATGGAAGATATTTGTGTTCAAACTGCAATGCTCCGTTGTTTGATTCAGATACTAAATTTAAGTCTGGTACCGGATGGCCTAGTTTTTATGAAAAAATCAATCCAGCAGCGGTCAAAGAAATACGCGATGATAGCTACGGTATGATTCGAACAGAAGTGGTTTGTGCAAGATGTGATGCACATTTAGGCCATGTATTTAATGATGGTCCAAACCCCACTGGTCTGAGGTACTGCATTAATTCTGCCTCACTTGAGTTTGAGGACAGACAGGATGAAGAATAGTAAATTACTTCTTCTGAACAGTAAGTAACTCTACATCAAATATGAGGGTAGCATTCTGAGGAATAACAGGAGGATATCCCCTTTCACCATATGCTAAATCTGAAGGAATAATAAACTTTGCTTTTTCACCTTCTCTAAGCAACGAAATACCTTCGTCCCATCCTCGAATAACTTTTCCTTGTCCAAGAGGAAATACAAATGGTTCATCTCTTTCCACAGAAGAATCAAATAATTTTCCATCTTGAAGAAATCCCGAATAATGCACGTACACCATATCTCCTGCTTCGGCTTGTTTGCCTTCACCGTTTTCATTTAATTTGATGTATTGCAATCCACTTTCTGTGGTCACGGTATCTTTTCCAGCCGTTTCAAAAGGTTTCACCGGTTCAGTCACCGATAATAATTCGACATCAAATACCAAGGTTGAATTTGGAGGAATTTTACCCATGTCTCTATCACCATAACCCAGCTCAGATGGAATGGTTATGGTTGCTTTATCACCCACATAAAGCTGAGAAATGCCTTCATCCCATCCTGCAATCACTTGTCCTTCTCCCAGTTTAAATTGAAATGGTTTATTCCTTTGAACCGAACTATCGAATATGGTACCATCCGTAAGTTTTCCCGTGTAATGAACTTTGACAATATCTCCTGCTTTCGCCCGGGTTCCGGAACCAGCCGAATTCACTGTATATTTCAGACCAGAGTCAGTAGTAATTTCTTTGCCCACAATTTTCGAATTATTTTGTTTTTTAACCGCACATGCGCTAAGCACCCCAATAATTACAATGAGGGAAAAATTTGCGACTATTCTATTCATGAATTTAGTTAACGTCTACAAGTTCAACATCAAAGACCAATGTTGCATTGGGAGTAATAATGCTTCCCGGAGGTGGGTTTGGTCCATATGCCAAATTCGATGGAATAATCAACTTGGCCTTTGAACCAACAGTCATATAACCAATGCCTTCATCCCAACCGGGAATAACTCTACCCGTTCCAAGACTGAACTCTAACGGTTCTCCTCTTTCAACGGAAGAATCAAAAACTTCACCTGTTAATAATGTTCCTGTATAATGTACTTTGACCATATCTCCTCTCTTCACCGTTTCACCACTTCCGGCTTGTGTTTCTATAAAGTACAATCCACTCTCTTTAGGCTCCTCTGTGATTCCCATACTTTCAACATAGGACAACATGGCGTCTTTTTCAGCAGCTAACTGCTCAGCCTGAGCGGCTTCACGTGCACCAATGAATTCTTCCTCAGATTGTACCTTAACCACAGTGACATCAAAAGTCAGATTTGAACCACTGGCGATGCCTGGAGGCAGCGCTGTATTGGCCACTTTTGTAAAAAAAGAATCAACGGAAGTAATGAAACTTCCAACATCTCCTTCTTTCATCATAGCTATTCCCTCCATAAAACCACCGGCGTAAGCAGGTGGTCCTACTTTAATAATAACGTCCTGACCTTGCACTTCAGAATCAAACAAAACTGAATCGTTATCTGTTTTGTAAGTCATTTTAAGCGTAACAATATCATCCACTTCCACAGATCGAGCAGAAGCATCCTCACTGCCTTCAATCTGATAGTATAATCCTGATTCTGTCATCTCATATCCTGGATGTTCAGAGGGTTCCGAACAAGCTACAACCAAGGATACGCTTACCATAGAAAGTAATATTTTATTGACCATTCTTTTCTTTCTTTATTTCAAGTTCATAAATAACGGAGGTGTAAGGAGGAACTGTTCCCGTGGACGAGCCTGTTGCTCCAAAAGCCAAGTGCGAAGGTATAACAATTTTTGCTTTCATTCCCTTTTTCATGCGACCAATAGCAATCTCTAATCCATCAATTAATTGATCCGGAACACCTTTGTGGTAATAGAAAAATTCATCTTCATCCAACATGTCAAATGGATGTCCATCAAGAAAGTAACCTGTGTATTTCAGCCAAACCTCTTCTCCGGCAATAATTTCTTCTCCAACATCCTCAGAAATCGACTCAAAGTAAATTCCCTGATAAGAGCTATCTGCAGCCAATCCATTTTTTTCTAAATACAATAACAACAAATATTCATCCAGTTGTTGCTTATTGGTCAATTGCCTTTTATACCAGGATTCAAATTGATCGGATTCTACGGCGTGCTTAATATTTACCGAAAGCTCCAATGGAAAATAAGCTGGATCAGTGGGCAGGTATTTACTAAACATTCCCCTGCATTCTTTTTCATTGGTCAGAATCACGGTCAAGCTATCTCCAACATTCCATCGCTCTAAAAACGCATCTAAAAGAGAATTTTCAGGTGTCAAATAAACCGGCCATGTTTTGGTATTCAATAGCTCATTTTTCGACAGACTAAATACGGAATAAGTAATTCCAAGAATCTTTGATTCTCCAATTTTATTGCTGCCAATGGCACTCAGTTTATAATGAAACCCATATTTAAAATTATATCCCGGGTAGTCCGGAGAATGACATCCGAATACAACAAATGCCAGGAATAATATGATCCATTTGTTATTCATCATATAACCCTATTGAAATTACTAATGAAGCTCTTGAAGGAATTTTATTCAAATCTCCTGTAAAACCATGCGCAAGATAAGAAGGCACAACAAATGTGGCAGAATCACCTCTATTCAGGTATGTGACTCCTTCATGTAATCCTGTTTCAACCTGATCTCTACCCACTAAAAAAGTTCTTGGGCCTGATTCATTCGAACTATAACACAATGTACCATCCAACAAACGAACCTGATAATTCACGGTCACACGTTCACCTGTGTTCACTTTTTCACCATTTCCTTTTGACCAAATAATATAACGCAATCCCGTGGGTGATTTATTCACATTCCATTTCCTGCGTTCAACATATTTTTCAATTAAGCGATCTTCTTTTTGATGGGCCTGCTGATTGTGGACTATGAGTGGTTCTTTTAGATCCACAGATTCCTGATGGTCTGAATTATTGGTTGCACAAGAATGGATAGCAAGAACAGTTACAATTACAAAGAGTCGCATGTCAGGAACGTTGAAGAATGGCATCTTTCATGACTGTTTTGACCCGTTCAACTGTTTCTTCAATTGAAAGATCTGAAACACCTCCTGCTGCATTGGCATGACCTCCTCCGTTAAAATGCCTTTCTGCAATTTCATTGACATGGAATGCCCCTTTCGATCGGAAAGATAATTTAACCACTCCTTTCTTTTCTGTAATCATTACAGATATTCTGACTGTTCGTATCGAAAGTGGATAATTCACTAATCCTTCAGTATCTCCCGGTTTAAAATTGAAATTTTTGAGTTCAGCTTCAGACAGGCTAATTATTGCGGTATTTATTTCATGAAGAATCTCCATTTTACTGGTCAGTGCATAACCCAACAAACGAAGTCTGTACTCAGAAGACGTATCATAAATGTTGTTCTGAATAGCTGATACCTCCACCCCTCTATCAATTAAATCAGCAACAATTCGATGGGTTCGAGAAGAAGTAGAAGGAAACTTAAATGAACCTGTGTCTGTTACTAGGCCGGCATATATGGCTGAACCAATTTTCTCATCGACCAACGACAGTCCATTCAATTCTTCAATAAAATCATACACCAACTCACATGTAGAAGATGCTTCAATATCATGGTAGATGGCATCCTCAAAATGCTGAGGATTTCTATGATGATCTATCACTATTTTGGTAGCTTGACTCTTGCTAACTGGAGTTGCCAGTTCAGCAAGTCGATCTATTGAATTGAAATCCAGACAAAATATCACATCTGATTTTTCAACTATCTCGTTGCATTTCTTTTTATAATGTATGTATTGAAGTACTGTATCATTTTCTGGCATCCAATGCAAAAATTCGGGATAATCATCTGGTGTAATCACCTGAGTTTGATGACCTGATTTCTTCAGAAACATACTCAACGCCAATGATGAACCTATCGCATCACCATCAGGAGATTGATGTGTGGTAATGACAACATTTTTTGAACCACTGTTCAATAAATTGCGAATTTCATCTATGGCAGAACTTCTCACTGTTAAGCCTATTTAATGATTAAATAAGAAATTAGCTTCTAAAACCCAGTCTTGGCGGTGGGCATGTGTTCAATCAACACTCCAAGACATCCGCTGGTTGAAGATTTCAATCGACTCAATTTTCTTCCTCCTGTTCCTTCACCTTCCTCCGGAATGGTGATGTCTATTGCGAGTCTGGAAGTATGATCACAGCTAAATTCAAAGATTGTGGTAAAATCTTCATCAGCATTGTCGTAAAGAATTTCACCCGTTTTTCCATCTTTAATTTTGAATTCAATTCTTTCTCCCAAAATGGACTCAGGACAAAAGCTAATTCGATAATCTTGCTTACTTTGAAATACCACATTAAGTACTGAAGTCTGACCTTTGTACATCAGGGCACTTCTAGATTGACCATTATAGGAAAACTGATCTTTGGAGGGGACACAAGACTTCTTGTCTCGATGGTAATTATTGCAAATTTGACCGAACAAAGTCGCGGGTAAAATTCCCAAAAGAAACATGAAAGCTGCTCTATTCATTTCGTAAAAATAATTAATTAATTTTTGCCGATTGCAATATACTGTTTCGCACGCGCATCACTTCTGCTTTCAACGATTCAAATTCTTCTTCTTCAAGGTGAATTTTTCCCGAACCTCCCAGTACTTTTTTGCCGCCATTTTCAGATTTAAATCCCTCGTTGGTGGCAGAAACTTGTAATCCATTATAAATGTCAACAATGCCTTTCATATCCTCTATTGAAGAGGCAACCATTTGAACGGAAGAGTAGTTTTGCATGTAATGCATCAAATTCTCTAAAGTCAACTGTTGATCAGCAATTCGCTGCATCACTTCATTGTCCTCATACTTTTCAATGGAATGTGTCACTATGTAAACACTCTCAAGCCATCCTCCTGCAGCAATTAACGCCAGCACTTTACCTCTGTCGTTTGCTTCTAATTCTCCAACAATACTGTAATATGAATCCATGCTAATTTGCTCCAAAGAATCAGCATTATCCATGTTATCGCTAATTCTCTTTAGCAAATCATCGCTAAAAGCAGAAGCTACACCAAGATCATCTGCCAATTTACTGACCATATTGAAGTACTTTCTACTCTCTTGAAATTGTGAAAAACTAGCTGCATATGCTAAATCTGTTGACAATATGCCCATGTTCAATGCTTTGCTTTTTTGGTCAACATAATCATCAATGTTGTTAGGATTGCTCAAAACATCTCCACTGTATCCAATGCCTGCATCTTTGATAAGATTAATCAATTCATTTGGTGAAGGCACCTGATAAAAAACCTGCACTTCGGGAATACTTTCTTCCTCATTGGAAGCATTCGACTCATTCATCTCAACACTCTCTGAATCAGTTTGATCCGGAGACCCATCACTACAAGAAACAAGGAGACAAACGCTGGAGGCGGCCAAAAACACTACCCAAAATAGCCCTTTCAATTTCATAAAATGAATAATATTTAGCGTATGCAATTATAGTGATATTTTATTTGAATTACACTATTCTGCACCTTTTTTCAAAAATCCCGTACTCACCAGCCACAGGCCAATAAAAGTGATCATACCATTGATTAAAAGCATTTCATATCCAAACTTAAATTCAGGATAGATTTTTGGAATTCCGAAATACATGGTGCCACAAATAATTGGTGAGATTACAGCAATGTATGGAACAAATTTATCGACGACTTGCCTTTTAGTAAACAATCCATAAGAATACATGCCCAATAACGGTCCATATGTAAACCCAGCAATGATCAATAAATTCTTGATAACACTTTCATCATTAATAAATTTCAGTAGGAAAATAACGAAGACTAAAGCAATTGACATGAGAACATGTACTTTTTTTCTCAAAGCTACTTGTTCGCTTTCCGGCTTGTTTTCAATTCCCAATATATCAATGCAAAAGGAAGTGGTCAGTGAAGTCAAGGCAGAATCAGCACTTGAATAAGCCGAAGCTATCAAACCGAGAATGAATAAAATTCCAACCACAGGTCCGAGGTAACCATCCAACGCCAATACAGGATAGATATAATCTGCTTTTTCAGGTAATTCAACACCAAGGTGTTGTCCATAAATAATGAGCAAGGCACCTAAGCTCAAAAAAACCAGGTTCACTCCTACAAGCACTGTCCCAAATACCAGCATGTTCTTTTTTGCACTTGGTAAATCTTTACATGTCAAATTCTTTTGCATCATATCCTGATCAAGACCGGTCATCACAATGGTGATAAACATTCCACTCAGAATCTGCTTGATAAAGTATTTTGAAGAGTAAACATCTTCAGAGAAAAACCATTTACTCATTTCACTGGATTGAATGCTCTGGATAAGCTCTGAACCAGTCATTCCCAGTGCATCTTGTATTTGTATTATGCTGTATCCTACTGCAATTAACATAAATGCTGTTTGCAGTGTGTCTGTCCAAATGATCGTTTTAATACCACTTCTGAAGGTATACAACCAGATCAACAAAACAGTGATCACCACTGTAACAAAAAACGGTATTTGAATACCCAGTCTGTCAAATATCAGCTCAAATACAATGGCCACCAAGTACAATCGAAACGATGCTCCTATAATGCGGGAAATCAAAAAGAGAACGGCTCCTGATTTATAGGAATGACTTCCAAAACGTTCTTTGAGATAAACATAAATGGAAGTGAGATTCATACGGTAGTACAACGGTAGCAATACATGAGCAACAATGATGTAACCAATGAAATAACCCAATACGATTTGCATGTAGGAAAATTGATTATCCCGAACAAATCCCGGAACAGAAATGAAGGTTACCCCACTTAAAGAGGCACCAATCATTCCAAAGGCCACAACATACCACGGCGACTTTCGTTCACCTAAGAAAAATGAATAATTTGAATCTTTTCTTCCTGTGATAAATGAAATTCCGATCAACACTAAAAAGTAGAGGACAACACAACACAATAATACCAGTCCGTTCATGAAATGTAATTCGCTTTGATCTGAAATAGTAAATTTGACCAAAAATATAAATATTGGCCTTGTGAGCAATTCTTCAAACTTTTCATCAAAAGCACTTCAGGACGCGGTCGATGCCCTCTCTTCCCTCCCGGGAATTGGAAAACGCACAGCATTACGTCTCGTTCTTAAGTTGTTAAGAAGAGATAAATTCGAAATTGAAGAATTTGGAAATGTTTTCAGCCGTCTGGCTAATCAAATCCATTATTGCGCTGTCTGTTTCAATCTAACGGATAGTGAAAAATGTAATATTTGTTCTAATCCCCATCGGGATGAAACGGTGGTATGTGTAGTGGAAGATATTCGTGATGTGATTGCCATTGAAAATACGGAACAATACAGAGGCAGGTATCATGTTTTGGGAGGAATATTATCACCCATCGATGGTATAGGACCGGCTGAACTAAATATTGAAGCACTTTTGCACCGTGTTAAAATGGGAAACATCAAAGAAGTGATTGTTGCATTGAGCTCTACTATGGAAGGTGATACTACTGCCTTTTTCTTATACAAAAAACTAAAAGAGTTACCCGTAGTGGTATCAACCATTGCTAGAGGGATGGCAGTTGGTGACGAGATTGAATATACGGATGAAATCACTTTAGGGAAATCAATCATAGACAGAATCCCATATACAGAAAACCAGAAAAGTGCCGGTCTATAATCCATGAAACTGTCCGTCATAATTGTCAATTACAATGTCAAGTATTTTCTTGAAAACTGCCTTCATTCCGTGCGTGAAGCATGTAAGGACTTGGATGCAGAAGTCATTGTCATTGATAACAATAGTAAAGATGGTTCAGCAACCATGATCAAGGAAGTATTTCCTGAAGTAGTTTGGGTGGCAAATCAAGAAAATCTTGGATTCTCCAAAGCAAACAACCAAGGCATGAAAATGGCCAAAGGAAAATATTGTGTTTTGCTGAACCCTGATACAGTGGTTTCAGAGGACACTTTCCATAAGGTTGTGGATTACCTGGATAAAGAAGAAAAAGTAGGTGGATTGGGTGTTCGAATGATTGATGGCGGCGGCACTTTTTTGAAAGAATCCAAAAGAGGGTTACCCACTCCACTGGTTGCTTTCTATAAAATTTCGGGGATGTCTCGATTGTTTCCGAAATCAAAAAAGTTCAGTGCTTATCATTTGGGACATCTTGATGAATTCTCTGTTGCAGACATTGAAATCCTTTCAGGCGCTTGCATGTTTTTGCGGATGTCCGTAATTGACAAGATAGGTGGGCTGGATGAAGATTTCTTTATGTATGGTGAAGATATTGATCTCTCCTGGCGAATCATTCAGGCAGGTTATCGCAATGTGTATTTTCCTGAGACAACCATTATCCATTATAAAGGTGAAAGCACCAAAAAAAGTAGCGTTAACTACGTTTTCGTTTTTTATCGCGCCATGGTCATTTTTGCCAAAAAGCATTTTTCCGGAAAAAACGCGAGAATATTTTCATTTATTATCAATCTCGCCATTTATTTGCGCGCCTTTGCGGCCATCATTTCTCGGTTTGTCAAACGCTTTTACCTGCCTCTGTTGGATGCATTGCTCATCTTTTTCATTTTGTTGATGAGCAAGGAATGGTATGAAGATTATTACCTTTCCATGGAGGACTATTTTCCCGAAGAAGTAAGTACATATGCTTTCCCTGCAATTGTAATTGTATGGCTAACGAGTATTTATTTCTATGGAGGTTATAACCGACCCAATAGAATGTTGAATTTGTTTCAGGGGTTATTAACCGGAAGCATTTTGTTATTGATATCTTATGCCCTGCTCAATGAAACGCTGCGATTTTCTCGTGCAGTGATATTAGCGCAAATCCTTGTCACTTGGATGCTTCTTCCTTTATTGAGGTTCGCTTTGAACTTAGCCGGTTGGTTTCCTTTGGATGATAACAAAAAGAAAAAAATGGCCGTTGTTGGCGACCAAACAGAATTTGACAGAATTCAACGCATATTATCTGAATCTTACATTCCTGTTGAGAAAGCCATCTCGGTTAAGCCTGACAATGACTTTGACGAAATTCAAAAACATGATGCATTCCTTTATCAGCTTTCAGATATTTGCCAGGTATACCATATAAATGAAATCGTTTTTTGTAATAAGAACTTATCTCCGGGTAGCATAATTTCCTTAATACAATCACCGTTTCGAGATATCGTTTCATTTAAGATTGCACAACCCTCAAGTGACTATATCATTGGAAGTAGTTCAAATGAAAATTCAGGCGAGTATTATTTGAGCGAAACCTATTCAGTCATGCTGCCTCAAAATCAGAGAAAAAAGAAAACCTTTGACTTCTTGGTGGCCATCATTTTTCTTATCACTACTCCGATAACCTTATTCTTCTATAAGAAAAGGATGAACTTCATTTCCAATCTTTTTGCTGTTTTATTTGGAAAAAAGTCATTCATTGGATTCGATATGAAAGAACAAGATGGCAATTCTTCTATTTCGATTCCAGGAATAATAACACCCTCCAAAGAGAATATGAATATTTCCATTTTGAATGTAGAACCTTGGAAATATTATGCTCACAATTATTCTATTTCCCTGGATGTAGAAATCCTAACTAGGCGAATTCAAGATTTAGATAAAAGCTAGACCGGGATATTTTCAACAAAGCTTAGATTTTCTAGTATCTCAAATCGAAAACAATTACCTTTGTGCCTCAAAATTTCAAGGTATGGGAAAAATTGACATTGTAATGCCTAAAATGGGTGAAAGTGTAGCAGAAGCTACCATCATTCGATGGCTAAAAGAAGAAGGAGAAAAGGTAGAATTGGATGAACCGATACTAGAAATTGCGACTGATAAGGTTGACTCGGAAATTCCATCTCCTGAAGAAGGGATATTATCGAAGAAATTATTTGCTGAAGATGATGTAGTTCAGGTAGGTCAGACCATTGCAGAATTGGAAACCGAAGGAGGATCAAGTGCTCCTGTTGAACAAAAAGAATCAGCTGCTCCAGTTGTGGAAGAAGTCAAAGAAGCCGTTCCTGTTGAAGCGGCAACCGTTGTATCTTCCGATTCAGCATCCGGTATACCAAGAACTGCTGACAGTGGGCGGTTTTATTCTCCTTTAGTAAGAAGCATTGCAGAACAAGAAAATGTAGGTATTGAAGAGCTTGAACAAATCTCGGGAAGTGGTCTGAATGGTAGAGTGACGAAAAAAGACATCAAAAATTACTTGTCAAGCAGAGGTTCGAATGGACATGCCCAACCTGTGGAAGCACAAACCGTTCAAACTCCTGTTGCAGCGAAACCACCAACTCAACCTGTGAATATTTCTGTTCAAGACGGTGATGAGATCATAGAAATGGACCGAATGCGAAAGTTGATCGCAGATCACATGGTCAATTCGAAACATACATCTCCACACGTTACATCTATGGTTGAAGTGGATGTGACCAATATTGTCATGTGGAGAGAGCAGAATAAGCGCCAATTTCAGGAAAGAGAAGGTGAGAAAATTACCTATACTCCCATCTTTTTTGAGCAAATTGCAAGAACCATTAAAGAAATGCCCATGATCAACGTGTCTGTTGACATGGAAAAAGGCCAAATCATCAAACACAGAAATATCAATTTAGGCATGGCAACGGCCCTTCCTTCAGGAAATTTGATTGTTCCGGTGATTAGAAATGCCGATAGAATGAATCTGCTGGGATTGACTAAATCTGTAAATGATTTGGCTAATCGAGCTAGAAACAATGCATTGCAGCCGGATGAAATTCAAGGAGGTACATTTACGGTAACGAATGTAGGTACCTTCGGAAACGTAATGGGAACGCCCATAATTAACCAACCTCAAGTGGCAATTTTAGCGCTTGGAGCTATACGAAAAAAGCCTGCGGTCATAGAAACACCTTATGGTGATACCATTGGCATTCGACATATGATGTTTTTATCCATGTCTTATGACCATAGAGTAGTTGATGGAGCCCTTGGTGGGAGCTTCATTCG
The DNA here is from genome assembly GCA_965267425.1 of Vicingaceae bacterium. Taxonomy (GTDB): domain Bacteria; phylum Bacteroidota; class Bacteroidia; order Flavobacteriales_E; family Vicingaceae. The sequence continues at coordinate 1,208,547 of OZ253959.1, read as the reverse complement.
ACAACTTGCGGACCATTTGGAATCATTTGATCCGAAAAAAGAATTTTAAAAAGACGATTAATTATTCCAATAAGTTCCAAGTATTTTTTTTATTTGCGCTAATAAAATATATTTGCAAGTCCACAGAAATATACTAACAGTTACATGAAACGCTTATTTGCAATAACATTTTCCCTGTTTCTTGCCGTGTCCGCATTCGCTCAGGAAAAGGATGAAAATTTCCGTAGTTCATTTATCGAAGCAAGTAGGTTGATGGAGGAGTTCAATTATCCTGTGGCACTGGATATTTGGCTTAAACTCATCGAACAGGAACCGGAAAATGCCAATGTTAACTTCAAAGTAGGTTTCTGTTATTTGCAGATGCCAAATGATAGGAAGAAAGCTTTACCCTATCTACAAAAGGCTATTGTTAAGACCACTTCTTCATATGATCCGTTTAGTCCAAATGAAGAATCTGCGCCACTGATTACCTATTACCACATTGCGAGGTCGTACCACATTCATTATGAAATTGACAAGGCAATTGAGTATTACAACGAATTTAAAAGCCTGATTACCGAAAAGCATGAATATTATGCCAAGACGGATAATCAAATTGAAATGTGTAACAATGCCAAGGAGGCTATGACAAATCCAATTGATGTGAAGTCATACAACCTTGGAGAATTGATTAATACAGAATACCCAGAATACTCTCCTGTGATTTCTGTTGATGAATCAGCATTATATTTTACCTCAAAAAGATTGAGAACGGATAGTTCTAACTTATATGCACGTGACCCTAACGATGGATCTTTCTATGAAGACATTTATGTGTCTTATAAAGATGACGAAGACCTTTGGGGTGAGCCAGAATTGCTAAACATTTCTGGAAGTGATCACGAAGCAACCATGAGTATTTCAGCAGATGGTACCATGTTGTTCATATACAGAGGTGGTGAAAATGGTAAAGGTGACATCTACCTAAGTACAATAAATGATCAGGGTGAATGGGGAGAACCTACAAAAATGGGGTCTGATATCAATTCAGAAGAAAGAGAAACGCATGCGGCAGTAAGTCCTGATGGTCAAAAATTATACTTTGTAAGTGACAGAAAGGGAAGTTTGGTATTTCCTGATAAAGCTCATGAGAAATACGAATCTAAGGACATCTATTTCTGTAATAAATTACCTACAGGAGACTGGGCACTTGCTCAACGTATGTCTACTACCATCAATACCCCTTTTAATGAAGATGGAGTATTCATCCATCCTGATGGAAAAACAATGTACTTCTCATCTGAAGGACACAAAAGTATCGGTGGATATGATATTTTTTATTCGGAAATGGATGATGAAGGAAAATGGGGTAAACCACAAAACTTAGGTTATCCTGTTAACACCACTGATGATGATATTTTCTTTGTGGTGTCTACGGATGGAAAAAGAGGATATTTCAGCTCCATTCAGGAAGGTGGATTCGGAGAGAAAGATGTTTATGTATTAAACATGTTGGGTTTCAAAGAAAAACCACTTACTCTTTTGGTTGGACAAATGGTAGCTTCTGATGGCTCAGAAATACCTACAGACCTTGTTGTAAATGTAACGGACAATGAAACGGGTGAAACGGTTGGAATTTATAAGCCTAGAGCCCGAGATAAGAAATTTACCATTATTATACCTCCAGGAAGCGACTACCACTTGAGTTATGAGGCTGGAGAAAAAGTATACTTTGAAGACGACATATTCGTTCCTGAGAACTCAGCTTATCAGGAAATCAAAAAAGCAATTGATTTGGGCCCAATTGATTTCAACGATCCAAATCAGAAAATGGAGCCGATTGATGTGAAGAAAGAAACTAAACCGGCTGAAGACACTAAAACTCCAGATGCAGCTAAAGAACCTGTTGCGGAAACGAATACAGGTGCAGGAGCAGCCGCTGCTGCAGGAGGTGCTGCTGCCGCTACTGCTGGTGCAGGAGATACGAAAAAAGAAGAACCAAAAGAAGTTAAACCAACTTCCACACCTGCTGCTATTGCCGCAAAAGAAGAAACTTCATTTGAGCAATTCTTTGCTTACAATCAAACAGACATCAACTTCAACAATGCCAGATTTAAAACCTTTGTTGAGGATGTGGTGACAATGATTAAAGCTCGAGGAAAAGTGACTATTCAAGTTGAATCTTGTGCGTCAAAAGTTCCAACTACAAAATTTGGAACCAATGAGGCATTGACAAAAAGAAGAGCTGAATCAGCGAAGAAGTTGTTACAACAAAAACTTAGCGATCGTAATTTAGGATCCACTGAAGCGTATTTCGCTACCATGAGTACTTTGGTACGCGGTCCTGAATACAAAAACGACGCCGTCTCTAATCGAAAAGAATACGAGAAATATCAATATGTCAAGGTGATTGTCAAATAATGGCAGCATTTTTGATATAGATGATGTAAATTCGATTTTTTCCGAAACCTATGAAACGCTTTATCATCTTTGGCCTTTGTGTCCTATTCACAACAATTACCGTAGGTCAGTCTGAAATCCTGAAAGTTGCTCAAAAGCATGTACAGGATGGAAATTACATTGCCGCAAAAAAAATATACAAGCGTATTGCTGATAAGGATACCACCAATGCGGTTGCTAATTATGGCGCCGGATATTGTATACTGAACATTGCTGGAAATAAAAAAGAAGCGGTAAAATACCTTGAAAGATCAATTGCTGCGGGAATTAAAGATCCTGACGCGTATTATCACCTTGGAACAGCATATCTGTTTGCTTATGATTACGACATGTCAAGTGCTGCTTATCAGGAATACAAAAATGCGGGCAACGGCAATTACATGGCACAAGTTTCCAGAAGATTAGATATGGTTGACAATGCCAGAAAATTGGTTGATGCTCCGGTCAACGTTGAATTTGAAAATCTTGGTGATAAGATTAATACAGAACATCCGGATTATTACCCATTTATATCCGCAAATGAATCCTTGTTGGTATATACTTCGCGACGTAAAAAGAATGTACAGGCAAGATTAGAATTCGATGGGTTCTATCCTTCTGACATTTGGATTTCCCGAGTAGTTGAAGGAGAATTTCAAACTTCATACAATCCTGGCAAACCATTAAATACACCATTGGATGAACAAGTTGTTGGAATGTCAGCAGATGGTGACCGATTATTCGTGTATATGGATAACATTAAAGAATTCGGAGATATTTATTATTCTGACTTCAAAGAAGGAGAATACGAAGCGAAAAAGAGGTTCGAAGATGTCATCAACTCTGAACATTTTGAAAGTTCGGCTACAGCCTCTGTTGATGAAAAAACATTGTTTTTTGTAAGCTCAAGACCTGGCGGATATGGTGGTAAAGATATTTACATGACGCGCAAATTGCCAACCGGAAATTGGGCAAAACCACAAAACCTTGGTGACAAGATCAACACGGCTGAAGATGAAGATTTTCCGAATCTATTTTATGATGGAAAGACCATGTACTTTGCTTCCAACGGACACAATAGTATAGGTGGATATGATTTATTTGAATCCACTTGGGACCCTGATAAAAACACGTGGACGCAACCTAAAAATCTAGGTTTCCCAATCAATACACCTGACGACGAACTTTCAATCACATTTACCAAGGATCAAAAATACGCTTACACTTCAAGGTGGCGTCCTGATTCTAAAGGTAATCTTGACATTTACAGTATTAAATTTTTGGATGAAGATCCTCGTCAGACTGTCTTTAAATGCAAAATAAGACAAGCCAATACCGAAAACGTGGTAAAAAATGCATTTATTATTGTCACAGACAACCGAACAGAAGAAGAAATTGGTAATTTCATCCCCGATCCGAATAACGGAAACATCATTATTCCTCTTGCTCCAGGCAGCTACAATATCATTATTGATGCTGACGGATATCAAAATCTGATGGAAGATATCATTGTCAAAGGAAAAAGTGATTTTAAGGAATTCCAGTTGAAAGAATTTATCATTCAGAAATGAATCTGAAACTTACCCGTCCAATTACATTTTTTGATTTAGAAACCACGGGTATCAATGTTGCTTCAGACAGAATTGTCGAAATCTCGTTACTGAAAATTGAAACAAACGGAAGTCAATCTTCCCTGACTAAGCTTGTCAACCCTACCGTACCTATACCGTCTGAAACATCGGAAATACACGGAATTTACGACAAGGATGTAAAGGACAAACCAACCTTTAAGGAATTGTCCCATGAATTACTGCAATTCATAGGCAATAGCGATTTAGGTGGATATAACTCCAATAAATTTGATATTCCATTACTGGTAGAAGAGTTTTTACGAGCCGACATTGATTTCGATGTAGAAAATCGTAAAATGATTGATGTACAAAACATCTTTCACAAAATGGAACAGCGTACATTGTCTGCTGCATATTTGTTCTATTGCAATAAAGAGCTGGATAAGGCGCATAGTGCTGAGTATGACATTAAAGCAACAGTGGAAGTGCTTGAAGCTCAGTTAAATAAATACGAATCATTGCAGCCCGAAGTCGATTTCCTGCATGAATTTTCTTCCAGAAATAAAAATGCCGATTTAATGGGGCGCATTGTTTACAACAAGAACAATGCAGAGGTATTTAACTTTGGTAAACACAAAGGTAAATTGGTAAGTGATGTATTTGAAAAAGAACCTTCTTATTACAATTGGATGATGAATGGAGATTTTCCTTTGTACACCAAAAAAGTGATTACCAAAATCAAGTTGCGATCATTTAATCAGTAGTCCGTGAAAATCATTTGCGTTGGCAGAAACTATCACGATCATATTTCGGAGTTAAAAAATAAGACTCCTAAAGAGCCCTTGCTTTTCATTAAGCCAGACAGTGCTTTGCTCATCAAAGGCCAACCTTTTTTCATTCCTGACTTTACGGAAAATGTTCATCATGAGATAGAACTAGTGGTTAGAATCAATCGATTGGGAAAAAATATTGCTGAAAAGTATGCCCATAAATACTACAACCAGATTTCTGTAGGATTGGATTTCACTGCCCGGGATAAGCAAAGTCAACTGAAAGAAGATGGTCATCCATGGGAAAAAGCTAAGGCATTTGACGGTTCCGCCGTATTGGGAAAACTGGTGGATTTGGAGAAAGGCACCGATATAGGCCAATTGAACTTTCATTTGACTGTGAATGGTGAAACGCTGCAACAAGGCAATACTTCGGATATGATATTTCATGTGAACCAATTAATTGCCGAAGCTTCAAAGTATTTTACTTTAAAAATTGGTGACCTTATATTCACCGGAACTCCTAAAGGTGTTGGCCAAGTGAAAGCAGGAGATGAATTAAAAGGATATTTGGAAGATCAGGAATTGTTCAAGGTCAAAATACGATAACATCAAGATTTGATGAGCTTCTTCACAACTGCCTCATCATTTGCGTAGATTTCCATAAAATACATGCCTTGCTTTAAGGAATTGCCAACTGCATCTAATTCAATCAATTGATTATCCCCCTTAGTCAGTTGTTGATTGTGTGTATAGATCACCTTACCGGTAATATCCACCAGACGTATTTCCACTACCTGATCCTGAGCAACGTTTAAATATATATTCACTAAATCAACAAATGGATTTGGAAAGAGGGTTATGGAGGAACTTTCTATTTTATTCTCCTCACTTGAAAGCAATAGGTAGGCAACGGCAAAATTTGGAATGCCAAAACCATGATCGTTATTTGGTTCCAGAAATTTATCCGAGCTGGTTTCAATGGCTTCAAAAATATCGTCTTTGGTGGCATTAGGCAAGGCCTGCATTAAGCAAGCAGCAGCTGCTGCTAATATGGGGGAAGAAAAAGATGTGCCACTTCCATTTACCACTTCATCTTGCGTATTGATAATGGCCACTCCTTGACCGGGTGTTACAACATTAGGTTTGATTCTGCCATCAGCACTTGGACCTCTGGAACTGAAACCCGATACTTCTTTTTCAAGATCTACGGATCCAACCGTCAGTACGTTTGGCCCATCCGCGGGTGGACTTACAAATCTCCAATCCACTGCACCTAAATTTCCTGCACTATTGACTACCAAAATTCCTTTGGCCGATGCCATTTCTGCACCCAATGTGATTGGTGTTGTTGCCCCATCTAAATCTTCATAAGAATGATCTTGTAAAGAATCATCAAATTGTGTGTAGCCCAATGAAGTATTCAAAATATCAGCTCCGGCACTATCCGCAAATTCCGCAGCTGCAATCCAAAAATCCTCCTCTATGATGGATTCTGAACCAGATTCTTCCGAACGCAACAACAAATATTCCGCATAAGGTGCAATGCCCATGTATTCATTTTCGATGATGCCGGCCATAACGGACCAAACAAATGTTCCATGTACACTTCTATGGTACACGTAGTTATCATTATCCACAAAATCATATTCATCAACAACTCTATTATTGGCATACATATGCTGAAGAGAAGTCATTTGATTAGCACCTGTAAAACCAGCATCAATGACCGCTATTCGAATACCTTCGCCCAGATAATTTCTTTCATGAAGGAAATCAACATTAATAATGTCGTTTTGAGGAAAATTGAGCAGCGTTGAAGTCGTTACACCAAGTTGAGAAGTTGTTGTATCTAAGGTTTTGTTATGATTTAATGAGGACGCATTCTTTACACCTGAACCAGGTATCTTCTCAATTTTTCGTACGAATCTGAAATTTTTGATTTTGCTGTTGACACTGGTATCCTCAATGGCCACTACTACCCTATTGAACCATTTTGAATGCGTTTTATAAGTCACCTTTTCAAGTGATAAAATGTGCGAAAGATAATCCGGGCTAATGGGGTAATCTGTACTATCCAATTCAATGTTGTGATGCGCTCGTCTAGCCAAGGCTCTATCACTCAAAAATTCAGCATCACTACTCCTCAGGTTGCCAATTTTATCCGTGAAGTATATGCGATATAGAAATTCCTGGCTTTTCACAGCGTTGCACAAGCCAATCATCATCAAACAAATCAATATGATCCTAGAGAACCCCATGTTCAACAATTTTCATTCGCAACTCAAATCCACTTTGAATTTCACCTTCAAAGCTGGTTTTTAAATCAACTTGTTCTTTAGATATCATTCCAATTCCAAAGCCATATACTTCTTCTCCATATTGCCTTTCAATCAAGTTGATATTGTTTTCGTGAATGTTCTTGCAACAATTATTGTATACCTGACCATTTAGTTCCGTTTGAAATCCCAATTGTGCCGTATTGAACAACACCTCATCTTTTTCATTGTACAAGTTACCATCCCAAATTCTCCCTGAACGCACAGGATAAGATAAATGAATGGTGCGAATATTTTCTTCAACACGTTCCAAGCGATCTGCCAGTTGCGTAAAATACCATCTGCGTTCCAAATTCCAGCTCCCATTCAAACTGTCTTTACGGTACCTCAATAACGCATACGACAAACGACCTTCATTATCCAGAAACGATGTATCCTGCACTTCTCTTATCCAATAATTTGAGGTATCTATTTTCACCGGATCTTGAAAATCATCATATGTAATGTACTCAACGGAATAGTCAATATATGAACCTTGTTCAATCGGGAAGAAATCATATCCCATATCTGGAATGGGATCATCTGATTTCTTGCAAGAACCCAATCCCGCAGCAATCATCAGTAATATGCATATGCGCCCATTCATTGAATAGAAATAAATCCTCCTCCTACTAAGTCATCATCTTCGTAGAAAGCGGCCGATTGACCTGGAGCAATAGCGTTGACTGCACCCATAAAAGACACTTTTAGACCATCTTCGTAAGGGGTGACTTCAGCCATTGTTCCTTTGTCTTTATAACGGATTTTTGTCAAAAAAGGTTGCGATTTTTTTAATGACGAATACTTCATCAAATTGGGCTCTTTTACAACCATTTCTGTTTTTTGAAGTTCTTCTTTTTTGCCCAGCACCACTTCATTTGTGTTTGCTCGAATCTCCAATACGTACATAGGTTCACCCATGGCTATTTCAAGACCTTTTCTTTGACCAATGGTATAAAAAGGATATCCTTGGTGTTTTCCCAGAACATTGCCTTGAGCATCAACAAAATTCCCTCCGGCTACTTGCTCTTCCAAGCCGTCCACTTTTCTTTTCAAAAACCCCCTATAATCATTGTCTGGAACAAAACATATTTCGTAACTCTCACTTTTCTTTACAAATTCCTCATACCCCCTTTCCAATGCCATTTCACGAATCTTGTCTTTGGTATAGCCACCTAAAGGAAACATGGTTCGAGACAGACTTTCCTGGCTCAAGCCCCACAATACATACGATTGATCTTTAGCAACATCCAATCCTTTGGTTACAAAATACCGGCCATCTTCAAATTTAATGTTGGCATAGTGCCCAGTGGCAATATACTTACATCCCAATTGATCCGCACGTCGCAACAACGCATCCCATTTTATGTGCGTATTACATAAAACACAAGGATTTGGCGTTCTTCCAGCAATATATTCGCTAACAAAATTGTCAATGATGGCGTCTCCAAATTCCTCTCTTATATCAATGATCATGTGATGAAAGCCCATATTCACAGCAAGCGTTCTAGCGTCATTGATGTCATCCAAACTGCAACAACCTGTGGTTTTTTTGGTACCACCTGAACTGGCATAGTCCCAAGTTTTCATGGTAACACCTACCACTTCATATCCCTGCTCATGTAGCAACATGGCTGTAACCGAACTGTCGAGCCCTCCACTCATTGCAACAAGTACCTTGTCCTTTTTCATTTTCGATCTTTCTTTTTCTTTTTGCCTTCTTCTTCTTTTGTCGGAATCTTAGAATAATCAGGTAAGAAATCTGATTCGGTATAAACATCTTTTCGGAACCAGTTGGTTGTATCTCCCTGTTCTATTCTTTCAGGAACATTCTGAGGTCTTCCATTCACATAGGTAATTTCAGTCAACAATTCACCGTTTTCATCATAGTGTTTCCAAACGCCTTGTTTTACGTCATGGTAATACTGTCCTTGTTGACGCACATTTCCATTGTCATGATAATCAATAACTTCACCTTCTAAAGCTCCCAATAAATAGTTAGCCGTCCGTTCAACCTTACCATTGTGGTGATATCGCTTATATGGCCCACTTTCCACATCATTTTCCCATTCCTGTACTTCTAGAATTTTCCCATCATAAAAATAGCTCTTCCAAATCCCGTAACGCTTTCCTTCGATATAATTCTCTTCAGAACGCAATATTCCAGCCTGATCAAAGAATTTCCAGGTACTGTCCTTCAGTTGCCCAAAGTAACTACCTGTGGCCATTAGATTTCCGTTCTTGTGCCATGTACTTGCGTAAGATTCTTTTCCATTAACATGAACCACCTGAGATTGCATTTCTCCTGTTGGATAATAATACAGGAAGGTATCCACCGGTACATTGTCTATAAATCTCCCTGAATAACGCAATACCGAATCTCCGGGATGATATTTTTTCCAAATTCCTTGCTTCATCCCCTTTGCATCAACCTGATTCACCTTTTCATCTGATACTTGGGACACAAGCATCATGGGAAAGATCGACAACAATAGTATTAACTTGCTGAATACGCTTCTCATAGTGCAAAATTACGAAATAATTAAGCCGTGTCAGTTTTAAAAAAAATGTCGAAATTCGGCGCCTGTTTGGCCTTAAAATAACCAATAATCAATTGAGTATGAAAAATCATCTTGTTTCCGGAGGTTGTGGATTTGTAGGAAGAAATATGGTAAATCGATTGTACAACAGTACATCTGATCGAATTGTTTTTATTGATGACTTGTCAGTAGGTGTTCATCCTGACAAATGGATCAATGTTCCGCTCAACAGGACTGTGAACGATATTCAAATTTATGGTGAAGATGAAAGATTGATTTACATTCAGGGAGACTTTCGCGATTTTTTGAGAAAGGTTATTGCCAACCCTTCATTTCTAAAAACAGATTACCAACTTGATATTGAAGAATACACGGATGTTTTTCACTTTGCAGCAATAGTGGGAGGACGAGCTAAAATTGATGGAGATCCAATGATGGTAGCTCTTGATTTATCCATTGATGCTGAATTTTTTTACTGGGTATGTAAGTACCCACCAAAGCGTGTATTGTATCCAAGTTCAAGTGCTGCATATCCCGTCAATTTGCAAACCGATTCTTATGCTATTGCCTTGAGCGAATCGGATATTGATTTTAACAATATGGGGCAACCCGACATGACATATGGATGGTCTAAGCTGACGGGCGAATACCTTGCCAAAATAGCAGCGCAGCACTATGGCGTATCGGTGGTTTGCATACGACCTTTTTCAGGGTACGGTGAAGATCAGGATTTAACATATCCTGTTCCGGCCATTGCAGCCAGGGCAGCAAGAAAAGAAAACCCATTTGAAGTTTGGGGAACAGGAAAACAAGGACGGGATTTTGTACATATTGATGATGTGCTGGATTGCACTTTATTGGCCATGGACAAAATTAGTGATGGAACAGCCATCAATATTGGAATGGGAAAATTGACTTCCTTTCTTGAATTGATAGAAGTGTTCACCAAATTTGCCGGTTATTCACCTGATATAAAAACCTTGTTGGACAAACCAGTTGGCGTACATTCGCGTTATTGTAATATGGATTTTGTAAAAGAAACATTGGGATGGGAAGCAAAAATATCCATTGAAGAAGGTATGCGGAGAGTGTACGAAAAACACCTTGCTAGCTGATTTATGAGACGAATCGTCTGTTTTGGACCCGGGCCAATATTCAAAGGAGGCATCTCCAATTACAATACTTCATTAGCTAAGTCATTTGATAAAATTGACGATACGGAGGTGCACATTGTATCCTGGACACACCAATATCCTTCCATTATTCCACGTGCATTTAAAGATGACCAAAGCAAAGCTGATCTGTTAAAGGATACGGGAATTCAAACAACATACCTGACCAATTACAATAATCCCGCAACCTGGAATAAAACGGCCAAATACATCCAACAACTCAATCCAGATATTGTCATTTTTCAATGGGCCATTGCCATTCAAGGTATTCCGCTTGGTTGGATTGCCAGAAAACTGAAGAGTATTTCAAATTGCGAAATCATTTTTGATCTTCACTTCGTAATTCAAAAAGAAAACAGCAAACTAGACAAGGTATTTACCAAATATGGTATTTCACCTGCCCATTCTTATGTTGTGCATGCACTGAAAACATTTGATGAATTAAAAACACTGTTTCCTAAAAAGCATTTTCATCTCACAGAAGAAGGAGTCAGATCAACGGATAAAACCTCGGTGATCAAATTATATCACCCGGTATATGATTTGTTTCAGGTTGACGAATCATTTGATGTTGAGGCATTTAAGAATGAAAATGGACTAAATAAATACGTTTTCCTTTATTTTGGTTTCATTCGAAAGTACAAAGGGTTGCACAACGCTATTGCTGCTTTTGAAAAAGTGAGTAAAACCAGAAATGATGTATCCTTTTTGATTTGCGGAGAATCATTTTGGAACACACTTGACAACTCGAAATTATCAACCAAAATTAAAAATGCGGTTTTTGGATTGGCCAAAAAAATCTTAATCCGCAAAAAGGATGATGAGAAAAATTACAATCCGCTTGAATTGATTCAGTCTTTAAATCTTCAGGACAAAACTATGGTGGTGAATCAGTTCATTCCAAATGAAGATGTAAATAAGTATTTTCAGGTAAGCGATAATGTAATCTTGTTTTATGAATATGCCACACCTTCAGGCATTGAATCGTTGAGTTACAACTTTAAGCTTCCTATACTAGCCACTGCGGTGGGACATTTTCCTGAAACCGTCAAAGATGGATTTAATGGGTATTTGGCAACACCTGAAGATGTAGACTCCATGGCTGATGTTATGTTAAAATCTTTGGAACATCCCATTGACAGAAATAATGTAGCGGCAACAACAGAAAAGCTTAGTTGGCACAATTATGCCCTGGCAATATTGAATCAATCCAGCGTTGATTCAACCAAATAATTGTTTCTTGAAGAACTGTTTCTGACCAATAATTCTCCTAGAAAACCTGCCATAAAAAACTGAATTCCTGCAATCATTGAAATCAAGGCGAGGTAAAACAACGGCTGATCAACCACATCTCTGTATTCAGCACCCGTGCTGATGGCATAAAGTTTGGAGATGATAAGCCCCATGGCAATCCCCCCTCCTATGAGCAATACAAGAACACCAAGTGGACCAAAAAAGTGCATGGGTTTTTTTCCAAATCTTGAAATGAATGTAATCAATAGTAAATCCAGAAAACCATTGACAAATCGCTCTAAGCCGAACTTGGTTTTCCCATATTTTCGAGCTTGATGTTGAACAGGTTTTTCACCAATATTGGTAAATCCAGCCCAATTGGCAATCACAGGAATATACCTGTGCATTTCCCCATAAATTTCAATGTTCTTAACTACTTCTTTTTTATATGCCTTAAGTCCACAATTGAAGTCATGTAGTTTCAACCCGCTGACTCGACAAGTGGCCCAATTGAATAATTTGGTAGGAATGGTTTTCGATACCGGATCATGCCGAACCTTTTTCCATCCTGAAATTAAATCATATCCATCTTTGGTGATTAAGTCATACAACTCAGGGATTTCGTCAGGACAATCTTGCAAATCGGCGTCCATGGTAATCACTACTTTTCCATTCGCCTTTTCAAATCCAACATATAAGGCAGGTGACTTACCATAATTTCGCTTGAACTTAATCCCCTTAATATGTTGATTTTGCTGCCTGAGCTGCTCAATAATATTCCAGGAATTATCTGTACTTCCATCATCAATGAACACAATTTCATAGCTGAAATTGTTTTTATCCATCACCTTTTGAATCCATTCGGATAATTCTCCAAGCGACTCTTCCTCATTGAACAAAGGAATAACTACGGAAATTTGAAGATCACTCATTCTTCAGCATCAAATATTGAAGGTTTCTTCTGCAATACCCCGGATGTTATCAATCCAATAATAACACCTAGCAATGAAAACCAAAAAAAAGTGGTAATTCCCATGGTCATTGGATCAAATGCCTTTTCTAATTCTCCAAGACTTTTGGCAATTTGATCATCAGGATATTGTGCTTCATACAACATGAGTTCAAATGTCTCTCTTCTTTCTTCATACCAAAGTGGGTTGATCCAGGCAAAGTAGGCATAATTGAAAAAGGACAATACGAATGTAGAACCCACTACCATCAGACCCGTAAATGAAAACGCTTTTGAAAATGTAATGTAACCTTCCAATACGCCGTTTCTAAATCTTCTCAATAAAACAGGAATGGTCACAAAATAAACCAGGAATGATAACATGAAAAGCAGCACCCAAACTGCTAATGATGAAGTATATGAAAGGTATGCAAGTAAACACAAAGAGATACCTACCAAAGCACCATAATTCAGTGCATACGAAACCAAGTTTACAGGATTTTTCAAAGTCATTCTTTTGAGGTGGACAAATATAGGGAAATCCGTTCAGAGGGATAAAAATTCAATCTAACCTTTCGTTTATTTTACCCGAATATTACTACTTTTGCAGTGGGTAAGTCTTATACGACCAGCTCCTGTTGAACTCCCCCAGGCTGGGAACAGAGCAAGGGTAGACGGTTGTAGCGGTGCGATATAAGTAGCTTACCCATTTTTTATTTATCCATACTTTGAATATCGTTTCTTCACTATTATTTTTACTCGAAATTTAACCCTCTTCACATGAAATTTTTTATCGATACCGCAAATCTTGATCAAATAAAAGAAGCACAAGACCTTGGTGTACTGGATGGTGTAACCACCAATCCATCACTCATGGCAAAAGAGGGTATTCATGGTGATGATAACGTCAATAATTTGTACAAAGAAATTTGCAATATTGTAGACGGTGACGTAAGTGCTGAAGTGATTGCAACAGATTATGATGGAATTATCCGAGAAGGAGAAGCACTGGCTGGATTGCATGAACAAATTGTAGTGAAAGTTCCCATGATCAAAGATGGCATCAAAGCCATTCGATATTTTTCACAAAACGGTATCAAAACCAATTGTACGTTGGTTTTTTCTCCAGGACAAGCCATACTTGCCGCTAAAGCCGGAGCTACTTACGTATCACCTTTTCTTGGCAGATTAGATGATAATTCTACGGATGGCCTTTCCTTGATTGAGCAAATGAGATTGATTTACGACAATTACATGTTCGAAACTCAAATCCTGGCAGCATCTATTCGTCACACCATGCACCTGGTTAAATGTGCTGAAATTGGTGCAGATGTAGCTACTTGTCCGTTAAAAGTTATTTCAGGATTGCTTAAACACCCTTTAACCGACATTGGTTTGGAACAATTCCTGGCTGATCATGCGAGCAACAAATAAGAGTAGTGCTCATCTCTATTCATCCGGAAAATCCTTCCGAACGAGGATTATCAAAAGTTGTTGATTGCTTAAACAAGGGTGGAATTATCATTTATCCAACGGACACTGTATACGCATTAGGGTGTTTACTCAATAATAAAAAAGGCGTAGAAAAAATTGCACGCTTGCGGGGGATCAAACCTGAAAAAGCAGATTTTTCAATTGTATGTAATGATCTCAGCACATTGGCTGATTATTCAGCACCCATTTCAAATTCCTTATTTAGACTGATGAAAGGAGCACTTCCGGGCCCGTTCACATTTATTCTGAATGCCAGTAATAACGTACCCAAACTTTTTCGAAAAAATAAAAAGACCATAGGCATCAGAGTGCCTGACAACAATATCGTTCAAGCCATTACTTCCTTGACTGATTGGCCTCTCATTTCATCATCCATTCACAATGATGATGAAATCATCGAATACATTACAGACCCCGAACTACTTCATGAGCAGTATAAAACATTGGTAGATATTGTGATTGATGGCGGTTTTGGTGGAATAGAAGCATCCACGGTGGTGGATTGTACCGGAAACAATCCAGAAATTGTCAGACAAGGATTGGGGGAAATAGATCTTTAATCAGTATTGCATTAACCATTTGTAAGCATCGGGAAGATGGTCAATAATATCACCTGATATCAACGATCGCATGGATAACTTTTCAGCAGCTAGGTCCCCTGCAAGTCCATGAATGTACATTCCAGCCAAGGCAGCACTCAACGAACCTAAACCCTGAGCTAAAAGACCCGTAATTATTCCCGTCAATACATCACCGCTACCTGCCGTGGACATACCTGGATTTCCGGTTACATTAAAAAACACCTTACCTTCAGGTGTACTCAACGATGAATGCGCTCCTTTTAACAAAATATAGATACCAAAACGAGTAGACAATTCCATTTGTTTTTGAACTCTCTCATGAGCTGACATTTTTTTTCCTGCCAGCCGATCAAATTCTCCCGGATGTGGAGTTAGGATTGAACGCGCGGGAATAAAATCCATCCACGTGAGATGTGTAGCAAGGATATTTATAGCATCGGCATCAATGACCAAAGGATTTTTATACTCTTGGATCAATTGTTTGAAGCACCTTACGGTGTCTTCATGCAACCCAATCCCCGGGCCAATTCCAATGGCAGAATAAGCAGTTGTTTTGGGAAATCCAGATAAATGTTCCCTATGTTCAGCAACAAGACACATCGCTTCAGGGACTGCTGTTTGAAGAATGGAAATTGCGTCAGCAGGAACATAATTTGTCAATAAACCTACACCGGATCTAAGACAGGATTTTGATGCAAGCACGGCAGCACCCACCTTACCTAAGCTGCCTGCCATGAGCATGGCATGTCCAAAAGATCCTTTGTGAGAGAATTTGGGTCTCGGTGGTAATAAAGCCGAAATGTCCTCAGGCTCAACCAAGAACATATGTGTATCTACACTGTCAATAAAATCCTGATGTAAACCAATATCTAATGTGATGATTTCACCTGACTTAGATCCAGAATCCGGCATTAAGAAATTAAACTTTGACGCCTGAAATGTCAATGTTAAATCTGCTTTGACTGTAGCCGCATTATCTTGTTCGGAATCTGCAAACATACCAGAAGGAATGTCGATGGACACCACTTTAGTTTCCCAACTATTTATCTCAGTTACCACGTCTGATAGCCAACCTTCCAATTTTCTGGAAAGACCAGATCCAAATATGGCATCCACCACCAAACAATCTTGATTGGGCGCAGCTGGCAAATTTGGAGCTTCGTATTCCCTGGGCTTCAAACCAGCAGATTTTAATCGATTTAAATTCTCTTTAAAGTCTGGAGAGTAATTCTTCGAAAACTCAATCACATTGATTTCAACTTCGAACCCTTCTTCTTTCAATTGACGTCCAATGGCCAATCCGTCTCCGCCATTGTTTCCACAACCGGCGTAAATGCAGATTTTCTTATTCTTATAATGTTTTGAGATGAACTTAGTACAAGCCATGGCCGCCCTTTCCATTAAATCAATGGAAGAAATGGGCTCATTTTTAATGGTGTAAGCATCAGCTGCCCTGGTTTGCTCAACAGATAAGATCTTTATCATGGTTGCAAAAGTTCAGGTGAATTTACAGATTCAACACGGATTAAAAAAAATCAGGAAATCAACTGTTGGTGCAGTTTGTGCACTTGTGACTTAAGAGTCGAAATGGTGTCGTTTGTTAAAATGTAATCTGCCTTTTCTGCTCGCTGTTCATCAGTCCACTGGTTTTGAATTCGTTCCATTACCTGCTCTCTATTTACATTATCTCGCTCCATGACACGTGATATTCTTTCCTCAGCCGGAGCAACTACCACAATTACCTGATCCAATTGTTTATGGCTGTTGGACTCAAACATTATGGCTGCCTCTTTTAAAACATAAGGCACATCCCGTTGATTATTCACCCATTCTTCAAATCCAATCGCCACCTGAGGATGAACAATGGCATTCAGTTGCGCTAATTTATCTTTATCATTAAATACGATGTCAGCTAATTTCGCACGTTGCAATTCTCCAACTTCATTGTAAATATCTTCGCCAAATGTCTTCGTTAACGCTTGTCTAACCGCTTGATTTGTATGAAGAATTTCCTTTCCGTAATCATCGGCTGAAAAAACAGGAATTCCCAACTCTTTAAAAAAAGAACAGGCGGTGGATTTACCACTGCCTATGCCTCCTGTTATTCCTATTTTCAACAAAATGGGATATGTTATCTTGCCACTTGACTGAAATCTGAAGTCAATGCCGATTTTTCTACACGAAGTTTATTTCCGCCTTCAACATCTAACAAGACCGTTTCTTCCTTGATTTCAGAAACCTTTCCGTGGATTCCACCTATGGTCACCACCTTATCTCCTTTTTTGAGTGCTTCGCGAAATTTCTTTTGCTCTTTACTTTTTCGCAATTGCGGGCGAATCATAAAAAAATAAAATACCAGGACTACAAGTCCCAACATTAACATTTGCATCCATTCTCCGTCTTTGGAGGCTTGTAATATTATTAGATAGTTCATTATTTAGATGTATCAGAATTTTCTTGTGAAGATGGTACCAACACTGTACCTTTAATTGCAATAAATGTTTTGTTTGGGTAAGTATTGGCAATCAATGTTACCCTTTTATGCTGTGCTCCCCTTTTTCCGTTGCTGTTAAATTCTACCTTAATGACACCAGATTTCCCAGGTGCAATAGGTTCTTTAGGCCAAGTTGGAACTGTACAACCGCAACTTCCCAAGGCAGATGATATCAGTAACTCTTTCTTGCCTTCATTGGTAAATGTAAAATCATGGGTTACTTTTTCTCCCTGAACAATTTCTCCAAAATCAAAGACCTCCTGAGCAAAAGTCATGATTGGCGCGTTTAAACTATCACTGTTTCCATTAGCCGTAACAGGATTGTCAATGATATCTGTTGACAATGACTCTTCTTGTTTAGGTTGACAAGCCATGATTAACATGGATAAAGTAATTAAAACAAACGTTCTCATATATTCACAATAGATTGAAATACTACAACGAAGATAGGCCGATTATTGCAACAAGCCTCTTCCCTTTTTCTTAATTTTCTTTTCATTATTTAAATCCAGGACAATGTTATCCAGCACTCCATTAATAAACCCTTTGCTTCGAGGAGAGCTAAATGCCTTGGAAATATCTATGTATTCGTTTAAGGTTACTTTCACCGGTATAGATGAAAATTCGGTCAATTCTACCACAGCCATTTTCATTAAAATGATGTCGATAATGGCTATTCGATCAACGTCCCAGTTTTTAGTCTTACCATCGATGATATCATCCAACTCATTGTTTCTATCGATGGTATGGCGGTACAAATCTTTGATAAATAGTCTATCGTCCTTTTCATCCTTAAACAACGGAATATTTGCCAATGATTCCGTGCCTGATTCCTTCATCTTACGCACAGTACCTCCTACCAAATTACAGGCGTATTCAAAGTCTTCATCAGACCAATAAATGCTATTTTCAAAAAAGGCATGTGTCAGCAAATCATTCGATAAAATAATCTCATTGAACAGATCAAGAATGAATTGTCTGTCTTGTTTGAAGCTTGGATTCTGCTGGTTTGAATAAGAAACGAACGCATCCGTTTTTTGAACCGAACGAAAAAATTTCGACAATTCTTCCTGGTAGTTATCCCAACCTACCTTTTTTCTTTCAACAACACTCCGCAGTTTAGAATCTTCAGAAATGCGATTCGCAATGGCATTTTCTGCCAACATTTTTAAACCACGAGCATTTGAAGAATTCGAATTATCGGTTAGTTTTTGTGAAGCCAACCGCATCAATTCAGCCGGCAGTTGAAGCAAATAGAAATACAAATCATGAAGCCGTTCAACACTCAGGATCAATTCCTTTTCACCCTGAGAAATATTTCGGGACGAATCCTGAAAGTAGGCATACAGCGCCTGCATGATTTTCACGCGTAAAAAACGCCGATTAAGCATCAGAATGTACTTTGATTATTTACCCAATTTTACTTTTCCAATACTGTCAATTCGATTCTGAGCTATTTTCATAGCAGCGTCAGATGTAGGAACACCTGATTTCTTAGAGAATTTCAAGATATCTAAGGTAGAGTCATAAATTTTTTCGGTCATTTCCATGGAACGTTCTCGGCTCAATCCGTTCACTTCTGAGTTCACATTGATTAACCCTCCTGCATTAATTAGAAAATCCGGAGCATACACTATTCCTTTTTCCATTAATTGTTGGCCGTGCATGTTTTCATTTTCCAATTGATTGTTGGCCGCACCTGCGATAATTTCGCAAGACAATTTTTGAATAGAGTGGCTATTCACCGTTGCTCCTAAGGCACAAGGAGCATAGATATCCATAGGTACATCAAAAATATCTTCTCCATCAATAATGGTAGCGTTATTTTCATTAGCCACACGTTTCAATCTTTCTTCATTAATGTCAGATACAGAAACCTTAGCACCTTCTTTGGACAAGTACTGAACAAGATGCTCACCAACATGTCCAACCCCTTGAACCACAATTCTTTTTCCCGTCAGTTTGTCTTGTCCCCATTTAAATTTTGCACATGCCTTCATTCCCATGTACACACCATAAGCGGTTACTGGAGAAGGATCTCCACTACCTCCCATAGACTGTGGCAAACCCGAAACGTGATCAGTCTCCATCTTCACATATTCCATATCACGAGGACTAATGCCTACATCTTCTGCGGTAATGTATTTACCACCAAGGCTATTGACAAATTTTCCAAAACGTCTGAATAAAGCTTCTGATTTCTGAGTGTAGGAATCACCAATAATAACCGCTTTTCCTCCTCCAAGGTTAAGACCAGAAATGGCCGCTTTAAACGTCATTCCCCTGGATAGTCTCAACACATCCTTCAGAGCATCAGCCTCATTGCTATAATTCCACATTCTGGTACCTCCCAATGAAGGACCCAACACCGTATTGTGTATGGCAATAATTGCTTTAAGACCTGTTGCCTTATCATTGCAAAAAACTACCTGTTCATGGTCCATATCGACCATTTGTTCAAGAACTAAGGAATTTGATTCTACAACTTCATTCACATCAAATACATCATCCATCTCCGTTATTTTTAAAAGTCTTTCAGTTGCGAATTAATACGTAATATTGCTTGTCTGAAAAACTGGAATTGCGCTGCAAATCTAGTATAATTTGCATTAATATTTTCAACTGCCAATAAATTAGATGAAATCACTTTCATATCTGAATAAGTACTTCCTGAAATACAAGTATCGACTGATATTGGGCATCTTTTTTATTGTGTTATCCAATATTTTCGCCTTATATCCTGCCCAAATTGTTCGAGAGACTGTAAATATCATTGAAGGGCTTATTACGGACAATGAAGTCATTACAAAGCCAACTCAAATTACCATATGGCTAAACGAATGGACAGATGGATACACCGTAGGTCAGACAATTGTGTTTTTTGCGGCACTCGTGTTTGTTTTGGCGATTATCAAAGGGTTATTTATCTTTTTTATGCGTCAAACGCTCATCATTATGTCTCGTTTGATAGAATTTGACCTGAAAAACGAAATATACCGTCATTATCAAGAATTGGGAATGACGTTCTACAAAAAAAATAGAACGGGTGACATCATGAACCGGATTAGTGAAGATGTGAGTAGAGTTCGCATGTATCTTGGGCCTGGAATCATGTATACGTTAAACTTAATTGTGCTGTTTGTTTTGGTGGTGTCCACAATGTACCAAATCAATGCAGAGTTGACGTTTTATGTACTGATTCCCCTACCCGTATTGGCAGTGCTCATCTATTTTATCAGCAACATCATCAATAAAAAAAGTGAACGCGTTCAACAGCAATTGTCCAGGTTATCTACCATTGCTCAGGAAAATTACAGTGGAATTCGCATCATCAAAGCTTTTACCAGGGAAGATCATGTTGAAAAAACATTTGCCAAAAGTTGCGAACGCTACAAAGAGGAATCATTGAACTTAGTCAAAGTTGAAGCTCGATTTATGCCCGTAATGCTGCTGTTGATTGGTTTGAGTACGTTAATTACAGTATATGTAGGAGGATTGGAAGTCATTAAGGGCAATTTGTCCATTGGTAATATTGCCGAATTTGTGATTTACGTAAACATGCTTACCTGGCCTGTAACTGCCTTGGGATGGGTCACTTCACTTACACAAAGAGCGGCTGCCAGTCAAAAAAGAATCAATGAATTCCTTCAAACTACTCCAGAAATCAATTCAGGAAACATATCCATTCCTGATGAGAACTTAAGTATTGAATTCAAAAACGTGAGTTTTGTGTATCCGGAATCCGGTATAAAAGCTCTCGATAACGTGACATTTAAGGTAAACCCAAATGAAAGAGTTGCCATTGTTGGGAAAACAGGGTCTGGAAAATCTACTATTCTCAATTTAATTTGTCGATTTTATGATGTTACCTCAGGAGAAATCCTCATTGGTGGTGTGCCAATTCAACAAGTCAATCTGTCAGAATTGAGAAAAAAAATAGGATATGTACCTCAAGACGGCTTTCTGTTCTCGGATACTATCAGTAACAATGTGAGGTTTGGAAGTCGTGAAGAAGTGACGGATGAACAATTAAAAGAAGTTATTGGCATGGTGGGAATCTACAATGAATTGCAGGAATTCCCAGAGAAATTGGAAACCGTACTGGGAGAAAGGGGAATTACTGTATCAGGTGGGCAAAAGCAGCGATTATCTATGGCCAGAGCCATTGCCGGCAAACCTGAATTGCTCATGTTTGACGACAGTTTATCGGCCGTAGATACCAAAACCGAAAGTTTAATTATTGATAATCTTGACCGCTCAACACAATCCAATATGATGATTACCGTAAGTCATCGTATCTCTAGTATTCTCTACGCGGATAGGATTCTTGTGCTCAATAATGGAGAAATTGTTGAAGAAGGTAAACATGACCAGTTGATCAAAAAAGGAGATTTCTATGCCACAATGTATGAACAGCAGCTGCATGAAGATCAGTCCAGTTTCAACTAATTAGGGAAATCCTTCGACCAATTAACCAAAATATTTTATAAATTTGTTTCACAGCGGTATAAACAAAACTGAAATGACGATGGAAGAAAGTGGATTAGCGCAAAAAGAAGCCGGTTACAGAGAAGGTGAAGTGTATTCAAAAGCCGTACGTGCTGGTAAGCGAACTTATTTTTTCGATGTTAAGTCGACAAAGTCAAATGACTACTACCTCACGATTACTGAAAGCAAACGTAGGTTTAACAATGAAAACGGCAAGTTTTTCTTTGAAAAACACAAGCTCTTTTTGTACAAAGAGGATTTTGAAAAATTCTCTGGTGGATTGTCTGAGGCGATTGAGAAAATAAAAGAATTGAAAAAGGAACAAGGTGAAGAGGTAGTGGAAAAAGTTCCCGCTGAATTCAGTGATGTTTCTTTCGAGGATCTAGGTTCCGATCAAGAATAAGGTTTCCCCTCCTTTAGTGAAAATATAAGTACAGATCTTATGAACTGTACAAACTCGTTACGCACGTTCGAATCAGTTCGTCCGTTTCTGGTTCTATGATTCCCTGCTTGAGTATTTCATCTATCCTGGAAATATACACCCTATCAGGAAGAACTACAGCTTTCATGTGATTCAATACGGCATTTAAATGATCAAGACCTCGAATGTTTCCAGATCTTCCCGCTGAAACCCCAACAAGTGCAACTTTTTTCCCAGAAAAAAATCTTGGCGGCGTTCCATCAATGAATGTTTTTAGAATTCCGGGATAACTGCCATTGTATTCCGGTGCAACGATGATCAACTTATCCACAGGTTCAATATACTTTTCAACAATCTGAGCAAATTCGTTCGTTTCATGATCGTAAATATCATGAATGGATAAAGATTCAGGCAATGACTCCAAAGAAAACAATTGAGCTTTAGCTCCTACATTTTCAAGGTGTTGCAAACATTTTTTCGCAAAAATGATGGTTTTATTGTCATGCCGGTTACTTGCTGATATCACCGTTATATTCATTCTTCGAATTAACAAAAATCTGTTTAAAAAATAATAATGTGTCGTCCATTTATTAGGATGGAATAATTGTATTTTTATCCATCATTATTGCGCTCGTGAGGCAGCAGCAGGAAAGAAAATTCTATGGGTAAAATAATTGCAATAGCAAATCAAAAAGGTGGTGTTGGAAAAACAACTTCAGCCATCAATTTAGCGGCATCTTTGGGTGTGCTTGATCAAAAAGTGTTGTTAGTAGATGCAGATCCGCAAGCCAATGCCACTTCTGGAGTGGGATTTGACCCACGGAATGTCAAAAAAAGTATTTATGAATGTATTGTCAATAACATTCCAACAAACGAATGTATTTTACATACTGAAACTCCCAATGTCAGTTTACTTCCGGCCCACATTGATCTTGTAGGTGCAGAAATTGAAATGATCAACCTGCCCAACAGAGAACGTATGATGCGTTTGGCTTTGCAAAACATTCAGGACGATTATGATTTCATTATCATTGATTGCTCTCCCTCTCTAGGACTGATTACAGTGAATTCACTAACGGCTGCAGATAGCGTAATTATCCCTATTCAATGCGAGTACTTTGCTCTGGAAGGACTTGGTAAACTGTTGAATACCGTTAAGATCATTCAATCCCGCTTAAATCCTGAATTAGAAATTGAAGGTCTGCTACTAACCATGTACGATGTCCGATTGCGATTGTCGAATCAAGTGGTGGATGAAGTAAAAACGCATTTTCAACAATTGGTATTCGATACCATCGTTCAACGAAATATTCGCTTAAGTGAAGCACCAAGTCACGGTAAGTCAGTGATTATGCATGATGCAAATTCAAAAGGTGCCCTTAATTATCTTAATTTAGCAAGAGAAATTCTTCAAAAAAATAATCTCACACGAATCAGTGAGGAAGACAAAATAATTGATCTTGCAGATGAGTAAAAAACCAGCATTAGGAAAGGGACTAAGCGCATTACTTGAAAATTCAGATACCGACGTAACCTCTAAGGCCATACGTAACAATGAAGCTGAAGTTTTCGGATCCATTGCTGAATTGAGCCTCGAAGAAATCGAAGCCAATCCGTTTCAACCTCGTACCAAATTCGAAGATGAATCGTTAAGAGAATTGGCTCAGTCCATTGAACAACTTGGCATTATTCAACCTGTTACGGTTCGTAAAACGGGTTACAAAAGATACCAACTGATTTCCGGTGAACGCCGATTCAGAGCTTCTCAATTTGCCGGTGTTAAAACAATTCCAGCATTTGTTCGCGTAGCAAACGATCAGGCCATGCTTGAAATGGCGCTCGTTGAAAATATCCAACGTGAAAGTCTTGATGCGGTAGAAATATCCATCAGTTATCAACGTTTGATAGAAGAATGCAACCTCACACAGGAGCAAATGAGTGAACGAGTTGGTAAAAAAAGAAGTACCATCACCAACTATCTGAGGTTACTAAAGTTACCTGCTGAAATTCAATTGTCCATCCGAAACAAAGAAATTTCAATGGGGCACGCTCGAGCATTGGTATCCATTGATAATACCAATGAACAACTCAAATTGCACAAACGAATCCTGGATAAAGGTTTATCTGTCCGACAAGTTGAAGATGTAGCTAGAAATACGAAATCTGACAAAAAATCATCTCAGTCAATTCATTCGAACGAACTTTCGTTTCCTCATCAAAAATTCTTAGAAGACCTTTCTGAATATCTGGGTACTGAAGCCACGCTCAATAAAAATGCCAAAGGAGCTGGTAAAATTGTTATCCCTTTTAAGTCAGACATACAACTTGAGCAGATCATTGATCGAATGGATCTTTAATGATATCCAAAATGCGTCGTGTTTTATTTCTTGCTTTTTGCCTCCTATTCATATCATCTGTTATGGGGCAATCCAAAATTGAAGGTGAGACAGATACCCTTAGCATTGATGAACAGGTAACAAAAGCCCACTCTCCTACCAAAGCCACCATTTATTCCATGGTAGTGCCTGGCCTTGGTCAAGCATACAACAAAAAGTATTGGAAAATACCCATTATTTATGCCGGAATTGGTATTCCATTGTTTTATGCCATTCAAGAAAATAACGAGTACCAGGATTTCAAGTCTGCATTTATCAACCGACAAGCCGGAGACTCAACAGACATTTACCTTGATCCCAACAATTTTTTTGACAACGATGCGCTTCTTCAGGCAATCGATATTTCAAGGAGGAACAGGAACCTATTGATCATTGTTGGATCAGTGGTCTATATCATGAACATTATCGATGCAAGTATTGATGCCCATTTGTATCAATTTGATGTTAGTGATGATCTCAGTCTGAAACTAACTCCTGATTTGCAGTTTAATCATACCAACCTTACAATTGAACCCAGTTTTAAACTAAGTTTGCGCTTTCATTGATATGAATCTATTTTTATTTGGATACGGCAAACTCGGAAAAGCAATAGCTGATTCTGCAAAACGAAAAGGACACGAAATCGTTGGATATACAACTGCATCTGATTTGAACGAATCATTAATAGATGTACTCAAACAAGCAGATGTTGCCATTGAAGTGAGTACACCTGCAACCGCCGTGCAAAATATAAAAACCTCTATTGAACATCATGTACCTGTAGTTGTAGGAACAACCGGCTGGTATGAGCACTATGATAGTTGTGTAGACTTTTGCAATGACAAAAATGGAGCCATGTTGTGTGCAACGAATTTTAGCATTGGTGTGAATCTGTTTTTTGAGTTAAACAAGAATTTGGCGAAAATCATGGACAAACATGGGTATGATACGTCTATGCAGGAAATTCATCATATTCATAAATTAGACTCCCCAAGCGGAACTGCCATTACACTTGCCAATGATGTTATTTCACAAAACAGCGCTCTTGAATCTTGGCAGGAAGGTGAAACGAACGACTCCAAAGTGTTGCCCATTGAATCGTTACGTTCAGGTGAAGTTCCGGGGACCCATATCATTAATTACAAATCATCTATCGATAGCATTTCGATTAAACATGAAGCACATAATAGAGAAGGTTTTGCAAATGGAGCTGTTATAGCGGCAGAGTGGCTTCAAGGTAAGAAGGGCGTATTCAGCATGCAAGACGTAATATCAGTTAAAAAAAGTTAATCAATTCGGACATATACAACCATCTTATAAATTTGTCCAACATTTAATGAAATCATGACACCCATTTTCATACTTACACTGCTCTATTTTGCTTGTACCCACATTGCGTTTTACCTCTATTTTAAGAAGGTTGGAATAGAAGCTTGGAAGTCTCTTGTTCCAGTATACAGCACCTGGATACTTGTGAAACATTTCAACAAACCATCATGGCACATTGTCATTTATTACATTCCTTTTTTAGGTTTTCTGGTTTGGGCGGAAATCATCATTGAAATGATGAAAAGAATGGGTCGATTTGGATATTGGGATCATATGGGTGCTGTTGTGTTTTCAGGTGCTTATCTCCCCTATTTGATGTACCAGCATAATGATGAATTTTTAGATCCTGAAGCCATTAAGAAATATAAGAAAACGAAAACAAGAGAATGGGTAGATGCTTTAACCTTCGCAGTAGTTGCAGCATCCATTATTCGAGCCATCTATTTTGAGGCATTCACCATTCCTACATCTTCGTTGGAAAAAAGCTTGTTAATTGGAGATTTTCTATTTGTAAGTAAAGTGAGTTATGGACCTCGATTACCAATGACACCGGTTTCATTTCCTTTTGTTCATCATACGTTGCCTTTTACTCAATTTGCTAAA
This sequence comes from Vicingaceae bacterium, assembly GCA_965267425.1. GTDB lineage: Bacteria > Bacteroidota > Bacteroidia > Flavobacteriales_E > Vicingaceae. The sequence continues at coordinate 1,181,791 of OZ253959.1, read as the reverse complement.
TCCTATATTGAATCCATTAAGCTTCCGTATTATCGTTTACCTGGAATGGGAAAAGTTGAACGGAATGATTTAGTCGTTTTTAATTTTCCTGCAGGAGATACAGTGGCATTGAGACAGCAAAACAGGGTTTATGCCCAATTGGTAAGAAATTTCGGCGAGCAAGCCCTTCAGCAAGGTTATTCTTTTGACCCTCAGCGAGGTAAAGTATATTTTGGAGATGTCGTAACCCGTCCTATTGATAAACGTGAAAATTACATCAAACGATGTGTAGCCATTCCGGGTGATGTCCTTGAATTTAGAAATCGTGAATTGTATATCAATGGAGAAGTGGGTTTTGTTCCACGATACCTTCAGCACATTTATGAAGTCAAAGTCAAAGATTATGGTTTTACGCAATTGGAGTTGATAGAAGAAGATATCACCACAGAGCAAATCATGTATGACGGTTACGATACTTATCGAATGACCTTAACCGAAGAAAACAAAGCACGATTGGAACAACGACCCAATGTAGTTTCAATAGAGCCATTGTCACAACCTAAAGAGTACAGACCAGATAGAAGTGTGTTCCCTAATAATACTTCATTCGATTGGTCTATAGACAATTTTGGTCCTTTGACCATGCCCTCTCAAGGAATGACCATTGATTTGACCATTGAAAATTATATCCTGTATAAAAGAATCATTGACGTATATGAAGGCAATGAAGTAGAAATCAGGGATGACCAAATTGTGTTAAATGGTGAAATAGCATCTACCTATACATTTAAGCAGAATTATTATTTCATGATTGGAGACAATCGCCAAAACTCGCAAGATTCACGAATTTGGGGATTTGTTCCTGAAGATCATATTGTTGGAAAGGCCGTTTTTATCTGGTTATCTTTGGATCCAAACATTGATTTGTTCAGCGCTGATTTTTACAAAAAAGTGCGCTGGAACAGGCTTTTTAATGTGATTCACAGCGATTGAAAAAACTGCTCAAAAATTTACAATCATGGTGGATAGCCATTTTAGTGGCATTCTTAGTATCTGTGATTGTTCGAATATTTATCGGCCAAACATTCGTCATTCCAACACAATCCATGGAAAATGGACTTTTAAAAGGAGATGTAGTTTGGGTAAATAAACTGAGTTATGGTCCAAGATTGCCAATTACATTATTGACCTTTCCCTTTGCTCACAAAGAATTCTCATTTTCTCCAGGCACCAAAGCCTTTCTTGAATACATACAACTGCCTTATACACGTTTAGGAAAAAATTTAAATGTGAATTACGATGACGTATTGGCATTTAATTATCCCATGGATGATTTTTTTCCTGTAGATCATCGCACATACATGGTAAAGCGTTGTATAGGATTGCCCGGAGATGTGATTTCGAATATGGAAGGTATCCTATATCGAAACAATTCGATGATAGCTTTTCCAGCATCTGTCAAACGAAATTACCTGTTAAAAGACACAAAAGAAGATGATTTAAAACCATACTTAGATAAGGAGCTCTCAAAGGAAGATGTTCAGAAAACGACCATGGGATTGATACTGAACCTGACCGCAGAAGAACACCTTTTTTTTAAGGAAATATTTCAGCAACAACTAATACTCTATGCCAATTGGCAACCAGCAACCAAAGAATCAAAGAATGCGACAATCTGGATTCCAAAATCGGGTGAATCATTTGAAATTAATGCACACAACTTAGATTTGTATCGGTATGTCATGGAAAATGAAGAGGGCTGCGAAATCTTAAAATTCCCTAGTGGAAAATTTAAACTAAACAACTCTGAAGCCCTTGAGTCTCATACCTATCAATTTAAACACAACTATTATTATGTTGTTGGTGATAATTATGACAATTCCGCAGATAGCAGAAATTGGGGATTGTTACCTGAATCTCATATTTTAGGCAAAGTGACAACCATCTTTTATAGTGTTCAATCAAATGGATCTTTTCGATGGGACAGAACGTTAAAAAACATATGACCAAAGTAATCGTTTCCACTTCATATGCCGGCCCCATAAGTTACTATGCAGCATTAAGTACTTTGTCGGAAGTTCATATTGAATGCCACGAGCATTTTGAAAAACAATCGTTTAGAAATAGATGCGCTATATATGGACCCAATGGCATACTGAATTTGATCATTCCTGTCCAAAAAAACAAAAGCAGGACGGCGATTTCCAGGGTTAAAATCGCCAATGAACATCAATGGCAAAAACTACATTGGAGATCCCTTTGTGCTTCCTACCGCTCTTCACCCTACTTCGAATATTACGAACAAGATTTATCTACTTTTTACGAAAAAAAGTATGAATACCTTTTTGATTTCAATCAAGAAATCATGTCATTTATTTTGAAAAAATTGGAGATGGAGGTTTCGTTTATTCGAAACAACGAATACGAAAAAGAGAGCTCAGAAATGACAGACTTAAGGCATCTATCTTCAGCAAAAAAAGAAACGTTTTCAAAGGACCTATTTCCAGAATATATGCAAGTTTTTGACGACCGAAATGGTTTTGTTCCAAATTTGAGTATCTACGATTTACTATTCAATTTAGGACCCGAAAGTCGCGGTTATATTGGACCGTTAAATAATCAATTATTATAGTATATTTAATCCAAAAGCAATTATGCAAGACAGAAGGAATTTTCTTCGTCAATTGGGTTTGGGAGCAGCTTCGCTAGGCATTGCTCCTTTGAATTTTGCGAGTCAGGATTTTGACTTAGAGGAAATTGATGCTTTTTTGTCTGGCACTGATATCCAGGACCTGATTTCTGATGAAGAATTTTGGTATCGCATTCGGCAGTTATATCCTGGAAATCATCAAAAAATAAACTTCAACAATGCCGGTGTATCACCCTCTTCAAAATTGGTAGAAGATGCATTCATCCGAGCACATAAATTCAGCAATGAAATCCCTGCATACAATATGTGGAGGGTTATGAATAGAAACAGAAATGCCCTGCGTAACCGTTTGGCTGAAATGGCTGGATGTGAAGCTGAAGAAATAGCCATTCAACGAAATACAACAGAAGCTTTGGGAATTGTTGTTTACGGTCTCTCATTAGAGAAAGGCGATGAAATCGTATTGGGTAAATACGATTACCCAAATATGAGAATGGCTTGGGAACAAAGGCAACAAAGAGATGGAATCTCATTGAAATACGTTGATATTCAACTGGACAAGGATAGCGATGATCAAATTGCAGAAAAGTATGTTAGTCTATTCAATAAGAATACTAAAGTTGTTCACCTAACGCATATTGTGAATTATACAGGAAGAATAATGCCTGTTGAAAGAATTGCCAAAATTGCCAAATCCCAAAACATTCAGGTAATTGTAGATGGTGCACAGTCATTTGCGCACATCGATTTTAAAGTGAAAGATTTACATGCAGATTATTTCGGAACCAGTTTGCATAAATGGCTTGGTGCGCCGTTTGGTACCGGATTTCTATATGTCAAAAAAGAACGCATAACTGATTTGTATGCGCTTTTTCCGCCAGCACCCACAGAAAATGATAAAATTGTCAAATTTGAAGTTCAGGGAACACGTTCATTCCCAGCTGAATTTGGCATTTTAGATGCCATTGATTTCAATGATTACATGGGTATGAAATTGAAAGAAGAGAGACTCCGGTATTTGTCCAAGTATTGGCATGACAGACTAAAAGAAATTCAGGGATTCACCTCTTTTTGTATTGACGATGATTCGAAATATGCAGGAATCCGAACGTTTCGAATAGCTGATAAAAATCACCAAAAATTGACCAATCATATTTTGGCACACAACAGCATACTCACTACCTATTTTAAATACGAAGCAATAGAAGGTATAAGAGTTTCACCCAATGTATATTCCACGTCAAAAGAACTTGATATTTTTGTGGATTCAGTTAAACAAGCTATTGATAAAATTTAGAATTTACCGCAGTGACAAACAGTGATTTAGCCGGAAATAAGAACGAAGATAAAATGCGTTTATCGGTATCCGATATGAAAAGTAAGTTGGATACCATTTACCAGGGAGGTGGAAAAAAGAAGATCGATAAATTGCATGCCAAAGGTAAGATGACAGCCAGGGAGAGAATAGAACATCTTTTGGATAAGGATGCCGATGTAATTGAAATTGGTGCATTTGCCGGCTATGAAATGTATGAAGAGCAAGGAGGATGTCCTGCAGGAGGTGTGGTCATTGTCATGGGATCCATTTGTGGGAAACGTTGTATTGTTGTGGCTAATGATGCTAGTGTAAAAGCAGGTGCCTGGTTTCCCATAACCGCAAAGAAAAATTTGCGTGCTCAGGAAATTGCCATGGAAAATAATCTACCCATTATTTACCTGGTGGATAGTGCGGGTGTTTTTCTCCCTTTGCAAGATGAAGTATTTCCGGATAAGGAACACTTTGGAAGAATATTCCGCAACAATGCCATCATGTCATCCATGGGAATTACTCAAATTGCAGCTATCATGGGAAGTTGTGTGGCCGGAGGAGCATACCTTCCCATCATGAGCGATGAATCACTTATCGTCAATAAGACAGGAACCATATTTTTAGCTGGTTCTTACCTGGTAAAAGCGGCTATTGGTGAAGATATTGATAATGAAACACTTGGAGGAGCCAGCACCCATTCTGAAATTTCTGGGGTAACCGATTACAAGTGTGAAGATGATGCGGAATGCCTGGATCAAATTCGAGATATCATTGATAAAATTGGAGATCAGCCAAGCGCTGGGTTTAATCGTGCAGAGAGTTTGGCCCCTGAAAAAAAAGACAATGAAATTTATCGAGTCCTTCCTCCGGAAAGAACAAAACCTTACGAAGTTCGAGATTTGATCAAATGTATCGTCGACAAATCAAGTTTTCGCGAATACAAAAAATTATACGGTCAAACCATCGTTTGTGGATACGCCAGAATTGATGGATGGGCAGTGGGTATCGTTGCCAATCAACGAAACATGATCAAATCAAAAAATGGTGAATTACAGTTTGGTGGCGTAATCTATTCGGACTCCGCCGACAAGGCAGCCAGGTTTATCATGAATTGCAACCAGAAAAAAATTCCATTGGTTTTCCTTCAAGATGTTACTGGCTTTATGGTAGGTTCTCGTTCCGAAAAAGGTGGTATCATTAAAGATGGAGCTAAAATGGTGAATGCCATGGCCAATTCAACAGTGCCAAAATTCACCATTATCACTGGTAATTCTTATGGCGCAGGAAATTATGCCATGTGTGGAAAAGCGTATGACCCCAGATTAATTGCAGCCTGGCCAACGGCAAATATTGCTGTGATGGGAGGAGATCAAGCCGCAAGTACTTTATTGCAAATTGAAGTGGCCGCGGAAGAAAGTAAGGGCAATAAAATTCCTGAGGATAAAAAGAATGAAATGCTGCAAAAAATCAAAGACCGGTACAATCGTCAAAGTTCACCCTATTATGCGGCATCAAGATTATGGGTAGATGCCATCATTGATCCAGTAGATACACGGAAATGGATTTCAGTAGGGATTGAATCTGCTGTTCATGCAGAAGTGAAAAAATACAACGTAGGCGTCATCCAGACGTAAATTTAAATGGAATTGTGCTAAATTTTAATTTTAAGTTATATATTAGCAAACCGTGATTAGCGGTACATTTGATATAGCTTTAACGAAATAATTTGATATGAAAATTACCCGTTTAATTCTGGCTCTTTTGGTTTCAATGGCGGTGTTGAACAGTTGTGATATGAGTTCGGAATCAACTACCGATGAAACAGAAATGGATGACTCTTTGAGAGCTGAGGATATTCAGGTTGAAGAAGTAGATCCAGAACAAAATAGTTTTTTGTATGCCCTTCCTTCTCCTTTGCAGGTGGCTTCTATTTTCCGCCGTTCTGGATTGACATACATTCCAGACATTACCAATGACCCATCGAATGTGTCGAATTACAATACAAAATTGAGCCAAAAATTGAATTTTGGAGTATACACTGCTGATTTAGCATATGCTTCATTAAATGATCAAAACCAAGCTTGTATTGATTATGTGAAATCATTAAGTGTTCTTTCAGAAGGATTATGGATGACGAACATATTTGCTTCCGTGAGTGTTTTAGAGAGATTTCAAAATAACTTGGGGAATTCTGATTCCTTAGGATATATCATTGCTGATTTTCAAATGGAAATGGACTCGTATCTGGAAGAAAATGGATTGAGCCAAAACAGTGTTGTGATATTTGCAGGAGCATGGGTTGAAAGCATGTACATTGCACTTGCAACAGTAAAAGACAAAGACAATCCAGAATTGATTGGAAGAATCATTGAGCAGGAAAAAGTAATCAAAGGAATGATTAGTGTGCTCGAACAAGAAAATGAAAATGGAATGCAAGATTTTCTAGCTAAGTTGAAAGTAGTTGGAAACCATTTCGAAAGATTTGATATCGATTCTCAGCAAATTGAAACGGTTGAAGAATTGTCAGAAATAGGATTTACAGCTGAAGAAAAGACCCAATTGTTGGAAGACGTTTCGGCTGTTAGAGCTTACATTGTTAACGGATAATGCAATAAGATGATGAAAAAGATAGCAGTTATTTGTTTATTGATTTTTAGTTTTTCAGTGACCACATTGCAGTCAGGTCCTTCAGGATTTGTTTGCCCTGCAACGGAATTGAAATCAACCATAAAACCATTACTCAAACCAGATTATAAGTACGATTCATCTAAAATTACCCGAATCACATACAAATCTGAAAAGCAACTGAAGGAAATTGAAATTCCTTTGTTCATTGGTGAAAAGTATAAATTCATCTTCAATACAGCAGAACTACCGGAAGATGTCATTATCAATGTTTACAATAAAAAAGCAGACAAAAAGAATAGAGAATTGTTGTACTCCAACAAGGAAGAAATGGAGAAAAACGGTGATCAGGAAATATTCACGTTTACGCCAAACAGATCCCGTACCATGTACATCAACTATGAAATTCCTTCTACCAGCACGATGAAGCAAGGTTGTGTTGTTTTTCTGTTAGGTTATCGAGGGTAATTTCACCTTTTGATTCTTTTTATTCAAGTCTATTTAGCCAGCAGATAATTGTACATTTGTGGCCTAATTTTCTATTCATCTAATGATTAAAATAACGTTACCAGATGGTAAAGTAGTGACTCATCCAAAAGGAACTACCGCCCTTGAAGTTGCTCGAGACATCAGTGAAGGCTTGGCCAGAAATGTATTATCGGCCAAAGTGAACGGCGAAGTGCGTGATGCATTTCGACCCATTGAAGAAGATGCTACCCTGGAATTGTTAACATGGAATGATGATGATGGAAAACAAACTATGTGGCACTCGTCTGCACATTTGATGGCTGAAGCATTGCAAGAACTTTATCCTGGTATAAAATTTGGCATCGGCCCTCCTATCGAAAATGGATTTTATTATGATGTTGATGCTGGAGATCAAGTGATTTCTACAGATGATTTCCCCGCCATTGAAAAAAAGATGAAAGAGCTGGCTTCTCAAAAAAGCGAATACCAGCGCAAGGAAATCTCCAAACAAGACGCCATTGCCTATTTCAAGGAAAAAGGCGATGAGTACAAATTGGATTTGCTGGAAGGTTTGAATGATGGAGAAATTACATTTTATACACAAGGGGGGTTTACGGATTTGTGTCGGGGACCACATGTTCCCAATACTGGATTCATAAAAGCGCTCAAATTATTGAATGTCGCAGGTGCTTATTGGAGAGGTGATGAAAACAGCAAACAACTGACGCGTATTTATGGTATTACATTCCCAAAGCAAAAGGAACTTAATGAATACCTGGAACGTCTTGAGGAAGCCAAAAAAAGAGATCACCGAAAACTGGGCAAAGAACTGGAACTCTTTACATTCTCCAACAAAGTAGGCCAAGGACTTCCCCTATGGTTACCGAAAGGTGCTGCCATGCGTACTCGCTTGGAGGATTTTTTGAGAAAAGCACAAGAAAAAGCTGGTTATGAACAGGTGATTACACCGCACATTGGAGGTAAAGAATTGTATGTTACTTCCGGCCACTATCAAAAATATGGTGAGGATTCTTTTCAACCCATCAAAGCACCGGGGGATGAAGAGTTTCTCTTGAAGCCAATGAATTGTCCTCATCACTGCGAGATATTTCAATCGAAACCCAGATCATATCGAGATCTACCCGTTCGATTTGCAGAATTCGGAACCGTCTATCGTTACGAACAAAGTGGAGAATTGCATGGGTTGACCAGAGTGAGAGGATTTACACAAGATGATGCTCATATTTTTTGCCGACCGGATCAAGTAAAAGATGAGTTTTGCAAAGTGATCGACCTTGTCATGTATGTGTTGAATGCACTGGAATTCACTGAATTTACTTCTCAGGTTTCGTTAAGAGATAAAGAAAATCCAGACAAATACATTGGCTCGGATGAGAATTGGGATAAAGCGGAACAAGCCATTTTGGAATCTGTGAAAGAAAAGAACCTTCCCTATATAGTTGAATATGGAGAAGCCGCATTTTATGGTCCCAAATTGGATTTCATGATAAAAGATGCACTTGGCAGAAATTGGCAATTGGGTACCATTCAAGTTGATTACAATCTTCCGGAACGATTTGAGCTGAGTTACATTGGTGCGGATAACCAGAAACACCGTCCGGTAATGATTCACAGAGCTCCTTTTGGTTCCATGGAAAGGTTTGTAGCCATCATGATAGAACACTGCGCTGGAGAATTTCCATTGTGGTTGAGAGATGACCAGTTTACCATTCTTCCAATCAGCGAACGATTCCACGAAAGCGCTCAAAATGTTTTATCTTTGTTAAATAATTACGATATTCGCGGCTTGATTGACGAAAGGGCTGAAAAAGTGGGTAAGAAAATTAGAGATGCCGAAGTCAAGAAAATCCCTTACATGCTGATTATCGGGGAGAAAGAAGCAGGAAATAACGTAGTTTCTGTGAGGAAAAGAGGTGAAGGAGATATTGGTACAATGAGTGTGGAGGATTTCGTTGATCTTATGAAAAAGGAAATAAATATTTAGTAATTCATTTAAAGTATAGGAGGATTTAGCCATAGCAAAGAAAAAACCATTTGGTCGGGGTCGCGGATTTAGAGGAAGACAAAGACAAATTGAGGATCTTCACCGAATTAATGCAAAAATTACTTCCAGTGAGGTGAGAGTTGTTGGAGACAATATTGAACCTGGAGTATACCCTATTAGTAAAGCACTGGATTTGGCAAATGACGAAGGTCTGGATTTGGTAGAGATTTCACCAAAAGCAGTTCCACCTGTATGTAAGATAATTGATTACAAGAAGTTTCTTTACGAACAAAAGAAGAAACAAAAAGAGTTAAAAGCCAAGACGGCTAAGATAGTTGTAAAGGAAATCAGGTTTGGTCCAAATACGGATGACCATGATTTTAACTTTAAGCTGAAACACGCCGAAAAATTCATCGGCGAAGGGGCCAAAGTAAAGGCCTACGTTTTCTTTAAAGGGAGAAGTATTCTTTTTAAGGAAAAAGGTGAAATTTTACTACTCAAGTTGGCGCAGGCCTTGGAAGAATTCGCAACCGTGGAATCTATGCCAAAACTTGAAGGTAAAAAAATGATAATGATGCTTGCACCTAAACGTGTAAAGTAGACTTTTAATTTTTAGACAAATGCCTAAAATGAAAACAGTATCCGGAGCAAAAAAGCGGTTTAAATTTACCGGCTCTGGAAAAATTAAAAGAAAACATGCCTTTAAAAGTCATATTTTGACTAAAAAGGGAACTAAACAAAAGCGTAATTTGACGCATGCTACAACTGTACATCCTGCAGATGAAGCAAACATCAAATTGCAACTTTGTAAATAATCCCTAGAGGTTCGTATTTAACCAGAAAATGCTGCTTTAAGATTCTTCGGAACGCGCATCTTCAAAAAACACAAATAAAATGCCAAGATCAGTAAATTCAGTTGCCGCAAAGGCCAGAAGAAAAAAGGTTCTGAAACAAGCCAAAGGCTATTTCGGAAGAAGAAAAAACGTTCACACTGTAGCAAAAAATGCTGTTGAAAAAGCATTGGTATATGCGTACAGAGATCGTAGACAAAAGAAAAGAAATTTCCGCGCACTGTGGATTCAGCGTATCAATGCGGGAGTTCGTGAACACGGAATGTCTTACTCAGAGTTCATGGGTAAACTTCAAAAGAAAGATATTCAGTTAAACCGTAAAGTATTAGCTGATTTAGCACTTAACCATCCTGAAGCATTCAAAGCGGTGGTTGACGCAGTGAAATAAATTACAATCGTTATGATGAGGGAGCCAATTGGCTCCCTTTTTTTTGCTCCTATCTTTTCTTTTCCCCTATTTTTATTGTGCAATTCACGTTAGGGAAAAATGAAACATCTTACTACGGAAATCGAAATCAACGCTTCAAGAAATACCATCTGGCAAGTCCTCATGGATTTTTCTTCTTATCCTGAATGGAACCCTTTTATCGTTTCCATTACCGGAAATCCCACTCCAGGTGGTTCATTACAAGTAACCCTTCAGGGAGAAGGCATGAAGCCCATGCAAATAAAACCCATTTGTATTCAGTCCAAAGATCAAGCGTACTTTTCATGGAAAGGTAAGTTGTTGGTAAAAGGAATATTTGACGGAGAACATATATTCGAATTGGTTCAATTGACAGAGGATAAAGTGCGTTTCAAACATTATGAGCAATTCACAGGACTGCTCGTGCCCATGATATGGAATAAAATTGAAGGACCCACAAAAGCAGGGTTTAACGCCATGAACGCGGCGCTAAAAAAGCGATGTGAAGCTATAAATGAATAGTCTCATTAACCTTCATTTAAGTTTAATCAAGAAATGAGTTGGTGAAATTCTTTGTACATTCATGTTCTTAATTAAGACCATATGAAATACCAATGCAGTATTGATATTGAGCTTCCCATAGATGAAGTGGTAGCTAAATATGACAATGAAGAAAATCTATATAAGTGGATGGAAGGACTTCAGGCAATTGAACCCATCAGTGGTACGCCTGGAGAGCCCGGAGCCAAATCCAATATTGTCTTTCAAATGGGAAAAAGACGAATGGAAATGGTTGAAACCGTCATCAAACGTAATCCACCAGAAGCCATAACCATGACATATGATGCCAAAGGGGTGCACAATATTGTGACCACTTCTTTTGAAAAAGTTTCTGACAATGTCACCAAGTGCATTAACGATCAGGAATTTCAAATGAAAGGATTCATGAAATTGATGACCTGGTTAATGCCTGGTGCTTTTAAAAAACAGTCCATGAAGTATTTGAAAGCCTTCAAAGACTTTGCGGAAAAAGGAATCAACGTCAATGAAAGTTGAAGCCTCCAGCATAGAAGAATTAATTGAGAAGTCTGGTGATCAAAAAGGCACGCTGATTTATGTTGATGAATTCATGCAAAAGACTGCTCCGAATTTAATTCGAAAATTATATTCCGGGCCGAGTATCACTATGATTGGATATGGTGAAATGGATTGGGAAACCAAATCCAAATCTGGTGTATGGCCACTAATATGCCTTGCCCCTCAAAAAGGGACTACCAATTTATATGTTGCTGGCAAAAAAAATGATCTCCCATTGCTAAAAGTTTATGGGAATAAATTAGGAAAAGTGTCCATGGGTAAAAGTTGTTTGCGCGTGAAAAAAGTCGATAATGTCAATTGGGATGAGCTAAAAAACCTCATTCAAGATGCCATTACCTGGATGGAAAAAGAAAAAAACGAATATGGACGAGATTGCGCCCGTCCCGTGGAATAAATCAAGGAAACGAAAAATGTAATCATCATGACAAAAGTAAATGTATACATCACCTTTGACGGCAATTGCGAAGAAGCGTTTCATCATTACAAATCTGTTTTCGGTGGCGAATTTGAATCCGTTAATCGATTTGGTGAAATGCCTTCCAACGAAAATTACGAGGTATCGGACGCTGAAAAGAATAAAATTATGCACATAACCCTTCCCATCAGTGCTGAAACTATGTTAATGGGTAGCGATAATGCAGAAAATGGTCAATTCAAAACAACATTTGGCAACAATTTTTCCATTTCCATTCATACAGATACGAAGGAAGAATCTGATCGATTATTTAATGAATTATCCAATGGAGGGCAAGTTTTCATGCCCATGAATGAAACCTTTTGGGGTTCTTATTTTGGGATGTTTGCCGATAAATTTGGCATTCAATGGATGATCAATTGTGCATTGTAATGGAAGGCCGTCCACTCTGTCTGGATCATCTTTCACAAAACAATTCTATAGAATCAATATACTTGAAGTATTCAAAAGGAGTAGCGAGAGGGGGACTTGAACCCCCGACCTCCGGGTTATGAATCCGACGCTCTAACCAGCTGAGCTACCTCGCCATTTTTGAGGACGCAAATATAGCATTTTTCCTATACAGAATTCAAGGCAAAAAGTTCTAATCTTACCCAATTTGGCAACATTCTGAAATAACGTTCAGAGATAACTTTTTTATCAGAAACGCAGAACACATACTTTTTTTCATATATTTATTTCGTAACGAAATCCTGAGACGTGAAGAACACTTATCTGAACAACCTATTGTTAGGTATGGCCATACTATTGATGGCGTGTTCCGATAATGGAATAGAGGTAACTGCCTCTGAAATGGAGGATGAATGGCCTTTTACCGTTGAAATGGGAACCATCCAATGCATAGGTGAAGATTTTGCCGTTGTATTTGAATCTGGAGGCGTTACCTACCCTATTAATGACGCTGCAAGAGCACTGGAAAACATGAATTATGGAGACATCAACGATATATTGAAAGATGATCCTAATTACCCAGGTAGCCGAGTTAAAATGAAAACCAGCGCCATTGAATTCCTAGGTCTTAAAATTTGTATGAGGAACGAAGATTGATCATTTCGTGATTGATACGTTCGTTTTCTTCATATTTTCTATTGAACACATATCCCGCTTTTTCATACACCCGAATTGCCCTGGGATTGGCTTCCAATACATGAACAAACATCTTATCCAATTCAAAGGTGGCAAACAACCAGTCTGTAAAAATCCGAACCGCTTCGGTACCTACCCCCTTGTTTTGGTTGGAATGATTGGCAATAATGATATCAAACTCAGAACTCCTATTCTTTTGATCAATTTCATTGTAATTAATTTGTCCTATTGGATTCAGACCATCGTAAATGATAAAACTTCTTCCCTTGTATGGCTTACTTCCATCAAAATAATAATCCGGAAATTCATCATCAAACCCTTTTCTGGTAGGAATGGGTTCATTGTACAATTCACCGTACCAAAAAGGCGTTGCATCTGATTCGGTAGACCAAATGAACAACAGTGCCTTGTGCTCAGGGTTGGCACTTCTCAATGTGATATGTTCACCTGCTATTTCAATGTGTCTTTCCACTTTTCAAAAGTACAAATGCCTGTAAAAAGAAAACATTCGGATAGCAATTATCCGAATGCTCTGAATCGAGGAAGCACCATGAGAAGAAAGAAAAATAAGAAACCCTCGATTCTTTGTTATCAAACCAACCTAAGCTATCTCTCTCTAATACTATAAACGTAAAAAATGGGGTAAACGTTGGATGGTAGGCAAAATTTATTTTCCTAAAAACATGAGATCTACAGAAGTCATCCTTTCTTCTGCGGAAATTGGTTCACCTTCACGATAAAAAATAGTACGATCATATAGATTTCGGTGATGTAATATTTGTCGCATTTCGAAATTTGTAAATCCATAACGGCCAGCTAAATCTTCATTCCATAGATTGGATGGACGTTCTTCCAGGTGCTCATTGATGCGTTGAATATCAAAGTGGGCATCTACGAAATCAAAGTGATCCAAATTAAAATGTATAGAAAGATCAAGCCTTTCCGTAACGTGAAATGCAGATCTCAAATTACTTCCAGGAGTTAATAAGGAAAGCTCTCTTTCAGACTCATCAAGTAAATAACCGTCTTCCGCCCAGGTTCTGAAACTCGAAGTATGGGTGCGCTTGGCAAAATCAAGTACAAGATCTGAAGAATTGTCGGTTATCATGGATAAACCCAATGCCATACCTCTACTTTCCCCACTTACAAATGGAAAATGGAAATTTGATAATGCTCTGCCATGCTCAAAAATCTTATTTATATCTTCATGTCCTCCATAAAGCAATCTAGCTTGAATCAGTTCAGGATTCACTCCTTTATTTAATTCCTTTTCAATGTAATGCTTTAAACGCCCATAGGTATCTATTATTGAACCTGATGACATGCCTTCAAATTTTAACCCGCGATGCAAAACAAATTCACGTTCCTGTCCTTTGAAATTAATGCGAATGGCAATATTTCCATTCTTATCTACAACATTTGGTACATTATTCTGAGCAAATTCAAATGGTGTATGGAATTGATGCTTGGCATCAACGGACAAAAATGAGTTCACTTGAATTCCATACAAGTCACAACTAATTGTTTGGAGCAACGAAAACATGAGTTTTGCCGCAAGAAAAATTCGAATCATGCTGTTATTTACGATGAAACGTGAAGATGAGAAGCAATTCTTAATGTATACTAATCGATATACGACAAATATTGATTAGGTAAATCACTAAGGGGCTCATGAATAGGAAAGAAAAGTCGGGATGAGAGGATTTGAACCTCCGATCTCACGCCCCCCAGACGTGCGCTTTAACCGGACTAAGCTACATCCCGAATAGAGTTGCAAATGTATCATTCTTCATGAAATATGCACGAAATCCATATCCGTAACGTTAAAATAATTTTCGACCGAGTTTTAATGGTTAACTTTATCGTGTATGCGCCCTAAATACCACTACCTAACCTATTTATCCTGCATGATTTTCTTGCTGTGCAATGCGGCCTGGGCGCAAAAAGAATATGAAGTAAAGGGGAATTTGAAAGATGCCAATTCAAATGAGCCACTGATTGGTGCAACCATTTATATCAAGGAAACCTTAGTTGGCACAACTTCAGATGACAAAGGCAATTATGCACTAAAGCACAAACAAGGCCAGTATACCATAGTAGTTTCCTACCTCGGTTATGAACTGAAGGAAACACCCGTTTTGATCGATAGAAATTTGAAAATGAACATTGCCATGAAGTCATCGGCTATCAAATTTCGCGAAATCGTTATTGAAGGAGACAGAAGCGACGAGAACGTAACAGAGCCGGTCATGGGCGTGGTAAAATTAGATATGAAAGAAATCAACAAAATCCCATCTTTTATGGGTGAAATTGATTTGTTGAAATCAATTCAATTATTACCGGGTGTTCAAAGTGCAGGAGATGGTAATTCAGGTTTCTATGTAAGAGGTGGCGGCCCGGATCAAAACTTAGTATTATTTGATGACGCACCTGTCTATAATTCCAGTCATTTGTTTGGATTCTTCAGCATCTTTAATGGCAACGCTGTAGATAACATTGAACTAATTAAAGGTGGAATGCCTGCCCAATATGGAGGAAGGCTTTCAAGCGTATTGGATGTCACAGCAAAATCAGGAAATAAAGACAGCTTGAAAGTTCAGGGTGGAATTGGACTTATTTCTTCCAGGCTTACGTTGGAAGGCCCTATCATTAAAGACAAAACTTCGTTTACCATTTCTGCCAGAAGAACTTATGTGGACGTGGTCATGAGACCTTTCCTGAACGGTTCAAATTTTGACGGCACGGCCTACTATTTTTACGATCTCAATGGAAAAGTGCATCATACCATTGACGATAAAAACGAAATTTCGCTTTCCGGTTATTTTGGCAGAGATGTATTCACGTATAAGAGAAATACAGAATACAATAATGTTACCATGAAAACACCATGGGGAAATTCAACCGCGTCATTGGTTTGGAAGCATCAGTTTAATGATAAGTTGCACCTGAAAACCGCCGCAATATTCAGTGATTATCATTTTAATTTTCAGGCTTTTCAGGAGCGTTATAGCTTTGGTTTAAGCTCTGGTATCAGAGATTGGAACGCCAAAGCAGATTTGTACTGGAGAGCATTTCCAAACCATGAAATAAAAACCGGAGGTATTATCACCTATCATACTTTCAGCCCAAGTAATGTTGAAGCCATTGTAGATGGAGAGGCATTGAACACGGGAGAGGTAGTAAACCAATACGCACTTGAATCTGCTTTTTACATCAGCGATCAAATTACATTCAATGAGGTTTGGAGTGCGCACCTTGGACTCCGTTATTCGCAGTTCACACATCTCGGACCGTTCAGTAGATATGAAAAAGACGATAGGGATGTGATTGTTGATACAGTAAATTATGTTACCGGTGAAAAAGTAGCTAGTTATTCAGGTTTTGAACCAAGAGCAACCGTTAAGTTTTCAATTGATGAGCAGTCTTCCATCAAGGCCAATTACACTTTCAATTACCAATACATTCACCTGGCTTCTTTGTCAGCACAATCACTTCCAACCGATATTTGGGTGGCAAGTTCCGATTTGGTGGAACCTCAACGTGCAACACAATATGGATTGGGTTACTTCAAGAACTTTGATCGCAATCGATTTGAAACATCCGTAGAATTGTACTATAAAGAAATGACGGGGTTGGTCGAATACAGGGAAGGAACACAACCTGCCAATACGGTGGCTGACAATCCCGACAATAATTTCACATTCGGTACGGGATATTCATATGGAGTTGAATTGTTTGCGAAAAAAAGATACGGCGATTTAAGTGGTTGGATTGGATATACCTGGTCTCGCACCATGCGTCAATTTGATGATTTATCAGATGGAAATGAATTTCCAGCCAAATTTGACAGAACACACGATCTTTCCGTAGTAGGTATGTATACACTAAATGAGAAATGGGAATTTGGAAGCACGTTTGTTTATGCCACTGGGAATTCAATCACCTTGCCAGAATCAAGATACATTGTTGAAGGAAGAATTGTTGATCATTACGGTCAACGTAACGGTTACCGGATGCGTTCCTACAATAGATTAGATGTTTCTGTGACCTACCATGTTCCGCAAAAAAGAAAGATAAAAAGCAGCTGGACATTGTCCGTATTTAATGTATACAGCCGCGCCAATCCGTATTTCATATATTTTGATAATCTGGGAAGTATTCAAAATGGTGATTTGACTGTTCAAGCCATTGAAGTTTCATTGTTCCCAATAATCCCTTCAATCACATGGAATTTCGAATTTTAAAGGTTTGTTTGACCATAGCAGCTTCTATTTTGATGCTTACATTTCAATCATGTGAGAAGCAAATTGAAATTGATGTGCCTCCTGCTGAAAAACGCCTAGTGGTGGACGGAAGAATTGAAACTGGCATCCCACCTATCATATTCTTATCCACCACAAGTGGGTATTTTGAACCCACTGATTTAAATGCATTGGAAGAGCTTCAGGTACATGACGCAGATGTGAGAATCACGGTTGATCAGGTTTCATATACCTTGTTTGAAGTTTGTTTGTCTGATATTCCGGAAGAGTTCAGGCAATTCATTCCGCAAATTGCTGAAGCACTTGACATTTCTTTAATTAATATTAATGATGCTGACATCTGTGTTTACACTACACTTGAAGTCATTGGCCGAGAAGAAACCAGATATGCTTTGTCCATTAATTACGAAGGTGATACCTATACCTCCATTACCAATATCCCACCATCTCATGCCCTGGACAGTTTATGGTTTGAATTGGATGAACCTGATTTTGGATTTCTTTATGCGAGTCTCACTGATCCAGCTGGAAGGGGAAATGCTTATCGCTGGTTTGCCAGAAGAATAAACATTGTTGATGGTAGCACACAAGACGGAAGATACTATGCCCCTTACGGGTCTGCTTTTGACGATAAATTTATCGATGGCGTACAGTTAATATTTGGTTATCCCAGGCCGTTTGAATCTGATGTCAATGACAGACCTGGTGATATTCCTAGAAAATATGCTGTTGGTGATACCGTGGTAGTCAAATTTTGCACCATTGATCCTGACGTCTATCTGTTTGTCAATCAATTTGAAACTCAATCTGTATCTACGGGAAATCCATTCGCCGTGCCGGCAAATGTGCCGAGTAATATTTCCGGAAATGCGTTAGGTGTATGGGCTGGATATGGATTTGTGGAAGATACGGTTGTGTGTATTCCATAAAAAAACCCCTGTTTTCATGGTAAACCAATCCAACAGGGGTGGCAGCAATTTCCGCGAATCGACTATATGCCGACTCCGTAATACATTGCTCTTCCGTTAGGATACAATCCTTCAAAGAGCACTCCTCCCTTCTTGCCTGCCAGCGCTTTAGATAATTCGTCTAAGTTGTTTATACGTTTGTTGTCAATTTCGGTTATGATAAAACCTTCTTTCATTCCGGCCTGACGCAATTTTCCACTATATAACTGTGATACTTTAACGCCTCCTGAAATGCCTAGCTTCTTCATCTCCCCTTTTGACACTTCCTGAAAATTCGCTCCTAATTCAGCAAGTGATGATGGCTTTTCCACTTTTACAATTTCAGTATTTCCTTCAATATTTTTGAGCACCATCTTTTTCTCCAGCTCTTTATTATCTCGAATAAGTGTGATGAGCACTTCATCTCCAGGCCTGAATTGACCAATCTGCTCTTGCAACTCAGAAACTTTTTTAGTGTCTGTATTTCCAACTTTCACAATGATGTCTCCTTCTTGAATTCCGGCATCAGCTGCAGCACCTTTTTCAGCAAGACCAGTCACGTAAACACCGTTCATGTCTTTAATGCCTTTCTCTTGAGCTAATTTTTTATCAATGTCCCGGATATTCACACCAATGAACGCACGTTGCACTGCGCCAAAATCGCGCAAGTCACTCACTACCTTCTTCACGATATTTACAGGTATGGCAAATGAATAACCAATATAAGAGCCTGTTCTGGATTGAATAGCCGTGTTAATCCCTACCAATTGTCCCTGCGTATTCACCAAAGCTCCTCCACTATTTCCAGGATTGACAGCTGCATCGGTTTGAATAAATGATTCTATAGAAGACATTCCGGATTGAGGATCTGATCTTAGAATATTGATTTTTCGACCCTTGGCACTCACAATTCCTGCAGTCACCGTGGAAGTCAGGTTAAAAGGATTACCTACAGCCAACACCCATTCTCCTACCTCCAGTTGATCAGAATTACCATAAGCAATGTATGGCAATTGCTCACTACCTTCAATTTTCAATAATGCTAAATCCGTATTGGGATCGGTTCCAATAATTTTTGCATCAAATGTCTGACGATCATTGGTTACAATTTCTATTTCATTGGCATTCTGAATCACATGATTGTTGGTGACCACGTAACCATCAGCAGATAATATAACTCCAGAACCCGAAGACATCACCTCTCTGGATTTTCCCTGACCGTAGAAAAAGTAATGAAACGGATCGTAAACCTCTTGTTCACCTTTGGTTTTCACATGCACCACAGCATTCAACGACATGTCAGCTGCCGCCACAAAATCCTTACTTCCAACGGACGCTGCAGGAATGTTGTTGACAAATGAATTGTATTTTGGAGTTTCTTCATACACAATTGTTTGAGCAGGTTCATCAAACAATTTATACGTGGCAATCGACACCAGCGAACCTATCACTGCTGCCAAGGATATCATCGCTATCTTTTTCATAGTTATCATCAATTGTAAATCAAATTTAAGTTTTCTATAAAATTAACTCTGAACATTGGGCATTATGATGAAATGCGCTGTTAATAATTGTTAACATAAATTTAGCAATTGAGTTTGATCCTTTTTGCTTTATTTTGATGAATCGAATCCCAAATGGAAATAAATTTTGTAAAATATCACGGAACGGGTAATGATTTTATTGTCATTGATAACATGAACAATGAAATCTCGTTATCGGATGAACAGGTTAAAATGCTTTGCCATAGGCATTTTGGAATAGGTTCAGACGGAGTTATATTGTTAGAACCTCATGATGATTCTGATTTTTACATGAATTTCTACAATCCTGATGCATCACAAAGTTTTTGCGGAAATGGCAGCAGATGTGCTGTTCGATTTGCCCATGAATTAGGTCTCGTTCAAGATAGCTGCCAATTTACGGCCATTGATGGCCTTCATTTTGGAAAGATTGTAGATGACAAAATTTCCATTAAAATGAAGGACGTTCATGATGTCAAAAAAGGAATTGATCATTATTTCATTGACACCGGATCTCCCCATCATGTTGTGTTTGTAGATGATGTGGATAAAATTGATGTAATTACCGAAGGAAGGAACATTCGTTATTCAGCATCATATCAACCAGGTGGAACCAATGTTGATTTCGTCATGTATGAAAATGACGGTGTCAGAGTAAGAATTTACGAAAGAGGAGTAGAAAACGAAACATTTTCTTCAGGAACCGGAACAACTGCAATTGCCTTAGCCACCTTCCTCGACGGGAAATTAAATTTGAAAGATCATTGCCTGGTCCATACACGAGGAGGAGACGTTAACGTTTCCTTTCAAATTGAAAAAGATCAGGTGTTTCAGAACATTTGGATGACAGGACCAGCTGAAAAAGTATTTAAAGGATCAACCAAAGTATAATGTTAGAAGGTAGACTAATCGAACTTAGAGCCCTTGAACCTGCTGACGTTGATAAACTCTATTTGTGGGAAAACAACAGCGACATTTGGCCTGTGAGCAACACCAATGTTCCATTTTCCAGGCATACGCTTGAGCAATTTGTGTTGTCAGGCCAAGATTTTTATGCCACTCGTCAATTGCGTTTAATGATTACTGACGTGGAAAAAAATTGCGTGGGTTGTCTTGATTTCTTTGAGTTTGATCCCAAAAATTTAAGAGCTGGAATCGGAATCTTGATAGCCGAGGAATCAGACCGTAAAAAAGGATATGCAACAGAAGCCATAGCACTTGCCAAAAATTACATGTTCGAACAATTTGGACTTAACCAGTTGTATTGCAACATCGCGTCCAATAATGCTGAAAGTCTGCGATTGTTTAAGAATGCCGGTTTTGAAATAAGTGGCATCAAAAAAAGATGGACAAAGCAAAAAGGTGAATGGATGGATGAATACTTCCTGCAATACATTCGTCCTATCCCAAATGATCAGGATACATGAAATCGGTAAAGCGAGTCATTTTATTTGTCGTCCTCATTGCAGTGATTGGAATGGGAATCACGCTTTATCAGATTTACAACAAGATTTATAAAGTTAATACGCGCATTCCAGGTCCAAATAGTGAATATTTCTACATCCCAACTGAAAGCACCATTGAAGATGTTGAGCAGGCGCTGTTTGAGCAAGGTTATTTGATCAACAGAAGTTCATTTTTATGGTTGGCAGAGGTTAAAAACTATCATCGTCATGTAAAACCAGGAAGATACTTGCTCTCAAATAAAATGAGCAACAATGAACTAATCAATCTTCTTCGATCCGGCGAACAGATTCCTGTTGATGTGACATTCAATAATGTTCGAACCATCAATGAACTGGCTGGAATTGTTGGTAGAAAACTCGAAACGGATTCTACATCTATTGTCAAATTACTCAGAGATGATGGCTTTGTTTCCCAATATGGATTTACCCGGAATAAAATAATTACCATGTTTATTCCAAACACCTATGAATTTCATTGGAATACCTCAGCCACACAGTTTGTAGATCGAATGGCCAGGGAGTACAAAATATTTTGGACTGATGCACGGAAAAGCAAAGCAAAGAAACTGGGATTATCTCAATCTGAAGTCTCCATATTAGCTTCTATTGTTCAGGCTGAGCAATCCATACGTATTGATGAGCGACCCAAAGTTGCTGGATTATATGTGAACAGGCTTCGAAAAAAAATGCGCCTGCAATCCGACCCCACCATTATTTTCGCCATTGGAGACTTTAACATTCAACGGGTTTTGGATGCGGACAGAAAAATTGACTCGCCGTACAATACATACAAATATGCTGGTTTACCACCGGGGCCCATTTGTCTTCCCGAAATATCTTCGATAAAGGCAGTATTGAATTATGAACAGCATGATTACCTCTATATGTGTGCCAAAGAAGACTTTTCAGGGTACCACAATTTTGCTAAAACCAACAGGCAACATAATATTTATGCTGCACGTTACCGAAGAGAGTTAAATAAACGTAAAATATACAGGTAATTGCTACCTTTGCGGCCCAAAAAATAGAGTAAATGGCAGTGATAAAATTCGGTACAGACGGTTGGAGAGCAATCATAGCAAAGGAATATACAACAGACAATGTAGCCAGAGTAGCGGTTGCAACAGCTTTATGGGTCAAAAGAAACATGAAGGATCAAGCAGTTGTCATTGGTCATGATTGCCGGTTTGGTGGAAAAATGTTTGCTGAAACCACTGCAAAAATCATAGCAAACAACGGCATAAAGGTCTATTTGCATGATGGCATAGCGACTACTCCAATGATTTCTTTGGCTACAAAAGAATTGGGCGCCAGTTTAGGTGTGGTTATCACGGCAAGTCATAACCCTCCGGAATACAATGGGTACAAATTGAAAGCCCATTTTGGTGGGCCTATGCTTCCGGAAAACATTACCGAAGTTGAAAAATTGATTCCCGCTGAACATGGTTTAATTCTGGATCAATTGTCCATTGACCAACTTGTGAAGAAAGGTCAAATCGAAAAAATTGATTTAGAAGCGTTGTACATGGAGAAAATCAAGTCCAATTTTGACTTGGAAAGCATTCGCAACGCTGATATGGGATTTGCCTATAACCCAATGTTTGGGGCTGGACAAGATGTCATGAGAAAGCTCATGCCGGAAATGACCTTTATGAACGCGGAAAACAATCCTGGATTCAACGGAGTAGCACCTGAGCCAATTCACAGAAATCTCGAACCATTCAGTGACTTAATTGCCAATGCTAACGAGCAAATTGCTTGCGGATTAGCAACTGACGGGGATGCAGATAGAATTGGACTGTATGACGAAAAAGGTAGATTTATCGATTCTCACCATATTATTCTGCTTTTGATTAAGTACCTGGTTGAGATCAAAAAAATGAGTGGCAAGGTGGTGATTGCCTTTTCCGTTAGTCCTAAAGTGGTTAAATTGTGTAAGCATTATGGATTACCGGTTCAGGTAGTTCCTGTAGGGTTTAAACACGTAGCAAAAATAATGGTCACTGAAGACGTTCTTCTTGGAGGAGAAGAATCCGGAGGAATTGCGATTAAAGGACATATTCCAGAAAGAGACGGCTTATGGATTGGATTGACCATATGGGAATACATGGTGAAGTCAGGTAAAAAATTGAGTGAGTTGATAGATGAGGTTTATGAAATTGTAGGGCCTTTTGCCTTTGAAAGAATTGACTTGCATTTAACCGAAAATAAAAAGCAAGAAGTAATGGCCAACTGTGTTGAAGGTGCTTACAAACAGTTTGGTAATTACGATGTTCAGGATTCAGAATCCATTGACGGTTACAAATACTATTTTGATAACGAACAATGGGTTATGATAAGGCCTTCAGGCACGGAACCAGTCTTGAGAACATACGCGGAATCCAAGGACAGCGAATCAGCTTTTAAGATTCTGGAAGCCACCCATAAAACCTTTGGGGCTTAAATTACGTATACATCTTTGTACTTTTTTGGTATATTACCAATTAAGTTATATTTGATTATAAATTTCTAGACGAAATTTTGAAGCGACTTATTAATCAATTGACCTATTTAATCCTTTTCTGCTTAATTGGAATTGGATTTGCGTTTGTCTCTAAGAGCCAGCAAGGAGATAGCTATGTAACTACTACAGGAACTGTTTTTTACAATAAAAAAGCTTACCCCGATTATCGCGTCAATGTCATTGTTAAACAAGATGGCAAATTTTTCAAACAAATTACTTGCGATGATAAAGGCAGGTTTGAAACACAGCTAAACTTTAATCATGAGTATTTGTTTCTATTTGACATGGAATATCATGTCACCACCAAAGTGCTAGTGAATACGAGTATTCCTGCTGAAAAATTAGCGCAGGGAGCAGGTGGTTTATTCAAATTAGAAACTGAAATCTTTGAACGAGTTGATGGGATGAACTATTCATTGTTGAATCAGCCCTTGATGAAAATTCGATATTATCCTGAAAAGGATGAGTATAGCTATGACAAGAAGTACGATGAAAAAGTTGTTGTGAGCCTTGAAGGTTTCAGAAATCAATTGGCTGTTTTAAAACAACGAAGAAGGGACGTTCTAAAAGAGGAAAAAGTTCCTACAGCGGAAGAATTGGCTGCAGCAAACAAACCTGCAAAAGCTAAAAAAAGTCCACGCATAGTTTTTGAAGAACCCAAAAAGAAAAAAGCAGTCAACAAACGCGGTCATCGGAACATCATGGACTTGATGAATGATTCAAAAGAGGATGAGGAAGATGAAGTAACTGAAGAATTGACGATGGAAGAAGCCCTTGAAGAAGAACAAGAAACGGGTCAACTGGATACATTTGTTGATGACGGCTTTGACAGGGACGAAATTTATGCAGGGAGTATTGAAGAGGAAGAAGACATGGATTTGGTTGAAATTGTGGATGCCAGTGAAGAAGATATCATTAAAGTAAAGCCTCGTGTAATTACACTTGAAATTGATACGGTCATTATTGAAGATGAAAGAAAAGGACGTGTTCAGGAACAATTGGCCATCAAAAGGAAAGAAGTTGAAAAGTCGATCCGTGAAGAATTGAGAGTTTTCAATTCTATTTCTTTGCGAGAACAACAAAAGCGGTTTTACAACCGAGAAATTCGGGAAGACCGTTTTCGTGCTTTAATTAAAACAGTGGCCATAGCTGAAATATTTAGAAAAAAGGAAAAGTATAGACTCAATCCACCTGTATCTATGGATATAAAACCTGAAGTTATCACTGAGTATCAAGAATTTTTTGCGGGCGGAATTGAAAAAACTTCCATTATCTATCCAGGTAAGACCGTAACTTTTATCAAAAAAACCTCATTTTTCTTCTTTACTACTTATCATGTCGACAATGTAGAAATCGATGAAGACAGTTATTGTGGAGAATTAAATAATCACTTATCATCAGAATACCTATGCGAAGCTTAATCAAGCACGGACTACTGAGTATTGGCTTGTTGCTGTTACTTGCTGTTTCGTTAAAAGCCCAAACCTATAGCTTCAAACATCTGGGAGTTGAAGAAGGCCTTTCACAATCTGTTATTACTTCTGTAATTCAGGGTGACGATGGGATCTTTTGGATTGGCACAATGTCTGGACTAAACCGTTGGGATGGAAAAGAATTTGAAATCTTCATGGAAAGTGATGGCTTGGCTGAGAATTGGATTACCTCTGGTATGAAAGACCGAAATGGAAATATTTGGTTCGGGCATTGGGGAGGGGGTCTATCCTATTATGAAAAAAGCACAGGAGAATTATTTGACTTGCGGTTTGAATTGTATACCAATTACAAATCGGTTCAAGCCATTTTTGAAGATCATAATGGAAAAATATGGATTGCCACTGATGGAAATGGAATATTGGAATATGACCCTGAATCCAGAGAAGTCTTGTCCATTCAGAAAAAAGATGGTTTTACCAGCAACGCAGCTTCATCCATTTGTGAAGACGATAAAAACCGAATATGGTTTGCCACTGAGCAAGGTTTAGTAATTCATCATGGTAGAACAGATAAGGACAACACACGATCTTTTACCAATATTGATGAATCCCAGGGATTGAGTTCTAATTTGGTCAATTCCGTTTATTATGCCGGAGATAACATTCTACTGGCCTCTACCGAATTCAATGGATTAAACATTATAGATATCAGCGACTTACAAAATTTGAAGATTAAAATTTTGTCCGAAAAGTCTGGATTCAATTCCAGTAAAATTCAAGTTGCCGTGAGTGATAATCAAGGAAATATTTGGGTGGGCACAAAAGATAAAGGTGTCATTAAATATAGCAGTGAAACAAACAAATCCACTGTTTTTTCAACACGACAAGGATTGAATTATTTCAAGGTAAACACCTTATTTGAAGATCGTGAAAATAATATGTGGATAGGTACGGATTTGGGAATGAATCTGTTTAGAGGTGATGAATTTTTAATCTATAATGAATTTGATGGATTGCCAAATAACATTGTATGGTCTATTGAACAAGATAACAACGACGTATTCTGGCTTGGTACCAATGAAGGATTGGTCAAAATGAAATTTGCAGACAAGGGTGAGGATGCAGAAAGACAAATTGTTGAGTTGGTAACTTATACGACCAAACAAGGATTAAGTAATAATGCCGTACTTTCTGTTTATCCCAGTTCAAACAACGAAGTTTGGTGCGGTACGGCTTATGGAGGTGTGAATATTCTTAAGGACGGAAGGATCCGAACCATCGATAGTTTGACTGGTCTTGCTTCAAACACCGTGTTTTCTATACATGCCGATCAAAATGGAAATCACTGGGTTGGAACCGAAAAAGGTGTGAGCAGGATAGATGCATCAGGAAATGTGGAAAACTTCGATTCTAAAGATGGATTGGGAGGAGACAACATTTACAAAGTATATAGAGATACCAAAAATAGAATATGGTTTGCTTCTCTTGGAGGCTTTTTAACTTCCTATGAAAATGGAAAGTTTATACGTTGGAATAAGGAAAGAGATTTATCCTACAAATTCATTACATCCATTACTGAAGACTTAGACGGGAATATTTGGTTTGGTGCATATGGAAATGGAATATTTAAATATGACGGAACAGAATTTAAAAACTATACTATTCAAGATGGTTTAAGTTCGAATACCCCCTACTCTTTAGTGTGCGACAACAATAATGAAATTTGGATTGGGACCAACATGGGATTTGATAAATTCAATTATCAAAACATGACCATTAAAAACTACAGTGAAAATGAAGGTTTCATGGGAGTTGAACCCAACCCCAATGCCATTTGCAAAGATTCTAAAGGGAACATCTGGGTAGGAACCATTATGGGTGCGGTGAAATTTGAATTATCTCAGGAAATCAAAAATCTGGTAGAGCCGGTTACGTTTTTGAAAAATATCAAGGTTCATCATGAAATTTATCAATTTCCTGAAGACAGCACGTTCAGTTATAGTCAGAACCACATTACATTTAAGTACGTAGGGATTAGTTTACGAAATCCCGAGCATGTTGAATATCAATATTTCCTAAAAGGTTTTGATCAAACATGGTCACCTGTTACATCTGATCAAGACGTGGTTTATTCTAACTTACCACCCGGGCAATACGAATTTAAAATCAAAGCCTCCAACAATGATGATGTATGGAATGAACTTCCAACGGGTTACAAGTTCACCATTTTGCCTCCTTTTTGGCAAACTTGGTGGTTTTTTGTTCTTTGTGTTGTCATCGTAGGAGCCACATTGTATTACGGAGATAAATACCGAACCCGCAAGTTAATTGCCGACAAAGAAAAACTTGAATTGAAAGTAGAGGAACGTACAGTTGAAATTGCTGAAAAGAATCAACAATTGGCCCAAAAGAATAAAGACATTTTGGACAGTATCACCTATGCCAAAAGAATACAGACAGCCATTCTTCCTAATTCCAATCAAATTGCCACAAGTCTTGAGAGTTCGTTTGTCTTCTTTAAACCAAAAGATATTGTATCCGGTGATTTTTATTGGCTGGAAAAGGTAAATGGAAAAATTCTGTTCGCTGCTGCCGATTGTACGGGACATGGTGTGCCAGGGGCATTCATGAGTATCATTGGTCATAACGGATTGAATAAAATTGTGAAAGAAGAAGGAATTACTGCACCCAATGTTATTCTGGAAAGGCTGGATGAATTTGTTAGTAATACCATTCAGGGAAATGAAGATATGGGAGTGAGAGATGGAATGGACATTGCCTTATGTAGCCTGGACACCAAAAACATGAAATTGGAGTACAGTGGAGCCTTTAACCCATTGTACCTGGTGAGAGATAGTGAATTGAATATTACAAAAGCCAATAGACGTCCAATTGGAGGTTATATTGGCGAAGAGCTCCCTCCTTTTATCAATCATGAAATTGAAGTTAAGAAAGGTGATTCCATTTACATTTTCTCAGATGGATATGCTGATCAATTTGGTGGACCGCAACAAAAGAAGTTTACGTATAAGAGATTCCGTGATTTATTTGTTGAAAGCAATGAAAAAAACATGGACGAACAAAAACGAATTTTAGAGTCGAAAATTGACGAGTGGAAAGGCGAGATTGAACAAATTGATGACATTGTCGTATTTGGTGTCAAAGTGGTTTAAATAAAACCCATAAATCCCTCTATTTATTTAATAAATTCGCAAGCATTTCTTTGCAAAAAGGTTGAGATTCACACAAAAAATACCGCTGCTTGCGCTTATGATTATTCCGTTGATATTAACGGTAATAGCCATATTTTTCAGAGGTGATTTTCAGCATTACTTTTTAAATTTTGATCCGGCGTATGCCTACCTATTTAATGGCGCCAACCTCGCCCGGTTTACAATGGATTTGGGACATACTGATCATCCGGGAACCCCTTTGCAACTGTTGATTGCTGTAGTCGTTAGAATTGGGTATTGGATTTCCGGAACAGGTGATTTAAGTGAGGATTTTATCAATCGATCTGAATTTTACCTCACAACGGTTAGTAATGTCATCATTTTTTTAATCGTTGGAGCTGTTTACCTCTCTGGAAAGCACATTTACAAAGCAACAAACCTTTGGACAGGTATTTTTTTCCAATTGACTTGCTTGGGTTCTTTAGCCATGATGCGAAAAACTCCCGGTGTCCTTACTGAACCAGTTTTAGGGTTGATTTCAATAGGTTTATTGGCTGTCTTGTTGATTCATTCTTTTAAGCCATATTATTTTAAATCAGAGAATCGTTTTATCATTTACCTGTCCCTATTCATTGCAATTGGCAGTGCCACCAAAATCACCTTCGTAATTATGGCCATAGCGCCGTTTTTATATCTGGATTCCATCAAGAAAAAATTAAAATACATAGGATATACAATGCTGTTCTTTGTGTTATCGATCATCCCTCTCATACCCAACTTTTCTAATTTTTATGAATGGATAATCAGGCTATTTACACATACAGACAGGTATGGAAAAGGAGAAGAAGGGTTTGTTGATGTTGATTCTTTTTTCACCAACTTGGGTAGAACATTCAACGAAGACAATGTGCTAACAAGTGGTTTTGGTTTAGCATTGTTGGTCATTTTTGCAGGATTTCTGGGTATTCGAAAAATAGACATCAAATCAAAGGCCTTCAGATTGCTTATATCCATTATGACGGCTTCTGTCTTGATGATTCTTCTGGTAGCCAAACACTATTCATTTCATTATTTACTACCGGTGCAAATGTGTATGGTTACCATTTGGATGTTGGTCATTGTATTGTGGTTTGGATCGGATGAATCCATTTTCAAAAAAACAGCAGGAATATTGTGCACCGCCATTGTTTTATGCTTGCTTCTGTACCGCACCTTGTACTTCTACATTTATTCTCCCGACAGATATGCAGTTTCATCTTCAAGTCTGGTTGAGGCAGTAACATTTGACAACGATATCCCTAGAATTATTGGAGCAGCAAATTTTCACAATCATTGTGCGCTGCCGGAAATGGCCTTGCGATTCGGATTGGTTTACAGTGGAGCTCCAGGGCCAATGTATAGCCGCATTTTAAAAGAAAAATATCCCGACACCTATTATTTTAATCCTCACAAAGGAACTCCCGATCATTGGTTAACTTTTATTGGTTTGGAAGAACTATGGAAGAAATCCAAAGCGTATTATCTTTTATCGTGGGTAGATGATCAAGTCCCCCTAAAACAAATTCAAGCCTCATTGAAATCGTTAGCAGGAAACGAATTTGAATATTCCATTGAACCCATCTTCGAAAATGAATGGACAAAAGAAATTTTTTACAGAATTGACCATAACATTCCGGCAGATAGCATTCCATCATACGAACACCTGTTCTCGTGTGGATTTGAAACAAAGGCTGAAGAGTTCTTTGTATGTCAGGATTCAATAAAACTTCAATCTGCAAAATTGCAAACAACGGAATTGGTCAGAAGTGGTGAATACGCTGTGGAATTAAAGGAAAAAAACAACTATGCACTTGAAACAATGATTAATGTGAAGGCTGGAGAATTGTATAAATGCAATGTATGGATTCATGGAGAAGACAATTTATCCATCATTGCTACCAATGAAGATCCTCAAAAATTATACAAAGGAAGTGCCAATGTTGTTGGACAAGATGACGAAGGTTGGAAGCATATTTCCCTGGTTCTAAAAATTCCTGCTAAAATGCACAATGAGTCAATGAAATTGTATTGCTACAAACCCGGCAAAGGAATCGTTTACTTAGACGATTTCGAAGTTTTAAAAATTCCGGCTACTAAGAATTAATCGTTTATAAATTGAGATTGGCAATTGATTCATATGTTTTCCAAATGTGTATATTCGTTTTAAACATTCTCTCAATTGAAACTTTCCGAACCTTATACAGAAGAGGAATTTAAGTCTTATTTCAAATGTCGTTGGGAAATATTAAGGAAGCCATGGGATCAACCAAAAGGCTCTGAAATTGACGACAAAGAAAACGTTAGCCTACATGTCATGGCCATCGAAAAAAATGAAATTGTGGGCGTTGGACGATTGACCATTTTACCTGATCATCAAGGTCAAATCCGTTATATGGGAGTGAAAGATCATATGAGAGGTAAAAAAGTAGGATCGAAAATTTTATCCTATCTGGAAACTGAAGCCACCAAATTAAAAATCAACAAGATATTTCTTCATGCGCGAGAAAATGCGGTTAATTTTTACGAATCAAACGGATACAAAAATAAAGAGAAATCTTACCTTCTATGGGATGAGATTCAACATTATAAATTGTCTAAGACAATCTAAATCAGATTTTTCGTTTCAAAATCGATTTTATTTTTCCCAGCACTTGTTGCGTTTCATTTTCATCCAAATCCAATCCAAACCGCACTACCTTTCCTTTGTATAGTAATTCTAATGATTCGTTGTTTAACGTCCAATATGAACGACTCATATGTCCAAAAAACGAATTACCTACATCATCCACTTTTTTAATCTCCTGAATCCATTCAATATCAAAAACACTGTCAAGTCCCCGACCTCCTATTTGACGCAGATATATGAATTTGTCGTCTTTAATCGTAATGATTTCACTACCTGATTTACGATATCGATATGATTTTACGGTTTTGATCTCTAGGTAAATCCAAAAAGCAAACCAAACTACCATAAACAAGGTCAAGTCTCGCTCTGCAGGAACGAACACTATTTCATATGCGAGGTATATTCCAATGAGGGTCCAGAATAATACCCAAACACCCAGCATCTTCTGTTTAAATTCATCAACCAATGGATGAATAGTGATTTCAACTCCTTCTTGTTCTTCTTTGACTGCTATTCTCTGCATCATGCTAAATTTCAGCCCAAAACTAAGGAGAACCAGCGTTATAACTAAGGGTTATCTTTGAAATCTTACCAAGAATTTTGTTATTTTTATGACCAAATAATGATCCAAGAAATGCGCAGGTTGTTGATATTCATGAGTTTAGCTTTGTTTATTGGCCAAAAAATACAGGCTCAAAGCAATAACAAAGCTTTTGATAAAATGATTTTCTTGTTTGTTGATGAGAAATACGAGAAATGTTTAAAAATGTCTCTTGGATTTACTCAAAATGACAATTACAAAAGAGAAGCCCTCCCCTATTTGTATGCTTCCATGTCGTTTTATGAAATTGCCAGAAAGGATGTATTGATAGAAAAATATCCTAAGGCCATGAAAGATGCCATGAAGTATGCTTACAAATACAGAAAGAAAGATAAAGAACTCAAATATGTGGGCCGATACACTGATTACTTTGACGAATTGAAAGACTCGTGTAATCAAATGGCACAACACTACTACAAAACTGAAGATTACAGGAAAGCTGCTTCTACTTACAAGGGTATTGTTCGGTTTGATCCTAATGATAAAATCATGCAACTGTGGTGGGGTATTTCAGAAGTAAAAGCCAAAAATGTAGGAGAAGGTGATAGAAACATCGAATTGGCTATGGAACAAATTGATGAAAACTATATCCCAAGTAAAGTAATATTGTGGAATACGGCTGCCGGACTTGAAGAGTATGCGAGCTACATGGAATCTAAAGGAGATTATAGCGGAAAAAGAAAAGGTGAACAGTTAGCAGAAAAATTTAAAAAGTTTGATCCTGCGGAAATAGAAAGATTGGAAAAACTAAGGGCTGAACAAAACAAGCCGAAAAAAGAGGTGAAAACCTTTAGTACTAGTGAAGAAGCTGCTGAAGCAGCGAAGAAAAACCGTGAGATAATTGGTACTCAGGAACAAGGTATTGATGAGGCCAAAAAAGAGATTGAGAATATCAAAAAAGAAGAAGGACGTGAAGTGAAGTCCTTTGAAAGTGATTGATCAATGAATCTTTTCGCCTCGTGGTGGTAATTTTTCGATGATTGCTGCCTCCTCGTTTCGAATTTCTTCCCATCTATTGTCAACGTAATCCGAAGGCATGATTTCTTTGGCCAATTTGATAAACAGTCGAAAATGGCCAGCTTCGGAAACCATTAATTCGTAATAAAAATCGCTCAGTTGTTCATCCGATAGCCCTTTCCAAAGTGAGCGAAATCTTTCGCAACTGCGGGCTTCAATCATGGCACAGATAAGAAGTTTTTCTGCCAATTGTTGATTTCTATCACCACCCTTTTTTGAAATTTTTTGCAATGCCTGTACATATTCATCAGGTCTTTGATTTCCAAGTTTATAACCTTTGGACTTCATTAAATTCACCACTCTTTCAAAATGCTCCCACTCCTCTTTTACCACAGGAATCAATGCTTCACATAAAAATTCCTTATCCGAATATTGACTAATCAATGAGATACATGTGGACGCAGCTTTTTGTTCACAAAAGGCATGATCTGTCAATATTTCTTCCAAATGATCTTCAACGGACTCGGCCCACCTAGTATCCGTTGGCAAAGACAATCCCAACTTGAATTTTTTAGTCTTATCCATGTGGCAAAAATAAGGCTTCCAGTTACAAGGACTAACTCCTTTTCAATTTTAATATTTTTGTACCATGCGAATTGATGTACTGACTGTATTACCCAAATTATTGGAAAGCCCTTTTGGAGATTCTATTCTTAAACGAGCCATAGATAAAGGACTGGTTGAAGTTCATATTCATAATCTTAGGGATTACAGTACCGATAAGCATAAAAAAGTGGATGATTATTCGTTTGGAGGAGGTGCCGGAATGGTCATGCAAATTGATCCCATCTTCAGATGTATTGAAAAATTGAAATCAGAACGATCGTATGATGAAATCATTTACATGACACCAGATGGGAAAAGGGTCGATCAAAAAACTTGCAATCAGTTGTCATTGCAAAAAAACCTGATTGTTTTAGCAGGACATTACAAAGGTGTGGACGAACGTGTGCGAGAACATTTGATTACTGCAGAGTACTCCATTGGTGACTACGTACTTTCGGGAGGCGAACTTCCCGCAGCCGTATTATGCGATGCCATCATACGATTGATTCCAGGTGTATTAAATGATGAAACCTCAGCTCTGACTGACTCATTTCAGGACAATTTGCTCTCACACCCTGTATATACCAGACCAGCTGAATACAATGGCTGGAAAGTTCCGGAAATACTGACTTCTGGAGACACCCCTTCCATTGAAAAATGGAGACATGAGAAAGCCATGGAGAGAACAAAAACAAGACGTCCGGATTTATTAAATGAGGAAAATAAAAATAAGCTCGACTGATATTGTAATTTCATTAATAATACCTATTTTTGCAAGCCGATTTTTAGAATACTTAAAGCAGAAGTCATGGAACTTGTAAAGATTGTTGAAGGAGAATTGAATCCAAAACCAGAATTCCCAGAATTCAAAGCAGGTGATACCATTACCGTTTCTTACAAAATTAAGGAAGGTAACAAAGAGCGTATTCAGCAATTTCAAGGTGTTGTTATTCAACGAAGAAATCCAGGTGGAAACGAAACGTTTACCATCCGAAAAATTTCAAATGGCTTCGGAGTAGAAAGAATCTTCCCTATTCATTCACCATTCATTGATAAAATTGTGGTGAATCAGCACGGTTCAGTGAGAAGAGCTAGAATCTATTACCAAAGAGAAAGAACTGGTAAAGCAGCTAGAATCAGAGAAAAGAGATATTAGTCTCCCCTTTCCTTTTATTGAAATATCTTCCCTGGATTCAAAATACCTTTTGGATCGAACAGTTTTTTTATGTCTCGTTGTAAAGTAAGCTCCGTTTCTGAAAAGGGAATGTTCATGAATTTTTTCTGCACATAACCAATTCCGTGTTCCCCGGAAATCGTACCTCCCAAATCCACACATAACTTGAATATTTCCTTGATGGCTTCATCCAATTCATTGTTCCATTGAACATCGGTCAAGTCACCTTTCAGAATATTGACATGTAAATTTCCATCGCCAGCATGACCATAACACACGGATTGAAATCCATATTTACTTCCAACTTCCTTTACCCCTTTTAATAATTCTGGCAAACGACCTCGAGGAACTACCGTATCTTCTTCTTTATATACAGAATGTGCCTTCACAGCTTCCCCTAAACTTCTTCGCAACTTCCAAAGTCGATTTTTTTGAGCTGCATCATCCGCAAACAATATTTCACCACAATCGAATTTTTCCAGGACCTGATAGATTCCTTCCATTTCTTTTTGAAGTTGTTCCTCTTCATTCCCGTCCACCTCAATCAATAAATGTGCTCCGGTATCGTCATGAATTTCCACTTCCAATTCATTGACATACTTAGCGCCGTACAACAGCGCATCCTTTTCCATGAATTCCAATCCAGAAGGTGTAAATCCTGCCAAAAAAATCTCATTCACGGCTCTGCACGCTTCAACTGCCGACTTAAAAGGTACCAACATCAACAAGTCCAATTTTGGTTTCGGAATCAAACTCAACACGGCCTCGGTAATGATTCCAAGCGTTCCTTCACTACCTACAAACAGTTGAGTCATATTATAGCCAGTGGCATTTTTAAGCACAGCGGCTCCTGTCCGAATGATTTCCCCTGAAGCCAAAACCACCTCTAAATCCAATACAAAATCTTTTGTCACGCCATATTTCACTGCTTTAGGTCCTCCACTGTTTTCTGCAAGGTTACCTCCAATAAAACAACTACCTCTGCTCGCCGGATCAGGAGGGTAAAACAATCCTTTTTCCTCCACCGCTTCTTGAAGTACCTGAGTGATCACACCTGGCTGAACAATCACCTGAAAATTGATTTCGTCAATCTTGACAATTTTATTCATGCGTTCTAACGAAAGAACTACACCTCCAAAGATTGGGAGCGCCCCTCCGCTCAATCCGGTTCCGGCTCCTCTTGCCGTGATGGGAAACCCATATTGATTGCACAATGAAACAACTGCAGAAATTTCTTTTGATGTTGATGGCAATACCACCACTTCAGGATTGAAATGCAAATTTTCAGTCTCATCCCTACCATACTTTTCCTTTGCATCGCTATCCAATCGAACATATTTATCCCCACAAATTCTCTTCAATTCTTGGATATGTTCTTCTTTCAATACAGGATATGAATGTTCACCGCTCATCACAATTCAAAAAAATGGTTTTACACGAAACGTTAAATTTATTTAATTTCGGAAATTCCAATAAAAATATATCGAATGTTGCCACTTTACCAAAAGTCAACATTGGCCCTAACTGCCATGTTGATCACCTTACAGCCTTTAATCGCTCAAAAAAAACAAATTACCATTGATGAAATCTGGAATCAACACAAATTTGCTTCCAAGAGAATTCAAGGTTTGACTTCTATGAATGATGGTATTCATTATACATCTCTTCTTGATTTGGAAGATGGACAGGCCATTCAAAAGTTTGACTACGAAAAAGGTAAAGTTCAGGAGACCTTATTGAAACCGGGAGAAGCTAAAATTGGAGATAAGGTTTTGAAAATTGTTGCATATGAATTATCTCCTGATGAAACTAAAATCTTGTTGACCACTGCTCGCCAAAAAATATATAGGCATTCGCGTTTAGATGAAAACTATGTATTTGAGTTGGAAACCAGAAAACTGACACCGGTTGCCCAAAATCAAAAACAAATGCATGCCAATTTTTCTCCCGATGGAACAAAAATAGGGTATGTGAGAAACAATAATTTGTACTACAAAGACTTATCCTCAGGAAAGGAAGTTCAAGTGACCACTGATGGTGTGAAAAATCAAATTATCAATGGTTCTTCGGATTGGGTGTATGAAGAAGAATTTAAATTGGTGCGTGCGTTTGAATGGTCGCCTGACTCAAAACACATAGCCTTTTACCGATTTGATGAAAGCCAGGTGAAAAATTTCGAATTTCCAGTATATGGAACATTGTATCCTGAACAATACAAATTCAAATATCCAAAGGCTGGCGAAAAGAATTCCGAAGTCACTTTACACATTTACAATGTGGAATCCGGGCAAAAATCTCCTGTGACTTTCGATTCCAAAATGGCGGACATGGAATATATTCCACGAATTAAATGGACAAAAGATCCCAACAAACTTTCCATCCAATTCATGAATCGCGAACAGAATTTATTAATTCTTGGATTGTTTGATGTTCAAACAAAATTTATTCAAACGTTATTAGCAGAATCAAGTGATACTTGGATAGATATTCACGATGACCTGACCTTTTTAGAAGATGGCAAGCATTTCATTTGGACCAGCGAACGGACAGGTATGAATCAAATCTATTTGTATGATTTGGACAATAGCGAAGGTCGAGACGGTGGTGAAGGTAAACGTCTCTCTGAACCTAATTTAGAAGTCTTTGAATTTGTGGGAGCAGATGAAGAAATGGGTATTGTGTATTTCATGGGAGGTGATAATTACAATCCTGGTATGCGAGTGCTCTACAGTTATATGTTCAGAGAACAACATGTAATGCCAGCAGGCGCCATGTCTGGATACAACACAGTTTCGTTTAGCAAGGGTTTCAAGTATTTTATCAATTACAGTTCCAACATCAATACACCGCAGACCATAACGGTCCATAACAAACAAGGTTTCCCAATTCGAACGATTGAAGAGAACAAGGACCTGCAAAGTACATTGAAACAATATGACTTGGGCAAGAGAGAGATGTTTAAGTTCAATACGGAAAGCGGAATGGAATTGTTTGGCTGGATGATCAAACCTCCTGATTTTAGCCCTACGAAGCAGTACCCTGTTTTGATGTATTGTTATGGAGGACCTGGATCAAACACAACATCAAACAAATGGGGAGGATACAACGATTTATGGTATCAAATGTTAGCACAGAAGGGATATATAGTTGTTTCTGTAGATGGAAGAGGAACTGGATCAAGAGGTGCTAAATTCAAAAAATCTACCTACATGCAATTGGGCAAATATGAAACGGAAGATCAAATTGCAGCAGCAAAGTACCTGGCAACTCAATCCTATGTTGATGGAAATCGCATCGGTATTTGGGGATGGAGTTTTGGTGGATACCTGTCCACCTTATGCCTTGAAAAAGGCAATGATATTTTCAAAATGGCCATTGCCGTAGCTCCCGTTACCAATTGGAGGTACTACGATACCATATACACAGAACGTTACATGCGCACTCCACAAGAAAATGGTGACGGTTATGACATGAATTCACCAATCAACCATGTGGACAAAATCAAAGGGAAATTTTTATTGGTTCATGGAACTGCTGATGATAATGTACATTTCCAAAATACCACTGAGTTAATCAATTCCTTGGTGGATGCCAATGTTGATTTTGACCTTGCCGTTTATCCGAATAAAAATCATGGGATTTACGGTGGAAATACAAGGAATCACTTGTATGAAAAAATGACCAATTTCATTTTAGAAAATCTTTAATTATTTGATTATCAATTATTTAAACTTTAAGTTTTCATAGTCGGATGTTTTTATATCTTTGACTTTCGATCAACTTTTTATTGAAAAACAATTACTTATGACAGAAGTTAAATCCGGACATCCACCTGGCCTATATGTGTGCTTCTTTTCCGAAATGTGGGAAAGATTTTGTTACTATGGAATGCGTACGTTGCTTACGCTGTATTTGGTTAAATCACTATTCATGGCAGATGAAAAAGCGTTTGCCATCTATGGGGCTTATACAGCACTAATTTATGCAGCACCTGTGTTAGGAGGTAGGATTGCGGATAAAATTCTGGGTTATAGGAATGCCGTAGTTTTTGGAGGTATTCTCATGGCCATTGGTGAGTTTTTGTTGCTTGGAGGAAATGAATTTTGGCTATACATTGGAATGGGAGGAATCATTGTTGGGAATGGATATTTTAAAGCCAATATTTCAACTATTGTAGGTAAATTATACGAAGACGGAGACCCACGTCGTGATTCTGGGTTCACTATTTTTTACATGGGTATCAACATTGGCGCATTATTGGCCACCACCCTTTGTGCTTACATTGGCGAAACTTATGGTTTTCATTATGGTTTTGCTTTAGCAGGTATTGGAATGTTAGCTGGTATTTTTATTTTCTTGCGTGGTCAAGACAAATTTATTCACGCTGCGAAACCTAGAGATCCTGAATATCTTCATGCTAAAGTAGCAGGTCCATTGAGTAGATTTCATGTAACCATGATTGTTTCTGTATTGGTTATTCCAGTGCTTTTCATTTTGATAAAATTTAATGAAATCTTGACTCCCATGTTGATATTGATCTTTATTGCCGTGGCGGTTTCGTTGATTTCCGCCGGCTATAAGGAGAGTAAGCAATTTGGAGAACGCATGATTGCACTTATCATTTTTATGATAATAAATATCGTATTCTGGGCGTGTTTTGAGCAAGCTGGAACGTCTTTAACACTATTTGCAGACAGAAATGTTGATCGAGAAATTTTTGGATGGCTTATGCCAGCCTCAATGACTCAGTTTTTCAATCCGGCATTCATTATATTATTCGGATCTATTTTTTCCGTGATGTGGATCAGGCTCTCTCAGATGAACAAAAACCCAAGTATTCCCATGAAGTTTGCTTTAGGGATTATTCAATTAGGTCTCGGATTTTTAATCTCACTTGTTGGTTATCAATTCGTTAATGATGAGTTTGCAGTTCCATTATTTACTCTCGTATTGCTCTATATGTTGCACACTACTGGAGAATTATTCTTATCTCCAATTGGATTATCTATGGTAACCAAATTGGCTCCAAAACATATGACTGGAACAGCGATGGGTGGTTGGTTTTTATCATTTGCCATTGGCAATTATACAGCCGCATTAATTGCGAAACTTACAGGTTCTGGTGGTCATGAAGGTGGTGAAGGAAGTGGAGAAGCGATTTCCGCTGCAGAAGGATTAGCAACCTATATCGATGTTTTCTCCAATATCGGACTAGTTATTGTCGGTATCGGGTTATTGGTTGCATTGCTTTCCAAACCACTAAATAAATTGATGCACGGAATTACGTAATATTGAAATGCTAAGAAGCTAATTAAGGACACCGTGTTTATCAGCACGGTGTTTTTTTTAGGAAGAAATTGGAATAATTGGTAATTTTCAGTTATGAAGAAAATAGCCCCATTCATTATCGCTATGTGTTGTTTTTCAATTGGCTGGTCTCAAAAGTCTGCTGATTCAGAACAACTTGCTGTAGTTAATACCGAACAGAGCACCATTCAATGGTTGGACTTTGAAACGGCTCAGGAAATGAATAAAAAAGAACCCAGAAAGTTCATCGTTGACGTTTATACAAGCTGGTGTGGATGGTGTAAAAGAATGGATGCGTCAACTTTCCATCATCCGGTAATTGTAGATTACATCAATGAAAATTATTACGCCGTGAAGTTTAATGCGGAATCAAAAAAAGACATTGCGTTTAAAGGAACCACCTACGTAAATCCCAACCCTGATCAAAGAAGAGCTACACATCAATTGGCAGGAATTGCTGCTGTAAATGGCCGTTTGTCCTACCCGACCATTGTATATCTGGATGAAGAATTGAATTTATTAAGCCAGGTTCAAGGATATAAAGATGCGGCTGGTATTGAACCCATTATTCACTTTTTTGCAGAAGAAGTGTACAAAGAAAATCAGAATTTCCAGGAGTATTTGAAGACATTTAAAAGCTCCGTAAAACAAGCTAATTAAAACTTACTCTACGGAGCTTTAGATAGACTAATCTTCGTGTTCTACTATCACTATTCCGTTGCTTCTCAACTTCACATTAAGCTGCTGACGAGCAGTCCAACCTAATTTCCTTACATATTCAACGGGTATAGTTACAGTATAACTCTTACCGCCGGATGCCTT
Organism: Vicingaceae bacterium; assembly: GCA_965267425.1. Taxonomy (GTDB): domain Bacteria; phylum Bacteroidota; class Bacteroidia; order Flavobacteriales_E; family Vicingaceae. The sequence goes on along the minus strand of OZ253959.1, from coordinate 1,141,400 downwards.
AGTCAAACTTCGCATCCCACGGTTCTCTAGTGATCTTCTGGCCATGGATTTAAAATTTAGAAAAAGGTAAGGCTTTCTCAATAATTAGCAAAATCTAACCATGAAAAGTTGGCCGAAATTGAACGTCTTACTTGAATTCTCATTTTCCAAATCTTCCGCCTAAATAACGTCATTTAGCATCTAACCGTTACAAAATCAGATACTTATTTTTTAGACTATTTAAAGAAAAATAGTATCTTCAAGGCAGTTACCAGTTAATTAGGCACAGCCACCATCTTAACTTGATGTCAATAGCTCGCATATTTTCATGCTTGCTGATCGCCATGATATCTGCGGTTAGCGTTATTTCCTATGGCCAATGCCCAAATAACAATACATTTCTCACCTCTGCAAACCCTTCACTGGCAAATGATACGGTAAGCGTTTCCTGTGTAAAAGCTGGAGAGTATGTTACCACCTCCGTAGTGACTGGAACTACCTATGTGTTTTCTACATGTGGTCAAAACGGTTTTGACACCGAATTGACCTTGCGGAATTCTACAGGAACTGTTTGGTATGCCTTCAATGATGACTTTTGTGGTCAGCAATCTCAAATCACCTGGACAGCAACATTCACTGGAACAGTTCGAACACTTATCGATGCAGACTCATGTCAGCATGATACCGTATGTCAAGAATTTTTTGTTACCCAATCTTGCATGGCCGATGCAGGAACATTTACGATTAAACAAAACGGAACAGTTGTATCATCACCCGTTTATGTATGTGAAGGACAAGATACCGTTGAAGTGCTGTCCAATAATGATTATGTGTTACCTCAAGCCCATTCCGGAGAAACTGCTGAATTGATGTACTATGTATTGGATTGTCCTCCCTCCCATGCCAACCCATCATTGGACAGTTGCTTCACCGGAATCATATTTAATGATGAAGATTTTATGGATGCTAACCCAGGCATCTTGAGTACGGGACAGCATTACTACATTGTCCCTGTAACTGTTGACGACGGAGACAATGGCTCAAATCCCAATGGCATTATTTCAGTAGATGCAAATAATGATAATTGTTTTGCTACAGCAGCTCCCATAGAGATATATTACTTAAACCCCATTGCTTTTGCTTCCAACATTGATTGCTCCAACCAAGCTGTTAAAGTCAATATATTCGGAGGAAGCCCAGAGGTAAATGCATCTAATTATTCGCTAACAAGCACAGGCAGTGGTAATATCAGTAATTCGTCCATCGCTCATGGTGGACAAGTAACCATTAACAATCTAATCAACGGTGACAATTATTCAATTGACATCACTGATCAATCAGGATGCAGTAATACGTTTTCAGGTGGTCCTTTTTATGCTCCGTTCGCAGGTTCTGATGTTACGGTACATCTATGTTCCACAGATTCTTCGGCCTCATTGGACAGCATGTTACAAGCAAGTGCTACTTTAGGAGGAGATTGGTTTACACCTTCCCTGACTTCCACAACTTCAACATTCATTGTTGGCTCGTCTCCCACTGGAACCTATACATATGTTGTCGACGGAGGTGTGGTTTGTCCTGATGACACTGCATTGATAGAAGTCGTAATTGATTCTGTAAAAACGGCTGGAATTGGACAAGACACAACCCTATGTTCTGAAACTGTCAATTTCAATTTGTTCAACATGCTTTCAGGCTATACGGATTCAAGTGGTACATGGATAAAACCAAATGGTTCACCAGGCCCGTCAGTTTTGGCCTCGGTACCATTTTTGCCCCCAAAAACATATACATACGTAATGAATGAAAACAATGCTTGTGCACGGGATTCCGTACCTGTGGTCATTCATACCGTTAAAAGACCCAATGCAGGTCTGGATACCTCTATTTTCTTATGTGATATTGATCCAGTGCTTACTGTTTTCGACTTGATTCCGGGTTCTCCAGACAGCACAGGTACCTGGAAAAAACCAAACGGTTCACCGTTCTTTGGAAGTTATAATCCCGTTGTTCATGGATCGGGAATCTATACATATACAGTTGCCGGTACCAATCCTTGCCCGGATAGCGTTTCATATATGATGATAACAGAAAATACTTCTGTAAATCCAGGTGCCGATACAACCATTTCTTTTTGTTCAATTGACAACAATATCGAATTGGCCAATTATATTTCTGCTGGAGCAGATAGCGGCGGAACATGGAAAGATCCTTCATCTATCATTACAAGTTCTAGTTTTCCTACCGGCATCACACAATCAGGTGCTTATACGTATAATTTGACCGGCCCTCCGGGTTGTCCGGATTCATCATCCACTATTCAGGTGGATGTGAGCACGGCTCTGAATCCTGGTTTAAATGATTCTGTAGTGTTTTGCAAGGATTTCACGTCTCACGAACTATCAAGTTATATGGTAGGACAGGACTCTGGAGGTACCTGGACAAATCCGTTTGCCCTTTCTCATACTGGGACGTATAATTCCGGAATCGACAGCGCAGGTGCGTATACGTACAACATCAATGCAATGGGACCTTGTCCTGATACTTCAGCCTCTCTTTATGTTTCTCTCAACATACCGAACAATCCTGGTGGAGACACAAGTCTGTTGTTCTGCGAAACTGACAGCAGCAAAATCCTGGTTAACTTATTGCCTTCCTCACCAACACCTGGTGGAGTCTGGAAAGATCCGTTCGGAAATACGTTTTCGGGAATTTTTACACCCACGGTTTCTATCCCTGGAGATTTAACTTACAATGTTGTTGGTGTTGGCGTTTGTCCAGACACATCATCTACGGTAACTGTTGCCATTAAAACTTCTCCGAATCCAGGAATGAGCGATACTATTTATAGCTGTCAAGAAGATACCTTATACGATTTATTCACTCATTTAAATGGAAATCCAGATACTGGAGGTATTTGGTACAATCCTTCGAATATATTGATCAATAATCAACTCAATTTTTCCACGGCTAATTCGGGAGTATACACTTACTTGCTCAATGGCTTGGACCCTTGCCCTGATACATCTTCTTTTATATATCTCGATTTGGAAACACCTCCCAATGCCGGTGTAAACACCTTTATTTCTGTTTGTGACATTGATGACACATTGCAGTTGTTCAACGAATTAAATGGAAATGCTGACTCCAATGGAACCTGGAAAGACCCACTCAATTTGACCAGCAGTGGTGTTTTCGTTCCGGGAATTAGCACATCCGGAACCTACATCTACACAGTCCAAGGTCAAACGTATTGCGGTGATCAATCTGCTGAACTCAACATTTTTGTTACCAATGCTCCTAATCCTGGAATATCTGACTCTGTTTCAGTTTGTTCCAACGATTCTTCCTTTGTAATGAAAAGCTTTTTAGGTGGAACGGTTGATTCTGGAGGCGTATGGACAACTCCTGCAGGTTTACCAGCTGGTAGCAATTATATTCCGGGCACCATGACACCGGGAATTTATACGCTTACGGTATTTGGTCAAAACCCATGTCCAGATAGTTCCTCATATCTCACAGTAGTTGAAAATGACTTTGCCAATCCCGGGATTCCTGACAGCATGGTGTTTTGTGAAACAGACTCTTCAGCCAATTTGCTTCAATTCATGGGAGGATCTCCAGATTCCAACGGTACCTGGTTTGATCCAAATTCGCAAATAGTACCTTCTGTCTATCTTCCGTCAACTGGTGTTACTGGAACATTTACTTATTATGTGCAAGGCACGGGTGCCTGTAATGATTCATCTGCAACATTAAAGATAGATGTCAATCGATTAGTAAATGCTGGAATTGATTCCGCCATGGAATATTGTTCAAATCAATCTCCTGTTAATTTGATATCTCTTCTGGGCGGAAATCCTAATACCAATGGTGTATGGACTGGTCCACTAGGTGTAGTTGCAAACGGTATATTTAATCCGGCAGAAGATTCTATTGGATTGTTTAAATACGTAGTACAAGGACAATCTCCTTGCCCGGATGATTCTTCAAGTGTAGAAATTGCAGTTTATCGCATTCCAAATGCTGGCTTGGGTAGTGATTTAACTTTGTGTGAAGATTACACACCTTTTAACTTTTTCACCCATTTAAATGGAAGTCCCGATTTAGGTGGATTTTGGACGGCTCCAAATGGACAGCATTTCAATGGTCTGTCTGGAGATATTGAAGTTAAAAATGGCTTTTACAAGTACACTGTTCCTGGTACTGCTCCATGTCCTGATGTATCTTCACAGGTTCAATTGACGATAAGAAGATTACCCAATGCCGGTGGGAGTAATATCGTTCAAATATGTTCAACCGATGAACCTTTTAAGTTATTTCATCACCTTACGGGATTGCCTCAACCCAATGGCAGTTGGTTAAACCCATTAAGTCAATTGTTTGGTGGAAACTTTAATCCAAGAAATGATTCGGGAGGTGTTTATTATTATGTCGTTCCTGGACAACATCCATGTAGAAATGATACGTCATTTATCGAAGTGGTTATTGATAAACCTCCAAACGCAGGCAATAAATCGGACATTTGGATTTGCCCTCATGCAGAAGAATCCAATTTATTTGAATACCTGACCGGTAATCCTGAATCAGGAGGTTCATGGAAATTTGAAGATGGTAAAGAAATTAACGGTCAATTTAATCCGGAGAGAAATGTTCCCGGAATTTATACCTATGTGCTTGATCTTTCCATTGTGTGTCCGGCCGATTCGGCAGATTTGACGGTAAATCTGTATCCCGGTTTTGAAGTATTTGCCGGGGAAGACGTGGATATATTCTACGGAGAAACCAAGACACTTTCTGCTGCAGCGTTTGAAGCAGTTTCGTACAAATGGACCCCTGAAATTGGGCTTGACAATCCTAATACTGCTACACCGACTGTTACCGGTGACTATGATATTCTTTACACGGCTACCGGTTATGATGTTAATGGTTGTTCTTCAAGTGATGATGTGTGGGTAAATGTGATGGCCAACGTAGCTGTACCGAATTCCTTTACACCGAATGGTGATGGCATCAATGATGAATGGGAAATTCCTGGATTGCGGTTTTATCCTAATGCTGTAGTTAAAGTATACAATGCCAACGGTAACTTATTGTTTTTGTCCGATTCCAATGAAGATTATTGGGATGGTTATTTCAATGGACAAAAAGTTCAAAACGATCAATATTATTATGTGATCGAATTCAATGACAATGATCGATTAAAAAACCTTCGTGGATTTGTGAATGTTCTAAAATAATTGAACTAGTCTCTATACATTTTCACCGCCAACAAGGTGTTCATCAACAGTGAAGCAATGGTCATTGGGCCAACTCCACCAGGTACCGGAGTTATATAAGAGCATTTTTCAGCAACCTCTTTAAAATCAACATCTCCAGCCAATCTGAATCCATTTTTTTTGGAAGCATCTTCAATACGAGAAATTCCAACATCAACCACCACAGCTCCTTGCTTTACCATATCAGCCTTCAGGAATTCCGCTTTGCCCAATGCTACAATCAATATGTCAGCCTTACTCGTGATCTCTGTTAAATTAGTCGTGCGGCTATGGGTAAGTGTAACTGTACAATTACCAACTTTAGCATTCCGAGACATTAAAATGCTCATTGGTGTCCCTACAATATGACTGCGACCAATAACAACGCAATTTTTCCCTGATGTTTCAATATTGTAATGATCCAACAATTGAACAATTCCGAAAGGAGTGGCAGGTAAAAATGTTGGTAATCCCAAAACCATTTTTCCAATATTTTCAGGATGAAAACCGTCTACGTCTTTTACCGGATTAATGGTTTGTGTGACAATATCTTCATCAATGTGACCTGGAAGAGGTAATTGAACAATGAAGCCATCTATATCCTCACTATCATTAAGCTTACGAATGACTTTAAGTAATTCTTCCTGTGTAATGTCCGATGGTTTCGAAATTAGCGTTGATTCAAAACCCACGGCTTCACATGCTTTGACCTTTGCATTTACATAAGTTTGACTTGCACCGTCATTTCCAACAAGTACAGCTGCTAAGTGCGGTCTCTTTTGTCCATTTTGAAGTCGCTGATCAACTTCTGCTTTGATGTCGTTTTTTATTTTTTGTGAAGTGGCTTTGCCATCAAGTAGCTCCATACATATATTTTTAGCGACCAGGTGGACGAGGCATGTTTCTCATCATATTGGCCAAATTCTTTTTATTGCCCATCAATTTCATCATTTTACTGGTTTGATCAAATTGTTTAATCAATTTATTGACTTCCTGGACCTCTGTACCACTTCCCAACGCAATTCGTTTTCTTCTGCTCCCGTTCAAAATTTTAGGGTTTGTACGTTCTTCTTGCGTCATTGCATGAATAATGGCTTCTATATGTTTAAAAGCATCATCGTCTATGTCTATATCGCGAACTGTCTTACCTAAACCCGGCACCATTCCCAATAAATCTTTCACATTCCCCATCTTCTTGATTTGTTTGATTTGATCAAGAAAATCATTGAAATCAAATTGGTTTTTGGCAATTCTTTTCTGTAGTCTTCTGGCTTTCTCTTCATCAAACTGCTCTTGAGCTTTTTCTACCAATGTAACTACATCACCCTTTCCAAGGATTCTATCCGCCATACGGGCAGGGTAAAAGACATCCAGAGCATCCAGTTTTTCTCCTGTTCCAACAAACTTAATTGGTTTGTTCACCACAGAGCGGATGGACAATGCTGCTCCACCTCTGGTATCCCCATCTAATTTCGTTAGAACAACCCCATCAAAATCTATTCTTTCGTTAAAAGCCTTAGCTGTATTCACTGCATCCTGTCCTGTCATTGAATCCACCACAAAAAGCGTTTCAGCAGGTGAAATGCCCTTTTTGACCGCTTCAATTTCATTCATCATTTCTTCATCAACCGCAAGTCGACCTGCTGTATCGACAATGACAACATTATGACCCTTTTGCTTCGCTAATTGAATCCCTTCTTTCGCAATTTTCACAGGATCCTTGCTATCCCGATTCGAATGAACATCCACTCCTATTTGCTCTCCCAGAACATGAAGCTGATCAATTGCCGCAGGTCTGTATACATCTCCAGCCACCAACAACGGATTCTTGCCTTTTTTCGACTTTAAATGATTGGCAAGCTTCCCTGAAAAAGTTGTCTTACCTGAACCTTGAAGTCCAGCAATCAATATGACTGCAGGATTGCCAGAAAAATTAACTGCACTTTCTTCACTACCCATAAGTGCAGTCAACTCATCATGGGTAATCTTAATGAGCAATTGACCAGGAGAAACGGCAGTCAATACGTTTTGACCCAGTGCCTTTTCTTTAACTGTATCCGTAAATTGCTTGGCAACATTGTAATTCACATCCGCATCCAGTAACGCCCTGCGCACTTCTTTCAATGTTTCAGCAACATTGATATCAGATATTTGACCTTGACCCTTGAGTACCTTAAACGCTCTTTCGAGCTTGTCAGATAAATTTTCAAACATGATTTAAAATAAATTTAGTGCTAAATCCAATTTGAGCACGCAAATATAATCACTTCAATTTGTACTACATGCGCTCAGGCATGTCTATTCCCAGCAGCTTCATTCCCGTCTGAATAACCTTACCTACCATATTTGAAAGTTCCAATCGAAATTCTTTCATGGATTGGTCAGATTCTTTGACAATTGGCGGCACCGCTTGATAAAATCGGTTATACAATTTTACCAACTCATATATATAATTGGCAATTAATGCAGGATTCAGCAATTTTCCAGATTCCTTTATAACTCCTGGGAAATCACCAATTAATTGAATCAACATGCGTTCTGTATCCAATAGTTGATTGACGTCTAAACTGGAAGTCCCTTGAGTATATTCAGCTTTTGCCAGTAATGAACGAATTCTGGTGTAGGTGTATTGAATGAATGGACCTGTATTTCCATTAAAATCAATCGACTCTGATGGGTTAAACATGATTTTTCGGGTAGGATCGATTTTCAGAATAAAGTATTTCAATGCACCCATGCCAATGATTTCAAAAGTCTTTTCTTTTTCATCAGCACTCAATCCATCCAATTTTCCTTGTTCAGCAGCTACTTTTTTAGCCTCCACAAACATGTCATCCATTAACTCGTCTGCATCTACCACCGTTCCTTCTCTGGTTTTCATTTTCCCTTCTGGCAATTCCACCATGCCATACGAAAGGTGTTCGCACTCTTGAGCCCAATCAAACCCCATTTTTTGAAGAACAATAAACAATACTTTGAAATGGTAGTTTTGTTCATTACCTACGGTATAAATTAATTTGCTCAATTCCGGAAAATCATCAAATCGCTGTTTGGCAGTTCCTAAATCCTGAGTCATGTAAACGGAAGTACCATCTGCACGTAAAAGCAATTTCTCATCCAAACCCTCTTCAGTTAGATCAACCCAAACAGATTTATCATCTTTTGAAAAGAATAGATTGTTCTCAAGTCCTTTTTCAACCAGCTTTTTACCAGATAAATACGTGTCAGACTCGTAGTAAAGCTTGTCGAAATCCACTCCCATTCTCTGGTACGTTTCATCCCAACCACTATAGACCCAACTATTCATTTGCTCCCATAATGCCCTCGTTTCAGCATCTCCATTCTCCCACTTCAGCAACATTTCCTCAACCTCTTGGTTAATGTCTGTTTCCTTTCTGGCCAGCAATTCCAACTGCTTTTTACTATCAGGGCCATTATGTTCCAAGAGTTTTTGCACTTTATCTCGAATAGAAGAAGGAACAGTTTCCTGATCGTTCATCCAGTTTGAAAGCAATTGATCAGCTTGCTCCTTCAATTCAGTTTCAAACGCAACATAGAAATCACCTACCAGTTTATCGCCTTTGATTTTAGCTGAGACAGGATCCATCCCATCACCATTTTTCAGCCATGACAACATTGACTTACAGATATGGATACCTCTATCGTTTATGACTTGAACCTTGATGACGTTATGCCCATTGGCTTTCAGCACCTCGGAAACTGAATACCCCAAAAAATTGTTTCGTATGTGTCCAAGATGAAGGGGTTTATTGGTATTGGGCGAAGAATATTCAACCATGACTGTTTTACCAGATGGTTCGGCCAATCCATATGTTTCTTCCTTTCGAATTTCATCAAAATAAGATACCCAATAAGCGTCACTGATTTCAAGATTCAGAAATCCCTTTTCCACATTGAATGCGTCTATCTCAGACAGCGATATTAACGCTTCTCCTAATAATTCAGCCGTTTGTGGAGGAGATGATTTGGTAATTTTTAAAAAAGGAAATACCACCAAAGTTAGATCTCCTTTGAATTCCTTTCTTGTCTTCTGCAATTGAACATCATCAGGATTGATTTCCTCATTGAACTGCTGCAAAAAAAACTCAGCAACCTTAGTAGCAATTAATCCTTCAATGAGACGCATAGTATGGATATCAAAATTTTAGAATGTGCAAATGTACATAAGCATCTGCAATTTATTTAATTGTTTAATTAAGAATAAAGCTTCATTTTTATCTTCGATATACCGCGATTCTAACAAAGAATTGCTTTTTTTGACAATGTGAAATTTAGTCTATATTTGTATTGGAGTCGACACATTTCTGACAGTTTTAATGCCTTAAAAACCTTCCATTCGGACATTTCAATGAAAAAACATCTGTGTTCTAGCTGTTGGATTGCAATTGCATTTTTAGTGTTATTGGGTTGTGATAATTTAAAAATAGACGACAGATTATCTGAAGGTCTTATTGAATATCATTTGGAATACCCTGACATGGATCCTACCAGCATGATGGCTGACATGATGCCCGACAAAATGGAAATGAGATTCAAAGACAATACCTATATCAGTGAAGTGTCTGCAGGTTTTGGTATGTTCCGGATGGCATTTGTCTCCCAAGTGGATAATAAAAACGTCTCTCAAATGGTCAAATTACTGGGAGATAAATATGTAGCACATTTTGATGAAGATTTAGTGGATGAAACAGTAAGTGAATTGCCAGAATTGGTGATTACCCCTACAAAAAATCAAAAAGAAATTGCCGGTTTTCAATGCCACGAGGCAAAAGTTTCATTTACGGATGGCAGTAGAGAAGATTTCTTGGTCTACTATACGGAAGAAATTGGATTGGACAAGCCCAATTGGTTTTCCCAGTATTCTGGAATAAATGGAGTTTTACTTGAATACCAAATTGAAATGTTCAGCATCTGGACACGTTTGAGTGCCACTAATGTTGTTCAACAGGAGATTGATGAAACTAAATTTGAAGTTCCGGAAGAATACAAGACCATTTCAGATAAGGAACTTGAGCTCAAGCTCAACGAAATTATGGCAACTTTTCTCGAATAACTTTTAACGAACTTATCGTTAATTACTTTTTTAAGCTTATCCAGCTTGGTATCTCCATTTCATTATTTTTGCTCATAGTTGCGATTTATAGAAAAATTGTCTTCAAATCAGTTCAAATATCAAAAGGAAGAACCTGCCGGAAAAAAAGCTAAATCGAAATCCGGGAAAAAGACTTCTTTAAAAGCAGGGAAAATTACGGAACGGTTGAATAAAATTGGTGAATTCGTTGATTCACCGCGGTTCAAAATAATTTCCGGCCTGGCCTTATTGGTCTTTTCTTTGTTTCTCATCATTTCTTTCATCTCATTCATATTTACTGGAAGAAATGACTTTAACGAAATTCAAGGCAGAGGACTTTGGGATTTCTTGTTTGTAGCCGATGTTCAGGTAGAAAACTGGATGGGAAATTTAGGAGCTGCGGTTTCTCATGTGTTCATTTATAAATGGTTTGGGATTTCCTCTTTTTTAATCCCCTTTTTGATTTTCATTCTCGGTTTCAGAGTCTTATTTAAAATTCAGCTTTTACCATGGAATAAAACAGTAAGGCATTCTTCGTTCCTGATTTTATGGATTTGTTTGACTACCGGTTTTATCTTTTTTGAAAGCGAATACAAATTCACCTACGGTCAAGTTGGATATTTCCTCAATGATTGGTTTCACAGAGTGATCGGTGGCATTGGAACAGGTTTTTTTATTGCCTTTTCCCTACTTTCTTATATCGTATTGAATTTTAATGTTTCAGAATGGTTCAATTCCAGTAAAGATGCTGACAATGAAGACCATGCTGATGAAGAAGATGCGTCTTTCGAATCTACAGAATTAGCTACGGACGAAGTTGAATTAACTGAAGAAAGTGAGCATTCCATTGAATTGGAAGATTCGGTTCCAATACCTGAAGAAACGATAGAAGAATCTACAGATCAACTGGAAGAGACTGCTACTGAAGAAACTGTTGAGGATACAACTGTTGAAGACTTGTCCCTTAACATTGATAATTCAGATGAAGCATCCGAAAATTCGAATAAGGATGACGAGAACATAGAATTATCTGTAGAGACTACTGAGGCCGCAGATGAACAGGTTTCAGAAAAAAAACTGGAGAAACTCAGAGCAGATTTGGGAGATTACGATCCTACACTGGATCTTTCAGATTATAAAATCCCACCTGTTGATTTACTAACAGAATATGAATCTGGTAATGTTGGTGTAAACAAAGAGGAACTTGAAGCCAATAAGAACAAAATTGTTAAGTCGCTTGAAAATTACAACATCAAAATTCAAAGCATTAAAGCAACAATTGGCCCTACCGTTACACTTTATGAGATAGTTCCGGCGGCGGGTATTCGGATTTCAAAAATTAAGAACCTCGAAGATGATATTGCGTTGAGTTTGGCTGCTTTGGGAATCCGAATTATTGCACCCATTCCAGGAAAAGGTACCATTGGTATTGAAGTGCCTAATCAAACTCCCAATACCGTTGCCATGAAAACGGTTATTGTTTCCAAGAAATTTCAGGAAGCCAAAATGGAATTGCCCGTTGTTATGGGAAAAACAATTTCCAACGAATCTTTTGTGTTTGATCTGACCAAAATGCCTCACTTACTTATGGCGGGCGCTACAGGTCAAGGAAAATCCGTAGGACTTAATGCCGTATTGACTTCGTTGCTTTACAAAAAACATCCGGCTCAACTGAAATTTGTCCTTGTTGACCCAAAGAAAGTAGAACTTACGCTTTACAATAAAATTGAAAGACACTTCCTTGCCAAATTGCCGGATACAGAGGAAGCCATTATTACAGACAATCAAAAAGTGATAACTACGCTGAATTCACTATGTCTGGAAATGGACAATCGCTATGAATTATTGAAATCGGCTTTTGTACGAAACATAAAAGAATACAATCAGAAGTTTATTGCTCGCAAGCTCAACCCGGAAAATGGTCATCGCTATCTTCCATACATAGTCCTAGTAGTAGATGAATTTGCTGATTTAATCATGACTGCAGGTCGAGAAGTTGAACAGCCCATTGCTAGGCTGGCGCAGTTAGCTCGAGCCATTGGAATTCATTTGATTATTGCAACACAAAGACCTTCTACTAATATTATCACCGGATCAATTAAAGCGAATTTTCCGGCGCGTATTGCTTTCCGTGTAACTTCCGGAATTGACTCGCGAACTATCCTGGATGCAGGAGGTGCAGAACAACTGATAGGTCGTGGTGACATGTTATTGTCAACAGGAAATGACTTAATTCGCCTTCAATGTGCTTTTGTAGATACCCCGGAGGTTGAAAAGCTTTGTGAATTCATTGGAGATCAAAGAGGTTATCCGGATGCATTTTTGTTGCCTGAATATGTAGATGAATCTGGTTCTGCTGCTGGTGGAATTGATGCAGATGACCGTGATGCCATGTTTGAGGAAGCCGCCAGACTTGTTGTTCAACACCAGCAAGGATCGGCATCACTATTACAAAGAAGATTAAAACTTGGATACAATAGAGCCGGTAGAATAATAGATCAACTCGAAGCGGCGGGAATTATTGGGCCCTTTGAAGGGAGTAAGGCCCGAAAGGTACTTGTAGCCGATGAAACGAGTTTGGATCAGTTTTTGAATGGTTCTAACGAATAACATATCTATCATGAAAAATTCAATCAAAAAAGGAATAGGTGTTTCTATCATGTCGGTGCTCATGCTTACAAGCTTTGCTCAACAAGATCCAAAAGCGAAGTCCATACTTGATAAACTGAGTCAAAAAACCAAAGGATATTCCACCATCAAAGCAGAGTTCAATTACTCCATGGTAAATGAATCAGAAGGAATTGATGAGACTCAACCAGGAAGTGTGGCTATAAAGGGTAGCAAATTTTTCTTAACCATGGCAGGACAGGAGATTTATTGTAACGGAACAACAGTATGGACACACCTGGTTGATGCTGAAGAAGTGAAAATCAGTGAGTATGAAGAGGACGATGAAGATGCCATTAATCCGAAATCGATATTTACCATGTATGAAAAAGGATTCAATTACAAATTTGTAAAGACATTTTCAGAAGGTGGCAAAAGCTTACACCAGATAGACCTTTACCCTACAAATGTTGACGATGTTTCATATCACACCGCTAAGTTGTTTATTGACGAAGCTAAAATGGAGATTGTCAAAATGACCATTTACAGTAAAGATGGTGCGAATTACACTTACAAAATCAAATCTTTTATTGGAAATAGCTCAATAGCTGATTCAAAGTTTCAATTCAATACATCGAGCCATCCTGACGTGGAAGTTATTGATTTGAGGTAGAATTCAAAGGAAGTTTATAGACTGTTTTAAAATCGTAGTCTTCAAACTTTACTAGCGTAAATGCGTGATTTTCATATCCGCTTTCTGCTCCAGTCTTCTTGAGATTAAATCGATAGTACGTTAAATCACCGGTTAATTCATCAAAATGCGGAGCAAAGTTATTGCCATATTTTCGCAGCATTTCTTCGAAATACATAGTAATATCAAACCCCATATATGAAAACTTATTAGGGTAAGATTCAAATAGTTCGAAGTACTTCTTATTCATAGTTGAATATTCTTCAGCAGATTGATTAAAATCATTTGCCAGTGCCAGGTGCAAGTCTAAATTCTCGAAATAATTTAAGTCAATGTTTTTATATTTCAACCAATCGCTTATACCAATCACCATGATTTCATAATCGTCATGAAGGCCATTTAATTGCCTTAACAAGTCCGTTACATAAGCCTGGTCATCAGACGGTATAAAAATAACATTGCGTTTAGTAGTGTCATGTAAAACACGTTTAACGGGACTGATATCTTTCCTATCCCAATAAACTTCTATTAATGGTGATTTGATCAGCGTGTCTTCCAACATTTGAATCCCCTGACGATATCTCTTCTTGTAGGTGTCCGCCAAATTATTGGAATAAATACTCTTCCGAATGATTAACAAGTTGTCATATCGGTGATTTTTTACCACATAATCCGCCAAATATTGAATTTGAATATTTTGGGAACTGGCAACTTTGCAAACCGACTCATTGCCCAGCAAAATCCGGTTACTTAAATTCACAGGGCATATGATTTGTATGGGCTTATCTCTAACATATTCAGCAACTTGCTGGAAGCAAGAAAAATACAATGGTCCTACCACCAAATCAACATCATCCAGAGCTCCAGATGAGAGTATCTCCTTTACCTTATTGGTATCTTTTGCTGTATCAAAAATTTTCACGTTTAAAGAAAGCCCTAGATTTTTCATTGAATCAAGCGCCATATATATGCCTTGATAAAAGAATAAAGCAAATTGTGATTTCTTCAAATAGTTTTCCGGCTCTGTAATTGTCCTTCTGGCTTCCAGCGTATCATTTAAATCAAGGTAAAAAGGTAAAAAATAAGCAACCGTATATTTTTCTTTGAATACCGATTTAGCGATTTCTTTATCTGTACTATCCTGTTTTTCTACAATAATGGGAATATAAATGCTAGCTCCCGTTTTCAATCCTTCCGGTAATCCTCCGTTAACTTGCTTTATCGAATCAGGGCTAACATTATATAACCTAGACAAGGAGTAAAGCGTTTGACCTTTCTCTACCCTATGGGTAAGAAATGGATTATCCATCACCTCATATGCCTCATCTGACATATCCGAAGGACCATCTCCTTCTTTAATTTTTGCCACCGGAATTCTAAGTAATTGTCCAATACTTAATCCATCGCGCACTTCAGGATTTTCGACCACAATGTCTTTAACTTCCAATTCATATAATTTTGAAATGGAATAAATGGTCTGACCTTTTTCAACCTCATGGACAATAATATTTCCATCCAATTCCAGTTTTTGACGACGAGCCTCTTTGTCCTTTTTTTCAACTGGAATTAATAAACTATCACCCAAACTAAGTGATTGGTTTGCATGCGGATTGATTTCCTTTAAAATAGAGACGGGAACAGCGTATTTCTTTGATATTGAGTAAAGTGTACTTCCAGGAACGATGTAGTAAACATAGTAATGTTCACCTTTTACCTTCACCTGTTTTAATTGATCCTGTTGCTGACACAACAAAGGTTGCATCGAAAACATTGCGGTCAAGAAAAGGCAAATACGGATGATATGTAGTTGTTTACTCATTCTATTCCCATTCAATTGTGGATGGTGGCTTTGACGAAATGTCATACACTACCCGGTTCACTCCTTTCACTTTATTGATAATGTCATTGGACACTTTTGATAACACTTCATGTGGAAGATGACTCCAATCTGCCGTCATACCGTCAGTTGAAGACACGGCACGTAGTGCAACTACTTGTTCATACGTACGTTCATCTCCCATAACTCCCACTGATTGAACAGGTAATAATATGGCTCCAGCTTGCCACACCTCATCATACAATGATTCATTTTTCAATGCTGATATGTATATATCATCTACTTCTTGCAACAACCGTACCTTTTCAGCTGTAATGTCACCAAGAATACGGATGGCCAATCCCGGACCTGGAAATGGATGTCTTCCGAGAATGGAAGAAGGAATACCCAGCGCCTTACCAACTCTCCTAACCTCGTCTTTGAACAAAAGCCTCAATGGTTCTACTACTTTTAATTTCATAAAATCAGGAAGCCCTCCAACATTGTGATGTGATTTGATGGTAACCGAAGGACCGCCTGTACCTGTAACTGATTCAATAACATCGGGATAAATCGTGCCCTGACCCAGCCAATTTACATCCTTAATTAAATGCGCTTCTTCATCAAATACATCAATAAATGTATTTCCAATACGTTTTCGTTTTTCTTCCGGATCAGAAATCCCTTTCAATTTGTCGAGGAATTTATCACCGGCACGAACACCTTTCACATTAAGGTGCAAATCTTCATATTGGTGTAAAACGTTTTCAAATTCATTTTTTCGCAATAATCCATTATCCACAAAAATGCAATGCAGGTTTTCCCCAATGGCTTTATGTAATAATACAGCTGCTACTGTTGAATCCACTCCTCCTGACAATCCCAAAACGACTTTATCATTTCCCAACATATCTTTTAACTCCGCCACTTTTTCCTCAACGAAAGACATTGGGGTCCAAGATTGACTACACCCACATACTTCAACCAAAAACTTTTTCAGTACAAGAATACCATCTGTTGAATGGTATACTTCAGGATGAAATTGCAATCCGAAAATTTTTCTGTTGGAATTTTGATACGCCGCTACCTCAACCGTAGAAGTACTTGCCATAATTTCAAATTCCGAATTAACACTCGCAATGGTATCTGCATGTGACATCCAAACCTGACTTCCTTGAGACAATTCACTTAACAATGAATTTTTTTCAACTTTTGCAAGGTTGGCCCTACCATATTCCCTAATATTCGACGGCATTACCTCTCCACCTGTTTCATGTGCAATCAATTGAGCGCCATAACATATTCCCAAAACCGGAATCTTGTCAAAGTACTTTTGCAAATCAATTCTCGGTGAAGCAGAATCCAACACGGAAAAAGGGCTTCCAGAAAATATCACACCTTTTACATCATCAGTAATCTCAATCTTTCCATTAAACGGAATAATTTCACTGTAAACGTTTAATTCCCTGATTTTTCTTCCTATCAGCTGAGTATACTGTGAACCAAAATCGATGATGATGATTTTTTCTTCCATTAAGTTGTTGTTTCTTTTAAAATGATAAATTCTTTTTCAATAACGTCCATTTTGGCTATTAATTCATCAAACCAAGATGCTCCATGTTTTAAGTATTGAGGTATAAAGTTCTCCACACGTTCTTTCAGCACTTCACCGGGTGTCAACTTTTCTTTGATTCTTTCTATCATTTCCAATTGCTGGCTTTCCTTTCTTTTCGTCACTTTGTCGAACTTACTACCGATGCTTTCCAACATTTTTGCCATTTTTTTTGATTCCCCTTCCACATACGGCACCAAAGTCTTGTCCAATTGATTTGCTTTGGTTTTCAAGTCCTCAAATAACGATTGCAATTTATGTGATTCGTTATTTAGTTCCATCTTTTCAGGAGAATCAGCAATGAACTTTTTCAACAATTGTTCTTTCGGTAAACAAAAATCGCTTGCTTTCAGGTTTAATTTCTCCATTTTCCCAACCAATCTGTTCTCAACCTCCAAAAGCGAATTACGAATGATAACCACTGGATAAGGGAGTTGAAAAGCCTCAAATACAGGAGCCAATTGCATCCAATATGCGTACTCCCCACTTCCACCGATATACGCCAAATTTGGCAATATGCTTTCTTGATAAAGTGGTCGCATTAAGACATTCGGGCTGATCATTTCCGGGTTTGACTTGTACTTTTGAACGTCTTTGTCAGTTATTGACTTCAGGATTTGAGCATTGCTTGATGTCTTGTATTCATCTTCACCTACCATTCGTAGGCGTTGATTTTCTTCCAAATGAAATAAATTAATATTCCTTACAGCTGCCTGCTGATAATAATCTTTGTTCAGCTCAGCGTTGATTTGGGATGTGGATTTCTCAACAATGTTTTCCTCTAATTCATGGATGGCCATGTTCTTCCAAAGATGCTTAAGACTCAAGTCATCACCATCTACAATCACCAATCCAAATTTCCCAAATAGATTGTTTACAAGGCTTCTAGTAGCCTGGGCAAGATTCTTTTTGCCGTCATAAGCCTCATTAATATATTCTTTGAGTTGATCTGCATTGCTACCTTCACCCAACACATTAAATAACTCCGTTTTTACTTCCTCCAGTTCCTTGCTAGAAATTCTTCCGACTGCTCCAGTGTAGTTGTTATTCTCCCATTTGATTTTTTTACCAAACAATGTGATAGCACTGATTTCTTCGAAATCATGATCTTCAGAAGCCATCCAAAAAACCGGTACTATCCGATAGGAAGAAAATTGGGTTGAAAGTTGTCTGGATAAAGCAATAGTCGAACATATTTTATAAACGACATACAAAGGGCCTAAAAAAATGTTCAATTGGTGTCCCGTTGTTACGGTAAATGTATGCTCATCCTTTAAAGAAGACACTGCCTCACGAACTTCGGAACTTATCTCGATTCCTTCGTATTGTTTCAATAAGGCTTCAACAAGGATGTTACGTTCAACAGGAACAGACTGTTTTTTTCTTATTTGAGATTCAAAAGCATTAACAGAAGGAAATTGCTGGGCATATCGAAGCAGTTTGTCCTTTTTGTCACTGTAATCTACAGCAAAGGCATTCATTCCGTATACTTCCTTAAATAATAAGTTCTCCTCTTCAAACATAGAACAAAAAAGGGCTGTCTAGACAAGTCAAGACAGCCCCAATGTGGTAACTTTTAAATTACTATTGACATATAATTTGTCTCGTACTTGAATGTTGTCCATCAAATACCTCCATTTGATAGATTCCTTTTTCCAAATCACTTATATTAATTTGGAAGTTCGATTGACCTTGACTTAGGTTCAACATTTTTACATTTTTTCCTTGAACATCATAAATAGTAACCCGAGCATTAGATTCTGAAATCACATCTGTCAATTGCAAAATAACCATATCTGTTGCAGGATTAGGAAACAATTCAAAGGTTGATTCAGAAACGGTATTAATTCCAACAGGACTAAAACTAAAAGTTCTGGAACCTGACCAACCTGATGTATCTCTGTCATGCATTGAACGAACTCTCCAATGATACGTTGTACCAAAAGTTAACGTGTTAGGTACGTTAAATGTAGAATCTGCATCTGTTCCTGTAGAAATACCTACAGAATAAGAAGTTGAATTCGTAAATCCAGCATTGTCAGCAATCTCAACTTCATATTCCATTGTTCCTCCCAATGCATCCCATTTTAATTCATCTGATGGACCAATTTCAGCAGCATCGTCAGGAGAAATTAAATCAACATCATCTTTAGTAACAAATGACCATGCGGCTGTTGTAGGTGCAATGCTAAAGTCATTGTTACCTGTGGCACGCCAATAATATCGTTGGCCATATAACAATCTGTCTGAGGTTCCACCAACTGGAACACCCACTCCAAAATCCTGAGAAAAATACTTTTGAAATGCATATTCAGAAGAACCAAATCCAGCGCTTGTATCTGACTCAATCAAGTATTCTCTAACTCCCAGCATGTAAACACAATTCAATTTTTGATTCACATATCCTCCAACTGCGCTATCTGCCGGTGCATTTAACGCTATATTATCAGGTGTAATAAAAGTATTCGTAACAGACCATTCTGATTCATCTTGTGAATGAATAGCTCTAATTCTCCAGTAATAAGTCGTACTAAATAACAATTGTGACAACACAACTGAGTTTTCTGAAGAGGTCACGGTTCCTGTAACTACATTGCTTAAAAAAGAAGGATCTGTAGACATTTCATATCTATAACCTGTAACACCTGGAATGGTATCCCAAACAAGTGCCCCTTGCAAGTGCGCAGTTCCATTAATGGCCCCGGTCATTGTTTCCCCAGAAACAGTAATGGCCTCACCGTTGCCTGAATCAATATAATCCAAAACAATGGTGTTGGCAACTTCACCCAAAGTCAACGATGTTAATGTCACTTCTGCTCCAGCAACCGAAGCGGATACGATTGAACCTGCTACCACATTAATAGCGTCAGCCAAAGAATCTGCAGTAGCTGCTGCCAGCGTATCAGCGTCAAAATCTACCCCTTCAATGATCTTAAAATTTCCAACAATTACGGTATCACTATTCATTGACGAATCCTGGGCAATTGTAAATGAACCTGTAGATCTTGTAGCAATTGTAGCATTGGAAGCAAAATTAAATTGATTTGAAAACGTTGTAAACGTATTAAATGCAGAATAAGCTGTTGGATTTCCAGAAGGAGCATTAATTCCACGCACTCTCCAATAATAAGTTTGATTGAACAACAATTCCACATTAAATGCTTGTGTACCTAAAGTGGATAAATTAATTGGACTTGTGAAATTAGAATCCGTTGAGATTTGGGCTTCATATCCTGAAACTGATCCTCCTAAAGAAGGATTCCAAATCAATGTTACGTTCACATCTTGAACGGTAGAATTATCAGATGGTTGACTTAACACAGGTGCTGAAGCCTGACCAAATGAATTAAAACCGATCATCAACATCACTATCGAAAACAGTAAAATCTTGCGCATCTTTTAAATTTTTAGAGTTGCTAAAATAATGAAAAAACCCGTAGTAAAAAGGCTATTTATTCTCCAAATAGGCTTTCTACAAACATTTGCTTGTTGAATACTATCAAATCCTCCTTACCTTCTCCCGTACCAATATATTTTACAGGTATTTTAAACTGATCTGATATTCCCAAAACCACACCTCCTTTGGCAGTTCCATCCAATTTTGTTAATGCCAGCGCATTCACATCAGTCGCCTGCGTAAATTGTTTTGCCTGTTCAAATGCATTTTGACCGGTTGAGGCATCCAATACGAGTAATATTTCATGAGGAGCATCAGGAACAACTTTTTGCATGACTCTTTTAATCTTCGTCAATTCCTGCATCAGGTTAACCTTGTTATGCAATCTACCCGCAGTATCAATAATCACCACGTCACTACCTGCTGCTTTGGCAGAAGAAAGCGTATCAAACGCGACAGAAGCCGGGTCTGCCCCCATCCCTTGAGTAACAATAGGTACATCTACCCTTTCTGACCATATTTTCAATTGGTCAACCGCAGCAGCACGAAATGTATCAGCAGCTCCCAAAGTGACCGTCTTTCCGATACTTTTCAATTGGTGTGCCAATTTTCCAATTGTGGTAGTCTTTCCAACCCCATTGACACCCACCACCATAATAACATATGGATCTTGCAATGGAGGAATCTCAAATTCTTCAAAATCCGCTGTATTATTCTCACTCAATAATTCAGCAATTTCATTTTTCATGATTTGATTTAATTCCTCTGTACCCGTGTATTTGTCACTTTTTACCTTGTCTTCAATTCGTTTGATGATTTTCAGTGTTGTTTCAACACCAACGTCAGAACTAATTAGTATTGACTCCAACTCATCCAGCACTTCAGCATCAATTGTTGACTTCCCAACAATGGTGCGAGTGATTTTAGAGAATATGGAAGATTTACTTTTTTCAAGCCCCTTATCCAAGTTCTCTTTTTTATCTCGAGAAAATATATTGAGTAATCCCATACTTTAAACTAAAAAAGCTTCTCTCAAAGGTGAAAGAAGCTCAGTTATTCCGTAAAAGAATTTTTTATTTGGAGAAAAAATCGTTCACCTTATCGTTGGGAACCATCTCTTCTTTGAATACCATGGCACCCGTTTTTGGTGACTTTACCATTTTCACCACTTTAGTGTAATTTTTACTTGCGCCAGATTGTAGTGTTGCAACTGTTTTCTTTGCCATGACTTATATTATTTAATTTCCCTGTGTATGGTCATTTTTTTCAAGATTGGATTGTATTTTTTCAATTCCAATCTGTCCGGAGAATTTTTCCGGTTTTTTGTACTGATATATCTTGACATCCCAGGCTTTCCGCTCTCCTTATGCTCAGTACATTCCAAAATAACTTGTACCCTGTTACCTTTTTTAGCCATTTCTTTCCATTTTTAAGGGCTGCAAATTTACATATTAATATTGAAAATCTAAGCAATCACTTAAGAAAATCATCAATATCGCTTTTGACTTTCATAAGAGCCTCAATTTCATCCATTGAACGCGGAATACTCTGAGACATGTTCACTGGACCATGATCGGTAATCAAAATATCATCTTCAATCCTCACCCCTATATTCCACCATTTGGGATCACAATCGGAACCTTCAGGAATGTAAATGCCCGGTTCAACCGTTATGACCTGCCCTGGCTTTAAAGATCCATATAAGCCTGCATCATGGACATCCAATCCCAAATAATGAGATGTTCCATGCATAAAGTATTTTCTGGCATCATATCGTTTGGTGGTAATGCCTAGCTTTTGCAATTCACGCTGAATTACTCTAGTTGCAGCATTGTGGGGATCCCAGAACTTATTCCCTGCCTGACAAGCTTCTATTCCTGCGTTTTGCGCCTGTAAAACAACATCATATATCAATGCTTGTTCTTCACTATAAGCCCCATCGATTGGTAAAGTTCTGGTAATATCAGCCGTGTATCCATGGTATTCCGCTCCAATATCCACAACCATAAGATCACCTTTATTGAGCATTCTGCGATTGGTTACATAATGTAATATGCAACTGTTTTCTCCAGCGCCAACGATGGATGGAAAACCAGGGTATTCTGCCCCCCTAAGTTTAAATACATATTCTACCAAAGCTTCGGCCTTGTATTCTGTATAACTCGTGTCTAATGACTTCATGAGTTCCCGATGTGCTTCGCAGGTTATATCAATAGCCTTTTGCATCAAAGCAAGTTCTTCAGGCTCCTTATTTTGGCGTAATCCGTTCATGTAATACTGCAATCGTCTCGCTTCTTTGGGATCATCCAGCGTATCCAATTTTCGCTTGAAATGTTTCATCATGCTGTATAAATCACCCCGTTCCGAATCGTCATCATTCACGTGTCCATCTGGAAGTATGTAATAGACATGATCAAATTGAGAAAAATTGAATTCCAAATCAGCAAAAATTCTGTTCAACATCACCGTGGAAATTCCAAGTTTTTCCTGAGCACCATCTACACCCAATCTTCTCCCATCCCAAATTTCTTTATCGGGATTTCTATCTCTCACAAAAATGATTTCATCAGTTTCCTGCTCTCCCAAAACCATGGGTTCTTTGAATACAATCAACATGGAATGTGGCTCCTTGAAGCCAGTTAAGTAATAAAAATTAGGATCTTGATGATATTCATATTGCACATCATTGGAGCGTGTCCTTATTGGGTTGGCGAAAAATACCGCTACGGATTTATCAGGGAGTGAATCTCGAAGCAACTTTCTTCTTTCCGCATGAAAATTTGGAGAAAGAAAATCCGATTCATAATTATTCTTCTTGATCAAATTATTGGCAACATCCTGAGCATTGAATTCAAAGGATATTATCAATAGAAAAATTAACTTAATGTATCGCATAAGCAAAAAAAAACGCCGCACTAATATACTAAGTAACGGCGTTCAAAATGTTTTTATCCTTTAACTAGAGGTATCCCTTTGCTTTTGCAGATTTCAACGTTGCAGCTAAACCATTTTTGTTGATGGTACGAATACCTGCAGCAGACACTTTCAAAGTGATCCACTTATCTTCTTCCGGCCAGTAGAATTTTTTAGTGAACAAATTAGGAGCAAATGTTCTTTTGGTTTTTCGGTTTGACTTAGAGACATTGTTGCCTACCATAACCTTTTTCCCTGTAACCTGACATATTTGTGACATCTCCTTAGATTTTCAAAATTTGCGGCTGCAAAGAACGCAATTTTCAATCAATTTTCAAAAGAATTTAAAATTTCTTTTCGCAACATTGTCAAGGCTGTAGCCGCAGATCTTCGGATGTTAAAGATGCGGTCATTTCCAAATTGAAATTTTTTGCTTTTAATTCCATTTGGTCCACCTACTGCAATCCAAACTGTGCCTACAGGTTTTTGTTCAGACCCTCCTGTTGGTCCTGCAATCCCTGAGGTAGCAATAGAAAAATCCGTTCCCAAATTTTGCATAACTCCTTTTGCCATGGCCTCCACTACTTCCTTACTTGCTGCACCGTGCTTTTCTATCAATGATTTATCAATATGTAAAACCTCATTTTTTATCCGATTTGAATACGAAACAACAGCACCTTCAAAATAATCCGAACTGCCCGAAATGGATGTTATCAAGTGAGCAATGTAACCTCCGGTACAACTTTCAGCAGTACTTAATGTTTTTTTTCTTTCGGCAAGGAGTTTACCAACAACTTGTTCCAGTTGCTCCCCAGATGTGCTATATATATGTTCTCCAATGATCCCATGCAAATCATCAACTGTTTGATCCAAAGCAGCGTGCAATAGTTCTTTTCCAGTTCCTCGGATGGTTAGTCGCAATTTGACAATTCCAGGAGAAGGTAAATAAGCTAACTTGATATTTGAACTGAGTTTTTGTTCCCAGTCGCTTATTTTTTCAGCTAATATAGACTCCGGTAATCCGTGAACGTGAACATGCCTATGAATGATCTTTTCTTTGGAAATCATCTTTTCCAGTTCCGGAACAACATGCAGTTCCATCATGGCTTTCATTTCCGGAGGAACACCAGGCATCGAAATACAATGCTTGCCATTTTTTATAAACCACATGCCATAAGCTGTGCCTTTTACATTAGGAATGAGCTTAGCATTCATTGGTAAAACCGCTTGCTGTTTATTCAATTCATTCATGCGAATACCTATCCGCTTGAATAATGTTTCAATATGTTGCAAAGCATCCTCGTTTAATGACAATTCATCTCCAAAATAGGCTGAAAGTGTTTCTTTAGTTATATCGTCATTTGTTGGCCCTAAACCTCCCGTAACCAACACAAGATCTACCTCTTTGTACAAATGATTCAACATATCGGTTATATTGCGCTCAATATCACCAATGGTAATATGGGCCAAAACCGGCACATTGATTTCCTTCAATTGATTGGAAATGTATGTCACATTTGTATTGTTGATATCACCAAGCAATATCTCATCACCTATGGTCAAAATTCCTGCCTTCATGCCAAAACAACCTCGTTTATTTCAAAATGGAAAGATGATAAAAATCATTTAACCAACGGCAATTAACATAAGAAGTGTTAATAATTCGTTAAATTTAATAGGAGTACCGATCAATGACACGCTAATTTTGTGATTATGGAGGATAAGGAATTGATGGCTGTCTTGAGCATGTTAGATGATCCTGACGAATTAATTTTCGATTCGCTGAGAAAGAAATTGATCTCTATAGGTCCTGAGATCATTCCTATGCTGGAATCGTCATGGGAAGAATCCGGAAGTAAACTCAAGCAACAACGGTTGGAAAATGTCATACACAACATTCAATTTACCTGTTGTGTAGAAGAATTGGAAAAATGGTCTGCAAATGATCAGGAAGATCTGCTCACTGGTGTACTTAGTGTAGCCAAATATCAATATCCCCAATTAAAAAAAGACGAAATTATCAGGGATCTGGATCGATTGACCAGAGACGTCTGGCTTGAACTCAATGATAATTTGACTGCCCTTGAAAAAGTAAAAGTCATCAACACCATTTTATTTGAAGTTCATGGCTATTCAGGAAATAAAAAAAATTACCAATCACCTCAGAACTCTTACATTAATTGGGTAATTGAAAGCAAAAAAGGGAATCCGTTGACACTTTCCATCATTTATATGCTCATAGCTGAACGATTGGAGATTCCCATTTACGGCATCAACCTTCCTGAACATTTCGTTGTAGGCTATTCGTACAACTCCTATGAAGATTTGAATTCGTTTGACTACGAAGACATGCTGTTTTATATCAATCCTTTTAGCAAAGGCACGATTTTTAATAAAGACGAAATTGACAATTTTCTCAAACAACTGAGCATAGAAAAGAAAAAAGGATACTACCTACCCTGTTCAAATAAAGACATTATTGTTCGAATGTTGAATAATCTGATTCTTTCCTATAAAAAACTGGGGTATGGAGATAAACAAGATGAAATTGCTCTTCTCTTAAATACCATTCGCTAGCGAAAAAGTTTACCTATGGTCCTCAAAATGACCATGATATCCCTCAAAAAATTCCTGTTTTCTATGTATTCAAGATTAATGGTAAGTTTCGCGGGCATTATTTCCTGAATATAGGTTTCTTCAGGCTGTTCCGAATTACCCAACAATTCGTTTTCATCCATATAAGAAATAGAGGCTGGGTCCGTAATTCCAGGTTTGACTTGAAGTACTTTTTTTTGTTCTTCGGAATAAAGCGCTACATATTTTTCTACCTCCGGTCGTGGACCAACAAAGCTCATATCGCCTTTCAATACATTGATTAATTGCGGCAATTCATCCAATTTATACTTTCTGATAACTTTTCCAGAATTAGTAATCCTATGATCAACACCAACAGTTAGCAGACCCTCTTTAGACGCATTAACTCGCATGCTTCTGAATTTAATCAACCGGAAGGGATTACCATGAATTCCTATTCTTTCTTGAAGAAAAAACACCGGTCCTTTTGAATCTGATTTTATCCAAATGGCCAATAATAAAAAGAACGGTAGTAAAATCAACAATCCAATAAATGATGCCAATACGTCAAATAATCGTTTGATCATGAAACTGCTATTTCATTCACTACCACTTTGAACTTTTCAATTATTTCTTCTACTTGATCATTTTGAAGATCGAAATATACAGGCAAACTGATTTCTCCCTTGAAATTTTGATAGGTGTTTGGGAAATCTTCCATTTGATAACCTAGATTTTTGTATAAGGTTAGCAAAGGCAAAGGAATAAAATGAACATTTACTGAAACACCTCTGTTGTACATTTCCGCAACCACGTTATCTCTTTGCTCTTCCGTAAAGTTTTTCAATCGAATTGGAAATAAATGAAATGAGGATGTCTTTTGTGTCGATTTCACTTCAGGCAATATCATATGCTGCTCACCTTTAAAGCCTTCCAGATATCTTCTCACTATATCGTCCCTTCTTGTCAGCGTCTCTTTTTCATACCTCCTTAACTCTACCAAACCAAGTGAAGCTTGAATGTCAGTCATATTACATTTGTAACCAGCCTCAATAATGTCATATTTCCAGTTTCCCCCTTTTGACTTCGATAAGGCATCTTTGGTTTGACCATGTAAGGTGATGATGCACAAATACCGATACACTTCCTCACAATCAAATTCATCAGGTAAATTGAGACAAACAGCACCACCTTCCGCAGTGGTTAAATTTTTGACCGCATGAAAGGAAAACACAGAAACATCAGCCAATGCACCAGTTTTCTTGTCTTTGTATTTTGCGCCAATTGAATGTGCCGCATCAGCTAAAACCAAAATTCGACCTAACTTTTTTTGAACATCATTATGGGCAGTAAATCTGGATTGAACAGCAGCATCTTTGACCAAATCCATGATTTCATCATAGTCACAAGGCCATCCCGCAAAATCAACTGGCATAATGACTTTAGTCCTTTCAGTGATGGCGCTTTTAATTTGATCTACAGCTATGTTAAAATCGTTTCCAACATCAACCATGATAGGCTTGGCACCGCAATGCAAGACAACATTTGCAGTTGCTGAATAGGTGTAAGCCGGAACAATTACCTCATCTCCTTCACCGACTCCAAACCAGCGCAACATTATTTCCAGCCCGGCGGTTGCCGAATTCAAACACAACGTACTTTTGCACCCCACAAAAGAAGTAACATCTTTTTCCAATTGTTTGGTCTTTGGTCCCGTAGTAATCCAACCCGACCGCAACGTGTCTTCAACCTCATCGATTAATTCCTGATATATTTTGGGAGGTGAAAAAGGAATCATAATTTTTTGTTTTCGCAAAAATAACTCATTTATCGTTGCAAAATATTGAGTTTACAGGTACGTAACAAAACCTTATATTGTCGCTTTTTTGAATAAATCAATTGTATGACTGAAGAAATTGTACGGGAACCTCTGATAAAAAGTGACCCCATCGTATTTGGAATTCTTATGGTGGTGTTAGCAATAATATTTGCAACCTCCTCTTCTGAGCATAAATTTTTTAGAAAATTTTATCGCGTTATTCCGGCGTTACTCCTGTGTTACCTTATTCCGTCTTTGTTGTCCACTTTCGGTATTATTTCTGGTCACTCGGAGTATTCAGGATTATATGGTGCCGTAAAAAATTACATGCTGCCAGCAAGTTTGGCCTTGCTCACCTTGAGTATTGACCTTAAAGCCATAGTAAAATTGGGGCCCAAAAGTGTAATCATGTTCCTCACAGCCACCATTGGTATTGTTATAGGTGGACCTTTGTCCGTGCTTTTAGTTTCAGTCATTTCACCTGACCTATTGGGATCTGGAATAAATGAGCCTGATGCACTTTGGAAAGGACTGGCAACATTGGCAGGAAGTTGGATTGGAGGTTCAGCCAATCAAACCGCAATGCTTGAAATGTTTCAATATGATAAGAATTTGTATGGTGGCATGTTAACCGTCGATATTGTTGTAGCTAACATTTGGATGGCATTTCTATTGTACGGAGCGGCAGATCCAACTAAAATTGATAAATGGTTAAAAGCGGATTCATCGGCCATTGAAGAATTAAAACTGAAAGTGAAAACGTTTACAGAAAAACATAAACGAATTCCAACCCTTACAGACGTTATGAAAATTCTAGGAGTTGCTTTTGGTGCCGTGGCACTTTCTCATGTAGCATCCGATACCATTCCTGGCATTGTTTCAGGAATTGACGCATTAAAAGGTAGTTTATTGACATCTGGATTTTTCTGGCTGGTTATGGGAGCTACCACCTTGGGATTAGTATTGTCCTTTACACGATTTAGAGAATTGGAAGGTGCGGGTGCATCGAGGATTGGAAGTGTTTTTATCTATATCCTGGTTGCTGTAATTGGTACGAAAATGGACATCACCAAGGCTTTTGAAGAGCCAGGTTTGATTTTAGTGGGACTGTTGTGGATGGCCATCCATGTTCTTCTTCTATTTATTGTGGCAAAAATAATTCGAGCTCCATTTTTCTTTTTGGCCGTTGGAAGTAAAGCCAATATTGGTGGAGCTGCTTCAGCTCCAATTGTTGCCTCAGCCTTTCATCCGTCATTGGCTCCGGTTGGAGTGCTATTAGCTGTCCTTGGATACGCATTGGGTACTTATGGAGCTACCATATGTGCATTGATGATGCAAATGGCAACACCATAATGATAGAAAATTGAAGAAAAAGGATCAGAAAAAACTTTGGCTTGTTCTTATCTTAGGCGTAACAAACGTAGTAATGTTACTGGCTTTAGGAAAGAGAAATCTTATCACCCAAATCACGGGAGTGACATCTCTTCTCGTTTGGTTGGCTTCCATTTATTACTTGAACAGAAAAGAATCTGAAAATGAAAATTAGATTGGTGACCATTTTATTGCTTTGTGGTTTGTATAGTACAGCTCAGGAAACCATATCATTTCCGTCCAAAGATGGCTTAATGATTACCGCTGACTTGTATGAAATTAAATCAAACAAGCCTTTGATTTTAATGTGTCATCAGGCCGGGTATAGCCGAGGTGAATATGTCGAAACGGCGGTCAAATTGAACCAAATGGGGTATTCTTGTCTTGCCATTGATCAGCGTTCAGGCAGCCGGATTGGCGGTCTGGCAAATGAAACTGCTCAGCGAGCGGTGGATAAAAAATTACCCGGAGACTATCTCGACGCACTTCAGGATATTGAAGCAGCGGTTGACTTTGCTTATGAAAAATATAAAAAACCAATCTACATCATGGGTAGTTCATATTCCGCTTCCCTGGCAATGGTAGTCGGTAACCGAACAAATAAAATTGCCGCCATTATGGCCTATAGCCCTGGAGAATATTTTAATGGAGAGTTAATTGTAGCTGATGAAATTAAAGGCCTAGCAAAACCCATTTACATCACTTCTGCAAGATTTGAAGCCAATAATGTGTCAACATTTGTTAACCGTATCGACACTAAGTATGTTACACATTACATCCCAAATGTAAAGGGACTTCATGGATCCAAAACCTTGTGGAAGTCAACTGACGGTTATGAGCAATTCTGGGAAAGTCTGAGTAAATTTCTCGACACACTTTGAATCATCCTACCAAGATTTCTTAACAATAATTTCATCCATTACAACGTTCAGGCAATAACGTTATTTGTAAATTGGAAGAATGAAAATTTTGTCTCCGACTTTAATGTCATTTATCATTGTGTTCTCAATTGGATTTTTTAATGCTTGTTGTTGCAATGATCGCATGGAAGAACTCACATTTGATTCAGTTCATGCCATCCCGGTAGATAATTCGGGAAGAACTCCGGTTAGCCCACCATCCGACTCTATCCCCTACAAAGCATTTGCCATAGAAGTTCACCTAGATTGGGTAAGCTTTTCCTATCAACCAATGAATTGGAGTTTCATATCATCAGCTTATGCATTATCATGTGATGACGGCTTTTATTTCAATCCATCCATCGATTCAATTTTAATTTCTTCAACTGAAGATTTTAATGCTGAATTCCAAGCAAATCAGACCTTAAATGATCTCTTTACGATTACCGATTCATTAAACATATATGCACCACAAACCAATCCAATTACCTTTTACCTGGATCATGAAGGAGAAGAAAACAAGGAAATGGCATTTGTGGTTCACATCATTTCAGGTTTGGACACCATTGGAGTTGATACAACAGATTTAGTAAGATTATACCGCAACAATTGATGAAACAAGTATTCATATTGTTACTGGTGGGCCAAACACTATGCGCTCAAGAGTTGGCAGAATGGCCAAACAATCCCTCCGGTAAATGGAATGTTCAATTGAACTCCGGTATAAGCGTTCCTCTTCAACTAATGGACCAAGATGTTGAATTTGACCTTAGCTCTCCCGGTTGGACGGCTGAAATTAAATTCGATTATGAGTTAAGGCCCAAGGTAAGAGTACATCTTGGTGTAAGATATAGCCAATTCAATCATTCAATAAATACCAAAGAATACAGTGCTCTTTCAACCTCGTTTGATCCTACCAGTCATTACATTGAATCGGAAATCAACCGAGATTCATATTTCGACATTACTGAATTTGTAGGTGGAATAGGTTATGACGTTGTCCTTGGAAATTGGGTTGTTCATCCAGGAATTCAATTGGGAATAGGATCAATGCAATTCGATTATTGGGAATCAATGTTTGTAAAAAGAATGGATGAGCATTACTGGTTTTCATCGGATTTGACGAACGAAATGTTTGGAACAACCGGATATTCGATTTCAAGTTATCTTTTGGTGAGAAGACCAATTTGGAAAAGCGATAAGTTTAATCTTGGAGCTCAAATAATGACAGAATTGAATTACAACAGAACCGATTTGAAATTGAATTATTCTAGTGAAGATTACCTTGAAAACTTCACATCAGCTGAATTAGACATTGCCGACTCCTTTCTTTTTATGAACTCTATGATAGGACTGAGTTTTCGATTTTGAGCTATTTTGTAAGTAATCTCAAATTGCCTTAGAATCTGTCTGTTTCATTGATTTTTAAGAAAAATTAACCAAAAATATAGGCATGTTTGTGTAAGATGTAAACTTCTGATTATTAACGATTGCAGGTAAATTGCATATTACTTAAATGCCCTTTGGCAAAAGAACTCCGTCTCCATAATGACGGAATTTTTGGAATTTTCCAAAGTGAATACTATTTTAGCGCCACTAACTAACCCTAATAATACTAAAATGAAAAAATTATTCGTATTTGGTGCTGCAATAGCATTCATGGCTACTTTCGCATCTTGTAAAAAAGATCACACTTGTACTTGTACAACAACTTCAGATGATGGAATGGGCGGAACTTCTTCTGCTTCAATTAGTGGAACTATCAATGACACTAAGAAAAACGCTGAAGAAAAATGTGAAGAAGGTAATGCAACCACTGATGTTGGTGGATTTACTTCAACTACAACTTGTAAGCTTGATTAATTAAGATTTAATCATTTTTCTAACCCCGTATTGATTCAATGCGGGGTTTTTTTTTGACCTTTATTCAATTTTTGAACTTCTTCAGACAAATACTCTTTCCAATTATAGTAGGGCTTGTATTTATTTTATCGGCCATACTAAAAATATATCCGACCGAACCATTTGAATTCATTCTGATTGAAAGTGGTTTTGCAGATTGGGACTCAGTTCAGTACATAAGCAGAATAATAATTGGCTCTGAATTAGCCATTGGCACCTTCCTTCTTTTGGGTATCAAACCTCATCTCACAAGAAAAATTGGAATTGGTGTCATTTTATTGTTTTCATTGAACCTTTTCTTACAGCTGAATTCACAGCCAGAACAAAATTGTGGATGCATGGGTGAATATATTTCATTGACTCCTATGGAAGCACTCATAAAGAATGTCATTCTCTTGGCATTGTTGTACTTTATGCTGCCTATAAAATACATCAAACTGAATGTACTTCACAAATATTCGTGGATTTTGATTGTTATCAGTTTGGCGTTACCGTTTATTCTTTACCCGCCCGATTTGTATAGCACTCCTCCACCTATGAATGGAGAAATGTTATTCGAAGCATCGAATGCTGAAATTGCACCTCTCATAAATGAAGTTTCAAACGAAAAATCAATTGTTTGCTTTTTTAGCATGGGATGCAAATTTTGCAAGTTAACGGCCAGAAAATTATCAGTTATTGATGATCAATTTGATGCTGATCTGCCTATATATTTTTTCTTTTTTGGTGAAGAATCAAGGTTAGAAAAATTTATGATTGATAGTCGAAGCAATCCTTATCCCCATGGGTTTTTACCCACCCAATCTTTTTTCAATTATAGTGGAAATAAACTACCAGCCGTATTTCTGCTTGAAAATGGAAAAATCCATTATAAATTAGGATTTCGCGAATTGGATG
Source organism: Vicingaceae bacterium (assembly GCA_965267425.1). Taxonomy (GTDB): domain Bacteria; phylum Bacteroidota; class Bacteroidia; order Flavobacteriales_E; family Vicingaceae. The sequence goes on along the minus strand of OZ253959.1, from coordinate 1,108,573 downwards.
GAAATCAAATCATTGAATTTTTAGATCTCGAATGAACACTTCATTTGAATCTTAATACACCTTCATTTCACTCTATCCTGCCAACGTTCATCCATAAACTCGTTGAACGCAATTCTAACAACAGGGAATTTAGGCAAGGCTTAACCGCAAATGGAACCTAGGTTTGAGAATATTAAATCTCAAACGTATGTCAACCAGTTACACTGTTTCATTTTTATTGTCTTTATTGAGTATCATGCCGTTTTATCTATTTGGGCAATTTAATCGCACAACCGACAGTTTGGCCCTTGTTACATTTTATGATTCTTGCAACGGAATAAACTGGGTTCAAAATAACAATTGGAAAAGCCAACATCCGCTGGAAAATTGGTTTGGTATTTTTACCAATGATACTGGAAGAGTTATCAATATTCAATTAGGAAACAATGGAATATCAGGACAATTGCCGTCATCATTGAAGAATTTGACATGCCTTCAACAGATTTATCTCAACAACAACAATATTAGTGGAACCATCAATCAACAATTCGAACATCTGAATGAACTGAAGCTTTTAAATCTTTCATTCAATAAATTGAGGGGAAAACTGAACAATTCGTTGGTCACATTGTCTTCCCTGGAAGAATTGAATTTAAGTGCCAACCGATTCTCAGGAAATCTTCCAAATTGGTTTGATTCTCTTCCCAATTTACGATCGATTTCATTATACAACAATCAATTCAGTGGTTCCATTCCGGGTTCAATATTCAACACTCCTAAACTTCAAGACTTGACATTAACAGACAACAATCTTTCCGGTGTTATCCCCACAACCTTGCAAAACGCAAACTCATTGGTTGATTTGTTTCTATCAACCAATCAACTATCCGGACCCATCCCTGATATCACCAATTTGACCAAATTGAGATCCTTCTATGCACCAAAGAATCAATTGTCTGGAAAAATTCCTTTTTCCCTTTCTAATTCTTCAAGTATTCAATATTTGAATTTAATTGAAAACCACTTTTTGTTTGAAGATCTGTTAAGTCCCAAACCGCAAGCCAGGTATTTTTATTACAGTCCTCAAAATGCTAAATATGATTCCATAAGAACCATCTTTGCGATATATCGAGACTCCGTCTCCGTTGCAATTTCAGCTTACCTCCCAGACAACCAATACCAATGGTATTTGAATAATACCCTTCTTGTCGGAAAAACGACCAATACATTGAAAATCGATTCAGTTAAAGCATCTGATACCGGAATGTATTACGTCAAAGTTTCAAACCCTCAACTCAGCACATTACAAATTGCGTCCCATAAAATTCGACTCATTGGCATGTATCCTTTGTCGACCAAACTTTTGCAAGCACATGTAGTAAAACAATCCCATTGTGCAATTATTCAATGGCGGGCAAATTTTGCACACCGAGTTGATTCCATGTTGATTTCAACATTTGACGGAATTCGCGAAATCAACATTTTTAAAAAAGAATATCCTATAGATGAAGCTGGGCAATTTATCTACATTCCTCACAAAAGAGTTCCCAATTATTACAAAATTTCACTCTGGAATCATGGATCCTCGATAGCAAGTCGACAAATTGTTGCGCAAGAAGAGAAAAACCAAAAGAGTTTCTATGTATTTCCAGTTCCCTCTAGAGATAAAATTATCAACGTAACCGCTAATAGGTCTTTAATCACTTCAACATTTGAAATTCTAATTTATTCTTCTTCTGGTCAGATTGCATTCAGAAAGTCCTACGATTCAGCAGATTCAACATTTCAAATCAACTTACAGAAGCTGCAAAAAGGACGTTATTTTATGGCAATTCAAAGTGATACGTATACGAGCAAAGTGAAATCAATCATCATCCACTAAAAACAATCGCAATTTTATTCATGGTTTATTGGAATGGTCTATTTTTACCTTTCGACCGAAAACCATGGATTTTACAATTGAAGCCAATTTTGAACCAACAGGAGACCAACCCGATGCTATTAAACAATTGTCGGAAGGAATAGAAGAGAATGTAAAATTTCAAACATTATTAGGTGTAACAGGGTCAGGAAAGACCTTTACAATTGCTAATGTGATTGAGCAAATCCAACGTCCTACTCTCATCCTTAGTCACAATAAAACACTGGCCGCACAATTATATGGTGAGTTCAAACAATTTTTTCCTAATAATGCTGTGGAATATTTTGTTTCCTATTATGATTATTATCAACCAGAAGCATTCATTCCAGTAACCAATACCTACATAGAAAAGGATTTATCCATTAATGATGAAATAGAAAAATTAAGATTGAGTGCGGTGACATCACTCTTATCTGGAAGAAGAGATGTGCTTGTTGTTTCTTCTGTGAGTTGCATTTACGGAATAGGAAACCCTCAGGATTTCCATCAAAATGTAATTGAAATAAGTCAAGGACAAATCATAAGCCGCAATAAATTTCTACGTCAATTGGTGAGTTCACTTTATTCAAGAACTGAAGCTGACTTTTTCAGAGGAAATTTTAGGGTAAAAGGAGATACCGTTGATGTCTATCTCGCTTATGCTGATGTAGCTTATAGAATAATCTTTTGGGGTGATGAAATCGAATCCATTGAATCATTTATGCCTGAAAGTGGTCAATCCATTGAAAAATTTGATTACGCTCGAATTTATCCAGCTAACATGTTTGTTACTACTCCGGATACTTTACAATCTGCGATTCATACGATACAAGATGACCTGATGCTTCAGTTAGATTTCTTAAAATCTGAAGGTAAACACCTCGAATCTAAAAGATTGGAGGAAAGAACCAATTATGATCTTGAAATGCTTCGGGAATTAGGTTATTGCTCTGGTGTTGAAAATTACTCGCGTTATTTGGATGGAAGGGAACCAGGAACCAGACCATTTTGCTTATTGGATTATTTTCCAAATGACTACCTGATGGTCATCGATGAAAGTCATGTGACTAATTCTCAAGTCAAAGCCATGTATGGAGGTGATCGATCGAGAAAAGAAAATCTAGTGGAATACGGCTTTCGATTACCAGCTGCAATGGATAATAGGCCTTTAAAATTTGAAGAATTCGAAGCGCTTCAAAATCAAGTTATTTATGTCAGCGCCACTCCAGCCGATTATGAATTGGAAAAATCGGAGGGTATTGTTGTTGAACAATTAATAAGGCCCACTGGTTTGCTTGACCCTTTGATCGAAATCAGACCATGTATCAATCAAGTGGATGACTTGCTCGACGAAATTGCAATTACCGTTGAAAAAGGACAACGGGTGCTGGTAACTACTTTGACCAAACGAATGGCCGAGGAATTGTCCAAATACTTGCTCAATCTTCAAATTAAATGTCAATACATTCACTCAGAAGTTGATACAATTGAAAGAGTAGAATTGTTGCGAAATTTGAGATTGGGAGAATTCGATGTGCTAGTAGGGGTCAATTTATTGAGAGAAGGCCTTGATTTACCAGAAGTTTCTTTAGTGGCTATTATGGATGCGGACAAAGAAGGATTTTTGCGTTCTGAGCGATCATTAACACAGACTGCTGGAAGAGCTGCCAGAAACGTAGATGGGAAAGTGATAATGTATGCTGATAAAATCACTGATTCCATGAGAAAGACCATTGAAGAAACTGAAAGACGGAGAAAAAAGCAAGAGGCGTTTAATGAAAAACACGGAATTACACCTACTCCACTGCAAAAAACTCGTGAACAAATATTGACCCAAACCAGTGTAGCAGGATCAAGAAAAAAAGCCTACATACCAGACGAATCTCCTTCAATTGCAGCAGACCCGGTAGTTCAGTATATGAGTACAGACCAAATTGACAAAGCCATTCAAAATACAAAAAAGGCCATGGAAAAGGCTGCCAAAGAATTAGATTTCATAGAAGCTGCGCGCCTCAGGGACGAAATGTTCGCTCTGGAAAAAAAGAAAAATGAATCATGAATATTGTCCTTATAGAACCCTATTATACCGGTTCGCATAAATTATGGGCAGATCAACTGATTCAACATTCCGAACATACCTATAAACTGATAACACTTCCTGGAAGGTATTGGAAATGGAGAATGCAAGGTTCAGCCATTGAATTGGCCACCAGAATAAATCAACTTGAATCCGTACCTGATCTCTTTGTTACCACAGATATGATGAATGTGTCTTTGTTCAAATCTCTGTTGAACAACAGATTCACCAATATTCCAATTGCGCTTTATTTTCATGAAAATCAATTGGTTTATCCAAAATCCGAAAATGATAAAGACAAAGAACTTAACCGTGACCTGGCTTATGCTTTCATCAATTATACATCCGGATTGGTGGCTGATAGAGTAATTTTCAACTCACATCATCATTTCAACATATTCTTTGAATCACTCTACAAATTTGTTGGAGACATGCCGGATTTCGAAAACACAGAATTTATCAATGAAATCAAGTCGAAAAGCACGGTTATCCATCCTGGTATAGAAAGTTTTTCATTTGAAAGAGAAACCAATCAGGTACCTGTTATTCTATGGAATCATAGATGGGAATATGATAAAAACCCCGACTTATTTTTTCAAACACTTTTTAAACTTCAGGAGCAAAATGTGAATTTCAGGCTTATTGTGATGGGCGAACATTCCAACATTTATCCCGACATATTCAATATGGCCAAACGCAAATTGTCCGATAAAATTCTACATTGGGGGTACATTGAAGATCGAGAAGCATATTGGAAAATGCTGCATCAAGCTGATATATTGCCCGTAACATCTATCCAGGAAAATTTTGGAATAAGTGTTTTAGAAGCTATGGCTTCTGGGGTCATTCCCATATTGCCTAACCGTCTGGTATATCCTGAACATGTTCCATCGCAATATAAAAATGACTTTTTTTACCGTACTGAAAAAGATTTTTACAATTCGGTAAAAAAATTGGTATTGTCTCATGCTGATATTCAAATTTCTCCGGCAAAATGGGTAGACAAATATTCTTGGGATTCTCTCTCTTCTCTATACGATCTACAATTCAAGCTGATCACTAAGTAAATTACTTATTTACCAAAAGACGTAATTAACTTATTTGATGCCGAACTGTCCGTTCTGAGTTTTGCAAAAAAAATGATCAATGTCAATTCTATTCCGATTCTCGGGTGCTATTATTGTGTTCATTACGAATATAAGTACCGCTTCTTTTCTATCAGTAGATCCATTTCAATTGAACCCTTCACCATTTGAATTTGTTGCAAATGATCCTATCAATGGAATAGATAAAACTGGTAGAGCTCCAGTTCACTTTGCTGATGCATTGAAAAATTTAACCACTATTACTGAAGAAGAAGAAGAATTGCTTGGTCATACCACTTTTCCAAATTCGTGTATTGAAGTTGATGTATCCAGTCTGAAAGGGTTAAAGCAATCTACTCCTGGAAATGTATTTGTTGGAGTACACGATTTGGAAATAAACAGACTTTACCTTGCTCCTGTTGCACCGCGTCCGAAAAACGTGGGAAATTGGCAAGCCACATCATTCGAAGGTGAAGCATTTCTAAATGGTGAAGCAATTTCACCCATCATTCATGGTGACTTGGTAAATGGACGATCCATGACTTCTCATGAACAACTGGCCAGAAAAGCGGCAAACTTTTCAGGAAGAGTATTCAATGCCGAAGAATTTGCTGGCTTTGGGATTATACACAGACGAGATGGAAGTATGGCCTTCGGATACCGATCAAGAAGTTTGAACAAATTTAAATTCAAAAAGTGGAATGTACCATTGGATTTTGATGGAGAACCAACCAGAGATGCAGCATTTCAGGCATTTTACGAACGAAAAAATCAACGTCTTGAAATAGAATCAAGAATAAGAAGAAATTTTGATCCAATCCAACCCCTGTTATTCCATGGACCTCCAAATATAGAGGATCTCGTTGAGCCTGATCTATCGCATGGCACGTTGAATAAAACATTTCGAAAGAGAATATTTAACGAACTTAAATCAAGGTTTCCTTCAAGAATGAGCAAATTCTTCTTCCAGGGCGGGTTCTAGGTGTTACAATCAAGTGATAATCTCGTCTATTGCAGCGGCCATCTTACGGTCGTGTTCCGTTACAATATTTCCTGCGTCATGAGTGGATAACTTAATTTCCACCTTATTGTATACATTTCTCATGTCAGGATGGTGATTCAATTTTTCAGCAATGAAAGCCACCATTGTCATGAATGCAAAGGCTTCGCGGAAATCACCAAACATAAACGTTTTAGTCAGCTTGTTATTTTCTTCTGTCCAATCCATCTTTGTTAATTATTGCCATTGTTATTCTGCTTAAGCAAACCAACTTTCCCTCTTCATTTTTGATTTCAATTGACCAAATCTGCGTCTTTTTACCCAAATGAACCGGTTTTGCCGTCCCGGTAACTTTTCCTGTTTTCACAGGCCGAATATGATTGGCATTGATCTCTAAACCAACGGAAGCAAATTTACTTGGATCAACGGTCATATGTGCTCCAAAACTGCCCAGAGTCTCTGCAAGTGTCACGGATGCACCTCCATGTAAAACACCGTATGGTTGATGTGTTCTATGGTCAACAGGCATCGTGGCGGTTAAAAAATCATCACCTATTTCTGTCAATTCAATACCCAAGTGTTCCATGATTGTGTTGGCAAACATTGACCGAACGGCTTCTATCCCATATTCAGAAAACCAAATTGACATTTCTTTTTTGTTTAAAGGTAAAAATTTATGTCAGGATGAATGAAGTATAAGACATTCTGTCAGTATTTTAATTTGGCATATCCTTTGCGTAAATGCTGAATAGAAAAATTAAATAGAATGTCAAAAGGAAAGATTAAAGTAGACTCGGAAAATATATTTCCCATTATCAAGAAATTTCTATACTCAGATCATGAAATTTTCTTAAGAGAACTCATATCAAACGCAACAGATGCGACGCAAAAAGTAAAAGCTATGTCTTCACTAGGTGAAGTCAAAGGTGAGTTGGGAGATTTGACTGTGGAAGTTCTGGTTGATAAAAATGATAAGACAATTATCATTCGAGACAAAGGAATTGGAATGAGTGAAGATGAAGTGAAGAAATACATTAACCAAATTGCATTTTCCGGAGCAGAAGAATTTGTAGAAAAATACAAGGATAAAACAGATGGTGCCAATATTATAGGACATTTTGGCTTAGGTTTTTATTCCGCCTTTATGGTGGCTGAAAAAGTCAGAATTCAAACCAAATCTCACGATCAAAGCGCTGCTGCCGTTGAATGGGAATGTGATGGAAGTCCAAATTTCAAAATCAAAGAAATTGAAAAAGACTCAAGAGGAACGGACATCATTTTGCATGTTGCAGACGATTCCCATGAATTTTTAGAGGATGCTAGAATTCAGGAACTCTTGACAAAGTACTGTAAGTTCATGCCCTTCCCTATCAAGTTTGGCACCAAAGATGAGTTCAAAACTGTACCTACAGGTAAAAAAGACAAAGACGGTAATGAAGAAACCAAGCAGGAGAAGTATACCGTTGATAACATTGTCAACAACCCAGAACCAGCATGGACAAAAAGTCCAAGTTCTTTGAAAGATGAAGATTATAAGTCTTTTTACAGGGAGTTGTATCCGATGAATTTTGAAGATCCGTTGTTCAACATTCATCTTAATGTTGACTATCCGTTTAATCTGACAGGGATTTTGTACTTCCCAAAACTTCAAAACAATCTTGAAATTCAAAAGGATAAAATTCAACTCTATAGCAATCAGGTTTTTGTCACAGATTCTGTGGAAGGAATTGTGCCAGAATTCCTTACGCTTTTAAGAGGTGTATTGGATTCTCCGGATATTCCTTTGAATGTATCGCGCTCCTACCTTCAGGCCGATTCAAATGTGAAGAAAATTTCAAATCACATTATGAAAAAGGTGTCGGATAAATTGGAAGACATGTTCAAAAACCAACGAGAAGATTTTGAAGCCAAATGGGATGACATTAAGGTATTTATTGAATACGGTATGTTGTCAGAAGATAAATTCTACGAAAGGGCTGAGAAATTTTCGCTTTACAAAACAACTGAAGGTGATTATTTAACCTTGGAAGAACTTAAAGAAAAGATCAAAGAACTGCATACCGATAAAGATGGAAAGACGGTTGTTCTATATGCAAGTAATGTTGAAGAACAACATGCATTCGTAGAGGAGGCAAAAGAGAAAGGTTATACCACGGTATTAATGGACAGCCCATTGACAGGTCATTTGATTCAAAAAATTGAGCAAAAAGAAGATAAAATTTCTTTTGCAAGAGTTGATGCCGACACCATTGAGAACTTGATTAAAAAAGATGAAGAACAACCTTCTAAACTTTCTAAAGAAGAAGAAGAGCAGCTAAAACCTGTTTTTGAAGAAATTATGCCTAAAGAAAAATTCACGGTTCAATTTGAAAGTTTAAGCGAAAAATCAAGACCCTTTACCATTACTCAACCGGAATTTATGCGCAGAATGAAAGATATGAATGCCGTTGGAGGTGGTAATATGATGGGAGCTATGCCAGATATGTATAATCTGATTGTCAATAGCAACCATCCGCTGATTAGTAAAATTCTGAATACCAAGAAAAAAGAATCTCAGCTTGAACTAACAAAACAAGCTACTGATTTAGCATTATTGTCTCAAAATTTGCTAAAAGGAAAGGATTTGACCGATTTTATCGACAGAAGTTTGGAATTAATCAATGAATAATGCTAATTTTTTTAGTTATCTTAAGTATTGTTTTTCAACTACTTAATGCATTTATGCTAAAATATTTATGAATTTAATGCTACTTTTATTTGCATTGTTAAATATTGTATCTATATTTGCTAATGTTATTAGTTAAATAATGAGTTTAAGATTCTAAAAAATAGTTGTTGACTTAAGGGAACAGGTATCTGGAATTTATAACTTTGAAAGTAACAGAATTTATACGCAACTAAAATGAATGATAATTTTAATAAAGTAAAAGAATACGTTTTAGACCTCGGTTTTATCATAAGTTATGAAAGTGAGGATGAAGGTGTTCTGAGAATTGAAAATCAATCTGAAGGAATTCAAAATTTAGTGCTTGGAATTGCCCCTCCTATTTTAATCATGGAGCAATTCATCATGGAACTCAACAATGGATCCCAAGAGATATATCAAAATTTGTTAATGAAAAACAGAGATATTATTCATGGAGCATTTGCGTTGGATGAAAGTGGCACCAAAGTGATTTTCCGAGATACTTTACAAATTGAAAACCTCGACTTAAATGAAATAGAGGGATCAATAAATTCCCTTGAGTTGTTGCTATCTGAATATTCAGAAGAACTCATTGAATTTTCAAAAAATTAAACATACCATAATGAGCATATTCAAAAGATTATTTAAAATAGGTGAAGCTGAAGCAAATTCAGCCATCGATAAACTTGAAAATCCAATTAAGCTGACTGAGCAGGGAATTCGAGATATGAAAAAGGACTTGGAAAAAAGTTTGAAAGCTTTGGCAGAGGTGAAAGCCATGGCTATTCGCTCTAAATCCGAAATTTCGAATTATTCAGAGTCCGCCAAAGATTATGAAAAAAAGGCAATGATGTTACTGAAAAAAGCCCAAGATGGCGATTTGGATGCATCAGAAGCTGACCGACTTGCCTCAGAAGCCTTGGTTAAAAAAGATGACGCCATTTCACATGTTGCCAGATCTACAGAAGATTTAAAACGATTCGAAACTTCTATTTCTCAATTGGATAAGAATGTAAAGACCTTACGTTCCAACATTAGCAAATGGGAAAACGAGCTTAAAACACTGAAGGCTAGAGTAAAAGTAAGCACAGCCACAAAAAATCTGAATAAGCAATTGGCGCAGATTGATAGCACCAACACCGTATCAATGTTGGAGAAAATGAAAGAGAAGGTGGCTCAAGATGAAGCGCTTGCTGAATCTTACGGAGAGATTGCCAACGAAAGCAAAAGTGTTGATGATGAAATTGATAAGGCGCTCGATTCAGACGCTCAAAAGTCAAGTGATTCACTTGCTGAGTTAAAAAAGAAAATGGGTATTAATGAATAATAATCAGATCTCGCTTATAGCGGGATCTGGCTTCATATCATGATAGCTAGAATTATAGGAACCGTATTGACCATTTTAATTGCAATTATTCTGTTCAAAATTGTATTCACTCTTGGACTTATCTTTGTTCTGATTGCATTTGGAATTGTCATTGGGTATTACATCAGAAATAACTTCTATAAGGATTCATAATGGGACTCAAAGATCTGTTCAATAACCTTTCTGGAAAAAAACAAAAGGAATTCGATGATGTCCTCTACATTAAACCCACTGAACTTAACGTAGGTTACATTTTTGAATATGACCTTAAAAGTTGGAAAGTCCAAGAATCATATTCTTACGATTGGGGTGATAATTTCTTCAGCTTCGAACACAAAATCACAGATGGGCAAAATACGTTTTACCTAAGTGTAGAAGATGATGATGAATTAGAATTGATTTTATTCGACAAAATCAAATTCTCTGCATTAAAAGAAGATTTTAGAGATGGCATTCGATCTGATAATGGCCCTTTGAATAAATTGACAGTTGATAATGAAACTTTCTTTTTCGAAGAAGAAAGCCCTGGATACTACAAAGGAAATCGAGACGATGAAGACGATGAGTGGACCGAATTGATTTCATGGACCTATTATAACGAAAATGGGGATAAATGCTTGAGCATTGAACAATGGGATGAAAATTCTTTCGAACTATCTCTTGGGAAAGTACTGAAGGCCCACGAAATCTCCAACATCATTCCAGCTGAAATCTCTTGACCATGATGAAAATTGACAAAATTTTATACCTAATGCTCGCCGGACTGATCATCTTTTATGGATGTTCCGGAGAAAGACGGGGATTTGTCAAAAATCCAGTTGATGACATCATTAAAACGAATTCTGATTTAAAGAATTATTCCATCATATTATTTGATATGAATTATGATGAGAATAAAGATGTTTACCAACACCAATACCAAGTGCTTTATCAACCATTAAACAATGCGGATACGTTGATTTCCTCAACAACAGATTGGCTGGCGGTGAGTGATGAATATTTTCTTAAACACCAAGAAGATATGGGCATGGAAATAGTCACTAAAAAAGATGGTATTGTTTCCAAAGTGACAAGTCCCGCCGGTTATTCCCAATATGTGGGAAATGAAAAATACGGTGAATGGCGTCAAGATAATTCCGGACATAGTTTTTGGCATTTTTATGGACAATATGCATTTATGAGTAGCCTTTTCCATATGGCCATGTTTCCGGTAAGATACTCTTATTGGAATGACTATTACGGAAACTATTATGGAAGAGGAAGATCTTATTATGGTCGATCAGCTGATGGAAGACCTTTATACGGTACAAACAGTCGTCATAATTCTACTACGCGTTCCAATTCTTCATGGAACAATAAAAGCTCTTCGTTTAAACAAAACGTGAGAAATCGTGTCAAACAAAGTTCATCTCGAAGATCTCGATCTTCTTCTCGATACAGAGGAAGCAGAAGTCGTTCAAGAGGTGGAGGATTTGGTAAATAATATTCAATGACTACAATAATGGAATCTGAACAACTTTCGTTTTTATTAAATACCGTCGTTTATCTGGGTGTATCATTCGTATTGTTTCTCGTTGGCCGAATCTTGTATGATGCACTCCATCGAAAAATTGATGTGAAACATGAACTGACCGGTGCCGACAATATGGCATTTGCACTGGCTTATGTTGGGTATTTTGTGGCACTCATATTGGTAATTGGTAGTGCAGTGATTGGTCCTTCTAATGGACTAGGCGCAGATGTATTTGACATTTTGTTTTATGGCTTATTTGCCATCATTCTGCTGAATATTTCTGCCTGGATGAACGACAAATTCATCCTTAGAAAATTTAGCATTCAAAAGGAAATCGTGACGGATCAAAATAGCGGCACCGGAATGGTTGTAGCTGCGAATTTCATCGCTTCGGGATTGATCATTTTTGGGGCGATTTCCGGTGAGAGCACGGACGTTGTGCATGGCATTCAAACGGCCCTCATATTTTGGGCAGTTGGTCAGGTGGCAATGATATTAACCTCATTGATTTACAACTGGATTACTCCATATGACATTCATGAACATATAGAAAAAGATAATGTGGGTGTGGGTATCGCGTTTTCTGGTGCGTTAATTGCCATAGCTATGTTGATATGTTCCGGTATTTATGGTGAATTCCAGGGTTGGGAAGCTACTGTTGAAACATTGGTTTATGATGTACTCATTGGGCTTGCGGTATTACCATTGATAAGGTGGTTAACCGATAAAATACTATTACCTGGTAGAAAACTCACCGATGAATTGATCAATCAGGAGAAATCAAATACAGGTGCTGGACTAATCGAAGGATTTGCCTATGTTGGAGGCGCAGCATTGCTGATTTGGTGTCTGTAAAAAGATATGCGTTCCCCAATTCTTAAACTAGCTCTTTTTGCCACCGGACTTTCCGGAATTGTAGCAGAATATATTTTATCTACATTGGCATCTTACTTCTTGGGAGATTCCATCATTCAGTGGACATTAACTGTCTCAGTAATGTTGTTTTCAATGGGATTGGGAAGTAGATTGAGTAGGTACATTAAATCCAATCTCCTCCAAAAATTTATTTACACAGAATTCACCTTATCAATTCTGGTTTCTTTTGCAGCCTTATTGACTTATTTAGCTTCAAGCACATTATACGTAGGGGTGTTGATCTACACATTGAGTATTTTAATTGGTTTGCTGATAGGGCTAGAAATTCCCCTGGTCATCCGGTTGAATAAGGAATTTGAATCACTGAGGGTAAACATTTCATCTGTTATGGAATTGGATTATGTGGGAAGTCTGATTGGTGGATTGTTCTTTGCGTTTATAGCTCTTCCTTACATAGGTCTCACCTATACGCCGTTTATTTTGGGTAGCATTAATTTTTTAGTCGCGTTGATTTTACTATTGAGCATACGTAAAAGAAACCCAAATTTAATATCCTTTAAACTGCATTCCATGGCATTCGTTGTGGCATTGATCATCTCTGGAGGATATCTGGCTGCCGAACCTATCGTTACATTTAGTGAACAAAAAAAGTACCGGGATAAAGTTGTCTATTCGAGTCAATCCAAATACCAGAAAATCGTAATTACAGAATGGAAAGGAGATTACTGGCTTTACTTAAATGGAAATCAACAATTTAGCACCGTAGATGAACGCCTGTATCACGAGCCTTTAGTTCATCCTGCCATGCAGTTGTCCAAATACCCAAAAAGAATTCTGGTATTTGGCGGTGGCGATGGATGTGCCATGCGCGAAATTTTGAAATACAAATCAGTTGATGAGGTCATTTTGATCGATTTAGACAAACAAGTAACGGACCTCGGACAACATCATGAGCTTCTCAAAAAAATCAATGATAATTCCCTCAATCATGAAAAGGTGAAAATCATCAATCGAGATGGGTTTGAATGGCTTATGAATTCAAATGAATTCTTTGATGTGATCATAAGTGACCTTCCTGATCCAAGGAACATTGAACTGAACAGGCTGTACACAAAAGAGTTTTTCGAACTGTGTCATAAACAGCTCTCCAAGAATGGAATTTTGATTACCCAAGCAGGAAGCCCTTATTTCGCCACACAAGCATTTAAGTGCATCGACACCACCATGAAATCAGCCGGTTTTATCACAGCACCATTGCATAATCATATCATTACCCTAGGAGAATGGGGATGGGTTATAGGAAGAAAAGCAGATGAAACATATGATTTAAAGAAGGATTTGCAATCATTGTCATTTAACAATGTAAAAACCAAATGGATAAATAATGAAGCCATGATCTTAATGACTTCATTTGGTCAGAACATCTATCCGGGATGGAACAAAAATATTCATATCAATAGCATTCATAACCCTGTATTGTACAGGTATTATTTGAATGGAAATTGGGATCTTTATTGATTAAGAAATGGAAATTTATAATTACAGAACCTGGGTGAAAGAAACCGACGAAGTGCTGCTTAAAGAGCGCATACCAGCCATGCTTTCTCATTCTGGATATCATATTGTAAATTATGTGGAACACCAATTCAATCCTGAAGGTTTCACAGCTGTATGGTTATTATCAGAAAGTCATTTGGCCATTCATACTTATCCGGAATTGGGAAAAACCTATTTGGAATTGTCCGGTTGTGATGAAAAAATGAATATCGTCTTTCAATCACTTATCAAACAGGGTAAATTAACCTTTCTAGATGATCAAAAGGTGCGTAATTCCATTGATTGAAAAAGGAAATCATACATAATTTGTACTTTAGCCAGCTAAATATTTTTATATGAAAACCTATCTTGAGTTTGAGGAACCTATAAAGGTGTTGCAAGAAGAATTGACAAAAGTTCTTGAGGTCCAGGAAAACAGTAAAATAAACGTTTCGGATACCAAAAAGAAGCTTGAGAAAAAAATCAACGATACTACCAAAAAAATATATGGAGACTTGTCTGCTTGGCAGCGTGTGCAAGTATCTCGTCATCCTGACAGACCATATACATTGGAATACATTGAAGCCATTACGGGTGGGGATTTTATCGAATTCCATGGAGATAGGTCCGTAAAAGATGACAAAGCCATGGTAGGTGGGTTTGGTTCCATTGATGGTAAAACTGTCATGTTTATTGGTCAACAAAAAGGAATCAATACCAAAATGCGTCAATACCGAAATTTCGGAATGGCAAACCCGGAAGGTTATAGAAAAGCCTTACGACTGATGAAATTAGCTGAGAAATTCAATAAACCGGTGGTTACGTTTATTGATACGCCGGGAGCTTTTCCAGGGTTAGAAGCGGAAGAAAGGGGTCAAGGTGAAGCCATTGCGCGTAATTTGATTGAAATGTCTCAACTAAAAGTTCCTATCATATGCATCATTATTGGTGAAGGTGCTTCAGGAGGTGCATTGGGAATTGGTGTTGGAGATAAGGTATTAATGCTTGAGAATACTTGGTATTCAGTGATATCTCCCGAATCTTGCTCATCCATTTTATGGAGGAATTGGGACAATAAAGAAAAAGCAGCTGAAGCCCTGAAGTTGACTGCTGAAGATATGTTGGCCAACAAATTGATTGATGGCATCATACAAGAACCCTTAGGTGGAGCACATTCACACAAGGAAGAGATGTTTAAAAAGGTCAAAGCCGAAATCAAAAAACAACTGAAAACACTTGTCTCTGTTCCAGAAGATGAATTGATTGATTCGCGAATTAAGAAATTTGGAGAAATGGGTGTTACCCAGATGGGTTAAAAGTTATATCTCAAATAGACACCGCGTGCATTATCTATTGCATATTGCGCTAATATCCCACCTGTAGCATTGATGACCTTTATTTGGGTTGGCTGCACTAACCAAACATTTCCAGATGTTTTATCAACTGCCATACCATTAAATTTCAGAGAAGTAGAGAGTACATTATAATTCCACTGACTCATTCCTGGTTGAATGAGGTATAAAGAACTTTCAGTCAAAATGTAATAATCACCATTGCCCAGTGAAACAGCTTGAAGGAATTCCTGATGTTGAATAACGGTTTCCATTTCCAACACATTGAAATTCACATTGTAAGAATATATGTTTAGCGAATTTGGGTATTGTAAAATGACCATTGCCTGATCATTTTCATATCCATCAACATACTTTACATCTCCAGATTCCAACAATAAAAAATTCTTTAACGTTCCAGATGACTTGAAATATTGAGTAATTCTACCTTGTGAATCCGTTTTGTGTTTTTCTCCACTGAGCAATAAATTATCAGCAAGACCCAGTGCTGTTGAATAATAACTCGTCAGTTGGGTGGTGAAATACAATTGACCAGTATGCTCATAACCTCTGATTCGTCCATCCTTTTGAGTTATATATACTTGATCCTCAATGGTAAATAACTCAATAAATTGATCCAGACTGGAACTTCCCGTTACCACTGACCAATCAATGGATAGATTTCCAAGATCAACTGCTTGAAATCTCCCATCAATTTGACTTAAGTGATAAAAAACCTCGTTTCGACTATCCAAAGCAGCATTACCATGTTGGTATTGAAGATTTTTCACTTCTTCCGTAATTCCATTTGCATTCAACGAATGTAAAACAGATGAATTGTTATTTTCAATTATGGTATAGGTACCAATGACTTTGTTGCTTGCTCCGGAAACGGATATTTCCATAAAAGATGTGCGATCGTTGGCCCCATCCGATATGGTAAAAGTGATCACATATACACCGCTCGGCATTGAACTATCTGCTAATGGATAACCAATTCGAAACGTTTCCTGCAGTGAAGAATTTTCATACGTTTTAATTGGTCCATAATAAGTGTCATCACGCGCGTCAATGTGAATTTTTAAGGTTGGTATATTTTCCTCATCCGCCAGAATCCCTTCAATGACAATAGTATCAGGTACTTGAAAATTTTTACCATTTAAATCTGTCAATACGGTCAATACCGGAGGTATGTCATCGGTTGGTGGAGTACAAGTGACCAAAAACGAACTGAGTATGATTTGCGTAATTAAAAGATGCTTGACAAACCGCATGATGTAAAATTAGGCAATTCCAAAATTCTATGTAATTCAGCAAAAATTTTGAAGGGTTAAACACAAAACGTCCAAACCCATAACAATTGTATTGTCAAAAATATTGTTAATTGAATGTTAATGAATTGTTGTTAACATCTAATAAAAGTGTGTATTAGGGTAAACATTTTATTCATATGACTGAAATGCTGTTCATAACAAATTCGTTTTAGGGGTCTAATAATACTTATATTTGACAACCATGGCAGAGATCAAAAAAATAGGCGAATTAAGCGGGAAATTCACACGTCAGTCGAACACGGCTGGGGTTGATTTGGAGCATGGGAAACTGCCTCCACAAGCCATAGAGCTTGAAGAAGTTGTGCTTGGAGCACTCATGTTGGAAAAAGATGCTGTGAATGAAGTTATCGACATTTTACAGCCAAGAAGTTTTTATAAAGATCATCATCAAAGAATATTTAGTGCAATTCAAGATTTGTTTCAACGATCTGAACCGATTGACATATTGACGGTTACCAATGAGTTGAAACAACGAGGTGAATTGGAATTAATCGGAGGTGCTTATTTTGTTACTCAGTTGACCAACCGAGTTGCTTCCTCTGCCAATGCTGAATTTCACGCAAGAATAATTGCGCAAAAATTCATTCAAAGAGAATTGATTCGCATATCATCTGAAATCATTCGTGATGCATACGATGATACTACGGATGTTTTTACCCTCCTGGACAAAGCAGAAAGTAATTTGTTTTCTGTTGCGGAAGGGAACATCCGAAAAAATTACGATAGCATGTCGAGTTTGATTCGGGAAGCTATTGAACAAATTGAAAATGCTAAACAGCACGAAGGAGGTGTTGTTGGAATTCCTTCAGGTTTTACCGATCTAGATAGAATTACTTCGGGATGGCAAAGTTCAGATTTAATCATTGTAGCTGCTCGACCTGCCATGGGTAAAACATCCTTTGCGTTGTCGTTGGCCAGAAATGCAGCCTTGCCTCCACACAACAAACCAGTTGCTGTATTCTCCTGTGAGATGTCATCTCTCCAATTAGTTACACGGTTGGTGTCCAGTGAAAGTGAAATTCCTTCGGACAAACTTCGAACCGGAAACCTTGAAAATTATGAAGTAGAGCAGATTCATGCCAAGATTACTCATTTGGCAGAGGCCAATATTTTCATTGATGATACACCTGCCTTATCTGTCTTTGAATTACGAGCAAAAGCACGAAGATTAAAAGCACAGCATAATATTGAACTCATCGTAGTTGATTATCTGCAGTTGATGACCGTTGGTGGTGAAAATCGAGGAAATCGTGAACAGGAAATTAGTACCATTTCGAGGTCATTGAAAAGTATTGCCAAAGAGCTTAACATTCCTATCATTGCCTTATCTCAATTAAGTCGTTCTGTGGAAACCCGTGGAGGAGACAGAAGACCACAATTATCTGACTTGCGTGAATCTGGCGCTATTGAACAGGATGCAGATATGGTTATATTCCTGCATCGTCCGGAGTATTATGGTCTTACAGAAGATGAAGAAGGCAATTCTACTTTGGGATTGGCCAACGTAATCATTGCCAAACATAGAAATGGTTCTGTAGGAGATGTACCGTTGAAATTTACCAATCACCTAGCTAAGTTCAGTGATTTGGAAAATAGTTATATGGGTTCGGATGATGCCTCTCCTTTTGGCGGATTACCTACCAGCGACGAATTTGGATCGGTTACATTTTCTTCCAGGATGAATGATGGAGACAAAGGAAATGAAGCGCCTTCAGAAGATGACGAACCTCCGTTTTAGCCTAACTTCACTTACCAGCTAATCACATAGTCTGGTATTTCATTAATATTTCTGTCACTTGCCTTGAAGTGGTTCTCTAAAACCGTTCCGAACGCTTGAACAACCTCAACAATATCACTACTTGACACCTTATTATCGATTGTTGAATTGTTTTCAAATTTTTCCAACACTTGTTGTAACTCTTTATTCACTTCAGAATCATAAATTCTTTTATCTGCAACGAACGATAAACTATCTGTCCCTTCATTCCACATTAACATGACCGCATTTCGTTGCTGTGTTTTGTACATGCCCAGACGGTCAAACAATTGCTTTTTGGTGTTGTCATTGTCAATTTTTTTAGACGAGACAAAACTGAATTCACTGGAAGTCTTTTTTTCTAGTTCGACAATGGCTTGTTTGA
This sequence comes from Vicingaceae bacterium, assembly GCA_965267425.1. Taxonomy (GTDB): domain Bacteria; phylum Bacteroidota; class Bacteroidia; order Flavobacteriales_E; family Vicingaceae. The sequence continues at coordinate 1,089,749 of OZ253959.1, read as the reverse complement.
TTAAATCAGATTGTATGGATGATGAAAATTTAGGTTGATACAACATTTTTTCTGAATGATTAAATCGCGATGATTGAACATTTAATAAATAAACACCCAATTTGAGATTATCAGGGAATACTTTAATGGTGCCAAATTGAGGAATCAATGAATTTGAATAGTACAGCTTTCCAGAAACATCAAACAGCTTTACTGTAACTTCTTCTGAAATTTCTGTTCCTAAATCAATGGTAAAATCTGTATCGAAAGGATTCGGAAAAACCTTTATGTTTTTCTGCATACCATCGTATGTAATCGTTACAGGTCCAAATTCTTCTGATTTCCCATCAAAATCAACTTGAATCAGCTTGTAGTAAGCGGTGCCTTCAAATAAATCATAATCCCAACTCTGATAATATTGTTTAATTCTACTATTCCCTGCACCAGAAACCTGATCAATTCGATTCCAAGATCGACCATCTGTTGATTTGTGAACTTCAAATCTATCATTATTGATTTCAGACTCAGTTACCCATTCCAAAACCACTACATCTTCCTCTAAAATGGCCTCGAAACTTAATAAAGAAACGGGTAATGGAGTCAACTCATTCATGGAGACAATGGTAAAATAACTTGTTTTATTTACCGGAAAAATAGAATTATCCATTCCTTGAAAGGTTACCCAATTATCTGTTACAAGAACATTACACGTTACCAATGTCGCATCTAAAAAATCGTCATCCGTATCTACAAGTAATCTTAAATGATTTGCTGAAAGCGAGTCTGTTGGCAATTCAATATCAATTGAAAAAGTAGAATAAAATCGATTGTTATGCAACTTCCATTCTCGTTCTACCCTACTAAATATTTCTACATTTTGAGGGAATTCATTTGTTCCTTCAGACAACAATGCTCCATTATTGTGTCCAACCAAAACACTTTTGAAATCATCCCCAAAAACGTGAGAATTTTCAGCATTGGAATTAAAAATCGAATTCCCAAAATAAATTCGCATTTTACCATCTATACTTTGAGCTTGTTTTTGATATAACTTTACACTGTCGTCTCTACCAATTCCAATGATGTCATGCTGAAATTCTATATTTTTTGATGCATCCCAAACCAGATCTCCATTGGTTAATACATAATCACCATTGGAATCCCCATCTTCACATATTTTAGTTATTCCATATTTGTGAGCAAGATAGGATTCCACCTGAATAATTTCGATATCAGACATAGTAGATTTATAGCCAATGATTTCCAGAATACTTCCGTCATAATATCTTTTGTCGTTTTTATTTATCCAAAATAATTTAGATTGACTTCCAATAGTAAACGGACCTTCAGTCTCAATTGAAACTTCATTTACGGCCATTGTTTGTTCATTAAGTTCTTTCAATTGAATATTGGCCTTAAGAATCGGTGTCTTAGCACCATTGATGAAAAGTTGTTGCTCATTACCAAAAACTACATTAAGATGTAATAGCACAGGTTGTGTGTCAAATGAGTGATCAGTTCCAATGTTCACTCCTCCTCCATTGGTACTGGTGTAGATAAAGGAGTTGGAATTTCCGTACTTCAACCCAAAACCCAATGGTACAGCTTCTCCAAAATCAAAAATATTCTGATTGTTTTTGATCACACTTGCTGCATCTGGTTCCGCAACTACAAAAAAATTGACTTCCTTAAAAACGGAATCGATAAATATAAAATCATCACCAAAATTTAACGATTGAGATGTCCCATTAAAATCCAATACCGGATGATAATTTACCAAATCGTTTGATTGACTTCTAAAGGTTGGTCCGATAATTCTTGCGTATTCAGCGTCGTTTTTCCTTTTACCTGATTGATCTTCCCAAGAAGTAACATTTTCACCATCCTTTGACGGCTTCGTTGCTGAATTCACACCAACATCGGATCGCAACCACAATATGTTGTGCAAACTATTCGGATCTTCCTCAGGTAAAGTATCCATGGCAGGATTTCCATACGCAACCGCAACAAATTTTGTTGATCCAATAGGTATTTGATTAGACGATATTTCAGATATTATCAACGAATCACCCACTCTGAACACCTCATCTTCATAAATTGTGGGATTCGTGAATTCCTCATTGTCAGAAATCAATAAGTACCAGGATTTACCTTCTGGCAAATCAGCATCACTTTCAAAAACAATATCAAATACACCATAGAATTCTGTATTGATAATTTTCCATGCTCTTCGAATTCGTTGATTAAATCGATCATCTGAACCTGCAGGAGCATTTTGAAACGTATTTGAAGATTCTCCATTGGACCCTGCCATTAAATATTGAACATAGTTATTAGTCATATCAAATCCATTAGAGTCTTCATTACTGATTTGTAATTCGTACTGTCCGGCCAAAGAGTGAGAACTTTCTTGTATAAAATGCAATGAGGTATCGCATCCAATTCCAATGATGTGATTATTGAAATTTAAATCTTTCATAGGATCCCACAACACATGACCTGCCGAACTCAAATATTTTCCTGTTAACCTTGTATTATAAACATTTCTCTCGATTCCATACTTTATATTCAAATATGATTCGATCTGAACTATTTGCGAATCCGTGAGCAAAGAATTAACTCCTATAATTTCACACAATTTACCATCAAAGAATCTTCCATCATTTACGTGTATACTGTTATTATTTGATTGACGTCCGATGGAAAAAGGGCCAACATTAGTGCCTGCTACCGAACTATGTGCAATGCTATCCATGGAGATTTCGTTTAAACGAATTTTCGACGAATTGAACGGAGTATAGTAGGAATTAATGCGAATGTTAAATTCATCATCAAATATCAACTCATACAAAATCAATTTAGGATTTTGATCATATTGAAATGCTTTTGTAAACGTTCCATTACTATTTTTATTTGGCACCAAATTACTGATCCATTCAGATCCTATTCCTAAACCTATTCCTTTGGCTGATGCACTTCCATAGGAAAATACCATGGGGTATAACTTATTCAAGGAAGTTATGTCAGGTTTAACAATGACAAACCAATACAATGCCTCTTGAACGGCTGGATTAAAAATTTCATCATCACCAAAATGTAAACTTTGATCACTGCCATTGAAATCTAAAACCGGGTTGAAATTTATGTTGTCAACAGCGTTATTTTTAAATATGGGCCCTTTTCCTTCATCATTGAAAGCATTGTTTCTTCTGTTGCCAGAAAAATCTACCCAGGTATTTATTTGCTCACCATCATTTGCAGGAGCTGAATTATTTAATGTGCCTTTATCCGCTCTCAACCAAAACATAGGTTCCGGCATTTGAGCTACCATGCTTTCAACTGTCGCAACTAAGCATATCGTCAATAAATAATAATAGTTGATAAATAAAATTCCATAATTTCTCATGGGCGCTTACTTTTATGACATTATGACCATTTAGAATTGAACCATTCAAATAGTCATTTGAATAATGATCAGTATTGCGCGGTGATATCAGAATTCCTATCGTATCCTTATCAATTTCCACTTAATAATAAGAAGCAATTCATAAAATACTGAGAATCCTCTATCTCAAGTTAACAATTTTTTATACTATTCCTAATACATTCAGCTGTAGTATTTGGTAATTTAGTTGCATGTCAAAGAAGTTGATCATCTTCTTCATGTTGCTGATTGGAAGCTATCATACCTATGCTTCTCACCTATTGATCCCCATGGATCACTCCCAAAAAAACCATCTTAAAGCATATGGAATCGCATATTGGGTGTTGGAAAATCAAGTTAAAGTCGATTGGCTATTAAATTATCGAGGAGGTAGTTTTATTACCAAGCACCATAAAACCATTGAAAATGAATTGGTTATTCGTGGAGTGAGTTTTGAAGTCATTCCGGATTCCAAATACACTTCCATCTTATTGGAAATATCAAATCCTGAAGTAAACATGGATTTGGTCAAACTGGAAAAGGCACCGAAAATCGCCGTTTATTCACCCAAAAACAAACTTCCATGGGATGACGCCGTTACACTGGTGCTTACTTATGCTGAAATACCCTATGAAGTCATTTATGATGAAGAAATCATAAAAGGAGAACTTCCTTTATTCGATTGGTTGCATCTACATCACGAAGATTTTACGGGTCAATACGGAAAATTTTATGCTCGCTATCGTAATTATCCTTGGTACAAGGAACAAGTCAGGGTAAATGAATCCATGGCGGCGAAATTGGGTTTTGAAAAGGTATCTGATCTGAAATTGGGTGTTGCTCTTGAAATCAAAAAATATGTTTCCGGTGGAGGGTTTATGTTTTCCATGTGTTCCGGTACTGATTCATATGATGTTGCGTTAGCTGCAGAAGAGGTTGATATTTGCGATCATATGTTTGATGGCGATCCAGCTGATGCCAACCTCAATAACAAAATAGATTTCAATCGAACGTTTGCTTTTAAGAACTTCCGGGTAAGCAACAATCCATTGGAACCAGAATTTTCAAACATCGACGCTACACCCATCCACAATCGAACTCCCGAAAAACAAGATCAATTTACTTTGTTTGAATTCAGTGCAAAATGGGATCCCGTTCCTACTATGCTCTGCCAAAACCATGAATCAGTCATCAATGGTTTTATGGGTCTGACCACCGCGTATTACAAGAATTTAGTCAAATCGGATGTGTTGGTGTTAGGTGAAAGTAAAGCATTGGGCACCGTTAAATACATTCATGGAAAATATGGAAATGGCACATGGACTTTTTATGGTGGACATGATCCGGAAGATTATCAGCATTTCGTTGGCGATCCACCCACGGATTTAAATTTGCATCCAAATTCTCCGGGTTATCGTCTGATTCTTAACAATGTGCTCTTTCCTGCTGCAAGAAAAAAGAAGCAAAAAACATAATGATTAATTAAACAGCAACCACTCTAATCCAAAGTGAAAGGAAGTAGGTCGCTGAGGATAGTCAACAACGCGGAAGTAATTATTTCCTGAAAACCCTTTGTTAATATGTGCCACTTTCAAGTAAAATCGAGCACGTTTTAAACTGAAATTGGCAAAGAAATCTACATAAGGATAATTGCCCAGTTGGACAGGATTTGTTCCTTGAACCTGAAACGCATACGTAACTGGATTGTAAACATAACCATCATGACCAGACGAATAAAAAACATCAAATCCCAATTGATAGGTCAGTATCTTTTTAAACGCCAGTGCTTGAAAATAAAGAGATTCATAGATCATGGCGTTTGGCATCGGCATAACACTTTCAGCATCGGATTGTTGATACCTCAATAAATTGTTCAGATGAAATTTACCGAAATTCAAACGTTTACTTAATTCAACCGAAAAATAATTCATTGTTGAATTCCACTGGTAAGGTACAGCATCAGGGTTGAAATATATTAAGTTATCTACTTGACCAGCATATACAGAACCTCTCACATGTTTGGTTAAATAATCAACTTTGACTTTTCGTTCTTGTACTTTTTTCATGTCTTGATTCCATTCATAATGATTGGAACGGTAAAGGTTAAAGAAATGATTGGGGGTGGTTTCAGACCAAATTAATTTTGCTGACAATCCCGAATTACTTCTCAAAGAAGTATCATATCTCTTTTGAATGATATCCAGAGAAACATTGAAATCTTCGGAGTGAAATCCTTCCAATGTGTACTCAACATCTGCATTAACCAAAAAGGAGTGAGCATCAATTTTTCCGCCGAATACCATTCCAATATCGTCGAATGTTGTATCTCTCAGATACCTTCTTCCCAGCCATAACAAATTATGAAAACCCCCTGCATGAAAGTCAAGATTCCCTACTTCAAATTTCAGGATTCCTGTATTTTTCACCTCCTGATAGGACAATGAATCATCTGTATTTGTTGAATCAATAAAAAATGACGAATAATATAAGGTATCAGGACGTACATCTCTAAAATTGTGTCTTTGATTGGAATATTCAATTTCGTGTCCCAATGTAATCCATGGAATGACATCTTTTTCATAGGTAGAAGAATCCATCGTGCCAGGTCCAATGGCTAAATCTTGATAAATTCTAAATCCCTCTTCCCTAAATTCATTACTTGCTGTATTGAGTCGTGAAGCCGAAGTAGAAGCTGGATTTAAGATGTCTGTAAAGTTTTCAAATCCACCATTTTCATCTTGAGTTAATCGTTGAAAAAAGTAATACCCCTCCAGGTGATAACGATTATTGCTTGACCGGTAATTTGTTGTCAATTTGAAATATGAATTAAGGGTTTCCTGATTGCTATAGTAACCCAATCCACCTTCACGTTTAATATCAAACGATATATTCAAATTACGGCCAAAGTTCTGTCTGTGTCTTGCAAGTAGAAATTGTTCTTTTTTTGAGCCGGTAGCATATCTCAATATGGTATTCGGCGCTGTTGTTGAATAGTACTCAAATTTTTTTGGATCAAATTGGTATGAAGAAATAGCCGGGAACAATTCATCTGCGGTATTTGAGATTTGTTGTTCTATTTTGGGGACATAACTGGATGTACCAATATTTCCCAGGTCGTATCTGGGCCAAAGATTTTGTGAATGGATAACTCTTTGGAAGCCATGTAGGGTAAATTCTTTTTTAAAATGAAACGTATCTACGAGCAGATGATTTTGAAGGGTCCATATAGTAACGGTGGTATCCAATTCAAATTTTGTAGAATCTTGAGAGCCAACGGCTTTGAACTGAATCAGGGAAAGAAAAAGAAGGAAAGTTAAGGCTAACTTCTTCATAACACAGAATTGGGGCAATTTTACAGAAAAAATAAGGAATGTTTGATAGGAATGGTCATAAAAAAACCTCGATGAGCAGAACTCATCGAGGTTATAAAAATTGGCAACTACATACTCTCCCGGTTTTACCCAGTACCATCTGCGCAAATGGGCTTAACTTCTCTGTTCGAAATGGTAAGAGGTGAACCCCATCGCTAAAATCACCAAAAGTCTTCAGATTCGTGATGAATCAATATTGTAAGACAAACTTGGAAAGAAAATATTTCAGAAGGAAACAACATAATAGAAAGTTCACGGGTAATTAGTACTGCTCAGCTTTGACATTACTGTCTTTACACCTGCAGCCTATCAACGTCATCGTCTATAACGACCCTTAAGGGAAGTCTCATCTTGAGGTCAGCTTCGCACTTAGATGCTTTCAGCGCTTATCTGATCCGAACATAGCTACTCTGCGATGCAGCTGGCGCCACAACAGATACACCAGAGGTTCGTCCAACCCGGTCCTCTCGTACTA
>OZ253959.1:0-1080000 GCA_965267425.1 Vicingaceae bacterium | reverse complement strand
TGATATCGCTTCACGATACCGGGTTTCCCCATTCGGAAATCCACGATTTACAGGTTATTTGCACCTAATCGTGGCTTATCGCAGCTTGTCACGTCCTTCATCGCCTCTGAGAGCCAAGGCATCCGCCATACGCTCTTAGTAACTTTCTTATTATTACAGTTTGAGTTGATTCTCTAAAATATTTTCTTTCAAGATGTCAAAGAACTTTACCCAATCATTATCCGACAAGTCGAATAAATGGTTGTGTGGAGAATATCGGAGTCGAACCGATGACCTCCTGCGTGCAAGGCAGGCGCTCTAGCCAGCTGAGCTAATTCCCCAATACTTATCCTGTAGTCCCGAGCAGACTTGAACTGCTGACCTCTACATTATCAGTGTAGCGCTCTAACCAGCTGAGCTACGGGACTGAAAATATTGGGTATATCTAAAAAAAGCAGAAGTTAAAAAAGAAGAGACATCATTTCTTTCGAAATAAACCTACTCTAAAAAGGAGGTATTCCAGCCGCACCTTCCGGTACGGCTACCTTGTTACGACTTAGCCCCAGTCACCAGTTTTACCCTAGGCGGCTCCTTGCGGTTACCGACTTTAGGCACCCCCAGCTTCCATGGCTTGACGGGCGGTGTGTACAAGGCCCGGGAACGTATTCACCGCGCCATGGCTGATGCGCGATTACTAGCGATTCCAGCTTCATGAAGTCGAGTTGCAGACTTCAATCCGAACTGAGGTCAGTTTTAGAGATTCGCATCCTGTCACCAGGTAGCTGCCCTTTGTACTGACCATTGTAGCACGTGTGTAGCCCTGGACGTAAGGGCCGTGATGATTTGACGTCATCCCCGCCTTCCTCTCCGCTTGCGCGGGCAGTTTTCTTAGAGTCCCCAGCATTACCTGATGGCAACTAAGAATAGGGGTTGCGCTCGTTATGGGACTTAACCCGACACCTCACAGCACGAGCTGACGACAACCATGCAGCACCTTGCACCCTGTCCGAAGAAAGTCTCGTTTCCGAGACGGTCATTGTGCATTTAAGCCCAGGTAAGGTTCCTCGCGTATCATCGAATTAAACCACATGCTCCACCGCTTGTGCGGGCCCCCGTCAATTCCTTTGAGTTTCAACCTTGCGATCGTACTCCCCAGGTGGATTACTTATCACTTTCGCTTGGGCACTGACTGTATATCGCCAACACCGAGTAATCATCGTTTACAGCGTGGACTACCAGGGTATCTAATCCTGTTCGCTACCCACGCTTTCGTGCCTTAGCGTCAATAATAGCTTAGTGAACTGCCTTCGCAATTGGTGTTCTGTAACATATCTAAGCATTTCACCGCTACACGTTACATTCCGTCCACTTCAACTATATTCAAGAATAGCAGTATCAATGGCAGTTCCACAGTTGAGCTGTGGGCTTTCACCACTGACTGACTATCCCGCCTACGCACTCTTTAAACCCAATAAATCCGGATAACGCTTGCACCCTCCGTATTACCGCGGCTGCTGGCACGGAGTTAGCCGGTGCTTATTCATATGATACCGTCAGCCCCGAACACGTTCAGGGGTTTCTTCTCATATAAAAGCAGTTTACAACCCGTAGGGCCGTCTTCCTGCACGCGGCATGGCTGGGTCAGACTTGCGTCCATTGCCCAATATTCCTCACTGCTGCCTCCCGTAGGAGTCTGGTCCGTGTCTCAGTACCAGTGTGGGGGATCACCCTCTCAGGCCCCCTACCCATCGTAGTCTTGGTGAGCCGTTACCTCACCAACAAACTAATGGGACGCATACCTATCTCTAACCGAAATTCTTTAATTGCAAAAAGATGCCAATTCGCAATACTATAGGGTATTAATCCCGTTTTCACGGGGCTATTCCCTAGTTAGAGGCAAGTTGTATACGCGTTACGCACCCGTGCGCCACTCGTCATCTCCCGCAAGCGGGAATGTTACCGTTCGACTTGCATGTGTTAAGCCTGCCGCTAGCGTTCATCCTGAGCCAGGATCAAACTCTCCATTGTAAAATGTATTGTTTGTATCCAGGTTTACTTCTCTAAGAAATGAATCTAGTCTCTTACCTTTTTAGACTTCTGCTTCAGTATTTTCAAAGAACTCGACCGTCCCGAAAACGGCCCTTTTCAATCTTACTTTTTCTAAAAGCGGATGCAAAATTAGATAATTTTTTTAATCCAACAATTATTTTCCGCTTTTTTTAATCTTTTTTTTTCTCCCCTACTTTTCTCAACCTCTCAACCCCTTCAAACAACAATTCTGTTCTTTATTTGGGGGTGGCAAAGTTAACGATGAATTAATTATCTGCAAACAATTTGTTCCAAAAAAAATATATAATTTTCAATGGCCTTAAAACGAAGTGATTAGGGGGTGGAAATTGACACCGGAAGTACCTTTCCATTCATATATCGATGACCGTTCATCGCAAATTCTACCACAAAACCCGCCATCTCTTCCGCAGATATGGGCGCTTTGAACTCAGGAAATGCCTTTTCCAACATCTCCGTCTGAACCGCTCCAAAAGCCAAAGCATTCACAGAAATAGATTTATCAGCAAATTCTTCAGCTAAACATTCCGTCAATATAGATAAGGCTCCTTTGCTCGAACTGTAAATTGATAAGCCCGGAAATTTAGCACTCCCTTGATATCCCCCCATACTGGAAACGTTAATGATATGACTTTTCCCATTCGTTACTTCCATATAAGGAACACAATGCTGAATCATTCGAGCAGCGCCAACAAAATTTACAGTCCATTGTTCGTTCATGTCTTTAACAGTGACATCCAAAAAATTCTTATTCAATAACATCCCGGCATTGTTGATCAATATGTCAACCTCTCCCATACCATTCAATGCCTCCCCTAGTTTAATCTCATTTGAATCAAAATCCACAAAATCCAATTCCAACGTTCGCAAGTTTTGGTTCCCACATTCCTGAATTAAGGCATCCAACTTGGCTGAATTTCTCGATACTGCCAATACGTTTGTATTCTCCTCTTGAAGGAACCTCTTTACTACCTCTTTTCCTATACCACTTCCGGCTCCGGTGACAATAACATTCATTCTTTTGATTTTAAGATACTGTTCAAAAATATCGATATTTGCGCTAACCAAACCTATGAGTGATTTTGCAAAAAAGCAAACCTGGTATTGCCTTTGTGTGTAGTTCGATTAGTTGGGGTGGGTTGGAAATGAATCTGCTCAGATTGGCTAATTGGATTCAAGATGAAACTCATAAGGCTATTGTTTTTTGCCCAATTAATTCCCCAATTTATAAAGAAGCTCAAATCAGAAATATAGAGGTTGAAGCTATTCCGATTCAACGTAAGTATTATACGCCTTTTGCTGCGTATTCTTTATTAAGAAGGCTAAACAATAGAGACATTCAGATCTTGGTATTTTCTCATAATAGAGATATGAGCATGGTAGCTTCCGTTAAATGGCTTTCCAAAGGCAAAATAGCCACCTTATATCAACAACAAATGCAACTAGGCGTTGACAAAAAAGATTTTCTTCATACCATTCGAATAAATAAACTAGATGCATGGATCGCACCGCTTAATTGGCTTAAGGAACAAGCGATTCAAAGAACCCGCATTTCTTCTGAAAAAGTGCATGTCATTCCATTGGCAACTGATATTTCAAATTGGGATTATTCGGGATTCTCAAAAAGCAAGAGCAGAAAACAACTGATGACAAATGACGAAGCCTATATTATTGGAATAATAGGCAGGTTAGACCCACATAAGGGTCAAGAATTACTGATTCGAACATTACCTGAGCTGAAGAAATTGAATCCAAACACTGAATTGTTGGTGATTGGTGAAAACACCCTAGATAACAAAGGTGATTATAAACAATACTTGATCCATTTAAGTGAAGAGCTGGGAGTAAAAGACCATGTAAATTTTAGACCTTTTATGAAGGATACAAGATCCTTTTTCTCGGCAATTGATCTTTTTGTCATGGCCACAAATTCTGAAACGTTCGGCATGGTGACCACTGAGGCAATGCTATCAAAAGTTCCTATTATTGGTTCTGATTCAGGAGGAACTTCAGAAATATTGGAAAATGGAAATCTAGGCTTGCTGTTTGAGCCCAATTCAACGCAATCATTATTTCAAAAAATAACGGAATTAATGGTCCATCCAGATTTGGCAAAATCAATCTCCGAAAAAGCATATCATTCTGCGGTTCAAAGGTTTTCGCACATCGATGCAAAACGTCAATATTTAGACTTATTTGACAATTTAATGTCTTGAGCTTGACAAACTGCGCTCATTTATTTCATACTTTTAATGGCCCAAATAAAATCTGCAACCATTGGAAGACATCAAAAATTCGAAACAACAGAAGTTAGAGGAAATTCAAAAAAGAATTGCTGAAATACAGTCAAAGTCTTCCGGTTCTAAAAGTGTAACTTCAAAATCGACGGTTGCGTCAGCAAAATCTACTCAAACCAAGGACTCAGCATCTTCAGTTAAATCTGCACCATCAAAATCTACAACAACCAAGGTTGTAAAAACGGTAAACAGCAAGAATAGCACAAGTACTTCCCACATAAAAAAGACATCTACTTCAACATCAAGTACGGTTTCTGATAAAAAAATTTCAACTCCTGATAAAAACTCCTCTTCGTCTGGTCAGGTAACAACAAAAAAGACCGACACCGCTGTTCCGAAAAAGACCGAATCACCCTCGACATCAGAGACAAATATTAAACCTGAATCGAAGTGGAAAGAAAATAATGTTCGCAAGTCAACGGAACAAGTAAGCCAAAAGAAACAAGCAGAAATTAAAAAACAGGTACCAGTAAAGCAACCCAGGAAAAAGAAATCGAAGGCACCTCTATTCGCAATCCTCGGAATTGTTGTGCTTTTGGCTGGATTCTTTTATTTATGGCAATTCACAGAAGTTCTTTCTTCTCACGAAGATGTTTCTGCCTCTGTTGATTCATCAGCCAAAGATGATATTGCCACTTCTGGACAAAGTTCATGGGCCAGTATTGAAGGCCAAATTATCATTAGTTATTCGTCCAATGAAAATGAACTTACAGCCGTGTCCAATGTACAGCAATTAAAGGCAAGAGGGATGCAAGCCTCTTATTTTTGGATACCCAGTTTATTTGATGAAGGAGCAGCTTTATATAAAGTTTATACAGGGCCATATTCTACCTTGGAAGAGGCCAAACAACAATTGAAACAAATTCAAGAATGGCGGGAAGATGCCTATTTGTTGAAAGCACCAATTGACAAATTATAATTTGAAGCTTTCTTTTCCTGCTACCAGAATTACATCATTTCTTTTATTTGCAATCGTTCGCCAATAGTGCAACTTCTTATGCGGCGTATCTGCAATAATCAATAGATGAAATGAAAATATTTTTTGAAGTTGTTGGAAGTTCAACTTGGTATCTTTTGTCAAGATCAGGTAATCAGTCGACAAACTTGAAATCAAATCAGTTTTTATTGGAATATCCCCAATGACAAGTACTCTCTTGCCCCTATTCGTCATAAAGAATTCTGCTGGAAAATTGTTCGCTTTATTCCAAACGGAATCCAAAGAGATATGCATCAAATTAGTCAATTGAAAAGTCTTATTCATTGTTTTGAATATTTCCTTTTTGATCAGTTCTTTTTTTAAGTCATGCGTAAGCAAAATGTTGTCTGATTTTGTTTTGAGCAACATTTGAAAAGAACCTGAAGAATTCAAAACGTAACCCGAATTATTGATGCGCTGATAACCCTGTATGATGAAGTTCCAGACAATACAAATTATCAAGGCAATCCAAAAATAGGTCGGTAAATGAATCCGATTGTTTCGGTAAGTGAACCAAAAAAACAAAATTATCATTCCCAATATCATCAGGAAATATGAAACATTGAGCCCTGATAGCGTTGAGTGTGGAAGTGCAGAAAAGCAATCCAGAACACTGAACAAAATTTTCACCAAAAAATGAATACAGGATTCAATTAACTGTTGCATGAATTCAATGGATGAGACCAGCATATACAACAAAAGAACATACATCAATACAATAACCATCGGAATGATAACCACATTGGCCAACAAGAAATAAACTGGAAATAAATCAAAATGATACAATGTAATTGGGGTGGTTCCCAATTGAGCAATGATTGAAACGATAACCAGTCCTTTAATAGCTTGTGAAAATTTAGATTGCACTTCTTGATTTCTCAAATACGGTATGGATAACAAACTTGCCACAGCACAAAAGGAAAGTTGAAATCCAACGTCGTATATGACATATGGTTCAGAAAGAACAATAATGAATCCAGCCAATGACAATGAAACCAATCCGTGAGTTTTCTTATGGATTACTTTAGAAAACAATAAAATGGAAATCATTGCAAAAGCCCTTTTAACTGACGCTCCAAACCCAATCATTATGGAGAATAGAAACAACATAACAATTGAAATAAAATAAATAAACGCTCTTGGAATTTTTAATATTCTTAACCCACTGAGAAAGAAGGAAATACTCCAGAATAACAGCCCCATATGCATTCCTGAAACAGCCAGCAGATGCATTGTTCCAGTTTTACTGAATTTATCAAGGTCTTCTCTCTGAAAAAAACGCTTGTCAGCAAAAAGAAGTGCATGGATCAATGACCAAGTACGCTCATCTGAGGAAAAAGGCTGAATGACTTCTTGCAATAAATTTTTAAGGCTGTCTGTCAAAGAATAGATGGTCTTTACCGTATCAAATGAAATCAGGGTATCAGCCGTCAAGTTGAGCACATGGGTTATGCCTTTGGTAAGAAAATACCGTTCTTTATCAAACTCTCCAGGATTGTTGCGATTTTGGATGAAATTGAGTTTTCCATGGGCAGCCATAACCAATCCCGGTGTAAACTTGAACTTACTTAATGAATCCGCATAATAAGTGGCATGAATGATTTTGGAATAACAAGGGTGCTTGACCAACACATGAGAAGACTGTCCAGAAGAATGCTTTTTAATAGCTAACACCTGAATTTCACACCATTGATCCGATTCTAAGCACAATAACTGATTTTGGTTTAATACATGATTGTTTTTCAAGTACATGGTCATGGATCCCAAAAACACAAATAATAAGGCAAGCAATCTGACCTGTGAATGCATTTCTCCTGATAAAACAATGGTTATTGTGGAAAGCAACAGCAATGAAATAGCTAAATTTTCCACATTTATGGCAGCATCATTGCACAACTCAAAAAGCCATAATCCATTCAAATACATGAAAAAGTAAAGGCTTAAGTAATTTTTCATCCAATGGTTATGAACAAGTTGATCTTTGGTGGAGATAAGGTCTTCCAAACAAAATTTTACAAAATGCGTACATTTATAAGTCAGATTACCAAACTATTATGACTCAATTATTCCGCACACTACTATTTCTGTGTTGTTCGCTGATGATCATGTTTTCGTGCAAGAAGACCGAAACCATAGAGGGAACTACGATTGCGGACAACAATTCACCTTATTACGATGGGATACCCACTGTTCAAGTTCAGAATTATGTGAATCGAATATTTATAGACTTGATTGGGCGTGAGCCATTGGATTCTGAAATGGAATTCGAAGTAAATAAACTTAGAGACAATAGTTTGAGTTTCGAAGCCCGGGATACCTTAATCACTAAACTTTTAGAGGACGAAACTTTCCTCGATGGAGACACTTCCTACAAACATGCTTACTACCAAAGAACCTATGAGTTGTTTAAAGTCAGAATGTTAGAAGGTGCTTCAGACGCAGATATCATTCGTGAACGAAACATGATAGCAGGAAATCTGGTTCGTGATTCCATTGCCGGTGATTATTACAACCTGGCATTGAACCTCCGAAGAATAGAAAAACTGAATAATGTTTTGTTGATTAATGAAGAATATCGAAATGCTGAAATTGATATTCAAGAGGCATTTGCAAGGTTGCTGGACAATGTTGTTTATGACAAAATCAATATGAATACGTTCAATTTCCTAAATGCAGCGTTCAATGATTTGTTCGGTCGATTTCCAACAGCTGAGGAATTTGATATCGGCTTTGACGTAATAGAATTTGATATCCCTGGAAACTTGTTTGGCGAATATGCCGCGAATAAAGGGGATTTCGTTCAGGTGCTGGTGAATACGGAAGAGTTTGATGAGGGTATCATTAGATGGACATATGGAACCTTAATGGCTAGAGAACCAACTTCGGAAGAAGTTTATGAAGCACTAGAAGAATTTAAAGACACAAAGGATTTACAGGCTTTACAATTGTCTCTTTTGAGAACAGATGAATACGCCAATTTTAATTAATAGATCATGAAAACAAATAAACACTGGGCTGTTTTGTTACTGGCATTTTCTGTGGTTGTGATATCGTGTAAGAAAGAGGAAAAGAAGGAAGATGATGATTATGTGGTGAATGACATTGACTTGCTTCCGTCTAATGCTGGAAAGACAAAATTGAAAAATGACCAACAGTATGTTTCAATATTACATGCGAATTTGTTTCAAGAAGCATTGTCTGCAAACGAAATATTTGAAATCTCTCAATGTATTGAATCCATTGGAGATAAAGAAATTGCGAGAGAGGTGATCATTTCCAATTTTATGAACGAATCGGGTGTTATTATGCCTTCAGATTCATTGATGAGAAATGACATTGATGAATTTATTGTTCAAACGTACAATCGATTTCTGGTAAGAAACCCAACGGAAGCAGAAAAAGCATATTTCAAGAATTACATTGAATCAAATCCAAATGTGACTCCAGAGCTTGTCTATTTTGCGTTTTCACTGAGTAACGAATACTTGTATTATTAAGACTGAATTATGAAAAGAAGAGCGTTTGTCAAAAAGTCAGTTGCATTATCGGCAGGAGCAATTGCTGCTCCTTACATACTTCCTTCCGGTAGGTTATTTGCAAGTACGGGATCTAAAATTGCCGATCATGTGGTTTATGTGCTGTTTGCTGGCGGTGTTCGTCAACAGGAATCTGTTTTACAACGATATCTCGATGACAGTCAGGGATTACCATTCGAAGGCAACATTATGTACAATATGTTGGAAGGTGCACCACCTTCAGCTAAAGTTGTTTATGGAACGGGTGAGGGCGGAATTAACCCCATTCCAAAAATTCTAAGTCAAACATTGCAAAAGCAAGGTACGCTGTTTAAAGAAGTCAATGCACTTTCGGCCGGACATTATGGAGGATTAAACAATTTAGTCCAAGGAAACAGAGCAGCTACACAAGGACTGAAACAAAAACCGGTCAATCCTACCATTTTTGAATACTTGAGAAGACATGGTGGTTACAAAGCAACTGATGTTTGGTTCTTGAGTAATGGTATAGGTAACTCAACACCTTTGCTGAATTATAGTGATCATCCTGATTATGGAGCTGCGTATGGTGCAAATATGTTCGCACCCACAGTAACATTTGGTGCCTTAGGTGAAGAGCATCTTTCCGATGCTAAACTTTATCATCCGGAAGATCAACTGGATCCAATTTATGAAATGAAATATTTTCTTGATAATAGTTATGAAAATTTAGGTCAAGCACAATTAAACCTTGGAAATACCGATGATGAAAAACAAGAGATTAAAGATTTCATGCGTCAAATGTATGCTCAAGGATCGGCCAACCTCCCTCCTGTTTCCTCCAATAGTGACGCATTGACCGTAGGATACGCCTGTGAAATACTCAGCTATTTCAAACCAGCACTTACGGTTATGAATATGACCAATGTGGATGGTTGCCACAGTAACTTTACGGGTTATCTCCAAAATCTGCATAGAGCAGATCATGCCGTTGGGCATTTATGGAATCATATCCAAAACACACCAGGTATGGCGGGCAATACCATATTGATTGCCACGCCTGAATGTGGAAGAAACCTTAATCCCAATGGTATTTTGGATCAAGAAAACGATTTCAAATCATTTGATCATTCCGATGCAAATTCACGAAGAGTATTTACGTTGATGGCTGGACCTGGAGTGGACGCTGACAGAGTTATTGGTGATGAAAACAACCCGGTTGGATTAACGTCAGATGGAGTTGCTACCATAGCTGAAATTCTGGGAGTTAAACAAGAGGTTGTCAATAGCGGATACCTTGAAGCAGGAACCATGTCTCTGTTTGATAGGATGTAAACATGATGAAAAGTAAGATCATATTTATTTTAGGTGCCGTTGCATTGCTCTTGTGGCAATGTAAAAAAGCGGAAAATGAGGACGTCGTTACAACTAATCCTTTTGACGATCCATCATTACAACCACCTGATTCTATTCCTGACACTTCAAGTCTTGAAGTGGGGAGTTTTGAATATTTGCACGCTTTCATTTTTAAACCAACATGTGCCAATTCTGGTTGTCATGACGGAAATTTCGACCCTGACTTTCGGACCATTTATAGTTCATACAATACCATGGTGTTGCAAACGGTGATTCAAAATGATCCACAAATGACATACACTTACCGAGTGGAACCTGGCAATGCGGAAAAATCATTGTTGCATGCACGTTTAACAACCTTTCTTCCCGAAACATCGGGAATTATGCCACTAACGGTAGAACCTGAATCCGATTGGGAAGATAAAAAACAAGAATACATACAATACATCATTGATTGGATCAATGATGGAGCCAAAGATCCCTTTGGTAACACACCTTCAAACTCTTCATTGTATCCCCAGGTATCTGGAATAAAAGTGTTTCATAGTGGCACCACCAGTAATCCGTTGTCTACGGTTGAAGGCAGTGGAAATCCAATTGGAATTCCCAATTCGTCTATTGATGTCTGGTTGGCTTTTACGGATGACAAAACACCCAGTGCATCGTTGTCAGTAAATGAATTGTACGTTTCCACCGATGTTTATGATTTTGCGAATGCAGATAAAAAAATATTAACTATTGAAACACCAATCACAGAGAAGGATTTCTTTGGCAATGATGTTTCGTACACGCACAAAACAACATTAGATTTTCCAACAGATACCATAGGTTCTTATTTCTTTTTAAGAACTAAAGTAAATGACGAAGATCATACTGAACCAGTAGAAATTCCAAACGAAGGCAGTAGTGACATTCTCAGAGGTTATTTTACGTTAAAAGTTGATTCGTTGTAAATGAAAAATTGGCGTACATATTTTATGGGGATGATGCTTGTCTCCTTTTTTTTCATTTCATGTAATAAGTCAGAAGATGATGAGGAAGAGGTTGCAGCTCCAGAACCATCTATTTCCTTTCTGAGTATTGAACCTGCCGAAGTCACAGAATTCGATAATCAGATTAAAATTGTTATCGGTTACAAAGACAACAATGGTGATTTGGGTTCATATGATCCGGATGTTTTCGCACTTGAAGTCAAAGACAGCAGATTGGATTCAGCAGATCTATATCATGTTCCACCTCTGGCTCCAGTTGATGAGGAACTCATTATTCAAGGTGAATTGAACATTCTGGTCAACAATGTCTTTGTGCTGGGCAATGGAACCGAAGAGGTCATTTCATTTAATATTCGAATGCAAGATCGTGCCGGAAATTGGAGTAATATTATCAATACATCCACTATTGTTGTAAAGGAGGCGAATTGAATGGGATGTTTAAATACCTGATATGGATGGTTGTTACTGCTGTGATGTTGATAAGCGGCAGTAAAGCACAGAATCCCATATACAACATGAGCAATCTAACCGTGACGGATTGCAAGGGTACACTTCTGGACAGCGAGGCTGGCGCAAGTGGAACTACCTACGCCAATAACGAAAATTTCGTTTTTACCATCAATACAGGTGGAACCATTACCATGACTTTTGTTGGAACGTTTGAAGTGGATTCTGGATTTGATTTTTTGAAAATTCACAATGGTCCCGATACCAATTCACCATTGCTCGCAACGTATACCGGAACAACGCTACCACCTGCAGTAGTGGCAAATAGTGGGTTCATGACGGTGCATTTTACAAGTGATGGATCTGCCGCATATAGTGGGTGGACCGCGGATTGGACAAGTACAGTGATTCCTCCCACTCCTCCTGTGATGTCCATCAATCCGGTTCCCACATGCAGCACTTCCACCATTTCTGTAACCTTTACGGATAAGGTGTTATGCGATTCACTCCTTCCATCAGATTTTTCAATCTCGGGCCCAATGTCTTTGAGTGTTAATTCTGTGAGTTCCGTGAATTGTTCTTCTGCAGGAGATAGTTCAACCACATTTTTACTGGGTCTTAACCAAGAATTAACTGAAAACTGTTGGTATACAATTGATCTGGATCTTGGAATTCCTGATAATTGTGACAGCATTTGGCATTTCTTCTTAACAGATAGTTTTTTGGTATATACATGCCCATTTGATGTAGATATCCAATCTACTTACGATACCATATGTCCTGGATTGTGCACAGATATCGAAGCCATTATCAGTGGTTCAGGAACCAACTGTCTTACTTACAACTATACATGGAATCCGACTCAACCCAATAGTCCAGGTCCGTTTACGGTTTGTCCATCTTCAAACACAACCTATTCTGTTAATGTGCAATACACTGGCGGTGGACCCATTGCCAATGACTCCAAGGAAATCGTTTTTATCAATCCGGAAATCACGGATAGTGATACAACCGTATGTGAGACAGATTCTTCATTTACATTAAATGTCACTATGACAGGAGGGCAGTTCTCCGGACCGGGAATTGTTAATCCCATAACGGGCATTTTTTCGCCATTTGCCGCTGGTCCAGGAAATCATTATGTGAAATATGGATTCACCAATTTTTGTGAAGACAGCATCTTAATTACTGTCAAACCTGGATATGCAGGACTTGACGAAGCGGCATGCCCGGGAACGGCTCCATTTTTGGTTTCTGGCTTTACTCCATCTGGCGGTGTTTGGACAGGTGATTCCATAACTTCTTCCGGAATTTTCAATCCTGCTCAATCCGGAACCTATGTCTTGACCTACACTTATAACGGCTGTATAGATACCAAAACTATTACAGTAGATAGCATTACCCTATATACTCCTATTGACACAGTATGTGAGTCGGATGATACTATACTAATTGTAATTGATCCACCGGGTGGTAGATGGTCAGGTCCTGGAATAACAGACTCATTAACCGGGGATTTTGTTCCTGAAATTGCAGGCCCAGGAAGTAAAACGTTAACCTACTCATTAAGTGGAGGTGGTTGTAGTTTTTCCATTGATGTATTTGTCAAGGAAATTGATGCAAGGTACAATCAATTGTTTTGTCCTCATCAAGGGCAATTCACCTTGAATCCTCCCGCCGATCCTAGTGGAGGAACTTGGACTGGATTGGGAATCATTAACGGTAGTTCAGGACTATATGATCCATTTGTTCCTTTCACTGGCAATAATGGAAACGATACCCTTACGTATACAGCTTCAAATGGTTGTACAGATACCCGAGTGATTTATATACGTGACACAAGAGTGTATGTGGATACACTAGAGCATTGTATAGGAGATACCTCCATGTTGCTGGAGTGGACTACCGTACAAAGAACTCCTTGTTGTGGTATATGGACTGGAAACGGCATTGTACAGGGATCTGGATCAGATTACTTTTTTAATCCTCAATTAGCAGGGGTTGGCGTACATAAACTGTTATACGAAAGAAATACTTGTGTTGATTCTGTTGTGATGATTGTCTACCCTGACACCATCTTGTTTCCAGATACTACGGTTTGTAGCACACACGAAAAATGGTTTATGCCAACTATGCCAATAAGAGGTACATGGACTGGAAATGGAATTATTGATGCCGTTACAGGAGAATTTGACCCTTCCGTGGCAGGTAGTGGAACACACAATATTCGTTATATCACATCAAACAATTGTGTAGACGATACGGTAAAGGTCACCGTTTATCCTTTTGTTCCTGCACAAATTGGTGGATTGGACTCAGTATATTGTTATTATGATTCGGCATATCCACCGGTGCTTCAACCTTCCGGAGGAGAATTGACAGGTTCGGGACTAGATAGTAATCTGCACTTTAACCCTGTAGTTGGTGGAGAAGGAATTCATCAATTGTATTATACGTTTGGCGTTGGACAATGTCAAACAGATGATTCTATGAGTATACAAGTAACCACTCCAATTGAAACATCAGTGGACGTGGTTGTTCCTGAAATTTGTGCAGGTGAAAGTGCCACCATTACCATTTCAGCAACAGGAGGTCATCCAGATTCATTGTACAACTATCAATGGAGTGATGGATTGTTCCCCATTGCTGAAAATACTGTATCCCCTGTGGTAACCACCACCTATTACATTCAAACTTTGGATGGATGCTCTGAACCTTCATTTGACAGTGTTACGGTGACGGTTGGAGAGATATTTGATGCCGACTTTGAAACGAGTGAGCAATTATGCTTTGGTCAAGATGGTTACATTATTGCCATGGTTAATGGTACAAGTATTTACAATTACGAATGGAATACAAGTCCCGTAGTAACAGATAGCGTATTGGAAGGAAAGGCTGGAAGTTCATACGGAATAACTATTTGGGATAGAATTACAGGATGTTCGTACGATACTATAGTTAAAATTCCTAGTTATAAAAACGTCTCAGCCAATTTTGTTTTAAGCCCTAATCTTGATTGCATTCCGTCAAACTTAAAAGAGGTTACCATTATTGACTTAAGTCAAAACGCCGATAGTGGCACATGGTTTTTTGGAGAAGATGAAATTCCATACGAGCTTGGTGTGAATCCGGTATATTCCTATGAAACTTCAGGTTTGTATGACATACGTCTCGAAATCTTCAATGAAGGGGGATGTTCAGATGAGCATAGTACTGAAGTATGCGTGGAAGATATACGTCCTGTTTTTGTTGCGGACGCATTCACGCCAAATGGAGATGGAGTCAATGATGTTTTGCATGCAAAGGGCAAAGGGTTTAAAGAATTTTCATTTGTCATTTTTGACCGTTGGGGAAATAAAGTTTTTGAAAGCAATGATGAAAATGTAGGATGGGATGGCAGATACAAAGGGAAACCTGCCGTTTCCGGGGTTTACATTTATTTAGTAACAGTCAAATTAATTGACAACAACACCCAAA
Organism: Vicingaceae bacterium; assembly: GCA_965267425.1. Lineage (GTDB taxonomy): Bacteria > Bacteroidota > Bacteroidia > Flavobacteriales_E > Vicingaceae. Next base: position 1,064,915 of record OZ253959.1, on the reverse strand, counting down.
CTGTTAAAGGAGATTTTACGTTGATAAGGTGAAGCGGCTATTCATATATTTTCTTGGAATGGTAATGTTTACAGTCGATTTTGGGTTTGCCCAAGATGTAAACATGTCTCAGTTTTATATGATGCCTTTGGAGCTGAATCCAGCGCTGACCGGTAAAGGGAGACAAGACTTCAGAGTTTCAGGTGGGTATCGAAATCAGTGGCAATCTTTGGGCAATGTATTCAGAACCATGACGGGAGGGTTTGATATGCCAATGTTTGAAGATGTTGAGGGATCGAGATTTTTTGGAGGTGGTATTAGCTTTATTCAGGATAAAGCCGGAAGTACACAATACGGATTTTGGCAGGTGGGCGGTTCAGCTGCCTACCATTTAAAAGTAGACAGATATAGCACTTTTAGTGGTGGATTAAAGATTGCCTATGGGAGAAGACAGATCGATTTGAGTAATGTGAAATGGGAAAGTCAACACAATGGCAATAACCATGATCCTGGACTGCCTAGTGGTGAGGCGGCTTTTACCGAAAACTTTGGCTATCTGGATGCAGGAGGTGGAATTGCATATGAAATTGTTGATCCATATGCAGATTACGTATTTATCACTGGAATTTCAGTAATGCACACACCTCTGACTAAAAATTCGTTTGTTGACAGAAGCAATGAGACATTAAAACCTAAATACACCTTTCATACTTCACTGGAATTAGGTTACCCCTCCTTTTCTGTTGAACCACAGTTGCTCATTACAAGACATACCGGATCGTTACAAGGAACACTAGGGAGTCTAGTCATGCTAACGGTAAATCCGGAACCAGAATCAAGATATACGGATGCGCATACCAATTCCAAAATCGGATTAGGGGTATTTTACCGGACACCAGGAACAGCATATGCTACATTACTCTATGATTATAAGAAATCTATTAAAGTAGGAATGAGTTATGATTTCGTGGTGGGTAGCGATTTAAGCGATGCATCAAAAGGAAATGGAGGGTTCGAATTATCATTAATTTATGATGGCAAGCTCAATAAAAAGAAGATTGCTGTGAAAAAAGAAATGAGAAAAAACAAAGAGAAAAAACCCAAATCAAAAGGAAAGAAATACACGCCAGATGTGCGGATGTAATTAATCTCCCCGGAAGAAATCGATGACAGAAAGATCTATGAGATGTACATCTTTGTAATAAAAATGTAAAATCTCCGTGTATGAATATCCTGAAGAAGCCATCTTCATTGCGCCTTCCTGACATAAACCCGATCCATGACCAAATCCTTTGCCATAGAGATAGACATAATCTCCATTTAGGATAGCATCAAAGTAGGTAGATTTCAATTTCCAATCCGTTCGAATTGTGCGCAAAGGAATTTTTTGATTTTTATAGATGTAATATTTTTTTCTTGCCGGTTGATTGAAATTTTCCAGATTTGATGAATTAATTCCAGCGGTTTGTAGATAACCGGTTTTCTTTTCAAGGTAATTAACCCATTCAGTTTTGCTAATTTTCTTTTGCCATTTTGCATTTGGCTCTCTGGTACAGTGCGGATCTTTGACTGAACGTAAATAATACAAGGGCTTTTGCCAAACGTCTTCAGAGTTGACAGTTTGACCACCACAATTCGAATAAAAAGCAGCTGTAATCAAATTAATATCACTGTCTACTATAACATTCCCTTTGGTGGCTTTACTTGCTCTTTCAATCTCCAATTTGGTACATCTTCTATGATAAGCTTGACAATGCACTCGATCACATAAATTATAACCTTCAAACTGGTGTTTATCCAGCTTGCTCAGCGCATATGTTCTACATAAAATGGCCTGAAGTTTAAAAAATTCAGGTGCAGGATTGGGTCCGACCTCTGCCTGAACTACGCCAGCAATGTAGTTATCCAGTTCAATGTTGTTGATTAGACGCAATACTCCACCATAAACAGATACTTTCAGGTTATCATCGTATTCTCGTGTTTGCCTTTTGGGAATTAAAGGAGATACCGCGAAATAATTTTTATAGGCAATTCCAATGATATTGACATTGTTAAAACTTCCACGAAACTTTCCCTTGTAATTCACCTGTACCTTATTCTTTCTAGCTGTCAACACAATGCTTTGCCCGGAATCAACTATTCCTATTTTCTGGTTGTCAGCATATAAGGCATATTTTCCTTTTTGAGGTTTGAAGGAAAATTGGGTCATTTTGTGTCTGGCTAGAATACCTATATTGATATGCTCAGACATGGCATGGTGACTCAACACCAAAACAAACAAAAGCGTATAAACAACAAATGACCTCACGAACACAAAATTAATGTGTAATTGATAATGGATCAGTCCCTTAGATATGAAATCATCAACGATGCCGTTCTTTCCGACGCGCCTACTCCTCCAAGGTTTTCACGCAATTTATTGAGATTAATTAACATTTCATTTCGATAATTATCGTCACGCAACAACTTGGTTAGTTCCTTATTTATCTCTTTGGCATTCATTTCATGTTGAATCAATTCGATCACCACTTCTTTCTCCATCACAAGATTAACCAATGAAATAAACGATACATCAATTAATTGCCTCGCAATCAGATAACTAATATAATTCCCTTTGTAACAAACAACTTCTGGAACCATAAGCAAACCAGTTTCCAAAGTCGCTGTACCAGAAGTAACCACAGCTGCATCCGCAAACTCTAAAATATCATAGGTTTTCCCGCGTACCAATTTTACATTTTTCAAGTCAATCAAATCCTGATAATAGGAATCTGGAATGGTTGGTGCAGCTGCCACAATCCACTGATATTCTTCGAAACCTTTGAGTCCATTTATCATCACAGGTAGCATTTTTTTAATCTCTTGCTCCCGGCTACCTGGCAAAATGGCAATACTTTTTTTGTCTTCCAAATGATGCTCTGAGATCAATTTATCTTTGCCTTTGCTTGTAGATTGATGATTCTCAATTGCATCTAATAAAGGATGTCCAACAAAATCCACTTGATAACCAAATGATTCATAAAATTGCTTTTCAAATGGTAAGATCACAAACATGCGATCCACAAACTTTTTGATTTTATGCACCCTTGATTTTTTCCAGGCCCACACCTGAGGTGAGATATAATAGAATACTTTTATTCCTTGTGAATGTGCAAATTCAGCAATTCGTAAATTGAACCCAGGATAGTCGATCAATACAATTACATCGGGTTGAAATGATAAGATATCTTGTTTACAAAATCGAATATTGCGCAGAATGGTCCTCAAGTTTAAAAGAACTTCCAAGAACCCCATAAAGGCCAAATCTCGAATATGCTTTACAACATTTCCACCTTGTTCATTCATCAAATCACCTCCCCAAGAACGAAATTCCGCTTCCTGATCTTTTTTCTTGATCTCTCGAAGCAAATTGGAACCATGTAGATCTCCCGAGGCCTCACCCGCTATGACATAATACTTCATTTAAAAGAAAATCTTGGCGATAAATACAAATATGGCATAAACAAATGTTGCAGTGAGAACTCCTCGTGAGGCATAAAGGTTTTCAGTCCACATGCCAATAAAAAACAACAACAAATTAATCACTACTGATAGGCTTATACATGCAATTAGAATGTCTTGAGAATTTAATAACTGAACAAATTCACCAACCGAAAGTTGATTGTAATTCACTAAATAAAATCCCAATAACCCAAAAAGCGGAAATACCAGGCCTGCAATTAATCCGAATAGGGTTGTATTTAACTTTTCAGTTTTCATCTTCCAGGAATGTCAACTTATCCAAGTGATCGTGATTAGTCATGTCATATTTAATGGGCACTACTGATACATAATTATTGGCAAGTGCCCATTCGTCAGTATCCGAACCGTGATCATAATTGACAAATTTACCGGTTAACCAATAATATGTTCTTCCCTGAGGATCGCACCGTTCGTCAAACTCTTCTTCCCAATTAGCATCAGCTTGTCTGCACACTTTAATTCCTTCAATTAATTCTCCAGATACCTTAGGAATATTCACATTTAAACAAGATTTTTCCGGCATTCCGTTCTCCAACACCTGACGAATTATCTGTTTCACATAAACACATGCAGCGCTGAAATCTGCATCTATGGAATGATCACAAAGTGAAAAGCCAATGGCCGGAATATTTTCCAATGCACCTTCTACCGCTGCGGACATGGTTCCGGAATATATAACGTTGACAGAAGAGTTGGAGCCATGATTGATTCCAGAAACAACAAGATCAGGCTTTTCTTTGAGAATTTTGTTGACCGCCAATTTAACACAATCAACAGGTGTGCCACTACAGGCATAACCCTTAGCGCCCTCCACTTCTATGGATTTTAAATGTATGGTAGAACTGATGGTGATGGCATGTCCCATTCCAGATTGAGGTTTGTCCGGTGCAATCACAACAACATCACCAAATTCTTTGGCAATATTTACCAATGCTCTGATACCCGGAGCACTGTATCCATCATCGTTTGTTACCAGAATCAACCTCTTTTTTGACATACTGCCAACTTACAAAAAATTAATACGTAATGGATTCGATTAAATCAGATTGCTTCAACATTATTTTGTTGGCATAAAAAAAGGGACTTAAGCAGTCCCTTTCATTTATTTGGTTGAAGTGATTACTTCTTATCGTCTTCCGTAACTTCTTCAAAATCCACATCTGTGACTTCGTCTTCACCTCCAGCTTGTGCATCTCCTGCAGCATTGGGATCAGCACCTGGTGCTGCTCCATCCTGTCCCGCATTGGCATACATTTCTTGCGCTGCTGTCTGGAATACAGTATTCAACTTCTCCATGGCTGCATCAATTCCATCCAAATCTTGCGCTTGGTGAACTTTTTTCAATTCTTCCAATGCCTCCTCAATCGGTTGCTTCTTTTCATCTGGAAGTTTATCACCGAATTCTTTCAACTGTTTTTCTGTTTGGAAAATGGTGCTATCAGCAGCATTGAGTTTGTCAATTTTCTCTTTTTCCTGCTGATCACTTTCTGCATTTTCTTCAGCTTCACGTTTCATCTTTTCGATTTCATCATCACTTAATCCAGAAGATGCTTCAATTCGAATACTTTGCTCTTTTCCAGTAGCTTTATCTTTTGCAGATACGTTAAGTATTCCGTTTGCGTCAATGTCAAATGTCACTTCAATTTGAGGAACACCTCTTGGGGCAGGTGGAATTCCATCCAAATGGAACTTACCAATGGTTTTGTTTCCATTGGCCATTGGTCTTTCTCCTTGCAATACATGAATCTCAACCGATGGTTGATTATCTGCTGCAGTAGAAAATACTTCTGCTTTTTTGGTAGGAATGGTTGTATTTGACTCAATTAATTTGGTCATCACTCCTCCCATGGTTTCAATACCCAATGACAAAGGTGTTACATCTAATAACAAGACATCTTTAACTTCACCTGTTAATACACCACCTTGTATAGCAGCACCAACTGCCACTACCTCATCGGGATTAACTCCTTTTGACGGCTCTTTTCCAAAAAAGCTCTTCACTGCTTCTTGGATGGCTGGAATTCTAGTTGAACCACCAACGAGAATTACTTCGTCGATATCATTTGCACCCATTCCTGCTTCTTTAAGTGCTGTTTTACATGGTTCAATTGTTCTTTTAATTAAAGAATCAGCAAGTTGTTCAAAATTTGCTCTTGTGAAATTTCGAACAAGGTGTTTAGGTCCGGAAGCCGTAGCCGTAACATATGGCAAATTGATTTCCGTTTGCGTTGAACTGGATAGTTCAATTTTAGCCTTTTCAGCAGCTTCTTTCAAACGTTGCAATGCCATTGGATCCTGACGCAAGTCAATGTCTTCATCTTTCTTAAACTCTTCAGCCAACCAATCGATGATTACTTGGTCAAAATCATCTCCACCAAGGTGAGTATCACCGTCTGTAGACTTCACTTCAAATACACCATCTCCCAACTCAAGAATAGAAACATCATGTGTTCCACCACCACAGTCAAACACCACAATTTTCATGTCCTTATTTCTTTTGTCAAGGCCATATGCTAGTGACGCAGCTGTTGGTTCGTTTATAATTCTTCGCACCTTAAGTCCTGCTATTTCACCAGCTTCTTTGGTTGCCTGACGTTGTGCATCATTAAAATAAGCCGGAACAGTGATTACTGCTTCTGCTACAGATGAACCCAAATAATCTTCTGCCGTTTTCTTCATTTTCTGAAGAACCATGGCAGAAATTTCCTGCGGGCTATATTGTCTGTCACCAATTTTAACTCTGGAAGTATCGTTTGATCCTTTTTCAATTTTATATGGTACTCTGGAAACTTCTTTACTCATTTCTGTAAAAGAACTTCCCATGAAACGCTTTATCGAATAAATGGTTTGCTCAGGATTGGTAATTGCCTGTCTTTTAGCCGGGTCACCAACCTTTCTTTCTCCTCCTTCTATAAAAGCTACAATAGAAGGTGTTGTTCTTTTACCTTCACTATTAGGAATCACCACGGGTTCATTCCCCTCCATCACAGCAACACAAGAGTTGGTTGTTCCTAAATCTATTCCTATTATTTTGCTCATCATTATGTTTTTAAATTCATCAGTGTTCGCATTTGATTAATCAATCATTATGCCAACCCTAAAATCAAGTGATGTGACGAAATTTTGTCACAATACCTGACACACATTAAATAAAATGGATAAAAGAAATGACAATACGGCAGTTAATCGCAATTATAGTTGGCAACCGTATTGTATCTGACAGAGCAGAAATTTAATGGAGCAGTATATTCACCTTCTCTTAATTCCTTAGAAGAATCTTCGTTTAGGTAATATCCATTGAAATACATGACAGATCGGCATCCAAATATTCCCAATCCGTTTTCTATGTTGGTAAACGTAGGACGTTCCTGAACAATACTGTTAGACGGCGCACTGGCATCAGCATATGTACTTATGTCTTCACAAACAGCCACCAATTTCAAATCAACAACATTACCCAAGCGCAATACATCATCACCATCTCCCAATTCATTTCTGATTTTCTGATAAAATTGCTCACCATCATAAACGATATTGACATTTTCACTTACGTTCGTGGTCCCTTTTGCCTCTCCAATTAAGATTTCAATTTGCTCAACCGGATTGTTTGATGTATCCGGATCCCTCAATTCCTGATAATTAAATACCAGGTATAATTCGTATCGATACGCATGTTCAACTGGCGTAAACCGAAATGTATATTCAATGTATTCAAATTCGGAAGCAAATGAAATACGTTGTTTCGGAGAAGATGAACGAGGACGCGAAATGGTTTGATTGTTCACGTCAAGTATATTCGTTTCCGACCAAAATTCTTCACCGGATTCTTTGTTTGTCACCAAAATCTTATACCTGGATTCCGGATCAAGAATGCTGGTAACAGGTTCCCGCAGGAACTGATCATTGATGTCCAATGGTGTACTTAACTTGTACAATACATTAGCATCATTTGTAAAATAACCTTCGTCTTTGGGAATTTCGTTCAACGTACGAACTAAAGAATACTCCTGATCTGAACTTAGGTTAACTAATTTCACATCCAAAATATCATCGTAATTGATGGTGTTGGGATCCTGTGCTAAATCAGCCGCATCTTTTTCACCTACAAATGTTGGATTAATTTTTATGTATTGAGCAGAATCGTTAGGACTCAACGTTCCGTAAATCACCGCTGTTTCTACTGGATCAGCAATCAAATCTATCTCCGTCTCACAACTTGTGAACAACATAGTTGCCCAAATCAAATGCAAAGCATACTTTTTCATAATCTTAAAACTCTTAACGGGATAGATAGGGCATAGTGACAATCAAGGCAAATTTATTATTTTAATTGTTACAACGGTTATTTTGTAGTTTTGTTTTCTAATTTCAACAAGAGATGTCTGTCCACAATGATCAAATAAAGCGTGTTACTACGCATGTTTTGCAAGAAATGAAATTGAAAGGTGAAAAAATTTCAATGCTCACTTCCTATGACTATTCCATGACCAAAATCATTGATTCAGCTGGAATTGATGTGATTCTTGTTGGTGACTCTGCTTCAAATGTAATGGCAGGTCATGAAACCACCTTACCCATTACACTCGATCAGATGATTTACCACGCATCGTCAGTTGTGCGAGGCATTGATCGCGCATTGGTTGTTGTAGACTTACCGTTTGGAACTTACCAGGGGAATTCAAAAGAAGCATTGGCGTCTGCCATTCGTATCATGAAAGAGTCCGGTGCTCATGCGGTGAAACTGGAGGGAGGTGCTGAAGTGCTGGAAAGTGTGCAACGAATTATTTCTGCAGGAATTCCAGTTATGGGTCATCTGGGATTGACTCCGCAGTCGATTTACAAGTTTGGTACTTATGTGGTAAGAGCCAAAGAAGAGGAAGAAGCAAAAAAATTGTTGCACGATGCTGCCTTGCTGGAAGAAGCAGGTTGTTTCTCCATAGTTCTCGAAAAAATACCGGCGAAATTGGGTGAAGAAGTTTCAAAAAAATTAAAAATCCCTACCATTGGAATTGGCGCAGGTTCTGGTGTTGATGGTCAGGTATTGGTGCTACACGACATGTTGGGCATTACCCATGATTTCCATCCTAGATTTCTAAGAAGGTATCACAAATTGTACGAAGAAATTGGTGATTCTATCAAAGCCTATATACGAGATGTGAAATCCATAGATTTCCCCAACAAAAATGAAGCATACTGATTATATGTCAGCTATTCCGGAGATCCTATATGAAGACAACCACTTACTAATTGTCAATAAACGACCTGGAGATATTGTTCAAGGTGACAAAACCGGCGATGTTCCTTTGGTTGATCTTCTAAAAGAATACCTCAAAAAAAAATACAATAAACCCGGAAACGTTTTTTTGGGTTTGGTCCATCGATTGGACAGACCAACCAGTGGTATTGTTGTGTTCGCCAGAACATCAAAAGCGCTTTCGCGAATGAATGAGCTATTTAAATCAAAGCAGGTAAACAAAACCTATTGGGCTTTGGTAAAAAAGGCGCCTCCTGAAGAAAACGGTAGTTTGCGCCATTTTTTGAAGAAAAACAATGAGAAGAACAAATCGTTTGTGGTAGACGCCAAAGTTGACGGTGCCAAAGAAGCCATCCTTCATTATGCAATTAAGGGTTCTTCGAAAACATACACACTGGTAGAAGTTGAATTAGAAACTGGAAGACATCATCAAATTCGAGTACAGTTATCCCATATAGGATGTCCAATTAAAGGTGATTTAAAATATGGATTTCCAAGAAGCAATCCGGATGCATCCATTAGTTTGCACAGTAGAAAAATAAGCTTTGTACATCCGGTTAAAAAAGAACTTCTGGAGTTAGAAGCTCCTCCACCTGGAATGCAATGGGAACATATTGAATTTATGGCACTCTGATACCGATGACACAAACGTCATCAACTTGCTCATTTTTACCCATCCAATTATCAAATGATTCTTTTAATCTATGGTGTTGCTCATCCATGGGCAATGGGCTTATTTCAATGAGTAATTTTTTGAATGTCGAATATTTGAATTTTTTATTCTTGGGTCCCCCAAATTGATCTGCAAACCCATCCGAAAACAGTACGATGATATCTCCGGATTGCAACTCAAATTCAAAATTTTGATACGGAATCTCATCATTCAAATATTCGCTACCAATGGCATGTTTCGTGCTTTTAATTTCCAATAATTGATCTTCAATTAATTCATACGAATGATCATCACCCCACTCCTTTCGTATAATATACAAAGGGTTGAACGCCCCTGAAAATTGTACTTTTTTAAACCCCTTGTCAAACGAACAAAGAGCAATGTCCATTCCATCTTTAACTCCTGTAATATTGTTCTGTTGTAACGATTCCATGACAGCTCCGTTAAGGTGATCCAATATTTCCGAAGGTTTTGTTTTGTGATGGATTTTAATGGCTCTGTTTAATCCGTTTACACCAACAATGCTCATGAATGCCCCGGGTACTCCATGACCGGTGCAATCCACTGCCGCTACATGCAATAGTTGACCTTCGGATTGAAGCCAGTAAAAATCTCCACTTACGATGTCTTTTGGCATATATAAAACATAGGAATCAGAAAAGGCCTGGTTCCAACTATCTTCTGGCGGTAAAAGTGCTTTTTGAATTCTGCTGGCATATTGAATGCTATCCAGAATGTTTTTATTTTTTTCAGCCAACTCATCTTTTTGAATTCGAATTTCTTCAGTCCGTTCTTTCACTTTTTTCTCCAACTCAATGTTTGCCAAACTTTTAATTCTGTTGATCTCTTCAACTTTAGCTATGGCCTCATCCTTAAACCGTTTGAATTTATCAACTACCGCAAAAGACAACAACACAACCTCCAAAGCGGAACCTATTTGAATACCGAATTCGGTCAGAAAATTATTGGGTAGAATGCCAAAGTTCTTAAATACGAAGCCAAATACACTGGCTATAAGCACTACAAATGCAAGTACAAAATATCGTGCGGGTTTAAAGCCTTGCCTAAGGATATAAATTGAAATCCAAATGATGAGCACGTTCAGCAAGAGGGCTGAAATATTGATGGTAAGAATTGAATATTGAAGAAAAGTAACACTCTGAATCAAAGAAGTCACCAAGGCAGAAATAACCAACCATTGCATATATTTCAATAGTTTGTCCATACGAGGCATGAACTTGGATACTTCCAAAAAGTTTCTTGAAAACAAGATCAAATAGTAAATTGAAAAAGAGGCAAGAAATGGCAGAGAACGGTTCGCAAGAAAAGGACTATCAGGCCATATATATTCAAACGCAAAACCGGCCAGCGACAATTGCAGCAATCCCAAGCCAAACAAATACAGTAGGTAATGCAAATTGGCTCTTTCCCTAATGATCAAGAACATAAACAAGTTAAGAAGGAATACAAACAAAATGATACCGTAATAGATTCCATAAAAGAACTGTTCATTGTAATCCCTGACTCGTAATGATTCCGCATTCCATATCGCAACGGGGATATGAAGTTGTTCACCGTGATTTTCAATACGAAAAAAATACGTTACTTCTGATTGTCTATTGATGCTCACGGGAAACTGAAAAAATCGATGTTCTCGATTTCTCTTGGCAAACGCAAAATAATCACCCGTTATTCCCAAGTCATTGATTGTACCATTTGTCCATTCATACAACTGGATAATATCCAAATTGGGATTTTTTAATTCAACAACTGCATTGATAGCGTTGTCAGTTGTGTTGTATACTTCCAACTTAACCCACACCGAAGTAGACGTAAAGCCTAGATTGGGGACACTTCCCTTATATGGTTCAAAAAGAACATCGTTGTTTTGAAGAATGGTTTCAATGGATTGGCTATCTGACTCATCTATATAAATGGAAATGTCTTTTCCATGAAAATTAATAGAAGAGTATTCCGAAGTCAAATGAATGGCAAACATGTCCATCCATAGACCTAGAAGAAACGCACAAACTAGTGTAACCGATTTCATTATTGCGCATTGTGTTCAGGTTCAAATTACAAATATTTCGGTTTACATGAGTAACAATAGTTGTGAATGCAATTTGGAATCAACTAATTTGTTCTCTTGCTTCTCGGGTGAAATTGAGTGATGGCTTCTTTGAGGTAATCGCTATTAAGGTGTGTATAAATTTCAGTAGTTATGATGGACTCATGGCCTAACATTTCTTGAACAGCACGTAAATCTGCTCCTCCTTCAACTAAATGGGTGGCAAACGAATGTCTAAACGTATGAGGACTAATATTTTTTTGAATACCGGCAAATTTGGCAGACTTCTTAACCAAATTGAATACAGATACTCTAGAAATTGGTTTACCCCATCTGTTCAAAAAGAGGTAATCATCATTCACATCTTGAAATTGAATAAAAAAAGGAGATTCCAGGTAATGTGTTACCACATTTGAAACTGTCTTTCCTAAAGGCACAAGTCTTTCTTTGTTTCCCTTACCAATGACACGCACAAACTCTTGTTTCAATAAAACATTGGATATTTTTAAGTTTATTAATTCAGAAACCCTCAATCCACAACTGTAGAGCATTTCCAACATTGCTTTGTCTCGATGTCCTTCAGGTTTGCTTAAATCCACTGTTGCCAGCATATCATCAATCTCAGATAATTGTAAAAATTCCGGCAACTTTCTGCCAATTTTTGGTGCTTCTAACAAGATGGTAGGGTCGTTTTCTATGAGCTGTTCCAACATCAAATACTTGAAGAATGATTTGATCCCAGAAACAACTCTAGCTTGCGATCTGCTCGTCATACCCAAATCACTTATCCAGGACAGAAATTGACTTAAATCCGCTAATTCTACTTTATTCAATTGAATGTTTTCATTTTGCGATGAAAAAAATGACGTGAGTTTCTCCACATCTGCCATATATGCGTCCACAGAATTCTCTGACAATCCTCGTTCAAGTTTCAGGTAATTCTTAAATCCGTTGACTTCGGCTTTCCACATATATTTTGAATAAATAGTACCTTTCAGACGTTCAATAAAAATAAGTATCTATATGAAAATACAAATCATCAATGGCCCTAACCTAAACCTTCTTGGTCAAAGAGAAGAAGATTTGTATGGAAAGCAATCATTTGAAGAGCATTTGGATGTGCTTAAACAACTGTTTGAATCTGTTGACTTTACTTATTTTCAAAGTAACCATGAAGGAGAAATCATTGATAGTTTGCAACAATCAGAAGCCGATGGAATTATTTTAAATGCAGGTGGATACACACACACCTCAGTTGCCATAAGGGATGCTATTTCAGCCATTTCCACACCGGTAGTGGAAGTGCATATGACCAATATATACGCCAGGGAAACGTTTAGACAAACTTCTGTGCTAACAGATGTCTGTATTGGATGTATTGCTGGATTTGGTATGCAATCTTACAGCTTGGCTGTAACTGCATTGTTAGAAAAGCTCAAAAATTAGCGCTCAAAGGCTATCATACCGACGGCACAACCTTTTTTCGCACCTTCAAACGTATAAGCTATATAATACAGTCCAGATTTCTTACAAAGAAATTCTGCCGATTCGTAATGCTTTTGTGTTTGAGGATTGTAGCTACTTGCCAATAGTCCTGTTTGATCAAACAACTGAAAAATTACTTTTCCTTCATATTCCTCAGCATCACATGCCGTAAGAATGTACTTGGTATTTTTACTTAAGATCAATTGAAATCTTGCAGTCGGTTTTTCATTTCCTGGTCCACCTTCCTTCAATCTGAATTTAAAATCCTTAAGAAATGTATATCCGGTAATTTTTGGATAGCACTTGTTCACCAATTGATCATTACACTGGGCGCCAGCGTATTCAGCACCAAAAAAGACCAACAAGGTTATGATTAAAATTCTTTTCATCAACTTAAATATATTAATTTATACAAGTATTACGTACATCATAAGTTGTTTTAATGATGTTAGCCAAAGCTTCATCGCTAATAACAATTGTACTTGTACTTTGATCTTCAATAACTAATCTACCGTCCACTTCCTTGGTTATAGGCTCAGCCTCAGTAACTTGAAACTCAACTGCTTCAAAAGCAACCGAAAGTTTTTCAAATTCCGTATGAATTTTGGACATACTCGGATCGCTTGAATATTGAGAAAGTAGCAATACCAAATCCGCTAATGGAATTTTTTGCTCTCCCAATCTTTCAATGATTTCTGCATTACCACTTGATTCAGCAACATGGGCGGTTATGTACAATCCTTCTAACCAAGCACCAGCAACTGATAAAACACTTAGGTTAGACCTCCCCTGCTCTCTCAGGTAATAATCCATTCGATTGAAATTGCTGGTGGTGATATTCAGCAATGAATCCATGTTTTCTTTATTGCTGCTTAAACGTTTTAAGGTTTCAAAATCAAAAAACTGACCTACCTTAATCTCATCTGCCATTGATTTTACTGCATTCAAATAACCCAATGCCGACATTGTTTTTTCATATACATTTATGTATCCTAAATCCGCACCATAGACACCAAGATTAAAGGCATGCTGGTAGTTGGTTGTGTAATTTTCCAGGTTATCAGTTGGATTCAACACATCTTCAGAATATTCCGCACCACTTCCTTTAATCAATGCAACAATTTCAACGGGTGAAGGAATTCCTTGAATAATTTCTGAAAGCATCTCCTCAGAAACTTCTGGAGCTGCAGATTCTTCTTCCTGCGACATCAAAGCATCCATGTCGCTTTCTTGTTCTGTATTTTCAGGTGCTTCATTACAAGCAGCCAAAACAAAAAACGCTACGATGCTCAGGCACAACTTAAAAAATCTTGAATGAATCATGACGATCAAATTTTATTTAAGATTCAATTTTATTTGAAAATTTTAATCTTCCCAAATAATTCGATTGTTTTTTTAATGGATTCGTAATACAACGTAAAGTACAATAATAGGGTAAAAAACCAAATTACGAGGCAATTGAAATAATATGTATCAAAATATTTATTGAAAAATGACTTCTGAGGAGCATAAAAATGCGACCTAAAATTCAATATTCCGTCGTGCTCCGGTTTCAAATAAATTGGATCTATTATTTGAATCACTTTGTCATCATCTTTGACAATTTTATTCTTGCTGTAAATATTCTTAACAATGTCCGCCAGGTATTCATTCTGGTATGCATCACGGAACATTATGAATTGCTGTTTCAATGAATCAGTTGCTTGACTTGAATTAAGAAATTGCTGCTTTTTCTCATTAATTTTCCCGAAGGCTTTCTTATAATAATCCTTTAAATTTTCGAGGTATTCTTCAATTTCCTGATTGGAAAACTCAGAGTAATTTTTGGGCTCCAATTCGTTCATTAAAAAGAATTGAACATGGCTATTGGTATTATTTTCTCTGGTTATTTCATGTTTTAGCAATGCCAGTGCGTTTTCTGCAGCTGCCTTTATCGAATCATCTTCTGATGTAAAGCCATCTTTTACCAATTCAAATTGACGTTCCAATTCAGGTAAATAATAGACCTGTTTGTAATCGGCTTCACTTTCCAGTCGCTCCAAGTTATAAAATTGCTGTTCAAACTTATTATTGACAAATTGATTTACCACAAGACCTTCATATGCCCAGCGTGCCGTCATGACATCGGCTATTACCGGAACCTTATAACCTCCCCCAACATATTTATTCAACTTTTCAAAACTAAACATGGCGCCACCAAGCACCATTTGAGGAATGATCAGGATAGGTATCACAATATATATGGTAACAGCGGTATTAAACGTGACGGATATATTGAGCCCTAAAATATTGGCAAAACATGAAACGGTAAATAACATGAGCCAATATTCAAAGTACATGCCTCGTATTTCAAGAATGCTGTTTCCTACTAAGACAAATAGAAGAGATTGGATAGCAGACAACGTGAACAATATGCCGATTTTGGAGAACAAATAACTTCCCCTACTCAAATTCAGAAATGCTTCGCGTTTCAAGATTTTCCGATCCCTGAATATTTCCTCAGCACTTACCGTAAGTCCAATAAATAAAGAGACTATGATGGACATGAAAATGTAAGGAGGAATATTGTCATTGTATCTGAACTTGTATTCTCCCCCTGGATCTGCTGTATATCGAATGATAAAAGCCAAAATAAATGCCAAAGCCGGAGCTTGCAACAAATTCAATAGGATATACTGTAAGTTGTTGATTTTGGACAATATATCTCGTGTTCCAAAAATGATAAATTGCTTGATGCGATTGGGCAACTTCAAATTGCGTGGAATATCATCACGCAAATCTGGAATGTGAGGCAATTTTACTTTTTCCTTAAAATGATTTTCCCATTCCGGTGGAGAAACCTTTCTGTTTTCTGTAAAGTTTCCAAATTCATCAACAACTCTGGCCTCGATGATATTAAATATCAATTCGGGGTTTACATTTCCACAAGACACGCATTCACCTATGTCGCTGTTTATTTGCTCGTCAATTTTCTTGAAATACATGACTGCTTCAACAGGGTTTCCATAATAAACCATGTATCCTCCGGTATCCAAAATCACAAGTTTGTCAAACATCTTGTAGATATCCGATGACGGCTGATGAATGACAACAAATATCAGTTTGCCTTTATGTGTCAATTCTTTCAGGAGATCCATCACATTTTCAGAATCCCTGGATGAGAGGCCAGATGTAGGTTCATCAACAAATAATACAGCCGGCTCCCTGATTAATTCAAGCGCAATATTGAGTCGTTTTCGCTGGCCACCACTAATGGTTTTCTCCAACGGACTACCAACTTTTAAGTCTTTTCTATCATTTAATCCTAAATCCGTGAGCGTCTTGATGACTCTTTTATCAATTTCTTCATCTGCCAAATCTTTGAAAATAAGCTTGGCACAATAGAAAAGATTCTGATAAACAGTCAATTCTTCAATCAACAAATCATCCTGTGGAATATACCCTATCACACCTTCGATCTGTTCCTTATCAAGGTGGACATCAATTCCATTGATAAGTACTTCTCCTTCAGATGGAGTTTCTAATCCGGCCAGTGCATTTAACAAGGTTGTTTTACCGGCACCACTCGCACCCATAATACCAATTAGCTTTCCATCTTCTTCAGAAATGGTAATATCCCTAAGGCCAACATTTCCATTTGGAAACTTAAATTCCAAATGATTGCAATTGAACGAAAGGCCAGATGAACTGGTATCACGCATAAACTTTCCAACCACATCACTGTAAAGGATTGGTCGTCCTTTAGGTAGTTTTAAGGTACTTCCACTTGCAAAAAGATAAATTCTCTTATTGTTCAGTCCTAATCCGTTCAAATAAATATCTGCGCTACCTGTGTACCTCAAGAAATAAAGGTTTACGCTGGAAACCTTTAAGATAATTATGCAACCTTGATCAAGTTCAGATTCAATGAATTTAGTAGCACCAAATTCTCCTTGTTCGTTTTGAATAAGAAGAATATTCTTGTTGTCAAACTTCTCCGGTTTTTCTTCAACAATGAATTTTTCGATTCCTTCGTATTCTTCTTTGTCAATATTGAAGACATCGGCAGCTGTATTGATGATGGCCATTCGCTGCTTAGAGAAATGCCTGTCTGCATTAACCAATTCCAGACATCTGACCAGAACAATCACCTTCTGCTCCTGGGTGAGCTTCTTGTTAATTTTCTTACAAATCCCCAGAATACGAACTGAATCCTTGACCGAAGTAAGCTTACGAGGTTTGCCCTCACCTTCTTTGGATTCTTTGTTTGTTCCTAAATAATTATGAAATAAACTCAGGTACTCATCAACACCTTCTGCACTGAGTTGTTGCCGCAAAAAGGTCTCTACAAAGCGTATTTCACCTTCCGTGGTTCCTTCATCTTGTTTACTAATAATAGCAAACAATTGCATCAACGCTTTTAGTACCTCTTCACTCATCTTTTAAGAAATCAATATCTTATCCAGATTATATCTCTATCAACTTTATGCAGTTGCTTTTGAGTAAATCTTGATAATACTCTCCCAATTCTTTTACATCGTCATCATAGCTCATATAATACAACTCGATAACTTGATTGAGTTCTTTTTCAATATTAATCTTGTCAAGAATTTTTACAATTTCAAAAATTGCTTTAGATGATGAAGTATTGAAATAGGAGAGTTTTAGTTTCAATACTGCATTTGGAATAGGTGCATCTGCATATTGCTGAAACCATTCAATCACAGGTTTGTAAAACGCAATAATATTTTCAGGCATGGATTTACCGGAAATCTCAAAAATACCTGTCGAATAATTTAAATCAATCGAAGGACTAACTTTCGTTTCATCTATTTTGATGTTTTCCATTTCGAATGTGATTTGATTACTTTCTTTTGATAATTAATAACTAATGTGTTCAAAGGGAACATCTACAATTTCAGAATACTCTTCACCTGCCTCTTCCATGTCCTCATCATCTTCAGCATAATGCCAGGATACAAGCACATCTTTGCCTTCTGCTGACAAATCTTCAAGTTTAAGCAGGATATCCAATATCATCTTAGACGAGGCGGTGTTGAAGTAATCCAGTTTAAATACAACTTTGGTGTTTTCATTTGGAGATTGCGAATATTCCTCCAACCATTCCAATATGGGGTTGTAAAATGTACTCACATCTTCAGGTAAAGACTTACCGGAAAATTCAAACACATTTGAACCTGCATCCAGAACCACTGCAGGCGTTTCATCAGTTGCGTCAATTTTAATTATTTCCATCATCTAACTATTTACAGTTCGGTTAATTCGTGTTTTTAATATAAAAAAGGAAGTCAATTCGTTGATTTCAGTAAATCGGTAATCCAATTTATTCCCTGTCTTTTTGGCAATGTCAATAAACCCTAATCCAGCTCCACCTTTTTCCGATAGTCTTCCCTCTCTCATTTGTTTTTTGTACATCTCCTTAATCTCATCCATAGACTTATCGTTCACATCTTCAATCAGCCCTCTAATCACCGGTACTTTGTCACTAGCAATTACATTACCAGTAGTGATGATATAACCTTCATCATCTTGTCCTACAAGGAAAATTCCATTACCCGGTTTGAATGGTAAACCTGTTTCTTCATGATCAGCATGTTTGTATATATTTTGCAAACATTCTACCATGACATGATACACGGTTTTGGATACCTTCTTGGTTTCTTTATCCTCATTCATGTTCTTTTCGGCCAATGCCGCAAACGCCTTTGTTATTGACTGATTAACTTCACCTTCATAAACCAAAGTCAATCTGTTTTCTAACATGGTGTTATGGAATTCAAGGACGAAATCCATGAAATCCGTTCTCTTCACAGGTATGTTTGATTGTCCCATATTATTTTAATTACATTGTTGATCGGAGCATGTCAACATTAGCCAAATTGAGTAATTCATAGAACTAGCTAAGATAAACCAATTTAAATTTAACCACCTAATTAATCAATATTTTTTGAAAACCACATGGGCAGCGGAAGAAATTGTAAATAATGACCCGCAAGACTTTTATTATTGGATTAAAAATAAGATATTTGCCGCCCAATTTAAATTTAATAATAAACTTAAATACAATAAGATGCCTGCTAAGATTAGATTGCAACGTCACGGAAAGAAGCAAAGAGCTTTTTACCACATTGTAATCGCTGACGAACGTGCCCCACGAGATGGGAGATTTATTGAAAAAATAGGTACTTATAATCCAAATACCAATCCTGCAACGATTGATTTGAATTTTGAAAGTGCTTTATCATGGTTTAAAACAGGTGCTCAACCTACTGATACCGTAAGAGCCATTTTATCATACGAAGGAGTTCTTTATAAGAATCACCTGGATGTAGGAGTGAAAAAAGGAGCCTTTTCACAAGAAGAAGCTGAAAAGAGATTTGATGCCTGGAAAAAGCAAAAGCTTGAAAAAATTCAAAAGAAAATTGATACGGTAGAATCTGATATTGAAAAACGTAAGAATGAAATTCTTGCAGACGAAGCCGAAAAGAATAAAAAGAAAGAGCAAGAAATTTTAGCCAAACAGTCAGCTTTAACAGCTGAAGCAGAAGCAGCTACGGCGGAAGCAGCAACTGAAGAAGCACCTGCAGCAGAAGCAGCGACTGAAGAAGCACCTGCAGCAGAGGCAGCAACTGAAGAGGCACCTGCAGCGGAAGCAGCAACTGAAGAAGCGCCTGCAGCAGAAGCAGCAACCGAAGAGACACCTGCAGCAGAGACGACAACTGAAGAAGCTCCTGCAGCAGAGGCAGCAACTGAAGAAGCTCCAGCCGCGGAAGCAACAACTGAAGAAGCACCTGCGGCAGAGGCAGCAGCTGAAGAAGCTCCTGCAGCAGATGCAGCAGCTGAAGAAGCACCAGCGGCAGAAGCAGCAACTGAAGAAGCTCCTGCAGCGGAAGCAGCGGCTGAAGAAGCTCCAGCAGCAGACGATACAGAAGAGAAAGCAGAAAAAGGAGAATAATCCAATTTCTATCATTTGAAAATTGACGATTGTTTTTACCTGGGATTTTTCAGAAAATCTTCGGGCCACAAAAACATCATTACTCTGGAAATCGACACTGATGAACCAGAGAAATACGAAAAACTGGAATCAGTATTTGTCCAACTTCATAAAAAGGACAATCACCTGATTCCTTTTTTTATATCATCAGTTATATCACGAAAGAAAAATTTGCTTTCCGTTCAAATGGAATCCAATGCTGGAATTGAAGTGACATCACTGATGGGAAAAGAAGTCTACCTTCCTCTTTCTTCCCTCCCTGAATTAAAGGGAAACAAATTTTATTTTCACGAAGTTGTGAATTTCTCGGTCACGGATATTTCTATTGGAGAAATTGGTAAAGTGCAAGAAGTCCTTCAATATCCGGCGCAAGACGTATTGCGAATTCTAGAAAATGATACGGAAATTTTAGTTCCAATTCTGGAAGACACCATTGTAAAAGTCAATCGAGAACAAAAATCATTAACCATCCAAACTCCTGAGGGATTGGTTGAAATGTATCGAAATTGAGTGATACGTTTCATTTTAAGCAATTCAGCGTAAAGCAAGATAAATGTGCCATGAAGATTGGCACAGATGGGGTGCTTTTGGCTTCTTGGGTAGATGTATCAAATTGCCATAGCGTTCTTGATATTGGCGCTGGCTCTGGTGTAATCTCACTAATTATCGCTCAAAGAAGTAAATCAAAAATTCATGCACTTGAAATTGATCACAGTGCATTCGAACAGTGCCAGGAAAATTTCGAAAATTCACCTTGGCCTAATCAACTTTCTGCTGAACATCAAAATTTCAATTCCTATACATCTGATTGTCAATTTGATTTGATCATTTCAAATCCTCCCTTTTATACAGAAACTTCTGAAAGTCCTGTTGAAGGAAGAAAAATAGCCAGACATAGCTCTAACCTCCATTGGAAACAAATTCTTGTGCAATCAAAGAACATATTATCCAATCAAGGACGAATTGCACTTATCCTACCATACAACCAATTGCATGAACTATTGGATAACATCAAGGAATGTGGTGGCTATGTGAAAAGAATATGTGATGTTATTACCAAAAAAGGAAAGTCCCCAAAACGTCTCATGATTGAAATTGTATTTTTCAAAAGCAATGAAGTCAAGGAACAAATCATCATTGAAGAAGGTGGAAGACATGAATACAGCAAAACCTATATTGAATTGACCAAAGATTTTTACCTGCATTTATAAATCCATTTGCCTTTGTTATATTTGAATGCCATGGTGAAAAAAACGGCATTTATAGTACTAACCCTTATTCCTTTTATTTTTGGTTCAGCAGGCTGCAAGAAAAAAGAAGGATGTACTAATGTTCAGGCTGCAAACTATGATGCCGATGCTGAAGACGACAACGGTACTTGTCAATTTAATCTTCTATTGTGGACAATAGATGCGCATGATCCCATTGAAATCTATCTAGATTCTGTCTTTCAAGACTCTTTGGTTCAATACCGATTGGATACAGTTGTCAATTGCAATGACTCGGAAGATGTGTTTAATAAAACATTGTCACCTGGCAGCTATGCACTTTATGCGCGAATGGATCCCTTTATTGAATGGGTAGATACCATTCAAATTGATGCTAATTGTCATAAGATAAAACTGGAAGTTCCGCAATAAGGTCTAGGCGACTTGCTGAATACCTTTTAGTTCAATTTCTGTAGTCAGCGATATTCTATCACGCAACATTGCGCAGAGTTCATAATTTTCAGTCTCTTCGAAATGAACCTTTAATTGCCATAAGAATTCTTTATCCAGGTAAAAGTTCTCTATTTCTTCCAATGCGCAACTCTCTATCTCACCATTGTCGTCTTTTGAAAACATCAATTTGAATTCTTTCCCAACTTCTCCGGAAAGGCTATTTAATTCGCCAATTAATATGTTTAGCGTGTCGATGTAAGAAAAAACCTTTGTGACAAGATTTCTGTTTTCAAGATTGTACCCCTCCAATTTTTCAAAATTCCCCATTTCCTTTACCACTTCCATATCCGGAGCCTCTTCCAATTGGTCATTAATTTTATTGATGATAAGGTTTATTTTTTGATTGATGTTTTCAATCTCTTCTTTGAGATGTATGACGAGTAGGTTTTGAGTCGGGTTCATGTGAGCATGTGATTGTTCACTTATAAATATCCTTTTATAATCACACCGAAATCATAGATCCTGGAATACTTGTTAAAAATGAATTGTTGAAAAAGCCGCTATGATTTGTAAATACTCAGTTCACGATAGTCTCTGTAAATTTAATTCCATAAGACGTCAATTCTTGAAGCAATGGATCATAAATGGATTTCACTACAGGAACCTGAACACCCTTTTCTGTAATGACACCGTTAAGAATACATCTTGCAGCAATGGCAACTGGTAAACCAACAGTTTTAGACATAGCCGTATATTTCTCCGTCTCTCCCAAAACAACCATGGAAGATTCCAGTGTTTTTGACTCTCCTGCAATTTCGTATACAAATTTGTGCCACATGACAATCATGTCTTTATCCGATTGCTTAAGAGACCATTTTCGTTGCAAAATATGCTGCAATATTTGAGCGGGGGTGGCTTCTTTCAATCCAATTTTCTCATCACTGAATAAATCAAGCCATTTTAACTTATCCATCAATTCTACTTCATCCTGATCCAATTTCAGGTAATGCATCAATTTAAGCTCTACAGAATCATTGGGATTGTATTTTAGAAACGAATTCAGAAATTCCCTGTAGGTCATATTCTCAGAATCATCTATAATGTAATCGTCATCTGTCATTCCCAATTGAACAAAAATATCCCAGGCTCTGCAAAATCCAGGCCTTCTCAACGTTCCTCTAAACATGGTTTGGATATCCTTTAACCCATATATTTCTCTGTACTTCAGTGAATCTCGGTTAGCATACCCTTCAAATTTTCCGTAGCCCTCAATCTCAATGATTTCAGTCCTTCTAAATAATTTGTGGTAGGGAATGTATTTATATCTACCTTTTTCGATGAACTTTACGGCTCCTCCCTGCCCTGCCAGAACAACATTCCTTGGGTTCCAGGTGAATTTATAATTCCAAGGATTATCATCGCTCTCGGGAGCAACCAATCCTCCTGTGAAGGTTTCAAATTCCTTAACTACCCCTCCTTCATTTTGAATACGATGAATCACTTTCATTGCCGACATGTGATCAATGCCTGGATCCACACCAACTTCATTTAAGAATATGAGATTTTTAGCTTTAGCTTCTTCATTTAAGGCTGCCATTTCTTCTGACACATAAGAAGCAGTAACCATATTTACTTCATAGTCAACGCATTGCCTGGCCACTAAATGATGAAACCTGGCCGGAAGCATGGAAATCACCAAATCGCTTTTTTGAAACTCTTCCTTGAAATCCTCAATTTGTTGAACATCAAAATGAAAAGTTGAGGCCAAATTTTGATTTTCAATGGATATTTCTTCCACCACATTTTTCAAATCACCAATTCGAATTTTCCAATTTTCCTGGCCTGCATAATCCATCAGGTACTTCAACAAGTCTGCTGAAGAACGCCCAGCTCCCAACACCAAAATTTGCTTCATATTTCCTTGTATTATGACGACTAAGATATTTGATTAAATACATTTGTAGGTGTCAATAATTCTAGCATTTATTAACAATCAATCAAAATCAATGAACAAACGATTTTTTATCACAGGCGGGATTCTGGGAGGTCTAGCTGTTATCATGGGCGCCTTTGGAGCACACGCGTTGAAAATGTATCTTACCACAGACGTTCTCAGCAGTTTTGAAACAGGTGTACGGTATCAGATGTTTCATGCTCTGCTGTTACTTGTTATTCCTTCTATAGGGCTTTCAAGTCGACAAAATACTTGGCTTTATCGCTTATTTGTGACAGGGACAATACTATTCAGTGGTTCTATCTATATATTATGCCTGAGTCCCATATTCCAATCGGATGCAACATGGTTGGGCCCAATTACACCAATGGGCGGATCAATCCTGATAGCAGGATGGATAACTATGATTATTTATGCTATACAAATAAAGCTGACTGGTGATTAACCACCAAAGTCATCAAAGGACACATTTTCTGGAGGCACACCCCAGTCGTCACACATTTTAAGAACTGCCTGGTTCATCAATGGAGGACCACAGAAGTAAAATTCAATCTCCTCCGGAGCATCGTGCTTTGAAAGATATTGATCAATGACAGCCTGGTGCACAAATCCTTTGAATCCGTCTCCATTAGGATCATCCACATCTTTCTTTTCTTCCCAATTGTCTTCGGGTAATGGTTCAGACAACACAAGAAAGAATTTAAAGTTTGGAAATTCTTTTTCTATTCGTCGGAAGTGGTCTACATAAAACAGTTCTCTTTTGGATCGACCGCCGTACCAGTACGTTACTTTTCTACCAGTTTTTAGCGTATGGAACAAATGGAACAAATGAGAACGCATTGGAGCCATACCGGCGCCACCACCTATATACAACATCTCTGAGTCCGTTTCCTTAATAAAGAATTCTCCATAAGGACCTGAAATAGTAACCTTATCACCTGGTTTTCGAGTAAAGACAAAACTTGAACAAATTCCTGGGTTCACATCCATCCAACGGTTTCTATCTCTATCCCAAGGAGGTGTAGCAATACGGATATTCAACATGATGATATTACCTTCTGCAGGGTGGTTAGCCATAGAGTAAGCCCGGAAAATAGGCTCATCATTTTTCATTTTCAAATCCCATAATCCAAATTTATCCCAGTCAGGTTTGAACTTATCAACGCCTTCCGGATCATCTGGAAGAGGAGCAATATCCATGTCTTTAAAATCGCATTCAATGGCTGGAACATCAATTTGAATATATCCTCCAGCTTGAAAATCCAGGATTTCTCCTTCAGGTAGTTTAACCACAAATTCTTTAATGAAAGAAGCAACATTGTAATTTGACACTACTTCACATTCCCATTTCTTAATTCCAAAAATTTCTTCTGGAATTTGAATTTTCATGTCTTGCTTGATTTTCACTTGACATCCCAATCGCCAATCATCTTGAATTTCTTTTCTAGAAAAGTAAGGTTCTTCGGTAGGCAAGATTTCTCCACCACCTTCAGTTACCTGACACTTACACATGGCACAAGTACCTCCACCTCCACATGCAGATGGTAAAAAGATTTTGTTATTTCCAAGTGTAGAAAGAATGGTTGAACCTGCTTCAACTTCAATTTCTTTTTCATTGTTGATCAATATTTTCACTGGACCTGAAGTCGTCAACTTTGCTTTTGCCCAAAGCAACAGACTTACCAATAGAAAAATGATAACAAGGAATACGGCAATGGCCGCTATAATGGTTGTGGTATTCAATAATAATATCATTTCAACGATTTTTCTTTTACACTATATTTCAATACCCATAAAACTCATGAAGGCGATGCCCATAAGTCCTGTGATGATAAAAGTAATTCCCAATCCTCTCAATGGAGCAGGCACATTGGAATACCGAATTTTTTCACGAATGGCAGCAATGGCAACAATTGCCAAAAACCAACCAACCCCTGAACCTAAGCCAAATACTGTAGCCTCACCAATGTTTGCATATTGTCTTTCCTGAATGAAAAGTGAACCTCCTAGAATAGAACAATTCACAGCAATCAAAGGCAAGAAAATTCCCAATGCTCCATAAAGGGCCGGTGCAAATTTCTCCACTGCCATTTCCACCAACTGCACCATCGATGCAATTACGGCAATGAACATAATGAAACTCAAAAAGCTTAAATCTACCGTAGCAAATTCTTCTCCCAACCAAGACAAGGCTCCTTCTTTCAAAACAAAATTTTCCAGCAGATAATTGATTGGCACGGTAATCCCAAGTACAAATATGACTGCGGCACCAAGACCTACTCCGGTTTTCACCGTTTTTGATACAGCCAGATATGAACACATCCCAAGAAAATATGCGAAAATCATATTTTCAATGAAGATACTTTTGATGAATATATTTATGTAATCCATGTTCTTTCTTTTACTTAATCTTCAATCAATTTAGTATTTCGACTTCGCTGAACCCAGATGTAGATTCCCACAACTATCAATGCCATTGGAGGTAAAATCATCAATCCGTTGTTGAAATACCCAAATTGGTAAAATGAATCAGGAATCAACTGTACACCATAAAAACTTCCAGAGCCAAAAAATTCTCTCACAATGGCCACTACAATCAGAATCAAACCGTATCCAGCTGCGTTACCTAATCCATCTAAAAACGCTGGCCATGGCTTGTTCCCTAAGGCAAACGCTTCCAAACGTCCCATGATAATACAATTGGTAATGATGAGTCCCACAAATACGGAAAGCTTTTTACTGACGTCATAGGCAAATGCTTTCAGCACCTGGTCAACAAGAATTACCAGTGCCGCCACAACCACCAACTGAACAATAATTCTCACTCGGGCAGGTACCATATTTCGCAACAAGGAAATAATGACATTGGCAAAACAAAGCACGAAGATTACCGATATAGTCATTACCACGGCTTGTTCTACCTGAACAGTAATCGCCAAAGCCGAACAAATCCCCAATACCTGAACCGTAATAGGGTTATCGTCATTCAACGGATCACTTAATAATTTTTTATTCTTCTTTGAGAATAATGGCTCCTTGGGAGCTTTTTCAATGACTTCTGTTTCTGTACTCATAACAACCTCAAGTTTGTAATGAATTAACTGTTTGCTTTAAAATAAGGAACATACACTTCCAAAATATCATACAACATGTTGGATACTCCGTTACTGGTAATTGTACCACCAGATATGGCATCCACACCGTGCATGTTATCAGGTTTTGCTCCACCTTTGA
Organism: Vicingaceae bacterium; assembly: GCA_965267425.1. Lineage (GTDB taxonomy): Bacteria > Bacteroidota > Bacteroidia > Flavobacteriales_E > Vicingaceae. The sequence continues at coordinate 1,038,091 of OZ253959.1, read as the reverse complement.
TTACTTTAACTGAAGCAAACGTTCCGTCGTCTTTAAATATCTTTTTACCTACAAAAGGCTCTTGAAACCACGACATGGTAATTTCAGCACCCAAACCAGGTGTTTCACCTTTGTGGTCAAACCTGGCACCCGTTATGGTATTCATATCCTCTGCCAATGCAATATATCCCCAAACAGGTCCCCACAGTCCTTTTCCAACCAAAGGAATGATATAATTTTTTTGCCCATTGTCCAACGAACAAACAAACAAAGGATAATTTCTATCTGCTGCTGGCAAACTCCTGCTTTCTTTCAAAACATCCACATCAAACGGCGATAAATCTTTTTGAGAAATTTCACCATTTGCATTCAATAAGATTTGATCTGTAATGTATTTGTCAAAATTCACCTGCGCTTCTGATCTGTCTACATCAATACCTGCTGAAGACAAAATACTCTGCATCTTTTCCTGACGAATGTTACTCTTCTGAAATGGTTTTAATCCTTCGGCAGCAACCCCAAGAACTAACGCCACTATAACCACCATGGCGGCTGAAAAAATAAAAGTGTATTTATTGCTGTTAACGTCAAATGCCATATCAATCTGTTTTATGCCTTAACACGTTTAAGTCTCCTGTTAATATTTGCCTGAACCACATAATGATCAATCAAAGGAGCCATTACATTCATAAATAAAATGGCCAGCATCATTCCTTCCGGATAGGCTGGATTAAATACGCGAATCATAATGGCTAAAAAGCCTATTAGAAATCCGTAAATGTATTTTCCTGTATTGGTTTGAGAAGCAGTTACGGGATCAGTTGCCATAAACACTGCACCAAATGCAAAACCTCCAATCACCAACTGATGTAATGCCGGAACTTCCATGTAAACATTTGCTCCCCAAGCATTGAACAACATACCCATTACATAACCACCCACAAACACAGATAGCATAATTCTCCAACTTCCAATGCCAGTGGCCAGCAATATGAATGCTCCGATTAAAATGGCCAATGTAGATGTTTCACCAATTGATCCTGGAATGATTCCAATAAACGAATCCCAAAACGATGGAATTCCTGCCACTCCACTCTCAATGGCATCCGCCAATGGTGTTGCTCCAGTATATGAATCAACCGATTGTTGTCCATCTAAACTTATCCAAACTTCGTTTCCTGACATCTTTGTAGGGTACGCAAAAAATAGAAATGCTCTAGCTGTCAACGCCACGTTTAAGATGTTCATTCCGGTACCACCAAAAACTTCCTTACCTATAACAACGGCAAAAATGGTGGCAACAGCAACCATCCATAGTGGGATATCTACTGGTAAACACAGTGGAATTAACATTCCAGAGACCAAATATCCTTCATTAATAGAGTGTTTCTTGATGATACAAAAGATAAACTCAACACCCAATCCAACTGCATACGAAACCACAACAATGGGTAGTACCTTAATCAATCCAAAAAGAACATTATCACCAAAAGTGCTGGCCTCTCCTATGGCCAAGTAATGTTGATAACCTGTGTTCCACAATCCAAATAACAATGCCGGAACCATGGCCAACACAACCGTAATCATGGTTCTTTTCAAATCAATGCCATCACGAATGTGTGTTCCCTTGTGTGTAGTATGTCCAGGTACAAATAAAAAGGTGGCAAACCCATCATATACCGGATAATATTTTTCTAGTTTCCCTCCTTTCTCAAAGTGAGGTCTAACGCCTTCCAATAAATTTTTAAACAGTTTCAATTCCTGATACGTTTAATGATCAATCCGTTTCTTTTCTAACGACATCCAATCCTTGTCTGACAATTTCCTGGATATCAATTTTTGATGTACACCCAAACTCACAAAGTGCAAAATCCTCAGGTGCTACTTCATAAATTCCCAACTTTTCCATCAACTCAATATCTTCAATCATGATAGCTTTCAACAAATGAACTGGATAGATATCCATTGGGAATACCTTTTCGTATTCGCCTGTCATTACAAAAGCTCTTTCTTCTCCGTTGAGGTTGGTATTTAATCTGTATTTCTTTTTTGGAGTCATCCAAGACAAGAAGGTTTTAGATAAACTGAACTTATCTAACCCAGGAGATAACCAACCCATAAATTGATCATTTCCACCTTCCGGAATAACCGTTATTTGGTCATCATAATATCCCAAATATCCGTCTGTCTCAATATGTGTTCCTGTCAACACATCTCCACTGATTGCACGCACTGCTCCATCTTTCAAATTGTCGTGCAGTATGTTTTTGATACACTGTCCGGCAATCATTCGGTAATACTTCGGCTGTTTCACTTCTGAACCAGTCAAAGCGATGGTACGTTCCATGTCAACTTTACCTTCGTGGAACAATCTTGCCAAGATTAACACATCCTGAGGATTGAGTGTCCAAGCCACCTCATTTTTATTGATGGGATCAATATGATGAATCTGAACACCCACATTTCCAGCTGGATGAGGTCCTTTAAATTTGTTGATTTGAACACCTTTGGCGTTTAAAAATGTTTCGTCAGCCTTGATGGCTCCATTGATGTTAAGATGTACTTTCCCATCTGTTAACTTTGACAAAACGTCAAGCCCTTTTTGAAACAACTCGTCCTTTCGGTGCATGATAAAATCATTATCAGCTGCCATTGGGCCTGTGTTAAACGCACTGACAAAGATGGCTTTGGGTTGCTTATCTGGATTGGCTATAACGTCAAATGGCCGCTGGCGCATCAAAGGCCAAACACCACTTTTTAACATCTTTTCAATAATCTGCTCTCGGCTCATGTCAGATAATGGAGTAACCCCATAATCTTCATATTTCACCTCTTTATCGGCTAAGATTATTACTTCAAGAATTCGCCTTTTCTCACCTCTTTTGATTTCCGCAACTTCTCCACTAATTGGAGAACTGAAAACGATCTTTTCATTGTTCTTATCAAAAAACAATGGAGATCCGGCTTTCACCTCTTCCCCTGCTTTTACAAGCATTTTGGGAACTACTCCAGCAAAATCAGGTGGTTTAACAGCGAATGTCTCAGCTTTGGGTGATTCGGTTACAACTTTATCTGCTTCTCCTAAGAGGTTGATATTCACCCCTTTTTTGAGTTTCACTTCAATCGACATATCGTTTCTTTAAGTCAAAAACGGTAGCAAAATTAGCACATTAGGCTTTCATTAATTTGAAATTGAGCTAAAATCAATTCCAAATTTATAATTTATAATGATTCTAAATAAGGATAATAAAGAATATTTGACAACTCATAAAAACTGATTTTCATTCTTTTGTATTTATGGTATCGAAAAGAACCTATAAAACACGTGTATTTCCCCTCTTGATATGTGCCCTGTTTATCTCATGTAATTCTTCAAAAAAAGCACTGGATAACAATCTTTCAAGGATTAGTGATGAATCGGAAACAGACACTTCTGTGGTGGTTGAAACTATTCCTCCCAAGGTGGATTATTTCAAAACAAATTATTTGAGGGTCAGAGATCATCATTACCACAAAAACATAAAGACTTCCATTGTCCATCCCGTGAGCGCCCCTTTGTCATTTCCCATTATGGAATTAAATGAGGGACAACAATTGGTGATGAAGTTTGACGAAATGGGGCCGGATATCAAAACCTATCATTACAAAATCATTCACTGCAACGCAGATTGGACCCCTTCAGACTTGACAGAGTTTGATTACTTGTCGGGATTTCCTTTGATGGAAATCACCACCTATGCCCAATCTGCAGGACCTTATAGTGTCTATACCAATTATCAATTTCGAATTCCCAACACAAGCTACTCCATTACAAAATCTGGCAATTATTTGGTTCATGTTTACCTCAAAAGTGATTCAAATGAAGTAGTTCTAACTCGACGTTTTATGGTGGTTGATCACCATGTTTCTATCAAGGGTGAAGCAAAGCGAGCCATTCGTGTTGATATCAGTCAATTCAAACAACGTGTTGATTTCACCTTAAATCATCATAACTATAAAATAACGGATTACGGAAACCTCAAAGCTTTAATTTTTCAGAACAATGACGTATACCGAGCGGTGGGAAAACTTAAGCCTTCATTTATCAATAATGAAAACATTCATTTCGAATATGCTGACAATCAAACGTTCTGGGGAGGAAAAGAATTTCGTCATTTAAACATTGCTGATTTCAACAACTATACAGAACGGGTTTCCAAAATCAGAATTGCCAATGATACATTTCGAATACTGCTGAAGCCAGATGAAATCCTTTCATATAAAAGGTATTTAACGGACAACGACATCAACGGAAATTTCTATGTCAAGGTACCTAGGAGTGATTATCCTGATTCAGACGCCAATTATGCTGAAGTCACGTTTGAATTGAACACAGAAGGGCCGGTAGTTGGTGCCAATTTGTATTTGTTTGGTGGACTGAGCAATTGGCAATTGTTGCCGGAATACAGAATGACATATGATGATTCTAAGGAAAGTTATACACTTACCACATTACTGAAGCAAGGTTATTATGACTACCGTTATTTAATGACCGATGAGCGTTTGAAACAAGGTGATGTATTTTTTGCTGAGGGCTCGAGCTTTGAAACAGAAAACGACTATACGATATTGATTTACTATCGACCATTTGGTGAAATTTATGATCATCTCATAGGATACAAGAGGCTCAATACTTTGAAAAAAACGATAGATTCTGGAAAAAATAATTAATATTGTTAAATACCAATCAAGTGCCTATGATTGAAACTGCTATTACTGAAGGAGTAAAAGTTAGTGTGACTACTAATTATGAAGATTCGTTCTCTGATCCGAAAAGTGGCAATTATTATTTTTCGTATAAAATCCACATTGAGAATCAAAGCGACCACTCCATAAAACTTTTACGAAGAAAATGGATGATTTTTGATTCCATTGGAGAACATGTATTAGTAGAAGGTGAAGGTGTAGTTGGAGAAAAGCCGGTTATTTTACCCAATTCAAGTTACACCTATGAATCCGCGTGTAAGTTGCGATCAGAAATAGGCAAGATGTGGGGAGTATATTATATTGATCGAGAAAGTCAAAAAAAGAATTGTTGCATTCGAATTCCTGAATTCAACCTTATTGTACCTTATCTTTCCAACTAGTATCCACAATACGTTCTCGTAGCATCTACTGCATTCGGCACACCCAATTCCAATGCTTTAATCCAATCCGGACAATAATTCTCTGGTTGATTTAAAATGTAATAAGCCGTACCGCGATTGAAGTAAGCAGCTCCCAGGTTAGGGTCCATTTCAATGGCTCTGGTATATTCATCTATTCCTCTCTTAATCTGTCCTTGTTGAATCAATGCTTGCCCCATAGCCTCATGCGCCATGGCCATTTCATAAAACTCAATGCTCTTTTGCAATTGTTCAATAACCAGTTCAACAGAATCGTATCTAAAAGTCCTATCGTTCCATTTTTGAACCGCTTCAGCATACCATTGACGTGATACATAATGTGCATACGATGTGTCCGACTTTATCCTATCCTTGATAAAATCATCTCCAATCACAATTTCCTTGGTGCCATCTGGTGTTTGAGGGACCTGAGAAGTTGAATCAACCAAAGCGCTGTTTGTTGTATTTTCATTCATAAAAACAATTGGATACAAGACAATCAAAATCCCTGCAACCATTAACGCCTTTGCCAAATTTGATTTGTTCTTTTCTGCCTCCTGTTTCTTCAATTCCTTTAACCACATGGCGCTTATTCCCATCACAAAAACACCAATCAAAGCAATCAATACCTGATTTAAATCCATAATTATTCGTTTAATCCTTGTTCTATATAATCCAATACTTTGGTCATCAAGTGCACTCGATCTTTTCCTCTCACATTATGAGGATGACCAGGGTAAGCAAAAAAGTCCACTTGCACTTTTTCATCCACACATGTTTTCAGGAACTGAAAATTGTGCTGAGGAACCACTACATCATCTACCAACCCGTGAATGGAAAGTAATTTACCTTTCAATTGAGGCACATAGTTTAGTACTGCCGATTTTTGAAATCCATCTGGGTTAGTTTGTGGAGTATCCATATATCGCTCTGTATACATCACTTCATAATATTTCCAATCCACCACAGGGCCTCCCGCTACACCTACTTTAAACACATCCGGATGACGTAACATCATAGAAATCGTCATGAATCCACCATAACTCCATCCATGTATCGCCATTCGATCAACATCAACAAATGACAATGATTTCAGATATTCCACCCCGGTTAATTGATCTTCCAATTCCACATCCCCAATTCGTCGGAATATTTCTTGTTCAAATGCCAATCCACGGTTAGCACTTCCTCTGCCATCAAGTGTAAATATGATGTATCCTCTTTCTGCCATTTCATACATCCACATTGGTGCTCCACCTAACCATTGATTTCTTACTAACTGCGCATGCGGGCCGTTGTACACATAAACCAAGACCGGATACTTTTTGGTTTCATCAAATGATGTCGGCTTGATCATTCTGCAATAAAAATTCCTGTCATCCTTGGTAACCGTCATTAATTCAGGAGTGGAAACATTATAGTTTTTCAAAGGGTTCTCTGCCTTTACCAATTGAACTTTATTTTTTCCACTATGATCACTTATCCAGGTCATTCCCGGAACAGTGGTACTACTAAATTGATCAATGATCATTCCTTGTTCACCATTCAACTGACCGGCATGCGTCCCTGGCGTTTCATCCAAAACGCTGAATTTTCCGTTTGCCACATTGACCTTATAAATGTATGTCTCGGTGGGCTTACTTCCTGTACCTTCTACATAGATGAATTTTCCATCGGCTCCTTGCCCTAACCATTTTTTCACTACCCATTCCCCTTTCGTCAATTGACGAATTTCTTTACCTGTATTTGCATAAAGGTATAAATGCATGTATCCATCTTTTTGGCTCCACCACACAAATTGATCGCTTTTACCATTAATGAAATAAAGTGGATGCAATGGCTCAACATACTTATCATGTTTTTCTTCAAACAATGTCTTCACAAGCTTGCCGTTTGATGCATCGTATTGATTTAAACGCATATGATTTTGATCACGATTCAGCACTGCCACATATACGTATTTTTGATCAGGGCTCCATGAAATATTGGTCAGGTATGTATCTTTTTCAGTATCGGTTTCCAGAAAAACGGTCTTATTCAATTCAACATGATAGATACCCAAGGTTACTTTCTCACTTTTTGCACCAGCCATTGGGTATTTTATATTATTTAAAGAAGCAGGTGTTGAATTGACATCAACAAGTGGATAATCGGTGACATCCGTTTGATCATTTCTGTAAAATGCAAGGAAATCTCCTTTGGGTGACCAAAACGTTCCTTTACTTATCCCAAATTCGTATCGATGAACTGCCTGACCACAAACGATGTTTTTGTCTTCATTTTCAATCACCACTTGTTCTTTGCCCGAATGAAAACAATACAAATTATTATTTCTGGTAAATGTTACATTTCTAGATTCAACATGCATATCTAAATGAGCTACTCCTTCTTTTTCTGATAGCGATATTTTCGCCACTCCTTCACCAGACGTTTCAACAAAATAGATCGTTGCTTTTTGTTGAAAGTAAAATTCATTTGATGAAATCCACTTAATTCGCGGCCAGGATTTAAGACCATCCAATTCACTGCCAAAAGCCTTTTTCAATTCACTCAGACCGATGGATTTGCTTTGTTTGGGTTCATTGAATGTGCGAATGAGCAGTTGATCATTTTCAACATAAGAAATGTCCTTGGTGCCAGGAATCCACTGTATTCCTTTCAGTTTTTCAGGTGCCAATGAACTGCGTTGTTCCAAAATAGCTTGTTCCAAAGTAAGAACCTGCTGAGCATGAATCAATTGGAAGGAAAGTAAAGCAACCAATGAAGTCAGAATAGTTTTCATATAATGCAATTAGGAGGGTAAAAATACAATTATTCGAATGCCCTAAGGAAATGATATTGAATTCAAATCGAAGGTTTTAGATAAATTTTTATTTTTATTCGGTGATTCAGCGTCTTGAAATCTCGAATGATGAATTATTGGATTTTGAACAGAAACATTATCAGGGTCCTGTAATTGTTATCAATACCGTTCAGGAATTGGAAATTCATTTCGAAAATCTAAGCAAAGAAGATAAAATTGGGTTCGATACTGAGACGAGACCGGCATTCAAAAAAGGCCAATATTATGACGTGGCTCTTATTCAAATTGCTACGTCTCAATGCGTCTACCTCATTCGTGTTAATAAAATTGGTTTTCATCCTTTATTGAGGTCGTTATTTGAAGATGAGCAAATTCTCAAAATTGGAATTGGTATTCTTGATGATTTAAGAGCGTTGAACAAAATGAATGAATTCAAACCAGCATCATTTGTGGACCTCAACGATTATTGTCAGGAATTGGGATATGTGAGTATAGGAGCAAAAAAATTATCAGCGCTGGTACTAGGATTCCGTATTAGCAAAAAGCAACAAACCAGTAATTGGGAAAATAATGTACTGACGGATGCTCAAATTAGATATGCTGCCACTGATGCATGGATCTGTCTGGAAATTTACAATAAACTTAATGCCAATTAAGCAGATACCAAAGTAGTCTTCTGCACTTCTTCCATCCACTCTTGAAACAACCGCTGTTCGGCTTTCTCAGCAAATTCAGCCACTTCATTCCAATTTTTAAAAAAGGTCTTCATTTGTTTTTGTATTTGTTCCAAATGCCCTTGTTCATCAAAAATTAACGGCCTGACGGTTATTTTTGATCCAGCTTTTCGCAAAGCTTCTTCATATTGAGGATACAAATCATCTGCACGAACCTCAATGGCATAAGTTACCAGAATATAAGCACCAAAAATTAGGTCTCTGCCTTTTAAGCCATGTTGCGATTTCAAATATTGTGATATGTCCACATCCAATGTCCGGATGTAATGATAACTACCAATGGGGTTCAATAAATTATGAAAAGAATAATCGTGCAATTCAACTTGGGTTTTTGCAATTTGTTTCTTCAAATAAAAGGCATGCCTAAACTCTTCTGCAGCATGTTGAAGCATAGATATATCGGTATTCAAAGGGTGTTCTCCGGCAGCAATTTTTCGCGCTCCTGTGTTTTCCATCAAGGAAAGTGTGTTTAACCATTTGGCATGAATATCACTGTGGTTAACCACGTATTCAAGAAAGTGATTTAAATTTTCAATTGTATTCATTAACTACTTTTATTATTGCATTGGTAATTTTTCTAAGTTCAGTTTTTTGTATGATATAGGGAGGCATGGTATACAGAAAAGGACCATAAGGTCGCAACCAAACTCCTTCATTTAACAAAAGATCTTGAACTAAAGATCGATCTAAATCTGTATTGAATTCAACTACACCTACCGCTCCCAAAACCCTCACATCTTTTACTGTTGATTTCTCTTTGAGTGGTATCAAATCTTGTTGAAGGACTTGTTCTATTTGATTCACATTCAATTCCCAATTGGTAGACAGCAATTCCTGAATGCTTGCAATAGCCATAGAACATGGCAATGGACTTGCCATAAACGTGGGTCCATGCATGAATATGGGATACTCCCCAGAATTTATTCCATGTTTAACTTTTTCATTGCAAATGGTGGCTGCAAAGTTGATGTGACCTCCTGTCAATGCTTTTCCTAAACAAATAATATCCGGCACACTTTTGCTGTGTTCCAAAGCAAACATCTTTCCAGTCCTTCCAAATCCGGTGGCAATTTCATCATAAATTAACAATACATCATACGATTGACACAATTCAAATAAATAGTCCAAGTAATCAGAAGCATAAATGGTAAATCCTCCGGCCCCTTGTAAAACAGGTTCAATGATAAAGGCCGCCATTGCGTGATGATGCTTATCAAAAAATTCCTTGAGTATTTTTTTGTCATCAGCATTCAATGATTCATTGAGTTGCCTGGGAGGTAAGGTTGCGAACAAGTATTCAGGAACAACGCTTTTGAACAAATGATGCATGCCGTTTTCAGGATCGCTTACCGACATAGCATGCAGGGTATCACCATGATATCCTGACCGAACTGTAGCAATTTTTAGTTTGTGATCATTTCCCACAGATTTCCAATATTGAATGGCCATTTTGAGCGCCACCTCTACAGCTATAGAGCCTGAATCAGCATAAAAAATATAGGTTAACTCATCAGGCAATATGGAGTGCAATAACTTTCCAAGCGCTACGGCGGGATTGTGTGTTAATCCTCCAAACATTACATGACTCAACGAATCCAATTGTTTTTTGGCGGCTTTCACAATTCTTGGGTGGCTATAGCCATGAATGGTGCACCACCAGGATGACATACCATCAATTATGCGTTTTCCTTCACTTGTATAAAGATAAATTCCTTCACCGCTCGAGATATTTGGCAAATCCTCTTTTACATTCATACTGGCATACGGATGCCATAGGTATTGTTTATCAAATTCTACCTCACTCAAAATCAATAATATTTTCAGTCATTCTCTCTATTGATTCTTTTGTAATTTCCTCCAATACAGGTATATCTCCAAGGTTAGGTAATTTGGTCATCGATAAGATGACATCTTTGCTTTCCTGATTTTTTTCACCATTAAATATGATTCCAGCTACATTAATTTCGCTTTGCCTCAATAATTGGCAAGTCAACAAGGTGTGATTTATGTTTCCCAAATAATACCTCGAAACAACCACAACAGGACAATTCAATTTCTTGATCAAATCCAAGTTTGTATCGCTGCTATTCAAAGGAACCATCAATCCCCCTGCCAATTCTATGATTAATCCATTTGCTGTTTCCGGAATTTGAAAAGACGACAATGTTATTTCAACATCATCAATTTTGGCAGCGGCATGTGGAGACATCGGCTCCGTCAATCGATATTTCTCCTGATGTATTTGTACAGATGAAGATGTAAGTGAGTCTACCAGATCACTATCCGTAAAATTCAAACCTCCTGCTTGAACCGGTTTCCAATAATCTGCTTTCATCTTTTGACACAAGATGGCAGAAACAATGGTTTTACCTATTTCTGTTCCAATTCCGGCTACCACTAAATTCTTCATGTATGTTGAATCTGTTGAGACAAAAAATCAATTTCATCTTTTGTATTGTAAGAATGCAAACATAACCGCAGTCCTTCGTTTCCTTCAGGTACGGTTGGCGATCTCATCGCAACAATTTGTATGCCTAAATCATTCAATTTTTGTTGGAAGGACATCACGGCTTCATTGCCAACCACTGGTATAAATGATATGGCCGAACCCCCGGTTTCCACATGAGATGTATGATCCAATAATTTCTGGTTCAGATAAACCTTTAAATCTTTCAATTGCTGACGTTCGCCCTCCATATTTTTCACAAAATCATAAGCTATTTTGATAGAAATATAAAACGCTGGAGTTGGCGCGGTAGAATAGATAAAAGGGCGACTGTGGTTAATGAGAAAAGACTTCAAATTATTAGATCCTAACACTGCTGCACCCGAAACTCCAAATGCTTTTCCATACGTCACTACACGAGCAAAGACGTCATTCTCAAGTTGGTTTTCAGCTACTCTACCCCTTCCATTTTCACCATAAAGACCAACGGAATGGGCTTCATCTACAATTAGTTCTGCATCATAATCCTTCATGACATTAAGTATTTCCTCCAATGGAGATTCATCTCCAAGCATTGAATAAACACTTTCGACTATAACCCACTTTTTACCTGAACTTGTAGCCAACAACTTCTCAAGATCTTCAAGGTTGTTGTGCTTAAATTTCTTCCTTTTTGCAAAAGACAATCTGCATCCATCAATAATACTGGCGTGAACATATTCATCAAGAATATATGTATCTTCTCTTGATGCCAGGCATGAGTAAAGTCCAACATTGGCCATGTAACCGTTTGGAAACAACATGGCTGCATCTGCTCGATGAAATTGAGCAATATCTTGTTCAAGGTGTTCTATGTATTCGTGATTTCCAGAAATCAATCGAGAGCCACTGCTTCCTGCTGCCCATGCTGATTTGGATACTTCAGTTTCAATGGCATTTGAGAATGATTGCGAACGTGCCAAGCCCAGATAATCATTAGAGCAAAAGTCAATCCCTTTTTCAGGTTGACGCAATTCTCTATTTAGTCCGGCTTTTTTTCGTTGAAGAATCTCCTGGCCGAACTTTTCATCAATGGTCATCCTGTGCTTTTTTCATGAGGTTTCAATGGTTCAAGACCCAATAAATCCATCATTTTTTTGTCCTCAGAATCCGCTGGATTAGGTGTAGTTAATAATTTGTCTCCACTAAAAAATGAATTGGCTCCGGCAAGAAAACATAATGCCTGTTCTGAAAACGACATTTGATTCCTTCCAGCACTCAATCTAATCATGGATTCAGGCATCAATATTCTGGCTGTGGCTACCATTCGAACTACATCTTCAAATGGAACACGTTCTTGATTTTCTAAAGGAGTTCCTTCTACGGCAACCAACGTGTTAATTGGAACCGATTCGGGCACTGGATCAAGGTTGGACAATGTATGCAACATGCTTATCCTGTCCTCATGCGTCTCTCCCAGCCCAATAATTCCGCCCGAACAAACCGTTAAATTGGCCTTCCTTACATTTTCAATGGTGTTTAGTCGGTCGTCATATTTTCTGGTGGAAATGATCTCACCATAATAATCTTCAGAAGTATCCAGGTTGTGGTTGTATGCATACAATCCAGCATCTGCTAATTTCTTCGCTTGATCTGCGGTAAGCATCCCTAGTGTGCAACAAACTTCCAATCCCATGTCATTCACTGCTTTCACCATTTCAATGACCTTGTCAAAATCAGAGTTATCCCGCACTTCACGCCAAGATGCACCCATGCACATTCGAGATGCACCCTCGGATTTTGCCTCTTGAGCGTTTTTGATAACCTGTTCAACAGGCATCAATTTATGTACATCTATATCTGTGTGATACCTTGCCGCTTGTGGACAGTATGCACAGTCCTCAGGGCATCCTCCTGTCTTAATTGATACAAGGCGACTGATTTGAACCTTATTAGAATGATGGTATTGTTTGTGTACTTCAGACGCTTCCCTCACCAATTCAAGTAACGGGCTGAAATACTTTTCGCGAATTTCTTGCTCAGAAGGAGCTAATTTAACGGTGTCCATACATGCATATTTCCGACGAAAATACGATTATATGAAAGCTGACCAAATAATTTTATCAACCAAAAATTAAATTAATAAACAACTGACTAGTAAGGTGTTACAGTAATATCTGAGAAAATGAAGATTGCGCCAGAAAACTAACTCATTGATAAACAGATAGACACAATAATTTACAGATTATTCAATTCTTTGCCATACTTCCGTACGGCCAATAAATGAAAATCCAATGTACCCTCTCACATTCAATACCTTGTTATCTTCTTCAAGGTTAATGACGCAACTATACGTCTTTCCCGATTTGGCATCATAGATTTCTCCATCTTCCCATTCCAAATCCTCATCGTACTCAAAATCATATAGAAACTCCAAGTTCATTAATTCACGACTACGCAATTTAGGATCTGGATTTTCGTCATCCAATTTTGGAGAACCATCTTCTTCAAAGGGTTCTTTCAACCAGGCAAGTTTACCGCAATACTTATCTCCACATTTATATATTTCTACTTTGGCCTCTTTGGTTGCGGTCCAATAGAGTCCTAGAATTCTGTCGGCCTCTGCTTGTGCGAAAATCTCATTTACACAAAAAGACCCTGCTAGTAAGAGTATAAACCCTATAAATTTTTTGTTCATGGCATAAAAATATTCATTATTCAATTGATATCACCTTTTAACATCTATCATATTCAGTCATTTTGTCACTAGATTGATTTCGTTTCATGTCATAATGTCTTGAAATTAGAAGTAATAGGTCAAAAATTGACAATGGAACAGAAATTGAAGTACTCCAATCAAATGTTTAATCAAAAAAATAGAAAAATGAAATTGATGAAATTCCCAAGCATACATGAAGACAGAGGAATGCAAAGACTTTTAAATGATGTATTTAAATACGATTGGCCTTTTGAAAGCAAAATGATGAATGGCTCCATGCCTGCAGCCAATGTGAAAGAAACGGAAAAAGAATTCAGGTTGGATTTAGCCGTTCCAGGCTATCAAAAGGAAGACTTCAATTTGGAAGTGGAAAAAGATGTCTTGGTTATCTCAGCTGAATTGAAAGAAAAAAAGGACGATGAAAACAAATTGTACAGTAGAAAAGAGTTTTCATTTCATTCTTTTTCTCGATCATTTCACCTACCTGAAAGTGTAAATGCTGAAAAAATCAACGCGAAATACGAAAACGGAATTTTGCAAATCACCATTCCAAAAATGGAAACTGCCATTATCAAAAAGAAACATATCAAAGTAGCATAGTGAATCTGTTGGTTAGTTAGTTTAAAGCCGGTCAATGACCGGCTTTTTTATTTGGCATTAAGCGCTACAGACAATTCTCTTTTATTATTTTTGTCGCTTCATTAATCAGAAATATTTTCAATTATGTCGAATGCTTTTTTCAATGTTCCAATTCCTGTTAACGAACCGGTAAAAGGATATGCTCCGGGTAGTCCAGAAAAAGAATCTTTATTGAAGGAATATGCAAATCGCAAATCTCAAAACATTGAAATCCCAATGTACATTGGAGATAAAAAAGTAACCACCGGCAAAACAATTGATATTCACCCGCCTCATGATCATCAGCAAACCATTGGACATTTTCATCAAGGAGACGGAAGTCATGTGAAAAATGCCATTGACGCGGCACTTGCTGCCAGAGAAAATTGGGCTAATCTACCTTGGGATCAACGCGCTTCCATATTTCTAAAAGCCGCCGACCTATTAGCCGGTCCATTTAGAGACAAAATGAATGCGGCTACCATGTTGTGCCAGTCAAAAAATGCCATGCAAGCGGAAATCGATGCAGCTTGTGAATTGATAGATTTCTTCAAGTTTAATGTCATGTACTTATCACAATTGTATAAGGATCAGCCAGAGAGCATGAGTGGCATGTGGAATCGACTTGAGTACAGGCCATTGGAAGGATTTATTTTTGCCATTACACCGTTTAATTTCACATCAATCGCAGCTAATTTATGCGCCGCACCTGCCATGATGGGAAATGTTGTTGTCTGGAAACCGGCAGATTCGCAGGTTTATTCGGCTAATGTCATTATGGAACTATTTCAGGCTGCCGGCCTACCTGATGGAGTAATTAATCTGGTATACACAGATGGTCCCGAAGCAGGAAAAGTAGTCTTTGAACATCCGGATTTTGCTGGCTTACACTTTACAGGAAGTACTGGTGTATTCCAGCAACTATGGAAAACGATTGGAGAAAATATTTCATCATATAAGACTTACCCACGAATTGTAGGAGAAACAGGAGGAAAAGATTTCATTGTTGCTCACCATAGTGCAGATGCCAAGGAAGTTGCAACAGGAATTGCCAGAGGAGCTTTTGAATTTCAGGGTCAAAAGTGCTCAGCTGCATCAAGAGCTTATATTCCGGAAGGAATATGGAATGAAGTAAAATCCAGCTTGGTTGAACAGGTAAGTTCTTTTAAAATGGGCAGCCCTGAAGATTTCAGCAATTTTATCAATGCGGTTATCGATGAAAGAGCATTCGATAAAATAAGCGGTTACATTGATGTGGTTAAACAAAGTAATGATGCGGAAATCATTTGTGGAGGAAACTATGACAAGTCTAATGGTTATTTTATTGAACCAACAGTAGTTGTCACTTCCAACCCATCGTTCAAAACCATGTGTGAGGAAATATTTGGTCCAGTAATCACCATTTACGTTTATGCCGACAATGATTTTGAAAAAACGTTGGAATTGGTTGACTCAACTTCACCTTATGCGTTAACCGGAGCCATTTTCTCAAATGATAGATATGCCATTAATTTGGCTCTCAAGAAATTAGAAAATAGCGCAGGTAATTTCTACATTAACGACAAGCCAACAGGTGCAGTGGTTGGACAACAACCATTTGGAGGAGCGAGAGCTTCCGGAACTAATGATAAAGCCGGAGCAATGCAGAACTTGCTGCGATGGGTGTCATCCAGAACCATTAAGGAGACGTTTGTACCACCAACGGATTATAGATATCCGTTTCTTGGTGAATAAACTTAACAATTCCGTGTTTAAAATATTTTGAATAAGGTTCAAATGCATCAATAAGCTTTGGTAACTTCGAGTATGCTTTTGGATAAAATCCCTCCTTATTTAAAAAATAAGTACGTCCTTTCTCTTTTAGGGTTTACGTTTTGGATTGCCTTTTTTGATGAAAACAATCTAATTGATCTTATTGAATACAAACTTGAGCTCAATCATCTAACCGAAGAACAAGCGTATTACAAGCAAGAAATTACCAAAGCCAAAAAAGATTTGGAAGATTTGACTACCAATGTTGAAAATCTAGAGCGTTTTGCCAGAGAAAAATACCTCATGAAAAGAGATAACGAAGAAATATTCGTACTCTCCTATCCAGACTCTTAGTCCATCTGTTTTTGCAAACCTGTTGTTTTACTATTTTTACCGGCTAATTCGGTATTGAATGGATGAATTGAATTTTAATGAGTTTACCAGTATATCTGATCAGGAATATTTGGATAAAATCAGAAAAGAACTCAAAGACAAATCTTTGGAGCATATTCTTGAACAAAATGCTTTGGATGGAGTTCTGTATTCACCAGCTAACTTAGATGGGACAAAAAATGTACAAAATTTTACACTCCCCATTTCAACTGATCATTCCGTTCATACGCATCTTGATCTAGATACTTTCTGGAAAAACAATGATGATCTGGTTCCGTTGGTCTCCAAGCTGGTGGATTCGGTTTCAATAGCCATTAATACACCAGAAGAATTAATTGAATTCCATAAAAAATACAATTCGGTTGTAAATAGCGTTGCTATCAAACCCAACTTCGATTTCAACATCTGGCTTCAACAGGAAAATCGAAATACCTTACTCAATGTTCCTGCATTAAAGTGGGTCAATTGTGATCCCATTTTATCGAACTTTCGAGATTCAGAAGAACCTAAATACAAAGAAATCAATCCTTCAGAATTGTTCGATTTTCTGGGATTTTTGAAAGAACATTCCAAAATAAAAGGACTTGGAATTCAGTCCTGCAATTTGAAAGATGCTGGTGCCACTATTGTGCAAGAAATAGCTTACACGCTCAACCTTATCAATGAGTATATCGAATTGGCCAAGTCGAATAATTTTCCGCTAAGCTCACTGCATGATCAGATGGTCATAAGTATGGCTCATCATACGGATTATTTTATGGAAATGGCGAAATACCGTGCGTTTCGTATCGTCTATCAGACGCTAATTAATTCACATGGATTGTCTTCCAACAACACAGTTGTAATTCATGGCAGAGATTCTGTCTTGAAATTGGGAAGAAAAGATGTAGACCTCAACTTATTGCGACATACCACAGGGGCTATGTCGGCGATTACTGGAGGTGTTGATAAGGTAGAATGTTTATTGCACACTTATCAACATCAAAATATAGAAGACGCATTTAGGTTGGCTGGAAACACGATGCTCTTGCTTAAACATGAATCCGACATAGGAGCAATCAAAGATCCAGCAGCAGGTTCTAAACTGATTGATGGTCTTACTTTGACACTGGCTGAAAAAGCGTGGGAAGAATTTAAAAAAATAGAGAAAAATGGCGGGTTTTTGGCTTGCGTTTCCAATGGAATGATTTCTGAATACATTGAACAAAGTGCAAATCAAAAGCGAAAGGACTTTGAAAGTGGGAAAATAAAAATGGTGGGGGCCAATGTTTTTGCAAGGGATGAGGATTCAACCCCCTCTCAATTGAAAACTACTTCATCTTTTGGATTCAAGCCGTTGATATTAGATTGCTAATTGGCCACTCTATGAATTGGAAATATGTAGTCATATTCGGGTTTCATCTTTTGATGAGCATGTTCTTTCCTGACTTCTGGCAAAATCCAAATTCCACCTCACGTGTACTTGGTGCACATTCATTAGTCCATACTGGCTCGTTAAAAATTGATGAGCATCATGAACTCACCATGGATAAATGTCTTATTGGAGATCACTATTATTCAGAAAAGGCACCTCTCCCCATATATATGGCTGCCGGTGTATATTTTCTAGCTTATCACTTCGGATTTGCCGGTGAACCGGATAATCTGTCACCCGTTTATTTTATTGGTGATCTATTTTCAGCCATTGGGTTATCTCTTGTCATCACCATGCTGTTTTTTTTGGTGGTTAAACATCGTCCAGCCTTGGAGGCATTCCTTTTGTCAGCACTCCCATTTTATGGATCATTTATATACGTATTTACAGGCACTTTCTTCAGCCATGTGATTAGCGGAGCAATGATGGTTATGAGCTACGTTTCGTTTAAAAAAGAACATTGGATCGTGGCAGGAGTATGGTCAGGTATGGCTTTTTTATCGGAATTTTTATTGATTTTGATGCCAGTGGTTTGGATTGGACAATTGATTTGGCAAAATAGATGGCGTCCAGCGGTAAAATTTGCCATGACACTTCTTCCATTTGGTGTTTTTATGTTACTGTATAATTATGTCATTGGCGGCGATGCATTCACGATGTTGTATAAATACACCAACAATTCGAAAGACCTATATGGATTAGGAATTCCAAATCCTGAGGTAATATTTGAATTGTTAATACCTGATTATCGGGGTATTTTGTTCTATATGCCGGTCCTCATATTCTTTGTTATTCACTTTAGCCTGCAAAAAAAATTCAGCGTACGGAATTTGCTAAATGATTCGGTATTGATGGCAGTGATCGTTTATTTTTTGGCATTTTCTTCATTTCATGATTGGTGGGGCGGATGGAGTTATGGACCAAGACAATTGATTCCGATGGCTATGTTGTTGGCCTTTTATTCAGTCGAAAAATTAATGGACAAAAAATACAATCATTTGATCTTTTTTGGAGCTTGTTTAATTGGTTGGATTATGGCTACAATGGCTAAAGTAACTGTGATCTATTCACTTCCCACAAATCAAAGTCATCCTTTTTTTACTATCATTTTAAAGAAATTTATGAATGCTGAATTCAATCAACAACATCTGATGGGCTATTTGTTTGGTGCAAGTGCCATTTGGTCTATACTCGTTTGGATTGTCCTGTTTATTGGATTAACTTTCGTAATACGCATCTACCCTGATTTTTTTCATAAAAGTAACATACATGAGCAAGCGTCTTGATTTCGATAATATTCATTTCCTGGAAGGCCTTTCAAGTCAGGATGAATTTGAAAAAAACACATTGTCTACTCCTGAAGGTGTGGATATTTTCGATCGATACGATGAACAAGATCTCAATGAGGTGGAACATGCATCTTTCAAGGCAGGGTCAGGTCCTTTCTTAGGAGGTCCTTATGCAAGTATGTATTTGACAAGGCCCTGGACTATTCGTCAATATGCAGGATTTTCGACAGCTAAAGAATCCAATGCCTTTTATCGTCGAAATTTGGCAGCAGGTCAAAAAGGCCTTTCTGTTGCTTTTGATTTACCTACCCATCGCGGTTACGATTCAGATCATGAAAGAGTTCCTGGTGATGTTGGAATGGCTGGAGTTGCAGTGGACACTGTACAAGACATGAAAATATTGTTTGATCAAATTCCGTTGGACAAAATGTCTGTTTCCATGACCATGAATGGAGCCGTTTTGCCCATTCTGGCATTTTACATTGTTGCGGCAGAAGAACAGGGAGTTGAACGACATCAATTATCAGGTACCATTCAAAATGATATCCTGAAAGAATTCATGGTACGAAATACTTACATCTATCCCCCAAAAGCTTCCATGCGAATTGTTGCAGATATATTTAAATACACCAGCGAATTCATGCCAAAGTTCAATTCGATTAGCGTATCAGGATATCACATGCAAGAAGCCGGAGCTACCGCTGATATAGAATTGGCATATACCTTGGCAGATGGATTGGAATATGTGCGAACTGGCCTGGATGCTGGACTAAAGATTGACGATTTTGCACCCAGAATATCATTCTTTTGGGCAATTGGTATGAATCATTTTATGGAGATAGCAAAAATGAGGGCCGCCAGAATGATATGGGCTAAATTGATGAAACAATACAATCCCCAAAATCCGAAATCCATGGCCTTACGGACCCACTGTCAAACGTCAGGCTGGAGTTTAACAGAACAAGATCCCTATAACAATGTTGCCAGAACATGTGTTGAAGCTATGGCGGCAACCATTGGTGGTACTCAATCCCTACACACAAATTCTCTTGACGAAGCCATTGCCCTTCCAACAGATTATTCGGCAAGAATTGCCAGAAATACCCAATTGTTTATCCAGCACGAAACAGACATCACCAAAAGTGTAGACCATTGGAATGGAAGTTATTTCATGGAAAAACTAACCTGGGATCTCGCCAAAAAGGCCTGGAAAAACATTCAGGAAATTGAAAAACTTGGAGGCATGACCAAGGCCATTGAACAGGGTTTACCAAAATTAAAGATTGAAGAGGCAGCAGCACGCAGACAGGCAAGAATTGATACAGGGAAAGATATTTTGGTAGGCGTCAATAAATACACATCAGATGCTGACTTTTCCATTGATTTATTGGAAGTTGATAATACCAAAGTACGGGAGGAGCAATTGTCCAAACTCAAAAAAATCAAAGAAGAAAGAGATCAAAATGAAGTGTCTCAAGCGTTGAACAAGTTAAAAGAAGGAGCAAGCAATCAAGAATTAAACTTGCTCGAACTGGCAGTTGATGCGGCAAGAAAAAGAGCAACATTGGGAGAAATCTCATCAGCCTTGGAGGAAGAATTTGGCCGATATAAGGCAGATATTAAAGCAATTTCTGGTGTATATTCGTCCGTAGCTATGAAGGATGATTCTTTTAATCAAGCAGTTCAGATGGTTGAGCGCTTTGAACAAAACCAAGGCAGACGACCTAGAATACTGGTGGCTAAAGTTGGGCAAGATGGACATGACAGGGGGGCAAAAGTAATAGCCACCTCCTTTGCTGATCTTGGATTTGATGTTGATATTGGACCTTTATTTCAAGTGCCTTCTGAGGTAGTTAAACAGGCTATTGAAAATGATGTTCACATTATTGGCATTTCATCTCTGGCTGGCGGCCACAAGGCCCTGATACCTGAAATTACCAAAGAGCTGAAGAAATTAAACAGGGAAGACATTGTCTTGATCATTGGCGGTGTAATACCTCCAAAAGATTATGATTTCCTCTACAAAAATGGTGTTTCAGGTATTTTTGGACCAGGGACCAAAATAGCAGATGCAGCATTAGACATTTTAAAAAATATCAATTGATATCAGGTCAAAACCTGAATAAAAGTCATTAAACCAAAATACATGATTACGCCTACTATCAAAAAGCGCATGAATAAATTAATGATCAACTTCATAACGTGGAAATTTATTTTACCACAAAATTGAATTGATCTAATGGCTTATATAAGAGGGATTTACGAATGTGTAGTTGTAAGTAAATCACTTAAAAACTTGTAACATGTTGAAGACCAGATAATAATTAATCATGTCAAATCAATTGCAGAACATTTTAATTCTTGGCACCGGAAAAGTGGCCAAATCATTTGCAAATGAATTTGCCAAAAATGACCCTGTTAACGTGAAAGTATGGGGCCGATCAAATGATGGACTCAATGAATTTTCGACCCATCAAAACATCCAAACCGAAGATGATTTTGAAAAGGCCATCTCATGGGCACATTTCATCATGGTAGCCGTTTCTGATGATTCCATCCAAGAAATGGCCATTCGACTTCAAAAGACTTCTTTGCCTGTTGTCCATTTATCCGGGGCTACTTCGATTGATGTTCTGGTCTCCGAAAACATCGAAAACTGCGGTGTATGTTGGCCAATTATGTCATTCAACAAGGAAAATCAAGACATACCAAAAGGTATTCCTCTGGCCATTGAATTAAGTAATGATTTTACAGAAAAGGTCATTATGGAACTATTTTCATTGTTGGCTTTTAATTTTTATAAGTTGTCTTTTGAAAAAAGAAAGGCGCTTCATATCTCAGCCGTGATGTCAAATAATTTCGTTCATCACTTGTTAAATGTAGTAAGTCAGATACTATCGGAAAATGATATACCTCCCCAATTATTAGAACCTATCTTGGAAGAAAGTTTTGGCGAAATTCAATGGGATAAGCTTCATGAAACCCAAACCGGACCTGCAGTTAGAGGCGATCAAAAAACCATAAAAGAACATTTAAACTGGCTGCAAAACAACAATACCTGGAATGAACTTTACAAAAGTCTGTCCGATTCAATTCAAAAAGTTCATTCTGAAAAGAGTTAACCATGTTTTTGCTAAACATACTTCGTTTAATTCGTTGGAATAATTTATTGATAACCGGAGTTACTGGGTTTATCATCATCTACATTAATCCACAAGTGTTTGTCCATATTTTCACCACGGAATTCATTGCAATGTCATGGACATTAATCGTTCTAATGATTACACAAGCCGCAGCAGGAAACATCATCAATGACATTATCGACGAAAAAGTTGATGAAATTAATAAACCGTCCAAAACAATTGTTGGCAAAGAGATATCTCGAAAGAGCGCATTCAAACTGTATCTGTTATTTTCAATTGTTAGCTGGACGAGTGCCATTTGGCTGACCATACATCTGGGTCATTATTTTTATTTGATGACCGTCCTGGTGTATCAAGTATTACTTTACCTGTATTCGAAATACCTGCAAAAACTGGCTTTTATTGGAAATGTTGTGGTGTCCATTCTGGTGGCCGGGGTAGTGCCAATATCTTATAGTTTAGTTGTCTTTTTTTGGCCAGATGCGTTTTCAGATTGGAGGTTCAATTATTTATTGATTGGTCTATTTATTTACGCACTGTTCATCAATTTACTGAGGGAAATCGTAAAAGATGTGGAAGATCAAAAAGGTGATAAAGTTTTTGGATATCAAACCTTATCCATCCTATTGAATCAATCAACGATTAAAAGATTATTGATGATAGGAATGGGAATCATGGTATTGTTTTCAATCATTGCCAACTTGGCTGTTTTATTGGAATTTCATTGGACAACAGCGTTTGTTGCTTTTCTCCTTATTCTTTCACCAGCCATGATTTTATTTTATTGGTCGATTAACCACTCACTTGATAACCTCATCAATCGGCTTAAGTCAGGACTAAAAGTGTATTTACTTTTAGGCATGTTGTTTTACATGATATTATTAGTATCATTGGTTCAATGACTATGAGTGAAAGTAATATCAAAGTTATATTAGGATCAAAAAGTCCACGTCGTCGAATGTTGATGTCAGAATTACGTTGGCCTGTTGAGATAACTGAAATTGATGTTGATGAAATTTATCCTGATTCTATTCCTGTTAACAGTATAGCGGAGTACCTCAGTGAGCTAAAATCAACACATTTCAACCGGAATCTGTTGGAAAATGAAGTGCTTCTTACAGCAGATACCATGGTAAAGGTGGGTAATGAAGTGCTGATGAAACCTACTTCTCATGAAGATGCAACCAGGATGATAGGTCAGCTTTCTGGAGGAAAACATGAGGTTATTACTGGGGTGACGATTCGAACCAAAAGCAAAACACATTCTTTTAGTGATGTTTCCGAAGTTTATTTCAATCAGCTGACGGATGAAGAAATTCAGTATTACATCAAAAAATATCAGCCTTTTGATAAAGCTGGATCATATGGTGTGCAAGAATGGATTGGATACATAGGCATAAGAAAAATTGTAGGGTCGTATTTTAACATTATGGGGCTTCCCATAGATAGAGTTTATCAAGCAATCAATTGCATTATAAAAAATCAAGAAATCCCCTTTTGAAACCAACAAACAGCTGGGTTCCTTCTTCTTTAACTGCATATTTATTGATAAACATACCATGTCCCCTACCCGATTCTATTTCAAATTTGTATTGATGATGCGGACAGGTAAGCATACCATTGATATCACATGTTGCTCCTAACAGCGTTTTGCCCTGATGTGGACATTTATCTTCAAAGGCGTGCCATTTATTTTGGTAAAGGGATAAACAGATAAACTGTTCATTAACATAAACTCTTCTGACTTCTCCTTCCTTAAATTCTTGTTCGAATTGAATGCAGTCTTCCGCCAATAAAAACCATCTGTATTTATCGGCCATTGCTCAACTGTTAACACCATTGATTCGTTCAGTTGCCCATTCAAGTGCCTTTTCATTTTGCTGATCAATGGTCAAGTTTGAATTATCCAATACGACTGCATCATCTGCCTTTTGCAATGGGTTTTCTCCTCTGTGTGTATCATCAAAATCTCGTTGCTGCAAATTGCTTTTCACCTCTTCAAATGTTATGTCAATTCCCTTATTCACCATTTGATCAAATCTTCGTTGTACACGGATATTGATGTCAGCGGTCACAAACAACTTCAGTTCTGCCTGAGGGAATACCCTTGTTCCTATATCTCTCCCATCCATTACCACTCCCTTTGAGGCTCCCAACTGTTGTTGCAGTTGTACTAATTTCTTTCTCACTTCTGGCATTTGACTTACTTTGCTTACCACCTCAGAAACAGCTATTCCACGAATTTCTTCTTCAACATTCTCCCCGTTCAAATAGGTTTGCGATACGTTGGTTTCCACATGATGAACAAACGAAACTTCAATTTGATCCAACGCATTGGTAATTGCTTGCTTGTCCCACACATCCTTGGCTAGCCAATTGTGTCGTTTACAATACAATGCCACTGCTCTATACATAGCTCCTGTATCAATATAAACGTAACCCAATTGCTTAGCAAGGTATTGAGCCAATGTGCTCTTCCCACAGGAAGAATGACCATCAATGGCAATGACAATTTTATTCATGATTTTTTAGACCAGTCGGATATTTTGGTAACAACAGTAAAATGGTTTGGGGATCCAGCTAGGTGATATGTAGATCTCGCATAATTGAAATGCAATTTAGATATTTTAAATCCAAATCCCCAACTTAAACCCACTCCTCCTGGTCGGTTATCCAAGACCATTTCTTTTCTTCTCTGAAAATTATAAGCCATTCGAACATGAAAATTCTTGGATGGTAAAAACTCTACACCAATGGTCAAATGCCTGGACAATTCATCACCAAATCCTCCTCCAGTCTGATTTTCTTCTTCATCAAAGAAATTACCTGAATTGACTTCATTGGGATTTTCATAGGACAGATTGAAATTGTTGAGATGATGCAATAACAGATTAAATCTGAACGGCATATTCTTGAATTTTTTAGAAACTCCCGCTTGAATTTCAAATGGCAAACTTTCTCTTTCACCATCGGTATAGGTCAAAAATTGATACCCGATATTTTTCATCAATAGGGTGACCAGGAAAGACTGTTCAGGAATGGAATAATTGGCAGATAAATCAACAGCTCCTCCCATGCCTACATAGCTATAAAGTGAAGAATAAATAAATTTCACATTACCACCTACAGAAAAGCTGGAATCCAGTTTCCTCGCATATCCAGCAGTAACTGCAAATTCACTTGCCGTAAATTCTCCTATTAAATTGCCTCCCGCATCCGTTTCGTCAAATTTTCCATAATCAATGAATTGAACAGCTAAACTAGTTGAACCGATTGTGTCAAAATGCCTGGCATATGAAATGGCTCCATTATTTATTCCGGCAAAATGACTGTTGTATGACATTCCTAGTTTGTTGCTCATACTTGGATTGAGTAGGGAAGGATTCTCAATACCTACCGTTGGATCATCATCCATAACTGTAATGAATGAACCACCCAGTGCAGTTGCCCTGGCAGATACAGGCATTTTTAAGAACTCAAATGCACCTTGACCTCCAACTTGAGCTGAAACACCTGCAACAAAGCAGACTAAAAGTAATGAAAGGGAAAATTGCCTCATAATTACACAGTCGTGTTAAACATACGAATATTCGGCTGTTTTATTATGAGTCAGGTTGTCAAAAAAATTGACAATCAAGCAATTTTAAGAGGATTTTGCACCTTTTGATTCATCAATGCAATATCCAAAACTTCAGACATTTCAGAAACATAATGAAATTTCAAGCCTTTTAAATATTCAGCTTTGATCTCAAGAATGTCCTTTTCATTGTCAACAGAAAGAATAATTTCCTTGATATTGGCACGCTTAGCCGCCAATATTTTTTCCTGTATCCCTCCAACTGGCAACACACGGCCTCGTAGCGTGATTTCACCTGACATCGCCAATGCCTTTTTTACTTTTCGTTGGGTTAATGCCGAAAGCAATGAAGTAATCATCGTAATACCAGCCGATGGTCCATCTTTTGGAGTTGCACCTTCGGGAACATGCACATGAATATCCCATTTATTAAAAATCTCTGGATCTAATCCATATTGCGCTGCATGAGCACGAATAAACTGCAAAGCAATAACCGCTGATTCTTTCATCACATCACCGAGATTTCCAGTGACCGTTAATTTACCTTTTCCCGGATTCAAACTGGTTTCAATGAACAATATATCTCCACCCACCGGTGTCCATGCCAATCCAGTGACCACTCCTGCCACATCATTTCCCTGATATTTATCTTTGGAGTGCGCAGGTCCAAGAACTTCTAACAATGTTTTTTCATTTATGGTCTTGTCATAATCTTCTTCCATGACCTTGGATTTGGCAACGTAACGAACAATCTTGGCCAAAACTTTTTCAAGATTACGAACACCCGATTCTCTGGTATAATCGTCCACTACTCTTTCAATGATTTTTTTGTTCAATTGAAAATCCGCTTTATTAATTCCATGATCTGCAATTAGTTTAGGAAGAAGGTGCTTCCTGGCAATCTCAACTTTTTCCTCGACCGTATATCCATTGATTTCGATAATTTCCATTCGATCTCGCAATGCTGGTTGAATGGTATTTAATGAATTTGCCGTGGCAATGAACAATACGTTTGATAAATCATAATCCAATTCCAGGAAATTATCGTAGAAGGAATCATTTTGTTCAGGATCCAATACTTCTAATAATGCTGACGATGGATCACCGTGAAAATCATTACCCACTTTATCAATTTCGTCTAAGACAAAAACCGGATTTGAAGACTTTGCCTTCTTGAGGTTTTGTAAAATACGTCCAGGCATGGCACCTATATAGGTCTTTCTATGTCCTCTGATTTCGGATTCATCTTTCAACCCCCCTAATGACATTCTCAGGTATTTTCGTCCAATGGCTTCGGCCACTGATTTTCCCAAAGAAGTCTTTCCAACTCCCGGAGGTCCATATAAACACAAAATAGGAGACTTCATGTTACCCTTGAGTTTTAGCACAGCTAAATGCTCAAGAATACGCTCTTTCACTTTATCCAACCCAAAATGATCCCTATCCAGAATTTTGCGGGCTCTATTTAAGTTGAAATTGTCCTTGGTATAATTTCCCCAGGGAAGATCCGTAAGCGTTTCCAGGTAATTGACTTGTACTGAATATTCAGCAGAAGCTGCATTCATTCTTTGCAACTTTCCTAACTCTCTATCAAATCTTTCTTGAACAACTTTGCCCCACTTCTTATTTTCAGCCTTTTTACGGAATTCATTCACTTCCTCTTCCTGAGGTGTGCCACCTAACTCTTCTTGAATTTGCTTCATTTGTTGATGAAGAAAATACTCCTTCTGCTGCTTATCCAAATCGACCTTTACTTTCGACTGAATATCATTTTTTAACTCAAGCAATTGAAGTTCTTTCGTCATGTACTTGAGCAAATCAGTGGCTCTATGTTCAAGGTTAGATTCTTCCAATAATTTCTGCTTGGTCTCAACATCCGCATTGATGTTGGCCGCAATGAAATTGATCAAGAATACAGGGTTGTGAATATTTTTTAATGCAATAGAAGCTTCCGAAGGTAATGATGGAGATTGTTCAATAATCTTCAACGCCAAATCATGAACTGAATCTCTTAATGCCAGAAACGATTTATTTTTGGGAACCTCATCTCGTGACAAATACCTGACCTTGGCCTTAAAAATGGGATCTTCAGCTATTTCTTCTTCAATTTCAAATCTTCTTTGACCTTGCAAAATAACCATGGTATTTCCATCAGGCATCTTAAACACTTTGGCTATTCGCGCCAATGTGCCAATTTTATACACTTGACTAAAAGAGGGGTCTTCTACCGATTCATCCACTTGTGAAACCACTCCAATGGATTGATTGGTCTTGTTGGCTTCTTCAATGGCTTTGATCGATTTTTCTCGTCCTACAGTAATGGGAATAACTACACCTGGAAACAAAACTGTATTTCTCAATGGTACTATTGACAATATGTCAGGCCCAAGGCTATTTTGAATTTCGTCATCTTCGGGAATTATGGATATGATCTCAGTGGGGTCCCCGATTCCTTCACCAAGTATCAATTGCTCGCTAAACCAGTCGTTCATCTCCTATCTGTTCATTTAATTAACATCTACATTCATATAGACGTCTAGTTTCACAGATTATTTTATCAAGGGTTGTGCCAAAGTTATTTTCAGGAAAGAATGTCCTAAAAAATCTATTTAGGTCGGTTTTCGGCAGTAATTTCGAATATTTCTGTCAGGATGTCTTTTTCAACGTCATCAAGATCTTTATTTCTTCTTTCAAAGACCATTTCTGCCACTTCCAATGCCTTACCAATTTGATAGGTTATAAATCCTCCAGCTCCTCCCCAACTGAATGAAGGAATAAAATTTCTGGGAAAGCCTGCTCCAAATATATTGGCACTTACCCCTACCACTGTTCCAGTGTTGAACATGGTGTTTATGCCACATTTGGAATGATCTCCCATGATCAATCCGCAAAATTGTAATTCTGAATTGATCATGCCTTTCTTGACATAATCCCACATTTTAACCTGGGCATAGTTGTTTTTCAGATTGCTGTTGTTGGAATCAGCTCCCAGGTTACACCATTCACCAATTACCGAGTTGCCTAGAAATCCGTCATGGGCTTTATTGGAATAACCAAATATCACGCTGTTATTTATCTCACCACCTACCTTAGAAAAAGGTCCAATGGTGGTTGGACCATAAATCTTAGCATTCATTTTTACCTGCGATGACTCACAAAGGGCAAAAGGACCTCGAATGGATGTTCCTTCCATTACTACTGTATTTTTCCCCAGATAGACTGGCCCTTCAATCGTATTGATGTTCGCAGCGTAAACCTCGGCACCTTCTTCCATGTATAATTGCTCACCCAAAACATTGCTTGAATTATCATCCAATGATTGTGGTTTCAAATTCATCAATGCTATATCTGACGTTATTTGAATTCCATTCTGACGAAATATATCCCAGGGATGTTTTACAAAGGATGCATTCTCCTTTTGCTGATCAAACCCCAATTGATCAATGAACGCTTTCGATACTTGATTGTTTTGAAGATTGACAATCTTTTCATCAATATTTATGTTGGTTCTGAAGGCAATTACTTGATCTTCAACAACAATGGCAGATTGTAAATTGAGGTTATTTATCTGTTCAACTAATTCTTTTGAAGGAAGACATCTTGAATTGACATAGATATTGTCTTCTGTCTGCTTAAGGGGAAACTTCTTTTTGAGGTAATTCTTGGTTAAGAACGAGAATGAATCTCCCACATGTCTTTCCCATTTCTCTCTAATTGTCAAAATTCCAACTCTTACCTCAGAAGCTGGTCGTGTAAACGTTAAAGGAAGCAGGTGATCACAAAAATTGTCATCGAAAAGAATGTAATTCATTCTGTTTTTTTTCTAAAAATAAAAAAAGTCCACCATGTAGATAGTGGACTTTCTTATAACCTATATAATATCTTTTACTTAATATGCTTCTCGTAACGCTTACGGAATTTATCAACTCTACCTGCCGTATCTACCAACTTCATTTTACCTGTGTAAAAAGGATGTGAAGTGTGAGAAATTTCCAGTTTAACCAATGGATATTCATTACCATCTTCGAATTTCACTGTTTCCTTTGAAGGTGCAGTTGACTTACACAAGAAACTATAGCCATTGGACATGTCCTTAAACACAACCAATCGATAACTATCCGGATGAATCCCCTTTTTCATGTTCCTTACATTTTTTGAGAGCGCAAATATACACATTATTATTGTTTGGCAACAAACATTCTAAGAGAATAATTATTTATCCTTCAACGTTTTTTTTCGTATTTATAAACTCAATATCATCACTTCCTTAAATCCTTGTATACCGCCCAATAACCTAGAATTTCTTAGGTAAATATTAAAAATATTTTGCACCTTTGGAGCCTGATTTTTAACTACGAATTGATGACTCACAATTTTAGTGCTGGACCTAGTATATTACCCAAGGAGGTAATGAAGAAAGCTTCGGAAGCTGCTTTGAATTTTGACAACGGCCTGTCTATCTTGGAAATATCGCACCGGAGCAACGCTTTTGTGGAAGTAATGGAAAATGCGCGACGTTTAGTGCGTGAATTATTGAACGTTCCTGAACAATATGAAGTACTATTTCTTCAAGGTGGTGCCACTTTGGGGTTTTATTTGGCCGCTGAGAATTTTATGAAGAAAAATGGCGAAGCCGCTTATGTGAATACCGGAACCTGGGCAAGCAAAGCCATAAAGGAAGCATCAAGTGTGGGAGAAATCAAAGTGGTGGCAAGTTCAGAAGACAAGAATTTCAACTATGTTCCGAAAGGATATGGCATTCCAATGGATGCAAGCTATTACCACTATACTTCCAACAATACCATATTTGGAACGCAAACGAAAAAGTTACCCATTGCTCATTGCCCTATTTTGTGTGATATGTCATCGGATATTTTCAGCAAAACCATTGATGTATCACATCATGACTTGATTTATGCTGGAGCACAGAAAAACATGGGAACGGCTGGAGCAACTTTATATATTGTCAATACTGAATCATTGGGAAAAACACGAAGAGAACTAACCCCATATTTTGACTTCAAAAATCATATTGATAAGGATTCTATGCTGAATACACCGCCTGTATTTTCTATATATGTTTCCATGCTCGTCCTTGAGTGGTTAAAAGAAAATGGCGGTATCAAGGCCATTGAAGAAAAAAATGAAGAAAAAGCTGGATTGATTTATGGTGAAATAGACAACAATCCACTATTTAAAGGGACGGCTGAAAAACCGGATAGATCAATGATGAATGCTACTTTTGTGCTTGAAAATGAAGCATTAAAAGATGAGTTTGATAAAATGTGGAAGGATGCAAACATCAGCGGAATAAAAGGACATCGTTCGGTTGGTGGTTACCGCGCTTCCATGTACAACGCATTACCCAAAGAAAGTGTTATGGTCTTGGTTGAGGTCATGAAAGAATTTGGACAAAAATTCGGATAAAATCATGAACATATTAGCTAATGACGGATTGGGATCCGCTGGTGTAGAAATGCTTGAAAAAGCAGGATTTAACGTCATTACCCAACGAGTTGAACAAGAGGATCTGATTCATTACATCAATGAAAATCAAGTTTCGGCTCTATTAGTAAGAAGTGCCACGGTGGTAAGAAAAGACCTGATTGATGCTTGTGCAGATTTAAAATTTATCGGTCGTGGCGGTGTTGGAATGGACAATATCGATGTGGACTATGCAAGAGGAAAAGGGTTGATTGTCGCAAATACTCCAGCGGCTTCTAGTCAATCTGTAGCAGAGTTAGTCTTTGCTCATTTATTTGGGATGTGTAGAAGTTTGCACCTATCAAACCGAGAAATGCCGGAAAATGGTCATACGGAATTTAAGTCCCTGAAAAAACAATACTCAAAAGGCATGGAACTTCGTGGAAAGACTTTGGGAATTGTGGGTATGGGCCGAATTGGAAGAAGTGTAGCAAGTTATGCCCTGGGTATTGGAATGAAAGTTGTGGCTCACGATGCCATGATTGATTCAGCTTCCGTTGACCTTATGGTGAATGGAGAAAACTTAAAAATCAAATTGAATTCTTCGACTTTGGAAGAGGTTATTCATCAAAGTGATATCCTTACACTGCATGTTCCCGCTCAAAGTGATGGAAAAGCGTTGATAGGAAAAGATGAAATTGACCAAATGAAAGACGGAATAGTCTTAGTCAATGTTTCAAGAGGCGGAATCATTGATGAAAGTGAGCTATTGCAAGCATTGGATTCTGGAAAAGTAGCCATGGCAGCGTTAGATGTTTTTAACAATGAACCTACGCCTGATAAAAGTGTATTGGCACATCCAAACGTTTCATTGACCCCACACATTGGAGCAGGAACGGCTGAAGCACAGACAAGAATCTCTACGGAATTAGCGGAAACCATTATCCGTGAATTGAGTTAAACACTTTAATTTTTTTTCGTTGGCAAAAATTTCCCCCTTCAAGGCTTTTAGACCTGTCAGAGATAAAGTCCATTTGGTTGCGGCCAGATCATATGTTACCTACAATCAAAAATCCCTAACGGAAAAACTCAATAAGAATCCTTTTAGTTTTCTTCATGTATTGAATCCGCAGTTTGGGGATGCAAATCCTGTTTCACCAATTACCAAAGAAGGCCTGAAGGCTATCAAACATAAGTTTGACGAGTTCTGTGATGAAAACATTTTTGTACAGGAAGAACAACAGTCATTTTACGTTTATCGTCAAAAGAACAGTGTACGATCTGCTGTTGGCATCATTTGTTGCATGTCCATTGATGAATACCTGGATGGAAAAATTCTCAAGCATGAAGAAACCTTGACACTTCGGGAAGAGAAAATGAAGAATTACCTTGAAATAGTGGATATCAATGCCGAACCTGTTTGTTTGAGTTATCCTGATCAACCTGAAATCAACCGAATTTTAGAGGAAACCATGGCGGAAAGACCGGAGTACGATTTTTCCACCGTGGATGGTATACAACACAGTCTTTGGCTAATTTCTGATCAAAGTGTCATTTCCAATATCAAGGGTCAATTTGAGGAAGTTGAATACTTCTATATTGCAGATGGACATCATCGTTCGGCTTCTTCTGCTTTGTTGGGTAAGGAAAAAAGGAACACATTAACTCAGGTTTCGGGAAATGAAGGGTTCAATTATTTTATGTCCATCCTATTTGCCGAAAGTCAAATCGTTATCCATGAATTCAATCGTACCATTTCGGATTTACAAGACTTTAATTTGGATAAGTTCTTAATGGAGATAGAGAACAGTTTTGAAGTTCATAAATCCGACAGCCCCGTAAAACCCAGTCAGATACATCATATTGGCATGTATTGTTCAGAAGGTTGGTACGAGCTCATTCCGAAAACGAAACCAACGGTCTCTACGTTAGAGACTTTGGATGCTGAAGAATTAAACAAAAAATTGCTTCAGCCTATTTTGGGAATTCAAGACCTAAAAACGGACGACAGAATCTCCTTTTTGGGAGGAAGTGATGCGGTGGAGGAAATTGAATCCCTGGTAAATGAAAATTCAGCTAATCTGGGATTTACGTTATATCCTGTTTCCATTGAACAATTGAAATATATTGCACATGAGGGAAGGGTAATGCCTCCAAAAAGCACGTGGATTGAACCCAAATTGATGACGGGTCTGTTGATCTATTGTTTGGAGAAAAGCTTATGAAATGAGTATTGCAAGTTCACTTCAACGTATTAAAACTCAAATTCCTTCAGATGTAGAATTGGTGGCTGTCAGCAAAACCAAACCTGTAGAAATGATTCTGGAAGCCATTGACGCGGGACATTTTATATTTGGAGAAAATCAAGCACAAGAATTAAAATCCAAAGCTGAGTTATTACCCAAGGAAATTCGTTGGCATTTTATAGGTCATCTTCAACGAAACAAGGTCAAGTATATCGCAGAACATGTATCCTTAATTCATTCAGTTGATTCGCTGAAATTATTGTTGGAAATTGAAAAACAAGCTGCCAAACATGATCGGATTATTGATTATCTCATTCAGATAAATATTTCTGGAGAAGAATCTAAATCCGGTATGACCTATGATGAATGCAACGAGCTTTTTCTCAATGAACAATACCTGAGTCTTGAACATTGTCAATTAAAGGGTCTAATGGGTATTGCTTCTCTGACTTCAGATCAAAAATTGATTCGCATGGAATTCAAGGAATTAAAAATGTTCTTTGATGAATGTCAATCTGGCCCACAAGCAATGAACAAACAATTTGAGATCCTAAGCATGGGTATGAGCGGTGATTATGACATGGCCATTGAAGAGGGTTCAAATGCAATACGTGTTGGAAGCGCCATCTTTGGTAAACGCAATTATTCCAACATGAGTTGAAGGGCATTTTGACCCATGATTCGTTTCATTTGTTCCGAGGATAACTTCATGGAATTTAACAATCCAATAAAATCATGTGGCGTATTATCACTGCCAAATAAAATCTTAGATGAATGTTTGTCCAAAAATTTTTGGGTATAATTCAAATCTCTGTTTAACGCATTGAATCCGCTATTTCCAGATATATCGCAATAGAAGTTGTCATACTTTTCTAAAAACTCATCCACCCTACCCAGACCGTTTACTTTGCCTTTATTGTGGATATAATACATATTGGTATTGGATGAAAAGTGATTCCAAAAATGAGGACCATGTCCTATAAATTTGATGTTTGGGAATTGCTCAATTCGCGAAGCCAACTTATCAAAATCATGTAAATACCCTGGAAGAAATCTTGTTTGTTGTTGAATGTGGTTTTTAAGTATTCCAGTTGCATTTGATATTTTGCGAACTACTTTTCTTGATTCCTCTTTAAATGCTGAAGTCATCAATCGAAACATTATTTTTTCCGGAATGGTTTCGCCTGATTTCATATAGAATTCATGAGGGTATTCCATGTGGATGACCAAAGCAGATTTTTTTTCATTTAGCAAACTCAAATAAGGATCTAACTTTTTATCATCCCATTCCATGGCAACTTTTAACTCTCCGCATCCTGCACCGCCTTTTTGAAAAAAAGTTTGCATTCTGGACATTGAATCAACAGCACGTGGATCAAACGCACAAAATGGAATAATTCGTTCAGGATATTGCTCTTTTGCCTCATTTATATCTTCAAAGGGAAGATGACGATAGATTTTAGGAATTGGTGGGTTCTGCTCATCCCATGTTAGCAACCAACATGCATCCAATTTATGTTGATCTAAATAGTCAATAATCTTATGCGAAGTGAACCCAGAGAAATTGACATGAAGGTGACTATCTATTCGTTCCATAAACCCAATTGGTGGATAAATATAAGAACATTAACCTGCTCAGTAATCATATGGTATTGAATTTGAGCAATTCTGATTCATTGATTGAAATTTCGGTTTATTGATCCGGTTGTGCGTATCTTTGCATTCACAAATCACATTTTCATGGAGGCATCGGTTTCAGCCAACGACAAAAAATTTCAGGAACATCTTCTTATACTTTCTAAAGATGAAGAGCCAAAAGTTACAGCGCTGCTCAAGGAACTAAGATCTATGGGTGATGGAAGGTATATTGAGCCACTTGTCGACGCTTTTACCCACACCAAACATGACAGCATTAAGGATTCCATTTATGCATTATTGCTGGATTTGAAGGATGAAAGTGCATTGGAACCGTTGATTGCTTGTATTCAAAATGAACGATATAAGGAAGTGCGAACTCAATTATTGAGCGTATTGTGGCAATCAAATCTTGATGCTTCTTCATACCTGGTTGAATTGATTGAAATGGCCGTTTCATTTGATTACCTGGATTGTATTGAAATCATGACGATTATCGACACTTTTGAAGGAAGTTATTCGGAAGAAGAGTTAATGAACTCCATTTATGACTTAGACGATGCCATTATGGAAGAAGAGTCGGCTAAATCAGACTTACTTTCAGAGATCAAATCAATTGTAAACAAACTAATGGTTGAATAAGATGGATGAGAATTTTTTTGCAAAGCTCAAGAAGCAACTCGAAGATAGCACTGACTGGCCCAGTGTATACATGTTCAAATTCATCGTTCCTGCCGACAATAAAAAATTAGCATTAGTTGAATCTCTGTTTAGTCCACAGGCCAAAATCACCACACGTTCTTCAAACAATGGAAAGTATGTGAGTGTCACTGGAAGAGTTGTGATGCTCAGTGCTGAAGAGGTTATCAATAAATACAAAGAGGCCGCCAAAATTGACGGCCTCATTGCACTATAAGTTCTTTCTATTAGGATTGATTCTTAGTCTCCAGACACAACAAAGTTGTCCGTCCGTTGAATAGAGGCTGATTCAAACTCCATGTAATACATTCCTTCTTGTAGATTTTGAATGTCGAACGGAAGATCTGTACTTTGAATCGAGTTGTTTCCTTCCGGGAATAGCTTGTTCAATTCACCAACTTTCTTTCCATCCACGCTAAAGAATCGAACAGTTACTTGTTCATCACCAGCAAGGTAAAATTGAATGGTCATGTCATCTCGAGATCCAACCGGATTAGGATAAAGTAAAAAATCGACTTTGCCAGAAGGTGGAGAAAGTCTACAATTTCTAGTAGTAATGGAAACAGAATTTCTGTCTGTTACACAATCTGCACTTTTCACTTCCCAATCATAGAAGTAAAAATAAATCGTCTCCAAATTCAACGTATTTCCTTTGATGGATACCAGTGCTGGAATTTCATAAGGATAACTGGCCGGCGTACTTCTTTCCAATTCAGGTTGGGAACTTGAAGGAACCAATAGTTGATAATCTGTACCCGTTGGAACAACAAAGTTCAATTCTACACGCTGTTCACCTTGAACCAATTCCACAGTCTTGCTTTCCAGAATTTCATTGTTTTCGTTCCTCAATTCAATTTTCTTAGAACCTGCTTTTTCAGCATTGACAACCACAGATATGATGTGCAATTCTTCCAATGCATCAAAGATCAATCCAATTGAACTTCCAGAAAATGCTCTTTCAGAAGTTGAATCTAACGTTCTACCCACGTACTGACTTGGTTTCTCAGAGCGACCTTGGAAAAAATAGGTCTTGTCTTCTGTCATCGCAGGAGTTTCGAAAGAATTTCCAATAAATAATGGCGTAGTTAAATCACTTTCATCAAACCATTCAACATCTCCTTCTGCTCCAGAAGCAGTAAGTGTGGTTGAAGAGTCAAGACACACATCCGTTTCACCTGTTACCGCTGGTGCTATTCCCAGATTGGCATTGATGTAATCTGATTTTACAATTTCATCGTTTCCACAATCTTCACCATCTACAGTTAACGTAACTGTATATTTTCCAGCATCTGTAAAAGTATGAGATGGACTTTTCAAATTACTTGTTGAGCCATCACCAAAATCCCAAACGTATGTTTTACCATTTACACTTTGATTCTCAAAATTGACAATAAACGGAAGGTTACACGAACCTACATTGTCTGAGACAAATTGAGATCTTACTTCTGGCACAAATTCATTACCAATACCCACCGCGTACCAGGCATTTACTGTAGATGCATGTTCCGCACTACATTCACCGTACAAATCAATTGCTGATTGTACTCCATAATATTGTGCATCTTCATATTGCGATGAAGGTGTTAGATAAACCGTCAAGTTTCTGAATGCAACTGCAGCAGCTTTATCCCATCCAATTCCTTGAACATTAAAATCATGTCCAATGTCATTTGATCCAGAATCTCCTTCTACCAATAAATAGAACCAATAATTCTGAACACCGCTATTGATATGAACACCACCATTATCGAATGAACCTGTATACCAATTTGTTCCTTCATAAGTATCTGGATCACCAAATGCATTGGGGTTAGACATGGATCGAATACTTCCTCTGTCTTCTCCGATAAGCCATGATGCATCATTTGGTTTGCCATAATGTTCAATGGCATTACCGAAAATATCACTAAACGATTCATTTAATGCCCCTGATTCATTTTGGTAAATCAAAGAAGCTGAATAGGAAGTTAATCCATGAGCAATTTCATGACCAGTGATATCTATGGTTGAATATGGGTTGTTGTTATTTCCATCTCCAAAAACCATTCTTCCTCCATTCGCTGAAGTCCAAAAGGCATTTGAATAATTTTCACCATAATGCATGTAACAACGCAATCTCAATCCAGCATTATTGATGCTGTTTCGTCCGTGTACATTTAGTAAGTAGTCGTAAGTCATTTCAGCACCCCAATGGGCATCTCCCGCAAAATGATTCAAGTCAACTGTATTGTTCCAGATATTGTTATCATCCAAAAACTCCACTGCATTGGCAAATGAAGTTCCATTGTTCATATCATATGTGAAAATTCCACTTCCACGTGTAAGGTCGTTCAAGGTAAACAAACCGGAACCAGCTGAATATTCTGTGGTAATGGTTCGGTTACCACTGTAACCAGTAACAGCAATTCCCGCAGAATCAATATGTTGAATCAAGTCATGCATCAACAAGGTTTGTCCATTTTGAGCATCAACATAAACATCAACTATTGCAAGAGGCTCCATCGCCTGAATTTGAATTTTATAAGCCAATCTTGGTACATTATCAAAGTTGGCGTCCTGAGAAACATATGTCAATTCAGGCGTTGGAAAATATGTCGCCGTATTTGAACCTGTTTCTAATTTCAGATGATCTTCTTCTTCCTGTAATTCCCATCGATAAGTGGTTGCAGGAACCGCTTCTTTGGCTAATTCAATGGCATTGTTGGCATCCAAAACAGGAGATGTACCGCTCACGTCCTGCACAACGCGACCGTTAAATGATTTAACCAATCCTTGTTTGGTATGTACATTGATCATTGAAAATTCCACAGGAATTTCACCCCAATACTGGCGAAAACGAAAATGTTTCATTCCTATTTGGTCATCTGATTCCTCAAGAAGCACCAAATTCATGGAAGATGAAATGTCGAAGTTTTGCTGCATCCAACCCTGAACCTGTTCAGCAGTTATTCCATAATCTTCTTTGAATGCTATGAATTGTGGCAGTGATCCTTCTTCTTTTATCCAGGATTTTTGAACTCCAGTATACTTGGACTCATTCCCAGAAGCAACAGAAGACTGTGCCAGGCAAAAAACAAAAAGAAATAATATGTGTGCAGTTAAAAGAGAGTAATTTTTTACCATAGGCAAATTAAGCTTTCTACAAATATAGGCATAATATCTTAAAGAAATACTTAAAATCCTTGTCTCAACGGAGATTACCGCAAGATTTTTCTAACAAATGCCACAGTAAAGTAAGACATTAAAAATAGCCCGGCAAACCCTTCAATACTTGATATCCATCGAATTACTCCTGAAGGATAATAATCACCATAACCAATGGTCAAAAAAGTAATTGCACTGTGATAAACAGAGCGAGACATTACGCTCAAATGGTCTGGATCACCCAAAGAAGATTCAATACTCGATATTTTTAAATGAATTAATAAGACATATAAAAACGTAAATCCCCAAAATGCAATGAGCATGCTAACCAGCACTCGCACGGGGTTTGTTGCATAATGACCAATTTTATCAAACAATAAAACCTGCCCCCAATACATGGGATATGCCCACAAGAGATTCCAAGAACTCTGTTTTTTTGCATTAGAAAGGTATTCCTTCAATTCAAGGCGCTTGAATTCCAAATAAGCCTTATCCTCATCATTGTAATGGCCCAATTGGTTGTAATTTTCCTTTAGAAGCCTGAATTGTTCAGCTTTTTGCCGATTCGTCGAATGTTGTTGCCCATAAACAGCTTTATATACATGATTATCCTGCCAATCAATGAACATTTTGCCCAACAATCGCATTCCGGACATGTTTATCACATCTATTTTCACCCACAAATCTTCATTTGTAAAATCAATGATATCGCGGACTATGGAACCTGCCAAATCCAGGTTAGTGCAATTCCTTAGTCTGAAATCAATAAAGTTGTTCAAAAGCGCTTCATGAAAGAGCAAGCTATGAATTTCGGCTTGATAAAATGTCAGTTTTCCTGTGTCAAAATGAGCCCTTTCAAACGATACTTCATTACCTCCAAATAAGGCCAATTCAAAAGACAAGTTACATTCTCCAAAAGAAGCTTTTCTAAATCGCATCTTGCCTTTCCCCATTTCACTTTCATCAAACAAAATATGTCCGTCGCCAAAATGACACATTCGAAAGTCTACTCTCCCATCTCCAAACTCAATTTTGCTGAAATCAATTTTATCTCCCAGAAAATAAGACTTCTCAAAGGTTAGATCTCCTGTTCCAAATTTGGCAAATTGAAAGGCAACCGACGCCTTTCCAAAACTCACAGAAGCAAATGAGACTTTTCCATCATGAAAAACTGCATTTACAAATGATACTGCTCTAGAATGAAATCGGGCGTTTTTAAAGGATTTTGCTCCAGCACCAAATTCAGCGTATTGATAATTCACATCTCTACACATGAAAATGGTATCGGAGAAGTCAACGGCTCCTGCAAATTGAGTTCTCAAAAAACTCAAATTGCCATGCCCAAATACCGTATTTCGGAAATTGACTTCTGATTGCTCAAATACGCAATTTGAAAAATCAATGTCTTCAGCAGATTCAAAAAATGCATGTTCAAACGCTACTTCCTTCAACGTAATTTTTTGATTCGCGTCAAGATTGGCCTGTTTCCTATACTCTTGTAAGGAAAAATCAGTTACGTAACACCTGTTTAATTGCAGTGCTTTTCCCGATTGAATACGATCATAGATGACTTGCGCATCCACAATCCCGTAATCTATACTGGTAATATGATTATTGTATTCATCAGAATAGGAAATTCTAACCGTTCTGTCCGAAACTTTTTCACCATTTAAAACAAAAGCTTCATCAACAGTTTTTAAAGAATAGTTTGTAGCTAATTCTAACATTCGGGATGATCCGTCCTTAATCTTTATGCTTTGCGCAAAGGAATATCTTGGCATTGCCTTCAGATACCACATCACCTTCTTGCAACACGGCAGGAGCTATTTTCTTTTCCTTGTTTTCAGCGTGGTAAACCTGTCCATCTAATAAAATACCCACATGGGTGCCTAAACGAATGGTTTCACCTTCTTTTACATCTCTTAAATTTCCTGAAGAAGCCCAATCTCTGAATTCCTTCTGATTCCAGGAACTGTAAGGATCTTTATGATACAACAGGTTCTCAACATATCTGGCAGCCGCATAGTCCCATAACCTCGATTCTAAATTCTCTGCCATTCCCATAGCTCTTCTCAATTTCTGAGCAGAAATCCACATGACCGTACAAGGAGATTCTGCTGTAACTGATGCCGTACGTTTTTGCTTGGTTAACACACCCATTTCACCAACTACATCACCAGCACCCAAAACATCTACTACCCTATCATCTACACCAATCCGTACTTTTCCACGCACAATCACAAATAAACCATCTGAATTCGTACCTTCTTTGATGAGTGTCTGACCTACAGAAAAAATACGGTTCTGGAACATCCCTACCACTTTGGTAAATACTTCCTCTGGAACATCCTGTAACCATGTCATTCCTTTGAGCAAATCGTTTACTTGCGGTAAATTGATGGCTGGAGGAGAATCCACCAGCTTTTTCATTCTCAATTCAATATTGGTAACCATCTTTGCCGCTTCGCCAGAATCAATTCTTCCTCTTTTTAGCAATCTATCAACGGTATGCAATTCAGAATTCAACATCGATCTTGTTGCCTGTCGAGTGGCAATGGCGCTATAAATCTCTGGGTATGAATTTCTTAGATTCCTTAAAAATGTCAAGCCATGAATTCTGTTTTCATTAATCTCTTCTTCTACTTTTTCGAGATTTTTGGTTTCTTCGTCACTGGATTTACCAGCATTCATACTATCCACCAGCCTCAAGGCCTCTTCTTGTGCCATCACAAAACCAGCCGCACTGTCATAACTAACCGTTAATCGGTCAAAGAACAATTGCCTGGCTATACGACCAATGATAGGGTAAGTCTGGAGTTTAGCCAATAATTCAGGGGCTTTCCACTCTTCTTCCAAATCCGTTCTTTCAGAAAGTTCGATTTCACCACCCGCGTCAATGATGTGGTTAATGGCATCATTCAGCCTTGATACGGCAGCCGCACCAAGCAATCCCGTTTTAAATTGACTCCAATAACTACTTTTTTCTTTTTCTAAGATTCTTCTCCGAATTTCAGCAATCGAACTTTGTTCATGCAAATCTTCCTCATTCTCAGTTACTTCAGGTGGTAAATAGGCCGATACAGCATCCCAGTTTGCCTTTCCAACAAACCTGTCCTTTTTCAATTTTTCCAATGCTTTTTCAGAACTGTGATGTACATATTTTTGTGCTGATATCACCATGTTCTTCTTTGCAGGGGCTAGTTTCGTCAACCCAAGGCTATTGATCAAAAACTTGATGGTGGTTGCATTCACTAACAAGGTCAGTGTTACAATACCCGCTGT
Source organism: Vicingaceae bacterium (assembly GCA_965267425.1). Lineage (GTDB taxonomy): Bacteria > Bacteroidota > Bacteroidia > Flavobacteriales_E > Vicingaceae. The sequence goes on along the minus strand of OZ253959.1, from coordinate 995,671 downwards.
TAAGAAAAGGAACTGATTTTTGATTTCAGCTGGAATGTATTTATCATCTACTCCTGCCACAATAAGTGCCAATGCAAGTCCAATTGCTCCTCGAAGCGCACCGTACCAGACTACATAAGCATCTTTTTTAGGCAATCCATACCCTGCTTTTTTCATAAAAGGGTATAAGATCAAAATCACTATTGCCCTCACCAAGTGAATGCCGATGTAAATAATAGCCAGAATGACAAAATCACCCAGCGAAAAGACACTTCTTTCAGCAATCACCACGCCTACAATTAAAAATAATAGCGTATTAGCAATGAACCCAGCTAGCTCCCAAAATTCATGCATAAAATGTTCCACCTCAGGACTAATTCTTGTTCTTCCTACTCCGGCCATAACCAATCCCAACGCTACAAGAGCCAATACACCGGAAACGTGTAAAAAGTGTTCAGCAACAAAAAACGTAAGGTAAGCTGCCGCAATAATGAACGATATTTCAACAAGGGCATCATTGAATACCCCTTTAACCCACAAAATGGTGATATAACCAATCACTACTCCAACAAGCGCTCCCCCTAACGAAACCTTCAAGAATTCCAAAATAGGCGAATCTCCGGATGAAGCTCCGGTGATTCCAAGGAAAAATACCATAAACAGCACAATCGCAGTACCATCATTCAGTAGCGATTCTCCTTCAATCAACGTTCCCAGCTTTTTACTGGCACCAAGTTCTTTCAACAACGCAACCACGGCAACCGGGTCAGTTGCACTCACTACTGCTCCAAACATAAAGGCAATTGGCCATTCCCATCCATTTAATCCAAGCCCTAAGTATGATAGCGCCATTGCCAATGCTGCCGTCATAAGCAATGCCATGATGATCCCTGGAACCGCCAATAAAATGGCATTGGTCACACTCTTTTTAAATGTATGTACATCCATGGCAAAGGCAGCCTCAAAAATCAATACAGGCAGGAACACAAATAGCAACATATGCGGATCGATGTTTGCGGCCCAATCCACCGTTTTTGAAATGATACTCACATCCATTTCAAATAACCCTAAGTTCCAGGATTCAAATAGACCCAAACGAACCAATACACCCGCTGCCAAACCAATGAGAAGCAGTAATACAGTATAAGGAATCGGGCTATTTCGCAATAAATGTCTTATGATTGAACCAATAAGCAAGGCTCCTATAATAAAGACAAGTGGGGCTAGATCAGGCTCATGTCCTCCGCCGTGGTCATCTCCATGTTCACTACCATGCTCACCACCATGGTCATCATGACCTCCAGAATGATGGTTATGTTCATGATCATGGTCTGATCCATCTTGATGATGTTGATGAACGTGTTCTTTTTCATGATCATGTTGATGATCTTGCGCCATAACAGGCACCGATCCCAAAATAAATGACAAATACGTTATCAGTGTGAAAAGTGACCGTAAAACCGTTCTGAACATTGGACTGTATTATAAATGAGTTACCAATTTATAAAAATTAAGATAACGAGATTCATTCATTTAAAGATATTGCACGAAATAGTAGGGCTCGTGAATTAAAAAATTTTGTAAATTAACGAGTCCAAGGTCTCATACGAATACATGAAAAACATTCTCATTCCAACGAACTTTACTGACAGTTCGCGTAACGCTACTGATTATGCGCTCGGTTTGTATAACAATCAAATTGACAGACTGATATTACTTAATGTTTATCAGCAACCTCATTTTGGTAGAGGAATCCAAAAATCTCTGGTACATATTCTCGAACAAAATTCTACCAAAGGACTTGAAGAGGATAAATTGAGAATACTTGAAAAAAATCCTGAGTTAGAGAATAAGATTGAACTTGTCCCTATGCAGGGAGAACTGCTCTCATCGGTAAAGACTGTTCTTTCCAATGAAAAAATTGACATCATCATAATGGGATCAAAAGGAGATCGTGAAATTGTGGATATTTTTATTGAAAGTGAGACGGCAAAAGTGGTCAGAAATGTTGAGGCACCCATTCTTGTTGTTCCACCGAAAGCATCCTTTGGAAATTTAAGTAGAATAACGCTGACCACAGACATGAAGAAGATTACTAATTCTCATGTTATTCAAGAAATGATTGATTTGGCTCAAAACAATAAGGCAGAAATTAATGTTTTACATGTAAGTCAGGAAAGATCACCCAAGTCTTCTGAAATTGAAATGATGTTAGATCAATATTTGAAAGAGGTTCAGCACGATTTCAACTATATTGAAAGCAAAGATATTCCCATGGGAATTTACAAGTTCATCACCGATAAAAACAGTGATCTTGTTACTGCGGTAAAAAGAAAAGGGCGCGGAAACCTAATTTCGCGATTGTTCCATCAAAGTATGAGCAGGCAAATTGTCAGACATGTGCATCAACCTTTGTTGTTGATGCATGATCTCAACTACTAAATTTCATCAATTGGAATAACTTCCAAAGGCATTCGGCTGTCAGATTGCAAGCCATGTCCCATATCCATCATTTCTTCATCATCGGATTCATGGAACCATTTAACCACTACGTTGGACTTACCTTCTGTATGCAGGTCTTCCAACATTCTCAATAACTTCAAAAATTCTTTTGAAGAACTGGTATTGAAATACTCCATGGCTAAATTCACGGTAGTATCTTTCTGTGGATTTTGACTATACTCATCCAGCCAATCATACAACGGCTGATAGAAGTCAATGGTGTCTTCAGGAATTGATTTCCCTTTAATTTCAATCAAACCCTCTTCTGGGTTAAGATTTACTGAAGGTGTGGTCAATGACCCTTCAAGGGCAAAATTTTTCATGGATCGTCAAAAAATTATCAACTTGATGCAACGCCCAATGCGTTATCACGAATTTACAAATAAGTTATATGATGTCAAAGGAAAAGAAAACCCAGGAGGTTGCTCCTGGGTTATTTCATTACATGATTGGGTAATAAATCTTAGTTTCCCATTTGGTAGAATCTTGTTCACTGAACGGACCAACTACATACTCCTCCCAAACCGGACCTGTGATTTCACGTTGGTTGGTTCCAACCCATTCGCCCAACGCCATATGTGCTGCACCACTTGATTTGTATCCACCAATGTGTGTAGTCATGGCGGCTTTACAAGCAGGCATCTCACGATGTGTAATATTATCAGAAACTTCAATTTCTACACCTTCACCAACCGGAATAGCTGCTTCGAAAATGGTATATCCTTCTTCAGGCTTCCACTCGTGGAAAATCGCCATGGCATGACCAGACATTTCAATGGCATTTTCTTCCATAAACTTGCCTAATGCTCCATACATATTGGTCATGGCTTCTTCCATAGTAGCGTAATCTGTAGAAACACTGTCTTTAATTGCTAAAATCATCATTCCTTCAACATCGGTTTCCGAAATCTCAACAGCCGGTTTTGCAGGCATGCTTTCAGCCAATTCTTTAAGATTAGAAAGGCCCAATTCAAAATCTGCACCTACCATTCCGTCCATCATCATAGCAAACAACAAAGGCACTTCTGTATCCATTCCCCATGTTACTTCAACACTTCCATCTTCGTTAGAAGAAAAATTCCAGGTACCATTTCCTTGTCCCATATCACCGAAATCCAAATCATTTTTTATGAATTCATTTTCACGGTATTCAGAGACAACCAATGTTCCCGAACCAACATCATCATTTCCACTCCATGAATAGCTTGCACCCATTCCAGAAGTAATTTCACCATATTCTACCTTCATATTGGGATCTTTTTCTCCCCAAGGGCTCCAATTAAAATTCTTTTTTAGGTCGCTTACCTGATCAAACACCACCTCTACAGGCGCTTGAATACTGATTGACCTTTCTACATGCACTGCCTTTGGAACAAAAAACAATACCGCCCCAATGACAACAATTACTAAAATGACTATGAGTGCTTTTTTCATGACGTGAATAATATTAATTAGGTTGAACTATCAAATATAAAAAATCTGAATATCAAGACAATAACACGGAGAGATATTAAGAAAGAATTAGTGATATACGCAAACATAGCTATTGATCGTTAATAAATTCGTTAATAATTTTGAATCCGAAAACAATGACCAGTAATGGTTATTCATATTTTTGAATGATGTTGAGGAATCTCCGCAAATCCTTAAAACATAAAGGTTTGTTTTGGTTATTGGCCATCATGACCATAACTGGCTATGCCTTTTTACCAGATTTTTCACAGCATCTGTATTTAGATACAGATACTACGGAATCTCCCAAGGATACCTTGAAAGCACTGGTTATTGACGATGATAATCCTTTAATTAATGAAATTAGGGATATGCCGGCGGATCAGGTTTTTGTGTTAATTGACTCTTTATTAGATGCCGACGCCATTCCTGTGGAAGTGATAAAGGAAATCAATGATTATGCTGAAAGCCGGCTCTTAGAGCATGATTTCTATGTTTCATTGACATCTTATTACGATAATTCCATCTATCCTGCCAATAATTTCTATCAAGATTGGAATACAGAGAAAATGTACCCATACAATGAGAGCCTATCGAAAAAAGACTCTTCCATAACCCTTGTTTTAGAAGATACGGCCAATTATTGTGATTTCAGGATGCCTGTAGACGGACCTATCACGTCTAAATTTGGTTGGAGGGATGGAAGAAATCATAATGGAATGGACATCGATTTACACGTTTGGGATACAGTAGTTGCTGCTTTTGATGGCATGGTGAGAATTGCCAAGTATCACGGAGGATATGGAAGAGTTGTTGTAGTCAGACACTATAATGGTTTGGAAACATTGTATGCTCATCTGCATCGTATTAAAGTGAAACCCGGTGATATTGTAGAATCGGGACAACTGATTGGCCTGGGAGGAAGTTCAGGACGTTCCACGGGTAGTCACCTTCATTTTGAAGTGCGTTTCAAAGGAAAACCTATCAATCCGGAACATATCATCTCTTTTAGAAAACAATGCCTGTATAATGATTCCATCATTTTAAAGAAAAATAGATGGAGTTATTCTGCCTACCCCGCCGGAACCAAATTTCACGTGGTGAAAAAAGGAGATTATCTCCAGGCCATCAGCATTCGTTATGGAGTGAGCATATCAAAGCTGTGTGAATTGAATGGCATTCATCGAAATTCCATATTGAGAGTCGGTAAAAAACTAAGAATCAGCTGATTTGAATTCCTTCTTATTTAGCAATTTTGAGGAACATCCTACCAATGATAAATTCCTGGTGTTCCGTTTCCTAATGAAACCTATGGCTGAAGAATTTGCTTCCACTCTAACGGATCGAAAAATTCCATTTGAATCATTTACTGAAGGTGAAGACCAAATTCAATACTTCTTTGCAGTAAAAAAAAGTCACCAGGATGAAGCTAAGCGAATCAACTATCTCGTATTTGCTAAGCATCGTAAGCCCCTTATTCAAAATAAGTTTGCCAGACTAGCGTTAGTAGGAACAGTGCTGGCACTTATATTACTCAGTTTGATTGGATATATTAAGGCAAACGGGTAATTTTACGTAAAATGGTTAAAAAGAACATCCTTCCTTTTGTACGCCTGGGTGTATTGTGCTTCTTGTTCATGTCGAACATAACTCAAGCCCAAACTAAGACCCCTAAAACACTTTTTGGTGTTCAGGTAAAACCGATTGTTCCTTTTTCTTTTTTGAATACCGGTAGTGAATTAATCACAGGGGATGGAATAGACCTTCAAATTGACCCTAAAGTTGGTTTCAATATTGGAATGGTCATTCGTCACAGAATCACAGATGTATGGTCCCTGGAAACAGGATTAAATTATGTAGCGCGGAAATATGACTTTGATGTATTGAACGATTCTATACCTGATTTCACTGAACGCATTCGATTTGAAGGGTATGAGATTCCTGTTTCCGGAATGGTTTTTCTTCGACTGGGAGATCAAATTTATGGTAATGTTTCCCTCGGGGTTTCTTTGGACTTGTACCCCACTGGAGGTCTGGTGGCCAATAACGAGGGATATGAAATTGGAATTCTTGAACGAAAGTGGATTCAAACCGCTTTTATTTCCAACTTGGGAGTTGAATGGAGAACCAAAAAAAGTGGTTATCTCTATATAGGAAGTTCTTTCCATCAACCCTTCACGGACATGGCGGATGTATTGCTCAGCTATCGTGAAGAAGGCACTAATAATTTTGACAGGATTTTTGAAGTTCCCCTCAATGGCAGTTACCTGACCATCGATCTGCGATATTTCTTTTTTGAAAAGTCAAGACAGAATTAACCGCGCTCAAATGAATAATGCTGTTTACAAGCAATTTCTACCAACCCAACAAATAGAATTACTTCGAGGCGGTAAAGAATTTTTCGATAGATTTTTGGAGATTATTCGTTCTGCTCAGCGTGAAATTCTGTTGCAAACCTACATTCTGGATGCCGATGTTACTGGAATCTCTATAATCACGGCACTTTACGAAGCGGCCAACCGAGGGGTGAAAATCTATTTAATGTTAGATGCATTTGGCTCATCCAATCTGCCCAAAAATTTAATACAATCCATTCAGGAACATGGAATTGAATTTCGTTGGTTCAAACCCATTATTACCATTAGCAACATGGAACTTGGTCGCCGACTGCATCACAAAGTTCTGGTGGTTGACAATGAGTTTGGCGTAGTAAGTGGAATGAATCTGGCCGACCGATATAATGACACAAAAAATAGTCCGGCTTGGCTGGATTTCGGTGTGGTAGTTAAAGGCCCACCTGCGGAATTGTTAAGACAGCGATGTCAAGAGGTATGGCAAAATCCATTTCCTCAACTCTCTGTGAAAAACCTGCAACAAAAGAGCATTCAATTTCCTCAAGCACATCATTCCATGGTAAAAGTCAATGTAAATGATTGGTTGCGAGGAAGAACTGAAATTATCAAAAGTTATCATCGAGTGCTTGATGTGGCTGAAAAATCGGTCATTTTATTGGGAAGTTATTTTTTGCCGGGCAGACGATTGAGAAAACGAATACGACAAGCCACCCAACGTGGAGTGGATGTTAAAGTGATACTAACCCACGTTTCCGATGTCCGTTTTGCTAAAGGAGCATCTGAAAATTTATATAGTTGGTTGTTTCAAAATAAAGTGAGAATTTTTGAATGGAAGCCTTCTGTGTTGCATGGGAAAATTGCGGTTATGGATGACTATTGGACAACCGTTGGCTCCTTTAATATCAATTTTTTAAGTGCATTTGAAAGCATCGAATTGAACCTTGAAATTGTGGATGAAAAATTGAATCAAAATCTTCGTGATACACTCGATGGCATTATCAAAAATGAATGTGTTGAAGTAGATTCTGAATTGCACAATAAATCACGAACATTTTTTAAAAAGCTATCCAACCGATGGTCTTATTTTATTTTTAGAAATTCGATGCGGTTATTATTTTTATTTTCAAGAAAACAACAACAACCTTGATATGGCATTAGCTGGAACACCAATGATTCCTTTAGGATTTAAAGCGCCCAATTTTACGCTACCCAATGTGTTGGATAATAGCAATTACACCCTTCATGACACGAAACTATCCAAGGGAATTGTGGTGATGATCATTTGCAATCATTGTCCATATGTCTTGCATGTAATTGATGAAATAGCTCGTATTGCAACAGAATATGCAGAAAAAGGAATTGATTTTGTAGCTATCAATGCCAATGATGTCGAAAGATATCCTGACGATAGTCCCGAAAACATGAAACGATTGGCAGCTGAAGTTGGTTTTTCATTTCCATACGTGTACGACGAAAGTCAAGAAATTGCCAAAGCTTACCAAGCGGCTTGCACCCCTGAATTCAACCTGTTTGATGCTGATTTTTCGTGCGTATATCGCGGTCAGTTGGATTCCTCTCGTCCGGGAAATTCAAACCCTGTCACCGGGGAGGATTTACGCCATGCGTTGGATTGCCTGATCAATGGTTCTGCTCTGCCTACAAATCAGATTCCAAGTACAGGTTGCAGCATCAAATGGAAACCGGGAAATCAACCGTAGCAGTAGGCATTTTTCTCGATGGCCAAGGCTGCAATGTTTCTTCTTGATTCCTTGACATTAAACGCCTGTGTTTTGGTAAATCGCTTAACCGCCATAAGTAAACCTTTTTGTTCGTCACCTTCAGCAAAAGAATATATGGCATCAGTGGCGGCTTTTTGGATTCGTGCTGCAGCCTCATATACCTGCACTCTTAAAATGTCTTTCTTTTGATCAAGATCTGCCCCTCCGGCATCGGCTAATTTTTGAATTCGTAAAAGAACGGATTCGGAAATGTAGGTATCAATGCACATATCTGCGACATTCATAAGCACTTCTTGTTCCTTAGCTAATTGTGTCATTAATTTCTGAGCCGCCGCTCCAGCAGTTACCAACACCAACTTCTTGAAGTTTTCAATAACAACCGATAGAGAACTAAATTCATCTCCTGCTTCAACGGCTTCCGGAATGGACATGAGTTCATCTTGGACTTTTTTGGCAGGACCCAATAAATCCAGCTCTCCTTTCATTGCTTTTTTAAGCAACATATCTACCGTCAACATTCTGTTGATTTCATTGGTCCCTTCAAAAATTCGATTTATTCGAGCATCGCGGTACGCTCTTTCCATGGGGGCCTCTGCAGAATATCCCATTCCTCCATACACTTGTATTCCTTCATCAATTACATAATCCACTACTTCAGAACCATTCACTTTAAGCATGGCAGCTTCTGTGGCAAACATTTCCACCGCTTTCAGCAAAGCCTGGCTTTCTTCCATTCCATCTTTAATATTGCTCAATTTCCGGTCCGTAATATTTCTTCCACATCTATACAAAGCCGCTTCAAGTGCATAAGTTCGAATACACTGTTCAGATATTTTGTATCGAATAGCTCCATATTTTGAAATTGGTCGACCAAACTGATTTCGTTCATTGGCATACTGAACCGTTTGATTGATAATTGATTTGGCTGCCCCCAATGTGGCTGCAGCTAATTTGATTCGTCCAATGTTCAAAATGTTCAATGCAATTTTGAAACCATTACCTCTTTTAGAAAGCATGTTTTCAACCGGCACTTTACAATCATTAAAAAATACCTGAACTGTGGAAGAACCTTTGATACCTAATTTCTTCTCTTCAGGATTTAAGGATAGCCCTTCAAAATCTCTTTCTACAATGAATGCACTTAAATTCTCATCGTCATCAATTTTTGCAAAAACGGTATAGACATCCGCAAATCCACCGTTGGTAATCCACATTTTCTGCCCATTGAGAATGTAATGCTTACCGTCCTCTGATAATACCGCTTTGGTTTTTCCGGAATTTGCATCTGAACCGGAACCCGGTTCTGTCAGGCAGTAACATCCCAATAATTCACCACTTGCTAAACCTGGTATGTACTTATTTCGTTGCTCTTCATTGCCATAATATAAGATGGGCAAAGTGCCAATTCCCGTATGTGCTGAAATAGCCACAGAAAAGGAATGTCCTGCACCCGTGCATTCCGCTGACAACATGGATACATTGAAATCCTTACCAAATCCACCGAGGTTCTCAGGAACAGATATTCCTAAAAGTCCAAGTTCTCCGGCTTTTTTCATTAAATCAGGCATCAACCCTTCTTTCATGCTGTCAATTTCATCCAACTTCGGACTGATTTCCTGTTCGATATAATCCAGGCATGTCTGCGCAATCATGCGTTCTTCTTCATTCCATTCCTCTGCGATAAAAATGTCTTTCGGGTCAGTTTTGCGAATTAAAAATTCACCACCTTTAATCGGATCATTTGATGTGGACATAGCGTTTTGTTTTTAGTTTAACAATTCAAAAATTCCGGCAGCTCCTTGCCCGGTTCCCACGCACATAGTTACCATACCGTACTTTTTATTTCTTCTTCTCAATTCATTAAAAATCTGCACAGAGAGTTTCGCCCCGGTGCAACCAAGTGGGTGACCAAGAGCAATTGCTCCTCCATTGACATTTACGATGTCAGGGTTTAATCCCAATTCACGAATTACGGCCAATGATTGCGACGCAAAAGCTTCATTTAATTCAATTAAATCAATATCCTGTTGCTTCATTCCTGACTTTTTCAATACGGCAGGAATTGCCTCAATTGGACCTATTCCCATTATTCTTGGTTCAACACCTACCACGGCATAAGAAACCAAACGGGCAATTGGGGTTAGGTTCAATTCTTTGACTTTTTTTTCTGACATCACCATAACAAACGCAGCTCCATCAGAAGTTTGAGAAGCATTTCCTGCAGTGACCGTTCCTTTTTGATCAAATACGGGTCTCAATCTGGAAAGTGCCTCCATGGAAGTATCTTTTCTCGGACCTTCATCTTGATCGACCGTATACTCCACATTTTTCACTAATTCGTTTTCATCCAGTTTCTTTTGGAAAACCTTTATGGGAACTATTTCATCTTTAAATTTTCCTTCCTCAATGGCAGAAACGGCTCTCTTATTTGACTCAAGTGCAAATTCATCCTGTGATTCCCTAGAAACATTAAATTCCCTGGCCACTGCCTCTGCGGTCAATCCCATTCCCCAATACCAGGTTGGATTTTCTTTGGCAACTTTTGGATGTGGAACAATTCGCCATCCACCAAATGGAATGGGAGACATACTTTCCACTCCTCCGGCAATGATACAATCAGCCAGGCCAGCAGTTATTTTAGAACCAGCAATGGCAATGGTTTCCAATCCTGAAGAACAATATCTGTTCACAGTCATTCCGGGAACCTTGACGGTATCCAGACCCATTAAGGAAATCATTCGACCAACGTTTAAGCCCTGTTCGGCTTCCGGTGTAGCATTTCCAACTATAACATCATCGATTTGTTCTTTATCAACCTGCGGCAGCTGTTCCATCATGTATTTCACAACATCCGCTGCCAAGTCATCAGGTCTTGTAAATCGAAAACCTCCTCTACCCGACTTACCTACCGCTGTTCTGTATCCTGCAACTATATACGCGTCCATATTTTTAGTTTCTTAAAATTTTACCGTTTTTCACCAGACTTTCTAATCGTTCCAGTGTCTTCCTGGTCTGACACAATCCCACAAATTTTTCCCTTTCCAGTTTCAATAAATAATCCTCCGATACCTTGGTAGGTTCGGAAAGATCTCCTCCACACAATACATATCCCAATTCTTCAGAAATCAATTGATCATGATCTGAAATATAATTTCCTGATCGCATCGAATTTGCTCCGGCATATACAATACCAAGTCCTTCATTTCCTAACACCAGAATATCATTTCTTTTAACCGGAGGCGCATAACCCTGTTCCCACAATTGAAGGGCAGCTTCTTTTGCAGCATTCAGGTGTAACTCCCGACTCATCACAATTTCATCCACTCCATGCCTTAGGTATCCCAATTCAAATGCTTCTACTGCAGAAGTTGAAACTTTGGCTTGTCCTATGGTCAAAAATCGATTGCGAAGTGTGTTGATGCGAATATCTCCATCATGAAATTCATCGGATGTCCTCAATGCAAATTCTTTCGTACCTGCTCCCCCTGGAATCACACCGACACCAAACTCAACTAATCCCATATAAGTTTCAGCATGAGCAACTACTTTGTCTGCATGCATGCTCATTTCACAACCTCCCCCCAACGCTAAATTATGAGGAGCAAGCACAACGGGAATGGAAGAATACCTCAACCGCATCACCGTGTCTTGAAAGGTCTTTACGGCCAAATTCAATTCATCAAAATCTTGTTCAACCGCCATCATAAATATCATACCTACATTAGCACCTGCAGTGAAATTGTCACCGTCATTGTACATCACCAATCCATGATAGGACTCCTCAGCCAAATCCAATGCTTTGTTTATTCCCATCACCACATCTGCTCCCAGAGTATTCATTTTGGTATGGAATTCCACATTGATGATCTTATCTCCTAAATCTGTAATGGTCACACCTGAATTTTCCCAAATTACCTTATCCTTCAACGCAGATAATTTCAACACATGTTCTGTTCCGGAAATAGTTGAAAATACCTTCTTTTGCGGGTCAAAAACAGCCAATTGGTTGTTTTCAGTGGCATAAAAGGATGAACTACTGGCAGATGCCATATCATCGATCCATTTGGGAATGGAAAATCCATGTTCTTTTATCCAACCCAGGCCATCCTGAAATCCAACAGCATCCCAAATTTCGAAAGGGCCCAATCTCCATCCAAATCCAGCTTTCACCGCATCGTCTATTCGGTATACCTCATCTGAAATCTCAGGGATACGATTTGCCACATAGGCAAAAAGTCCGGCAAATGATTTTCTGAAAAATGCACCTATTTCTCCCTCATCATTCGCCAATATTTTATGTCTTTCAGCAAGACTATCAGTTTCTCTGGCCTTTTTAATGACATCGAATTTTTTCTTGTCCGATTTCTCGTATTCAAGTGTTTTGAGGTTCAAGCTCAAAATGGATTTTTTCCCATCTTCCTTCACTTTTTTATAAAATCCCTGTCCGGATTTTGATCCCAACATGTCATTCTCCACCATTTTAGTGATGTAATCTGGTAGTTTGAACATATCTATCGCTTCATCCTCAGGACAGTTGTCCACCAATCCGTTTGCCACACGCACCAATGTATCCAGACCCACCACATCACATGTTCTAAAAGTGGCAGATTTTGGTCGCCCGATGACCGTACCGGTAAGGGCATCCATGTCCTGAACTGACAAACCTGTTTCATTGATTAAATGAAAGATAGACATGATGGAAAAAACACCTATACGATTAGCAATAAAAGCAGGTGTGTCTTTACATAAAACCGTCTTTTTTCCAAGCATGACGGTTCCATAATTCATTAAAAAATCGATTATGGAAGGGTCTGTTGAATCAGAAGGAATAATCTCCAACAATTGAAGGTATCGTGGAGGATTAAAAAAATGCGTTCCACAGAAGTGCTTCTTGAAATCATCACTACGACCATCAAGCATCGATTTAACAGGGATTCCCGAAGTATTCGTTGAAATGATGGTTCCTGGCTTGCGATGTTTTTCTACGTTCTCGAATAATTGCTTTTTGATGTTGAGATTTTCAATGACTGCTTCAATGATCCAATCCGCCTCGGAAATTTTGGCAAGGTCATCGTCGAGATTTCCGGTAGAAATACGATTTATGAACTTTTTGGAATAAATGGGCGATGGTTTGGATTTCAATGTTGAAGTCAGCGCATCATTGACGATTCTGTTGCGAACTACTTTGTCTGAAAGCGTAAGATTTTTAGCTTTTTCCTTGTCAGTAGGCTCTTTTGGAACAATATCAAGAAGAAGCACTTCCACTCCTGCATTTGCAAAGTGACATGCAATTCTTGAACCCATAATTCCTGAACCTAAGACGGCTACTTTTTTAATTGTTCTGCTCATTAGATTGTATTTCTGCCAATTTTTTTGATTTATAATCTTCTACACATTGTCCGGCAACATCCATTATTTGTTTGAAGATTTCGAAATGTTTCTGCGATATGCAATTCATCAAATGTTCATTGAAACCTTTAACAGCACTTACAGCAATCTTTCTTTTTTCAAGACCTTTTTCAGTTAAGAAAATACGAATAATTCGCTTGTCGTGATCATCCTTCTGACGATAAATGAAACCTTGTTCTTCTAAGGTTTTTAATATTCTTGAAAGACCCGTTGGTTCCATTCCTAATAATGGAGCAATCTTGGTTGAAGGAGTCCCTTCTTCCTTGTCTATGCTGATGAGCACAAACCCATGTGCTTGAGTTGAATTGTGCGTGGCAGCAATTTGGTTGTACATTTTTGATATGGCCAACCAGGTGGATTTAATGTAAAAATCAAAAGATTGCTCTGCGTTCATAGAAAGCTGGTGTCTCTCAAAGATATAAAAATATTGTTATGCATGCATAGCTTTTCAAGGATATTGATATTATTCATTTTTGAATGACTTTCAAAAGATAAAGAAGCTTAAATTTGCGCTCTAATTCATTACATAAATACATCATGAATAGTCCAGAAGAAGTAAAGTGTTTAATCATAGGAGCGGGACCATCGGGTTACACGGCCGCCATTTATGCTGCTAGAGCAGATTTACAACCGGTATTGTATCAAGGTTTGCAACCAGGAGGTCAATTAACCATCACTACGGAAGTTGAAAACTATCCGGGGTATCCTGAAGGTACTCAGGGACCTGAAATGATGATTGATTTTCAAAAGCAAGCAGAACGTTTTGGGACGGATGTTCGCGGAGGCATGATTACAAAAGTTGATTTTTCAGGACCAAAACACAAAGTGACCATAGATGATAAAGATGAGATCATTGCCGATACCATTATCATTTCTACCGGAGCTTCTGCTAAGTGGTTGGGTCTTGAATCTGAACAGCGATTGAATGGATTTGGCGTTTCTGCGTGTGCCGTTTGTGATGGATTCTTTTTTAGAGATCAGGAAGTAGCCATTGTTGGTGCCGGTGATTCGGCTTGTGAAGAAGCAACATACCTGGCCAAATTATGTAAGAAGGTTACGATGCTTGTTCGACGTGATGAATTCAGAGCATCGAAAGCCATGCAACATCGTGTTGAAAATACACCTAATATTGAAGTTCTGTTTAACACAGAAACTGTGGAAGTTTTAGGTGACCAAACCGTAACCGGTGTAAAAATCAAAAATAATGTTTCGAACGAGGAATCTTCCTTGGATGTAACTGGTTTCTTCGTTGCCATAGGTCACACACCTAATACTGAAATATTCAAAGATTGGTTAGAAATGGATGAGACCGGATACTTAAAAGTTACTCCCGGAAGTACCAAAACCAATGTTGATGGAGTATTTGCTTCCGGAGATGCCGCCGATAAAATATACCGTCAAGCGGTAACTGCTGCCGGAACAGGATGTATGGCCGCACTTGATGCAGAAAGATACCTGGCCGCTAAAGACGTGCACTAATACCTTATTCTTAGCATCATACCTTGGTGTTTATTCACCCTAAGTTGATGAGAAAAAGGAATCCTAAAGTATTGATTTTCAACACGCTAAATGAACTATTTGGCGTGTTTTTAATTTCAATCAATTGAAATTCAGTTTGTTGCGATATTTGTTATACAAATTTGAATCATATCAGATTGCCAACAAACCAAGTATTCTAAAATTCTTAAATCTTCAGATAACATTTTTTGTTTCTTTACGTATTCAAAGAATTGATAACTTTTTAGGAGTCAATTTGGACAGCTCGCAATGAAAACCATTCTAAAGAACATTACCAATAGCATCTTGATTACGGTGTTTGTAGCATACGTGATTATCGCAAGCTATTTCATTGCTAACATTTACAATATTCAGATTCATCAAGCTGAGAAAAATCTACTCAAGCGATTAAAAAGTATCTCCAATACACTTTCTGTTCAAATGAACGGAACCATGCTGAAAATGCTCATGGAAATGTATCCCGAAAGGAATGACATTTACGCACCAAAGCAAGATGCTTACTATCGAGAACAATATGAAATTTTGAGAAAGGCAGCCGAATTAAATGAGTTGCCTACTGACATCTATACACTCACATATGATTCAATAACGGACAACTTTTATTTCGGCGTCACTTCAGGTGAAAATCCATATTTCAGACATCTATACGAACATCCTCCGGAAGAGCTGAGGAAGCATTATAAAACTGGAGGAGTAGTGCATGCCTATGAAGATGAAAATGGCATTTGGTTATCGGCATTTACTCCGGTAAAAGATGCCGAAGGAGAAGTGAGCGGGGTGATTCAGGTAGATCTTCCGTTTCAGGAATTTATTGCCCAAGCACGTTTGAATCTGTTTAAGAATGTGCTCATTGCTTTTATTATGCTCACCATTGTTGGTGTTATCCTTTATTATTTTCTCAAGAAAATTCTGGATGAAGAAGAATCCATTAAACAAGATCTGGAACGATCAAATAACATTATTCGAAAAAGAAATAAGGACATTACCGATAGTATACGTTATGCTCGAAAAATTCAGAAAACCATTTTACCAGACCATAAACACGTAAATAAGTATTTCCCGAATTCTTTCGTTTTGTACCTACCAAAGGACATTGTTAGCGGAGATTTTTATTACTACCGTCATTTCAATTCCAACGGATCTTCAAAACATGTGATTGCTGCAATTGATTGTACGGGACATGGGGTACCTGGGGCGTTCCTATCCTTACTAGGCAATAGTTTATTAAACAACATTGTTACTGAAAATCCGAATCGACCTGCCAATGAAATCCTCATTGAATTGAATAAACGACTGATTGACGCCTTTAAACGTTTCAGTGAAGAACGATCAACAGACGGCATGGACGTGGCGTTATGTGTGGTTGATGAGACCAATTCCAAAATCAGCTTTTCAGGTGCGTTCAGACCATTATTTTATGTTCAAAATGGTGAGTTAAAAGTCATTAATGGTGACAAACATCCAGTAGGTGGCGACCATTACGAATACGACAGGAATTACACCTTGCATGAAATTGAATGTTCTAAAGATGATTTGTTTTACATGTTTAGTGACGGATACGTAGACCAATTTGGTGGAGAAAAGCAAAAGAAGTATATGACCAAAAATTTCAAAAATCTATTGATGGATATTCATAAAGAAAGTTTATCCGATCAATACGAAAGACTCAGGCAAGAAATGGATGATTGGAAGCAAGATGAAGAGCAGGTTGATGACATTACCGTGGTTGGATTTAAGTTATAACCATTTCGTTCACCATATTTTCAAAATAAAGTAGTGCTTGCATCAGCTAGATTGATAAATTTGCATGCAATTCGGCATGAAGATTTCAGCATCCATATATTCCAGTAAGAATCAAAATCTCAAAGAGATTATCCATGAATTGGATGAACATGGAGTAGATTATTTCCATGTGGATTGTAACGATGATATGTCAGTGTTTCAAGACATTGACAGCATTCGTGAAATGAGTAAAACACCCATTGACCTTCACATTATTTCCGATGAACCGGAAAAGTACTTTGATGCCATTGAAAAACATCAAGTTGAGTTTGTGACGTTTCAATATGAGAATCTTACAAAGGTCATAGAGTTTCCACAATTGGATAATACCAAATTTGGGATGTCCATTACCTCAGACACAGAGATTGATGTTTTTGATGAATATGTGAACTCATGTGAATTTATATTATTCATGGCCACTACTCCCGGGCAAAGTGGAGGGCGATTTAATCAGAATAATTTTCGAAAGATTAGAGATTTTCGGAGGAAATTTCCATCCACTGAGATCCGTGTGGATGGTGGGGTGAATGCAGAAGTGTCTTTTATTTTGAGAAACATGGGTGTTGCCTCATCCGTAGTTGGCTCATACCTTTTTAATTCAACCGTTGGTGCAGCGTTGTTAAATTTGAGAACAAGGGATGTTGAATCACATTATTTGGTAAAAGATTTTATGAGAACCAATGAGGAATTACCGATTCTGAAAGGAGATGCTTTTTCATTTTCTTCGATCTTGAGAAGCATTGATGCTGGAAAGTTGGGATTCACATTGATTCAAGAGGAAGGTGGAATATTAAAGGGAATCATCAGCAATGCTGATGTGAGAAAGGGATTGATGGCACATTTGGAAGATTTGAATGAAATCAAATCTGAATCGCTGATTAATGAACATCCAATAACCATAAACGAAGAAATGACCGTTGAAGATTTACTATTGTTTGTCAAATCTTCAGATAAAACGATTACCTATTTACCGGTGGTGAATGATCAAAAACATTTGACCGGTGCAGTGGTTTTCTTAAACCTGATCAAAGGAGAATTATGATAGTACACCTAAAATCCAATGTTGATGAACAGCAAGTTCGTCAGATGGCTGAAGAAATAAAAGCCATACATATTGCTAAACCCAATGGACATGTGCTGGTAAGTTCTTCCAGCATGAAAACACTGGATTCGAAATACGACGCCATGGTGGATCAGGTTTTTGCATTTGAAAATGATATTCAGCTGGCCAGTCGAAATTACTTATCTGATACACGAGAGATTACCATTGGTTCTTCCAAAATTGGAGGAAAAACAGGAAATACAATGGTCATTGGAGGGCCGTGTTCAGTAGAATCAGAGGAGCAGATTACCCAATCTGCTGAATTGATGAAAGAATTGAACATAGGCACACTTCGTGCTGGCTGTTACAAACCTCGAACATCACCATATAGCTTCCAGGGTTTGGGATTGGAAGGATTAAAGCTGCTGGCTAAAATGCGCGATAAATATGGGCTGAACATCATTACCGAAGTTCGGGATGCTACGCATATTGAAGACATCATTGAATATGCTGACATCATTCAAATCGGTGCTAAATCGATGTATGACCATGGAATTCTAAGGAGATGTGGAAAAACCAATAAACCGGTTTTGTTGAAGCGAGGATTTGGCACCACCCTTCAGGAATTTGTTCAAACGGCGGAATTCATATTAAGTGGCGGAAATGACAATGTTATTTTATGTGAACGAGGTATTCGCACATTTGAGACAAAAACCAGGTTTACCCTGGATCTTTGTGGTGTTGCATTTTTGAAAGAATACACCAATCTTCCTATCGTTTTAGATCCAAGTCATGCTATGGGGTACCGTTACGGCGTGGCCGATTTGGCAAGAGCATGTACCGCTATGGGCATTGATGGTTTATTGATTGAAGTTCACCCTAACCCTGCGGTAGCTTTGTCAGATGCATCACAACAATTGGATCACGATGAATTTAGAGCACTTATGTCTACATTGCAAAACATTGCATCTGCTGTAAATCGTACCATCATTTAACATGTTTGCTGAGAATCTAACATACCTCCTTGAAAAAGGAATTTATCAGTTTTCCATTTCCCAGGATCGGCTAAACGAAATTGCCGGAGGCGCTACTTTCAGCAGCTCGGAAGTGACTGAAATAACTGAGAAGTCTGGAGTTCCAGTGCACAAGTTGTTTTATGAAGATTTGAGAAAAATTGAAACACTGCCGGTTTCTGATATCAAATTTTTGGTTTTGGATATTGATGGTGTAATGACGGATGGAGGCATGTATTATTCCGAGACTGGTGATGAGCATAAAAAGTTCAATACCAAAGATGGTATGAGCCTCAAGGAACTGAAGAAGAAAGATTTCAAGGTAGGCATCATTAGTTCAGGGTACAATAAAAATATCATTCAAAACAGGGCTGACTTGTTTGGTATTCAACATGTTCATGTAGGTACACAACCTAAAATGGACACTTTAACCAAATGGTGTGAAGAACTAAACATAGCACTTCACAACGTGGCATTCATTGGTGATGATATCAATGATAAACCTGTCTTAAAAAGTGTTGGATTATCTGCCTGCCCTTCTGATGCGGTTGATGAGATCAAAGAAATCAGTCAGGTTATTCTCAGCAAACCCGGAGGTGGCGGTTGTGTACGCGAATTCGTAGACCGGTTTTTGATGCCCGTCCTATAGACTAAGGGATTCCCTTAAATTTTCAATTTACCAAATTCCCTCATGCACAAGCAAGTCCATGGGTATACTTTAGTATCAACTTTACGATGTAGAGTTATTCATAGGTTAGTTTGGTTATTAACGGGCGAGTATTCGCCCGTTTTTCTTATACCCCTCCCCTACCAGTATTGTCTGTTTTAATGTGCAAATCCCTTTGAGGAAAAGGAATGGTAACACCATGCTCCCGAAACAATTTGTCAATGTCAAACCTCAGTTCACTTAAGGTGTTTTCAATACGCCAAACTTGCTCGGTCCAAAAGAATAATTTAAAATCTAACGAAGAGCTGCCAAAATCTGCAAATCGCACAAACGCTTTCGGTCTCCCTGAAATGTTTTCATTATTCGCAGCTGCCTGTAACAAAAGTTGACTTACCTTGTCCACATCCGAACCGTACGCAACACCTACATTGACATGAAATCTTGTCAATTTGTTTCCATTGCTCCAGTTAATCACCTTCTCATTGATAAAATTGGAGTTGGGAACAATGATGATGATGCCATCACGTGTACGAATCTTAGATGTCCTTATATTAATTTCTTTCACCAACCCTACCAAATTGTCTACCTCAATCACATCTCCTACTTTAAGGCTTCCTTCGAACAACAATATCAAGCCTGAAATCAAATCTTTAAAAACTTCTTGTAATCCAAAACCAATACCTACCAATAACGCAGCAGAACCGGCTAACAGAATGGAAATATCAAACCCCAATGATTCCAATCCGAGTACAAAGGCAACCAGATAAATGAGGTAATTGATGAGTTTAAGAATCGCAAATTTCTTGCCTTCGTCAATGTCGTATTTCGGCGCAATTCTTCGGTTGATAAACAGATCAACCATTTTCACCAAAACACGTGTTACGATAAGAATAACAATCAATAAAAGCAATTGGAAAATGCTCAATGAGTGACCACTGATGTCAATTATTTTAAATTCCAACAGGTCTTTTAACCAATCCATATTATCTGGTTATTGTGGTTCCTTGTTTGTTTGCAATGATTTTTTTCACGGAAGTCAACCTCATGTGGTACTTCAACAACTCCTCCTTTTCAGGTTCACTCAACGCATCTTTCATTCGATTGGACAAATCATCCAATTGATGATGAACAACAAGATTTTTGAGCGCCAGTATAACTCTTGTCACAGAACGATATAAGTTCTCTTCCTCTATTTGCGTATGAATTTTGTGTTTTTTCCACCAATTTTCACTTAACTCATGTTGAGCAATTACCATGCTGCTGGCTAAATGTGTAATGGTTTCAGCTGGATGATTGAGGTAATAAGCAGTATCTGGAATCATTCCTGCTTCCAATGCTGCAATGCATTCCTTAACCAATACATTGTACTCTTCATTTTTAAATGAAATATCATCATTCAACAATTGTTCAATAATGAAGAATCCAACAGGATAAATGATTTCATCAATAGGACCTTCTCTGGATATTTTTACATGAATATTTTCATGCCCATGATTGATGATAAGACGAATAAGGTCATTTTCAATGTGCTCCAGTCGTTCTTCTGCATTGTTCCATTTCTTGAAAGAGGCATTGGCATCTTGTTGAACCGGTATGGCAATTTCTTCTTCTTGCTCTGATCCTCCTTGACTTTTCTTTCTTTTCTTTCGCCGTAAATAATTGACTTCAGAAATTAAAATGCTTTCATCAATGCCGAATTTTTCGGCAATCATTTGGATGTAAACACTGCGTTTTATGGTATCTGCTATGAGTCCAAGTGAACTTGCGATCTCTTTTATGAACCTGGCTTTCCGAATAGGATCATCGCCAATATCCGTGCTGAATTCCTTGAAGGCAATGAAGTCCATTGACTTGTTTTGCAAGAAATCAGTTATTTCATCACTTGTATGATTCATGGCAAATGAATCGGGATCTTGTCCTTCCTCAAAAGCAATTAACCGAACATTTAATCCTTGCTCCAAAGCCATATCAATGGAACGATTGGCTGCTTTAATACCGGCAGCATCACCATCAAATAACAGGGTAACGTTTTCAGTATACCTTCTGATCAATACCAGGTGTTCTTCTGTAAGTGCAGTTCCCAACGGCGCAACCACATTTTGAATACCCGATTGTGCAAGAGAAATGACGTCTGTATAACCCTCAACCACATAACACAAATCCTGCTTGACAATTTCATTTTTCGCCAAGTGTAAACCATATAGGTTTTTACTTTTATTAAAAATGATGGATTCCGGTGAATTGAGGTATTTGGCTTGTTGAGACGATGATGATAACACCCTTCCTCCAAAACCAATGACTTTTCCACTAACATTGTGAATGGGGAATATGACCCGATTGCGAAATCGATCAAACTTCTTTTCTTCTTTGACAATGGTCAGCCCGGTTTCTTCCAATCTCTTGATGTCATAACCTTTCTCCAAAGCTGAGGTGGTGAATCCATCCCATTGTTCACTGCAATAGCCCAGTTGAAATTTTTCAATGGTATCTTCCCTGTAACCTCTTTCATTAAAATACGATAAAGCAATTGCCTTGCCTTCATCGGTCTGATTCATCTGCTCCTGGAAATAGGATATTGCAAAGTTGTTGATGATAAAGAGTGATTCTCGTTCGCTGATTTCCTTTTTACGTTCCTCCGTAACCGCCTCTTCTTCAATTTGGATATTGTATTTATTTGCAAGGTGATGGATGGCTTCCGGAAATGAAATTTGCTCATGATCCATCAAGAATTTAGAGGCATTCCCAGCTCTTCCACATCCAAAACATTTGTAAATTCCTTTGGCAGGAGATACCACAAAGGAAGGCGTTTTCTCATCATGAAAAGGACACAAACCAAGGTAGTTGGCACCTCTTTTTTTCAGCTGTACAAAATCGCCTACCACTTCATCTATTCTTGAAGCGTCCAACACGGATTGTACATCTGTTTCTTTTATCATTTAAAATTTTCTTTGTGAGCAAGTTGGCCATTTTCATCCCAAAAAAGCCAAAGTCCCACTTGCTTATCGTCTATGTAATCCCCTTCCATTCGAATGATTCCAGATTCATAATAGGCCCTGGAATAGCCTTGCCTTATTCCTTCGACATAAGATCCTTCGCTCCATAATCTTCCGCTTGCATACCACACCTTCCAATCACCATGTCTCTTTCCTTTTTTGAAAGCTCCTTTAACCCGAAGAATACCATTGTCATAATATTGCTCTTCATAGATCTTAACCCTTGTTTCTCCAGAGCCTTCATATCGTTCGAGTCGTTTTAACTTTCCATTATCAAAATACGTTTTTACTTCATTATTTTCAACCTTTGTTGAACAAGAAACCATGATAAAAATGATTCCCCAACTCAGGACAGTTGTAGTCCAGTGGCTCTTCTTTTCGGAAATTCCGAACATAAAAATTAAATATTTCGATTTACGGTAAAATTTACCATCTGCTCTATACTATTTCTGGCCTCTGATTCCGGAAATTGAAACAAAACGTCAAGTGCCTTTTGCTGAAATTCCTGCATCACCTTTATAGTATATTCAATTCCACCATTCTCAACGACAAGCTGAATGGCTTCTTTCACTTTGTCTTTGTTCTTGTTGTGATTTTTGACAATGCCAATCAAATGTTTTCTGGTCTTATGATCTACTGAGTTTAAGGTATAGATCAACGGCAATGTCAATTTTTTTTCTTTGATGTCAATGCCTTCAGGTTTACCAATATCTCCTCCTTCACCATAATCAAACAAGTCATCTTTGATTTGGAAAGCCATTCCGGCATACTCACCAAACAACCTCATTTTTTCAATATCCTCATCATTTGCATTTCCTGCGGCAGCTCCACTGGCGCAACAAGCTGCAATCAAACTAGCTGTTTTTTGTCGGATGATATCGAAATAAACCGATTCTTCAATGTTTAACCTTCTGGTTTTTTCCATTTGCAGCAATTCTCCTTCACTCATTTCTTTTACTGCCCTGGAAACAATTTGAAGCAATTTATACTGTTCATTTTCAATGGATAAAAGCAGTCCTTTGGAAAGTAAATAATCACCCACCAAAACAGCCACTTTATTTTTCCAAATGGCATTGATGCTAAAAAAACCTCTGCGTTTGTATGCATCATCAACCACATCGTCATGTACTAGCGTTGCTGTGTGCAATAATTCTATGAGCGAAGCTGCCACATAAGCATCATCTTTCACGGGGCCAAACATTCTGGCACTGAGAAAAACAAACATGGGTCTCATTTGCTTTCCTTTTCTCTTGATGATGTAATGTGTAATGTGATTCAATAATGGAACAGCACTTTTCAAGGAAGATTTAAATCGTTCTTCGAACTGATTCATTTCTTCCGCAATGGGCCGTTTAATGGATTCCAGCACCGATTTTTTTGCTCCACTTTTTTTAAGGTTGAGCGCTATGTCTTTAATGGCTTCGATAGTGGCTGGAATTTATTGAATTGGTAACCTTTCCAAACTTATATTTTTTTTCCTTGATTCTAATATAAATCAACATGGAATCCTCATCCATATGATTATATGCAGGTACAAAATCAAACTTCTCATCTTCTGAGGCAATGAGCGGTTTTTCAGCAATCAATTTTTCGTTTTGAACATGCATCATATAGGCTTCGGACTTGTTAAAATTACTCAAATCTCTAATCTTATATGGTGAATTTAATCTTACACCTTGATTTTTATAATTGTCGTTAAAAATTACCAAAAAGCCACCGTCTGTTGGAACTCCTGCAAATGATGATAATTCGCCCTTTTTATTATGCGATTGTTGGAGCTTGGAAATGGTAAAAACTTCAGTGTGATCTCCATTTTCTCCAATTTTTAACATCAATATATCTCCGAAATAATAAACAAAATTGCAGATCAATTGACCCGTTCTTGGATCCTCAATGCATTCTTCTTCTACATAATATTCTTCAGCCAGGACCGACAAACTTCCGTTTTGATGAACATGAAATTCTCGTAAGAAATATTCTTCAAACAACTCTACATTTGATCTTCTACCATTTAATGCAAGTTTTGATTTCAGGGATTGTTCAAAAGGAATCAGTTTCTGAACCAATATCTCAAAATCTCCTGGGTTAATTTTGAGATAAAAAGTTCCGTTCATTACATTTTTGTTTTTCCTCGCATACGTGCCGCCAACGATTAGATTGTCCAATGAATCCAATCCGGCAGAAACACTGGTAATCCATTCTTCCGGAAGATTCAACTCCAATTCATTGATTTTATTGATCTCGTGATTATAGGAAACAATTAAACAAGATTTGATTGGCTTTTTGAGATTAAATCTTCCCAATCCTTGCACCGACCGTGTGATAGCCACTACATGGATGTTGCCGAAATTATCAAGTAAGGTTTTCTTTCGTTTGAAAGTTGATGCCAGGTATTCAAGTTTGATTTCCCGTTCCCACAATTTGTCAAAATCATCATCGTACAACAACAATTTGAGAATGACCTTTTCGGAATTTACTTTCTTATAAGGGTAAGCTATTAACCATTTACTTTTATCATTGGAAGAAATGATATCGATCTTTCCGGAAGACTGATCATACACTATATCCCTTATGGTTTCCAGTTTAACATCAGTACCTGATTTCTCACCTCTCTCATTAAACGTTCGAGCATACATGGTTACATTGCCCAAATCATGGTCACGTTTGGAGTAAATCATCACAATTCCTGATTTCCAAACCGAAACTTTTTCAAATTCAATTAATTCTTGATCTGAGGATACCAAATTAATTCGGTTCAATCTGGACAAGGTAGATTGATCGTAAATCTCCATGACAAACTCACGAATCCCTTTGTTTAATTTTTTGGAAGAATGTAACGTATAAAAGTAGGCTGGAGTTGAACCAATAATTTCTACAAACTGATAATCTCTATCGTCTTCTATTTCTTGCCCCCAACTCACACGCAATGAGTCTTGAGCTTGAACAGATGAGTCCAGGGCCAAAATCATACATAAGACGGTGAGTAAATTTCTCAAGCTACTTTGTTTTTGTTGGCCAATTGACCACAAGCCGCATCAATATCCTTACCTCGACTGCGTCTGACATTGACCACCATATTCATTTTTTCAAGGTGGTTGGCAAACGCATTTATTTTAGTATCCGATGCCCCTTTCAATGATCCATTATCAATTGGGTTATATTCAATGATATTGACCTTGCACGGAAACTGACTGCAAAAGGTTGCCAATTCGGAAGCATCTATAATTTCGTCATTAAACTTGTCAAAAATGATGTACTCCAATGTTATTCTCGTTCCTGTCTTTTCGTAAAAATACCGCAACGCAACGCCTAAATTTTCCAGGGTATTGGTCTCATTGATAGGCATAATCCGAGACCGTTTGGTATCATTAGCAGCGTGAAGAGACAATGCAAGATTCACTTTGGTTTGATCATCCCCAAGTTTCTGAATCATTTTTGCTATACCTGCCGTGGATATAGTAAGTCGCCTGGGTGACATTCCCAAACCTTGTGGCGATGTAATGATATCTACCGATTTCATTACTTGTTTATAGTTAAGCAATGGTTCACCCATGCCCATATACACAATGTTGTTCAGGTTTTTCCCATACATTTCATTGGCTTGCTTATTGATCAGAACCACTTGATCAACAATTTCATCAGCAAAGAGGTTTCTTTTCAACTTCAACGATCCCGTAGCACAAAATTTACATGTCAAACTGCATCCAACTTGAGAAGATATACATGCTGTGGTTCGCTTGGTGGTTGGTATCAACACACCTTCAATAACCGAACCATCGTTTAATTTGATGGCGGATTTCACAGTGCCATCCGAACTTTTTTGTTCCTCTGAAATGTGCAACCGATTTAACTCAAAAGCTTCATTTAAATGTCGTCGCGTTTCTTGCGAAAGGTTAGTCATGTCATGAATTTGACTGACATTTTTCTTCCACAACCATTCGGCAATTTGCTTCGATCTGAATTTTCTTTCGCCAATTCCTTCCAGAAAATTGATCAATTCATCATCCGTAATTCTTCGAATGTCTTTTTTACTTGAATGCACAACATTAGGGGTAGGTTGATCCATGTTGGGGTATCCGTCCATTAACAAACGTGAAAATTACGAGAAATATGGGAGAAGGACTTATATAACTCCTTCAAATAAAGGAAATTGTTAAAATTTCTACAGAATCAACATTGCATCTCCGTAGGAATAGAACTTATATTTCTCTTTTACGGCTTGCTGATAAGCATCCATGATTAGATCATAACCCCCAAAAGCACATGTCATCATTAATAATGTTGACTCTGGCCAATGGAAATTGGTAATCATTGAATCAGCAATGTTAAATTCATAAGGTGGAAAAATGAATTTATTCGTCCATCCATTAAACGGTTTGAGCAATCCTTCAGTACTTACAGAAGATTCCATGGCTCTCATAGATGTTGTACCAACACAACATATCTTCTGCCTGGCCATTTTTTTGGCATTGATTTCATCAGCCGTTTTTTGTGTGATGATGACCTCTTCAGAATCCATTTTATGCTTTGTCAAATCCTCTACCTCCACCGGTCTAAAAGTTCCAAGCCCAACATGAAGCGTGATATAAGAGAAGTCAATCCCTTTGATTTCCATGCGCTTCATTAAATTCTTGGAAAAGTGAAGACCTGCCGTAGGTGCAGCTACAGCACCTTCTTCTGAAGCAAAAACGGTTTGATACCAATCTTCATCATTTTTCTCAACATCTCTTTTGATGTATTTTGGAATAGGAGTTTCTCCCAACTGGTCAATCGTTGCTTTAAACTCTTCGTATGAACCGTCAAACAAAAATCGAATGGTTCTTCCCCTTGAAGTTGTATTGTCAATTACCTCGGCAACCAATTCATCATCTCCGAAATACAATTTATTCCCAATCCTGATCTTTCTTGCAGGATCAACAAGAACATCCCACAATAAACTTTCACGATTCAGTTCTCTGAGCAAAAACACTTCAATTTTGGCTCCTGTCTTTTCTTTATTACCATATAATCTCGCTGGGAAAACTTTGGTATTGTTCATGACCATCATATCTCCGTCATTGAAATAATCAATGGCATCTTTAAACACTTTGTGCTCGATTTTACCCGAATCACGATGAACAACCATGAGTCTTGCCTCGTCTCTGTGTTCAGCAGGGTATTCGGCCAATAAATCTTCTGGTAACTTAAATTTAAACTTCGAGAGTTTCATATAGCTAAATTATACTTTGGATGATTTTCCAGGAATTCACAAAAGTTGCAAAATTAAAGAAATATAGAGAATAAGTAAACTCTTATTTCAAGTTGAATATACCTGTTTTTCTAAATATGTTTTAAAATCGTCTATTTCAATGGCATTTTTAAGTTCGTAGGAACCAATTTTCGTTCTTTCCAATTGGATCAAATGTGCCCCGCTATCCAGTTTTTTACCAAAATCAAAAGCAAGACTTCTCACATACGTTCCTTTTCCACAAATCAGTTCAAAATGAATTTCTTCTCCTTGAATTTCATGAATTTCAAATTTTTCAATAAAAACTTCTCGGCTGTTCATTTCCAACATCTGGCCTTTCCTTGCCTGCTCGTAGGCTTTCTTACCGTTTACTTTTAATGCAGAGAAAACCGGCGGCACTTGTTCAATTGCACCTTTAAACTGAGAAGTTGTATCCAAAATCATTTGCTTCGTTATATGCGACGTTGGAAAAGTATTGTCAATTTCAGTTTCCAGATCATAGGATGGTGTTGTACTACCCAATTTAAAAATTCCACGATACGTTTTCATCCCTTCCTGAATGTCGGAAATCTGCTTGGTGCATTTTCCCGTGCATATTACCAGCAATCCGGTGGCAAGAGGATCCAGTGTTCCGGCATGCCCCACCTTCACGCGATGTTCAAATGGAAATTCTTTGAGTTTATACCTCAGTTTGTTGACTACATCAAATGATGTCCAATGGAGCGGTTTATTAACAGGAATAACGAAATCAGAGCGCATGAGGGAAAATTATTGATTACCACATCAAAGCAATCATTCCAACGACAAAACAATAAATTGAAAATCCAATCAACGAACTTTTCTTCACCAAGTATACCATCCATTTACAAGCAACTAACCCTGTGACAAATGCAGCAATGAACCCGGCAAACAAAACCATTGCAGGAATGTCCCCTCCAAAATTCCCATCCAATAAGTCCTTGGCTATTTTTCCAAATATCAATGGAACAACCATCAAGAAAGAAAATTGGGCGGCATGTGGTCTTTTGATTCCTAATATCAGTGAAGTGGCAATGGTGGCCCCAGACCTGGAAATACCTGGCAACAAAGCTACAGCCTGCGCCAATCCAATAATGATAGCATGTCCAAAACCTACTTCTTTGTCGGAAGATTTAATTTTTTCCGCCACCAAAAGTAAAATAGCAGTTACAAGCAGCATGCTCCCAACCAACACGATGTTTTCATTAAACAATACTTCCAGGGCATCGTCAAAAAAATAACCGATGATTCCTGCAGGGATCATGGACAAAACGATCTTCAGTGAAAAAAGGGTCTCTTCGTTCTTTTTAAATTGTGTCAATCCGGAAATGATCCTGACAACGTCTTTTCGGTAAATGATGATGGTGCTCATGGCCGTTGCAAAATGCACCACCACCGAAAACATCAAAGGATCTTTGGGGTGAACATTTAATATGGCCTTGCCCAATTCAATATGACCACTTGAACTTACAGGTAAAAATTCTGTTAATCCCTGGAGGATTCCAAGTATTAACGCTTCAAGAAAAGACATAATAAACCGCTATCAGGATTTCTTGATGATGGCAATCAAAACAGTGGCAAATCCAGCAAGAATGACAATCGGTGCCAATGTAATTCTGCGAAAACTGAATATTTCTTCTTTGTAAAATTCATTTGGATTATCGGATCCGCCTCCTACCATCAATAAGAAGCCTACAATCAATACAACAATGCCAATGATTAACCATTTGTAATTCTCTTTGCCAAAGGCAAAATCATTTGTGTTTTCTTCACTCATTTGATAAAGTTAATAATATAAATCTCCCGTTTCTGCTCTTAAGTATTTCGTAACTGCCAGGGAAGTGGATATCCATGAAATAAAAATACCCAATCCAATCACAATCCCAAGCAACGTAATATACATGGTAATGTCTTGAAAATTAACCAATTCAGGAATATTTTGTCGAATTAGATAAAGCACACCATACACCAATACCATAGCAATAATGGAACTCAAAAATCCATTAATGATTCCTTTCACCACAAATGGTTTTCTCACAAATGAATGTTTAGCTCCAACCAATTGCATGGTTTTAATCAAAAATCGATGAGAATAAATGGACAAGCGTATGGTGTTGTTGATCAATCCTATGGCTATGAAGAGCAACAAGGAAGAAAAAATCAAGATGATGAAACTTATTTTTCGAACATTTTCATTGATCAATATGGCCAAATCTTTACGGATGTCCACTTCATGGATCCTGGGATTATTTTGCAGGGTACTTTCAAATTTATCCAGGCTATCAGGATGAGCGTATGCTGGATTTAATTTAATATCAATGGATGCCAACAATGGATTGTATTCCAGAAATTCCGTAAAATCTTCAGTTTCACCCAATTCCTCTCTGAGCATTTCGGCTGCTCTGTTTTCATCAATAAATTCGGTAGATTTTACAAAATCCTCCGCATCCAGAGCCTTTTTAATGTGATTGATATCGGCTTCTTTTACATTTTTATTGAGGTACACTGAAAAGCCAATATTTTCTTTCGCATAATCTGAAAGCTTTTTGGCATTCAGAATGATCAAACCCAACAATCCAAGTGTAAATAAAACAAGCGACATGCCTATAACGGAAGAAACATTGGTTGTACCCATTGAGCTGATTTGAAGTATACCTGGTTAAGATCGCGCTAAGTTATTATTTCGTGCAATCATAAGCAATATCGATGGCACATTTCCTCTTAATATTTCATAAATTCGCGACTTACTTTTTCCACCTTTTTGTTTTGTAAATCAGATGCAGTACGGATTCAAAGAAATAGAAAAGAAATGGCAAAATTTCTGGAAGGAACAAAAGACGTTCAAGACGGATGTGAAACCAGATGTCCCAAAATATTATGTTTTGGACATGTTCCCTTATCCATCAGGGGCAGGATTGCATGTTGGACATCCATTGGGATACATTGCTTCTGACATTTTTGCGCGTTACAAAAAACTGAAAGGTTTTAATGTACTTCACCCGATGGGGTTTGATTCTTTCGGCCTTCCGGCAGAACAATATGCCATTCAAACGGGTCAGCATCCTGCCATTACTACCGAACAAAACATTCAGCGGTACCGTGAGCAATTGGGGAAAATGGGATTCTCCTATGATTGGGATAGAGAAGTACGAACATCCGATCCTTCTTATTACAAATGGACACAGTGGATTTTTGGCTTGTTGTTTAATGCCTGGTACAATCATTCCAATAAAAAGGCAGAAGACATTTCAACCTTGATTGCCCATTTTGAAAACAATGGAAATCAAAATATTCATGCAGCTACAGATATAGAACAAGTATTCTCTGCTTCAGAATGGGCGAGCTTTTCGACAAAACAACAGCAAGAGATTTTATTGCAATATCGTTTGGCCTATCGTTCGGAATCAGAAGTTAATTGGTGTCCTGAATTAGGAACTGTTCTTGCCAATGACGAGGTCAAAGACGGACTTTCAGAACGTGGAGGTTATCCTGTTATCCGAAAAAAAATGATGCAATGGAGTCTGAGAATATCTGCCTATGCAGATAGACTGTTGCAAGACTTGGACGACTTAGATTGGTCTGAATCCATTAAGGAGATTCAACGCAACTGGATTGGAAAATCAGTTGGTGCATCCATTCATTTTGATATCCAGGATTCGGAGCATCAATTGGAAGTTTTTACCACTAGACCTGATACCATCTTTGGAGCTACATTCATGGTGATTGCACCTGAACATGAATTGACGTTGAAGATATGTTCTGAACAACAACGTGAAGAAGTGGAGGCCTACATTGAAGCAACACTTAAAAAATCAGAAAGGGATCGTATTTCAGAGGTTAAAAAAGTATCTGGAGCCTTCACAGGAGCACATGCGATTCACCCCATTACGGGTGATTCCATTCCGATTTGGACAAGTGAATACGTCATTGCTTCTTACGGTACCGGGGCAATTATGGCTGTACCCGGAGGTGATGAAAGAGATTGGAATTTTGCCAAGCATTTTGATTTACCCATCATTCAAGTAGTTGAAGACAAAGAGTTGACTGGATTCAATGACAGCAAAGAGGGGAAAATGATCAATTCGTCTATGCTCAATGGATTATCCGTTGCTGATGCTACGGTTAAAATCCTTCAAGAACTGGAAGAGAAAAATCGTGGTAAAAAGCACATCAATTTCAGAATGCGCGATGCCATTTTCGGAAGACAACGTTATTGGGGAGAACCTATTTCCGTGTATTATAAAGACGGTATTCCTGAATTACTTCCTTTGGATAAATTGCCTTTGGAATTGCCTGAAGTAGATAAATTCCTTCCAACCAGCGAAGGAGAACCTCCTTTAGCCAGAGCGAAACAGTGGAGTACGGATGAAGGGTTTCCATTGGAACAAACTACCATGCCTAGTTGGGCAGGTTCATCATGGTATTTCTACCGATACATGGATAATTCAAATACCAAGGAAGCGTATTCGGCTGAAAAAGTTAACTATTGGAAAAATGTTGACTTTTATATGGGAGGGGCGGAACATGCCACAGGACATTTGTTGTATGCCAGATTCTGGGCCAAATTTCTATACGATTTAGGATTGGCTCCTGAAAAAGAACCTTTTCAAAAAATGGTGAATCAGGGTATGATTCAAGGTAACTCCAAATTTGTTTATAAGGTCAAAAATGAAAACACTTACGTTTCCAAAGGATTAAAACATGAATACGATGTTCAGAAATTGCACGTAGACGTAAATATTACTTCTGGAAATGAATTGGATGTATTGAAATTCAAATCTTCCAATCCCGAACATGCCAATGCGGAATTTATCCTTGAAAATGGAAAATACATCTGTGGAAGTGAAGTGGAAAAGATGTCGAAATCCAAGTTTAATGTGGTCAATCCGGATGTGTTAATTGAAAAATACGGAGCAGATACATTGCGTTGTTATGAGATGTTTCTTGGGCCAATTGAACAACATAAACCTTGGGATACCAATGGCATTGAAGGCGTACATAAATTCCTCAAGAAGTTATGGAGTCTGTTTTACAATGAAAATGGGTTGAACATCAATTCAGACGAACCTTCGGAAGCAGAATTAAAACTGCTGCACAAAACCATTAAAAAAGTTGGAGAAGATATTGAACGTCTTTCATTTAACACAGTGGTTAGTGAATTGATGATTTTGACCAATGAATTGATAAAAATGGATTGTCATAAACGTTCAATTTTAGAACCCATTGTTGTGCTTTTGAGTCCGTATGCACCTCATTTATCGGAAGAATTATGGCAGGCTTTGGGTCATGAACAATCTGTTTATCATGCTGCTTTTCCTGAATTCAATGAGGCATTTCTGGAAGAAGATGCTTTCAATTACCCTATTCAAATCAATGGAAAAAAGCGATTTATGCTGAATATTCCATTGGATTGGCAAGAAGATCGAATAAAGGAAGCAGTGCTTACCCATGATGATGCACAAAAGTGGATTGGAGATCAACCTTTGCGTAAGTTCATCGTAGTTCCAGGGCGTATTATCAACGTTGTGGTGTAGTCACAAACTATTTCTGGTACGGTTTTTGAATTTGATTTATTCGTAACTTTAAGATGATGAATAAACTACGTCAAAAATCAATCGTTCTGCTTATGGGTATCATTGCTCTTGGGTTTTCGTCTGATCAAACGTTTGACGAAAACATCCCCGATGGCAATGCCACATATCGAACAGTAGAAAATAAGGCCTTTAAAGTAGGTGAAAAGTTGAACTATTTGGTGCATTATGGATTCATCAATGCAGGTGTGGCCAGACTTGAAGTCAAAAAGCCAGATAGAAAATTCAAAGGAAGAGAACTCATTCATGTAATTGGTACAGGAAGAAGCGCCAGAACTTTTGATTGGTTTTTTAAAGTAAGAGACCGATACGAATCATACATGGATGAAGAAGGATTGTTTCCGTGGTTATTCATTCGAAATGTGAATGAAGGTGGATATGAAATTCATCAGACGTACAAATTTTTCCAAAACACTAAAGTAGTTGAAACGCAAAAAGGAGAAAGACATGAGGTGCCTTTTGGGGTTCAGGATATGATTTCTTCAGCGATGTATGCCAGAACCCTGGATTTCGATCAATTTAACGTTGATGATACCCTGGCCGTGATGTCTTTTGTAGATGATGAGTTATACAAACTCATGATTCGGTATAAGGGAAAAGAAAAAATTAGAGTTAAGTCTGGCGTTTATTATTGCCACAAATTTAACCCTGTCGTGCAGCAAGGTCGTGTCTTTAAAGACAGTGAAGAACTGAGCGTTTGGATTACTGCCGATGAAAACAAAATCCCTATTCTCGCTAAAGCCGATGTTTTGGTAGGTTCCATCAAAGTAGAACTCACCTCCTATTCCGGTCTTGCAAATCCATTGGCGAAGATCAAATAGTCTTTTCAGATTCCTTAATTTTGCCTTTTTGATTTTACATGAGTAAAACTCAATATTGGACAGGTACGTTTATATTTCTGGGGATTCTGATACTGGTCGGATTTTTGAGTCTGTCATTAGAAGAATCACAAGTTGAAGAGCCTGATGTCATGCCCACCGAAGTGGAAATCACAAACTTTCCCTATGGTATTGACCTTTCAGGGCAGCAATTGTTTCACGGGCATATTCGAAGAAATGAATTTTTAGCAGACATTCTTCTTCCATTTGACGTTGATTATCAAACCATTGATTTATTGTCAAAAAAGTCCAAGGAAGTTTTTGACGTTCGAAAATTGAGATATGGAAATCGCTACATTATTGCAACCAGCGGCGATTCTGTTCTTTCAACTCAATACTTTATTTACCACATCAATTCTACAGATTTTGTCATCTATGATTTGAGGGATTCTATAAACATCACCAAAGGACAACGTGAAGTTCAAATCAAACAAAAAGAAACCTTTGCTACTATTGAGCACTCTCTCTATGAAAGCATTAAAGATAGTGATGCAGATGTATCTCTTGCTGTGAGATTGTCTGAAGTTTATGCTTGGTCTATTGACTTTTATCATCTTCAGAAAAATGATTGGTTCAAGGTGATATATGAAGAATTATATGTGGACAATGAACGTATTGGTACAGGTGAAATTCTGGCGGTTAATTTTAATCACGAAGGACATAACTTCTTTGGAATTCGATATGAACAAGACAGTACTTATGACTATTTTGACGAGCATGGAAAAAGTCTGAGAAAGGCTTTTTTAAAAGCCCCTTTGAAGTTTAGCAGAATTTCATCCCGTTATTCCAGAAGAAGATTTCACCCGGTACAAAAAAGATGGAAGGCTCATTTGGGCACTGATTATGCGGCACCCACTGGAACACCCATCATGGCTACCGGAGATGGTGTTGTGGTTGAAGCAACCAGAAAGAAATACAATGGAAGATATGTGAAAATTAAACACAACGGCGTTTATTTCACACAGTATTTACACATGCGTAGAATTGGCGAAAACATCAAACCAGGGGTAAGAGTTCGACAAGGAGATATTATTGGCTACGTAGGTCAATCAGGATTGGCAACTGGACCTCATGTATGTTATCGATTCTGGAAAAATGGTCAACAAGTTGATCCGAATAGAGAAGAGTTCCCACCGGCCGTTCCTATTCACGAAGAAAATATGTTGGAATTTTGTAATTCAATCGACAGTGCACTGATTCCACTTTCCATCAAAGAAAACTTGATGGATCATTCCTTTTCTAATTTATGACCGCAAAATTTGCAATGTATGGCGCTTTTGTCATGCCCTTCTTTGGAGCAATTTTCACAAGCCCGATGAGACATTCTGTTGTGCACTTGTGAATAGCTCACAGAGACTATTCCTGTTGGAACAGCAATAATGGCATAACCAATTAACATTATCATGGAAGCTATCGTTTGACCTAAAACAGTTGAGGGTGCTATATCTCCATACCCTACTGTGGTTATGGTTACAATGGTCCAGTAGACACTCCTTGGAATGCTGGTAAACCCATTCTCCCCTCCTTCAATTAAATACATAATGGTACCCAAAATGACCACAAGGCTCAAAACTGCTCCCAGAAACACGGTAATTTTAATTCTACTTTCTCGAAGTGCAATGAGCAACAATCTGGCCTCTTTCGTAAACCGAACCAGTTTTAAAATCCTGAATACTCTTAGCAATCGAATTCCTCGAATAACAAGCAATTGATGTACATCTCCCAAAAACAAACTGAAATAGGTAGGCAAAATGGAAATGAGATCAATAATTCCGTAAAAACTAGTGATGTATTTCAAAGGTTGCTTTACAGTCACGATTCTCAAAACATATTCTACCGTAAATATGGCGGTGAATATCCATTCTGCAACGGCAAATTCTACGTCAAACAAATCATGCAAGAATTTTACACTTTCAAGCATGACGAGTATAATGCTGATCAGAATTGACCAAAGAAGAAATACATCAAACCGCTTTCCAGCTGGAGTATCATGCTCAAAAATGATGACGTAAATCTTGTGTTGCCACTCTTTCACTACACGAATATATTAATATGGATCGACATTTAATTGTACATCAATGGTTCGGTTTTCTTTGTTGGTTCGAAATTCAAGAAGTAAAACATCGATTATTTTTTTTGATTTTACCACAGACACACCTTGTTCCAATTTCAATTGTATACGCTGAATGTAATAGTTACGTATCCTGGGAACCAAAGGAGCCTCAGGTCCTAATACGCGTTTACCAAATTGACCTTCCAAAATTTCACCGAAACGTTTAGCCCCTCTCAACAATACATTTGGGTTTCTATGTCGCATTGAGATGACAATCATCTTCACAAATGGTGGGTACAAAAATTTTCTCCTCTCCAAAATTTGTTGTTCGTACATTTTCATAAAATCATGTTGAACCACATGTTTTAGCACTACATGTTCGGGTTGAAAAGACTGAATCATTACCAAACCTTGCTTATCATTTCTACCTGATCTTCCTGCCACTTGTTCCAGTAACTGGAAACTTCTTTCAAAGGCTCGGAAATCTGGAAAATTCAATAAGCTATCTGCGTTTAAGATACCCACCAAAGACACACCAGGAAAATCCAACCCCTTTGTAACCATCTGTGTACCAACTAATATTTGAATATTTCCTGTTTCAAAATCAGAAATAATTTGTTGAAATGCATTTCTTTTCCGGGTGGTATCCAGATCCAATCGTCCAATGGATGCTTCTGGAAAATAAATGGCTAACTCTTCTTCTATTTTTTCCGTTCCAAAGCCCTTTAATTCAACGTTATCCGAACCACAAGAGTCACACACTTTAACAACTTCCCTACTAAATCCACAGTAATGACATTTCAAACGATTGTCAAATTTATGGTAGGTCAAGCTGACATCACAATTGACACATTGAGGTACATGACCACATGTATAACATATCATCAATGGAGCAAATCCTCGTCGATTCTGGAATAAAATAATTTGTTCTCCTTTTTCCAATGTGTGGCTCATTTCCTGAATCAATGTTTCAGAAAAATGAGATTTCATTTTCTTCTTACGATGAGCTTCTGCAATGTCAATGATTTTGATGTCAGGCATGGAAATGCCACTATATCTGGTAGTCAACTTTACCAAATCATATTTTCCAGACTCCGTATTATGGAATGATTCAATGGCAGGTGTTGCCGATCCCATTATAATTGGCACATCCCATTTATGCGCCAACATTACTGCTGCATCTCTTGCATGATACCTAGGTGCAGGGTCTTGTTGTTTAAATGAAGAATCATGTTCTTCATCAACAATTACCAATCCTAAATTCCTGAAGGGTAAAAAAAGAGCAGATCTGGCACCCATCACAATCTGAAATCGCCCTTTTGAGTCCGAACGATCTTCCATGATCTCACTCCAAACTTCCACTTGTTCGTTTTGACCATATCGAGAATGGTAGACACATACTTTTTCCCCGAAATAATGCCTGAGTCTCTGCACCAACTGTGTAGTTAATGCAATTTCTGGCAACAAGTACAAAATTTGTTTTCCTTGATTTAAAGCTTCCTGAATCAGATGGACATAGATTTCAGTTTTGCCCGATGCGGTAACTCCATGCAACAACACAGGCTTTTTAGCAACAAACGACTTCTTAATTTGTTCTATGGCCTGCAGTTGTTCATTCGATAAATGGCTGATATCATTTTTTCCACCGAGGTATGCTGGAATTCGCGATTCCGTTTCTTCAACAATTTCTATTACTCCTTTTGTTGCCAACTGTTTAACAACTTCTGCGCTGACATCGTGTTCATGCTGAAACTTTAATTTGTCTATGCCCAAATCTGACATAACGTATTGTCCATCATTGAGCTGAATCAGCAGCATTAGTGCTTCCAATTGTTTGGGAGCCCTTGACAAGGATTCAAATGCACGTTCCATTCCCGATTCAGAATTCACTTGATCCGAAAACAAAATGTACTTTCTTTTTCGAGGTTTGTATTTCTGCTTGGCCTCCTCTTCAACAAAAACCACTCCTTTTTTTAACAGCGATCGAACAAGTGCATGAGGTCGTTTTAACTGAGATAATTCTCCAATATCTTTAATGGTTAAGACATGATTTGACAACAATGCTTCATACACCAAAAACTCATTGTCAGTTAAAGCCTCTTCATCAATTTCTTGTTGCGTACTAAGTATAATTCGTGTCTCACTTGTTGTTTTAAATCCTCCTGGCAATGCTGCATTCATTACCTCACCAGGTCGGCACATGTAATAATCCTGAACCCATTCCCAAAAATCGAATTGTTCTTTGGTAACAATGGGTTCATCATCCAAAATTTCCTCTACTGTTTTGGTGGCAGTTATTTCTTCTTCGTCAAAAAATATTTCTTTGACAATGGCTGTATACTTTCTTTGTCCCCTTCCAAATTGAACAATTACTCTTTGACCAACAGCAATATCATTCTTCAAATGCGCTGGAATCACATAGGAAAAATAACCGGGGATGTTTACCGGCAGGATTACATTAGCCACATCTTGACTCATTCAAATGTCTTGTTATAGAAAATCCGGAGATATAAGTAAAAGTATCAATTCCATCACAACAATAAAACTTAATCCATACTCATCCAAATGAACAATTATTTGAATATATTCGTTTCCAAAGGCATGTCATGAAATTGAAAGAAGCCAGAGAATTTTTAGGACTGTTGGAGGAAGAAGATGAATCCATCATCATGCGAAATTATCGCATAAAATTTGTTGAATTGGCTTACTTGAGGAATACGGCAGTAACCCACAAAGAGTCTGAGCTTCATAGTGAACAATTAAAACTGTTAAACAATTCATTGAAAACAGTTTTATCGGATGCAGATTTTCCTGAAGATACTATGTACCTGGATCCGTGTATTGGTCAAATACTGGATGATAACATTGGAAAAAGCGATTTGCCAGCCATGACTGAATTTCAGCAATTGAAACAAGATTGTACACAACTTCATCAAGATCAAAAAAGTGGATTGGCATTGCGCCTTTGTGAGTTAAGTGTGAAAAAATGCCTTGAAGATGATAAATACCATAAAAAACCGAATCTTTCTTTTTTACGAGAATTAATCGGTGATCAACTGATGCGGATTGGATTGGTTAATCAGGGATTGAAATTTTTGTTATTGCCCGATAATCATTTTAAAAATGGGTTAACCCTTATGAACACAAGGGATTACGCCACCGCAGTGAAATACTTTGGAAAAACGCTTCAATTGGGTGAAAACACAGACGAAAAACTACAAGCATGCCTGGCTGTGGTCCAATGCTACTTTTTAATTGGTTCGTTTGAAAATTGCATTGATTTTGTTGAGAACATCATTCCCGAAGTCATTGAACCAGGTGCGTACGAAGCTGATCAAAAAGAAAGGAAAATTGGAAAGGTCATTGCATATTGTCTATGGCGGGTTCTGAATGGCAATATCAACAGAATTGTTCTCAAGTTGAAATTCCCCATGTCTCACCATATTATCTCACAAGATTTCTCAAATCTCAATGAAGCATTTGATGAAGTGAAAAAGTATAATTCAGAATCCAATATGCCCAATGAATTATTAAAGCTCATTGAACCTAAACCGATCATTTTTGAACCGGTTAATATGGATTATTCAGAGGAAGAATTGTACAAGAAATACTACGAAATATTCAATATCTCTCCAGGGAGTTTGCGCATTATGAAACGCAAACCTTAATAAATTTCATTGGACTCTTCAGGATCAAAGAATTCTTTTGGCTTTGAAAACAAGTAGAAAGATAGACTCGCGTAGAAAATATTCACCTTTAAATTTCTTGTATTCAACTCAGAAGCTTCTGATTGCGATGTATTGTAATCTGGATTAAAGAATTCAGTAGTATAATATTTGAACTTAATATTGGCTCCGTTAGGAAAGTTAAATCCGAAGTAATAAGCTTGTTGCAAGTTGTTCACCCGGTTTGAATTCCAGGCGTTGAATTTGGTCTTTTTATCATTGAAAAAGTATTTTTCTTTATAATGAAAAGCGTATTCAAATTCGTATCCACCGTAAACGAAAAATCCGTTTTTAACATCTCCCAATTTCAATCCCAGGGGTATTCCTAAATTGTACGTTCTAGCCTTCCATTTCTCATTGGTCTGGTTTTCTTCATAAATAAATCCTACGTTACGAATGGTGAGACCTGTGAACCATCCAAAATTTTTGAGATCACCATTGTAAAGTACCTGCAGATTAAAGAACGGTGCAAACCTTAACACATTGTCTCCTACCGGACCATCTTCTCTTTCAATATCTGCCAATGAGAAATTCATTTCACCTGCAGAAGAAATAAAGGTCTCCATTTGAGCGTTTACATTACTTGAAATCAAAAATGTCAATAATGATAGGGTACAAAATCGAATAGCCATGTTCGAGAAATTTTTACGAAACTAAAAAAACAATTTCGCACAAATATATGTAACGTGCAACTGATAAAGAACAATTTATTGGCAGAATGAATTATTAAATAATTCCTAAAGGGAGTGAATGGGGTGTATCAATTTTTTATAAATTGCTGTAAAATGCAATACATTTTATGAAATACATTTTTGTCGTTTTTGCAGTATGCTGGTCCCTGACCATTAAATCCCAGTCTCATGCTGAATATGAAATATTGAAGGACATGGCTGAGACGGAACGAAAAGCCTTAATGGCGGAAAATCTGTTTCTCACTGATGAAGAAAGTAAATTATTCTGGCCAATGTATAATGAATATCGAAAGGAGAAAATGGTGGTATTTGACGAGTGGTTGGAGGTAATGAAAAA
Source organism: Vicingaceae bacterium (assembly GCA_965267425.1). Taxonomy (GTDB): domain Bacteria; phylum Bacteroidota; class Bacteroidia; order Flavobacteriales_E; family Vicingaceae. The sequence goes on along the minus strand of OZ253959.1, from coordinate 954,700 downwards.
ATTTTCCGATAACTTTCAAACATTGACAGATGATCAGGCTACACAGTTGATGACTGCCTATTCAAATATCCGTTTGAAGGATTTAAAAATCAACGCGGAGGTGAAGAAAAAAATGTCTAAAAGTCTTTCTTCGAAAACGGTAATGCGCTTTGTGCAACTTGAAAATAAACTGGCTGCCTACGAAAATTTTGAATCTGCCATGCAGATTCCTTTGGTACTCAACAAGTAAAAGATATTGATGGGAAAATTGCGATTGGGATTGACATTGTTGCTTTCCTCCCTTTTTATTCAGTTATATGCTCAACACCTTGCGGCTTACACTGACTTCCAAGATCGATTTATCGTTTTTGACAGAGGAGATAAAGAAATTCTTGAATATCAGGAAGTTAAAAGCTTTCAAATCGGTGCAAATTTAGTGGCTTATGTGGATTATGCCGACAATTTTAAGGTATACCATAATGGAAAAGTGAAAACACTTGAAATTGGAGGAGTCAGGAATTACAAAGTAACAAACTACTTGCTGGCGTATTCAATGACTGACATTTTGAAAGTTTACGACAATGGCAAAACCAAAACTCTCAGTAACAATACTACCGAATTTGTAATTGGCGATAGTCTGATTGCCTTTTATGACGATTATTTTGTTTCTCTAAACGCCTATTATAATGGGGAAATTTTCACCCAAAACATGCGTCTCTTAGGAGAAACCATTAACAAGTTTCGAGCAGGAAATAACATAGCGGCTGTTGTTACTGCAGTTGATCAAAATTTTTGGGTGTTTTATCACGGAGAAGTACATAAGATCAATGACTTTGTTCAGCAGGTTAATTACAAAGTGGGAAGGGACATTATGGGATTTATTGATTATCCTACCAATACGTTCAAAGCCTTTTACAAGGGTGAAATATATGATTTGGAACCCATTAAACCATTGTCCTATCAAATGGGTGAAGAACTAATGGCCTATATTGATCAAAACAACAACTTTAAGGTATTTGAAAATGGTCAATTGGCAACAATTTCAACTTATCCTCCTGATACTTTCCTGGTAAAAGATAGCATAATTGTTTATAGAGAATTGAACAACTTAAAGGCTTACTACAAGGGGAAAATTTATGAGATTGAAAACAACTTTATCCCAACAGAGTTTATGATAGGTGGTTATTCGCTTGCTTACCTGGATGCCAATCAAAATATAAAAGTCTTTCAAAAAGGAGAATCAAAGGTGGTGAACTACGGTAGCCAGTTTCAAGTAAACGACTTTGATTTAATCAACAATGTTGTTATTTTTAATGTAGGCGTGAATACCACGTTAATTTATTACAATGATCAATTGTATGAATGATAATCTTTACACCCTATGACTAAGACTGTTCAATTGCTTTCTTCATTATTTCTGCTCATTTGTTTTAGTGCTAATCTGATTGCGCAATCTGATAGTGAACTCCAGATTTTAAAAGATATGGCCGCCACCGAGCGCAAAGTTATCGTAGCTGATAACCTGCAATTGAATGAAGCGGAAAGTAAATTGTTCTGGCCGATTTACAATGAATATATCAATGAAAAGAATTCTTTAATTGACAGAGGATACGCCGTATTGAAAAAGTTTTCATTTAACTATGAAACACTTACAGAAACGCAGGCTACAGAAATTATGGATGAGATTCTGAGCATTCAAATGGATGAATACAAATTGATGGAAAAATACCGGAAAAAAATGTTGAAAGACATTCCGCCTAAAACTGTATTTCGGTTTTTTCAGATTGAGAACAAATTGAACGCTATCAATCAATACGAACTGGCAAATGAAATCCCTCTGGTGTTGAAGAATTAATTGCACATGAGATTTCTTTTACCTTATTTTGAGTTTTAGATCCATTCCCAGACACATGAAAAGGATAATAAATAAGATAAGTATATTCGGCCTGATACTTTTATTGGCTTCTTGTTACAAGCATCCTAATGATGATGCATTGACAAGTGATTTTGATACCTACTTTACCCAATATAATCCAGAAACGGATTTTGGTTCGTTTACCACCTTTTTTCTGAATGACAGCATTGCTGTTGTGACAAATGATGAAGACATTACTCCGGAAAAAGTCAACGCACCATCTTTTAAAGATCCTGTTTATCAAAAAATAATTGATAACATGGTGGCCAATGGATACCAACAAGTCACTGATTCAAATGAGGCGGATTTGGTTATTCTACCCATCATATTTTACACGGATCAAAGCGGTGTGGTTTATTATCCGGGATATTGGGGTGGTTATTATCCTGGCTATTGGTGGGGATGGGGATATTATTACAGTTTTATTCCTCAATATTATTCCTTTCAATTTGGTGCTTTCATCATGGATATCATTGATGCCAAAAACGCAGATTTTGGCAACAGACGGGCAGAATGGATTTGGAATGGAAGTGTTTCAGGATTACCTAGAAATTATGATTTCCAAAACAATGATTTAATAACTAACGGCATTGACAGATTGTTTGAGATGTCTACAGATTACTTTGAAACAACTAAATAGGTCATCATGAAGAATTATATTATTTGCTTGTTTGCCTTAACTACCTTTTTCACAGCTTCTTCTCAGGATATGATCTTTCGATTAGATTATAATTTTGCTTGGCCTGCTGGGGACATTACTGATTTTATTGAAGAACCTAGTTTCAGAGGTGGAGGACTTGGCTTTGACAAATTTATCAATGACAATGTTGCATTGGGTGTTTCCATTGATTGGATTGGGTTTTACGAAAAGAAACCACGGCAGGTATATAAATTTGAAGGTGGTGCCATTGATGCCGTGACATTCCGATATTTTTATCAGACAGCAGTGGTAGCTAATTTTCAATATTACCCCATAAAAGAAGCTCCGGTATTGCCGTATATCGGTGTGAATGTAGGAACTACTTATATTACTCAGGAAGTTACTGCCAGCGTGATCAGCATTGTTGAAACTTCCTGGAATTTTGCCTATTCTCCTGAGATTGGAATTCACCTTCCTTTTGGAAGTTCGGGAATGGGATTAAATGTCATGGGACGTTATAACTTCAGCACCTATGATAAGTTTAACATGGAAAATGCCGACTTTATTTCTCTGGGTGTTGGTCTATCCTTCTTAATGGATCAGTACTATTAATCTGCTTCAGGGATTGAAGCACTTACTTTCTCGAGACGCTTGGCATTGTTAATGGTTACGATACTGAACCCAAACAATAACCACATGGGCAGAAAGTAAATGACGGAACTCGTGCTGATGGAACCAATGATAAAACTTGCCAATCCCAAACAACAAGCACTAGCATAATATCGAATGCGTTCATTTGAATGAAATTGTGCAATCGAATACAATTTGAATATCATTGACAAGTACCAAATCACATAGGCCAATGTGAAGAGAATTCCAGCATCAACCGCCATTTCCAACCAAAAATTATGCATGCTGGCAGTATGACGTTCACCAATTCCACCAAACCTTTCCTGAACGGCCACAGATCCGCCTCCTCCAACTCCGATTCCATACGTTTCTTTGATTGCCTCTACTCCATGCTGCAACAGTTGTTTTCTCACATTGATGGATCCATCATTGGATTTGGAATCCGAAATGAAATCTCCCAAACTTAAAAAAGTATCTCTGATTTCTTCAAATTGCCAAAACTCAATGTATTGGAGAATAATTATACCGGAAACAATGAAAAATAGCCCAATAAATACCTGAAATGGAATTTCATAATACTTTTTGTTCAGGAATACAAAATACAAACCAAAAGCCAACAATACAGCTAAAAACACACCTCTCGAACCCGCCATTACAATAATGAACATGGAAATTGTGATTCCCACAATTTTTACCATTAGTTTTTTATGGAACAGGAAAAATGGAATTAGCAAAGAAATAGCTGCAGCAAGATTATTTGGATTCCACTCAAATCCAGTTGGCCAGGTATCCAATTTATATAAAGAACTCTCTCTAATGGAAATTTCAACTTTCGACACACGCCCAAACATTTCCAAATAAGAAGAAAAGGGAGATATGGGCCAACGCACCAATGAAGAAATCTCAAGTAGTGAAATCAATATCTCAAATCCAAATATGATGGCTGCTATTCGAAAAATGTGGTTTTGATTTTCCAGATTTTTGCCATAATACGTCAATATCAAAACAATGGATGCACCGCATACAATGTAAACCAGGTAACGAAAAGAATAAAATAAATTAATGGACCAAAAACATGTCAATGCGTACCAGACCAGCATTAATATGACAAATTGATGGTAACGTGTCGGTACCTTAGGTACCTTGATAACAAAACTTCTAGATACCAGGTAAAAAATTACAACCGCAGCAAGAGCTATATGAAAGAGGTAAAGTTTACCGTAACTTATTCCAACACCAAAAACAATGGACGCAATAAAAAGGGCAACAACATTCTTTAGTTTAAGTTTCATATTTGGCTGGCAATGCTACATCTATGAACAGTTACATTATCCGTTAACTTGAGAACGTTTTTTGATCAATTGATTGAGTTTGGAAGTAAAGAAGAATACCAGCGTAAATACAAATCCAAGAAACGCACCTAAAACAACTACGAACTTTATTCCTGTATCCTTTAAGGCCTGAGTAAATCCTATCACCATTTGAAATTCATCAATGGTGGTCAATCGTTTTTCTATGTCGGATTTAGCCAGGTTGAGCAACATCATCTCATTGTACATGGTGCCGAAATTGTAATCCCCTCCAGACAGTCCAACAGCATTTAATTTTTCCGGAACTATTTGCTGTATACTGTCAAGTCTTCCAATTTGTGCATCGTATCGTTGATTCAATCGATCGAGTTGTTCTTTGGAAATATTGGTTCTATCCTGGAAATACTGCAGTCCATTCAAGTAATTCATAATGGGTTGTTCATATTCCCCAATGCGATCAGGAGATTTGGTTTTGATGGCCACCGTAAAAGCCGCCAAAAACTCATCGTTTTTTCGGACATTAATTTTCTCCGATTCAACCCTCAATAAATTGGACGCCAACTCTTTATCAATATTCAACGTGGACGCAAGATTATCTTGATTACCTGCTTCAATCATTTCATTGAGTCGAACCACAACTGGTTCTGTAACATCATATAAAATGGTGTTGGAAGTAATGGTCATTGAAGAAGAATATGTTTTGCCGTATTTCACCCCTATCAACACAGCAATGGCACTGGCAATGACGAAACTCAATACCACCATTCCTTTTTTGTTCTTGAGGTAATTCACATAATCTGCTAAGACCTGAATTAAGTCAATTTCATATTCCTTTTCCATAAAAAATTTCGGTTTGGTCAAAAATAAAAATTATAGCCAATAGTATGTACATAAACGCAGCGCTTAAATGCAGACTTCTCAGTCTTTCTATAGACTTCCATTTAATCATCTTCATTATTGGTTTTTAAAAAACTAAACCAGGGCATGGGAAATTCCCTGATACTCACTATCCATGCCAGAATAAATTGAATCAAATAGCTAACCATGGTAGCTTTGGCAGCACCTATTGCGCCGTACCACGTAATGAAGAAATAATTCAAAACAAGATTGATGGATGCAGTAAGAATAGTTATAAACCCAATCCATTTTGTTTTCAATGCAAAAAATAAGTAGTTCACCGCCATTTTATACATACCATTAAATGCAAAACCCATGGCAATCCAAAAGACAAATTGTTGAGAATCATTGTATTGCTCATCAATAAACCAAGAAAACAATAACGGTGAGCATGCCACATAAACCAATGTAATAACCAACAGTCCAATCATATATAAATAGGTAAACCTGATGATTTGACGTTTGAGTTGCTCAGTGATTTGTTTCAATTTTTCAAACAACCAGGGATTCCATGCCAGATTGAATGAATTCTGTAATAGACTGATGGCCATTCCGATTTGATAACCAACAGTATAAAAACCAGTGGCTTCCATTCCCACCATTTTTTGAATGAACAATCTATCTGAATATAAAATGAGCATTCCACCCAGGACATGAGGAATAAGGGGCAAAGAAATGTTAAGTGCATGTTTAATGTAATCGATTCGAATGCCCCACCTGATCATTTTCATGCTTCGCAGCACAAATAATCCTATGAGAGCAAATACCATAATGGCATAAACCTGACCTTGAACTCTTCCCTTCCAAGACAATCCCATCACCACCACAAAATAAAGAGACAACAAGATGTCTAATGTGGTTGTGGACACTCTAAATACACCAAACTTGAGCGCTTGTTTCATAGCTCTCCACAGGGAAAGTAAGGCTTCTAACGTTACCTGAGCCACACTGAATAAAAGCACCCAATACAACAAGCCTTGCTCTACTTCTAACCATTGCTCAATGTAATTTCCTACACCAACAAAAACCATCCAATAGGTGATAGCTGTGATGGAAACCATAAAGATGATATTGGAATAATATGCTTTAAAGTCAATCTCATCTCTATCAAAATACATTCGAATAGCAGCCTGATGAACATTCAGGCCAATGAGCGGCTTAAGCAGTTGTGTGGTTACTTGAAATATACCTAAGATTCCGTAATCTGCAGGTGACAAATGCTTAGTTAATACAGGGAGTAATAAAAAAGGAATGGCCGAATTGATGAGGCTGGAAACGGTATAGATCCCAACAGATTTAATGAGTTCGATATTTGCTTCATTCAACTTAATCATTGACAATAGCAGCAATGGCCTTTTTTAAGTTTTCTTGATAATTCTCCTGAATATTTCCATTGTTGGAAGAAATAATCTCCGCTTTATTCTTGAAAGATAGGTTTCTCACCAATTCGCAGTATTCGTCAACCGTATTTGCATAAAAGGTGGTGTGGTTTTCATCCAATAGTTTATCCAGGTACTTTCTTGCAAGGTTATCCAGATTCAATAGCACATTCATGGTTCCCAAAGAAGGTGATTCAATGGCGCACGTGGAATTTAGTGTAGTGTGTATATCGCCCAATGCCATGCTTTGATATGCATCCAAATCTTTAATGAATCGCACGTTTTCAGGGAGCTTGTAAGCATCATAATCTTCGGCTGATTTATGGCGAGGAACGAACAAAAACCCAAATTCACTGCATTTATCCGTGGCTTCTTTTAAAAATGGAAGCATCAAATCTTCATATCCATCTTGCAAGGTGACAACAATTAATTTGTCGTACTTGCTTTTCAATTCCTGAACCATTTTATTTTCAACAACATTTCCTGAAACATAGTCGATGTAAAAAGAACCAACTGCCAGTATGTTGTCCTCTTTGATATAATGATTGTTATTGGCAAAAATCTCATTCACATTTGAACCAAAGCTCAACAAATAGTCCGGATAACACATTTGGTTTATTTCAAGAGGAACATTGTATGCATAATGAGCTCTATTGATGATTCCATGTTGAAATTCAACTACTTTAACCTCGAGCTCATGGCAGGCGTATACATACCCCATGGCATTGTAAGGAGCAGTTAGAAACACCATTTTAAGGGAACACTTCTTAATGAAAGATTTCATCACACGACGTTCAGCCAAAAATCTTTTTGCAAGTTTTTTGTAATCAATTTGATGGGATTGAGCCTGCAAAATCTCTTTTATGATGGATTCTCCTTGCCACCGAGGTTTAATGAACAGCTGTAAAATTTGTGAAAACAAAATCAATGGAAATCTAGAGGCTATATTGTGGCTACCTATCTTGCTTTTAGCTACATGTCCCGGAACAGGCAATTCAATGCACAAACCTTTGGGTATGATCTCTTCGAGGTAATCTCCCCTGTCTGTGTATTTTCCATTGATCCATTTACGTTGCTCTGTTGATGTAAAGTACAGGTAATCAAACTTTTTGAAATAGTTGGAAATACCATATAAAACCGATTTAAAAAACAGTCCTAAAATGGATCTATTGAATTTTATGGTTCGGTCTTGTTTGAAATGAATTTTATCTCCCAAATAGATCCGTAAATAAGGCCATATGGCTATGTCATTTACTTTGATGTCCTGGACTTGGAACTTATCTTCTATTTCAGAAAGGGTCATTGGCTTCTACTCAGAATACCTGTGTCTCACATTCAATTGGCGGTAAAAATAAACTAATAAAACAGAACGTTTCATAAGGAAAGAAATAGTTGTTCGCCCCGAATTGTTAGTAATTCCCATAAACGGAGAATTTCTTACTGCTTATATTTGGCGTTTAACCCATTACTAAATTTGTCACCTTCAGAAGAATATCGTCTCGCTTTATCAAATTTGGACACCCCCATTTTTTATCAACCTTGGTGGTTAGATGCCATTTGTGGAGAAGATAATTGGGAAGGATTGGTATTTAAAAAAGGGGAAGATATTCGCGCCATTTGGCCGGTGATCTTTAAAACGAAATTGGGTAAGAAAATCATTTACCACCCTCCATTGCACGCTTATGGTGGAGTGCGCATGTTTGTGAACGAGGATCAAAAATATGCTTCCAAATTAGGGATGGAACATGAAGCCCTTTCTTATTTCATTGATAAATTAAAGAACAGCGATTGGTTGATGCAAAAGTTCTATCCAGGGTTTCACAATTGGCTACCATTTTATTGGGCAGGATTTCGTCAACAATTGAGATATACTTATACACTGGATTTACAGCAGTCAGAATCCCAATTATTTAGCGAATTCAGAGAAAACATTCGACGTGAAATCAGAAAGGCAGAAAAAAAGATAGTGGTTTCAGAATGTCAGGATATTGAAGCGTTATATGCCTTATTGAAAAAATCTAAGGAAAGTGTCTTGGATTTTTCACTGGAACATGTGACAAGGGTATTTGATGCTGCCAAAGACAAAGGGCAAATTATGTTACTTCAGGCCAATGATGATAATGGAAAAACACATAGCATGGGCATGTTTGCCTGGGATAATTTTGCCGCGTACTATTTATTAGGTGCTTCTGATCCACAATTCAAAAATAGCGGCAGCATGAGTTTATTGATGTGGGAGGCTATTAAGAAATCAATGGCGAATACTTCTACATTTAATTTTGAAGGGAGTATGATTGAGAGCATTGAGCGCTTTTTTCGTGGATTCGGTGCCCAACAACAACCATTTTTCGAGTTGGAGAAAAACAATTCACTGCTTCTCCGAACGATTCATACCATCAAAAAAGGAATTACTTAGCCACGTTTACTGCTCTTCGTTCACGGATAACTGTGACTTTAACCTGACCCGGGTAAGTCATTTCCTCTTGAATTTTATTGGCAATTTCAAAAGACAAAGCATCTGCCTGTTCATCTGTTACCTTTTCACTTTCTACAATGACACGCAACTCTCTTCCAGCCTGGATGGCATAAGCATTTTCAACACCTTTGTATGACATTCCCAAGGTTTCCAGCTCTTTGATTCGATTAATATAGGACTCCACAATTTGTCTTCTTGCTCCAGGTCTGGCACCTGACAAGGCATCGCAAACTTGAACAATTGGTGAAATCAAACTGGTCATTTCAATTTCATCATGATGGGCACCGATGGCATTACAAACTTCTTTGTTCTCTTTATATTTTTCAGCAAGTTTCATTCCTAGAATAGCATGAGGGATTTCCGGTTCGTCATCCGGAACTTTACCTATATCGTGCAATAGACCTGCGCGTTTTGCCAATTTTGCGTCCAACCCTAACTCCGAAGCCATTGTGGCTGAAAGGTTTGCCACTTCACGAGAATGCTGCAGCAAATTCTGACCGTAAGAAGAACGATATTTCATTCTTCCCACCATACGAACCAATTCAGGATGAAGATTGTGAATGTGTAATTCAATGCACGTTTTCTTTCCAATGTCAACCAGTTCTTCTTCCAACTTCTTTTTGGTCTTTCGCACCACCTCTTCAATTTTGGCTGGATGAATTCTTCCATCTGTCACCAATTGATGTAACGCAAGACGTGCCAACTCTCTTCTTACCGGATCAAAACACGACAAAATAATAGCATCAGGAGTGTCGTCTACAATAATTTCCACACCCGTGGCAGATTCCAACGCACGAATATTTCTTCCTTCCCTACCAATAATTCTGCCTTTTACATCATCACTTTCAATATTAAAAACAGAAACCGCATTTTCCACAGATTGTTCAATGGCCACACGTTGGATGGATTGAATAACAATTTTACGAGCCTCTTTGTTTGCATTCATTTTTGCCTCATCGATCAAATCTTTGATCATTGATGAAGCTTCATTTCTGGCGTCATCTTTCAACAATGTTACCAACTCATCTTTAGCATCCTTGGCAGATATGTTGGCCAATTCTTCCAATTTTTTGATTTCCTGATTTTTGATTTTATCCAGTTCAGCGTTTTTCTTGTTTAACGCATTGAGCTGCTGATCATACTTATTCTTAATTTCAGAAGATTCGTTGTGCTTTCTGTTGACTTCGTTCAGCTTTTGATTGATCACATTTTCCTTTTGGCGCATTTTGTGCTCCTTCTCTCCTATTTTCTTTTCACGATCAACAATTGTTTTTTCATGTTCTTCCTTGAGCTGAAGAAATTTTTCTTTCGCTTGTAGAATTTTGTCTTTCTTAAATACTTCGGCCTCTTGTTTGGCCTCATTTAAAAATCGATTCGACTTTTTCCTGGAAAGCATACGACCAATCATAAAGGCAGCTGCGTATCCGAAAATGAGCCCTAATAATATCCAACCAAAAATTTCCATATTCCTTTTTTTTTACATAAAAAAACCCGTGCAAATCCAATTATTTGAATAAACCCCTATCATAAATAAGGATGGATCCGCCAAGCTTCTCGAACTTCCTCCGTCTTTTCGTTAGAAAAAATTTCCTCCAGAGAGGATCACATAGGCCTGTTCTTAAAACTTATGAGCTTAAATCCAAAAGGATAACTGTTGAGTTTACCAAATTCAAATGAATTCGCACGGGATGCGATTAATACTATGTAAAGAACGTCAGTTTTCAGCTAAAAAAGCCGATAAGTTATTGTTCAATTTTTGCAATTGATGTTCTGTATCCTTATCTACCTGGGCACCTTCAGATTCCAGATTCAATTTTTGTGTAGCATATTGCAATGCGCACATTGCCAGCAAATCCTGTTTATCTTTCACGGCATAATTCAGCTCAAAATCCTTCACCATATCATTGATCATCTTCGCCGCCTTCCGAATGTTTTCCTCCTCTGATACTTTTATACTTAACGGATAAACCCTGTTTGCTATTGTTACTTTAATTGATAATTCTTTCACACCAATCACTTATTCAATTGAGCAATACATTTGTCAATTTCCCGTACCAATTCATTAATTCTCAACTTTACATCCTTCGTCTCTTCCTTACCTACGCTTCCCGCAATTCGTAAAGCCTTATTCTTTTCCTTCAATTGAATCAACTCCTCTTTGTGATTTTGCACTTCATTTGTTAAGCGTTGATTCTCTTCTTTTAATTCCACACCATTTTTTATTTCTTTCCTGTGCTTCTCCATCAACGATTCGATATTCGATGTCAGATTCGCAACAACGTCTCCAATTGAGTCCATAACTAATGGTGTTTAATTCATACAAATCTAAAATTTTTTTTACCACAATTCGAACAAATTATTATCCAAAACGAAAAGCAGCAAGACTTAATAAACTATTTTTGGACCCTATCAATTTTCAATTCACATGATCAACCATAAGGGGTGTCTTTCATTAATGATGCTGTTGATTTGTTTTGGGTTCCAAAACTCAAATGCTCAATCAAAATTTGTTGCACCGGTTGATTTTCCTATGGTTCTCGCAGGAAACTTTGGTGAAATGCGATCGGATCATTTTCACTCTGGGTTGGATATAAAAACAGGTGGTGTAGAAGGCAAAATAGTACGTTCTGTTGCCAAAGGTTATGTATCCAGGATCAAAATCACACATAAAGGATACGGCAAGGCCGTTTACATAACCCATGCAGATGGGTATACTTCCGTATATGCGCATTTGAAGAAGTTTTCCGATAAAATCGAAGCCTATGTCAAAGAAAGACAATATCAAAAGGAAAGTTATGTCATAGAGCTCTTTCCTTCTTCCACAGAATTAAAGGTAGATGCAGGAGAAATCATTGCCTATTCTGGCAACAGTGGTGGGTCAACGGCTCCTCATTTACATTTTGAAATGAGGGAAACAACATCAGAAAAACCAATCAATCCGTTGTTATTGGGATTTGATATCAAAGACACAAGACCTCCTGTAATTTTTGGTATTTCCATTTATCCGGCCAACATTAACAGTACCGTTGATGGAGAATCAAAACCAAAATACGCACCCATTTCTTCCCCTACCCAACCGCTGTCTTTCGAAGTTGCTGGCACGGTTGGTGTGGCAGTGAGAACACATGATTTTCTGGATGGTGCACCCAATCGATGTGGCGTGTATACTATAGAATTAAAGCGTGATGGCAAATCCATTTTTAAACGAACCATGAATGATTTTAGCTTTCATGAAACCAGGTACCTCAATGCATACGTCGATTATGAAAAGCACGAAAGAAACAACCAATGGTTTCAACGCTGCTTTCGACTTCCCAATAATCCACTCTCCATTTACGACCATTTGGACAATGATGGGTATATGAATTTTTTACCTTCTGACAAGCAGGAAAAGATTGAAATACTTATTTCTGATGCACACGGAAACGATATATCGTATCACTTTTTTATAAAAGGTGTAAACCAGAAATGGAAAAAAAATCGGGCAATTAATGACACGTATTTTCGGTGGAATGAAAACAATTCATTTGAAAACGATGAGGTGCACATTTATTTACCGAAAAAAGTTCTTTATGATGATTTAGAATTTAATTATTTCACCAGTGAAAAAATACGCAACGCGCTGACTAAAACACATCATTTTCAAAATAAATACGTTCCACTGCAGTCCTATTTTGCCCTGTCCATTAACGGCGAATCTATTCCCAAAAGACTTCGACCAAAATGCTATGTCGCATCCAAAGTAGCAGATGAAGATATTTATCCGGAAGGTGGGTATTGGAAGAATGATTATATGGTAGTAAAATCCAGAAGTTTCGGAGGATATGCCATCTTACTGGATACCGTGCAACCGAAAATCACGCCTATCAATATCAGTGAGGGCATTAGCCTTAAAAACAAATGGTCAATTATGGTGAAAACCACAGATTCCGGTTCAGGAATAGGTTACTATCGGGCTACAGTAGACGGCAAATGGATTCTGATGGAATACGATCATAAAAAAGGTAGGTTGACCCATTATTTCGATGAACGAATCAAACCAGGTGTGCACAAATTTGAATTGGTGATAAAAGATAAAGTGGGAAATTCTTCGCAATACAGCTGCACTTTTCAGCGCTAAAGCCTTAAACCTGAGCTGATAGCCAACTATCTTTAAAAGGGATGTACAGCTTCTCTGTTAGATCATCCTTAGAATCGATCAAGGAATTAAATACTTTGGTATCATCATTTATGCTACCTGAACTGTAAGCTGATTTTATCTCATCAACTGTACAAATCTTCAATTCATGATTTTCTGTTAGATAAGCAGCACGCATTCTGTCCAAAAAATCAATATTCATTTCACTTCCCAGCTCTTTCATCAAATTGACTGATTTATCAATGGAACAGCCTGTAGCTTCTGCTGAAGATTCATCCACCATAATGACTACAATCCCCCTTGCCAATACTAAAAAAGTGGACAACAATTTTTTCCCATGTGCTTCCCAAGTATTGGTAAAAGAAGTGCCTTTTTCGAGCAACCATTTCTCTTCCTCAGCAGTAAACAATCTGCTAGACAGGTAAATCCATAACTTTACGGACGATTCCTCAGACTCAGATGTATTGGCTATGCTCATGTGGCAAATTTAAGAGATATTTTGTGCTTTCACGATAAGTTCAGCCAAATCCATCGTCTGAACCTGATTTTCTTTTTCTTTTAACTTGACACCATCGGTCATCATAGTCATACAAAACGGGCAACCTGTAGCAATGATTTCGGGCTCTTTCTCCAAAATTTCTTCCGTCCGTTCAATGTTCACTTCTTTTTCGCCTTTTTCAGCTTCTTTGAACATCTGGGCGCCACCAGCACCACAACACAATCCATTGGCACGACTCCTTTTCAATTCCATCAAATCCGCATCCAGGGATTCAATAAGTTTCCTTGGCGCTTCGTACTCTTGATTTCCACGTCCTAGGTAACAAGGATCATGAAAAACAATTTTTTTGCCTTTAAAGGTTCCTCCTTCCACTTTCAATTTCCCTTCGTTGATCAACTGTTGCAGAAACTGCGAATGATGAAACACTTCATAATCTCCACCCAAAGCTGGATATTCATTTTTGAGTGTATTGAAACAATGAGGACAGGCGGTAACAATTTTTTTAATTTCATAACCATTCAACACCTGAATATTGGTCATGGCCTGCATTTGAAACAGAAATTCATTTCCAGCACGTTTCGCAGGGTCTCCTGTGCAAGACTCTTCTGTACCTAAAACAGCAAATGAAATATTCAATTGATTTAAAATGGTGGTGAAGGCTTGACTAATTTTTTTTGCCCTATCATCAAAACTTCCAGCACATCCTACCCAAAACAAGACATCAGGAGATTCTCCTGCTGCCATCATTTCCGCCATTGTTTTCACTGAAACTGCCATTGTTTAATCTTTAAATACATGAATGGTCTTTTTCTTTTTGACCATTTCCGAAAATTTTCCTTTGTATTGTGTAGCCCTTACTTCATGATTATCTATCCAATGATAATTGCCCCCTCTAGGTTTTCCAAAAAGCAAATTGTGATACTTGAACCCATTGTCATCCAACCACTTTGCCGTAACCTCTCGATGTTCTTCTGTTCTTGATGTAAAAAAAGTAATCACATGCCCTTGTTCGTACCAAGCGTTTATTTGGTCCATAGCTCCATCAAACACTTCCGCCGTTTTCATTCGCTCCGGTTCTTCATTGGGAACATCCTCACAAATAGTCCCATCAATATCAACAAGAAAATTGATAACGCCGTCATCCAGCTGTGGACTGATGACCTTTCCTTCTTCAGAAGTTTGATTTAATTTATGCTTCATCCTTCCAATTTAATCGGTCGGTTGGAGCAAATTGCCAAGGTGCACCGTTGTTTTCTATATTGGTCGACATGGCCGTTAATTCGGCAGGCATATTGGATTCCTCCATGACCAAATAACGTCTTAAATCAACAATGATAGAAAGAGGATTAATGTTCACGGGGCATGCTTCCGTACAAGCATTGCAAGTGGTACATGCCCAAATCTCTTCCGCTTGAATGTAATCTCCCAATAACGATTTTCCATCTTCTTTTGGATCTTTACCAGCGTCGATTATTTTTCCAACTTCCTGCAACCGGTCTCTGGTATCCATCATAATCTTACGCGGAGATAATTCCTTCCCTGTAATATTTGCCGGACATTGAGATGTACACCTACCACATTCTGTACACGAGTAGGCATCCATTAGTTGTTTTCTAGACAAATCAAATACATCTTTTGCTCCGAATTTCTCCACAGGAGCTTCTGCAGGGGGAGCTGCATAAGGATCGGCAGAAGGATCCATCATCAACTTCACCTCATTGGTTACTTGCTCTAAATTGGGTAAATGTCCTTTTTTGTTGAGGTCTGAATAAAACACATTTGGAAAGGCAAGAAATATGTGAAAATGTTTTGAATAAGGAACGTAATTCAGAAAAATAAGAATTCCTATGATGTGAAACCACCATGCTCCACGTTCAATAATGATTAAAAATTCAGTGGAATAATTGTCAAAAATTGGAAGTAACATCTGACTAACGGGATATGCCCCTGCGGCAATATATCCATCAACACCTCTTGTTTGAAGCAACAAATCGGCAGCATTCATTTTCAAAAAAGCGGCCATCAAACATATCTCTGCAATTAAGATATAATTGGCATCCGAACGAGGCCAACTTGTCATTTCCTTGCTCCAAAATCGTTTGATTTTTAAAACATTCCTTCGAATTAAAAAGATAACACAAGCAACTAACACCAATATGGCGAGCACTTCAAAAGAACCAATTAGAATAGCATACAAATCCCCCAAAGGGGCAGCAAAAATTCGATGAGTATCAAATATTCCATCAATGATGATTTCAATGACTTCTATATTGATGATGATGAACCCAAGATATACCAGAATATGTAGTATTCCGGCAATGGGACGTTTGACCATCTTGGATTGTCCAATGGCAACCATCATCATGGTTTTCCATCGTTCTGCTTTTGAAGACGGGTCTATTTCAAAAGGCTTCCCCAGTTGAATATTACGTGTGATTTTGCGAATATTCTTTGCAAACAATACAATGGCCGCAAGTAAAATGAGTGTAAATAAAATATTCGCAATCATATCTTAAAGTTGTTCTTCAACAGCATTAATCCTCTTTTCGTGCTGCTCTTTTTTCAGCTTTCCGCTGCTTTTTAAGCTCTTTCTCCTTGCGCTTCAACTCTTTATCCTTTCTTCCAAACAATGAGAAATGCACATATCGATTCGGATGTTCTTTTAAATCTACTAATAATTTGTCCAGATCCTTACTTGCTGCTTCAAGATGTAAGTATAAACTGTCGTTATTGACCAATTGCCCCATTGACCCTTCACCTCGTTCTACTTTTTCCATAATACTGGCAGCGCTCTTAAATGCCACACCAGCATTGTTAATGGTAGAAGTGATATCGGACAATGCAATGGAATCCGTTATGAATGCTACATTATCCAGAATTTGTGTAATGTTCTCATTGTTGTTCCGGAGATTAAAAGACACCGATTGTAAATGTGCCATGGTAGGTGTCAATCTATCTTGAACCAACATGTCCATTTTATCTGCCATCTTTCTGAACGACTCCATAGATGCAGTCAAATTCTTGATGTTTTTGTCCACACCTTGTTTCACGTCTTCGTTAAAAATCAATTTCAGTGCGTTTAGCAATGTATCCACAGAAGACAACAGATCTTCCGCTTTCACTTTAAGCGGTAAAATTTGATTGTTCACCTCTTCTGAGAGTGAAGCTTCAACTTCAGAAGGTAATGTATCACCGGGAACGTAGAACTCAGTGGCATTTTGCTTGACAATCAAATCGATTGATTTTGATCCAAGTAAGTCCAGACTGGTGATTTTGGCTATGGTTCCTTTCGGAATTTTAAATTCTTTCTGAGTAACATTAAAGATTACCAAAACCCTTCCATCCATTGACGGATGAAATTTTACCTCAGTAACTTGTCCAACCTTGTAGCCATTAACCAAAACAGGATTTGAAACGGTAAGACCTTCAATCTTCTTATAAATAGCGCTGTAGTGAATATTCTTTTCAAAAATATTCAAGCCCTTCAAGTAGTTCAATCCCCACACCAGCAAAGCCAAACTGATAAGTACAGTAATCCCAATTATAAATTCTTTAGACGGCTTCAGGCGCATGCAGTTATTGAATTAATTTTACAGCTTCTCCCACACTAATTCTCTTGCCATCAAGAAAAGCAACAATAAAGGCATCAACGTATCCCTTTTGTTTTACTTCATCCTGAAGTTGTAATGCATGATCACGTGTAGCGGCATTTCCATATGTGTAGCGGTATAATCCTCCCGCTTCATAAAAATTAACATTCGATAATCCATTGAAATTTTCGGGTGACAACTCAATCTTATTGGCAGATGTTGCTATTTGCACCCGGAATTCCAGTCCTTTCAGACCAGGATTATTTCTTTTATTTACTTCTTCTTTGATGGCTTGCGCTTCATTAAAAGAATCTTTAATTTTTTTATCAATTCCCAATTTGTATTGTTTGAACGCACGATAAATGGCCGATGCCATATAGTCCTGTCCAATTTCAGAAGTTAGAAATTTTTCCTCTTCCTTATTGGTTAAAAATCCAGTTTCTATCAATACACTGGGCATGGTAGTTTGATGCAATACCAAAAATGGTGCCTCACGAACTCCTCGGTCATGTCTTCCCACACGTTCCTTAAATTGTGTCTGAACTTTTGAGGCGAACTCAATACTTTGATCCAGAAAAGCATTTTGCACCAATGAAAAGGCAATGTAAGATTCAGGATCATTCGGGTCAAAATTTTCATATTTTTCCTTGTAATCATCTTCCATCAAAATGGTAGCATTCTCTCTTTGAACCGCACGCATATTGGCCTCGGTCTTTGATTGCCCCATAACAAACGTTTCTGTTCCATATGATTTGGATGAAACACTTGAATTGACATGAATGCAAATAAAAAGGTCAGCTTTGTTTCTATTGGCAATATTTGCACGTTCATGGAGTTTAACAAATACATCCTCCGTCCTCGTGTAAATAACTTTTATATCCTTAAAATTTTCTTCAATGTATTTTCCAAGCTTAAGACTTATGGCCAACGCAATATGCTTTTCCTGGAGGTCACCACTTCCCAAACAACCGGGATCCTTACCTCCATGCCCTGCATCAATGACAACAGTTCGTATACCAAGCTTATTTTCACCTCCCGAATAAAATGAAAAATTCATCAATGAGGCGATGAGAAGCAGCATCCAGTGTGACCTACACTTCATCTTGACAAAAGTCACTGTAATTAATTTTAATTAGTTTTGACCTGTTTTTTTGAATAACTGCAATAATCACAAAAATAGCATTATTACGTTGAGTTCAAAATCAACAACTTCCCTTTTTATCGGGCTTCTATTGTTGATAACTTACCCGATGACAACACAAGCACAAATCATAACGGGAGTTGTTGATTCAATGGTTGTGGATACTGCTATGGCAGCGGACAATATACCATTTGATTCGCTGGCTTCGGACACTTCTTTAACCAATGATAGTTTAATGGCAGATTCATTGGCCCTAGACACCATTTTATCTCCAGATGCCGTTGAATCAAAAGTTCATTCAATCGCCAAAGATTCAAGTGTGTTGGACATGACCAATGGCAAAATATGGCTTTACGGTGAAGCTGTTGTTACCTACGAAAATATTGAACTACGAGCTGAAATCATTGAATTGGATATGGATTCAAATCTGGTTTGTGCTTATGGGCGAATTGATAGTCTTGGAAATGAAATTGGCCGACCTGTTTTCAAAGAAGGGGATCAGGAGTTTCGTTCCCGAGAAATCTGTTACAATTTCGAAACAGAAAAAGGGAAAATTAATGAGGTCATCACTCAAGAAGGAGAAGGTCATATTCATGGCGAATACGTGGTTAAAACCAAAGAAGATATTATTTACATCAAAAATGGTAAATACACTACTTGTGAGCACGATAATCCGCATTACTCAATAGCTGCTAAAAAACTGAAAATCATTCCCAATAAAAAAATCATTACGGGACCGGCAAACCTGGTTATTGAAGATGTACCCACCCCTATTTTTGTGCCTTTCGGACTGTTTCCATATGGGAAAAATCAGAAGTCAGGAATCTTGATTCCTTCGTTTGGAGAATCTCAACAACGTGGATTTTTCCTTCAGGAAGGTGGATATTATTTTGCCATCAGTGACCGAACGGATTTAGCCCTTCGAGGTGATATCTTTTCTAATGGTAGTTATAAGTTAAATGGATTGTTGCGATACAAAAGAAGGTATCGATTCAATGGAAACCTGAATGTGAGTCAATCCAGCACTAAAACAGGGGTAATTCGGGAAGATCCTTCTTTTACTGAAGTAAGGGATTTCTTTGTCAAATGGAGTCATAATCAGGACGCAAAAGCTCGACCTGGAACACGGTTTTCGGGGTGGGTAAACGCTGGAACCAACACGAATTTTAGCAATGATATCAATTCAACAACAGAGGATTTCCTGAAACCGGAATTCTCATCTAACATTGCGTACAGCAAGTCATTTGCAGGCACTCCTTTTAATTTGTCCATTAATGGTAGACATACGCAAAATACACAGTCCGAAGTCATAAGCATCACATTACCGGAAGCAACTTTTTCGGTAAATCGATTTTTTCCTTTTAAATCAAAAAATTCCACATCGGGAGGAGCCCTGAGCAATATTGGAACAAGTCTTACCACCAATTTTAAGAATCAGTTGACGGTCCAAGATTCATTGATTTCTATTGGAAATTCTGACTTTTTGTTGGACACCATGAAAAATGGAGTTCAAAATGTAATTCCATTATCGGCAAACTTTAAATTGCTAAAATTCTTCACACTCAACCCATCTATTAACTACAGAAACATCATTTATTTTGATGAAAACAGACAGTCCTATAATGCTGAAGATTCTTCACTGGTAACAGAAAAAGTAGAAAATACTTCTTTATTGCAAACGTGGAATTTCAACACCAATCTTACCACTAAATTATATGGAATTCGTCAGTTCAAGAAAGGGGCCACCATCAAAGCAATAAGGCATGTGCTCACACCGTCAGTTGGGTTTACTTATACTCCCGAATACAATGCCGGAACAGCGTTTTATAAGGATACCACGGGTGAAAAAGAATACAACAGATTTAATGATGGAATATATGGCACATTAAACCGTAATGAGTCAAGTTCATTGAATTTTGGATTGTTGAACAATTTGGAAATGAAGGTGAAGTCCAAAAAAGATACAACAGGTGAAGGGAAAAAGATAAAAATATTTGAGGCCCTTCAATTTTCATCTTCTTATGATATGATCAAAGATTCATTGAATTGGACCAATGTGGCGATTTCCGGACGTACCAACCTAACCAAAAACATTAACTTTCAAATGAGAGGGTCCTTAAGTCCATATGTAATTACCGAAGAAGGAACCAAAATCAATCGATCATATTGGAAGGAAAATCAGTCTATTGGTGTTCTCGAAACAGGAAGTTTCACACTAGGCCTTAATTTCAGCAGTCAAGATGCGAAGAAAAAAGATCGGCAAACAGAAGACGAAGAAGATCAGGCGGATCAAAATGGAAATCGAAATGAATTTTTCAATGAAAACGCCAATTTCGACGTACCATGGACATTTCGCGCCAATTACAACCTCAATTATACCAGAGCCAACAATGATGATGTTACTCAAACACTTGATTTAGGTGGAGATTTAAACTTGACGACAAAATGGAAGGTTGGGTTTACTTCCGGTTGGGATTTCGAACAGAGCGATATTGCTTATACTTCTATCAACATCTTCCGCGATTTACACTGTTGGCAGATGAGATTTAATTGGATCCCAACGGGACAGCGGCAGAGTTATACCTTTACTATTCAGGTAAAAGCTTCTATATTGCAAGATTTGAAATTGGACAAAAAAGGAAATTCGATTCAGTAATGGCAAATAAAATAATTCATACCCAAAACGCACCTCAACCCATTGGCCCATATAGCCAAGCAATTCAAGCGGGTGATACCTTGTACATTTCAGGTCAAATAGCAATTGACCCAGTGGATGATATCCTCAAAACAGAAAATATTCAAGATGAAACACGTCTAGTGCTAAAAAATCTGAACGCGATTTTATCAGAAGCAGGTTTTGCTATTGCTGACATTGTCAAGTGCAGCATATTTATTAAAGATATGGAGCAATTTGCAGAAATAAATGAAGTATACGGTGCTTTCTTTGGGAATCACAAACCTGCCAGAGAAACAGTTGAAGTAGCACGTTTACCTAAAGATGTAAACGTTGAAATATCGGCTATTGCAGTGCGTTAAATTGCCTCTTTTACTTTTTTCCAATCCAAAGGCAATGCCTTTTCAACAAACCCATCAGGTAATTCAACAGTCATAGCTTTTTTGATGCGCGCGTTGTTGTGCGGGTGAGTCATAAATACCTCCAATTCTTCTGTATAACTTCCCTTTTCTCTGGATAATCTTCGAAAAAAAGAAGCCAAAGCCGATGGTCGCATTCCGCATTTAATCATTAAGTCCAACGCATAAGTATCCGCTTGTTCTTCAGCTTTTCTGCTAAACGCAGTGGATAAAACTGTTTTCGAAAGCTCTTGAAGCATGATGGCATCTCCACCAGTCAACACAGCAAAAATGATGGCCAGCGTAAATTCTTTGATCAAATTTTGAACAACATGTCGATGTTCTACGTGTCCTATTTCATGGGCAAGTACAGCAGCCACTTCCTCCGGACTTTCCGCAAAATCCAACAAACCTGATAAAATGAGGATATTACCACCCGGAATAGTAAAGGCATTTACTTGATCACTTTCAACTACATGTAAGTGATAATCATAATCCGTTAATCCTATACTGTCCAATAATCGGGTAGCAATGATTTCGATGGCTGAATCCACCACAGGGTTTTCCAATTTTGGGTATCCCGTAGTTGGATCTAACAGGTGTTCCAACATCAAGTCACCCAGTTGCTCTTCACTTTCAACCGAAAATATAGGTGTGTCTTCATCAGGAAATAACACAGGGAAGTAGGCAAAAAACAGCCAAATGGCAGCAAATATACCTAAGGAAACAAGGATTTCTTTAACCAGCTTTCCTTTCATTCTCAGATTGGAGGTTGATTCACCGGTTGATCCAAATCTTCAGGGCGTTCTCTGTAAGCTTGATGATAAGCCAATTTCCCAAATACAGCAAAGTAATAAAACCTTCCTTTACGCGCTCTTATGGCTGCAATAATGCTGAATACAAAATAAACCAGGTTAGCTAAAACAACGGTTAACACATATCCCTTGTACGCATCATTTATTTCAAAATTTTCAAGTATGAATATTTGGACAGACCAAAAAACCAACACGGCATTCATTAAGCTGGTTGGCAATTGAGAATAAAGAGATTGTAAAGAATGAAAATGCACAAATCGGCTTTTTGATTTGTTTACATACAAATAAATAACCGCTGCGATTAAATTAATGATGGGAAGCGGCAGTCCTGCAGCCAGCGATGCAAACATCATAAAGTATGCACCCATCGCATCTTCACGTTCGCGAATGGGCACATCTTCTGGCTGTGGAACTGGTAGGTAATTTGCCACTAATTTGTTCTTTCAGGTTCAGCATTAGCACTATTGTTTCCAGCAGCTGGGAAACCTGTGTCATCATCGTCTGGTCTACCAGAAAAAGGAGGATACGTATCTGTCATATATCCCATATACAGATTGATTCGTGTATTCCAACGCAACGTACCGACATTAAAATCAAACCATGATCTTGGATATTTCCCTGTAAATAACACTGCCCAGAAAGCTAAAAATGTCAATACTTGGGTAGCTAAGGATCTGAACATCAATAGGAACCCATGAGGTAAAATGACATATATGATTCCAAATAACGCACGGATAAGTGCCATTCCTCTACTTAGTGACTCTGGGTAATCCATTTCAAATTGTGTGTCTTCGTCAGTTCCATCGGTTCCAAATGAAGGGTATCCATCAGCCAGGTTATAAATTCTGGCATTCAATCGAAGTGCCCAACGTTGCATGCCAACCTGGAATTCGAAAAAGCTCTGTGGATAGCGGCCTGTAAATAATATGGACCAAAAGGCAATAAACGTCAAAATGGACGACCAAATGCCATAAAAAGCCATTAGAAATAAATGAGGTAGTCCTATATAAATGAACCCAAATAAGGTTCTCAATAATAACTCACCTCTTGAAAATGATTCTGGGTATCGTACGTTAAATTTCATGTGTGCAATTTTTAGTGGGCAATGAATTTAGCAAAAAAAGTATTCCTTTCATCTACCACAAAATGAAATATCAATGACTTTTCTCCTAACTCCATTGAGAAATACAAATGGGAACAATGACTCAAAAAATGCCATTTTCTTTGATATTTCCAGCTATTTCTGGGGATATTTTGCAAAAAAGAACGCATTTTTTCAAACGTGTCAAAATCGTATCAAACCAACCATTTTTGCTAAATTCGCAGCGTTAAAAATCTCATACCATTAGACATGAAATACGACGTTATAGTTTTGGGAAGTGGTCCCGGTGGATATGTGGCAGCCATTAGAGCTTCACAGTTAGGAAAAAAAACAGCTATTGTGGAACGAAGCGAGCTGGGAGGCATTTGTCTCAACTGGGGATGTATCCCTACCAAGGCGTTATTGAAGAGTGCCCAGGTATTTGAATACATTCAACATGCGTCAGATTATGGTATAAATGTGAAAAGTGCTGAAGCTGATTTCACCGGAATGGTAAAACGTAGCCGAGGAGTAGCGGATGGAATGAGTAAGGGAATTCAATTTTTGATGAAGAAAAATAAAATTGATGTCCTTGCTGGAAATGGGAAAATAAAAAGTGGAAAGAAATTGGATGTAACGGATGATAAAGGCAAAACCACCGAATATTCTGCTGATCATATCATTATTGCAACCGGAGCCCGTTCAAGAGAATTACCAAATTTGAAACAAGATGGTAAAAAAGTAATTGGTTATCGTCAAGCCATGGTTCTTCCTGAATTACCAAAATCCATGGTGGTTGTGGGATCAGGTGCCATTGGAGTGGAATTTGCCTATTTCTACCGAGCATTAGGTGTTGAAGTTACCATTGTTGAATTTCTGCCAAACATCGTTCCCGTTGAAGATGAAGAAGTGTCAAAACAATTAGCTCGATCTCTGAAAAAACAAGGCGTTAAGATCATGTTGGAATCAACAGTAGAAAAAGTGGACACTAAGGGTAAAGGATGTAAGGTGACGGTTAAAACCAAAAAAGGTGAAGAAACACTGGATTGTGATATCGTGCTATCTGCTGTTGGAATTTCAGCCAACATTGAAGACATTGGATTGGAAGATGCAGGCATAGCAACGGACAAAGGAAAAATTCTTGTGAATGATTTCTACGAAACCAATATTCCAGGTTATTACTCAATTGGTGATTGTATTCCCGGCCCTGCACTTGCTCACGTAGCTTCTGCAGAAGGAATAATCTGTGTAGAGAAGTTTTGTGGTGAAAACCCGGAAGCGTTGGACTACAATAACATTCCAGGTTGTACGTATTGTTCTCCTGAAGTTGCCTCTGTAGGGTATACGGAGAAAGCAGCCAAAGAAGCTGGATACGAATTGAAAATTGGAAAATTTCCATTTTCTGCATTGGGTAAGGCCAGTGCGGCAGGACACAAAGATGGATTTGTTAAACTCATCTTTGATGCAAAATATGGTGAATTATTAGGTGGTCACTTAATAGGTTATAATGTGACTGAAATGGTGGCTGAAATTGTAGCTATACGTAAGTTAGAGACCACTGGTCATGAGTTGATTAAAACAGTTCACCCTCACCCAACTATTAGTGAAGCCATCATGGAAGCTGCCGCTGCAGCTTACGGTGAAGTAATAAATATGTAAATTGTTATGCAGCCCACCAACCCCATCAATGTTTGATGATTTATTGAATGTGTGGCATAACAGGAATATTTAACTTCAATTCCAACTCGAGAGTTGACGAGCATCAGGTTTCAAAAGCTGCTGAAAAGCTTTTGCATCGAGGACCAGATAATCATGGGTATTTTATACATGAAAATGTAGGTCTGGGACATGCGCGTTTGTCTATCATTGATGTGTCAAACAATGGACACCAACCTTTTACCGATACCTCTGGCAGATATACCATGGTGTACAATGGAGAGGCCTATAACTATCAGGAACTTCGATCTTCATTGGTAGCCGAGGGCATAAAATTTAAGTCCTCCAGTGATACAGAAGTTGTCCTGGAATTGTATAAAAAATTCGGAAGTTCTTTTGTTTCAAAACTCAATGGTTTTTTTGCGTTAGCCATTTATGATTCAATTGAAAATCAATTGTTTATTGCTCGAGATCGCTTTGGAATTAAACCTTTGTATTATTTCAGCAGCCCTGATTTTTTTGCGTTTTCGTCCGAATTGACGTCTCTGTTATCGTATGATATTCCTAATAAATTACACCAAGGTGGAATAAGTCACTACTTGCAATTAAACTACATACCTTTTGAAGAAAGTGCCATAGAACATGTAATAAAAGTACCAACTGGGAGCATGTTACGTATTCAACTAAATGGACAGCTGGAAATAAAAAAATACTACAACCACCAAGAAAAGCTCAAACAAACACCCCTTATTAACGATTCATTTGAAACTGCTAAAGAACAGGTGGTTTCATTGCTCAAAGCTTCTGTTCAAAAACGATTGATTGCCGATGTACCAGTTGGATGTTTTCTAAGTGGGGGAGTTGATTCCTCGGTCATTGCGGCTTTGGCAGCTCGGGAAAACAGTTCCTTACAAACGTTTTCAATTGGTTTCAAGGATCAACCATTTTTGGATGAAAGTTCACATGCCGAATTGGTGGCCAAACATCTGGGCACTCAGCATGAAACGTATCAAATACAAAATGATGATCTTTTACAAGCCTATCATTCATTTCTTGAAAACATCGATGAACCATTTGCAGATTCTTCAGCATTGGCGGTTCATTATTTGTGTAACAAAGTAAGTTCCAGGGTAAAAGTTGCGCTTTCCGGCGATGGCGCAGATGAATTGTTTAGTGGTTATTACAAGCATGCCGCTTTAACTTTTTCATCAACGCATAAATTGGCGGTAAAGGGATTAAGGACAATTAAACCTTTGCTCAATTTATTTCCGAAATCCAGAGATAAAGCACTTCCAAATTTATTTAGGCAATTACATAAACTTGCAGAAATTTCATCCATGTCACCTGCTGACAAGTATTGGACGCTAAGTCATTTTCACAAAAAAGAAAATGTTGCCGATTTGTTCCTCCAAAAAGAACTTTTTACCGCAAACAGGCCTTCCAATGAATTGGAATCAGATGACTTGAGGTCATATCTTTTTGAAGATTTTAACATGGTATTGGAGGGTGATATGTTAGTGAAAGTGGATCGAATGAGCATGCAGCATGGTTTAGAAGTGCGCACACCATTTTTGGATCATCAGCTGGTAGAATATGTATTCTCCTTACCCGATCATTATAAAATGAAAGGGCTTCAACGCAAGTATATCTTGAGAAGTGCCTTTGAAGACTTCTTACCTTCTACCATTCTTCAACGATCAAAAAAAGGGTTCGAAGTTCCATTGAGAAAATGGTTCTTGGAAGATTTAAAAGACGATGTTGAAAACAAGTGGTTATCCGCGTCATTCATCAAAGATCAAGGGATATTTGATCATCAAAAAGTTGAACTGCTTTTCCTGAAATTAAAATCTAAAAACCCAGAAGACGTTGCCAATCAAATATGGAACCTGGTGGTATTCAATGCCTGGTGGTCTAAACTGAATCATCATGCCTAGAGTACTGCGAATCATAAATCGATTTAATTTAGGTGGACCCACTTACAATGCCGGTATATTGAGCAGATACCTTCCTGAAGAATACCAAACCAAGCTGATTGGTGGTTCCATTGATGAATCTGAAGCTCAGTCATTTCATATTCTGGATGAGTTGAAAGTAGATTATGAAACCATTCCGGAAATGAAGCGATCACTTCATCCTTTTCATGATCTCAAAGCATTCTTTAAAATCAGGAAAATCATCAAAGATTTCAAACCTGATATTGTTCACACACACGCCTCCAAAGCAGGAACTGTTGGGCGACTTGCAGCATTTTCATGTCGTGTGCCCGTTGTTGTTCATACATTTCACGGACATGTTTTTCATTCCTATTTCGGAAAACTGAAAACACAGTTTTTCATCCAAATAGAAAGATATCTTGCTCGAAAAAGCTCAGCAATTATTGCCATTAGTCCTCAGCAGAAAAAAGAACTGTCCGAAGTCTACAACATTTGTTCAACGGATAAAATCCATGTAGTTCCCCTGGGTTTTGATTTGTCGAGATTCGGGCAACAGATTGATAAAAAAAG
Source organism: Vicingaceae bacterium (assembly GCA_965267425.1). Classification (GTDB taxonomy): domain Bacteria; phylum Bacteroidota; class Bacteroidia; order Flavobacteriales_E; family Vicingaceae. Next base: position 926,978 of record OZ253959.1, on the reverse strand, counting down.
AGCTGATTTCCGAAACGAATATGACATAGAGAATGATACGTTGACCATAGGAATCATCGGTAGATTGGTTCCAATTAAAAACCATCGTCTTTTTATTCAAGCTATCCCTGAAATTTTAAAGAAACGTCAAGGCACATTGCGTTTTGTCATTGTAGGAGACGGAGAATTGACAGACGAATTGCAACTGTTGACAAAAGAACTAGGGATTCCATTTCGATACAAAAACCAAGGAGAAAAACCTGTTAACGGTATTGAATTCACCTCGTGGAGAACAGATGTTGATGTGGTTTTGGCAGGTTTAGATATTGTTTGCTTAACTTCTTTCAATGAAGGAACTCCGGTTAGTTTGATTGAAGCACAAGCAGTAGGTAGACCCATAGTTACCACAAGAGTTGGAGGAGTTGAAGACGTTGTTCAGGAAGAAGAATCAGGTTTGATCTGTAAATCTGATGATTTGGATTCATTTGTTCATCAACTTCAGCGCTTAGTTGAAGATGAAATGTTACGAGAAAAAATGAAAAAAAAGGGTCCTGACTTAGTCGAAAAACGATTTAGCTATCGACGGCTTGTGGAAGATATTCAGGTGTTATATGAAATAAAGTTGAATCATTCCAAATAACCTTTTATCCTACTAAACGAGTTAATTTTTATACTTTTGCAATCTTGCGAGACAAAAGGGCATGAGAAAAATAGGAATAGTACTGATTTTGGCGGTGTTGGCCTCCTGTAATTATCGATCAAGCATAATGTTCAAAACTCCAAAGAACTATGAATATGCTGCAGCTCCAGATTCCATTGAAAGTTATGAATACACCATTCAACCGAATGATGTAGTTCAGTTTAAACTTTTCACGAATGATGGTTTTAAGTTGATCGATTTAACCACATTGAGTGAAAACATCAACTTAAACAACAATCAGAACTTCTTCAACTACATTGTAGAACATGATGGTCAATTAAGATTGCCTATGATTGGGAGGGTAATGTTGAAAGACAAAACCATTCGGGAGGCTGAAAAGTTGTTAGAAGAGAAGTATTCTCAATTTTACATTAAACCTTATGTTCAGATAAATGTTATAAACCGAAGAGCGTATGTCTTTTTTGGACGTTATTCCGAAGGTCAGGTTGTCCCCATAAACAATAACAATACGACACTTTTAGAAGGACTGGCATTAGCTGGAGGATTACCCAAAGAAGCAAAAGCTTTTCATGTAAAGGTGATAAGAGGAAATCCTCAAAACCCTATGGTTTATCATTACGATTTATCAACTTTGGATGGTATTGAAGGATCAAAGTTTATTTTGGAAGCCAATGATATTATTTATGTTGATCCAAGAATTAGCTTAACAAACGAATTTATCAGGGAGTGGGCCCCAATTATCAGTTTGACCACCAGTGTGCTCACACTTTACATTTTAATTGTTAACTTGAATACATCAAATTAAACAGCTCCACAAAAATTGACACATGTACAATGAGGAGATTTCAAAGACGAATGAGAATTTTTCGCGGTATAAAGAGCGTTTAACCTCATTTAGTTCCGAATTTGAATTAGGACTGTTTTTATACATAGCTCGTAAAAGCATTATCTGGATTGTATTGATAATACTTTTGGCCACAATTGGTTCATTGGTTTATCTGCGTTACGAAATGCCCATTTATGAGTCAACGTTGATTCTCCAAATCAACGAAGACAATACTGCGAATAAAGTACTTCAGGTAGACAATCTTTACGAATCGGAAGACTTATCATCAAAAATCGAATTGCTTCGTTCGAAGTATTTAATGAATCGTACATTAAAAACGCTTCCCTTGCAAGTAGGTTACTTCAATAAAGGGCAGTTTCTTACTTATGATCTGTATACGAATTGTCCTTTTAAAGTGACATATTTTATCAAAGACTCTTCCATTATTGGCAAGAACTTTCATGTTTATTTTAGGGATACCACAACATTTGATCTGACCTACATTGAAGGTGGTAAAGAAATAATTGAAACCCATAACATAGGTGATAATATTGTATTGGATAAAGCTGTTTTTAACATTAAAGTATTGGATTATAAAAAAATTGCAGAGGAACAATCAGATGTCAAACAACAGGAGTTTATCTTTCGAATTAATAGCCTGAATAAACTCACAGATCAATACATTAAACGCTTAACAGTCAACCTATTGAGCAGTGCCGCAAAAACCATTGCCATTTCTTTTAAAGATAACAACCCCAAGCAAGCCAGAGATATCGTAACAGCGCTGGCAGCGGAATATGATAAATATGATTTGGAACGAAAGGGAAAAAGTTCCAATCAAGTGCTGAATTTTATTGACAATCAATTAGACATCGTTTATAAACGATTAAGAAAGCAGGAAGAGTCCATTAAAAAATTCAGAAAAACCAACCTGATTTCAGCCGATGAAAGTATTTCCAATATGTTCCTGGAAGATTTAACCAGAATGCAACAAGATATTGCTGCTTACGATTTGGAATTGAGCATATTGGAAGAAATTGACAATTCCATTACCAGAAGTCCGGAAGGAGAAGAAGCCTACAATATGCTTCCCATTTTGGTAGGAACTGAATTTGAAACCACCTTGTCTACCCTGATTAGCCTCATGCATCAATTGGTTATTCAAAAACAAAAGGCGTTGTATGAAGTAACTCCGGATAATGAGAGTATCAAATCACTCAATTATCAGATTAAAATTCAGAAAGAATTAATAAAAACGAGTATCAAAGAGTTACGTCTGAAAATTGAAACCAAAAAGAATAAAATAAAGGAAAAGTCTACTTCACTGGAAGGTAAATTTGCCACTGTTCCTGAGAAGGAAATTGAGTACGCGCAAATGAGGCGCTTGTATACGATGGATGAAAAGTTTTTCACTTTGTTACTCGAAAAACAAACGGAATATTCAATTTCTGAGGCGGGATTTGTTCCACATAACATTGTGTTGGAAAAGGCTTCAACGCCAAAAGATCCGGTTTCACCCAATTATCAATTGTCGATTATGGCTTTTCTTTTGGGAGGTGTTTCGTTAAGTCTCGCTTTGGTTATCGTGCGTTATTTATCACACAATGAAATTACTTCCCTTAATGAAATTACAAAACACACACAAGCATCCATTGGTATTCTGGGAATTGTTCCAAAATATAGAAAGGAAATTCCACAATCTCAGTTGATCATCGATCAGAACCCTAAATCCATGCTTGCTGAATCCTTTCGAACCATTCGAAGTAACCTTGAGTTCATCAGTTCTAAAGAGGGAGCAAAAGTCATGGCCATAACCTCTACCATATCTGGTGAGGGAAAAACATTTATTGCCTTGAATCTGGGAGGAATCATCGCATTTTCTGGAAAGAAGGTTATCATATTGGATTTGGATATGAGAAAACCAAAAATCCACAGTGGATTTGGTGTTGCCAATGACAATGGAATGAGCACACTACTCATCAACAAGGATGAAATAAGTAATTGTATTCATAAAAGTAAACTTGACAACCTGGATTTTATTACCGCCGGTCCTATCCCTCCTAATCCGTCTGAATTAATCATTAATGGAAAATTGGAAGGGATTATTGATCAACTAAAAAAATCCTACGACGTCATTATTATTGATAATCCTCCGGTAGGATTGGTAACTGATGGCATCAGCATTATCAAGCAGGCCGATTACCCAATCTATATTTTCCGAGCTGAGTATTCCAAGAAAAATTTTATCCAAAATGTGGATCGATTGTATAATGAAAATAAATTCACCAAATTGTCAATAGTTTTAAATGGTATTGACATAAACAAACATAATTATGGTTATAATTACGGCTACGGATATGGTTACGGTTATGGCTATACCTATGGAGGAACTTACGGTGGATACTATGACGAACAACATACCCGTAAACGAAGTAAAAAAAGGTCAAAAAAACTATTTAAATCCAGGACATAAATGAATGTGACCAAAGGCCCTATCGAGGGTATTCTGATCATTCAGCCCACATTTTTTAAAGACGACAGAGGTTTATTTTTCGAAGCCTATCATTCAGATAAACTGAAAGATTTTGGACTGCCGGAGAATTTTGTTCAAGACAATGTTTCTGTTTCCAAAAAAGGAGTGATTCGAGGACTTCATTTTCAAAATCCTCCATTTTCACAAGGCAAGCTGGTTTCTGTTTCAAAAGGGGCGGTTTTGGATGTGGCAGTAGATATTCGTCGTGATTCATCTACTTATGGACAGCATTTTTCCTTAGAGTTATCGGATCAAAATCACACCATACTTTATATCTCTCCGGGTTTTGCCCATGGATTTTTGACATTGGAAGACGATACTCAATTTGTGTACAAATGTTCCAATGTTTACAACAAAGATGCCGAGGATGCTATTTTATGGAATGATCCGGATTTATCTATTGATTGGGGCATTGAAAACCCTATTATTTCTGAAAAAGATTTGAAGGCCCAAAAATTTAAAACTTTTGAGAGCCAATTCCGTATGAATTAGTTGTATGGGCGAATTGATTATCATAATGTATTTGGTGTTTTTTGTTGGAACACTTGCGTTTTCATTTCTGATTAACCTGATCTTACTTAGGTTTATCAATAAGTTGGGAATGAAAAACCAGAATGGCTCTGAACGCTGGGCTAAGCAGGTAAAACCAGCCATTGGAGGAATTTCATTTTATATCATCTTTTTGCTTTCTCTTGCTTTGTTTCCACAAGTGTTTGAAACAGGGTATGTCTTTTTTGACTTGAAAACCATAGGTGTTGTTTTGGCATGTACTGCTGGTTTTTTGGTTGGACTAACGGATGATGCTTATCATACTAAACCCATCTTCAAATCCCTTACTCAAATAGCTGTAGGAATCCTGCTCATATTTACCGGAACTCAAATTCATCTATTCGAAATTGATTTTTTAGACAAGGCCATTACCTTGCTTTGGGTTTTGGGAATCATGAATTCAATCAATATGTTGGATAACATGGATGGAATTACAGGCGTGGTTTCACTATCCATTGCATTGACGTTGATCTCATTGTTTTTCCGATTTGAAAATTTCACCAATATATACTTTATCCTAACCACGGGATTGGTATCATCTTTATTGAGTTTCTTATACTTTAATTGGTACCCTTCAAAAATGTACATGGGTGATAGCGGAAGTCAATTTCTGGGAGCGATGCTGGCTATATTAGGAATTGAATTTTTCTGGAATTCCAATGTAATGATGGTTGGAGAAACATCCATTCCCAAGCAGATGATTGTTCCTCTGATTGCGTTCCTAATTCCGCTTGTTGATACAACCACTGTAGTTATTAATCGTCTTTCCAAAGGCACGTCTCCCTTTGTTGGTGGTCGGGATCATACCACACATCACCTGGCTAGAATTGGATTAAGTGATAAGAATGTCGCACGGTTGATTTTTGTTTTGTGTATCATCTCTTCCATTTTAGTTTATTATTCATTCTCTGTAAAAAATTGGTCATATTTGTTGTACACCATTTACACTGTTTACATAATCAGTGTATTTGCATTCCTATTTTCTTGTACACGAATTAAATCTCCTTAATGGACGAAGAATTTCTAATTGTTGAAGGCGCCAGGGTACACAACCTTAAGGGTGTAAATGTGCGTATTCCAAGAAATAAATTGGTAGTGATCACCGGGCTTAGTGGAAGTGGAAAATCTTCACTTGCTTTTGACACCATTTATGCAGAAGGCCAGAGACGTTACATCGAAAGCTTTGCTTCTTATGCCAGACAATTTTTAGGGACATTAGAGCGTCCTGATGTCGACAATATTTCGGGCCTCAGTCCGGTCATTTCCATCGAACAAAAAACAGTTGGCCGAAATCCAAGATCAACAGTTGGAACCATCACTGAGGTTTATGACTACCTGAGACTGTTGTATTCAAAAGTAGCCACTGCTTATTCCTATGTTACGGGAGAGAAAATGGTGAAATATAGTTCTTCGCAAATCCGTGACTTGATATTGGATCATTTTAAGGATGAACAGGTGAATGTCTTATCTCCCATTGTGAAAGGAAGAAAAGGTCATTATAGAGAACTTTTTCAACAGATTCAAAAACAAGGGTTTGTAAAGGTCAGAGTAGATGGGGAAATCAAAGAAATTAAACCCAAAATGCAATTGGACAGGTATAAAATTCATGACATTGAAATTGTCATTGATCGATTGACTGTTCAAGAATCTAAAGGCAAAAGACTTTTGGAATCCATTGAGTTGGCATTGAAACGCGGAAAAGGCGGTTTGATGATTCAAAGCGAGACCAGTGATCAAATACGGTTTTATAGTCGACAATTGATGTGTCCTACTTCGGGCATATCTTATGATGATCCTGCTCCGAATTTCTTTTCATTTAATTCTCCGTATGGTGCTTGTCCTTCTTGTCATGGACTGGGTGAAGTCTCAGAAATTGACACTTCCAAGCTTATTCCTGATCCGTCACTGAGTATTGCAAAAGGTGGAATTGCGCCTTTAAAAAGCGTGAATCGTGGAAGGATCATGGGACATATTGAAGCCATAGGGAAGATTTTCGGTTTTGACTTAAAGACACCTTTGGAAGACATACCGGAAGAAGGTATTGACTATTTGCTGTTCGGATCAGATTCCTCCTTCACTCCATCGTCTTCCACATTTGAATTCGGAGCTGACTCGTTTAAGTCATTCGAGGGTATTGCCAACTTTATCATTCGTCAGTTTAAAGAAAATCCAAATAGCGGTATAGCCAGATGGGCTCACGGGTTTATGAATAAAAAGACTTGTCCGGAATGCCATGGTGCACGTTTGAGGAAGGAGGCTTACCATTTCAAAATTAATAACGAACATATTGGAGAAGCTGCCTCATTGAACTTAACCGAATTGCAAAAATGGGTAAATGCTGTTTCATCACATTTAACGGAAAAGCAACTCATTGTTGCTTCTGAAATCATCAAAGAAATCAACGGTCGATTGCAATTTTTATTAGATGTAGGATTGGGGTATTTGTCATTAAATCGAGGAGCAAAAACACTCTCGGGAGGCGAAGCACAACGCATTCGTTTGGCGACTCAAATTGGTGCTCAGTTGGTAGGTGTATTGTATATTTTGGATGAACCGAGCATTGGTCTTCATCAAAGGGATAATGATAGATTAATTCAGTCATTGAAAAAGTTAAGAGATATCGGTAATTCCATTCTTGTGGTGGAACACGACAAGGAAATCATGATGCAATCGGATTGGATTTTTGACATAGGACCAAAAGCCGGAGTGCATGGCGGAGAAGTGGCAGCAGAAGGTGCTCCAAGTAACTTTTTGGATTGCAAAACACTCACTGCTGATTACTTGAATGGCAATAAAGAAATAGCTGTTCCTAAAACCAGGCGTAAAGGTTCTGGCAATCATATCGAACTCATTAAAGCCTCAGGTCATAATCTCAAAAACATATCTCCCAAATTCCCATTGGGAAAGTTCATATGTGTTACTGGCGTTTCGGGAAGTGGTAAATCAAGTCTTATCAATCAAACGTTGGTACCCTTGATGCACAATCATGTCTATAAAACACTACAAAAAAGCCTTCCATGTGAACAAATTAAAGGACTAGAGCATATTGATAAAATCATTGAAATTGATCAATCAGCTATTGGAAGAACTCCTCGCTCCAATCCGGCAACCTATACAGGTGTTTTTACCGAGATTCGAAATCTTTTCAGCATTTTACCTGAAGCTAAAATTAGAGGTTACAAACCAGGAAGATTTTCGTTTAATGTGAAAGGAGGGCGTTGTGAAGAATGCCACGGAGCTGGTGTCCGAACCATTGAAATGAACTTTTTGCCCGATGTTTATGTGGAGTGCAATGTGTGTAATGGAAAACGCTACAATCGGGAAACATTGGAAGTCCGGTACCGGGGAAAAAGCATTGGTGATGTGCTGGAAATGACTGTAGAGCAAGGGGTTGAATTCTTCGAAAACATTCCCAAAATACATCGCAAAATCAAAACCATTCAAGAGGTTGGACTAGGATATATTAAAATTGGACAACCTTCTACCACATTATCCGGAGGGGAAGCACAACGCATGAAATTAGCCACCGAATTGTCCAAAAAAGCTACAGGTAAGACATTTTATGTGTTGGATGAACCTACTACAGGGTTACATTTTGAGGACATTCGAATATTGCTTGAGGTCTTGAACAAACTGGTTGACAAAGGAAATACGGTTGTTGTTATTGAACACAATATGGACATCATAAAGGTGGCTGATCACATTATTGATATTGGACCAGAGGGTGGTCATGAAGGCGGAGGTATTGTGTTTGAAGGTTCTCCTGAAAAAATGATGAAATCAAATAAAGGTCATACGGCCGGATACCTGAAGAAAGAAATCATGGATTCGGTTGGTAAAGTATATAATTGACACGGCGGTTAGCAGCATGGCTTTCTTCTGAATCACCTTTATTGGCCAATGTGGATTTACCCAACCCTTTGGTTTTTATTCGTTGTTCTGCTATTCCCATTTCAATTAGTTTGTCTTTCACAGCTTGTGACCGTGCTAAAGATAGCTGCTCATTGTACCCTTCCTTTCCTCTAACATCTGTATGTCCTTTAACAAGAATTTTCAACCCAGCATGTTCATTCAGGTAGTTCGCCAAAATGCCAATTTCAACAATTGCCTCTTCCGTTAATTCACTGCTGTCAAAATCGAAATAACAATTGTCCAGAACATACCATTTATTCAACACTCTTCGAAAACCAGCCTGAACATCTACATTATCACAACCACATTCCATTGCATTTTGAATGGGAGAGAAACTGACATCATCAACGTAATAATGGGCATGTCGTTCATGGTATTCTTCATAAGCACCAACAATAAAGGCTCTCTCCCACCCCTGTGCTCTATACACACCGCACAATAATTGCCATGTTTCGGTATCATTGGGAGATTCAATGGATAAATGCATGTCTGCACGTCTTCCCAAACCCATCTTACTAAATTGAAACTCATAAGACGGTTCAAAATAAATGCCTATATCACGAAGAATTCCCGGTGTTTTTTCTGCTTTACTGATGTAAAACTGTAAGCAGTACAATTGATCCTTGACCAAATGATTGTCGAACTCCGTTTGCAAATATTCCAGATTGGAGTTTGTCACACAAAATCCCGCATAAGCTTTTCCCGAATGCGGTTCTTGATGCCCATATACGTTATAAGGAACTTTAAATTCAGGCTTGGAGGCTTCAGGGTGAAAATAATCAGCAGTGCTTTCATTCGGATTGCTCCACATGAAAAGACATTCTTCCAATCCTGCAATTTCCCATGTCCATTGTTTCACATGTTCAAATCCCGGATCCATAATTAAATTTTGACCAAATGAATTAGAATGAATCAAAAAAAACAGTGCAACAAACCATACGGTGAATATGTACTTTAATGAATTGAAAAGCATTTACTAGCAATTACAAGCTGTGGATCCCAACAAGTATCGATTCGAAGCAATAAAATCATAACACTTGTCTCGCCAAGATTTGGGAATGAATCGAAGTATTCTCCATCCCTTAAGGCTGGTGTAACTCAATGCCGCAAAGATGGCATTGGTTTTTGTAATTACTTGGTTTCCATTTACATAAATTAAAGTAGATGGAACTAGCTTTTGAAGATTTTGAGATTCAACTATTTCAGCACCTTTTGAATCATGTGCGGAAATTACCTCTAGCCCTTCTGCTACCAACTTATTTCGAAGATATTTGGCCCAATTGCTGCAGAATCTGCAATGTCCATCATACAAAAGAAAAGCTGTTTCCATGGAGTATAAAAGTACGCAGAAATTGCCAATGAGGCTAATTGCGCATGGCCTTCAATGCATCAAAATCAATGATTTGAATTTTACTTCCATCGATTTGAATCAATTGTTCGTCTTTGAAATCAGATAAGGTGCGAATAACAGATTCTGTTGATGTGCCAGCAAGGCTTGCTATGTCATCTCTTGCCATGGCCATCTTAAATTTATTTTCAACCGGCGCATATTTGTTTTTGAATTGCAACAATGCATCGGCAACCCTTCTTCGTACTGAATTGTAGGCTAAATTGAGCAATTCCTGTTCTTTTTCGAAAACATGGTTGGACAACATTTTGATGAAACAATCTGCCACCTGTCTATCTCTGTGAAGTAATGCTTCGAAATCTCTTCTTGGAATACGAATCATTTCACATTCCTCCAAAGAAGCACAAGAGACTTCAAAATTTGAATCGTTCAAAATTGCTTCATATCCAATGTACTCTCCTGCATCATACAACCCAACTGTAAATTCTTTGGCATCATCATTCACCTTAAAGGTTTTTACCTTCCCCTTATTGATAAAGTATAACCAGTTCGGGTAATCTCCTTCGTGAAAAATGACTTCCTTTTTCTTGCAGATATATGGTTTCTTGTCAACGGATAAGTCCTTGAGCTTTTCAATGCCTTTGGCATGATCGATGAATCCGGTAACCCCTTCAAGATTGTTATCAAATTTCTGTTTAAAGGATTCTGTTCTTTTGAGTCTTGTTTCAATGGCATTGAGCAATTCCATTTCTTCAAAAGGTTTGGTCAGGTAATCATCAGCCCCTAAATTCATTCCTTTTCTGAAATCGGAAGTTTCTGATTTGGCCGTTAGAAAGATGAAGGGAATATTTCGCGTATTTTCATTTTTTCCAAGTAGGTACAAAACCCCGTATCCATCCATTTCAGGCATCATAATATCGCAAATGATCAAATCAGGACGTTCAACCTTTGCCAATTCGACACCTTTTTTACCATTTTCAGCAGTAATCACCTCATAACTTGCCAATTCAAGAATTTCACTGGTGTTTTCACGCATTTCCAGGTTATCTTCTATGATTAAAATCTTAGTCATTTTGCCGTGATTTATAGTTTTGGTATTTGCACAGTGAATTCCGTTCCGTTTTGTTCACTGCTCGTAAATTTTATTTTCCCTCCCAATATGTCCAGGTACTTTTTAACGATGTTCAAACCGAGACCCGTACCTTGGATATTCAGCACATTTCCTGCACGGAAAAAGCGTTCAAATAAATGATCTTGTTCTTCTTGTGGAATGCCAATCCCTTCATCTTTAACACTGATTTCAAGAAGCTTTTCAGTTGACACTTTTAAATAAACATTTTTATTTTCATCAGAATACTTTGACGCATTAGATAGCAAGTTGATCATGATGTTCTTTACCATATTCAAGTCCGTACTCCATTCTTGAATTTTGCCATTCAATTGCAGATGAATTTTTTGATTTTCTCTCAGAATTGGGCGAATTTCTTCAATGACTTCTTTGCACAATTTATGGAGATCACATGGTTCAATTCTAGGTGAAATGTTGCCGGTTTCTAATCGATCTATGGAAAGAAAATCATTCAATATCGAGGTTAAGTTATTGACTGATCCTTTAATACGGTTCACGTGTTTAGAAACACGCTCATTGGTATCACTATACCTATCAATTAGTGAAACCGAAGTTAAAATAGTACTCAAAGGTGTTCGAAATTCATGAGACGCCATAGATACAAAACGGCTTTTCATTTCGTTCAAATTTCTTTCTTTTTCAAGTGATCTTTTCACTTCATTTTCTGCATTTCTATGGGTAGTAACATTGCGTTCTACCACCAAAATTTGATGCACTCCTCCTCTATCATCGTAAAGAGGAACCACATTCAGCTCAAAATATTCGTCCTTGGTTTTGAATTCAATTACATCAGATCGGCCACTGAATGCTTCCTTCAGCACTTTTATTACCGGTTCTTTCACATCTTCTGGCAACCTGGATTCAATGGAGGTTCCAATTAACTTAGTACTATCTATTCCAGATTTATACAATCGTTGTCCTTCGATAAAAACGTAGTTCAAATGTTCATCAAATACACTGATTGTACCTTCAGGAAAATTGCGAGAAATGAGTCTATACAATTTTTGACTTTCAACCAACGCCTTGCTCCTACGTTCAATGCTCTTTTCAAGATCTTCATTCAACTGCTGCAATTCCCTTTCGATCCTATTACGTTCGGAAATGTCCATAATCAGAGCCATCACAACTACTTTTCCATCGATATGAAAATAATTGAGTGATATCTCAACAGGTAAAGTAGATCCATCTTTCTTTAAAGCCTTTAAATTCATTCCCTTTCCCATTGGTCGGGTTGTGGGGTTTTCCAGGTAATTTGTTCTGTGATGCTGGTGATTGGCTTTCAACGATTCAGGTAATAACATATCCACAGACTGACCAACGAGTTCATGTTCTTCATAACCAAACATTTGAACCACTCTAGGATTAATCAATTCAATGATTCCCTTATCATTCGTCAATATCATTGACTCCGTTGAATGATTAAACAACTGCTTGTAAATATCTGCGTCCAACTTTACTTGAATTTGTTCCAAAGTAACAAATGTTAAGTTCAAATTCAGTATTACTCTGAGATTTAAAATTCCCCATCACATAGATGATAACTTATGATATATATCATTGATTTTTCTGACTATGATCAAAACAATTTTTTTCAATCAAACATTAATTTGTTTTAAAGTTGTTTTTCTTCTGGTATAGATTTTTACATGTCGAACGTATTATTATTATCAAGCTTCTCCGAAGCCTCATTGAAGGCCATTAAATATGCGTTGTCCAATTTATCAGAATCTACCAAAGAAGTACACTTAGCACACGTATATCAAGTTAAACAACCAGATGGATTGCTGATTTCAGTAGATGACATCATGGAAAATGCTTTGCAATCTAAATTCCATGTTCAATTGAAAGAATCCGCATACCACTTCACAAAAAGAGGATTGGCGACCAAAGTACATGTGCTGAAAGGGAGCATTCGCGAATTGCTGGATATGCTAATCGTGCAGATTAACGCTCGTTTACTCGTTTTGGGATCTTCCGGCCACCTGCAAAAAGAAAATTTCCAGGCAAACGGTTATCGCATCGGAAAAAATACAGAGACACCTTGTCTAATTGTTCCCAAATCAGCCAATATGAAACCTCCGGCACAAATGATGATTTATTGGAATGATGAACAAACAGCGATTGATTTCAAACACGAAACCCTTATAACACTTTTTAAATCCGTTCAGTCGGTAAAAATTGTCTCTCCGTCTATTATCGATAGCATAGAGCAACTGGAAAACCTTTTTCCAAATAGAAATAAAGTGGATGTTCAATTTGACAAGGTTAACAACGAAAAAGAGCTTCCTAAATTAATTGAAGACAACAACAGTGATTTTCTGTTATGGAATGGGCCAATTAATGGTGCTGGATCGGTTCAGGCCCTGGACAAAATTTCGAGCATGAAAAACAGCATTCCAATTTGGATTGCTCGTTAATGACATGAATGGCTTTCAGCCTCAACTATGTTTGCATTTAACACCGGACTAACATAAGGAATGTCCAAGCTCAATCCTCTCAATATCAAAATACTTCCCAATATGAAAACAGAAAATGGAATAACAAATTTCAGGTGCTTACCTATATTTCTTTTCAAAACTCCTGATTGATAAATGATGAGTGCTAAGGCTGGGGTGGTACCCAATCCGAAAGCAGCCATAATCAGTATAGATTCCACGATACTGCCGGCACTGAGGGCCACGGCTAAACCAGCGTAAACCATTCCACAAGGCAACAGGCCATTCAACATGCCAAACAAGAAAAGTGTATTGACGTTTCCGGTTTTTAATAACACACCCATTTTTGATTTCAACGGCAACGTAATGGAATGATACCAGGTAGCCAATTTTCCACCGCCTTTTAATCCAAAAGGTAAAGTAACCATCAGAATAAGTACCATTCCTGAAATAATGGTCAGCCATTCCTGCAACCCTGTCAAGTTAAATCCCGAACCAATAATTCCAAACACAAGACCCAAGGCCATGTAAGTCACTACACGTCCTGCATTGTATAACACACTTGCCAATAGTCGCTGACGAGAAGGTAAATGATGAACCGGCAATGCAAAGGCAATAGGTCCACACATGCCAGCGCAATGAATGTTGCCAATTAAACCGAGTATGAATGCTGCATAAATCATTGTACGAAAAGTTCTTTTTCCTGATAATACTCTTCTCCTGCCAAACTCCAATCAATCATTATTTTGTACCGCCCCGAATTCAAGTGAGACTTGCTTACCTGCATGCCATGATGATTGTCTAAATCAATGTTCATCACTTTATCCTGCATTTCATCTGAGGGTCTAAAAAATACGATTTGGCCATTTAATTGTGTCAGATCCACTTCCTCAGGAAAAACAAATTGGATGAATTTTCCTTGATCATTTATCTCAATTAAATAGTCGTTTGTAATGGCTCGATTGATTTTATCAATTTTATCCTGGTACATTAATTCCTGCCGGTAATAATCTTCTGCAACCAAGTCAGTTCGATGTTTAGTTGCAGTATACACAGCAAACATGACCAGCGATACAAAAATTGCAAATACAATGATGATTTTATGTCCCCAATTCATAGTTTCATATTTTATAAAGGTGCCATAAAAGTCACCTTCACATCCGATAATTTTTCCTCATCCACATACAACCCTAACCATACTTCACTTTTTCTTTTTTTAAGATCTGCCTTGTTCAGAATGATGAAAAAAGTTCCTTCTGTTAAGTTTTCACCTTCTACTTTGTAATCTTCTGTATCACCCACAAATTTTATCTCGCCTTCATGACTTTCCAACAAGAATTTAAAGGATAAGTCTTCAAATGTCTTATTGATTACTTTGAAGTTGTACAAGTTGCTGAAATGTTGATCTCCTTGTTTCTGATACAATTGTCCGGGCACCCGAAGAACGGTGGCATCCACATCTGTTCTGGATAAGAAAAGTCCAAAAGAAAGACTAATCAACCCAAACAAAACAATCACATATGCAACGGTTCTGGTAGTCCATCGAAAAGGCTTTTTCTCAGCAATTTCTTTTTCAGAAGCATAACGAATTAATCCTTCAGGCAATCCCACCCCTTTCATCATATGGTTGCATGCATCAATGCATGCTGTGCAATTCACACATTCCAGTTGAGTACCATTCCGAATGTCTATTCCAGTGGGGCAAACATCAACACATTGATTACAATCAATGCAATCACCTTTGTTCGCTGATTTTCGATCTTCATTTTTTCTGAATTTGCCTCGGTTTTCTCCTCGGATATAGTCATATGCAACCACAATGGAACGTGAATCTAGCATTACGCCTTGTAACCTTCCATAAGGACAAGCCACCAAACACACCTGCTCTCTGAACCAGGAGAATACGAAATAAAAGACCCCGGTGAATATGATCAACGACATTAACCCGGAAAGGTGGTTCATGGGATCATCCAATTGAATGGCAATCAATTCATCTTTTCCAATAATGTAAGCGAGAAATGTATTTGCGATAAGAAATGAAATGGCAAAAAAGATAATGTGCTTGCTACCTTTTTTGATAATCTTCTCTCTGTTCCATGGCTGAGCAGCTAACTTCTTTTGCCTCTTATAGTCACCTTCAATCCAATATTCAATTTTACGAAATACACCTTCCATAAAAATGGTTTGTGGGCATACCCAACCGCAAAAGATTCGACCAAATAGCACGGTAAATAGTATAATGAATACCACGGAGGTAATCATGAACAAACCAACCAAATAGAAATCCTGCGGCCAAAAGACGTTGCCAAACAATATGAAATGGCGGTTGATTACATCAAACAACATCAACGGCCTGTCATTGTATGTTAGATGCGGACCCGCAAATAGTAATCCAAGAAGAATTATATTAACTACGTTTCGATAGTTGGTGTATTTACCAAAAGGCTTTTTAGGAAATATCCATGCTCGTTTGCCTTTTTCATCAACCGTACCAATTCTATCCCTAAACGAGGTTTCTTCATTCATAGATTAAAAGGCTAATAAACTTTTCAATCATATTTCTGTATCAGAAGAATCAACCATAGTAGTATCAGCATCCGCTTGCATCTCTTCTGTATTTGTTGAATCCTCCTTCACGGGTTCAGGTGCTACCCATAAATCTCCTTCGGGAGCCTTGCCATTCGGAGGGTTCGTTCCTTGCATGGTCAAAATATAACTAGCTACTTCACGAATCTTTTCTGGCTTCAATATACTTTTCCAGGAAATCATTCCTTTTGCCGGTACACCATTTTGAATGGTGGCAAAGAGGTTACTTATTCCACCGCCATGTTTCCAATACTCATCTGTTAAATTTGGACCTACACCTCCTTCACCAGCACCACCATGACAACTTGCACAATTGGCCTGATAAATCTGTTTTGCACTGGTCATATCACCGGTATACAAAGTTACGGTGGATGCATCTAACACAGGGCCGTCCGCTGCAACAAGCGCTTTTAACTCCTCCGCAGCAATAATTTCAGCCTTGTACTCATCCATCATGACCTGACCACTACCATTAATGTGATACCTGAATATGTATACAACACTGAATATAATAGTGATGTAAAACATGGCTACCCACCAAGGAGGTAAGTTGTTGTCCAATTCTTTGATTCCGTCATAATCATGATCGGTCAGCACCTCGCTTTCTCTTTCGATGGGAATAGCATCTGTCAATTGCTGGGATACAGATTCTAAAAATCCCGGAGCTGTTTCCTCTTTCGGAGCCAATTGATTTAACAACCCTTGAAGCGTGTTCAATAAATAAATGACCACCAACAACAAGACCACAATAATGCCAACCAAAAACCAAAAGTTGGTTTGATTTAAAACAAATTCACTTCCAGATGCCGCCAAACTATTTTTTGGCGCCGTCACCAAACCACCTAGGATGAGAATGACTGAAGCCTTTTTTGACTTGTCCCATACATTTTTCCATAACTCCTTATTACGTGCTAAGTTTCGAATGGAATTGGTCAAAAAGGAAATGATCATCAATAAGACACCTATCAATGCAATCATCAATACCAACAACATTCCGTCCGAAATACCAATTTTATTTGCAGCCAATCCAGGCAATGCGAGCAACACAAAAAAAGCAACGAGATTCCTTTTAACTTTAGTCATAACATAGATTTTTTAGAAGCATTTGTTTGATGATCCAATGGCATTTCTGACATTTGGGTAATGTGACCTTTGTCGCTCTTGATTACCCAAACAATCAATACCAAGAAGAACAAAAAGAATATGGTAAATGATATCACCGGAAAAATTTCAATGTTATCTATACCGGTCATGTGATGTTTGATAAATTTTAACATAACTACTATTGGTTTGCAGTTTCAACTTTGATATCTGTACCCAATCTTTGCAAATAGGCAATAAGGGCTATAATTTCTCTATCAGCTTCGGTTTGAATATTCGGTAGTTCGGTTTTCAATCGTTCCACTACTTGATTACCTTGTGCCATCAAATCCTCCACCGCGATTTTATCATACCCTTCTTCATAAGGCACTCCTAAAGTGGTCATGGCTCTAATTTTTGCAGCCGTTATCGACGTATCTACTTTGTCTTCCAGCAACCATGGATAAGAAGGCATGATGGAACCCGTTGACATTGATGTAGGATCCCACATGTGGTTGTAGTGCCATCCGTCAGAATATTTCCCTCCAACACGGTGCAAGTCAGGACCTGTACGTTTGGAACCCCATTGAAACGGATGGTCGTAAACAAATTCTCCGGCTTTAGAATATTCTCCATAACGTTCAGTTTCATGTCTAAACGGTCGGATCATCTGCGAGTGACATGTATAACATCCTTCCCTGATGTATATGTCTCTTCCTTCCAATTCCAACGGTGTATAAGGTTTAACCGCAGAAATGGTGGGAACATTGGACTTAACCAGGAAGGTAGGAATCAACTCAAAGATTCCACCGATTAATATCACCACAGTTGCAGCTATCATCAATTGTGTTGGTTTTCGTTCTATCCATCTGTGCCAGTGCTCTCCTTTTTCGCGATTATACACAGGTGCTAATGCTGGAGCTTCAGCAGTCTCATCTCCAATGTATTCTCCCTGCTTCACAGTTTTTGTAATATTTACAATCATGATGACTACACCTGTCACATACAACAGTCCACCGAAAGCTCTCAAACCATACATCGGCATAATCTGAGTTACTGTTTCAAGGAAATTGGGATACGCAAGAAAACCATCTGCTGTAAATTCTTTCCACATCAAACTTTGCGTAAATCCAGCCCAATACATCGGAAGGGCATAAAAGATAATTCCCAGCGTGCCAATCCAGAAGTGCGCGTTCGCCATTCGTTGCGAATGCAACGCCTTTCCATAGAGTTTAGGAATAAGCCAGTAAATCATACCAAACGTCAAGAAACCATTCCATCCCAACGCTCCAACATGAACGTGTGCAACAATCCAATCTGTAAAGTGAGCAATGGAATTAAAAAATCGCAAGGACAACATAGGGCCTTCAAACGTGGCCATACCATAACATGTAATGGCAACTACCATAAATTTTAATACCACGCTATCTCTAACTCTGTCCCATGCCCCACGCAAGGTTAACAAGCCGTTGATCATTCCTCCCCAAGATGGGGCAATTAGCATGAATGAAAATACCACTCCCAATGTCTGTGCCCAGTCAGGTAAAGCAGTATACAATAAGTGATGAGGACCTGCCCAGATGTAAAGAAAAATCAAGGCCCAAAAGTGTATGATGGACAATCGATATGAATATACCGGACGGTTGGCAGCCTTAGGAACAAAATAGTACATCAGGCCGAGGTAAGGTGTGGTCAGGAAAAATGCCACAGCATTGTGACCATACCACCATTGAACCAATGCATCTTGAACCCCGGCATACCAGGAATAACTTTTCAGAAATGTAACCGGAAGTTCAAATGAATTGACAATGTGCAATACCGCCACTGTTACAAACGTTGCAATGTAGAACCAAATGGCCACGTACAAATGACGTTCACGACGTTTCAGAATCGTAGCAAACATATTCCATCCAAAAACCACCCAGATGCCGGCAATGGCTATGTCAATGGGCCATTCAAGTTCTGCATACTCCTTCCCGGTTGTAATTCCAGCCAATAGTGTAAGTGCCGCTGCTACAATAATTAATTGCCATCCCCAGAAGTTTATCTTACTGAGCATATCGCTGTACATTCTGGTTTTAAGCAAACGTTGCAACGAATAATAAACTCCGGTAAATATTCCATTTCCAACAAAGGCAAAAATGACCGCATTGGTATGCAGCGGACGAGTTCTACCAAAAGTGGTATACGGGAGTTCAAAATTTAATGCAGGAAACACAAATTGCAAGGCAACAAGTAAACCAACTATCATGCCTATAATGCCCCAAAACATGGTTGCAAATGCAAACCATTTAACAATCTTATTGTCGTAAGAAAACTTTTGAAGTTCCATTAAGAATCAGTTTTAGATTTTTTATTCTTTGAATCGTTGTCAAACAAAATGCGCACCGATGGACCAAAATCATCATCATATTGTCCTGATCGAACCGCCCATAAAAAAGCTGCTAAAAAGAGCCCTGCAATTACGATGCTTATTCCAATCAAAATAAATATTGTACTCATCTGAATAACAGGTTTGACCATACAAAACAAGCAAACGAACATCCCAATGTTCATGTGCTATATCAGGCGGTGATATGATTTATATCATATTTGTTGATTACCCTTTTTTAGGGCGAAAAAGAAAGGTTAACAGGAACGCTATTACAACGACTGTTAAAGAGCTTACCGGCATTAAAATAGCTGCATAAAGTGGAGAAAGCACACCGGATACGGCCAGCATTAACCCTACCAGATTGTATAAAAGAGCCACCGTAAAATTCAATTTCACAATGTTTACTGCTCGCCTACTATACACAAGAATTTCAGGCAACATGGTTAACTGATTGCCTTGAATAATAACATCTGAAGAAGGTGAAAATCGATGAATATCGTCTGCCACGGCAACACCAACATCTGCAACTTTCATTGCACCACTATCGTTAAACCCATCTCCGACCATCATGGAGGGTGATGATGCTGATAGCCGTTCTATGAAGTTCTTTTTGTCTGAAGGGGATTGTTGAAAATGCATTTCATTTGATTGACCAAAAATGGTTTCCAATCTGGAACGATCGGCATCCACATCTCCGGATAAGAGAAATAATTTCCATTGCCTACGAAGCTGTTTAAACATGGATTTAAGACCTGGTCGGTACAATGATTTCACGTTAAACTTTCCACGGAATATCCCATTGAAACTCACGTAAACCGCAGTTGCGTTTTCGTTTTGAACTTCCGGAACCTTTGTGAATGAGGCTGATCCCAATCTCACTTCAACATCATTGCACATGGCCACAATACCTTGACCCGCTATTTCTTCCCAATGGTCGATCGCAACTTCAGCATTTCCTAACAATGAATTACTTACCGCCGAACTAAGAGGGTGTGTTGAATTGTCTGCCACCGTAACAATCATATCCATTTCTTCTCGGCTCAATGGAGGGCCTATAAATTCTACACTATATTGTTCCTGATCACTCAATGTTCCAGTTTTGTCAAAAACAACATTTTCAATGGAAGCTAATTGCTCTGTAACCTGAGCATTTTTAAGAAACATACCCAAATTTCCCAACCAACGCATGGCACTTCCATACGTAAATGGAACAGCCAACGCCAAAGCACAAGGACATGCAACAATCAAAACGGATGTGAAGGCATGTAATGCAATTGAACGGTCTTTGAACAGCCAAAATAATAAGGTAGACAAGGCAATGATTAATAAGCCAATGGTAAAATATTTGCTCAATACATCTACCAGCGCTTGAATAGAATGATTGTTTTTCTTTTCATTGCTATCATTCCAAAGTCTTGTTAAATAACCTTGATCAACTTTTTTCTCTACCACTAAATCAACTGATTTCCCCATCAATCTGGCGCCTCCTTTTATGACATCTCCCTTCTTTTTGGAAACCAATAGTGCTTCACCCGTTATGAAACTAAAGTCAAAACTTGCCTCCTCAGATAACAGAATAGAATCACATGGAATCAATTCCCCTGATTTAATGTGTATCTCATCACCTGGAGCAATCTTTTCAATGGACACGAATTCAGAATTTCCATTTTCTTTTTTTACCACCGCTATCGGAAAGAACGATTTATAATTTCGATCAAAGGAAAGGGAACGATATGATTTTGCCTGAAACCACCTACCAATCAATAGAAAAAAGATAAGTCCAGATAAGGAGTCTAAATATCCGGGGCCTATATCCAAAACAATATCAAATAAACTCTTAACGAAGAGTGTAATGGCTCCTAATGTAATGGGTACATCTATATTCAACGATTTGTTGATCAACCCCTTCCAGGCCGAAGAAAAATATGGTCTTGCAGCATATAACAAAACAGGTAAAGACAGCAGAATATTCAAAAAGGCAAAGTAGTCTCGAAATTCATCTACAGGTGCATCTCCGGGAAGATATTCAGGAAAGCTGAACAGCATAATATTGCCAAAACAAAATGCGGCCACACCTAATCTCAATGATTCTTGTTTCAAACCATTGTCAGTTGATGACTGTGCGGAATCAAGGTTAATGTGCGGAGCATAACCTATCGAATGAAGGACTTTGGCAATTTCACCAAAAGAGGTTTGTTCATTATCATACACAATGCGTGCTTCCTTCTGAACAAAATTCACCCTACAATTCAAAACGCCCTTGCACAGTGCAGGTAGTTTTTCCAACAGCCAAATGCAACTACTGCAATGAATTTGAGGCAATGAAAGTCGAATGGTGGAATGTGTTCCTTCTTCAAATTCTATGAGAGGTGAAGATATTTCTGGTTGATCAAGGTAAGTGTAGTCTTGGTTTGTCCAGTTTTTTAGTTTAATTCCAGGAGTTGATTCTATGTTGTAATAATCACTGAAACCGCTTTCGTTGAGTAACTCAAAAACAGTCCTACATCCATGGCAGCAGAAATATTTATGCTCAACCTCAATGGACGTTCCACATTCATCTCCACAATGAAAGCAATTATGCAATACCTTTTCCTTCACTTTCATGACCCTGCAAATTACTTAACAACTATTTTCAAATCGTATGACGACCGTCATATTTGAATATCAATTGTGCGAAAAGCGTAAACTAAACGATGAATTATATCTGACAGATGCCGAATACTTTTTATGCCAAGAATGTCTGATATTTGCCCCTCGATGAAAAGATTGTATTCCTTTTTTCAGCACAAATGGGTTCCATACGTGATTGGCATCGTGGTTATTGTTGTTCTCTATTTTGAGGCTCAAATCAGAGGCGATTTTGCCATTTTCTTTGGAGCGGCATCGGATTTGTTGAAAGAAAAGAACATTTATACCACATTATACAATGATTGGTACCATTACTATTACAGCGTCTTATTTGCTGTATTTCTCAGTCCGTTTACCTTATTATCGGTTAAAACCGTAACGTTTATTTGGCTGTTGTTCAACGTATTGTTTATTTATCGGTCATGGATTATACTGCTATTTTTCTCTGGAATTCAAGATTTGAAAAAAGAAGTCCGGTTCGGCATTTCTCTGTTCATCTTAATATTCCTGGCGCGATTCATTCGCGATAATTTACACCTGGCTCAAATGACCATTTTCATGCTGTACCTTTCGCTTGAAGGTTTGTTTCAGATGCATCGAAAAAAATATGGAAGGGCAGGTCTATTAATTGCGCTTGGTATCAATATCAAATTGATGCCGTTATTATTGATTCCTTACCTACTCTATCGAGCTGAATGGAAAACCGTGCTTGCAACCCTAGGATATCTGGTTGTATTGACGTTTGTACCTGTATTATTTCTGGGTTGGGACTATCATATGTATTTGCTGTCAGAAAGATGGAATCTAATTAACCCCTTAAACAATGAACATATATTAGATGTATCTGAACGAAGTTTTCATTCGATAACAACCTTGTTGTCTACTCTTTTGGTGGAAAACGCTGGCAATAAATATACGCTTGACATCAAAAGGAATATTATGAATATTGGAATGGAAAATTTGAAATGGGTGATACAAGGGGTGCGTCTGTTCTTTGTTCTCTTAACCCTTTATTTTATGCATGGCTGGCCTTTTAAGAAAATGAGAAACCGGTTGCGTATGTTGTACGAAACTTCATACATCTTTATTATGATTCCGTTGTTGTTTCCACATCAACAACATTATGCTTTTTACTTTATTTTCCCTGCTTTGGCATATCTCAGTTACTATTATTATCAGGTATTTATTGTAGAAAAATCCTTTTCTGTTTTACGAAGAAATAGTTTGATTGCCTTGCTGGGAATTGCTTACCTATTAACCAATGCCAATTTGATTCTCGGGCATTTTCACCAATATTATGATCATTTCAAGGTTCTTACGTATGGTGTTTTCTTGATCATTATTGCTCTGGCTATGTGTCGACCTAAAGATTTGCCGACAAAGGCAAATGCCAAAAGTTTAAATTGAGGCGATATCTTTCTCGAACCGTTCAATTAACGCAAGCTCTTCCTGAGATGCGTTATCAAATGCTTCAGCAATCTTTTGAAGAATATTGACAAATTTGGATTTCATGTCATCGGTCAAAAAATAACTGTGGCTTCTCATGTTTTTGAGCGCATCATTGTATATATGTTCAATGGGAATGGTATCTCTTTCCATGATTAAAAAAATGATTTCAGAAATATCAAAATCCAAATCATTGTTTTCAGACTCAGCTTTCATGATTTGCTGAAATTTGTGCTTTTCTTCCACCTGAACTTTTCCGTCTGCTTTTGCCACAGCCCAGGCTAATTCACCAAACGAATAATAAATCTGCTGTTTTCCTTCCATGAGAATTTTTATTTATGACAATATCTACATAAGTATCATCCCAAACAGTGATGATACCCTTTTTAAATTTATGATTAAAATCAGGATATACAATAAAGCAAATACGCAAAGCGATATTCATCAATAAGCAGTTTATTTCCATTATTTTTGAAAAAAAAATACACTATGTCAGAAGCTATTCGAACATTACAACCTAAGGAATTGTGGAATCATTTTGCCGATTTAAACGCGGTACCTCGCGCATCCAAGAAAGAAGAACGGGTGATTGCTTTCATTAGAAAATTTGGTGAAGATTTAAATCTTGAAACCTCGGTTGACGAAGTTGGCAATGTTCTAATCAAGAAACCAGCTACTCCCGGAATGGAAAACCGAGAAACTGTTGTCATTCAAAGTCATCTGGACATGGTTCATCAAAAGAATGCCGATACAGACTTCAATTTTGACACACAAGGGATTGAAATGATGGTTGACAATGATTGGGTGAAAGCAGAAGGAACAACATTAGGAGCGGATAATGGGATTGGCGTCGCAGCCATCATGTCAATATTGGCTTCCAGTGATTTACAACATCCCGAAATTGAAGCGCTTTTTACCATAGATGAAGAAACCGGAATGACAGGTGCTTTGGGTTTAAAAGGGGGATTGTTGAACGCCAAAATAATGTTGAACCTGGATACAGAAGATGATAGAGAACTCACCATTGGTTGTGCAGGAGGTATTGACATTACAGGCACTGGACAATATGAGACAGTTGCAATTGAGCAGAATATGCAAGGAATGAAACTTCAGGTAAAAGGGTTAACCGGAGGGCATTCAGGAATGGACATTCATTTGGGTCGAGGCAACGCCAATAAATTAATGAACAGAGTACTACATTTTATTGCTGATAAGACGTCCGTTGCAATTGCATCTATCGATGGCGGAGGATTGAGAAATGCCATTCCAAGAGAATCACAAACCGTATTTGCTTGTTCAGATCCGACTGCTGTAAATGATGCTGTTCAATCCATTTCCAACATATTAAAAGAAGAATACCGGACAACCGATCCTAACCTGGAAATTTTAATTTCTCCAACCGATACTCCTGACCAGGTAATGAATGGAGAGTTTCAGACAAAATTTCTAAATGTAATTGCCGGATGTCCCAATGGGATATATAGAATGAGTCCGGACATTGAAGATCTCGTTCAAACTTCTAACAATGTTTCACGAATAGAATTGAAAAATGGAAATTATTCGGTTCAGTGCCTTTGCAGAAGTTCGGTAGATTCTGAAAAGATGGATGAAGCAAATGTCATCAAAGGATTATTGAGTTTTATTAATGCGGATGTTGAATTTGCAGGTGCCTACCCCGGATGGACACCCAATCCAGATGCCCGTATCATAAAGACCATGAGTGACCTCTATTCTGAATTGTTTGATGGCGATGCACTTGTAAATGCATGTCATGCTGGTTTGGAGTGCGGTATTCTTGGATCAAATTACCCCGGAATGGAAATGATTTCTTTCGGACCTAACATCAGAGGAGCACATTCACCGGATGAAAAAGTTCAAATCAGTTCGGTTCAAAAATTTTGGTCTTATTTGGAGGAGGCACTAAAACGCATTCCTCTGAAAAATTAATCGAATCTATTTTTCCTCTTTTGGTAAGTTCATTACTGAACCAACTTCTTGACAATTTTTTGGTTGTTACGCACTTAGGTGATATAAATTGGTAGGTAATTCATGTCTAAATTGTCTGTATTCATAGGGTTATGAACAATTTATTAACATATTAATTAGCTGATTATCAATTAGTTATAAATTTGGACGATTGAATTCGGTTAATTTGTCGAATTTATTGCGGCATTGATGACTAGATTTCTCTTGTTCGGCGAATAATGTTGTATATACAATAAAGAATTTTTAAATTGAAGGGAATGTAACCAAATGTTATACCTAAAATAGCCATTACTTGAACAGGAATTAACATTGGTTTTGGAGCTTTGAATAGTATGTTACATCGCCAATACTAAAAGATATGAAGTTGCTCAGTAGAAAGAAAATTCAGATTGGTTCAAACAAGAGAAAATACCGATCATTTTATCAGATATTATCCGTTAAGCTTGGGAATTGGAAAGAGTTGCCGCAGATATCACATGTTTCAGTGATCGAACAGTCTACCGCGCAACAAACTTCTAATTTGAATATTGGAAAAGTATCTTCCTCTTATCGAGTTTACCTTTATACGCAAGAAGGTCAGCGCATTGAAGCTTTTGAAGGAAGTTTTGATGAGGCAAGAGTTGAAAGCAGAAGATTGTCTGGAAACTTAAATGTTCCAAAAGTTGATTTTACAGGAAACATTAAAATGTACGGAACAGGTGTAATGAAGGTAAAGAAGAAAAACCAGGTAAATGCCTTCCGAAGTCCCGAAAGACCATTTATGCCAAAAGTGGCATATTAGCATTAATCATTGATTTCCAACTCCATAGTTTCGGCCTTGAGTTTTAATATTCTCAGCCAATAAATAGCATTTTCTGAGTTGGTAAAATACTTCATGGAATAATACGGCTGATTAACCTTGATGAACAAATTCATAAGGATTCGTATGCCAAGTGAATTCAATAAAACGGCTACCCCTTTATTTTGATCCCTGAGCAATTCAGAATTCGCAATGTGTTGTCCGGCTCTTTTACTTGCACTAAATCCGGTCACCTTTAAATCAGATAAAATCGTGAATTCTTTTCCTTGGGTATAATCGTAAACAGCTTGTTCAAGTTGCTTGGTAGTAGCCAAATCAATATGTACTTCACTTTTGTGTTTAAATAGAAGGATTCCTTCATCCATCCATCCAAAATCTAACCAAGGAGTGGTAACCGGTTCACTTTGAAAATCAATGTTCATTACTGGCAAAATATAAAATGGGTATTGACAATTATGAAACGGTATACGTGTGTAAATATTAAGGGTTACATTATTCAGAATGAATTTATTAACGTTCTAATAAAAGCACATACATGTCAAGCATATCAAGCACATTATTCATTGAGTTTGGTTAAATCCAATCCTTCATAAAATCCCAAATCTTGGTCTGTAATCAATTTGGTTATCCAGGCTATTTGACCTGTATGATAGGATAAATGTTCCACAACATGCTGAATGATTTCCACGCCGCTTAATGTGAATCCTTGAACCTGATACCTTTTTTGCAAATCATGAATTGTCATCTCTGAAATAATTTGCATTGCTGATTTTATTATCTGGCAGAAGTCATCTTTCAGCATTTCATTATTTTCATCGGTAGAGAAGAATTCCTCATTTCTTTTTCGGTTATCCCGTTCATTCCCTAATGCGCTTAAAATGTACTGGGTAATGTTGCCACATAAATGCTTGATCAAAATTCCGCAACTGTTGGTAGCATCGTTTGGACGCCACCATAGTTGGTCTTTGGTTAACCTTGCCAAACATTTGATGATTCTATCTTCACTTTCTTTCAAGTGTTTAATACTCGCCTGAACGAACAGGACATCGACGTCTATGTTGGATTCTCCCATTGATAACGAATTACAGCCAATTAATTTAACAGAATTATTCTTACACGAATCATTTAATTCATTCTCTGACAACCAAGGTATTAAGGCACTAATCACGTTTTTTCAAACTTATCCTTTTCAACATTGATTCGTTTATAACTCTGATGAAATCCTCGCATGCCCCGTCGTTTATTAGATAGATTTGTTGAAATCGTTATGAACACATGTTGATAACTAAAGGACGAGCCGCTAAATGTCGTTAGTGAAGTATTTATTTATTGTCATTAATTTATTTGGAATAATTGGTTACCAAATATTCTTTCCAGGAGGTGTCACCCTCAAACATGAACTTCCATCAAACGTCAACCCAGGTGCAGAATATACCGTAAACATCACCATCAACAAAGGTGACTTAAACGGATTTGCAAAATACGTTCAGGAGCTTCCAAATGGCTTCACCGCTTACATTGACGAAGTCACCGATGCAACCTTTTCGTTTAAGGATCAGAAAGTAAAGTTCCTTTGGATTGCCCTTCCACCTGACGAAGAATTTACCATTACCTATAAGGTTAAAGTGGATGAAAGCATAGCGGGAAGTTTTGAAATGAATGGAAATTTCTCTTACATCTTTAACAATGAACGTCAGGTAGCTGAAGTTCCCAAAAAAGTAATCAACGTTGGTGAATCAACAGCAGTTGTGCCTAAAGATATTGCTCAATCTTCAGCTCCAGATGAGGACATTTATGCCGCACGAACCATTTCTCCACTTTCAGCAACTACCTTTAAAGTAGAAATAAAAGTTGCCAAAGAAAACGTCAAGGGCTTTGCAAAAATCCAGGAACAAATTCCAAGTGATTTCACCGTTGAAGAACTAAACAGTTTAGGCGGAAGATTTGTCATGGATGAAAATACGCTCAAAATCATTTGGATGGTCATTCCTGAAAATGATGAATTTGTCATCTCCTATAAATTGATTGCCAGTCCTGAAGCACAAGGCAATCAAAAAATCGAAGGACGTTTCACTTATGTAATGGAAAATACAACCGAAGAATACAAAATTCCATCATCAACCTTATTTATTGAAAGTGGAGTAGACGACGAGCCGCCGGTTATCATCATTGCGGATGAAGGCGGTACTTTTAAAGAAACAGAAAAAGAAGCAACCGTTTTTGCCTCAACTGAGCCTGAAAAAGAAGAACCTGTTGTGGAAGAGCCTGTAATTGAGGAACCTGTGGTAGAAGAACCTGTAATCACAAGCATACCTGAACCAGAAGCTGATATTCAATACAGAGTTCAAGTAGCAGCAGGTCACAAATCAGTGGCCAATGATTATTTCAAAAAGAAATTCCAATTGCAAGACAATATTCTAATTGAAAATCACGAAGGTTGGATTAAATACACCATAGGTTCTTACAAAGTATATAAGGAAGGGCGAGATAGAAGAAATTCGGTCTGGAGTAAGAACAAAATTACCGATGCTTTTGTAACTGCCTACAACGCCGGAAATAGAATCACAGTGCAGGAAGCGCTAATGATTACTAAGCAAGAATGGTTTAAATAACAGAATTATCCTATTTTTGTTATAATCCACCTATCTTTAACGCAATTAAATTTAAAATGTCCATCTCAGGATGAGTGTTAGAATTTGGATATTAACGTACTTGATAGGTTTCCTTTCTCTTGGCGCTGCGGCGCAAGTTGAAGAAGATTTTAATGAAAAGAACTCTTCCGAGACTACAACCGACTCCGTTGTAGTTGACCAGGCTGGTGATGAATTGGCAGGATTATCAGATTCACTGGCA
Source organism: Vicingaceae bacterium (assembly GCA_965267425.1). Classification (GTDB taxonomy): domain Bacteria; phylum Bacteroidota; class Bacteroidia; order Flavobacteriales_E; family Vicingaceae. The sequence continues at coordinate 897,854 of OZ253959.1, read as the reverse complement.
GTGCAGCCGGCAGATTCCCTGAAAAAGAAGAAGAAAAAAAAGAAACCAAAAAAGGAACGAGTTAAATTACCACCCGATACCATTCCAAGACCAACGATTCATGCAGGTGTAGGAATGTTGCATTTCTACGGTGACATTAAATCAAACGAAGATGCCAACACCAGTCCATTATTGGGAAACCTGGGAATAAATGTTGGCATGTCGCAAAAATTGAACGATGCGTTTGACTTACGACTGAACCTCCTCTATGGACATTTAAGTTCTAATGAGCGTTCCATAGATCGAAATTTAAATTTTAGAACTCGTATTTTCTCTGCAGGCGTTGGTGCAACGTATAATTTCGATCACTTTTTAAATAAGGGGAGACGGTTATCTCCATATATATCGGTGGGCATTGAAAATATTCAGTTTTCTACCAAAGTGGATTTGATTGATGAATTTGGAAACGAATACCATTATTGGTCAGATGGAAGTATCAGGAACATTTCAGAAGATTCGCCATTTGCAGATCGCTCCATTCTCATTCAAAGAGATTATGTCTATGAAACGGCTGCTAGAGAAGAGAATTTCGACGGTGAAGGAAATTACGGGGAATCAACACTTGGAATACCTATTGGAGTTGGATTTAATTTGAGAGTGACTTCTAAAGTGGATTTCAATTTTGAAACGGCTTATCATTTTACGTTTACCGATTACCTAGACAATGTCACCGTCAATAGCACAGGAGATCGAATAGGAAATCGCCCTGGAAATGACAAAAACGACAAATTTCTTTACACGGGATTAAGTGTTCATTATAATTTTACTAGAAGCGCCACAGGTAAAAAAGAAATCGAAGATCAATGGGATCCTCAAGATCTAATTGCTTTTGGAAATGATGATTACGATGGTGACGGAGTATATGACTTCGTAGATGAATGTCCTCAAACACCATTTGGTGTTGAAGTAGATGAACGTGGTTGTCCATTATATGAATCCGGCCCTCCTACTTTAACTGATGAAGAAATCTATCAACGCTATTTGGCTTATTTAGATTCTACAGGATTGTTCGCCACCATTGAAAGAAGAGCGTATTCTTCAGATAAACCTGGAGGATTTCGATTGAAAAAACCAAAAAGAAATTTCAAAATCAAACTGGGTGAATTTGTGGGTGGCGTGCCTGATGATATTCAAAGCCAACTATTGGGCTTACCTGATGTTGAATCACATATTTATGGAGATACCACTGTATTTACCGTTGGTAACTATGACAATCTACCTGATGCCATTAAGCGGAAGATCGATGTGGGTGTAGAAGGATTTGAAGATGCGGAAATAGTTATGATGGATGAAAATGGAAGAATTCGAAATTTAGGTGATGAAGGTGGAAATATTGACCTTACGGGTGCTGAAGGACCTTCTTATCGTTCACCATTTTTATTTAGGGTTCAATTAGGCGCATTTAAGGAGAAAAAACCAGATGAAGCATTTACCCATGTGGAGAATCTCGTGGTTGTAGAAAACGAGGGTGGATTCACCAAATACATGAGTGGAGCATTTGAAAACTATAAAGACGCTGCAAGGCATCGAATTGAAATGTTGGATGACGGTTGGAACGGAGCCTTTGTGGTTGCTTATAAAAGAGGTCAAGGACGTCGTTTAACAATGAACGAAGCAGGAGTTACAATGGAAGTTGTTGAACAAGCCCAGCAAGAATTAGCAGTTGAGCAAGGCAAACCACTTGCAAATCCGATTCCAATTGAGACACCTAAAGAACCGGAATTTGACAAATCAAGAATTAAATTCAAAATTCAAATTGGAATTTATAAAAATCAAGTACCACCGGATGTATTAGCTGATTACATGAAATACAACAAGTTGTCTGACATTACACTGGACGACTCAGGTGTTTCCTCAAGATATACTTCGGGTGAATTCAGCGATTATCAATCCGCTTTGGAGTATAGAAACAAACTGATTGAAAAAGGATTCCAAACAGCGTTTATCATCGCTATTAAAGATGGTACTGACCTGATTCCAATAGAAGAAGCAAGAAAGTTACTTGGTGAATTGGATGAATAATTCTCTTTTATTCAATCGGAATCTTCTTCGAAATTTTCTTCGATTCAGAAGTTAAAGACACGTATAAAATTCCAGGATTTAAATTGGGAATGAACACTTGGTCATTAATTTCTCCTCCCTGATACTCTTTGGTAAAAATCTCCTGGCCTAACAGATTGCCTATGGAAAGTCTTACTTTTTCGTTTGTATCAAATATTGAATTGAAATAAATGTAATCTCCCTGCTGGTAGACAATGATTTCATCTTGAACAATTCCTTCTTTAATTCCAGGAACAATATCCGAAATGGATAGTGTCTTTTCAACAAGTCGTGTACACTTGTCATTTGTTACATTCAATTGCACCACGTACTCTCCAGGAGTATCATAACTGTGTTCAGGATTTTCAAGATTCGACACATTTCCATCTCCAAAATTCCATTCAAATGTTTCAGCATTTTGTGATAAACTGGAAAATTGAATCTTTTCATCAACGTTAAAAACTGAACCATTCGCTGTTTCAAAATTGGCAATCAATGAGACAGGATTTGAGAGTGTGATTGTATCCATCACAGTTCCGCAAACACCGCTGTTTTCAATTCTTATTGTATAATTCCCGCTGGACAATCCAGAAATCGAATCTGCCGTAAACGACTGTGTTGTTGATTTAATAACCGATCCATTTCCATCATACCAAGTATAATCCCATGGCCCACTGCCCTGTCCTAAGCTGATAATTTGCCCATCCATTTCGTCTTTGCATGAAATTGTTGACACTAAATGAACAGGCGACGCACCCACATGAAGTAAAAAACGAGCCTGTGTTGTGCTATCGTGCAAATACACAGAAATAGTTGTATCTGAAGTTATGTCATACAAATTTGAAGTATATGTATCTTCAAGTTGAAGGCAAGCAACCGACTGGCCAAAAATACGTTGATGTATTTTAAGTTCATAATTTCCCGATTGATGAACCAATGCCTTGATAGCAATCGCACTATCGAAAGAAACGGCAGGAATAGATTGGATGGATAAGTCAATTGAATCCAGTTCGATGGCTATTGACGGAACTGCATTGGAGGAGGAGTATAATTTTCTTGCGTCAAAATTCGCATCAAATAACCAAGAGCTGTTCTCATTAAAATTCAACAACAGTTCATCCTGGAAACCATTTTGTCCTAACACCTGAATGGTTATTTGATCACCAGGAGAGGAATTCCTAATAAATGATTGGTTAGAAGTCGTTTTAACACTTTCAGGGGCCACTAATGATGGCGAAGTATTGTTCGTTTGAACCCAAAAAGCTTGCGAAGAAGCAATTAAATTTGTTCCACCATTTGTTCCTCCCACTCCCGTAACATATGACGCATATTGCATACCTACATTATCCCATATTTGGATCCCACTGTTCACATTGGTTTTTGTCCAACTACCATCATCCCAGTCAATGGTTGATGCAAACGGATTAGAAACCATATTCCAACCATCGTTGGAAGCACCTCCGGAAGAAGTAAATGTAACCGGCAAAACAATCGTTCCTGTGTTCGGATTTCCTGGTAAATCAACAGTGAATCCTGAGGAACCACCCAAAGGGTTAGAACAATATACCCAATAGCCTTCACCTACGTTAATGGAGTTTGTCACATTAGTCGGTGCAGTATATCCATTATTGAATGATCCAGTGTCCGTTTCATCATACGTATAAATGGAAGTAAATGAAAAAGTAGGGTAATCTGCCCCAGGAAAACCAGTGGTTACCACATCATCTTCCCAATCATTTAACGTCACCCCATTCACAGCCGATCCAAAAAATCGCCAGCCGGCATCTCCATTCGGTACATAACGTTCCATTATTATATCATTATTGATATCTCCTGAGCCAGTTATCTCATCAATTCTTGCTGTCCCGGAAGAAGTGGAAAGAAAAGTGAAATCATTATTGGTCGTCAATGTTCCTGCTGTCAGATAAATGGTGCTTTCCAATGAATACGAACCTGTTTGCATTGTTGCTCCACTTGTATTGTTTAAGGTAAGTTCATAAAAATCTACACTTCCTGTAGAATTCAGGTTTTGATTACCTGTACCATCAAGCAATATGTTTCCCATTCTGGTCTCAAGCGTTCCATTGGAAGTTAAATCACCGGCAATAGATAATTGATAATTGTTTGTATCATTTACATCTAATGAGCCTCCTGAATTAATTACTAAATCATCAGCCAAATCAATTGGTGTTCTTAACAAGACAGAAGAACCTGAGTTAACTGCTACATCATTAAACGATTCCAACGATGCATGATTAATTACTTGTGTTCCGGATCCTCCGAACGTTACTGTTCCGAATCGCGGAGTGAATGAGCCACCGGTATTGTTCCAATTTCCATGGAGTTCAACATTATAGCTGGACGTGGAAACATCAAATGTACTTTCAACCAATGTGAGATCTCCCAGTATGGTAACATCTGCAAGTAATAATTTATCACTGTTCACATTGTTTCCATCAATGACCAGGTTGTAATATTCACCGCTCGACGGTTGCTTGATACTTTGATTAGTAGTACCAGTTTCTTCATACGTGACTGTATTTCCAGTTTCATTGGCATTTAAGACTCCATTGGTCAATACAGTACCAGCTAGCAATAAATTACCTCCTGCTTTATTGGTAAATACGGAAGTTGTGGCATTCGCTCCTACCAGATTTCCAGCAAGCCGAACATATCCATGATTTTCAACTGTTCCTGCTGCCTGTACTCGTAAAGCTCCAGGTTTATCAATGACGACTTCAGATGATATTTCATGAACTCCGGCAAAAAACCTCAGCTGACCACTTAAGTTTGAATAATCTCCGGTACCATAAATGGAACTCAAGGTACCTCTGATGTTCAATCGCCCGGATGCTCGATAACGACCATTGTTTGTTAAATCTCCATATATGGTCAACTGACGGGCTAACCCATCAAGAACACCATTATTTTCTATGGTAACATTATTGATATTGGCATTTGCAGTGAGGTGAACAGAATCTCCTGAAGAGATCACTACATTAGATGAAATGCCTGGAACACAAGCGCAATTCCATGTGCTTGTTGAATTAAACGCTCCGTCACCAATGCTTTGAATCAATGCAAAAAGTGTGACATCCAGGGTAGTTGATGTAGAAGTTCCACAAGCACTGACGGCTTCAACCTGAACCTGGGCATTTCCTGCAGCTCCCCAATCAACCGTGATGGAATTGGTGTTGGTTCCTGAAACCTGTGTTCCTCCTGAAATGGTCCAATTGTAGGTATATCCAGGGGTTTGAACAACAGAATACGATTCACCTGTTGAGTTTTCTACCAGATTATCGTTTCCGCTAATGGAACTAACAGGCAATGTATGAATGGTTACGGATAGCGTTTGTGGAACTCCGTAACTGCAGCCATTTTGTTCAGTCACACTTACCTCTCCTACAATAGCATCTGCTCCCCAATCAACAGTAATGGATTCTGTATTGGTTCCTGAAACTTGTGTTCCACCTGTAATGGTCCATATATACGAATTCCCAGGGTTCAAAACAACTGAATATGCAGACCCCGATGTATTCACACATACTGAATCCGCACCTGTAATGGCTGAAGTCACTGGCGTAGCACTTGTACATCTGGTAGTATCGCCTATACCTATTTGAACAGGTAGGGTAGCCATAGAATTCCTATTTATCACAGGAGAAGAAGCGGCTGCATGAGAACCAGTGAAAACCCAATTACTCAATGCATCATTTCTGGATAAAATCCTGGTACTGCTATTTATGGTATAGCTTGTAAATCCATTTGCTGTTACAGATAAATCATAATTGTTAGAAACCAATCCATTACCTATTTGAACGTCCCAAAATCCTTCTATAAATGCGGAATGAACACTATCGGTTGCATCAAACGCCGGTAATCCATCATTACCTGGAAGTGTTTCATTAAAACTCACCGTCATGCTTCCTGCGGTCAACGTATTAAAGAATATGTCAAATGGCAGGTAGTTTGAACTTGTACCCATTGGAAATAAAGTGGAGCTTCCTGCCGTATTGATCCAACGTTCAAATGATCCTATAATTCTTCCACTCGAATAGGCCAATGCACCTGTCGATGAAACCGATGTTCCCAATGTTAGGGTATTGGAATTTGTTTGCACATTACCAGAAGTCATGCGCAGCGTATCGCTAATAGAAAGGTCTCCAGCCAGAATTATATCTCCGGAAGAATTATTGATCGTAAAGTCGTAGAAATTTTCATTGACCCCCGGTGTAATGGTTTGATCAGAAGTTCCATTAAATGTAGTCAATCCTGTACCTTCCGAATAAACACCTGCTGTATTTGTAAAATTTCCTCCTAGCTCAACATCAAAGCTATTGGTATTAAAGTTTCCACCATTTAATGTTAGATTGCCCAAAATAATAATGTTAGCACTCAAGTTTTTGTTTGCTGAACCCGAAGATTCTAAATGGTAGTAGGTATTGTTTTCAGCAGTTTTTACGGTCTGATTTCCTGCTAAATCCGCATATATTACTGTATTGTTCACGGCCGAAGCAAACAATCGTCCATTAGTGAACATGGCTCTTTCGGTAGATATAGTAGAACCTGTTTCGTTGATCCAAACTGCATTGGCTCCTCCTCCTACAAAATTTCTTTCCGAAATTATGGTTCCATAATTGATCACAGAGTCGTTGTTGACCACCCGAATTTGTCCACCGGAAGTTCTGGAAATATTTGCAGTAGCCAATATGGTATCCGTACCATTTTGGAAACGCCACTGATTGGTAATTGCTACTTCTCCAGTTCCATCAACGGTATTTGCATTGCCTGTCATGGTAATTCTACCTGAGCCTTGGTGTAAACCATTGATTACATAAGCACCTGTAATGTTGAGGTTATTTGCCTGATTATCCAATACCGCACTTGAATTCACTGTAACATCGGTCATAGTGATGCCGGCAACCAGTTGAACAGTATCTCCTGTTGAAATGACAATGCTTTCATTATTCGCAGGTACGCACGAACAATCCCATACGGCAATATCATTAAACAATCCTGATGCTATTGATTGGCGGATTTGAGAAAAAGTCGATACTGAAAGAACTGAAAATAATACGGTCAGAGCCTTCGTTAAACTATTCATAGGTACATCAAAACAATTCAAAAAGTGAGTAAGTATTTACTCACTAATCATTCCAATAATTCTTACGCTGAATATGTTCAAAGGTTACAATTCAGGTATTTGGCTAAGCACAAATTTATTGTATTCATGTCAATTATTGTATAAACCAACCAAATATTGAAAGAATAAAACCGTTAAAATATGGTGATGTAAAATTGGACTGGTACATCAAAATGTTAATTCTCAGTTGAATTAGAAGCATTTTGAAACTCCCATTTCAATTTTCCGTAATTTTATGTGATTACATTTCAAGAACGAATATGAAACGACTTAGTCTGATACTGATTGTAGTAAGTGGAGTGGTTTATGGACAAAGCACCGAAGTGTCCAAATTTTTGGAAATGATGCATTACATCAATGTAGCCTATGTAGATTCCACAGAAGAAAGAGAATTGGTTGAAGAAGCCATTGTTGGAATCCTAGAGCACCTCGATCCGCATTCTACCTATATTCCAAGAGAAGAAATTCAGCAAATGAACGAACCATTGAATGGAAATTTCGAAGGTGTCGGTATTCAATTCAATATATTCAGGGATACAATCCTGGTTGTTTCTCCTATGCCTGGGGGACCATCGGAAAAAGTAGGGCTGCGCGCTGGAGATAAAATAATTGAAATTGAAAGAGAAACAGTTGCTGGAACAGGCATCAAAAACAGTGATGTGATGAGCAAACTAAGGGGTAAAAAGGGAAGTAAAGTGGAAGTTGGTGTTCACCGACGAGGGGCTGAAGAATTGTCTTATTATGTCATTACTCGTGATAAGATTCCTATTAAAAGTGTTGATGCTGCTTACATGGCCAATCCATCGGTTGGTTACATTAAGATAAATCGCTTTTCAAAAACCACCATGAAAGAGTTCAATGATGCCATGAGCGAACTGGAGCAAGATCATATGAAAGGTATGATATTGGATCTTCGTGGAAATGGAGGTGGATATCTCCAAACAGCTATTGATCTTGCTGACGAATTCATTGACAAATCAAAACTGATTGTATATACTGAGGGGCAAAAACAACCAAAAATCAGATACAACGCAACCAAAAATGGGTCCTTTACCAATGGAAATTTAATTGTATTAATCGATGAAGGTTCGGCTTCAGCAAGTGAAATTGTCAGTGGTGCCATTCAAGATTGGGATCGAGGATTAATTATGGGTAGAAGGTCGTTTGGAAAAGGCTTGGTGCAAAAACCATACATGCTTTCTGATGGTTCAGTGATAAGATTAACAACTGCCCGATATTATACGCCTTCAGGAAGATGTATCCAAAAACCATACGACGGAGATATTGATGAATATCAGAAAGAAATATTGAAAAGATACGAATCTGAAGGAATGGCCTATTATGATTCCATAGACAATGTAGATTCCCTGACCTACAAAACGGACAAGAACCGGGTGGTTTATGGTGGTGGCGGAATTATGCCTGACGTATTTGTACCTCTGGACACGTCCAAATACACGGATTATTACACCAAAATTATCAGGAAAGGTGTTTTGAATGAATTTATTTATGATTATCTGGACGATCATAGAAAAACCTTACATGATCAATACAAACAAAGCGATGAATACATTGCGGATTTTTCAGTGTCTGATGAATTGATTCTTTCATTGAAAGAACATGGAAAAAAGGCAGGAATTGAACCAGAAGATGAGGAAGAATGGACATTAACTCAACCTACGATGATCAATGACATCAAGGCACTTATTGCCCGGAATCTTTATGGTAACAATGCATATTATCAAATTGCAAACCTTAAAAATGATACGTACAATAAAGCCATTGAAATTATGCAGGATGACAATTTTGAATGGTCTGAATTATCGTATAAATCAAAATAAGTTATTCCTATATTTGCAGTAACAGCTAACAGATTAGAATTATGAAAGAAAATATTAAAATTGGATTATTGGCATTGATAGCCGTAACGCTCATCATTAATACATTGAAACTTGATATGTCGTCATCAAATGACTCATCAAGCGCAGTCACTTCGTCGTCAGCAGTAGCTCAGCCCAGTTCGGCTGCATCAGCTAGCAATGCTACAAGTACTATTCAACCCAATATTCAAAACAATGACCCGATTGAAAACAATTTACCTGCCACTTCGGTTGAATTTGCGGAAATGGAGCACAATTTTGGAACTGTTAACCAGGACACCAAAAATGAACATGTCTTTTCATTTACAAACACAGGAGCTGAACCATTAGTTATTTCCAATGCACGTGGATCATGTGGATGTACTGTTCCTGAATACCCAAGAGAACCAATTGCTCCGGGAGAAACTGGTGAAATCAAAGTGGTATACAGCCCAGGAAAACAAAAAGATCAACAAACAAAAACAGTGACAATCACTGCAAACACAGAGCCTGAAACAACTATTCTTAAGATCAAGGCCAATGTGGTTGAAGTTTAATTGTTGATTTAAAGACGTTTGAAAAAGCCTTCGTTTCGAGGGCTTTTTTTATTTTCATCTATGCACAAAATTATTGATTGGTATAATAAGGTGAATCAATTTGGTGAAGACAATGGATACCATTTATCCATTATCAAGCCTGGAGAAATAGAATACGAGTTCACACCAAATCAAAAACACCAGGCATTACCTAACTATATTCACGGAGGCGTAATTGCTGGATTAATGGATGCTGTACTCAGCGTTTCAGGGTTGAGCATTGTTGCTGCTGACAACATGCTTGTTTCAACTATTGAGTTTAAAATCAATTATTTGAGCTCAGTTAAACTGAATGAAAAATTGATTGCCAAAGGAAAAGTCATTCGACGAGGAAAAAGAATATTGGTTACGGAAGGAATGATAACCGGAGTAGATATATCCGATATCAAAGCCGTTGGTAACGGCTCTCTTTCTGCCATACCATTTGATACTTCGCAATTAGAAATTTAAGTGCATCGACATCAATTCCTTGCATTGAATGTTGTTAATTTTTATTAGTTTAGTTTCAGAAATTAGAATTCATGAAAATATTAACGCAAAAGCTCAAAGTTAAAAGAGGACACCGGGTAAAAGTTCACTTTGATAAAGCAACCAAAGTTTGGTTTATGCCAAAGAGTAGCTTTTTCAAATATCGTGATGGCGTAAAACGCTACCGAACAATGGGAGGTGATTTCAATCCTCCGGAAGCTGAATTCACAGTTTCATTTGATGGTGATTGGTATGTGGTCGTAGAGAGAGGTAGCCACTTTAATCCAGTGGATATCAATGCACGCGTAGAGGTGTTACCGCCGGAAATTAAACTTGTCGATCCTTTTGCTGATGAAGATATACCGTCTTCTGATGAATCATCAACCGCTGAAGACCCGGTTGATGAAAGTTCTGAAGAGTCTGAAGAAGACGAAGAGACAGAAGAAAAAGAGAGCATCGAATAATCGGTGCTCTCTTTTTTTCCATGGTCAAAAGATTACTAGCGCCTTAACTTTATAATCTCTTTTGTAGTGTCATCCATGGTTAATTCCAGGAAATAAATTCCAGATGGTAACTTTCCAGTTTCAATGAGCATTCTTGCTCCATTTGTTTGATTTTTTCGATTTACAAATACCCTAGAGGTTACATCAAGTAATCGAACATTGGTGATGGTCGAAATATCGCTTCCATGACTCTCCACAATGATTTGATTTTCAAATGGGTTTGGATAAACCGTAAACGAAATATCCTTGGGGTCGTTTATTCCTGTAGGTCCGCTTCCACCAGGAAGATCGTCATCAATAACGTCACAAAAATCGGCCCATGTAGGATCTGAACCTTCTGCTCCGGAACCACCACCTAAAACAGCGTTGTTCCCATTACCAGATCTGTCTTGACCGGCTTGTCCCCCATTTTCATAAAGTGACCAATACCCAACCAAACCAGATTCATTTCCATCCAGAAATTTATCCATTGAGGCTGAAATTTCGCTTTGCGATTTTCTCACATTCCAAACACGAACTTCTTTGATCATGCCTTTGAAATAATATTCATCATTGATAATGGTAAATTCAGACCAACCAATGGTAAGATCATCCGTATTGTCTGCATTTAATGTCTTTGGAATGGACTTTACAGACTTACTTCGAAGTCCTCCGTCAATGTATGCTCTAACCGTGTCGCTTCCACTGGCATTTTCGCGAGTATACACCACATGATGACATTGTCCATCACGTAAATCTACTCCTCCCCAAGATGAAGCAAAGTAAGACTGACCTTCGATTTGAATCACCAATTTTCCTTTATCATTTAAGCCAAACATAAAGCCATTGGCACTTAAACTTCCAGCCTTTTTGGCCAAAATTATAGGGGCAAGGGCTTCAATATCATCTTCCACTTGAATCCAAGCTTCAATAGTAAATTCACCAGTTCCTAAATTAAGCGCATTACCATGAGGAATACGCACGTAGTCATCCACTCCATCAAAAGAAAGACCTGTTTTGACAGTTTGGGAATTTCCAATGAAAAAAGTGAACATGAATAGAAAAGATAATAAGTAGGTAGAATGTTTAGTCATAATATTTATGTCGTTTAATTTATGTTCAGTTTAAATTATCTTTTCAACTGGTGATTACCTAATAATCAACTGATATTTAGACGAATGTCTCTTTTGACTCACTAATTCTCCATTATTTTGGAGTTATCCATTATTTGATATTTGAAAACCTGTTGATAACTGTATTTCAACTATTGTATGCTTCCTGAAGGTTTTTCATTTTTTTTTGTAGATTGCACCCTTTACCACTGACATAGCACAACGATAGATATAACAGATGAGACAGCTTAAGATCACAAAGTCAATCACGAACAGAGATACGGCATCCTTAGATAAGTATTTACAGGAAATTGCCAAAGTGGAGTTGATTACACCCGAGGAAGAGGTTCAATTGGCTATGAGAATTAAAGAAGGGGATGAAGATGCTCTTCACAAATTGACAAACGCCAACCTTCGTTTTGTAGTATCCGTTGCAAAACAATACCAAAATCAAGGTCTGTCTTTGCCGGATTTAATTAATGAAGGTAATCTTGGACTCATTAAAGCTGCGAAAAGATTCGACGAAACAAGAGGATTTAAATTCATTTCTTACGCCGTTTGGTGGATTCGTCAATCAATTATATCTGCTGTTGCGGATCAGTCTCGAATGGTACGATTGCCATTAAATAAGATTGGAACGTTAAGTAAAATTAAGAAAGCTGTTCTTGCACATGAGCAGGAATACGAAAGAGAGCCAAGTCCGGAAGAATTGTCAGAAATTTTGGATATGTCACAAGATGACATTAAGGCAACCATGAATATTTCATCACGACATGTTTCTGTAGATGCTCCATTTGCAGATGGAGAAGAACATGGGTTATTGGATGTTTTGGTCAATCCTGATGCACCAGTCGCCGATAATTCGCTTATTTCAGAATCTCTGCAGATTGAAATTTACAGAGCGCTTTCAACATTGACAGAAAGGGAGAAAAATGTGATTCTCTACTTTTATGGAATAGGTATGAAACACAACCTGACGCTTGAAGAAATTGGCGAGAAATACGAATTGACAAGAGAACGTGTTCGTCAAATCAAGGAAAAAGCCATCCGTAAATTAAAGAACGGAAGCAGAAGTGTTCTTTTAAAGGCTTATTTGGGATAATTCACTCTTCTTTTTCACGAATTAAATAGTACATGCAACTTGTGTAAAAATTACGCAGGTAAGGAATGTATTTTAATAACGCTGGTGACTTTCTCGGACGCATGCCAAATTTCAATTCATATATAGGATTAATGAGGTAATCAATTTTAGCAAGTACGCTGTATTTGTTCTTTTTTACGATCCCTTGAAAACGTTCAATGGAAATTCCCGTTTCTTTGATTTCAAGCAATCCTTCAATGGTTCCCTGCGATTCTCCACCCCATTTTAGTAGGGTTTTGTATAAAAGATTAGGCAACAGGTGATAATATGGCAATTTTGAAAGCCACTTGTTATTACAAACTTGTTGATGGCCTCCCCAAGGCATATACCACGGTGGAAAACCAAAAAAGACCAGGGCCTCAGGTTTCATAAATTTGTGAAGATGATTCATGAATTTTTCCTGATCATGAATGTGCTCTATCACATCTTTTAGAATTATTAAATCAAACTGGAAATCAGTGTCTATTGCGGGGTTGATGTCGTAGATATCACTCGCCACAAACTTCACCAAGCCTTTTTTGACTTCTTCCTTCATGAATGTATTGGCCAATTCTACTCTACTTTCACTCAACTCTATACCAACACAAGAAATGTCATGATCCGTAAAAGCCTTAAGAACTCCTCCTTCAGCACTTCCGATTTCAAGCACTTTGGATTCCCGATCCAATTTTTTATGTGCAGCAACAAACGGCCAGATGTAATTCCTTGAGTTTTGGAATTGCATGTCAAAATAACGCTGTTTGTCTTTGTGAAATTCCAATGAATGCTAGTTAATGGGCCAATTTGATGAGCGCCAAAAGTAAATAAAATATACCTTAAAAGATGGTGCGAAATAATCCAGTGCTACATATTCCTGCGGTACTGACCTCCAACATTAAACAAGGAATGGGTAATTTGACCCAGGGAACAATTTTTGGTAGCCTCCATAAGTGCCTCAAAAATATTTTCATTTTTAAGTGCTGCCTCTTGAATACTTTTCAAGGAGTTTTCAGCTTCATTTTCATTCCGTGTATGAAGCTCTTTTAGCATACTGATTTGATATTTCTTTTCTTTTTCAGTAGCTCGAATCACTTCGCTTGGTATCACAGTTGGTGATCCTTTCGAACTTAAGAAGGTATTCACTCCAATAATTGGAAATTCTCCGGAATGCTTCAACGTTTCATAATAGAGGCTTTCTTCTTGAATTTTACCACGCTGGTACATGGTTTCCATAGCCCCCAGGACACCACCTCTTTCATTGATTCGATCAAATTCCACCAATACTGCTTCCTCAACTAAATCAGTCAATTCTTCAATAATAAATGAACCTTGAAGAGGGTTTTCATTTTTAGCTAGCCCCAATTCTCTGTTAATGATCAACTGAATGGCCATAGCTCTTCTCACAGATTCCTCAGTTGGAGTAGTTATGGCTTCATCATAAGCATTTGTGTGCAACGAATTGCAATTGTCATAAATGGCATAAAGTGCTTGCAGCGTGGTTCTAATATCATTGAAATCAATTTCTTGCGCATGAAGAGATCGACCAGAAGTCTGAATATGATATTTTAACATTTGTGCCCTTTTACTGGCGCCATATTTGATTTTTAGTGCTTTGGACCAAATTCTTCTTGCAACACGGCCAATCACAGCATATTCCGGATCAATACCATTGGAAAAGAAGAACGAGAGATTTGGACCAAAATCATCGATATTCATTCCTCTACTGAGGTAATATTCTACATATGTAAAGCCATTGCTAAGGGTAAGTGCTAATTGAGTAATGGGATTTGCTCCAGCCTCAGCAATGTGATACCCTGAAATAGAAACACTGTAAAAGTTTCGAATTTTATGTTGAATAAAATACTCTTGAACATCCCCCATCAGCTTGAGCGCAAATTCCGTGGAAAAAATACAGGTATTTTGAGCCTGATCTTCTTTCAGGATATCTGCCTGCACAGTTCCTCTTACCGCTTTAATGGTATCCGTTTTGATTTTACCATAAATGTCTTTATCCAACACCTTATCTCCAGTCAATCCCAACAACATTAAGCCAAGCCCATCATTTCCTTCCGGAAGTTCTCCCTGATAAATTGGTCTTTTACTTCCTAGTTTCTTAAAATGGGCTTCAATTTTCTTTTCAATTTCTTTTTCAAGGCCATTTTCCTTAATATACAATTCACATTGCTGGTCAATAGCCGCATTTAAGAAGAACCCCAATAGCATGGGTGCCGGGCCATTGATGGTCATACTAACCGAAGTTCTTGGATCGGCCAGGTTAAAACCTGAATACAACTTCTTCGCATCATCAAGACAACAAATGGAAACACCTGCATTACCAATCTTTCCATAGATATCTGGACGCACATCAGGGTCGTTCCCATATAATGTTACCGAATCAAAGGCCGTTGACAACCGCTTTGCAGGCATATCTAACGAGACGTAATGAAATCTTCGATTGGTTCTTTCAGGACCACCCTCACCGGCAAACATCCTCGTAGGATCTTCACCTTCCCGTTTAAACGGGAATAAACCAGAGGTGAATGGAAATTCACCAGGTACATTTTCCTGTAAACTCCACTTCAGAATGTCACCCCAATCTTGAAATTTAGGTAATGCTACCTTAGGAATCTCGGTATGTGATAAGCTTTCTGTGGTGGTTTTGATTTTGAGCTCCTTGTCCCTTACTTTAAAAATAAAATGTTCAGCAGCATATTTTGATTTCTTTCCTTCCCATTCCTGGATGATTTTGTAATTCTTGGGATCAAGCTCCAATAATTTATTGTCAAAATCTTGCTGGATAACTTCTTTGGCTTTTTTGTCTTCAACAAGTTCCATTGCTGTATTCAATCCTTGCAATTCATGAGCTATTCTACTTTGTTCATCCACCCATTTGTCATATTGCCTGTTGTTTTCAGATATCTCAGAAAGGTATCTTACTCTGGCAGGAGGAATGATGAATTGCTTTTCTTCTTTTTTTACATCATCCGCACTGCTTGGGTCAAAAGTAGCTTCGGTTTTCGATGCCAACTTTTCCATAACCCTTGCGTACAATACATTCATTCCAGGATCATTAAATTGAGAAGCCATGGTTCCGAATACAGGAATGTCTTCGTCTGGCGTATCAAATAATTGATGATTTCGTTTGAATTGCTTTTTAACATCGCGAATAGCATCCAATGCACCACGCTTATCGAATTTGTTAACGGCAATCAAATCTGCAAAATCAAGCATATCAATCTTCTCAAGTTGAGTAGCCGCACCATATTCCGGTGTCATCACATACAAGCTTACGTCAGAGTGATCCACAATTTCCGTATCCGACTGTCCAATGCCCGATGTTTCCAAAATAATCAGATCAAATTTTGCTGCTTTCAACACATCCAATGCATCTTGTACGTGGGCCGACAATGCCAGATTAGATTGTCTGGTTGCCAGGGAACGCATGTACACTCGTGGATTTCGAATGGCGTTCATACGGATCCTATCTCCCAATAATGCACCTCCGGTTCTTCTTTTGGAAGGATCAACAGAAAGTATGGCCAATTTTTTATCGTCAAACTGCATCAAAAAACGACGGACTAATTCATCTACCAACGAAGATTTTCCTGCTCCGCCAGTTCCGGTAATGCCCAACACAGGAGTTGTCCATTCCGTTTGCTTGTCTTTAACCACATCAAATTCTTTGTGGAATAATGAAGGGCTGTTTTCCGCAGTAGAAATTAACCTGGCAATGTCCAGGGCATTTTTATCGGTCAAGTGGGAAACCTCTCCATTCAATTGAACACCTGTAGCAAAATCACAAAGCTCAATCATATCGTTGATCATACCTTGCAAACCCAACTTACGTCCATCATCTGGAGAATAAATTCGGGTGATCCCATAATCATGCAAATCCTTAATTTCATCTGGAAGAATAACTCCTCCTCCTCCACCGAATATCTTTATATGACCTGCCCCTTTTTCCTTGAGCAAGTCATACATGTATTTAAAATACTCATTGTGCCCACCTTGATATGAAGTCATGGCAATGGCATTCGCATCTTCCTGAATGGCACAGTCTACCACTTCTTCAACGCTCCTATCGTGCCCCAAATGAATGACCTCCACTCCTGTTGACTGAATAATTCTTCGCATCAGGTTGATGGCAGCATCGTGTCCATCAAACAAACTTGCTGCTGTCACGATCCTGATTTTATTTTTTGGCTTATAAGGTTGAACTGCCTCCATATTCGTCTCCAATTTTCGCGTATACCTATTTGCAAATTTACTGTTTTATGGTGTAAGGTCAAATTCGAACAATGTGAAGGGTTACAGTGCAAGTTAAAAACTAACCGAAACATTTGAATAAAAGTTAGAATCCACTAAATCAGCACTTTACAGGGTTTAGAGAAAATGGAATTGATCAAGTGACACTGACCAAAATGTTTGTTTACGCAATTCTGTGTTCGAAAAATTAATTTGTCATCATTTCTTTGTCTGATACCACTACCAATTTGGACTTTCATTGATCTTTCCGTTCGTATTGAGTTCTTTTCAATGTCTCCATAAAAGTTCAAAAATGTTGCTCATTATTACCTAAATTTGCGCGGTTTCAATTGAATTTATGAATCCTCTGATACGAAAGTACAATGTGCCTGGTCCAAGGTATACCAGTTATCCTACAGTTCCCTTTTGGAATCCAGATACCATTTCACCAAAAAGCTGGGAGTCTTCAGTAAGGCAATCTTTTAACGAGAGTAACGAAACAGAAGGCATCAGTATTTATATTCATCTTCCTTATTGTGAAAGTCTGTGCACATTTTGTGGCTGTAACAAACGCATCACAAAAAATCACAATGTTGAGACACCATATATTGAAACGGTATTAAAAGAATGGAAAACTTACCTGAATTTATTTTCCTCTGCACCGAAAATCAGAGAAATTCATTTGGGAGGGGGAACACCAACTTTCTTTTCCACTGAAAATTTAGAGAAACTTATACAAGGAATTTATGCAGGTTCACAGGTAATGGATGATGTGTTGTTAGGATTTGAAGGACATCCGAACAATACAACATATGAACATCTCAAAAGTTTAAGAAATCTCGGGTTTAACCGGGTAAGCTTTGGTGTTCAGGACTATGATCCATTGGTACAAAAAACCATTAATCGGGTTCAACCTTTTGAAAATGTTAAACAAGTTACTGAATGGTCAAGAGAATTAGGTTATGAATCACTGAGTCATGATTTGGTATTTGGATTGCCCCACCAAAAGGTGCAAAGTATTGAAGAAAGCATTCAGAAAACTGTTCAACTAAGACCGGACCGTATTGCCTTTTACAGTTATGCACACGTGCCATGGATAAAAGGGGTAGGTCAACGTGGATTTGACGAAAATGATTTACCGAAAGATGAAGAAAAACGTACGTTGTATGAAAGAGGTCGTGAACTTTTGGAAGAAGCTGGATACCATGAAATTGGTATGGATCATTTTGCTTTGACTTCTGATTCTCTATATGCAAGTGCGTCCAACGAAACATTGCATCGCAATTTTATGGGATACACGAATTTCAAAACCCAATTGATGATTGGGCTGGGTGTTTCCGCAATTGGTGATTCATGGTATGGATTTGCGCAAAACAAAAAGACGGTTGAAGAATACACACAAGATGTAGATGCTGGAATTCTGCCATTTTTTAGAGGTCATATATTAAATAAAGAAGACTTAATTATTCGGCAACACATTTTGAACATCATGTGCAAGTTTCACACCTCATGGGAAGCGGAAACACTGCAATTTGATGAATTAAACGAAGTAGTGGATAGATTGAAGAGCCTTGAAGCCGATGGCCTTTTGATTTTGCATGCCAATGGTTTGCAGGTCACGGAAAAAGGTAGGCCATTTATCCGAAATATCTGTATGGCTTTTGATTTACTTCTTCTCCGCAATAAACCTGAAACACAATTGTTCTCAATGACCATTTAACCCATGAAAAAAATAGTCATATTGGGTGGTGGTATCTCTGGTTTAGGAACAGCTCATTTTCTTGAAAAAATAGGTCATGAGGTATATGTCTTGGATGAAAACAGCGTTCCGGGTGGTAAAATAACCACATCAAAATATGAGGATTGTTTTTGTGAAATGGGACCCAATACGGTGCTCATGAATACGGAAGGAATGGTTCAATTGCTAAAGGATCATGAACTATTCAATCAAATGATCCATCCCAATCCAAAAGCTCATGAGAATCGGTTTATTTCGGTTAACAATAAATTAGTAAAAGTCCCCGTAAAACCAATACAGGTATTGTTTCATCCTTTAATAGGCTGGAAGAATCGATTGAAATTATTGCGATTGCCTTTTAGAATTTTTGGTTCTGTTAATGCCAATGAAAATCTGAAAGATTACATGACCAAACGATTTGGCAAAGATGTTTTTCGATATTTTGTTTCTCCTTTTGTGAACGGCATATACGCCGGAGATCCCAACAAAATTTTGGCCAAGTATGCGCTCAAGTTAATCTATCAGTCTGAACACAATGCAAAAGGAAAATTGTTCAAGGGTATTATCGCTTTTATGAAAGAACGAAAGCGATTCAAACAAAAACACCAATTACCTGATCAATTAATGTTCACACTTAAAGGAGGTCTTGGGACCATTGGTCAGCGAATTGCAACACAATTAGACGATCGTTTCATTTCAGGCGCACAGGCTACCAAGATTGTTAAAATTTCTTCAGGATATTCCATTGAATATCAAAGGGGAGACAAAATTCATACGATTGAAGCTGAAAAAGTAATTTCTACCATCCCACCCGATCAGTTTACCCTATTGGAAAACAATTTAGCCAGTGTGGATCAACTAAAACTCCAAAAAATCCCGCAATATGCTCCTGTGAAGGTGTTACACATGGTATTCAACAAAAATGAATTGGGATTAAAGGAAGAAGGGTTTGGAGTATTATCCTTACCCGAAGACAACCGAAAATGCATGGGAGTATTGTTCAATTCAAGCACGTTTCCAGACATTTCACCTGAAGGAAAATCCCTTTTTACAGCTTTTGTAGGTGGAAGCAGACAAGCTGAACTTTGTAATCTGCCCGAACAGGAATTAAAAGATGCGGTTGTATCGGAAATTAAGAAGATTCTGAAAACGAATTCGGAACCGGACTGGGTAAATATAAAATACTGGAAAAAGGGTATACCTCAATTTGAGCAAGGCCATGAAGACTTTTTACAGTCCATTGCGCAAATTGAATCTGAAAATAAAGGACTATATTTTGCAGGAAATTATCTGAGAGCTGTTTCGGTAAGCGAATGTGCTCAAGAAGGAATGGAATTGGCAGAACGCATCCATTTTTGTGAATAGAATCTCCATTTATCTTATCTTCCAAAACAATGGTGTAATTCCCATTAATCGCATGTCTTCTGAAGTCATTCTGACATATCTTTCAGCTCGATCTGATACGAGCTTTGTTGTATTTCGGTTATTCATCAGCCTTCTGTCAGAATCAACATTTACACCTCTCATACCGCTCGTAACATTATTTCGGTGAACATTGCGAATACCATTATTGTTGCCTGAAATCAAATGAAGTCTATTTTCAAGATCTCGGACTTCTTGATTAACCCAAGTTCTTTCAGGCCTCCACCATTCAGTATTATTCCAAAAATCCTCCGAATCTCTTAATTTCCTAATTTCCATTTCAGTGATTAACCATTTATCCAAATTTTCGAAATTATCTGTCATTCTGAAATTCTTAGCCGTTAGCCTTTTGGTATTAAACCTTAGTTTTCCACCATAAAAAACAGTTCTTTCCATTATTTCTTCTACTTCTTGAAAAGAGTTCACCCTGGTAAATACTGCTCGATTCTTAAGCATTTGAAACTCTTGCCAGTTTATTCCTCCCATTTGTTGCGTGAACTCGTCTAAAAAAGGAGTCACTCCAAGGTTTAGTCCCAACTGATGCATTTCCATATCTTCAACAATGTATTCTCGTATATGGGCTTCCTCCATCGGAGGATATCCACTGGAAGCCGCCGCCATGTTTGAACTACTTCTCTGTTCACCCACATCACTAACGGGTGCCTTGCCATCCCTATCAACATATTTAATGGCATCATTATTCGAGTAGGAAAACACATTAAAATTTAAATGCATTTTATCAGGTGCCAAAAAACTGGAATGAGTTTCCATTGCCTGTAACAATAGAATGACAATAATTATATCTTTCAATTTCATCATTTTATTACGCACAAATCTGAATATCTGATCGCAGATTTTATTAAGTAAATCCCTTAATTCTAAAAACCCAGATAATACTTAATATCTGCCCTAAATTGAGAAATTGACCATTTACATCAGGATTTTTCAATTGCATGGGTTTATGATTATTGTATAAATTTATGCGCATTAAATGCCAATATTTATTACAGAAAGCAACCCATCATAACTTTGGGTAAAGGATGGACGTCATCCAACAACAAAAGTGCCGCTCTTGCTTGTTGAACGTATTCAAGGATAATGAATGAAGAAGATGAAAGACGTATTGAGAAAAATCGCATTGTTGAGTCCTTTGGCATTGACCAAAAACATAAAATACGATAGAGCGTCAAAACAAATTCTCAAAAAAGTATTAAACCCAAATGCTAATTGCATAGATGTAGGATGCCATAAAGGTGAATTTATGGACATGATGATTCAATACGCTCCAAATGGAAGTCACATGGGATTTGAACCCATTCCAGAAATGTATGAATCCTTGCAAGATAAATATGGTAACCATCATACCATTTATCAATTGGCATTGAGCAATCAAAAAGGAGAACTGTCTTTTCAACATGTCACCAATTTTCCTGCCTATAGTGGATTCAAAGAAAGAAATTACGACGGGAAAAATGCTGTGATTGAACAAATCACGGTTCAAACGGAGTTGCTTGACTCATTGATTGGTGAACATGAGCGAGTTGATTTTATCAAAATCGATGTAGAAGGGGCTGAATTGCAGGTGTTAGAGGGTGCTCAAAAGACCATCAATCGATGCCACCCTTTCATCCTTTTTGAATTTGGAAAAGGAGCAGCCGATCATTATGGCACTACGGCCGAAATGATTTATGAATTCTTTAAAAATAATGGAATGGAATTAAATACGCTTAGCGGTTGGCTTAATTCCTCAAGATCGTTGTCATTGGAATTGCTCAATAACTACTTCAATAAAGGTGATGAGTATTATTTTATTGCCTATTCAAAAGATTAACCCTTCCCTGTCCAGATAGAGTTGACGAATAATTCCATCTGCCAATCCCAACTTAGGACTGGTTACCTTTTCAACTTTCGAGAGCTCCATCATTCGAAGCAATATTTCTCCAGCAGGAGAAATGACGTCTGCCCGGTCTTCTCCCAATTTCAGAATTTCAATTTTCTCTTTCAACGAAAACCCTTTGAGGTACCAGAATATTTCTCTTATTTCATTGATTCCAAGCATTGAATTACCCGAATCTGCCATTTTACACAATTTCCGAACCGTTCCTCCACTACTCACTGCAAAATCTACATCAAACTTACCCCGAACAGCTTTTAACCACTCTTCCGCCATTTCCCAACTTTTGTGTTCAACAATGTCATGTTTGATCCGCAACGTACCAATATTAAATGACTTGGACATCACAGGCTCACCTTTATGGAAAAAAGCCATTTCAGTACTACCTCCTCCAATGTCAATAGACAAAATAGTTTTGTCAACGTAGTCTTCTTCGGCAAAAATATTTCCATATATCAAACTTGCTTCTTCTTCTCCCGAAATTACCTCAATACGAAGTCCCGTTTGCTTGTGAATTTTCTTGATTACTTTATCTCGATTTGAAGCTTCACGAAATGCTGAAGTGGCGCATACCCGAAACGCATCGGGTTTATATACTTTCAAAATAGATGAAAACGCCTGAATACCCTCCGTTAACAGATCTATCCGTTCTGAACTAAATTCCCCGGTCATAAACACCTCCTCACCCATGCGCACAGGTAGTCTCACCATGAGTAGTTTATTGGACACCACATTCTTCCCCATAGGAAATTCTTTGATCAATAACCGAATGGCATTGGAACCGATATCAATGGCCGCAATTTTCACAACAAAACCTAAGATTCGTCTTCCTGATCAGTTGCTTTTTTCTTGAAGTACTTGTATAAGCTAATTTGTGAGCGTACTTCTTTTTTGTTTGATGTAACGTAGGCATTCACACCTTCTCGATCTATATTTCTGCTTTTCATGTTATCTGCAAACTGAATTTTGAAGATCTCAAGTATATCGTTTTTTATGTCAGCATCCAAAATTGGTGCAGTAACTTCCAATCGACGATCCAGGTTCCTATTCATCCAATCCGCCGAAGACAAGTATGTCTTTTCCTTTCCGGAATGGCAAAATATAAAGAGTCTTGAGTGTTCCAAAAAGCGATCAACAATACTTATCACTTCAATGTTTTCGCTCATGCCTTTCACTCCTGGAATCAATGTGCAAATCCCTCGAATGATCATTTTAATTATCACTCCGGCTTGACTTGCTTCATATAATTTTTTAATGAGCTCATCATCTGTCAAGTTATTGAGCTTCACATATATATATGCCTGTTTTTCTTTTTTAGCCTGCGTTATTTCGTAGTCTATTAAATTGATAAAATTCCTTCTTGTATTGGTCGGAGAGACAAACAATGACCTATACGTAGTTCTCCTATAATTGTCTTTTACAAAGGTGAAAATCTTTTGTACTTCGGCACAAATGTTCCGATTTGCGGTAAACAAAGATGCATCTGTATACAGTTTGGCAGTTCCCTCATGGAAGTTACCAGTACCGATGTGACTGATATACTTGTACCCTCCTCTTACTTTCTTTTTGATCAAGATGAGTTTAGAATGCACTTTCAATCCAGGCACTCCCGAAATAACTCTCACCCCTTCTTCCTGTAAAATGTTTGACCAATGGATGTTTCGCTCCTCATCAAATCTGGCTTGCAGTTCAATAACGGCCGTTACAGACTTGCCATTTCTAGCTGCATTGATGAGCGCATTAATGATTTTTGAATTATTGGCAACTCTGTAAATGTTAATCTTGATGGAAACAACATCAGGATCTATGGCAGATTCCCGCAACACATCGATAACGAAATCAAAAGAATGATAGGGATAATAGAGTAAAATGTCTTTTTTGAAAATTTCCGATAATAAACTGACTTTGTTCACCCCTGCCGGATGTGGAAAGGAAGAAATTTTCCGAAACATCAAATTAGACGCTCCAATGTTTGGGAAATTGATGAAATCCTTGAAGTTGTGATAACGACCTCCAGGAATTATCGAATCAATTTTTTTGATTTTATTTCCTCGTAAAACAAAGTCAAGTAAATCCTGTGGCATCTTCGCATCGTAAACAAACCTCACAGCTTCAGCAATTTTCCTGTTTTGAACACTTCGTTCCAATTTTTTCATCATGCTTTCATTGACATCTTCCGTAAAATCCAATTCAGCATCGCGTGTTATCTTGAACGCATAGGCTTCAATTTTATCAAATTGGAATAACCTAAATACTTCGTGTAATGAACTGCGAATTACATCATCTAGAAGTATAATGTAATTCATATTGTCTTTTTTGGGCAGCACCAAAAACCTTGACAGTCGATCGGTGGGAATTTCAATTAGCGCATAAGAAGGTTGATCTTTTTCTTTTTTGTTATAGAGTTTGATGGACAAATAAATACCCTTATCCCTCAAGGTTGGCATCTTTCCTTTTTTTCCAAACATGACCGGCACCAATTGGGACTGAACCTCCAACTGAAAGTAATTTTTCACAAATGCCAATTGACCTTCATCTAATTCGTTTTCATTGATGATTTTGATATGCTCTTTTTCAATCTCTTGAATAATATTGGCGTAGACTTTTTCAAACTTCTTCTGAAGTTTTAACGTCTTTTTGGTAATCACCTTTAATAATTCATCTGGATCTGTGTGTAAAATGGATCTGGCCCTTTTACCCATTAAAGCCATTCGTCTGGTGGTAGCCACTCGAACGCGAAAAAATTCATCAAGATTATTTGAGAAAATGCCAAGAAATCGGAGACGTTCTATGATAGGAACCGATGAATCCATAGCCTCTTGCAATACTCGGTCATTAAAACTTAGCCAGCTTAATTCTCTATTGATAATCTCATTTTTGTGCTTCGGCATTCAGGCTATTTTGAGGTTTAAAGTACGATTATTGATATTAAATTATTGCTGAGAAACTGTTAAGAGTATATTAAGAAGCTTTACCTTTTGAATAGACTGAATTTATAAAGATATTCACTTCTCAATTTTCAAGTCATGTTTTTCATCGCGTCAAAAGTACTAGCATTTTTTGTTTCTCCTTTCAATTGGATTATAGCAATGGTTGTTTGGTATTTTTTTACCAAAAATGCAGTCCTCAAAAAGAGGTTATTGTTAGCTTCATTTGCCACTCTGCTCTTTTTTTCAAACCCTTTTATTTTCCACCTTTTTGCTTCACATTGGGAAATCCAATCAAATAAAAGTATTCAGAAAGCTGAAATTGCTGTTGTTTTGGGCGGGTTTGCCAGTTATAATGAACGCGAAGAACAGTTTAATTTCAGTCAATCTGCAGACCGGTTACTTTACGCCATGAAATTGTATTATGATGATGAAATTCAAAAAGTTTTAATTTCTGGAGGAAGTGGAAAGTTGCTAAATCAAAAACGCAGAGAAGCTGAAACAGGTTTTGAATTCGTTACTTCCCTTGATTTTCCGGCTGACAAAATTCTGTTGGAGGCTACTTCCAGAAACACACATGAAAATGCCGTTTCTACCAAAAAAATACTTGAACAAAATGACTTTGGTGACAGGACTATATTGCTGATCACCTCAGCATATCACATGCCTAGAGCCGTTAGATGTTTTGAAAAAGAAGGGATCAGTGTTATTCCTTATCCCGTAGACTACCTGACGGATAACCTTTCTCTTCAACCCAATTCTATTATTGTGCCTCAATTGCACATTATGTCAAGCTGGGAAGTGTTGCTGCACGAATGGATCGGTGTTATCAGCTATTGGTTGTTGGGATACATTTAAAGTTTTTCCAACTGTGCAGAAAGTGCTTTGATTTTAGCTTCGGCATCGGCCTTCTTGTCTTTTTCTATGGCCACCACCTTTTCCGGTGCATTTTGCACAAAGCGTTCATTGCTCAATTTCTTATCCACAGATGCTAAAAATCCCTGAAAATAGGCAATCTCTTTTTGTAGCTTATCCTTTTCAGCGTCAATATCAATTGCTATAGACATGGGAACAAAACACTCCAACGTGTCTGACATAAAGGAGTAGGATCCTTCTGGAGCCTCGCTGGAATAGTCAATACTTTCCGTATTGGCTTGCTTTGAAATAAATGGTTCCATACTTCCAGCCACATATCCTTCACCTTTGATAAAAAGTGAAACTTGTTCTTTATTGGCAACGCCGTATTTAGTTCGATATGTTCTAATTCCGGAAACAATTTCCTTGCTCAACTCAATTTCACGCAACAATTGTTCATCCCACGATTTTTGTTCCGGCCAATCAGCTGTCATCAAGAAGGTGTTTTCATCTCTTTGCTCCAATTGTTGCCAAATTTCTTCTGACACAAAAGGCATATATGGATGAATAATTTTCAGGATTAAGTCAAACATATCCAACGTTTGACGATAGGTTTTTGCATCCATCTTTTCGCCAAAAGAGGGTTTGACACCTTCCAGGAAAGTTGAGCAAAAGTCATCCCATACCAATCGATAAATGGACATCAAAGCAGCTGAAATTCTAAATTGTTCTAGATGTGTATTGATTTCAGCCAATACCTGATGAAATTTGTTTTCTATCCAATTGAGATGTAATTGCGACGATTCAGGCATATCAAGATTATCATCTACATCCCAACTTTTAACCAACCTGGATGCATTCCAGATTTTATTGGCAAAATTTCTTCCTTGTAAACAAAGGGACTCGTCAAAGGGCAGATCATTTCCTGCAGGTGAACAAAGCAAGACACCCATTCGAACTCCATCGGCGCCATAATTGTCCATTAAATCTATTGGATCAGGTGAATTACCTAGAGATTTTGACATTTTTCTACCTTGTTTATCTCTCACTAATCCAGTGAAATAAACATTCTTAAACGGTAGTTTCTCTTCATATTCATATCCAGCCATGATCATTCTGGCTACCCAGAAAAAGATAATATCCGGCGCCGTCACCAAATCATTGGTCGGATAATAATACGCCAGTTCTTCTCCATCCGGCTCATTGATTCCATTAAAAACAGAAATGGGCCACAACCAAGATGAAAACCAGGTATCCAGCACATCTTCGTCTTGTCGGATGTCTCCTTTCCCAATGTCCTTTCCCGTTTTCTCTTTGATTTTCTCTATCGCCAGTACTTCTGAAGTAGCAACTACAAAATCATTAATTCCTGCACCATAATACCAAGCAGGGATTCTGTGTCCCCACCACAACTGCCTGGACACGCACCAATCTCGTATGTTTTCCATCCAATGTTTATAGGTATTCTTAAACTTGGCAGGATGAAAAGTAATGTCGTCATTCATAACATGATCCAATGCAGGTTTTGCCAACTCCTCCATTTTCAAAAACCATTGAAGAGACAATCTGGGTTCTATTATTACTTTGGTTCGCTCTGAAAATCCAACCTTGTTGGTTAAATCCTCAACTTTCACCAATTGGCCATCAACTTCCAATTGTTTCACAACCAATTCTCTTGCCTCAAACCTATCCGTTCCAACAAAAAGTTGTGCTGCCTCGTTTAGCGTTCCGTCTTCAGTCAGTATGTCAATGGATTCCAGATCATGCTTGATGCCCAATTCATAATCATTGATGTCATGAGCCGGAGTAACTTTAAGGCATCCAGTACCGAATTCCATATCTACATAATCATCCTGAATAATAGGAATCTGTCGATTGATCATAGGAACAATCGCTTTTTTCCCCTTTAAGTGAGCATATCTTTTATCATTGGGGTTAATGCATATAGCAGTATCACCCAAAATAGTTTCAGGTCTCGTAGTCGCAATGGTCACTGTTTCTTCTGACCCCTCAATGGCGTAGTTTACATAATAGAGTTTGGATTGAACTTCTTCATGATAAACTTCCTCATCAGAAAGTGCTGTTTTGGCAGAAGGATCCCAATTTATCATTCGAACTCCACGATATATCAATCCCTTCTCATACAAATCATTGAAGACCTTAATTACGGAATCAGAAAGCTCCGGTTCCATGGTAAATCGAGTTCTTTCCCAATCACAAGAAGCACCTAGCTTTTTTAGTTGCTCCAATATGATGCCTCCATGTTTCTCCTTCCATTCCCAGGCATGTTCCAAAAATTCATCTCTTGAAATCGAAGTTTTATCAATGCCTTCTGATTTCAACTTGTCAACAACTTTCGCTTCTGTCGCAATTGACGCATGATCCATACCCGGAACCCAACATGCATTTTTCCCCATCATTCTGGCCCTTCGTATCAATACATCCTGAATGGTATTGTTGAGCATATGACCCATGTGCAGCCGACCAGTCACATTAGGAGGGGGAATGACAATGGTATAAGGCTCTCGATTGTCTGGAACAGAACGAAACAAATTATGGTCCATCCATTTTTGATACCAAATTCCTTCTATGTCTTTTGCACTGTACTTTTTAGGATCATTCATCACATCTCCATTTTGGAAGGGCAAATTTATGAATATTCAAAAGAAAATAGTGGTGCTTTTAAGGAAGCTTTGATGTGTTAAAGATTTGTTAAAAGCATTTGACCGGATCTAAAAATCATTAAGTTTGTTGGACAGGTAATAAAAAAGCTAATGAACATGAAAAAAGTATTTTTTGTATTGAGTCTTGTAGCAGCTCCATTCTTAAGCACATCTGTTATGGCGCAAGGAAGCACAGCCACACAGGCGATACAAGTTGAGAATCCAAATGCTGCGGATATCGCATTTGAAAAAGAAGTGATTGACTACGGTAATATCCAGCAAGGTGCAAATGGTGTACGTGAATTTCATTTTACGAATACAGGTAAAGAACCATTGATTATTTCAAATGCACGCGGAAGTTGCGGATGTACGGTTCCAACATGGCCAAAAGAACCTATTAAGCCAGGTGAAAAAGGTGTTATCAAAGTAAAGTATGATACAAAAAGGCTAGGACCTATCAATAAATCAGTAACAATTACTTCGAATGCTAAGACCGCAACCAAAGTTTTGCGTATCAAAGGAAATGTTACTCAACCAAAAACTTCTCCTGAAAAGGAAATACCTGCTGCTGCTCCAGTAGCAAACTAAGTCAGTGAAAAAATTCAATCATATATTGTGCCTGTTGATAATACTATCGACAGGCACTGTATTTTCTCAATCCCCGGTAATTGAATTTGAGAAAGATGTGATGAAATTTAAAAAGGTGAATGAAGGCACACCTATCGAACTTCAATATGTCTTCACCAATGTTGGAAACGCACCCCTGATTTTCAACAAGGCCAATACCTCGTGTGAATGCACAACGGTAAAATTTCCAAGCAATCCCATTAAACCAGCAGAAAGAGATACCGTATTTGTTTCATTTGATACAAAAGGTAAAATGGGATACCAAGAGCGGAAAATTGAACTTCTTTCAAATGGTGATGTTCGATTCATAACCTTTAAAGGTGTGGTGGCCGCCACCAAAGAAACAAAAGAAGCCATTCGCACGGCAAAGTAATTCTTTGTTTTGCGTTTTCTTTTTTTTTCTGATTTTTGCCCTCTTAACACTTATTGATCATGCCTAAGATTTCCGGAAGAGGCTTGGAAATGCCTGAATCACCTATTCGAAAACTCGTACCCTTTGCTGAACAAGCGAAAAAAGCAGGAAAAACTGTTTATCATCTGAACATAGGTCAACCTGACATTGAAACTCCACAGGTATCGTTGGATGCCATTAAAAACATAGACCTGAACGTGATTGAATACAGCCATTCCGCTGGTTTTGAATCATATAGAAAAGGTTTATCCAATTACTATTCAGGCGTAAATATCAATGTAAATGAAGAAGAAATCCTGGTAACCACAGGAGGAAGTGAAGCGCTTCTTTTTACGATTATGTCGTGCTTAAATCCTGGAGATGAAATTATCATACCTGAACCATTTTATGCCAACTACAATGGATTCTCAACTGCATCTGGTGTTAAGGTGGTCCCTGTAACGGCAAATATCGATAATGGATTTGCACTCCCGGCTATTGATGAATTTAGAGCATTGGTCACACCTAATACCAAAGCCATTCTTATTTGCAACCCCGGAAATCCAACAGGATGCTTGTATTCCAGGGAAGAATTGGAACAATTGAGATCAATTGTATTAGAATATGATCTCTTTCTAATTGCAGATGAAGTTTATAGAGAATTTTGCTACGACGGAAAGCAACATTTTTCCATCATGAATTTAGATGGATTGGAACAACATGCCATATTGATTGATTCTGTGTCAAAACGATATAGTATGTGCGGTGCCCGGATTGGTGCCATTGTTTCCAAAAACAAGGAGGTTATGTCAACAGCGCTTAAATTTGCTCAAGCCAGATTAAGCCCTCCTACATTGGCTCAAATTGCCAGTGAAGCAGCCCTGGAGACTCCTGATTCGTATTTTGACCAAGTCAAAAACGAATACATTCAACGGAGGGATGAATTGATTGCAGGATTAAATGGCATTGAAGGTGTTAAATGTCCTGTCCCCGGTGGAGCATTTTATTGTGTGGCTGAACTTCCTGTGGAAGATACGGATGATTTTTGCCAATGGTTACTTGAACATTTTGATTACAATAATCAAACCTTGATGTTGGCGCCGGCAAGTGGGTTTTATGCTACTCCCGGGCTTGGTAAACAAGAAGTGCGTATAGCATATGTATTGGAAAGGGAATCTTTAAAAAATGCCGTAGATTGCCTGAGAGTGGCGCTTGCCACCTACCCTGAGAAAATGATTTTGTCAACGGCAAACTAATATTTGCCTTTCCTCGTTATATTTGAGGAATTTCATTTTCATGCCCAGATCATTCCTTCGAGGATTATTATTCATAGTTGTTTCGTTTTATTCGACGATTGCATTTTCGCAACTCAAAGTTGAATATTACCTGAAAGCAGGTAGAATGGATATCATCAATAAGGAATATCCAAAAGCCATCAATAAATTTTCAACCATCATTGCCATCAATGATGAACTGTATGAAGCGTATTTCCTAAGAGGTGTTGCCAAGTTTTACCTGGGAGACTTCAAAGGGTCTGAGAATGATTTAAATAAGGCCATTGATATCAAGCCTTATTACCCTGATGCATATTTGTATCGAGCGTTGACCAAAGACAAAATGGAAGATTTTCATGACGCGCTTAAGGATTATGACAAAGCCATTTCTCAACAACCGAATAATGCACACATGTATATTAACAGAGGTGTTGCCAAAATCATGCTTGAATACTTTTACAGTGCTATTGAGGATTGCAACCAGGCCATCAAAATCAATCCAACTATTGAAGGAAGTTATTTGTGTAAAGGTGGCGCACATATGGGATTGGAAAAATATGCGTTGGCTGTTGAAGATTACAAGCAAGCGTTGGAAATCAACGAATTCAATCCGGATACCTACACTCGAATGGGAATAGCTTATGGTAAAATGGATTCCCTGGAAAACGCTTTTGAATCCTTTGATAGAGCGTTGGATATAGATTCGGTGTTTTCATTCGCATTTTTCAACAGAGCCATGCTGCAATATGAAAATGGAGATACCCTTAAGGCTTTAGATGATTACAATACTGTACTAAGAATCGATCCATCCAATTCGTTATGTTATTTCAACAGAGGAATTGTGTATGCCAATCTGGACAAATATAAATTGGCCATTGCGGATTTCTCCAAATCCATTGAATTGAATCCCAACAATGTGATGACTTATTTTTACCGAGCAAGTTCAAAATTTAATATCGATGATAATGAAGGAGCATTGGAAGATTATTCTAAGGCCATTGAGATATTTCCTGACTTTGCTGATGCTTATTACAACCGTTCTATCGTAAAAAGTGCTATGCGTGATATTGAAGGTGCCATGGCTGACTTTGAAATGGCCAAACAAAAAAATAAGGAGAATTACGAAGGCAATCCTATCAATGATGAAAAATTCAGAAAACTCATAGAGTTGGATGCTGACTTTAGTCCGGACAGATACAATATTGAAAAGATTCAAAATCAAATGGTGGATATCCAATTGGAGCCAAAAATCACCATCTCATTCAGGTTTGGGGAATCATCCGAAGATGAAACATCTTATTTTTTCCAACCGTTGCATGTCTTTAATAAGACATTTGATGATGATTCCGAATATTACCTGGTGAAAGATGAAACTAAGTTGGAACCAAACGAGATTTATACGCTGATCAAAATATTGGACCAAAATATTGAGAACCACCCTGACAATGAACTATACTATTTTAACAGGGCTGTATTCCGCGGCAGAATTGAGGACTACAATGGCGCATTGGAAGATTACAACAAGGTGATAGAACTGAATCCCAATTTTGTCTTCGCCTACTTTAATCGAGCAAATCTTCGGGTTGATTTGATTGATTTGATTGAATCATTTGATGAAAGTTATGAACGCAAACCAGATGAATCCATGAAGGAAAATGAAAATTATAAAATGGTGCTTGAAGATTATGACAAGACCATTTCATTGAATCCTGATTTCAGCTATGCATATTATAACCGAGCAAATTTTGAGTTGCGTGTGAACGATTTGGAAAATGGGTTGAATGATTACAACAAGGCAATGGAGATTGGCACAGAAACTGCCGAATTTTATTTCAACAGAGGATTACTGTTAATCTATCTAAATCAACGGGATTTGGGGTGTTCTGATATTGGAAAGGCCGGGGAACTTGGCATTAAGAAATCCTACAACATCATAAAACGATTTTGTAACTAAAAAAAAAGCCCGTGATATCATCACAGGCTTTTTTCATACATGATAAGTTTTTTATTCTTCTTCCACTTCAATCATCTTGAATGGAATGTTGATTATCGCTTCATAATCTTCACCCGCTTCAAGCATATCTTCATCATCTTCTTCGTAGTACCAATTGATGGTAACATTTGAAGCTCCACTATTTATTTTTTCGAGTTTCTTGAAAACGTCTAGGATACATTTGGAAGAACTTGTATTAAAATACTCAAGTTGAATATTTACTTTGGTTTCATCCTTTGGTTGATCAGCATACGATTCAAGTTTCTCAGTTAACGGCTTGTAAAACTCTATGCTGTTTTCAGGTATTGATCTTCCTTTGATCAATATTTCCCCATTACCATAATCAAATCGAATTGTTGGGGTTTTAGGTGTTCCTTCAATATTTAAATCTTCCATCCTAACTATTTTGTTTAACTGATTGCGTCACTTTTATACTTAAACTAAAAAATGAAAATTTTTCATCTACGGGTGAAAAGCTAAAATCAAGCTTATTACCTGATTTTCTAGCAATGTCAATCATTCCAAGACCGCCACCGCCTTTTTCAGACATTACGCCATTACTCAACACTTCCTTATAGTAAACTTTTAAATCTTCACGACTCATCGCATTGATTTTCTCAAGTCTGGATTTGAGTCCATCAATATTCTCTGTATACATGTAATTACCTGTAATGATAGAATATTCATCTCCCAATTTTCCAATAGCAAAAATGGCATTTTTCTCAGGACCTTCTTGCTCCTCTACTCTTTCATCAATGTGATGGTACAAATTCTGTAAACATTCGACCAAAATATTGTAAACTTTACGACGCATTTTAGGTTTTTCCTCCATATTGTCCATCTGAGATTCCATAATCTGCAAAATAGACGTGAGTAGTTCGGAGGTCACATTACCTTTAAAGGAAAGCATAATATTATGCTTATCCATTTTATCGTAGAAATCAAATATATCGAGCATCCTTTTTCGACTTATCGAATGTTGATACAAATCTAAAATATTTCTGAAAAGTTAAACCAATTTAACCCCACAGAAATTACTACGAATTAAATAAAATTCTATATAAATACCTAATTTGATAAGATTAATCTCTTTTCCTTGTCTCAAAAGCGATAGAACAAAGGATTGTATTACTTTTAAGCTCCTAATTTTGAACTATGGGGCGTTCTGATTGGTTCGAACATTGGTTTAATACCAAATATTATCATTTGTTGTATGAACACCGCAATGAAAAAGAAGCGAAATTTTTCATTGATGGGTTATGTAAATATTTGAATTGGCCGAAAAAAAGTCGATTGATCGATATTGCTTGTGGAAAGGGTCGCCATGCCATACACTTGAATAAATTGGGATACGATGTTACCGGTGTGGATTTATCTGAAAATAATGTCGAAGCTGCCAAACCTTTTGAGAATGAAACACTCAAATTTCACGTTCATAACATGAAGGATGTTTTTAAGCCTTCGTATTTCGATGGTGTATTAAACCTTTTTACAAGCTTCGGCTATTTTGAACATTCTGAAGACAATCAAAAATCCATAAATTCAATGGCGGCGAATTTAAAAAAAGGTGGATTCATCGTTATTGACTATTTAAATACTGTGCCCATCATAGAAAATCTTGAAGAGAAGCATCATTGTCAAAGAGGTACTGTTCAATTTTCTGTGAGCAAACAAATTCGATCATCTTACTTAATCAAAAAAATTAAAGTAAAGGATGGTAAAAATGAACACCATTATGAAGAACGTTTGCACTTATATAATCTTATGGATTTTGATTCATTTTTTAAAAATGCAGGGGTAAAGATGAAAAGTGTTTTTGGTAACTATGCACTTGAAAATTTCGATGAAAAGAATTCCGACAGACTAATTTTAATTGGAGAGAAGGCATGATTTTGGATATTATCATATTAATGGCTGGTGGATTGGTGGGTATGGTAACCACCAACTTTTTTGGTAAAAATGAATCCCGCATCAAATTACTATTGGCGTTCAGTGGATCGTTTTTACTGACACTTTGTATCATTCATATGTTACCTGAAATTTATGAATCTCACCCAACACACATTGGTTTATTCGTATTACTTGGGTTCTTTCTTCAATTGCTGTTGGATTTTTTTTCACAGGGAATAGAACATGGGCATCTGCATGTTCACAATGATAAAAAAGGAGGATTCCCATTGTTGATGTTGACAAGTTTATGTTTGCACGCTTTTATTGAAGCCACTCCCATTCATATTGGCCATGAAACAGCTCATGGAAGTGAATCATTGCTTTGGGGAATAGCCTTGCATAAAATTCCTATTTCCATCATCCTAATGGTTTTATTGTTGAATGCTAATCTTTCAAAATGGCAAATTGTTTTATCCATGGTCCTCTTTGCTGGCATGGCACCATTAGGACTATTTACTGGTGAACAATTGGTTACCCATTTACCCATTGAACATCTGGAACAATATATTCTCGCAATAGCTTCTGGAGTTATTCTGCACATTAGCACAATTATCCTGTTTGAAAGTAGTCACAATCACCGCTTTCATTTGCTAAAATTTGGCTCCATATTAGTGGGTGCGGCAGCCGCAATAATAATATTCTGAAGAGAAGGACTTTTGTCATTCTGAATGTGTAATTTTGACACTCATTTAGAAAAACAAAAAAATTTAAAATGGCAGTTTTAGTAGGAAAAAAAGCTCCTGATTTCAACGCACAAGCTGTTGTAAACGGAAATGATATTGTGTCTGACTTCACATTAAGTCAATACAAAGGATCCAAGTATGTGGTTCTATTCTTTTATCCAAAAGATTTCACATTTGTTTGCCCAACAGAATTGCATGCTTTTCAGGAAAAACTTGCAGAATTTGAATCAAGAAACACAGCTGTGATTGGTGTATCTACAGATACCGAACAATCTCACTGGGGTTGGTTACAAATGGAAAAAAATCATGGAGGCATCAAGGGAGTAACTTATCCGGTGGTTGCAGATACCAACAAAACGATTTCTCATAATTATGATGTTTTGGTTGGAGACTGGGATTACAACGAAGAAGGAGAACTCATTGCAGAAGGTGAATTGATTGCTTACAGAGGTTTATTCTTGATTGACAAAGAAGGTATCGTAAGACATCAATTGATCAATGACCTTCCATTGGGAAGAAATGTAGACGAAGCCATCCGTATGATTGATGCATTGCAATTCAACGAAGAGCATGGTGAAGTTTGTCCTGCCGGTTGGACCAAAGGCAGCGAAGGAATGTCAGCCACCCACGATGGTGTTGCTGAATACCTTACTGAGCATTGATGATAAAATAACTGAAATCTAAAGCCGGTGATTACTCATCGGCTTTTTTTGTGCCCTTTTTTGCCTCCACCCAATATTTTTCCATTTCTTCTAATGTCATCTCTTGTAGTGGTTTGTTTTCTTTTTTAGCAGAAGCTTCTATAAATTGAAAACGATTTACAAACTTTTGATTTGTTTTCGTAAGTGCATCATCAGGGTTAATACCCGATTTTCTGGCATAATTGACTAAAGCAAACAATAAGTCACCAAATTCTTCTTCCCTCTTTTCTTGATTTTCAGTTGATTCAGCCTCAAACTCCAGGATTTCCTCTTTGATTTTATCCCAAACCAATGCTTTGTTTGGCCAATCAAAACCAACTCCACTAGCTTTATCCTGGACCCTGTATGCTTTAATTAATGATGGCAATGAATCCGGTACTCCTTGCAATACTGACTTTTTCCCCTCCTTCAATTTGATCTTCTCCCAATTTGATTTGACTTCATCTTCATTTGAGACAGAAGTATCTCCATATATGTGAGGGTGACGAAAAATTAACTTATCACATAAATCAGCAATGACATTACTCAATTCAAAATATCCTTTTTCACTTCCCAACTTCGCATAAAAAACAATGTGTAATAAAACGTCACCCAATTCTTTACCAACTTCATTCCAATCCTCTCCCGAAATGGCGTCCGATAATTCATATACCTCCTCCAATGTAAGAGATCGCAGACTTTCAAATGTTTGTTTTCTATCCCATGGACATTCGGTGCGAAGTGTATCCATTATTTTTAATAACCTATCAAATTCTGAAAGTACCGTATCCATGAGTTAAATTTCTTCAACAATATTAATAAGTAAGGAAAAAAACGCGGGAATATTTTTTGATACTTTTGAGTACTTTTCAACAATAGGTATGCGGATAGGCAAGAATGTACTCATTGGATTGATGGTTTGTGTCTTTATTTTCCCTGTTTCGGCACAGGAAAATTTTAAAGGATACGAATTTGGTGCATTGGTCAGCAAAGGATTCCTCATTAGTCATCGGAAATCGTTGGATTTAATTAGGAAGGATCATACTTCCGGATTTGAAATATTTGCAGAAAAACGATTATCGGGTACATCTTTTTGGCATCAAAAATTTCGATATCCTAAAATTGGAATTTCTGGAGCGTACAATTATCTGGGAAACCCACAAGAATTAGGGAATGGATACGCCTTATTTTTGTATATAGATTTTCCTTTTGTAGCGGGTGAAAAATTATCTTATAACTTAAAATTTGGTCAGGGTTTGGGTTGGATAGAAAACCCATTTGATCGTGTCGAAAATTTTAAAAATTTGGGAATCAGTAGCCATTTAAATGGCTATATTCAATTTTACAACCATCTGGATTTCAAACTGAATGATCACATTTCAGGTCAGGTAGGTATTTCATTTGTTCATTTTTCAAACGGTTCTTCAAAAACTCCAAATCTTGGAATCAACATCTGTTCCATAAATGCCGGTGTATCATACGGTATCCAGCCTGTTGCAAAACAAATACAAGAAGATTCAGCAAGTCATTACGATTTTTCAAAATGGGAAAGGCTAGTAGTCGTATCAGGCGCATCCAAAGAAAAAAAGCCAATTGGAGGAGACAAATACGCTGCATTCTCCGCATCATTTACGAATCAGAAAAACGTCTCCTTTAAAAGCATGCTTGGCTGGGGAGTTGATTTGTTTTATGATGCTTCTGTGAAAGCTGAATTGGAAGAAACGGAATCAAACGTTTCAAATGCAGAAATTCTTCAACCAGGAATACATGGTTCTTATGTTTTGAAGATGAATAGATTCTATTTCTTGATTCAAATGGGATTTTATGTTTATACGAAATATACAGGAGACGGCTCAATATATCACAGAATTGGAAATCGCTATCAGCTAACCGAACATCTCTTGTTGAATTTGTCATTAAAGTCACATTTTGCCGTGGCAGATCATTTTGAATTTGGTGTTGGATATAGATTATGAGAAATATTTTAAGCTATATAATCCTATTGTCTGTTTTTGCATTTGCATGCAATGACGATAAATCCGCATGTTTTAAAACTGTTGGTGAGCAAGTCATACAAGAACGTGTTCTGACATCGGATTTTTCGGCCGTAAAAATACAAGACGACATTGACTTAGTGATTAGTGTAGATACGTTCAAGGCTTTATCCATAGAATGTGGTAAAAATTTACAGCCTTTTATCGAATTAGAGTTTAATGGAAATTGGTTGGTTTTGAAAAACAACAATACGTGTAATTTTCTACGCGATTTAAGCACACCAATTAAAGCACACTTGACCATCAATTCATTGGATTTAATAGACTTGAGAGGATTTGCTGACATTGTTTTCCTGGACACATTGGAACAAGACATCTTCCGGTTTGAAGCATGGGATGGCGGTGGAAATGTAGACTTGAAATTAAAATGCAAAAGAACCTATTTGAAACAAATTGTGAGTGCTTGTGATGTAACCGTTTCCGGTCAAACTGACCTCCACTACGTTTTCAATACAGGATCCGGATGGTGGAGAACATTTGACTACAAGGCCAGAGAATGTTATGTCATCAATGGTGGAACCGGAGATATTCAGGTAGATGCAGAAGAAGGTTTGCAAGTTGAAATCTATCAAATAGGAAACATTGTCTATCAGAATGATCCACTTGTTCGGGTTGTAGCCAATGAAGGTAGGGGTACTGTTAAACCCTACTAAAAAATGATCGCTGCCTTTGAATAATCATTAAATTTGCCTTATAAATTGGAATTATGTCAATGACCCTCGTTTTAGCCGTTTTGCTATTGGCTCTGGGATTTGCAGGAATCGCAGTCAAGATTCTTCTGAAGAAAAATGGAGAATTTGCCGGAACTTGTGCAAGCAATAACCCAATGCTGCAAAAAGAAGGTGGAGGTTGTGGTTTGTGCGGAGCCAAACCTGATGAAGTGTGCAAAAATCAATAACTGATACGCTCAGATAACGAAGGCGAAATATACTCTTTCAATTCGTCCTTTTCGGAATAAATCAAGTATACATCCAAATCCAACGAATCGGCAAACTGGATTCCGCTTTCAAGTCCTTTTACCATTAGTGTAGTGGCATAGGCGTCTGCCAGTGCACAAGATTCATGAACAACCGTTGCACTTAACAAATTGCTTAAAACAGTCTTCCCTGTTCGTGGATTAATCGTGTGCGTGTATTTCTGACCATTTTTTTCGTAAAACTTTCGATAGTTTCCCGAAGTTGCAAAACTCTTGTTGTTGAGAGCAATTACGGAAAATACCTGTCGATTAGGTAAATTTTCAACGGGTCTGTCAATTCCTATTTTCCACAATTCATTGTTTTGATTTTTACCTCTAACACGTATTTCTCCTCCAATTTCTACCAGATAATTTTCAATGTTCAACGAAGTCAAATATTGAGCAACCAAATCAACGGTATATCCTTGAGCTATTGCATTGAAATCTAATTTGGAAGAAGGAAAAGGCTTGGATAAATAATCATCTTGCAACCAGAACTTTTCTAATCCAATCAAGTTTTTAATAGAATCCAATACTTCAGTTGATAGCATCGTGTCACGTTGAGGGCCAAATCCATAAGCCCAAACCAATGGGGCAACACTTGGATCAAAATCGCCTTTTGATTCGTTGAATACGATGTTAGAAAGCTCAAATACTTTTTTAAAAAGTTTATCTATAACCAGTCCTGAATCTGATTCGTTATAAGAGCTAATGGTGGAATTATTGTTATAGGTTGAAAGAGATTCATCAATCGCCAGCAAAATTGAATCGACGTCAATTTGCACATGTTGGTCATTGCCTCCATACTTATATTTTACAGAAAACGTTGTCCCCTGTGTATTTCCATGATATTCCTTAAAATGGCCCTGCGTGCAGGATATCATTATCCCAATGAATAGAAAAACAAATTTTTCAAGGAAGATAAGTTTCACTCTCCGCTGCATATTCAGTATTTGTAAATTGTGTTTTTGCTTCAGCCAATAATTGCGCGTGGTTTTTATACTTATTTGACATATGACCAATAAGCAATTTGCCCACCTTTGCTTGATTTGCAACTTTACCGGCATCCTGAGCTGTTGAATGCAATGTTGAATCGGCTCTTCCTCTGTCTTCTTCCAGAAACGTTGCCTCATGATACAAGAGATCAACTCCATCAACGTATTTAGCAGTATTGTCAGAATAAGCCGTATCCGAGCAATAAGCATAGGATTTTGCAGGCGGAGGATCCAGGGTTAAGTGTTCATTGAGAATAATATCTCCATCGTTTACATAATCCTCACCCATTTGCAATTTTTGATAATGAATTAATGGGATGTCCAATTTGTCCGTTTGTTCTTTATTGATTTTTCTTTTCCCAGGTTTTTCTTCAAATAGAAATCCTCGTGTCAATACTCTATGTTTTAATGGGAATGAAGAAATCTGTAATGTTTCACTTTCATAAATGGAATATCGATTACTGTTTTCTGTATTATGGTATATAATTTCATACCCTAAATTGCTTTTGGCAACTTTCAGGTGTAAATCCATGATGTCTTTGAGCGCGTCAGGTCCATAAATGTGAATGGCATTGGTTCGGCCCAACAAATTCATGCTAAAAAGCAATCCCGGTAACCCCAGAAAATGATCTCCATGAAGATGACTAATGAAAATATGATTAATGCGTTGAATTTTAACCCCATTTTGCCGGAGTTTAAGTTGGGTTCCCTCGCCGCAATCAACCAGGTAATAAGCACTGTTATGAATAACAAGTTGAGATGTGGGACTGGTAGAAAGTGTTGGAACCGCAGAACCGGATCCCAGTATCAATATGCTCAGAGACACGAGCCTTTTCTATTCATCTTCCTTTTCAACATCACGCTCGATTTCATCCATAAAGATGAAATCAATGGCTTCTCCTGCTGTAGGAGTGATGTTTAAAATGGAATCTAATTGCGAAATAGAAATCAATTTCATGACGGCCTCCTGAATGCCGCAAAGTACAAATGAACCATTGGCTTCCTTACACAAACGATTTGCAATAAGGATGGCGCTAAGTCCAGAAGAATCACAATAACGTGTGTTGGATAAGTCAATAATGATATTCCTTGTTCCTTCTGATTTTAACACAACCAGATCCGTTTTCAAGGCAGGCGCAACCTGAGAATCAAGTTTCTCAGAATCGATGGTTACCAGAGTATATTTTTCTTGTTTATCAATGGTGTGACTCATATCCACGTCATTTAACACAAAGATAGAAAATAATTAATTATGGGGTCATTCAATTTTTCCGGCAAGCAGATACAATACAGCCATTCGAACAGCCACCCCATTTTCAACCTGATCTAAGATTATTGATTGCTGAGAATCAGCAAGTTCTGAAGTAATTTCCACTCCTCTATTGATGGGTCCCGGGTGCATTATTGTGATGGGCTTATTGATTTTATCCAGCAACTTTTTGTTCAAGCCATATTGCAGGGTGTATTCTCTCAAAGATGGAAAATTACGAACGTTTGAAACCCCTCCTTTCTGACGTTCATGCTGGATTCGCAACATCATGGCAACATCACACCATTTCAACGCATTTTCAAGGTTGTGCTCCACCTTGCATCCAGTGCTTTCAATGTACTTGGGAATCAATGTTCCAGGGCCACAAACTTTTACATTGGCCCCTAGTTTTAATAAACAATAGATGTTTGACAGTGCCACCCGTGAATGAAGAATGTCTCCAACAATAGCCACATTGAGTCCTTTGACATCGCCCAGCTTTTCTTGAATGGAATAAGCATCCAACAGCGCTTGAGTAGGATGTTCATGCGTACCATCTCCTGCATTAATAACTTGCGCATTTACTCTGGACGCTACAAAGTGAGCTGCACCCGGGTTGGGATGTCTCATGACGATGATATCCACTTTCATCGCCAGTATATTATTTACTGTATCTATTAACGATTCACCTTTGGTGACAGAAGATCCCGCTGAAGAAAAGTTTACTACATCTGCCGAAAGTCTCTTCTCTGCTAACTCAAAAGACAATTTAGTCCGTGTGGAATTCTCAAAAAACAAGTTGGCAATGGTAATATCCCGAAGTGAAGGAACTTTTTTGATGGGGCGATTGATAACTTCTTTGAAGTTTCTGGCAATGTCTAATATCAATTCAATTTCTTCCTTCCTCAGTTGCTGAATACCTAACAAATGCCTGTTACTCAATTTGTCTTTCACCATCTCCGTCATTCTTCCTTATTAAAAAGTATAACCCTGTCTGTTTTATCTGTTTCATTCCATTCAACAGCCACTCGTTCTTCAGCCAATGAATCTATGGCCAATCCCACATAAGATGGCTCTATTGGTAAATGCCGACTGTACCTCCTGTCTATCAACACCATTAATTCAACCAGTTCAGGTCTTCCGTAAGCCAACATGGCATCTAAACCCGCACGTATAGTTCTACCTGTATACAGCACATCATCAATCAAGACAACTTTTTTGTCTTCAATGATAAAATCGACTTGTGTTAAATTCGGGATTAAAGGTTCTTTCTTGCGACGAAAATCATCTCTAAAAAATGTAGCATCCAATGATCCAATTTTTACCTGGCAATCTGCCTGGGTATTTTTCAGGCATTGAACAATGCGATTTGCCAAATAGATTCCCCTAGGTTGCAGACCTAAAATTACAGTGTTTTCGAAGAAATTGTGATTTTCGATTAATTCAAAACACAGCCTTTGAATGATTATCTCGAGCCGCTTTTTATCTATAATTAACCGACCTTTCATGGTAGCGTTGCAAAGATGAGAATTATTTCCTGATTTCAAAAAAAACCCCAATTCAACAATTTGAATTGGGGTTTTCTATTAACTAATAATTAAAACTAACAGTGTTATTTACCACCTTCGCCTTCTTCCATTTTAGATTTCAAATCTCCAAGAATATCTAAATCTCCGAGCGTAGTTTTTTCCTGGCTGTCATTAATTTTCTTAACAGCTCTTGAGCTTGCTTTGGCTTTTGCCTTAGCTCCGGATTTCTTAGCAGCTTCATCTTTGGCCTCATTATCTTTAAAGATTTGAGTATGAGAAACTACAATACGCTTGGCGTTTTTGTTAAACTCCGTGATTTTAAAATCTAATGTTTCATCTGCAGCAGCAGTAGTGCCATCTTCTTTCTGAAGATTTTTGATATTACAAGTTCCTTCAACACCATAAGGCAATGAAACAACCGCACTACGCTTATTCAATTCAATGATGGTACCCTGGTGAACTGAACCTACAGTAAATACAGATTCAAATACTTCCCAAGGATTTTCTTCCAATTGTTTATGTCCTAGACTCAATCGTCTGTTCTCTCTGTCAATTTCAAGGATAACTACATCGATATCATCTCCAACTTTCGTGATTTCTGTAGGATGGTTGATTTTTTTAGACCAAGACAAATCAGAAATATGAATCAATCCATCTACACCGTCTGCCAATTCAACAAACACACCGAAATCAGAAATGTTAGTGACTTTTCCAGAATGTTTCGATTCCACACCATATTTCTTCTCAATGTCATCCCATGGATCCGGAGTCAATTGCTTGACACCAAGAGACATTTTTCTGTCTTCTCTATCCAGGGTAAGAATTTTAGCCTCTACTTCATCTCCTACCTTAAAGAACTCCTGTGCAGGTTTCAAGTGGTTAGACCAAGACATTTCAGAAACGTGAATCAACCCTTCAACTCCAGGTTGAATTTCAATGAATGCTCCATAATCAGCAACCACAACCACTTTTCCTTTTACGATGTCGTCAACCTTCAATTTTTCGTCAAGTTGATCCCAAGGATGGCTATTCAATTGTTTCAGACCAAGAGCAATTCTTTTCTTGTCATCATCAAAATCAAGAATTACCACATTCAATTTCTCA
Organism: Vicingaceae bacterium; assembly: GCA_965267425.1. Classification (GTDB taxonomy): domain Bacteria; phylum Bacteroidota; class Bacteroidia; order Flavobacteriales_E; family Vicingaceae. The sequence goes on along the minus strand of OZ253959.1, from coordinate 853,767 downwards.
TCCAAGGTCACAATTTCCTCAGGATGGTTAATTCTTCCCCAAGAAAGGTCAGTAATGTGAATCAATCCGTCTACTCCACCAAGGTCAATAAACACACCATAAGAAGTGATGTTCTTGACAATTCCTTCCAATACCTGTCCTTTTTCAAGTTTGGCAATAATTTGTTTTTTCTGTTCTTCCAATTCTGCCTCAATCAAGGCTTTATGTGAAACAACCACGTTTTTGAATTCTTTGTTGATCTTCACAACTTTGAATTCCATTGTTTTGTCTACATACACATCATAATCACGAATTGGCTTAACATCAATCTGTGAACCAGGTAAGAAGGCCTCAATGCCAAATACATCAACAATCAATCCACCTTTTGTTCTACACTTAACATATCCTTTGATTACTTCTTGTGTATCAAGAGCATCATTCACACGCTCCCATGCACGTAAAGCTCTTGCTTTGGTATGTGAAAGAACCAACTGGCCGTTTTTATCTTCTTGACTTTCGATAAAAACTTCAACTTCATCGCCAATTTTTAGATCCTTATTATATCTCAATTCAGATCGTGAAATCACACCATCTGACTTATATCCAATATTAACAACAACTTCTCTCGGCGTCAATGCAACGATTTTTCCGTCAATTACATCTTGAACAGAAATGGTAGTCAATGTCTTGTCATACATTTTTTCCATTTCAACTCTATCCTTTTCAGAATAGACCTCATTTCTTTTTCCAAGAGCACTCCAGTCAAAATCTTTATCTGGAGTTGGAACCGACTTAGCAGCTGCTTTTTTCGGTTTACTTTCTGCTTTCTCTGATTTTGCTTCAGCCTTCTCTTCTTTCTTTGCAACAACCTCTTCTACCGGAGCAGTTTCTGTTACTTCAACCTTTTCCTCAACCTTAGCTGGAGCAGTCTCCTCTTTGGCTTCAGTTTTTTTGGCTGTTGTCTTTTTAGCCGCTGCTTTTGGCTTGGCTGCCGTTTCTTTCTTTGCAGTAGTTTTGGTTGTAGCCTTTTTGGCAGTAGTTTTAGTTGCCGAGGCTTTTGTTGTGGCTTTCTTAGCCGTTGCTGCTTTTGTAGTAGCCTTTACAGGTGTCTTTGCAGCTTCTTTTTTTGTGTCAGCAACTTCTTTTTGTGCTGTTGCTTCTTCTGTCTTTTCTGACATGTTATTTACATTGTATTTCGGACATTTCGATATTATCCGAAAGAGATGAACAAAACCCGAAATATCGAAACCGGGTACTTAATTAGGGGCGCAAAGTTAGTGATTTCTTTAATACAACGTAGTCAAGAGCTAATCTATTTTGATACTTTGCTCAAAATCAGCGTACAAAAGGTATTTAGATCGAATTTGGCGAAAATTATTCAAGTCGTAAGCCCAACTTTTCTTTATTTCAGATTCCGACATTCCATCTTCAATTTGTTGCCTCAAATTAGAACTTCCAGCAAGCACGTTAAAGTACTTGGTATAAAACGCCTTTTTATCCGGCAGGGCATTGTAAAAGTTAATCAACCAATTCAATTGAATGCCAGGTTTTTTGCGTATTTCCTCCACAGACATTTGTGACAAATTGATCCCCAAACATGTTCTTCCTTCCAGTTTAGGATATTTACTTGCCCCTTCAATGCTTCTGGGAACAAATTCAAAATCTCCGGCTACAAAATCCGGATGACCAATAATTTGAAAAGGATAGTCTGTTCCACGTCCAATACTTACCAATGTACCTTCAAACAAGCATAAAGACGGATATAAATAAACTGACTTCATGTTGGGTAGATTAGGTGAAGGTTTCACGGGTAGCTTATAAAATGATGTATGATCATACCCTTGCATTGGAATAATCCTCAAATCGCATTTTAACTTTCCATCCAACCATCCTTCTCCATTGATCATCCTGGCATATTCACCCACAGTCATTCCATGAACAATAGGTACAGGGTGCATACCTACAAAAGAAGTATACTTCTTATCTAACAGAGGACCATCAATGTAATGTCCATTTGGGTTGGGTCTATCCAAAATGATGACGGGAATTTTCGCTTCTGCGCTTGCTTCCATCACATAATGCATGGTGGATATGTAAGTATAAAATCTCGCCCCAACATCTTGAATATCAAAAATAACCACCTCAACACCTTCCATCTGTTCAGGGCTGGGTTTCTTATTGTCTCCGTACAATGAGATGATGGGTAATCCTGTGCTCAAATCCACTTGATCCCCAACTTTTTCACCCGCATCTTTTTTACCTCGGAATCCATGTTCCGGACTAAACACTTTTACAATGCCTATACCTTTTTGTAACAGGGTGTCTACCAGATGGCCTTCTTTATAAATGGAAGTATGATTGGCAACAAGCGCAACATTTTTTCCCTTGATTAAAGGAAAATACAGCTCTGTTCGTAGCGCTCCTACAACAATTTCTTCATTGTATTGCGCAATCAGACGAACTCCAAAAAAGATGAATATGACGGCCAATAAGAGGCGTGTTGAATGCATTCGCAGCGACGATTATTTGTTACATTTGCACGCATTGCAAGATACGGCTTTTATTGAACTTCGAATATTTCATATTCCGCCGAATGATTCGGGACGGTAGCGTTTCCGGAAGATATACACGTCCAATCATAACGATTTCGCAGGTAGCCATTGCCTTAAGTGTAATGGTGATGATAGCTGCAATATGCATCGTTTCTGGCTTTCAAGAAAAAATCAAGGAGAAAGTTGTCGGTTTCGGTTCGCACATTCAAATTCGCCATTTTGAATCCAAAAATGCTTATGAAACCAGACCTATTTCAACAACGGTTGATTTTTATCCCTCGATAGATACCCTTCCTGAAATTGATCACATCCAGGTTTTTGCGCTAAAAGCAGGAATATTCAAATCAGGTGAAATGATTCAAGGGACTATTCTAAAAGGAGTTGATTCGCTTTTTGATTGGAATTTTTTCAAACAAAACCTGATCACTGGTGAAACGCTTCAGTTGTCCGATGAAAAAAAATCCAATGGAATTGTCATTTCCAAGCATACCGCACAAATGTTGGATGTTGACTTAGATGAATCCATTTATGTGCACTTCATACAAGATCCTCCCAGGGTTCGAAAATTCAAGGTAGAAGGCATTTATGAAACAGGATTCACACAATTTGATGAACTATATGCCATTGTGGACATCCGCCATATTCAGAAACTCAACAATTGGAATGATCATCTGGTTAGTGGATTCGAATTGTTGATCAATGACTTCGACAAACTGGAAGACATTAACTATTTTGTTTACAATTCCATTGATCAAGAACTGTATTCATCCACTATAGCAGAAGCCAATCCTGATATTTTTAATTGGCTTGAGTTGCAAGACATCAACGTACAAATTATCATTACATTGATGCTGCTGGTTGCTGCCATCAATGTAATTTCAGCATTACTGATTCTTATTTTGGAAAGAGTGTCAATGATTGGTTTGCTAAAGGCCCTGGGTAGTTTCGATTGGAGTGTCCGCAAAATTTTCATCTACAACGGAATCTATTTAATGCTGAAAGGTCTGTTTTGGGGTAATTTGATAGCTATTTTGCTTTGTTACCTGCAACTTGAATTTGGCATTATTAAACTGCCACAGGAATCTTATTACATTTCTGAAGTACCTATTTTATTCAATTGGGTTCAAATTTTCCTATTGAATTTATTCACCGTGATTATCACCTTTTTGGTGCTTATTATTCCTTCTTTTATCATTAGCAGAATCACACCCGCCAAAACGATGAGGTATCAATAAAATGTTTGCTGGAAATTTCCTTTTAAGCTAGGCGTAATGATTACCTTTGCCAAAAAATTAGTGCATGTATTATAACAACATTGTAGAAACCATTGGAGACACCCCTTTGGTTAAATTGAACAAGATAGTTGAAGAGATTCCTGCAACCATTTTGGCCAAGGTGGAAACATTTAACCCAGGAAATTCCATAAAGGATAGAATGGCGTTGAAAATGGTGGAAGATGCAGAGAAAGAAGGTTTGTTAAAACCCGGTGGCACCATCATTGAAGGTACGTCAGGTAATACGGGTATGGGACTAGCTTTGGTTGCCATTGCCAGAGGATACAAGCTGATATGTACCATGCCTGATAAACAGTCAAAGGAAAAAATGGACATTTTACGTGCCATGGGTGCCGAAGTGGTTGTGACACCTACCAATGTGGCAGCGGATGACCCACGTTCATATTATTCCGTAGCTAAAAAACTAAACCAGGAAATTCCCAATTCATTCTATCCGAACCAATACGATAACTTGTCAAATCGTAAGGCACATTACGAAACTACGGGACCAGAAATCTGGGAACAAACGGAAGGAAAAATTACCCACCTCGTTGTGGGTGTTGGCACCGGAGGTACCATTTCTGGAGTTGCCAAATATCTTAAAGAACAAAATCCAAATATTAAAATTTGGGGAATTGACACCTATGGTTCAGTGTTCAAGAAATATCATGAAACGGGTGAATTCGATGAATCAGAAATCTACTCTTATTTAACAGAAGGTATTGGTGAAGATATTCTTCCTGCCAATGTGGAATTCGATTTGATTGATCAATTTGAAAAGGTGACCGATAAAGATGGAATGTTAATGACACGCAGACTGGCAAAAGAAGAAGGAATATTTGTAGGGAACTCTGCAGGTTGTGCGGTGGCTGGATTAATCCAAATGAAAGAGCAACTGACCAAAGAGGATTTGGTGGTGGTGATATTCCATGATCACGGAAGTCGATATGTTGGAAAGATATTTAACGATGATTGGATGAAAGAAAGAGGGTTTTTGAATAAATCCAATTATACAGCCATTGATTTGATTAAGAATCATCAACATCAACCGTTAATAACAGCCAGTAAAGACAATTCTTTGCAGGAAGTAGCTGAGTTATTTAACCAATATGAAATATCTCAGATTCCTGTTGTAGACAATGGTGATTACGTTGGATCATTGCGGGATAAACTCGTTTTTAGTGAAATCATAAAACAAAACGGGGCTTCCGTTGAAGGAATCATGGAAAAGCCTTTTCCTTTTGTAGAAGCCAATGCTTCTATTGAAGAAATCTCCAATCTGTTGAACAAAGACAATGAAGCTTTATTGGTTAAGGATGCAAATGACAAAGTACATATCATCACATTATATGATGTTGTGGCTGTAATAAACTAATTCATGCACCGTTTTAAGGATCAAACAGATTCAGAAGTGGTTATTCATCAAGTTCCGAAACGAATCGTTTCGCTTGTTCCATCTCAAACCGAATTGCTTTTTGATCTAGGTCTTTCTTCTGAAATTTCAGGAATCACCAAGTTTTGTATTCATCCTAAAAATTTATGCGATGAAAAAACCAAAGTTGGTGGAACTAAGTCCGTTAATCATGCGAAAATTGAAAAACTGCGTCCCGACTTAATCATTGGAAATAAAGAAGAAAATACGTTATCCGATATTGAACTTTTGAGAAAAGATTATCCAGTTTGGCTGAGTGACGTGGTAACCAAGCAGGATGCAATGGACATGATTAAAAGTATTGGAGAACTCACCAATAAAAAAAATGAATCATCCAAAATTATAAAGGATATTCAAGTGGCTTTTGATTCCTGGAATGAACAAAAGCCTATACATAAACAATCAGCCATATACCTTATTTGGAAAGATCCTTACATGGCTGCCGGCAATAACACATTTATCCACAGCATGATGGAGTGTTTTGGATGGAAAAATTTACTCGATTCACATGATCGTTATCCTGAGCTGTCACCTGAACAAATAAATGAATGGCAACCGGACAACATTATTCTTTCATCGGAACCTTACCCTTTCAGTGAAAAGCACATTCCAGAAGTGCAAGTGCATTTTCCCAAAAGCAAAATACACTTGGTTGATGCCACATATTTTTCATGGTATGGTTCAAGAATGATTCATGCACCTCAATATTTTCATAAATTGACGTCAATTTTGAATTGATGATGACCCCCTGGATAGGCATATTATCAATCTTGCGGAAACAGAATGTGGCTAAATTGCTTGTCTTCATTATGGCAATTTGCTTGGCCATGCCATCAAATGCCCAAAAAGTTGGCATTGTCTTAAGTGGAGGTGGTGCTCGTGGTATGGCACATATTGGTTTCTTGAAAGCGCTTGAAGAAAATAATATTCCCATAGATTTTATTGCTGGAACTTCAAGCGGCGCCTTAGTTGGAGGATTATACGCTTCAGGTTATTCACCAGAAGAAATCGAAGCAATGACTACCAGCGAGGAATTTGAAAAAATAGTACGAGGGTACGTTGCAGAAGAATACGCCTATTTCTTTAAGGATGAAAATCCTGATGCCTCATGGGTTACCATCAAGCTCTCCCCTAAGGATGGCATTGAAGAAAATATCCCAACCAATGTTAAAAATTCAACTTCGTTTGATTATGCACTCATGGAATTATTGGCACCCTACCAAAGTGTATATAAAAATGACTTTGACAGCTTAATGGTTCCATTTCGATGTGTTACTTCCGACATCATTAAAAAGGTAGAGGTGGTTTTAGATGAAGGAGATTTGGCCTCAGCGATAAGGGCTTCTATGTCTTATCCGTTTTATTTAAAGCCTGTTAGAATTGATGGTGTGTTGCTGTATGACGGAGGATTGTATGATAACTTCCCAAGTAAAGTGTTGTGTAATGAATTTGGTCCTGACATCATTTTGGGCTGCAATGTATCCGGAAACTTTCCTGAACCGGAAGAGGATAATCTTATTTCTCAATTGAAAGTGATGCTTTCTAATAATCAGAAATACAGCATTGATTGTACAGATGGTGTGGTTGTGGAACCAGATATTTCCGATAGAAACTTATTCGATTTTACGAATACAAAAGAAATTGTAGATAGAGGATATCAGTCTACCGTTGACAAATTACCCGATATCAAAAGTAAAATTGAGAGACGTGTTCCAAAAGATGCTTTACTCACAAAACGAAATCAATTCAGACAGAAAAGACCAGAGGTGGTTGTTGACAGTGTTGAAATCAGTGGCCTGTCTAAGTCACAAACTGATTATGTTCAGAGCATTATGAATAGAAGTGCTAAATCAGGAAAACTGAGTGATTTGAAACGTTCCGTTATGAGGGTAGCTTCGGAAGATTATGTCAACCAGGTTTATCCGTCATTGATGTACAAATCGAATACCGGTAACTATCTATTGGAATTGGACATGAAGGAAGAGAAACCATTGTTTTTGTCTTTTGGGGGGAACATCGCCTCTAGTCCAATTAATCAGGGATTTGCTGGAATTCAATACCATATTTTTTCCAAAACTCCTATCATCATTGGAGCCAATGCCTATTTTGGTCAATTTTATACTTCAGGAAAGGGTAGTATTCGCGTTGATTTTTCTTCAACATTACCGTTGTATTTTGAAATTAGTGGCTTGCTGAATAAATGGGACTACTTTCGAAATGATGAGTTGATTCTGGAAACCAATAGACCTTCTTATCTCATTTACAAGGATAGTTATTTCAGGTACGAATTTGGTTTACCTATCAACCGTTATGGTAAGTTTAGTGCAGGTTATAGTTTTGGTGAGTTGAGAAATGAATATTACCAATCCAATGATTTCACGCGATTTGATACAACTGACTTAACCAGATTTACCAACTCGCATACGTATGTTCAATTTGAACGTAATTCCTTCAACAGAAAACAATATGAAGATGAAGGGAGTAGATTGTACTTCAAAGCGGCATTGATCAGTGGAAAAGAAAGAACCACAGGTGGTAGCCGAACTCCTGTCAAAGAAACCATTGAGCAAGATCTTGAATTTTTTCGGCTTGAATTTAGTTTCAATAAATATTTCAATAAAAGAGGAAAAATACGACCGGGAATCTTAATTGAAGGACTTTATTCCGATCAGCCTTTTTTCTCAAATTATACAGCTACCATATTAAATACAAAGGAATTTGCGCCCATCACAGAAACAAAAACATTATTCATAGAAGAATTTAGAGCCCATAAATATGTGGCCGGAGGAGCTAAATTGCTGTATACACCGTTCAGAAATTTTACAATCCGAACGGAAGGATATGTTTTTCAGGCAGTTGAAGAAATTGTCCAAAATGATCAGCAGGAAGCCGTTTACAGAACAGCAGATGTACCTCAACATTTTGTTACATCTGTAGCAGCCACCTATGAACTTCCTTTTGGAATGGTTGCTGGACAATTTAATTATTACAATAATATCTCCATTAATTTCCTGGACGAATCAAAAAACCAATTTAGTTTCTTGATTCATTTTGGGTATGTGTTGTTCAATCGAAAAATCCACGACTAAAAGGATAAGAAATAAAAAAGCCATCTGAAATCAGATGGCTTTTTTTTTATGCTTCACCAGTAGGTCCAAAATTCAATGGAATGTTCGGAGGTTCAACCTCTTGAATGGTTCCATTCGTCGACTCATACTTTCGAATGTTCTCATCCAAAGCCCTGGCAAGTCTTTTTGCGTGCTGAGGAGTCATCAACACCCTTGATTTCACCTTTGCTTTGGGCATTCCGGGCATCACCCGAATGAAATCCAAAACAAATTCTGAATTAGAGTGGCTAATGATGACCAAATTGGAATAGGTACCATCAGCGATATCTTCACTCAATTCAATATTGAGTTTGTGATCTTCGCCTTTTTGTTCCATATCACTCATCGTTTACCTCAACTGTAGATTCTTCTTTGGCGGCCACAAGTTTTTCGTATTCTTCTTTCGAACCAACTACCAAATTCTGGTAATCTTTCAAACCTGTACCCGCTGGAATCAAATGACCAACAATTACGTTTTCTTTCAATCCCATTAAGTAATCTTCTTTTCCGTTTACAGCTGCTTCGTTCAACACTTTGGTAGTTTCCTGGAAGGAAGCTGCCGAAATGAAACTTTGCGTCTGCAGCGAAGCTTTAGTAATACCTTGCAACACAGGACTAGAAGTGGCTGCTACCGCATCTCTTGATTCTACACCTTTCTTATCAAGTCTTTTCAGTCTCGAGTTTTCATCTCTCAACTTTCTTGAAGAAACGATTTGCCCTTCTTTTAGATTTTCAGAATCTCCAGCGTCAATGACTACTTTTTGTCCGAAAATCTCATCATTTTCTTCCATGAAGTCAGCCTTATTAACGATTTGGTTCTCCAAGAATCTAGTATCTCCCGGATCAACGATGGTTACTTTTCTCATCATTTGTCTTACAATGACTTCAAAGTGTTTATCATTGATTTTCACACCCTGCAAACGATAAACTTCCTGAATTTCATTTACCAGGTATTCCTGAACTTTCGTAGGACCTTTAATGGCCAAAATATCAGCTGGTGTAACAGAACCATCAGAAAGTACCATACCTGCTTTTACGAAATCATTTTCCTGTACAAGAATATGCTTGGACAAGTTGATGAGGTACTTCTTCACTTGATCTGTTTTAGAAGTAACAATTACTTCCCTGTTACCTCTTTTGATCTTACCAAACGAAACGATTCCATCAATTTCAGACACAACCGCAGGGTTGGATGGGTTTCTGGCCTCAAACAATTCCGTTACACGTGGAAGACCACCGGTGATATCACCCATTTTACCAGAAACTCTAGGAATCTTTACAATGGTTTTTCCCGATTCAATCTTCTCTCCATCTTCAACTACAATGTGGGCATTCACTGGAATATTGTATGATTTTACAATATCCTTTCCAACTTTCACTTTGATAGAAGGAATCACCTTTTTGTCTTTGGTTTCGATGATTACCTTCTCCTTAAATCCTGTCTGATCATCAGACTCTTCTTTATAGGTAACTCCATCAATAATGTTTTCAAAGACAATCTTACCAGCAGTTTCTGCAATGATTACAGCATTGTAAGGATCCCACTCACAAATCAATTTTCCTTTCTTAACCGTCGCATTGTTTTTTACATACAAATATGAACCGTAAGGAACGTTATTGGTGGTTAAAACAATATTGGTGTTCTTGTCAATGATTCTCATTTCTGCCGAACGACCAATAACCATCTCTACATTCTCTCCATCTTTACCTTTGGTAGTTACCGTACGCAATTCGTCGAATTCAATCTTACCATCGTATTTGGCTTCTATTCGAGATTCGTCTGCAATTTTAGATGCTGTTCCACCCACGTGGAATGTACGAAGTGTCAACTGTGTTCCCGGCTCTCCAATGGATTGTGCCGCAATTACACCAACTGCTTCTCCACTTTTCACCATTCTACCAGTTGCCAGGTTTCTTCCATAACACTTAGAACATACTCCTCTTTTCAATTCACACGTCAATACCGAACGAATCTCAATTTCTTCAATTGGTGATTCTTCAATAATGGCAGCAATCTCTTCATTGATTTCTTTTCCAGATTCAATGATTAAATCTCCTGAAGTCGGGTGGAATACATCGTGAACAGTTGTTCTACCAAGAATTCTGTCATACAATGATTCTACAACCTCATCGTCTTTTTCCAAGGCAGACATCAATAGTCCTCTCAACGTACCACAATCCTCTGCTTTAATAACCACATCCTGAGCAACGTCAACCAATCTTCTGGTTAGGTAACCAGCATCCGCCGTTTTAAGGGCCGTATCCGCAAGTCCTTTTCTCGCACCGTGAGTAGAGATAAAGTACTCAAGAATGGAAAGTCCTTCCTTAAAGTTCGACAGAATTGGGTTTTCAATAATTTCTTGACCCATGGAACCTGACTTCTGAGGTTTTGCCATAAGCCCCCTCATACCAGACAACTGACGAATCTGCTCTTTACTACCCCTTGCTCCAGAATCAAACATCATATAAATGGAGTTGAATCCTTGATTATCATTTTTCAGGTTCTCCATCAATGTTGTTGTCAATCTTGTATTGGTGTGTGTCCAAATATCAATGATCTGGTTGTATCGTTCGTTGTTGGTAATGAATCCCATGTTATAGTTATTCATTACTTCTTCAACTTGTTGATGAGCTTTGGTAATCATTTCGATTTTCTCATCAGGAATAACCACATCATCCAGGTTGAATGAAAGTCCACCTTCAAAGGCCATTCGATAACCCAAGTTCTTGATATCATCCAAGAATTGAGCAGTACGAGCGGTTCCACTCTTTTGAAGTACATCACCAATGATATCTCTCAACGATTTTTTGGTCAGCAATTCATTAATGAATCCTACCTCATTTGGAACAACCTGATTAAACAATACACGTCCTACAGTGGTTTCCAATACTTCAGCTTCAGCCTCCCCTTCAACTTCTCTTCTCAATTTGATTGAAGCATGCAGATCTACTCTACCTTCATTGTGTGCAATAATCACTTCTTCCGGAGAATAGAAAGACATTCCTTCACCTTTCACTGGGTGACTTTTAACGCTTTTTCGTTCTTTGGTAATGTAGTACAATCCAAGCACCATATCCTGTGATGGCACCGTAACAGGTGATCCATTTGCAGGATTCAGGATGTTGTGTGATGCAAGCATCAACAACTGTGCTTCCAAAATGGCCGCATTTCCTAACGGAAGATGCACAGCCATCTGGTCACCATCAAAGTCAGCGTTAAACGCTGTACATACCAATGGATGCAAACGAATCGCTTTTCCTTCAATCAATTTAGGCTGGAATGCTTGAATACCCAATCTGTGTAGCGTTGGGGCCCTGTTCAAAAGAACCGGATGACCTTTCAACACGTTTTCAAGAATATCCCAGATGATTGGCTCTTTCTTATCAACAATTTTCTTGGCTGATTTAACTGTTTTTACAATACCTCTTTCAATTAGCTTTCGCATAATGAATGGCTTGTAAAGCTCAGCAGCCATATCTTTTGGAAGACCACATTCATGCAGTTGCAATGTTGGTCCAACAACAATTACCGAACGTGCAGAATAATCAACACGTTTTCCCAATAAGTTTTGACGGAATCGTCCAGACTTACCTTTCAAGCTGTCACTCAAAGATTTCAAAGCTCTGTTTGACTCAGTCTTCACAGCGCTTGATTTTCTAGAGTTATCAAAAAGTGAATCAACAGCTTCCTGAAGCATCCTTTTCTCATTTCGAAGAATTACTTCTGGTGCTTTGATTTCAATCAATCTCTTCAATCGATTGTTTCTGATAATCACTCTTCGATACAAATCATTCAAATCAGAAGTGGCAAATCTTCCTCCATCCAATGGAACCAATGGTCTCAATTCTGGTGGAATAACAGGTACAACTTTCACAATCATCCATTCCGGACGGTTTTCGATGTGTTCGTTTGCCTGTCTGAAAGCCTCAACTACTTGAAGTCTCTTAAGTGCTTCGTTTTTTCGTTGTTGAGAAGTCTCATTGTTGGCCTTGTGGCGCAATTCATAAGACAATTCATCCAATTGCAATCTTTTCAGCAATTCATACAATGCCTCAGCACCCATCTTGGCGATGAACTTATTCGGATCTGAATCTTCAAGATATTGGTTGTCTTTCGGCAACTCATCCATGATATCCAGGTATTCTTCTTCTGTAAGGAAATCCAAATAATTCAATGCCTCTCCTTCTACATTCTTAGCAGGCCCTGGTTGGATTACCACATATCTTTCATAATAAATGATGGAATCCAATTTCTTTGTTGGCAATCCTAATAAGTAACCAATTTTATTAGGTAATGATTTAAAGTACCAGATATGAGCAACTGGAACCACCAAAGAAATGTGCCCCATTCTTTCTCTTCTCACCTTCTTCTCCGTTACTTCAACTCCACAACGGTCACAAACGATTCCTTTGTATCGGATACGCTTGTATTTTCCACAATGACATTCCCAATCTTTTACCGGACCGAAAATTCGCTCACAAAACAATCCATCACGCTCTGGTTTGTAAGTACGGTAGTTAATGGTTTCTGGTTTTAAAACTTCTCCACTAGAACGTTCTAAAATCATTTCCGGTGAAGCCAGGCTTATGGTAATTTTTGAAAATTCACTTTTTACCTTTGTATCACGCTTAAAAGCCATGTTTTATATTTTAAGAAATTTCTAAAAATTCGTTAACCAATGGATTAATCCATTACAATATTCAATCCCAATCCTCTCAACTCATGTAACAATACATTAAAGGATTCCGGAATACCAGCTTTAGGCATCAATTCTCCTTTAACAATAGATTCATAAGCTCTTGATCTTCCAATAACATCATCTGATTTGATGGTTAGGATTTCCTGAAGAATGTTGGCTGCACCAAATGCTTCAAGTGCCCAAACTTCCATCTCTCCAAAACGCTGTCCACCAAACTGGGCTTTACCACCAAGAGGTTGCTGAGTAATCAATGAGTAAGGTCCAATTGAACGTGCATGCATCTTATCGTCAACCATGTGACCCAGCTTAAGCATGTAAATTACACCAACCGTAGCAGGTTGATCAAATTGTTTACCCGTTCCACCATCAAACAATGTTGTACGTCCATATTTTGGAACGCCAGCTTTGTCTGTATATTCATTGATTTGATCCAAAGTAGCACCATCGAAAATCGGCGTTGCAAATTTCAATCCGAGTTTCAATCCAGCCCAACCAAGAACAGTTTCATAAATCTGTCCCAAGTTCATCCTTGATGGTACACCCAATGGATTCAATACAATATCAACTGGTGTTCCATCATCCATAAACGGCATATCCTCTTCACGAACAATCTTGGCTACAATTCCCTTATTTCCATGACGTCCCGCCATTTTATCACCCACTTTCAACTTACGTTTCTTAGCCAAGTAAACTTTAGCCATTTTAATGATACCGGTTGGAAGTTCATCTCCCACAGTAATCGCATATTTAGCTCGTTTATTTAAACCTAGCAGTTCAGTGGCTTTCAGGTTGTAGTTATGAAGAACTTTTCTTACCAATTGATTTTTTTCTTCATCTTTTGTCCATCCACTTGGATCGATAAATGTGAAGTCCTCAATGCTCTGCAATATTTTAACAGAGTACTTGGTTCCTTTTGGTATGATTTCTTCGTTGTAGTAATTGTTAACCCCTTTTGAAGCTTTTCCACCAACAATGGTATATAATTTATCTACCAGTTGTGATTTCAACGCCGCCAAATCCTTTTGATACTCATCATCCAATTTAGCCAGGATAACTTTTTCCTCATTTCTCGCCTTTCTGTCTTTAATGGCTTTTGCAAATAACTTCTTGTTGATTACCACACCTCTTACTGAAGGTGGAACTTTCAATGAAGCATCTTTCACATCACCCGCTTTATCACCAAAGATGGCTCTCAAAAGTTTTTCTTCCGGAGTAGGATCACTTTCCCCTTTCGGTGTGATTTTTCCAATAAGAATGTCTCCTTCTTTCACTCTGGCACCCACACGAATCAATCCATTTTCATCCAAGTCTTTGGTTGCCTCTTCACTCACGTTTGGAATGTCCGAAGTTAACTCTTCCAATCCTCGTTTGGTATCCCTCACTTCCAACGTATACTCATCGATGTGAACTGATGTAAATACATCGTCACGCACAACTCTTTCAGATATTACGATGGCATCCTCAAAGTTGTATCCTTTCCAAGGCATGAAAGCCACCAACAAGTTTCTTCCCAATGCCAGTTCTCCATCTTGAGTTGCAAATCCTTCACAAAGAACCTGACCTCTCACAACTCGTTGTCCTCTTTTTACAATAGGGCGAGTGTTCACACATGAACTTTGGTTGGTTTTCTGGAATTTCAACAAGTCATATGTTACAGCACTATCACTGAAATTCACCAATTCTTCGTTATCATCTCGGTCGTACCGAATAACAATTTGATTGGCATCAACACTTTCAACTACTCCGTCACCCTCAGCATTTAACAATACTCTAGAGTCAACAGCAACTTGTCCTTCAAGACCTGTACCTACAATAGGAGATTCAGGTTGCAACAATGGAACTGCCTGACGCTGCATGTTTGATCCCATCAACGCACGGTTGGCATCATCATGCTCCAAAAATGGAATCAAAGATGCTGCAATGGAAGCAATCTGGTTAGGAGCTACATCCATCAATGTAATATCGTTTGGAGGTACAATTGGATATTCTCCTTCTAGTCTTGCTTTAACTCTATCTGAAACAAACTCACCCTTATCTCCAATAATGGCATTTGCTTGTGCAATTGTTTGTTCATCTTCCTCTTCAGCACTCAAATAGAGCACATCATCTTTCAAGTTAACTTTTCCTGCCTCAACTTTTCTATAAGGTGTTTCAATAAAGCCTAATCGATTCACTTTCGCATACACACAAAGTGATGAAATCAATCCAATGTTTGGACCTTCCGGTGTTTCAATCGGACACAATCGACCATAATGTGTGTAGTGAACGTCCCTTACTTCGAAACCAGCTCTTTCTCTTGAAAGACCACCAGGTCCTAAAGCTGACATACGTCGTTTGTGTGTTATCTCAGCAAGCGGATTGGTTTGATCCATAAATTGAGACAACTGGTTGGTTCCAAAAAACGAGTTGATAACCGATGACAATGTTTTTGCATTGATCAAGTCAGCAGGTGTAAATACCTCATTATCCCTTACGTTCATTCGCTCACGAATGGTTCTTGCCATACGAGCTAAACCTACACCAAATTGATTGAATAGCTGCTCACCAACAGTTCGCACACGACGATTACTCAAGTGGTCGATATCATCGATATCTGCTTTTGAGTTGATCAGTTCAATCAAATATTTGATGATGGAAATAATATCTTCTTTCGACAGAATTCGAACATCTTGTTCAATGTTGAGATTCAGTTTTTTGTTGATTCTATATCTACCAACTTCTCCTAAATCATATCTTGTTTCAGAAAAGAACAATTTGTCGATAACTCCTCTTGCCGTTTCCTCGTCTGGTGGCTCAGAGTTTCTTAACTGACGATAAATATGTTCAACGGCTTCTTTTTCAGAATTCGAAGGATCTTTTTGCAATGTGTTGTATATGATTGCATAGTCCGCCGTATTGATATTTTCTTTGTGAAGAATAATGGTTTTGGCACCAGAATCTAAAATTAGATCCAAATGCTCACTTTCAAGCACTGTCTCACGATCCAAGATCACTTCATTCCTTTCAATGGATACCACTTCACCAGTATCTTCATCTACGAAATCTTCAATCCAAGATTTCAAGACACGAGCTGCCAACTTTCTTCCCAATTCTTTCTTCAATCCTGTTTTGGTAACTTTTACCGTATCGGCAAGGTTGAAGATATCAAGAATGTCTTTGTCAAATTCATAACCAATTGCTCTTAGCAATGTAGTTACAGGTAATTTTTTCTTTCGATCGATGTACGCATACATGACATTGTTAATGTCTGTTGCAAACTCGATCCACGATCCTTTAAATGGAATAACTCTTGCTGAGTAAAGCTTCGTACCATTTGCATGTCTACTCTGGCTAAAGAATACACCAGGTGAACGATGCAACTGAGATACAATAACACGTTCAGCACCATTGATCACAAAAGTTCCTTTAGGAGTCATGTAGGGAATGGTTCCCAGATAGACATCCTGAACAATGGTTTCGAAATCTTCGTGTTCAATGTCTGTACAGTACAATTTTAATTTTGCCTTGAGTGGAACACTGTAAGTTAATCCACGCTCAATACACTCCTGGAGCGTATATCTGGGAGGATCAATAAAGTAATCCAAAAATTCAAGGACAAACTGATTTCTTGCATCCGTAATTGGGAAATTTTCACTGAAAACACGGAAAAGTCCTTCTTCTTGACGACTTTCAGGAGATGTTTCCAACTGAAAGAAATCCATGAATGACTTGATTTGAATTTCCAGAAAATCAGGATACTGTAGTTTATTTTTAATAGAGCCGAAGTTGACTCTTTGTTCTTTCTTGTTCTTCAGGATCGCGCTGCTCATTACAAGGAACGATTTAATTTATAATTGACTATAACGACAAAAGGGTTTAGACCCCATCAATAGTTGAAAGGGTCTAAACCTTTAATTTTAAAGGAGGCTGTATATTACTTAAGTTCAACCTCAGCTCCTGCTTCCTCAAGTTGTTTTTTCAACGATTCAGCTTCATCTTTGGCCACTCCTTCCTTCACAGGTTTAGGTGCACCATCCACCAATTCTTTGGCTTCTTTAAGTCCAAGACCTGTAAGTTCTTTTACCAACTTAACAACTCCCAACTTAGATCCACCTGGAGCTTTAAGGATTACATCAAATTCTGATTTCTCCTCAGATCCACCTTCGGCACCACCTCCAGCGGGACCAGCTACTGCAACCGCAGCCGCTGCTGGTTCGATACCGTATTCATCCTTAAGGATATCTGCCAATTCGTTGACATCTTTAACGGTCAAATTCACCAACTGTTCCGCTAATTCTTTTAAATCTGCCATGTTTACTTGATTTAATTTTAATTGATTATTTATTTAGTATAAGAGTGCGTACGTATTAAGCTTCCCTTTCGGAAAGGGTCTTTACAATTCCGGCTAATTTTCCTGATGCTGATTGCAACGACGAAACAACATTTTTCGCCGGAGACTGCAACAACAGAATGATATCTCCCAACAATTCTTCTTTCGATTTCAATGTCGAAAGCGCTTCTATCTGATCATCACCGATGTAAATAGATTCTTCAACAAAAGCCCCTTTTAAAACAGGTCTTTCTGATTTCTTTCTGAATTCTTTAATCACCTTTGCCGGAGCATTGGCAACTTCTGAAAACATAATTGATGTATTTCCCTTAAGCACATCATAAAAAGCTTCATAATCTCCTTCAGCTTTTTCAAATGCTTTCTTCAACAAGGTATTTTTAACAATGTTGAGCTTCACATTTTTAGAGTGACATAACCTTCTAAGTTTGGTTGTTTGCTCCGCATCAATCTCCGAGATATCAGAAAGATAAAAGATGTTACTCTCTGTGATCTGCGTAGATAGTTCTTCAATGAATGTATTTTTTTCTTCTCTTGTCATCGTAATTCTGTTTCTTATTCAGTTGCCACTTATGATGTGAATACTTTTGGTAAAATTTTCACTCCAGGACTCATTGTACTAGAGATAGTAACACTTTGAAGGTATGTACCTTTAGAAGAGGTAGGTTTCATCTTCACAATTGTACCCATCAATTCTTTGATGTTTTCTTCTAATTTATTTTCATCGAAAGAGGCTCTTCCCACAGTGGTATGAATGATACCGCTTTTATCTACTTTAAAGTCAATCTTACCAGCCTTAACTTCCGTAACTGCTTTACCGATATCCATGGTAACAGTACCCGCTTTGGGGTTTGGCATCAATCCTCTGGGTCCTAAAACCTTACCCAAAGCACCAATCTTACCCATTACACTTGGCATAGTGATGATCACATCAATATCTGTCCAACCGCCCTTGATTTTATCAACGAATTCATCCAATCCAACATGATCTGCACCTGCATCTTTGGCTTCCTGCTCTTTATCAGGTGTACACAATACCAAAACTCTCACCGTTTTTCCAAGACCATTTGGAAGAGCTACCGTTCCTCTCACCATTTGGTTTGCTTTCCTTGGATCAACACCCAATTTGATATCAATATCAATAGAGGCATCGAATTTTGTTGTGGTAATATCCTTAACAATCTTCGTTGCTTCTTTTAAATCGTACATGCTTTGTACGTCAAATTTCTCCAAAGCTGCTTTTCTATTTTTGCTCAATCTTGACATGATGCTTCTTTTATATCGTCAACTAAAACGGCGCTTGTCCCGTTATTGTAATTCCCATACTTCTGGCTGTTCCAGCAACCATTCTCATTGCCGATTCTACCTCAAAACAATTCAAATCAGGCATTTTATCTTCCGCAATGGTTCTAACCTTATCCCAGCCTAACTTTGCTACTTTATTTCTGTTTGATTCAGGAGAACCCGATTTGAGTTTTGCCGCTTCCAAAAGTTGCACCGCAACTGGTGGAGTTTTAACAATAAAATCAAACGACTTATCCGTGTATACTGTGATGATAACTGGCAATACTTTTCCAGCTTTCTCTTGAGTTCTTGCATTAAATTGCTTACAGAACTCCATGATGTTAACACCTTTTGCACCCAATGCAGGTCCAACAGGAGGTGATGGATTCGCAGCTCCTCCGCGAATTTGCAACTTGATTAGTCCACTTACTTCTTTTGCCATAACCCTAATAATTCTATTAAGACTCTTTTTCTACTTGTAAAAAACTCAATTCCAATGGCTGCTTTCTTCCGAAAATCTTCACCATTACCTCGAGCTTTTTCTTTTCATCATTAATTTTTTCAATACTTCCTGAGAATCCGTTAAACGGTCCATCAATTACTTTGATGGTTTCTCCAACAATAAATGGAATGTTGATTTCCTCATCACTTTCAGCCAATTCATCAACTTTTCCAAGTATTCTGTTCACTTCATTCAAGCGCAATGGCATCGGGTCTCCTCCTTTCTCTCCGCCTAAAAAGCCAATTACACCGTTAATATTTTTAATCACATGAGGAACTTCCCCTGTCAATTCTGCTTCTACTAATATGTATCCAGGAAAAAAGCTTCTTTCTTTGCTTATCTTCTTACCATTTCGGATTTGATAAATCTTCTCGGTTGGAATCAACACTTTGGACACATAATCACTGAGTCCGTTGCGTTTTATCTCATCTTCAATGTAATCCCGGATTTTCTTTTCCTTCCCACTAATTGCTCTTACTACATACCACTTCTTCGAATCTTCTGCCATTGCTACCTAATTAAGAAAAAATGGTTTGATAAATAAATTCCATCATTGTGCTAAATGTTCTATCCATTACGAAAATCATCAACGCTATAATGATAGAGGCAATTAAAACTACAACTCCACTGCTTTGTAATTCCGGCCAAGTTGGCCACGATGTCTTGTTCATCAATTCATCGTATGATTCCTCTATATATTTGCGAACACTAGCCATAATTTTTCTTCATTTGCACGGGTGGAGAGACTCGAACTCCCAGCCAACGGTTTTGGAGACCGCTACTCTACCAATTGAGCTACACCCGTTTAAATTTTATACGTCAATTGAGGTACCCTAAAAAAGGGCACCTCAATTACCTTCAATACTTTATTTACGTAAACTGATCTTACTTGATAATCTCAGTAACCTGTCCCGCACCTACTGTACGTCCACCTTCACGAATTGCAAATCTCAATCCTTTGTTCATTGCAACAGGTACAATCAATTTTACTGTAATTGTTACGTTATCTCCAGGCATAACCATTTCTCTTCCTTCATCTAGGAAAATCTCTCCAGTTACATCTGTCGTTCTCAAATAAAATTGAGGACGGTATTTATTATGGAATGGAGTATGACGTCCACCTTCTTCTTTCTTCAAGATATACACCTCAGCTTTGAACTCTGTGTGAGGAGTAATAGAACCTGGCTTGGCAATTACCATTCCTCTCTTGATTTGCTCTTTATCAATACCTCTTAACAAAAGTCCTGTGTTGTCACCAGCTTCTCCTCTATCCAAAATCTTACGGAACATTTCAACACCAGTAACTGTTGACTTCAATTTCTCATCTCCCATTCCGATGATATCAACTTCTTCACCACTGTTCACAACACCAGTTTCAATTCTTCCCGTAGCAACAGTTCCACGACCTGTAATTGAGAATACATCTTCTACAGGCATTAGGAAATCTTTATCGATATCCCTTGGTGGAATTTCAATGTAAGTATCAACAGCATCCATCAATTCCATTACTGTATCAACCCACTTAGCTTCACCATTTAATGCACCCAATGCAGAACCTTGGATAACAGGAGTATTGTCACCATCATAATCGTAGAAGCTCAAAAGCTCTCTGATTTCCATTTCTACCAACTCCAACAATTCAGCGTCGTCAACCATATCCACTTTGTTCATGAAAACAACAATTCTTGGAACACCAACCTGGCGACCCAACAAGATATGTTCACGAGTTTGTGGCATTGGTCCGTCAGTTGAAGCAACAACCAAAATAGCACCGTCCATCTGAGCAGCACCTGTAACCATGTTCTTTACGTAATCCGCGTGACCTGGACAGTCAACGTGCGCGTAGTGACGGTTATCTGTTTGATATTCAACGTGAGCAGTATTAATGGTAATACCTCTTTCTTTTTCTTCTGGAGCATTGTCGATTGAATCAAATGCTTTTTGTTCTGCCAATCCTTTTTCTGACAAAACTTTGGTAATGGCAGCAGTCAATGTAGTCTTACCGTGGTCAACGTGACCGATGGTTCCTATATTAACGTGTGGCTTTGACCGATCAAATGTTTCTTTAGCCATGACTGATAATTAGTTAATTGTTTGTTTATTTATTAGTTAATATTTATTCATTCACTTTATTCATTTCCTCCCTTCCCTACTATCCTTTCTCCGGTTGAGCCAATGACGGGAATTGAACCCGTGACCTCTTCCTTACCAAGGAAGCGCTCTACCTCTGAGCTACATCGGCTTAGCACCGAAATGAGCGGGAAACGGGATTCGAACCCGCGACCCTCAGCTTGGAAGGCTGATGCTCTAGCCAACTGAGCTACTCCCGCTAATTTCTTCAATGTGGGGAGAGCAGGATTCGAACCTACGAAGGCTAAGCCAACAGATTTACAGTCTGTCCTCGTTGACCGCTTGAGTATCTCCCCATTTTCAATCTCAAAAAGAGCCGAGCCGATGGAGGGATTCGAACCCCCGACCCGCTGATTACAAATCAGCTGCTCTGGCCAACTGAGCTACATCGGCAACACAATTTCTTCCTCTCAAAGGACGATACTCAGACCCCCCTCCAAAAAAGGACTGCAAATGTATAAAAGAATTATTTATCTAACAAGACTCTTAAGCTAGATTTTTTTTAGCTTAAAATTAAATGGCAGCAAGTTTGTCTTTTTGCTTGATGAGCTGCTTTCGAATTGCCTCTACGGCAAGGTCTGTAGATTCTTCGAAGGACTTGCTGATTTTCTTCGCAAAGAGTTCGTTGCGAGGAACCTTCAAACGAATTTCCACTAACTTATTTGAGGTATTATTGACATTTTCAACCTTTAAATATACTTCTCCGTCGATTATCCTGTCAAAAAAGTGACCCAACTTATCGATTTTGTCTTCAATAAAGGATAACAATTTTTGATCTGCATCGAAATGAATCGAATGAATGATGACATTAACTTTCATACTTCTGTCAATTTTTAGGCCCTGGGATGAGCCTGTTTATAAACACTTTTTAATTTTTCAAATGTATTATGAGTATACACCTGGGTGGCCGAAAGATTGGCATGCCCCAACAATTCTTTAACCGTATTCAACTCAGCACCATTATTTAATAAATGTGTAGCGAAGGTATGTCGAATGACATGGGGACTTTTTTTGGATACACTGGTGACCGTGGACAAGTAATCCCGCACAACCCGATACACCAATTCAGGATAAAATGGTTTTCCTTTTGAAGTGAGAAATAACCTTGCCTGTTCACCAAAATTCTCTTCTGTATATGTAGTATATGTTTTTATCTCTTGAATCACCTCTGGCATCAACGGAATAATCCTCTCTTTATTTCCTTTTCCCAACACCCTGATGGTTTGAGCATTCAGATCAATGTCTTTTTTGTTGATGGCTATTAATTCACTCCTACGCATTCCTGTCGTGTACAACATCAACATCAACAATCTATCCCTATGTCCTTCCATTGAATCAGCGAATTCCACCTCTTCAAATAATTTGGACATATCATCATCTGAATAAAAAGCAGGCAATTTCTTGGCCACCTTAGGTCTCAAAATCCCATTCATTGGATTGCCGTCTAACTTTTGTACACGCATTAAATATTTGTAATACGATTGCAATGTTGAAATTTTGCGATTAATAGAGCGATTAGAAATATTGTTCTCCATCAAATGAACCATCCAGGATCGTATAATTGATGCTTTTACCTCAGATACGTTTTCAATAGCATATTCTGTTGACAAAAAATCCTTGAATTGTATTAAGTCAGTCTGATAGGCTAAGAGGGTGTTTTCTGATAATCTTTTTTCTTTCCCGATATAATTTACAAAATCCTCTATATACATCTGATAAATTCAGATTCTACGCTCAACCTAAGTTACCAAAAAAACATAAAAAAACCCGAAGAAATCTTCGGGTCTTTTATTAATTTATGTAAAGTGCTTATTGCTCAGAGGCTTGCATCTGCTCTCTATAAATAGCCTTGATTTTAGTCTCGCGTTTTTTAACAGATGGTTTTGTAAAATGTTGTCTTGACCGCAACTGCTTCATCACACCTGTTCTTTCAAATTTCTTTTTGAACTTCTTAAGTGCTCTTTCAATGTTTTCTCCTTCTTTTAGCGGAACAATTATCATATCATTTACTTTTTTTGGGAGTGCAAATTTAATGGCTTTTTTTTAATAATTCAAACTAACCCGTAATTTCTCTTGAAATAACCAGTTTTTGTATCTCAGATGTACCTTCACCAATGGTGCACAATTTAGAATCCCTGTAAAATTTCTCAACGGGGAATTCTTTGGTATACCCATATCCACCAAAAATTTGCACAGCTTCATTTGATACGCTCACTGAAACTTCGGAAGCATAATACTTGGCCATGGCAGATTCCTTGGTCATTTTCTTTCCACTATCTTTTAAATCAGCGGCCTTAAATGTCAATAATTCAGCTGCATCAATTTGAGTGGCCATGTCCGCCAACTTAAAAGAAATGCCTTGAAATTGTCCAATGGGTTGCCCAAACTGTTCTCTTTCTTTGGCATATTGAATAGATGCCTTTAATGCTCCTTTGGCAATACCCAGCGCTAAGGAGGCAATGGATATTCTTCCACCATCCAACACTTTCATGGCTTGAATAAAACCTTCTCCTACTTCACCCAATACATTGCTCTCATGTACTTTGCAATTATCAAAAACCAATTCAGTAGTCTCAGAAGCACGCATTCCCAGCTTATCTTCTTTCTTTCCCGCAGAAAAACCAGGCGTCCCCTTTTCAATCACAAAGGCCGTCATTCCATGAGAATCTCTTTTTTCACCTGTTCGAGCAATCACAACGGCAATATCTCCACTTTTTCCATGGGTGATGAAATTCTTTGTTCCATTCAAAACAAAATACTCACCTTCTTTTTTTGCAGTGGTGAGCATTCCCATGGCATCTGAACCAGTTACTGATTCAGTCAAACCCCATGCGCCAATCCATTCAGCAGTAGCTAGTTTTGGTAACCACTTTTTCTTTTGCTCTTCGTTTCCAGCTAACAATATATGTCCTGTACACAAAGAATTGTGTGCTGCAACAGATAAACCAATTGAACCACATACACTTCCAATCTCAGAAATAACCGTTACATATTCATTGTAGGTCATTCCAGCACCACCATATTCTTCAGGAACCAACACACCCATCAACCCCATTTCTCCAAGCTTCTTGAATACGTCTACAGGAAATTCCTGTGATTCATCCCACTTCATCATGTCCGGGCGAATATGCTTGTCTGCAAAATCTTGAATCATTTTTGCAATCATTTCCTGCTGCTCGGTTCTGTTAAAATCCATAAGCCAATTTTTGGACGACAAATTTAGCGAATTGTCCATCCCGTTTCACACTTTCAATCAATAATTCACCAAAGAATATATTTCATCACTGAGATGACCTATGGTATCTCGTCCATTTAATGAGGAGAATTCAGCCAAAAACCCAAAACCTACCACATCACCTTTAAGTTGACGAACCAATTTGGCAGCAGCAAGAGCTGTACCTCCCGTTGCCAATATATCATCGTGAATATAAACCCTGTCGTGTTTGGAAATGGCGTCAACATGCATTTCAATGACCGCTGACCCATATTCCAATTCGTAGGCTGCTTCCACCGTTTGGTATGGTAGTTTGCCCTTCTTACGAATGGGCACAAACGGAATTTGTTGGTGAACAGCCAGCGCCATTCCAAACATAAATCCCCTGCTCTCAATTCCTACCAAGACATCAACCTTTAATCTTTCCACGTGCGCTGAAAACGCATCTATGATTTGTTGGTTGATGGTAGGGTTTTTTAAGAGGGTAGTAATATCTTTAAATTGAATCCCCTTGGTTGGAAAATCCGGAATGTTCCGGATGTTGTTTCGAAGTATTTCGGACAGTGTCATGGATCGTTAAATAGGGTACTAATTTAACATAAATGGAATCCGTAAACAGATGTATATTTTTCAATGCTTCTATACTTTCAAAGGGACCGTGTTGTTTTCTATAGGCATCTATGGTTTTTGTCAGAGGCAATGAGATGTAAGGATGGCGAAGCATCCTTTTAAAAGAAGCATGATTTATGGAAATCTTTTTTGGACTGAAACGCTCTGACAAATTGAAATTATCCTTTAGGACCTCCAGCAGACTATCGGTTATTCCATATACTTCTGACAATTGATTCCAAAAGATGAAGCCCCCAAGCAACTTTCGATAGTTGAGGATTCTGTTGGCCAACTTCTGAGAAGAAGGTAATACCTCCATCAAATCATAATAGCCAATCTCATTTAAATCTTTAAATGTACTCTTTTCTTTGATCAAGGATTCTTTTGGCTCTTGAATGCTGATAAATGCATTTATTTTTATCCACCATTCTTCCGTTAACCCATATACCTTTTTGAGACTTTCTTTTGACGTATATCTTCCTCCAGACACCCTATAATTGACGAGCGCTGTGGCTATATTTTTGGGGATTCCCATTTCAATAAGCTCTGATTGACTTACTGCATTGGGATCAAAGGGTTTTAACGTCAGTTCCTTTCGACTATATCTGGCTTTCTTGATGTTGGTTTTTGCATTGTTGGACATGGAGTCCCATTGCCGCTTGAATTGCTCAAATTTCCTCAAATGATCTTCATTGGATAAAATAGAATATTCCCTTTCGGGTATGATCAGTTGAGCATGTTGATAAAATGTATAGAGATAGCAGATGATGAGAAAGGCAATGGAACCTGCTTTTTCCCTTTTGGAAAGAAAATGTTTTTTGCGATTTTTTCTGTTCAATGGCCCTTGTTAAAAGATGGGCCAATATGAAATTAGTCAGAAACTATTTATACTTTTTAATCTCTCCTGTTTTTATTCGTTGAATAAAGGAATCCAATTCCTGTTTCACCTTAGGAGCTAAAAAGTACAATCCGATGACATTCGGAAATGACATAGCAAATATCATGGCATCTGAAAAATCCGTGACTTTACCCAACGTCAAGGGAGCGCCAATGATGACAAATAAGCAGAAGATTACCTTATAGGTGACATCTGATGCTTTAGTGGCTCCGAATAAATATTTCCAGGATTTTAAACCGTAATAAGACCACGAAATCATGGTAGAAAAGGCAAACAAAATAACTGCCACAGATAAAATATATCGAGAACCAGGTATGACACTTTCAAAGGCAGCGGAAGTCAACGTAACTCCATCCAAAGCGTCTGGATTGTCATACATACCGGTGATGACAATAACCAGTGCCGTCATGGTACAAACAATAACAGTATCAATAAATGGTTCAAGAAGTGCAACCAAACCTTCACTTACAGGTTCATTCGTTTTTACGGCGCTGTGGGCAATAGCTGCTGATCCAACTCCCGCTTCATTGGAAAATGCCGCTCGTTGAAAACCTACTACCAACACACCAAGAATTCCTCCAAATGCTGCATCTGGTGAAAAGGCTCCCGAAAATATTAATCCAATGGCTTTTGGTAGGTCGGAGAAATGAGCAAATATGATAACCAACGCTGCCAATACATATAATCCACACATAAATGGAACTATCTTGTCTGTCCAAGAGGCAATTCTTTTAATACCACCAATGATAACCACAGCCACTACAGAAGCAATAATGGTTCCGAATAACCAACCGTTACTCAGAATAACATTGTCTGGAGAGACTACAGATTTAAATTGCTGAAATGCCTGATTCACCTGAAACATATTTCCACCTCCAAATGAACCGCCAATACACATTACTGCAAAGATGACTGCAAGTACCTTTCCCAGTTGACCATATCCTTTTTCACCCAATCCTTTGGATAAATAATACATAGGTCCTCCGGAAACTTCACCATTCTCATTGATGTTTCGATATCGAACACCTAATGTACATTCAACAAATTTGGAAGACATACCCAACAACCCAGCTATAATCATCCAAAGTGTTGCACCGGGACCACCCACCGTAATGGCAATAGCCACACCGGCAATATTTCCCAATCCAACCGTACCTGACAAGGCAGCAGTCAATGCTTGAAAGTGAGAAACCTCACCTTTGTCGTTGGGATCATCATATGTTCCACGAACAATTTGAATGGCATATTTGAATCCGCGTAAATTGATGAACTTCATGTAAAATGTGAAGAACAATGCTCCTATGAGCAATGAAACCACACAAATGGGCATGGTTTGCCCAAAGCCGAGTGGAATTGGGTAAAAGATGTATTTGAAAACGAAATCCGTCAGAGGGGCCATTTTATTGTTAATGGCTTCATCAATTGATCCGGGTTCTTGTGCAAACGCAAACACCGGAAGTAGGGTAATCAGTAAAAAGGAAACTAAATTTTTCATCAATAAATTGTTGCGATTGCCAAATATATAAAAATCAAAAAAGGGGAATCATTCAGTTCAGCGATTCAACTTAATTCGATTGATTTCATCGTCTTTTCCAAGTACAAAAATTTTCTGAGCCGCGTTCAAACTCAAATTCAAATCCGGATTAATAACATAACTGCCATCCATATCTTTCAACCCAATGATTTTTGCATTTACGCCATGTTTTTCAACCAAATCACCAATGGTTGAAATCTCTTGATTTTTTAAAATGACCTCACATGCAATTTCTTCAATGCGATTTGGGTTTTCCCTATCCAATACAATGGTATTCCAAAATTCCATCACATCTGGTTTTACTACCAATGAAGCCATATAAGATCCGCCCAAGGTGTCCGGCATAATAACATTATTTGCTCCGGCTTGCTTGATTTTCTTTACGGAAGAATCATCAGATGCTCTGGATATGATCAACATATCTTTTCGCAAAGCACGTGCAGTTAGCACAATGAACAAATTATCGGTGTCTTTTGGCATCGTTGAAATCAACGCCTTGGCATTCTCAATTCCAGCAGATAACAAATTTTCATCTTTGGTAGCATCACCATGAATTGCCAAAACATCATGCGGTCTACCTGGACTATTGAATAAATTTTCATCCTTTTCAATCACCACATAATCAATGCCGGCTAATGCTAACTCTTGACTTGCACGATATCCATTGCGTCCATATCCACAAATGATGATGTGACCATTCAGCTTGGCAATTTGTTTTTCCACCTTTAAGTATTTGTAATATTTGGCAAAATCACCACTCGCAAAATACGTAGAAATCGCTGTAATTGCATAGGCAAACACACCAAAACTACTGACAATAAGGATGGAAGTAAAAATTCGTCCTTCTGTTGAGAAAGTATGTAATTCACCAAACCCAACGGTGGACAATGTAATAATGGTCATGTACAGCGCATCGATAAAATCAAATTGCTCAAAGTACATGAAGCCGATAACCCCAATGGTCAACAATGCCATCAAGATGATCAATGAAGCATAAATTCGTTTAAAGACTCTTACACTTCCAATAAATCTCATGCTATAATTCCCAAATGCGATTCTTCTTGGGTTTGAAATACTCTTTGTGTTCCAAAATAAATGCCATGATCAGATATATGATAATAGGCGAACCAAAGGTGAAGAAGGATAAATAAATGAAAAACAATCGAATCCTTGAGGTAGATATATCGAGCTTGTCTCCCCACCAATCGCAAACCCCAAAGGCCTGCATTTCAAAAAATCTCAATATTTGCCGTATCATTTTACTTCCCTTAATCCTGTTCAGAATTTCTTGCAAGATACGGAATTTAACTTTTACTCTCTTTCCACTCTAGAATTCCCTGGCTGATTGCAGCATTATTTGGCAGATCTGTATTCACGTAATTTCTTGTTTTATAGTTGATCTCAAAGTTGCATTGTTCCAACCAACGAAATGCTTTCATTCTTAATTGTTCATTGTTCAAATACACACCTTTAGCATACACATAAGGACAAATTGAATTGATGATCAATGATTGAATAAATCCAGAGGTAATGGTGGGGAGATTCAAATGAGTATAGGCCGAGCTTTTAACCATAATGCTTAATTGCGTTCGAAGCTCAGGCAAGGTCAACTGATCTAATTTGGAATACAGGTTAAAAAAATGTGCATGAATCAAGACACCTAACTTCAATAGTAAATTGGGAACTTGATTGGATGGGCGCATGCCTGCATTTTTCCAATGAGTGGAGATCATGGGAGCAACTGAATATGTTGCCATATATTTTTCAAAAAGTTTATTCCCGTTTTTGTTATACAACAATCTGGGAATGAAAGATGCAAAACCAGCCATGTTAAACAAGAAAACAACTAAAATCGAAAGATCTAGTGCATAATGTTCAACTTTTGAAATAGGCAATTTCGTTGTCAGTTGAATAAATGATTCGCAATTGGCATTTCTACCAAATCCAATTCCAATACTTCTATAGAATAATTGCTTCCAGGATAAACAATGAGGTTTATGGCCAACAAGAAATTCGGCTTTTCTTTTCAACCTGGTCTGTGCAAATTTCATCAGTTGATTTGCATTGGGACGCTGCATTTGAGCATTGAAATTAATAGAAGTACTTTTCCTTAGAGAATTCAATATCCAGGATTCTGGAATTTGAATTTCCGGAATATAACGTCCTGCAGAATTCAATACGCTTGTATTCGAGACCAACACCAAGTGCAAAACCACTCGATCATAAACAGGATCCAAATGATGTCTATGTCTGTACCAATCTCTACTTTCTATATGAATTTCCAACGCACCGTACCATGTCAAATGATTAATTCGAACCCCAACCAATTCGAAATCCGGTCCTGAAAAACGGTTGTAACCTGAAAGTTGGAACAATTGAATATGTTCGTTTCGCGTACCGCAATACACGCCAAAAATGGCTTGGGTTTTGCAAAAATCATGTACTTGTTTTTCGGTCATTCTAATCCCGTTGAATCGGGATCAGCGCTTGATGGTAGTAAGCAGTTGTGCCATTTCTTGCTGCACTGATTGGGCTGCTCGGGATGCAGCTTCATCAAAATGTTCTCCCGAATCAGCAAAAATAATTTGCCTTGATGAGTTGATGATCAATCCACAATCCTTATTGAATCCATTTTTTGCCACATTATGCAAATCCCCTCCTTGTGCCCCTACGCCAGGAACCAGCAAAAAATGATTGGGTACAATGTCACGTATTTCTTTGATGTAGTTACTTTTAGTGGCACCCACAACATACATTAAATTGTTTTCATTTCCCCAGGATTGTGATATTCCTAAGACCTTTTTATACAACGTTTCTCCATCTGAAAGTTCTTTCAATTGAAAATCGTTAGCTCCTTCATTTGAAGTGAGCGCCAACAAAATGGTCCAATGATTTTCATAAGAAAGAAACGGTGAAACGGAGTCAATGCCCATATACGGTGCCACAGTTACCGAGTCAAAGGACATGTCTTCAAAAAAAGTTTGAGCGTACATCCTTGAGGTATTGCCAATGTCACCTCTCTTAGCATCTGCAATGGTGAATATATTTTCTGGAATGTATTCAAGCGTTTTTTTCAACGAATCCCATCCCTTGCTGCCTCTGCATTCATAAAATGCAGTATTTGGCTTGTAAGCAATGCAATAGTCCTTGGTAGCATCAATGATGCGTTTGTTAAATTCAAACTGAGGGTCATCGTATGATTTGACACAATCCGGTAAACGATCAAAGTCACTATCCAACCCCACACATAAAAAGGACTCTTTCTCAAAAATCTGATGTATGAGTTGTGATCTATCCATTTAACTCTTCTCCTTCTTTCATTTTTTCAGCATTCTCGGCTACCATCAACGCATCAAGGACTTCTTCCAAATCTCCATTCATTACATTTGATAATGTATAAAGTGTCAACCCAATGCGATGATCGGTTACTCTTCCCTGTGGAAAATTATAAGTCCTGATTTTGGCTGAACGATCGCCGGTGGAAACCATGGTTTTACGCTTGCTGGCAATTTCATCCATGTGTTTTTTGAGTTCCATTTCATAAATTCTGGAACGCAATACTTTGAGTGCTTTATCGTAGTTTTTCAACTTTGATTTTTGATCCTGACATTGAGCAACTATTCCCGTTGGCAAGTGAGTCAAACGAATAGCCGAATAGGTAGTGTTTACTGATTGCCCTCCAGGACCAGAAGAACAATAAGAATCTACACGCAAATCAGATTCTTTGATTTCAATATCAAATTCTTCTGCTTCAGGTAATACGGCAACCGTAGATGCTGAAGTATGCACTCTTCCTTGTGTTTCCGTTTGAGGAACACGTTGCACACGATGAACACCGGATTCATACTTTAAGATGCCATAAGCTCCTGCTCCATTTACATTAAAGATGATCTCTTTATACCCTCCTGAAGTACCCGGGGTGTAATCCACCAACTCAACATTCCATTTTTTTCCTTCACAATACTTCGTGTACATCCTATGTAGATCTCCTGCGAATATACTGGCCTCATCTCCACCGGTCCCAGCCCGAATTTCAACTACACAATTTTTCTCGTCTTCAGGATCTTTAGGAATGAGCATTACTTTGATTTGCTCCTCAAGAACCTCTTGCTTTTTTGTTAATTCATCCAGTTCAGATTTGGCCATTTCCCGAAACTCGTCGTCTTTTTCGGTCTTGAGTAGTTCACGAGAAGAATCAATGTTTTCCAGCACATTTTTGTACGATTCATACACCTCCATCATTTCACTGAGGTCCTTGTATTCTTTATTCAACTTCACATACCGGTCCATGTCAGCAATAACTTCCGGATCAACTATTTGATCAGAAACATCATCGTACCTCATTTTAATGGACTCTAATTTTTCCAGCAACTCACTCATGATTCTATCTAAAATGGTCCATTATAAACATATGTACCATGCTCACCTGCAATGGTCAATTTGTTTTCATGTGAAGATTCACAACGCCCAATAATTTTGGCATCCAATTCAAATTGTCCTGCAATATCAAGTAATGAATTGGCGATTTTCTGAGGAACATACAATTCCATTCTATGCCCCATGTTAAATACCTTGAACATTTCTTTCCAATCAGTTCCCGACTCTTCCTGAATAATTTTAAACAAGGGTGGAGTTGGAAACACATTGTCTTTAATGACATGCAGACCTTCAACAAATTTCATGACTTTGGTCTGTGCACCTCCACTGCAATGTATTATGCCATGAATATGGTCGCGGTGTTTAGCGAGCATCTCCATGATGACAGGAGCATACGTTCTGGTGGGTGACAAAACGGCTTTCCCCAGATCCATAGGGAGCTCATCTACTTGATCGGTCAATTCATATTTACCTGAATACGTAACTTCTTTTGGTATTGAGGCATCAAAAGTTTCGGGAAATTCGGAGGCTACAGTTTTATTGAATACATCATGACGCGCCGATGTGAGTCCGTTACTTCCAATTCCACTATTGGGAGCATCTTCGTAATTGGTTTGCCCTGTGGATGACAGCCCCACAATAACATCTCCTGGTTGCACATTGACTTCAATTACTTCTTTGCGCTTCATTCTGCTCGTTACGGTCGAGTCTACTATAATGGTCCTCACCAAATCTCCCACATCTGCAGTCTCTCCTCCAGTAGAATAAATGGACAATCCCAAACTTCTCATCTCCGCCAGTACTTCTTCCGTACCATTGATGATAGCAGAAATCACCTCTCCGGGAATATTGGATTTGTTTCTCCCAATGGTAGAAGAAAGCAACATATTGTCCACCGCTCCTACACACAATAAATCATCTGTATTCATGACAATGGCATCTTGTGCAATGCCTTTCCACACCGAAGCATCTCCCGTTTTTTTCCAGTAAGCATAAGCCAGCGATGATTTCGTTCCAGCTCCATCTGCATGCATGACCAGGCAATGTTCTTCGTCACCTGATAAATGATCGGGTATGATTTTACAAAAGGCGTTACCAAACAGGCCTTTATCAATGGTTTTTATGGCAGCATGAACATCTTCTTTGGATGCTGAAACGCCACGTAGTTGATATCGTTCAGATGCACTCATTTCGGGTAATCAGCTTTGGGCCGATTCCAATCATTAACTTATATGAAATAGACTTTACCGGAGCTAATTCCTGGGTACATAGTCAGTCGACAGTACCTTGAAGTCGGTTCTCCTGTTTTTCGCGTGCAATGCTTCACGCTCTTCTTTGGTTGGAAGCTTATTGATTTCAGCATCCGAATACAATAATTCTCGTTCACCTACACCAAGAGGTCTCATGCGGTCTCCGGCAATTCCAAGAGAAACAAGATAATTGATACAAGATTGTGCCCTTCGCTCAGAAAGCTTTTGGTTTCGTGCATCGGTATCCCTTGAATCGGTATGTGATCTCAACTCAATCGTAATATTTGGGTTTTCAACCAAGATGTCATACAAGAAATTCAAGGAATCTTTCGATTCTGGCAACAATTCCGCACTTCCTAGTTCATACAAAATTTGAGGAAGTTTAATGGGTTTGTCAATTGGACGCAATCTGTATTCGTGGTAGAATATTTTGGCTACTTCCAAATCCACCGTAGATTCCATTCCCTTGGCATTCAAAAAGTCTTTTTTTCCAACCAACAATTCATAGGTAGTATTTGGTTTGATGTATCGGCTAGGTCCATTTTGTGCAAATTCAAATTCACCATTTACATCAGTGCTAACCTGGGCAGATGTACCATCAGAACCTTTTAACGTAACCGTTGCATCAGCCAATACTTCCCCAGTTTCTAAATCTTTCACAACACCTTCCAGGGCATACTGCAATGCAGGTAAATAAAACTCCCAGATGTCGTCACCTCCCATTCCGCCTTCTCGGTTAGAAGCTAAATAACCTTTGGGTTTTCTTCCATCAAATACAACGCCATAATCGTGCAATGGCGAATTCAATGGGGATTGCAAGTTTTCAACATTGCCCCATTGGTTTTTTCCTTGGTCAGTTGCGACGAAAATATCCATTCCACCCATTCCCACATGACCATTTGAGGAGAAGTACAATTTGTTCTCAAAATCCAGGAAAGGAAACAATTCATCATCTGCAGTATTGACATTTGACCCAAGATTGACAGGCTCAGACCATTGATTTTTTCCAAGGTTGGTTACGTACCACAAATCTTTTCCTCCATAACCTCCTGGCATATCGGAAGCAAATACCAATGTTTTATCATCTACAGAAATTGCCGGGTGACCAACTGCATTAGTATCTTCTGTAATGGGAATAACTTCTGCTGCACCCCAATCTGTTCCTTGCTTTTTAGCCCAGAAAATTTGGCAACCAAATACACCGTCTTTTCCAAATCCGCAACGTGTGAAGTAAATTGTATTCTTCTTACTGTTCAGGCAAGCTGCACCTTCACTTACTGGTGAATTCACATTTTCACCCAATGGAATAGGTTCGCTCCATTTTCCTTTTTTGTCTCTTTTCGTAGTGTAGATATCCGAAAAATTCTGACCAGTTCTACCGTGTATATCAGAACCAGCTGATCCCTCTCTTGAAGAAGTAAAAAACAACATATTGTGTTTTTTATCTGCAAACATGGGCGAGAAATCATTTTGCTCAGAGTTGATTAAAGGAGCATTGTTGATTTCAAAACGAGTAGGTGTTTCCAACCATTGAAGCGACAGTTCGCATGATTTAAGTGCCTTCTTTCCCTTAGGATCTTTCGGCATTCTTTCTACATATTTTTCGAAAGAAGCCTGGGCATCTTCATATTTACCAGATAACTTTTGAGATTCTCCTAAATAAAAATACACCATTGGATCATCATAAGAACCCTTTATGGCCTTAGAATACCAAACTTCAGCTTGTTTGTGATTATCTGAACTACGATAACATTCGGCAATTTGAAAAATAATTCCAGCTTTATCCTCTTTTTCACGAGTATATGCCTTTTTGTATAGTTCAATAGCTTCAAAATACCGCTCCTGACTAAAGACAGCATCTGCTTCTTTTCTATAATCTTTTTGGGCAAAAACTGCTGGAAAAATTAGCAATACCAACAGTCCAGTCAACATATTCTTCATGCTCATCTGCAACCTAATTTTCGATTTTTTCTGTAGGGCAGCTAATGTAATCAATCTTTTTTACATTCAAAAATGTCGCAACCCTTTACAATTGCTGCTGTCAGTAAGTGTTATCCAGCTATTTTGTGAATAGCATTTCGCGCAATTTTGGCAATGGCCATAGCTCATCATCTACCAGCATTTCCAATTTATCAACATGGTATTTAATAGGATCGAAATATGGCTTTACTTTATCACAATAATGAACGGCCTTTTTTTGAACGTCTTCAATTTTATTTCCTTTTTTACGCTCTTCAATCATGGCGTCTGCGTTGTTCTTAATTTCCGTAATGTGACCGGAAATTTCTTTCAACAATTTCATTTGGGTGGAAGTATGGGATTCAATTTCTTTTCCATCAAAAACCTCCTTCAATCCTTTTATATTTTCTACCAAACGATTTTGATAACCAATGGCCGTTGGAATAATATGATTCTGCGAAATATCACCAATAGCTCTTGATTCAATTTGAATTTTCATCGTATAATTTTCCAATTCAATTTCTTTCCTTGCTTCCAACTCTGCTGCAGAAAGAATATCCAAATCGGTCATTAATTTCACCGTAGCCTTATTGGTAAGAACATCCAAAGATCTCGGTGTATCTTTAATATTGGACAATCCTCTTTTCTTGGCTTCCTTCACCCATTCTTCACCGTAACCATTTCCTTCAAAACGAATTTTCTTGGAGGCGAGAATACAATTGCGAATTTCCTTTAAAAGTGCTTCATCTTTCTTAACACCCTTATTGATCATCGCATCTACATTTGCCTTGAATTCTTTCAATTGTTCAGCAACTGCTGCATTGATAGCAATCATGGCCTGAGCACAGTTGGCAGCAGATCCCACCGCACGAAGCTCAAATTTATTACCTGTAAATGCCATTGGAGATGTTCTGTTTCTATCTGTATTGTCGTACAATAACTCTGGAATTCGACCAATATTGAGCTTAACTTTTGTTTTTTCATCGGGTGTCATGCTGTGATCTCCAACTTGCGTCTCAATATCGTCCAACATCTTGGTCAATTGTTCACCAATAAATATGGAAATAATGGCTGGCGGAGCTTCATTGGCACCCAATCTGTGATCATTTCCGGCAGAAGCAATGCTTGCTCTTACTAAATCATTGTGCTTGTAAATTGCAGCAATGGTATTTACAAAAAAGGTAAGGAATCTCAAGTTGGTCTTTGGATTGTTACCCGGCTTTAACAAATTGACTCCTGTGTCTGTTCCCAAAGACCAGTTGTTGTGTTTTCCAGATCCATTGAGACCGGCATATGGCTTTTCATGCAACAACACCCTGAAATTATGGTTCATGGCTATCTTTTGCATCAAATCCATAACCAATAAATTGTGGTCATTGGCCAAATTTGCCTCTTCAAAAATGGGTGCCATTTCATATTGGTTCGGAGCAACTTCATTGTGACGCGTAGTTACAGGGATACCCAATTTGTGGGCTTCATGTTCAAAATCTTTCATGAATGCAGTAACACGTTCTGGAATGGATCCAAAATAATGATCATCCAATTGTTGACCTTTGGCAGGCGTATGCCCAAACAATGCTCTACCTGTCATCATAACATCAGGACGTGCATTGTGTAATGCTGTATCAATCAAAAAGTATTCTTGCTCCCATCCCAAAGTAGCAACTACTTTAGTAATGTTTTTATCAAAGTATTGACATACATCGGTGGCAATTTCATCAATGGCATGCAATGCCTTTAACAATGGCATTTTATTATCTAATGCTTCACCGGTATAAGAAATAAATACCGTAGGAATACATAAGGTTTTACCAATAACGAAGGCAGGAGAAGAAGGATCCCATGCCGTGTAACCCCTGGCTTCAAATGTATTCCGAATTCCTCCACTTGGAAAGCTGGAGGCATCAGGCTCTTGTTGCACCAACATATCTCCATCAAAGGTTTCAATGGCACGCCCTCTGTCATCAGGTTCAAAAAAGGCGTCGTGCTTTTCAGCAGTTGATCCGGTCAGGGGTTGAAACCAGTGCGTATAATGCGTTGCACCTTTGGATAATGCCCATTCTTTCATGGCTGCCGCTACCTGATCAGCAATTTTTCTATCAATTCGAGTTCCTTTTTCAATTGCTTGTTTTACACTTTTATACGCCTCTTTCCCTAAAAACTCGCGTCGAGCGTGTTCATTAAAGACGTTGGAACCAAAGTAATCAGAAACTTTATCAGAAGAGGGCTCTACATGAATCGCTTTGCGATGCATAACTTCTTCGAGTGCCGTAAATCGTATTCTTGCCATGATGAAATGTTAAAATGATAGGCAAAAATAGATATTGGTTGTCATTTATTTGATAAAAAATGAATTTATTTTATCAACACCCCCTATTTTTTTACCAACAATTTAATAAAAATGCATTTTTTTCCATTGACGGTTGAAAATTTAGGGGGTCATTGGGAAATTATTGCAAAACTAAGAAGATATACAAGATATAAACAGAAAGAAGTACGGCGCCTGAAATTCTGCTGACAACCTTTCCAAAATACATCAGTGGAAGTAATACAAAGGAAATACCTAACAACCAATAGATGTCAAACTGCAATACTTGTTCATTGACACCAATGGTCTTAACCAATGAGGTAATTCCCAGGATGGCCAGAATATTGAAAATATTTGATCCAATTAAATTACCAATGGATATATCCGTTTCCTTTTTAACAGCCGCCACTAAAGCTGTAATGAGCTCCGGCAGACTGGTGCCCAAGGCAACAACCGTGATACCGATAACGCGGTGCGACATACCAAAGTATTCAGCAATACCTACTGCGCCTTCCAAAAATAAGTCGGCACCATAAGTCAATCCCAAAGAACCGGCAACTATCAATCCGAGAAACTTAATGATCGGTGAAGAGGAATGAACTGGTGCCTCCGAATCTTTTTTCTTCCTTCTTGACCGTCTGATAATCCAAGCATTAAATACAATCAAAATGATTACATATGTCAAGCCCTCAAAAAAACTGAGTTTTCTATCTAAGATGGAAAGAACAAACCACACAGTTGACAACATCATCATTCGCCAATCAATGCGAATGGTGTCGGTTGATACCTTAATTGGAAATATTAGCGCAGACAACCCTAGCACCAATCCCAAATTTGAAATATTGGATCCAATTACGGCACCAATGGCAATATCTCCAGAATGCTTAAATGCTGCACTTAAACTAACCAGTAATTCGGGAGCTGATGTACCAAAGGAAACGATGGTCATACCAATTACTAGCGTAGAAACATTGAACTTTTTGGCTGTTCCCACTGCTCCTTTTACCAAGAGCTCTCCACTGAAAATTAGTAAAACAAGTCCGGCAATAAGAAATAAAATATCCATAGGAATTAAGGAAGAAGGATTACTCTTTGTTCTCTTCTTTTTTCTTCTGTTGCTCCACCCCTTCTTCCATCATATTAGCACCCTTACGAATTTCATGTTGAATTTCTCCTGTGGCGTTTTTAAACTCCCTCATTCCTTTTCCCAATCCTTTCATCAATTCTGGTATGCGCTTTGAGCCAAAAAAGATGATTACCACTAGTGCAATTACAATTATTTCAGGTGTTCCAAGGAATAATATGATGTGAAACATAATGCGGTCTTTGTAGGATAAAAGTAATAAAAAACCCTTCCAAAATCATTGGAAGGGTTTCTGTATACTGTTGATTTTAATTACTTACGGGACCTTACTTTGTCAACCGTTTTTGAAAAATCTATTACAATAGGTGTGGCTATGCAAAGTGATGAATAGGTTCCAACTATGACACCAATCAACAATGCAAATGCAAACCCTTGAATAACTTCTCCACCGAATACAAAAATCATTAACAATACAAAAATTGTACTCAACGATGTATTAAAGGTTCTACTTAAGGTGCTGTTCAAAGCAGAGTTCACCACCTCATTCATTTCTCTTTTTCGGTATTGGTTCAAATACTCTCTTATTCGGTCAAAGACCACCACCGTGTCGTTAATAGAATATCCAACCACGGTCAATATGGCTGCAATAAATGCTTGATCGATTTCCAAAGAAAACGGCATGACACCATATAATATGGAAAATACAGACAATACGACCAATACATCATGGAATATGGCCAACAGCGCACCCAGACCAAATTGCCATTTTCTAAACCGCATAAGGATATAAATGAATATAATGAGCAAGGCAAATACAATGGACCAGAATGCCGAATTTTTAATGTCATCTGCAATGGTCGGTCCAACGTTTTCAGACCCCATAACTTCATAACTTGGTTGCCCTTCCAACGTTGCCAGTCCTTCATCCAATTTTGCTCTAACAATATTAGCGGTATTTGGATCCTCACTATCAATCATAAAATCAGTGGTGATTTTCAATTGACCGGACTCACCAATTTGTTTCACTTCAGGTGCCGATTCAAATACGCCTTTTAACGCATCACGCACATCATTTCCACCTACTGACTCATCAAATCGAACGATATAATAACGTCCACCTTTGAAATCAATACCGTAATTCAACCCTCTGGTGAACAGTGAAAATAACCCTCCAGCAATGATCAATCCTGAAATCGCATAATAAACTTTACGTTTTGAAATAAAGCCAATGTTCATATTCTTAAATGCCCCTTCTGTCATTTTGGTAGAAAAAGTCATCTTACGATTGTTATCCATCATCCATGTAAATATCAATCGAGTGATGAAAATGGCAGAAAACAATGAAGTGATAATTCCAATTACCAATGTTTTGGCAAATCCTTCAACCGGACCTGTTCCAAAATACCATAGGATCATACCGGTTAATAGAGTAGTTACATTCGCATCAATAATGGATGAATATGCCATGTTGTATCCATCCGTAACGGCAAGACGTATGCCTTTTCCAGCTGTTATTTCTTCACGAATTCTTTCAAAGATGAGTACGTTGGCATCTACTGACATACCAATAGTTAACACAATACCTGCAATTCCAGGTAATGTCAACGCGATATTAGTTGAAGCAAGCACACCGATGATGAAAAATAAGTTAGCAAGAAGAGCTACATTCGAGGCAATTCCAGCCTTGTTGTAATAAACAATCATGTAAATCAATACAATCACCAAGGCAATCAGGAATGATCTCAATCCTGAATCTATGGCCTCTTGACCAAGTGATGGACCAACAACCGTTTCCTGAATAATTCTTGCCGGTGCCGGAAGTTTTCCTGCCTTAAGAATGTTGGCAATCAATTGTGCTTCTTCAATTTCAAATTGCCCGGAAATCACCGAAATTCCTCCAGGAATCTCGCCCTGAACGGTAGGAAACGAATACACATAATTATCTAACACAATGGCTATGGAACGACCAATATTATCTCGCGTTAAGGCAGCCCATGTTTTCGCACCAAAAGCATTCATTTTCATGGTGATTTCAGGACTACTTCCAAATTGACTGTAACTCTGATATGCATCAACAATAACCTCTCCACTCAGTTGAGCTCGGTTATCACTTTTGTTCATTTTAATAGCAAGCAGCTGTAAAAATCTTCCTTCATCATCATAAGGTTTTGCAGTCCATAGCAGCTTCAGTTTAGAAGGCAACATGGCTCTAACCTCTGGCTTTTTTAAATATTCATTGAGTTTAGCCGTATCTTTAATGGCAGAAAATCCAACTACAGGTCCTCTTCCAAACTCCCAATTTCCTTCATCATTCTTAAAAATACTTGGTTGAAAAATGGCATATAGTGGATTGTTTTTTCTTGTCTCTTCATCAATTTGATTGCTTCCCGCAGTAGATACATCAAGAGTGGTGTCCTCTTCTAATTCATCAATCAATGAAGGGGTGCTTTCTTCAGCAACTTCTTCTTCCGTTTCAATAGACAATTCTTCAGCCTCTTCTACTTCTCCTTCCGGAGATGAAATGGTTGCCATTGTCGTATCTGCTTCAATGCTCACTGAATCTTGCTCCACTTCATCGCTTCCACTGAGCAATACCCTCAACTTTGTATTTATTCTATCCCAGGAATTTCCAATTTCATTGTTCTCATAGGTTTCCCAGAATTCCAATTGCGCCGTTCCTTGCAATAATTGACGAACTCGCTCTTTGTTTTTAACACCAGGAAGTTCTACCAAAATTCGATCTCCTTCCAATTGCTGAATGTTTGGTTGGGCAACTCCAAACAAATTCACCCTCGTTCTCAATACTTCAAAACTTCTTTCAAAAGCAGATTCAGATTCGCTTTCCAGGTATTCAGCAACAAGTGTATTCGATTCTTGAATTGATTTAGCAGGGTTGGCTGCATCTGCCAATCTGTCCTTTGTGCCGAGGTTGTAAAAAATATCAATTAACCGTCCTTCCGGATATAGGTTTTCAAAACTTTGTGTAAATAGTTTTACAAATTCAACATTACTCGTTGTCCCTTGAAGTCTTCTTGCTTCTTCAATAGCAGCCAAGAATTTCGCATCATTGGCATTGTTTTCCGCGAGTCCTCGGATTACATCTTCTACAGAAACTTCAAGAATAACGTTCATACCTCCTTTGAGGTCCAAACCAAGGTTTAACTCTCTTTTTTTGCAATCTGCATAAGTAAATCCAAAGACTGGATAAACTTCTTCAGCAGACATTGAATCCAAATATGCCTGTTGTTCTTTCAAATCCCCTTGTGCAAAGGATTCTGCGTCGGCCTCAACTCCTCTAACGATCCATGTAAATGATAGTTGGTATAAACATGCCAACGTCATCAGCACTATAAAGACCCAAATAATTAATCTGTTTTGCATTTTATTACTTTTTCTCCCAAAAATTAGCCTGCAAATATAGATTTTCTGTCTAGATTATGCCAATTTTATTTCATTCTAAATAATAGTTCTGGAAGCATTGATTTTTATAGTTTAAAATTCAATCTTAATTTTACAGATAGTGAGCAACTTATGCTTGTTTAATTACGTCTAAATTATAGTGAGAAGAGGATTTGGATATCTAGTGTGTCTAGTGTTAATGTATTCCGGATTGATGAGTCAATCGGGAAATAGTTCACGTATGGACAATATTACCTTGTTGAACGAAAACGGGGAAGCATATCTCTTTCCCTGGGCTGGAGGGTTGAATTCCGCTCAGTTTTCGGCCATTGATCTAAACCTTGACGGCATTGAAGACTTGTTTGTTTTTGAACGTACGGGCAATAGAATATTGACGTTTATCAATAACGGAACAACAGGAGAGGTGGATTATGTTTTTGCTCCTTCTTATGTTTCAG
The DNA here is from genome assembly GCA_965267425.1 of Vicingaceae bacterium. GTDB lineage: Bacteria > Bacteroidota > Bacteroidia > Flavobacteriales_E > Vicingaceae. The sequence goes on along the minus strand of OZ253959.1, from coordinate 811,390 downwards.
CATTCCCGGATTTACATGATTGGGCGCTACTTCTTGACTATAACAACGACGGATTGGCGGATATTTTCACCTATCACAGCGCAAGCATGAAAGTATATAAAAATATATCCTCTATAGCTGAAGGGTTGAAGTTTGAAGAAGTGACTAACCCTGAATTGATGTCCAGATACCAATCCGGTCCAAACGGGGTTTCTGCTTTGTGGTCAGCAAGTCTGGACATACCTGCAATAACAGATGTAGATGGAGATGGAGACATTGATATATTGACCTTTGGGCCTTCATCTACTACCATTTACTTTCACGAAAATTTTGCCGCAGATTCAAATGATATCGAAAATTTTAATTACCATTTAAGTTCCACATGCTGGGGAAATTTTGAGGAAGATCTCAATTCCAATGTGTTGAATTTAAACATACAATGCAAGGGAGGTAAATCGGGAAATAAGCATACAGGTTCTACCATGCTTGCGTTTGATCCTGACCACGATGGAGACATGGATATGTTGTTGGGTGATGTAACCTATAACAACATGATTTTTGTTACCAATGGTGGAGATTCATCATACGCGGATATGATCAAGCAAGATTTATCTTACCCGTTGAACACAACGGCAATTGACCTTCGGATATTTCCTGCAGCCTACTACCTGGATGTGGACAATGATGGACGCAAAGATTTAATTGTTTCTCCAAATACTTTTGCTGCATCTGAGAATTGGCAGGGATGCTGGTATTATAAAAATGTTGGCACTTCTTCTAACGATGTATTCGAACTTCAAAGAAAAAATTTCCTGCAAAAAGAAATGCTTGATGTCGGCGATGGAGCCTACCCAGTATTTTTCGATTACAATCAAGATGGGTTAATGGATATTGTCATTGGAAACCATGGATACTTCATCAACAATGCGTACAGTTCTCGATTTATGCTCTTAGAAAATGTTGGCACCATCACTCAGCCAACGTATCAAATCATTTCACGAGATTATCTGTCATTATCAGTATTACCATTAAACACTCAACTGAATTTACCTGCTTATAATTTATCTCCGGCATTTGGTGACTTGGATAATGATGGCGATGAGGACATGATCATTGGAGACAATGAGGGCCATCTACATTATTTTGAAAACAATCCTCAAAATGGAGTTGCCAATTTTACATTGAAACAAGCAAATTATTTTGATATCGATGTCAATAACAATGCATCTCCTTTCATCATTGATATCAATGGTGATGGTGTACTGGACATACTTTCAGGTAATCGTCAGGGATATATGAATTACATTCTGAATAGAGGAACCGAATCCGAACCTTCTTTTGAATTAATTGATGAACGCTATGGTGAGGTCCAGGTGAAAGAATGGTGGCATACTATTGGATTTAGCCAACCGGTGATGTACAGAAATAATCAAGGAGCACATATTATTTCGGGAAGTTTTTCCGGTACCATATTTAAATTTGGAGATATCACAGGAGATTTGACCCAACCTTTCACATTGGAAGACACCACGTATCAAAGCATTTATGAAGGGTATAGAAGTATTGTTAGCTTAGCTGACATAGATAATGATGGCTTTATGGAAATGGTAGTGGGTAATTACGCCGGGGGGATTTCATTTTTTGATACCGAATTGGTGACTGGAATTCGAGATGTTGAAAACGCCAACCAAATAGAAATGAATATCTGGCCCAATCCAGCAAACTCAATCTTGCAAATCAGAACGGATGTTTTAAACGCAAGCAGGTATGCTGTTCAAATACATAATATGCAAGGGCAGTTGGTCAAAACAGCGTCCCTTCAAGGAACGTTAACCGAATTAAACATTTCTGATATACATTCAGGAATGTACATGATGAGTGCTCTCGACCAAAAAGGTAACATTGTATTTAGAACCAAATTGATCTTTGAATGAAGCAACTTTTGACATATCTACTGTTGTTCGTTATTTCAGGAGTTGTTTCAGCTCAAAATGTGCTCTTTAGAAATGACAGCATTGTAGTTCACAAAGAGGGTAAAACATTGGCATTGCCTTGGGCAACTGGATTGAATTCTGCCCATATTTCGCGCATTGATTTAAATTTCGATGGTGTGCTCGATTTGTTCATTTTTGAGCCCAATGTAGAATACAATCCACTAACCGGAGATAAGATATTTACATTTATCAATAATGGTACGTCCGGAGTTGCTGACTATAAGTATGCTCCCGAATATGCAAAACACTTTCCCAGGATGGAAAGGTTTGCATTGTTGCGAGATTACAACTGTGATGGCAAAATGGACATTTTTACGCATGATGACCGCGATAAAATAACCGTTTATAAAAATGTAACTGCTTTACATGACACCGTAAATATATTCGAATTGGAACAGGAGATCTTGCACACTTCAGCACAGGGGTATCCATCTTCATACCCGTTTTTCGATGAAATTTATTGGAATTATGAAGATATGATTTCAGTTACAGATATAGATAACGATGGCGATCTGGATATTCTGACCATCGATTTTTCAGGTTATTTTGTTGAATACCATAAGAACATGTCCATGGAAAGTAATTTCGGATGTGACAGTTTACTATTCGAGTTAAAGAATACATGTTGGGGGGAATTTGGAGAAGATCAAAACACAGTAGTATTGGATACGTGTAACCCATATGGTAATGTTGGCAACCCGGAAAAAGAAAAACCACCTGTTACCAATGGAAAAGTGAAAAAGCACGGATCTTCCAAGGGTGCTAAACATTCAAGCACTGCTCTTCTTGCGCTGGATTTAGATGGTGATAATGTGAAAGATTTGGTAGCTGGTGATTTTTCCTCCAAATCATTGACCATGCTGATGAACAATGGAACTACCACCAGTTCTCACATGAATTTCTTTTCTTATACCTTTCCTATTCAAGACCCTGTAGATTTAAGCATTTACGTGATGCCGTTTTATGAGGATGTCAATAATGATGGAAAAAATGATTTTATAGCCACAGTAAGAAGTTCAGGCATTTTTCAGAATACTAACAGTGTTTGGATGTATTCCAACTCCGGCACCACCAATAACCCTGTATTGTCTTTGACCACAGAATCATTTTTACAGGAAGACATGATTGATGTTGGACAAAATGCACATCCCGTTTTCTTTGATTACAACAATGATTCTTTGGTTGACATTGTCATTGGGAATTACGGGTATTTTGAATCATTGGCTTTCCCTTTGAACAATTATGATTCGAAATTGGCACTTTATGAAAATGTTGGAACCAGTACTTTACCAGAATTTGAGTTTGTTACAGATGATTTTGCAGGATTATCCTCTCTAAATCTTGACGTTGTCATGAATCAACCAACGTTAGGATTGCATCCGACTTTTGGAGATCTAAATGGTGACGGTCATCAGGACATGATTGTGGGTGATTATAATGGTATGGTGCATTATTTTATTAATACACCAAACGGTGCTGTATCGGAATTTACATTGAAAGAGGTAGACTTTGAAGGAATAGATGTTGGAGAATCGGCACATCCACAATTGTTTGATTTGAATGACGATGGATTGTTGGATTTGATTATTGGTGAGAAGGATGGCAACATCAATTATTATGAAAATACCGGTTCAGATAGTGTTCCTGAAATGACATTGATCGAAGATACGTTGGGAAATGTGAACACCAAGGAATACTGGGATTTCTGGGGGTATAGTAGCCCTTTCTTTTACCGAGATTCTGCCAATGTTCTGCGTTTATTATGTGGAAGTAAGTCCGGTCATATCCAGTTGTATGATTCCATCTTCACCAATGGCAATCTAAATGCAAATTTTAATTTGGCCGATGATGATTATCAAAACATTTGGGAAGGAATTTATACTTCCATTCACGGTATGGATATCACCAATGATGGATCTTTTGACTTTATAATTGGTAACGAATCAGGAGGAGTTTCTTTGTTCACCGCTGATACCGGAACATATCAACCACCACCCTGGGTTGGAATAGATGAAGAGGTTGACATTGACCTTTCGTTCAATTTATATCCTAACCCATCCAAGGATTTAGTTTACATAGACTTGAACAAGGAGTATTCAAATCTTGAAATTGATATAATGCTTATTGATATTACTGGAAATATCGTTCATCAACAATCTTTTGTTTCCAATGATCCACTTGATGTTTCAGAATTTGCTCGTGGCGTTTATTTTGTCAAATTGACAGTATCGAATAGCAATGAAACGGCAATCAAAAAATTAATATTGCAATAAAAAAGGGGCCTGTGCGGCCCCTTTTTATTTTCAAGTCTGAACCCGATTAGTTCATATTGTCATAAACTTCTTTAACCTCTCGAACAGCCGTAGCAGAATCATTTAACAATTCTTTTTCTGCATCGTTCAATTCAAGTTCAATAATCTTTTCTATTCCTGACTTACCTAATACAACAGGCACTCCCAAATACATGTCAGACACACCATATTCTCCTTGAAGCCAAGCGCAAACAGGGAATATTCTTTTCTGATCTCTTACAATGGCTTCTACCATTTGAGCGGCTGCAGCACCAGGAGCATACCAAGCAGAAGTTCCCATCAAATTCACCAATTCACCTCCACCTTTTTTCGTACGTTCTACAATAGCATCAAGTTTATCACTGGCAATCAATTCCGTTACAGGAATTCCACCTACCGTTGTATACCTTGGAAGTGGAACCATTGTATCTCCATGACCACCCATCAATACTGCTTGAATATCTTTAGGAGAAACATTAATTGCTTCCGCTAAAAAAGCTCTGTATCTGGCCGTATCTAAAATACCTGCCATACCAAACACTTTAGAAGAAGCAATATTTGCCGTTTTATATGCAGCATAAGTCATAACATCCAACGGATTCGAAACAATGATTAATGTGGCATTCGGTGAATGCTTCATAATGTTTTCTGTCACCGTATTTACAATGCCTGCATTTGTTGCGATAAGGTCATCTCGGCTCATTCCAGGCTTTCTTGGCAAGCCCGAAGTAATTACAACCACTTCTGAACCAGCAGTCTTTGCATAATCATTTGTAGCACCAACCGTACGTGTATCGTACAAATTAATTGGTGCAGTTTGCCAGATATCAAGGGACTTTCCTTCAGACAATCCTTCTTTAATATCCAATAGAACTACTTCATTCGCTAATTCTTTATGCGCTATTACATTAGCGCAAGTTGCACCCACATTTCCTGCCCCAACAACTGTTATTTTCATTTTTCGTAATTTTATTTAAATAAATAGAGTGCCAAAAGTAGCAAACAAGGATTTAAAAAGAAACTTCAAACTATTCTATTTTTACCGGGTTTTTATTTTTGCAGGTTACATGAATTGTTTTTAAGCTTACGCTTGAAATTTTCAAGGACAGGCAACCATTTTTTTTCCTGTTCGTCTTACACTAGAGAGAAATGAGTTTAAAGGAAGGAGAAGCCATAAAGCAGATTGTTAAGAATTGCGTAAAAGGTGATAGAGCTGCACAAAATGAGCTTTACAAACTTTATTACAGCAAGATGATGGGAGTGTGCTACAGGTACTCAAAAGATCCCGACGAGGCGAAGGATTTGCTGCACGATGGTTTCATGAAGGTTTTTCGAAGTCTTCATAAATTTAAATTCGATGGTTCTTTGGAAGGCTGGATTAGAAGATTGATGATAAATGTTGCTATTGACAGTTATCGTAAAAGCAAGAATGTGTTTAGTCTAACAGACTCAAACATATCCGAGGAGATGATTAAGTACGATACAGTTGAAACAGACATGTATTCTCAATTTAATACCAGAGATATTATGAAGGCGGTTCAAAATCTGTCTCCAGCATATCGAACAGTATTTAGTCTTTATGTGATTGAAGGTTATTCGCATAAAGAAATTGCGGAAAAATTGAATATAAGTGTGGGAACAAGTAAGTCCAATCTCGCGAAAGCCAAATTGAATTTACAACACCAATTGACAAGTAAAGGAATAGTAAAAAATGAGTTCTAACGACAATTTTGAAAATTTAATAAAGGAGAAACTGGATTCTTTTGAAGTTCCATACAATGAAGATCATTGGATGGAATTTGAATCTAAGTTGGACGCAGCTGGCACGAGTACTTCATCCGGAACAGAATGGAGTGCTTCAGGTAAGTTGGTTGCTGCCCTCTCGGTTGTAACAGCAGGTGCTATCCTGTATTTTTCACTTTCTGATTCACCAACAGAAATTTCGAATGATCAACAACCAGAATCCAGTGAGATGAATTCTGCAACTCCAATAGAGGAAAATGAAGAGGTTGTTCAAGAAGAAACCACAACCTATGAAATGGCAACTGAAGAAATCAATACTTCAGAAATTGAAAATGAGAAGCCATCTGAAAAATCTTCATCCATAAGAGAAAACAAGGACAGTATTTTGGAAAGCAAAATCAACAAGTATTCTGATAGATCAAGTACTGTAATGAAATCAGAATCAAAGAATTTTGTTGACGAAGCAGCACCATCAGATGCGTTTGTATCGGATATCAAAGTTGATAACCTTGAATTAAAAACATCATTCTCAATGAGTACAGATGTGGTATGTAGAGGTGCTGAAGTTACTTTTACTCCGGATCATATCATTGAAGGAGCTAAATATTTCTGGTCTGTAAATGACGGAGATCTTACCTTAATCGGAAAACAACCTGTTCGTAAATTTAACAGAGAAGGTTCATACACAGTAACCTTGATTGTGTCGAAAGGTGAAAAAAATGACTACAAAGTTTCCAAAGACATTCGAGTTGTGGAAAGTCCAGTGGTTAATTTCGAATGGGATGAGCAAAACATCACCTTGTATGATCCTTACATTGAGTTCACCAACTTGACGAAAAATGCCAAAAAGTATGAATGGAATATTGGAGGTGAAAAATTCAAAGATGAAAATCCAGATTACATCTTCAATCAACATAATGGACACGTTCAAGCAGAATTAGTGGCTTACAACGAGGCCGGTTGTTCAAGTAAAAAGTCAGTTGAAATTTATGTTGAAAAGGGAAATAAGATGCATGTTCAAAATTCGTTTACTCCAGATGGTGATGGATTGAATGATGTGTTTATTCCTGAAGAACTAAAGATTTCAGAAAACAGTAATGTTCGATTTGAATTCATGATATTTGATTTAAAAGGACAATTGGTTTTCAAAACGAGTGACGTTTCTAATCCGTGGAATGGGCAAGTGAACAACACAGGTGAAATGCTTCCTGAAGGGATCTACTCCTGGACGCTTGCAGCAATTGACCGAAAAGGTGTTACACAGCAGCACGGAGATAAAATAAACCTGATTCGCAATCAATAATTGCAGTCACGGAAATTGAACTTGCCCGGCAGCTGGTTTATATGTTAATAACATACTTATTGCGAAAAATAACGTTTGATCGAATAACATATATTTGTTTCCAGTAAACATAGCAGCCTTGAAGAACATTATTTCCATATTCATTTGTACATTTTGCATCCAAAATACAATTTGGTCGCAGGGAAATATTGGGATTGCAACAAATTCTCCAGAACCATCTGCCGTATTGCATTTATCAGATACAGTTGGTAAAGGATTACTCATTCCAAGGACTGATACCCTATCTGTATTTAATTACGTCAATGCCTTAATTCCCCCACAACCGATAGCAGACGGATTGCTCATATTTGATCTAAATCTCCAACAATTCATGTATTACGATGGAGACAACAATAAATGGAATTCGCTTCACGGACTTACGGGAATTACAGGAAGTATTGGACCATCAGGCCCTACTGGTTTAACAGGACCTACAGGTTCCAGATCCAATTGGAGATATGGTGAAACGAATCCTGTATATCAACTTGGAGATGAATGTGGTGATTATTACGTTCAATTGAATACCGGTTTGATTTATGAATTGGATACTGCAACATGCCAGATTTGGGTTCCGGTAAACCAGGGAAATACTTACAAGGAAAAAATAAAAGGTGGATTGACCATTCACAAAACAAGCCGAGCTAGACAAACCATGGTTATGTCAAGTTCTACTCAAACATGTGCCTATGATTCGTTAAAAAGTCTGGTTTATCAATTTAGTGTTCCAGGAGATAGTGTATTTTATATGTTTGGAAGGGCATATGGTGCAGTGAGTAAAGTATCTCCTAATGCCATTTATAATTATGCCCAATTTGATTTTGAAGTTAACAATGTGCCTACCGGAGGAAATCAAATTGTTTCTGTCTCCCCAAATGGGGCGGCACCGCAAAATACGTATCACCATGCGCAGTGGGAAATTGGTATTGCACAAGAATTTTTTGGCCCTGCAACTTACACTGTTAAAGTGATTGGATGTCAGCGGTTTAGCCGTTCTCCAAATGTAGATATTGTCATTGCCGATACCATTGGATCGGTAGACCAGGCGAACATGGATTTATTCATCATGAAAAGACACGTGGATTGATGAGCTATGTAAGACATATCATAGGACTGTTCTTGTTTACTGTGTTGCTTCACTGTATACCAGTACAAGCTCAAAATAATGTGGGTATTGGAACACAAGATCCTCATATTTCTGCCCTTCTTCATTTGGCTGATACAGCTAAAGGTCTTGTGATTCCTCGAACAGATACTACCTTGATCAACAATTATGTCAATTCGTTGGTTCCACCTCAATCGGTGGCCAATGGCTTGATTATTTATCAGGAAAATGTTCATAGTTACTTTTTCTTCCATGGACCAAACAACAGATGGGAAAGATTGACAAATATTGTGGGTCCAAGAGGTCCAACAGGTCCACAAGGAGCTATGGGAGTTAGAGGGCCTACAGGACGTTCTCCTCGTTGGAGTGATAGTACCAGTTTCACCTATCCAGAACCTCAGGTGTCGCCTAAAGATTCATGCGGAGATTTTTTCTATCAATTGAATACAGGTCTACTTTGGACATTCCATTGCGATTCTAATCCTTCTGGATGGTATGACCCCATTGCACGATGGAGAAATTTAGGTCCTGGTATTGTTCAGTCTGAAAGATGTACGTCATTAACTTTCTTACCCATGCCAAACAGCAGTGCTAATGATACATTGAGTATTATTCCTGGATTTGAAGTATTCATTGATGTCCCGCCAGATACCGTGGCTTATGTTGAAGTAACATGTGAAGGAACCATACAGAAGCGATTTGCAAGTGATTCCACTTTTAATTATGCCAAATTTGATTTCTTCATGAGGGATACGGCTGGCGTTGGTTCTTATTTGAATCACAGTCAAACCGTGGTTGTAAATCCCAATGGACCACCAAAAGCAGGTGAAACTGTAGGTCGATTTGATAAAGTTGCATGGTCCATTACCACTTCATTTACATTAAAAGGGAAACTTAGTTTACAGGGATTTCCATTAAGTCCTACTTCCGATAAACTTACTTGGTCTTTGGAAGCACATGCAGGTCAATTACATACACCTGGAAACCCGGTTGGAGTGGATTCAGATTTAATATTAAATGATGCCGGTGCCGGAAAAAATGGAATGTGGGAAAACAATGCCACATTTCATGTGTACATTATTTACGAACGAAATAAAGATGCTCTGTTGTATCCATGATAAGGCTTAAATACATATGGATTTCGATGCTGTTTCTGGCCAGCTTTGGATTGAGTCAAGCTCAAAACAATGTGGGAATTGGAACCAGAACACCCCATCCTTCGGCGTTGTTGCATGTCAATGATTCCGCCAGAGGGGTGATCATTCCTCAAACGGATACCGCGGCAGTTGCTGCATATGTCAATGCGTTGACGCCAAATCCGGGAATTGCTGATGGACTAATCATTTTCGATGTTAATGTCAGAGACTATGTATTTTATGATGCCAATCTGGGAATCTGGAAAGAATTAATGAGTATTGTTGGTCCTACCGGACCTAGAGGGTTGACTGGTCCTACTGGAGTAACAGGTATGACAGGTTTGGGTACCACATGGCGAGATACAGTCACTGAACCTGCAGGATTGGGACCGGATGATAAATGTGGCGATTGGATCTTATATGAACCGGATGGCGTCATGTGGACGGTTGAATGTGACAGCGGCGGATTAAACCCTCGTTGGGTTGACACCGTTACCGTGGCAAATAATATTGCCCTTATTAAAGCTCCTGACGTTCGTATTGAAGCAGCTACCATGGAAATTCCAGTAGGTACGAATCCAGGTATTGAAGTAATGCCTTTAGGAGGAAGCACTATAAATTCGGATATTAACTGGCGTACTATTCCGGGTTTGACCTACACCTTTAGTGTGAATGTGGATGAAGTGGCATACATTATGGTTCATATGTGGGGAACCACGAAAAAGACATTGGCAGGAACGGACTTTAATTATGCTCAATATGATATTGAAATCAGTGCTGCGCCATCGGTTGGACATCCCGGACGCTCTTACCTGGACCGTCAAATGGGAAATATCATTACTGTTAAAAACAATAAGCCCGCTCCTGTTTCCGGTGATGATGGATTGTTTGATTTGGCCGGATGGAGTGTGTTTGAAACGTATGAAATATCAGCTGAATTAACTCCTCTACCCTGTAATATTCATCCTGGTTGTGGTCCTACCGGATGCCCTCCATGCCCAAGTCCTACAACAGTGTTTACGATACAGGCATATGCAGGACATCGATACAGTGCTACGGGAAATGGTCCGCTAACATTGTATGCAACCGGAACCGGAAATTCTGAAACTCCGGCACATATGAGTGTTTTTGCGGTTTATCGAAGAAACCCGATAGCCATCGATTTCAGGAAATAAAAAAAGCGAAGACTTTCATCTTCGCTTCGCACAATTAACTAATACAAATTTACAAATCAATATTCGCGTATTTGGCGTTAGTTTCAATAAACTCTCGTCTTGGCGGAACTTCATCTCCCATTAGCATGGAGAAGGTTCGGTCACACTCAGCAGCATTTTCAATGGTTACTTGTCTCAACGTACGCGTTTCAGGGTCCATAGTTGTTGACCACAATTGTTCCGCATTCATTTCTCCAAGACCTTTGTAACGTTGAACAGAAACACTGGAATCTTTTCCAGCCCCCTTAAATTCTGCAATGGTCTGATCTCGTTGATCATCATTCCAACAATATCGTTCGTTTTTACCTTTCTTAACTAAGTATAACGGAGGAGTAGCGATATAAACATATCCGTTCTCAATCATTTCTGTCATATGACGGAAAAAGAAGGTCAAAATCAGCGTTTCAATATGACTTCCATCCACATCGGCATCACACATAATGATAACCTTGTGATATCGTAAGTTTTCCAGGTTTAACGCTTTACTATCTTCTTCAGTACCAACTTTGACACCTAAGGCCGTGTAAATGTTTTTGATTTCTTCATTTTCGAAAATCTTATGTTGCATGGCTTTTTCAACATTCAGAATTTTACCTCTGAGCGGCATAATGGCCTGAAACATTCTATCTCTTCCCTGTTTTGCTGTTCCACCCGCTGAATCTCCCTCAACAAGGTATATTTCGCACAATGCCGGATCTTTTTCAGAACAATCAGCTAATTTTCCAGGTAGACCAGAGCCTGTAAGCACATTCTTACGCTGTACCATTTCACGAGCCTTGGTAGCCGCATGTCTGGCCTGCGCAGCCAAAATCACTTTTTGTACAATGGCTTTGGCGTCATTCGGATGTTCTTCAAGATAATAATTCATCATTTCAGCCACTGCCTGACTAACCGCAGGAGAAACTTCCCGATTACCCAACTTCGTTTTGGTTTGACCTTCAAACTGAGGTTCAGCCACTTTAACCGAAATCACTGCAGTCAATCCTTCACGGAAGTCATCGCTGGAGATTTCAAATTTTAGTTTCGATAGTAAACCTTCATTTTCAGCATACTTTTTTAAGGTATTAGTCAATCCCCGTCTAAAACCACTCAGGTGGGTTCCTCCTTCATGAGTGTGAATGTTATTGACATAAGCGTGAATGTGTTCAGAAAACGAGGTATTATATACCAAGGCAACTTCTACGGGAATATCGTTCTTTTCGCCTTCCATATGAATCACTTCAGAAATAAGTGACTCTCTGGTTTCATCAATGTACTGAACGAATTCTGTAAGTCCTGTTTCAGAAAAGAATTTTTCAGAAACAAATTCTCCATCATCATTTTTAGAACGTTTGTCCGTAATGGTTAGTGCAATTCCTTTATTCAGAAAAGACAATTCACGAATTCGAGACGCTAGAATGTCATAATGATATACAGTATCTTCAAAGATGCTGCCATCCGGTTTAAACGTGACAATTGTTCCTGTTTTATCTGTTTCACCCACAGGTTTCACGTCATACTTTGGAACTCCTTTAGAATATTCCTGCTCATAAATTTTACCATCCTTACTGTGAACGGTAGCCTTTAAATCTATCGATAGGGCATTCACACATGATACCCCTACTCCATGCAAACCTCCTGATACCTTGTACGTACCTTTATCGAACTTACCACCAGCATGCAAAACCGTCATAACCACTTCCAAGGCCGATCTTTTCTCCTTTTCATGAATACCCACGGGAATTCCTCGTCCGTCATCTTCAACGGTGATAGAATTGTCTTCATTAATGGAAACAGAGATGTTTTTACAATAGCCGGCTAAGGCTTCGTCAATTGAATTATCAACTACTTCATAAACCAAATGATGTAGTCCTTTTAAACCGGTATCACCGATATACATTGACGGTCTTTTTCTTACCGCCTCGAGTCCTTCAAGTACCTGAATATTATCCGCTGAATATTCTTTATTTGGCTGAAGATTTTCCTCTTTCTCGCTCATAAATAGATTTAATAATTTGATTCCTGCCGAAGGCAAACAAATATACCAATTAGGACCTTGAAATTGTAGAATTGACGAGGTTTTAAGGCGATAATTATCAACAATTAATTAACATTGAAGACAAGAAAACTTTGGGCTAAAAAGTAAACTTCAAACCCCCTAAAATATTGAAGGATCGAACGGGGTAATCTTTCCACTTTTCATATTCAATGGAAGCAATATTATTGAAGTCTAGAAATAAGGATAATTTCTTAGTGTAGCGGTATTCAAATCCAAGATTTATATCCACTGTTCCATCCAATTCCTGGGCAATAATATCAAAATCTGTTTGTGCCGTCGAAGTGGGAATATAATTTCTGGCAAACTGTTTCCCAATTACAAATACATCCAGATTGGTCACAATTTTGTCTCGTAAATCATACCATGTGGTAGCTGTAACACGATAATCCGGCTTATGCCAAGCTTCTAATTCTGTTTCCGTCTTATAACTGTAATACTCTCCCATCAAGCCAAATTTGAGCTTCTCTTGTAGTTGGTACATCAAATCACCCTTGAGCTCCAACACTTCCAAATCATCATAAACAGGCATAAATTTTCTTTGATTAATTGAATGTGGGTCTTTGACGAACAAAACGGCATCAGTCCATCTTCCTGCCCCTACACTTGCATTAAAAGAGACTTTTGAGCTTAAACTTCCTCTCAACCCCGCATATCCGCGATAGAATTTCGTATTCAATAAATTCAGATAAGTATCCACAAATGGATTTTCGGTTACCATGGCATCCATGCTGTTTCGCTCTACCTGACCATGAATTCCCAAATAAGGAATCAATATATTTTCAATAAGGTTAACTTTTAATTCCGCGGATGGATAAATATTAAATTCCACATCGTTCTCCATTTCCATATAAACACCCAATCCGATTTTGAAATCCCAAATATCTCCACCCGTCAATAATTGGGGATGAGCTCCTATGATCGTATTGTTGGATGAAATACCAAATAACGTGGTACTGTCTGAAGGGCTACTACTAAAATTGTTGTAATCCACACTTAAATTGACATTCCAACTTTTTTCATAAGCATAATGCTTGATATGGCTATGAATGAGCACATTATTTTCAGAAGCATCGTAATCATCACTTCTATGGTAGAAACGAATGCCCGTTTTGTGCCAAATACCGGTTGTATCCTTGGTTCCATCGTTAAACAATGTAGCAGACAAACTGAGTTTGTTAAAAATCTGACGCACATCTTCATTCTTACTCACGTCCTCAATAGTTTCATCTCCCGCAACATTTCCGAACCCGAAATAATTGTACATGTCGTTTTGAAAAGATCCCTCTAAATGCAAAGTCTGATGTTTCCAAAATCGTTTTCCATACAATTGAAGTCTGTCATTCCTAAAATCACTGTTTTCAATATCCGCAATCCCCTGTGATGAAAAATGCCTGAATCTGGCACCGTAACTCGATTTTTTGGACCTCAATTTGTTGAAATAAATATCGGCCATGGGTGTTACATTGGTTCCCATTCCTAATTTGGCATAACCTTTATACAATTTCACCAAAGGTTCACCTTTTATTTTAGCGGCTTGTATAGGTTCCGGATCAAAATCTATCGACAATCTTTTGTCCAGAAACTGATAATTCAAGTCCACCGATTTTTCAACGGTATCGCTTATTTGAGGATATGACTTAATTTTTGGAGCATGAGAAAGTGCGGGTTTAAAAGCCTTAACAATGGTAAACGAATCCGTTTCCATCTGTGCAAACCCCATTGATGATACCAACAACAGAAATACAAGTATATGGCTGTTAATAGGTTTCATTTTCTGCTTCTTTTTCATCTTCATTCTCAGAGAATACAGGTAATTCTTCTTCTAAATCCTCTTCAAAGAATAAATCATCGTAATCTTCGTCCTGATCAAATTCAATTTCCAGTTTTTCCTCAGGTTTGGTTTTGCTTTCCAATCTTTCTTTTTCTGTCTTTTTGATGCTTGCAAGTTTCTCCTGAGCGATTTCTTTCAAATCTTCACCTTCAAAATTATCGATGACGCTTTCCAAGGTGTACCTGGCTTGAAACAAATCTTCTTTTGCAACATAAATATCAGAGAGAAGAATAAATGATTTAGCAATCCAGAAATCATAAGAAGGAACACGATTGATTCCGGCACTAATCAATTGCTCACTTTGTTCAAGATTACCTCTCATAAATTGAATTTTAGCCATTTGATAAACGGCTTGAGCTCCATTCTCTGAAGGAGAAGTAGAAATGGAATCATAATATATGTAAGCTTTGTTGTAGTTGTCATTTTTCAAAGCCAATTCCGCAAGGTGATTCATAGCCAATTCTTGTTTGGCTTTGCTCAACTTTTTCTCCTTGAGCAGTTTTTCAGCATAACCGTCAACTGATCATCATTCCCTTGATTTGAATACAAATTCATTAACTGATAAATCGCCAGTGATTTATTTTCAGGAGTAGATGCTAAATTCTCTAACAATGTATAATGTTGAATAGCCTCATCCTCAAGCTTCAACTCCACTGCAATGCTTGACGCTGACAAAAGTGCCTGTTCTGTAAATTCATTGTTGTTCCAATCGAGAACTTTTTTATAATCGATGTAAGCCTCGTTGAGATAATTCGCACGTAATTCACAGTCGGCCTTAAAATAATGAGCGTTCAATGCAAAATGCCCGTTTGGATATTTATCCAGGTAGGTACTAAACGCTGAAACGGCTTTTTCACATTCTTCAGCCAAGTAGTGGTTCTCCCCTATTTCATACGTTACCGAATCCAACGAAGCTACGGACACATTGGCAAAAGGAACAGAAGCTAAATATGCTTCGTAACCGTTGATATCTCCTTTAGAAATATATATGTCTTCTATTTTGGCTAAGGCTTCTTTTGATGCATCGGTTTCTTGATATTCACTGACCACGCGCTTAAACCCGGTTAACGCCAAATCTTCTTCACCCTGATTAAAATGAATCAAAGAAGACTTCAGGAGTGCCAATCGAACAAATGAACTATTGGGATGTTCTTCAATCAATTTCTCAAATTCATTCAGCGCCTTTGCTGTTTTATTCAAGGTAAAATAGGTATCCCCTAGCTCGTATAATGCGTCATCATGATATACCGATTCATAGTGGCTGGTTGTCAATGTCAAAAGCAGGTTGGCCTTTTCAGATCGGTTACCAGAAACACCATTTGCCATAGCACTTTGGTATAGCGCATAATCAACTTCCAGATTTCCTTCAAGAATAGCCTTGTCGTAAAATTCTATGGCATTTGGATAATCTTCACTCACAAAATAGCAATCTGCAATTCGAAGCAAAGCGTCACTTTTGTAGGACGTTGGTAATTGTTTGTTCGCATTGACAAATTTTCTAAACCATAAAATGGAAGAAGCGTAATCTCTCTTTCGAAAATAAGCGTAACCAATATTGTAATTGGCTTGATTGTATTGACTTAACGTGGTTGCACCGGGCTCTAACATAAATTGTTTGTACGCCTCAATGGATTCATCGTATTCTTTCAATCTATACAAGGACTCTGAACGCCAATAGTTCGCTTGGATTTTGATATCTCTGTTTAACGGATTAGAAATGGAAATGTCAAAATTGGCAATAGCATCCTTGAATTGAGATTTATTAAATAACTCAATACCATAATAAAAAGTGATTTTTTGATAGGCCTCGTTTAATTTGTATCCTTTGTCATGAATACGTTCCAATGATTCTTTGGCCCGTTTATAATTTCGTGTGGTATAATAAACATCCACCAGGTATTCGCGGACTTCACCAATTTTTGGGGAATTGGGATATTCTTGTAAATATTTTTCAAATGCTCGAATGGCATCATCATACGGATGATTGGAAAGCTCGTAGGAAACTTTCGCAAAATTAAATAAGGCATCTTCGGCCAATTCAGCATTCTCACCATTTGAAGCATTCCTAAAGGCAGATCTCGCTGCAATTTTATTATTCATCCGAATGTAACATTCACCCAAATAATAGTTGGCAGTTTGTTGGAGGCTATCTCCGGCAGTTATGCAATCTACCAACCAAATAACAGCGTTTTGATAGTCTTGAAGTTTGTAATAAACAAATCCCATCTGATACAAGTCCGCCTCGTTAATTTGTGATTTGTTTTCATGGTATTGTAACAAATAAGGTAAAGCTTCCTTGTATTTTTCAGTACGGAAATATGCCTCACCCAATAATCTGGAAATTTCACTTGAGCGTTTGGCATTGGCTGAATCAAGCACGGCAGGCCCGTAGGTTATTAGCTCATCGTATTTCTCTTGTTCAAATAGGATTTGCGTAATGTAATAAGGTGTAATGGCAGCAAATTTTGGATGCGATTCAATCTTTCTAAAATATGTCAACGCGGTTTCATAATTCTCCTGCATGTAGGCTATATGCGCGTAGTAGTATTGTGCCGTTCTGGTATATTTGGTTTCGGTATCCCTAATTTCAAACAGTGATTTTTTAGCCAATTCAAGCTCATCGCGCATGAAGTAACTATATCCTAACTTAAAATAATACTCCGCTAATTCTTCATTGGTTAAATTGTACAAATCAATTTTTTCAAACCACTGAATCACTTTCCGAAATCGTTTTTTCCGGAACTCGTACTTACCAAGATCAAAGTAGGCCTTTAATGAGTTTGGATTTTCAGGATGTTCATATACGAATTGCAACAGAAGACTTTCAGCATCCGCATTGAATAATTTCAACCCACACAACGCTTCATAATATTGTGCATTCACAGCTATTTCAGAACGTTGCCCACTTAATTCATCGTGAATTTCACTGAACAATTTCTGTGCAGCACCATATTTCTCTTTATCAAATAAGTCAACCGCTTCTTTGAACTTGGTATAGGTATTTTCATATACGATGGATTGCTGCGCACTCGCGGAAAGTGACAAAAGCAATAATAGTTGACAGAATAAGAATAACCGCTTTACCAAAGTATAAGATATAACGTGTACAACGCTTATATATTGGCATAAAGGTATGAAGTAACAAAGGGCAAGACCTTGGCACATAATTGAAGTTATCAACTCAACTTTGTTGAAAGTAAATGCGCTGAAACAAAGGAAAATGGCAGAACACGGGAAAAGAAAACTCGAATATTTTTACATTTACATCCTTAACCCATTATTTGCAAAATCGAATGCTGGTAAATATTGAGCATACAGACATCTTTCAAAAGGAACACAAGGTTCTGGGTGATGTCAATTTGTCCGTGAATCCGGGAGAATTACTCTTTCTCATTGGTAAAAATGGAAGTGGTAAAAGTTCATTGCTCAAAATATTGTATGCTGAATTGAAATTGAAAGTTGGAAAGGGAGAGGTTGCTTCGTTCGATTTGACCAAAATCAAACGCAAGTCCATTCCATTGTTAAGAAGAAAAATTGGCATTGTATTTCAAGATTTCAAATTGTTGACGGACAGAACCGTAAATGAAAATTTGCGTTTCGTTATGAAAGCTACAGGTTGGAAAAATAAAAAAGAGATTGACCAACGCATTGATGAAGTATTGGGTATGGTAAAATTATCTGAGAAAAAAGGCAGCATGCCTCATGAATTGTCCGGAGGAGAACAACAAAGAATTGCTATTGCCCGAGCTTTGATTAATGAGCCTGAATTAATATTAGCAGACGAGCCTACAGGCAACCTGGACCCAAATACCTCCAAGGACATTATGCAAATTCTTCATGATATTCGCCAGTCAGGAAAAGCAGTCATCATGGCCAGTCATGATTTTGATCTCATCAAAATGTTCCCTTCTAGAATTGTTAAATGCGAAAATGGACAAATGACGGAATTAAATGAAGTTCCTTCTATCTGATGCTTTCAATCCTGGTTCCCATTTTTGATTTTGATGTTACACGTTTGATCCATGAATTGAACGACCAGGCTTTAGCTTGCAAAATTCCATTTGAAATTATTTGTTTTGACGATGGTTCTAAAGATGAATTCAAAGAGCTAAATCGTGAGATTTCTTCCTTGGATAGTGTTTCCTATACGGAACTTGAAAGCAACATTGGTCGTTCAAAAATTCGCAACTTATTAGCAGAAAAATCAAATTATGACAATTTGTTGTTCCTGGACTGTGATGCTAAACTACCTTCTAAGGATTTTGTAAAAAAATACATCATTCACATTGAGGATTATCACGTAGTATATGGGGGAAGAATTTATGAAGACCAAATGCCCAGTGCTTCTGAAAAATATTTTAGGTGGTATTATGGAAAAAAGAGAGAGTCCATTGGTTTGAGTGAGCGTATAAAAAGTCCTTACAAATCCTTTATGACCAATAATTTTTTAATCCATAAAAAGGCCTTTTTGTCCATTCGTTTGAATGAAAAAATAGTGGGGTATGGACATGAAGACACATTGTTTGGAATTCGACTCAAGGAAAACAATGTTATCATTAAACACATCAACAATCCGGTTATTCACATCGGACTGGAAGATTTTGATGAATACATTGACAAAACCAAAGAAGGCATCAAAAACCTGCTTTTCATAGGACAGTTTGTGAATTTAGGTGATACGGTAAGACTCTATAAGTATCTCAAGTTGGTCAAACGTTATAAACTCGAAGCTTCGATTTTATGGTTCTATAGAAAATATTCCGTCAAGCTATTGAATCATCTTAAAAAAAATTCACCTTCTATTATCGCCTTTGATATATTGAAATTGGGAATTATACTTGAATTGAATAAATCTGGTCAATTTTCCAGCATAGAAAGCAATTCTGCTTCTTGATTCTCCCAGGTAAATTGCTCACGAATAGCAAGACATTGATTTCGAAAATCCTTTAGTCTACTTTTATCTTTCAATAGACTGTTCATTAAATCAGCCAAATAAGATATTTCATGATTTTCAGCCACCAAACCTATTTGGTACTCTTTCACAAATTTTTTCATTTCAGGTAAAGCAGAGACTACCACAGGAATTCCGGCCTGGAGGTAGTCAAATAATTTATTTGGCATGGCATATTGATAATTCATTCCAATAGGTTTCTCCAATGAAATGCCAATGGTAGCTTGTTTTGTAATGGAATTCAATTCAGCGAATGGCACGCGTCCTTTAATCTTAACCTGGTCAGTCAACTTCAACTGCTCACTCAACGCTACCAACTGTTGCCTGATATCCCCATCGCCCACAATCCATAATTCTGCATTATTGATGTATTGCATGGTTTCAATCATTTCTTCAAGCCCTCTGTCAACATTCACAGATCCTTGGTACAATATGATGTTCGTTTGATCCTTAGAATTCTCTGACTTGGATGTGAGGTTATCTTCATTTCGCAAAGGCAAATTTTTTAGCACCTTCATTTTTATGTCATATTTATCTCCATAAACCTTTGCAATGGAATCTGAGACTGTCGAATATGAATGAGGTACTGCTATGAACAATTTTTCCAGCCATACCCAAATATTCCTAACCAATCGTCGATGGGTCAATTCAGGTACTTCGACAAAATATTCATGACAATCGTAACATAGGTGCTTATTTCTAAACTTTGCAGCCAGTGCTGAAGCCGGTAATGTATCCAAATCATTTGACCAAATCAGGTTGTAGTTGGAAAAGATTAGGAATAAGAACAAACGAATATTGTATTCCGCATAAAACAACCAGGACGATCGAAATACCAATGTCATCCGCTTGGTAGCATACGTTCTGGAAACCGAAAATTCTGAGGAAAAAGTCTTTCGACCCAACAGGACTGGAACGTAACCATTTTTCTGCAACGTTAAACAGATTTTATGCGCACGCTGATCCGTGACCAAATCATTGGTTACTGGCACGATTATTTTCTTCCCTGGTTTTTGCATCGGATACAGTTGCTAAAATAGGAATAAAAGATTCTTCACTTTGTCTCAACGTTTGAACGATAAATCTATTTTTGTCAGGAAGTTTAAGAACTGTGAAAAGAAACCAATCCTTATTACACCTGAACACATTTGGGATAAATGTCTCGGCGGAAACGTTGATTGAATTGTCAGGAAACCCTGAATCATTTGAATTTCCTGATTTGGATGCAGATGGAAAGGAGCTTCTAATCTTAGGTGGTGGAAGTAATGTTCTTTTCACTAAGGATTTCGAAGGCACTGTGTTGTTGAATCGAATTTCAGGTGTTGAAAAAATCGAAGAGGATGAGAATCACATTTATGTGAGAGTTGGAGCTGGTGAAAATTGGCATGCTTTTGTTCAGTATTGCATTCTGCATGGATATGCAGGCATTGAAAATTTATCACTCATTCCTGGAAATGTTGGTGCCAGTCCAATGCAAAACATTGGAGCCTATGGGGTTGAAGTCAAAAATGTGATCGAAAAAGTGAATGGCATATACCTGGATTCAGGATTAACTTTTTCATTTTCAACCAATGAATGTGAATTTGGTTATCGTTCAAGTATTTTCAAAACATCTTTACGGAATAAAGTCCTCATAACCGATGTGATTTTCAGGTTAAACAAATTTCCGGAATTCCACATTTCTTATGGCGCCATTCAAGATGAACTTGAGGCAATGAACGTTTCTGAGTTGAGCATTGCCCACGTTGGGGAGGCGGTTTGTGCCATTCGAAGAAGAAAATTACCGGACCCGTCAGAAATTGGAAATGCAGGAAGCTTTTTTAAAAATCCTGTTGTTGGTAAAGAACTCCTAAATGAATTAAGAGATCATTACGAGGAAATCCCCAATTACGAAGTAGATGAAAACCACACAAAACTCGCGGCAGGATGGTTAATTGAAAAATGCGGATGGAAAGGGAAACGAATGGGAAATTTTGGAGTGCATGAAAAGCAAGCTCTTGTTTTGGTCAATTACGGTGGAGCCAAAGGTGCTGATGTCTTACAATTGTCTCAGAACATTCAACAATCCGTATGGGATACGTTTGGAGTGCAACTGGAAACAGAAGTGAATATCTATTGAGTTTACGCTTCCAGTTTGTTCAACTCTTCTTGAACAAAGTCCGCCAATTCTTTAACATAAGCTTTGGAGAAATCAAATCGAATTCCTGCAGCCTCATACACTTCAGAAATACTTTTGGTATACCCCAAGGACAATGCATTTTTGTATTGCTCTATGGCTTTGGACGGATTGTTTTTATAATTCCTCCAAACGGCTATGGCACCCAACTGAGCCATTCCATATTCAATGTAATAAAATGGTACTTCATAGATATGAAGTTGCTTTTGCCACATGTAAGCCAATGATTCTTCATTTCCAGACCAATCAACAACATTGCTACCAAATTGAGCATTGATGGCCAACCAAGAATTGTTTCTTTCTTCATTGGTATGATTGCGGTTTTCATAAAGCCAATGTTGAAACTTATCGATTTGTGCCACCCATGGAAGTGTCTCAAGCACACCTTTAAGTTGATCTTTTTTAGCCCGCAATAATTCGTCCTTATCCTTATAAAAAACGTCCCAATGCTCCATGGAAATCAATTCCATACTCATGGAGGCCAATTCAGCAATTTCAGACGTTAGTGATTTAAAATCCACCAATTCCAAATCCCTGGTCAAAAAGGAATGAACTGCATGCCCTCCTTCATGAACCATAGTTACCAAATCTCTTTGTGAGCCCACAGCATTCATATAAATGAACGGAACTCCGATTTCATACAAAGGATAATTGAATCCTCCAGGTGCCTTCCCTTGTTTTGATTCCAAATCAAGATGCTTCATATGACCCATGGTAGTCAAACATTCTCCAAAATAGGAATCGATTTCAGAAAAACATGTAATTGATTTCTCCAGCAATTCGCTACCAGATTCAAAGGGTTTAAGCGGTTTTTTTCCTTTTGGATCAACTTGCGTATCCCAAGGCATCAGCTTGTCAACACCTAAATCTCTTTTTTGTTCTTCATCAAATTGCCGCGTGATGGGAACCATTGTTTCCTGGATAGATTCATGAAAATCGAAACAATCTTGTTTTGAGTAATCAAATCGTCCAAGTTCTTCAAATTTGTAATCTCTGTAATTATCAAATCCTGCATTCGCAGCTACTTGTTGACGCAATTCAATAAGTTCATTCAGCAACGTATTCAGGGAATTTTTATGCTGAAGACGTTGTTCAGCTATTTTCGCATAAATGTCTTGTCGCACGGATGAATCTGGTTCCTTTAACAATTTAGCAGCCTGTTGCATGGTCAATTGCTCACCATTGAAATCAACAGACATGGTGCCTGTAATGGCTCCATACTCCTGAGATTTAGATTGCAATTGAGTATTTAACGGAATATTTTTTTCACGGAATAGCTCAATCTGCTTGCGAACAGATCGCAACGGGATTTTATAGTAATTCTTATCCAAATTTTCCACCCATTCAGACTCGATCAATTTTTTATTGAATTTGTCATGGTAGGGAGCAATTTCCGGCTCAATGGTTTGAATAAAATGCTGAAAGGATTCCGCAAGAGACATGTCCGTAGTATCTATATTCATACGAATATATCTCCAAGCCAATTCTTCTTCAATGACTGCCTCCAATTCACTTCTCCATCCCATCCATGTTTTTAGATCTTCAACACTTCCCAATGAAAAATCAAGTAATTTTTTAAAATATGGTTCCAGATCAGACCAATGATTAATGATCAAATCATCACTAAGGAATATTCTTTTTTTCCTTTCGGGAATTGCTGTCATGTGAAAGGGGAATTTATTTTTTTGTAGACGTTTTTCTGGGAGCAGCAGCCTTTTTTGGAGCAGGCTTAGCTTGAGCTTTGGTCTTTGGCGTTGGTTTCTTGGTAGCTTTTTTTGAAGCTGATTTCTCTTTGGGTTTATCTCCAGTTGATTTCGTCTTGGCCTCTTCCGTATTTTCTGCTTTGTCCTCTTTTTTGGCCTCTTCTGTTTTTTTCTTCAACTCTTCAATCATACCAGAGTTTTGCAGAAGATTATACCATTGAAATAATTTGGAAATATCAGAGTTATATACTCTTTCCCTGTCAAAATTATCAACTATCTGCTCCAAGTATCCTTTTAGTTCTTCCGGCTTGGATTTATGATGAATGCATTCTCCGCCCTTTTCCTTCTTATCAATTTTATCAAACACTTCGCCCAATGGCATATCATCATCATACGTATAAATACTGATATCGTCCAGTGCACTAACACGATGGGATGAATAAACCGGAATTCTTTTTTTATCTGCCAACGACTCAACAATGAGTCCATTTTTGATCTGAGTAACTACTTTAAATAAACCGGGTTTACCTGAAATTGAAATGATTCCTTCTAACGTCATGCATTGAAATTTGTGCAAATATATAGGATTTGCGATACGATCTGATTCGAATATTAATCGTTACTGTTGTTTTTACCAAAATAATACTGTTCAACGGTATCTGTTCCTGTAATCACCTCAACCGTGAATTCTATATAACCTGTGGATACCTCATTAATTCCGTTGAATTCAGGGCGTCCAACCAAAGGCACTCCTCGCAACACTTGATCTTCATCCACTTTTTCTTCAAATGCCAGATAAATACCATCTGTCACACGGTAAAGAAGTGCATGCAAATCCCAATCCAATATATTTGATACACCTCGCATTGAAACGGAATCAAAATTCATTTCGGTAATTTTCATTTCATGATTGAAGTCAGTTTTAGTACTTCCATCTGAATATGTGGTGGTTAATTCACCAGAATAAGTGCCTGAAGCATCGTGGTAATATATGGGTTGAAGATTGTCTTTATTTTCTTCTATATACGGAATATCACCTTTTTCAGAACAAGAAGTGATCATCAGCAAAACAAGTAAAAGACTGCCCATATGTGCTTTCAAAGCCATGGATCTAAATTAAGAAATAATTGTAAGGCACGAATTAACCCAGATTCCTTAATTTTGAGTATGATTTTCAGTAAACGCCTAGTTTATTTAATCAGCTTTTCTCTTATGTTGATCTCAATAAGTTCATGCACACGTAAGCAAGGTTGTATTGATCCCAATGCATGGAACTATGATTTTGAAGCGCATAAGGATGACGGTTCATGCATTTACAGCAGTACCATTTATACTGACACAGATCATGGTCTCATTGATATCTTTTTGAATGATAATTACGAAGGAACCATTTCTTATTATTATCCAATCACGGCGCCTTTGTGTGGTGAAAACTACTCGGCAGTAACACTTACATTGTTTCCAGGGAATTATGAATTGGTTGCGAATGCTGGAGATGGCACCCAATGGAAAACTACGTTGAACGTAGAAAAAAATTGTCGCATCATTAATTTAGATCGACCCCTTTAATTTTCGTCTGATTCTTCTTTCTTCATTACTTTTGACGCTCAAAATTCTATTTGATGTTAAGAAGGTTTTTGTTTCCATTGATGTTGCTTGTAGGAATAGCAGCGCACGCCCAGGATAAAAACGCGGGAATCGGTATCATTTTAGGCGAACCAACAGGATTTTCCTACAAACAGTGGACTTCTGAAACCACGGCCATTGATGCAGCAATAGCTTGGTCTTTTGTAGACGAGCAATCTCTTCATTTGCATAGTGACTTTTTGATGCATCATTTTGACATCTTTCCGGTTACAGTTGGGAAATTACCTCTTTATTACGGGATTGGAGGACGTATTGCTTTTCGCAGTGATGTAGAAATTGGTGTGAGGATTCCGGTTGGAGCAAATTATTTATTTGATGATGTTCCCATTGGTGCATTTCTTGAAATTGTTCCTGGAATCAATGTTATTCCTTCAACCGACTTCTATTTGAATGCTGCCATTGGCGCCAGGTATTACATCAAGTAATCAATGGGCAATGATGATGTTGAATTGTTTGGATTCACCAGCCGAACGCAATTCCAGAAGGTAATGACCGTTTTCCAAATCTGATACATTTAATGTTATACGCTGAGTAAAAACTCTCGACATTAATTTTTGTCCTACCACATCATATAGGTTAAGTTCAACATTTTGGGTAGGGGCAACAGAACTTTCCACAATTAATTTTTGATCAGATGGATTAGGGAAAACCCGTGATGTCTGCAATACGTTCAATTCTGATATTGTTGTATAAAACGTTGAATCAGAAATGGAGGAACATAAGAATGTGTTAAATACCTCGACTTGATAATAACCTGTGCCTGCAATAAGTAGTTGCTGATTGGTTTCACCAGGCAATAATTGTCCGTTTTCGTACCACTGATACGCATCGGCTATTGAAGATTCTAAACCACCAATGAATGTGGTCACAGTTGGTTTGTCCGGCAATGCACGTTCAGTAACGGAAACTGAATCCGTGCCTAGACATCCTGCATTGTTGCTTACATAAAGCCTATTGGTATAATCACCAAATGCGGTGACAGCTATTCCACTATCACCACTACTCCACCAATAGCTTTCAAATCCTATTTCACCCGATATTTCAATGGAATCTCCTTCACAAACATCCAATTGATTGGAAGGTAAAATATCCGGAACATAAGAGGATTCAAGCAATGCTTGATAAACATCTGCCTTTCCATACCCCCAGGTAGGATCTGGAAGAACGGATGAAGTAAATGTATCTTGTTTGGCTGTATTCACTATGGCATTTTGGATTTCCTGAAAATCAGCATTTGGGCACTTTTGCAAGTATAATCCCGCCAAACCTGATACAACCGGACATGCCATGGAGGTTCCTCCATTTCTTTTATGAAAACCACCCAGGGCAATTCTGTCACTTTGACCGTTATTGACGTGCAAAGGAATACTTGCCAATCGGTTAGCTGATAATGTAATGGCGCCACTTGCAGCAATATCAGGTTTCTGCAACAATGAACGTGTAGGTCCAAGACTTGAATTATCGGCGATTTCACCAGGAACATCAGGAAAAGTCTGAACAACCGAGTTTACGTCCAAATATTCATTTCTGTTAACATAATTGGCAACTGTGATGACAGAAGGCAGACATGTAAAACTGCTTACCATTGTCATCAAGGTATCCGGTTGTTTGTAGTTAGCGATATCCGGAAATTGAACAACCGTAGGTAAGCCTGTTTTTACCATATCCGATATTCCCAACCATTTCGCAGACCAAACATCGAAGTGACCAGACCCTGTAGTCATAAATCGAAACGCATATTGATTTGAATCGGGTTGCGCCATATGTACTTCCAAAAAATATCGACCATCTGATTCTTCTGCATAGGTATCAACAACGCCTAGCACATTTCCGGAAACACTTTTCAACGTATCGGAAACCAACATGTTTAAACGATTGGATATATTGTCAAAAGGCGTGTGCCCTCTAAACGCATAACCTCCACTTACTTTATCCGCACCAACAGCAAATTGCACCTGATTAAAGTCTGCAGTATCCGCCCAAAGTCGAAAATACACGGATCCATATCCCAATGCTGACGTACCATTGTATTCAAACCATGTAAAACTGGTATCTGAATCCACATCATATCCCAAGTGATGAAAGGAATTTCCAGCATTACCTGCGGCACATGTTACCACTCTTCCCCTTTTTGCCTGTATCATACTATCAATGGCAATGGCATATGGATCAAGCGCATCATGAGATCCCAGGTAATCTCCGGCGCTTATATTGATAACACAAGGCATATCATACGCATCTGCTTGCAGGAATATCCATTCAACAGCATCAACCACAGTGGCCAACCAGTTGGAAGATGAGAAATTGGAAGCCACAGCTATGATATGCGCTTCAGGTGCCACTCCACGAAATTGACCTGTGGCATTTCCATTTGACACTGCCACACCAGAAACATTGGTGCCATGACTGAATATATCATCATCATGTGTACAATTTCCTGAGTTGATGTCTGTAGAATCCCAAACCTGTCCATATCCATAGGTTGGAATGCGCGAGGAAATCAATGTATCCTGCCCTTGATCCCAAATTTTTAGAACTCTTGTATTTCCCAGTGTATCTTGAAAGTCCGGATGTAAAAAGTCCAATCCCGTATCAATAAAACCGATAATTACCCCAGATCCATCATATGTTTCGATTAATCCACTATCCTGATTAATAACCGGTAAAACATTATTATTGACCAACATGGAATCATTTAATGGTATGGCATGTTGAAGATCGTATTCAATGCGCGAAACAAATGGTTGAAAACTGAATTCCTTCACCCATTTGGTCTGCAACGTAACGCTAGCCCAACCAGCATATAAACGACAAATTCCATTTTTCTCAGCAACAAACCGTTCAATGGCAGAAAGGTCTCCAGAAACTGCCAAGGTCAAATGTTCATCCGGACCATTTTGATCTATGGCCGCCATCAGTGCAATATTCAATTTCGACTCAACCGACTGGCCTATAATGCTTTTAACCGATGGAAAAGAAAATACAAGTAAGAATATGAATGCCTTTATGCGCATACTACTAAAATACTATGGAATCTCAGAATATTTGGGAATTTCTGGTAAAAATTCTGTCTTGCCTGTGTTAAAATCAATGCGAACGCAATAATGCTGCAGGCCATTTGTGATTATCAAATAGGGAGCTTGGTAAACTTTGTTATATCTGCCAGCCTGATCAAAAACATCCTGATTCAATTCAATGTCAGGAGCTTTGCATTCTATGAGCATCAGTTTATTTCCTTCAGCATTATAAATCAGCACATCAGAGCGTTTACTCGTGGAATTTACTTTTAAACCGCTTTCAACCAACATAAGTCCCGCAGGATATCCAAGTTGGTTTTTCAAATATTGAATAAAATGCTGACGAACCCATTCTTCAGGTGTGAGAACCAAGTATTTCTTTCTAATTTCGTCAAATATCTTTTGACCTTGAGGTTCTTTTTTAATTTTAAAAGAATAAGTAGGTAAATTGAGGGATTTGAATTTCATTTAAAGACGAATATACTACTTCCGAATACATCACATGGATAATTCATTCGCCAGCATCAGAGCCGACATCAAGCGCAAAATATACAAACCAGTGTATTTACTTACTGGTGATGAAGATTATTTCATTGATCAACTGGTTGAGTTAATTGAGCACAATATTCTTTCGGAAGAAGAAAAGGCCTTTAACATGAACATTTTTTATGGGCTCGAATCCAAAGGGTTAGATGTGGTTTCAGCAGCCAAAAGGTATCCCATGATGGCTAATCACAATGTAGTTTTAGTAAAAGAGGCACAACATTTGGGTGGGAAAGATGATCTGATTTCATATTTGGAAAACCCCACTCCATCTACCATCCTAGCAATTGTTCACAAGCAGAAAAAAATTGATAAACGAAAAAATTACTACAAGGCATTTAAGAAACATGCCGAAATTTTTGAGTCCAAAAAACTCTATGAAAATCAAGTCCCTTCATGGATAGTAGATGAGGTCAAAAACAAAGGGTTGTTGATTGAACCGCGAGAGTCTCAGCTATTGGCGGATTATCTTGGAAATAATCTTTCAACGATTTCTAACGAACTGGAAAAGATTTCTATCAATTTAAAACAGGGAGAGCAAATTACGTCTTCTGTCATTGAAAACAACGTAGGAATAAGCAAGGAATTTAATGCGTTTGAATTAACTGATGCACTCAGCAGACGAGATGTGCTCAAGTCGAATCGAATTGCTGCTTATTTTGCCATGAATGAAAAACTTCATCCTATTCAGTTAACCATAGGTACGGTTTATCGCTTTTTTACAAACCTGCTTCATTTTCACTATCTGAAAGACAAGTCCTCTCGAAATGTAGCATCCAATTTGGGCATCTCTCCTTATTTTGTGAAAGACCTGGAAAGCGCTTCAAGACATTACAAGATTAAAGATTGTGTGAGCATTATTTCCATTTTGAAATCCTATGACCTTATGTCAAAAGGAGTAAACAATCCCTCAGTAAAAGGAGGAGAATTAACAAAAGAAATGGTATTCCAAATTCTGCATTGCTCATGAATGCGTCAATGGAATACCAATTTTCCTTATCAATGATCAACGTGCAACATTAATCATATGACTTTCTACATGTGCATCTGAAATTAACTTTAAAGCGTAGGTTCCAGGTGCCATTTGGGAAACATCTATTGAATGTTGAAAATTGCCTTGAGGCATACGTTCTTGATGAACAATTCTTCCAGACATATCAATTAAGGACAATTTCATATTGTCGATTGGTTCATCAAATGTCATGTGAACGACGTCCAATGTTGGATTTGGGTAAATTGTCGAAATCATTTTTTCATTTTCTTCAACTCCCAAAGGAACATTCTCTGCCGTTACATGAAACGAAATATCTGTATGATAATGTGCACTATTGAATATATTTCCAGGTAGATAATATCCATTAAATCCATGCTTGTTAAAACCATAGCGGACATCAGAATGAATTATCAATTGGCCATTAAATGCATCTAAATCGTCAATCTTAGATTTATCTTTATAGATAAACATCAAAAACGCATTGATCTTCTTTTGAGGTGAATTGGGTGTATAATTCAACGCATCATCCTTGGCATAGGGGTTTCCGGGAATATATGAAACGGTAACCGCAAACTTTTCACCCTTGTTAATGTCCATCAGCACAGGAATGGTTAACGTTTTCGCATAAACATCCGTATTATGTTTTTCTTCAAGAAGAAATTTTACTTCCTTAAACGGATGCTTTCCAGCATTTGCCGATGAATCGTATGAAGGAATAAAGTAATCAATTGTATCTCTGTTCTGAGTAACGCTGAACCCGTGCCTTAATCCAGCCTGTTTATAGAACTGAATTAATAACGTATCCGACACATCTTTTTGGGGTCGTCTATAAGAATATTTAAATCTTACAGAATCAACGGTATAATCTACAGATTTTGGTAATGGCTTGTTGTCCAGTCCATAATTTCTACAAGTTGGATCGAATACCTGACCAATTGAATGCGACTTAATGTATTGATAATTCGTACTAAACTGTCCAAGTACGGTTGAATCCGGAAAAATGAAATACGACAAATAATCCGTATTTCCATGTACTTCACGAATTTCTTTACCATAATTGTACCAGCCAATCACGTCTTCTTTTTGATTGGCCATAGCCAAATCTGTTGGAGCCGGTTTCAAGAATGGAATTTCTACTATTTCATCATGGTTTAAGAATGTTTGTGAAAATAGTTCAGAAGTAAAATAATTCATAAGTAGTGAGGTCAAAAATAAAATGGTCGTTTTATTTTTCATCTCGACTAAATTTAAGTGTTAGTAGTATAATTCCTTTTCAAACGTTCATTTTATGATAATATTGTAATGAGTGAAAAAAATATTGTCAACCACATAGCACTTTGATCATCTGCACTTTAGGATCATAAGTTTTCACTAGTTCTTTATAAAAAGAATGTTTTCTACGTAATTATCCGTAGTAAAAATTACTTGATAAGTACCTGATTTCAACGATGAAACATCGATCTCAACTGGTTGATCAAATTCATTTATAAACTCATTTAAAATTTGCCTTCCCATCATATCCTTAATCACCATCTCAACGTTTCGCATATCATTGGATGTGCCAATTGAAATTTTATCAGAAACAGGATTTGGAAATAAGGCGAATTGATTGGTTTGTATTTCGTCAATTCCAATAGGCACATTCAATGAAGTTACATGAAAGTCTACATCAAGATGGTAGGTTAAGTTAAAGAACGCCTGCCCTGGGATATACATACCATTCCATCCTTGATTGTCGTGGTTATATCGCACAGAAGTTCTGGCTACCATACCATTATTCAAAATATCTACATCTTGTACCTTGCTTTTATCTCTGAATTCGAAGATGGTAAAAGCATTGATTCGGTTAGCAGGCGCAGGAGCATACAACGGATCAATGGTATCTCCCTGGTTATATGGATTGCCTGGAAAATAAGTAAACGTAACACCAAAGACTTCACCTTTGTCAATGTTCAATTCAACGGGAAACGTAAGCACAGAAGTCGATTCTGCTATATCCTTGTTCTCTAATACATAGGTGATTTTTTTATTTTCTCCGGTGCCTAGTACTGTCTTGTGATCAAATCCTGAATTGGCATAGGCATAGTAGTCGGTTTGTCCTGCGGTACCAAAATGGCCTTGTGTTAAATTTTCTTCCTTGTAAAACTGAATAACCAATGTGTCTGGAAGAGCTGTCTGAAAGCGATTGTATCGGTAATAAACACGAATTGAATCCAATGAGTATTCTGCATAAGCGGGAATTGCAGGATCATCGAGTGCAAAATAACCAGAAGTGGGATCAAATACCTGACCTAATGAATGTTTCCACACTGGGCCTGTCACTCCACCTGAAAATTCAACCAAAACTGTTGAATCAGGAAACAATACATTCCGAATCCAATCAACATTGCCGCCTAAATCATATAATTCCTGACCAAAATTATACCACCCGGTGATGTCATCTTTTGCTCTTTGATACAATGTATTGGTAGATTTTTCCTTGTTGGGATTTTCAGAAATTTCAACATAATTAGGGAAAACGGCCTGTTGCTGCGCGTAGGTCAATTCACAAAATAAGAGGGTTATTAATGTGGTATAAATGAACGATTTCATGACTGTTTGTTTAAGAATTTATATAAATCTAAACACAATAAAAACGTCATTAACTACCGTTGCAATCTCATTTTCAGCCGTTTATGTAATTTATTTGTTAATTCCATGATAAATGGAAGATATGCTACATAAATGGCATGAATCTTGTCTTTACTTAAGTGAATTATTTAAATCTTGTTATTTGTGAAGGTTTAAACATATTTATAATTTAGGCAGTCAAAATAAACCCATACATATGTTTAGGAATTTAGCTATTGTATTTGTCATTCAATTATTGGCAATGAGTGTATCGGCTCAAAATCTGGTTTGGAATCCAGGGTTTGAGGATGTAGATAAAAAAGTAAAAGGAAAAGGAGAAATATTACTTGCGGATCCATGGGTCCCTGGGACAAAGGAATTTCCGGATTTATTTACACCCAAAACCAAAGATCCGGAATACAGATCTCCAGTCAATAAATACGGTGAGCAAAAGGCACATTCCGGAGAAAATTATGCCGGTATATTAGTATATAGTCCTAAAGGTAAAGAAGCCAGATCTTATCTGACAACCAAGTTAAAGTATCCCATGATCAAGGGAGATTATTGTGTGCGTTTTTGGGTAAGTTTTGCAGATTTATCCAAATATGCCAGTGCGAATCTTGGTTTATACATCAGTAAGGATTCCATTGGAAGTGAAACCGATGAGCGTTTGGATTATCAGCCGCAAATCATACATAGTTTAAATCGTGTTTTTGAAAAACAATGGGATTGGGAACCAATTTGCCGTATCTATCGTGCCGAAGGTGGAGAAAAATATATCACCATTGGAAATTTTGGTGATATGTTATCTACGCCTAATAAACCTGTGAAAAGACCTCCAGGATTTACACAAGCGCAAATACGAAATGGATATTACTATATCGATGATATCTCTGTAGAAATTGGAGGAACACCACAAAACTGCAAATGTGAAAAAGGAAACTTTGCGTTCGCTGATATGAACAAGCAGGAGGAATCTTTTGCAAGTAACGATAAAGACGCGCCTAAGCCAACCTTTATTGGTAGTGATGGAACTGTAGTTGGGGAGAAAAAAGTTGAAAAGAAAGCGAAGGAAACAGTGATTGTGAGTTTTGATCCTGGGAAAAATGTCATTTCCGCAGCAGATGGTAAAAAATTGGATGAGGTGGCTGAATACTTAAAAGGAAATCCCACTTCGTCAGTTGAAATCATTAGTCATATTGATAAGATGGAAGCAAAACTTTCCGGTGTATCTGCGAAACGCTTGTCTGCCGTAAATAAATACCTCGTTACAAAAGGTGTAAAACAAGATCGCATCAAAAAGACTGATGCTGGAGCAGACAGCCCTTTAGATACATCCGGTACCAAAGAGAACAGAGGAAAGAACATGGTCGTAGAAGTAAAGTATAACTAGTTCGGTTTCACAATTTTCTAATAAATATCATTATTAAACCAGCCCTCTCGATTTCTGCTAACAGCAATTACCTATTCCTGAGGGTGAAGCGTATCTGTTTCGTTGTTTTGTGCTTTTGTGCATTTCATTTGAACGCACAAAAACGAATTGATGCCGAAAATTTTGATAAAAAATATCTGTCTTCTTTATTTCTAAAGAAGCTGAATGATTATCGCACGGAAAAGGGCTCAAGGGCGCTATTACATGACGATTTGCTTGAGCAAACTGCCATGGATCAGGCGAATTACAATGCCCATTTGTTAGAAGCCCAATCGGCAAGAAGTAAGGCCAAATTAGCTACACCTGAATTAAGAGCCAGACAAGAGGGAGGACTTTACAGTGAGATTGAAGAGGTGAATCTGGTCATTCAGACAGGTGTTAAACTCCGATTAAAAGGCCATAAGAAAAAAGAGCAGTTAAATACCTATGAAGAGGTAGCCAATGCGCTGTTTGAACAATGGACTTACAGCAGACATGACAAGAAATTATTGCTCGACGAAACGTTTTATCATGTCGGAATTGGCACCGCCATGCACCCAGTGGAAAAATTGGTATTCATCACTATTGATATGGGGGTTTCACCTTATATCAAAATCGAAAATTTAAAGTATCACAAAAAAGCCCATCGACTAAATGCTTATGATATGGCATATTGTCGAGACCTCGAAAGAAAATTCGAATTTTTACCTCAATTAATGTCAGATGCACTTTTCTATAAAGACGGAGGAATTTGGTTTTATTTCCACAATCTCAATTTGGTGCAAGGTTTTCTGACTTCAAACAAAGATGGACTTGCGGTAGAAATTATTGAACGTTCTCAATTTTCATGTGAAGAAGGAAATCAATTACACCCTTCCGGAATACACAATGGTTATTTGTTGAAACCGGTATACAAAGGGAAAATTTTCAGAAAAAACCCATACAAAGAACAAGGCGAAATCTTGGTTTATCTTGGCGCAATTCCTCAGGGCATTGATACCAATGACATTGAAACCAACCTTTTGGTGATGAAATCCAAATGTGTTTGTGAAAATATCAAGAGGAACAACCTTGACGGTGAAAACCTGCGGATTCTGGACATGGACTTTGCCGTAGATACCGTTTCGGTTAGTGCAAAAATTGATTCGTTGCACAAGCATCTGAACTTTGTGGTTCCATTTGAAAAGAATAAATACGATTACAATGTGGAAGACATGAAGCCTTTTCTGGATTCCATTCAGTTAAATCGATTTGACATAAAAAACATTCATATCAAGGCTTATTCTTCTATTGAAGGCAATGCAGCAAGTAACCTGAAGCTGCAAGAAAAACGCGCAAAGAGCATCTTGTTGGCAATTCAGGAATACCAGTTGCAAAAAGTCCAAACCAAAATAGAAACTTTTGAAAACTGGGATGGCTTCCGATCTGCTATCGCTGATTCACCATTTGCTGCAGAATTTAAGGGATTGAATAATGAACAATTAAGAAATCTTGTCAATTCTGATTCATTGGGGTATGATCTGGAGCCATATTTGGCTGATCAACGAAAAGCAGAAATTACCATCGATGTGGAATCCATTTTTGTTGATTCATTAAAAAATGACAAACTCGCCGGGTTATTTAAAAAGGCTATTGAAAATAAAGAAAATGTCAGGGCTTTGGGTATACAAACCAAAATGTTCAGGGAAGTTGAAAAAGGCAATCTATCATCCGATGTGTTGTTTGACAACCACATCCCACATTTTCCAGAAAACATTCCAATGGCCAGTAACAAAGTAGCCTTTACCATGCGCTACTATAGTGGTCATAATTTGGATAGTATTTTGGAAAAGCTAAACATGAACATCCAAGCATTACTAGGGGTGACACCTAAAAATGCACACTTGAATTACAATAAGCAGTTGATAAAACTATATTATTGGTCTTTGGACAATTACTATCTGCAAATTGATGAGGAAGCGAAGATCAACGAACCCAAAGACTTGTTAAAGGATATCAAACGCTTGTACAACACAAAAATTGACAACTGGAAAGTAAATCGTCTTTTACTTAATTACCATCTGATTGCTGCAGATTTCTATTACGAGAGAGAAGATGTAAGAATGCGGGAAAAGTCATTAAAGGAAGTTAAGAAGTTCGTATTCCGAACCCGATTAAATCAAGATGAATCGTATAGAATGGCGTTGTATTTTATGTTTCAAATGCGATTGGATTGGGCCATTAAATTGATGTTGCCATACGTTCGTTCGGGTGAAGCTTCTGAAGAATTTTTGTTTTCATTTCTCAAAATTGCGATATATGACAAAAAGCAGGTGAAAGACAAACAATTGCAGCAATTTTTACTGCAAGCACATGATAAAAATCCTGTTGAATATTGTGAGCTTTTTGGAAAGCCCAATATGAGTTTCCAATTGCTCATCAATCAAGATATCAAAGAAGACTATTGCAATAACTGTTACCAACCATGATTGAAAAGGGTAATAAAAAAATCATCAATGCGTGGGCAATGTATGACTGGGCCAACTCTGTATATGCGTTGTCCATTACAACAGCCATTTTTCCCATATTTTATGAAAACATAACTACCACCTATAATGATTTAGGAGAGGCCATTTCCAATAAGGTGGAATTTTTTGGCTTTCTGATTGACAATACGTCATTGTACTCGTATACACTTTCGTTTTCGTTTTTATTGATAGCCATGGTAACACCTCTGTTATCAGGGATTGCAGATTATGTAGATAACAAAAAAATCTTCATGAAGTTCTTTTGTTATTTAGGATCCATTGCCAGTGCCGCTTTGTACTTTTTTGATCCCGAACACATCTATTTTGGTTTGTCTATGGTGGCTTTGGCAAGCATGGGATTTTCAGGGAGTTTGGTTTTTTATAATGCGTATTTACCAGAAATTGCCGAACCTGAAGAACAAGATAAAGTCAGCGCTAAAGGATATTCTCTTGGATACATTGGAAGTGTCATTTTACTCATTCTGAATCTGATTCTTGTGATGTTTGGTGAGAGTTTTGGGATAACGGAACCCGGGCTTGCTCCTCGCTTGTGTTTTGTATCTGTGGGCATCTGGTGGGCCGGATTTGCTCAAATTACCTTCCGTAGATTGCCTGATAAATCATTTGATAAAAAAGTAACTGACAAAGATTACCTGATAAAAGGTTATACGGAACTAAAAACAGTGTTTATTGAACTAACGAAAATGAGAAGGCTGCCTCGATATTTGGGGGCGTTTTTTGTGTTCAACATGGGAGTTCAAACCATCATGTATTTGGCGGCTTCGTACGGAAAGGATGAAATTAAAGATATGCCTGAAGAAGGTTTAATCATCAGTATATTACTTATACAACTGATAGCTATTGGCGGATCTTATTTCTGGGCGTTCATGTCTGCCAGAATTGGAAATGTTAAAGCGCTTACTGCAATTGTAGCCATTTGGATTGTTACGTGTTACATAGGGTATATCATCACACAACCAATTGAGTTTTATGGACTGGCAGCCTTGGTGGGATTTATAATGGGCGGTGTACAATCGCTTTCGCGCTCTACTTATTCTAAATTTCTTCCCACTACTCAAGATCATTCTTCCTATTTCAGTTTTTATGATGTATGTGAAAAAATGGGCATCGTTCTAGGAATATTCAGTTATGGATTTATTCTACAGCTTACCGGGTCTGCACGAAATTGCATCTTTGCACTAGCCAGTTTCTTTGTTGTGGGGATTGTTCTATTATTTCTTGTTCCAAAAAAAGAAACTTATAAGTCTCAATCGGAGGCAATTGGTTAATTTTGGTGCCAAATTAGAAATTCATGGTTTTTGACATTGCCATTGTAGGTGGTGGAATTGTAGGTACAGCTGCTGCGTACAAACTTCAAACCGCTTTCCCAAATTTGAAAATTCTCCTCATTGAAAAGGAAAATCGATTGGCTGATCATCAGACCGGTAACAACTCTGGGGTTATTCATTCGGGGCTTTATTACAAACCCGGTTCCATTAAAGCCAAAACGTGTGTTAGTGGAAGAAGGCAATTGGTTGAATTTGCGAAAACCCATGGCGTTCAGCATGATGTATGTGGTAAAGTAGTAGTTGCTACTCAGTCATCGGAATTACCTTATTTGGATAAGATTTTTGAAAACGGGCTAGCTAATCAAACTGAGGGCATTGAAAAAATAACCGGAGAACAGGTAAAAGAAATTGAACCTCATTGTGTTGGCATTGCGGGTATACGAGTGCCTTGTACTGGAATAATCGATTTCAGAGGCACCACAGAAACCATGGCCAATATCGTAACAGAAAAACAATCAGATAGCAAGGTTGTATTGGGTGAAGAAGTTTTACGATTTGAACGAGGTGAAGAACAAACCACCATTTACACCTCAAAAAATACATATGAGGCAAAAAATATGATTTTTTGCGGGGGGCTTCAGTCCGATCGATTGGCAAAGAAGGACAATGTAGATTTGGACATGCGCATAGTTGGGTTTCGAGGTGATTATTACTTACTAACCGATTCAGGAAAGCATAAAGTAAAACATTTGATCTACCCTGTCCCTAACCCTAAATTTCCATTTCTAGGTGTACATTTTACCCGAATGGTAGATGGAGAAATTGAATGTGGCCCAAATGCTGTGTTTACGTTTAAGAGAGAAGGGTATGGAAAAACAGATTTCAATTTAAAAGACACAGTTGATGCCTTGACATTTGGGGGTACCTGGAAGTTATTTATGAAGCATTGGCAATTTGGCCTGGACGAATACAAACGAGCTTTCTCAAAAAAGCTGTTTTTGGAGCGATTAAGAGGCTTAATTCCTTCTTTGGAAATGGAAGACATTAAACCGGGAAGAGCAGGAGTTCGTGCTATGGCTTTGGGAAATGACGGAGAAATGATTGATGATTTCAAAATTGAATACAAAGCGGCAAGTCTGCACGTTTTAAATGCTCCTTCCCCTGCAGCAACTGCTTGTTTGGCCATTGGTGACGAAATTGTCGAAATGGCTAAGAAACACTTTAGTATTAACTAATTTGATACTGATCGGAAAGATCTTTCCAATCGAATACGAAATGTTCTACCACTTCATCTAATCGTTTTAGCAGCAGTGGATTGGGTGCATTCATATTGCGAAAATATTCTTCTTGAAACGCAGCCAATTCGTATTTGTAAAAAATTGATTTAGACATTCCATACAGAATGTTGTCTGAAGGGTGATTTACTTTTGACAAGAACGATTGGTAATTATTGATGAGTTGTTGAATCTTGTCTTTATCCCGTTGAAAGACAATGCACAATTCATTGATGATTGCGTTTGTTATTCGGTTGTCAACGTGAGCAGGAAGATGTCTGGGAATCAATAGCAAGTTTCCTGCTAGTGCAATGAATAAGAATTTTTGAGATTCCGTTTTGGTGATTTCTGGAGACTTGACAAACTCCGGAGCCTCGTTAATGGCTTCAACCACATCACCAAATCCTTCATCCACCATTTCAAGCAATCTATTAACAAACAGTCTGGAAACCAGCTGCTCATTTAGCTTCTTTTTCTTGAATATCTTAAACATACAAGGGTCACGTATTGCACAAAGTAAAGTGTTATACAGACCAGTATGAATGTGGTTTCAGAATGATTTTCAACAAAGTTATCAACTCAATGAACTTGATTGTAGGATTCATGTGGAGTTTGAAGCAAAAAAAAAGAGGCGAAAAATCGCCTCTTTTCTAATGTAAGTCTATTAGATATTATTTATCTAACAATACTTTTTTAGTTAAGGTAGTACCCTCAGCGTTTACAGTTACGTAGTAAACACCAGATTTCAAATCGTTACCATTTAATTCGATAACATTATTTCCAGCTTGGTAAACAGAAGGAGTAGAGCTGTAAACAACTTTACCAAGTACATCAATCATTTTGATTTGTACTTCAGTAGCTTCTTTCAAACCAAGGTTCAAATATGTTACATCAGTAAATGGGTTAGGGAAAATCTCAGCGTTAAACTTAGTTTGACCACTGTTATCAACTCCCAACCAAGGAGACCAATAGTTAGCGTTCAATACTTCGTTTGTACTGTTATCTGTTACTACAGCAATAACCACATAGTTATCAGGATTCTCTTCAGTAGGAATGTTGTAGTTGTACGTCTTAGAATATTCCATTCCAGCAGTAGTTGTTGCAGGAATAGTTCCAGCAGATCCTAAGAAATCTCCAAGAAGTTCACGTCCTACGTGATCGTACTCCATATCAGAAGCAGGAACAGGGTCTGGAGCAGTAAACCAGTTGTGTCCAGCACCTGAAAGAGGAATATTGTTTGAATAGTAGTTCACTTGAGCATAACCAGCATCCGTACCAGTAACATGATTTTCAGTTACGATAGCGTTGATTCTGTAATCTCCTGTAAACTCACCGATAAATTCAGCTTTAACAGTAACTGACATAGAGTTTCCATCAATAGATACTTCAGGAACTTTTACGTCAACCATAGGAGCAATTGCCATTCTTTCCGTATGAGCAGCTTCTAAGTCATCTGCATTAGGATCCAAAGGCATGATTCTATCAACAACACCACCTGGATATCCACCTGGAGCAACAGAACCGATAGAAGCATCATAAGTAGCGTCAACCATTGGGTCAGCGTTATGAACAGCTACTGGAGCAACAGAACCTTGGTAGTTATCCCACATGTGTGCCATTCCAACGTGTCCTCTTGGGCACCATCCGCACCATGTTCCTGTTTTTTCTTCAATCAATACAATTCTGTCTGGAACAGTCTCAGCAACAACAACGTCTTTTGACATTGCATCATTTGTTGGATCGTCATCCGCAGAACCGTTAGGATTAGAAGTAGAAACCTCAATTGTATAATTTCCGATAGCAGCAGGAGTCCACTGGGTAGCGTGTGTGAAGTTGTATGTTCCGAAAGTTGGAATACTCATAGTCACATTCTCAGTAACAGCAGTACCGTTATCAATTGTGTAATGTAAGTCAAAAGAAGAAACTGCATTAGCTCCTCTGTTGAAAATAGTACCTGTAATGTTATATGGCGCTTCAGACAATACTTGAATAGTATTTACAGAAACGTCAGTAACAGTTAAGTCATTTCCAGGTTGTGTACCTTGGATGAACTCATAGTACGTGTTGTCACTTGGAGTTGCATCAGTTCCAGCATTAGGAGCTAAAGCACCAGTTCCAATTGTGTAAGCTGTAGAGGAATTAATTTGAATTCCAGCAGTTACAAAAGCATTTGTTGAGTTATGACGTTGGTCAACAATGTAAATTTTGTTTGTTGTTTCTTCGAAAACAACTGACCAATAAGTCCATGAGTTTGCTACACCACTAATAGTGTAAGAAGCAAACATTACCCAATGCTGACGATTTGGTGCATTACCAAATGTCTGAGCAACAACGTTATCTGCACTAGCAGCATCTGTTCCTTCAATACCTGTAATTACTACAGAATTATCAGGAATGCTGGTAGATGGCAATGTCTGCATTCCAAAAACTGGAAGCAC
Organism: Vicingaceae bacterium; assembly: GCA_965267425.1. Classification (GTDB taxonomy): domain Bacteria; phylum Bacteroidota; class Bacteroidia; order Flavobacteriales_E; family Vicingaceae. Next base: position 770,160 of record OZ253959.1, on the reverse strand, counting down.
AACAGAACCAACATCAAACGTTACAATACCAGTGTTAGACACTTTATATTGTGTAACTGAGTTACCATTAAAGCTAAAGCTAAAAGGTATAGATTGAGGTCCAGAGTAAGTAGCAGAAGTAGAAGGTCCTAAAATAGAAGACCAAACTGAACTAAGACCACCACCTAATGGAAACTCATCAGTAGTATTCAATCCACCGGGATTCTCACCGGCATCAATGTAAGGCACGTACCAATATTGTGCATACCCAACACTTGCTACACAAGCAGCAATAATAAATGTAAATAATTTCTTCATAGTGTTAAAAAACGGTTAAGATTATCTTGCCAAAGTAATAATTATTTTACGAACTCGTTCTAAAAAGCCCCCCTAATCTAGACGTGGTAACCACTTACTATGAATTTAATAATACCAGAATTGTGCAAAAACTAGATACAATCAAATATTCCCTCATTCAAAACATGGAGGATTCAAATTATTGATAATCAATTATTTATAACAATAATGTCAATCACTTTTTTCAGATATTCACGTGATTTTAAGAAATATTTAAGAATTTAGGAATTAAATAATTGTTTCAAAAAGACTCAATCCACGCTATTGATCAACCGGAAGTTGAAAATCGATTCGCACATTCTTTTTTGTCCTGACACGTTTTTCATCTATCTGCCCCGGCTCCCAAGTCAATAAACCAATTAGCCTGGTAGCTTCAGCCACACAACCACCACCCAATGGAGCCTCCGCATGAATGTTGGATACCAATCCATCGGGTTCAATAACAAACGACATAATTACATACCCTTCCAACCCTCTACTATAAGCCTCCGAAGGGTAACGCAAATTATCCATTAAAAAATGTTCCAATCGCATGTCAGCTTTTTTAAACACACATTGAGGTAATAGATCCAACTCTTGCTCTTCGTAAACCTTAAAACTTGAACTTTCTGCATGTGCATATTGCGGAAAATTCACATACCCCCTTTTCTTACACCACTTATGGTATTTTTTGATGTCAAATTTTATCTTGAAAGTAGCTTCACTTTCATAATAATCTTCATGATAAATAGCGGGTATCCACAATATTTTATGAAAAAGTCGTTCAGCTTCCTTTTGAATTTCCAAACTCATCTCATGAAGTACCTTAACTCCCCTCACCTTTCCTTTGTCGGACACAATGAAATGAAATTCAACTTCCCCTTCTACTCCATGGTTCAAGGAAGAATCCGGGTAAATCATTGCCTTTCTGAGATAATTCTTCCATTGTTCTATCCCACCATAGGGTTCAGGCTTCTTATAAACAATGGAAGATATACCTTGTGAGAATGAAGCAATTGGAATGGCCACTAAACACATTCCCCATATCCAGGTTCTGAAAACAGGAAAAAATCGTGTCATACCCAAAAATAAGGAGTATAACCAAAAAGAGCAAATAACGTAGTTAGGCGATGCCGGTATAGTTGTGTGGAGAAATTAGCAAGAGCTCTTTTTTTACCTCTTCAGAAACATTCAAAGAAGCTATAAATACCTTAATGCTTTCTTCATTGATATGTTGATTGCCACGTGTTAAATTGAGCAAAACTTCATAGGGGTTTTCAATTCCCTCACGTCTCAAAATAGTTTGAATAGCCTCAGATACAACAGCCCAATTATTTTCCAAATCTGCCCGTAAGGCACTTTCGTTGAGGTCGATTTTGTGAAGTCCTTTCATGATTGATTTCAATCCTACAAAAGTGTGTGCCAGAGGAACTCCAATGTTCCTCAATACCGTAGAATCAGTCAAATCACGCTGCATTCTTGAAATTGGAAGTTTAGATGCAAAGAATTCATACATGGCATTTGCTATTCCCAAATTCCCCTCTGCATTTTCAAAATCAATAGGGTTCACTTTATGTGGCATGGCAGACGAACCGATTTCGCCTTTTTTGGTTTTCTGCGTAAAGTAATTGATGGAAATATATGTCCAGATATCCCGACAAAGATCAATCAAGATGGTATTGATTCTTTTCAAACTGTCGAAAATAGCTGCCAAGTTATCGTAATGCTCAATTTGTGTAGTGGTCTGCGAACGACTCAACCCTAGATCATTATTTACGAAATCATTGGCAAATTTTAGCCAATCCGTATCTGGAAACGTTACCAGATGCGCATTTAAATTTCCTGTTGCCCCTCCAAATTTTGCCGAATACGGAATGGATTTCAACATGTCAAGTTGCACTTCCAAGCGCTCACTGAAGACGTTAATTTCCTTACCCATTTTTGTGGGTGATGCCGGTTGACCGTGAGTTCTGGCCAACATAGATACTTCCGACCAATGGTTGCCCATTGATCTCAATTGATCAATGATGTGCTGCAATTCAGGTATGAAATGATCATTGATCCCATCTTTTAATGACAATGGAACTGCCGTATTGTTGATGTCTTGAGAAGTCAAGCCAAAATGCACATATTCAATTACTTCATCCAATCCAAATTCTGCCAGTTGTTCTTTGATATAGTATTCAACGGCCTTGACATCATGATTGGTGGTTTTTTCAATTTCTTTGATTTTCTCAGCCGCAGCTCCATCAAATTGATCGAAAATCTGTTGAATTTGTTTACACTGATCTTCGGTAATGTCGCTCAATCTTGGTATAGGCATTTTAGCAAGCGCCAATAAATACTTAATTTCCACAAACACTCTATACCGAATGAGCGCTTCTTCTGAAAAAAATTGACTTAATTCTTGCGTTTTATCACTATACCGACCATCAATTGGTGATATATTTTTTAAGGGTGTTGATGCAGACATATCTGGTTAAAAAAGAATCTACAAAATTACGAATTGAGCGGATTAAAACGAAAATATTATTTTAACAAATCAGTTCAAGAGGTATTGCAAAAATGAAAGGGGTTAAAAAAGGATTTCAAGCATATGTAAAGGCCATGGATGTCATGACCAAGCATGGCCTGATGTGGGTATTAATTATACCGTTTGTTATTCAATTATTGGTATTGTTAATAGGATATTATGCTTCTGTAAGTTTTGTTGAAGCGCTCACGGATTCTGTTTTTTCCTGGACAAAAGAATTATTTGAATTGGAAAAAGATTCCAGTTGGATACAAGAAGTGATGTTCTATACATTCTACATCGGCATTCGAATATTGTACTTTTTTGTTTATGCCATGGTGGGAGGATATATCACACTGATAATACTTTCACCAGTGATGGCCTATTTTTCAGAAGTGATAGAAGAGCATTTTTCTGGAAGGCGTTTCCCTTTTAAGTTTAATCTATTCATTAAGAACATCATCAGGGGTATCATTGTGGTGCTGCGTAATTTTGTTATTCAAATGGCAATCACGTTGGTTTTACTATTGGTTGGCCTGATACCGATCATTGGATTTGTATCTCCGTTTGCCATCTTTTTTGTTTCGGCTTATTTCTATGGATTCTCATTTATAGATTACTACAATGAAAGACAAAACAGAACAATGGGAAGTAGCATTTCGTTTGTACGTAAAAACAAAATCTTAGTAACTACAATAGGGTCGGTATTCGGAATTTTTCTTTTTATTCCGTTTTTGGGGTCGTTTATTGCCGGATTTGTAAGTATTTTTTCAGTGGCGGCTGCCACAATAGCGGGATTGGAAATCGACGAATGACTTACTCCTCGGCGGGAGCACCGGTTGGCTCGGTAGTAACCCATTCAAGTTCTTCCCACAAATCGTCCAATCTTTTTTCAAAAGAAATCAAAAGTTCAGGCGCATCCGTTCTATTATGAATAGAATGCGTTCGACCGTCAAAACTCACCGTAGTAAAACAAGAAGGCACATCACTGATGCCGCGATCATACTTTTTCTCAAAATTGAAATAACCGTGATCATTAGCCAGATTTTTGATGTGTTGCATCTGATAATCACTTAATTCGGCTTCCCATTTACCCGTTCTATCCGTAAATCGCACACCTTCATAAGTGGCTCTTCCGTCGTGATAAACATACACGTTATAGGTAGGACATCGACCGTAACATGAAGTTCTTCTAAACTCAACAAACAACTCTTCAGATAAATTCGTATTCTCTACATTTTCCTTGGGAGGCATTTCCGTAGGGTGTTCTACTTTTCCTTCCTGCACATTGATAATTGTTCCGTTTTCATCTCGGATGATTTCCTGACCATCAGATGTAGTTTCGGTAACGTAGAGCGAACCGGAGCAAGCTCCGAACATCCACGCCGTAAAAAATATAAAAATCCATTTTCCCATATCAACGTTGGGGTTTATATCCTTTTTGTTTGGCCATCTCTTCCAATCTTTTTTGGAAGCGCGATTTTTTTGCTGATGCCGGTCTTTTCTTATTCGCTTGAATCTGCTTGTGAATTTTATCTTCATCAATGATCCAATTCTTAATGGCAAATTGCTGAGCCATAGTAACCACATTTGCCACCAGGTAATAATAACTCAATCCAGATGAATAACGGTTGAAGAAAAACAACATCATCACAGGCATAAGGTACATGATTATTTTCATTTGTGCCATCTGAGCCTCTCCTCCTGCTCCTCCCATTCCCATATTGTTATTCATACGGGTATAAAAAATCATGGAAATAGCCATCAACAACGTGAATAAACTTACATGGCTTCCATACAACGGAATTTCAAATGGTAACTCCAATATGGAGTCATATGTAGACAAATCATCTGCCCAAAGGAAACTCTTTTGTCTCAGCTCAATGGAGGCAGGGAAAAACCGAAACATGGCAAATAATATGGGCATTTGAATCAGCAACGGAATACAGCCCGCCAAAGGATTTACCCCGGCTTGCCTGTATAGGTTCATTGTAGCTTGTTGCTTTTTCATTGGATCATCCTTGTGCTTCTCAGAAATTTCAGTGATTTCTGGTTTCAACACCCTCATTTTTGCACTGGATACATACGTTTTATACGTGATTGGAAACAACACCAACTTGATGATAATTGTCAAAATCAAAATGATGATTCCGTAACTAAGAATGTAATTATCCAACCAGTTGAAAATGGGTATGACCGCAATTCTATTTACCCATCCAAATATCCAGGGACCCAATGGAATTAATCTTTCCAAATCCATATCATAGGAAGACATGGTTTGAAAATGATTAGGTCCAAGATAGAAGGACGTCTTAAAAGGTTCTCTGTCTACAAAATCTGTAGGTACGGATAATCGGGTAGAAAGTCGTTTGACGTATTTACTTTCTTCATCGGTCTTGGTTTCGATGACCGCATTGTACTTATCGAAATGATCCTCTGCGATTATGGCCGCCGTGAAATATTGTTGTTTGAATGCTATCCATTGAACGGAAGCTTCCAGGTCTTCTTTGTCATCAGATGTTTCTGATATGTAATCAATATCCTGATCAACGTATTTGTAATATACTGTGGTGGCCTGACGTTGCAGCTCCATGCTCTTTTCTTGTGAAGGAGCGTTGATCATCCAGTTCAATTCAAACTCTTCTTGATTCCTGGCCAACAAGGGTTGCAAACCATTTGAACTCAATTCAAAATCGACCATGAAGTCATTGCCTCGCATGGTATAGGCAAACTCCAAAAATTTATCCCGTGAACCGGCATAAGCACGAAATTTAAATGTTCTAACATCTTCTCCCGTAACGGAAAAAGACTCATCGTCTGTGCTAAAATAAAGGGAATCCGTTGTAATGTTTTTATTTCCTGCTGTGAAAAAATCAAGTGAAAATCTTGAATTCCATTCATCAAACAACAACAAAGCGGATGAATCGTATCGTTTGTAATCTTTTAATTCAGCATTGACAATTCGACCACCTTTATTGGACAAGGTCAATATCATCAATTCATTTTCAATTTGGAAATAAGACAATTCGCCAACCGACGCATTTGCAAAGACACCATAATTTTGAATTCGCTCTACGTTTTGCAATGAATCGCTAATCAAGGTATCCTGAACTGCAATCTCTGCTGATACATTAGCCTCTGTTGCAGTGATGTCATCTTGGGTTGCTTGCTCAGCCTTTTCCGCCTGGGCGGCCATTTCCCTTTCAATTCTTCGTTGCTCAATTTCTTCTTGCGTGGGAGCAGTCATATACGTGTAACCAATGAGAATGGCTGCAATTAATAATAGTCCAATGACTGAATTTTTATCCATGAAATCTGGTAATAAAGGTGGCAAAGATAGACTTAGCGTGTCATATATGAAAACGCTATGTCAAATTAGTGAACAGGGATTTTGACTTCCATTGCTGCTTTGACAAATGAAATAAACAATGGATGCGGGTTGATGACTGTACTCTTGTATTCTGGATGAAACTGTGTTCCAATGAACCAAGGATGATCTTTTAATTCTACTACCTCAACCAGATTGGTTTTGGGATTTTTACCTACTCCTACAAATCCTTCATTTTCAAATCTTTCGAGGTAATCATTATTAAATTCATAACGATGTCGATGTCTTTCTTCAAGGTTTTCAGAACCATAAGCTCTAGATGCCAAAGAATCTTTTTCAAGAACACAGGTGTAGGCCCCTAATCTCATTGTCCCACCAAGATCAGTTATGTTTTTTTGATTTTCCATAATATCTATGACGGGATGAGGAGTATTTTCATCTACCTCCGTGGAATGAGCACCTTTTAATCCCAATACATTTCTTGCAAATTCAATGACCGCACATTGCATACCCAAACAAATTCCTAAAAATGGAACCTTGTTTTCACGAGCAAACCTCACTGCTTCTATTTTGCCCTCTAATCCCCTTTTTCCAAATCCGGGAGCAACGAGAATACCTTGCAAGTCATTCAATTTCTCACTTACATTGTCCGCCGTTATCGATTCACTATGAATCCATTTCAAATTAATTTTGCATTCATTTTGTGCTCCAGAATGAATAAAGGATTCAGCAATCGACTTATACGAGTCTTTCAGTTCAATGTATTTTCCAATCAAGCCAATGTTGACTTCAAATTTTGGATTTTGATGTCTTTTAAGGAAATCCGTCCATCTTTTCAGTTCAGGATCTTGTTTCAACGGAAGATCTAATTTTCCAAGGACTTCTTTATCCAATTCTTCCTTTTGCATGTATAAAGGAACTTCATAAATGGTGGAAACATTTATGGCTTGAATAACGGATTTAGGTGTGATGTTGCAAAATAAAGCTACTTTGTTTTTAATATCCGGTCCAAGTACACGTTCCGTTCTTAATACAAGAACATCCGGTTGAACTCCAAGTTCTAATAGCGCTTTAACGCTATGTTGCGTTGGTTTCGTTTTCAATTCTCCTGAAGCTGCAAGAAATGGAACCAATGTGAGATGAATGCCAATACAATCATTTCCCAATTCCCATTTCATCTGCCTAACGGCTTCAATAAATGGTAGTGACTCAATGTCACCTACGGTTCCCCCAATTTCAGTTATGACAATGTCATAATCACCGGTATCTCCCAACATTCGAATTCGGTTTTTGATCTCATCCGTGATGTGTGGAATGATCTGCACCGTTTTACCCAAATATTTTCCTTCTCTTTCTTTGTTAATGACACTTCGGTAAATTCTCCCTGTGGTAACATTATTTGCCTTGGTAGTCGGAACATCTAAAAAGCGTTCGTAATGTCCCAAGTCAAGATCGGTTTCTGCTCCATCATCGGTTACATAACATTCACCATGTTCATACGGATTTAATGTCCCTGGATCAATATTGATGTAGGGATCCAATTTTTGAATGGTTACAGAATATCCTCTTGCCTGCAAAAGCTTAGCAAGTGACGCAGCTATGATTCCTTTTCCCAACGAAGAAGTTACACCTCCGGTAACAAAAATGTATTTAGTTGATTGTGCCAATGATCGAAAAAATTATCGAATTCTACCGATCTTCAAAGCTAATGTATTTACAAAAATTAGGAGGTAAATTTCCAAGAAAAATTAGAAGCTAAGACTTACTCCCAAACTAGGCATAATCGGTAATTGATCTACCCTATTGTAGCTGACTCTATCGAAATAAAAGATGTTCTGCCTATCGTAAACATTTGTGCAACTGGCATTTACTTCCAAAATAGAATTTTCGGTCAACAAAAATCTCCTTTTTAAATTCACATCCAGACGATGATATGTTGGCAATTCTGCACCGTTGAGTTCGCCATATTGAATTCCAAGTTCACCGTTCTGTGAAGTATAATCGTCTGTTAAATCATCAAACACCAATTTCTCGAAAAACCCTTGTGTTTGTGTGAAAGGGAAACCAGAACCAAAGTTCCAACGCGCACCAAATTCCCAATTCAAATCTTTTCCGAAAGTATACGATGCTACCAAGTTGACATTATGTCTTCTATCAAACACGGTTCTATACTCCTGAGTACCATCCCAACGTGTCACCTTACTAATGGAATATACCGTCCAGAAGCTCAAGTGCTCAAATCGGTAGGTGACTACAAAATCCACTCCATAGGCCTCTCCCGTTTCCACGATAAAGTCATTCCTCAATTCAGCGGGTTTCGTATCATCACTGATGTCGTAAATTTTGTTTCGGTTGATGTTGGACAATTGTGTAAAGTCTTTGTAATAACCTTCAATATTTAACTCAATGTTATCTGTGATGTCCTCTTCAAATCCCAATATAAAATGATTGGCTTTCTGAAGTTTATGGGTAACATCTCGCACATCACCATTTTTGGTTACAAACGTTTCCTGAAGTGTCTCTGGTCCTGTTAAGAATCCTGAAAATAAATTCACAACGTCCCTATCAGAGTTGGCACTAATCAGGTTTTGAGAATAAATACCTGCCGCCGCTTTAATTCTGAAATCGTTGGTCACATTATACTTAAATCCTAACCTTGGTTCAGGAGATACAGTTGACAAAGAAGCATAATACTGCACCCTAAATCCTGGTTCGATAATGACCTTTCCTGCATTGATTCGATAATTAAAATATCCCGCAAGTTCTGTAGTATTTTGAACCTGCTCGATGGTTCTTCCAATGTTATTTACAAAACTGAAATCCGTTTGGTTACCCAACATTTCAAATCCGTATTTGATTTGATCGTTTCCGGAAAACGAAGTAAAGTCCATTCCAACTGAAAATCCGTCAATGGCACTTCTTCTTAAGTCCTGTGATTCGTTGGCCGCTTCTCTTTGCGATATTTCATAGGCAGAATACGACAAGTTCAATTCAATTAGCACCTTGGCTTGTCCCGGAACAATCAGTGAATTAGCTCCTACACCCCAGTTGTTCCATTGTGTTTCAGTGATTCCCGTAAAATTCGCCTCATCATTAAAACTAAATCCGAAAAGATTCAACTTACTTCCGCCCTTGGCATTGATGGATAATTTTGAATAATAATCCTGGTAGTTAAAAGGAAGTTCTTGATCAATGTAAGAGTAAAAAACATCGGATGACTGGTCCAAATAAGAGTTTTTATACGAGACCAATAACGATGTGCTTCCTCCCCCTACTTCTTTTGGTTTGGAAATCGGTCCTTCCAACAACACTTTTGCCCCAAAGGTGGTTAAACCTACTTTCCCTGAAAGTCTGTTTTTGTTACCATCTCTTGTTGTAATATCCATGATGGAAGATATTCTTCCTCCGTATTCCGCGGAAAATCCACCAGTATAGATATCGGCATTTCGCATGATGTCTGTATCAAACACTGAGAAAAGCCCTATGGAGTGAAACGGATTGTATATGGTCATACCGTCCAACAAAACTTTATTTTGAATAGGCGAACCTCCTCTGATGTAAAGCTGACCTCCCTGGTCACCTGTAAAGACAACACCGGGTTGAACTTGCAGTACCTGTGCTAAATCAGGATCACCACCAATGGTGGGAATCTTACTCATCTCCTTAGGTGTAAGTTTCGTCACCGACATTTTAACGGTATTTTGCTTTTCCTGTTTTCGTGCAGAAATCTGAACAGCCTTTAATTTGATGGTTGATTTTTTGACGAACAATTTGGTATTGACAATCTGAAAGTCTTTAACCGTAAATTCTTTACGCTGATCTTCATATCCTATGCTAGACACAACAACCATGTGTGTTCCTGCAGGAACTTTGGTAAGCGAAAAATAGCCGTTAACATCCGTTGAAACTCCTATGGTTGTCCCTTCAATTGCCACATTGGTAAAGATCAAAGGCTCTCCAGTTTCTTCATCAAAAACAAACCCTTTGATAATGGCGGTTTGGGCAAACCCTTGTGTTACCAAAAAAAACAAAAGCAACAGAATAAGATAACCTGCTTTCCCTTCTTTTCCCATAAGTAATTGAACCTTGCGCGTAAAGTTTGCTAAAGTAGGATTTAAATCCATAAGTTCAGCACCACTCGTCTACGAAAATAGACCGTTGATAAAAATCACATTTAAGCGTTGGCTTGCTTGCGAATCAAATTCAATGCAGAACCATGTTTGAACCATTCTATCTGACTGTCATTGTAAGTATGATTCACTTTAATGGTATCCTTTTGACCAGTGGCGTGCTTCAATTCAATGGTCAACTGTTTTCCTGGTGCAAATTGATCCAAATCGATAATGCTGATGGAATCATCTTCCATGATTTTATCGTAGTCAGCTTCATTGTCAAATGTCAGCGCCAACATTCCTTGCTTTTTCAAATTGGTTTCATGAATTCTGGCAAAAGACTTCACCAATACAACTCTGACGCCAAGGTGTCTGGGTTCCATGGCTGCATGTTCGCGTGAAGAACCTTCACCGTAATTATGATCGCCCACTACGATGGTTGAAACACCGGCAGCTTTGTACGCTCGTTGTGTATCCGGCACTGCGCCGTATTCACCAGTGAGTTGATTTTTCACATTGTCTGCCTCTTGATTAAAGGCATTGATGGCCCCGATAAGACAGTTGTTTGAGATGTTGTCCAAGTGACCTCTGTAACGCAACCATGGTCCCGCCATTGAGATATGATCAGTGGTACATTTTCCAAATGCTTTGATGAGCAACTTCATATCCATCAGGTTGTTCCCGTCCCAAGGTGCAAATGGTGTAAGCAATTGCAGTCGTTTTGATTCTGCATCCACTTTGACCTCAACCTGACTACCATCTTGAGCAGGAGCCTGAAAGCCTGGATCTTCCACATCAAATCCTTTTTCTGGTAATTCAACGCCTGTTGGAGGATCCAATTTTACGTCTTCACCATTTTCGTTTTTCAAGGTATCCTTCAATGGATTAAATCTCAAATCACCGGCAATCGCCATGGCCGTCACTAATTCAGGTGAGGCTACAAATGCATGGGTATTGGGATTTCCATCTGCTCTCTTGGAGAAGTTTCGGTTAAAGGAATGAATGATGGTATTTTTCTCGCCTTTTTTGGCACTTTCTCTGTCCCATTGACCAATGCACGGACCACAAGCATTGGCAAATACATTGGCTCCAATTTTATTAAAGACCTCAATGAATCCATCTCTTTCGATGGTATATCTTACTTGTTCAGAGCCAGGTGTAATGGTAAATTCCGAATTGGCTTTCAGGTTTTTATCCACCGCTTGTTCCGCCAATGAAACGGCCCTTGAAATATCTTCATATGATGAATTGGTACAAGATCCAATCAGTCCTACTTCAATTTTGGTAGGCCATCCGTTTTTTTCAGCTACCTCTCCCAATTGTGAAATTGGTGTGGCCAAGTCTGGCGTAAAAGGACCGTTAACATGCGGCTCCAATTCACTCAGATTGATTTCAATCACTTGATCAAAATACTGTTCCGGATTGGCATATACTTCAGGATCTCCTGTCAAATGCTCGCTGATGTCATCCGCTAAATCTGCTACTTCTGCTCTTCCTGTGGCACGCAAATAACGAGCCATTGAATCATCATATCCAAATGTAGATGTGGTTGCACCAATTTCAGCACCCATGTTACAGATGGTTCCCTTTCCAGTACATGACAGAGATTTTGCACCTTCACCGAAGTATTCAACAATGCATCCTGTTCCGCCTTTTACGGTAAGAATTCCTGCTACTTTGAGAATGACATCTTTGGAAGCTGTCCATCCATTCATTTCACCGGTGAGTTTCACACCAATGAGTTTTGGAAATTTCAATTCCCAAGGCATTCCAGCCATAACGTCAACTGCATCCGCACCTCCAACACCAATGGCAACCATTCCCAGGCCTCCGGCATTTACTGTGTGTGAATCCGTTCCAATCATCATACCTCCCGGGAAGGCGTAATTTTCAAGGACTACCTGATGAATAATTCCCGCACCAGGTTTCCAAAATCCAACACCATATTTATTGGAAACGGAAGAAAGGAAATCATATACTTCACGGTTACCTACGATGGCTGTTTCCAAATCTTTTTTGGCACCTACTTTGGCTTGAATCAGGTGATCCGCGTGAATGGTGCTAGGCACGGCAGCTTTTGCTTTTCCTGCCTGCATGAATTGAAGCATGGCCATTTGCGCAGTAGCATCTTGCATGGCCACACGGTCAGGGACAAAATCCACATAATCTTCACCTCTGATAAAGGCTTTGGATTCAGTGTCAGCCGAAAGATGGCTGTACAATATTTTTTCACTTAATGTAAGTGGTTTGTTCAGTAGTTTGCGAGCTGCCCCTACTTTTGAAGGGATACGTTGATAAACGTCCTTGATCATTTCAATGTCAAATACCATGATATAAGATTTAATCAGTTAGAATTCAACAAGGATAAATGCTCTTACCAACGCCAACATGCCCCATTGATACCCTCATTTTTCGATTGGCAAATATAATAAATTGTACCTGTAAATGCAAGTCAGTAACGCGATTCAGCATGTACTGAAATAAAAAAAGCCATTCCGCTTTGAAACGAAATGGCTTTCTTATCTGTGTAGTCTGATGTTTATTCTTCTGCCACTACTTCAAATGAAATAGTTGCCTCTACATCTTTGAACAATTTAGCTGTTGCTGAGTAAGTACCAACTGCCTTGATGGCATCACCTTGAAGTGTGATCATTTTTCGATCAATGGTGTAACCTTGTTCTTTTAAAGCTTTAGCTAATTGAATCGCATTTACAGAACCGAAAATCTTTCCGTTCTCACCTACTTTGGTAGGAATTGCAATTTTAGCATCATTCAATTTACTCAACAATTCTTCTGCTTCTTGTCTTTGCTTCTCTTCTTTGTGAGCACTTTGCTTGACAACTTCTGCCAACATCTTTTTACTAGAAGGTGTAGCTAAATAAGCCATTCCCTTAGGAATAAGGAAATTCCTTCCATAACCATCCTTAACCGTTACAATATCATTTTTGTAACCTAAGTTTTCTACGTCTTGTTTCAATATAATTTCCATGACTCCTCTTATTTAAGCAAATCATCCACGTATGGCAACAAAGCAAGGTGTCTTGCACGTTTGATTGCCTGTGAAACTTTACGTTGATACTTTAATGATGTTCCGGTAATTCTTCTTGGAAGAATTTTACCTTGTTCGTTTACGAATTGCAATAAGAAATCCGGATCCTTGTAATCGATATACTTAATTCGGTTTTTCTTGAATCTGCAATACTTCTTCCTTACAATATCAATGGAAGGAGGAGTTAAATACCTGATTTCTGAACTATTTTCTGCCATTTTTCTAAGTCTTTAATAAGGCTTAAGCCTTGGTTGCACCTTTTAATCTTTCAATTCTTCTTTCTGAATATGCCACAGCGTGCTTATCTAAGTTCACTGTTAAGTATCGCATGATGCGTTCATCTCTACGAAAGGCAAGTTCAATTTTTTCCAATGCTTCCCCGGTAGCTTCGAATTCAAACAGGTAATAGAAACCAGTTGATTTTTTTTGAATAGGATAAGCGAGCTTTTTCAGTCCCCAAGATTCTTCATTGTGAACTTTTGCATCGTTATCCGACAGCAATTTTTTGTATTTGGCGGCTGTTTCCTTTGCCTTTGCTTCAGACAAAACGGGAGTTAAAATGAAAACAGTCTCATAACGTTTTTTCATCGTCGAATAAATTAATTTAATTAAGGGGTGCAAAAGTACTAATTAGTTCTTTTATAGACAACAGGTTCAGGAGATTTTCAATAATTCATGGTTTTAAATCGAAACTTCCGGCCTAAGAATTTCATTTACCACTTTCTCATCGTTTCTGGATGTTGGGAAGGTGATGTGTTACGTCTGGATTCTCAAAAAGAGTATGAGGTGTTGTTGGAGTAATTTCTATAATTAAATTATTATATTGGTTTTACTGATTCATTCAACCATTGTACATCATTTAGATAATCATCTTTGTGGATATTTGAATGTGCAAGAAGGGATTTTGCAATAGCTAAATTATGCGAATTTGGTTGCCCCCTTTTTTCCGGTTGGCCTGTATATATGTCAGAATGAGATTTATTTTTTTTAATCGGAGTATATTTTATTCCGGCTACTTTCAATATTTTATCACATTCAATACTTGCTAGCCCCCAATATGCTCTTTGTTTACGAGGCATCTCATTAATTAATCCCAAATATTTGCAGAAATTATCATTACAATAATCTCTTCTATTCACAGAAATTTCATCTTTTTCAGGAGGGCTACGAAACAAATTAGGATCAAAATTCAAAGTCCTCTTATTCTTAAAATTTATAGGCTCATGAATTGTCCTAACTATTAATTCCTGTGACGAGAAGTTTTTCGGAATATAGCGAGCAACATAACAATTATACACTTTCAATCTTCTCAGAAATATTATTTGCCACTTCCTGAGTAATGCGTGCTTTCTCGATAATAACCGTGTTATTGCCATTTAGGGTATAAATATATGTTAATTCAGAATTTCCCACCTCAACATCAACTGAATTTTCACCTCTTTCCCAATTAAATGTAATAGTTCCATGTGGATTAGGGTATATAGAATTAATGGAATTAACAGCACTCGATTTAAGAAATTTCAAAAAGAGAATCGAGTTGGCCGTGCTTTCAACTTCTGCTGGAATTGCGCCATATCCATCCCAGCTATTAACCAAAGATTTGAAGCTTACGATTTCCTTTATTCTTTCTCCTAAAATTTCATCATTCTTTTTCTTGACTATATAGTCATATTTAATATCTGGATCAATTTCGAAATCGGCACCAGTCAATATTTTGATAGCCCTACTTTGAATCTTAGTTAAATCAATGCTGACCTTCTTAATCACCTCCTCATTGAAATTAGGATCATTGATTGAATCGAGATCTTCTTTTAATTCATCGTTACAACTTGCAAAGGCGATTTGTGAAGCAGTTGCAATACAAATTGCCAAACTTCTGCCATTATATTTTGAAAATGGACTTTCAGTGTTACCTTGTTTTTTTAAGGATAACAACGATTCACTAATGTCCTCCAAACTTTTATCCGAATTGCTTACGATATGGAAATCTGGCATTTTTTTCATTCACCTTCTGATTTTAAATAATCAATTGATTCGGCACTCATGCACCAAATAAAAATATTAAATACTTCAGAATTGATTTTTTCAAATTCATTAAATAGGTTTTCTTTCAAAACATTCTCTTCTAGAAACAAATCAATGTCCACGAGAATATGATTTTTAGTCTGTGCATTAGTAGCACCAACTAATCCATAATTCAACAATAAATTATAATGTTCATTTTGAAACCTCAAAGTCTTAATGCATTGACTTACGAACTTATTGTTTGGGATATTCATTGTGTCTGACATTAATTCTTGACTTAACACAAACTCTGCTACTTCAATAGCATTCGCATCACTATCTTGTTTAAGACTAAATTCGATAATATTCGTTTTACGAACAGCAACTCTATTAAGCGATTCTAAATCTAGTTTATCAAAAGATTCAAGAATCATTTTTTGATTCTCCTTGAATGAATTAAAGTTTATATAATCTGCCCCTTGAATGCTGTGAGTCAAAGAATCATTAGTTATACCAATTGAACTTTTGTTCGAGTTTGATGAAAATACAATTCTATTTAAATCACTGCGTGTTTCAATTATAGGAGTTTCATCAGAATTTCCAATTTCAAAACTTATACCCTGTATTGGTTGTTCATTTATTGAAGGAAAATTTTTTTCAAATATTTTTTTTAAGGCCGGTTTCTTACTTTCAAAGTTATTCAACGAATCAAACTTCACCTGGAAAATAACATTTTTTAAGAAATTTCTCTTGAAATTCTCAACGAACCTTCTATTTGCTTGTGGAAACCCGAACATTGGCCTAAAATATTGCTCAAATATACAATTAGAATTGACACATAATATTTATTGAAATGCTTATTTTTTGCTGCGTTTAGTCATGATATTAGCTCGATTCAATTGATTTTCTTCACTACTTTTAACTTAATAAAATATTAGGATGCACTTATTTCTGTGTATTGCAATATAACTTGGTTGATAGGGATTACTGAAATAAGTGGTGTTCGCGCATAGCTTGGGCCTCTTATTGTTTACTTAGGCATTAAGTTTTCAACATGTGGATTTTGGGGAGATTTTCAATTTCTCCCATCTTTTGTAAATTATTTTGCCCGATGAAAAGGCAAATATAAGTTCAGTTAAATATATTTGCTGTTCACTTTCAGCCTTTCTGAATTATATGGATCAATTTATTGTATCAGCAAGAAAATACAGACCCCAGACTTTTGATGAAGTCGTCGGACAGTCAACCATTGCTGAAACATTAAAAAACGCCATTCGCAACAGTCATCTTGCTCAGGCATTTCTGTTCTGTGGTCCAAGAGGGGTGGGTAAAACCACTTGCGCGAGAATCCTGGCTCGCACCATTAATTGCATGAACCGTGGAGAAAATATGGAGGCCTGTGGCCAATGTGATTCATGCGTTGCTTTTAGTGAAGGGCATTCCCTGAACATCTATGAATTGGATGCAGCATCAAACAATTCTGTTGACGACATTCGAAATTTAATTGAGCAGGTGCGGTTCGCTCCACAAATGGGCAATAAAAAGGTGTATATCATTGATGAGGTACACATGCTCTCAACACAAGCATTTAATGCTTTTCTGAAAACACTGGAAGAACCTCCGGAACATGCCATTTTTATTCTGGCCACCACCGAAAAACATAAAATCATTCCTACCATCTTGTCTCGATGTCAAATATTTGACTTCCACCGCATTCAGATTGAGGACATGATTACCCACCTGGAAAAAATTGCTCAAAAGGAAAACATAACCACGGACCATGATGGTCTCCATTTGATTGCTCAAAAAGCAGATGGTGCATTGAGGGATGCACTGACCTTATTTGATCAGTTGGTGACGTTCAGCGGGAATTCACTTTCATATCAGGAGGTCATCAAACACCTGAACATTCTTGACTATGATTATTATTTCAAGGTGACGGATTCCGTGATCCAAGGAGATACACAGTCATGTTTGTTATTGTTTAATGAAATATTAGATCGAGGTTTTGAAGGCCATCATTTCATTGTTGGATTAGCGGAACACTTTCGAAACCTCCTCGTCAGTCTGGACGAAAAAACCATTACCCTATTGGAAGTGGGCAAGAATGTCAAGGAGCGATATTTTGAACAAAGTAAAAAGTGCAAAGCCAACTATTTGATTGATGCGTTAGGCATTTGCAATCAATGTGATGTGGATTACAAAACAAGCAGCAATCAACGATTGTTGGTTGAGTTTACATTGCTTCGCTTAGCAGCCTTATCGGGTGTTCGTCCCTCTGAAGGCAACATTGAAAAAAAAAACAATGAAGTTTCAACAGTAGCACCTGAAGCTACTCAAAATGAGTCTTCCCCAATGGAAGAACAGGCGTCCGAAACAACCGAAATAGCGGATACAAAGAACGCTGTAGAAGATGTTAAACCCGTTGATGAATCACACGAAGAAAATCACATCTTGGAAGACGTCCCAACCGAAACCGCGGAAATAAAAGAGACGGCAACTGAACCTGAGATTGTTGAACATGAAGTACATACAGTCACAGATAAAGAGGAACAGCCTGTTGCTGAAAATATAACTGCAGAAGAAGAGCCGGTGGCTGAAAAATTGCCAAATGAAGAACAACCCATAGTTGAAGAACAGCCAATGGATAATTTGCCTGTTGAAGAAATTTCAGATACCGGCGAAACGTTGGAAACAACATCCGTAACTTCAACTGGGCAAATACCTACCGAACCTGTTCAACCGCAAGAAAATAAAACTAATCTTTTCAAAAAACCAGCATCCTCAGGAGGTGTACTTGGAACTACGGTGGATGATTTACCGTCCATAAAAGTGGCATCTGAATCGGCTTCGCAAACAAACGCTGATGTTGAAGTGTTGACGTCCGCGGATGTGGAAGAGGAGTCGGAAGCGAATGTGGATGAAACGTCCATGCTTCATGCCTGGAAGGAAATGGCAGAACATTTTAATCGCAAAGGTCGAATCAGCTTATTTGCTTCCTTGACCAAAAATCAACCGACCATTGATGAAAATGGAGAAATAACATTGCTCCTGGACAATCTTTCACAGGAAGAGACCATAACAGGTTATAAGACGGAAATGCTTTCCATGTTGAGAAACAATTTAGAAGCTCCTCATCTTACGTTGAAAACTGTGGTTGACAAAAAAAATATTTCCAAAAAGGCCTATACCACCAAAGAAAAATTTGATGAATTGGCCAAGAAAAACCCGAGCATCCAGAAGCTCAAGGATGACCTAAATCTGGAACTTTTATAACCCCTTAATTTTATCGAATGAAATTACGAATTATCTATAGCTTACTAATGGTGTCATGCCTTTTTGGCGTCCAATTCACACAAGGTCAACCTTCGTTTGAAATGGTGGAATCCGATCCCATGCAAACGCGTATTTATACGTTAGACAACGGAATGCGACTTTATCTTTCATTGAATGAAGACAAGCCACGAATTCAAACTTCCATAGCTGTTAGAGCGGGTAGTAAAAATGACCCTGCTGATAATACAGGATTGGCTCACTACCTTGAACACATGCTGTTCAAAGGGAATTCTGAGATTGCTTCACAAAACTGGGAAGAAGAAAAAAAGTTACTGGATCAAATTTCAGATTTGTATGAAAAACACAAGGCCACCAAAGATGATGCAGCCAAAAAGGTGATTTACAAGCAAATTGACTCGTTGTCTTACCTGGCCGCAAAACAAGCCATTCCCAACGAATACGATAAATTGGTTTCTTCTTTAGGTGCCAAGGGAACCAACGCATACACATCGAATGAACGAACGGTTTACATTAATGACATACCTACCGTCGAATTAGAAAAATGGATGCACCTGGAATCAAGTCGTTTTTCGGAATTGACCTTGAGGTTGTTTCATACCGAGCTCGAAACAGTATATGAAGAATTTAATCGTGGCCAGGACAACGATAAAAGAAAAGTGTATTACGCCATGTTAGAGATGCTATTTCCAACGCATCAATATGGAACACAAACAACTATCGGAGAAGGTGAACATCTTAAAAATCCTTCCATGGTAAAAATCCATGAATATTTCGATACGTACTATGTGCCAAATAATATGGCCATTTGTCTATCTGGCGATTTAGATTTTGACCAAACCTATGAACTGGCCAACAAATACTTTGGCAAATGGGAAATGAAAGAAGTGCCAGTGTATGAACCACCTCAAGAACAGCCTATAAAAAAGGTTATCGAAAGAGAAGTATTTGGCCCTAGTGCAGAAAATGTGAGCATAGGATTTCGTCTGAATGGTGCCCAATCGGATGATGCATTGATGTTGAAATTAATTGATGGAATCTTGTCCAACGGACAGGCAGGTCTCATTGATTTGAACCTGGTACAGCAACAGAGAGTACTAAGCGCCTATAGTAACCCTAGAATTCTGAAAGATTATAGCTATCTCTATTTATCTGCAGAACCAAAACAAGGTCAATCATTGGAAGAAGCAAAAGACTTGTTGTTGGAACAAGTGGATATGATAAAAAACGGGGCTTTTGAAGATTGGTTGATTGAAGCGGTTATCAACGACATGAAATTGCGTGAGACAAGATATTATGAGTACAATGCCTATCGAAATTTCAAAATGATCGATGCCTTTATATATGACATGGATTGGGGAATGTATGTTCAACAATACGATCGTATGCGGGAGATTGATAAAAATCGAATCATGGAGTTTGCCCATCAAAATTTTCGAGACAACTTTTGCGTGGTTTATAAACGTGTAGGTGAAGATCCTTCTCTTCATAAAGTGAACAAACCTGAAATTACGCCGATTGACATTGAAAGAGATAAGCAATCAAAATTTGCTGAGGAATTCAGCGCCATGAAGGAAAGTCGTTTGGAACCCAAATTTTTGGATTATCAAAACGACATACATCATTCACAAATGGGTGAACTTCCGTTCAAACATATTACCAATACGTCCAATGATTTGTTTCAAATGATGTACATCTTTGAAATGGGAAGTGACCACGATAAAGAATTGGCATTTGCCATTGAATACCTTCCTTTTTTAGGAACAAGCGAATATTCAGCAGAAGCGCTATCAAAGGAATTTTTTAAGCTGGGTGTTAGTTTTGATGTGTTCGTTTCCAACGATAGAATTTATGTGACATTGGATGGATTAGAAGAATCGCTGGCTGAAGGCACTAAGTTGTTTGAACACCTATTGGCAAATGCAGTTCCTGATGAACCTGCCTTAAAAGAACTCATCAACAACACACTTAAGTCACGAGATGACAATAAAAAGAACAAAGGAGTGATTCATCGAAAAGCCATGATGCAATACGCCAAGTATGGCTCAAAAAATCCAATGAATACCATTTTGAATGAAGAGGATTTAAGGGAGTTGGAAGCTGAAAAATTGGCTGAAAGAATTCGTAAACTCAACAACTACAAACACATTGTATTTTATTATGGATCTATGGAACCTGAAAACGCAAAGACGCTTATTTCAAAATTTCATAGAACAACGGGGAAATTCAATGGATATCCTGAAAGTGAAGAATTTAAACAAGTGGACAACAAAGACAATCGCGTATATTTTGTCAATTATGACATGGTTCAGACTGAGTTGTTGATGATTTCAAAATCACAACAATTTAATCCTGATGTCCTGGCATATGGATCTATATTCAATGAATATTTCGGAGCTGGATTGTCTTCTATTGTGTTTCAAGAAATTCGCGAATCCAAGGCGCTTGCTTATTCCGCATATGCATACTACTCAAATCCCAGAAAAAAAGAGGAAAGCCATTATGTAAATGCCTACATCGGAACACAGACTGACAAACTCCCCGATGCTGTAAATGCATTATTGGAACTAATGAAAACCATGCCAAAGGCTAATGACCAATTTGAGGATGCACGATTGGCTGCTTTGAAGAAAATTGAAACGGACAGAATTACAAAAACTTCGATTTTCTGGAATTACATGACGGCTGAGCGTCTTGGATTGGATCATGATACACGAAAAGAAAGGTACGAGCAGATCAAAACAATGACTTTAGACGATTTGAATACTTTTTTCAATTCAAACATCAGTGGCAGAAATTATGCTTTCTTAGTGATTGGAAAAAAGGAAGATGTTGATTTTGACGCACTAAATAAATTAGGGAAAGTAAAGGAACTGAAATTGGAGGAAATATTCGGATACTGATACCAGTCGGTTCATCGAAAATAGTAATTTTACACTCCCCAAATCTAAAAAGCAATTCATGGAAAAAATAAAAGTTGACAATCCAGTTGTTGAACTGGACGGAGATGAAATGACAAGGATAATCTGGAAGTTTATCAAAGACAAACTCATACTTCCATATTTGGATATCGATATTAAGTATTATGATTTGGGAATGAAGAGTCGCGATGATTCTGATGATCAGATTACGGTAGATGCTGCCAATGCAATCAAAGAATACAATGTAGGGATTAAGTGTGCCACCATTACTCCAGATGAAGCACGTGTGGAAGAATTTGATCTAAAACAAATGTGGAGATC
This sequence comes from Vicingaceae bacterium, assembly GCA_965267425.1. Taxonomy (GTDB): domain Bacteria; phylum Bacteroidota; class Bacteroidia; order Flavobacteriales_E; family Vicingaceae. The sequence goes on along the minus strand of OZ253959.1, from coordinate 748,304 downwards.
ACCCAATGGTACTATTCGAAATATCTTGGGTGGTACTGTATTTCGTGAGCCTATTATCATGAAAAATGTTCCTCGATTGGTTCCTGGATGGACGCAACCTATTTGCATTGGTCGTCATGCGTTTGGTGATCAATATCGTGCTACCGACTTAGTTGTAAAAGGAAAAGGGAAATTGACCATGTCATTTATCCCTGAGGATGGCTCTGAAGAACAAACGTTTGAAGTTTATCAGTTTGAAGGTGCCGGAGGTGTGGCTTTGTCCATGTATAATACGGACGAATCCATTTATGGATTTGCGCGTTCTTGTTTCAATCAGGCATTGAACAAAAAATGGCCTTTGTATCTATCAACCAAAAATACCATCCTTAAAAAGTACGACGGTCGATTTAAGGACATCTTTCAGGAAGTTTATGAGAATGAGTTCAAGACTCAGATGGATGCCGCAGGATTGGTTTACGAACATCGATTAATTGATGATATGGTTGCTGCTGCATTGAAATGGAATGGTGCATTTGTATGGGCATGTAAAAATTATGATGGTGACGTACAATCTGATACCATAGCCCAGGGATTTGGTTCATTGGGATTGATGACATCAACGTTGGTAACTCCTGATGGTAAGACCATGGAAGCTGAAGCAGCTCATGGAACGGTAACCCGACATTATCGTCAACACCAGGCAGGAAAAAAGACATCCACTAATCCCATTGCTTCCATTTATGCATGGACAAGAGGCTTGGCATTCCGAGGAAAATTAGATGGCAATCAGGCACTCATTGATTTCAGTGAATCGCTTGAAAAAGTGTGTATTGAAACGGTTGAAGGTGGAACCATGACCAAGGATTTGGCACTTTGCATTCACGGAAAAGACCTAAACGAATCTCACTACGTTACAACGGAAGAATTTCTTGAGGCCCTTGATAAAGGTCTTCATTCCAAGTTGAACTAGCCATGTACACAGAAGGTTGATTTATGCTGAATACACTCGCAAGATTTAAAGAAAAATATAAGTTTTTAGAGAATAAAGGCCTCCGAATCATTGGCCTTAAGGTGATTGATCCAGAAAAAAAGACCCATGTCATCGAGATAAGTCGTCCGCTGATTTTTGATAGTAGAATTATTCCTGATCGATTTGAGGGACTTAAAATCAAAAGGCGCATTCACGGCAGCCTACCCGAAGAATTTCAAATCAACAGAGATGCCATCGATTGGCATAAAAGGGAATACGTTTGGGCTCCTGAGCGCTTTGAAAAATTTACAGATCGGTGTTTGGATGAGATCAAAAAAGAACTTAACGCACCGGATATTTCACGTGAAGAGGTGTTGGATGCCTTGTGCTTTGGAAATTTTGAGGCACATAAGGAAAAATGCGAACAACTGATAAAGGAGGGTAAAATTCCTCCTTATCAGGAGCAATAAATAATTGAATTCATTTACTAAAAGTGATGTACAACGATTGGCCCTTCCGGCAATCGTTGCCAATATTTCAGAGCCGCTTATTGCCCTTGTTGATACGGCAATTATTGGTCATTTAGGAGATAGCCAACTTGCAGGAGTTGGCATTGCTTCTTCCCTGTTTCTTCTTGTCATCTGGATTCTTGCCCAAACAAAAAGCGCCATTTCCGCTATCGTTTCAAAATACTATGGCAAGAATCAATTGAATGAAATTAGCTCGTTTACACTGCAATCGTTTATCATTAACACCTTGGCTGGAGTAGCTGTATTTGGGATTATATCTGGCTTCTCCATTCCTATATTAAAAATGTACAATGCGCAAGGAGATGTTTTGCATTACGCAAACGAATACCTCCTGATTCGCAGTTTTGGATTTCCATTGACCCTTGGAACGTTGGCATTCTTTGGTATTTTCAGAGGTATTCAGAATACAAGCTGGGCAATGAAAATCAGTTTGATTGGAGGGCTGATCAACCTCATCCTTGACTTTGTTCTGGTCAATGGAGTAGAATCAATTATCCCTGCATTGGGAGTGCAAGGGGCCGCATGGGCTAGTTTGATTTCTCAAATGTATATGTTCGTTATGGCCTTTATTTACTGGTTGCGAAAAACACCCTTTGCAGCAAACGCCTTAGGTCGAATTCATCAGGAAATTAGACCTATGCTGAAAATGTCTTTTGACCTGTTTATTCGAGCAGGAATTTTGAACATCGCTTATTATTTAGGAACCAGTACTTCCGCCCTATATGGCGAGGCGGCTACTGCTGCTCATACCATTGCCATGAATATTTGGTTGTTCTCAGCATTTTTCATCGATGGGTATGCCAATGCAGGCAATGCTATTGCCGGTAAGTTACTAGGCGCAGGAAAATTAAAAGAACTATCCCATCTCACCAATCATTTGTTACGATCCAATGGCATTATTTCTTTGGGACTGGCACTCATTTACACTATATTTTATGGATTACTGGGGCGAATATTTTCTGAAAGTGAAGAAGTTTTGCAAGCATTTAGTACCATATTTTGGATGGTTATTATTTCTCAGCCCATCAATTCCGTTGCATTTACATTGGATGGAATTTTTAAAGGATTGGGAAGATCGGCTACCTTGAGAAACAATCAAATTGTAGCCACCGGATTGGCCTTCTTTCCTGTCATATTGCTTACTCGCATCTACGATTGGAACCTAACGGGTGTGTGGATTGCGTTTCTTTCTTGGATGATTGCCAGAGGTTTATATCTCAAAATTGCGCTCAACAAAATGACATAATTAACGTGATTAATTTTGGGTTATTACCAGAGATATATTGTTTCGTATGGTGATTATCCTTACATTTAGTATCGAGTAATTTAATCAGGCGTCTATGAAAAAATCCTTACTAATCTTTGGTGCGCTGGTGATATGTTCATCGGTAATGGCACAATTAAACTATCCTGCGTCCTTAGGGCAAAATGTTGCAGGCACGTATACTGATCTTGGTACAAACGGAACAGCAATAACCACATCCAATCAAAACAATGCGAATTCCGCTGCTACTCCGATTGGATTCAACTTTAATTTCGACGGTACCACAATGAGTCATTTTATTTTGAATACAAATGGCTTCATTAAATTGGGGACAAGTGCCAGTATGGCGGGACCTTCCGGTGCTTCCTTATTTTTCACTGGAGGTGGAGCTTCCTATACGAATGGAATATTTAACAGTACCAGCTCATCCGATGTCAATCTTCTGTCACCTTTTAATCATGATTTGATTAACGGAGGTGCCTCTACTGAATATCGTGTACATACTTCAGGAACTTCTGGCTCTCAGGTTTGTACCATTCAATTTAAAAATGTTAAAGACAGCACTACCAATCCTTACAATCAATTTGACAGTGTAAATTTTCAAATCAAATTGTACGAAACAACCAATGTGATTGAGTTTGTGTATGGAACATGGCATTCTTCCTCTGACAGTTCACGATTTAAATCAAGTGCTTGTGGACTGAAAGGATCAGGAACCACGGAAATTACGGCGGTAACCAAAGCCTCCACCCAGGATTGGAATACAGCACAATTCATTGGAACCAATTATACTGGAAATGCATTCAATTTTGGTAATGACAATCCAGGAAATGGAACAGGCCCGAATGGCGGTCGTCCGATGCCTGATGTAGGAAGAACTTTCCGATTTATACCTGCCTTTAACAATGACATTGCGGTCAATACCGTTTACTCGATGGGGAATTTTCCCATTATTTATGGTGGAACACATGAAGTGAAATCAAGCATTTCAAATGTGGGGTTGAATTCTGCTGTAGGTGTAAAGGCCTATTTATACATTCAAAAAGGAGGAGTCAATGTGTTTGTGGATTCTGTGACGTATGCATCATTAGCTGTTGGTGTCTCTGTGGATGTTACGTTTGATGATTTTGAACCAGCCGATACGGGGGTTCACGAAGTCATTGTAACGGTCAATTCTGATGACAATGCAACAAATGATACTGTTTTATGGAGAATGCATATCGGCACTGAATATTTTGCTTATACCGATACAAGTGCGTTGACCAATGCACTGGGTTATACGGCTCCAGGGCAAGGAATCTTATCCAGCAAATTCACCTTGGAAAATACACGCTTTATTCGATCGGTGGATATCTGGATTTCCGAAAATCCAAATACGGTTGGTAGGTCTATTTATGGTGCCGTATTGAACAATGCCGGAACCATAGTTGGTGAAAGTGCACCTTACACCATTACTAATGCTGATCTGGGGAATTGGGTAAGTTTTCCAATAGAATCTTTGCCTACAGGAAATGGCAATCCTCCTCCCATGGTAAGCAATGCAGATTTTTATGCAGGTGCCGCGTTGCCAGGTGCTACTACAACTTATAATCCTTTGGGATTGCAGGATGAAGTACCTACAAGACAAGGTGCGTTTTTCAATGGCTCCATTTTGGGTGGAGCTATACCAACGGATTTGGCATCATTCAATTTTGGAAGGTATGGCATTCGTGCACATATCGGTGGCATGAACATCGAATTAGTGGAAATAGAAGAAATTGGTTTGACGGGTTGTGTTAACCCAAATCAAACCATTACTGCTATCATCAAAAACATTGATTCTTTGGCCGTTGATTTTGCAAAAGATTCATTGGTAGTTAGTATATCTTCTGACAATACGGTAACTCAATCATTCAGCACTACTTTGACAAGTGGTGTTCTTGAACCAGATTCTACCATGTCTGTGCAGATTACGACTAGCTTTAATATGGCAACTCAAGGTATTTATGAAATCATTGCCAGTGCATGGTCTGACATAGATATTGATACATTGAACAATGTGATGGAATTTGATATGAATGTGGTGGATACCCCATCAGTTGATTTAACTGTCTCGCCATCCAATTCGGTTTGCTTTGGCACGCCTCTCACTTTTCTTGCTTCGCCCAATACTGCAGGTACCAATAATACGTACCAATGGTATTTGAATGGACAAACCGTGGGATCAGCAACTACCGATAGTGCCTATATGTCTTCAACACTTGAACACAATGATTCTGTATATGTGGTATTGATAACTGATCACTGTTCGTCTTCGTTTATTGAGGTGACTTCCAATGGCATTGCCATGACCATTAATCCAACACCATTAAATATTAGCGGCACAGATTCTGTTATTGAAAATACGGTGCACTCTTATGTGATCGGATTAAATCCAAATTCTTCGTTTAAGTGGTCAGCTGTTGGAGGAACACTGAGTGATACGGTTGGAACGAGTGTTCAGGTTACCTGGGGAACTGCCAATCCAAATGCATCTATATCTGTTACCGAATCTGATAACATGGGATGTGTTTACACTTCTGTTCAAGATATTTACATCTTCTCTATTGTAGGAGAAGAAGAACTCAGTGCTTATGGAATTTCCGTGGGCGATGTTTTCCCAAATCCAGCTAACGAGAAAATCACCATTCCAATAACACTTGAAAATGAAAGTCAGGTTGCATTTGAATTGTTTGACATTTCAGGAAAATTGGTGTTGAGTGAATCTATGGGAAGAATGAATGGAAAACAACTTCTTGAAATGGACATTTCAGCTGTTGAACGCGGAAGCTACCTTTTGAAATGCACAGTGGATGATCACGTGATTGTGAGAAAAATTACTAAGCATTAATATATCTTCTATTCCTCCGAAATTTTGTTCAGGTTTCGGGGGAATTTCTTGCTAATTCAAATACCCCGAAGTAAGTTAGTTCTTGATATTGAACAGAATGGGCGAAACTTACATTTCAACTTATAGAGAATTGAATAAGGCATTTTTATGCTGCTTGGCATTTGCTGCTATTTTTTTGATTGTAAACAACCCAAGCTTCAGCCAGCAGGGCATCGTTCCCAAAAAGACATCAGATAGAGTAGCATTTAATGCGTTGAAAAAAGGATTGCTTCAGGGAACCGGGAAACCCTACTTGTATACAGATAGCATTACTATGGAATTGGCCTTTGATTCACTGGCCTTGAAATTAAATGCGGGTCTTTCGAAACTTGAAAAATACCGTGCCTATTGCAAAGTTGTTTCTTTGATGAACGACGGCCACACCCAAATCAATCCAACACTTCGATTGTCAGGTAAATTCTTTAAAAAACCTTTTACGCCGCCATTGGACGTAGACTTAATTGATGCGAAATTATATGTAGCAAAAGGATACCGTGCAGCCAAACGCATTGAGGTTGGTGACGAAATTATTCAAATAAACGGAGTTGATTTACCCGACATTTTGAGTGAAATTCATCAATACCAATCTTCTGATGGTCACAATGAAACTATGAAAAACCAAATGATGAGAAATTTCTTTTGGTTCTATTATTGGTTATTCTTTGAAGAGCATCGGAATTTTTCTTTAAAACTGTCAGATAAATATGGTAATGAATACACCTCAGAATTAAAAGGGGTTATTCCAAAACCGGCTATTTATAAAAAGATCATAGCAGAAGAAAGAGAAATCAGTGTGCCTAGAAAAATTGGCTACCCAACCTTGAGTATCCATGAAAATTCGAATTATGCTTATTTGAAAATTGGGACTTTTTTTAATCCCAATCAAAAGAAATATGAAGAGACCATTCGTGATCACATGAAGTCTTTAAATATGAGACAAGTAGATAATTTAATCATTGACCTCCGCAATAATTCTGGTGGTAGGGTAGAGAATTATATTCTGGGTGTATTTTTAGACACGGTGGTAGTTTCCAGCACCCATGATTTTAAAAATATTCCTGATGTTCGAGATATGCTGGAAATTAAAACTTCTGGAAATATGTATGGAAGATATCATGTTATTATGAAAGAAAGGGATGAAATGCTGGAAAGTGGAGTGGATGTAAACCAATACAATTCTTACAGCGTGCTTATCAGCGATGAATTCAGATTTAAAGGTAATTTGGTTGTATTGGTGAATGGACATACTTTTTCTGCAGCATCAGTATTGGCTTCTCAATTAAAATACCATGCCAATGCGGTCATTATTGGAGAAGAAACGGGAGGAAGTTATTTGCACGGAAACAGTGGTCAACTGTTGTTCAGAATTCCTTATTACAATTTTAAACTCTTCATTAATCCATTGTACTTCAATTCTGGTGTTGAAGATTATCAAGATTATAAAGGTGGACTTTTACCAGACATAAAAGTGAAAGAGTCATTTCATGATAAATCCGATTTGTACATAGAAGCTGCAAAGTCATACTTTGAACAATTCAACCTTGAATAACATTTTTGGCATGCCCGCATAGGTGATTCACCTATTCAGCAAAATAGGTTTTACCCCCGTGCACAGGGCAGTTGGCACATCTACTTTTGGCGTAAACAATTAAACAAATACGTCATGAAATACCAAGCTTTTAAAACAACCATTCTCCTTTTTGTACTTACCTTAAAAGTGGGACTAATTTTTGCCAATCAACCAACCAAAACATTGGTTTTTGAAAAACGCACTTATGGACTTGAAGACTTTTCAAGAAAAATTGACACCGTACAATTTGTGGTACTTGATTATGAAAAATTTCCTGTTCCCGCAAAAGCACAATCAGAATTAAAAAACGAAAATCCGTTTGCAGGCACGCAATATATGATGTTCAATGATTTACTTAAACGACCAACAGATTGTTCCATTGGCATTTTACATGGAGGTGATAAATTCACTTTCTATTACGATGAAGATTTGGAAGTGGTAAAAACTGCTGAAAAAATGTTACCCATCCCTACAAAAATTGTTGCTGTTACACACAACCAACACATTGAATTCACACTAATGGAATAAGAATACGAAGGGAGAGTCAGAATTTGGCGCAAGGCACAATAAAGGCTCTCCTTCTCTTTTTCTTTTTCACTGCCCATTCTTTTACAAAAGACAACTCCAAAGAACCTGCTGAATTTAGTGGCCCCAATCGCGAAATGGTAAAATCATAACTAAATCCAATGCTGTAATTATCTTCTTTTTTGACTCCGAACAGCACGGTCATGGCGTCAGCATTCCAAAATCCCTTGTCATACTTTTTAAACAAAGGAATTCCTCTATACCATACTCCCAAGACAATAGGATTCTGGTCATAATAAAATCCCAAATCCAATTGATCAAATCTACCTTGGGATTTATACTGCAACACAGGTGAAAAACTTTTATCGGACGGTTTACCTTGCTGAATCATGCTCAACGGAATTTTTGCACCACCATGCAAGGAAAATTTCATCGGCAATTCACTTCCCGGACCATTTTTAATCAACCCTTGATTTGGTGTATTGATGTGGTTAAATGCAATTCCACCCCAAAAGACCTCAGTCATTACCAACGCACCTGTAGAAAAATCCAAGTAAGCTCTTGATTCCAAGGAAAACGGCTCAACGGTTTGATTGCCACTGTTGATCTCGTCATTAAATACCAATTTGCTTTGATCTATCCCTAAATTGACATAGCCCACTTTTAAACCAGGGCGAATCATAATTCGATCATCAATTAATATCTGATAAGCGTAAGAGGGTGCAATTTCTAATTTCCAGAGACCACCTTCACCTGCCAATTCTCCTGCAGCCAACAGCCCAAAACCACTGTTTATTTCGCTATAATTTCTATCGTAAGAAAATGCTGTTGAATAGTATGCATTTGGCAATCCCGGCCACTGATCCCTTGCATTAAAAACCATTCTGTGTTGGGCCGTAAGTCCCGTAAAAGCAGGGTTTATGTACAATGGAGCAGCATAAAACTGCGAATACTGTGTATCTTGAGCAATGGAAAAAATACCGTAGAGGAGCAACGATATCGTCGCCAGGAATTGCTTAATCATTACTCACAGTTTGAAGGGGTACCAGGTGAATTTCATCCATCTTTCTAGAAAACCCTCCGGTTGCATCTATAGATATGTCCTGACTGTAAGGGTGGAATCCCTCCGCCTCTACAATCATAGTGTATTCTTGTTCAGGTGTAAGTAGCATGATAAATTTTCCTGTAGCTACTTTGGACTGATATATGCCTTGAACAACATTCGTTTGTTTATTGATCAATGTGATTCTTGCGCCAATTGGCATCGTGCTCAATGAATCACCAGCAAAAATTCCGCCTTTTACCACGGACAAAATTTGCGCATCTAGCTTAAAATTAATGATGTAAATATCTTGTCCTCCGTATCCACCTTTTTGTGAGGAAGAATAGTATCCACTTTGTTTATCAGAAGACAGCACAAAGTAGATATCATCTGTTACGGTATTTATGGGATAACCAACATTTTCCGTTACCGACCACAATCCATCTTCTTGCAATTCGGATTGAAAAATGTCATAACCTCCCATATTGTTATGTCCTTTTGAACTGAAATAGAGGGTTTTACCGTCGGCATGAATAAACGGAGCATCTTCATCAAATGGTGTATTGATGGTTGGTCCTAAATTCTGAGCCAAACTCCAGGCACCCGTTGGTAATTTAACACATCGATAGATGTCTTTTCCACCATAACCTCCTTCTCTATCACTTGAGAAATACATGATTTTCTCATCCGAAGAAATGGAAATACTGGACTCGATATTTTCAGAGTTGATATCAGAAGGCAAGGATTTTATTTGACCCCAACCATTTTCATCCAGATCGGATCGGTACAAATTTCCGCCTCGTAAATCTTCATTTGTTCTGAATACAAACAATATCTGGCCATCAGGAGAAAGTCCTGCGCAGGCATCATGCGTAGATGTATTTACATTTTCATTTAACTGTTTTGGTTCTGCCCAATACCCGTGTTCTTTTTGCGAAACATATACATCTTCAAATTCAAGTCCGGTTGGATCTTTCAAACCTCCTGTACTTCCCGGCCTTCTGGATGTAAAAAATATCTCATTTTCATCTCCGTAAACCAGAGGTACGTATTCGTGATATGGTGTATTTATGGGAGTTCCAATATTTTCAATGGACACATTAACGGGTGCCTTCATGCGCTGCTCAGCAAAGCGAAGTTGATCAATTAATCTTCTCACTTCTTCCGGATGAATGTTTTCATGGCCTGGTGAATTTTTATACTCCTGAAACAATTGAATCCCTTCTTCAATATTGCCTTCCATATGATTTACCTGTGCCAGGTAGTACAAGGCTTCAATATGATCCTTATCCACGGATTTCTCTAAATGTGGTTTTGCCTCATGAGGTTTTTTAAGATAAAAATAACTGACCCCGAGACGGTAATGATATTCGGCATTCAAAGAATCCGAAGCCAATAATTCGGCGTACCCTTGAATGGCACTTCTATAATCTCCAATTTCAAAGGAAATATTTGCATCTTCCAATACCTCGTTGCGCTTTAATGGCCTATTCTGAGCATAGGATTCCATTGACCCAATGGTCAATATCGCAAGGCATAAAATCGTAGTATTACGTATCCTTTTCATCTCAATAACGTTACATCACCCACTTCAATCACTTCGGAATCATCATTTAATGTAGCCTTCACTTTCCAGACATAAACATCTTGTTGACATAGTCTTCCTCTGTAATATCCATCCCAGCCAATTCTTGTCTCATTACTCACAAAAATCAACTCTCCCCATTTGTTAAATATATTCAATTCATACTTCTTCGCATTTTCAACCACAGGATAAAAGATGTCGTTGTTGGTATCATCCGGGTCGTAAATGCCACCATTTGAGGGGCCATTTGGGTTTGGTGTAAATGCCGTTGGCACTCGAATTGAGCCTCCCGAAATCGCTTTGATTTCTGTATTGCTGACCAAGGTATCCGCACAAAATCCGTTGTCCGCTATCAATGTGATGACATAACTACCTGTATCTTCATAAAAATGCCGTGGGTTTTCATCATTGGATCCAGAACCATCTCCAAAATCCCAAGTATAGTTAGGTTGTGTATTTTCAAATGATGTTCTATTAAAACAAACGATGGCCTCATTGGGCACAAATACAGTCTGAGGTTCAACGGTAAAGGAAGCAACCGGAACTTCATATACCTCAATGTAATTTGTTTTTATCTCTTCCACTGTTCCACCTTCGCCAGTAACGGTCAACGATACATGATACGTACCTGTTTCAAAGAATGTAACGGTAGGATTTTCCACCACATGAATGTTCTCGTTTAAGGAGGTGGAGTGTTGAAACCTCCAAAAATACGATTGAGCATATTGCGACAAATTAGTAAATGTGACAGTCAATGGCCAACATCCTGCCGTATCCGGAATAAAATCAGCAACAGGCAACGGAGGTAATATGATGGCAGAATCAATAGCCGTATCCGCACAATAATCGTTATATGCAACCAATGTTATCAAATATGTTCCCCAACCTGTGTAAGCTTTTTGTCCTGGAAATGCCAAATTACTGGTATCGCCATCTCCAAAATCCCAGAAGTAATTCCATATTCCCGGATTGGTGGTTGAATTGTTAACCGTAAACACTGTATCAGGATAAGTTCTTGTTTTAAAATCAAGATTAAATATTGCTTGAGGCGCGGGAAAAACAATTACACGGCCATAAGCAGTATCCGAACAACCAAATGGTGAAATGGCCACAAGCTGCACTATAGATGTGTCTTCAACAGGATCATTGTTTATGTATGGATGAATGGGGTTTTCATCCGTGGAAGTTCCCCCATCACCAAAATCCCATGCAAATGAATTGGCTGCTGAACTGGATAAATTAGTGAATGTAGCCCCGAAAGGACTGCAACCAATAGAGTCGTAATCAAATGCAGCTGTAACCACCGCATGAGCGGTAAGGGCTTGTGTAGCGGTATCTCTACAACCAAAGGTATTTTCAACAATAAGACTGGCATCATATACGACAGATGAATCTGTCAAATTAACATAGGTATGACTCACATTTACGAGAGTTGTATCCAAGGTATCGCCATCTGCAAAATCCCAACGATAATCCAACCCTGGTTGAGATAGGTTTTGAAACTCCACTACTAATGGAGAACATCCTTCCACAGCATTTACATTAAATTGTGCAAAGGGCTTAGGAAATACCCTCACAGCATGAAAAGCTGTATCAAAACAATTGTCTGATGACTGCGTAACTAATCTGACATTATAGGTTGTATCTGTAGTGCCAGCATTGATAAAGGTATGTGTGACATTGGTATCCGTTGAATTGGCCGAACCATCTCCAAAATCCCACAAATACGTACTTCCATTGACTGATAAATTGGTAAAGTTCACTGTATATGGACTACACCCTGCTGTGTCACCTGAAATTACAGCAGAAACGAATGGGAAAATGGTAATTTGTGAGTTGGCTGTATCAGCACATCCTCTGTTTGTTCGAGCAATGAGCTGAGCATTTCGAACCAAATTACTGGTAGTTGTATTCGTATAGGTATGACTTACGTTTACAAAAGTGGTATCCAGTGTGTCCCCATCATCAAATATCCATTCAAAATTTACTCCTCCCGTTGATAGATTCGTGAAATCAATGCTCAGAGGTTGACATCCTAAATTTGAACTGACCGCAAAATTTGCAAACGGATTGGGATGCACCAATACGTCGTTTGAATTGGTATCTGTACAACCAAATGAAGAAGTTGCAATCAAGGTTGCCGTATAGGTTACATCATTTGTGGTATTGTTTACATATGTGTGCGTCGGTGAAGCGCCGGTGGCAAAATTCCCATCACCAAAATCCCAACTATATACTACCGCACCTAATACCGAAGGAAAATTAACTTCCAGAGGACTACATCCTGAATCCGGGTTAGTAGAAAAATCAAATTGCGGTTGTGGATATACCGTTATGGTTTGTGTATTGGTATCTGTACATCCATTGTTAGAGAAAGCCACTAATTCGACTTGCTGAAAATCAATAAATAATGTCTGATTTTCCAATGTATCAGTAGGGCTAACTACAGAAGTGGTGTCACCATTATCAAAAGTCCACAAGTAGCTAACAGCACCTCCTACGGATGTGTTGGTATAGTTGACTATCAATGGTGCGCAATCTAAAATTGCATCATGTATGAATGCAGCTGTCGGATTGGGAAAGACATCCACTGGGTAGGTAATTGTATCTGTACAACCAAAAGCAGTATAAGCCACCAATTGCACGTAGTAGGTGGTGTCGATACCAAAATTATTGGTAAATACATGTGTTGGATTTTGTGCCGTACTCGTATCACCGTCTCCAAAATCCCAGAAATAAGACACTGCATTTGCAGATGACGCATTTGTAAAATCAACAGATAAAGGAGAGCATCCGGCTGTATCATTTCTTGTAAAATCAGCTGCAGGTAAAGGCTCAACTGTTACCACTACCGTATCACTATCGGAACAAGTAGCTGTAGAAACTCTTAAAAATAAATTGTAGTTACCTGATGCGGTGTAAGTATGTGTTGGGTTTTGAAGTGTTGAATTGGGTAAACCATCACCAAAATCCCAAAGCCAGGCTACCACCGGATCTCCAACTGCACTGGTAGAGCTATCAGTAAATTGAGACAAGACATTCGTACAAACGCTACTTGGACTAAACAAAGGTACTGGAGTTTGAAATACATTAATTACCTCCGTATCTGTATCCTGACAACCAAAAATATTTTCAACCGTAAGTGACACGGTATAATTAGCAACAGAGTCGTAACTCACTTGTGGAGGGTTTTGTAATATACTGGTATCACCATTACCAAAATCCCAATTCCACGCAATTGCCCCTGCTGATCCATCTGCAAACAATACGTCCAAGCTATCACATCCTTGCTGATTGTTTAAGTTGATGTTTGCCGTTGGACTAGGCAATACTTCAACCATAACACTCGCGCTATCAATACAGCCGGCAGCTCCTGCTATGCCTACATATACTTTTACTTCATACGTGCCTGATGCGGTATAAATGTGCGTTTTCGGGCCAGCACCAGCATCTACATTGCCATCACCGTAATCCCAGGTGATTACATTTCCACCAGCGCCAACTACTTCGGTAAATGTTACCGGTTCACCTTCGCATATGGTATCATCACTACTTGTCATGGTAATGGTAGGTGGTGCAACTACATCCACCGTAATGGTAGCTGGATCTATTCCACATTGATTGCTATCCAACATGGTGATTGTATAACTTCCGATACCCGGAAACCCAACTGTAATAGGTGGGCTAGGAACTGGTTGCCAACCAATGGTTGAGTCTGAACCGGTCCAGTAATTTCCCAAATTCCAAAATTCCCATCGAGGCACAGTGTTCCCTTCTCCAGGACCGGTACAATTAAAGTTTGAGGCGTTGTTAAATGTAAATGTGGTATCCGGATAACAAAGCACTACATCGGAAGCACCAATAGCAGCATCGTCAATGTCCCAAACCAAAATTGGGTCAAAAACCGCTTGTGTGGGCGTACCATAACTACAGAAATTTTCCGCAGTTAGTGTTACAACCGTATTACAATTTACGGTTCCCACATTGTATTGATGTGATACCGTGTCTCCAGCATTTGTGTAATCAAACACTTGTATTGGGGTTCCGTCTCCAAAATCCCATGTAAATTCCGTTGTTATGGAAACATTGGTACTGGAATTAACAAAACTCAATATTGCCGGTGCACAAGTTTGGGTAATCCCTCCTACCGGGATTTGTATAGAAGCATTTACAGGTTGTTCCACCACTACAAAACCATTCGCTGTACATCCATTAGCCGTAATGCTAATATTAAAGGTATCTGACGGAGGGTATGTATATGTATGTGAAACGGTGCTAAATGCCGGTAATGATGCACCCGTTGTATTAGCTGATCCATCACCCCATACAATGGTGTATGGACCTAAGGCATCAGGAGATCTGACATTTAGTGTATAATTTCCACCACTACAACCAATGTAGAGTGGAGTCAAGCTGGTAGAACCAATGGTTCCATTATCTTCAAAAAAGACAGGACATTGTGCATTTACAAATAGGGATGCAAATACCAATAAACAAATTGCAAGAAATTGCTTTAACATGTGCCGCTTTTTAAACTATTTAAACGAAAACCCCTAAAGAAGGTTACCGTCACCCAAAAATATTGGGTTCCGATTGAATATAAAAATGTTGAGGTAATTTATTCTTCATTCTTTGTTGCTCTTGTCATTTCTCTCTTACCAGGTGGGCCTTTCAGGCGCTCTATGACATAACCCAATTGTTTTAAAATTCTTTTAAATTCGCCTTGAGCGCAATATGTAACTAAAATACCCCCTGGCCGCAACATCTTATCAACGGCATGAAGGTTCTCAAACTCCCACATTTCAGATTGTACTCTTGGTCCAAAAGCATCATAATAAACGATATCTGCTTCAATTATTTTATTCAATAAATCAAGCAATTTGGCCTTATATCGGTGCAGTTGAAAATGTTGGTTGATGTCAATGACAGCATTATCTGAAGAATGCATTTGTTCTTGAATGCCCACCAATTCTTTCTGCTTCATTTGCATTGGATAATCCAAAGCGTTACAAATTTCTTGACCTAAAGGAAAAGGTTCAATGGCATGATATTCCACTTTTACATTGAAATTTCGAGCGAAATCATACGTCAATAACGCATTTAATCCCGTTCCAAAGCCTACTTCCACCACTTTGATGGTGTTATGCTCTCGCAATACGGCAATTCCATTTTCAATAAAAACGTGTTTGGATTCAGAAATGGCTCCATGTCTTGAATGATATGATTCATTCCATTCCGGAATATAAATGGTGGATGATCCGTCATCTGTAACAATAGGAACCCTATTTTTCGACATTCTGCTGATTTTAAAGCAATAAAAGTTACGTAATCACGTACCTTAGAAAACGTATCTTTGTGGCAATGAATCTACGTAGTTTTTGGATTATATCGATAGGAATTCTGCTCTTTTGGAGCTGCCGTAAAGAAACGGACTCGGTAACTACTGATTCTGGTGATATGCTGGCATTTTCTGCATCAGATGTGGTATTCGACACCATCTTTTCTACTGTTGGTTCTGTCACCAAAAGTTTTCGTGTCCATAATAAGCATGATGAATCCATTGTTATCAGTTCTATTAAATTGACTGGTGAAAACAGTAAATTCTATAGAATCAATGTAGATGGGCGTTCAGGCACTTCATTTGGAGATATTCGAATTCCTGGAAATGACAGCATTTTTGTTTTTGTGGAGGTCACTATCAATCCAAATGACCCTGCGGAGAGATTGCCTTTTCTTGTTTCTTCACAAATTGAATTTATGACCAATGGTAATATTCAACATGTAGAGTTGGTGGCTTATGGTCAGAATGCAATCTTCTTTACACCAGACACTTATGTTGACGGTCTCCCACCCTACACCATAATTGATGAAATCAATGCTGAAACAAGATGGGATACCACATTGCCCATTGTTATCTATGGATACGCAGTGATTGATGAAGGTGATCATCTCATCATAGAACCAGGTACACAAATATATCTGCATGCCAATGCTGGTTTGTGGGTTTTCCAAAATGGAAGAATCACTGTCAATGGTACCAAAGAGAACCCTGTTGTTTTTCAAGGAGATCGATTAGATGAATATTACAAAGATCTACCTGGCAGTTGGGATAGAATTTGGATTAATGAAAACACTGCGGGAAATGATAATGTGTTTAACCATGCAATTATTAAAAATTCATTCATTGGAATTCAAGCTGAAACTCTTCCTTTTGATCGCATTGAAGGAATTGCAGAAAACAACCTCATTTTAAACAACACGATTATTGAAAATACACAGGCCATTGGATTGTTTTCTCAAAACTATCGGGTTTTGGGATCAAATCTTGTTGTCTCTAATAGCGGACAATATAATATTGCTTTGCTGGGAGGAGGGATATATGAATTCACGCATTCAACCATTGCGAATTACTGGAGCGGAACCAGAGAAGATCCTGCGCTGTTAGCAGCTAACTATTTCAGCGATGCTGCCACCGGTGATATTCTCATATATGATATGATTATTCGTTTTTACAACAGTATTCTTTACGGTAGAAATGATGAAGAAATGGAACTGGATCAATTCAACGATCAAGCAACCTTGGATGTCTTATTTCATCATAGTCTGATAAAAACTGAATTGGACACCTCTACTTTCGGTAAGTATGTGAATATCAAATTAAATCCTCGAAATACGGATTTATTTGTTGATCCGTTTAATGGAGACTTCCACCTTCAGAATGGTTCGCCTCCTATTGATGGCGCAGACTCGGATTTCCCGGCAATTGATCCTGAAGATTTAGATGGTGTGGTTCGTTCCACTACCATGCCCGATATTGGTGCATATGAATTTACACCTTGATTCGAATTAGAGCTCTCTAAGAAAATCAAGAGTATCTATGTTATCTGCATAATCCCACAATTTAGGTAATTGTGTTTGCCCTAGTGCGACTTTATCATCCCAAACACTATGATTGGATACCACACATTGCAATTGATCCTTATGCATGTTTAACGTCTTTTTAACTTCTGTTAGATCTTGATAGTATTCATAGTTGACCACTGAAACCGGGCTGAACAAACTTTCATCTTCTTTCAAAATCATCATGCCATTTTCCAAAAAAGACAACTTACTCAACATATAGATAGCTTTATGATAGTCATAATTGTTAGCATACTTGTTGTGAGAGATTATGTCTTCATATGATTGATAGACGGCCCCAAATACTTTGTTTAAGTCGTAATTCCGAGGAACGTACAATTTTGAAATATTCCTACATCCCAAACCAAAATACAGCAATAAGTCATCTGCCAATCCAAGCATTTCCTCTTCAGATTCTCTTCCATCCAAAACGGCTACTGATGTTCTGTTCTTTCTGATAATGTTTGGCATATTGCCAAAATATTGTTCAAAATATCGGGATGTATTATTGCTTCCTGTGGCAATCACTGCGTCTACATCATTTATTACATCCACAAATTCAACATAATCGGAAAGCTGTCCGTATATGCCGGTTAAGTAAGATATCAAACCGGGAAGCAGCAAGTTGTCTTGACTCGATAATTTTATTTTCGCCTTATGACCAGAAATAAAAACACAAACAAAGTCATGAAAGCCAACCAATGGAATATTGCCTGCCATTACAATTCCTATATCTTTTTTTGCCTGAGCAAATTGACGATCCCTTGTCCATTTTTGTAAGTTTCCCTCTGTCAATTGACGATTCCAGGACTTAAGAGCATGAATGATATTTGCTGATGTAAACCAGCCATTGTATTTCTGATGAGATTGAATCAGTTGCAATTCTTCATGTAGCGTTGTGTTATTCTGCTCGTTTGCAGACGCATCTACAATGGTCCCAAAATATTCTCCTGCTTTGGTCAGTAACTCAATTCTATCCTTCAGATTCATTTTATATAAAATCATTACTTAATTTTGCAAAGGTAACAACAGAACCTGTAAAGAAACATTTATGGCTATTATCATAACAGACGAATGCATAAATTGTGGGGCATGTGAGCCTGAATGTCCTAATAATGCTATTTATGAAGGTGGAGAAGAATGGCGATTTTCTGATGGCACATCCTTAAAAGGCCCGTATACGAAAATGGATGGAAATCAAGCTGAGGCTGATGCAACTCAGGAACCTGTTAGTTTTGACTTCTTTTACATTGTTCCTGACAAGTGTACTGAATGTAAAGGGTTTCATGATGAACCTCAATGTGCTGCGGTTTGTCCTGTCGATTGTTGTGTGGATGACCCTGATATCCGAGAAACCGAATCGGAGCTTTTGGACAAAAAGGCCCGATTACATTTAGAAAATGGTTAACCCCGGCTTCTTTTCCCGAACCATTAATTTTCTTTTCTGTGTGGCAATTCTATTGAATGTTGCACAATCTCAGACGTTTGACGCCTCTTTTCATAAAAATGAGGTAGTGATTGATTCTTTAGCAGAAATCTTTTTACAACCTGGCGCACAGGATAGTCTTAAACTGGTTGCCTTACATCAACTGGATTCAGTTTTGGGAGATCTTCTTGAGGATGATCAATCGTTTTCATACCCATTTGATTCGACCAAAAGAATTTCAATTCTCACCTCGTCGGATAAGTTGGTGCGATTTTATACTTACAATTGTCGATTTTCAAACGGATCATTCCGTCAAGCAGGATACGTTCAATACCAGCATGGTAAAAATATTATGGTTCGACATTTATCCAGTCAATCTGGTGAGGAAAGTTCTTTATCAAACAATCAGGAGAATACATGGAGAGCTGCTTTGTATTACCAACTTATAGATATCAAATACAAAAACAATACTACATATACGCTTCTTGGGTGGAATGGTCATGATGAACTGAGCACTAAAAAGGTAATTGACGTTTTTCATATTAGTCAAGATGGAACATCTCGATTTGGAAAACCTATTTTCGAATACCCTAAGTCGGTTAAAAAGGAATTTATAGAATTCGAATATTCAGCTGAGGTACAAATGACGTTGGTTTATGAAAAAGATGAACAAACTATTGTATTTGATCATCTTTCACCTCAGAGACCATCCATGCAAGGAATCTTTGCTTATTATGGCCCTGACATGAGTTATGATGCTTTTGTCTGGGAAAAAGGTAAATGGATTTATAAGGCAGATTATGATGCCCGGTTGGACAGGAACCTTAAGGATAGATTTTACGAAATGAAATTAAGGGAACAGCAGCCAATCTTTCAAAAGCATTAGATATTTTGCAATCTTTGGATGATTTCTTCAACAGAAATGCCGTCCGCTTCAGCTTTAAAATTCCTGACTATTCTATGTCTCAATATGGGTTCAGCTATTGCCTGAACGTCTTCAATATCAGCTGTGTACTTACCTCTGCTGGCAGCATGCGCTTTGGCACCCAATATCAAAAATTGAGATGCTCTTGGTCCAGCTCCCCAACTAAGGTATTGATTGATAAAATCTGGCACCCCATTTTGTCCAGGTCTGGTATTTACAGCCAGATTCACAGCATATTCAACTACATTGTCAGTTACGGGAATTTTTCTAATCAATTGCTGATATGCAAGAATTTCTTCTCCGGACATGATCTTTTGAGGCTCCTGAGTATCCATTCCTGTAGTTTGCATTACCACACTTATTTCCTCTTGTTTACTTGGATAGGTTAGAAATATATTAAACATAAACCTATCAAGTTGTGCTTCTGGTAAAGGATACGTTCCTTCCTGTTCAATTGGATTCTGAGTAGCCAAAACGAAAAAGGGATCTTGTAATACGTGCCTTTCTCCTGCCACAGTAACTGCCTTTTCTTGCATGGCCTCTAAGAGCGCAGATTGCGTCTTCGGCGGCGTTCTGTTGATTTCATCCGCAAGAATAATATTGGCAAACAATGGTCCTTTTATAAATTGAAATTGCCTTTGATCATTTAAGATTTCCGAACCAATGATATCTGACGGCATTAAATCAGGTGTAAATTGAATTCTGCTGAAACTCAATCCCAAGGCCTTTGCAATGGTATTTACCAATAAAGTCTTTGCCAGTCCAGGCACTCCTACCAACAAACTGTGACCTCCGCTAAAAACGGAAATCAGCACTTCATCAATTACTCTTTCTTGCCCAATTATTTTTTTGGCAATCTCCGTTTTCAGAAGACCAAATTTCTTTACGAATTCATCTACGGCTTCAACATTCGATTTTTCAGTCATATGGTAAATATTAAATCCATGGATTGATAAATTTACAACTACCGTAGTCAGGATTCACTTTAATATGTGTTTTTTGAATTTTCCTTTCTATCCAATTTTCTACTTGATCTGCTTGTTTACGAGCGAGAGCAATGTTTTGAATGAGTTGGTAATCTTGTTTCAGATTGGCACGGTGTGATTCATTTTTAGTCAGCAATTGAATGATACGGTACCCTTGTTTTCCGTCTCGAGTACTGTAGGTTAACGGATCCGAAATATCACCTGGTTCCATTTTTTCGGTAGCCACATAAATGGCCGGTTCTAATTGATCCAATTCAAACACAGATGAACCCGTATAGGGATTAACCATCAATCCGGCATTGTTTTTACTTTCTTCATCTTCAGAAAACATAATGGCAACTCTTGCAAAGTCAAGTGAGTCAATATCCTGAATGACATTTTTCAGACTATCACATTGATTTTTGGCAAACTGTAAATCTGCACCTTCAATTTTGGGTTTAATAAGTATGTGTCGAACATTTACTTTTTCATCCCTTCTTTCAATCAATTGAATGATATGAAACCCAAATTGAGATTCAACGATTCTGGAAACCTCACTCCCCTTCAATTTAAAAGCTACATTCGCGAAGGCCGGATCTACTTCCGCTTTACCCACGAATCCAAGTTCACCACCTTTTTTTGCTGTTCCAGGATCTTCAGAATAAAGAATTGCCAGGGTAGCAAAATCTTCTCCAGCTTTGATCCGATCACGCATATCATTTAATCTTGTCTTAGCCGCCTCTCTGGCTTTTCGACTTGCCGGTGCCAGAATTACAAGTTGAGCCACTTCAACTCCTGCATTTACCAATGGCAAACTATCTTTCGGAAGATCTTTGTAATACTTTTTTACTTCAGACGGGGTAATTCGAATGGAAGAAGTAATGGTTGCCTGCATTTGCTGCGTAAGCATTTGGTTTTTCACTCCCTTGGCCAATTCAGCGCGAATTTCTTCAATTGGTTTTTTGTAGTATTCTTCCAATGCCCTTTCTGAACCAATTTGCGAAACAAAATATGCTATCCTTCTATCAACCTCCGCAGAAACCTGACCTTCCGTAACTTCTACACTATCTAATTTTGATTGATTGATGAGTAGTTTTTGAAATAAAAGATTATCCAAGACCTCACATCGTGTGTCCATTCCTTTTTTAGCGCCCTGTGATCTCAATTGAAGATATTGCACCTCCAACTCTGAATACAACACAATTTCACTGCCAACCACAGCAATTACTTTATCCAGGGTTTTTTCATTTTGAGCAATTCCCAGCATAAACGAAAGCAAGAATCCTATGTTGAATACTATTCTCATTCTTCTTTGGTGGCATAAATTTCAAAATCCTCACCTTCCACAGCTTGTTTCAGCAAACTGGCTTCCACTGATTTGATCAATTCCAACTTTCTTTTGTTAATGATAATTTTTCGAATTCTATCCTGCTCAAAACTCAACGGCGAGATGCTGTTTTTTATTTTATAATCATTGATTTTTAACAAATAGATACATGTAGAGTCAGCCAATTCAACTCGTCTGTTTCTTCTTAAAAAATCCTCTTTATTATATGGCTTAAATGGCACCAACTTTAATACATCGTCAAATGGAACCCAGGTACTGTCATCACCATTATAATCCTCGGCAAATTGAATACAGTATTCTTCCAGTTCGTCTTTATCTTTATTGTTGACTGACCAAAACAGACGATTGAGCCGTCTTATTCGCGGGGCATCTTTGCGAACTTTAACATATCTTACTTTAACAATATCTTCTTTCAACTCAAAATTGGATTGGTTGGCATCATAATATGCCTGGATTTCATCCATGGCCACACCCGTATCCAATTTTTCTTGAATAAGATTGGTTCTGTATCGATGAATAATGAGCGAATTTCTATAATCCAGGAGCTCTTCGGAAACATCTTTTTGATCGTCATTCAAACTTCGTTCCGCCTGTTCAACAAGCAATGTAGCATCAACCCACTTTTTGAGATAATTTTGAATCAATTCCAGGCTATCTCTATTTCCTGTTGCCTGTTTCAATAAATCAGGAATCTGACTTGGGTATAAATAATTATCATGGACTCTTGCTAAGGGCTTCTCTGACTCTTCCTTAACCAATAAACTACAGGAATGCAGCAAACCCATTAAAACGATTGCCGAAACAAAAAAAGCAAGAACCCTAGGTATATTCATTGTGCTTATTGTTCTACCATCGATAGAACATCTTTGTTGACAGTAATGGTATATTTTTCTCTCAACTCTTTGATCCACAATTCTTCAAGATATGATTGATAATCTGAAGTTACCAATCCTTTAACTTCATCCAATTCTTTATTTCCGGCTGGAACAACTTCCTTCACCAATACGGTAACCACTTGACCATTTAACGTTACGTCTGAGGCCAAACCTTTTTTCCATTCAATTTTCGAAAGAACTTCAAGATCTTCTTTTTCATATTTTCCTTCTTCAACACGCACATTCAACTGAGAATCCGTATTTATTTCAGCTAATATTTCATCTTTCGATTTTCCTTGTTCCATCAATTCACGGGATTTCTTTGCGATTTCCGCGTTGGATGAATAAGTCACCAAAATATCCAACCGTTCATTCCATGTGTATTTGCTGCGATTTGCATTAAAATAGTTGTCTAAACCAGTGGTGTCTCTAACGGCTTTAGACCAAACTTTTTCATCTGTCAAGTCAAATAGCAATATTCCATCTCTGTATTCTTGAAGCAACAATCGAAAATCCTGGTATTTGCTTTCAAGTCTTGTGTCTTCGTATTGAATACACATATCTTTCACAAAGATGTCATATGTGTTGTTAATTACCATTTTAGCATCAACCGCTTCGCGCTTGTATTGCTTGTCTTGAAGGTAGAATGCAAAATCTTGTTGTGTGTATTCTTTACCACTCAATTCGAACATTGTCTTTTTAAGTTTGGACGCTTTATCTGCACTCCATGTTCCCTGAAAATAAGTTGAATCAATCAAAGGATAAAATGGATCCAATGTTTTTGAATTTTCCTTAAAACCATATTCTTTTTTCAAGTTGGCAATAAATGAATCCTTACTTTTCAACGATCTCGAATCTCTTGCAATTTTAGTTTTCAACTCGGGCTCCATATCTTCATACGATTGCAACGCTTCTCTTTTCAGCAATTTCACAATATGAAATCCATATTGCGTTTTCACAGGCTTAGAAACATCTCCAATGTTTTTCAAAGCAAACGCAACATCTTCATATTCTTTCACCATTCTACCAGCCTTAAACGGGGGCAACTCTCCACCTTTTTTAGCTGAATTTCTATCTTCAGAAAATTGTTCAGCAACGGTTTCAAATGATTCACCATTTTGCAATCTTTGGTACAATTCATCTATTTTTTTTCTTGCCGTTACCTCAGCGGCTCCTGTATCTGATTTCGCCAGTTTAACGAAAATATGGGCAGTAGTAATTTCTCCTTGATAAGGTCGTTTATCAGTTACTTTTAGGATGTGATATCCGAAACGCGTCCTTACCGGCTGACTTACTTTGCCAATTTCCGTTTCATATGCTGCGGTTTCAAACGGATAAACCATATACAAGGCCGTAAAATATCCTAAATCTCCATTATTGGTTTTTGCCGATGGATCCTCTGATTCACTTTTGGCAATTTGACCAAAATCCTCTCCTTTCGTCACACGATCACGAATGGCCATAATTTTATTATATGCTTTTAACGTATCTGCTGGAGAAGATTCCGGAGAAATACGAATCATAATATGACTTGCATTGACCTCCATTTTTGATCTTTCGTATGCCTCACGCATTAACTTATCAGTGACTTCATTATCTGTAAGATACGGTTGTGCCAATTGCGTACGATATCCGTTCAGTTCTTTTTTATAGTTGGCCAATGTATCCATTCCCAGTTCTTTAGCCTCTGTTACCTTTAATTTAAAATTGATAAACAATTCAAGGTATTCTTCAACTGATTTTGGATCTTCTACATTGTTGTTGGCGTTATTCTTATGATAAATGGCGTTGAACTCAGACAGTCTAACTTCGCTATCATTGATTTTCAAAACAACAGGATCATCTTGTGCATACGATAAGTTAGAAACAATCAATCCAACCATAGTTGCGAACAACAAAACTTTCTTACTCATAAACTTTTACTTTAATCTACCTGGAATAATTTGGTGCTTCCCTGGTAATACTAACATTATGTGGGTGGCTTTCCTGAATACCTGAATTGGTTATTCGGATAAATTTGGCTCCTTTCAATGCCTCGATATTTTTTGCTCCACAATATCCCATTCCGGCTCTAAGTCCTCCAACCATTTGGTAAATGACTTCACTCAAATGACCTTTAAACGGAACTCTGCCAGAAATTCCTTCGGGAACAAGTTTTTTAATATCGTCTTCGGCATCTTGAAAATACCTGTCTTTGGATCCTTTTTGCATGGCTTCTAATGAACCCATACCTCTATATGCTTTGAATTTTCTTCCTTCATAAATTATGGTCTCACCAGGTGACTCTTCTACACCTGCAAAAAGTGAGCCAAGCATGACTGTATCTGCCCCGGCAGCAATGGCCTTCACAATATCACCTGTAAATCGAATTCCTCCGTCGCCGATTACCGGTACATTACTTCCCTTAATGGCATCAGACACCATCATTATGGCCGACAATTGAGGAACGCCAACTCCAGCAATAATTCTTGTGGTGCAAATGGAACCTGGTCCTATACCAACTTTAATGGCATCTGCTCCGGCATCAATCAACGCTTTGGCTGCATCTCCGGTAGCAACATTTCCAGTTACCACCTGTAAATCTGAAAATTGCTTTTTTACTTCAGCTACCCTGGCAATCACATCTTTATGATGACCATGTGCCGTATCGATGACTACGGCATCCACTCCCGAGCCCGCCAATGCTGAAATTCTGTCAAACACATCATGCGTGATACCCACGGCCGCAGCAACCCTCAACCTTCCATATTTATCCTTACAGGCATTTGGCTTAAGCCTCAATTTTAAAATATCCTTGTAAGTGATTAAACCTACCAGTTTATTTTTTTCATCAACAACCGGTAATTTTTCAATTTTATGTTTTTGCAGGATTTGTTCTGCTTTGTCTAAATCGGTGCCAATTTCAGCAGTAATGATGTTTTCTCTGGTCATTACTTCTTTGACATCCTTATTCATGGATTTCTCAAAGCGTAAATCTCTGTTGGTAACAATTCCTTCCAATTCATTGGCACTGTTGACAACTGGAATTCCTCCAATCTTGTGCTCTTTCATCAAATCCAATGCATCAGATACAAGAGAATCTACGGACAATGTTACTGGATCTTGAATCATTCCGCTTTCAGACCTTTTTACTTTTCTTACTTCGGCGGCTTGTCTGTCTATGGACATGTTTTTGTGCAGAACACCAATTCCTCCTTCCTGCGCCACAGCAATGGCTAAAGCAGATTCAGTTACCGTATCCATTGCAGCTGATACAATGGGTGCTTTGAGTGTGATATCTCTCGAAAACTTCGTTTCAATATCAACCTCACGTGGAAGAACCTGTGAGTAAGCTGGTACCAACAAAACATCGTCATACGTTAATCCTTCACCGATAATTTTGTTGTTGTAATCCATAGCGTCAAAATAATTTTGGCAAAAATAAGAAAATAAGCGGCTGGAAAATCAGTAATAAAAAAAGTCCCTTACGATAAGTTCATAAGGGACTTCAAGAATCGAATAGATTATTTTTATCTGGTTAGGGTAATTGTACCTCTTTGTTGATATTCTGTTCCATCTGCCGCGGTGAAGGTTATTTCATAAACATAAGCTCCAACAGGCATTTCTCTTCCACCATCAGTACCATCCCAACCTTGACTTAACGTTTGTGTCTCAAAAATTAAACTTCCCCAACGGTCATATATCTGCATCAAATAATTCTTGACATTAATATATACACCTTCCGGCTTAAATACGGAATTCAAATCATCATCATTTGGCGTAAAGGCCGTAGGAACAAACATCAATGGATATTGAATCACACATCCTTCGTTAGACAAGCTCGAAGATGGATCAACATTTGGAATATTTCCGCCAAATCCTTCGCGTGCTTCCACATGATAGCAATACACTCCTTGAACTCCGTCAATGTCACTATCCACTTCTTCATCAACCCATGTGATGACATCACCGAACGAGGCGAGCTCTGCACCTGTCATGGTTTTCACAATTTTTGTAGTCGAAACTTCATTATCTGTGGTACGCCATATTTTGTACTCCTGAACTCCACCAGAAAAGCCCATGTATCGATTCCAAGTCAATGTGTTCTTTTTTCTCACATTATCAGCATCCACATTCAGCAATATAGAACGACTAATGTTGGATATAATGGAAGAATCTCCACAAATATCTCTTACTTCTACTCTATAGTAATACGAGTTTCGGTTTGTTTCAACTCGTTCATCAGAATAATGTAATTGTTGATCTGCAGGTGACCATGGATCCGGAGCTGCCAACGTGGCAATCACACTAAAACCATTCGTAGTATCCTGAGTTCTTGTAATCCAATACTCTCCGATATCTGAACCAAAGTCAGATTCCATTTCCATTCGGATTTGACCTGAATCTTCAACCGTTACATACTTAACGTAGGCAATTTCAGGTTCTTCAATGAATGCAACTTCTTCACAGACTGGAGTTGAAGTAGTGGTAAACGGTCCTTCACCATCTTTTTCTTCACACACTACATAATAACAATATTCATTACCGCTTACAACATCTTCATGTCTGTAGTTTTCATTTTTGGTGGAACCCAATAAATTAAATGACCCTCCATTAACTGCAACATAAACAGTGTACTCCACATCAATTCCAGTAACAAATGTCTTGTAACCATTCCAAGTAACTAAGGTAGATTTATCACAAACGTCTGTTACCACTTTCGTGCGAATGTTACAATGGTAGTTGAAATCAGCTTGTTGCAACAAGGTATTACCACAACTATCAAACGCAACTACAGCATAACATTCAGAGCTTTCAGAAAGTGGGTTTGTCCAATCTTCATAATACAATTGTTCAAACGCATATATCGTATCTATAATCTGGAACAATCCTCCTGGCAATTGTTTAACAATGTAATAACCTGTTACATCATCTGATGGATTAGCTTGCCATCCAATTGCAGCAATTGAATCTTCTACAACAGAAACAGTGTCAAGGAACTGCTTAACAGGTGCTTTAATATCCTGATAAATACCTGTATCAATAGCCGATACTGAAGTACACCCATTACCATTCAACGTAATATAATAGGACGCTGAATCACTACAAGCTACAATGGTATCTCTTGTACCTTCACCACCCAAAGGTGTCAATCGATAATTCATAAATCCTGATCCGATAGGATATTCTCTATAAATTTCATAATCCGTTCCTGTTCCAGCTGGTGCAGTTCCAGGGAATGGTGATTTCCAATCCAAATCATTAACAGAAGCATTCAAGGCATCGATATCCAAGCAAATGGCTCTGATGGTATTTGAATAATCCGAATAGGCATCTGCATAACATCCAGAGCGACTTTTAATTCTATAATAGTGGTTGGTAGCACAGCCATTGGCACCAACATGGGTATATCCTAATGAATCATAAACAAGGTTATCACTTGGGAACATTCCCTTCATACTGTCAAGTTGAGTATAATTAAACCCATCTGTAGAATGCCAAATATGATAACTATCGAGACTGTTCTTAGGGTTATTCAATGGTCTCTCCCATTCTATTCTGATATCACCTGACGGCAACACGGAAATACACGTCACTACGGGAGCATCAACAATGGTTCCATCGATGATGTTTGGAATCGTTTGCACAACGTCATTGGAAACCGAAATTTCTCCACTGAACATATTGTACGTTCGAATTTGGTAGTTGTACGTTCTTGGTGCCTGAATGGATGTATCAACGTAACTAATGGCATTTGATCCAAGACTATCCAATTTAACATAACCAGTTCCCGTGTCTACCCAAACTTCTTGGTGACTTGTTGACACAAAACCTGTTCCCCAATCATATTTGTTCCATGACAAGGTGATATTTTTAGTTGCACCACATTTATCTACATTGGCAATCTCCAGATGAGTAGAGATATGCGCAGGTCCGGTTGCTCCATTATTTCCACAGCTGTCTTCCGCGTAAATTCTCAAGTTAGCCATACCGGTATCTCCAACAGGCGGAGCAATAGCAAATACACTATCCGGAGCGGCAACCGTAGCAATAATATTGTTCAGTTGATCCACAATGTGATAATTGACAACATCTGCTTCAGGGGCTGGAGACCAGGATACTACCAGATTACCAGTTCCATCTTTCGTCATGTTTTTAAGTCGGATGGCATCAGGGTTGGTATTGTCACCAAATATATCTGACCCAATTGACGAACGTGAACTACAACCCCAATTCATAGTAGTATCATCCACTTCAACATAATAACTGACGTTGGAAGGATAACATCTGGTTACCTGAATGGTATCAAGATTATCTGTGGTTGTATTTACCAGTAGTGTATCTGTTCCGAATATCTCATAAATCTTATACAAACCATCACTTTTCGGATGCGGGCCACCATTGGTAATATCATTCCAACTCAAGGCTGCAGCGCCACCAGAATTAATGGTAGTTACGTTCAATTGCATTGGAGAAAACTTCTCCGAATTGAATATGATGGATTTATCGTTACAAGTAGATATACCAGCAATGTCATAGTACCACACATTTCCATTTTCATAATGAGCACCCGTATCAATTACGAACAATGAATCGATATCTGTAATTACAGCTATGGTGTCTGTGTAAGTACCGTTCAGAGAATCATCTCTCAAAATAACATATTTTCTAAATGAACCGAATGTATCAGTCACCGCATTAACTGGTTGAGTCCATTTGATCAACACTTCACCATTGTCTTGAACTGCGGCACAAGTAATTTTTGGTGCCTCAATTGGATCCGGAGAAAGCACTACCACTGTAAATGTGATGAAATTCGCACCAGGCACAGGACAATAATTATCCTGGACTTTAAATACAAATGTGTAAACACCTTCTTTTACGAAACAGTCTGCCACCTCGGATATATGGTTACACGAAGTTTCCCAGGTAAAGACGGAAGACACTCCAAAATTGGCTTCCCAATAACCATTTGTTTGATCATAGTTAATAGTCGTGTCCATCACAGCACAAGGAGGATAAGGACAACCTGAAGTAGGATCTGCAAAGTTGGCACCAAATTGGACTCCATCAGGAATCAATCGGTTGGTTTGTGGTCGAATTGGACTGTAGTTAAATTGAAAGTCTGTAGATTCAATGGTGAATTTTACAAACTGTCCAGCCAATACTGTATCTCTTGCAGGTAGCGGAATAAACGCTCCTGTTGAATCTTTAAAGGTAATTACCGGCGGAACGTTGGCAGGTGTACCTGTCAATGGAGGACAGCTTACCAGGAATACCGGAATATCTCGATAAATTTCTGCAATTTTTTGTTGACATCTATAGGCCGAAACTCGCACACAAGTGGCAAAGTGACCTTGGTTGAAAGATGTATAATCTACCTCACCCGTTTTAATATTGATGGATGCAGGTACGTTGTTTGTGTTCAAGTTTGGAGGGGCAGCCCATGGTAACGGTACTGAAAATGAAAACCCAGGAGAAGGAACTATAAACCCTCCACCAAAAGCTCTTGGTGTAACCTGACTTGTATTGGTATTCGTTGCATATGTCACAGAAGCACCTGAAGTAACCAAGGCTGGAGCCCATTCATATGTCAATGAATCCAATTCAGCATCTTTCGCATTATGATTGTATGTAAATGGATATCCTGTACAAATAACTGTTGTTGGAGCTGAACTAAATACAGGTGAACTATCATAACATGTGTTCACTGTTAATGGAGTAGTACCACCTGGAGGCGTATATGGAAACATCCATGCTCTTAGTCGATAACCTTGACTATTTGGTGATAAATTATCCATAATCGGGCTATTTGCACTTCCCGATGGACGACAACAACTTGTCCAGTAAAATTCCCAACCACCTGTTGGAGGTGTTCCAGTGATGGTCATTGGTTGAGACTCATAAATGTGCTCTTCAATGGCATTTTCATCTCGGTTCGGATCATTACAATCAGGACTCAATCCTGCAAATTCACACTTTGGAGATACATCCAATTGCGAAGTTCTGGATACCGAAATACTTCCAACCGAACTCTGGATAGTCGCAGTTCCACCTAATCCAGCACCACCACATTGGCGATATAGCCTCAGCTCAAATACAAATTTACCAGCGTCATTACCAGTAGTTAAACATGTCCAGGTAATCTCACCACCCAGTAAGTGTGTTGCTGAAGAAGGGATTGCTAACCCCAGCAAAACGATGAAAATTCCAATTATTCTTTTCATAGGTCCAACAAATGTAATTAATCTCACATAAAAGACGTGCAACGACCTCTAAGGTTGCCTGTTATGTATAAATTAATCGATATAAATTTAATAAAAATGGAGGAAAGGCTTGAGACCTAATTCAGGCTTATCTTACAATCGTAAATGAGCCCAAATCATCAAATTTTTCTCCAGTGCTGGATTCAAACTTGACTTTATAGATATAAACCCCGGTAGGCAAGAGTTTGCCGTCAATGGTTCCATCCCATTCAACATCCAAACTATTGGTTTTGAACAAAATTTCACCTGCTCGATTGTAAACACTGAATTCATATTGTTTAACTGAAGTAAATATGAAAACAGGTTTAAATGTATCATTCAGACCATCTCCATTCGGTGTAAACGCCTTCGGAATACTAACAAATGGTTGCTGATTTACGCATACCTCATTTGAAATGGCCTCTTCCGGTTTAATTGCACGGAAAGTTTCTTCTCCTTCATGAGCTACTACATAATAGCAGAACTGACCTTGCGAATTTTCAAAATCATCAAATACATTGTCCACATAAGTGGTCGTAGGGCCTTCATCAGGGAACACCGTAATCAATGGATCGATTAAATCATATACACCGTCTTTTCCTCTCCAAATTCTGTAGAAAGCTACATCACCTTCAAATCCAACATAATTTGTCCAGGTAAGTGTATTTTCACGCTTGGTACTATTGGCAGAAATCTTCAAATACATGGATGAAGCAAACGTGCTTGTGTCAAGAAATTCACCACAAGAATCCACCATTTGCACTTGATAATAATAGTTGTGGAAATTAGCAAGAGCTTCTTCGTCTGTTAAGAATATAATACTATCCACAGGAGCACCAATGGAAGGAGCACGGAAAATACCTATCGTTTGATACACATCATTTGTATCGAGCGTACGCTTCAATATGTAATCACTTACATCCCCTCTTGGATCCGTATACAGTTTAACCCGAACTTCATTATCACTAACAACACTTACATTGCTGATGTAAGAGAAGTCAGGAGCATTCAAAAATGCACCATCCAACACTTCCAAGTGAGAAGAAGATGTAAACGGTCCTGATCCACCTTTCTCAAAAGCACGCACAATGTATCTTAATTCTACATCTTTGGCAGGATTGGTATGTGTATAGAAATTGTCAACCGTGGTACCTACCAATAAAAATGGTGAAGCACCTTGTGAAGCATAGATTTTATAAAGCACATCCGTTCCAGAAGCAAAACTCTCATAAGGATTCCAAAGTAATTCAACAGATCTGTTGCAAATATCAATTTCAGAAGTCACACAAATGGTTCTACCTCTACCAATCGGATCATAACTAGAAGTATTTCCGCAAAAATCGAATGCATATATGTAATATTCTCTACAATTCGGAGCGCCTTTTATCGAAGAGTCCAGGTAAGAAGTATTATTTCTTCCAAAAACTGTATCCAATTTGTTCCACAATGTTGGATTGTCAGAAGTAATTTCGGTAATCACATATCCTTCTACATCTGTAGCTTCATTTGGACGCCATCCTAACAAAGGAAAACCTGTCAATTCATCAAAAGAAACAGTATCCAACGCTTGCGTAAATGGAGGTGTATTGTCTTCAATATCCACAGAATCAGTTGAAGAAACAGATGTACAAGAAAATACAGTTGATTTCAATTCTGTTCTGTATGCTGCTTTTCCTTGACAAGTAATAATGATGTCAGAATAGGTACGATCCGTAAACGGCGCTCCGGTAGGAAGCAAAATTGGTGTTCCAGGAGCAGGAAATGTCTTAAAAATGTCATAAAACTGAATGGGGTTTGAGATTTGCGTTACACCATCCTCATTCCAGGACAAATTAATGATGGAATCATTTACAATGTTGTGTGTCATTCGAATGGTACGAATCACAGCAGATTCATTCGAAGGGACAAGGTTTTTTGAAGTATCACAATCTTCGTAGCTAAAGCTTTGAATTTTGTAATAATTATCAACTGTTTGACCGTTGGCCGTGGTGTGAGTTAATTTTGCACCATTTAACACAAAATTTGTATCCACTCCATTCGTCCATGGGCCTGCAGCCGAGTTAGCATGATTTAATATATAGTAGCCAAATTGATGTGTGGCAGCACCACTGTCGAAAGGCTGGTAGTTAAAATCCACCTCAACAGAACCATCATCCATGACGCTTATGCATCTTGGAACTGGTGAATTTATACTAACACAAGGATTGTTCTGAGCAGTAACTGTAACCACTGAAACCAACAACAAGCCTAACAACTTCAATTCTTTAACCATACAGCTTTTCAAACTATTATCATAAGTCAGACGACCCATATCATGCATTGGTTGCCTTGCAAATATAAATTTATCAAACAGATTTTCATTATTTTCTCACCTTATTCTCTTATATGAAAAGAATAATTTCATTTAAAACGTAAAGGATATGCTTTAGATTGTTTGAATTATTCAATGATCAACTTTCGCATTTGATTGAATTCATTCGATAAAATTTGAACGGAATAGATTCCTTTCGGTAAATCTGAGATATTAAATGAGACAAGGCCTTCTTTTGAATTAACGTCATTTAATTCCTTTACCAACCGAATATTATTATCATAAATCCGAATGGTTGCTATGGGTACATCATATTTACCTAAATCGAAATAAACCAGAGCATTTCCCGGGTTGGGAAATAGTATTAATTCCTGATCCATTTCTTGACTATTTTCTGCATTGGTTGGCAAGTCAAAGGCATTCCACACTTCATTTGTCCATATATCAATGTCAGAATCAAATATAATGTGTGCCCTATTCAATATAGAATCACCAATATATACGCCAGGCAGGATATCCAAACTAAATTGAATTTTACCTTTACTTTCACTCTTTCCAATGGTACTATCGGTCAATTTCACATTATAAAATTTCCAGACCATGATATCCGGTGGTATAGGATAAATTTCATAATCATGGGTGGATGAATTCATTTGAAAAGATGAAAAATCAAGGAATTCTGAAATGGTATCAATAATGGTCAATTCCGATACGGGTTCATTCAATATATTTTGAAAATATACATCATACGTCAGTGTGAACCCATCTTCAAGTTCTGAATGAGGGATAATTCCTTCTGGATATACCTCCATTCTATTTGGCTCTTTATCAATTAGATTAGAATCCACACCCATTTCATCACTTTGGTGATCGCTATATCCGTCAATCTGACCATAAGACAATATGGAAAAACAAAAACTGAGCAACAAAAAGAAAAAATGAAATTTCATAGGCCGGTGTCTATTGGTGCTTAATAAAGATACACAAATTTGAAAAAACAAATACAACTAATTGAAAATCAAATTTTTCCAGCTGTTAATACAATCATATCTTCCCAAGTTAAATATGTTCGCACCATTTCA
Source organism: Vicingaceae bacterium (assembly GCA_965267425.1). Taxonomy (GTDB): domain Bacteria; phylum Bacteroidota; class Bacteroidia; order Flavobacteriales_E; family Vicingaceae. Next base: position 713,874 of record OZ253959.1, on the reverse strand, counting down.
CTAATCTCATCAGTTGTTATGGTTTTAATGTCTTCTATATAGGACTGGTAAAATGAATAATCCAGATCATTTAGGTAGATTTCTTTGTACGCTTCCATTTGTGAAAAAACGCCATCCAAACTTTTCAATATTGCACCCATCATGTAATTACGCACAACATCAATTTCTTCAGTAGTAGGAATTTCTTGCTGCAACACTTTCAACTCCCGCTGAATTTCATCAACCGCCTTTTGGGCATGTTCTGCATTTACCTCAGTTAATATGGCAAAAATTCCATCCTTTAAAAAGGGAACAACCGAGGACGATATTCCATACGTATACCCTTTATCTTCTCTGAGGTTGGACATTAAACGAGACCCGAAATACCCTCCAAGTAAGGTATTGGCAACTTTTAATTTTCCATAATGAGGATGATTTCTTCCAAGACCCTTTTTCCCAATTCTGATGGCCGTTTGTACTGCACCCTCCTTTTCTAAATGATATACACCCGATTTGGCCTCAAATGAAGGTATGTTCCTACCTGCTTTTTCAAGTCCAAATCTATTTTTATCAAATTCATTTGAAAGAAGTGTTAACGTTTGAGCGTTAAAGTCTCCTGAAACAAAAATTTCCGACTCTCCTTCTTTATAATATGATTCATAAAACTCTTTAATGTTTTCTCTGGAAATGGTGTCGAATGAAGAAAGTTTGAGGTGAGTATTATAGGGATGATCTTCTCCGAAAAGCAGGTTATTAAATTCGTTTCTGGCTAAGGTTGATACCTTTTCTTGATTGATGAGAAAGTTTTGTCTTTTGTTGGCAATAAAGGTCTCGAACTCCTTTTCCGGAAATGCTGCAGAATGAAGCACTTTCGATACCAAAGGAATTAACTTTTCTTGATGCTTAACCAAACAATACAAGACTAATGATGCTCTGTCTTTGGTGACCTCATGTTCAAAAAATGCTCCGTAATAATCAATGTGTTCCGCAATTTGTCTCGCGGTTTGGTCATTTGTCCCTCTGTGAATCAACTCATTGGTAGCTATAGGAACAAGACTATTAGTTTCCTTGCTACTTCCAGCATTAAATACCCATTCAATTTTTAAAACTTCAATTCCCTTTCCTTCTAATAGATGTATGTACGAATTTTGCCCCAACGATTCTCGGACCGGTTTCAGAAATCCAATTTTTTGAGGAATCTCAATGGGAGGCTCAATCGTTCTATTTTTTACGTGGATCATTTGGCTCGGTATAGTAGGGTTGAACAATTGCTTTTTTTCAGCAACTTATTGGCCACTTTATGGATATCTTCTTTGGTTACCTTAAGATATTTATCAAATTCTGTATTCACTAATTGGATATCACCCATTAACTCAGCCATTGCCAAATTCATGGCCTTGTTCAAAACAGTTAATTCTGAAAATTTGAGTGTCGATTCAACTTTGTTTCTGACTTTTTGTAATTCTCTTTCATCACAACCCGATTTTATCAGCTCGTTCAATTCTTGCTCTAAGGCACTATCAGCATCTTCTAAATCAATTCCTTCAAGTGTTTTTCCAGAAATAACCAACAAGCCTTCATCAAAATCTCCTGTCACATAAGCATTGATCTCACTGAACAATTGTTTTTCCTTGACTAGTTTTTGATGCAATCTTGAGGATTCGCTTCTTCCCAGGATATCAGATATCAAATCAGTAGTAGCGTAGTCTTCATGGTTTCGATTTACCATGTGATATACTTTATATAAGGCGTTGGCCGGAACATCACGTTCCAAAGAAAGATTTCTCTCAGTTAGTTGTTCCGGTTCTTTTGGAAGTTGACGTTTTGCCTTGCTATTGGCAGGTATTGAACCGAACCATTTTTCTATCAAGACTTTCATTTGATCGAATTCAAAGTCTCCTGCAACGGATAAGATGGCATTTCCTGGATGGTAGTGCTTTTTAAAGAAATGTTTTACATCATCAAGTGTGGCATCTTCTATATGCTGAATATCTTTACCAATGGTTGGCCACTTATAAGGATGCTTTTGAAATGCCAAAGGTCGTAAGTTCAACCATACATCACCATAGGGTTGATTTAAATACCGTTGCTTAAATTCTTCAATGACCACGTTCTTTTGCACGTCTAGACTATGCTGAGAAAAATCAAGTTGAAGCATTCTATCTGATTCCAACCAAAAACCTGTCTCAATATTTTCAATTGGAATGGTCATGTAATAGTTGGTTACATCATTGGTGGTATAGGCATTGTTTTCGCCTCCTGCTTTTTGAAGTGGAGTATCAAACGACGGGATATTTTCCGATCCACCAAACATGAGGTGTTCAAAAAGATGGGCAAACCCTGTTCGGTGTTCATCCTCATCTCTGGCACCAACATCGTACAAAACATTTATAGCAGCAAGAGGTGTAGATTTATCCTGATGCAAAATTACTTTGAGCCCATTTTCCAACTCATATTTTTCAAATTCAATCATGAAATTTCGAATTGGATTGAATTTCTGATTTGGCTTCTATGAATTCTTGCATAATTTCTTCAACGATTTGTGCCGCAGGTTTAATTTCGTCCAGCATTCCGGATATTTGGCCTATTTCTAATTCTCCTTCTTTTAAATCACCTTCAAACATTCCTTTTTTTGCTCTTGCCCTTCCTAAAATTTCAGCTAGCTCGTTTTCATCAGCCCCTTTTGCCTCCGCCTCCATAACCGAATGATAGAATTCATTTTTGATCAGTCGAACCGGAGTCAGTTTTTTCAGGGTTAATATGGTATCCCCTTCTTTTGATTCAACTACTTTATTTTTAAAATTTTCATGTCCGGAAGATTCATTGGATACAACAAATCGACTTCCAATTTGTACACCATCCGCTCCCAGAATCATAGCAGCAAGCATGGATCTTCCCGAACCAATTCCTCCTGCGGCTATTAATGGAATGTCAATTTCCTTTGCAACCATTGGAATCAAACAAAGGGTAGTTGTTTCATCCCTTCCATTGTGCCCTCCAGCTTCAAATCCCTCAGCCACAACAGCATCCACACCCGCAGCTTGCGCTTTTAAGGCAAATTTCACACTGGAAACAACGTGTGTCACTTTAATGCCATGACTTTGCAAATGAGACGTCCAAGTTTTGGGGTTTCCTGCCGATGTAAATACGTAAGGAACCTTTTCCTCAACAATAATTTCCATCAATTTTTCAATATCAGGATATAATAATGGGACGTTTACTGCAAAAGAATATTTTGTTGTCGCTTTACATTTTTGAATATGTTCACGCAACACTTCCGGATACATGGAGCCGGAACCAATAATCCCTAACCCTCCGCTATTACTTACGGCAGAAGCCAATCGCCATCCACTACACCATATCATACCAGCCTGAATGAGGGGGAATTTAATTTGATAAAGTGATTGTACACGATTTTTCATATTGCAATAATTAGCATTCAATAAAAAAGAATCAATATTTTTGCATACTTTTTCAAAATTATTTGACTTGAATAGTCATTTAACTATATATTTGCCTGATATGAAACGATTGTTGACATTGGCCTTGGTATTTTCCACGTATTTCGGATACGCGCAATACAATGTGGATTATGGAGTGATGGTAGGTTTATCTTCACACCTTGGAGATATTGGTGGGCCAGGAGCTGATCCTACAACTATTCAGTTTTCTCGAGCGAATCCTGCGTTGGGATTCTTCTATAGATATCGAATGTCCAATCTTATCTCGTTGAAAGGTAATTTGATTTGGGGAAGAATATCTGGAGCAGATAGTTTGGCAGAAGATATTGGTCGCCAGGCAAGAAATCTTCATTTTAGAAATGACATTTACGAATTAAGTGTTACCGGTGAAATTCACTTTTTAAGTATTAAGGACTTTGGAAGAACAGGAAGATACAATGTGTTCTTTAACAGTTACGTATTCTTGGGTGTTGGATTAGCTTACCACGAACCAAAAGCGGAAATCAATGGTGAATGGGTGAACCTAAGAGAATTTACTACTGAAGGAGTTGATTACAGCAACCTTATTCCAACTTTTCCATTCGGTCTTGGAGCACATTTCACATTTGGACGTAAATGGCGATTAGGTGCCGAGCTTGGACTTCGTTATACAGGGTTTGATTATTTGGATGATGTTAGTACTGATTACAGTGCTTACAGCACATTAAGTCCAGAAAGTCAAGCTTTGTCTTATCGTTCAAACCAAGACTTTCTTGATGAAAACATTTTACAGGATTATCAAAAAAATGGTCCTGGTGAAACTTCTCCAAGAGGAAGTGATGAGAGTGACGACATGTACATGTTCGCCACAGCTAACCTTAGCTTTATGATTCGTGGAAAAAGTAATTTCTACAGATCTCGTTACAACTATGCTAGAGGAAGAAAGAGAAAAAGAAGAAAATCGAGAGCGAAATTCTAATCGCTTAGAAGATATACATGAAAAGCTCCGAAACATTTCGGAGCTTTTTTTATGCCTGAAACAATTGGATGTATCTTTTCCTGAACGACTCCTTGTCAAATTTGCTGATAGCAAATTGTACACATGAGGCTGAATAGTCTTTGAATTCGTCGTTGGTAAAGTTGGCTGCATGCTGCAAGGATTGAATCCAACCTTTTTTGTCGTTCAAAGGCAAATCAAAACCTAATTTTTTGTTCTGCAGGTCTCGCCAAGGGGTTTGATCACTAATGATCAAAGGAATACCAGCAGACAATGATTCATAAATCACATGACCATAGTTTTCATGCAATGTTGGAAAGAATAAAAAATGATTGTTCTGCCAAACCTTGTACAAATCTTTTGGCGTAACAACCCCCTTATATTCCACCTTAATATTATCAGGCAATTTTGCCATTTCTTTTTGGCATTCATTCCAATAAAACTCATCTTCCAGAGGTCCATAAATTTCCATTTGTACACTGCCTTCAAGGTTTAATTCCGAAAGGCATGTTATGGCAAACTTTAAGTTCTTTTTGGGGGATATTCTGGAAATAAAAACCAAATTCAATTGTCCAGGATTCTTTTCCGGAGCGTGATTTTGAAAATCATCATTTGGAATATTCGCTTCTACACTAATATCCGTATCATGACCAAAATGCAATTGTATTTCATCTCTTTCTGTATTTGCCGTGGCGTGCCATCGTATACCATCGAATAATTTGAATAATCGACTGGCTTTCAAAAAAAGCTGTTTCTTATTCTTTTTAATTGCCAAAGCACCTTCTCCCAACATGCCTCTGGGTGCAAGTACAATACGAGGGTTTATGTGTTTGTTATTTTTCAGAAGAAACAACGGAATCAACGTAAATTTTAAGGAAAATAAACTATTGAAATAGCAAATATCAGGACGTTCCTGATCTATTAACAGCGCAATGTTCCTAAGACTCCTTTTCTTTTCAGATAAATAAATTACCGAATACCCTTCTTTTTCAACCCATTGGTCAAATGCCACAGTTTCCAAAGGAATTTGATCACCTTCATCTGTATTCGATGTTACCACTTTCACCTCAAATTCTTGGTGAATTAGATTGACTAAATTTTGAACGGACTTAATTGGCCCACCTGCCTTATAAGCTGGCGTAAACCAATCAGAGAATATCATCAATTTCTTTTGGCTAGCCATGTTCATTTAGTTGATTGTATAGATCGACGTACAGGTTTGTAATGGCATGAACGTCATATTTCGCCGCATTTATTTTTCCCTGCGCAATCAATTCTTTTCTCAGTGTGGTATCTGAAATTAATTTTTCGATTCCTTTCTTAATTTCATCAATGTTATGGGGATCAACCTTCATTGCTCCATCACCTGACACTTCAGGCATGCTGGATAGATTAGACGTAATCACTGGCACTCCTGAAAGTTGTGCTTCAATAATGGGTAAACCGAACCCTTCAAAAAGCGATGTAAATGTCAGAATATCAGCTCGATCATATAATTTTTTCATTTCATCATCACTTATGTTGACGTGATTTTCGAATGATATTTGATGATTTTCAAGCAAAGATTTTTGTTCATTGTCCAATGAACCCACCACAATTAGATGACAAGAAATGTCCTTAATGGCCAATATTAGATTTGGTAGGTTCTTATTCTTTTTTGTTCCTATCTGCAACAGTACAGGTATTTGATTCAATACCTCTCTGGGACGAAATGCGAAATTATTCACTACCGGATTTGGAATAACTTTAATCTTTTGTGGATCAATGGAAATAATCTCTTGTAATTTCTCTTTCGTAGACTGTGAAATGACCGTCACATACGTACATTTTTTTATAGGCCATTTGAACCATAGAAGTTTGAACAACCATCGTTTTAAGGCATTTCCCGTTAAAATGGATTCAATATCATGAATTGTGAGGATGTTTTTATTTTTTGGCATCCGTATGACAATGTAGTGCACATCACCGGTTATGTGATTGATGGTTCCGGCCATTTTTTTGGCAAAAGCCATATTCGTTAACATTGCCCAAGGTTTGGCTCCCGATTTGGGTACTTCAACTTGAACAGTAGATATCGCGTCCGATAAGTTTTGAATAACTGTATTAAAAACCCTTTCAATGCTATGGTTATTCTCCCTTTTTTTTCGGAAGAAAAAAGTCACTTTCATGAATCAGGCAATATGTGGGTTTTGAGTTTCCGATGTAAAAGAAGTGAATCGAAATTTCACCAGGTACAGTTTATACAGCGCATACAACATAATAATTGCTTTGATCATGTGATTTAATACCGGTGTAAAACCATTCTCCGCACGTACGGCAATAAGAAAAATATAGGGTACCCAAAAGATTAGCTGAGTATTGCTATGTGCAGCTTTTACCAGTAAGAAAAATACCAGCGCATAAAACAAACCAACGAAAAACGAACCAAAAATGCCCTTTTTAACACCAAAATTTGCATACAACTCTCCCATAATACTTAAATCCATTGAAGTGGATTCTTGCAATTGATATCCCGTAAATCTGGTATACAATCCATTACTTCCACCTACCACTGTTTTATTGGGATCGAAAAAGCGAGGTACTATGGACCCATATATGGCATCGCTGATGGTTTCACCATTGGCAAAAGGTTCATTTAATGGAACATTGTACATGATCCGACTGATGATGTACCCTTGATTAAATCGCACAAAGGTTTCTTCAAAAGTCTCGGTTTCAAAGGTTTCGTCACCGGCACTTACTTCTACATATTGACTGCCAAATTTCTTGACCCTTTCAACATAATCCTGCTGACTAATGGTATCTCTAAACTGACTTCTGTAAACAACTTTGGCCTGCTGCAACACAATAATTCCCGCCATAACCAAAGTCAATATTGCACCTCTCATCCAAAATGACACCTTTCTGTATTGGAAGAAGTATAAAACGAAAAACATACTCCAACCAAGAAAATCTTGAAACAAACCATCGGCAGCACTTCTGAAGAACAAATTCACAAATGCCAAAGCAATCCACAGGATTTTGTTTCTGGTTTCAGAATAAAGCACATATACCGCACCAATGTATTTCAAGAATATAATAAGTTTAACTGCGAACCTCAGCGAGAACGGTACAAATTCCATGAGCAAATCACCCATTAATCCGATGATAATTAAGTTCCTACCCGTTCTGAATAATTCTCTTTTATTCTCAAAATGCATGAGGCTATTGATGTCAAAATTGGACAACATAAATAAACCCATACCCATCATGGCAAATGACGGAGTCATAAACCCAAAGTATTCATACTGATCCACCACCATTTCATAAATACCTGGGGTTTCGAAATAATTGTAGTATAAATAAGGGATAACTAAACATTGAATACTCAGCGAGGTCAAAATACTTTCACGCAAGGGAATTGTATTTGACAATCCAGTGAGTAATAGGAAAAATGAAGCAATTCCCACGGCCATTCCCAATTCAGGACTGAATCCCGGAAAAATGAATGTCAGGATGAAGAAAAATAAATAGACGTAGAATACCTTGATTTTCATACGTTCCAGTTTTCAACGTGCTCAACTACAAAGGTATGAATTATGCCAATCATGCCTTAATTGCTGTAACTATCCCTTGAACCGTATTGTCCAAAGCATATTTTTCAATGTGTTTTTTGGTATTTGTATTGAAGTCAACCTTTTCCTTGGTTTCAATCATCAAATCAATTTTTTCTGCTAATTGATCAATATTTCCGCTGTCAAATGTATATCCAGTTTCACCTTCAATGATTAAATCTTTAGCACAGCCAACACTGTTGGATAAAATAGCAGGAATACCACCAGTCATGCATTCATTTACCACCAATCCCCAGGTTTCATTTTGACCTGAAGGCAACACCAATGCATCCATTTTAGCATATCCATCACTTACTAATTTAGATTGATTGATAAATCCAAGATGTTGAAATGTAATGTTCAATTCTTTAATTCTGGCTAGCATTTGCTTTTCCAAAGGCCCGCTTCCCATAACAATCAGTTCAATTTTTTCTTTATGCCTGGAAATACCAATGGCTTCCACCAAATCCAAAGGTCTCTTTTTTTCAATGAGTTTACCTGCAAACCCTAACGAGAACAGGTCATTCGAAACGTTTTTTAACTGCTCAAACTGTTGTTGAAAATAGGAGGTATTGATGCAATGGCGTGCATAATAAAATCGTTCTTTTTTAGCGCCATAGTGCTCAAAAAACATTCTGTTTTGTTCACCCACTAATAAGAGCTTATCAATATGTTTCAACACCCATTTGATATAGATGGTTTTAATGATTCGTTTCCAAAACGGCACCTTCATAAATAAGGTTGAATCTCCTCTGGACAATGTTTCTATGTTGTGTTTCTTGCAATACCTCAACACTTGAATCATTCCATATGGAAACCACCCCTGAACAATAACTTTATCAGGATTGTACTTCTTCATGATGGTTTTCAGATTTCCGATAACCACACCAAAATAAGATGACGATGAAGGTTTTGAAGCTTTATTTTCAGCAAACTCGTATTTATACCCTTCCAATAGAGGAATATCCCACTCAAATTCAACATTGAATCCTGCTTTTGCTTGCATTTCATTTGTTGATTGCAAACAATATATGACCGTTAAATCCACCTGCTCGGAAAGCTTCCTATAAATAGGTGCATAATACTGAATGGGGTGTGTAGCAAATAGAAGAACTTTCACAACTAAGACTTTACGATTTCATCCATTGCCTCAGCCAATACTTTTGCTGATTGTTTTGAAGAATATTGATCCAACGTCGATAAATCAGGTTTCCAATTTACAGGATCCTTAAAGTACTTTTCCAACGTTGTCTGGATTTTATCCACCATATTCTCCATACTATCTTCCTCCTTATACTGGCTTAAATAATCACCCGCATTGGACGAATTCATAAATGAAACAGCCGAACTCATCTCATGGAAAGCCGCGATAACAGGCTTGCCACTCAATAAGGCCTGAAAAGTTTTTGAGGCGGTATAATGCTTTTCTGTACTTCCAATCACCAATACCGCGTTTGCTTTTGATAAAAAATTCAAAATATGAAGAAACGGAAACCTATCCCTGATTTCGGTCGTTTCCTTTTGCATGTTATTCTCTTTTGCATATTCTTCTATGCTCTTACCTCCGTATTTACCTGTTCCCAGAAAACAAAGTCTGAGATTATTTGGTAAATCACCTGCGTTTTTTAAGTTTTGAAGTCCCTTGAACATGGCCTCCATAAACATGTGAGCCTTTGGTAAAAAAGCACCGGCATAAATCAAGACGCGCTCATTTTCCTTCCATGGCAATGACAATTCAGGAATATCAATGGCGTGATCATTGGGATCGAACCCATACGGCATGGCTACATCCTTCACTTTCTTATTCTTGAAATTTCTGTCAAGCACAGGTTGATAATATTCTTTTGAAACTCCAGATATCAATGAAGCATTTTTGACGGCAATAGGCTCCAAAATTGACGCCACAATTCGCGCCATCCATGCTTTGCTGAATCTGTTCTCATGTAAAGCTAATGGTCTGGCCCAGGGATCAATGTAATCGATACCATAAGGAACCTTAGTTTTAGCGTATAATAATCGCCCCATCAAGGCCATATAAAATGACGGAATAGGTATCCATATAAAATCAATTTTTCGTGTTTGAATGATTTCCCTGGCTTTTTTATAAATGAAATCAAACCCACGAATTCCAATATCTCCAATCAACCTTGAGCTGGATTTTACCGGACGTGCTTTAGTGTAAATCACTTCAATGTCTTTGGAAACAGTTTTGACAATGTCATGATCCGGAGGTTCTTCATAGAATTGAGATTCAACAGTAAGTACAAGTGGATGCCAATTAAAAGCCGTCAGGTAGTTTCCAATAAGTCTGGGCCTGTGCACACCTGCAAGATTTGAAGGAGGCCAATGAGGATATATAATTAATACCGTGTTCACGCTGAAATACTTTCTTTAATTAGATTGATCAATTTATCGGATTCATTTTCCCAACTTAATTGAATGGCATGCTCAAATCGTTTGGATTTTTCGGATCGAATTTCTTGCTGATTTTCAATCATATTTTCTAACAATTGATACACTGATTGTCCATCTTGACCTGCGCACTTACCCAACATCTTATGATCATTTAAAAACGTCACCTGAGCTTTTGTATCGGTGGCAAAAATGAATAAGCCGGCTTGGGCATAGGTCAATAATTTATTGGTGAGTGCTATTTCACGATTTCGATCGGCTAAATTAATATCTATGGCCAATCCAATATCATAATTACTTAATAATGCATTCAGTTCATTGGAACGCATAGGTTGATGAAAATGAATGAATTCCCCGAATTTTTTTAGTTCCCTTTCATAAAATTCTTGATTCAATTTACCAATCAAATCCAACGAAACGACATCTTTGAATTTATACAATTCAGGGACCACCAATTCCAAACCACGATTGGCAGAAATGTTTTGCGAATACCAAACGAATTTTAGCTTCCCTTCCTTTGGTGCCTCATATTTGAATTCATCTTTGGGAAACGAATTATTTATCAATTCAACAGTTTTTAATCCGGTTAATTTCGAAACTTCAGCCCCAATAAGTGGACTGGCAGATGTCACATATGTTGCTTCGGGCAGGATTCGTTTTAATAAGTGATTCCTTCTTTGTTCCTCATTTTTTGCATCCTGTTGAATACTCTCCCATGGATGATAGTCTTCCACATCAAAGGCAAATTGAGTGTTCTGCTTTCGCGCTAATCTCCATGCAGGATAAAGTGCTGCCATGTTATGGGCAATTATTAAGTCAAAAGACTTTAATTTTTGCGCTGCATTCCATAATAAATAGGACCGTTTAGAACTGGCATAGGCGTTTGTTTTTAACGAACCCGCTTGGAATTTATACCAATATTGCGCCAGCTTTTCAACCAATGTGCTGACCAACCAAGCTTTTTTATTTTGCCGGGTAATATTGACAAGGTAAAAAGAATGATTTCGAAAATCATCTTGCAATCTCAATGTTTCTTCATCACTCCATCCTCCAAGTTGCATTCCAAGGTAAGTCAACTCATACTCATCTTTCAAAGTATGCATCTCCTTGAGCAACCTTGGATTGGTAGCTAGATTGGTTGAGGTAATGAACAGTATGGATTTCTTCTTATCCATTTGACTGGTTTGCATTTTGTCGCGAACAAACATCATGAATTACTTCTGACATTTTTAATGCAATACTTCTACGATGAAACTTCTTCAGGAAGTCAATATTTGGTTGATACTTTTCACCATTTGTAAAAAGTTGATGTAATTTCTGAGCATTAGCATCAAGTTCATCGGGATCAAATATGGACGACATTCCAGATTGTTCTAAAAAGTTTTTTTGTGCCCCAGGGGTAACAAATCCCAATATGGGCTTTTCTAAACCAATATGCTCAAAGGACTTGCCAGCGATACAATAATCCAAGCCATCCATTACCTTGGCTGATGTAATGAGCATGAAATCACAGGCTTTTTGAAATTCCAGCACTTCTTTTTTAGTCAATCTTCCAACATGTTCAACCTGACTGTCTAAATTCCACTCATGGACCATTTTATCAAACCAATGCGGTTTTCTACCTGCAAATCTCAATTTAATCTTATCCGATAATTCGGGGTATTGATCAATCAAACGTTTGATGTTCTTAAAAAAGAAATAAGGACTTCGGTATTTCCAATTTTCTTTACGTGGCACATATTGCAACATTCTATGTCCTCTTTTTTTCCAAAATGGAGTGAAAATCGCATTATCAAATTCTGGGTTATAGTAGAAATTACCTACATATCCAATGGTTATATTCTCAGGTGGATTGAATTGTAAAACATTTGTATTCAGTTCAGCATCATAACCGTTGGGAATCCACTTAAATTTATCTGCTGCAACTTCCGGATGTAAAAATTTAAAATCCTCTATTTGTTCATTGGTAACACCGATGATTTTTGAGGCATGTTGAAAAATCTGTCCTTCTTTTCTTTTGGTAAATAAGTAATTTAAGAAGTTACTATAAGGGGTCATATTCCAATAGGTCCAATGATCTCTCATATCCACCACCAAAGGAAGTTGATGTTTTTTGGCCAATTCCTTTGCCAGTTTCAGCATACCAAATGGTGGTGCCGTAACCAAAACCAGATCAAATTTAACTTCGCTTTTTGCTATGAGCGCGTCAACTTTATGGTGGAATTTTTTTGACCAATATTGGTACTCAACTCCTCGATAAATATTAAAAAAAATGGAGGTAAACGTCTTGAGTCTGCTCTTTCGTTTTTTTATTAAGTCTTCAGAAGGAACGTTTAGTATATCTACTGATTCTCCCAGGGACTTAAGCATTTCATCATCTCTGGCAGCTTCGCCATAAACATTCTTATAACTGTCAGGATCAAGCGTTACTACATGTGGAGTAACGTTAAACTCCGGTAGAAATGAGGCCAGTTTGAATGGCCTTTCAGAGCCTCCAACATTCAATGGTGGAAATTGATAAGCTATCAATAAGATATGTTTGTTCGTCTTATCTGGCATTCTTATGCACTTGCAGTATTCTAATCAAAATTGATTTAGAAATTGAAATCAATATTGAATTTCTGTTTGATTTTGGTTAGCAATCTTCCCCACCACGTTCTCACTTCTTTTCTGTTTTTATGTGGGAACTCACCTTTGGGTTGAGGTTTATTTAAAAAAGAGCACAACTTCTCCCAACCATCCCCAGCTTTTAAATTCATGATGAGCAAATCTTCAGGCCGGTCCTTAAAATATTCTTTTACAGCTGCATTATGTCCATTAAATCTGTCCAAATACTCTTTTTTACGATCAACCGGATCTCCAAATCCGTAGATGTGTTTTCTCATAAGTGTCACTTCTCCCTGAAAATGATTCAACACCGAAGCATACCAATTCTCAGATTCTCGTTCAGTAAGGATGAATTTTGATCCGGGATACCTTTTATCCAACTCCAAAAACAAGATGGGCCAAGGGTTATCCTGAAATGCATCATGTTGATCTATCTCTTGACCAATTTCGTCCCAATCCTGTTGGATTACAGCATCTAATAATTCTGGCGTAAACCCTTTTACACGATATCCCAACAGTTCAAGCGCATAACCTAATGTAGACGTTCCGCTCTTCTGAAAACCAACACAAAAAACTTTTGAATCGCTCATAAAATTTTTATTTCAAATCATCCAATCGTCGAAATTCTTATTGGTGAGCTTTCTCAATTTGGACATTTCTTCTCGAAAATACTCTTTTAATACCTCAATTGAAGCCTCATCCAGACGATCTAATTCAACATCAATCTTATTGAATATCAGTTTTTTATAAACTCTGGATCCACTTACAGATCGAATAGCTCTGGTAGGAAATATTCGCTTGAAACCTGATAGCAGCGCATTTCCGGATATTCTTTCCCCCAATTTATTCTTGTACTGTTTTTCATTGGAAACATTGAGTTTTTTCCCTGGAACAAAATACTTGTCAAAGGATTCAATAGCCAAAAAATCAGCTATTTCGTTTAGCACTTTCAGTGGATTGCTTTGTAATTCTTCAGAAGTAAGAAAAAGTATATTCTCCAGTTTAAATTTTTCCAAATATGCGTTGATCTGATAATGATAATTACTTGTCATTAAGTAAGGGTTGTCTGTAACCTTTGCATAATCATTTATGGAATAATCCGGAGGTACATCTCTATATGTCTTTCCATCTGTAAAATTGGACTCAAAACGTTTGATGGGATCACGAAGGATATATATCATTTTGACATCGCCACCCAGAACATCAAAAATTCGATCAGGGACACCTCTATATTCATGTGCTTTAGTGTATGAAATGGAACTTTCCCCTTTCCACTTGGCATCCGAAACAAATTGATCCTTATACCATTCCAGACCCTTCGACCAAGAAGCTTCTTCAATAAAGAAGTTTAATTCTTTGGTTTCGGACATAAAAATATCCGGATGAGAATTCAAATAGTCATGCAAAGAAGTTGAGCCACTTTTCATAGCCCCGATAACCAATAAATTTGGCAATGATGGCTTCATCATCTTTTGGAAATTAATCTTCCTATAGGCTTAAATATGCTCAGCAGTGGATATTGCTTGTATACGGAAATCTCGTAAGGAAAATCATGGTGCTTTCTCTCAGGTTCATTCATGATTTTGTCGAACTCTTCTTCAGAAAGACCTAATTTTTTTAGGAAAAATACCTTGTCTTCAGCAATCAGTTCATCTGAATAATGAACTTGTTCCATCTCTTTCAAGGCATCTTCTCTAGACATTTGGCCCGAGAGAATTAAGTTAGATAAATGAGCTCGTCTTTTATCTACATTAAACTTCTTAGGTAAAATATATCCTTGATAAAATCTTGTAAAAATGGATTCAAAATGCTTACCTCCATAGTCTTGCCAATCCAATTCTTTCTTGATGACTTCCAAAGCTTCTTTCTTATTGTATTCAATGTAATTCAGAATTCTGAATTGCTCCAAACTGAAGAATTTTCTATTGAATAATTGCCTCCATTTACCCATGGTTGGGAAGTCTTTCAACTTGACTGAACCATAGGCTTTATGTATTGCCTTTAAGTTACGGCTATCAAATTTCTGAGGGTAAATCCATGATTTTGGCAGTACTTCTTCTGTTTCAACATTGTTTCCGGAGAGGATGAATTTTATCTTCTTTTTTCTGGCAATCTTATACAAGCTACCAAAAATCAATTGGTCGGTAGGAACTTCAATATCGATCACGGATGCTTTAATATAGGCCAATTGCAAATCCCTGAACTCTTCCCAATTAATCACATATGTATAAAGGTCAATGCCCAATTTTTGTACAATGTGATGTATGTTTTTTACAGCAATTTCCGAATTCCAACCATTGTCAAAATGCACGGCCAATGGGTTTAGTCCCATTTTTACCTTAGCATAATACGCAAGGTAGGAACTATCCACTCCTCCGCTAATTCCAATAATACAATCGTACTTGTTGCCTTTTGAATTTTCCTTGATGTACTCTGTAATTTCCTGTACTTTCTTTAAGCCTGCTTCTCCTTTTAGAACATGAATCTTCTCAGCTACATCGTAATTATGGCAATGATTACAAACTCCATTTTCATCAAATGTGATTTCGGTATCGGAGGTATCCATAATACAACGGACACATTGTTTATAGGCAGTATGCTCTGTCATGCTGAAAAAATTAGGGCAAAATTATGCTTTTTTGTTAAGCAGGCCTACTCCAAATGAGAATATAGCCGATCCATCAAATCGGTTTGAGAAGGGTAATTGATAAGAATCCCGCGTTGTTCTCCTGAAAAAACAAAAGTACTACCGGCAGCTACCGCCGATGCTCCAGCCTGAATAGCGGGTAGGAAATCATCAATTCCTCTGGCACCGCAAGATGCGATAAGCGGAATACTCAGTTTTGAAGCGATTGAAGAAATGTTAGCAACATCGTATCCACAATATTCGCTGTCAGAATCAATATGATTGAGAATAACTTCACCGGCACCAAGCTCCTCAGCAAATACGGCAAATTCCATTGGCGATTTTCCGGTTTTTTTGGTGCCCGATCTCATGTAGGACTGCCACTTTCCAAAAGTTCCCTTTTTGTAATCAACAGAAACAATTACGCTCTGACTTCCAAATATCTTAGCAGCCTCTGAAATCAATTGGGGTTGAGAAGTGACGGCACTATTGATAACTACTTTTTCCACACCCGAGTCAATTGCTTTTTTGAAGTCATCCAATGAACGGACGCCTCCTCCATACGCCATAGGCATAAATGCTTCACTTGAAATCTCTGCAATTCGCTCAAAGTCAGGAGATTGCCCTTTAACACTTGCATTGATATCCAATAAAACCAATTCATCTACTTCCTTATCATTAAACAACTTTACGGCGTTAATAGGATCACCTAAATAGGTC
The DNA here is from genome assembly GCA_965267425.1 of Vicingaceae bacterium. GTDB lineage: Bacteria > Bacteroidota > Bacteroidia > Flavobacteriales_E > Vicingaceae. The sequence goes on along the minus strand of OZ253959.1, from coordinate 697,500 downwards.
GTTTTACCATAACGCCTCGTTTTAACCAATTGTCCATTTTGAATTAGTAATACGGGTATGACTCTAACTCTCCTCATCTGACTATATCCCAACGAAATTTTTCAATAATTGCATACCGAATTTGTGGCTTTTTTCCGGATGAAATTGTACACCTAAAATATTGTCCTTTTCAAATGCAGCCGAAAATTCATAACCATGTTTGGTGGTGGCAAGAGTATCTTCTTCATGATTCATTTTGAAATGAAATGCATGAACAAAGTAAAATCGTGAATCTGCTGACATTCCTGCTGACAATTTCCCTTGTTTTTTAAATTCAATATCTGCCCAACCCATGTGAGGTACTTTTAAGTTGTCATTCATATTGGATTTGTCAAATTTCACGACGTCAAAATCCAATAAAGACAATCCGGGCATATCACCTTCTTCGCTTCCATTTCCAATAACCTGGGCTCCCAAACAGATTCCGAGAACTGGGATATTTTTTGATGTCACCACTTCCTTGATGGTTTCATCTAAGCCCAATCGCTTTAATTCTCCCATTCCATGATCAAAATGCCCCACACCCGGAATGATCAATTTATCTGCCTTCAGTATGGCTGAAGGATCGCTACTTATCACAGACGACGTCCCAATTTTTTTGAGCATGTTTTTGATGGAAACAATATTGCCCGCATTGTAATTGACTATGGTAATCATGAAAACAATGAATTGAACTTTGCGGCTAATTTAGATGAATTATCCTGTGCATCATACAATTCCTGGAAGGTTTTAAAGGCATTTTCAGACATCTCATTTTTCTTTTGATTATCCAATTTTGAAAAATCTTCCAGTTCGGAAGCCAATTGTTCAGCATCAATGGTTGGATCCAGTAACTTTCCATTGGACTCATTTACAATTTCATGGGTTCCGCCTACATGAGTTGCATACGCTGGAACACCGCAAGAATATGCTTCCATAATACTCACAGGTAATCCTTCCGTAGTGCTGACATTGACAAAAATATCAGGTGAATACCCGATAATTTCATCCAATATTTGTTTGGCAGGTAACCAACCTGAAATTTCATACTCAACATTTTCAGGAGCCTTTTTTAAGATAGACTCTATCTTCTGTCGTTCTTCTCCATCCCCAAGGTGTTTCCACTTGATTTTAATATCCATCTTACAAATTGCCTCGGCTAACAAATCCATGCGTTTCAGTGGAATCAACGTGGCGCATGACAATACTTTAAATACACCATCATCATTTGATGTTCTTTTTGATTTGAATTTCACGCCCAACCGATTCACCATCATTTTTGGCAGTGCAAAAGGATATTTCTCTGACAGGTATTTCTTTCCAAATTCTGAAATCAATAAAATCAAATCACACATTTTCAACATGTTATCCCGAAACGGAATGTATCCATGCTCGCGTTCCTCATATAAATCAAATCCATGCAACCGAACTGCAATTTTTTGATCAGCCCTTTTCTTAATAAATGGAATCAATGCAGATGTCCCTCTGCCCCAAAAGAAATAATGTATTCCTGGTTGGTTAAGGTATTCCCTACATGCTTTATGTTCCCACAAGTAATGAACTCTTTTCAATTCAATGAAAAAAGAAATCAAGTGTTCTTTGTTTAAAAACGGGCGTTTTCGAATGAATTCCCAAAAAAATGAAGCACCCGAAGGATGCATAAAAAGCTTTGGCAATTGAGCAATTTTCACCTGAAATGATTCATGCTCCATCAATGGAGTTTCAACCTTTACATTTGCCGGAACCGCTACTGGAATTTTGTTCTGCGCATAATGGAGAGGAATAACGGTAACGTCAAATTCCTTTGAAAGGACTTCCAGTTCATTGGATTTCCACATTTCTCCTGCTCCAAACGGAAATGCGGTGGTGTAATAAAAGAGCTTTTTTTTGTCCATGTTCACTTAATAGTTCAGATTAACGCTTTAACATCCGATGAGCTATTAATTTGTAACTACCCAAATCTGTCAGAACATTCACACGACTTCGGTATTTACGCACATAGGTTTTGGCATTACTAAAATCCTTATTACGCATATAGCGCAACGCAATTTTGTAGAACAATTTCGTTATCAATCCACTAATTTGTTGCTCATATTTAGCCGGCAACCAAGTTTTCATTAATTCATAGACATCTACTACATTCAAATCTCGCTGAACCAAACTGGCACCACTGAATATACCAGCGTCGTGAACACGATAGACCGCAGTAAATTCATTCAAATGACCAATTCTTCCTTTTGTAGCGTTCATCATGTGCAAAGGCCAGTCTCCCATTTTCAAATTTTCAAATCCTTTCGGAAAATCAAAATGGTGATTCCTAAACATACACGTCTGTGTAGTTACATGATTTCTTTCGAGCAATTCCTCCATTTGAATTTCTGGTTTTTCACTCGTAATCAAATCTTTGTATTCATCTTCATTTTGATAGTAGACCACCATATTGGTAAAGCAAATGGCATAGTCAGGATGGGTGGAGAAAAAATCTATTTGCTTCTTAATCTTCTCATTATCTGACCAATAATCATCTCCTTCCAAAAAACAAACGTACTCTCCTTTGGCACTGCTAATTACATCCATGAAATTTTTCAATGGGCCAAGGTTTTGCTTCCTCAATCGAGGTTTAATTTGGGGATATTGATCAGCATAACGATTAATGATATTGGGCGTATCATCCGTAGATGCATCGTCTCCAATGATAAGTTCCCATTCAAAATCATGTTGCTGTTGAACAACACTTTCCAATGACTTTTGGATGTAAGCTTCCTGATTGTAGCTTATCATGCAAATGGAAATTTTCATTTTAGAAATCGTTCTCCGGGTTCACGTTTTCTGACTTTCTTAGCTGGAGATCCATAGGCTAATACATTGTCTTCAATGTCCTTCATAACCAACGCCCCAGAACCAACAACAACATTTTCTCCAATGGAAACTCTATCCAAAATGGTAACACCCAGTGCAATAGCGGAATATTTACCCAAAGTAAAATACCCTCCTGTAGTTACACCGGCAGACAAGCTTGAATAATCTCCCATTTGACAACAGTGTTCAAAAGAAGTATTTGTATTGATGATGCAGTGTTTTCCAACATGAGCATCCACATTGACAATGCATCCTGCCATTATTACAGTCCCTTCTCCAATGGTTGCATTTTTTGCAACACGCACCGAAGGGTGAATGGCTTTAACAAATTTGAAATTGGGGAAATTTTCTTCAATGAATTGAACTACTTTTTCACGAATGTAATTGTCTCCCAGCGCCACAATTCCACCAATAACATTGTGATCATTCATGATGCTATCCAATTCATCCTGTGTACCCAATACTGGATATTCGAACAATTTTTCTCCTTTTACCCTCTTCGTATCAGTTATACCTGCAATCTGATATTTTTCCTCTTGTTCTACAATATCGATAATCGACATAGCATGAGGTCCACCACCAATGATGACTATGTTTTCTTTCATGATAAGGATTGATTAATGATGGTAATGATTCTCTCCATATCGTTAAATTCGAGATCCGGATAAAACGGTAAACACAAAATTCGATCGGCAATGAATTCTGAATTTGGCATTTCAACGTCTTGAATATAAGGTAATTGGTTCAATGAAGGATAAAAATACCTTCTTGATATGATATTCCCCTCTGATAAATTTGCCTGTACTTCCTCCCTCGATTTGGCGTCGGGAAAAACTATCGGAAAGTAGGCATAATTGTAATCTACATTATCACCAATGTGCTGATAAACGATATCATTGGATAATATATGTTTCTTATAAAATTCATGTCTTTCTTTCCTTTGGGAAAAAATAGTATCCAAATGATTTAATAAGCATAAGCCCATTGCGGCATGAAATTCAGAATTCTTTCCATTGATTCCCAATCCCCAAAAATGTTCCGGTCCATTGTGACCAAAGTTTCTGAGGTATGACAATTTATGATGTAAGTCGTTGGTATTTGAAATTACTCCGCCTCCTTCAACCGTATGAAAGATCTTAGTAGCATGAAAACTCAATGTGCTAATATCCCCCCACTTCAATACAGATTCTCCTTTGTATTTTGTGCCAAAACAATGAGCCGCATCATATATTATCGGAATGTCATGCTTGTTTGCAATAGCTTGAATTTGTTCCACTTGACAAGGATTTCCAAATACGTGTGTAGCCATAATGGCCGAGACGTCATCCGAAATTAAACGTTCTATATTTTCCGGATCAATATTAAATGTGTGCTCGTCAATGTCAGCAAATACAGGTTCACAATTTTCCCAAACCAAACTGGATGTAGTAGCCACGTAAGAAAAAGGAGTAGTGATCACCTTACCTTTTAATTCCAGTGCTTTGATAGCCACCTGCAGTGCGCTCGTTCCATTATTTAAAAAAAGAAAATAGTCAATTCCAAAATATTCTCTTAGTCGATTTTCCAATTGTGTAACCAAAGGTCCATGATTGGTTATCCATGCAGATTCCCACGCTTCAGCAATCATGCTGTCGTATTCTTCCTTTGGAGGTAAAAAGGTTTTCGTAACGTTAATGCGTTTCATTTGCAAGTTTGGTTGGAAAATTATTCAGCTTCATAACCGTCATACTAATTGGAGACTTCGTGAATTCGTTTGGAAAAAGTATCCATGCAAATGTGGTAAATTTTGAATGGTGACACAAACGAATATGCAGAATGAACGTTAATGCTTGCGGTTATTTTTTGATTACTTGAAACACCGTTTCTTTTAAATCTTTTATGGCCCGTACCTTGAATAGTAAACTAAGTGAACCATAAATTACCACTCCAATTATTCCACCAACTATGAGCTGTTCGGAATAACTCATTTCAAAATTATTTATCACTACATATGCTGTTATAGCTGCACTCAAGGCCATAAAAAGGTAAACCGAGATAATTTTCAAGTGTTCAGGCAGATAAAACGCAATGTATCTTCCGGTAAAGTATATATTGACAAAATAAAGAATGAATTCAACACAGAATACCGTATATACGAATTCCATAAAACCAAATTGAACACTTATGATATAAACCGTGGTAATGATGGTTTTTTTGATCAATGTAAATTTTAATGCAAATGAGGTTTTATCCAGTATCCACAATAAGTTCATACATACCCCTCCTAACGTATTTGTAATGGCTCCGAAACAAAGCACTTGAAAAATGGGAATCATGGATGCCCATTTAGCGGTATACACCACCATGACAAATGGTTCCGATAATGCCATTGCCATTAGCATTAAAGGAGGAATGATAAACGAATAAATATGCAAAATAGCCACGTGATATCTTTTCAATCGTGGAAAGTCATCTTTAAATTTTGATAACAACGGAAACATCACTTGACTAAAGACAGGAGACATAAATTTTACCGGAAATTCTCGCAGGTTTTTTGCGCGATTGTAATAACCCAGCGAAGCAGATGAATAAAATTTTCCAATCAACAATGCGTCCAATCCATCGAATATTTTAGAAATGATATTGGTAAACAACAAATTGAGACTGTACTTCATGTATTTCTTTAATGACTGTATACTGAAGACAAGGCTAGGTCGCCATTTGCTCACAATCCAGAACATTATGGTCATAACAATATTTCGGATCACGCTTTGAAAAACAAGGCTGAAAACCCCCCAACCATTAAGTGCCAGCCATATCACAACAGAGCCAGCCACCACTGTAGACGCCAGACCTATTCCTTCCCTGGCTCTGAAATTGAGTTCTTTTCTAAATCGTATGTTATGTACGCTGGATAAAGAAGAAACTATAAAATTTAACGAGAGCAGTTGAATTACGGGAACAAGTTGATCTTGATTGTAAAAATCGCTTACAGGATAAGCAACCAAAAAGGATATGATGAACAATATTAGATTGAACATGATGTTGAAATAGAAAACACTACTCCAATCTTCCTGGGTCACGTTATCGTGATGAATCAATGCAAACCCGAATCCGAAATTTTGAATGACCTGAAGTATACTTAGAAAGACCAAAGCAATGGCCATAATTCCGAACTCTTCCGGCAACAATATTCTGGCAAGAATAATTGAAATGACAAATGTCAGTCCTTGATTGGCTAACTTTCCGCTATAGACCCATAACAAAGAGGCTGTTCCTTTCTGACGGGTTTCATTCATTGAAGTTGAGAATTGCTATCCAATACGGATGTTTCTGATTTTATCCAGCCAAGAATCACGTTTCTTGTCTTCTCCATAGTAAGAGCTGTAATATCCATAGCCGTAGCCATAGCCGTAATATCCTCCGTATCCGATTTTGCGCTGTTTAACATCATTCACAACGATACCAATGTGCTGAATGCTGCCTTTTTCATAATAATCATTGATGGCCATCAACTGAGATTTGGTGGTAAACCCTTGTCGAACAAGGTAGAGACTTACATCAACAAATTTATTGATCAATAAGGCATCGGTTACCAATCCAACAGGAGGGGTATCAATAATAATTACATCATACACCTTTTTCACCTCTTCAATAAAATCATGCATTCTTACACTTGCCAATAATTCTGAAGGATTGGGTGGCATTATACCAGAAGTAATGACATCCAAATTGTCTAACTTCGTTTTCTGAACCACTTCTTCCAGTGTGTTCGTTTTGATCAAATAATTGGATAAGCCTACTTTATTTTCCAGTTCAAAATCATCATAAATTTTAGGCTTTCTCAAATCTGCACCGACAAGAAGCGTTTTCTTTCCAAGTTGTGCTTGCGCCAAAGACAGGTTCATTCCACAAAAGGTCTTTCCTTCTCCTGAAATAGATGAAGTCAAAGAAACCACATATTTCGACTTACCTTCCGTTAAGAAACTTATATTGGTTCTCAACGACCTGAACCCTTCTGCAATTACTGATTTTGGGTTTTCCAGCACAATTAGATTGCTAAAGTATTTGTTGTGTCCAATGGTGCCAACCACAGGAATGCTTGTGAGATTTGATAAATCCTTTTTGTCAATGATTTTGGTATTGAAGAAATCTGCCAGAAAAACCAGTAAAAACGGAATGACAAAACCTAATGTCATTGGCATCATGATCATACTGGCCTTTGAAGGACCCACAAATTTTATTCTCAAATTGTCCGCATAATCAAGCACTTGAGCTTTGGAAATATTTGATGCACGGGCGATTCCTGCTTCGGAACGTTTCTTCAACAAATATGTATATAAGTCATTGCTGAGCTGATATTTTCTTTGAATGTTGACATATTCACGTTCTGCTTTAGGAATGTTCTGCAACCTACTTTCTATGATTGAAATCTGATTATTGACATCATCCAATTCTCGGTTTTCTAAATAAAGGGTTTGTTTTAACCCTGCCACAATATCTCTTTTCAGCTCTTTTTCTCGTTGCTCAATTAGCAACAATCGATCGTTGTCTTTCGTCAGTTCAAAACCAAAGTCATTTTTCTCTTTATAGACCAACCGCAACTCTCTGAGGTTGTCATTCAACATATTGTTCTCAGAAATGAAAGCAGGCAGCACGAACGTGTTTATTTTTTGTTCGTCGCCCAGGTTGTCCAATAATTCATTGAACACTTCTATTCGTGCAGTTCTATTCCATTTGCTTTGTTCCAATTCGGCTAACACATTCATGGTCGATTGATCTTCCAGCGTCAACCGGCTAACATTGATGTCCGACTTAAATTGCTGCAGTTGCATTTCAGAAATAATCAATGTGTCCAAGATTTCTTCAATTTGCTCATCCACAAACTTGAGTGTATTGGTGGCAATCTGGTTGCTTTGATCCAACCCAAACCGAATATACACTTCGATCAGCTTATTGATAAAGTCGATTTCTTTATTGATTTGCGTACCTCTTCTTCCCAACAACAAAATGGATGACTCCTTGTTTTCTGGTACAACGGACAATGTATTTTGAAAAAATTTGGCCAATTGTCTGCTTTGATTCACTCGGAAGCTAAACATTTCATTATCCAGAGCAGGGTTAAACGCCCTGCGTAAAATAACAGTCGCCGAATTTCCCATGAGGTCGATTGGCTGACCAAATCGATATTCCTGAGCATTGTCAAAACTGTCATCACCGGACAACTCAAACTTCTCGTCGGATAGAATTTTGACATAATAATTTCTGGAAGTGACACTTTCTTCTATTAACGTGTCAATTTCAACCTTAAACGGACTTGATTTATACAATTCCGAAACCTTAATATTCCCGTGTCTGTAATAAAACACTTTAAAGTCATCCAACTCCTCAATGGTTTGGAGGATTAATGGAAAAGATTTTAGAATACCAACTTCATTGATAAGTCGGTTTCTGGAAGAAACCAATTCCATTCCCGGTAAGAAATACTCTTGTCCCCAGGATGAATACTCATCTTTAACCAATAATCTTGCATCCACTGCATAAACCGGCACACTATATCTTACTTTATACCAGGAATACACTCCTGATATCATTAAACCAATCACAAACAAATACCAAGCATTAATCGCTTTAAAGAAGATTGCTTTAATATCTATGGCCTCGCTATGAGGTTTACTATCTTTAGGATTATTCACGTAACTTTGCTTCTCTCGTGGCAAAAATAGTTTTATTCTGAATATTATTGGGTTTTTTTAATTTCCATAAGACACGCTTACAGAGCGATAATTCCAAAGCTCTTCCCGTTTTCATTTTTTTAATGAAGGCAATATTACTGCTGCTATTTTGGTACTTTTTCTACGAATCTTGGCTTGGAGCTAACAGCGTCATGGATAAGTTACTCATTGTTCATCTTATGGATGTAAATGAATTCTTATTAGAATTGATGGGGTATGAAACTTTTAAATTTGATGATATTGTTGGAATAGCCAACAGTTCCGGTGTAAAAATAGGCCCTCCTTGTAATGGATTGAATCTCATGGCGTTATACATTGGCTTTTTGATTTTAATCCCTGGAAACATAAAGCAAAAACTTCGATTTATTGCGCTGGGAATTCTGGTTATTCATGTATTGAATATCATTCGGGTATTGGCCTTAATCCTATTGGCGTATTATGCACCTCAGTACCTGGAATTTAACCACAGTTATACCTTTAACCTTATCATATATCTTGTGATTTTCTTTATGTGGTTAAAGTGGATAAAACAAAAAGGTGGAAGTTCATCTGTTGCAGCAGATAAGACATAGCAATGAAAAATTCGAGAATCCTATTAGTTTTTGCGTTATTAATGATACTCGCTTATGCGCGAGAAAATTTCATTTTGATTCTCAATGGAGCATTAAAAAGTGGTAATGCGTATAAAGCAAATGCCGAAATTCCCGAATTTTTATTTCAAATGAGCCCGCAGTTATTAAACCTTTCAAAGGTGGGTTTGAATTTTATATTTATATCTGTGATGTTGTCGATCACCTATTTTGCAACGAAAAAACATTTTCATCTAAAGTCAGAATTATTTTATGTGAAATGGACTTTAATCATGCTACCACTGGGCTTTATGGGATTATTTTATGTGTCCAATTCGGTTGGATTAATGGAAGTTAGGAGTATCTCACTTGATGCCATTTGGATCTTCCAAACACCCATTCCATTTATGTTATTCTTCGCCTATTTTTATTATCAGGATTTAAAAAAAAAATAAGGTGTGATGTAACTTTTCCTGTTGCTTGTGTTACTTACCTTTCAGAGAGTATTTATCTATGTTAAAATAGTTTTTTTATTTCTGTGAAATCATCTACATTTGCATTTTAACGTAAATGTGGATGCTAATTTGAAGAAGCGTTAATTATTAAAAGATATGAAACAACTGTACACTTTATTATTGACAACATTGTTCTTAGCAAGTTTGAGTTCGTATGCTGCGAACCGAAGAACAAACGGTACCGGTGGTGGAAATTGGACCGATGCGTCAACCTGGGCATGTAATTGTATTCCTTCATCAACGGATGATATTATTTTGGAAGCAACGGATACACTAACTGTGGATACAACAGTTACTTGTGAAGAATTTCGATATGAATACAGTGATGATGGATCACGTCTTGTGATCAATAATACCAGAACACTCACCACAACAAGTGATTTCATCATTGAGGAACCAAATTCAAGTGACGCTTCTGCTAATATTGTGATTGATGGAACATTACATGTAGGAAATGCTTCAGATGATGACTTCCGAATTTTTGGTGAATTAAACGAAGATAATTTGACGATTAATCTGACCATCAATTCTACCGGAGTTCTTGAAATTGATGGTGGTCTTACTCACACAAATTATTCAGGTTCACCAACCAATATTGTCAACATTACCTCAACTGGTTCTATTGATATTACTGGAAATATAACTTCAAGTATTGCTGCTACAGATTGTCAATTCAATTTAGATATTGACGGAAATTTTGATGCAGGAGCCATCTCTGTAACCTTCAGCGCTGCCAACGGAACTTTTTCAGGAATGTACAGAGGCTCGGCTGATGTCGACATTACAAGTTATTCATTGACCTTTAACGGTTCAGGTGCAACATGTACCAATACACTTCTTACTGGTGCAGACTTGAACTCAACAGGAGTTCATAACATTGACATGAATTCTGCTGGTGATGATGCTACGATAACATGGGACATTGATGGTACTTACAGATGTTCTCGATTTAGTAGTAAAATTGATGGAGATAACGATACCGTAACTGTAGTTGTTCGTGATGATGGAACCATGACTTCCAATACAAAATCAGAATGGCGTTATGGCAACTCTTCTGACATGCTGTTTGATTTTGATGTTGAAAATGGCGGAGAATATCGTTCAGTAACCTTTACTTCGTTTGCTTTGGGTAGTAGTTGTACTTATGACCTTGACAACGCTGGAACAATGGTGTCCACAGTAAGTTATTTATCCCTAACATCAGGAATTACACTTAGCGGAACTATTGACAATGCGGCTACAGGGTCAATGACCTATACCAATCATACATATGATTTAGGAACTACTAGTGGTTCGTTAACGTTTAACAATGATGGTGCTTTAACGGCCAATGGAAATTTCTCTTTGAAGGCTGGCGCATCTGATGTCATTACCATGAATTGGAATGAAACACCTTCTATTTCTAGTCAATATCAATCAGAAACAAGTGGAACAGGATCTACTGTGACAACCAATGTTTCTGACTCTCTTGTTATTGGAGAGTTGCAAATGGACGTATTGAGTGGTGCTTCTTCTGCATTAAACACATTGGATTTTGACAACAGTGGTGCGGTAGTATCATTGACAAGTATAGATATGGATGTGGGAAGTGATGCAACTATTGTTTCAGGAAACGCCAACAATAGCACCATGATTTTTAGAGGTTCTACGGCTACAGATATTCCAATTAGAAGCACAGTTGATTATGATAACATCATTGTTAATAATACAACGGGTCTTACATTGGATGAAGGAAATTTGGATAATACGAATTTCACTGGAAACATGACTATCCTGTCTGGTGCTACGTTGACATTGAACAGTACTCATTCTATGGCTGTAGATGACAATTTCAGTAATTCAGGAACTTTTAATGACAATGGATCTGATTTGACGGTTGGAGGAGACCTGACCAATACAAGTACTTACAACAATGACGGAAGTGATATTACAGTAACGGGAGATTTCTCAAACTCTGGTACATTCAGTTGTGCTTCAACTTCCAATGTTTTGCAGGCTGATTCCTTCATCAATACTGGAACATTTGAAGCTCAAATTGATAGTTTGGTACTAAGTGGAAATTTCCGCAATGATGGTTCTGGTCTTTTTGATACATCTACGGTAAATACTACCATTTATGTAGAAGGAGATTGGATTAATAACGGAACTTACCGTACGAAAGTTGGAGACAGCGTTGTATTCAGAGGTGGTTCTGCGCAAAATATTCGTGGAGATGCCACTATGTATACCATGCATTTAGATAATAGCTCTGGTGCTACTATTGGCTCAGGTGGTTCATTGTCCATTGAAAACTTCCTTGGTTTAGATGCCGGCACATTAACTACTAATGGAAATCTAACATTGTTATCTTCCGCAAGTGGAACAGCTGCAGTTGGAGACTTAACCGGTGGTGGTTCTGTTTCTGGAGATGTTAATGTTCAACGTTTCTTAAATGAAGGAAATGGTTGGTACTTAATTGGATCTCCAGTTCAAGCGGGTAACGCGACTATCGCAGAATGGAATGATTCTATTCCAATGAGTGGATTTACGGGTACAGAAGATGCAACCAGCAGTTTCGTATCGGTTTATACGTATGATGAGTCTACAAGAGGTTCTGGCGGAAGTATTGACAGTGGATATGTTGAGGCAACGAACGTTACCAATGATTTAGGAAATTCAGTTGGTCATTTTGTATACATTGCTGCAGGCACATCAAATGGAGGTACTTCTACATTGCCGGCAACCATTCAAGTAAGTGGTCCTTTGAACACTGGTTCAGTAGGTACGGGGTCACTTAGTTTTACAGGCCAGGGTGCTAGCGCAGATAGAGGATGGCATATGAGAGCTAATCCTTATGCTTCTCCTGTTGAATGGTCTCAGGTAACAAGAACAAACCTTCAAAACTCTTCTACAGCTTATGTGATGGGAAGTGATGGAAACTACGACGATGTAATTAACGACAATATTGATTATATCTACTCCGGAGAAGCTTTCTGGATTCAAGTAGCCAGTGGTGGTGGTAGTCTGACATTTGATCAAGGAGATAAAGTTAGACTGGATGACGACTACAATGCCCGTCAGGCTCCAGACAACAGATTTACACTTCCATTGCAAATGGAGTTGACTTATACTTCAGCTCCTGGTTACATGGACTATTCTACATTAGTTATGGCTACTGAAGATCAATCAACTGTTGGATTGGATGACAACAACGAAATTGATTCCAAAAAAATCAGTAATGCTTTAGGTTATTATGCAAATATTTCAAGTTTTGATTCCAGTGATAACTTAGATATCTATTACAATGGGTTGTCTAAATTGGATAGTAGCATGGTTATTCCTTTGCGTGTTTGGAAGAGATTTCCAGCAAATCGCACAGAATCTTTCAAGATAACTTTTAATGGAATCGAAGATTGGGTAGCACATAACAAATGTGTGATTCTTGAAGACCGAGATAAAAATAAATTTGTCAAACTTGGATTGAATGACAACTATTACAAATTTGACATGTATGATACAGTAACTCAACCCAGAATTTACTTGCATTATACAATGCCATTGGAAGTTGCTTCTACCAACGTAACTTGTTTTGGTTACAATGATGGAACGGCCACTGTAATGGGAGACGGTTCAGGAACGCATGATTATACTTGGTTTGACGAAGCAAACAATCTGTTGCAAAAAGAAACAGATGTGACAGGACCAAATACTATTGAAAATCTTAGTCCAGGTACTTATACTGTTTGGGTTAGTGACAATGGAGATTGTGGTACAGTTGGAGCCACTGTTGTTATTACAGAACCGGATCCAATCATCGCTGATTTCTCTTCAGATAATGATACTATCTTCTTGAATTCAAATTCAACGATCTACTTTACAAACTCATCGTTTAATGCAACAGAGTACTTCTGGGATTTCGGTGACGGTGCTACTTCAAATGAAGAAAACCCAAGTCATACGTATACAGATGGAGGTACATTCTCGGTTATGATGGTTGCCATAGATGGAGTTTGTTCAGATACGGTACACAAAACCATTGAGGTTGTAAATAATGTTGGAATTGAAGAACTGCTTGCTTCTGATGAGCTAGTTAAAATCTTCCAGCAGTATGACAGAACTTTTGTTGAGTTTAATTTTGATTCTCCGGTGAATGCAACAATATTGATGCATGATGTACTTGGAAAATCAGTAATTGCTCCGATGAATATTTCTGAAGCTACTAAACAACGTGTGGAATTAAATACTCCAGAACATTTGTTTGGAATTTATACAATAAGTGTAATTGCAGGAGAACAAACCTTCTCTAAAAAAATATATTACGCGCAATAAAAGCCAGTAACTATTTGGTTTATCACTCAATTAATTAATATATTCGCATGCGAATTAGAATTAGTTTAGATAAGCCAGGTTTAATAATAGACAGATAAGCAAACCAGACAGATGAATAAGATACTTTCGATGTTAAGGCCGACGTTATTGTTCCTATTTTTGGTACTGGCTTCAATCGGTAAAGCACAGCCACCGCCTCCTGGAGGTAGTGGCCCTAGTTGCTGGCCGCCTCCTTGTGTACCTGTTGATGGAGGAGTGGGTTTTCTAATTGCCGCTGGAATCGCTCTAGGTGCTAAGAAAACTTACGACTTTCAAAAGGATAAGGAAGCATCTTTGGAAGATTAATCCCATAATACTTCCTTCTTTGTTACTATTCATCGGACAAATAAGTTCATTTTTGTTCCCATGAAAAAAGTGCTCATTACCCAATCAAACTATATTCCTTGGAAAGGATTTTTTGATGCTTTGAATTTGGCTGATGAATTCATTGCCTATGATGACGCACAATACACCAAAAGAGATTGGAGGAATAGAAACCGTATCAAAACCAATAACGGTTTAATATGGCTTAGCATACCCGTTAGTGTCAAAGGAAAATTCAATCAAAAAATAAGTGAAACCATGATTTCTGATAATCAGTGGAAGAATAAGCACTGGAAATCATTGGAATACAACTACAAAAAAAGCCCGTGTTTTCAGGAGTATGGCCATATCATAAAACAACTCTACGACACAGCGCCTTCTCAAAATCTCTCTGAAACGAATCATTTCTTTACCAAAAAGATTTGCGAAATCCTGGATATAAATACGCAATTTTCGCAATCACATGATTACGAGTTAATACAGGGTAAAAATGAACGTCTGTTACATTTATGCAAACAAGCCAATGCAGATGTCTATTTGAGCGGCCCCAGTGCCAAAAGTTACCTGGATGAAGACTTGTTTGCGAAAGAAAATGTCCTTATCGAATACTTAAATTATTCGGACTACCCTGAGTATCCGCAGCTCTTTCCTCCTTTCAACCACGAAGTTTCCATTTTGGATCTTATCTTTAACACAGGCCCAGATGCCAAAAATTTTATGAAATCCGAATAATTGAGTAGTACCGTAGAAATATCTGTTATCTCACCCGTTTACCAGGCTGTCAACATTATCGACACGCTAGTGGGTAAATTGGAAGAAGTGATGAGTGACAAAAACTATGAGATTATTCTTATTGATGATGGGAGTTCAGATAATGGTTGGCTTAACATTGTTGCGCATATGCAACGCAACGGTCGAATCAAAGGCATAAAATTGAGTAGGAATTTTGGTCAACATGCAGCTGTTTCAGCAGGAGTTGAGTATTGTGTTGGACAAACCATTGTTGTTATGGATTGCGATATGCAAGATCATCCACAGGACATTCCCAAATTAATTGAAGCCCAGCAACAAGGTTTTGATATTGTATTTACAAAGCGAATCAATCGACAACATTCTTTTTTTAAAAACACAACCGCTGCCATTTACAATTGGTTGTTCAGGCTCATTTCAAATAAGAATTTTGATGTAAACCAAGGTTCACTTGTTTTGTTCAATAGAAAAGTTGCTAATGAGTTCAATAGACTAAAAGACGCCGATCGATTGTACATACAATTGCTCAAATGGACAGGATTTAAAAGTACCTATGTCCCTGTGGAACACCACAAGCGTCAAGAAGGAAATAGCACGTATTCTTTATCTAAGTTATTTCGCATCGCCATTGAAGGATTGACGTCTCATTCTGACAAACTATTGCGTCTTACAGTTGCATCCGGTTTTATACTTTCGGCCTGTTCATTTATTGGAATTGCCGTGATTGTCTTCTTGTATTTGCTATATGGATTCCAAGCTGGTTGGCCAAGTATCATGGTGACCATCTTATTTTCTACAGGACTTGTGCTTACGAGCATAGGTATTGCAGGCATTTACATTGGAAAAATCTTTAATCAGGTAAAAGATCGGCCATTATACGTGGTAGAAGAAAAAATTAACTTTGATTCAGATAATAAACCCTAGACTAGCTGTTGAATGAGTCAACTCATCATATTTGGAAATACTGAAGTTGCACAACTTGCACATTATTACTTTTCAAATGATAGTACGTTTGAGGTAGTGGCTTTTACTGTAAATGAAGAATATATAAAAGAAGATTCGTTTGAAGGAAAACCCCTTGTTCCTTTTGAAAACATCCAGGAAATTTATTCGCCAGAATCGCATTACCTATTCGTGGCAATGGGATATACAAAAGTGAATTTGGTTCGAGAACAAAAGTTTGTTGAGGCGCAAAACAAAGGATATAAACTGGCAAGTTACATTAGTTCCAAATGTTCGTTCTTAAGCAATGAATCGGTAGGTGACAATTGTTTTATTCTTGAAGATAATACCATACAACCTTTTGTTAAAATTGGAGATAATGTAACGCTTTGGAGCGGAAATCACATTGGACATCATAGCATAATTGAATCACACTCATTTATAACGTCTCATGTTGTGGTCTCAGGGAATTGTAAAGTAGGAGATCATTCTTTCCTGGGTGTGAATAGTACGATAGCAGATGGGGTTCAAATTGCCAAAAAAAATATCATTGGAGCTGGAGCGGTGGTCACTAAAAATACATCCGATAGTCAGGTCATCGTGCCAGCCAGATCTGTAGTGCTGGACAAATCTTCCGAAAACATTTCTCTCTGATGAAGAAATGGAAATCCCTTGGTTTACTTTTTGAACCAGATGGTACGCTAGAATGGAATTGTTCACACGCCATGATGCCATGTATATATAAACGATCCGAAAAGCTATTTGACATTTATTTTTCGGCCCGTGACAGCAGCAACCGATCGCAAGGTTCAATGTTTACATTGACCTTTGAGTCAGAAACATCTTTTTCCGTAAGTAATTCTGTGGACACTCCGATTCTTGCATTAGGTTCAGATGGAAAGTTTGATGATGCCGGAATCATGCCAACGTCAATAGTCCGGGATGAAAATAAGTGGTTGATCTATTATAACGGATGGACGTTAAAAGGAAAATATCCGTTTACTTCTTTTAATGGCGCGGCCATTCGAAAAAATGAAGACAGCACCTTCGAAAAATTAAGTGACAAGCCTACCATTTTATTTGCAAATGACATTGATCCCATATCAACTTTTGCCCCTTTTGTTTTGAAAGAACAAAAGGGTTGGAAAATGTGGTATGTATCCTGTAGAAAATGGGAAAAATTAGACTCGGGCATGAAACATTTTTATCACATTCGTTACGCCACGTCCAATGATGGATTAAACTGGCAAAGGGATGGCCATGTGTGCATCGATTTTCAAAATGAATGGGAATACGCCATAGCCAGGCCTTGTGTGGTAAAAATTAACCATCTTTATCATATGTTATTCTCATACAGAGCAAGCAAGACAAAACCTCTTTATCAAATGGGAATGGCCGTTTCGAAAAATGGAAAAGATTGGACACGTCTGGATAAAGAATTTGAATTTGAACCCTCTGGTGAAAATTGGGATAAGGATATGCAGTGTTATGGTGTGCTATTTGAAGCAAACAAGCAATGGTATATGTTGTATAATGGAAATCATTATGGAAAAACGGGAATTGGATTGGCAAAATGCATTGATTAATTCGTGAGTAATAATCCACATATCGCATTTAACAGGCCTTTTTTGACCGGAAAGGAAACGGATTACATAAAAGAAGCTGTGGAATCTGGTCAGTTATCAGGCAACGGCAAATTCACAAAACTTTGTCATTCCTTTTTTGAAGATCATTATGCAATCAGAAAAGGATTCCTGACAACATCATGTACCGACGCATTGGAAATGACTGCTTTATTGCTTCAGATTCAACCAGGTGATGAAGTCATAATGCCCTCTTTTACATTTGTTAGCACCGCTAATGCATTTGCCCTTCGAGGTGCTACTATTCGTTTTGTAGACAGCATGGAAAATCATCCAAACATGGATGTCACAAAGGTGGAATCATTAATTAATGAGCGAACAAAGGCAATTGTTTGTGTTCACTACGGTGGAGTTGCATGTGATTTGAACGCATTGACGGAATTGTGTGCTAAATATCAATTATTCTTGATAGAAGATGCTGCGCAATGCATTGATTCATACTTCGAAGAGAAGCCTTTGGGAAGCATTGGTCATCTCGGTACTTTTTCGTTCCATGAAACCAAAAATATCAGCTCTGGTGAAGGTGGACTATTGGCTGTTAATGATCCTAACTTGATAGAAAACACGGAAATCATTTGGGAAAAAGGCACAAACCGGTCGGCCTTTTTTCGTGGAGAAATTGAAAAATACCAATGGGTTGGATTGGGATCTTCTTTTCTGCCATCAGAATTAAATAGCGCCTTTTTGTACGCTCAATTACAACTATTGCAGACAGTTCAAAATCGAAGAATCGAAATTTGGAATACCTACAACACCGCTTTGTCCTTGCTAGCTGATAAAGATTTAGTTGAACTTCCTCATATCCCTGAATACGCGACGAATAATGCCCATCTTTTTCATGTAATCACAAAAGATGAACAAACCAGAAAAGATTTGATAGAATATCTGCTATCGCACAACATACATGCAGTGTTTCACTATCAATCATTACACAAGAGTCAATATTTTAAAAATTTCCATGATGGTAGAGAGTTGCCGTACAGTGATCACTACTCAAAATGCTTACTGCGCTTACCTCTATTTTTTGATTTATCAAATGACCATCAGCAAATTGTGATTGAAAAAATTCTAAATTTCTTCCTTAAATAACACCTTTTTATGAATTCATTAAAGCATATACAAACGCTAATTGACAAGGAACACCATAGACAAAAATCTGGAGTAGAACTGATTGCTTCAGAAAATTACGTTAGTGAAAACGTAATGAAAGCCATGGGTTCAATATTGACCAATAAATATGCTGAAGGGCTGCCTGGAAAAAGATACTATGGAGGTTGCGAAGTAGTGGACGAAGTGGAAAATTGGGCAATTGATAAGGCAAAAGAACTTTTTAATGCAAGCTGGGTTAATGTGCAACCTCATTCGGGTGCTCAGGCAAACGCTGCTGTGATGCTGGCAGTTTTGGAAAGTGGCGATAAAATTCTTGGGTTTAATCTTTCTCATGGCGGACATTTAACCCATGGTTCGCCCGTCAACTTTTCGGGAAAACTTTACCAACCATTATTTTATAGTGTTGAAGAATCAAGTGGATTGGTCGATTATGACGAAATTGATTCCAAAGCCAAAAAAGAAAAACCGGCATTGATTATTTGTGGGGCTTCTGCCTATTCCAGAGACTGGGATTATGAAAGATTAAGAAACATTGCCGATGAATCGGGAGCGTTGTTAATGGCCGATATATCACATCCCTCTGGATTAATTGCCAAGGGATTGTTGAAAGATCCCCTTCCCTATTGCCATATTGTAACAACCACAACCCATAAAACGCTAAGAGGCCCAAGAGGTGGTATGATCATGATGGGTGAAGATTTTGATAACCCTTGGGGCAAAAAAACTCCCAAAGGAATCATTAGAAAAATGTCGGCTATTTTGGATTCCGGTGTTTTTCCCGGCACGCAAGGAGGTCCATTGGAACATGTCATTGCTGCCAAAGCTGTGGCCTATGAAGAAGCATTGACTGATAATTATCTTCAATATGGAGTTCAAGTCATTAAAAATGCGAAAGCTATGGCCGAAGAATTGGTTTCCAGAGGTTTTAAGGTAATCTCTGGTGGAACAGATAACCACAGCATGCTCATTGATTTACGCTCTAAGGACATTACAGGAAAAGATGCCGAATTAGCACTAGGGAAAGCCCATATAACTGTCAATAAAAATATGGTTCCTTTTGATGACAAATCCCCTTTTGTTACCTCAGGAATTCGAATTGGTTCGGCGGCTGTTACTACACGGGGTTTGGTAGAATCTGACTGCCGTGAAATTGTTGCCTGGATTGATGAAGCTGTAGAAAATGCCACCAATGATGACTCCCTTTCATCATTAGGTCAACGGGTCAATCAAAAAATGCTCAACTACCCCTTGTTTCAATTGTAATAAAAAAGGTCATCAAAATTTGATGACCTTTTCTTTTTTATCGTTTCTGATTTAATTATTTCACTACTACCATTGAGTAATTGATGTTTTCATCTCCGAACTCAATTGAGTATTGGTATACTCCTGCAGACCAGCCAGAAACATCAACTTTCACTTCATGAATTCCAGCAGCCTGGTTGAATTGTTCATTGTAAACCTCAATTCCCAATGTACTGGTAACTTTTATAGTAGCCATTCCAGAAGATGGTAAGTTGTATTTGAAGATTACGAAATCTTTCGCTGGATTAGGAATACTCTTACCTAATACCAATTTCGTATTATCAATTTCATCAACACCAACCCAACAAGCTTCACAAGGTCCACCGCAATCAACTCCAACTTCTTCAACCCATGACCATCCAATTGGAGGAATTGTAGCATCTGGTCCACCAGGGATATAGTATCCATTTCTGATTCCATCATTACAATTTCCACAGGCAGGACAATCAGGACCTCCACAATCGAGACCTAATTCTGCACCATTTTGAACCAAGTCAAAGCATGATGGACATGGAGGACATACACCACCACAGTCAATATCTTTCTCATTTTGATTCAAGATACCATCGTTACAACTTGGACATGGAATACAATTTGGACCACCACAGTCAATCTTTTCTTCCTGGTTGTTCAATATTCCATCGAAGCAACTAACGAATTTACAAACGCTTCCTGTGTCCAGACAGAAGTTATCAATTGCCCAACCTTCATCATTCCAGCTACCATCAGACCCAAATCGGAATCTAAATACCACTCTCATGGTATCCTGACCATAATCAGGGAATTTAATGTCATGGTATGCAGAACGCCAGCCGTTACTTTTTCCAGTAAATCCAGGACTATTTGGAGCACCGGTAAGACCGACAACATATGGTGTATTATACCAGTTTTCAGCTGATAACGAATCTTCGAAATCACCAATGGTTACCCAGGTTTCACCACTATCAATCGAGTATTCAACAACACCACCATCAAAGGCATACTCTGTGTTATAGTTATGATCGAAACTCAGTTTATAACAAACCGAAGAATCTAAATCAAACATTGGTGAATAAATTGCTGAACTATCCAACACAGGGTAATCATTTGATAATCCAGTCATCCAACTGTTCGTACCATTTGAAACTATAGCAGTTTGATTTGGAACACCCCATTTGAATGAACTTAATGTATCATAAGATGTTTTACTAAAGCTTCCCCATGGATTCTGTGTAGACGTATTATCAAAATCACTACAATATGGCATACCATTCATATCCAATGTATCCAATACAACAAAAGTCAAGCATGTTGTATCATCCCATGTGGCATGATCAGGGTTACCGTTTGGAAGGAAAGTCCAAGTACAAATCTGATATACCCCGGGTTCTGCATTCCACGTGGTATCGAATGTATGAACAAACGGTGTTAATGTGGAAATACCTCTTGGTGTTGGAGCACCAGCGCAATTTGAATTACAAACAAAATTCACACTGTCTATATTGGACAAGATTGGTCCAACAGCTCCTGAAGGAGCAATTCGCTGAATATCTACACCAACCCATACATATCTTAGATTGAAACTACCACGGTTTCTTCCAGACATGACTAACTCATAATTTTGCGGAATATTCAATCTCGATGGACCCACAGGTCTTATGCTTGAAGAAGAAGCACTCAACAACGGAGGACATTCCCAATGGAAAGACGCCGTATCAGGATCTATTCCCCATTTAACAATGGTATCAGCAAATAAGTCATTTATTCCCCAATAAGATATCATACTGGTATCCGTACTGGTTATATTAAAGAAATAATTACCAATATTATCCAAACAAACACTTTGTGTCCATCCGATCGCATTGGCCCCAATTGTACTAAATGGCACCTGATGAATGGTATCTCCCGTACTTTTATCCTGGATGTACCAAATACCGTCAGGTGCAACAAGACCTGTTGTAATGGTAACTCCCACTTCACATCCTTCTACATTCTCAGCACAATATCCAAACAATGAATCATTTGATTGATCCTCATCCAATGGATGCTCAATCCATCCTCTGAAGCAATACGTTCCAAAAATGGACATGTCAATTGAATCCTTGAATAAATGCGTATAATATTGGTTAATACCTACCGTATCATAAACAGTATCTCTATAAATCTGTCCAAATGGTCCACCATTAAAGTTATACTGGAATGCCACAGGAATAGTATCCATGGTAGTCAGACCAATATTTCTAAAGGTAAATGACACAGGTTCTTCAATATCCAATACACAACCTCTTTGTGGCAATACAAACTCTGTCATTTCAAGGTCGTATAATTCCGGATTAATGATTCTAAAGTCATCAATAGATACTCCATCAAGTACATTTGCACCATCCGAACGGAAGGCAAATCTAAATTGTACCTGACTTTGTCCCTGGAATACAGTATTCACCAATGGATGTTCAGAATATTCCCATCCATTTGAGTTTCCACTCCAACCATCTCCTAATCCGGTTGCAAGCGAAGCGCCTGTAAACCAATTAGATGCAACTTGAGGTCCAGGACCTGCATTGGTTAGGAAGAACCACAATCCTGAATTGTTTAATGAGTACTCAACGCGATAACCATCTTCACCAACTGGTGTATTCCTGTTGTGCCAGAAGCTCATCATAGCCATGTTGGCATTAGAGAAATCAAAGAACTGTGTATATAGGTATTCAGTAGCACTGTTGTTATATGCACTATCCAAATTGATTCCCCAAGAATTCACACCTGAGTATGTTGAATTGGTTGCACCAAAATTAGGTGTGCCCAAATACCATCTTGTAGGTGTTGGATCCGGTGGGTTTCCACAAGAAGCCACAGGGGCATTTGTAGTAGTCCATTTTGGTTTATTTCCCCAAGATTCAAAATCCGTAAAATAATCTATGGTATCCGTAATGAATCCAAAATGACCATCCGTTTCTAACGAATCATTATCTGAATCAGCATCACCAACTACTAGTGGATAAGCAACAATTTTATAGTTCGCTTCAGGAATAATAAACTGAGTGCTAAACTTAAAGGTATCTCTGGCCAACGGTGCAATACCTGTAGGAATATTAAATGTTTGGGTAGCAGAAGACCAAATAGAACCGTTGGTATCAATATGATATCCTGCAGGTACAGTGTACAACGTATCTAACCCAATATTTCTTACAATAATAGAAACAGAATCAGTATCTCCTTGAACTTTAAGAAAATCCAAAGTAGGACGGATTATCTCAATAACACTCGCATCAATTTGAGGAGGATTCTCAAGGCAAAAATCATCGATACTAATACCAAAGCTATTTCCACCAGCATCAGCCTTAAACTTAAATCGGAATTCAGCCTGGCTAACTCCTGTAAATAAAGCAGGTAATTGATAGAAAGTGTATGTCCATCCACTTGTACTGTTATTCCATCCGGTGGATTGATTGTACCAAGTACTTGGACAATTTGGCTCATCCAACGGAATACCTGCCGGATTGGCAAAGTTTCCTAATTGAAGCCATGTACCTCCATTCAATCTAAATTCAACCGTAAACCTGTCACCATCACCTCCACCAGGCATGTCTCGTTTCTGATAAAAGGACATCCTTGGAGTTACGGCAGTTGTAAAATCAAATACTGGTGATTCAAGATAATACTCATCATTATTGGAGTAATTACCTCCCGCATAGGTGATATAAGACCAAGGCGCAGAATACGCTGAATAACCACCCAATGTCGGTTGATTACGTTGCCAACCTACACCACTTACAATATTGGAATCAGTCCAGAAATTGACTAGCGTATCATCAAAGTTGTCACAAAACGGAAGTTGAACTCCATTGTTTGCATAAAATGTGTTACAGGTTATACTTGGATCATCTGGAATAGAGTAAGCATTTCTACAGATATCAGGCAAATTGATTGAACTATCGTATGCCGTAATCCAATAACATATGGTATCTCCGGTTTTAAAGGAATCAACACCGTTGTAAATTTTTGGAATTGTACCCAAATAAATCGAGTCAGCAGGTGTTGTAGCAGTCCATCCCATAGGCACACTGTCTACAGGGCCACCATTAACTGTATAAAATAAGAAGGATGTATCGATGCTAGAATGCTCATCCCATATTTTGGCACGAATGTCATAAGGTCCTAATGAGAAAATTACACTACCATTGGTAATGAATGGAGCAGAAAATTGCGCCCTAGGAGGAATCAACTCACAGGGTGCTGCTCGAACTTTCAATGAATCGACCAACCAACCATAATGAACAACACCCGTGGTAGCAATACCCGGGCCCAAAGCAAATTGAACAAAACATTCAGAAGAATCTGCCAATAATGGTGAAACATTAAACGTTTCAGATTTCCACCAGGTTTGAAGTGGCACTACTGTATCACAACCGGCACAACCGGAAAGCCATGGATCACCGGCATTTGAATAAGACGTTTCATTAAATCCATTATAAAACCAGAATGGTCCTCCATTGGCTACATCAAATCCAGAATAATATTGTTGACCTAAATCTGTCCAGGTTGCTCCACTATCATTCGAAACCCTAACGATGGCTTTGTCAAAGAAACTGACTTTGCAAATATGATCGAATTCCAAAGAAACAAAATCAAACCCTGATGCCGAGAAAACTTTGGAAGTTAAATACAGCGTATCACCAACATGTACTTTTGCACTATCACTATAGGATCCATTTGAAAACAAAGAACTATTAATTCCCCAATCCTGACCATGTAAAGTATCATGGTTAGTGGTATCCATATTGGGTGGTTGTAACCCACCATTCTCAAAATCCGTCGAAAAAATCAATGTGTCTGCACCCTGACCGAAAACAGTCAAGCTAAAGCAGAGGATTAAAAAGAGGTTAAAATATCTTATCATTTGATTAATTTATCGTTTCCGCAAAACGCTACAAACATACAAAAAAACCAATTGTATCAGTAATTTGCGCAACCTGTAGCCTATTTCTTATGTAGTTTATTCCAAGCTATAGACGTTATCAATGTATAAATGGTTGCATGCAATAAAGAAAATTCAAATAATTATGCCGTTTGCTTACCTACAATAGTGTAATTTAGCCGCGAAAAATCTATTTGCATTCATGAGTGATTTAAACTTAAAAAGCTGGCTCTCAGTGGCGGAAGAAAGTGATTTTAGCATTCACAATATCCCGTTTGGAATATTTTCAATTGAAAATGGGTCAAAAAAGGTGGCAACCAGGTTAGGAGACCATGTGGTTGATTTGTCACAACTTCATGAATTGGGGTTGTTGAATGACTTAAATTTTACGCAGGAGGATTTCAAAAGTCATTCATTGAATCGAATGATGAAAAAAGGAAAGAAAAATTGTTCAGCTTTAAGAAAAAAAATCATTGACATTTTTAGCAATCAGACAGATGAGCTAAACCCGGATAATGTAAACGATTTGAAGGTAATTCATGACATTGAGGCTGTGGATTTGCACCTTCCTCTTGAAATTGGGGACTACACGGATTTTTATTCCAGCATAGAACACGCCACAAATGTAGGAACAATGTTTAGGGACCCGAACAATGCCCTTCTACCAAATTGGCGGCATTTGCCTGTTGGTTACCATGGTAGAGCCTCATCCATTATTCTTTCCGGAGAAGAAATTCACCGACCCAAAGGTCAAACACGTCCAAATCCAGAAGAACCGCCGGTTTATGGCCCTTGTAAGCGATTGGATTTTGAGCTGGAAATGGCTTTTGTCACTTTTGATGGCAAACCTTTGGGATCATCAATATCAACTGGTGAGGCAGACGACTATATTTTTGGAATGTGTTTGTTCAATGATTGGTCCGCACGAGATATTCAGACTTGGGAATATGTTCCATTAGGACCCTTTCTTGCCAAAAACTTTGCTTCTTCTATATCTCCCTGGATAGTTACGTTAGATGCATTAGAACCATTCAGGACTGCAGGGCCGGTGCAAGAACCTGCAGTTTTACCGTATCTTGAATATACGGGAGAAAAAAATATTGATATCTCATTAGAAGTAGTTCTGTCCACAGACACGGGATTGGAACAAACCATATGTCAGTCCAATTACAAGTATATGTATTGGAATATGAATCAGCAATTGGCGCATCAAACGGTAAACGGTTGCAACATTAGAGTTGGGGATATGTATGCTTCTGGCACCATCAGTGGACCTACTGAAGATTCATATGGATCAATGCTTGAACTTTGCTGGAAGGGAACACGTCCAATTAAGCTGGAAGATGGAACAGAAAGAGTATTTCTGAATGACAATGACACGGTTATTATGAAAGGTCATTGTTCAAAAAACAATATGAGGGTTGGCTTTGGTGAAGTAAGTACAAAAATTCTTCCTGCCATTGAATAGGTTGTATTTACATTTCATCATTTCGTAATTTAGCTATGGGTTAGTTATGGAAGTTGAAATAGACATACAACAGGAAAAAGTTGAAATCCTCAATCGTTACAGGGGGCTGTTGCGTTCCCTTGGGCAACGAATTGATGCGGCTGACAGAAAACTAATTCGTAAAGCATTTGATGTTGCCAATGAAGCTCATAAAGGAGTAAGGCGCAAGTCAGGCGAACCATACATTTACCACCCCATTGCTGTTGCAAGAATTGTTTCCAGTGAAATTGGCTTGGGAGCGACTTCTGTGATATGTGCATTGCTTCATGATACCGTTGAAGACACGGACATTACATTAACAGATATTAAAGGAATGTTTGGTGATAAATACGCCCAAATTATTGACGGACTCACCAAAATATCTGAAGTCACTGATAATACATCCGTATCATTACAAGCAGAAAACTACCGGAAAATACTACTTACCCTTTCGGACGATATACGTGTGATTTTGATCAAAATTGCAGACAGGTTGCACAACATGAGGACCATGGATTCAATGAATCGCAACAAGCAACTAAAAATTGCCTCTGAAACCATGTATTTGTATGCTCCGTTGGCTCATCGTCTTGGTTTATACAGTATAAAATCGGAATTGGAAGATCTGGGATTAAAGTATACAGAACCTGAGGCTTATGACGACATTGCTTCTAAACTGAAAAAGACGCAAGCCGTAAGGGCGAGATTTATCAATCAATTTTCCATCCCCATTCGATCTGCTTTGAATGATATGGGTATGAAATTTAAAATCAAAGCCAGAACAAAATCAGTTCATGCTATTTTAAATAAAATGAAGACTAAGCATGTTGAATTTGAAGAGGTATATGATTTGTTCGCCTTGCGAATTATTATTGATACAACACCTGAAAATGAAAAGGCGGATTGTTGGAAGGTCTATTCCGTTGTAACAGACTCTTATCTTCCAAAGCCAGATAGATTAAGGGATTGGATAAGCAATCCAAAAAGTAACGGTTATGAATCGTTGCACACGACCGTTATGAGTCCTAAAGGTCGTTGGGTTGAAGTTCAAATCCGTTCCAAGAGAATGGATGATGTAGCTGAAAAAGGGCTGGCCTCTCATTGGAATTACAAAAATGGAGAAGCCGACTCTACTATGGATAGTTGGCTTAAATCCATTCGAGAATTATTGGAAAATCCAGAACCAAATGCATTGGACTTTATCGATGATTTTAAGCTCAATTTATTCTCGCAAGAAGTTACCGTATTTACTCCTAAAGGTGAGTTAAGATCACTCCCATATGGAGCAACAGCTCTTGATTTTGCCTTTGACATTCATTCTCAAATTGGTGAACGATGTTTGGGCGCAAAAGTGAATCACAATTTGGTTCCATTGAGTTATCAATTGAAGAATGGTGATCAGGTGGAAATTATTACTTCATCAAAACAACGTCCCCAAGAAGAATGGCTGTCTTATGTGGTTACAGCAAAAGCAAAAAGTAAAATCAAAGATGGACTAAAAGGAGGTCGCCGAAAATTCTCTTCGTTGGGTAAAACAGCGTTGGAAAAGAAATTTAAACAACTGAAAGTCACATTTAATTCAGCTAACATCAATGAATTATTGGCCTTGTTTAATGTTACGAATGAAACTGAGCTGTTTTATCAAATCGGTAAGGAGAAAGTCAACCTCAGTATCCTAAACAAAATAGACATCGAAGGTGGAAAATTTGTAATCAAAAGGCATCGCAAAAAAGGTATCAAATCCAGCCTTTCCAAATTGCTTGGTCTGGGAGCAAAAGGTTCGGAAGATCTTGTATTGGAGGATATGGTTGGAAAATACGAGTACCAATTGTCCAAGTGTTGCAACCCCATTGCTGGTGACGAAATTTTCGGATTCGCAGTAGTTGGTGAAGGAATTCATATACACAAGGTAAATTGCCCTAATGCCATTGAGTTACTTTCTAACCATGCTTACAGGGTCATAAGAGCCAAATGGAATAGAGAGCACAAAATTGAATTTCTTACCGGGTTAAAAGTAACGGGCATAGATTCAGTTGGTCTGGTCAATAGAATTACACGTATCATCTCCGATGAACTTGATGTCAATATGCGTTCGTTGAATTTTGAAAGCAATGATGGTGTATTTGAAGGTAAAATCATGGTTTTTATCCATAATATCAATCATTTGTATGAATTGATGGATAAATTAATGGTTGCTGAAGGAGTAATATCTGTGAAGAGAATTGAAGCCTCATAAATGTTTCTAAGTATGTACAATTTATCATTTGAAATGAATACTTTTACACATTAATCCAGCACATTGATTAATGACACCAACCCTTTCCATATCAGAAAAAGTGCAGGAGATTTTTACTTCCTTCCTGGAAGAAAATGGCCATCGTAAAACTCCTGAGCGTTTTGCTATCCTGAATGAAATATATTCAATAGATCATCATTTTGATATAGAAACTCTTTATCACTCTATGAAGAAAAAGAAATATAGAGTGAGTCGGGCTACGTTGTACAATACAATTGAACTATTGTTGGAATGTAAATTGGTTCGTAAGCACAGGTTTGGACAAACAATGGCTCAGTTTGAAAGATCTTATGAATACCGCCAACATGATCATATAATTTGCACTGAATGTAATTCAGTTGTTGAATTTTGTGATCCGCGAATTCAACAAATTAAAGATTCCGCAGCCAATCTTATGGGATATGAAATTCAATACCATTCCATGAATCTCTACGGAATATGTAAAAATTGCCAATCACAAAAGAAATTTTAATTCTCAGTCAAATCAATTCAGGATTTGACGTAAACACACATTAAGAAGTTTTATGAAAGTAGATGTTTTATTGGGTTTGCAGTGGGGTGATGAAGGAAAGGGAAAAGTTGTGGATGTTCTTACACCGAAATACGATATCATAGGCAGATTTCAAGGCGGGCCGAATGCTGGACACACGCTAGAATTTGACGGAATAAAACACGTTTTGCATACCATTCCAAGTGGAATATTTCATGCTGAAAAAATAAACATTGTAGGTAACGGTGTGGTTATTGATCCCGTTGTGATGAAAAAGGAAATTGAGGCACTGAAGGATCTGAATGTCCCGGTAAATGAAAGACTTTATATTTCTAAAAAAGCACATGTCATTTTACCAACACATAGGTTGATAGACGCGGCTTCTGAAAAATCAAAGGGGAAGGAGAAAATAGGGTCCACTTTGCGTGGAATTGGTCCTACTTACATGGATAAAACAGGTAGAAATGGAATGAGAATTGGAGACCTGTTTTTGGCAGATTTTGAATTGAAATACAAAAAGCTGGTCAACAAACATCTACAAATTCTAAAACATCACGACTTTGAGTTCGATTTGGAACCCATGGAAAAGGAATGGATGACAGGAATTGAGGCCATCAGAAATTTGAATGTAATTGACAGTGCCTATTATGTGAATCAAGCTTTTGAGGAAAACCGAACCATCCTGGCCGAAGGAGCTCAAGGAACTTTGCTCGATATTGATTTTGGATCTTACCCTTTTGTTACTTCTTCCAATACGGTTACCGCAGGTGCATGTACAGGATTAGGAATATCACCTCAGAAAATAGGTAAGGTTTTTGGAATTTTCAAAGCCTATTGTACCCGAGTAGGAAGTGGACCTTTTCTCACAGAGTTGTTTGATGATGAAGGTGAAACCCTGCGTAAAAATGGAAATGAATTTGGCGCTACAACTGGCCGACCACGGCGTTGTGGGTGGTTAGATTTACCTGCACTTAAATATGCGGTAATGATAAATGGTGTTACTGATCTAATCATGACCAAAGCGGACGTGCTCAGTTCATTTGAACGAATAAAAGTTTGTACAGCATACGATTATAAGGGAGAAACCATTGATTACCTTCCATTTGACAATTCCATGGAAGGAATATCTCCGATTTACAAAGAATTACCGGGATGGTCTCAGGATTTGACTAATCTTGATTCCATAGATCAAATTCCTGCTGAACTCGATGCATATATAAAATACTTAGAAGAAGAACTCAAAGTTCCAATCACAATAGTTTCAGTTGGACCAAATAGAAATCAAACATTACATCGCAATTTAGTTATGCAATAATGTGCGATGTGAATTATTGAAATGAATCAATTACGGATATTTTTTCTTTTTGCCTTGTTGGTTTTGTTTTCTTCAGTCCAACTTTCAGCTCAGAAAGGAAAAAGAATAGAATTCAAGGCAGACGATATCCGTTTTGATGAACACTTAGGCAAAAAAGCAAAACGTCTTATCGGAAATGTATCGTTTGTTCATGAAGGTCTTGTCATGACCTGTGATAGTGCGTATCAATATGCTGGTTCAAACACGGTTGATGCTTTTGGAAATGTTGTCATAAATCAAGGTGACACAGCACATGCGTATGGGGACGAATTGTTTTATGATGGCGACTCACGCCAATTTGAACTCAAAAACAATGTGCGGCTTGAAACGAAAAAAGCCACACTTAAAACACATTATCTTCATCACGATAGAAATATAAAAATTAGCAGCTACCTTAGTGGAGGAGTCATTCGAGTGGATGAAAGTAACCTTGACCTTACCAGTGTTAAAGGGTATTATCATCACTCTGATGGAAATTTCTACTTCCGAGACAGCGTGCTGCTTGTCACACCGGATGTAACAATTGAAGCCGACTCTTTGTTGTACAATGTTCATTCTGAAATCACTTATTTCGAAGGCCCTACATGCATTACGACTGCTGAAAATTCTGTGTTTTGTGAAGATGGGTATTACGATAAAGTTTCTGGCAAATCTGAATATGAAAAAAATGCCAGGCTTGATAATGCTGAGCAAACGGTTTATGGTGATTACATGAATTTTGACAAATTAACAGGGATAGGATTGATCAAAGGAAATGTGACCATTGAAGACACTTCTGAAAACATGACCATTGACGGTCAAAGGGCTCAATTTTATGAACTTCAGGACAGTGCAATGATATTTGGAAACCCGTTGATGTCAAAACTGATGGATGAGGATACCTTGTTCATGCACGCAGATACGTTTATCGTACACAGGAATGCAGATTCTTCTGATAGTAGAATCATTTGGGCTCAAAACCAAGTCAAATTCTTTAAGGAAGACCTTCAGGGAAAATGTGATACACTCATTTATCCTATTACAGATTCCATCATTCATATGTACGGAAGTCCCATCTTGTGGTCGTTTGAAAATCAAATCACCGGTGATTACATTTCGTTGATTTTGAAAGATGAAAAAAT
Source organism: Vicingaceae bacterium (assembly GCA_965267425.1). Taxonomy (GTDB): domain Bacteria; phylum Bacteroidota; class Bacteroidia; order Flavobacteriales_E; family Vicingaceae. Next base: position 665,763 of record OZ253959.1, on the reverse strand, counting down.
CGATCATTTATATGTGGAAAGCAATGCATTCATTGTTTCAGAAGTGGATTCCATTCGGTTCAATCAAATTCGTGGTAAAGAAATGACGGGCTACTTCATCGAAAATGAATTAAGAAAAGTTGATGTAAATGGTAATGGTCAGACCATCTACTATGCCCAGGATGATAACGACAAATTTATTGGGGTCAATAGAGGAGAAAGCAGCGACTTAAGAATTATGGTAAAGGACAACAAAGTGGATAAAATTATTATGTTGAATGACCCGGACGCTACATTGTATCCTTTGAGAGAATTGCAAGCCTCAGAATTAAAACTCAAAGGATTTACCTGGCAGACAGAATACAGACCCATGAATAAAATGGATGTGTTTATCTGGAATCGGGAATCACTGGTTGATTACTCTTCTGAAGATCCAGCGCCTAAAGAATTAGATTGAGGTGTTGAACTCAATAAGATTTCGTCAACATTTTTTCTAATATTCGCTGCGATGTCATCAGTTGGCAAGTCGTTTTCATCTTCTCCAAAAGGATCTTCAATTTCTTCCGCAATAATTTCTATGGTAAATAGAACGTAAAAAACCAATAAAACGATTGGGATCATCCAATATGAAAACGTATTTACAATTCCCAATGGAAGAGTGAGTACATAAATAAAAATGAACTTTTTCATATACATACTATATGCATAAGGAATGGGTGTGTTCCGCACTCTTTCGCATTTTCCCAAAGCCTCTGTAAGCATTTTAGCCTCTTTGTCTAGTATAAAGTACTGTGCATCCGAAATGGCTTTTCTTTCAAACAGTTCATTGAGGTTATCATAAATAATAGTACCTATAAAATTGAGAGGGTGCTCCCACCCATTAAATTGCTCTTTTTGCTTTTCAGTGAATCCCTTTAACGATTCAAGATTTTTACGGTTTCTTAAATGATCTTTAAGTGCTGATGCATAATTCCCAATCATATCGCTAAAAACAGCTCTCTTTTGTGTTTCAGACCTCGCCACAATGGCATTGAGCTTCAGTGCAAAATTTCTGCTGGTATTCACCAATTCCCCCCATATGATTCTACCTTCCCACCATCTGTCATAGGCCGTGTTGGTTCTAAAAACCAAAAATAACCCCAGAACAATTCCCAAAAGAGAATGAATTTCCGTGGTACTTTTTGGGTGCATAAAATCAATGATCTCTGACAAATACCAAATAGCGGTTGCATAAATTGTCATGAATATTAAAGAAGGGAATACCTTGCTAAATGTCTCTCGACTATATCGATGAAAAATAAGGGCAAACCAACTTTTGGGATTGTACCGAATCATAGGCTGATACTAATTATTCATTTGATTGGGAAGTCTGAGCTGACCTTCAACCTTGGCTTTGTATTTTGCAGCCAAATAGGCCACCAATTTGCCGAAAGATTGCACCGCTTTTGCTGTTTCTTCGCTTATTTCAGTGCCTTTCAATTTAAGCGTCATCAATCCGTATAAACCAATTAAACAAACTTCTATTTCAGAACTGTACCCTCCAGGATTTTTATTTAAGAGGGTATCCATATTTTCTTTGGTTTCAGCATAAATCTTCTGATACTGTTTGTCTTGATAGGCGGTAATTAACATTTGGTGAAGATCATTCAGCTCAGCAACATATTCATTCAGAAAATTGAGATGACCAGATTTTTCAATATGCTGACTTTTCATTTGCGAAATCAAGTCTTGATACCAATCCTTCATTTCAGCCTTGATTTCTAAAGAAGTATCAAAATGTTGGATTACATTTTCCTCAATTTTTGCCAAATCGAAATTATAACCTCGAATAATGTCTTCGATCTGCCACATGTACAAAATGTACTCTGCAATATTCGATTTCTTTTTTTCCCTGGCAATCAGCATGATTATTCTTCCTGTTGATTTGCGTTTAATCCATCAATAATTTCCTTCGTCAAATTAAGACTGTCATTGGCAAGCAGTAATGGTCCTGCACCTGAATACCCCATGACATAATCATACGTTAAATCACCAGTATTTTCTTTGATATAACTTACAATATTATCTCTTATTTCCTCTCTAAACTGCCGTTCTTCTTCGAGTAATTTAAATTCAAGAGACTCCTTGTATTTGGCAATTTCTTCTTCCTTTTTCAACAAATTGTTCTGGGCAATCTGCAATTGAATTTGCCCCATTGTTTGTGCCTGCGCCTGTAACGACTCATATTCTTTTTGTAACACCCTTAGTTGAGATTCTATTTCTCTTTGATACTGTCCCTTTTTTTCAATTAATTTTTCATCAAGTTGTTTGCGCAACTCATAATTCTCCCAGATAGTATCTGTATTTACATAGTACATCACCTTTTCATCACCTTTCTGCTGTCCATGACTTTCCTCAGTTTGACTCGAAGAACTACTTAATTGGAAATAAAACAATACGGCAATGAGCACCAATGAAATGATATGAAGTATTGAATGAATATTTTTCATACGGTATAAATATTGAAGTACAAATTTGTGAATATATTTTAAACCCTCGACGAATTAAGGGATAAAAGAGAAATCAAATCAACTGAAATTGAATTTAACTGGCAATACTTAGCGAATACATGTGATAAGGTTGCAATCGAATGTGCATTCCAAACAATGATTGAAGTTCTTCTCCAAGCTCTTGCATTCCTTCATCTTCCATACAATAATGCCAAATCACATGTAAGTTATTTGCTCTTTTGTGCATGGTATTCAATATGTACACCATGAGCATCAATATTTTTGCTGAAGGTAAATTGCAATGAGTTACACGAAACGAAAACTCCACAGGCTCATTATGAGAACTAGCGAAATTTTCCAGCCATTCCAATAAAGGTGCATAAAATTCATCCACATCCATCAAAATGGATTTTCCATCAATTGAAAATTCATTGGCCGATAGATCAAAATTTACCGATGGGGTAACAAATGTCGGATTGATATGAAGGGATTTACTGGGCATCTATTATAAATTTACCCATAAATCAAGTGTGAAATAAATAAATTATACCAACAGCAGTAAACGAATGACGGAAAATTGGAAATTGTCGACCAATAGAATTACAAGGCCATCATTTCTTTCAATTTCGACGATTGTCTTCTGGAAATTTCAATTTTTAAGTCGTTTTCCAGGGTTACCATTAATCCACCATTGAACCAGTTTTCAATTTTGACAACTCCATTCAAATTGATGATATGCTTGCGGTTGGCCCGAAAAAAAATTCGATTGTTCAATTTTTTCTCAAGATTATTCAATGAATTCAAAATCAAGGGCTTGTTTCCTTCAAAATAAACCCGAACATAATTGCCTTCAGATTCAAATAAAGCAACATCCTCCAATCTTACAAACCAACATTTGTCTCCGTCTTTTACGAATACCCTATCATTTGCGGTTAACGTCTTTTCATCTTCAGCAGAATCAGTTGAAAATTCTTCTGAAAGTGTTTGAATGGTTTCGCGTAACCTATCTTCTGCCACAGGTTTTAATAAATAATCAAAGGCGTGAAACTCAAATGCTTTGATTGCATATTCATCATATGCGGTAATAAATATCACCTTGGGAACAACGCTTAATTCTTCCAACAGTTCGAATCCATCTTTTTCAGGCATTTGGATATCGAGGAACAATAAATCTGGTTTTAGCGATTCAATTTTGTCCATGGCCTCCATAGCGTTCTCACATTCGTCAATGACTTCTATTTGTTTGAACGAGGTCAATAAATTTCTCAGTTCCTTTCTTGCCAACCTTTCATCATCAATGATTATGGCTTTAATTTTATTTTTCATATGTCTTGGGTATTACAATTTCAGCCGCAACTTCTCCTTCTTCAGCGTTCTTAATGCTAAACTTTCCGTCATCACCATAGATTAATTTAAGTCGATGATTGGTGTTTTTTAATCCAAAGCCAACAGAATTGGACGTGCCATTCACAAATGAACCTGTATTAATTATGGTGATGGTCATTTTGTCATCTACGATTCTAGATTTAATTGCTACCCTTCCACCTGATTTCAATTTCGATACACCATGTTTAATTCCATTTTCAACTAACGTTTGGATCATCAATGGGGGTACTTCAAAAAATTTTGATTGATCGTCAATGTCCAGTTCAATTTTAAGTCTGTCCTCAAGTCTGATCTTTTCCAAATCCAGGTAATCTTTAACCAAGGCCATCTCTTCTTCAAAATGAATAAGCTTTTTTCTACCCATTAAAAGCGAACTTCTCAATATGTTCGAGAGCATGGTTATGGCATCTTTGGCTTTGTTAGGATGTTCATCAACCAGTGCCCGAATACTATTCATTGAATTAAAGATGAAATGAGGATTGAGTTGTGATTTAATTTTGTTCAATTCAATTTCATTCTTGGCAGCTTGCCATTTTAGGTTTTTTATTTCCTCTTTTCGATAATTTTGAATAAAGTGAAACAACCAATATAGTAACGTCCAAAGAATATAATTTGCCGTCAAATTCATAACGGTTTGAATCACTTCAGATGTTTCAAAACGAACAATCCTTCCGGCAATCAACATTTCGGAAACCAAAATGTGCAATAAATAAAATAACACTGCAAAGACAACAGAGGCAATAATGACCCGATGAATTAGGTGAGAAATTTTATAATCCAGCCATTTGTTTCGAATGATAAAATACCTGTATAAATGAGATGTCCCAATGCCTATTAAAAAAGTGGACACCAAATTGAGCATAAACTGAATATTGAATTCACTTATATCAAATCGATTAATAAGAAAAGTCAACAGGACATAGGATCCCCAACCTGTAATTTGACATATCCAATAAAGTCGTTGCTTCTTCACAAAAACAAATTGTACAGTTAATTATTCCAAGTTAGGGAATTTAGGGTTGAAAATAAATGGGCAGTGAAACGGCACTATGCCAGTAACCAAGAAAAGAGTAATTTGCATTGTCTAACACGAATCTTTGGAATTCACTGCCCAATGATAAAGGTATCAACAATACTCGGAAGTAAAATGGGAATTACACCGTAGGAAATTTGAGTAGATAAGTGGATAAATAATGAATTTTCTGGCTCATTTTTACTTGTGCAAGGAGAAAGAACATCTAATTGTTGGCAATTTTTTGGCAGATGTTCTCCGTGGAAAACAAATACATGAACTTCCTGAATCTATAGGTATTGGCATACAAATGCACCGGGAAATAGATGAATTTACAGACAAACATCCAATTGTTAGAAAATTGAACGCATTTTTAAATCCACGTTATGCGCGGTATAGTTCAATAGTCGTAGATATTTTGTTCGATTTCTTACTCGCGAATCATTGGAATCAATACTCAAATAAACATCTTGATGAGTATTCTGCTATGATATATCATGTTCTGGGCAATCACGAACATTTGTTCAATGAGCGTGCTCAGAGATTATATCATTACATGAGTACAGGTGATTGGCTAGCCAATTATAAGACGAAAGCGGGAATCAATATGGCCCTTAACGGCATGTCAAGTAGAGCAAGTTTTGAAAACAATATGCATAGCGGATACCAAGAAATTGAAAACCATCGTTCTTTTTTAGAAGACTCGTTTAACAAGTTCTTTCCTGATTTAATTAATTTCGTCAGCCAGTCGTCATATTTAAAATCATAAAATTTGTTTACACAGGGAAGAATCATATTCACGCTCATTTTTGTGGTAATCTTTGTCATAGCTATGATTTGGGCGTACCGAAAGGATATCAAAAATGTCAAAATTCACTATAAAGGCGTTTACAAAATCTTTCTTATTGTCATTGGGATTCTGGTTCTTTATTCCATTACTTCACATTTCTTAATGTCGAAATAATTTATAATTATCTGATTATCAAATATTTAATGATTAAAATATCCATTTAAATATAAATGGGTACATTTGTGATGCACAACATCTGTGCAAAAACAGCCCTTTTTTACTAACTAATACATACCAAAATGAAATATTATTCATTATGGTGCCTGGCAATTTTATTAGTTGCTGTTAAAATAGGGTATACACAAATATCCGGCACATATACAATTAATTCACAGGTTGCCACTGGTGGCACCAACTTTTCCAATTTTTATGATGCAGTTCAAGCACTCTCCACAAAAGGTATTAATGGAGATCTAACCATCAATGTTGTTTCTGGCTCAGGCCCTTACAACGAACAAGTTAGAATTTCAAAAATACCCGGTGCTGATAAGTTAAAAAAGGTAACCATTAACGGCAATGGAGAAACATTAGCATATGCGTCACACCTAAGCAATGCACGACATGTTCTCTTTCTGGACAGCGTCCAATTCCTAAGTATAAACCAATTAAATATCATTGTTCAAAATAACGCAACTTATGGTTGGGCTCTGCATTTGAATGAAACCAAATACGTAGAAATCATGAATTGTGGTATTGTTTGTCCAATGACAAGTACCAGAGACTATTTTATTGGTATTCAAGCAGGTGCCTCCTTAACAAAAGCAAGTCAAGGTACTTCATTACAACACACAACTATTAACGGAAACACTATTGTCGGTGGTTTTTATGGTATACATATTAGAGGAAATTCAACTCGAAGTTCTGATTCTGTAATGATTGCAAACAACGTCATTGAAGATTTTTATGTCAATGGAATTTATTTAAATCGCGTCGAAAACTCATGGGTTGACAAAAACATTATACACAGACCAAACAGAGCAACTGTTAACAATACCAACATGGTATACTTGTACCGCGATGTTATAAATACGCGCGTGACGAATAACATCATGAAACATGCAAATGGCGGTTCCATGGATAAAAAGAAAAATGTTACCGGAATATATGTTTATAATTGTGACGCTCTACCTGGAAATGAAAATTACGTTGTAAACAACATTTTTACTGCATCTGAAAGTGCAGGAAAAATCTATGGAATCAATTGTTACAGTAGTGACGGATTATTTATTTTACACAATACAATCGATATTCCTGAAAGCGACTTCAAGTCTCAGGATATTAGAGGAATCATTATCAATTCCGTCAATGAAAACCTTCATGTTGTCAATAACCTGATTCATATACAACAGTCGAACGCTAATTTGACTTATGGATACCACATAAGCAGTTTGAATAATGTTAATTTGGAATTGGATTACAATAATATTTCTCTTCCTGAATCAAGTGACAAACCAAAGTTTTATGGTGTTTATGGTAAACTTGGCTATTTAACACTTCTGGATTGGAAAAATAATCCCATTCACAATTTTGATCATCACAGCGTTTCATTCGATGCCATGATAGAAAGAAATTCGCTGCTTCCAATTCCCACCGCGCATGCATTGAACAACAAGGGGAAGTTCATTTCGGTTGTTGCAACCGATTTTACAGGACTAACAAGGAATGCTGTCACTCCAGATATAGGAGCATTGGAATTTGAACCGCCTGATTATGATTTGTCTGTTGGAAAAATAATGCAAAAAAATAGTTCTTGTGCAGGTAAAATTGCCTTGGAAGCCACAGTTTACAACAATGGATCATTTAACGCGGATAGCGCCATATTGCATTGGTCAATAAATCAAGGGCCAGTGGTCAGCAAATCTTTTCATGTGTCCCTCAGTCCGTCAACGCAAGCAAGTTTGTTGTTCGATTCAGTCTCTGTGGCAGGGCTTTCGTCAATTAAACTTTGGGTTTCTATACCAAATGCCGTTGATCGAATTCCCTCAAATGATACTTCAATAACAGAAGAACTATTCTCGGGAATTTCAGGTAGTTACACAATTGACCAAAAATCACCTCTTTCGTCAACCAACTATCATTCATTTGATTCATTGTTCCAATATTTAGAAGAAAACGGAATATGCGGACCGATGAATATTGATGTAGTAAAGGGATCAGGTCCTTATTATGAATCTTTCACCATTCCGAAAATAAAAGGATCATCTGCTACCAATACTATTACCGTTAATGGAAATCAAGAATTACTTATGGGAGGTGGATACAAAGAAAAACGGGCAATGATTCAATTTAAATCAGCCTCTTATGTTACCCTGGAAAATTTATCCATTCAAGTTGCGGATACTGCTAAATATGGATGGATAATACAATTCAGTGATAATTCATCATACAACACTATATTAAATTGCACTTTTATCAGTCCATTTGACAGTACTACTAACAGTAATTATATTGGTATTGCATACAGCGATAACGACAAAAGTCTTTTATACGGCACTTCTTCAGGTCATAATACCATCAAAGGAAATACGTTTATTCGTGGGTATTCCGGAGTAATTATTCGCGGCATTCAATTTGATGGTTATTATTCGGTAGGAAATGTCATTGAAGACAATTCATTCACCGATGTATTGTATACAGGTGTGGAATTAAAATATACCAAAAATTCGGTTGTGGCATACAATGACATAAGTAGAGCAAATGTGACTAAAACGTATGCCGGATTTGTTGGATTGGAAATTAGCCAATACAACTCCAATTGCAAGATTTACAGCAATAAAATCCACAATCCATGTGGAGGAATAAGAACGTATGCGAATCGAAAAATTGGAATTCGTCTTTTCAATGTTAAGCCTGAAAAAGGACAAGATAATTTGATCTACAACAACCTGATCTACAATATGAATGGTAATGGTGAAACGTACGGTATTGTGCTGTCTGAAACTGAAAATGTCACTTTTGTACACAACACCATTAGTCTTGATTTAGAAGACAGCGTTAAAAGCGATCATGTTGGAATTGTTTTTGAGAACAACGTGCGTCAAAACAATTTTTACAATAATATTATTTCTGTCATTAGACCAAAAAACAACGGCAGTTCTAACATTTTTACGTTCACAGAACATCCTGATTCAATGTCTTTTGACAACAATGCTTACTACATGCCAAATCAAGGTACTGGCAACCTTTCTTTTGCCCGAATTGATACGGCAAAGGTTTCAACATTTAGCGATTGGCAAAAACTCGGTTTGAATTTTGATTCGGTTTCCGTATTTGCCAATCCAAAGTTTCCAGATCCAATTCAGGGATTATTACAACCTATCAATGATAGTATTGGAAACATTGGAATGCCATTGACTCAAATTCAGACTGATATTTACAAGAATTCAAGAGATCCAATGCATCCAGATCCTGGTGCCATTGAATTTGATTCGAATGATGTTGTCTTGGTTGATATTATTCAAAACACAACCAATGGATATTGCCTGAACGATTCCATTCCTTTAATTCTTGAAGTATTGAATAATAGCAGTGATGTTATTTCGAATATTGCTGTTGAGGTGACAATTAGCGATTCATCTAATAGTGTGACAATAAAAGACACCATTAAGGAGAATTTGCAATCCGGTCAATTGTACAAATATCATTTAGAAGATGACAAACAATCTCCTGCATGGATGTCTAAAGATGGGCAATATCTTATAGTAGGGGCCATTTATTTTAACAAGGATACCAGAAGACAAAATGACTCTTTGAGTATTGAAATAAATGCAAAGCTGACGCCTTCAAAATGGACAGACGATACAACTGTCGTATGTAAACTTGAAGCAATAGAGCATGTTTTTCCAACCCCAAAAAATGGAAAAAATCATTGGTATTACACATTAATTGACACCGCGGCATTTCATGTCGGTGATTCCCTAGAACTACTTGCAGGAACATCCAAAGACACGGTTTATTATAGCCGAATTATTTCAGCCAATGGATGTGTCAGTGATTTTACACGACTCGACGTAGATATCATGGGTGAGGTCAAACCTTCTTTTACCTTCAGCAATGATGGCTTGAAAGTCAAATTTGACAATTCTTCGGTAATTGAAAATAATTCTTGGCGTGTTCAGGCATCATGGGATTTTGGAGATGGAGACACCTCTAATTTAAGTAGTCCAGAACATACATATGGTAACAACGGGAAATATGTAGTTACGCTGAGCATGGACAATGGTTGTGATACAAAGACAGTCACTCAAACCGTTGATTTGAGTACCGTTGGTATTGCGAAAAAAACCAGCTACCACATGTCCTTGTTTCCAAATCCAAATGATGGGAATTTTTATATTGAGCTTCAAGAGCCAAAAAAGGGAAGCGCTCAATTATTAATTTACAATCTAAAAGGTCAATTGATGGAAGAACAGCTGTTGGACTTCTCTTCCTCAGGTCCGCTTGAAATTCAAACGAATCTATCAAGGGGAATGTACCTTATTTCTATCATCGGTGGTAATGAAGTGCTTAATGAAAAAATAAGCGTTCAATAAATTGCGATAAATAAAAAGACCTCAACATTGAGGTCTTTTTATTTTATTCATTTGAAAGAATATCTTCCAATTCTCTTATCATCATTGCCGTAGCTCCCCATATCGTATAATTATTATACACATAAGCAGGTACGTTAAACTGATGACTTTTTCGTTTAATGGTAACTTCCTTTTTAATTGACGGTTCAAACAAAGATGAGAGTTTCACAAAAAAGGTTTCTTCAACTTCCTTTGTATCCATCTTTATTTCAGGTATGTTATCTGTAATTCCAATGTAAGGTGTGACAAGAGATTTACTCGGTGGAATATAAAGTGGGGAAAGTGAACCAATGATCTCGATGTCATTTTGATTTATTCCCACTTCCTCGTTTGCTTCCCTCAATGCTGTGTGCTCTAATGATAAATCTTCAGGTTCTGATTTACCTCCAGGAAATGCCACTTGATTGCTGTGAACACCATCATAGGAACTTCTTAAAATTAAAAGCGTATTCCATTCTAATTCCATTTGAAAAAGCAAAACCAAGACAGCACTTATACGAGTATCCGGATAATTTAATGCTTCACTGGCACTAGGTCTTACCATGGGAGCCATTTTACGATGTGAATTTTCCCCAGGTAGTTCCTTGGCAAGTCTATTTTTGAGTATCTCGGCTATTTCCATCATTTGTGGAATTCATTGATATTTCAGGATCTTCCCACAACATTCTCATATCCTGAATGGAATAATAGGCCATTTTTTCATCTACCGTTAGCAAGAGTAAATTCTCATTTATCAATTGCACCACATCAAATCGATTGGACACCAGTTCATGATTTTTAACTGTTCTTAATCCAAATTTTCCATCTTGTTTGACAGAGAATAGCGTATCATTTAACCATTCAATTTCCTCAAATTGCAATGGAATAACAAATTCCTCATTTTCGTTAATGACACCTTCTTGATGGTTCTTATTCACTATGGCAACACCCGCGTTAAATTCCCAAGCAACTTCATATTTGTAAGGAATAACAAGTTTAATGTCCTGGTTACAATACCCCCATTTGTCATTCCGTTTTATGGCTATTAATTTACCATAGTTGGCAATAATATCTTCAAATAAAGGTGGAACTACTTCTTCACCTTTGGTATCTATCATACCAAACTTACCTTCCCGACTAAATTTCGCATAACCATTATTAAAATTGGCCCATGTAAGTGCTTCCTTCGTAAACGATAAGTTGAACGGGATCACCAATTGACCTGAACGATTAAAATAGCCATACTTATCACCTTCAACAACCATGCTTCTATCGTTTGAAAATTTCCCTATTTGATCATAAATTACCGGAATAATCTCATCACCAAATTTGTTATATACTCCAAATTTTTCATTGAGTCTAACCCTGCAAACACCGTTTTCAAAATTTTCTAACCAATCAAACTTCATGGGTAAAACATATTGCCCTTTCCTATTGATGATACCTTTTTTTCCTTTCTTTTCAACGTAGGCAAAACCTTCTTTAAAATCCCCTGCGTAGTCATACATAGGTGTAACTACAATCTCATTGTCACTATTAATGTATCCGTATTTGTTAGCAATAGAAAAAGATGCAATTCCATCATTGAATTCGTTCAATTCTTCGTAAATCAAAGGAATTCGCTCAATGTTCGCTTTGTCAATTAGTCCATAATGAAACTTAATTCCAACCACTGCAAATCCATTGTTAAATGCCTCAGCTTCATCATATTCAAAAGGAATTACTGTATTTCCAAGTTTATTGATAAATCCAGTTTTTCCATTTAAACCAGCTCTGGCTACACCTTCTGTAAAGGACTCTACCCAATCAAATCTCGGCGGAATAATTACCCTACCTCGGTAATCAATGAATCCCCATTTACCTTTATACTTAAAAGTTAATAGTTCTTTTGAGGATAGATCATATTCATCCATTAACTCATCCATGAAAGGATAGTCAGGATAATCTAATCGGAATTCAGCAATTTTTTCAGGAGAGTACTCTTTGGTATATAATTTATATAAAATGCGCCAGGCTACAGGAACATTTCGATTTTCAGGAAAATTCCTGATGAATCCAGCATAATACTCGATTGTATTCTTTTTTATAAATCTTTCGAAAAGTTTATCCTGCGCCTCTTCATTATAAGGGTTGGTTGGATAATTTTCAATAAAACTCGCCAGTTCTTTTACCGTACTCTTGACCGTAAGTTCCTTATACAATCTATAATGATATGCATCTTGCGCTTTTTTTACCTGAATTGCTGTTGGATAATCACTGATAAATTTATGGTACGCCTGAGACGTATTGACCTCTTCTGCCATTTTAAAAGCCATTTCATTTCTTCTCTTCGCAACATTGGCAGTCAATTCCGGGTAATGATTATAATAATTGAGGAAATGCTGAAAAGCGCCCAGATTATTTTTCTCCAAGGCTACATCGTAAGCATTATGGCAAATTTTCGATTTATGAATCTGAATCCTCATTGAATCCACGTTCAATTCATTAAATGATTTGCGTGTCTTTAAATCAGCCTCATGATAGAGTTTTTCAGCGTTGATAATGTAATTAAGTGCTGAATCAAGGTTGTAAAAAGGATTATTGTTTCGCCCGTATATTTGACTCAATCCATATGAAGAGCATACCTCATCACTTTTTAATGATTTTTCAAAAAGCATCTTTGCTTTGAAATAATCGTATTTACCCAATGCTTCAAAAGCCTTTTCCAACTTTCCGGCCTTACTGAATAAGCAAACAGTAAGTAATAATGATGTCCAAATAAATCTCTTCACTCCTTATTAGAAAGGGGCAAAAATATGAACTTAAAGGAGGTGAATCAAGGGGATAGGAAATGGATTTAATTTACGCTTCGGTTATAGAAATTAACCTTGATTAAATCTTCCATAAAGATACGTTCTCCGTCAAAAAATGGAATTACCCATGCGTCTTTTACGCCGGCAGCAATTGCCTTTTGACGTAGCTCTTCTGCATTTTGTAATGTAACAAATTCACCTTTTGTAAATCGAGTGATGCCATCTGGGTAATCGGTCACATCTGTTGGTCCTAAGTTGTCCCATTTGGTATACTTGAAGTTTTTGGGAAATCTATACGCCCCAATTTGAACTTTAAATTGCAAATCATCAGCACAATAGTTTCCAACCAAACCCAACAACTTTTCATAATTCTTTCGAACATTAAGATCCAAACCAATTAGACCAGACATATCCACAAATTCTTCGTTACACGGATCGTTTGACGTAGTTGCTACTGCAACAGGTTCCTTGACGGTTTCTTCAACTGGTTCTTCATCATCTTTATTACCTATTGGAGGAACAACCACTACAGTTGCATTTTCTGTTTCTTGTTCAACTTTTGTTGGTTCTTCAGCTTCAAATACGGTAACCTCATCCTCTTTCTTTTCAATATCTGGAACTACCACCGGGGCCACAGCAACTTCAACCTTTTTAGATTCTTCCACTGCTGTAGTCAATGCATCTTGCATGGTCGAATCCGAAGGAGCAATGTTGTTGGCTTCAATGTATTCATCGGAATAAACATGGATGTTATTCGATACTTCTATGTATTGATTCAATCCAACTAAATCAATCTCATCTGTATGTGTATCAAAATTCTCTACATCCACGTCAATGCTGTATTTAGACCCCGGAATTAAAGCAATTCTGTAATCTCCAGTTTTCGAATTAGACCGGAATGTTCCACTTGTTTCTTGATTTGTAGCATTATACACCCTGATAATAGATCCTGTAGGCACATCATCTGCAAAAACAGTTCCAACAATCAATGCAGCAATTGGTGCATTTCTCATTTTCGCCGGATCCGGGGTAACCACAAAAATATCCGTTCCTCCAACTCTGCTTACTCCATGTGATGAGGAATAATATCCTTTTAATCCATCTGCTGAAACCACATAAAATTTATCATCTTCCGTTGTATTAATTGGACATCCCATGTTTATAGGGTCTGTCCATTCTCCACCATCATCAATTTCCGAATAGAATACATCATATCCACCCATACTGTTGAATCCTTCTGAACTGAAATAAAGTGTTCTTTTATCTAAGTGTAAATAAGGAGCATCCTCATTTTTTGACGTATTGACAGTTGGACCCAGATTGGTTACATTACCCCATTCTCCGTTGGCTAACTTTTCGGCTTTGTAAATATCGCGCCCGCCTAAACCTCCCGGTCTGTCACTTGAAAAATACATCACTTTCTCATCACTGGCAATAGTCATATGTCCTTCCCAATATTTGGTATTCACTTCACCTGGCAATGGAATAGGAACTCCCCATTCATCCCCATCTAATCGACTAAAGTAAATGTCACCACCATTTTCTTCACTGTTGTTATACATGAATAATGTCTGGCCATCAATTGACAAGGCAATACAGGCGTCATGTCCTTCAGTGTTGATGGATTCAATTGGTTTTGGTTCTAACCAAACATCTTCATCGTACATCCAATCGTCCGGAGATTTAAAGGAGATGTACACGTCTTCATGATAATCTCCGTTGTTGTCTGGCTCACCTTTATCATTCATTAATCCACCCTTACTTTTTTCACCTTTATAGGTATAAATCAGTTGATATTCGTCAGGTGTAATTAACGGCACGTATTCGTCATCGGTGGTATTGATGATGGTGCCCATATTGGTTATTTCAATTTCTTTTAAACTATCTGCAGTCAGAACTTGCGCACTTTCACTATTGGATATCAGCTGCTTAGCTTCTTCTGCCAATTCTTTGCTTCCGGCTTCGTTACTCAAATAAAGCTCGAGACTTTCTTTTGCTTCAGGATATTTGTTATTGACTAAATATGCCCTGCCTAAATAAAGGTTGATTTCATTGAACTCATCGTCCATTTCTTTAACCTTCTCTAAATATTCAATCGATTTATCTTTTTGATCCGGACTATATGAATAACATATTCCTATGATCAACTTGTAAAAACTATTGTTGGGATCTGCTGATTCTAACTGTAGAAAATACTCCAGGGCCTTGTCATACTTTTTCTCTTCAAAGTAGAATTCACCCTCCTCTTCCATCACTCGCAGCTGTTTGTTACTCGGCAGCTCTCCTGTTTGAGCACTTATCTGTACTAAATAAATAAATAGAAAACAACCAAGAAGCTGTAAACGACGAAGCATCTAAATTAGTTTGGGACCAAACTATTAAAAATGTGTTCCTCAATCATTAACAGTTATTTCAAGTTATTAACGCCTTTATTAACATTGGATTTCATTTCTTAACATGAAACTTGTGTCAATCAATTCCATATTTTTGAACCTCGATGGAAGAAGACTTTTCAATTTTTGAATTAGAGAATGGTATTCAAGTGGTACATAAAACCGTACCCTCCTCTAGAGTTGGCCATTTGGGAATATTCATTAAAGCTGGCTCAAGGAATGAACCCGATAACAAATCCGGCTTAGCACATTACGTTGAACATTGCCTTTTTAAGGGAACCAAAAAGAGAAAATCCAGAGACATATTAAATCGTCTTGATGCTGTAGGTGGAGAATTGGATGCCTTTACTTCAAAAGAGGATACCTGTGTATATGCCACATTTTTGTCAAAACATACTTCACGTGCTGTTGACTTGTTGCACGACATTACATTCCAATCCGTTTTTCCGGCAACTGAGATCAAAAAGGAAAAGGCCGTCATAATTGATGAGATCTATTCGTATCAGGACAGTCCGTTTGATCAAATATTTGAAGATTTTGAGCAAATAGTATTTAACAAACATCCGCTGGGCGGTGGAATATTGGGGACCGTTGATAGTGTAAATGGATTATCAAAACAGGATTTAATTGACTTTACAAAACGATATTATTTTTCCAAAGAACGGATAGTGATCAGTTCTGTAAGTAATTTTCCAATGAAAAAAATTAAAGCTCTGCTTGAAAAAAGTTTTGCTAATCTCAAAGTGTACAACGGTGTGAATGAAAAGCCCATTCGTTTTTCATATAAACCAAATGTACGTGTTGTGGAAAGAAATACGTTTCAATCTCATGTTTTGATGGGAAAGGACGCCTATGATCATCATCACCCACAAAAGACAGCGCTGGTACTCTTGAACAACATTCTCGGTGGACCAGCAATGAATAGCAAATTAAATCTCAACGTTCGTGAAAAATATGGATTCACGTACAACATTGAATCCAATTATTCACCATTTAGTGACAGTGGGCTCTTTTCCATTTATTTGGGAACAGATGCAAAACATGTCAATAAATCAAAAGAGATCATTTACAGGGAATTGAATAAACTAAAATCAAAACCACTTAGCTCCATTCAATTATCCCGATATAAAGATCAATTGAAAGCGCAGATTGCCATATACAAAGAAAATAACGGACAATCCATGTTGTCATTTGGTAAAAGTCTTTTGCTCCACAATAAAATTGATTCCTTTGAGCAAATACTCAATAAAATAGACAACATCACATCTACACAATTGGTGGATGTGGCAAACGAAATTTTTGACACCGATAAATTCAGTGAGTTAACATATAAATCTAATCAAGAGAATGGAATTCCTACCTGAAGAAATAAGCATGTATGCAGAAAATCACACCATGAGTGAATCTGAAGTATTGCAAGCATTAAACCGTGAAACATGGTCGAACGTTATTATGCCTAGAATGTTATCTGGTCATTTGCAAGGTCGTGTATTGAGTATGCTTAGTAAACTAGTTCAACCTAAGTATGTGTTGGAAATTGGAACATATACGGGATATTCTGCTTTGTGCCTAGCTGAAGGATTAAAAGAGGGTGGAAAAGTCATCACCATCGATATCAATGAAGAATTGGAAGATTTGATCAAAAAATATATTGATAAAGCAGGACTTGAAGGATTAATTGAACTTCATATTGGCAATGCCTTGGAAATCATCCCTAATTTAACCGAACAGCCAGATTTGGTTTTTATTGATGCCGACAAAGAGAATTACCTCAATTATTACAAACTAGTGATTGATAAAATACCTGCAGGAGGAGTAATTATTGCAGACAATGTTTTGTGGAGTGGTAAGGTAATTGAAGAAAATTCAGATGAAGAAACTGAAGCTATCAAGGAATTTAATGAGTTTGTTCACAATGATAGTCGTGTGGAAAATGTGCTTTTTCCAATTCGCGATGGATTAATGGTTGTTCGAAAATTGTAACAGTTATGATGGTTGATTTAAGGAGTGACACGGTTACCCGCCCAACTGAAGAAATGCTGCATCACATGATGTCAGCTAAAGTAGGTGATGATGTTTTTTGAGGAAGATCCCACGGTAATTGAGTTGGAAGAATTGGCTTCTCGAATGTTTGGTAAACAGGCTGCATTATTTTGTCCTTCCGGAACCATGACCAATCAAATTGCTATTAAGATTTCAACCACTTCTCCCGGGGAGCTCATTTGTTCTGAATTGGCACATATCTATCAATATGAAGGCGGGGGTATTTCATTTAATTCCGGGCTTTCTGTGAATCTGTTAAAAAGTCCCAGAGGACTGCTTACTGCAGAAGAGGTTGAAGGAAGCATTAATCCAGATGATGTTCACAAAGCCGAAACTCAGTTAGTCTGCGTTGAAAATACATGCAATAAGGGAGGTGGAAGTATATATGCCTTGTCTCAATTGGAGTCCATAGAAAAGGTATGTAGGGAAAACAACTTGAAATATCATTTGGATGGAGCCAGACTATTTAATGCCATGGTTGAAAACGATACTAAGGCTTCAGATTACGGTAATTTGTTCGACACTATTTCCATTTGTCTGTCTAAGGGATTAGGTGCACCGGTCGGCTCATTATTGTTGGGTTCTGATGATGACATCAAAAAGGCAAGGCGCATTCGGAAAATATTTGGGGGTGGAATGCGACAAGCCGGTTATTTAGCTGCAGCAGGAATATATGCTCTGAAGAACAACATTGAAAGGTTAAAAGAAGATCATGACAGGGCAAGCGTTCTGGGGAAAGTACTACATGAACAAAATTATATTCAGGATGTTCTTCCGGTTGAAACAAACATAGTGGTTGGTAAACTGGTCAATGAAGTGAAAACCGAAGATTTTTTAGCCTTTTTGCGTGCTGAAAAAATAGAGGCTGTTCCTTTTGGCCCCGGTCAAATACGGTTTGTGTTACATTTAGATATTGACAATGAAAAATTGTCATATGTAGCAGATAAATTGAGATCTTTTAGCGTCTGAAAATTCCACTGATAACTTCTCCTGAGCAAGAATTAGGTGGGTTCGAATTCATCAAAAACGCTAATGTAGGCGCAATATCTGTAATTGATATTTCTGAAAAATCCTCTCCTTTGGGAATTCCAGCTCCATACCAAATCAACGGAACATGTGTATCATAACCATAAGCACTTCCATGACTACTTCCTTTCCCACCGTACCCACCGCTCAACCAATAGGGTTTAGTTTGAATAATCATATCTCCTGACCTTTTTTTCCAATAACCATTAGCCATCAATTTGGCGCTTTTGTTATTGAAATGCTTGTGCAGATGATTAACATCAAAAACATCCTTGACCCATTCCTTTTTTAATATTTCTTCCTGAATGTTAAATTTTACTTTTTTGATGGTAGCTTCATTTTCTAAATTCAATGCTGGATTCAAGTAGAGGTTCAAATTTTCAATTCGCGCAATGACACCGTCTAATCCGAATTTCGTTTTTATTGAATGATTGAGATCATTTTGTAAATCTTTCGTATTGTAATGCCCTGCCATTAACCCCAAATCCTTCATATATAGAGGTGAAGGAGAAACACCATGGTCCGAAGAAATGAATAACATATAGTTGTCTTTCCCAATTTCATTGTCCAACAAATCCAAAAAACTTGCAATCTCTTGATCAAGTTTCACATAGGCATCCTCGACTTCAATGGAATTAGGGCCAAATAAATGTCCAATGTAGTCTGTGGACGAAAAACTAATGGCTAAGAAATCCGTGAATTCATCCTGTCCTAAAGATTCCTGCTGCATGATTTCTTTTGCAAAATCAAATACAATTGTATTTCCCCAAGGTGTACTTTTAATTATCCCTTTTCCTTTTTCTTTTGATATCTCCTTCAAATCATAAGGAAACGTAGGTTGGCCATTTTTCTTCAAGGAACCTTCATAAGGATTATCATCTGACAAACTTGCGTGATAGTTATCGATAGACGTGGACAATTCCCAAGGCGTTTCCAATAACTCATTTACTTTGTCCGATTGATTGTATTGTTGCGCCCATTGAGGCAATTCATCGAAATAATAATTACTTGAAATCCAATGTCCTGAACCACCTTCTAACCAATATGCTGCATCCGCCAAATGTCCGGCGGGTAAAATAGCTCCCCTGTCTTTGAGGCTCACTCCAATCACTTTGGATCGCATATTTGAGAGCATTTTTAGTTCATCACCTACTGTATTCGCAATTAAATTGCGAGGTGACATCTTACCTGAGCCTTTTTCAGTACCTAGAGGACTTACGGTTGTATCTGATACACAATACATCATATTATCAGCCCCTACAACGTACCAATGATTGGCTACAATTCCATGCTCAGATGGAGTAGTTCCAGTATAAATTGAAGCATGACCAGGGCCCGTGTATGTGGGAACATAATTGTAATGTGTATTTCGACATACATATCCCTTTTTCATTAATCGCTTAAATCCTCGTTCAGTAAAGTTATGCTTAAACTTTCTCAGGTACTCATCTTTCATTTGATCCACCACAATGCCTATGACCAATTTTGGGTTCTTTCGTCCCTCATTAATCTTTACATCAACATTTTTGCATCCAAAAAGGCCTATCAATAATATCAGCCATAGCACCGGGTGTTTCATGATGATTTACCGATAAGTATGTAAATAAGTAAAAAGCCAAAAATCATGTTGGCAAGAATGTTGGCTGCAAACATGGTGGTATGCCCTGATTTAAATAACATCACAGATTCAAATCCGTATGCAGAAAAAGTGCTGTAACCCCCACAAAAACCAGTAATGGCCAATAATTTCCATGAAGAATCAATCAATTTTTCTTGAAAGGCATAAACCAATAATGCAAGAATACCACAGCTAATTACATTGGATAATAATGTTCCCAAAGGGAAATCTCCCTTGTAAAACGCCCAAGATATTTGCGATGTTAAGTATCTGGCAACACTTCCTGCACCTCCTCCAATAAAAACCAGCAATAATTGCTTCATAGTTTCAATTTTAGATCGAAGTTAGAATTCAAGCGTTTCAAAATATACGCTATCAACCACCCTATTCCAGCTCCTAAAAGAGCTCCTCCTAAAATATCAAAAGGGTAATGTACTCCCAAATATATTCTACTGTAAGAAACAACGGCTGCCCAAAGAACCAACCAATGAATGGCACGGTTGTATTTTCTTCTCAATACTGTTCCAATAAATATGGCCATTCCAAATGTGTTTGACGCGTGAGAAGAAACAAACCCATACAGACCACCACATTTGTCATTCACCGTATGCACCATCAATTGTATACTTTCATTATGGCATGGCCGAAGTCTTTCAAAAACGTTCTTGAAGGCTTTCACCGAAATTTGATCTGTTAGTGTCACCAACAAGGCGACAGCCAGTAATACATATATTCCTTTGGCACCATGCACCCTGAATACCAAATAAGTAAGGAATAAATAAAAGGGTACCCATGTCCATTTTTTGGAAACCCAATACATGACATGGTCAAAAAAGACTGAATGCAATGAATTCAGAAATAAAAACAATTCAGTATCTAAATCGATAAGAAAATTCAACAGATAATGGATTTAAATTCCTAATTCAAGATTTTCCATAGCATATCTTTCAGTTCATTCAATCCCTTTGAAGCAACTGAAGATATGAATACATAATCAATATTCTTAGGTAAAGTTGGCTCAATTTCACTTTTAAGTTCTTCATCCAACATATCTGACTTTGTTACTGCCAGTAACCTATCTTTATCAAGCAGCTCGGGATTGTATTTTCTCAATTCGTTTAACAGAATTTCATATTCTTTGGCGATATCATCGCTATCCGCTGGCACCGTAAATAACAAGACAGAATTTCGTTCAATATGCCTCAAAAATCTTAACCCAATACCCTTTCCCTGATGAGCACCTTCAATAATCCCCGGTATATCAGCCATAACAAATGACCTATCGTCTCGATAATAGACCATACCTAAATTCGGAGTAAGTGTGGTAAATGGATAATTAGCGATTTCTGGTTTGGCTGCTGACAGCACAGACAACAATGTAGACTTTCCGGCATTTGGAAAACCCACCAAACCTACGTCTGCCAGAATTTTTAATTCAAGAATTTTCCATTCATCCAATCCAGCCTCACCTGGCTGCGCATATCGTGGAACTCGATTAGTGGCTGATTTAAAGTGATCATTTCCCAGACCCCCTCTACCTCCAGCCAGTAATATTTCCGTTTGACCATGTTCCGCAATTTCAAACAGTTGTTCTCCTGTTTCAAAATCTTTTGCAATGGTTCCCAGAGGCACTTGCAAAACCACATCTTCCCCATTGGCACCATGTTTTCTACTGGCCCCGCCTGGCTCTCCTCCTCCTGCTTTAACGTGCTTTTTATATTTCAAATGCAACAACGTCCACATTTGCTCATTACCTTCAACGATAATGTGCCCTCCACGACCACCATCTCCTCCATCCGGACCTCCTTTAGCATTTAGTCTATCCCTGTGAAAATGCGCAGAACCTGCCCCGCCCTTACCGGACCGGCAGGAAATTTTTACATAATCGACAAAATTTGATTCTGCCATAACGGCAAAGCTTGATCTATTTGTTCACTTGAACGTGATCAATGGATTCACAAAGACGTTCAAAGATTTGCTCTATTGAACCGATTCCATTTATGACTACACACTTTCCTTGGTTGTCATAATAAGATTTAACAGGAGCCGTTTTGTTTTTGTACTCGGAAATCCTGTTATGAATGATTTCTGTATTCTGATCATCCGATCTTCCAGATACTTTTCCACGCTCAAGCAATCTTCGTGTTAATTCTTCTTCTTCAACTTCAAGCGACACCATGATTGAAATGTCTGTTTCATGCGCTGATAAAAGGTTATCTAGCGCTTGTGCCTGAGCAGCTGTTCTTGGAAATCCATCAAAGATGAAGCCATTTGATGAAGAATGCTGATCCAATTGGTGTTCGATCATGCCAATGACTACTTCATCCGGAACAAGTTCTCCTTGATCCATTAATTTTTTAGCCTTCAATCCCAAGTCTGTCTTTTGCTCTATTTCAGCTCGTAGAAGATCTCCCGTAGACAGGTGCTTAAGTTGATATTTATACATCAACTTTTCAGCTTGGGTACCTTTTCCGGCTCCCGGTGGTCCAAATAAAACCAAATTAAACATGTGGTAAAATTTTGAACAAACATAGGTATTTCTATTCAAATGGTTATTGTCTGTTTAACTCTTGGTTTTTCCTTGAGCTAAACCTTTCAAAATCTCGCTATCACTAGAAATTACAATACCATTTTGATGAAATATTAAACTCATGGCCATATCGATTCCTCCATAAATTTACATTCCGACAGTCCTCAAATTACCATCCATGTATATCTCAGGATTGTTTGTGCTTTTCATCGGTTTCTGTGCTGTTCTTTTAGAACAAGAAAATCAACCGCCCAATTCTTCCAATCAATCTCCGATTCGATTAAACGGAAGCTCAATAGTAAACAACCCGTCACATGTGGATGTTACCAGAACATTGGCCGGGATAAATATGGTTCAATATTTTGATATCAATGCGTTCAACAAACTATCGATTTTCTTCTTTAGAAAAGTAAATGTTGTCAATATGGGATTGTATTTGTCCTATCAGCCTGATCAACTATTCGGAAAAATGGAGTTTTTATTACCTGTCAGCATTCAGCTTCAGGAAAAATTAAAGTTGGGAATAGGGCTAAAAAGTGAGTATTTCAACAAAAAGATGGAACACCCGATTGCTCAACACCATTATTTAATTGGACTTACACAAAAATTCTCTTCTGAGTTAAACGTTTATTCAGCATTACAATCCAGCACAAACAACAATGGAGGTAGTCGCCATGTATACTTGTCCGGAATACGATGGCAATTTCCATTGAACACGGATTGGGAAGTAATGCTCCTATGGCCGAAATCCACTTATATACAGTGGTTTATTGGATGTGGCATCCGACTGAATAAGACATATAGATTCCATTCTGGTATTAGCTCAAATCCCTGGTCTTATACTACGGGAATTCAGTTTTACATCAAGGAAATGTGGATTGATTTGGAAATTGTTCACTTTTCGATTCCAGGAAATATAAAGCAAACGTCATTGATGCGGTCATGGTGAAATGAAACCCAAAATATTTTTAGCCGTCATTTCTTATGCACAGATTGGAATTACATTTTCACAAATTCCGAATGAACCAGATAACATTGACAAGTATTCCAATCTGCTTGAAGCTGACTCAGAAGAGGTTGACCCATATGAATTAACTCTTTTACAAAAGCAGCGAATAAACATCAATAGCAGTCAACTGACATTGTTGGTTGACAAAGGCATTGTATCCGAAAAAGAATATGATCAGATTGTTTTCCATCAAAAAAAATTTGGTCCCATTTTATGCCTTGAAGAATTACAAGTGTCAATTGAAGATCTGAATATCCTCAAAAATCTATCCCAATTTATTGCTTTTGAATCTAGGTCAAATCAACAATATTCAGCATCGCATAAATCCGGAATACTTACCCGATTTTCAAGAGTCATTCAAAAATCCAAAGGATTAACAACTGGGAAATACGCCAATACCCCATGGTACCAATTGTATAAAATCAAACTCTCCGTGACCAATAAAATAACCATGGGATGTACGCTTGAGAATGACATTGGCGAACCATTTTGGTCAGGAATCAATGTACATCGGTTCGATTTTCAATCGTTCTATGTTTCATATTTTGATGTTTCCAAGAAACGTCAATTCATCCTGGGGGATTATGGTCTCAAGATTGGTCAAGGACTTGTTCTGAATACGGCCTTTACGACAGGGGAAACATTAGAAAGCCACAGTATTTTAGGTCTTTCCAGAAAATTGTCACCATATACCTCTGCAAACGAATCAAACTTATTAAGAGGAATGGCCTACAAACAAGAATTGGGTAGGTTGACTTATTATGGATTTGTTTCTCTTATGGGACGAGATTTCACGTTAAATGAAGACGGATCTTATTTTTCTTCACTTTCTTCAACGGGACTGCATCGGACTACTTCTGAACAATCAAAAACGAGACAAGTAAAAGAGGTATTATTAGGAACGACTGTACAATATAATTTGCAGGGTTTTAGCATGGGCTCAACTTTTACCAACCATCAATTTTCTCATTACTACCGTAGCAACCAACAATCAAACATTCATCAGGTTCTCATGAGCAAAAGTTTTACCAAAATGGGAATGGATTTAATGTTCGAACAAAAGAATCACAGCATTTTTGTGGAAGTAGCTTATGATGATGTCAGTAAGTCTTTCAATTATTTGGCAGGAATAATAATTGCCCTATCACGGCGATTCTCAACGGGAATTGGATTTTTAAGATACGCACCAACATTCTTCACTTATCAATCAAATGCCATTG
This sequence comes from Vicingaceae bacterium, assembly GCA_965267425.1. Classification (GTDB taxonomy): domain Bacteria; phylum Bacteroidota; class Bacteroidia; order Flavobacteriales_E; family Vicingaceae. The sequence goes on along the minus strand of OZ253959.1, from coordinate 640,866 downwards.
GAAACAACTCTTCTAACAATAATGAGCAATCTTATATCTGGAAATGTTCAATAACCCTGAATCAATGGAAAATTCATTTGAATATGGATTTATGTCACACTCCACACATTCATTCTAAAAACAATATCAGTTTCCAAAAAGTAAGGCAAACCGTTCAATTTGAACAGGTTAGAAAAAGGAAATTTGAATGGTATGTGCGGATTAGAAGGCAAGTCGAGCATCGTTTTGAAACAATTTCGAATTTAAATAAACTCAGTGCAAGGGTTCATTTAAGAACATTTCTGAATCAACGCATGTCGGTGGCCTATCGAATTGAAGGTATTCAGGTTCAAGAAAAATCAAAGTATAATGGCACTTTGGCATACGTTGAATTTTCCAATCAATGGAAGAGAAATCGAATTAAATTTAAGTTGAGGATTTGTCGTTTTCAATCGGACGAATTCGCATCCAGAATATGGGCATATGAATCGAGTGTTCCACTGTTATTTGAATCACCAGCATTTTATGATCATGGGATTCGAGTGTATACCATCATCAGCTATTCCAGAATCCGCAATGTTTCATTGAGTTTGAAGCTTGCGAGAACGGCTTGGTTTCATAAAAGTTCCGTAGGCTCAGGAAATGACGAAATTACAGGCCATGAAAAACACAGGTTGACCTTACAAGCACAATATAAATGGTAATCCCCGTGTGTAAACAGGATGTCTGGTTAAATTCGTATTTTTGAGAAGCTAACACTAGACCTTTTGAAAAAATTTCTACCTCTTCTTGTTGTTTTTTGTACAACAAACATCTTTGCCCAAGTCCATACGTTCAAGTTGGGAACGGATTTCCCTTTGAGTTACAAATTGGGATACAATATGGAATTTCTAGGTAAAGTCTCTGCCGATGTTGGGTTTGGTAAAATCTGGGCACCCTACAACGGAAGCCTGTACGATGCAATGCCTATTCCAGAGGATCAAGAGCCAACCAAAACCTTTTTGCAAGATGTGACGCAAGGAGGGAGTGTATTTGATGTTGGGGCAAATTTTCACTGGGGTAAAAACTACGTAGGAGGATATTTTCAACGAATCACTTTAAATGGTGAAGCATCGTATCAAACCATTATAGAATCTGAACTGTTTCGCAATGAATTTACAGCTGAAGAATGGGCTTTCTTTGAGTTTGGCTTAGAAACGTTGTTACCGGCATTTGGATCCGAAGTAAATTTGAATGACCTGGTGGAGCTAAACACCAAATTGAGTCAGTTGGGTGTTAAGTATGGCAGGCGTTTTCCTCTTGCAAATAAGCACTTTGAGATTCGAGCAGAATTTGGAATAACGATGAACCTATCATCAGAAACTGAAATTGACTATGACGATCAACAATTCGACGAAGCCATTGAAGCATATGAGCAATTTCAACTATATGCAGCCATATTTGGTGGCGATATTGAAGATATCATAGGATTTCCACTGGAAGTACCTGACATCGATTTACGCTCGAAATTGGCATTAGACGACCAGGCAAAATTAGTGGATGAATTCTTTGAAGATTATGGATTCATTCCCTTCATTGGTGTTTCTATCAATTATAGAATCTTCAACAGCAACTAACTCTTTATGGTTATTTTGACAGGTTTACACATTACCTGTCCACTGGCGTTTTCTACCTTGATGTTCCTAAATTGAACTTTTCCACCAATTCTAGTGGCTTTCATTTTGGAAATGATTTGTTCATTGAATTCCGCTCCTTCATTTTTTACAACCACTTCTTTTCCATCTGTATCTATCCAAACAAATTCGAAACTCAATACTTTTGAACTCGTTTCATTCAAAACCAATGCATTACTTCGTTTGATATCCATCTTAGATAAATAGCCACCATCAGCGGTTTTTCCAACCTTTGCAATTAAACTTTCATCCAATGGCCAATCCGTTGTCTGAGCTGAGACATTGAACACCGAGAAAACACTCAATAATACTATACTAAGCAACCAATTTTTAATTTTCATTTCGTCAAGATTTTTGTATGGTAAAGTTAAATTTTTTAAGATCATCCCAATAACCTGGATACGATTTATTGATCACATCTGATTGATCTAAACAAATGGATTTCGTTTTCAATGCGATTGGGCTAAAGGCCAATGCCATTCGATGATCTCCGTAGGTTAATATGGGTTCAGATGACAATTTTAGTTTTCCTCTCTGAGGAGAAATTCCAATTCCTTCTTTAGGAATGCTCATGACCGAGGCCCCCATTTTAGATAATTCGGTTATCAAGGCTTTGATTCGATCCGTTTCTTTAATGGGAAGATTTGCCAAACCTTCCAATCGAGAAGGTATGTTGAGCGTAGCACAAGTAACTGCAAGAGTTTGGGCTAAATCCGGGCAATCGGAAAAGTTGTACTCAAAAGATTCCGGAAGCGTAAATCCAAGACTTGATTTACTGATGACCATATCCCCATTGGTTGTTTTCGAAACCACACCAAGCGGTTCAAATATTTCCATCAATACTTTATCACCTTGAAGGCTATTGGCAGATAAACCCTTTAGTTTAATTTCTGCATTTTCACTGATGGCTGCCAATTCATACCAATAGGACGCGGCACTCCAATCCGGTTCAATTTCCACCGTTGTTTGCTGGTATTTCCCAGGCCAAATGTTGATTTTTGACATAGAGCATTCCAGTTTAATTCCGCAATGTGACATTAATGCCGCCGTCATTTGAATGTATGGGAACGAAAACGTTTTTCCCTGCAAGTGAATTTCCATTCCTTCCTTGAGTGTTGGGGCTATCATCATTAGAGCGGAAATGTATTGACTGCTTAAATCAGCCCTTAAATGAACAGTTCCACCATTGATATTTCCACCTTTGATCTTAATTGGAGGAAATCCTTCTTTGTCCAGGTATTCAATTTTAGCTCCTAATTCTCTTAACGCATCAACCAGAGGACCAATTGGTCGAAAGTTCATACGACTGCTTCCTTCAATTATCCAATCCCCATTTTTTGTGGCAAGTAAAGCCGTCAGGAATCGCATAGCTGTTCCGGCATCATTTACATTGATTCGGGATTCAAATTTTTCCAAAATAGATTTAAGCGTTACTGTATCTCCTGCGTCCGACAAATGACGAATTTGAACATTCCCTTCTGAAAGTGCTTGAATGATAAGCATCCTATTACTTAAACTTTTGGACCGAGGAAGAGATATTTCACCGTGTAACTTTTGATCAGAAGGTGCACTAATGCAAATCATAGGAATCAACTTTTTACAATTTCATTAAACCTCACGAATAGTTGAACAAACTGTTGTTCCTGCAATTCTACATCCAATTCCGGATGTCCAAAGTCTTTGATTCCAATCATTAACACCTTATTTGAAGATGATTTTTTGTCTTTTTTCGTCATATTCCACAAGGCATTGAACTTCGACTCATGGACTGGTTGAAAATCGTATATCGTCCTTAAAAATGTAATGATTTTATCCCCTTTTTGATCTGGTAATCCGCATATCTGAACAGAAGCCAGGGTTTCCAGGATTATGCCATAAGCTACCGCTTCACCATGTAATAATTCCTGGTTGGAATTCATAAAAACGCTTTCCAGGGCATGTCCAAACGTATGACCATAATTGAGGATTTTCCTCATGTTCTTTTCATGTTTATCCTTAAGCGCAATGGACATTTTGAACAACGCCGCATCCATGATCAGTTGTTCATTTATATTGTCCGAAAAATCAGTTGCAGAGAGATGGTCAAATGATGGTTCACCTGATAAAATAGCATGTTTTATCACCTCGGCAAATCCGCTTTTCAACTGTCTTGCATCCAGCGTTTCCAAAAATTTAGGTAAGACACATACTGCCAATGGATCAGCAAACAATCCTATCTGGTTTTTCGCATCCAATAAGTTAATACCTACTTTACTTCCGATGGCTGCATCCACCTGAGCCAATAAGGTGGTTGGAATATTTATAAAGTCAATGCCCCTTTTAAAATTAGCTGCTACGTATCCTCCCAGATCACAGACCATTCCTCCGCCAACATTAATTATCAAACTATTTCTATCAGCACCTGCTTCGAGCATTTCTTTCCAAAGTGCTATGCAAGAATCAATGTTTTTGTATGATTCTCCAGAAGGAACTTCCAATGACACATTATTCATTAATTCAGGTATCAATTCATTAAGAACTGGAATACACTTAACCGTGGTATTTTTATCCGTTAAGACAAAAATCTGGGCGCCTTCTTGAATTCTATTTCGAACGATAGCTGCCAACTTTTCCACAGCATCGCTATGAAAGAAAATATTGTTTTTATGAAGTACTTCAGACATCTGGCGGAAGGGTAATTTTAATAAGAAAATTTCTCATTCAATGTATATTCGATCAACCTATACCCAATATGCAGGTAATTCCTAATTTTGTCGGCTGGTAAAGTTACCAATATGGAAGTTTTTGAAGATACGGAATCTGCATTCAAATATAAATCTGACAAAGATTTAATGTGGTCGTATCGATTGTTTTTCATCATGCAATACCCCATTTTGGTGAAGATGGGAAAACTGCTATTAAACGTCAGTAGGTTCCTTCGTTTGCCGGTTAAACCCTTGATCAAACATACTGTTTTTCGGTTGTTTTGCGGTGGGGAAACACTTGAAGAATGCAGAAACACCATCCATAAATTGGCAGAATACAAAGTCCGATCAATACTTGATTATTCTGTTGAAGGGAAAGATAATGAGAGCGATTTTCAATATTCTAAGGATCAAATTTTATCTACCATTGAAGAAGCCGCTCAAAACAATCATGTTTCGTATTCTGTTTTCAAAATAACTGGAATCGCCCGATTTGAATTGTTGGAAACCGTCAGTTCGGGTAATAGCCTTACTAATGATGAAGAGCTTGAATTTCAAAAAGTTCGAGAACGAATCATTGAGATGTGTCAGCGTGCATCTGATATCAATAAACCGATTCTCATTGATGCTGAAGAAAGTTGGATTCAAAATGCCATTGACCGATTGGCGGAAGAAATGATGATGAAATTCAACAAAGAAAAAACCATTGTTTACAATACAATTCAATTGTATAGAGCAGATCGATTGGAATTCCTTAAAAATAGTGTCAAACATGCCACACAATCTGGATATAAGCTAGGGGTAAAATTGGTTCGAGGTGCTTATTTGGAAAAAGAAAGAAATCGAGCTAAAAAGATGGGGTACGTTTCTCCGATTCATATCAATAAAGAATTGACGGATCAGGCTTTTGATGATGCGTTGACTTATTGCGTTGAAAACATTGACAGAGTATCTATTTGCTGTGGTTCACACAATGAGAAAAGCTCTGCTCTCTTGATGTCCTTGATGAAAGATCATGGAATCAGTGCGAATGATGAACGCATCTTTTTTGCCCAGTTGTTGGGTATGAGTGACCACATTAGTTTTAATTTGAGTCATTCAAATTACAACGTTGCCAAATATGTCCCTTTTGGACCTGTTTATGACGTGACGCCGTATTTAATTCGACGAACTGAAGAAAATACGTCCATTGCAGGTCAGACTAATCGAGAATTGGAGTTGATTAAAAAAGAAAATACCAGAAGAAAGGAAATTCTGCGTTAGTTCTGGATAATCAATTTCTCTGAAGAAAAATAAGCTCTTTCTTCACTTCTAATGAGCACTACATAAGTGCCACTTTGGTATCTATTCAACTGTAGATTAAGTTTTCCATTAAACGGTTCGAAAAATACTTTTTTTCCTTCCAAGTCATATATTTCAATAATGGCAGGTTCATTCAAAGAAGGTGTTGAAATGGTCACCGTATTACCTAATAACACAGGATTTGGACTTATTTTAATCCTTATGTTTTCCTGTTTTTCTTTTTTTTTAATTCCAACAATACTGGTTCCCGTTGCTAGCGCGTATTCTCCCATCAACAATTCATGCAACTCCATTTTACCATATTTATCCAAATCTGTAACCAATTGATTCCTTGAATAGAATTGATATTCCTTCCAGACTTGAGAGGAATTTGGGCGATACAATAAAATCACAGAATCTTCTCCGGCTTCCAACAGATCATTGTCCAACTGTCCATTTCCATTGGACATGGAATTTCGACCATCGTAATAAATCTCAGCACTTCCGACAAAATAACCATGCAATGTATGCACTGTCCAATAGTGATAATCTGATATTTCTGCAGCATTTGATGGAAGCTGATCATTATCAGGCGCCACCCAATGATGTTCTACACGCATTACTACTGAATCAATTCCTCCAAATGCTTTCAGATTCATTCGGCCATATTTCAATTCATAATCTCCAGCCTCTTGAATAGTTATTTCATCTTTAACCTGAGCCAGATTCATATTTTCATCTGAATTAACAAAGGCCATCAATGGTTCATAATCAAGAGTTTTACTAATTACCGTTTGTTGTCCACTAACGTTAACTTCAATATCATGAGACACCAGATTCTTATCGATTATTTTCATCATCAATGGAACATTGTTATGAAATAGTGTGGCTCCCTTTAATTTTTGTCTGACGTATATAGAAACATCATATTGACCACCTAAAAGGTCTTCTGTAACAATAGAATCGACTTGAAAGTGAGAAAATCCAGGATTGAATATCCAATCATCAAAAAAATCAGTTAGGTCTATTCCTGTAAATGAGGATAATTCATCCCGAATCAATTCACTGTTCACATCACTGAATTGGTATTTATTTAGAAAATACTTCATACCGGATCGATAAAGAGAATCACCCAAATAGGCTCTTAAATTATGAGCTACCACTGCACCTTTGTCGTAAACGTGCATGCCATAAGTAAATTCATGCGGAACACCGGATACGGATCGATATTCATCTTCACGGACATGAGCATATTGCAAAACCGCATCCAAATTGTCCTTTCTTACGGTTTTAAACGTATCTACGTCATAAGTATACTCTAAAAACAATTGTTCGCAATACGAAGCCATCCCTTCATTGATCCACATATCTTCTGCTGTTTTGCATGTAACCAGATTGCCCCACCAGTGATGGGCCAATTCATGAGCCATCAATGTTTCACTTCCTGTACTCCCACCACTTATGGCATATAAAGGGTAGGCAATATTGGCGGCATGTTCCATAGCTCCTGAACCAAATGGCACAAAGCTGTATCCTACTTTATTAAATAAAAATGGACCAAAATTATATTCAAAGGCTGCCATGGCATCATCAAGATTGATGAAGGCATTCTTTGCCTTTGTGGTATCCTGCGCTTTTGCCGCTAACTCAATGGGAACATTACCAGAAAGACCAGCATACGACATATGCACCGTTTCATATTCTGCCACAGCCAAACCCACCAAGTAGGAAGGAATGGACTCGTCCATTTTCCAAGTTCTTACAATGGTATCACCGGAAACTACGTTCTCAGCAATCAATTCTCCACTACAATGTGCCTTCTTGTCGTCTGAGGTATATATATTAAATAGATAAGTAGAGCGTTCTACAAAATTGTCAAAACAAGGAAACCAAACCCGACCATAATTATGTGGATCCGCTTCAAATCCCACTCCGAGATTAAACGCATATCCCGCATTGAAATAAAAGCCTCCCCAATTGCTTTGATCAATTTGTGGAACACCACGATAAAAAACGTTCAGCTTCATGGTATCCCCTTGATTCAATGAGCCCAGAAGATTCACTCTCAATAATGTATCATTGTACGCATAAGTCAAATTTGAATTACCATTCAAAACTGAATCAACGTTAAGTTTGAGAAGATCCAAGTTGACGTGTGAAATATTATTCAATTTGGATACCAATGTAATTACGGCATTGCCATTGATAGATTTTCCATTGAAGTCCAGAACCTCCAAATTGATTTCCGTATGAATTACGTCCAATGAATCACTTCTGGCATTACTGGCATCCGACTGAGAAAACACCCTATTCGAAAAGATTACACAGGTTGTGAGCAAGATAAATATGGTCAGCTTTCGGCACATAATCAAGGATATGAAGAAGTCTAAATTAACTAAATTTTATAGATGCATATTCTAACTTAGGAATATAATAATGAAACGAAAATACAATAAACCGATTATTACTATCATATTTCTAAATTTCAAATTACGTACATTTAACGATTGAATTAAATAGCCCTTTTACATGAAACCGTCAAATGAATTATTCTACTTGATCAAATCCCTAACAAAGTCTGAAAAAAGGTATTTTAAATTGGCATCCACTCTTCAACAAGGTCAAAAAAATTACCTTCAACTCTTTGATGCAATTGAAGAACAGGATGAATATGACGAACAATCCATCAAAGATCGATTTAAAGGAACGGTCTTCATCAAACATCTTCCTTCAGAAAAAAATCACTTGTATTATCTCATTTTAAAGAGTCTAAGAAACTTCCATGCGGATAGTACTGCTTCATCGCAATTGCAGGAGCAAATAAAGAATATTGAAATCCTATTTAATAAAGCGCTGTATAAAGAATGTAATAAGCTGGTCAAAAAAGCCAAAAAAATGGCCACGGATCATGAGGAGTTTTATTTCATGTTGGAATTGATCAGTTGGGAAAAAGTTTTACTCGAAGAAGGATATGCCAGAGGTAAATTCAATAAGAAAATTGATGACTTAGTGGCTGAAGAACAGCACGTTTTGGAAAACCTTCGGAACCTTGCCGAATACCAAATATTGTATTCCAAAATCAATTACGTGTTTCGAAAAGGAGGGTATACCAGGAATGAAAAAGAACGTAAAATCGTTGATGAAATTCTCAACTACCATTTGATTAAAGGAAAAGACACTGCCCTATCTAAGAAAGCATCCACCGCCTGTTTTTACATCAAAGGGTTGTGTGCCTGGACAAACCGAGACCTAGACACGGCGCGTGACAACTTTTTATTGGTCATTGACAGATTTGAACAAAATCCGTTGTTGATTAAGGAGCTTCCTAAAAGATATACCCGCGTTTTAAATAATTTGTTGATGTATTATGTTGACAGACAGGAATTTGATTCCTTTTTCGAATACCTCAACAAAACGAAATCCCTTATTAAAAAAGAGGGGTTCAGAAGTATAGATATGCAAATTCGTCTATTCTCCTTCACAAGAATTGCAGAATTGCTGGCTTACGAATCCATGGGAGAATATGACAAAGGTGAAGCTGTCATAGACAATATTTTACAAGGAATTGCTGAATTTCAACCCAAAATAAGCAAGGAAGATGTCATCGTATTTTACTTCTATATTTCAAGATTCTATTTTGGAAGTGGTGATTTTAAGAAGTCTTTGGAATACATTAACAAAGTGCTAAATGATAATGAGGCTAACCTGAGACAAGACATCTTTGCCTTCTCAAGACTGATCAATTTATTCATTCATTATGAATTAAAGAATTATGATCTCTTGGATTATATCGTGAAGTCAACCTTGCGTTACCTGAAAAAGAAAAATTACGAATATCGATTTGAGTTGACCGTAATTAAGCATATTAAGAAGTTGGTGAAAGTCCATCAATACGATAGGGAAGTGCAAACTACGTTGGAAGAATTCAAAAAAGACATCGAAGAATTATTCAATAACCCTTACGAACAAGTTACCAAAGAATACTTTGATGTCATTTCATGGATAAACAGTAAAATGCAAGGTATCTCGCTGGCAGAGTACAAAAGAAAATCTGCTTAAAAGGGATAAAAATCATAATGGCTATCCGAAAATGATGAAATGACAGGATTCACGACTTCCATTTGCTCATTTTGATTGTTCAAGAAATAAACCACCATTTGAGAAGAAACACTCATGTCTGTTGGTAATTTTCTGGTAATCAATGCGAGATTATAATCTCCTTTTTGTTTGAACTTGGAAAGAGATCTACCGTACCATTCATTGTCTCCAGATGGATCTATAAAACTGATGACCAATGCAATCCCCCCCTCATCAGAAGCGCCATTTTTAAAATGACAAGAAAACGTAATGGCATCCATTCCTTTTTGCAGAAGAGAATCGATTGGATACCGCTTTGTCAAGACGTAATTTTGACTTCCATCCAAAAATAATGTGTCAGTAGTTGATAGTCTATCCCATAACAAGGTATCTCTAGACACTTTTGATTTTCCAAAAAATGAATATCCTGAATTGTAATACTGATAATGTTCTATGGTTTGAGGAAAATACATTTTTATAATCTCAGGCACTTCATAGGGTTGATTTACACATGCATAAGAGGTCTCAACAAAATCAGCATTGGAAGCTTCAATTAAATCAATCAACCGATACAATGAATCAGCTTTGTTGATGTTCATTTTGTCAATTGTCTTTTTATTATTTGAAGATTTTCGATAGAGCTGGACATACCGAATGTCATTAAAATTCCCAATTCGCAGCATACTGGCTGCATCGATTTCACTATCCTTTTCATCCATGTGAAAAGCAATAGACTTTAAATTCTCTGTGAACGGATTATCGTAATATCGATTGACAATGAACGTATCTGAAATCAAAGCTGCAAACACAAGAGCAGGGATCCATTTATACTTATTCTTCGAAATCCAAATACTAATGAGCAAGAAAAAAAAGGGAGCGGAAAATAAAAGCACCCTGTCCATCAAAACGGCTCCTTTAATTGAAGAATATAGATAGGCAATTACAATTGGTGCCAAAAACCAACCCATGGAAATCCATTTGATTCGATCGGTTATGACCGATTCATTCTTTACGAACCGCCCCAAGAATATGGCCATGGCAACAATAGCCAACAGAAAAATTGAATGGTTCAACAAGGCGAATACATGATCCACCACAAAAGTCCATTCAGGCATCGGCAACCAACCGGTAATATCTTCTCTACTTGTTTGGGTAGCAAATATTGAATAGTGGGGTAAATACAAAAGCAGCACAATAATCCCGTACAATCCAACCCATCTTCTTTTTATAGAACGAGCTGAAAAAAAAGCAGTAACTCCAATAATAAAAGCCATCAGAGCGGCAAAATAGTGTGTGTATAAACTCAAAGCCGAAAACAGAATCATACCAAACCAATGCAACATTGGTAAAGGTGAATGATGGAAATAATACTTCGTCCATGAATAAAACAGTGACATCACAAAAAACAAACCAAATGCATAAGGACGTGCTATTTGACCAAAGTGCATAAAGAGTATCGAAAATGCCAGAAACGAACTAGCCAGGGTGGCAACACGAGAATTAGTCCAGGTTCTCACTGCATAATAAAATGGAAATAAGGATAATACACCAGCAAAAACAAAAGGAAGTCTGATTATCCAAGCGCTGTTACCGAACCATTTGATATAATAAAACATAAAGACCTGGACCCCGGCTGGGTGTGGATCTGTTGCCACTACACCGTATCGAATTACGTCCGAAAAGTTTTCAAACTGCGTTCGGATAATGGCGCTCAATTCGTCATTTGAAAGGGTAAAATCTTCTGGGAAATACAAGCGTAACATCAAGGTTACCAGGGCCAAAACATAAATGGCCAGGTGATCTGACCAATTCTTGACATACTTCATTTTCATCTTGAATGAGATACAACGTGCAATGCAATTCCAGCAGCTACCGAAACGTTCAAGGAAGAAGTTTTTCCCTTCATGGGTATGGCTAGTTTTTCATGGCACAATGATAAGATTCCACTTGAAATTCCATCTTCTTCCGATCCCAGGATGAGAGCAACAGGGCCTTGAGAAACCTTATCCCTCAACATATCATCGGTCTTTTCTGTGATGCCCAACACAGTAATACCACTATTTTTCATTTCAAGCACAGCACTTTCCAGATTTTTCACACGGGAAACCGGAAGATTGAATATGGCTCCCGCAGAAGTTTTTACGGTGGTTTCATTGATCCCTGCAGAACCTTTTATTGGAATTACAATGGCATCCACTCCCATGCATTCTGCCGTTCTACAGATGGCTCCAAAGTTGCGTGTATCACTCACGCGATCCAACACCAGCAAAAAAGGATCTTTCCCTTCCTCAAAAGAACTTTGAATGATTTCCCGAAAATCATAAAAATGTACAGGGCTTAATTCTGCAACCACACCTTGATGGTTGGCTCTAATTAATCTATCAAGTTTATTTTTTGGAACATTCTGAAACGGCACATCAAATTCCTTGATAACCTTTCGAAGTTCTCCAACATTTTTTCCACGCAAACCTGATTGAACATAGATTTTACTGATTTCCTTTTGGGCTTTAACGGCCTCAATAACAGCATGAATTCCGTAAATTATAGATTCTCGTTTTTGCATATTCAGAATATCCTTCCCTGTCGCCAGCTATCAATGGCCCTATACCAACTGCTTTTGTAAACGGATGATCGGCTCAGATAGAAATCATTATCCGTAAAGGGATTATCAACCTTATAAAAGGTAAAATCGATAGACAATATATTGTTTTGCTCTCCATATATCCACCTTTCTACGTCAACATCTTTATAAATGATATTTGGTGGTCCATAAATCGTATAAATCAATCCTCTGTCCGTCTTCCAACCTGCTAAGTAAGATGAAAAAAACAAGTTTGAATATTCAATCCGTTGATAATACTTCTGAATAATCTCACGCCCTTTTTCTGTATTGCCTGCGATACCAAACCAAAAATCATCCAAAGCCTGTTTTTTATCCTCCGCTGACTGAAGCATGTTGTATTCTTGTTTTGAAGTGAGATACCTCACTGAATGCAACATTCCATCTAAGGTTTTAACGCTAGGGAAATCCCTCTCTTTTGAATAAATTGTAACACCTTCTCTTGAATTGGTATCCAGTTGAACATGATAAAATCCCTTTTTTGATGGATTAAAAATCATCATGCTATCATCCGGGGTAACCGTAAACTGACTATCTGCATCAAACTTAAACGCACCAAATCCTTCCACTGAAAATGGTGGGGAAGGATACTCGAATTTGCGATTGTAATATCGCACGAACATTTTATTGTTCATTTTGTTATTGTATTTGATACGTATCGGTTTTTGTTTCTCGTGAAAATTGCTGAATTGAGGATTGCCTTGATGGTCAGTCACCAGAAAATTCTGTCGATTCAACTTATCACGTTTGTCCACCTCAACAATACTGATAACTGTCTGATCCCTTGTCATGTCTTTGAACCGCAAAAATAAAATGTAACGCTTTCCAAACGTTGCACTAAATCGTAATTTTCCTTCAAGGAACTTATTTTGGATCACTGAATCCATATCGAGCAAGTATATACTTCCCGAATCCACCTGTTGCTTCCGGTCCTCGAATTCCGTTAAACTATATGACAACTTTGCCTCTCCCCTGTATTTCTTATCACTTGCCTTTTTGTTATACAACAACTCTCTGGACCGAATTCTGAAATAAACAACTGATGAATTTTCATTTTCATGATGCACCACATATGACGGATGCATAACGTTTGGATCGGGGTTGTAGATATAGGATAAATTTCGATTACTTACATTTCTATTTCCACCACAATTGGCCAATAGAATAAGCAAGCCCAACGAGCATATATTACGAAATAAACTCCTCATCAGCAGATGGTTTTTCAATTTGCTTTGGCTCGAAATTACCGCCAGTTTGACCTTCCGTAATTCTTGAAACGTCTTTATCTACTTTTTTAAATTCCCTAACAGAACTGTTGTAACTGCTTACTACTTTTCCCAAGTTCGTTCCCATTCTGTCTAAATATTCTTGAAAAGACTGAAGATGTTTTCCTAGTTGATCAACCCTTTTGATCACCTCCTTCACGGATTCCTCAATTTTCAACGCCTTTAATCCTTGGATCACGGTTTCCAGATAAGCATAAAACGAAGTAGGTGAGACAATTATTACGTGTTTTCCAAAAGCATACTCAACCAAATCCTGGGTATTTACTTTCAACGTTCCCACATTATAAATAAGTAAATTGTAATAGATACCCTCAGCAGGAATGAACATAAAGGCAAAGTCGGTGGTATTCTCTTCAGGTCTTATGTATTTAGCCGTTTCATCGATCCTTCTTTTCAAATCTTGTTTGAATTCTTTCTCTAACTGTTCTTTCAAACCAACATCTTCGGCCTGCATCATTTGGTTGTATTTCTCCAAGGAGAATTTGGAATCAATTGGAATTACCTTATTGTTTACAAATATGGCCGCATCAACTATTTCTCCGTTTGTAAACCGATATTGCATTTCATATAGATTTGGAGAAAGCACATTGCTCAAAAGCGTTTCAAGAAAAAATTCACCCAACACTCCTCTTTGCTTTGGATTCTGCAATATATTTTCCAAACTCCTCATTTGTTCGGCAAAACCCAACACCTGTTTGTTGGTACTTCCAATTTCTGTCAGTTTGCCCGTAACTTCTTTGATGATTTTTTGACTGGTTTCAAATTGTGTTTGCAAAGTCACATTTGTGTTTTTCTGAAAGGAATGAATATCCGTATTCATTTTATCCAAACGATCCTGAATTTCTCTGCGCTGCTCACCTGAGTTTTCTAAAATTTCTTTTCGAATCTCATGCAAATCCCTATTCAGTTTGTCGGCAGTCTCTGACAACATTTGTTGCGTTTGCTCATTTTGATTGTCGGGACCTTTTTTATTCAATTGCAAATAAATCAACACAATCAGCGCCAACAATATCAAAATACCAATAACAATCATATCTAACTGAATATGTAGTAAAAGTAATTAAATAAGCACATGCCAATTAAAAAACACTTGTGAATCCGAAATGAATTTTGGCCGTTCTAAACAATACCGGGTTATCGAATTGTTGACCTAATGCGTAACTAAGGGCAAATATGCCAGCAACGGTTTCAAATGACACCCCCGCGCCAAATCCCATGGGATCATCCTGAATATTTTCTTCCAAATACGAACCGTTGTTTTGGTAATATGCCCAGTCGAAAAACAAATGAACGAAGCTGTTTTTTTCAAATAGAAATCTATACTCAAAAGTATTTATAGTATACAATGAAGCAAAGATGGATTCTTCATCGAAACCTCTCAATTTTTTTAGTCCACCTATTCGATACATATCGTTAAATAGCAACTGATCATTTTCCAAAAACGCAGATTGATTTGCCAATAAAATAGCTGATCGACGAAACACGGGTATAAACCAAGAGAATTCATTTTTCCCTTTGACAGTGAGTGTTTTTAATTCGACATCATCATATATTTCAACAGGTATGGATTGATTTACATCTATGGATTTGTTTCCTGCGGCTCCTTCAATTTCAAATTGAATGCCCTTTCTGGGATTCAATCGATAATCCAATTTCTCCCAATGAAAAAGTGCGCCGTATAAATTTTGGGTATAATCAAAAACGGTAGGTTGATTGAAAACGGAGTATTGAGAAGTCGACAATAACGACGATGTTTTTGAATTATACATCACTTTAAAATAGTTGAAAGCCGAAAATTGATAACGCAATCCAACATCTAAGATTAAATCAATGAAAATGGTATCTCTTCTGTACAAGTTAAATCCCAAATCAAGTCCAAAGGGGGTATTCAATAAATATGGATACAACAATTCCATTTTTAAATCCTGTGATTTATTTGGCAAGCCTCTATAATTGAGAAAAAATGACTCCCCTCGTTTTAATGAGTTGTAAAGTTGTAATTTCAAGTCACCCGTAATTTGAAAACTTCCATCCTCTTCGTTTTGAAGAAATCCCACAATTCCATTAAACGTGCTGGCTTTGTTTTTACTGATGAACATCTTAACAATGGTTTCTTCTTCCCTGAATAGCACATTAAAGGTTTGATCCTTTTTAAGGAATGGTAATTCGGCCAAATTTTTCTCAGCATTTACAATTGATCTTTCATTGTAACTGTCACCGGGTTGAAGTCGAATAAACTGGAACAAAAATTTGTCATTTGTTCTATGATCTCCAATGAACTTAATGGAATCAATAATTATCTCCTTTTGCTTATCCACATGAAGCTTACCATGAAAGTTTCCATTTTCAACAGTCACACTATCCAAACGAATTCGGGCAAATGGGTAACCATTGTTTTCGTAATAAGACAAAACGTCATCGATCAATCTGGAAAACTGACCTAACTTAAATGGACGGTTATTGTAAAATTTATCGCGAAATCCAGAATAATTCAGCGCATCTTCAGAGACGTTTCCCCTGTCCAAATACGCCCATGAATATCTTTTTCCGAAATGAACATGCATTTCAATAGAGGTGTCTTGGTCTACGATTGAGTCGATTGATGCTTCCAGGTAAGACGATTTATATAAATTAAGGATGAACTCATTCACATAATTATCAAAGTCTATAGAGTCCTTTATAGAGGATGATTGGTTGATCAACCGTCTTATTTCTTTTGAAACTGTTTCGTTGTGGTTTACCCGAACATTTTCATATTTCGATTGCCCGAAGGCATATCCTACCAATAGGTAGCAAAATAAATATAGGATGCATCTAGCGAAAACCATAACGGATTAAATCTGCCAGTTAATTTCTGTTTTCCCGTGTTCCCTCAGGTATTTATTGGTTAAAGAAAAATGTTTACAACCCAGAAACCCTGTATGTGCTGAGAATGGAGAAGGGTGAGGCGCCTGTAAAATCAGATGTTTGGAAGCATTGATCAATGTAGATTTTGCCCTGGCATAATTCCCCCACAATAAAAAGACGACGTGTTCCTTTTCATTCGATACGACTTCAATAACCTTATCAGTAAACGTTTCCCATCCTTGTTTTTGGTGTGAACCAGCTTGACCGGCATTTACTGTTAATGTTGCATTTAGTAACAATACCCCTTGATTAGCCCAACGAGTTAAATTACCATGATTCGGGAATTCAATTTGAAGATCATCTTTCAATTCTTTGAGCATATTGTTCAATGACGGAGGAATTTTAACTCCATCAGGCACGGAAAAGCTCAGACCATGTGCTTGATTTTTGCCATGATAAGGATCTTGTCCAAGAATAACCACTTTTACACTTTCAAAAGGGGTTGTGTTAAATGCGTTAAAGATCAATTGACCGGGCGGGTATACGGTGTTGCTTTCTTTTTGCTTTAGAATAAATGACTTTAAGTCAAAAAAGTAAGGTGCATTAAATTCAGAAATCAGCTTCGATTTCCAACTTTCATGTATAACAGGATCCACTTTTGACATGTACAATTTTACGACTACCCAAGCTATGAACCAAAAAATATAACATTGCAAAGAGTTCATTTATTGTTTAAATATTGAGGAAAAAATAATGTAGGTGAGTGTTGTATTGAATATTTTTACTTAGTTTTGAAACGAATTAGCATCTGAACATGAAAAGAATTCTGCCTTTAGCGTTAGTTGTTTTGTTTATTGTTGCTCTTGCATCATGTAAGAGTCATCATCGTTGTGCTGCCTATGGTAAGGTTGAATACAAGCAGGTAGACGAAAGAATTTAACCTGTTGAAGACCGCTTTTCAGCGGCATGAATAATTCAATTGCTGTCCCCAAGTAGCCTTGAGATAATACCCCGTCCCATAAAAAGTAATTTTACTAGGACGAATTCGTTACATTTGTGTAGCTATGGTTCAAATGGTCAGACATTGGTTATTGTGTGTATTGATATCATTACCATTGTTGATGCTCGGTCAACAAACGGTATTTGAAGAAGCACAGACCGTATATTCTTCTGAAAACGTTGGAGGCATCATATTTCACACCAGTGGTTGGGGAGCCACATTTTATCATGCAAAATATACTTCTGGATTCACCAAACGTCTGTATCAAATAGATTTGGTTGGGATGAAACATCCCAAGGAGGTTAAAATCAATAGCTCCTTTGAGAATGGTCGTAATTTCATTTATGGAAAACAGTATTCGTTGACCATTCTGCGAACTATTTTAGGATTTCACAGAGAATTCATCAACAAACAAAGTGTCAAAGGAGTTTCGGTTAGCCAAGTCTATAATATTGGTATTTCTCATGGATTGGCCAAACCTGTTTTTTTAACGGTTGGTATTGATACTACTGCTAATCAAGTGATTTTAGTGGACGAAAAATACGACCCAGAAATTCATACCCCTGACAATATCTATGGTAAGTCCTCCTATTTTACGGGATTTAGTGATATGAAATATTATCCGGGATTGTTTGCCAAATTTGGCCTCAATTTTGAATATTCAGGTGTTACGAATTCTGTGAAGTCTTTGGAGGCTGGAATTGCTCTGGACGCCTTTTTGGAGCCTGTTCCAATTATGGCCAAAAACGACAACCGACAGTTTTATGTCACCCTTTATTTCAGTGTTTTATTTGGTGGCAAAAAATTTGTAGGTGAATAATTGATCCATTTAGTGATTGATCTCCTCCATTCATTCTGTGTACCTGACCGTTCAAGAATTCAATCTTCTGGCAATTAAAATTTAACTATATATTAGTTGGTACAAATAAATCCTTATTTTTGAGGGCTTCTGAGTGAAGATATTACAAGAAAAATACAATCTATGAGATTTCGATTTTACGCACTAGGTGTTTCGATTATTGCCGCCTCCCTTGGAGGATATTTTGTTCATAAAAGTTATGATACAGCGGTATACACACCAAAAGAATACAAAGCATTTAATGCTCAAGTTGGGCGCTATGATTTTGGCGCTGAATACAATCGCATGCTTCGTGCAGATCCTGCCACTGGAGAATTCAATCAAACCGCTTATTTCAAAGCTCGCAATGAAGTTTTGAATCAGGGTAGTAGTAAAGCGGATTTGGGTCTTTTCTGGGAAGAGGTTGGTCCAACCAATGTAGGTGGTAGAACAAGAGCCATTCTTCAAGATCGCAATGACAACTCCAGATGGATAATTGGAGGTGTAATGGGTGGTTTGTTCATGTCTTGGGATTATGGTGAAACCTGGAGCAGATTGAATACGAATATGACCAATCTTAACATTTCATGTATCGCTCAAACGGTTAACGGAACCATTATAGTTGGTACGGGTGCCGGTCATGATTCTCCGGATGGAACCAACAGTGGATCTTCAGGAGGAATTGGAGATGGATTGTACAGAATGATTGATTATAACAATTGGGAATTGTTGGAAAACGCTAGTGTTTCAACACCTAATGCGAACATTGATTGGGCCATTACCAACCAAATTATAGCAGACCCTATTGATGGGAATACAATTTATACAGCTGGTAAAACTGGATTGCAAATATGTACCAATATTAATGACGCAACTCCCACGTTTGACCCAATGATTTTACTTGATAATGGAAATCCGTTTCTTGGAAATATTGATGATGTGGACATCACAAGCGATGGACGTTTGTTGTATGCATCTTCTGGTCAACGATTGTATATGTTTACCAAAACCAATGGTGTTTGGGGTAATCAAAGAGATACAGCATTTCCTGCTGGAGGAAGAATCGAAATTGCCGTTGCGCCTTCCGATTCAAACGTAGCTTACTTATCCATTGCTGATCCTTGTTTAGTAAGTGTTTTGAAGACATCAAATGGAGGAGAATCCTGGGATGCTATTGCAACCGGTGGTGGTTCTTTTGATCCTTTTTCTAACCCAGGTGTGAATTGCCAAGGAGAATATGATAATGCAATTGTAGTTTACCCAGACGATCCAAACTCTATCATCCTTGGCGGTGTTCATTTGTGGGGTTGGTCTCAGGCGTCTAGTAATCCTCCTGTTGGAAGCTGGGTTCAATTGGCTTCAACAAATGGAAGCCCTGGATTTGTGAATCCATTTTACGTTCATGCTGACAAACACAGATTGTACATTACACACAATGGAGATATTTACATTGGTTCTGATGGTGGAATCGGTCGTTCTAAAGATGGTGGTGTTTCCTGGTCACAACAGAACTTAGGTTATGGAGTCACACAATTTTACAGAATTGATGCTGCAGGTCAAACATCACATGAGGCTGGTGAGCATTTAGCCATTGGTGGTACACAAGATAATGGCTCCCTTATGATGGGATTGGATAACGTTCCGTTCATTAATTCTCCAACACATGGATTTGAATTAACAGGTGGTGATGGTTTTGACTGTGCCATTTCTAGTATGGGATCTACTGTACTCAACTCGTTTACCACATTGTACAATGGTCAAGTGTTTAGAAATCAATTGAACATTCAAGGAAGCTTTTCATCTTCTACCATTTTTGACAGCTACTTGGAAGGAATTTGTGGGCCAGATGCTAATAATTCTTGCGGTCCTTTCTACACAACAATTGGCTATTGGGAAACCAATTATTTTGATGGCACGTTGGATTCTTTGGTTTATAAAAACCCTTCCGATTCCATAATTCCTGCAGGTACAGAGGTTGTTTATCCTAGTAATCTTGGTGATGGAAGTCTTCTTCAAACATTCACCATTCCTTCAAGCATTCCTGTTGATGATTCATTGTGGGTGCCGGATTATCCTCAGTCGAAATTAGCGTTGGCAAATCCTGAAAGAAGTATAGCAGGAGGAAACATTTCAAGTGTATGGGTTACAAATCAGGCGATTAATGGAACACTGCCCAATCCAGATTGGCACAGAGTTGCTTCAAGCGTATCTGGAGAATCTTACCCAGACCAACTTTCTGGAAATGTATTTTGCATTGAATTTTCTCAAGATGGAAACCACATGTTCCTTGGTATGTTGAACGGTTCAATTTTCCGTGTATCTAACTTGTTATATGCAAATGATTCATTGACTATGGATGTACGTTCAGCTTCTTGCGTTTTGACATGTACAGAAATTGGAAGTTTTGGAAGTATGATTACTGGTATGGGTGTTGATCCAAATGATCCAAATAACGTGATTGTTACTACGGGTGGTTACAGTGCTACGAACAAAAATTATGTGGCGAGAATTACCAATGCTGTTGAAGCAGGCACCAATGATGCGAATATTCAAGCCATTCAGGGTGATTTACCAGGCATGCCTGTGTTTGATGCCATGATTCATGTTGGAGATCACAATACAGTTTTATTGGCAACTGAATATGGTGTTTGGGGAACCAACAATGCGTTTGAAGCCAATCCTACTTCGGTTGAGTGGACAGAACAGAATGAAGGTGGTTGGGGCGTTCCTAGAGTACCATCTTACACAATTAAGCAATTGACAAATGAGTACTTGTACCCAATTGAATCTGAAGAGACCAAGAACTTAAATTATCGTAAAATTTATGTTGGTACACATGGAGCAGGTATTTATACTACCTCCACTTTAGTAGGAATTGATGACATTGAACCAAAAGAAAAAGAAGAAGTAGCGCAGTTAAATGCTCGCTTATTTCCTAATCCTTTTGCTGATGTTGCTCAATTGGAATTCACATTGCCAAAACAAGAAGATGTATTGATTCGAGTATTTGGATTAAATGGTCAGTTGGTTGATGAAATCAGACAACCATCAATGACGGCCGGAAAACAATTAATTACATTAGATGGTTATAACTATCCTGCTGGAACATATATTGTCAATGTTACAGCCGGTGAATTGAGCCAAACAATGAAAGCAATTGTGACAGAATAGATTCACAGATTAACATTAATTAAAGGCTTCTTTGAAAATTCAAAGAAGCCTTTTTTTATTTTTGATATTCTAATTTGCATTTCATGAACATCGCCATCAATGGTTTCGGTAGAATCGGCAAACAAGTACTCAAAAGAATACTACAAGAGGAGAATTTAACCATTGTCGCCATCAATGACCTGGCTCCTAGTTCTACACAAGCTCATTTACTTAAATACGATTCTGTTCACGGTATTTTTAATGGAAATGTTTCGAGCACAAATGATCAACTCATTATTAATACGCAGAATATTCCATACACTCAAATAGATTCACCTGAAAAATTGCCTTGGAAGAAATACAATGTAGATATCGTCATTGATTGCACTGGTAAAATTAAGACATTGGAACAGGCTAATCTTCATATACAAGCCGGTGCCAAAAAAGTTATTCTTTCTGCTCCGGCTTCTGATCAAAACATTCCTACCGTTGTTTTAGGTGTGAATGACCACATAGTTAATGATTCCGACATTGTCTATTCGAATGCCTCATGTACCACGAATTCTGCGGCACCGATGATCGCCATTCTGGATGAGCTGTGTGAAATTGAAAGTGCCTACATTACTACTGTTCATTCATATACCGGAGATCAGAGATTACATGATTCTCCCCATCAAGATTTAAGAAGAGCAAGAGCCGCTGCTATGTCAATCATTCCAACAACTACCGGTGCAGCAAAAGCCATTACCAAAATATTCCCGCATCTTACGGATAAGATTGGTGGATGTGGTATTAGAGTTCCTGTTCCAGATGGGTCCTTAACAGATATAAGTTGCGTGGTTAAACGTCCTGAAAGCATTGAGAAAATCAACAAAACTTTCGAAAACGCTTCAAATAATCAATTGAAGGGAATTCTTCAATACACTGAAGATCCCATTGTTGGTGTAGACATTATTGGAAATACACATTCATGTATTTATGATGCGCAATTAACTTCAGTGATTGGTAACATGGTTAAAATTGTCGGTTGGTACGACAACGAAATTGGTTATTCGAATAGACTGGTTGATCTGGTTTTATTGCTCAACAAAGTAGCTTAAGATTCGAAATTCTTAAGCGCTGTCTTGACTCCATCAAATTCAGCATAGGTGAAATGTTGAATCCAATCTCCCAAATTTATATAGGAGCTATTTTCACCAACTTCTATTTCCAGTGGCAGATGTCTATGACCAAAAATGAAATAATCGATAGGTTCTTTTTTCAAATAGTCCTTCGCAAATTGCACTAAAAATTCTTTATCTGGCCCAAGGAATTTGCTATCACTTCCACCTGTTGCACTTCTACTTTTCTTACTCCAGAAATCAGCCATTTTAATTCCCAGATCAGGATGCAACCATCCAAAAAGCCATTGACATGCTCGATTGGCAAAAACACGTTTAATGAATTTGTATCCATGATCTCCTGGTCCCAATCCATCACCATGCCCGATGTAAAATGTTTTGTTTCCAAATTCCCTGATAATGGGCTCTTTGTAGACTTTTACTCCTAACTCACGAGGTAGGTAATCAAACATCCACATATCATGATTCCCGGTGAACACGGTTATTGGAATTCCCGCATCCGCCAATTCTGCAATTTTTCCAAGAAGCCTGACAAACCCCTTTGGAATGGCATATTTATACTCATACCAGAAATCAAATAGATCACCTACAAGAAATATTTCCTGAGCATCCTTGGAACAATCATCCAGCCATCTGACAATTTTCTTCTCGCGTTCCAGACTGCTTTGCCAATCCGGTGTACCAAGATGAAAATCCGAGGCAAAATAAATTTTCTTGCCAGGTATCATGTCAATTTTGGCCCTTTCCATATTCCGAAGTTATGGAACAAGAGGAATAAATCAATTGAATATTTGGTCTAGTTTATTATGAAGTGCCGGCCCTCGTAAATTTTTGGCAATAATTTTACCTTCTTTATCAATAAGCACAGCAAACGGAATTCCTGATATATTGTACAATCGAACAACAGTCGAACTCCAAAACTTCAGATCACTCACATGTGTCCAGGTTAGGTTATCTGCTTCTATAGCTCGAAGCCAAGAGGCTCTGTCTTTGTCAAGCGATACACTGAATATCTCAAACCCTTTATCATGATACTTGTTGTAAGCATTGACCACATTTGGGTTTTCTGCACGACAAGGTTTGCACCAGCTGGCCCAAAAGTCTATCAATACCACATTTCCTCTTAGGGAAGACAATGAAACCATTTCACCATTTGGATTTGGTAGGGTAATTTCAGGAACCTCTTTACCTGGGCTCAATGCCGACATTTTCTCAAATGAAGTATGAAATTGAGCATAATACATGGTGTTGCCATAATTGGCCTGAAGACCTTTATCTACTTTTTCAAACGATGCAAAATCCTCATCGATATCCAATTGTTCAATGATGGCAAGTGTAGCCAAAGATCCTGGGTTTTCGTCAACACTTTTCCGCACGAAATCTTTCAGTTCAACTTCCAGAATGGCAAATTCATTTCTCAATACTTGAACCAGTTGTTGATCAGAAGGATTAGCCTGAAATACTTGGTTCAACGAATCTCTTTTGCCAAAGTTTACAATTAGTCCATCATTAAACTTTTTCAATACCATGCTTTCTTCAGAGCCTTTCACTTCATATGATTTCCCAAAATTCTCCGCAGTCAATTCAATTTCAACTTTTTCCTTGGGACCAACAATCAACGTAATGAAACTCTGTTCATTCATTTTTACACGATAAAAAGTAATGTCCTCGACAACATGATCAAATGCAAACGTTCCATCATCTGCAATTTCGGCCGTATCCACAGCTACCGCCTTATTTTGAGTCAATTTTTCCAAATACAGTTTGGAACCTCCACCGTTTTTGACCAAACCAGAAATTTGCGCATTTTGTGTATCCGCACTGTTGGCGCAAGACAGCATTCCGATTGCCAGGAGTCCGATCCATACTACTCCTTGTAATTTCATTCTTTTCATAATTGTTCTAATTCTTTTTTTAAGACGTTTGTTGCTTTTTTAGGATCAGCTTTACCCTTGCTCACTTTCATTAACTGACCCATAAAGAAACCCATTAACTTGGTTTCCCCATTTCTGTACCTTCCAACTTCTTCCTCATTCTGTTCTATGACTTCCTTAACATATTGTGAGATGACATCATCGTTGCTCTCTTGTATCAAACCATGTTGCTTGGCTAATTCTTCCACATTACCAAATTCACCCTCTAACATCAAAGGAAAGAGTTTTTGCTCCGCTAAAGAATTACTTACTTTCCCCGAATGAATTAATTCAACCAATTCGGCCAATTCCTCAGGTTTAATTTGCAAGTCCTGAATGCCAACTGCACGTTGATTCATGGCTGATTTAACAGGTCCCATCACCCAATTGGCAGCACTTTTATAACTTTTCGTATGATTTGATACCTCTTGAAAATACAATGCTACACTTTTCGATTCAACAAGGTTTTGACTGTCGTATTTTGACAACCCAAAATCTTCCTGGTACTTTTTTAACAATTCATTTGGAAGTGCAGGCATTTCCTCTTTGATGGCATTGACATCTTCATTTTCTACAATTACGTATTGTAAATCCGGCTCAGGAAAATACCGGTAATCATGCGCTTCTTCTTTTGATCGCATAACAGAAGTAAGCCCTGTTGCAGCGTTAAACGATCGGGTTTCCAAAAATACCTCACCGCCATTTTCGATGGTTTCGATTTGGCGACTTATTTCATATTCTATGGCTTTTTGAACGTTTCTCAGTGAATTCATGTTCTTCACTTCCGTTCGTTGACCAAATGATTCACTGCCCTTCAGTCTTACAGACACATTCGCATCACAACGCAAGCTACCTTCTTCCATATTTCCATCACATATATCCAAATACCTCACGAGTCTTCGAACTTCTGCCAGGTAGGTATATGCTTCTTCACCACTTCTCAGGTCAGGAGCTGAAACAATTTCAATCAATCCAACACCTGCCCTGTTCAAGTCGATCAACGTATTGTATGGATCCTGGTCGTGAATGCTTTTTCCCGAATCCTCTTCCATATGGATTCGGATTAGATTGATGGTCTTCTTTTTTTCTTCTCCTATGTCGATTGTTACTCCTCCACCAGTGCAAATTGGTGTCTTATCCTGGGTGATTTGATATCCTTTTGGAAGATCAGCATAGAAGTAATTTTTTCTGGCAAATTGATTTTCCTTTGTGATGTCACATCCACAAGCTAATCCCATTTTTATTGCACTTTCCAGTACTTTGTGATTCAACTTTGGCAACGTTCCCGGGTGGCCAAGAGAAATTGGATTAATGTTGGTATTGGGTAAATCTCCGTAAGCTGCTGAATCCCCGGAATATACTTTGCTGGATGAGCTTATTTGAGCATGCACTTCCAGACCTATTACAGCCTCATATTTTTCAGCATTGGGAACACTCATTTTATAACTACCAATTTGGAAACGTAATTTTCACTTTGACCCACTAATTCTACCGTATATAATCCGGAAGCAGCGTCCAAAAATACATCGAAAAATTCGGATTTTGACTCATCATTTTGAGTGTTATAAATCAATCTTCCACGAAGATCATATACATTCAATTCTCTAATTCCCAATTCAGGTTTTACAACAACGTTAAAATAATTCACTACCGGATTCGGGTAAATGACGAAGTCATTATCACCCAAGTCAGGAATAAATCTGTCTTCAATATCAAATACAAACAGACCTTTTTCTCGATCTGAAACAAGAATGTTTCCAGAGGGTAAAAAGGGATACACACCCCATGCGCCCTTTCCTCCAAGATAATCCGGTTGTGTATAGGTTTTATACCAAGCCACTTTTTCAGGGCCTTGTTCAACATTTTTAGAGATATCAAAAATCTGAAGACCATCGTGGTAATATGATACATAAAGTGAATCTCCTTTAACTATCAGATTATGAACCAAACTCTTGTCAGGTTGCGTACCTGAATTGAAAAGTGATACGACTTCGATATCCGTGATGTCAGAAATATCAACAGCTTTGATATCCATTCCGCTGGTTTCATCCGCAAAGAAATAATAGGTAAAATCTTCATTTACCCAACCTGAATGGTTATATCCTTGATCAGGGTATGTTTCTAAGGATGAAATGATTACAGGGTTTGACAAATCGGTAAAATCAAATACATTGACGCCACCGGCAAATTCATTGTTACCAAATGCGGTATCATTTTTTACATAAATGTCATGAAATCCCCATAGTGGGTTTTGATAAGTAAGCACCAATTCAGGTAATTCAGGATTGGAAAGATCGTAGATTTCCAAATCAACAAAAGAAGAATCTCGTTTGGTTACGTTACAAGCATATAAGTGACTTGTAGCAGAGTCAATGAAAATATTGTGCGATCGACGCATAATGCTGTCCGAATCATATACGATTCGCCAACTATCAGGCAATTCTGAAATATCAACGATTTGAAACGTTGAAGGACCTTGATCTGCAACCAAATACAGATAACCATTGAAATCATGAAAGTCCCGATTGACAGCATTTTTATGAGTCCCTGGAATATATGCTACTTGCTCTGGACGGTCTGCATCCGTAACATCCACAATGTACACTCCTGCTCTGGCGCCGATAACACCAAATTCGTGTCCATTCATGGTAAACCCCCAAACCTCATTATATATGTCATGCGTATTATTTCCACCTATGGTAGGGTCATGCCACAGGGAAACAGAGTCAACTTTGTATTTAAATTGACCAATTGATGTATTCACGAAGAATAGAAATAAAATTGCTACAATACTTGCTCTACCGCACATCATGCTCAAAATTACCCAATAACTGTGGATTATTGACCTGTAATTCTATTATATATTGTTTTACTAAATTGTTGATCTCCACCATCCAAGGAAATTTTTACCGGAATCAAAATGACATTTACCTCTTGTAATTCGGAACTAAAACTTTGCAGTCGTGTCCAGTCTTTTTCTGTGGTCACCAAAGCCTTATTTTCATTGGTTATGGCCTTGTATTGCTTCAACAAACGTTCAATGTCATTTGACGAGAATACATGGTGATCAGGGAAGGATACATGATCTACCTCTCCTATCAAAGTTTTCATATAAGTATTCAATACCTGCGGTTTGGCAATACCTGTAACCAAGAGTATGCTTGAACTCTTATCCAAACGAGCATTGGAATTAACTGGAGAAACGAATTCACCGTATGTCAAACCAGAAAAATAAACTTCACCTTTAAAATATTTACTCACTTTTTGCCGCATCACTTCTTTTTCCTGGCTATTCAGAGAAGTGGGTATCTTGGTGATTACCACTAAATCTGCACGTTTCGCCCCAAACCTTGACTCTCTCAAATTCCCCATGGGTAATAATAAATCGGCATAGAACAATTTATCAAATGAACTTACGAGTATATAGAAGTCTGCTTTTACCTTACGATGTT
The DNA here is from genome assembly GCA_965267425.1 of Vicingaceae bacterium. GTDB lineage: Bacteria > Bacteroidota > Bacteroidia > Flavobacteriales_E > Vicingaceae. Next base: position 612,945 of record OZ253959.1, on the reverse strand, counting down.
GAAATGCATCATCCAACAATATCAAACTGGTTTGAGGATATGATTGAAGAACCTGTTGAATACCCCTGGAGCGCTTTTCATCTACAAAAACGTTTGTATCCGGATATTTTTTTTTGATCTGCAAAGGTTCGTCCCCGCAATCTTCTGAAGAAAAGGTATCTTGAACTTCAAGAAATCCCTTGGTTTTTCTCCCATATCCTCTACTTATTAAGGCAATTTCAAATTCACCTGCAAATAATTCAATCAGTTTTTCAATCATTGGAGTTTTCCCGCTTCCACCCGTGTTTAAATTACCTACAGCTATCACAGGGACATCAGATTCATAAGCTTTGAAAAATCCAATATCAAAAAGCCAATTACGCAGATAGGTAATGATTCCGTAAATTATAGAGAATGGAAATAAGAGATATCTCAAACGATTGATCAATGAAGATAAATTGAAGCACAAAAATAAGAATTATCAAAGTACACTTAGGAATCGACTTAAGTGCAACTTTTTTGGTTCAAAATGAATTATTTTGTGGTGTTCCTTATTTTAGACGAACAATTAACCTATGGTTGATATGAAGCTGAAAGAAATCATTCAAGCAATTGAAGAATTTGCTCCTTTGCCTTTACAAGAATCCTATGACAATTCAGGATTGTTGGTGGGTGACATGAATAGCGAAACCAAAGGGGCTTTGCTGTGTATTGATTGCACTCCAGAAGTAATTGCAGAAGCCGTCACCAAAAAGGTGAATCTTGTAATTTGTCATCACCCCATAATTTTCAGTGGCCTTAAAAGATTGACCGGCAGAAATTATGTGGAACAAACAGTTATTGAAGCAATCAAAAATGACATTGCCATATATGCTTGTCATACCAATATGGATAATACCGAAAAGGGTGTAAGTCATAAAATGGCGGAAAAAATTGGGTTATTGAATTGTGAAGTATTGCAACCAAAACAAGGGTTGCTGAAAAAAATGGTCACATTTTGCCCCAAGGATAAAAGTGAACAGGTATTGCAACATATGTTTGACGCGGGTGCCGGGCACATTGGTGAATATGACAGTTGTAGTTTTTCCGTTGAAGGAACGGGAACATTTAGGGCTGGATCAGGAACAAATCCATACGTTGGAAAAATTGGAGATCTGCATAAAGAACAAGAAAACAGAATTGAAGTTGTTTTCCCAGATTATAGCGAACAAGCCGTGATACATGCACTTATTGACGCGCATCCTTATGAAGAAGTAGCCTATGATATTTACCGATTAGAAAACCCACATCATCGAATAGGAAGCGGGGTTATAGGTTCATTGCCTTCTCCTGTTCCTTTTGAAGATTTCTTGCATCAGCTGAAAAGTGCATTTTCTTGCAACGTAATTCGTCATACGGAACAAGTCAAACCTCAAGTATCAACTGTTGCCTTATGTGGCGGTTCTGGGAGTTTTTTACTCAATTCTGCCATCGCCAAACAAGCCGATGTTTTTGTGTCTTCTGATTTCAAATACCATGACTTTTTTGACGCGGACGGACACCTTTCCATCATTGATATTGGGCATTATGAGAGCGAACAGTATACAACTGAACTTTTTGCTGAGATTATAAGTAAAAAATTTCCTACTTTTGCCGTCTATTTTTCGGATATAAATACGAATCCAATTAAAACGTTCTAAGCATGGCTAAAAAAGCAGCCTCACCAAAAGAGTCAACGGCAGAAGAAAAGTTGATGGCGTTGTACAATCTTCAACAAATCGATTCTCAAATTGATAAAATCAGAACCATTCGTGGTGAATTGCCATTGGAAGTTCAAGATCTTGAAGATGAAATCGTAGGATTAGAGACCAGACTGCAAAATTTTGATTCTGAGTTGAAAGAATTGGAAACGACCATTTCTGAAAAGAAAAATTTGATTTCTGATTCCAAAGCGGCTATCAAAAAGTACGAGGAACAGCAAATGAATGTTCGAAATAATCGTGAGTACGATTCTATCTCCAAAGAAATTGAGTTTCAGAATTTGGAAATACAATTGGCTGAAAAGAAAATCAAAGAAGCTGAATTGTCCATTGAAACCAAAAACGAAATTCGCGATGATTCAAAAACAAATTTGGAAGAACGAAAAAAGGATTTGGAGCACAAAAAATCTGAACTAGAAGAAATTACGGCAGAAACAGAAAAGGAAGAAACGCAATTGCAGAAAAGCTCTGTTGCTGCAGAAAAAATCATTGAAGATCGATTGATTTCTGCTTATAAAAGAATTCGAAACAATGCAAGAAATGGATTAGCTGTTGTTGCCGTAGAAAGGGATTCTTGCGGGGGTTGTTTCAATAAAATTCCACCTCAGCGTCAAATGGATATCAAGAGCCACAAGAAAATCATTGTTTGTGAACATTGTGGACGAATCTTAGTAGATCCAGACATTAATAAGGAGGAAAACGAAACCGTTAAAAAGGAGCCTGCTAAGAAAGCACCAGCAAAGACCAAAGCTAAGGCTAAGGCATAATTCCTGAGTTATTATTTATTGGAGATTGTAAACAACCAGTTTGTTTCCAACGGAAACAATCAGGTTATAGGTTCCATCTTTGTTAATATCACTGATGGAGAATAAGCTATTACCGGGTTTTGGGAAGTTTTCGGATATACGACCTTCTTTCTGATACAACCAAATCTTTCCTATGGTGTTATCTAATAAACCATATCGAATTTCACCATCATTAAATACAAAAGTCAACGGTTGTTCAGCTATTGGATTCTCTGTTTCTATTTCGAATAGCTTTTCTTTTCTGTGGTTGTAAATTCTCATTAAGTTGCTATCAGAAAGAATGATGTCTCTTCTGCCATTGTTATTCACATCCGTATAGACAAATCGATGAGAGGATGAAAGTTCATCTAGATTTAGTCTTTCTACTTCATTATTGAAATAGGAATAAATAATGTTTCCTACGCTATCACTGGTGACGATCTTGCATTGGCCAATATCACTTCCTATTTCAAGGAAATAGCCATTTTCAGGAGACAATGGAACGTCAATATTCAATTTTAATCGTACTTCTCCCCTTCTATTCAAAACAAATGGCCGTCCGGACTCTGTCAACGCAACAATGTAATCCTTGCCGTTTAAGACAAAATGCTTAATTGGAAATCGAATGTCATCTGAGCCTTTAAACTCCCATCCTTTTACCGTTTTTCCAAACCTATCATAATTATAAATTAAACCTCCTTCCAATGCCACAAGGATTCTGTAATCCCTCTTTTTATCGTAGTCCAGGACAGTTATTCCATTGGTTGCCAGGTATGGAAATTTAATGGGATACCCTTCAACGTATCTACCTTTTCTATCAACAAGGTACAAGGCATTGGCTGTATTAAACAGGTATTGCAATTTGTTGTTGTTGTATACATCAATCTGATAGATTTCACTGATTATGGGATCAGTTAGTTGTTTTTTCCATAACACATTTCCTTTATTGTCAATCAAGTAAATGTTATTGGCATCATCTTGCACAAATATTTCATTGGCAAAGTTGACATGGTTGACCGTTACTTTTGGTTTAAATGCAAAGGTTGTATCCAATTGTGCTTCCCATAAAACTTGGTTTTCTTTCTTCTCAGATGGGTTGAAATTCAGATATACACTTTCAAATAATAAATTTTTTGAACCTGACGATATTTGAGTTCCAAAGGTTTCGAACTTGGAAATAGAAGACAAGTTCTCTTCAATGATATCCCAGAGTTCATCATTTAAATCATCTTGCAGATTCATCAGACTTTCTCCAACCTTAACGTATAATACAATGTTGCTCAAATCAGATATGTTGTTGGAAAAATTGATGTATTCACTTTGCTTGTAAAGCAATTGCTCAGATAAAAAATCATCAATGGTCACCTTGAGGTTTTCAGGTTTATTGGAGATCAGTAGGTAGTTCGAAATAAAGGAATAATAATTTTCACCATCCAGATGAAAATTGCTTCCCAACATTCTTCCAAACAAATTATTCACAGCTAATTTCTTGATCTCTACATCTCTGTAATTTGTAATCTCTTCAGCCGATTCAACTGAAATTCTGGACAAGGCCTCACGAGCTTTTCGCATATTTGAAATACCGAACAACAACAAGGGTTCGTTTTGATTTCCAGATTCAATCTTCGCCGACCCAAATTCGTTTCCAATCCAAATTCCGGTTTCTGTTATTAATTCGAAGTTGTAGTTATCCAACAGCTCAGACTCCAATGCGGTAAAGGTTTGAACGTGATTTATGCTGTCGAGAAATAGTTTATAATCTCTGATGTATTTGTAAAAATTACTTACACCGAACTGTAAAAAATAAATGGTAGAAGAAGGTAATACCCTGTCAATATTGATGGATTGAGGTTTTTGCTTTTGAAAAAGAGCCAAATACGAACGTTGATTCGAAACCCCGGTTAAACCACTTAAAATCAACTTATTTGGTTTCAAAGAAACATCCAACACACTCCAATTTCCGTAATGTTCAAATTTGTCAAACGAATGCGTAGTAGAAGAATTTAATTGGTCCCGCACATTGTCATTCAGTTTTGAAAAATTCAAATACACATTGGCATCTACATGATCATCCGCAGTTTTATGAAGTTTTAAAAATTGAGTGGTTTTTGTGCTTTGAACTATAGAATCTGAGGTTGTTCCTAAGGAATTTTCAATCAACGCCTGTGTGTTGGAAACAGATATAATTCCTTGATCAAAATTGGCAAAGAGTTGATTACCGTTGTTTTCAGCAATGACATAGAAGTCGCCTTTTCCTGAGTTTTGCATTGATGCAGCAAATTGTTCTATCAACCAAACATTTACAGTATTCCATTCCATTTCACTGTTGACTGGTATGGTAAGCAACAATTCATCTTGTGGATCACCACCATAAATTGACAAATAAACAGATTGTTTATCCAGAATATCAATAATGTCTGGCCATTGTTGGAGCGTAGAATCCAACCAAACTATTTGTTGCTGCCATTGGTAAAAGCCTTCGATTTTTTCCAATTCTTGCCACATCAAGTTGGTTTCTTTTAACTCGCTCCACAAATTTTGAAAATCATTAATACGAATGATCAACGATGGTTCTCCTGGAATGGAATGAACTGCCGGTTTTGTGGGCTCTTCAGCGCTAAATACCCAATATCCAAGAGTTGCAAATCCCAAAAGAACAACAACCAGAATGATGATCTGAGTGACCTTTTTCATAAAAATAGAATCAGTTCAAAATTACTGCTAATCAGAAAGCTCCTTCACTTTGAACTACTCAACAATTAACAGTGCGTAGTTAATTAAACTTTATTTCGAGTTGTTCTGGAAGTAATCGAAAACTTTTTCTGTGCAAAGCTGTGCTTCCATGAGTACGAATAGCATCCCGGTGCTCTTTAGTGGGATACCCCTTGTTCTTACTCCATAAGTACTGTGGATACGTTAGATGTTGTTCCTCCATGTATTGATCTCTCCATGTTTTTGCAAGAACGGATGCCGCAGCAATGGAGAGGAATTTTGCATCTCCTTTAATAATGGTGGTATGTGAAACATTTGGATAAGGATTAAATCGATTTCCGTCTACTATGATATGTTCAGGTCTGGTTTTGAGTTGATCCAGCGCCCTGTGCATAGCCAGAAATGAAGCATTAAGAATATTTATTTGATCAATTTCATGGCAATCAACTTTTGCAATCGCCCAAGCCAAAGCTTCGTTTTTGATGATTTCTGCCAGTTCTGCTCTTTTCTTTTCGCTTAATTTTTTTGAATCATTTAATTCAGCATTTCGAAATTTCTTACCCAATATGACAGCAGCAGCTACTACGGGACCCGCAAGACATCCTCTTCCCGCCTCATCGCAACCAGCCTCTGGCCATTTGTCTTGAAATTTTTTCTTAAGCACCAAGCGCTTTATTAATTGATTTCCACATTAATTTTGCCGCCATATCCCATGAAAATTGTTGGCTCCGCACTTTACCTTTTTCCACCAGTTCCTGTCTGAAATCTGGCGAACTTGCCACTTTATTCATTGCTTGGGCAATCTCATTAATGTTTGTAGGATCAACCAACAAAGCAGCATCACCGGCCACTTCTGGTATTGATGTGGTATTCGAAGCTATAACAGATGTGCCAAGTTGCATAGCTTCCAAGACCGGAATACCAAATCCCTCGAACAATGAGACGAAGACCAGGGCTTCCGCCGATTTCAGATATTTTGCGACTTCTTTGTCGTGAAGTCTTCCTAAAAACTTAATTGATTTTTTATGTTGCAATGAGTCATGAATACCCATGATTTCAGATGGGTTCCACATATGTTTTCCGATAATGAGAAGTTCATGAGGTAAATTGGAGGACTGCTTAAACGAATCAAAAGCTTTGATCAAGCCATCTATATTTTTTCTTGGATGAATACTACCTATATACACGAAATAAGGAGGGCCATGCACCTTATCATTATGTTCTATTGCAAATTGTTCGCCACCATTAAATACTACATCAATTTTCTCTTCGGCAATTCCGTAGGTTTTTATAATGTCTTTTTTTGAATATTCCGACACCGTAGCAATTCTGGTAGATTGTCTGGCAAACCACGGGAAATTGCGGCGGTACATATGAGTAATTTTACCTGGAAGCTTGTCAGGTAAATGCTCAAAGTTAAGGTCATGAATAACCGATAAGGTTTTAGTAAATGATTTTTTCGGAATAAACCCATCAGGACTGACAAATAGATCTACCTGATTTTTCTTCAAATATTTGTTGACTCCAATATTGTACCAGTATTTAAATAATATCGGGTGCACCGTTCTAGGCCAAATGACCGTTGGTTTGACATTTTTGAAGGTATTCCACTTTTCATCAAATGGTCGGTCAAACAAAAAATGAAATTCAATTTCCGGGTGTTTATGAGACAAACGAGTAAAAATCTCTTGGGTAAAACGTCCTATTCCGTCCATTTTACCTTCAATCATATGTTTGGTATTTACTGCTATTTTCAATTCCATGCCAAGAAGGAGCTACCAAATTTATCTATTTTCCCATGAGTCTTACTGAGAGATTCGGAATTCTTGCTACTCGAAGTATCAGATTGATTATGTTTGTAGTCTATCTGTCGTCTATAGTGTTAGAATAGTTCTAAGTGAACTGTGAAGAAATTTCATGATTCGGAAATTCATATCCAACTTATCGATACTTGTACTACTTAATCTTGTAGTTAAACCTGTGTGGATTTTCGGAATCGATCGGGAGGTTCAAAATTTAATGGGTAATGAAACCTACGGAACGTATTTTGCACTATTCAATATTTCGATTCTATTGAATATGATTCTTGACTTTGGAATTACCAATTTCAACAATCGAAATATTGCACAGCACAGACAGTTGCTCACCAAACATTTTTCCGGAATCATATCGGCCAAAATATTCCTGGGAATTTTATATGCCGTATCTACCATCCTTTTTGCCGTATTGTTGGATTACAGTAAGACGGCAATTTACATGCTCATGTTCTTAGCTTTTAATCAGTTTTTAGCATCATTTACACTTTATTTAAGATCCAACTTATCTGCTTTGCATCATTTCAAATTGGACAGTGTTATTTCAGTTACCGATCGCTTTTTGATGATTATACTTTGTGGCATTTTATTGTTTTCTCCGTTGCGTCAAAATTTTGAGATTTTATGGTTTGTTTATGCTCAGACCGTAGCTTATTCAATGACTTTTTTGTTTGTCTTTGTGCTGGTCCTTAAAAAAGCAGTTCATTTCAAACTACAGCTGAATATTCCTTTTCTTATCATGGTCATTAAGCGAAGTCTACCTTATGCAACCCTGGTTTTGTTTATGACGCTTTATTACCGTTTGGATTCAATTATGTTGGACAGGATGCTGCCGAATGGAGCTGCGGAAACAGGAATTTACGCACAAGCTTTTCGAATTTTTGATGCTGCAAATATGTTGGGATTTTTGTTCTCTTCTCTTTTGCTTCCCATGTTCGCTTATCTCTTAAAGGAGAAGGAAGCAGTATTTGGTTTGTTTATTACGGCCATAAAATTGATCTTTTTACCAACGATTTTGGTGGCTTGTCTGTCTAGTTTCTATGCATTCGATGTTATCTCGGCATTGTATGTTGGAAACATTATCAAATCGAGCCAAGTGTTCAGCATCTTAATGTGGTGCTGGGTATTTTCTTCAATTGTATATATATGCGGTACGTTGTTAACCGCTGACGGACATTTGAAGTTTTTAAATGTAATTGCCATTGTAGGAATGATATTAAATTTTGTATTGAACTATTACCTGATACCAAGTCATCAAGCAATTGGTGCCGCATATGCAAGTATTGTGACACAATCCATTGTGGTGATTGCGCATATTATTGTCATTTTGAAAGAATATTCATTTCCTCTCATTTCTTTTAGGATGGTGAAATGGGCATTGTTTGCCGTGGTACTTTTTGTGGTATCCGCTTTTTCTATGAAATTGCCTTTTCATTGGTTTATTAATTGCCTGATGGTATCAAGTTTGGCAATTGCCCTTACTTTAGGTCTAAAGCTTATAACTATCAAAGATTTACGAAAGCTGGTAACCACAAATAAATGAGGCTTTCTTTGTGTAAAAAATTCTAATTTAGCCAACTCATTATTTAACATATTATGTCAGAAAAGACAGAAAATTCATTTGACTTTAGTTCAGGAAATTTATTGGTATTTGTTTATCAATACAGGAAAATATTAATCATCGTTTCCTTTGCTGCGGCTATCGTATCTTCAATTATATCATTATTAATTGAAGAAAAATACAAGTCTACGGTCATCATGTTCCCTACCACTACCAATTCCATCTCTAAGGCACTTATTGCCGACAATTTTGGTGGCAAAGATGATGTGCTGGAATTGGGAGAAGAAGAGCAAGCGGAGCAATTGCTTCAAATTTTGAACTCTGACGAAATTCGAAATCGAATCATCAATAAGTATGATTTGATGAATCATTATGAAATTGAACAAGATGACCCGTTTAAGCTGACTAAACTTACGCGTAAGTTCAACAGCAACATATCATTTGAACAAACGGAATTTATGTCCGTTAAGGTGGAAGTTTTGGATCGAAATCCTGATACTGCGGCACTTATTGCAAATGACATTGCTTCTCTTCTTGATACTGTAAAAAATAGAATGCGTAAAAAAATTGCTCTGGAAGCATTGGAAATTGTTGAGGGAGAATATTTTGGAATGATGAATTACATGCAACAGATGGAGGACTCATTGGCAAAAATCAGAGCCATGGGTGTTCATGACCCTGAGTCTCAATCTGAAGTATTAACGGAACAATTGGCTGTTGCCACATTGAAGAACAATAAGAACGCAATAAAAGTAATTGAAAATCAACTTGCTACTCTAGCTGAATATGGAGGAATCTATATTTCCATTCGGGACAATTTTGAATGGGACAGAAAACAACTTAGTTTTTTAAAAGCCAAATATGCTGAAGCCAAAATTGATGCGGAAAAGAGTCTGGAGCACAAGTTCATTGTTAACCAAGCTACACCGGCTGAACGGAAAAGTTATCCCATTCGTTGGCTTATTGTTGTTTCTTCAACCATTGCATCTTTTCTGCTGTGTTTGATAACCATTATGGTGGCGAGGACACTGCAAAATCTTCGCTTGGGAACTTCATAGCGTTGAATTCATGATTCTCAACCGATATTTTAATCAGATCATTTATGTTGCTTCGGCAATTTTTATTGCCCTGAATGCGATGTTTCTGTATCTGGAGATGTATTGGTTCACCCTCATCCCAGTTGCATTATTATTGGTGTTTCTTGCCTTTTTTGCAATTGACAAGCTATTTATGTTTGTTGTTTTCATGACGCCTTTGTCATTGAATTTGGAAAATCTGGAACTCGGGGGTGTGGGCATGTATATTCCAACTGAGCCGTTGATGTTTGGAATAATGCTCATTTTATTAATTCGCCTGATTTGGGACAAGAAGATTGATCGAATTCCTCTTAAACATCCCATTACCCTGGCTATTGTGTTTAACTTTTTTTGGTTGATAATTACCACTATTACCAGTGAATTGCCTTTCGTATCGTTCAAATTTGTGGTTGCCAGGATGTGGTTTTTACTGAGTATATATTACCTGGGAATATTCATCTTTCAGCGATATAAAAATATTGAACGATTCTTTTGGTTATTCATCATTCCGTTGACCATTGTTATTTTTTACACCATATACAGGCATTATACGTTTGGATTTACTTCAGATGCGTCCCATTGGGTGATGTGGCCTTTTTTTAAAGATCATACTTCCTATGGTGCCATTCTTGTGATGATCTTTCCAATTTTATTTCATTTCGTGCGCAAACCTAATTTACCTGTCCGATTTCTTGCAGGTTCGTTGATTGTCATTTTTGGCATTGCCATTGTGCTATCTTATACACGTGCAGCCTGGTTAAGTCTCCTTGCCGCAACCGGAGTATATTTTCTCTATAAACTGAAAATCAACTTTAAATATGTTTTTGGTGCAGGCGTATTGGCCTTATGTATTTTGGCGTTAAATTGGAATCAGCTGATGATCAAACTGAACAAAAATCGTCAAGATTCTTCTGTTAAGTTCTCAGAACATATTCAATCCATGTCCAATGTGAGCACGGACGCCTCAAACCTGGAAAGAATTAATCGATGGGAAGCGGCCATCAAGATGTTTAAGGAAAAACCGATGTTAGGCTGGGGACCCGGAACATATGCGTTTTTGTATGCGCCTTATCAGCATTCAGGTAGTAAGACGATCATCAGCACCAATGCTGGAAATCGAGGCAATGCACATAGCGAATACATTGGCCCGTTGGCAGAATCTGGGGTACTTGGAAGTTTATCATTTATTGTCATTGTAATTGCCATTTATGTTTCGGCATCCAGGCTTTATCATCGAACAGAAAATAAGGAGATCAAAGAATTGGTCTTATTGATTATTTGTGGTCTCACGACCTATTTAGCCCACGGCTTCCTCAACAATTATTTGGATACAGACAAAGCTTCTGTACCATTCTGGGGAATGGTGGCAATGTTGATTTCTTTAGAAATCTATCACAAGAAATTATTAGTAAAATCGGAAACCCAATAAGGCGACGTCATCGTCGTATTTGCTAGGTCCTCTAAAGGCATCAATATCCTTTAAAATACTTTCATTCAACGAAGAAATAGGCGCAGCTTGAGACTTGATCAAAAGTGATTTCATTTTATCCACACCATATGCTTCATTCATGTCATTTTCAATTTCAGAAATGCCATCTGTATAGCACAAAAGGATTGAATTCTTGATCATTTGTACTCGACCTGTTTTAACAGAAGGAAGTTCTTCAAATGCTCCTAACAAGGTACAACCAACATCTAACTCAGATACATCACCGGCTTGAAAAAGCAAAGGAGGATTGTGGCCAGCATTGATGTACTCCAACGTTCGGTTTTGCAGGTTGTATTTTCCGATAAATAAAGTGATGAAATTTTGGCCTTTGGTGTTTAATTCAACTTTATGATTGAGAATTTGAATCAATTCATCCAAATTGGTATTGTGTTCCAAATGAGCTCTCAAGTTGGCCTGAAAATTAGACATCAACAGGGCCGCAGATATTCCTTTTCCGGAAATGTCGGCCATGCAAAAGAAAAATTCTTGTTCAGACGTATGGATAACGTCATAATAATCACCGCCAACTTTATGGTGGGGCTTGTAATAGGCATCCACTTCCAAATGCTGATTGTTTGGAAGTTCAATTGGAATGAGCATGTTTTGCATTCTGGAAGCTAATTCCAATTCTCTTTCCATTCTTGCCTGAAGAATATTTTCAGCATATAGTCTTTTGTTTTCCAATGCCACGCTGAAAATATTGGTAAACGTCTGGATATAAGGAAGATGTCGAATTATAGGACTTACTTCTATTTTTTCTACATCCAAGTCACCAAGTAATAGATAGGCTATTTTTCTGGAATTATGAGTTACAGGCAACAAAACGTCAAACTTTCTCAACTTAACGTTTTCATGACCGGTTAAAACTGTGATTTTTTCATATGAAGACAGGTCTTGTTGAATGTCAATGTTTGCATCTGCCTCTTCTATTCCGTTGGTAATGATGCGTCTCCATTCTTGATTATGACTGAACAACAATACCTTTCCTATACCTAGCTCTTCAACTATGATTTTTTTGAAAACCGCAATAAGGGTTTCTGTAGATTCATTGTTATTGATAGCATGCGTAATCTCAAGTAATGTATTTAACTTGAAATTCCGCTCGGCCAATTTTTTTGTAGTCCTGCTATCTTTCGGTTTTGCGGTCATGGATTATTTATCCTTGGCATTGAAGAGCTCTGGTAGTTTCCGAATATAAATGATTTCTCGCATTTTTTCTCCCGCCTCTCCAACTGGAGTACCAAAATACTTCAAGTTGCCTTCAAGACTTTTATTCACCCCTGTTTGGGCCATCAGTTCAGCGTTCTCTCCAATAACTATATCACTTGCCACACCTACCTGACCCCATAGTTTTACACCGTCTTGTACCTCTACACAACCGGCCAACCCAACCTGAGCAGCCAGAATACAATTCTTTCCTACTATGGTATCGTGCCCAACCTGTACCAAGTTATCAATTTTGGTTCCTCTTCCAATTATGGTCAATGCTGTCACACCTGCATCTACGGTTGAACAAGCACCAATTTCCACCTTGTCTTCAATTCTCACACCACCACAAGTCAATAATCTGTCCATGCCTTCAGGTCTGTTTTTGTAATAAAAAGCATGTCCTCCAATGGTCGATCCTGCGTGAATAATTACATCATTACCAATTTCAACATTGTTATATATGGTAACGTTTGGATAAATGATAACGTTTTCTCCAAATTTCACATTTGGTGCAATGCGAACACTGTCATCAATTCTACAACTATCCGAAATATCATTTCGTGCAGATGCTGCAGAAAAATCAAAATTAAACGGAGAAAAAATGGAGCTTAACCTGTTAAAATCTCTAAAAGGATCGTCAGAGAGCAAAAGCGCCTTACCTTCCGGTAACTCAACTTCTTTGTTGATCAATACAATAGTGGCCGCCGACTTTAAGGCTTTTTCATAATATTTAGGATGATCAACAAATACGATGTCTCCTGGTTCAACCCGATGGATTTCATTTAATCCTTCCACTGGAATATTCCCATCACCAACAAAGGTTATGTCAAGAAGGTCAGCAATTTCCTTTACGGATTTCTGCGGAAATAATTTCATTCGAGTTTATTTTACTCTTTCAGAATAGGCTCCTGTACGTGTATCAATTTTTATTCTGTCACCGGTTTCAATGAACAACGGAACATTTACATTGGCATCTGTTTCAACTTTTGCTGGCTTAAGTGTATTAGTGGCTGTGTCACCTTTAATACCAGGTTCAGTATACGTTACTTCCAACTCTACAAAAGGAGGAAGCTCACATGACATTGGCAACTCTTCTTCTGCATGAAACAATATATTCACGTTATCTCCTTCTTTCAGGAAATCTGGAGCATTAATTAAATGGGGCTCCAGTGAAATTTGTTCATAGGTTTGGCTGTTCATAAAATGAAATCCCACATCATCCTTATACAAGTATTGATACGTTCTGTTTTCGATTCGAACCGTTTCAATTTTTACCCCAGCGTTAAACGTGTTATCAATTACTTTACCGTTGTTAAGGTTCTTCAACTTTGTTCTTACAAAAGCTGGTCCTTTTCCAGGTTTTACATGTTGGAATTCAACAATGGTGTACAAATCGTTGTTGTACTTAATACAAAGACCATTTTTAAAATCAGCAGTAGTCGCCATTCTGTATAGTTTAAGCTACAAATCTAAGAATAATGGCAAACTATGGAATAGGCTTATAGGGCTTTAGAAACGAAATCAGTAATCTGTAAGTTATTGTCAATTTTTACGGTATCCAGATTGGGATGATTTGTACAAATTATGACTGTTTTATTGGCTGTATATTTTTCCAGTAATTGATGATACCATGTGACACCCTCTTGATCCAGGTTGCTAGCGGGTTCATCTAAGAGCAACAGGGTTCCTGAATTGAGGATAGAAAGCGCCAATTTTATTCGTTGTTTCATTCCAGTTGAACAATCATGAATGAATTTTTGAGAACTTGATTCCATATTCAACAACTGTAAAACATCCTTAGAAGAAAGGTTGAAATCAAATGGTTTCAATTTTTCGTGAAATTCAATTTGTTCTTGGATGGTATACGATTCAATCAAATGTAAATATGGGGCAGCAACAGAAACTTCTTTGTACAAATCAGAAGTCAAGAATTCTTGATTATTTAATCTATACTTGATTTCTCCCTTGTCCGGTAGTCCAAATCCGGATATGATTTTCAGCATAGTTGTTTTTCCCGATCCGTTAGGTCCGGTGATTGAACAACACGTTCCAGATTCAAAATTCCAATTTACATTTTTGAAAACCCAGGATCGACCGAATCGTTTTCCAATTTCTGAAAGTTCAACTTGCATATCAGGATAAAGGACCTCGAATAATTCCCTTACTTGACTTATCTATGAATTCTAAAATTTGTGTTTTGTAAGGGGAGTCTTCGATTTCGTCTTGAATTTCGGAAACAGCATTTGATATGTTCACGCCCTTCACGTAAAGAATTCTATAAATGTCTTCAATTAAATGAATGCTTTCCAGATCGAACCCTCTTCTTTTAAGACCAACCGAGTTAATTCCAGCATAAGATATCGGCTCACGAGCCGCCTTGACAAAAGGAGGGACATTTTTTCTAACCAAAGATCCTCCGGTAATAAAAGAATGAGCCCCGATGCGAACAAATTGTTGAACGGCAACAATACCTTCAAGAATTGCAAAATCCTCAATAACCACGTGTCCGGCTATGGTTGCGTTATTTGCCAGAATAACATTGTTTCCAACAATGGCATCATGGGCCAAATGTGAATAGGCCATGACTAAACAATTGTCACCCAGAGCCGTCTTGTGTCTGTCTGCTGTACCTTTGTTAATTGTAACGCATTCTCTAATAATGCTGTTGTTGCCAATTTCAGCCGTAGTTTTTTCTCCCTGATATTTCAAATCTTGAGGAATGGCTGAAATGACTGCCCCAGGAAAAATTTGACAATTTTTACCAATTCTGGCACCATTCATTATGGTTACATTGGGGCCAATCCAAGTTCCTTCTCCAATTTCAACATCTTCTTCAATTACAGAAAATGATTCAATAGTAACTCCCTTATCTATTTTGGCATTGCTGTTTACTTCAGCTTTTTGAGAGATCATGCTGTGTTTTTCTAATCTTGTTTAACAATTTGAGCCATTAACTCTGCTTCTGCCGCCACTTTATCGCGAACGTATGCAACAGCATTCATATGGCATATCCCTCTTCTGATTTCGGAGAGCAATTCCAATTTAAAAATCAATGTGTCACCTGGAACCACTTTATTTTTAAATCTCGCATTGTCTATTTTCATAAAGTAAGTCAGGTAGTTTTCTGGGTCACTAACATTGTTCAACGCTAAAATACCCCCGGTTTGGGCCATTGCTTCAATAATTAAAACACCAGGCATAACAGGACTATCTGGAAAATGGCCTTGGAAAAACCATTCATTCATTGTGACACTTTTCACTCCTACCACAGAATTTTCCGTTAATTCCAGAATTTTGTCTACCAAAATCATAGGGTATCTGTGTGGAATGAGCTTTTGGATTCCATTGATATCGTACAAAGGTGCTTGATTCAAATCAAACTTTGGAGTTTTGTTGCGTCGATTTTCCTTGATCTTAGTTTTGATCAGTTTAGCAAATTCCGTATTGCCCTTGTGACCTGGTCTGGCGGCCAGGATATGTGCCTTAATTGGTTTACCCACTAACGCCAAATCCCCTACGATATCCAATAATTTATGTCTTGCCGGCTCATTGTCAAAATGCAGATTAGTAGTGTTTAAGACACCCGTCTCTTTAATCTGCACATGCGGCTTATCCAATAAATCAGCGAGCTCATCTAATTTCTCTTGAGTAGGAATTTCATTAACCAAAACAATGGCATTATCTAAGTCACCTCCTTTAATCAAACCATTTTTGGCTAACTGTTCAAGTTCTCTTAAGAATACGAACGTCCTGCATTGAGAAATCTCTTCTTTGAATTCTCCCAAGTGATACATGGATGCATGTTGCGTTCCCAAAATTCGGGAATGATAATCCACCATAACGGTTACCCGAAATTCATCCTGAGGTACAGCCAACATTTCAGTTTGTCTTTCCTCGTCTTCATAAGAGAGATTTTCTTCGAGAACAAAATAGTCCTTATCAACATCCTGTTCTTTAATACCAGCACTTTCCAATGCGGTCAAGAAAGGATAGGAACTACCGTCCATAATTGGTACTTCAGGACCATCCATTTCCATTTCAAGGTTGTCAATTCCCAAGCTGTAAACAGCAGCCAATGCATGTTCCACTGTGTGAATTCTATGACCTCCTTGTTCCAATGTAGTTCCTCTGGCCGTATCTACTACATTGTCAACGTCAGCTTTTATGGTTGGTTGCCCTTCTAAATCAGTCCTCTTAAAAACATAACCGGTTCCTTCTTTGGCAGGTTTGAAAAGCATATTTGATACTTTCCCCGTATGCAAACCTATACCAGTTACTTTAACTTCTTTTTCTATTGTTCTCTGCTTATCACCCATGTATTTGCTTTAACAATTGGCAATTACAAACAGCAACTACGAAGCCACCGTTGGTAAAATCATGTCAAAAGTAGAAAATTTTAAACTTGGAGACCCAACAATTGGTGAATTCAGGAAGTATAACAAAGAAAATACTTCTGGACAGGTTCTGTCAATACTGAAATATTCATTAAATCAGCGGCATCTGATACATCCATTATGTTATTATGCTTATCCAACATGGTAATTTTTCCTATCTCAGGATTGTAGGCATTATTTTCAAGTTTGCCGGTAAAGACATAATATGCCTTATGTTCAGGCGATACGAGTTTTGAATTTTCCATATTACCAAATTGCTCCTCTATTTCCACAGCATTAAAAGGTTCTTTGCTGATTTTAATTTTATACAAATGTCTTTCAACAAAATTTTTGGATAATTGAGACAATACGGGATCGGAATGGTCCGTCCAAACTTTTATGCTTAAATAAACATCATTATCATCCAGCAGATTAAATTTTTCAATAAACTCTAGTTTTGACAAATCGAATATATCCACCGATGCTACTCGCAAAAAATATGACAAGGCCGGAGAGGCAAATAACTGATGTCCTTCTGCTGCCAATTCTTTGGCTCTCTTCAGAATATTCACCAGAAGTTTTTCTGCAGCTACCACTGTTTTATGAAGGTAAACTTGCCAATACATCAACCTTCTTGCAATCAAAAACTTTTCAATGGAATAAATACCTTTTGATTGGATAACCAATTCTTCATTATGCACCCTCAACATGGATAATATTCTTTCTGAACCGATAACACCTTCCGTAACGCCTGTATAAAAACTATCTCGTTTTAAGTAATCCAATCGATCAACGTCCAATTGACTGGAAACCAATTGGTGTAAAAATCTTTTTTGATAATCTCCTTTAAATATGGCAATGGCAGTATCAAGTTGACCTTCAAATTCTTTGTTCAATTGATTCATCATGGCCAATGAGATTTCCTCATGTTGAATTTCCTTGATGAGTGCAAATTCAAGAGAATGTGAATAGGGTCCATGACCTAAATCATGCAATAGAATTGCTACACATGCAGATTCGTATTCATGTTCACTGATTTCAACATCTTCTTTTCTCAAAATATCCAAAGCGGTCATCATTAGGTGCATAGCTCCTAATGCATGGTGAAAACGAGTATGCAATGCACCAGGATAAACAAGATGGGTGGTACCCAGCTGTTTAATCCTTCTCAATCGCTGAAAATACCGGTGTTCTATTAAATCAAAAATTAATTTCGAGGGAATAGAAATAAATCCATAAATAGGATCGTTGAATATTTTACGTTTATAGTTTGAAGGAGAATTCAATTAAGCTATATTTTTGTACAAATGTCGTCACAATCTTTAATGTCGACATGTATCTAGAAAGAAATTAAAAATCGATGAGAAAGATAAAAATTTTATGGGCGGATGATGAAATAGAATTGTTGAAACCGCATATTCTGTTTCTTGAAGACAAAGGTTATCAGGTAGAAACTGCCAACAGTGGAGATGGCGCTTTGGACAAAATGGACAATGAGCATTTTGATATTATGTTTCTAGATGAAAACATGCCAGGACTTTCGGGATTGGAAACGCTTGATAGTGTAAAATCCTCTGCACCTGATATGCCGGTAATCATGATTACCAAAAATGAAGAGGAGTCCATCATGGAGGAAGCTATTGGAAGTAAGATTTCTGATTACCTCATCAAACCTGTAAATCCAAATCAAATTTTACTTTCCATCAAGAAAAATTTGGATACAGAACGTCTGATCAGTGAGAAGACCACCACAGATTATCAGCAGGAGTTTAGAAATATTGGAATTCAATTGAGTAGTCAGATGGATTATGAAGATTGGGTTGAGATTTACAAAAAGCTGGTTTATTGGGAATTGGAATTGGAGAAATCTCAGGATTCAGGAATGGAAGAGGTGCTGCTCATGCAAAAAAATGAAGCAAATCGTCAATTTGGAAAATTTGTTGAAGACAATTACCAATACTGGTTAAATAATCCAGATGACGCACCTGTGATGTCCCATAACTTCTTTAAGCAACACATTTCGCCAAAAATCAACAATGATGAATCGTTATTTTTTGTTCTCATTGATAATCTTCGAATGGATCAATGGAGGGCTATATCACATCTAATCAGTGATTTGTTCTGGATTGACAATGAAGATGCGTTTTATAGCATTTTGCCTACTACCACGCAATACTCGAGAAATGCCATTTTTGCGGGATTGATGCCTTCTGAGATTGAAAAGAAATACCCCAATTTGTGGTTAAATGATGATGAACCTGGAGGGAAAAATCAACATGAGAAAGAATTGTTGGAGCATCAATTACAGCGTCTGGGACATAATATCTCATTTTCTTACAATAAAGTTCTCAACCATAATTATGGACGAAAATTGATTGACCGCATCCCCAATATGATGAAGAATCCATTGAATGTGATCATCTACAACTTTGTCGATATGTTGTCACACGCAAGAACGGATACAGAAATCATTCGAGAATTAGCGGAAGATGAAGCTGCTTATCGTTCATTAACTCTTTCATGGTTTGAACATTCACCCTTGTTTGATGCACTAAAAGAAATTGCAGCACGAAAAGGAAAGGTGGTGATAGGAACAGATCATGGCTCCATATTGGTGAATGAACCAAGTAAAATTGTTGGAGATAGAGAAACTAACTCAAACTTGCGTTACAAGCAGGGTAAAAACTTGAGCTTTCAAGAAAAAGATGTCCTTTTCTCCAAAAATCCAGGTGATATTTATCTTCCTAAAGTTAATGTGAGTCAGGCCTTTGTTTTTGTTAAGGAAAACATGTTTTTCGCCTATCCTAACAATTACAACCATTATGTTAAATATTATCGCAAGACATTCCAACATGGTGGATTATCATTGGAAGAGGTAGTTATTCCTTACATTACGTTAACGCCGAAATAATTGGAGTTTGACATCAATAAGGAAGGTGAATTGCTTTATGTTGCTAAGCAAATTCAAGATCATTTTCCCCATCACCGGTATTTTATGTTGGAGGGTGATTTGGGTGCTGGAAAAACCGCACTTGTAAAGGCATTTGCAGCAACATTGGGTTGTGAAGATGACGTAAACAGCCCCACTTTTTCTATCATAAATGAATATACTCTTCCAACTCAAGAAAAAATGGTTCATATGGATTTGTATCGAATAGAGGAAGAGGATGAACTAATCGAATTAGGGATAGAGGAATACCTTGACAGAACTGATATTTATTGCTTTGTGGAGTGGCCGGAAAAATTATTGAAACTTTTTAATTTTTCTTTCGTAAAAGTAAAGATTGCGGTAATGGCAACCGGAAGAAAAATTAAATTGGAGGCACATGACACCTAATGATGACATTCTCAAATCTCTTGCAAAGGGATTTATGCCACAAGAGGAGATGATTGAAGTTCCTCGAAAAAAAAGCCAACTATATATTGGCATTCCTAAAGAAATTTCCATTCAAGAAAAAAGGGTCCCATTGGTACCTGATGCTGTAGCTTTGCTGGTCAACAATGGTCATCGGGTATTGATCGAATCAGATGCCGGGGCTGCAGCAAATTTTAAGGACAATGAATATTCGGAGGCAGGGGCTGAAATTGTCAGAAATACGGAAGATGTTTACAAGGCTGACTTAGTTCTCAAAGTTGAACCTCCCAGCATGGAAGAGATAGGTATGATGAGTACCAATCAAACCTTAATTTCTGCTTTGCAGTTGCCTATTCAGCCCAAAAATTTCTTAAAACAGCTGATCGACAAAAAGATTACCGCCATAGCCTATGATTACATTAAAGATGAAGATGGTATATATCCAATTGTAAGAGCTATGGGAGAAATAGCAGGGAATTCTTCCATTCTGATTGCTGCTGAGCACCTAAGTAATAACATGGGAGGACAAGGAATGATGTTTGGAGGTGTATCTGGCATATCACCTACATCCGTCGTGATTCTTGGTGCAGGAACGGTGGGTGAATTTGCCGCAAGATCTGCTTTGGGATTGGGAGCTTCGGTTAAAATTTTTAACAATAGCATCTATAAGCTGAGACGCTTACAAGACAATATTGGCCAGCGAATCAGCACTTCCATCTTGCAGCCAAATATGTTATCAAAAGCATTGCAACAAGCTGATGTGGTTATTGGAGCAATTCGAGCGTCCGACGGTGGTAGAACCCCATGTATTGTAAGCGAATCCATGGTGGAAAAAATGAAAGAAGGTAGTGTTATTGTTGACGTAAGTATTGACAAAGGAGGATGCTTCGAGACTTCGGAGATTACTTCACATGAAAACCCTACGTTCACCAAACATGGGGTAATCCATTATTGTGTGCCAAATATTGCTTCACGTGTTGCCCGCACTGCATCGTATGCGTTGAGCAATGTGTTTGCTCCTGCTTTGTTGGAAGCGGGCGAAGAAGGTGGAATTGAAAGTTCCATTCGAAAGTACAAGGGCATTCAAAAAGGAATATACATCTATAAAGGTGTGTTGACCAATAAATACTTGGCGGAAACATTCAACCTTCCATACAAAGATTTGGATCTATTAATGCCCAATTTGCACTAGTTTATGACGTTTGGGCGAAGGTTACGTTTTTATTTCTTTGGAGTGATTCTGGGATTTGTTGCCGTTTATTTCATTTCTAAGAACAGGGATTCAAACCCATGGTTACCAAAAGAGCAAATCAAAGCAAAACTTACAAGCAATTCCATTCACTATAGTTCTCAGGCTTTATGTCAAATCAATTGCTTACAAATTGATACAGCTAACATTGATTCAATCATAAATGAGGCCTATATCGATTTTGATAAAAGTGATGTTCGAAGTGGTGAATGTCCGGTATATTTTCTGGAATATACCCATTCGACTGGCTCACCGGTTGAGATGAACATTACATCTTGTGATAAAAATGCCGAAATTCGTGAAGTGAGAATGTCTAATACCCATTGTGATTGCCATGAAGATTAATGCTATTTATTTGTTGACCATACTATTGTTTATTTGGTCTGGTTGCAAGAAAGACGATGATGTTCCACCGGATACGTCAATTAATTTCTTTTCAATAAATGATGATATCCAACTTGGAAAACAATTGGATCAGGAAATTTTATCCAATCCTGATGAATACCCTATTCTCGATGAACAGCAATATCCTGAGGCTTATGCACATTTGAGAAGAATCAGAGATTCTATATTAAATACAGGAAGGGTTCGATTTGAAGATCGATTTGAATGGAGTGTGAAAATCATTCATGATGATGATGTTTTGAATGCCTTTGCTGCTCCCGGAGGGTATATTTATGTATACACGGGAATTATTAAATTCTTAGATACTGAGCATGAATTTGCCGGTGTATTGGGTCACGAAATTGCTCATGCAGATCGTCGACATTCTACGGATCAATTGACCACATCCAGTTTAAAAGGCGTGGTTGTTGACTTGCTATTAGGTGATTCTTCTGTATTGGGGCAGGTAGTTGCGGGTTTGTGGAATTTAAAGTTTAGTAGAAAAAATGAGGCGGAAGCGGATGAATTTTCAGTAATTTATTTGTGCCCTACAGCCTACCAGGCAGACGGTGCATCTGCGTTTTTTGAAAAAATTGTGAACGCCGGTGGAGGTGGCGGAGCAACGTTTTTAAGTACACATCCTGAGCCTTCAGATCGGGTGAATGATATAAAAGCGAAAAAGGAAGAATTGATGTGCGATGGAAATTCCACATTTGATAGTAGGTATGAAGATTTTAAGAATAGTTTGCCTTAACTAGGAAAAGGCAGAAAAAAAATAATATATTTGCAGTCCGAAAAAATTGAGCTTTAAAAAATGGCAAATCATCAGTCCGCAATAAAAAGAATAAAGCAGTCTAATAAGCGTAGAATTCATAACAAGTACTACGCAAAGACCATGAGATCAGCTTTAAAGACATTGTTGTCCACAGGAGATAAGAAGAAAGTTGGTGAGATGGCACCTAAGGTAACTTCAATGATTGATAAGTTGGCGAAAAGAAATATTATTCATGCAAATAAGGCGGCTAACTTGAAATCACAGGTGAGTCGACATGCTGGTCAAAAGTGATTTGAAAATATAAAAACCCAGAAAGCCCTTCGTAACTTCGGAGGGCTTTTTTTTTGGGAATATGTTATTAAAAGAATTGGCCATACGGGATCGGCCACGTGAGAAACTCGTTGATATTGGTGCTGAAAACCTTTCAGAAAGTGAACTCTTAGCTATCATCATTGGATCTGGCACCCCAGACTTTAATGCCTTGCTCGTATCACAACGCATCTTTCACTCCTGCTCAAATGATTTTAAAAAACTGAATGCACTTAGTCTAGAGGATTTTCAGAAATTCAAAGGTATTGGTACAGTCAAAGCAGTGAGAATAAAGGCTGCCCTGGAATTTGGAAAACGTCAAATGCTAAAAGAAGAAGATGACCTCATTAGTGTTGTCTGCAGTAAAGATGCTTATGCACTTATCCGAAAAAAACTGGAACATTTGGTCCAGGAAGAATTTTGGATCATTTTACTCAATCGAGCAAGCAAAGTATTACACCAAATTCGAATAAGTATTGGTGGAATTGCCGGAACGGTTGTTGATCAAAAAGTCATTTTTATGCACGCTGTTAATTATCTTGCCAGCTCAATCATATTGGTGCATAATCATCCATCCGGCAGTCTTAAACCCAGCAAAGAAGACATAATGGTCACTCAAAAAATAAGTTCTTCAGCCAAGTTATTGGATATAGCTGTGGTGGATCATCTGATCATATCAAACAAAGGATATTTCAGTTTTGCAGACAATGGTATGAAAGACGTGTTTTGACCCATCAAAGATTGGATTGATTAACTTTGCCACTAGTTGTTTCCAAACTAGGATATGGTCGAAATTCTATTTTTACTTTCAATAAGCGCCACCAAGTTTTTTTTTGCACCTGGAATAACTATTTCAAGTGGATATAACACACTAGAAACTTTGATGATCACATCATCTGGTGGAATATTGGGCATCGTGGTGTTTTATTATTTCGGAGAATTCATATTTAATCAATATGACAGATTCGCTCGAAAATTTAGAAAAAATCGTCAACAAAAAACGTTTTCAAGAAAAAACAAAATGATTGTGAAAGTAAAAGGTAAGTGGGGGTTATATGGATTGGCATTGATTACTCCTGTATTGCTTTCAATTCCATTAGGTTCTGTCATAGCAGCACGATTCTTCAACACTCAAAAACGCACCTTGCCAATTTTAATTCTTGCTGTACTTTTTTGGTCTGTCACGCTTACACTAGCGTCACAGTTTATTCTCTAACTACCATTGAGCCAGTACATCAACTCCACCCTTTACCGTCTGACCCAACTTCACCTTTACTTCCATGTCAGGTGGAATTAAAATATCTACACGCGAACCAAACTTTATGAATCCACATTCTTCGCCTTGAGAAACATTCAATCCTTCTTTTGCATAATTCACTATTCTCCTGGCCATGGCTCCTGCAATCTGTCTGTATAAAATTGGTTGGCCGTCTTTTGTTTTCATGGCAACTGTGGTGCGCTCATTTTCAGTAGAAGATTTAGGGTGCCAGGCTACTAAATAAGAACCCGCATGGTATTTCACGTATTCAATTTTTCCGGCAATGGGGTATCTATTTACATGAACATTAAAGGGAGACATAAACACAGACAATTGCCTGAATTTTTGATTGTGATACTCTGTATTTTCCACCAATTCATTTACCACCAGTTTTCCGTCTGCTGGGCACAGTATTGTATTATCCTGGATTGTTAACTTTCGCTGAGGAGATCGGAAAAAGGATATCACCCAAGCATAAGTTCCTGAAGACAATATCAACCAACTCCAGAAAATGATATTATTCAATTCAAATGAATAACACAACGCATTCGTAGCTATCCAAATGATGCTTGAAATCAGAATTATCTTATAGCCTTCCTTGTGAATTTTCATTATCCACGGCAAATTTAAAAATTAAAAGAAGCTTCAAAAGTTAAAGTGCTGTAATCTTGAGGTAAGCGAACACAACAGGAGCTGCTATAAGGGCACTGTCAAATCGATCGAGAATACCGCCATGGCCAGGTAATAAATTGCTAGAGTCCTTCACTCCTGCAGACCTTTTAAATAAAGATTCCAATAGATCTCCTAAGGTTCCAAATACTGAAATCAAAAAACCAATGCTCAACCAATCAATCCAATGAAAGGTATTTGAGTAATAATAAATAAGCAAGGCGGCAACCACTGTAAAAATGAATCCACCTACGGTACCTTCAACTGTTTTTTTTGGAGATACCTTGGGGATAAGTTTTGTTTTACCTATAGATTTTCCAACCAGGTAGGCTCCCGTATCATTGCTCCACATCAGTGTAAAAAAGGCAATTGCAAAAAAACCATCGTAGACGAGCAAAAAGGTCTCACCATCAAAATAAGCAATGGAATAAAGACAATAAAATGGAATGACTAAATAAAGTATTCCGAAAACAGAACTGGAAAGGCGAACAAGGGGCTTATGTCTTCTTCGTAATAGAATAACGTTTATCAAAAAAAGCAATACGATAAGTACCAACCAGATGAACCGTTCATTTACCAGATCATTTTTAATGAGAATTAAAAGCAAGAAAATGACGGAACCAAAATAAACTGAAGACTTGATGTAGGCATGTTTCATTTTCTTCAGTAGCCCATTGTATTCGTTTAACCCAAGTCCAACAATGATTAATAAAAATATAGCCAGGGAATAAGGTCCAAAATACACTGAAAACAGTGTAGCCAAAATGAAAACAATTCCGGTTAATGTGCGAATAAGGAGCTTTTTATCCATAAAAGCTTTCTTCGAATTAGATTCTTCAGGATTTATCCGCTGATTCCGGAGAAATATCCTTGTCTGTTTTATCTGGAGAATCTTTTACAGCCTTTCCGTTGGTAGAAGGTTTGGCCTTATCATCTTTTAGTATCTCCTTATTAATATTCGAATCTAACACTTCCTGACCTCTTTCTGCAAATTTTCGTTTGCCAAATATTTTCTCCAGATCGTCTTTAAAAATCACCTCCTTCTCCAGCAACAAGTCCGCCAAATTGGTCAATTCTTTTTTGTGTTTGACAAGTAATTTCTTTGTTCTTTCATATGCACTGTCAATCATTGCCTTAACTTCAGCATCAATCAACTTTGCCGTTTCCTCACTGTAGGGCTTTGAAAAGCTATAGTCCGATTGTCCAGTAGAATCGTAATAACTGACATGACCAAGTTTTTCATTGAGGCCGTAGATGGTAATCATAGCATAGGCCTGCTTGGTAATTTTCTCCAAGTCAGACAATGCTCCAGTCGAAATTTTACCAAATATGATTTCCTCCGCTGCTCTACCTCCTAATGCTGCACACATTTCATCCATCAATTGGTCACGTGTGGTTATCTGACGTTCTTCTGGCAAATACCAGGCGGCACCAAGTGATTTTCCCCTTGGAACAATGGTAACTTTAACCAATGGGTTGGCAAATTCAACTAACCAACTCACAGAAGCATGTCCGGCTTCATGGAAAGCAATTACTTTCTTTTCTTCAGGAGTTATAAGTTTATTCTTTTTCTCTAAACCTCCAACAATTCTATCAACGGCATCGATAAAATCCTGTGGCGTAACTTTTTTTCTTTTCTTTCTTGCTGCTATCAGCGCTGCTTCGTTACATACATTTGCTATGTCTGCTCCTGAAAATCCGGGAGTTTGTCTTGCCAAGAAATCCGCATCTACTTCTTTTGTCAATTTAAGAGGCTTCATGTGAACATTGAAAATCTCCTTTCTTTCAATGAGATCAGGAAGATCAACATGTATTTGTCTGTCGAATCTACCTGCGCGAATAAGCGCTCTGTCCAAAATATCAGCACGGTTGGTGGCAGCAAGTATAATCACGCCACTATTGGTGCCAAAGCCGTCCATTTCAGTAAGCAATTGGTTTAACGTGTTCTCACGCTCATCATTCGCTCCTTGAGCAATTCCTCTACCTCTTGCCCTTCCAATGGCATCAATTTCATCAATAAAAATGATGGCCGGAGCTTTTTCTTTGGCTTGTTTAAATAAATCCCTCACTCTGGAAGCACCAACACCAACAAACATTTCCACGAAGTCTGAACCCGATAGTGAGAAAAACGGAACCTGAGCTTCTCCAGCAACTGCTTTAGCTAATAGGGTTTTTCCCGTTCCCGGAGGGCCAACAAGCATGGCACCCTTTGGAATCTTAGCTCCCAATGCTGTATACTGCTTAGGGTTTTTTAGAAAATCCACAATTTCCTGAATTTCAACTTTTGCCTCTTCTAATCCCGCAACATCCTTAAACGTAACATTTACGCTTCTTTCCTTATCAAACAATGTGGCTTTTGATTTACCAATATTGAAGATTTGAGAACCTGCTCCTCCTCCTGTCATTCTTCTCATTATGAACAACCAAATACCAATCATGATGAGAATGGGTAGAAACCAACTCAACAATTCTGTACCCCAATTTTTTCTGGTATCGTATTCTGGAATAATTTGATCTTCAACAGGAAGTGTTTTTTGAATTTCAGCCAAATCATCTCTAAACTGTTCAATTGAACCAATTTTGATGTGAAAATGAGGTGCATTGGCCGATAAATTGCCAAATGAGCGTTTGCTCAAGGACTCATACCGTTGTTTACTCAGTTTGTCCTTTTTGATATAAACTTCAGCTATTAGTTCATTGCTTACCACAACAACTTTTGAAACATCTCCTGGTTTCAACATGTCGTTTACAAACTCACCCCACGTAATTTTTTCCGTTCCTTGGAAATTGAACAAGCTACTTCCCAAAATCAAGGCAACAATGATGGCGTAAATCCAATAAAAATTAAATGGTTTTTTATTGGGCTTTTTACCATTGCCTGATGGCCTATTTTTTTGCTCCCCGGAACCCTTACTATTTGTTCTATTTTCGCTCATGATCTAATTAAGAATCAAATTTACCCTTTTTATTCAACTCGCATCTCCCCACAGACTTTCTAAGTCGTAATACGATCTATAATCTTTTAAAAAGATGTGAATTATCACATCCACATAGTCTAATATCACCCATTGTGCATTCCCCCTACCTTCAATGTGATGCGGCTTTTCATTGCATTGTTTCTTCACCTGAAGTTCAATCTCATCAGCAATGGCATTCACCTGGGTATCTGAGTTGCCATGGCAAATCACAAAGTAATTGCAAAAAGAAGAAGAAACTTTACCGATATCCAACAGGACAACATCTTCACCTTTCTTTTCTAAAATACTCTCCTGAATTACGTTGACCAATTCCTTGGAAGACACGGAATCCTGCTGTTTAGCCATGCATTGTTAAATGAGTTGCAAAAGTAAATAATTTCAAGTTATTTAGGACGTTAATTTCGATGGGATGTCATTGTTTGATCTTGATGGGAACATCATTCGACTTTCTTCGGTAGATTCTACCAATGATTATTTAAAAGAGCTTGTACACCTTGAATTGTGCAAGGAGGGAACGATTATTGTTGCTTCTGAGCAGAAAAAAGGCAAAGGGGCGCATGGAAATTCCTGGATGAGTGAAGCTCAAAAAAATCTTATTTTGAGTTTCGCACTGTTTCCTTCCTTTCTGCTAACCAATCGAGGGTTTTTTCTAAACATAATGCTATGTGCAGCTGTATGCAAGGTATTATCCGAAGATTTTAAGTTGAATGCCAAAATCAAATGGCCGAATGACATTTTGATAAATGACAGAAAGGTATGTGGGATTTTGGTTGAGAACACCTTAAAAAATGATCGGATTCAAGGTTCTGTTTTGGGCATAGGAATCAATGTAAATCAACAGAATTTTCCGCATTTCTCTATACCGGCCACATCACTTTATTTGGAAAACAACCATCTATATGTCATAGAGGATATTTTGCACTCTCTAACTGGTCAAATTGACCGAATGTATTCACAGCTTAAACAAAATCAGACCAAGGAATTATTATCCTATTACCTTGAACATTTGTATGGATACAAGGAATTCAGAAAGTTTCAGGACATGAATGGATTCTTTGATGGAAAAATTTCGGGAATCAGCCAAATGGGTGATTTAATTGTCGAAGTAAAAAATGGTAACCGGAAATATTTTAGTCCTAAAGAAATTCGTTTTACCAGTCTAATTTCGGAAGATGCTGAACAAGCATATTAAAGAAATTGGTCAGCGGTTTTTCAATCATCATCTTCATCATGGCATTTACTTCTCCATTGAATTTCATATGAACGTGTGCAGAACCTTGATTTTCAGCCACATGAACTTCCAAACCAAAAGGGAAAGGGTTTTTTTCAAATGATACAATTTCAATAAGTGAAGATGGTGTGCGTGCTGAAATTTTCATGTTTATTTCCGCCAAACCTTTGATTCTAAAAGAACAAGTATCGTCCGTACACCTAACATTTTCAACTCGATCTTCGGGAAATAATTTTTCAAAATTATTGAAATCGGCAAGGAATGAATAAACTTTCTCTTGTGTAGAATTTACCGAAACTGTTTCTGAAGTGATTTTCATGATTTATCCCAATTTTCAGGATCATTTCTCCAATTGAGTAAATGAGTCATTTCCTGCTCCTGCAATTTTCCACTTTCATTTAAAGATGATAACAAAGATGGATAATCACTGAGGGTAATCAATTTGCAATCTTCATTCTTAAATCGTTCAACAGTGGTATCAAACGCATATGAAAAGATAGCTATCATACCCTGTACATCTTTACCTGTAGCTCTTACACATTCTACAGCATCAAGACTGCTCATTCCAGTTGATACTAAATCTTCGAATACCAAAACTTTATTTCCTTGATTTATATCACCCTCAACTTTGTTTTGCATTCCATGTTTTTTGCTCGATGATCTGATATAAACAAAAGGAAGATCAAGTTCCTCAGCAATCATGGCTCCCAATGCAATACCCCCAGTAGCCACACCCGCAATCATGTCAATGTCCTTATAATTTTCATTAATGATGGAAACAATTTGATTTTTTACAAATTTTCTTACCTTAGGGAACGAAAGAATTTTTCTATTATCGCAATAAATCGGGGATTTAAGACCAGAAGCCCAGGTAAATGGATTGGCCGGTTGCAAGTTAATCGCATTGATTTGCAGCAAATAATCTGCCGTTTTTCTTGCAATAGCTTTGTTAACAATCATTGGGCAAATGTATAAAGTTTTCATTAACGACAAGGCAATCATCCTAACCGATAATCATGTTGACTATTCATCCCAGTTTGATACGTTGTTTATCAAATTTGAGTCTGAAGAAGCCATGAAATTATCAGTTAATCTGGTGATCAATGAGCAACTTGAAAATCTTGTCATTATTGCCGATGATCTTCAAGCATTGTGGGATTCTTTTTGTGGGATGTTCACCAATATTGAAGCAGCTGGAGGTGTGGTTAAGAATGATAGTGGCGATATTTTGTTTGTACTTAAAAATGGTACATGGGATTTACCTAAAGGCAAAATTGATTCAGGTGAATCAACTGAAGATGCTGCCATAAGAGAAGTCCAGGAAGAATGCGGAATAGATAATGTGGCCATCTCTAAACCTCTCAATAGTTCGTATCATATTTTTTCTCAAGACAATGACCAAGTGCTTAAACATACTTCTTGGTTTGAAATGTCCTCTTCACACAATGGTGATTTAAAAGGTGATGCGTCTGAAGGAATCACAGAAGTATCCTGGGTAAATTCGGATAAACTCAATGATATACTTTCCAATACCTATTTGTCGATAAAGGAACTTATCAAGTCTATTGCTTAGTAGAAATTTCGTAAAGCATTTTTTCAATGCTAACAGGTGATTCAGCAGGATACTGCACAATGTTATTGGACTCATCAAGCATCAAATAAGTAGGAACACTTCGTACTCGATAACTTTCAAACACTTCAGACTTATCCGTACTAAATAAAAAGGTCCAGGGATATTTTGGCTTCGAATGATTTGTCAAGAAATGATTCAAGCTCTCATTGGAAATGCTGACAAATTGAATTTTGTCGCCGTATTTTTCATACAATCTATTGATCAATAGTTGCTCCTTTACACTAGGCAGAGACCATGTTGCCCAAAACTGCACATATTTATATTGCCCTTTTAAGGCATCGGAAGTAATGCTTTTCCCCTCAGCTGAAGTCAATGCAAATGCCGGAGCTTTTGATCCGGGTTGTAAAAAATTCAACTCCGACAGTATGTTTTTCGAAATATTTCGGTGTTGCGTGTATTTGGAATTTCCAGCAATATAATTCAACATTTTCTCAACCATTTTCTTCTTGAATGTCGGGTCATTGTAAACTTCATATAGGCCATTGATAACATACAATTCAACATTCTTATCATTGGTTAAAAATTGATCTTTTTTAATCACGGTCTTTAACCTGTTTAAGTCCGTTGTTTGATTGATACACGTTAGCATCTCAAATCCATCTTTTCCCAAGGCCTGTTGCCTAAATCTGTCCTGGTAGAATTGAACGAAGAACGTCATATACTCTTGATTGTGGTAAAGAATTGATTTATCTCTGAGCAATTCGTTGTACAAAGTTTTTTTATTGTGAACCGTAGCATCTTCAAGATTTCCAAGCATGTATTTCAATGATTCCATAAATACTTCATTGCCTTTTGGTGAAAAATAAGCCAGGTTCTCTGATTTAAAATCAGCCACCAATTGATTGGCCCCTGAAGTCAAAAATGATTGGTAATGTTCGTCTAAAAATTGCGCATATCGACCGGCAAATTCAGCAATCAAGGTATTAAGTTCATTGGGCGCTGCATTTTGAAATTTTACAAGTAAACGCTTATCAAACAATCGACTATCATTATCACCATCATCTTCAATGAGCAGTGAATAATTTTTACCCGGTAAAACATAAAAATCACTGGAACGATCTCGGATTTTTAATATCAATAACGTTTGTTGTTCAATATTGAGATCCACTGAAAATTTTCCGTCTTCATTCAGACTTATCTTTTTTAACGTTTTCGTTGAATTGGTAATAAAATTTTGATAGGTCTGAATTACTACATTTTCACCTTTGAATGAAGAAGCAGTTCCCTGGATTTGCACAGTAGCAAAACCAAATTGAATACTAAATAAGAAGACAATGGTTATGGACCGCAAAATTCTATGATTTCAATTTTACACTGCTAGGGATAAAGGGTGAATAGTCTCCGTTGTTACGAACTATTTCTCGTACAATGGTAGAATTAATGGCTGCAAACTCCGGGAGTGAAAACAAAAATACCGTTTCAATTTTGTCATTTAATGATCGATTTAACGTGCTAATTTCATATTCGAATTCAAAGTCTCTTGAGTTTCTTAATCCTCGTAAGATATAATCAGCGCCTTTTTCCTGGCAAAAATCAACCGTTAGTCCTTCAAATGAAGCAACCTCAACCCTACTTTCATTTTTAAAGACTTCATTAATCCAACCCAATCGTTTATCTAACGGAAACATGTATTCTTTTCTCGAATTCACACCAATGGCAATAATGATCTTATCAAAAATTTCAAGTCCCCTATTTACCAAACTTTCGTGTCCCTTGGTAAAAGGATCATATGAACCTGGAAAAACTGCAATTTTTGGTTGAGACATTGCCATGGTAATTTAAAAACGAAAAAACTACTTACTTTTTTGTAAATATACTAAACGCAACCTGACCGTAATGTTTGCTCTCTATTAGATGGGCAGAAGGAAGATCTTTAAGACGTACTGAATGCTCTAAAATAAAATGACCGTTTTCCTGAAGCAATCGCCCATTTAAGATTCTTTCTATCAATTGATCGTAGTATTTAAACTGATAGGGAGGATCTGCAAATATCAAGTCATATCTTTCCTTGGTAAACTTGATGAATTTAAAAACATCACTTAATGATGTTTTAAGATTTTCTATCTCCCATTGACTTTTCAGCTGATTGAGATGTACAACGTTGATTTTGTCTCTATCCACTGAAGTAACTTCAATAGCCTCACGCGAAACAAATTCCAGCGAAATGCTGCCACTTCCACAAAACAGATCCAAAACCTTAATGTTTTCCACATCCAGGAAATTACCTAACCAATTAAATAATCCTTCTTTCGCAAAATCTGTGGTAGGTCTTACTCCGGACTTTTTTGGAAGGTCAATTCGTCTGCCTTTATATGTTCCACTTATAATTCGCAACGAAGTAATCTTGTGACGTTGAACAAGACGTGTTTATCCAAATTTACCAATGAATTTGCCCATACAGCTTCATTTTCATTTTGAATAAACGCTACGTTTCGAACAAACTTGTACAATTCATTAAATGCAGCATCTGAGTGAAGCAAATCGCCAGATAAGTTTAATACCGTTTCTTCTGGATTGAGTTCCAATTTTTTGAACGCATACAAAACCTGGTACACCAACTCAGACAATGAGCTAAATTTCAATGTGTTAGCTAACAATAACTTGCCATTATTGAAAGCACATACTGACATAAAAGGCTTATGGACATCAAGATGAATAAAGGTATCTGCTGAACCTGAAAACTTATCAAATAAATATTCAAAAATGGCAGAACTACTATGATGAAAAGAAAGATTTTCGTATTGCTTTTCAAGTGCAATTCTCAATGATTGAGGAAATCCAAATATTTGACGCACACCTAAATGCAACATGTTATCCGCCAATATTTCCCAATTTTCCTTTCTTCCAAAGTTTAATTCAAATGTTTCTTCAACTAATTCACTTGTAAAAACTGATTCAGGTATCAAGGTAGCATAGTCATTCACCACACCAACTTTCACAGATTGATACGGTTGCTTTAACCAGGAATTATTCGTGATGTAATTAATTATTCTTTCAGAGGTATTATCAGACTCTCCAAATTGCCATTGAGCATATGCAATGTATTTGGATTGTTCGGGATCAAAGACAAGACATTGAAAGCTGATTTCATTGATAATCAGACCCAGCTGGTATTTAAAGGACTGGTTTGAATCAAAAGAATCATCCACTTTGTGGATGTCAGGCGCAGTAGTTTCCGCCATTACAACATTACTCCCAGTTTCCACTGGTATTTGCATCCGTCATGGAGCCTACTCTCAGACCTTCAGAAAGATCAATGGATTCATTGCTTAGATCCATTTTATTGTAAATAGCGCTGAATGGAGCAAAAGCTTCGAAAACTTGAACTTTCAATTTGTTTTTTTCCAATTCTCCAGACTGTAATTTGAATTCTTCACCTTCACTAAAATGAATAAATCTCAAAGAATCTAATGGAAAACCAGCCACAAAAAGAGTGTCCTTTACTGGGATCAACGCAGTATCCCTTACAATAATCCCTTGTTCAAGCGCTTGCAGTTCTGTTAATGTATCCGGAACGGAACCAATTGCTTTAACAACCACCATTGAATCGTTTTCAATATGGGCAAACAACGAATCGTATGAGTTGGTATACGTTCCTCGAACTTGCTTGAATGAAATTTGAGCCTTTCGAATGTCTTTTAATTGCTTAATAACCTTTTTCTCACGGCTATCTGCTTCTTTTCTGAATTCAATTTTACTATCTATACTGTTGTAGATAAGGTAGGAGAATAAAATGGCCACTGCTATGAGTGTTCCCTGAATTGCGATTTTCATAAAATCAAATTTTCAAAACACGACAAAACTACACTTTTTTTTAGGCTATTAAAACTAATATTAAGATTGATATTTCGTACCAAAATCAAGTTAATTTTGAGCAAATTTCATTGATTGGACTTTCAAAACGTCATAAAAAAATATTTACCTAAGTCGCTCACCGCGGATCAAGAATCCTTAATTGGTGTGTTTGATCAATTCATACAATCGAATGAACCCAATAACATCATGCTCATCAAAGGGTATGCGGGTACAGGGAAGTCGACATTTACTGGTGCTGTAGTTAAGTTTATCCAACAATTCGATAGAAATATCATTTTGTCTGCTCCAACGGGGAGATCTGCTAAGGTCTTGTCTTCATTTGCGGGTACAAATGCTTACACCTTACACAAAATCTTGTACCAGGTTGTCCAAAAAGAGGGACAACTAGTATTTCGAAAACGGGTAAATAAATTTAGTCGCACAATTTTTGTTGTTGATGAAGCTTCAATGATTGGGCAATCTGGTTCAGGAAATGAATCCTCAGATTTACTTAATGATTTAATGACCTATGTTTTCAGTCAGCCCAAGAATCGTTTGATCATAGTTGGTGATTCGGCTCAACTTCCACCGGTTAATTCAAATGAAAGTCCTGCTCTTCAGCAAGATGAACTGCAATTTTATGATGCTAAAATTTTCGAAGTAGAACTAAAGCAAGTGGTTCGACAACATGTTGATTCCGGAATATTGAAGCATGCTACTTATGTTCGCAATAGTATGAGTGCTGAAATTCCCAAGTTAGGTCTGGGTGAAATGATTTCAGGTGACGTACATTTTATTGATGGTAATGAATTGGAAGAAGAATGGCAATCGATGGTTTCTGAATACAGCATTCATGAAACGTTAATCATAACCAGAAGCAATAAGCGCGCGAATATGTATAATGAGCATATTAGAAGAAACTTGCTTTGGCGAGAAAATAAAATTGAGGCGGGCGATTTATTAATGGCGGTAAAAAACAATTATTACTGGTTTAAGAATCAAAAAGGTCAAGATTTTATTGCCAATGGAGAATCCTTGGAAGTTGTTCGAATACAACGATATGAAGAGCGCTATGACAAACATTTTGCGGACGTAACAGTCAAATTTGTGGACAGAGAAGGTAATGTTGAAATGGATATCAAAGTGATGTTGGACACACTTCATCTGGAAGGTCCTTCAATGGATACTGCCTCTATGACCAAATTATTCCATCAGGTAAGTGAATCATATAGTCATATTACCAGTGGTAAGAAAAAACTAGAACGTATTCGAAACGATGAATATTTAAATGCTGTTCAAATTAAATTCAGCTATGCTGTAACGTGCCATAAGTCCCAAGGCGGTCAATGGAAAGCTGTATTTATTGATTGCGGTTTTTTTAATCTTGAAGTTAACCAGGATTTTCTGCGCTGGATGTACACGGCCATCACTCGTGCAACGCATCAATTATTTTATATTTCCCTGCCTAATGAGTTGAAGTAGGCACTATTTCAAAATTATTTGCCCAAGATAAATCTCATTATTCGTTGCAATGCGAATGATATACATACCTCGCAGGGCCTCTGAAATGGAAATTATATTGTTTCCAAAAACAATTTTATCAGATTGTATCATTTGCCCTTGGGCATTGATTAATTGCAAAGTAGCTGCTTCTGCCTCATTCCAAGAAATTTGGAATTCATTGGATGCCGGATTGGGAAATGCCTGAATTGATTTGACATTTTCGAACTCTTTGATTCCAACACATTCCTGTACCGAGATTGAACGGGCCGTTTGTTCCACACAGCCAAAATGATTCGTAGCAACCAAAGTGTAATTCGTGGTTGTATCAGGAACAGATTGAACAGATGAAGCGGTGTCACTTCCAACAAAAGGTCCTGGCCCCCATAAATAGTCAGTAGTTATGGTATCCAATTGATTTACACTTAAAGAAACGGTATCTCCTTTGCAAATGGTATCTGTTAACGAATGAATAGAGATTTGAGGTGCCGGATTCAAGGTGATTTGTGCAGTATCTTTGATTTTAGCTCCACAGTTTGTGTCTGTATAGTGGTAGATTATTTGATGAGATCCCAAATTGATGGAGGTCACATCAATGTTTATTGAATCGGAGATTCCAGGACCACTGTATTTTCCTCCGGCTGGAAATCCATGTGCCAGCATAAACGTACCATCGTTATCACAAATACTTGAGTCATTTAGAGTTACTGAAGTAGAAGACAATACTGTTATGATAAGACTATCTTTAATGGATCTTCCATTTGCGTCACCAATGGTGACTTTGTATTCTGTTGTGACCAATGGAGTAGCTGTAGGGTTAGCAATTCCCGGGTTGGATAATCCTGTGGTTGGTGTCCATGTGTAATTATAAGGAGCCAAGCCACCTCCTACTGTTGGGTTTCCACCCAGGCGTACAGATTCACCGGCACAAATGGTTGTATCGTTACCGGCATCAGCGAACATTTGACCAAAGCCAATGAACGAAATTGTCATGAAAAAAAGTAGTAATCGTATATGCATATTCCTGGTGTTTAGTCCCTTAAGATAATAAAGAAAACTAAATCACGGTTTTAGGAATGATGGAAAATCCATGGCATAAAATCATTGAGTAAGGATAATGATCCAATCAGATCCTATCCAATCTTGCGGTGCGGTGGTGGAATTCATGACAAATTCTTTAATTCGATTATCAATAAGATTTTTATAATTCAAAGAGATAGGAGGTCAAAACGAATGTACTCATAATTCCCTATTCGTTTAACAATGGTCACTCATTTATGGCCATATTTTCCAAACCCCACTCACTCATAGCATCAATAACCGGAAAAAGGCTTTCTCCATAAGAAGTGAAAGAGCATCCTTTTTAGGGTGCTTTTTTTATTAATGCGTAAAACAAGCCAACTTTTCAACAAAAGAAAAACGACTTTTAAACAAAGTTAAAACCTGTATTTCTCGCGATTTTTGGTTCAGAAAATTTGAAGTGGAATTACTTCTAAAAAAATGAACATTGAAAAGAGAGAATAAATTTGGAAAAGAAGGTTGGACACCAAAGCGACTTGGATCTCTAGCTGGAAAAACATTCCTCATCACAGGCACTACAAGTGGTACAGGATATGAGGCATCCAAAATTTTACTATCTAAGGATGCAAAGGTGGTCATGTTAAATCGCAATCCAAGAAAATCGGAGGACACCATCGCTACATTGAAACTTGAGCTTGGAAATCGTATCGACGTTTCTGCGATTCGCTTGGATTTAGCTGAACAATCGTCTGTAAAAACAGCTGCGGAAGAGGTTCTTAAATCCGTTCCAAAAATCGATGCATTGATTTGCAATGCGGCCATTGCCCAAGTTCCAAAACAGACATTCACCGTAGACGGATTCGAAAGCCAGCTTGGGGTAAATCATTACGGAAATTTTTTACTTCAAGCATTACTTTACCCTCGAATTGCGCAATCAAAGGGACGTATTGTGGTTGTTGGCAGTATGGGATATAATTTGGGCATTAAAACAATTCAGTTTGACGATATGAATTGGGATGGAAATTATAGTCCAAATGGAGTCTATAGCCAAAGTAAGTTGGCTCAAATTATGTCGGTTTATGAATTACAAGACCGCTTAAAACAAACGGGGAATTCGGACGTCAGAGTTTACGCATGTCATCCCGGAGCATCCAGAACATCTCTTATCAGAACGAGTGGCAGTTTGATGACACGATTCATATGGCAACTGATGAAGTTTTCTCCATTGGTGCAATCAGCTGAGAGAGGAGCATACCCTGAAGTTATGTGTGCAACCGAAGAAGATTTAGATCAGAAAGGATTTTATGGCCCTACCGGACGAAATTACTGGACCGGTCCGGTTGGTGAATGCACATTGGAGCCACATGCATTGGATAAAAAAGTCGCTGAAAAGCTATGGGAATTGTCCGAAAAGGAGACTGGGCAATCATGGAATTTTTAATCAATGTCTAAATTTCGAAACTAGTGTAGCTACCTGAATCTTATTAATGCTGTTCAATTATCATTAAATTGCTTTTGCAATGGATCATGCGCTGACATCATATCTAGGTAAAGTATTTCTGTCTGGAACACTTGAAAAACAATATACTTGGGAAAGCATTTCACCCCAGCATATCATCGTCTATATTTATGATGGAGAATTAGAATTGACGTTTGGGAATAATACCCTCAATTTTGTATCCGGAGATACTGCCCTGATTCCAAAAAATCAATTAACACGCAGTCTGAAAAGTCCTGTGAACAATAAACCGTTTAAATGTGTATCACTTTTTCTACCAGAAGAAGAATTAAGAGAGTTTTATATAAAGTCTTCGGTATCAGAAAATTGGACTGAGAATATTTCAACAGAAAGACCCATAAAACCTCACCCGTTGTTGCACAGGTACTTTGAGTCTCTCCTACCTTATTTCGATATGCAAGATGATCTCCCAACGGAGTTGACCTCTATAAAAATCAAAGAAGCTTTAACCATTATTGATAAGGCTGATAAAAGGGCGAGCTCTTTTTTAGGAACGTTTGGTGAAGTAGGAAAAATAGACCTCAAAAATTACATGGAAGAGCATTACATGTATAATTTGCCTTTGGAGAAATTTGCATTTTTAACAGGTCGTAGTTTAACCACTTTTAAATCGGACTTTAAAAAAATATTTAATAACACCCCAGGAAAATGGCTAACAGAGAAAAGGTTGAATTTGGCATATCATAAATTGACCACTCAAAAACTAAAAGCTTCTGACGTCTACCTTTCCTCCGGCTTTGAAAATTTGTCTCATTTTTCTTTTGCCTTTAAAAAGACGTTTGGATACAGTCCAAGCAATATCTACAGCCAAGAACTAACAAAGAATATGGACTAACCTTTCAACTATGGAAATTATAGATACAGCAACCCAATGGGCCAAAGACGAAGTTTTCTCTTCTCGATTTTTTATCCTTTTTGCCATTATATTTTTGATTGCAACCATTGGATTTTGGCAGTTAGGGAAGACAGAATTAGCGAAAGCTTTTGTATACCCTACCCTAATAGCAGGCATCTTATTGATGGCGGTTGGGGTTGGAATATTTTTCACCAATAAGTCAAGAGTTACAAGTTTTGCAGAGGATTTTAACAAAGATTCCACAGCATTTGTTCAATCCGAAATTGAACGAACGGATCAAACATTGAGTGAGTTTAAGACCATTGTCTTTAAAGTTATACCACTCATTGTTACAGCTGCTTCATTGTTATTGATATTTGTAGATAGGCCTATTTGGCGGGCCATTGGTATCACCACCATTGCCATGATGGTTATCATCTTATTCGTGGACAGCAATGCCAATGCGCGAATTGAAACGTATCATAAGCAATTACTGGAGGAACAAAATAAATAGCCAAGGCTAAAGAACTTCATTCATTCCAATTATCTTACTTTGTTAAGCGACATATGCCGTTTGGCCATATCGAATCAAGATGATACGCTTATCTGGCATTACCATAATAGCCAAGTAAAATTGTATTTTTAATCTGCACAATTCAAGACGGAGTTTATACTTAAAATAGAACTTCGCTGCGCTTATGAAGAAGGTTATAAAAACGATTCTATTTCAAACCATTATTTGGTCCATTGCGCTGGCATACTTTACGCTCTTGAGACAGTTTGGACAGAATTTGGTAGAAGAGCCGGAGCCAAGAAATTTGTTTGAATTTGCGTTAATCTATTTGTCTTTAGGACTGGTTTACAGCATCATATTTGTTTCGTTTGAAACGATGGTGGCAAAGAAAATCAACTCCATCAAGTCATTTGGAACCGTTATTCTTCTCCGATCAATTCTTTCCCTATTCATTTTTATCATCATGCTTGTAGCAGGTGTCATTATATATATGATACCTCAATGGGAAATGCTGAGCTTTGAAATCATCACCAATTATCTGTTTTCAAATGAAGGCGTCTTAACCCTTTCATATTTGTTTTGTGTTTCATTCTTGTTTCAATTTATTCGGCAAATTGATAAAAAATTTGGCCCAGGAAACTTGGCAAGGATGCTGAAAGGAGAGTTTCACGTGCCAAAAGAAGTGGACAGAATTGTGATGTTTCTTGACTTAAAATCATCTACAGCCATAGCAGAACAAATAGGACATCTCAAGTATAGTCGCTTAATTCAGGAGTGTTTTGACCAATTGGACATGATACGGGACTTTGGTGGCGAAATCTACCAATATGTCGGTGATGAAGTTGTCATAATTTGGGAAACTAAAATGGGATTGAAGGATTCAAATGTGCTGAAATTTTATTATTCATACCGTGAAGCATTATTGAGTAGGGAAAGTCATTACAAATCTGAATATGGCGTGGTACCGATGTTTAAATGTGGCTGTCACATGGGAAAAGTGGTAATGACGGAAATCGGTCGAATAAAAAGAGAGATTGCTTTTCATGGTGATGTCATGAACACCGCTGCCAGAATTCAAAGCAGATGTAACAGCTTGAATCAGAAATTTCTATTGTCTGAAGAGTTATATGCTTCATTAAAGCATGATTCATCCTTTCAATTTGAATTTGTAGGTGAGGAAATATTAAAAGGCAAGAAAAACAATGTCAATATCTATGGCGTGAAGGAAACCCAGCCTTCATGATAATGGCGTTCATTCTTAACGGCAATAAATTAAAAAGCCCAATCTTGCGATTGAGCTTTGTTGCAGTCCGTAGGGGATGAACTTAGTTGATCCCCAGAATTGTTATCTGTACAACAAAGCATTCGCCTGCGGCGAATTGTTCTTTTTATCGTTGCCTTATCGAAATGAATTTCGAATGGCAACAAATAAAAAAAGCCCAATCTTGCGATTGAGCTTTGTTGCAGTCCGTAGGGGATTCGAACCCCTGTTACCAGGATGAAAACCTGGCGTCCTAACCCCTAGACGAACGGACCTAATCCCTCATTTGGGGACGCAAATGTAGAATTTTTTTAAAAGACGTCAAACAGGAAAATCTTTTTTTATTCAAACTGATCAGAATCTGCCTGAAAACGGAAGCCCAATCGCTTGCCTGTCTTTAATCTGGAAGCTTGAGCAACTTCAAATATTTCATGCACAGAAACCTGACTCATGTCTTGATATGGAGGAGTTAACAGGTCAAAATCCAAACTGTACAAAATTGCCGATTCTGCAATTTTTAACATATCTCCTTTTTGCAAAACAGCATTGGTAAAATCATTGTACAAAAATCCCAATTGCCGTTTTCCTTCCACAAAATAATGATTGTCTTTATTGATAAATACTCTGGCAATCAAATATCCCAAGTCATTTACACGATGATACTTAAATGAATCCGCCAAGAAGTTATAGACATTGATCATACCGCAATAAGACCGTAACGGATCTTCCTTGATATAACTAGAGCGCCACATATTGTGACTTTTATCAAAATCAAATACGTTGGTATGGCGCAGGAAAATCAATAAATCACCACCCAACTTCACGCGAAATTCAAATTCTCCTTTGTCATCGAATTCTAAAACAACAGATTTATCGACCTTTTGCATAGAGGACCTCAAACCGTTCACGAGTTTTTGAACACCGGATTTCATTTCCTTAAATGCATCACCTGATTTCCGATAAACATCTTGTTTCATACTCCCTTTTTCTTTGAGAGTAGAAAAAATCTTGTCAAATACTTCGTCGTTGTTTCCCATATTAATAAGCCTTGGCAAAAATGACTCTTCCTTTGGACGGTTTACCTGATTTCACACATTTTCCCTCTTCATCTTTTTGATCCAATGGAATGCAACGAATGGTTGCTTTGGTTTCTTCTTTTATTTGATTTTCAGTTTCTGTCGTACCATCCCAATGGGCCAATACAAAACCAGAATCCGCTTCAATCTTGGCTTTAAACTCGTCGTAGTCATCAACAATGTACGTATTATTGTCTCGGAAGTCCATGGCCTTTTGCTTTAGGTTCTCCTGAATATTGGAAAGCAGATTTTTAATCTTAGAACTTAAGTCTGTTACTTGCAAGAGTTCTTTTTCCAATGTGTCTCTTCGTGCCACTTCAACGGTTCCATTTTCCAAATCACGAGGGCCAATGGCTATTCTGACCGGTACTCCTTTAAATTCGTATTCCGAAAATTTCCAGCCCGGTTTGTGGGTATCTCTATTGTCAAATTTCACAGAGATGCCCAAATCTTGCAATTCAGTTTTTATCTTTTCGGCTACTTCGGCAATTTGCGTTCGCTGTTCATCATTTTTATAAATAGGAACAATTGCTACTTGAATTGGAGCCAGATTAGGTGGTAACACCAGGCCATTGTCATCTGCATGAGACATAATCAAGGCACCCATCAATCGGGTGGAAACTCCCCAGGATGTAGCCCAAACGTGTGCTTGTTTTCCATCTTTATCAGCAAATTTGACATCAAATGCTTTGGCAAAATTCTGACCAAGAAAATGAGACGTTCCTGCCTGCAACGCCTTACCATCCTGCATTAACGCTTCAATGCAATAAGTTTCTAAGGCTCCGGCAAAACGTTCCGATTCTGTTTTTAATCCTTTGATGACTGGTACAGCCATAAAGTCCTCAGCAAAAGTGGCATAAACGTCCAACATTCTTTCGGCTTCTTCTATGGCTTCTTCTTGAGTAGCATGTGCCGTATGCCCTTCTTGCCATAAAAATTCAGAAGTTCTCAAAAACAATCGAGTACGCATTTCCCAGCGCACCACATTGGCCCATTGATTAATCAACAACGGTAAATCTCTATACGATTGAATCCAGTTTTTGTAAGAATTCCAAATGATGGTTTCTGAAGTCGGTCTAACGATCAACTCTTCTTCCAATTTGGCTTGTGGATCAACCACCACACCTTTTCCATTTTCATCATTTTTTAAGCGATAATGTGTAACCACGGCACATTCTTTGGCAAACCCTTCAACATGATCCGCCTCTCGACTTAAATAGGATTTTGGAATGAACAACGGAAAATAAGCGTTTTGATGACCTGTGTCTTTAAACATTTTGTCCAAAGCGGCCTGCATTTTTTCCCAAATGGCATAACCATAAGGCTTGATCACCATACATCCTCTAACGTCCGAATGCTCCGCCAAATCAGCTTTTACAACCAATTCATTGTACCATTTTGAATAATCTTCTTGCCTGCTGGTAAAGTCTTTTGCCATTTGTTTGGTATGGTATTTGTATTCTTAGAATAAGGTGACAAAAATAAGTAAAAAAGGAACCGTTAAACATT
Organism: Vicingaceae bacterium; assembly: GCA_965267425.1. Classification (GTDB taxonomy): domain Bacteria; phylum Bacteroidota; class Bacteroidia; order Flavobacteriales_E; family Vicingaceae. Next base: position 569,338 of record OZ253959.1, on the reverse strand, counting down.
GAAGTATTCATCAAAACAAGGCATATGAGACATCCAGCGACATTTATTCTCGTAGTAGTGATTTTCCTTACGGCATGTTCCGGAAGTAAATATGCGTATCAGGAAGACTACGACGATATCTATTATGTTCCCAATAAAAAGAAGCAAACCGTTGAACCTATAACTCAGGCTGAGATCATTGATCCTTCAGAATACAATGTACAAGGTGACCCCATTCCTGAAGAACAAGCAGATTATTACGAAGGTCCTTTGTATGATGAATATGATTATGTAACCCAGGTTAATCGATATAATTTCTATACCGGCTTTGGTTATTTTGATCCGTTTTTTTATGGTCCCGGATGGAATGTAGGGTTGTATTACGGATCTCCATGGAATTACTACGGTTTTAATTATGGCTTTAATTACGGATGGTGGGGCAATCCATACTGGGGTCCATATCCTTATAACCCTTATTGGGGATGTAACCCATGGATTTATGATGGAGGTGTTGCATCTGGACGGCCAGTTTACCGTGGACACAGAGGTACCGCAAGGGCGTCCAATAGAAACCGCCATGCCGACAGAGGGTTGCGTACACCAAGTGAACGTTCACGTATGATGCGAGCACCTGCCAACGATCAAGAAAAATCTTGGAAAAATGATGTCATTCTTGCATCTCGAAATAATGCAACTCGCACCAACAGCAATCGAGTCTTGAGCAATGATCAAGTGAATACTCGAAATGTTTCGTCTAGCACAGTTCGAACTGTAAAAACAAATGGTTCAACTTCAAATCGAAATGTTAATACATCAACCAGATATACGGAATCGCGTGCTACTGGATTAACTTCTAATTCCAGCAGGGGGAGTCAACAAAACAGGGTTGTTTCGAAATCAACGGAAAAACCTGTGAATAGAAGTACTACATCTGGAAATTCAACTAGAAATTATTCTCAAAGTGCCCCTTCGAGAACATCAAAATCGATCAATAGAAATTCCAATTCGGGTAATCGAAGTAATTATTCGGGAAGTAGTCGAAATCAGTCGAACAACACGTCCGGCAGATCCAACTCATCGAATTCGGTGAAACGCAATAATGCTACTTCTGCGCCAACCAAGTCATATTCGAGACCTTCTTCTGGAGGAAGTTATCGAAATGGTTCTTCGGGAAGTTATTCTCGCCCATCAGGAAGTTCAGGCAGATCGTCCGGAGGTGCAAGCAGATCTGGTTCAAGTCGATCAGGAGGACGAAGATAAATTTTTAGCCTATGAAAAAGTTATGGATTTTCTTCTTATTGATTCCAGGGTTGTTGGCTTCTCAAAATGAAGTTGACGCAGTGAGATATTCTCAATCTAGCTTAAACGGATCGGCCAGATTTGTGGCTTTGGGTGGAGCAATGGGTGCGTTAGGTGGTGACTTCAGTGCCACTGGAATTAACCCTGCGGGCATTGGTGTTTATCGTAAGTCAGAACTCAACCTCGGAATAGGGTTGAATCAAATCAATACCCTATCTACTTTTGAAGGAAGAATTGTGGAGGATAGAGATTATGCGGTAAACATTGAAAATTTCGGACTCATCTTACAATTTCCTGAAAGCAATTCCAAATGGCGCGGCGCGGCTTTTGGGTTCGGATATAACCGAATAAATAATTTCACCTCTAATTATGAAATTCAAGGACAGTCCAATGGATCTTCCTTGCTGGATGATTATACTGCTGATATCAATTCCCTAAACACCTCCAATTCGGACGCCATCTATGATCAATACGCTTTTGATGCTGCCCTTGCCTATGATACATGGTTGATCAATCCACTTGCGGAAGACAGTACAATGTACAATCACGTTTTACAAGGTCATAATAACATTTTGCAAAAAGAAAGTATACGAAGAAGTGGAGGTATGGGAGAATATTCATTCAATCTGGGAGGAAACTATAAGGATAAATTGTATCTGGGAATGTCCATGGGAATTCCCATTGTTCGATACACGGAATCCACAACTTATTCAGAACAAAGTGATGATGAAAACCCAATCAATGATTTTGATCGATACGCATTGACGAATTCATTAAATACCACTGGTTCTGGCGTCAACTTTAAAGTTGGATTTATATATCGCATGTTCAATTGGCTGCGTGTGGGAGGTAGTGTCCATACACCCTCTTATTTATGGTTGACAGATGAATGGGATTCATCAATAGAATCATGGTATGACAATGGTGACTATTACTTTTCAGAATCTCCATTGGGAAATTTCGAATACCGGCTGATAACACCTGCCAGATACAATGCCAGTGCAGCATTGGTTCTTCGCAAACTAGGTTTGATTTCAATGGACATCACTTATGTTGACTACAGCACGGCGCATTTAACTTCTTCCACAGGTACTTTATCTGAAGACTACGATTTCATCAACGAAAATGAAGCAATCCGTTCATCTTATCAAACCCCTATTGAAATTGGAACGGGTGCGGAATTGAGGTTATTCAAACCATTGCTTCTTAGAGCAGGTGCTCGTTACTATGGCTCTCCTTATCAAGATGATTTGGACATTGATGAATCAAAACTTGCTCTTTCAGGAGGTATAGGTATACGGGAAAAACATTTCTTTGCCGACTTAACATATGTCACAGAAACTGCTGAATCACAGCGTTTCTTATATCCATCATCGTCAAATCCAGTAGACCTGGAATCTACCTCTCATCGAGTAATTTTAGGTTTCGGAGTGCGGTTTTAGTATTCGGACTTCGGCTTGTTCTTTCTGAGATACAATTTGGTATTCGGAGCTGGATCAACGCCATATTCCAAATTATTCCGTTTATAGAGTTTTCTTAACCGAATACCATACATCTGCGAAATTTCCCACATGTCATCCCCTGATTTAAAGGTGTGAAATTCGTCAGTTCCTTTTCCGCGTTTTGGTTGCAAATACAAAATTTGACCTGGTTCCGGTTTAGCCTCCCTACTCATGTCATTGTAATGATATAATTGCCACAACCCCATATCCAGGTCGTTGGCAATTTTGTAGAATGAGTCTCCTTTTTTAACAACGGTATATTTTACATTGTTTTGGAGTCGCACCATTCGGTCTGGCACAGAAATTACGTCCTCCTTTTCTGGTTCTTCGTAGTCAGTATCCTTTTTTGGTGCCTTTTTTACTTTGTCGTATTTGTACAACTCATAATCTTCAATCAATTTTATGAGAATATTGGCATATTTAGGATTTGTGGCGTATCCAGCTTTTTTAAGCCCCTTTGCCCAACCTTTGTAATCAGTGGGTTTGAGGGTAAACAAATCACTATATCGTTTTCTTCCCGTCAAAAATTCTGAATGGTCCCGATATGATTCCAATACCGAATAATATTTTCGGAAACACTCATTTTTTTCATCGTCATCCATGATAAATGTTTCACCCTGCCATCCCTTATGGCATTTTATGCCAAAATGATTGTTTGCATATTTTGCCAACGGACTATTTCCATTTCCTGATTCAAGAATTCCCTGAGCCAAAGTAATACTCGCGGGGATGCCCGTCCGCAGCATTTCTTTGATGGCCCAATCTTTATAGTTTTGAATATATTCCTGTCTGGACTGGAGATATTCAGATGGTTGAGCTAGTCCATTTTGTGCCCATGCACCTAGCACAAAAAATAAAAAGAAAGCAATACTGCAATTTTTCATGATACTTATCAACAGCTGTTAATAACTCATAAGATCTCCAAATACAAAAATATTGCATGTTTCAGGCAAATCACATTCAAACATCGTAAGTTATCAACAGCATTCTGTTTGCCTATTCATGCAGATTCTTCTGATGCTTCTAGTGGTTTATCATTGGATGCAGTCATTTTTTTCTCCAAAACATCCAATCGTTTCAAAATATCTGTAAACAGCACATTATAGGAAGCGGAAGTCACTGATTCTGATTGGTATCCCACAAACGGATCCGCGGCTTTTTCAAGTACCGATTGCTCATCGGGCAAACTGTATACAATTCCTTTGGTCATTCTTCCATTTCCTAATAAAAGCCATTCAACGCTTAACCATGGAAAATTTTGAAAGAGGGCAAAGACTTTTTCTATGGAAAGACCTTTCTTTTTCGAAAGCATTCGTTTCAATCTTGATCGATCAACGTTTAACATATCTATCCATTCCTGAAAATCAAGGCCAGTAATTTCCATCAGTTCAGAAATACGGTCATACATTCCTTCTATTTTAAGGTTAGACATATTCATTTCGGCATTTTTAATGTTGCCGACGGTTTCAAAATCCTGCCTCAACAATGTATCTACTGAAAGATTCAGCTTCTCAGCAAGGAGTACTAAAAAAGAGTACGGCGGTTCTGTCTTTTTTTCATATGAAGAAATGTTTCCTCTGCTAACTCCCATTAGACGGGCAAAAGCATCTTGGCTAAGTCCTAGTTTGGTTCGAATAAATCTGACATTTTTATTGAAATACATAAATCACCTATTTTAAAAAATTATGAGTAATACTGTTTTCATTGCAAATTTTGTTATCGAATTTTACTGTACAAATCAAGTACAAAATATGCAAAAATTAGAAGAAATCAGAAGGCAGCTTGAATATGGAGATCAAAAGTTGATAGCCGAAGCTGCAGGTGCATCCATCGAGTCGGTAAAAAAGGTTCTACGAGGTGAAAGAGGCCATAAACAAGGAAAAGGAAAGAAGATTGCCAAAATGGCTATGGCCATTATCACCTATAGAAAAGTGCTAAATGAAGGAGTTAAAAATCCAATAATCGACAGAAACTTACGAAAAGATACGGATAACTTGGAATCTTAGCGTCTACGAGAATCACGAATAGTTTACTAATGTTTTTACCTATTTTTTGAAAATTTCATTATCAACTGCTAAACAGCTGATCATAACGTTTTCTCATGCCATCATTCCCTTGAATTCCTCCGGTATGAATAACCAACACCTTTGATGCCGGTGGAATCTTACGGGATTTAACTAACTCCCTTACACCATACATCATTTTTGACGTATATATATAATCCAATTCGAAACCATAAAGCCCGCTAAATTCCATACACATTTCTACCAACTCAGGTGTTAATTTTGCATATCCACCAAAATGGTAATCCCCTTCAATTCTCCAATCCACACTTGAGCTATCCATACCACTTTGATCCAATAGTCTCGTAACTTCTTCTTCTAAATAATGTTCCTGCTTGAGCGCGGCAAACCCTACCACTTCATTGACATTTTCGGCAGCAACAATTCCAGCCATTGTACCACCCGTTCCTACAGGAACACATACCACATCAAACAATTCATCTAACCCTTCGATCATTTCCTTGACTCCTTTTATGGCCAAAGCATTACTCCCTCCTTCTGGAACAATATAATACCTTGGGTAAGATTGTTCCATTTGCTGCTGAAACGCAGTGGAATTTCTCAGTCGATAATCTTCTCTACTCACAAACACCAGTTCCATCCCATCCGTTTCGGCCTTACCTAATGTTTCATTCAGCTCATCCGTTTGTTCGCCTCTGACAATGCCTATTGTTTTTAAACTATGAATTCTTCCAGCTGCCGCAACCGCTGCCAAATGATTCGAAAAAGCTCCACCAAACGTCAACATTCCTCTAAAGCCATTGTTCTTGCAATGCGCAATATTGTACTTAAGCTTCCACCATTTATTTCCTGATATTTCAGGATGAATTAAATCCCCTCTCAACATAAATAACTTTATGTCGTCGTCTCCTATCCAATTTTGTAATTCTACTATCATAATCCTCGTTGACAGAGAGCATAAATTTACATTAACTTTGCCCCTCAACTGTGCATCACAATGACTTTTTCAGGAAGGAGCAATTTGGAGAAAGACGATTATTATTATTCCGAAGAAGGGTATATTATTTTCACCGAAAAATACTTACTGAAAAGAGGTTATTGTTGTGATAATGGTTGTAAGCACTGTCCATATCGAATGGCAGGAAAAAAAACGCGACATAAAAAGGATTAAAACGCATGAATTTTAAGGAGCAAATTTTAGAAGGAATTCCAGATCAACTACCTACTTTAAAAGCACGAGACGAATCTGTCAATCATGCACCTATCAGAAAAGACATCCTCAGTAAGAAAGATAAAGTACTGGCAGTAAAAAATGCACTTCGGTATTTTCCAAATCATTTGCACGAAGAATTGGCAAAAGAGTTCGCTCAGGAATTGAAAACATTTGGTCGTATCTATATGTATCGTTATCGACCAGACTATAAAATTTATGCTCGAGATATTGAAGCCTTTCCACACCAATCAAAACAGGCTGCTGCTATCATGTTGATGTTGTCTAACAACCTGGATGATGCCGTTGCACAGCATCCTCATGAATTAATCACATATGGCGGAAACGGAGCGGTTTTTCAAAATTGGGCACAATATCGATTGACCATGAAATATTTGGCGGAGATGACTGACCAACAAACGTTGGTGTTGTATTCAGGTCATCCGTTGGGATTGTTTCCATCCTCTGAGGATGCACCACGAGTAGTGGTTACCAATGGTATGGTCATTCCCAATTATTCAGCCCAAGATGATTGGGAAAAGTTTAATGCACTGGGAGTTAGCCAATACGGTCAAATGACAGCCGGTTCATTTATGTACATAGGGCCTCAAGGAATTGTTCATGGAACAACCATTACAGTACTCAATGCCGGTAGAAAAATATCCAATGAAGGATTGGCAGGAAAGCTCTTTATTACTGCAGGTCTTGGGGGTATGTCCGGAGCTCAACCAAAAGCAGCAAATATTGCCGGTTGTGTGAGCATAACCGCTGAAATAAATGAAAAAGCAGCACGAAAAAGACATGAACAAGGTTGGGTAGATGAAATTTATGACGACCTAAATACCTTGTTGGAAAAAGTTGAAGAGGCGAGAAATTCGAAAATTGCTCGATCGTTTGCTTACCTAGGCAACATCGTGGATTTATGGGAAAAAATTGCCGAACAAGGCATCAAAGTAGAATTAGGTTCGGATCAAACTTCCTTACACAATCCTTGGGCAGGAGGTTACTATCCAGCAGGATTATCACTTGAAGAATCCAATGAGATGATGTCTTCAAACCCTGATTTGTTCAAGGAAAAAGTGAAAGAATCGTTAAAACGTCATGTGGCGGCTGTGAATCAATGTGTATCGAATGGGATGTACTTCTTTGATTATGGCAATGCTTTTCTGTTGGAATCAGGAAGAGCAGGTGCTGATATTTTCAAAGAAGATGGTGAATTCAAATACCCATCTTATGTTCAAGATATCATGGGGCCCATGTGTTTTGACTATGGATTTGGTCCGTTCCGATGGGTTTGTACCTCATCAGATGAATCTGACTTAGCCTTGACTGATAAGATTGCCACAGAAGTATTGGAACAACTTGCAAAAAATGCTCCAGCATCTATACAACAACAAATGAAGGACAACATTCACTGGATAAAAGCAGCCAGTGAAAATAAGTTGGTTGTAGGCTCTCAAGCGCGCATTTTGTACGCCGATGCCGAGGGAAGAATTGAAATTGCCAGGGCATTCAATAAGGCTGTAGCTGATGGACAATTAAAAGCACCAGTGGTCCTGGGAAGAGATCATCATGATGTCTCTGGTACAGATTCACCATATCGAGAAACTTCCAATATTTACGATGGGTCGCAATTTACTGCTGATATGGCTATTCACAATGTCATTGGTGATTCTTTTAGAGGAGCGACATGGGTATCCATCCACAATGGTGGCGGTGTAGGATGGGGAGAAGTTATGAATGGTGGATTTGGAATGGTACTTGACGGTTCGGAAAAAAGCGAACAAAGGCTTGAATCAATGTTGCATTGGGATGTGAACAATGGCATAGCTCGCAGAAGCTGGGCAAGAAATGATGGAGCCATTGAGGCCATTCAACGGGCAATGACCATGAATTCATCACTCAAAGTTACAGTGCCAAATGTGGCAGATAAAGAAGTCTTGGAAAACCTGTTTTAATAAATTACCTAAGTTCAGCTTGTAGTTCTTGTTTGACACGCTCCACAATCTTATCCATTAGCTTGTCTATTGCTTTATCGGTTAAGGTCTTTTCGGCATCTTGAAATGAAAGACTGATGGCATATGATTTTTTGCCCGATGGTAATTTATCTCCTTCATAAACGTCAAACAAATCCACATTTCTGAGCCATTTATTTGGCACTCCGGAAATGGAATCCTGAATATTCGCAAAAGAAACGTCATTCGAAACCAACAATGACAAGTCTCTTCTCATGCCAGGAAATTTAATGAACTCCTGATACTTTTTTTGATACGAATGCTGAACATATTCAAGCAGGACATTCCAATGAATGTTTGCATAATAAACTTCGTTTTCAAGGTCAAATTGATCGGTCAACGATTTGTTCAACACACCCAAATTTGCAATTTCTTTCGAATCCAAATTATAAGTCAATCCGAAGTTCCAATTCTCCCTGTTCTTCATTTCTGTAACTTTCACTTTGTCAATAACTCGCCCTGCTACACTTAGAATTTTTTCAACCATTTGTTTCAAATCAAAGAAATCCAAGGCTTCTGGTCGTTGCTTCCAATTGGCCTTCTTTGTTTGGCCTATCATCCAAAGAGATAAAGAGGACTCTTCATGAAACCCATTTTTATTTTTGGAGTAAGTCTTTCCAAACTCGTACAATTTTAAATCCTTGATTCGCTGATTATTGTTCAATTCTAGCACTTCCAACCCATTATACACCATGTTGGCGCGAAGAACATCCAATTCGTTACTAAGTGGATTTAAAACTGAAACCGTTTCATTGGCCAACCCTTCTTTCGTCCGATAATATTTAGAGGAAGTCAATGAATTGTTCATGATTTCCTGAAAATTCATGGCCGACAACATATCCGATATTTTATTCCGAACATCTTCTGAACTCGATTTTTCAGGTTCAGAAAATGAAATCAAAAATTGATCAGGATGAGCAATTCGATTGTAGCCATAGATGCGTAAAATTTCCTCCACAATATCGGCTTGCCTTGTCACATCATGTCTGTATGCAGGAACTTTAAGTGTCCACTTATCACCTATCTCTTCAACAACTTCAATGTCAAGAGAATCTAAAATGTTTTTGATTTTTTCAATTTGAATATGATCCCCCATCAAGTCCACGGCTTTGCTCACACTGAATTCCACATCATGAGCTTTGATTTCTTTTGGGTATACATCAACCAACTCTGAATTGATTTGCCCCTCACATTCATTCACCAATAAATCAACTGCACGATTCAAAGCGTAAATTACCTGTTCAGGATCCACACCTCTTTCAAAACGATAGGATGCATCAGTATTTAAACCATGCCTTCTTGCTGTTTTTCTCACCTTGACGGGATCAAATATGGCACTTTCAATAAACACCGCCGTTGTAGTATCAGAAACTCCGGAAGAAAGTCCACCAAATACTCCCGCTATGCACATCTCCTCTTTTTCATTGCATATCATCATGTCAGCCGATGAAAGCGACCTTTCTTTTTCATCCAATGTCACAAACTTGGTTCCTTCTTTGGCATTGCGCACTACTATTTTATGTCCTTTGATTTGACTCACATCAAAGGCATGTAAAGGCTGCCCGGTTTCCATCATTACCAAATTGGTAACATCCACAACATTATTGATGGAGGCTAATCCTAAGGATGTTAAGCGATTCTTAAGCCATTCAGGAGATGGTCCTACTTTGATTCCATCAACCACCAATCCTGCATACCTCAAACATTCTTGGTTATTTTCGACTTCAACTGAAATGTTTTGATGTTGATTAGTAGATTTCATCGATTCAACTTTCGGAATCGAAATCCTTGATTTTTCCAGTTTATCGTCTTGATTGTTCAAAAAAGCCTGTAAATCCCTTGCAACACCTAAATGAGAAATGGCATCACTTCGATTTGGCGTAAGGTCAATTTCAATAATGGAATCTCTTTCAATTTGAAAATATTCAGAAGCAGGCGTTCCGATTTTAGCACTGCCATCCAACACCATGATTCCTTCATGACTCTCTCCGAGTCCAATTTCATCTTCAGCGCATATCATTCCCAATGATTCTTCCCCTCGGATTTTGCCTTTCTTAATTTTAAACGAATCACCTTCAGAAGGATAAAGGGTTGTTCCCACCGTGGCAACCACCACCTTTTGCCCTTTATCAACATTGGGCGCTCCACAGACAATTTGCAAAAGATCGCCAGATCCGACATTCACTTTTGTTAAACTCAGTCTATCAGCATTGGGATGTTGCCATTTTTCAATAACCTCGCCAATTACCAGTCCTTCTAATCCTCCTTGAATACTCACAAATTCTTCTACCCCCGAAACTTCCAGGCCTGTATTGGTGAGAATATCAACTGTTTCCTGAACAGAAGGCATCTTCTCAAGAAACTCACTTAACCAATTGTACGAAACCTTCATCCAATGCTTTTTTAAACCTGACAAAAGTAAGTAAAATCGCCTATCTGCAAGTGATCAAGACAAATTAACTACATTTGAAAACCATGAAATACTACTCTTCCCTGTTTGCCCTGATTGTCTTAGTTATTTCAGTACTTACGAGTTGTTTGTCGCCAACAAAATCCATGACTGACATGCAACATAAAGACCATGTTACCAAACATCGGGAAGTCCTCCATGAAGAATTTGGTATCATTTCCTCCACACCCTTGGATTCTGCCTCGTTTTCATCATATGAAGGTTTATTTTATTTCCCAATTGATTATGATTATTTGGTTGTAGGGAAATTTGAAAAATCAATTTCGGATACGTTCCGTATGAAAACATCTACAGAACGATTACCGTTGTACCGAAAATACGGGACCATTCATTTTACATTACATGGTGAACAACATCAACTGACTGCATATCAAAACATTGACTATTCGAAATCAGAAGAATACAAAAATGAATTGTTTGTTCCGTTTAAAGATTACACCAATGGAATTGCCAGTTATGGGGGTGGTCGGTATTTAGATATAATTATCCCGGAAGGTCAAGAACTTGAAATGGATTTTAATTTATCATACAATCCATATTGTGCTTATAATGACAGGTATTCATGCCCAATTCCACCGGAAGAAAATCATCTGGCCGTTGAAATTAATGCCGGCGTCAAAAAATATCATGAAGACCACTAGCGCAAGGCACCAAGAAGAATCCCTTCTTTATATATCATGTCAAAAAATGGCTGAATCGAAGCTTTGACATCCTCTTCTGGCAGCCTGAATAACTTATTGCTTTCTTCAACTGCTTCCAAAGGTGTTAGATTGTCTCTATCCAAGGCTTCTAAAACACCCAAATAAAACGGAGACATTTCGGTGAATCTGACAACTCCAGTTTCAATATTTCTATGGGTTAATACAAAGAAATTGCCTTCGGCAAATGCATCATCGGTTGGTTTTAACTTATGCACTGGATACTGCAAATGATTGACTCTCAGATAAGGATTGAGCACAACTTTTTGATTCAACTTTCCATTAAATTCATCATAAGCCACGATATCTTCGTCAGGGCAACTGTGCACTTCTATTTCAACCCATTCAAAATTTAGCAGATCCAATAAATACGGTTTTTCCAGTTTTTCGCTGTAATTATGGGATTCAACAAATTCAATTAATTCGAACGGCATTCTCCAAACTTGTGGGTCCGAAGGATTAGAAAGATTAAAAAAGTCATGGACCAGCGGTCTAAATTCATCTGGGCCAAGTAAATGGTAGGCAATTGGATAAGCTTGCTTCAATGCACCATACACTACATTAAATACCAAACGTCTGTAATGCGTCAATCGCGATGAGCTTGCACCTTCAATTGGTTCTAACTCACCATTGCGGCAATATTTTGCCAATTGATATTGTATGTCTTTCGTTTCTGCTTTAAGCAACTGTCTTGACTTTACGATTTTTTTCAATCAATGCTTTCAATTGTTTCATTTCGGCTTGAAGTTCATCCATTTCCGGAATATTAAAGTCTCTTTCCAATAATACCGGAACAGGTTGGATTTGCGATAGTGTCCAATCGAACAACTCAAAAACCGGGTCAATAATTGGCATACCGTGCGTATCAATTATGAGATCTTCCTGCACTTTTTCATGACCTGCCATGTGAATGTATGCCACTTTGTCCAAAGGCAAATTATTGATGTATTCTTTTGGATCATATGAATGATTAAATGAATTGACAAAGACATTGTTGACATCCAAAAGCATTTGGCAACCTGATTCATTGATGATGGCCGACACAAAATCAACTTCAGACATTTCGGCTGCAACAGGTGTATAGTAGGATACATTTTCCAATACCAAAGGCCTTTGCAATATATCTTGTACTGTTTTTATACGTTCAACAATGTGATCCACCGCATCTTGTCGAAACGGTATTGGTAATAAATCATACAAATGTGCATTGTCACATTTACTATAACTCAAGTGCTCAGAATAAATTTGAACTTGATGTTCGTCCAAAAACTGTTTAAGTCGTTTTATGAAATCTATATCCAACGGATCTGGACTTCCAATGGACAGAGAAAGCCCATGGCATACTACAGGGTAGCGTTCCGTAGCCTGAGCCAATTTTTTACCCCAAAAACCTCCCATGTCCATCCAGTTTTCGGGAGCAAACTCTATAAATTCAGGAAGTTCGAAACGACAATTGATGATATCATCTGCGATATCTCTCCTAAAACCAAGTCCAACTTTGTCTTTCATAGAAAAAAAAAGCGAAGCAACATCACATCACCTCGCTTCTAATTTTAAGAATGAAAATTATTTATCATCCGTTTTTTTCTCAGATTTAGCATCTGCTTTTTTCTCTCCACTCTTCTCACCACATTTTCCTTCTCCACATTTTCCTTCTCCGCACTTATGCTCTCCTGATTTACCTTCTTTTGAAGAACTTTCGTGTTTGTGATCTCCACATTTTCCTTCTCCACACTTGTGCTCTCCAGATTTACCTTCTTTTTTAGCGTCCTCTCCGCATTTCAATTCGTTTGCAACAAAATTAACTGCGTCATGTGACATTATTTCGCTACGAATTTCATTTCCGTCACCCAAATTCTCGAATTCCAATGAATTTGTTGCTTGAGTGCCCATTGAACCCAACATCAATGTACCGGTAGCAAGAGCTGATAATGATAATGCTTTTTTCGTGTTTTTTTTCTTTTCCATGGCAGGTGAATAAATTTTAGTTAGTATATAAATGTAGTGCTATATCTACTCAAAGTTAAAATAATTGACGACAAAATATTACCTGATTTAATCACTATTGGATTCTCATTAGGTGCCAAATAATCAAATCAATGTTCTGTCCATTTTCTTCTATCCAAATTTCGATAGGCGATGGCTTCTGCAATATCGCCATCATCTATTTGTTTTTTAGATTCTAAATCTGCTATGGTTCTTGCCACTTTCAGTATTCTATCATATGCTCGGGCTGATAGTTCGAGTTTGTTCATTGCCTTTTTTAGTAAGTTCAAAGCGTCATTATCAGGTTTACAAAATTCAGCCAAAGCACTTGAACCCAACATGGAATTGGTGTAAATTCTTGAAATCCCGTCATATCTTTTCTGTTGTAGCAATCTTGCCTGTACTACCCTATTCCTGATGCATTTGCTGTTTTCCGGAGTTATTTGATATTTCGTCAATTCATCAAACGATACAGGATTGATTTCCATTTGTATATCAATTCGATCAAATAACGGGCCTGAAATTCTGTTGATGTACTTTTTTACTGCTCCTGGAGGACAATCACACGAACGATGACGATGATTGTAGTATCCACATGGGCAAGGATTCATAGCAGCAATCAGCATAAAATTAGCCGGGAAGGTTACTGAAGAACGGGCTCTTGAGATGACAATTTTCATATCTTCAAGTGGTTGCCTCAACACTTCCAAAACAGTTCTTTTGAATTCAGGCAATTCATCCAGAAACAAGACACCATTGTGCGCCAGAGAAATTTCACCCGGCTGAGGAAAAGTACCACCACCAACCATGGCTACATCACTAATCGTGTGATGTGGTGATCGAAATGGTCTTTTGGTAACCAATACATTGGATTCTTTGAGTTGTCCAATAACCGAATATACTTTGGTGGTCTCAAGAGATTCTTCCAGACTCATTAGTGGTAAGATGGTAGGCAGCCGTTTAGCCAGCATTGATTTACCAGCTCCCGGAGGTCCAATTAACAATACATTATGCCCACCGGCTGCTGCAATCTCCAATGCTCTTTTGGCATCTTCTTGACCTTTTACATCTGAAAAATCTATGTTTTGACGAGCCACATCACGTTTGAATCTTGTGCGAACTTCTGTTTTAATGGCATGAAATTTTGTTGTCCCACTTAAGAATTCTACTGCATCACATAAATTATCTACAGGAATGCACTGAAAGTCCTTGATGATTGACGATTCTTGTACATTTTTCATGGGACCCACCATTCCCTTAAATCCTTCCTTTTTCGCTTTAATGCACATGGGAAGAGCTCCTCTGTAGGGGTTAAGATGACCATCCAAAGACAACTCACCCATAATCAAATATTGAGCGAGTTTATCATCGTTGACCTGGTTTGATCCAGCCAATATTCCAACGGCAATGGTAAGATCGTAAGCAGTTCCCTCTTTTTTGATATCAGCGGGTGCCATGTTGATGGTTATCTTTTTTCCCGGGTAATGAAATCCGCTGTTTTTTATGGCTGCTTCAATACGTCGTTGGCTTTCTTTTACAGCCACATCAGGTAATCCAACAAGGTAATACTTGAATCCTACGTCAAGATTTACCTCAACAGTTATGGTAGTGGCTTCAATCCCTGAAACAGCACTACCAAATGTCTTAACCAACACTATCTATAGTGAGATCTCTATGTATTGAATAAGGGAATGGATGACCTTAATATGAATTTCCTGCGCCCTATCTGCATATTCAGATTCAGGAGCTCTGATTTCCACATCACACAAATCTGCCATTTTACCACCAGATTTTCCTGTTAGACCAACAACCTTCATTCCTTTCCCTTTGGCCGAATTAATGGCATTCACCACATTTTGTGAATTACCACTAGTGCTAATGGCCAACAAAACATCTCCAGCCTGACCAATGCCTTCAATGTACCTGGAAAATACATGA
The DNA here is from genome assembly GCA_965267425.1 of Vicingaceae bacterium. GTDB lineage: Bacteria > Bacteroidota > Bacteroidia > Flavobacteriales_E > Vicingaceae. Next base: position 554,217 of record OZ253959.1, on the reverse strand, counting down.
TCGTAACCATAATCATTACCTACACAACTTATATGTGAAGGATCAGAAATGGAAAGCGCAGGAAGAGAAATTCTGTCATCCCTGAATCTTCCTGTAAGTTCTTCAGCGAAATGCATAGCATCACACATGGAACCTCCATTTCCACAGGAAATTATTTTACCATTTTGTTTGATTGCCGAAACCAATAAGTCTCCAGCTTCAGCGATAAGATTCATATTTTCATCCGTGCAGAATTTGTTTAATACTTCAATAGCTTCTTTGAAGTTGGTGTGAATTAAATTTCTGCTCATATGACTTGTGTTTAGAATCTAAAAATATAAATATTCATTTGTTCATAAGTTTCAAACCGGTTTTTATTTGTGACTCATGCTATTCCTACTTTAGATTCTCTGAAAATCAAATAAACAATACAATATGCGCTCAGGAATTACAATACTTTTTATTTGCATTTATTCAATCTCATTTTCCCAAAAAGACTGTTACAAGGAATATGCTGAAACATTTGAAAAAAGAGGTGCTCTGGAAGTTGTAGACAATGTTTATGATGATGTTGTGGTGACCATCAGAAGTGGATCACAATCACAATGTCTTTATGGTAAAGTAAAAGTGAGTGGTGGTTTCATCAATACCAATTCTATCTATCTAAAATTTGACGATAATTCGTTGGAAAAATTTGCTCGAAAATACCGAGACAACAACCCTGTTCGCGTAGACAATGGTCAATCCGAAACATTGGTAACCACAGAAGATGAATTGGTAAACATCTTCTTCATTTCCCAAATTAAACCGAAGAAAAAGGCTTACAAGAAGGCTCCAGACCCAAAATTTAATCTATAGCCGATAGCTCACCTTTGTTGTTATGTGCCTGAATACCACATTTTAGAAATGCACGGTATTCTTCAACATCTGGTGTATAACCAACTGGATTGTTCAATAGTTTTTCATCTGGAGACAATAGTGCGTACCAAGGCTGAGTATTTCTATTGAAGGTCATCATTTCCAGTGTTTGCCATTTATCTCCCACTGTTCTGAATTTTTTGGTTTTTCCTCCAACAATAGGTACTGTAATCTGCTCTTCTTCTGGCAATTCAGCTTTATCATCAACATAAAGGGAAATCAGCACCACGTCTTCTTTTAAAATGGAAAGAATTTCAGGTTGGTTCCAAACGGTCTCTTCCATTTTCCTACAATTAACGCAGGCATAACCTGTAAAGTCAATCATAATAGGTTTGTTGACTTTTTTGGCGTAAGCCAACCCTTCTTCATAATCTTTGAAACAATCAATGTTTAAAGGACATTTACTAGGATACACCCAACTATATCCTGCAGGTGGAGCTAAACCACTAAGTAGAGACAAAGAATGATATGTTCCGGCCTTTTCATCATATCTAAATCCACTAACAAGGTAAATGGCAAATACAATGGTCAATCCAGCAAGACTCCATCGCGTAACACTCAATTTTTCTATAGGGCTGTCATGGGGAAACTTAATTTTTGCTAATAGATAAAGTGCCAAAGCAACGGCTATGATGATCCACGCTCCCATGAACAATTCATATTTCACAATGTTCCAGTGAGCTACTAAATCCGCGTTTGATAAAAATTTGATGGCTAAGGCAATTTCAATAAATCCGAGCACCACTTTTACAGAATTTAACCATCCTCCGGACTTTGGTAAAGAATGTAACCATCTGGGGAACATGGCAAACAAGGCAAAAGGCAATGCTAATGCCAATCCAAATCCTCCCATACCCATGGTCAGCTGCATAGCTCCTCCATCGCTGGAAAGTGAACCTGCTAATAATGAGCCCAAGATGGGACCGGTACAACTAAACGATACCAACGCCAATGTCAATGCCATGAAAAATATACCAATGATACCACCTACGTTCGAAGCTGTATCTACTTTATTCGTGAATCTGCTCGGTAATGTAAGTTCAAAATATCCAAAGAACGAAATGGCAAAAACAATAAAGATGACGAAGAAAAATACGTTGAGATAAACGTTGGTGGATATGGTGTTCAAAATATCAGAATCCACGCTGTCAAATATGTGAAACGGAAGACTCAATAAGATATAGATGAAAAAGATAAAAAATCCATACATCACAGAATTCACAATACCCTTTTTCTTGTCTTCACTTCCTTTAGTAAAAAAGCTGACTGTTAAAGGAATCATTGGGAATACACAAGGTGTGAGCAAAGCAATTAACCCACCCAGAAATCCTAATAAAAATATAGTCATGTAACCTTTTCCTGCAACTGAGCCGGCAACAAAATCATCCCCACATTGTGTAGCAGGATTTTCTAAGTCCACGTTTGAAATTAACGGAGAAAAGGTTCCCTTTTCCAGGTTGTTCAAATCAGTAACAGATTCACCTGTAGTTGCTTCAGGAGAAACAAATACCAATTCTTCGTTTTGCCATTCGAACTGAAATTCTATGGTTTGAGGAGGCAAGCATTTTTCATCGTCACAAACCATGAAGTAAATATCTCCCTTAACGAATCCATCTTTTTCTACAACTACGGTTTGGACGAAATCTACTTTGTTTTTGTAGTAGCTCAAATCCATCAAGAAATTGGGATCATATTCATTCAGTAAATCACCCTCTTCCCTGACTTTTCCTTCAGCCTTACTTCCTTCTTCGAAAAAACGAATTTCAGTAGGTAATGGACCATCTTCCGAAGGCAATTCCTGCGCGTATAAATGCCATCCTTTGTCTATGGATGCTGAGATATAGATGTCGTATTTGTTGCCTTCCAGGTTTTTGGCTTGAAACGACCATTTGACAGGTTCAAATAGACCGTCTTCTTGAGGTGCTTCAGTACCTTCCATATCAATAGAAGCTGTATTTTCTTCCATCGAACTCTCCGTATTATCTCCTGTTGGGCTAACTTCTCCTACTTCGAAATTAAAGTCTACCGTTGCTGGAGGCAAACATTTTTCATCATCGCACACCATGTATTCAAGATATCCGGACACTTTTTGGATTCCTGAAGATTTAACTTTTACTTTTTGCCGAAATATGGCTTCGTGCTCAAAGAAGGTGAGCTCCATTTCATTCACCTTATCAAATTCCGTGATACTTTCACTTTCTGTTACACCATCCAATCGCTCAACATTCGTTGACTCGTCGAAATAAAATGCAGTTGCTATAGGTCCATCATCGCTTGGTAAATGTTGCGAATACAAGTGCCAGTGATCTTCAATGTCGGCTTTGAAAACAAGTTCATAGGTATCATCACCAACCTTTTCAGTCTTAAAATTCCATTTGACAGGATCGAATATTTGTGCAGATAGGTTAACTGACAGAATGGTCAACGCGAGAAGCGTCAATTTGATCACTTTCATTGCAATAAGAGTATAATGGTAGTTTGAGCTGTCAAAGCTACTATATAATCAACAATAAATAGGAAATGTTATGGAATTATACTTGGAATTCTATCACTAGAAATCCACTTCTTGATTTAATTCAAGCCCGAAGTTCTTTTTGATAAGACTCACAAAAAGATATAAAAATGGCGTATCAAACATGGCAACCAGAACCTTAAACAGGAAGCCATTGAGAAGCAATTCACTGAATCGAGACCACTCAATTGCCTCAAAGATGCACAATAAACCGAGCACAGAAGCCGTATCGACTAACTGAGATGTCATGGTTGAAAAGTTATTTCGGATCCACAGGTATTTACCGTTTGTCAATTTCTTCCAAAAGTGATAAATCCGTATATCCACAAATTGCGCCATTAGAAAGGCAAACATGGAGGCTGCCACCGCAACACCTGTAAGACCAAAGACTCTTGTAAATTCCTCATTCGATACGGGAGACCACGACGTTGCCGGAACAATGTCGGCTATGGACACCACTCCCATGACAAAAATGGTGGAAAATAAGCCCACAACCACTACTTGGTTAGCTCTTTTCTTACCATATATTTCTGAGATAATGTCTGTAATCAGGAAAGTGATGGGATAAGGCAAAATACCTACGGAAACCTCAAACGTGAAAAGCCCAAAGGGTTCCCAGGTAAAAAATTTCTGAAAGATAAGGTTACATGATACCAGAGACGCAATAAATATCGCCGCTAGCCCAATGTACAACTTCTCTGCTGCCTTTTTCTTTCCTGCATCCATCGATTCAAATATAAATAAAAGATTTATGTGAATCCAAATATTATTATTTAGGTGGTTTGCGGATTGATTTGACTTTTAATGACATCATGCAATAACTTGGCTTGTTGACTCCCTAAAAGATAAATCAAACCGTCTTTGTCAGTTAATTCAATTGCATCATTTCCTCGTGTGAAAAAACGAATTTTTCCTCTCCAGTGAAGATTATATACTGGCCTGTTTAACAGATACTTACTGTATTTAACTACCTGGATTTTCCGTATGACAGATAAATCAATTTTTACTTTTCTAGACGTCCATAGTCCATCAATAATTAAACTTCCAGCATACACCTGAGTTTTAATATGCAATACAAAAATCAACAAGCCGGATAGCACAAGAATTGCAATTCCCATGATGAAAAATAAATCTCCTGCTCCTTCAATTTGAGCAACTTTTGGGAATGAAACCTGACTATCTTCAGCAGAAAAGTAATAGGTAATGAAGCAAAATATAGCCAGAGTCATTCTCCTGATTATAGAGAATTTATTGTACCCCAAGTATTGCTTTTCTTCAAATAAGAGTTCTTTTTCAGTCATTTTATGTACTCAATTCTCAGCACTTGGCTGGTGCTGTTGTCAATTTTGGCGGTGTTGTTCTGCTGCATTCCTACTATCCAAATGATTTCTCCATTTGATTCCAATAACCAAGCATTTTGCTTTTGAAACTTGTTCAGCTTGCGATCCACAAAAAAATCGCTCAATTTCCTTTTCCCATTCATACCCAAAGGAATAAACCAATCGGCCTCTTTCCATCTTCGAATCACCAGTTCATCAGCAACCTTATGAAAATCAAAATAGGCAATATTGTTCATCTTTTCAAAACTCTTGACCTGCTCTGAATTTAACTTATTGATTTTAAATTGAATAGGCTCATTTATTTCATTTATCTGTTTGCTAAACGTATACGTTTGAGCATCGATGTTATCTATTTTCCTGAGGATTATTTTTTGATTCTTAACAATTGCTTCATAATGATCACTATTGTATTCCTGTGACGATTCTTTGTTGAGTCCTTCAAACATATTGTTGATCATTTGTTTATTGAAACCATATGGCCTCAACCATTCGAACAATATAAATTCCCCTGAATTTGTCTCATTAAACCATGAAACATCAAAAATCACATGATTGCCATCAAGCGACTGGTGTTTTTGACGTAACCCTTCAATCTGTTCATCTACAAACTTTTGCGAATCAGACAATATATGCAATGACTCCATTAGGCCTTTATCACTGTTTTCCCTTACGTCAAATAAATTTGGTAAAACATGGTGTCTAAGCTTATTTCTTACATATTTATCTGAATGATTACTCGAATCTTCCCTGTAAGGAATTTTATTGTCTGCAACGTACTGGTCTATAAGTTCGTTTGATGAATTCAACAACGGCCTCACTACACGATCTTCTCTAAATGGTTTAATACCCATTCCTCTCAGACCTGTTCCACGAATTAAATTAATGAAGGTTGTTTCGATGGCATCTGAAGCATGATGAGCAACTGCTATTTTTTCAAATTGTTGTTCTTTAGCCAATGCTAGAAACCATTGATAACGCAATTCCCGAGCAACAACCTGCACTGAATTTCCCTGTCTTCTAAAATCTTCTTCAGAGAATTTTTTGACCCATATAGGTATTCCCAACTTATCCGCTTGTTGCACTACAAATTCTTCATCTTTATCAGATTCATCTGACCTCAATCCAAAATTACAATGTGCTATGCCAATTGAATATCCCAATTCTCTAAGCACATACATCAATGTCATGGAATCTCTACCTCCACTCAATGCAATCAGGACTTTTTCACCATCCTGCAAAAGATTCTTTCGTTTGATAAAAGAAGCAACTTGAGTTTCTAATTCATGCATTTGTCAGCACATTAATTAATGCTTTTGCTTTTAACATACATTCTTCAAATTCCTGCTTTGGATCAGAATTTGCCGTGATTGCACCACCTACTTGAAAGGACAGGTGCTTTTTCTCTTGATTATACATCATACTTCTGATCACCACATTGAAGTCAGCATCGCCTTGCTCATCAATGTACCCAACACTGCCCGAAAATATTCCTCTCGATTTATTCTCATACTTATCAATTAATTTCATGGCACGAATTTTCGGAGCACCGGTCATGGATCCCATTGGGAAACTGGTTTCAACCACATCCAAAATATCCTTAGTTGGCTCTAAGTTAGCGCTTATGGTAGATATCATTTGATGTACTTGTGGAAAGGTATACAAACCGTATAATTCATCCACTTTCACGGAGTCCTTGGTTGCGGTTCTTGAAAGATCATTTCGAACTAGATCTACGATCATGACATTTTCGGAACGCTCTTTTTGATTGTTTCCCAATTGCTCCTTCAACTTTTTATCGATTTCGCTATTCGAACTTCTTTGAGCCGTACCTTTCATAGGTTGAGATATCACATGGTCACCTTGCTTCCATAAATACCGTTCCGGACTCGCGCTAATCAGTGAATGTTGATGAATTTTCAAGAAGGTGGATTGAGGAGCAGGAGAATGATTTATCAACCTGGAAAAAAGAACATTAGGATCAATTTCACAATCGCTAATTGAAAATTCCTGACAGAAATTCATTTCATAGATATCTCCCTGCTGGATGTGATGTAATATTTCGTTTACCTTTTGAATATATTCATCTTCAGTCATACTGGCTTGAGGCACAAAACTTGAATGTTGATCTTCCGCTAATGGTAATGCTTCAATTTCATTAACCCACTGGACTACTTCTCGTTCTGGTTGATTTGATGCATACCAAATCACCAATTGATTTCCGGAAATGGACAGGACATATTCTGGAATAAAAAAAGTACATAACCCAAATTGGATCTCATCAGAATTTTCAGAAGTAAGGTGTTCAAATTGATTTTTCAAATCATAAGAGAAGAAACCAAATTTCCAATCTTGGTTTTTTCGATTCCACTCTTTTAAATCCTGAAAATCTTTTTCATCAGCATCCAAGTTGATGAGGTCTTTTACACCTATTGCCGCAAGATATTCGTATTTCTTATCCTTAAATGAACATGAGTCCAGAATGCAAACATGATCTGTTGATTTTGAATATTGCAACAGAGCTTTCTTGAATGAATCAGGATCTTTAAGTTGGTATGTGTACTGAATTCTCAATCAGCAAGCATGTTATTCCATTTGCAACGTGCCGGAAATGTATTCGTCAAAGTAGTCAACACCATCGAATTGTTTGACTTTAACAGGTTTTGATTTGAACGATTTCTCCATAATTATCCCAATAACAGCACTAGCTGCACCCAAACCAGCAACGATGGCCACCCGATCCCAGGCATAAGGTCCATCATTGATCCCAAAAAATAATGATACCGCCATCGTACCCAAACCAACTGAAAACAGGCCATTTCCCAACGCTTCTGTAGAAGATGTATATGACATGCTCTTGATATCCGTATATTTCAATTGAACATACTCCCCTTCGTACATTTTTTCGATCAATTGATGTTTATGTTGATCAAAGGAAAGAATCAAAATGGTTTCCGATAAATAAAGCTTTTCATTACGAATGGAGTCAACCACACCCAATGCTCGAACTTCTTTGGTGCCAACGTCAAAATTGAAATTGGGAAAATAGTCTACGTTGGTTCTGAAGTCAATGGTGCGACCATCTTTGTATCGATGTAATTTTTTACCATCCTCATTTCTCAGTACTAATTTCTGAGCTTTGATCTCATGAGATATCTGTATCAGCATCAGAAGAAAAAGGCCACACAATTTTAGGTGATTCATAATTCAAAAGTCATTCCTTCAAATGTAAGCTGAAATCCTTGATCAATTACATACTTATATTCTTCGGAGTTTTTATTTAATACCGGATTGGTGTGATTAAAATGAATGAAATGGATTTTCTGTTTTTCTTTCGCTTCGAGATTTGCGAGTTTTTCAATTGTACTTTTTATTGGAGGGTGTGGAATATTATCCATATTCCTACCTGGTAATTCATTGATATCAAAGAATGTTCCATCTATCAAGATGTAATCCATCTCATTAATCATTTCTTCCAGGGAATGTTCCCACTTTTCCCATTTATCAATATCTGGAATATAAATCAACTTTTTGTCCGATTCTACAACATAACCCACGGTTTCAGAATATTCATCTCGATGAGGCACGGGTATTGCCCTTATACTAATTGCTGACGTAATCTTTACGTTATCTTTTTTGATGGGAATCAAATTGATATTTTTCAAATCAACCAATTGATTCCAAGGTCCATTTGATGTAAGAAATTCCTGCATTCTTGGCATTACGTATACAGGCAAAGTTGAAGTACTCATCACCTCGCGTCCCATGTACATTAATCCGGTGTAGTGTCCAATATGAGCATGGGTCAAAAAAATACCTTTACACTGCAATTCTTTGCCTGCGGAATATTTAATGGTTTGCCATTGAGTAGGTAAATCAGGAGTAGCATCAATCAAATAAAAAGAATGATTGTTTTGATCAACTACGGCTAATGAAGCTACTTGATGAACAGCAGGCTTGCCATGTCTCAATTCGCAACATTGCTTTTTGCAATCCACTTGGGGAATTCCTCCATCTTGAGCAATTCCCATCACTTGCACATAAATGTGATTTTGGGCATTAGCAATTTGCAAGATGATCAATACATGAACCGTAAAGATTGCTCTCAAGAACATGTTATTCTTTTTGTTGAATCAGGGCCACAACTGCTTGCACCCATTTGTCTGAATCATTCAGGCTAGGTACTAATGTAAGTTTTTCTCCGCCTTTTTCTAAGAACAGCTCTTTGTATTCAAAGTCGATTTCAATGGTTGTTTCCAAACAATCACTTACAAATGCTGGAGAGAAAACAAGAACTTTTTTGATGCCTCTAGCAGGTAATTCGGCTACAAACGGCTCTGCATAAGGCTGCATCCATCTCTTTCCCAATCTCGATTGAAATACTACTGTATAACGTTCTTTTGGTATATCAAGCTCATTTGCAAGTTGGTTTGCCGTTTCAAAACATGCATTCTGATAACAATAGAAATGTTCTTTTTGGAAATTTTTTCTGCAGTTACAATTTTCGCAATCAAATCCTTTCTCGTGACCTCTTTCTAAATGCCGAACAGGTAGTCCATGAAAACTGAACAACACATGATCGTATTCAGAATGATTAATTGTTGATGCTGTAGATTTTAAAGCATCTATGTACGAAGGGAATTGATAAAAGGGCCCAATATTGACAATTTCAGGAATGTCATTTTTGTTTTTAACAATACGATAGACCTCTTCCATAGTTGAGCCCGTGGTTGAAGAAGCATATTGTGGATACAAAGGAAGAACCACAATTTTATTGACTCCATTTTTCAATAATTCATCAATCCCAAGTTGAATGGAGGGATTTTGATATCTCATGGCCATCTTTACCAAGTATTGATCACCTAGTTTTGATTGTACTTTATTTGCTAAGTTCTGTGTATGATAAATCAAAGGTGAACCATCTTTAGTCCAAAGACGCTTATACAATCCAGCGGAACGAAATACCCTCAATGGAATAATGATGAAGTTGACGAGAATAAATCTGGGAATGGTTGGAATATCTATTACCCTTCTATCATTTAAAAACTGAGCCAGGTATTTCCCTACATGTCTTGGCTTGGGACTATCAGGAGTTCCGAGGTTTACTAATAGAACCCCCGTTTTGGTGTGAGCCTGCAATTTGTTCAACTTAAATATTCAACGCTCTTTTATCTGAGGCATCAAGCGCTGCTTCTTTAATGGCTTCAGAGAACGTTGGGTGTGCATGACTCATTCTTCCAATGTCTTCGGCACTAGCTCGATACTCCATAGCAACCACACCTTCAGCAATCAAATCTGCCGCGCGAGGCCCAATGATATGAACTCCAAGAATTTCATCGGTTGATTCATCCGCAAGCACTTTTACCAGACCATCTGTATCCATGCTTGCCCTGGCACGTCCACTTGCTTTAAAAGGAAAGGAACCTACTTTATAAGCCCTCTTGTCCGCTTTCAACTCTTCTTCCGTATAGCCAACTGCTGCAACTTCAGGCCATGTATATACTACACCGGGAATCAATTTGTAATTGATATGAGGTTTTTGCCCTACAATAGATTCTGCTATAAAAACACCCTCTTCTTCGGCTTTATGCGCTAACATTGCTCCACGAACAACATCTCCCAGTGCATAAATGTTAGGAACAGCAGTCTGTAACATATCATTAACATCCACCCTACCTCTATCGTCTGTTTTTATTCCAGCTTTATCCAGGTTTAATCCATCCGTATAGGGTTTTCTACCTACTGCAACCAGACAATAGTCACCTTTTAATTCAACTTGTTCTCCTTTTTTATTTTCTGCTTTTACCGTCACTGTTTTTCCCTTTGTACTCACGTCTTGAACTTTGTGACTCAGGTAGAATTTAAATCCTTCTTTCTTCAGCACTTTCTGCAATTCCTTACCCATGGTTTTGTCCATGGTTGGAATAATACCGTCCATAAATTCTACCACAGATACTTCACTTCCCAATCGAGCATAAACTGACCCCAGTTCCAAACCAATGACTCCACCACCAATTATCATCAAATGCTTAGGCACTTCTTCTAATTTAAGCGCTTCCGTTGAAGTAATTATCCTCTTTTTATCAGGCTCCATACCCGGAAAATAATTTGGCTTGGATCCCGTAGCGATGACAATTTTATCCCCCTGAATAGTCGTCTCATCTTTACCATTTTTTACGAGTACTTCATTTTTTGAGACAAAAGAACCATGACCATGTAGCACTTCAATCTTGTGCTTGTTCATAAGGTACGATACGCCCGATACCGTTTGATCCACCACTTCTTGTTTGCGGGCAACCATTTGCTTAAAATCTACCGACAGGCCGTTAACTTTTATACCATGCGTATCAAATCGATGACTGGCATTGTGATAATGCTCTGAAGAATCGAGCAATGCTTTCGACGGAATACATCCCACATTCAGGCATGTTCCTCCAAGTTTGTCATATCGTTCAATAATGGCAGTTTTAAGTCCCAATTGTGCGCATCTGATGGCGCATGTATACCCTCCAGGTCCGGAACCGATGACAATCACATCGTATTTTTGCATTGTTCTAGTGTAGATTTATGTCCAACAAAATTAAAAAATAAGCGCGGATTCAGGTTCTCCAGCTATTTCCTTTTTTGTTAATGCTTCTTACCACGGCGTAAGCAATGATTAACAGTGAAAAGAATGCAAATATGCGACCCAGATAATCTCCATAAGTCACATAAAAGGTTTGATGATCATTGGCATTGATTTTGGCGCGAATTACATCATCGACCCACCAACCTGTTTTTTGCAACACATCTCCGCGTTGATCAATAAATCCTGAAACACCCGTGTTCGCACTTCTCGCAACACTTCGTCTTGTTTCAATGGCTCGTAACCGGGCATAGGCAAAATGTTGTCTGTACCCAGGTGTATCTTTCCACCAACCGTCATTTGTCATAATGAACAACAATCCTGCTCCTTTTTTAACGAATTCCGTCACGTACTCTCCATAGATAGATTCATAACAAATCAGTGGGGCAACACTTACAGAATGATGATCCGGTAATGTTGGGCCAAACACCTTGGCTTCTTTTTCAGCACCGAGACTTCCGGATGCTCCACCTAACTTTATCGAAAGTTTTTCCAAAAATTTGAATCGCCCTGAAAAAGGCATTTTCTCAACGCCCAAAACCAATTTTGATTTGTGGTAGATCTGGATGTTTTTACTGGTATCGTATTGCACAGCGGTATTGCAATAGTCAAATGAGTTTCCGCTACCGTCTCCAAAGGGTCTGGCGGTGGGTGTAGTTTCTTCACCGGCAACATATAATTTCATGGTTGATAAACCAACGTTGAACCTCAACTTAGGAAAACGATCGGTTAGTCGCCAAACACGCTCACTTCCATAGATAAAATCAAGGTCATGCTCCCAATAGCCCAATGGGAATGCAGTTTCAGGTGCTACAACAAAATCAACTTCCTCATCTATTTTCAAGGTGATGAGCTGCATCAACCTTTTGATTTGTTCATGTTCCGTCAGTCCGCTAAATTTTTCATAATATGGATCAATATTAGGCTGGACACATATGATGTCTACTGGATCTTCCTTTTCAATATAGTTGGAATAACGCAATGAAGAATAAATAATGGGCAAGAACAGTGAAAGCAGTGTAAATCCAACTAGCGTCTTGTTGGGTGAAATCTTATCAATCAATTTTTGTTTAACAATGGCGAATATTAGAATGTTCAGCACAAGCACCCAAAGACTTCCACCTTGAATTCCGGTAGTTTCATACCATTGAATGATTGCCACATCATTGGCAAAAACATTGCCCAGGTGCAACCATATCCACGACAATTCCCAGTTTGTATGCACCCATTCAAATCCCATCCAATAAAATATCAAGGACATGTAACCCACCTTGTTTCCAAGAATCTTTTTTGTTAATGAATAGGCCCAGAACAAGATGGCCATGAATAAAGAGTTGAATACTTCGGCCATAACCATACCACCTTCCGAAGCGAACCATATCCACCAGGTAGTAATGACATTAAAGAGAAAAAATGTCAGGTATGCGTGAGAAAATATCTTTAGGCTTTTCTTCTTTCTGGATGAATTCCTGATGTTGTTTTCAACAACCAGGAGAGGAACCAACGCCAGAAAAATTATCCAGGAAAAATTTCCAATTTCAGGCCACGATAAGGCAAGCAAACATCCTGATAATATGGACAGACCTAAATTTTTCAACATCCAATTAAACTGTTGGAGGCAAATCTATGAAAAGCATGTTATGAAATGGGAAATGTGAAGAAAAAAAGGAAAGGCCGGACAAACAGTAACGGGCACATAGCCAAATACCTGTTACGCAAATTACCAGTAGAAAGTAAAAAAACCCATTTTATACCGACCTTTCCGATGTATTTAATGATTTAAAGAACGAAGCTTAATGTCGTGTTGAGGAAATCGACAATTAAGTATTCGTAAAAGTAGAGGGCAGGTCAGCCAAGATCAATAGGGAAACTACTACAAATCAGGAAGCATTTTTCATTCGAAATGTCCAGTGTGTAATTTTTGTCATGAATCCAAGGGGAATTTTACTATTTCGTCTAATGGTAAAATTACCATCAAAAAGACAGCCCAACTTACAAATTGAAAATCAACGCTTTTGTTGTGAATTGTTGGATTTATGTGCGAAATGCACTTCTAAATTCGTAGTTTTTTTTATACTTTCAGAAATCAATCATTCAATTAATTAAAACCAAATATATATGGCATTTAATGGAACCGAAGGTGATCACATTTCACTTAGTAAAGCCGGTGATTATACTAAAACCTGGCGAGATACCTATTCAACTTTAAAAAAAGGGGTCTTTATTGGCAAAGACAATATTAATGACATTCTGAACCAACCGAATTGCGAAGGCATTCGTATTTATTTTGGTATAAATGACAATAGCGATAATTGTGCAGTTTTAGTCGGAGCAAAGGCCGATGAAAATGATATGGTACATGGCGTAATTGTAAACGGGGGCAAATTATGTCCAACTATTTGTGGAGTTGACAATGACCTAAATTCTGATTGATAGGTATGCTCACAGAGCTATCAAGCAATTCACTTTTTTTACCGGCATTACTATCCCTCTTCTTTCTAAAAAATCAAATTAGACATTTGAGGTATATTGCACTATTTGTGTTGATTGCTGGAATCACGGAACTGACTATCGTGATTTTGGGGAAATTTTACATTGAATCGATGTTCAATTTGAACATTCTATTCATGTTTCAAATCATCATGTGTGCATTCATATTTAATGACCTTTTAAATAAAAATTCGTTTCTATTTATCAATAAAGTTTTTGCTTACTCAATAGGTGTTTTCAGTGTAATCAACTTTTTTTTTATTCAGGGTTTGTTCATTGAAAACACCTATACCTATGTTTTGGTAGGAATATATACAATGTTATTATGCATTCTCTATTTCTTTGAGCTCATCGAACAAAATATTAGCTCTTCATTGTTATCTATACCTGCCTTCTGGTTTGCTTCTGGAATGTTCATTTATCATGCTGGTAGTTTTTTTGTTCATTGGTTAATGAGAGACTATTACAGAGAAGGACTTACACTCACCTTTAATCTGTATGACATTCATTCCGTGGTTAATATTATCTTAAACATCTGTTTGACCATTACGTTATGGAAAGCACGCAAGTTCAGGATTTCTCCAACTTCATAATCTTTGGTAGCCTTGCCTTGTTCTTATTGGCAATGGTACTGGTGTTTTTTCTTATCATGCATCAAAAGCGCATTTTGGCAGAGAAAAGCAAATTGCAAGAGTTTAAGATTCAACAGCAAAAAGCAATGATGGAATCCATCATTGATGCTCAGGAAAAAGAACAAAAACGCATTGCCAATGATTTACATGACGAATTTGGATCACTTACCACTCTGCTAAACCTCAATAATGGCCATTTGGTTAAAAGTTTAAACGATTCCAAGCAATCTGAAGAGCTCATAAAAATGGCCGAAGAAAACAAAAATATCACCAAACAAATGGCCGAATTAGCACGTCAAATTTCACATGATTTGTTACCTCCCGGATTGGTGCATTCAGGACTGCTTCAAGCGTTGAGAGATCTCATATCATCTCTTCAAAAACATTCTGACATAGACATTTCTTTTGATAGTCAGGTTAGTAGAACAGAAATCTCTACAAAATCTGAATTGTCGTTGTTCAGAATTATAAAAGAGTGGTTACAAAATGGAATAAAACATTCCCAAGCAAGTCAAATATCCGTAGATGTGGACATTAAAAACGGCAACCTACAAGTTGTCATATCAGACAATGGAATTGCTTTTGATTTTGAGCAAAGCAAAAATGAAAGCTCCGGATTGGGACTAAAAAGCATGGAGGCCAGACTGGAAATGTTAAATTCGAAGGTGCATTTTGAAAGGATCAACCAAATGAATAAAACTTCTTTTAGTGTTCCAATCGAAGAATCTAACTCCAATGAAATCACTTAAAATAGCCCTTGCAGAGGATCATCATATTGTTCGAAAGAGTTTGGCAACGCTCATTGAAAACAGTCTAGATGCCAAAGTGGTTATCGACGCTGCCAATGGAATTGAATTGTTAGAAGGATTGAAAGACGTCACTCCGGATTTGATCATTATGGATATCAATATGGAGGGGATGAATGGTGTGCAGGCCACAAAACGTATCAAGAAGGAATATCCTGGCATTAAAATTCTGATTCTCACATCATTTCGAGATGAGTCCTTGATGCTCAAACTGATACGATTGCGAATCAATGGCTATTTGATGAAGGACGATTCTTCTGAAGAGCTGGTGCTTGCCATCGAGCAAATTATGAATGGAGAAATGTACTTTAATCAGAAAATTTCACTTGCGTTGTATCATAAGGTGACCAATCAAACGGATCACTTGGGAAAAAGTATAGTTGAGTTTGACGATACGGACAAAAAAATTCTCAATCTGATTTGCAAGGAATATACGTCAAAAGAAATCGGTGAAAAATTATTTATCTCTCAAAAGGCCGTAGAGGCAAGACGGCAAAAAATGATGAGGGCGTTGCAGGTGAAGTCTATTGTTGGATTAGCATTGTACGCAGCACAAAATAATTTGATGGACGATTAATTACCTCAAGATATACATCTTACCAAACTCTTTTTTGAAGTATTTATCAGCATTGGTACTTCTGTGCTCAATTTCTCCACCATTCAAACGGGTGGTGACGGTATATAAATAAACCCCATTTGCTAGCTTATCGCCAAATTCATCCCTACCATCCCAACGGTAATCGGTAATGTTTCTTCCTACCCGAATAGGACCCAGATCATCCATGTAAATGGTCTTTACCAGCTTTCCGCTAATGGTCATTATCTGAATCATCAGGTTGTCTGGAATTTGACTTCCGGTAAGTGTAAAAACAAATTGGGTTGATGTTGAAAATGGATTCGGGTAATTCAACAAATGAGTGATGGTACTTTTATTGATGACCTCAAAATTGATGAAGTAATCATTTGTGCCAGAACTATTTTTCGATCTGTCGGTGGCTTGAACTCTCAATCCATATGTTCCATCTTGATCGAATTGAGGATTTGCAATGACTCGAGTTTTGTTTGATCCTGAACTTCCCGGCACAAAAACCATATTGTCTTGTCCACCTGTAACAAAATAAGATCGTGTTTCAATTCCGTCAGGATCGGTGAAATAAACAACAACATCAGAGGTGTCATCCATAATAAGGAATGGATTGTCATCCGCAACTTGAATCAGGATTTCAGGTTTGGCACTAACAATCTCACCATCGACAATATGCAGTCCGTCAAACGTTACATCCAATAAAGGATTGACATTATCCCGAATGACATAAAAAGGAATTTGACCTATGTTATTGAATCGAGTTTGTTCAGGTTGTTCAAAATTTGGATTTACATCTATCAACAGTGAATTTTCACCACTTAAACCAATGCTCCAAAACTCAAAATCGATGGTAATTGTCTCGCCTGCGGCAATAGGTGCATGGTAAATTGCATTGAGATTCTTGAGGTTGCGTTGATTGTCAATGATGGAATAATCAATTAACACACTGTCAGCATCATATTCACTAATGTTCTGAATGGCCAGTTCAACCCTCAAATTTTCTCCTTCCTGAACAGTATCATTATAGAATTCATAATGACTTGAGGGATCCAATGCCAGCTCCATAACACCTTCATAAGTTACCTGCCATCTATCCATTTGAGCAGCAGTCTGCAAAGAATCGTCCTGAATGAATGTAGAAAGGGTCAATTTAGGATACATACTGGCATTGACCTGATTTCCAATGTATGACTCTTTTTGTGTTTTCGGAATATCTTGAATTATATTGGTTTCTACACCTCCAGCATCAATTCCATTTACATTGACTACGAGATGATCGGACTGAGGGTTAGAGGTACTGTAGTGCCTGAAATGAAGTGAATCCCATTCGGAAGCAGGTCCGATTTCAACCGAACCTATTCCACCATAAGTTGAATTATTTACCAAATCACCTTCCAGCATAATGAGTTGATCAAAAGCCGTTCCAACAACTTCCATGGCTGTAGATGGATCTCCCTTTTTCACAAAAAAGATATAAGGAACAGAGTCATTTGTGATTTGGTTGATGGTATCAGCACCTAAGTTTACAAACACCTGTCTCATTCCGGGATCTATAGCATCCCAATCAGAAAAATCATTTCTTACCCATGTCCATGCAAGAATATAGTCCCCATTGGGAACTGCATTGTTCAACATATCTTTCAGTCCCGCCAAATGACTACTGTTGTTGGCATTAAATATGAAAAATTGCTGCACGCGGTTTTTCCCACAATTCCCATTTTTATTGAGTTGGCCAAAATCTTTATCTGCATTTTGTCCTTGAAATGGAGTACCCCAGGGTTCAAATCGCAGTGAATCCATCACCGCAATATGTATGGCAGGCCCTAAACCACATCCTCCCTGTTCCTTCAGATCAGAATCAATGCGGTATAAAACGGAAAACAAATTGGAAATAGTAACGGTTGAGATGGTTTGACAAACCAATTTTTTCATGGACTCAACAAAGTTGGACTGTCTGATTGTTCGATTATAGTCTAGAAATTCATATTCATTCTCTTTCCATTGAAAGAAATGATCCTGGCTCCATCCGCGTTTTCCAGGGATGTATTGAAACGAATGCTCTTTCCATTTAATGTCATCCGGATCGGTTTCGTACTTTGCCACCCTCCAGAAATAAACCGAGCTATCACTCATACTGGACGTCAATTGCGGCTTCCATTTTACCACACCTCCATCATGTACCGATCGTCGTTCTTCCAATGCCGGGCTATTGAACAAATCAGTTGTGTCTATTTGCATGATATATTCCTGAGGATCTTCAAATGCGTATCCGGTTGAAGAAATCAACTCAGGATCTTCATCTGGAATCAGGGCATAATTATAGGGTAATACGGGAACAAGGTTTCCAGAACGAATAAACAAAACGGTAGAAGCTTCGTTATTTGTTTTGGACAATTCTTGATAAAAACTTGAAGGGTCAAGACGAACTTTGAAAAAATTGAACCCCGGACCGTTGATTGGATCCGTTGGCATTTTCACGCGTAATTCATGTCTGTACTTAACTGCAGGAACAATGAATTGATACACGGTATCAGCTGTAGAAGACTCCGGAAAGTCTCGTTCTATTTCCACCACCAAGTCTGTACCCACGGCCTTTCCATAATTGTAAATGGTAGCGATAAGCTCAAAAGAGTCTCTTTCTGTGCTCACTTCCGCAGGATCAAATACGATGTCTTCTACAACAATCGAATAATCAGGTAATTCTTGAAAATTAATTTTTAATGCTGGATCTCCGTGCAAGGTCATTTGAAGGCAAACTCCTCGAACCAACTCGTTGCTTCCATCTCCTTGAATTTCAAAAATGGTATTTTGAATGCTTTCTCCTAAAAATCCTCCATAATTCAACTGACCTATGTTTCTGAACAGCTCGGTAGAATACTGGTGTAATACTGATTCAAATCCCAAATCAACCGAAGCTAAAAATCCTATTACTCCTTTATCTTTGATCAACACAAAAGTCTCACTGGTACTCAATTTAGAATCCGTGTGGATGTCTCCGGTAAAGCATGAATTCCCTACCAACAATGGGTATTTACCTTTGTTTTCATAGGTTGACGGATCATCAATGTTCTGATCAAAACCACCTGTGGTTGAGGCATGACCAAAAAAGGTCATAAACGAACATCCATCATTAATTAGTAAAGTGATGGAATCAGATAGATTAGTTTGAATGGGATCCGTTGTACTCTTTCTGAACGTAAAAGTAGTTCCTCCAAAAGAGGTGTCTTCAAGAATGGATTCGTAGGTATTTAAATAACTCGAAAACCGATCAGCTTCTTTTTCATTGCCACCGCCTGCGAAATGTAAGATATTTTTCATCCATGGTTGCGGATCATTAGCTTCGTATTCTTTCAATTTTTCAAGGTACCAAGTCACCTCATCGCCTGTGGTTGCACTGACTCTTCCTGTAGCAATAGCCGGTTCAAGTATGGTTCCGTTTAATCCGGCCGTAAATAATATATCACTCGCGGGATTTCCATATGAAGGGACTTTGGTCATGGCATATGCCCCAGGATCTTTTCTATGTAATTTGGCTTTCACTGATTTTCCAAGAAGCATCATAAACGAAGGAGGTTGGTTCCAAGCAGTAAATAACTCTTCACAAACGTTTCGTATCGATAGAGGATGCTTGATGATTCCATAAGCAAACTGGTCGTAAATTTCTTCCATTGAAAAAATTACAGACGAATGCCCTGAAAGTGTTCTGTAAGAAGAATAGGCTTGGGCTTCAAAGCTAAATTCGTTCGGAGCAAAAATGAGAAACTCAGATTCAAAGGTACTCGATGTATAATTGGTAAACATACCGTTGGAACCACAAGGTCGTAATCCGGAAATGGATTGAATGGCACTTGGAGAAAAAATGTAGCATTTTTTATTGGTCCCGCCATTCGGAATGAGTACTTCATGATTTCCAGAAGTAGAGGTAACCACCACCCGTTTGTCATTGGTGAGATCGTATAACCAGGCCGTTCCTGAGTTGTTAAAATTGATGAAATCGTAATAGGTTTTTGACTGCGAACTGTGATCAGGAACTTCTAACCAATAATCCACTTTATTGTCCAAATCTGCACGATGAGGATATTTTATTCGAATGTGTGCAACAGTATTTCGATCAACCACAGATCCCAAATCATTAATGCTTCGAAATTGAAAAATATTGGAGTTACTCAGCTGCGAAGGGGCCACTTGAAAATTTTTGCGGATGAGCTGATATCCACCATAAATGGTGTCAAAAGTCACTCCTGTAAAAGACACCCTCAAATGATGATCCATGACAAGTGAAGCGTAATCTGACGCTCCAAGTACCACCCATTCAATGGTGGCATCTGGTCCGGTACTGAATACCTTTCTGGTGGTTACATATCGGGTTCTGGTTCCTCCAATTCCCCAACTGGCATCAAACCAGCCCTCAGTTGGGTGATAATCGGGATCAGTGGCACCACCTATACTCGTTTTTCCATCAAAATAATTGGAATGGAACTCTACTACTGATTCATTGTAAAAAAAATCCGATGAAGCATAAGCGCCATAGTTAACGTCAGTTTCCGGCGTTAATCGCTTGGCTGTTCCGGTAGTTCCCCAGGTCAAAAAATAAACGGCGGTATCCGTGATTAGGCTATAATATGGGTTGGCATTATTTGCTGCCCCATCATATAATTCGTCATCAAACCAACCATCATTTTTTTGAGCATAAAATTCAATAAAGTCATTGGAGTCAAATGAACCGTCTGATTCTCCTTGTACATGAAGTGCTAATTCCTCTCCTCTGCCAAAAATTTGAATCGTTCGTGGATCTAACGAGCCCACACTGATACCGGCGTTTACCAAGTCCGATTGATTGATGCGGTAGACCCCATCATCCGTTATTTTAAACTTATAGTGTGGTAAGGAATAGTCAATCCACTGATTGGCAGATGTTTGACCAAAAGCGATTACATTGAAAAACAAAAGACTAATGCATATTACATGCTTCACTTTTCATTTCGATTAATATCAACCTTCAATGAAAAAACATTGGAATAGAGCGCTATTGAATTGTCTCCAATATCTGTAAGTGCATAATCCAGAGATATGCTCTTGTATTTCAGACCAATCCCAAAATTTGGTTGAAAGGTTGTTGAATTAATTCCATCAATTGCCGTTACTTGTTGAAAATTACCTACGCCACCTCTTAAGAATATCATGTTGATGAAACCAATTTCCAACCCTGCATGAGGATCGACACTGGCAAATTCAGATTTGATAGGCACATTTCTTTTTCCGTCGAATGTTACATCGAAATTAACTTCTCCAAAAAGTGTGAATTTCTCTCCAATTGGAAATACTCTTCCCGCGCCAAGAATTAACTTGGGAAGGGTAACTTCGATGGTACTTGTAGGGATTTCGTTTCCTGTTGCCTCATACACGGCAATCGTTTCGTCGTCCAGCGTAAAATTCCAGGCGTTAAAAGTGGTTGTCACATCTCTGAACATGGCACCAAATTTCCAATTGTTGGTGGCATATTGTGTACCCAAATCAAAACCAAATCCCCATGAATTGGCAAAATCACCTACAACACGTCGGATGATCTTAACATTGCCACCATAACTCAATCCAACTTTATTGGCTTTTCTGGCATAACTAAACAGAAAAGCATAGTCCGCAGACGAAAAACTGGTGATTCTATCGTAATCTATGTTTCCATTTTGGATCAGCTGTGTGGTATTGGGGATATCATCAACCGCAAAACGTATGATGGAAAGTCCCATCACACTTTGTTCATCAATACGCAATGCCAAAGCACCGTAATCGTATTTTGCAATTCCTGCAAAATATTCAGCATGCATCAATCCAAGTTGATAGGGCTTCTGAATTTGCGTTAAACCAGCAGGGTTCCAGTAGCCAGCTGAAACATCATTCACACCAGCAACAATGGAGTTTGACATGGCGAATGCTCGTGCATCTACACCTAATGCCAAAAATTCATTGCTATACTTCCGTGTTTCAATGGTTTGTGCAGAAACATGTATACTGGCAAACAATGCAACCACCCATATCCAAGACCACTTTCTTATGTCGTATAGCATGCTATTAAATTCCGAATAATGTTCAAACTTTCAAAATAACATAATAATGGCTAAAATATTGCTTATTTTTTGACCTTAAATCACAGATTATTGCACCAGAAAAGACATTTCAAGAATTTAAACGGCTCACGCTTTTTTGCATTTATCCTTGTTTTTCTTGCTCATTGTTTTGTAACTGATGATGTTTCCATTAAATCTTCTGAAGTCTTTCAACGTGTTTATACATGGGGCAAAGTAGGAGTATTGGGACTGGAATATTTCTTTGTTCTATCCAGTTTCTTAATCACTTGGATCATTTTTGAGGAAAAAAAATTTACCCAACATTTAAACATCCGAAATTTTCTGATTCGCAGAGTTCTGAGAGTTTGGCCACTCTATTTCCTCATTGTATTCATTGGATATTTTGGGCACTTTGTACTTGGAAATGTTGGAATCACATCATCTGAGTTGCCCTCTATTTCAAATTTTCTGTTATTCATTGTAAACTTCTACGTCATTTATCACGGACAAGAATTTTTGTTTTTTCTAGTTTTCTTGTGGAGTATTTCCATTGAAGAACAATTTTATTTGGTGTGGCCGTTTTTGTTGAAACGAATTCAATCGGCATTTCCTTGGGTTTGTTTAGCCATGATATTGATTTCTCTCGGATTTCGATTCTACTATGTTGAGAATGACAGGCAATTGCTATTTAATACCATAAGCACATTTGGAAACTTTGGTTTAGGTGGAATACTGGCTTACATTGCCTTCTATGAAAAGAAATTGTTCCATTGGCTCTTGCAAATTGACAAAAAGGTGCGTTTAGCTCTTTATGTACTATTGATCTTCAGTATCGCATTTTATCATCAGATCATCACTTTTGAGTTTATGTATGTATTTTCAAGAATTTACTTCTCGTTACTTTTTGCTTTTGTCATCTTAGATCAAGCATTTTATGAAACGCCGGTTGTTGCCCTGGGAAAGAACAAATGGCTTGATTACTTTGGAAAAATATCTTACGGACTTTATTGTTATCACGGAGTTGTCATAACGGCTTTCATCATTTTGCAACGTCAAACGGATTTTTTACAAACAGAACAAGTAGTGTTCCTTTGGCAACCGGTAATAATTTTTATTTTTACATTGTTACTGAGTTCATTTAGTTATCGATACATTGAATCCCGATTCCTGTGGTTAAAACAGAAATTTTACGCTTAGTTAAAGCGGCATGAAAAAGCACATTCCCAATTTCTTTACCATTTCCAATCTAGCTTTCGGGTGTATTGCCATCGTATACATTTTTAAAAGACAAGCATACATTTCATCCTTTCTTGTTTTCGCTGCACTCATTTTTGATTTTCTAGACGGTTTCTTAGCACGTAAATTAAAAGCTGGTAGCCCTATTGGAAAAGAGTTGGATTCACTTGCCGATCTTGTGACTTTTGGTGTAGCACCGGGCATGCTAGTGTATTCTTATTTGCGATCACCTGATGTAGGATATTGGGCATTTCTTGCCTTTTTACTCCCCATTTTTTCAGCGATTCGATTGGCAAGATTTAATGTCACAGAAAAACAATCCCATTTTTCGGGTTTGCCTACACCGGCCAATGCATTTTTTTGGATGTCGTTTCCATGTATGTTTTTATTGGGAAAGAACAATGACATTTATGACTTTTTCTATGAAATTTTCCATGGTTCGGAATGGAGACTAATCTCAGTAGTGCTGTTCTTTTCTGTACTTATGGTGAGCAATATTAAAATGATGTCATTTAAGTTTTCAAATTTTGGAATGAAAGACAATTGGGATCGTTATCTCTTTTTGGGAATTTCGTTGATTCTTTTTCTGATTTTACAATTAACGGCACTACCAATTATTGTATTTTTGTATCTCATTATTTCATTGGTAACACCATTTCGATCAAATTGACATGACAAAGTATCGCGCGGAAATTGACATTATGCCTCTTAAGGCTCTTCTAGACCCTCAGGGAAAAGCAGTAACTTCAAGTTTGAAGAACCTGAATCTTTCCACCATTGACAATGTGCGAATTGGACGTCACATTTCATTAGAGGTTGAAGCCAGTGATGAGACAGATGCCAACAATCAAGTGGAAGAAGCATGTAAGAAATTACTTGCTAATCAATTGATGGAAAGTTTCGAATATTCTATTTCAGAAATCTAGGATCTAAGCTCAAAGTTTTTACCTAGGTACACTCTTCTTACTTGTTCATCTTCAGCAAGCTCCTTTGCAGTACCTGCTTTGAGAATACTGCCTTCAAAAAGCAAATAAGCTCGATCAGTAATGCTTAATGTCTCGTGAACGTTGTGATCGGTGATAAGAATCCCAATGTTTTTGTCTTTCAGTTGAGCAACAATTTGCTGAATATCCTCCACTGCAATAGGATCAACACCAGCGAAGGGTTCATCCAATAAAATAAACTTAGGATCTACAGACAGCGCTCTGGCAATTTCTGTACGTCGACGTTCACCTCCGGAAAGTAAATCTCCTCGATTGGTTCGAATGTGTTGCAAACCAAATTCATCCAATAATGATTCCAGCTTCT
Source organism: Vicingaceae bacterium (assembly GCA_965267425.1). Lineage (GTDB taxonomy): Bacteria > Bacteroidota > Bacteroidia > Flavobacteriales_E > Vicingaceae. The sequence continues at coordinate 529,723 of OZ253959.1, read as the reverse complement.
CAGATTGCTCCGCTTTACTGAGTTTGGTCATTTCCAGAACAGCTTTAATATTGTCCTCCACACTTAATTTTCGAAATACGGAAGCTTCCTGGGCGAGGTAACCAATTCCCTTTTGTGCCCTCTTGTACATTGGTAAGTCTGTGATGTTTTCTTCATCCAGAAAAATCTCTCCCTTATTTGGTTTAATGAGCCCAACCATCATGTAAAATGAAGTTGTTTTCCCTGCGCCGTTTGGACCTAGTAAACCAACAATTTCTCCTTGACTCACTTCCACAGAAACGTTGTTGACAACGGTTCTGGAACGGTACTTTTTTACAATATTATCTGCCTTTAATATCATCTAAAAACGGATGTCAATGGTCACGCGGATGCCAAATTTAGCAATTTTGGAACTCTCGGAAGAAGTGGGTTGATCCAAATAGGTAAGTCTTCTGAGATAGTCCACACGAAATACTTTAAAAATGTTTTCAATACCCGCAGAAATTTCCAAATAAGGTTCTTCACTCAAACTTCTGGTTTCCTCTGGAATCTTCAATACCTCGTCATGAATATCACTTAAATTTCCAATAACACTTCTTGCCGTCAGCACTTCTCGCCATTTTAATTTCCTGAGTAATGGAATGCGATTGAGGAAAAACCCATCAAAATGATGAGTGGCCATAATGCTCAGGTACTCATCACTGGCAAATTCAAAAAAGTTCATGAGGTTAAACGCTGAATTGTCATAAAACCATGATTCGTTTCCAGGATGCAATTCAAGCAATGGATAAGGTAAGGCACCAAAATACATTCCTCCTTCTACCCGCCAATCCAGGTAACCAATAGTTCCCATTCGAAATCGGTCTTTCACAGCCAATTTCACAACGTGAAAATCATATCTTCCGTCCAGTACACCGGAAAGTCCTTTTGAGTAATACGCTTCTAAAATGGGGTATTTAGATCCTAAACTAAAACGGTCAAATCCTGTTGACACAAACTTTTCACGATATGCAAATCTCGTATACAACATGATTTCAGCCGACGGTAAATTATCCTGAACGACCTCTTCACCTGAGTCATCCACCGCAACATAGCTCAATGATCCTAAGGCGGTCATGTTTCGTTTTCTACCAATTACTCTGGTTGTAAATCCACTAATCCATTCAACTTCGTAATACCCTTTGTATTCCTCTACATTGGTCAATTTGTTCCGAGGATTCCTTCTCAAAAAACTTGACAAAATATTGTCTTCACTAAAAGCATTTCTACTTTGCCCTAACTGCTCGAGGTCATCTTTAAAAGAAAATCCCACCATTTGCCTGGGCTGCAAAGAACTGATGTAGTCCACCCCTCCTCCCGTTTTGTAACGCTCGTCATCTGTGCCATAAGCCACATAACCATTAAATCGGATTCGTTCACTAAAGTTATCATTGGTGCGCACCCCTAGCCGAAATCGATGTCCTTCCACCGGGTTGAAACTGTAGATTTTATAGTATGGCCCCCAATCCAACGGTCCAACTTCTTTGTATCCCGTAAAAATTAAGGAGATGATATCGACAAACGTTCGAAACGCCGGGACATTTTTGACGCTATCCACCATTTCGTAAATCTCTTTTTCATTTTGCGACAACGTATCATGCCTGGAAACCTCCCAGAATTCATCAGTACGTGCATTGGCATTTTCTTCCACCACAATGTTGTCCAAGCCTTGGTAGAATTTTTCTTCACGTGGTTGATTGATGATAAAATCCCGGTATGAAGTAGTTTTTCTACCATAAATTCCAATAGCCCTCTTACTCAGGTAAAAATCGACTAATAACTTGTCCTTGGACAACATCCAATATTCACCATTTACCTGTTGGAATTCCTGAGACCAACTAAAATCATTGATGAAATTGATGTTAATATCAGTGGGTAAACTGGCATCAATTTTCTTGATGGCATAAGTGGTATCATTCACCCACATGGTACCTTTAAATACCGATTCCTGAATATGTCTGGGGGCAAAATCAATTTGATAGCATTTTTTACCGTCAATTCGTGTACTGTCAATCAAATAGTATTTGTAATGCCGTAATCCAGATTCGGCAATGGGACTAATAAAATTTTTACCAAACACCTCAATGTTGTTGTCATATATATTGATGTTCTGATACATGTCTCCTAAAAATTGGGAAACGCTTTCATTGGATAACCCGGAAATTTTAGTTCCCATGATGCGTTCTTTTTTGGATTTAGGAGATTTTCGATAGGCGTACTCTGAAACCGATTCTGTCATGAACATGGGCAAATAAGGTTTCCCCTCCGTGGAATCAACATAATCAAAGATGAATTGGAAGTTCTTCATGATCTTCCGTTCTTTTAGTTTGTCCGTAATGTTATTCAAGTCAAATTCTACTTTGTTATATACCTGATATTCATATGAATCCAGCTTTTCTCTGTTGTTTGCTTCTTTGTGTTGAATGATTTTTTCCAAGATAAGCTCGGCAGGATTTCCCGTGTATTCTACCACAACTTCTTTGAGGGTAACTTCACCTGGTTCCAGATTAAAAACAATGGTTTGTTCTTCATCCAGTTTTACCTTTATCACAAGAGGTTTATAACCAATAAATGAAGCAATCAATGAATCACTTGCGTAATAAGTTGACAATTCAAATTTTCCGTTGATGTCTGAAGTAGTTCCCGTTTTGGTGCCTTTGAAAGCAATATTGACAAAAGGTAAAGGCTCTCCGGTTGTGGCATCTTTTACTTCACCATGGACAATAGTCCGTTGAGCAAATGCAGCATGGCTCAGGATTAAAAACAATCCAATTAATCCATATAAAAGATGATATGACGGTTTGATGCAACGCACAATCACAATTTAATCCTTACCAACCTACTCTTTATTCGTTCTGTTCTCAACCCATTTGGATATATAGATGCTTATCTCATACAACACCACCAAAGGCAAACTCACCAGTAATTGACTTGATATATCTGGTGGCGTAATGATAGCAGAAAGAATAAGTACCCCAACAATGGCATGCCTTCTGTAAACCTTTAGTATACGAGGAGTTACAATCCCAAGTTTCGTTAGGAAAAAGATGGCAAGAGGCAACTCAAATATGATTCCGCTGGCTAATGTGATGGTGGCTATGGTTGTAATGAATGAGGTAATGCTTATTTTATTTTCAACGATCGTACTGACGGAATAATTGCCCAAAAACTGAACAGAAAGTGGTGAAATCAGGTAATACCCAAACAACACCCCCATTGCGAAAAGCAGTGATCCCCAAAAAACAACTCCTCTGGCCGATTTGCGTTCTTTTTTGTGCAATCCTGGAGAAATAAACCGCCACATCTCGAAAAGCAAATAAGGAAACCCAACAACAATAGCAGCAATGATGGAAACCCAAATATGCATTGAAAACTGACCCGCCATGGTGAAATTGGAAATGTTCAACGGAATTTGGCCGATGCACAATTTATCTCCCAGTCCCAGGGAATGAGATAATCCACAAAATTTTTGATAGGTCCAAAAATCTTCGAAAGCAAGTGCCAGAACTATTTTATCAAATAGATAGTTTTTTCCAATAAACGCTACAGCAGCCAAGACAATTAGAACAATTCCCGAACGAATCAGGTGCCACCTAAGCACCTCCAGGTGCTCGAGAAAAGTCATGTCATTTTCCTCATGCTGTTGATCCATAAACTATCAAATTTGTTCGGCAAATATACCGGATTAGGCTTTGAGATCTTTGTTTGATTCCATATCAAACCACATGGCAAACAAGATAAACAGACTTGAGCTCATAAAGCTAAACATAGCAGCCAAAGCATTTACTTTAGGAATTAAACCTGTAATGCCCCACATTACAAAAAGTCTGGCAAAAAGAACCACTGTTGCAAATCCAAATACAAAGCCTAACAAATAGAAAAAAACCAAAGGATGAAAATCTCGAATCACATATTTTTCCTTCAATCTCCAAAAGAATAGTCTAATCAATATGGAAGGAATGGTAAATATGACTTTTCGCAATTTTATTCCCGATTTCTCACCAATATCATAGACGGGCTCAACAGGAACATCTTTCACTTTGCAATCACAGACGTTTAATCGAACCAATAAATCATTGGGTTGACCATATCGTTTGTACATTTTATTCCAATCGATCAAATGAAGTGCTTTTTTGTTAATGGCTGTATAACCTGTCTGAGAATCAGCAATATGCCAATATCCTGAAGCAATTTTTGTAAACAATGACAATACTGAATTGCCAAAATACCTCACCCTTGGTATCTTTTTATATGCCTCCCCGGTGAATAGTCTATTTCCCTTGGAATAATCTGCCTGACCAGATACCACGGGATCCAAAATGGCCGGTAAATCTGCAGGATCCATCTGTCCATCCCCGGCCATTACAACCGCAACATCTGAATTGTGATCCCTGCACCACATGTATCCGGTTGCAATTGCTCCACCAACACCCTGGTTTTTTTCATGATGAATAACAATCAATCGTTGTTTGGAAGATTTGAGCCCATCAAGAATTTCCTGTGTACGATCTTTACTTTTATCATTCACACAAACAATATTGTCCACAAAATCAGGAATGGATTGAATGGTTTTTTCAATCAGAATTTCTTCGTTGTATGCTGGAATAACAACTGCTATGGATTTTCCCTCGTACACTGCTGAATACTTAATGAACCGCTAAAATAAATTTTATACTTTTATTTTCACAAAGGAACACCATATGAAAGACCAATCAATTCCGATACTCTTCGGGATTTTTTTTATCAATCTACTCATTATCGCTTATTTGAATCATTTTGACAATGGTTTCTATTTTGATGATACCCATACCATCTCCAACAATGAAGCGATAACCGAATTTAATCTTTCTGCTTTCTTCAGTGATCCTGCCACGTTTAGCTCTTTACCTGCTAATAGAGCTTACCGTCCTATGGTGACTACTTTAAATTCCATGAGTTATCAATTTGGCAATGGATTAAACCCGATTGTATTCCATATACACATGTTCTTTTGGTATGTTGTTCAATTGGTGATGATGTTCTTTTTCTTGAGAAACTTATTGAATAGATTGGGAGCCCATCAATGGAATACCTATTTCGCGTTGTTCGCCACAGCATTTTATGGTCTGCATGCAGCTAATGCGGAAACTATTAATTACCTCATTTCAATATCTGATTCGTTTTCTACCATGTGTGTGGTGGCCACCTTATTGGCTTATCAAGTTGAATGGAGTCGAAAGCGATACATCTATCTCATCACCTTGATTATTGGGATTTTCACCAAACAAACCGCGGTGGTTGCCGTACCTATCTTAATGATTTACATATGGTTGTTTGAAGAAAATTTTGAATTAACTAATCGCGAAACACTTAAGAAAAGTTTGATTGCTACGCTCAAAAAATCCATTCCCATGATGGCAGTAGGTGTCGGTCTGTTTTTATTCAATCAACTGGCAATGACACCCGAAAGTACGGTCTCTCTCAATGCTCAAGCCTCAAAACTTAGGTATTTCACCACTCAATTTTTTGTGGCAGCCCATTACATAGGTAATTTCATTTTGCCGCTGAATTTAAGTGCAGATCCAGACTTCGAAATCATTACGTCTGTATTTGATGCTCGAATATTGTTGGGCGGAGTACTCATCTTGGCCATGCTTTTAGTGGCTTTTGCTTCGTTTCGAAACAAACAGACATTTGGAATAGGATTTGGAATTCTTTGGTTTTATCTGGCATTGTTACCGACATCAAGCTTCATTCCACTGTATCAAATTGCCAATGATCACAGAACGTTTTTCCCATATATAGGACTGGTGATTGCGTTGATTACCGCCATTCGATATTTCATGATAAAACATGAAGAATCACTTCGATCATCCGGAAATAAATTAAAAATAATTACTGCCGCAGCTACCCTAGTGATTGGTTGCCATGCCTACGGTACCTATCAGCGAAATGAAGTATGGCATACGAGCGAAAGTCTTTGGCATGATGTAACTATCAAAAGTCCAAGAAATGGAAGAGGATTAATGAATTATGCCCTCACTTTGATGAGCAAGGGACAATACGACGAAACGCTCGATTATTTTACCAGAGCATTGGAGTTATTACCCCATTATTCTTATCTACATATCAATATGGGCATCTTAAAAAATGCCATGGGGCTGCCGGAAGAAGCAGAGCAGTACTACAAAAATGGACTTCGATATGGATCTCAAAATCCAGAGTGCTATTTGTATTATGCGAAATTCCTTCATGGATTGGGCAGACGTGAAGAGGCATGGGACTTATTAAATAAAGGACATGACTTAAGTCCTGGCCACAAGTATATCAACAATCTGATGCTGGTTTGGAAAAATCAACCTCGACAAGATCCAACTACGGTGGACGTTCAGATTCCAGATAATTTGACTGAAGATGCCTACTTAAATATCAGCCGGAATTTTTACCAGCAACGGAATTATAAAAAATGCATTGAAGCTTGTGAATTACTTCTTAAGTTAAATCCGAAAAGTGCTCTCGCCTATAACAACATGTGCAGTGCTTATATAAAACTGGGCATGTATGACAAAGCTCTGGTGGCGTGTAAAACTGCGCTGACCATTCAACCGGATTTTCAACTTGCCAAAAACAATTTGCAGTGGGCCAGAACGGAATACCACAAGCGTAAAAATCAACTTACGGAGTAATCAACATTTTCCTGGGTACAAAAACGGCGTATCTCAATCGATAAACGTAGACATTGACGAATCCAATTCTTACATAATCATCCGGGAACGGGATACCAATTTCTTGCATGCATCGGATGTTGGCCACAGGTATTTTCGGAATGTCATCACTAATGATCACCGTTCTACTAAGATCCATCTCCGTATGACGCTTCCAATTGAAACAATTGGCTTCGGCCAAGCCATTTTTGGTCCAGGAATTACCAATGGTCTTTCCATCCAACAAGTATGATAATCCTGGCATACCAGTCAATGAAATTACCGGATCCTCATCAAAATCTGTTTTCGTTTGCATCAGATTTCTCAATTCTGAAATGGTTCTATGAATTTCCGGATCAACCTTCATTTGAGAATTACCAACTTTGATGCTTTCCGTTTGTGCAAGCGCACCTCCTTTTATTCGATAAGGTCTTAGGAAAGATCCATCAAAAATTTGAACCGTCATGATGACAACGAGTACAGCTACAAGTGTTATTCTATGAAAAGTAAATCCACCGTCCTTTTTTTGATCTTCCAGCAAAAGAACAATCAATATGATCCATGAAAACATGTGTTGGGTAATCTGAATGACTAAATCATTATCCGTTCCCACTGATCCTATGGCCGGTAGAATAAACAACAAAATGAGAATCCAGTATTTTGATATACCTTCTTTGAAAGATTCCTTATTGCCTCGCAGGAATGCAATGAACCATTGACCAAAAACAAGAAGTAATAAACCCAAAATAGTAATGTGCAATTTGAAGTATTGAATGTTACCTCCAATGATGTAAGCATTGTTAGAAATGGCCAGCAAAAACAAGATATATATACATACAACGAAAAGCTCATAAAGCTTAATGGGCCATTTTGCAGATATCTCTTGAATTTTATGTTTAAAAAATTCCACCAACAAGATTGCCACAAGCGGAATGACCAGTAATAACACTTCACTGCTCAAGGAATCAATAATGTCCAGGAAGTACTGATGCATCATTTCCGACAAACTACGTGGAGCCAACCTTGCCAGTTCTTTAAAGTTCGATAGCCATGAAACAATGGATTGAATGAATAAAGAATGCAGTAAAAAGAAAAACAGAAAACCCAATCCAAACCAAAACATAGCATGGCCAATTCGCTTGATATCAAAACCTATTCTTGAATCTTGAACAGTAATTGAAATCAACCAAAATGGCAATAGGGCAATGGCCGAGGTTATTTTGGTGATGAACAACAAGAACATAAGAAGACCTAATACAAGATCAACTTGATTCTTTGCCTTTGATTCGGCAATATCTCTTTTAAACAATAATGCCGTAAACAATACAAGCCATAATTGCGATAGATTGTTGTAAGAAATGGTTTGTGGGTATAAGGCATACCCATGCAAGACAGCAAGCAATCCAATGCAGATCAACGCAAAATGATCCAACAAAGGGTTTTTATAGCGATGATGGATCCATTTTGAAACAAAATAACCCAGAACCAATCCACCTCCCACAGACAAAACAAGGCGAATTAACCTGAACGTAATCAATCCGGGTGAAAATGGCATCAATATCAAATTCAGCAATTTGTGATACGTAAATGCCGGAGGAGAATTTTCGGGATCCAAAATGATCATGGCCAGGAAGCTCTCATCAGTCAAATCAAATCCTTTATCCAACCCATAAATGATGAACAATATCAAAGCAATGACAATCTGAAAAAGGCCTAGTTTGAATAAAAAACGAATGTTCATGGAAACCTATACTTATGCCGGTCTAAGGTAATTCAAAAAAATTTGAAAGCTTTTTAAAAAAAGACCTCTGATTTTGAACGATCTAAACAAAAAAAAGACGAAATTTACTTTCCTTTTAAAACCCATATATTTTTGTTTTTTTCTTTTCAGATACCGATAAATAGCGTATCTTTTTACTAGGCATTTTTTTTAATTATCGTTTGCATTGAATATGAATATAGCCACTCATGATTCTCCTTTGGTTTTTCTCAAAAAGTATTTTGGATTTGACAAATTCAAAGGGGCGCAAAATGAAGTCATAGAAAGTTTACTGGAAGGAAATGATGTATTTGTAATCATGCCTACTGGAGGTGGAAAATCTCTCTGCTACCAATTACCTGCCATGATGTGTGAGGGGACAGCCATTGTAGTTTCACCATTGATAGCTTTAATGAAAAACCAGGTTGATGCTTTGCGAAGTTTTGGAGATCATCCTGGGATAGCTCACTTCTTAAATTCTTCTTTGAACAAATCTGAAATAACAAGAGTCAAAGAAGATGTTCTCGCTGGAAATACGAAATTGTTGTATGTAGCTCCTGAATCACTTACCAAACAGGAAAACATTGATTTCTTTAAGCAAACCAAAATTTCATTTTTTGCTATTGATGAAGCGCATTGTATTTCCGAATGGGGGCATGATTTCAGACCTGAATATAGAAGGTTACGAGACATCATTGAAGCCATTGACAGGGTGCCTATTATAGCGTTAACTGCCACAGCTACACCAAAAGTTCAACAAGACATTCAAAAAAATCTGGGTATGACAAGCGCAAGCTTGTTCAAATCTTCTTTTAACAGACCCAATTTGTACTATGAAGTACGGCCAAAATCAAATGTCAAAAAGGAGATCATCAAATTCATACAAAGACATCCAGGTAAATCCGGAATCATCTATTGCCTGAGTCGTAAGAAAGTGGAAGAGCTTGGTGAAACATTGCAAATAAATGGTATCAAAGCTTTGCCCTATCATGCGGGTATGGATGCCAATACACGAGCAAAACACCAAGATATGTTCTTGATGGAAGAAGTAGATGTCATTGTGGCTACCATTGCTTTTGGAATGGGTATAGATAAACCTGATGTTCGATTTGTCATACATCATGATATTCCAAAAAGTCTGGAAGGTTATTATCAAGAGACAGGTAGGGCTGGAAGAGATGGCGGAGAAGGAATTTGCCTTGCTTTCTATAGTTATAAGGATGTTGAAAAACTAGAAAAGTTTTTGAACGGAAAACCTGTTTCAGAACAGGAAATTGGAAAGCAGTTGATTTTCGAAACGGTTTCTTATGCCGAAACTGCCGTGTGCAGAAGAAAACAATTGTTGAATTATTTCGGTGAACCTTTTGACGTTTCTGAATGCAATAAGTGCGACAATTGCACTCAACCCAAAGAACAGTTTGAAGGGAAAGATGACATTGAAATTCTTCTTTCCACCATTATTGAATTGAAGGAAAAATTCAAGGCGAAGTACTTGGCAAATTTCATAGCCGGTAATGAAATTCCAGAAGTTAAAACGTATAAACATTCTTCCCATTCATTTTTCGGAAAAGGAGAAGCTGAAGAAAAGGACAATAAGTATTGGGAAGCGGTCATTCGCCAATGTATTATATCAGGACATATCATTAAGGAAATTGAAAATTATGGTGTGATTAAAGTAAGTCCTGAAGGAAGAAATTTCTTAGCATCCCCATATTCCGTAATGCTGGTAAAACCACACACATACGACGAAGATGTTGAAGAAGGCGCACCTGTTGCTGGTGGTAAAAGCAGTGGTGCCGCTGACAATACTTTATTTCAAATGTTGAAAGATTTGAGAAAAGATGTAGCCAAAGGTCTTTCTCTTCCTCCTTATATCATCTTTCAAGATCCTTCATTGGAAGACATGGCAACCAGGTATCCCGTGAACATGGAAGAAATGACCAATATTGTAGGTGTTGGTCAGGGTAAGGCCAAAAAGTATGGTGAAAAGTTCATCGAACTCATTACCAAATACGTCAAGGACAATGAAATTGAAAGACCTTTTGACCTGGCGGTGAAATCTGTGGTCAACAAATCCGGGTTAAAAGTATTTGTTATTCAAAGCATTGATCGCAAAATGTCCATTGAGGACATTGCGCGTTCTAAGGGCAAAGAATCAGATGATATTTTCTGCGAAATTGAACGTATAGTTGCTTCTGGTACCCGGGTAAATGTAGATTACTTGATCGATAATTTATTAGACAAGGATTATCAGGAAGAAATCATCGATTATTTTAAAGATAGTGAAACAGACTCCCTTCAAGATGCTATAGAAGAGTTTGACAATGCCTACTCTGAGGAGGAATTGCGATTAATGCGAATAAAATTTCTGTCAGAGGTAGGGAATTAATTGATTAGAGTGTCGTTATTATGAAAGGCCATAATGGCGGATGTTAATTATAGAAAACAAAACTCTAATTCATGAAACTACAATCAATTTCATTAGCAGCAATTTTGTTCTTTGCTGTGGCAACAAAAGCTCAAACTGACTCAAGCGCTGCAAAAGGCTCTGGTGAAGATGAGATCAAAACCATCTTTGGATCAGGTGAAGTAAAACACGGTGGTTATGGAGCCGCATCCATTTATTTAACAGAAATTCAAGATAAGTCGGCCATTTTAATTGGAGGTCGTGGAGGTTGGATCATCAATCACTCCATGGTAATCGGATTGGGAGGTTATGGCATTGCCAATGCCCCTCAATACGATAATATCTTTGATGACAACAAAGGTCAATTGTACGGTGGATACGGTGGATTATTATTTGAAGGAATCTTGTTTCCAAAATCCCCCATTCACGTTTCAATTCCAGTATTGGTAGGAGCCGGTGGTGTATCATACTCTGAGTTGAGAAGATCGCGAGGTGTGGATTTCGATGATGAATTTTATCGAGATTCTTTTTATTCCGATGCCTTTTTTGTGGTGGAACCTGGTATTGAAATCGAAGCCAATGTCATCAAATATTTTCGATTTGGTATTGGTGTCAACTACAGATATACTGCAGACCTTGAGTTACCCAATACTTCAAGTGACATGCTTGATGGATTTTCAGCAGGTGTGGTGCTGAAATTTGGAAAATTCTAAATAGATTCCCGGAGTTGACTTATGGCCATCCAGGCCATGAGTCCAGCTCCAATCTTTAACGATTCTTCGTCTACATCAAAGGTGGGCGTATGCAAATTTGACGTAATTCCTTCTATTTCATTTCTTGTTCCCAATCGATAGAAACAAGCGGGCATAACCTGAGAATAATAGGCAAAATCTTCAGCTGTCATTCTCAAATCCAAATCAATGACATTGTCATTTCCCAAATAAGCAATTGCTCTTTCTTTGGCTTTGTTTGTCAATTCAACATCATTTTGCAACACAGGATACCCCTTAACGATATTCACATCTATCGTGGCACCGAAATCTTCTGCTAAATTTTTTGCAATGTTTTGAATGTGCTCATGGGCCTCAGAACGCCATTGCTCGTCCATGGTTCGAAACGTACCTTCAATTTTAACATCATTTGGAATAATGTTGGTAGCTCCCAGGGCTTCGATTTTACCAAAACTCAATACCGTAGGAATAGTCGGGTTGGCTCTTCTGGAAGGAACTTCCTGCATGGCAACAATTAATTTGGATGCCAACAAAACGGTATCGGTGCATCGATGTGGCAATGCTGCATGTCCACCTTTTCCGTTAATATGTATGAAAATCTCATCTGTGCTTGCCATGTAATAACCTCCTCTGAACCCAACTTTTCCAACTTCCAATTCAGGAAATACATGTTGTCCAAAAATCTGCTCAGCATCCGGATTCTTTAACGCTCCTTCTTTGATCATCAATGACGCTCCTCCGGGTAATTTTTCCTCTGCGGGTTGAAAAACAAGTTTGATTCGTCCTCCAAATTCTCCTTTTAATTCATTTAGAATCATAGCGGCTCCTAACAAAGATGACGTGTGCACATCATGTCCGCATGCATGCATAACACCTTCATTTTTAGACTTATAAGGAACATCGTTTTGTTCAATGATAGGCAACGCATCAATGTCTGCCCGAAGCGCAATCACCTTATCTGACGACTGATTTCCCTGAATATGTCCCACAATTCCAGTTTCTACATATCCAGTCTTATATTCAATTCCCAACGCATCGAGTTCACCACAAATGAATGTTGAGGTTTGATGCTCGTTAAAGGAAAGCTCAGGATTCATATGCATGTGTCTGCGTATCCGCTGGATATCCACAAACTTCTCATTTGCCAAGGCCCGAATTTTATCTATTACATCACTCATTGTCTTGTAAAAATCAATTTGAGTGCAACAATTATCATAAATATTCCGAACAACCTTTTTAGTAATACTTCATCTATACTCAGGGCCATTTTCGAACCTAGGTAACCACCAAAAACAAAAGCAAGGGCAATTATCAATCCAGCTCGAACATCGAGGTTTCCTGTTTTATAATAATTGTAAGCGGCCAGAATTCCAATGGGTAACAACATCAATCCAAGACTTGTTCCCTGGGCTTCATGATGTGACATCCCTAACAGCAGCACAAGTGATGGAACAATGATAACACCACCTCCCACGCCAAACATTCCGCTCAATACACCAGCGGAAACACCAATAATAATAAGTCCGAGGGATTCCATTACAGTCATATCAGATATCTAAACTCAGGCTAAAATAAAAAATTCGATCCTGAATTACCTGATCTTGAACGCCCCATGCCCAATCCAAACGGATGAAATATCCAAGAAGCATTGTTCGCAAACCAAAACCATATCCGGCAACTATGGGCTCTGAAGTATTTTTTAAGACAATGTTTATGGGGCCATTTTCAATTTCGTCTGTGTTGAAAGAATTTTCTTCGGAATAAGGGTTTGGCCCAGTCCAGGCGGTACCAACATCACCGAAACCAACTACCTGGAAGTTGGAAATTAACTGCGATTTAATTGGTGTTCGAATGAAATATTTGAATACGGGGATTCGCAATTCAGTGTTGTACACAGCAAAGCTGTTTCCATTTCGAATGTTCTGTTGGAATCCTCTCATGTTCGTTCCAATGGTTTGGAATCGATACCCTTGTGTATCATCAATGGGTTGATCAAAGTCAAATTTATTACCTCCCCACCAATCATCAACACCACCGAGGTAGTACACCAGTTTACTTGGCCCAAACGATGAACTTCCGGCAACGCGGTTAACCCAAATGATTTCTCTATGAATCTTTTGGTAATGCCTGAAATCTGCACCCACCACATACAATTCGGATTCAGTCAGATTCAATTCACGATAGTATTCAGCAAATATTTTAAATCGAAGTCCGTAATTGATATTAACCACTTTAGGAATAATGTTGTCAAAAACATAAGCTCCTTTAACGGATGCCCAATAATTATCAACGGATTGTTCCTGTAATGTAATCAAATCGGTTGCCAATGGAATTCTTCTATCATCTCTAACGGACAATACACCTCTTACACTTGTTACCTCAGTAAAAGGCCATTTAACCGAAAATATTCCTTGTAATGTTTTTATATCAGAAGCAGCTGTAGCTCCAATGGTTCTGGTTTTTTTACGACTGACAATGTATTCCTTATCCAACCTTCTTTTCAGGTTTTGATAACCCATTAAATATTCCGTGTTACTTCCAGAAAATCGAATACCGCCATAAATCTTGTGGTCTTCGAATAGGTCTGAAATGCCGAACAAAATGGTTCCACCTAATCCCGGAGCCACAAAAGGACCACCATTATATGGCTGGTAAACGCCATTCAAAAATGTATTGTTCAGTTGTACAATGGACTCATCTCTTGAAAAAGCCAGGTTATAATTTCTTCTTTGTGAAAGCTCAAATTCTTTCTGTTCGTATTTCTCTTCCTTTATTTTTTCACCAAGCCGAATAACTTTTTTCTCAATTTTAATGTTGGAATTGGCTTTGTTATCAAACGTGTAATTATTGACATCAATTTCTTCTGGTTTCAACGAATCATCTGGAATGGGCCTCGTATTCATTGTGCGAAAATCAACGGTGACTTCTTCGACATCTTTCTTTTTTTCCTTGCTTTTAGTTTCCTGCTTTTCACCTTTATCAAGAATGATTTCAGCATCATCATCCAAGTCGCCAAACAGCATTTTATAACGACCGTCCTCATAAATGATTTGTGTTCTTTGTTGCGCGTCATTATTCGCATCATGCTCTTGAATATTTCTGGCATAATCCGTTAAAAGACGATTGTTGTAATAATATCGGTAGTGGATGGACGTATCAATTCCGGTAATGCTACTATCAAACTCAGCCGAAAATCGATTGATTACATCTTCCGATTCTGCCAAGTATTGAATGGACTCATTAACTTTTACCGGCTCCCTTTCACTTTTGTCCTTGGTATTTGTAACTCGCTGTAATTTCTTGTTTCCTTTTTCATTCACATCAAATACAAACAAGTCTTTGTTCAAGGAATCATTATCAATCATACCCTTATTAAATAAAAGAGAATCCAATGATCGATTTGATGAAAATACGATTCGGTCATTGTCTATGAATCTTGCATCAAGATCATCGTACATGTCATTGGTTAGATTCTTCTGCGTATTTCCAGGAATATTGTAAAGGTATATATCCGATTGTCCTTCATACATACCAGAAAAGATCAGCTGTCTTCCGTTGTTGGCATATCCAAAATCCGTGATTTTTTCAAGTTTGAACAAAGGGCGAATGGTCCATTCCTTTGATTCCAATTCATAAAATTGCAACAATAGTGCTCCTTTCTTTTCTGTAATCAATGCCAAAATTTCTCCAGATGGATGCCAAGCCAATAATGGGTATTCATAATCTACGGGTCTGTCAAGTTTATACCCTTGCTTGTAAATCTTCTTACGCTTTCCAGTATTCTTGTCATAGATGTATACTTTATATTTCCCCCTGTGATTCATAGCGTACAGGTACTTGGTTCCCAAAGGGTCAACTTTTAATTGTGTGTACACTCTATTCTTTCGCTCCCTCACTCCTATTCGTAGATCATCATCTGATTTTTCGGCAATGCGATCACTAAGCGCATACTGTTCTTCATAGTAGACAGTCCATTCCTTCATCAATCTCTTCACAGACACTCCAAGTACAAAAAGAAATCCACTTTCGATATTACGACTCAATTTACTCAGGTAAATAATGTTGGGAATCACTTCTTCACCATAGGTCTTGGACACATAATTCCACAGTGAATGACCTGCAATGATGGCCTCTTCACCTTCAAGTCGTGTAAACTTCTTATATCTCCCTGAGCGTATCCCATCCTTCACGCGATTTTCAATGTGCAAATCCCAACCTCGACCTTTGTATGACACCAATCCATCTATATACCAGGAAGGAAGTGAAAGCGTAGTTGAATTACGAACAGCATCTCTCCAATTTCCACCATATATGGATTGATAAATGATAATACGAGCAATACCTTCTCTTATTTGCCTTTCTAAATCAGCATGATCGCCATTGAAATACAGGAATACTTTTGAACCAATGACTTTGTTGTAACCACCCAGATTTGACTTTTCATCTACCAGTCCAACATTGCTTTGCAAAAAGTGAGAATGTTTATTGTATACGACAAACTGAATTTTGTCCTGAACGTAAAAATCAAAGTACTTTTCGAATTCACTGATTTGTTCATCTGCAGATTTAGCAACGTACTCAGCAATTTGTTGACCACCTGTATAGAAATACGTTTCGAATTTCTCAAAGCGATAATATTGCCATTCGAATTCATCGTATTGCACACGGTTTTTACCAAACTGTAAGTTAGAACCTTGGTAAAATTGTCCTACAAACAATTGGGAGATAAGCAGAAAAACACAGAGAAAAAAAAACCTTCCCATCCGAAAGTCTTACGTCAATTATATGATATTATTGTAAAAATAACCAAATAGAAGGTACGCTCCAATTGCAATTATCAAATATTCTTACCACAATTTTTTTGCATCAAGACTTAACGGTCCAGCTCCAAAATGAGCAACAAATAACAAACCACCTATCAAAGCAATATTCTTAAACAGATGATCCATTTCAATGTGATCCACTGAAAAAGCGTGAAACACAATGGTGGTTGGAATGAGATAGAGCAATAGGACCCAAGCAGCTGCACGAGCATTGAATCCAATTAATACAGATATCCCACAACCTAATTCAACCATAATTGCCAACACCAACACCATTGGCGCCATGGGTATGCCTGCAAGATCAATTTTGTGCCATGTTTGATCAAATGCCGACACTTTCATAATTCCATTAAATAAAAAGATAAGAGATAGGCCTAATCGGCCTAAAAAGGGTACGTAGTTAATCATTGCCTTGGATTTAGATATCAGGAAGATACAAAATTCAGGCTAAAAAGTAAACTCGCAGAATCTTAAAATAATTGTCTGATTTCTTTTTTCAGAATTTCAATCGCTGCTTGATTAGGTGCTTTTTCCAATGTTGATACCATGTTGAGAATCAGCTTACTTAGGTCAATTGAACTTGAACCGGAACGAATTTCCGCGGCAGCAGTATGAATCAATTTGATCATTTCTTCTTTAACAGCCCGAACTGTATTCCAGGCATTGTTGCTCATATACAATTGTTGAGATAAATTGTGATCGTATTCCGAACGAATTGCTTTGATCAATTCCATCTGTAATTCATCTGCAGTCATTCCGGTTTTATTCACACGACGAATTAGGTTATCCATGCTAATTCGCTCGAGATATAAAATAACACGTTCATAAGCTTGCAACCGAACAGGTGTTATCAGCTTGAAATTTTCTTTGCGCAATTCCATGGCCATTTTTCGTCTTTCACTTTCCAAAAAACGTTTCAAAATAACGTAGGCGGTTAGGAAAACCAGTATTGCCGGAATAATAAACTTCAGTGTTTCAATTATTTCTTCTGCTATGTTCATGTGCACTTGTTATAAGCCGTTCAAAGTTATTAAATAAATACAACGTCCATAAAGGCCAATTTATTAGTTTTGTCTCTCATTCATTCATTTATGTCAAACGGTTCCAGACTTTCTGATCGACTGCTTAATTTATCTGAATCAGCCACCTTGGCTATGAGCAGAAAAAGTCGTGAATTATCCGAACAAGGATTGGATATCATTAATCTTAGTCTTGGAGAACCTGACTTTGATACACCAGAAGATATCAAAGATGCTGCAAAAGCAGCGCTGGACAAAAACATGACGCATTATACACCAGTACCGGCATACATGGACGTCAGGCAAGCCATCAGCAGAAAACTCAAACGAGATAACGAACTAGACTTCGCTCCTTCTCAAATAGTGGTTTCAACAGGCGCCAAGCAATCGATTGCAAATATTGTTTTAAGCCTTGTAAATGAGGGAGATGAAGTAATTTTACCTGCCCCATATTGGGTAAGTTATGAGGAAGTTGTAAAACTAGCAGGTGGAATTCCTGTAGTTATCCCTTCTGAAGTTGAAGATGATTTCAAAATCTCTGCAGAACAATTAGCGTCTTCAATTACTGGAAAAACCAAGTTGATCATCTATAGCTCGCCGTGCAATCCAAGCGGCAGCGTTTATACAAAAGAGGAATTAAAGGGATTGGCTCAAGTGATTGCCAATCACAAAGACATTACTATAATTTCAGACGAAATTTACGAGTACATTAATTATGTGGGAAAGCATGAGTCCATTGCGCAGTTTGAAGAAGTTCGAGATCAGGTGGTGATTGTGAATGGTGTGTCAAAAGGTTATGCAATGACTGGATGGAGAGTTGGATACATTGCAGCTCCCCAATGGATTGCAGATGCAGCCATCAAAATTCAAGGACAAATTACTTCAGCCACATGCAGCATTGCACAATTGGCTACCAAATGGGCTGTAGAAAAAGACCCTGCAGATTTATCGTATATGTTGGATGCGTTTAAATCCAGAAAAAAAATTGTGATTGAACGATTGAGTCAAATCGATGGAATTATCTGCAATGAACCAAAAGGAGCATTTTATTTATTCCCTGATTTTTCCGCATTTTTTGGAAAAAAGTACAAAGACCATGTGATTCAATCTGCCAGTGATTTATCCATGTATTTCCTAACGGAAGCACATGTTGCCACAGTTGGAGGTGATGCTTTTGGTCAACCAAAGTGTATTCGAATTTCGTTTGCCACCTCAGAGGAAAATTTGATAAAAGCCATTGACCGCATGGCCCAAGCACTCAATAATTTAACAGATTAGCCATTGCAAGCCATCAGCACATTATTTAAGAAGTTTCAAGATGTGAACGCCCTTGTAATCGGAGACGTGATGGTCGACTCTTATTTCAAAGGTAAAGTGAATCGAATTTCTCCTGAAGCACCTGTTCCTGTGGTATCCCTGGAACAGCGAGAAAATCGGTTGGGTGGAGCTGCAAATGTGGCCATCAACATGAAGGCACTTGGCGCCAATCCAATATTATGTTCTGTTGTAGGTAACGATGAATTTGCGAATGTGTTTGAACAATTGCTGAACAAAAGAGAAATAACCAATGTTGGCATTGTTCGCAGCAGTGTAAGGTACACTACAGTGAAAACCAGAATAATTGGAAACAATCATCAGCTACTTCGTGTAGATGCGGAAGTAGATAAAGCACTATCGGACAAAGAAAGTGAAGATCTTCTCAAAAGAATAGAAGACATCATTTCCACTACAAAAATTGATGTGATTGTATTTGAAGATTACAACAAAGGGGTCTTGACAAAAGGTGTGATTCAACACGTCATTAAGTTGGCCAAAAAGCACAATATTCCTACAACAGTGGATCCCAAGTCTGAGAATTATTTTGAATACAAGGAAGTGACATTGTTCAAGCCAAATTTGAAAGAATTGGAAGAAGGATTGAACATGACCATCAATTCAAGTGATGACGAACAGTTGTCAAAAGCGGCATCATTGCTTACAGAAAAGCTTCATCACGACATTTCTTTTTTTACGCTTTCAGAAAAAGGCGTTTTTATTCAATCAGGAGAAGAGTCATACCACATTGCTGCCCATATCAGAAACATATCAGATGTGTCAGGTGCCGGGGATACAGTTATTGCTGTGGCATCTCTTTGTCTGGCGTTGGATCAAAATATTAAAACCATCGCAAGTTTATCTAATCTTGCCGGGGGGTTGGTATGTGAAAAAGTTGGCGTAATTCCTATTGATAAGGAACAATTCATGGATGAGGCGCACTTATTAATGCACGGTGAAAAATGACCCTTCGCGGTTTTCGGGAGTTTGTTAATCTAAAGCTTTACAGCAGCAAAAAATATGTTCTTCCCATTTTTAAGAGCATCATTGTTGTGGTTTCCATTGTTGCTGCAGCCGCATTGGTGTATTACTATGGATTTCCCCATTCAGAAGAAAGTCGTAATATCCTTTTGACCATTGTTCAAACCAGTTTCGGTTTTTACATCTTAAACTTTGTCGTCAAAATTCTTTATACCTACGAACCCCGAAAGTTCTTTCGAAAGAACTGGTTTGAAGGGCTATTGATGTTATTTCTCATTGTTGAAGGAATCAGTTATAATTTCTTTGATTCGCTGGTACTATCCAGGTTGTTTATTGGCATTGGAATTGAAAAAATTACCGATTACTATACCATTTTCATACAGATGTATTTTCTGGTGGTGGTGTTTGTGCAAATTGCCAGAACCTCTACCATTCTACCGAGCTTCAAATTACATCCTTCATTGATATTCATTCTCAGTTTCTTGGCTCTCATTGTAGGTGGGACCGTCTTACTTATGCTTCCGGAAATGACCGTTCAGGCAGGAAGTATGGAATTAATTGATGCATTTTTTACGTCAACCAGTGCCACTTGCGTAACGGGTTTGATTGTAGAAGACACAGCCACTTTCTTCACATTTAAAGGGCAATTTGTATTGCTCATTTTAATCAAATTAGGAGGATTAAACATTATTGCTTTTGGTTCATTTCTAGCCCTGATGGCAAAATTTGGAGTAGGTGTAAAACACCATTCGGTGATTGAAGATTTTGTAAATAAAGAATCGTTCATCAGTGCAAAAGGCATGCTAGGAAGGGTCATCATCTGGAGTTTTGCCATTGAAATTATCGGCACCTTACTTTTGTATTACAGTTGGAACGATGCGTTACCCTTTGAAACTTCAGGAGACCGGCTTTTCTTTTCGTTATTTCATTCTTTTTCGGCATTTAACAATGCAGGGTTCTCGTTGATGACAGATGGGTTATTCAATGATTATCTGAAGTATAATTACCTGACGCACAATATCATTTCTTTGTTGGTCTTTTTAGGCGCACTTGGGTTTGTTGCCATGTTTGATTTATTTGGTTGGCGAAATATCAAAAACAGGATAGAAAACCCTTGGAAGCAAATAACCTTTAGCACAAAAATTGCGCTCAATTTTTCTCTGGCTTTAGTGGTTTTAGGAACTGTATTGTTTTATGTACTGGAAGCCAATAATACATTGGCAGATCACTCATTTATTGGAAAAGTAACCACTTCATTGTTTCAATCCGTTACCCGAACCAGTGGATTTAATACCGTGGACATTGCAGCTTTGGGCATCCCCATGACCATAGTTATGCTGTTTCTCATGTTTGTGGGTTCGTCATCCAGTTCCACAGGAGGTGGAATCAAAACCTCCACATTTGCATTGCTTTGGGCCACCACCATTAGCACTATTCGAAGTAAAAAGAACATAGAACTGTTCAAAAAAACCATATCCAACGATCTGGTTTTTAGAGCCTTTGCGGTTTTTGTGTTTTTTGTAGTGGGAAACTTGATTTGCATTTTCTTATTGTCCATTACGGAATCAGATATTCTCAATCAAGCGAATCGCTCCATATTGGACATTATTTTTGAAGAAGTATCTGCTTTTGGAACAGTAGGACTTTCAACTGGCATCACCAGTGAACTTTCACCCATTGGCAAAATCATAATCATTGCATCCATGTTTATTGGACGAATAGGTACACTTACGGTGGCATTTGCCTTGGGGAAAAAAGCAATCAGTACAGGTTATAAGTATCCACAAGGACATACTATGGTGGGATAATAATTGAAGAATGACAACATTACCAGATAAACATTCAAACGAAGGAAAAAAAGTACAAGTCAAGCAAATGTTTGACAGTATTTCACGTCGATATGACTTCCTAAATCATTTTCTTACTCTGGGCATTGATAAAAGTTGGCGAACCAAAGCCATTAAGACCGTTAACAAAGATGGAAGTGTTCAATATTTATTGGATATCGCCACTGGAACCGGAGATTTGGCATTTGAAGCCATGAAACAAAATATCCCTGACGTCCTGGGATTAGATCTTTCCCCTGGTATGCTTGAAATTGCAAGAGACAAAGCCAAAAAAAATACAATCCAAGGAAACGTAGAATTTGTTGAAGGTGACTCTGAAAATTTACCGTTCAATGACAATACGTTTGATGCTGTGACCGTTGGATACGGTGTGAGAAATTTTGAAAACATGGAACTGGGGCTAAAAGAAATTCTCAGAGTACTAAAACCAAAGGGGCGATTGGTGGTTTTGGAATTATCCAAACCAGAAAAAACACCAATTAAGCAGATTTATCATCTGTATTTTCATTTCATTTTGCCAAGCATTGGTAAATTGGTGTCACGAAGTCAAAATGCTTACAGCTATTTGCCAGAATCCGTGGACAATTTCCCGTATGGAAGCCGCTTTTTGGATTTGTTGCATACATGTGGATACCATAAGTCGCATTTGACACCTCTTATGATGGGGATATCAACAATCTACTATGCGGAAAAACCGGAATTATAAATCTGACGAAACTTGTAAAAAGCTATATTCGTACTAATGATTGTAAGCCACAAATACTTGTTTATTGTTGTGATCAGTTGCCTGATTTCAGTAAGAAGTGTGGCGCAAAAATACAAATCCAAAAACTTGCCCGACTTTGATCGAAGACGTTACCATTTTGGATTTACGCTTGGATTGAACAGTGCAAACATGGAATTGGAACGATCCGGCCCAAACAATCCCAATGATTCTTTGTTGTTGATTTCAGTGGATCCTCAAAGTGGATTTAATTTAGGAATCGTTACATCATTCAATTTCAATGAATACCTCAAATTGAGATTTATTCCGTCAATTTCATTTGCTCAACGAAATTTGGAATACGAGTATAATCTCGTAAATATTGGATATCGACAAGTCATTAAACCTGTTGAATCTACCTACATAGACCTTCCGTTGTTGGTGAAGTTGAAGTCTGCTCGTCTGAATAACTTTGCCGCATATATCATTACCGGTGGAAAATATAGCATAGATTTAGTATCAGACCAAAACGTTGACAATGAAGGTGTACCAGACGAAGAAGTGGTTGTCAAACTTAAGCGTCAAACCTATTCTTATGAAATTGGTGTGGGTACAGATTTTTATCTGGAATATTTTAAGTTCGGAATCGAAGCCAAGATGTCTTATACCTTAGGTGATGTGCTCATCCAAGACAATACCACATTCTCCACTCCATTGGAACGTTTGAAACCAAGAATGTTCTTGTTGTCCCTTACTTTTGAAGGATAAGTTGCTCTTGCTGAAATACAGAGCATAAAACAGATGTAGCCATAGCCACGTTTAATGATTCCGCCTGGCCCAATTTCGGAATGGTTAGTGGTACATCAATCAACAATTTTACTTGATCACTTATGCCCTGGGATTCATTTCCTACAATGATTAATCCACCATTCAATTTCTCCCCGTATACATTCTTGCCGTCCAACACTGCCCCATACACAGGTAATTCATTGTGCTTTTTCCAGTTTTTAATCCATTCTACCGATTCAACATAACAAGTTCTAACGCGTAGAAACGACCCCATACTTGCCTGAATCACTTTCGGGTTGTACAGATCAACACAGTTGGAAGAACAAATAACCTGAGAAATGCCAAACCAATCTGCAATGCGTATTATCGTTCCCAAATTTCCCGGGTCCTGAATGTCATCTAAAAACAAAGTGACTTCACCATCTTTTGATTCAATCTCAGGAATAAGGGAAGGGATCTTTACGAGTGCAAGTACTTGATTGGGTTCTTTGAGGAAAGAAATTGAATTAAGTTCCTTTTCACTTATTTGAATTGCTTCTTCGTATTCATCATTCCAAGATGCTGAAGTTGCAAAAAGTCGTTGCACTTCATATTCGCTTTGAAGTAATTCCTGGACCATTTTTATTCCCTCAACTACAAAAAGGTCATATTTCTTGCGGAACTTTTTTTGCTTTAGGGAATTGATTAATTTTTTGTCCTTTAACAGAAGCATTTTTAATAAATGTAGCTTTGCAAAGCTATCAAAGAATTGAGCTGAAACAATTTTTTACATTGCCATCAACCAGAATACTTGTTGTCCTCTTCGCTTTTTTAATTGTAGGTTGTTCTCCTACAAGAAAATTAAGTGATAATGAATTGTTGCTCAACAAAGTCAAATTGAAGAGCGATGAGAAGTTAAAAGATATATCCAGGGATGACTTGTTGTTGTTTGCCAAACAAAAGCCCAACCGTAGATTGTTTTGGGTTTTCAAATTTCACCTTTGGTGGTATAATCTTTACAAAAGAGATAGTGAAGCTAAACTTAAAGAAGCCATTGGAGAAGCACCGGTGATTTACGATTCAGTGGCCACACAAAACTCAGTGCGGCAATTGCACTTATACCTTCGCAACAAAGGTTTTTATCACAATGAAGTGACTTATGAAGAAAAGATAAAAAGGAAAAAGGTAAATATCACCTATTCCATTTCCTATAACCAGCCACATGTTATCAAGAAAAAATCCATTTCCACTGATCATAAATGGATTCAAAAAATTCTTATCGAAGACTCGGTAGATAGTCAAATTAAAGACGGTGCCCGTTTCGATCTTGACATGTTGGATAATGAAAGAGAACGACTGGCCAGAGTGCTGCAAAACAAAGGGTATTTTATGATAGACAAGGACAAGTTTGTCTTTCAATGTGATACACTGCAACAAAAAGACCGTGTGAACATTGACATCCAAATTCCAGAACTCGACACCGTTTCATCTTCAGGACTACCCGTAGAACCACCCCAGGCGGTTGGAAGCGCGTATAAAATCAGAAACATTTTTGTGACCACCAATTACGATCCTGGGCAGCTGACCAATGCAAAGGATACGGTATACCACAACAACATAGCTTTTCTTTTGGACGAAGATCCACTTTACAAAAAACGTGCGATAAGCCAAGCCATATTGTTCAGTGTGGGAGATTATTATTCTGCTACCAAACATGAAAATACGTATCGTCGTCTCTCTGGATTGAAAAATTTCAAATACATCAACATTTCGTACGAGGCCGTAGAAGATTCCGGTGAATATTATTTGGATTGTGCCATTCGACTTTCTCCTATTACACGAAGATCGGTTTCCATTGAATCCAATTTGACCAATACCGGTGGTAATTTGGGTATTGGGGGAAATCTAGCTTACCAGGATAAGAACATTTTTAAGGGTGCGGAAATATTAAAACTCAGGGTTAACGGAAGCGTAGAGGCTCAACATATTAATACTACGGATGATGGAGAAGTCATCAGCAATACCCCTTTCAATACAATTGAGTTTGGTCCGACTTTATCGCTGGATGTACCGATGTTCTTGCTTCCTTTCAAAACCAAATCTTTTTCTAAAGGAAACAAACCACAGACATCTATTTCTACATCTTTAAATTTCCAAAGTCGTCCGGATTACCAACGTTCAATTGCCAATGCTTCCATAGGGTATTCCTGGTATGAAACAGCCAGAAAACGACATATTATTGAGCCACTTAATTTAAGTACCATCGACATTACGAACAGCGAATCATTTCAAAAACAGCTTGATGAACTAGAAAATTCATCATTGAAATACCAATATTCTGACCACTTCATATTGGCCAGTTCATATGCTTTCATTTATTCCAATCAAACCTTTGCCAAAAAACAAGATTATCAATACTTGCGCACGCGCATTGAACCAGCCGGAAACTTGATGTTTTTATTTGATCAATTGCTACTGGATTCCCCAACTGACGAAGACGGCGCGTTTACGGTAAATGGCATACGATATGCACAATACATGAAAGGAGAGGTAGAATTCAAAAATTACAAATTGTTCAATTGGTCATCACTGGTGTGGAGATTGATGTCCGGTGTAGGTTGGCCATATGGGAATGTGAATGTAATGCCTTTTGAAAAAAGCTTTTTCGGAGGAGGATCAAATGGAATTCGAGCCTGGCAACTTCGATCTCTTGGACCAGGACACCTTTCGAAATATGAAGGAGAGAACATTGGGATTGATCAAATTGGTGATATCAAACTGGAAACCAATCTTGAATATCGATTTACCATTACAAAAGTACTTGAAGGCGCAGGGTTCATTGATGCAGGAAACATCTGGTTGTTAAATGAAGACCCGGATAGACCTGGTGCAAAGTTTGAAGTAGATAACCTATGGCGAGATTTGGCCATTGGATCAGGTTTGGGCATGCGACTAAATTTCAACTTCTTCGTTATCCGATTGGACGCTGCATACAGAGTGAAAGATCCAGGATCTGAAGACCCATTTGAACTGAAATTTTTTCATTCAAATGTGCCATTGTGGAATTTCGGTATTGGCTATCCATTTTAATGATTTTCCCACCTTAGAAAATTTAAAGAGTCCTTTTTTAACTCGTGGGAATATTTGTTAGCTTTGTCCTCTTTTTATCAAGTAAACAGTATAATTCAGCTTACTATGTCTAAAGACAAAGCGCAACAATTATTGGGAAAGGAGTTTGACGATTTGATGAATCACAATTGTCAGACAATTTCGAAAGATAGTATTCATTTACCAGGTGGGGATTTCGTAGATAGGATTTTCACTCATACCAACAGAAACAATCAGGTATTATCATCACTGAGCAGAATTTATGATTCGGGAAGATTAGGTGGAACTGGCTATGTTTCCATTTTGCCAGTTGATCAGGGAATTGAGCATTCTGCTGGTGCTTCATTTGCGCCGAACCCAGCCTATTTTGACCCTGAAAACATAATAAAATTGGCCATTGAAGGTGGCTGTAATGCAGTAGCATCAACTTTTGGTGTGTTGGCAAGTTGCTCTAGAAAATATGCGCACAAAATTCCATTCATTGTTAAAATTAATCACAATGAAATGTTGACTTACCCAAATACTTTTGATCAAATTTCTTTTGGAAGTGTGCAGGAAGCCTGGAATATGGGAGCAGCAGCGGTGGGAGCTACCATCTATTTTGGTTCTGAAGAATCTGACAGACAAATTGTAGAAATAGCTGAAGCTTTTGAAGAAGCCCATGAATTGGGAATGGCAACTGTATTGTGGTGTTATCTAAGAAACTCTGGATTCAAGAAAGATGGAAAAGATTATCACACAGCAACTGATATTACAGGTCAGGCAAATCACATTGGGGTGACCATTCAAGCTGACATCATCAAGCAAAAGTTACCTGAAACCAATCACGGATATACGGATATTAACTTCGGTAAGACGCATAAAGACGTATATGACAAGTTAAGTTCTGACAATCCAATTGATTTATGTCGCTACCAAATTGCGAATTGCTACATGGGTAGAATGGGCTTGATCAATTCGGGAGGAGCTTCTTCAGGTGAATCTGACTTGGCAGATGCACTTAAAACGGCTATTATCAATAAGCGAGCTGGAGGGCACGGATTGATTTCAGGAAGGAAGGCATTTCAACGACCAATGAATGAGGGTATTGAATTATTGAATGGCATTCAAGATATTTACCTCGATAACGACATTACAATAGCATAATTTAAATCTGAACACATGGGCTGGTTTAAACGTATGACGGAAGGCATTCGCACGCCTACTAAAGATAAAAAGGAAACTCCTGAAGGTCTTTGGTACAAGTGTCCTGAATGTAAACATGTGATGACTACCGAAGATCACATTAAGAATTATTGGATCTGTGAAGATTGCGGTCATCACGAAAGAGTTGGATCTGAAGCTTATTTTCAATTATTGTTTGACCGGGGTGAATACACTGAAATCAATGCAGAAATGTCTTCTGCTGATCCATTGAAATTTGTGGACAGCAAAAAATATGTGGATCGAATAAAAGAGACACATAAAAAGACTAACCTGAAGGATGCCATTCGCTCGGCTTACGGAAAACTGGATAATCATGACATTATGATTGCCGCCATGGATTTTAATTTCATTGGTGGTTCTATGGGATCTGTAGTTGGAGAAAAAATCAGTTTAGCCATTGATCATTGTATTGAGCACAAAATGCCATTGATGATCATCTCTAAAACGGGTGGAGCAAGAATGATGGAAGCAGCTTACTCATTGATGCAGATGGCAAAAACGGCAGGGAAATTATCATTGCTTGCCAAGGCAAAAATTCCTTACATCTCCTTTTTAACGGATCCTACTACAGGAGGAATTACTGCATCTTATGCCATGCTGGGTGATGTGAATATTTCAGAACCAGGAGCACTGATTGGGTTTGCAGGACCAAGAGTAGTAAAGGAAACCATAGGTAAAGATTTGCCGGAAGGATTTCAAACTTCAGAATTTTTGTTGGAGCATGGATTCCTGGATTTCATCGTTCAACGAAACGAGCTAAAAAACAAATTGTCAAACTTGTTGACATTATTTAAAAATTGAGAGGGTAGGCAGGTATTTAAAAATTAAATGATTACATTTGCAGCCGCAAAATTGATGAATAGAGATGTATTTGACAGCTGATACAAAAAAGCAAATTTTCAAAAAGCACGGTAAAAGTGAAACCGATACGGGTTCTACAGAAGGACAAATTGCTTTGTTTACGCATCGTATCAATCATTTGACAACCATTTTGAAGAAGAATCAAAAAGATTTCAATACAGAAAGATCGTTGATTCGTTTGGTTGGAAAAAGACGTAGCTTATTGGATTACTTAAAAAGAAAGGATATTGTAAAATATCGTGAGCTTATTAAGGATCTAAAAATCAGAAAATAAAACACTTGAGAAACTTCGGTTTCACAAGAATTACATAAATATTATTAGAGGGGGGCTAATACGCCCCTCTTTTCATTTAACTAAAATCATAATGATTCCAAAACCAATTACAAAATCAATCGACCTGGGAGATGGAAGGACTATCTCATTGGAAACAGGTAAACTAGCAAAACAAGCGGACGGTTCTGTTGTTGTTCGTGTAAAAGACACCATTCTATTGGCAACCGTAGTATCCAATCAGGATGCTAAAGAAGGAGTGGATTTCCTTCCACTTACAGTAGATTACAGAGAAAAATTCTCAGCAGCAGGAAAATTTCCTGGAGGATTCTTTAAAAGAGAAGCCAAACCTTCAGACGACGAAGTTTTGACAATGAGACTCGTAGATAGAGCTCTTCGTCCTTTATTTCCAAAAGATTATCATTCAGATACACAAATTCAATTGATGTTGCTTTCTTCTGACAAAGAAGAAATGCCAGATGCATTGACTTGTTTGGCGGCTTCTGCTGCCATTGCAGTTTCAGACATTCCATTTAATGGCCCAGTATCTGAAGTTCGTATTGGACGAATTGATGGAAAATTTATTATCAATCCTACCTTCGAGCAACTTGAATCTTCAGACATCGATATCATGGTGGCTGCCACCAAAGAAAGCATCGTAATGGTAGAAGGTGAAATGAAAGAAATTTCAGAAGCCGAGATGTTGGAAGCCATACAAATTGCGCATGATGCCATCAAAGTTCAATGCCAGATGCAAATGGACTTGGCAAGCATGGTAGAAAAATCCAAAGAAAAGAGAACGTATTCTCACGAAACCAATGATGAAGATTTGGCCAAAAAAATTCATGATTTCACGTACCAAAAGTGTTATGACATTGCTGCCAAATCTCTTCCTAAAACAGAGCGAAAAGAAGCCTTTTCAGCTGTTCTGGAAGAATTCACCAATACGCTTTCAGAAGAAGAAAGAGAAGAAAATGCAGAATTGATTGGCAAGTACTTTCACGATGCCGAAAAAGCAGCAGTTCGTGATTTATTGCTAAAAGAAAAGAAACGTTTGGATGGTCGTGGACCGGAAGATATTCGACCCATTTGGACTGAAGTGGATTACCTTCCTGGAACGCATGGTTCTTCCATTTTTACCAGAGGAGAAACACAGTCATTGACTTCATTGACTTTGGGTTCCAAATTAGACGAACAAACCATTGATGCAACATTGGTATCCAGAAAAGACAATTTCATGTTGCATTACAACTTCCCTCCTTTTTCAACGGGAGAAGCTCGCCCAATTAGAGGTGTGAGTCGTCGTGAAGTGGGGCATGGTAACTTGGCATTGAGAGCATTAAAAGCTGTATTGCCAGAAAGAAGTGAAAATCCATATACCATGCGATTGATGTCGGATATTTTAGAATCAAATGGATCATCTTCTATGGCAACTGTATGTGCAGGAACGTTGGCCTTGATGGATGGTGGTATTCAGATTTCCAATCCAGTATCAGGAATTGCTATGGGACTCATCATGGGTGATTCAGGAGATTACGTAGTTCTTTCAGATATTTTGGGAGACGAAGATCACCTTGGAGACATGGATTTCAAAGTAACGGGTACTACCAATGGAATCACTGCATGTCAAATGGACATTAAAATTGGAGGACTAACACATGAAATTTTGAGCAAAGCGCTTGAGCAAGCTAAAAATGGCCGTATGCATATCCTCGGTGAAATGATGAAAACCATTGATAAGCCAAGAGACGTTATGAAGCCTCATGCGCCAAGAATTGAAAAAGTCATTATCCCTAAAGATATGATTGGTGCAGTTATTGGACCAGGTGGAAAAGTGGTTCAAACCATTCAGGAAGAAACGGGAGCTACCATTGTCATTGAAGAAGTAGATAACCAAGGAATTGTTGATATCATATCTACAGACCAGGAATCCGGAGCTGCAGCATTGGCCAAAGTAAAAGCCATTACTGCTGTACCTGAAGTTGGTGAAATATACAATGGAAAAGTAAAATCCATTGTTGCTTTTGGAGCGTTTGTTGAGATTTTACCTGGAAAAGATGGATTGGTTCATATATCTGAAATTGACTGGCAAAAAGTTGATAATGTAGAAAGTTATATGAAAGAAGGCGATGAGGTAAAAGTGAAAATAATCGGCATAGATCCGAAGACTCAGAAAATCAAACTTTCAAGAAAAGTATTGATTGATAAGCCCGAAAGTGTAGAATAGGATCAACCAGCGTAATATTGATTTGTCGAAAAAAAAGCCCTGTTCATGGGCTTTTTTTTTATCTTCATGAAACCTATTTGCAATTTACACCGTATAACCCCCTGCACTAAACCAACTAACACCATTCTATGCGGCAGCTAAAAATCACGAAACAGGTTACCAATCGGGAGACGATTTCGTTAGATAAATATCTACAGGAAATTGGCAAGGTTGAACTCATAACTTCAGACGAAGAAGTCGAGTTAGCAAAACGAATTAAGGAAGGAGATATGGAAGCATTGGAACGCCTGACAAAGGCAAACCTTCGCTTTGTGGTATCCGTTTCTAAACAATATCAAAACCAAGGATTGACCTTGCCTGATTTGATCAATGAAGGAAATTTGGGATTGATAAAGGCTGCACAACGATTTGATGAAACCAGGGGATTTAAATTCATCTCCTACGCGGTTTGGTGGATTAGACAATCGATATTACAGGCACTTGCTGAACAAGCGCGTATCGTGCGTTTACCTTTGAATAAAATTGGTTCCATCAATAAAATCAACAGAACCCTTTCAGAACTGGAGCAAGAATTTGAACGTCCACCATCCAATGATGAAATTGCCGAGTTTTTGGATATCTCCGAAAATGATGTAAAAGATTCCATGAATATTGCAGGAAGGCATGTATCAATGGACGCCCCACTCTCTGCTGATGAGGACACGAACAATATGTACGAGGTTATGCCAAGTGAGGATAGCCCGCACCCTGATTCAGACTTAATGCATGAATCCTTGAAAAAGGAAATTGAACGATCGTTAAGCACGCTTACTGATCGTGAAGCCAATATTGTCCGCTACTATTTCGGAATCAATGTAAAACACGCTTTGACACTGGAAGAAATTGGCGACGAATTTGATTTGACCAGAGAAAGAGTAAGGCAAATCAAAGAAAAAGCCATCCGCAGATTAAAGCAAAATTCCAGAAGTAAGCTTCTCAAAAATTATTTGGGATAAATTCCACTTTTAGCTTTAGTGATAATCACTTGGATTATTTAATTTAGGACGAAAATTTCGTCATGTCCAATCTTGTTGCCCCTTCTATTTTATCTGCAGATTTTGCCAACCTTCAGAAAGAAGCAGAATGGTTAGAACAAAGTTCTGCGGATTGGGTACATATTGATGTGATGGACGGTGTTTTTGTACCCAACATTTCGTTTGGTATGCCTGTCATTAAGGCCATGCGGCCGTTTACGTCAAAATTCTTTGATGTTCACGCCATGATAGCCAATCCAGATGATTTTATTCAGGAATTCAAGAAAGCTGGAGCCGATCAGTTGACGGTACATTTGGAAGCTTGTACACATCTTCATAGAACTGTTCAAGCCATTCAACAAAGTGGAATGAAGGCTGGTGTTGCACTGAACCCGCATACACCTGTTTCACAATTGAAACATGTCATAACAGAATTGGATCTTGTATTGATTATGTCTGTGAACCCCGGGTTTGGAGGTCAAAAATTTATCGAAGAGTGTTTGCCAAAAGTGGCCGCATGTAAAGAGATGATTCATCGCCGAAACAGCAATGCCAAAATTCAAGTGGATGGTGGTGTGAATGCCAACAATGCAGCTGAATTGGTCAATGCAGGTGTAGATGTGTTGGTTGCAGGCAGCGCTGTTTATGGAGCTGAAAATCCCGAAGAAATGATCCTGACGTTAAAACACGCAGGTCATTCAACCCCCGCCACATAAGATTGCAGGTATTCAAAATGATTGGTCAAATGACCATCTTTTGCAATGGTTGCTCTTTCAATAATCTTTTCTGGATCATTACGATCAAGAACTGGTGCAATGTGTTGCAATAATTCGGACCCAAATCCTTCAGAAGCATCACGAGGTAATTCACAAGGTAGGTTGTCTACGGCCATAACTGCTAAGACATCATCTTTCATGAAATCATCTTCTCTTTGAGTAGTTGGATGATAACCATATATCGGATCTTCAATAGTTGAAGGTTTTATGGTGGATGCTACGGGACCGTCTATGTCACAACTGATGTCTGCTACCACCGAAATATTGAATTCCTCTCTTGCTGCATCTTCTCTCGTAAAAATGAAGGGCGAAGGCTCTTCCCAATAATGGCCTGCTATATAGATATTACTGATTTTAGCATAACGCATAAAATCTGAATGATATGTGGATGGATTGCGAACAATGTCCTTGAGGTTTCCTTCAGCGCCATCATTTCTTTTAAAATACTGTCTTGGATGAAGTTGAACATAAACAGGATTATCATTTGAATTCGATAAATACTCATTAATTTCAACCTTTTGAATTCCGGCCTTATCCAGTGTCATCATGGCACCTTGCCCTACCCTTCCTGCTCCGGTAAGCACAATTCGCGCATTGTCCAAATTCAAACCATTGAGTTGCGACCACATATCTTCAGCGTCGTGGCATTCAAAAGCCGGTTTCAAATCAAAAGAATTGAACTTTAGTCCATACGTACGTAAGGCATTGTATGCACCAACAATTCCAGCGTATTTTCCAAATCCTGTTAATCGATTTCCTCTATCTCCGGTCAGGCATTCATAATCGATGAGGGTAATTTTTTTGGCAAGAATGGCCTTCAACAACTCACGGTTATACGGCTGTTTTTTAATGGTGTGAGAAAAGAAAAAATAGGTTTTTTCCGGAATCAACGCCGAGATGGGCACTTCCTTCACACCAAAAAGAATATCACAATCGGAAAGATCATCACTTAATTCAATTCCAACTTGCTTGTACTCCTCATCCTTGATGCGTCGAATGCTGCTGGATTCTACTACAACTTCTGCACCTGTGATATTCTTCAACTCTTCACATTGAGATGGGGTAAATGGAACCCGCTCATCAGGTGGATTTTTTCTTTCTTTTATGATTCCAATCTTCATACTATTCAAAAACAATTTTTTGTTGCCATAAGGCATTTCCAGCCATCATTTGTATCATGTAAATGCCTGATGCAAGATCTTTTCTTTCTAGCAATAAGTAATCCTTATGATTTTGATAGTTAGCTCCATGAACCTTTCCATTGGCATCTATCAACCGAATTGAAAAATCAATGCCGAGTTCCGTTGGTTTGATGATTCGGATTTCATCAGATGCAGGATTGGGATAAATTTCCAACGTTGTTGCCGACAATTTATCCAAGCCTGTGGTTCCGGTTCCTTCTGAGACATTCAGACTAAATGCTATATTGATGGTATCGGTAGGGTCATCAATGGGAAACAACTGATAATAGATAAATCCAGCACCAACCATTTGTTGGTGATCCAAACCAATGACCATTTTGTCCGAAAAAGTGGTTGAATCAGGAAGAACAAAATCTGCACTATCTACAGTATCGCAATGGTTATACCAGTTGTCCGGATCCTGAATTGATGGTATCCAAGCCGAAGGAAATCCTGGGCTAATTGTTTGCTTCCATCGCATTGCTAAATCCTTTCCACTGAAATTTTCCAATTGAATAAAGTCATGAAGAACTCCAAAATCCGTTGTTTTAGATAAAATCTTTAGCGTATCTGAAACTCCAAAGGACTGGGCATTAATTGATAACGAGTAGAGTGAAAAAAGCGCAATGACAACGAACCGCATGCTTTAAATTTTCGTCAAAGATAGTGAAATGGGATTTGCAGTACTATGATGAAGATCACGCTAACCTCGATAATCATAGCTGTGATACCAAAAAGTATGGTAATTTTGTACGTATTGGGGCCGACTGGTTTTGACAGCAAGTCGGATGTATATGTAAGCATGTCGAGTGATGTGAATCTACTCGTTAAAAAAGGTTCTCAACTTTTAAAAGGCGATTCTAACTTCGCGCTTGCGGCCTAATTCACCAAGTGAGTTAACCTAATCTGCTTCATTAGATGGAGCAGACAAGCTGTCCCGTCATTGAGTCCATTCGTCACTTAATGAATTCGGGGCACTAGCAAGACGGATTAAGCTGAATGGTTTCCGGACATTCGGACGAAAATTTAACGGAATAAGGTATTGGTAGACTGAATTTGGCCGGCCTTTACCCGACAATTAAGCAAATTCTAAGCATGTAGAAAGCTTATATGTTCCTTGTTTGGACGAGGGTTCGAATCCCTCCGGCTCCACAGAGAATCAATTTTGTTCGATTTTCGAAAGAAGAAAAAAGTGAAGCTTGCTTTGACTTTTTTCGGATGTAGAAAATAAAATGTCAAAAGACATTGCAAAATTGATTTTGACCTTTGCAGCTCAAGGGATCACCGTCAGGTAATCCCTCCTGCCGCAGACGGGCCTCCGGCTCCACAGACTGACCAAACTTTATCACGAAGTGATGCGATTGATTTTTGAAGGGCAGCCAAATTTTATTTGGATGTCCTAATGAAATCATGGGCAATTGTGAAACAAGTAAAGTTTGGTCCATTGAATGGGAAAGGATGGATCATGAAGCATAATCCCTCCGGCTCCACAGAGAATCAATTTTGTTCGATTTTCGAAAGAAGAAAAAGTGAAGCTTGCTTTGACTTTTTTCGGATGTAGAAAATGGAATGTCAAAAGACATTGCAAAATTGATTTTGACCTTTACAACTCAAGGGATCACCGTCAGGTAATCCCTACTTTCCGCATGCAGGCTCCAACTCCGCTGGGAACCAAATTAAGTGATTCACTGTTTCGAGAATCTATCCCTTATAAGAATTTGCCAGTCCAGCATTGGCAACTATGAATCCACCTATTGTTATCGTACATCTATCTTTACTTGTTGCTTTTCATTGCTCCCAGGCTTCTTTTTTATCCACTGACCCTCAACATGTAAACCCCAACCCATTTGCTTATTGCCATAACATTCCATCATCTTATACAGACCGTTCAGGAGAACGTCCCATTTTTTTGACAGATTGGGAATCTGCGGATCAATACCTACCACGTGAAATGGACATCAATTATATGGTGGTGCGTCCACACGAAACCCTTGATAAGACAATTGCTCGGGAGTTGGATGAATCATTTTGGAAATTCAAGGACTGGAACGGTCATCTTGATATCTCACTTCACGGAAGTGCGCCACGAAGTTATCTGGATAAAGTTTTCGGCCTCAACAAAGAAGGTCCAGTTTATATGACCCTTAATCACAAGATTATCGCCCAGGACGAATTGGCACGAACCGTTAGAACACTTGAACATTATTCTCTAAAAATGAACGGAAGCAGATTAAAGAGCATTAATTTATTCAGCTGCTATTTCAGTCGACCTTCCAATCCAGAATTTCAACATTTTGTCAGTTCGTTACATCAGTCAGATGTATTCGAATTTAAGCGAGACAAATTGACAAAAAAACTGATGTCAAAAATCAAACCTAGAAGTGTATTTCTCAGAGACATAGAATTGACAGGAAATACTTCTATTTTAACAGGAACATCCATTTTTGGTGGCTTTGTGCGCTTTTTGGCCAAACCTCGAGGATTCAGCACTCGGGAATTCATAAGTATGCGTGATACCTATTACCACCCGCACGCCGTTTCTGTAGGACAACCAATAGAATCAAATAGACAACAAATACCTGATTTCGATAGAAGGTTCCACACGGTGCGCATCAATTCTTTAGAAAGAATTCCCGAATGATGACTTAGTAAAGCATTATTAAACTATAGCTTGCCATTACCATCCACAAAATAAATCCATAAAGCAGCACTCTCCATCCAGCGGATTTGATTTGTTGAAAAGACAGCCCTATCCCTATCAAAAAGAGTGTTACAATTAAGACAGACTTGGAAATACGTGAAATGGCCAATTGCAAGGAATCTGGAATATTCAAGTAGCTGTTAACTAATATGGCCAAAATGAACAATACAATGAACCATGGAACTTTGATTTTAGCATTTTTTCTTTTGAACAAAAAAATGGTGACAATGGAAATTGGTACAATCCACAACACCCTTGCCATTTTTACGGTGGTGGCAATGTTGAGCGCCTCATCACCATAAGCGTATGCTGCTCCAACTACTGAACTTGTATCATGAATGGCAATGGCGCTCCAAACACCAAATTGGTATTGTGACAGTCCAATAAATTCTCCAATGCCAGGAAAGATGAATAACGCTATGGCATTGAGCAAAAACACCACTCCCAATGCAATAGATATTGACTGATTCGAAGCTTTGGTTATCGGAGAAACCGCAGCAATGGCACTTCCTCCACAAATGGCTGTACCTGTTGAAATGAGATAAGAAATGTCTTGGTTTGTTTTCAACCATTTTGAAATGGCGTAACCCACAACAAATATGATGAGAATTGAACTAATGGTTAATATCAAACTATCGCTACTCACCTGAATGGCTTCCATAGCATTGATTCCAAAGCCAAATCCAACAATGGCTATTCTCAACAAAACTTGTACGGTTTTACCGGATAATTGTGGGAAGGGATTACCGAACAAGCTTGAAAATACAATTCCACATAACAAGGCAACAGCACCATTTATCCAACCAGTGAAGCACAACAATACCAGGGCGATAAAGATGATTTTCTTTTGTAGGGTAATTATTTCCATGGATGGAAGCTAAGGTAGGATTTAATATTTGGCATTAAAGGAACAGTTTAATTTAAGAATTGGTAATCTGACTGTCCTGAATCAAGAGCAACAATAGATTAGGCTAAAATTAAATAAGAGTATCCCTTGTAATTTCTTTCATTTTTATAGAAACGTTCTTTTTATTTTCGAATAATTATGTATATACTCTTACATTAACTAAATAAATTATATAATTCTAATAATTTTGAACTCAAACACTTTTTTAATCATAAATGTGCTCAAATGTATTTTTAGAATTACCATTTTATCCTCATTTAATTCTTGCCAGTTCAATTATTTGAACCTTTCTTTGCCCTCAAATCAAACATCCTATGGAAAAAATATTTACACTTTTTTGTTGCGCCTGCGCTTTATTTACTCAGGCTCAAACTATTGACAGCTACGTTAATTCTCCAGACAGCATTACGTTCGAAGAGATTGGAACGGTATCTGACAACTTGGTAAGTCCAATTGATTTGGATTTTCACCCAACCCGAGCCAATGAGCTGTGGGTTTTGAATCAAGGTAACCGTAATTCTGGCGGTTCAACAGTTACATTCTTCGATGCAGGATTAAGCACACAAACATCTGAATTCAGAAAAGATGGAAACGCTTGGCACTTTATGGCAGAAGCAACATCACTTGCTTTTGGTGACAATGGTGACTGGGCAACTTCCCAAGGTATCTTAGATGCAAATCACGACGGAAGTTTATTCACAGGTCCTACACTTTGGCCTGGAGATTTGAGCATTTATGCCATGGTAGGAAACCCACCAACGGCACAAGTAAATGGTAGCCACCTCGATATGTTACACCAGTCTCCTTATGGAATGGGAATTGCCCACGAAACTGGAAATGCTTATTGGGTGTTTGATGGCTACAATGAAAATATTGTTCGTTATGATTTCGTAGAACCTCACTATCCAGGAGGTTTTGATCATGATGATGGAAAATTGAGAAGATATACTGAATTACAAGTATCCCGAGATCCTGAAGTTCCAAGTCATATGGTAATGGATAAAAGTCGTGCACTTTTGTACATCTGCGATACCGGAAACGATCGCATCGTACGATTGAATATCTATTCAGGAAACGTGAAAAACTCGCTTACTTCCTTGTACGGAGAAGTATTGGCTGAGTATTCAGAAATGGAAAATGCCATCTTCGAAGAAGTGGTTTCTACAGGTCTTGGTGCACCATCAGGGGTTGATTACGTAGACAATCGTCTTTTGGTAATGGACAACGAGTCCAGAGAAATTGTGATTTACGATGTGCTAACCAACCCATTAACTGAAGTAGGAAGAATTGACATCAGTAATCACTCAACGAATCCTACAGGTTTGAAAGTTGGACCTGATGGTCAAATATGGTATGTAGATTACGATGACAGAACAGTGGTGCGAATGAATCATCCTTCTGTAAACCCTGTTGATATCACTAGTGTAGATGAATTGAGTGCAGAATTTGCTTTTAAAGCATTTCCAAACCCTGCAACGGATTACATAACTTTAGAAATACCTGAAAGCGCTGGAACAGATTTTAACGTGCAATTGGTTAACTCTTTAGGTCAGGTTCAATTGACAACACGAATCAATACAACCAACCCACAATTACAAGTGGATCATTTAGCTACTGGGTTGTATACACTAATCTTAATTAACGACTATCAAATTTCAACGGCTGAAATATTGATTCGCCGATAATATTTTAGTCAGCCAAAAAAAGCCAACGACATCGTTGGCTTTTTTTTTATCACAAAATAAATCTATCTAAAAATAAAAACCCTCTCCTGAGAAGAAAGGGTTTTTAAAGCTAACAGATAGGCGCAAGTAATGTTTCTTTGGATAAAGAAAGTACTCTAAGATAACAAAATTTATCCAATCATCCTCATAAATTCATCTTCATTTATAATGTCAATGCCAAGTTTCTCCGCTTTGGCAAGTTTTGAAGGTCCCATTTTCTCACCTGCAAGCACAAAATCGGTCTTTGTTGAAATGGAACTCACATTTTTTCCACCATTCAATTCAATGGTCTTTTTCAATTCGTCACGAGAAAAATGTTGAAATACCCCTGATACTACAAACGATTTTCCTTGCAGTATATCCGAAGCTCCTTCTTGCTCTTCCATTTCAAATTGCAATCCTTCATTTTGCAATTTTTCAACCAATGCCTGATTCTTAGGAACGGTAAAAAAATCAATTATGCTCTGAGCAATGCGATCCCCAATTTCATCCACTGCGATTAACTCCTCAAATGTGGCGTTCATCAAGTTTTGAATGGTGCCGAAATGCTTGGCTAATTTTTTTGCAACAGTTTGACCCACGTATCTGATGCCGATGGCGAACAACACTCTTTCAAATGGGATTTGCTTGGAGGTTTCTATTCCATCCAATAATTTATTGACAGATTTTTCTGCCATCCGTTCTAAGGGCAAAAGTCTTTCGGCTGTCAAATCGTAAATATCTCCTATGTCATTGACCAAACCTGCATCATAAAGTTGCTCAATGGTTTCTTGTCCCAATCCGTCAATATCCATGGCTTTACGCCCGATAAAATGCTCCATTTTTCCTTTGATCTGCGGCGGACAAGCCCATTCATTCGGACAATAATGTTGTGCCTCACCTTCAACTTTCACCAATGGTGTCTGGCATTCCGGACAGACGTTAATAAATTGAATTTCCTTTGCATTTGATGACCGTTGCGCCAAATCTACTTCCACAATTTTAGGAATTATCTCACCTCCTTTTTCCACAAATACGTGATCACCTTCATGTAAATCCAACTTTTTAATTTGATCTGCATTGTGGACAGATGCACGCTTGACCATCGTACCACCCAACAATACGGGTTCAAGATGAGCTACAGGTGTAATTGCTCCCGTTCTTCCAACCTGATATTGAACATCTTCCAACACGGTTAAGGCTTTTTCTGCTTTGAATTTATAGGCAATTGCCCACCGAGGAGATTTGGCAGTAAACCCCAACTGCTGTTGCAATCGATAATCATTCACTTTGATGACTACTCCATCAATTTCAAAATTAAGCTCACTGCGTTTTTCATCCCAATGGTCAATGAATGAAAACACATCGTCCAGATTTTTACACTTTTGAATGAAGCGTTTCTCCGGATTAGGGGTTTTGATGCCCCATTGTCCTGCCTTAACTATATTTTCATAATGTGAGTCAAACGGAAGTTCTTCTCCAAGGAGAAAATACAAGTAGCAATCCAAATTTCGTTCCGCCACCACTTTTGAGTCTTGCATTTTTAAGGTACCTGAAGCGGCATTTCTTGGATTGGCCAATCGAGGTTCGCCAATGTCTTCCCTTTCTTGATTTGTTCGCTCAAATTCATCTAAGGGCCAAAATATTTCTCCACGGATTTCGAATTCTTTGGGAAAATCTTCCCCTCTTAGTTTCAAAGGTACAGTTCGAATCGTTCTGACATTATTGGTAATATCATCGCCTTTTTCACCATCTCCTCTGGTAACCGCCCGCTTCAATTCTCCATTTTCATAACTAATTCCAATGGCCACGCCATCGTATTTTAATTCACACACGTATTCAAGCGGTTCATCCGTGATTTTCTTTATCCTGGCTTCAAAGTCAATCAATTCTTCTCTGCTGTAACTATTGCTTAACGACAACATGGGGTATTTGTGTACCACAGTGGTGAATTCCTTGGTCAACCCTCCACCAACGCGTTTGGTAGGTGAATTTTCATAGGCAAACTGAGGAAATTCCGTCTCCAGTTTCATCAATTCTTCCAGCAACATATCAAAATCATAATCCGAAATCGTGGGTGTGGATTCCAGGTAATATCGATGATTGTGTTCATCGATTTCTAAGCTCAATTGTTCAATTCGCGATTTTGCTTCATTTTCAGTCATGGAAGAATAGCCTTATTTTTGGTTCAAAGCATTTGAAAATACGAAATTACCTTATTTTTGACTGCCTAAATTGAAGGATAACTTGAATAAAATTATTGTAACAGGAGGTGCGGGGTTTATTGGTTCGCATACAGTGGTGGAACTCATCAATTCGGGTTATACTCCAATTATCATTGATAATTTTTCCAACTCCGAT
Source organism: Vicingaceae bacterium (assembly GCA_965267425.1). Lineage (GTDB taxonomy): Bacteria > Bacteroidota > Bacteroidia > Flavobacteriales_E > Vicingaceae. Next base: position 488,355 of record OZ253959.1, on the reverse strand, counting down.
CAAAAAGTCATTGACCGGATAAAGGAGTTGACCAACACCACCGTAGAATTCCACCAAGTGGATTGTAGAGATGAAGATGCTGTTCGAGAAATTGTTCAAAATGCAGGCAAGATTGACGGGGTTATTCATTTTGCTGCGTACAAGTCCGTTTCTGAATCGGTGCAATATCCTTTAAAATATTACCGCAACAACATTGATTCAACCATTGCCATTTTAAAAATCATTGAGGAATTTACCATTCCCAACCTGGTTTTTTCATCATCCTGTACGGTATATGGTCAGCCGGAACAATTACCGGTAACGGAAGCTTCTCCGGACAACAATGCACAATCTCCCTATGGTAAGACAAAGTATATTTCTGAACATGTTATCAAAGATTTCCAGCATGTCCAGCAGAAAATAAAGACATGCCTGTTGCGGTATTTTAACCCAGTTGGTGCCCATCCCAGTGGTAAAATTGGAGAGTTACCGTTGAATAGGCCAGAAAATCTTGTTCCTTTTATTACGCAAACTGCGGCTGGCTGGAGAAATGAATTGACCGTCTTTGGAAATGATTACAATACACTGGATGGGACTTGCATTCGTGATTATATCCATGTGGTGGATCTGGCAAAAGCTCATGTCCATGCTCTGAATTGGCTTTCCAAACAAGAGAATTCATTAACGGAAGTATTTAACCTTGGTCAAGGCAAGGGAAATACGGTGATGGAAATTATTGAGACATTTCAGAAAGTATCAGGACAGCAATTACCTTTCAATATAGGCCCAAGGCGTGCAGGAGATGTGGAACAAATTTATGCAGACGTCTCACGAGCCAACAATGAGCTGGGATGGAAGTGTGAACTTACCCTGGAAGATGCACTAAAAGATGCCTGGAATTGGCAAAATACGTTGGGAGATAAACCCGTTAACTAAGCACTTCTTTTACTTTGTCTGCAGCATCTTGCAATAAGATGGCTGAATGCACTTTTAAACCCGATTCATCAAGCAGGGTCTTAGCCTTATCTGCATTGGTACCTTGAAGTCTTACGATGATTGGAACTTTAATTTCGCCAATGTTCTTATACGCATCAACAACACCTTGTGCAACTCGATCACAACGAACAATTCCTCCGAAAATATTGACCAAGATGGCTTCTACACGTTCATCTTTTAAGATGATTCGAAAAGCTTTTTCAACACGTTCTGCATCGGCAGTTCCTCCAACATCAAGGAAATTGGCAGGTTCTCCACCGGACAATTTAATGATGTCCATGGTAGCCATGGCCAATCCGGCACCGTTTACCATACATCCTACATTTCCGTCGAGATTTACATAACTCAATCCTGCATCTCCGGCTTCTACCTCGGTAGGATCTTCTTCATGAACATCGCGCAATTCAGCTAAATCTTTATGACGATACAGTGCATTGTCATCTAAATTAACTTTAGAATCAACTGCGATAACTAAATCATCGGAAGTCTTTAATACCGGATTGATTTCAAACAAAGTAGAATCCGTTCCTTCATAGGCTCTGTAAAGTGCCGAAACGAATTTGGTCATTTCTTTGAACGCCTTGCCTGACAATCCCAAATTGAAAGCAACTTTTCGCGCCTGAAATCCCTGAAGGCCTACTTTGGGATCAACTTCTTCCTTGAAAATCAGATGTGGTGTTTTTTCAGCCACTTCTTCAATATCCATCCCACCTTCAGTTGAATACATGATCATATTTCTACCGGTAGCACGATTCAATAATACACTCATATAAAACTCAGAAGTTTCTGATTCTCCAGGATAATATACATCTTGAGCAATCAAAACTTTTCTCACCAATTTTCCTTCTGGTCCTGTTTGAGGGGTAACTAAATTCATTCCCAAAATATCATTGGAAATGGATTTAACCTCATCCAGTGATTTGGCCAATTTAACTCCTCCACCTTTTCCGCGCCCTCCGGCATGGATTTGAGCCTTAATCACCCACCATTCTGTTCCTGTTTCTGCGTTCAATTTTTTTGCGGCCTCAACTGCTTCTTCAGGTGTTTCTGCCACTATCCCTTCTTGTATGGCAACTCCAAATCCTTTTAGTGTCTCTTTGGCTTGATATTCATGAATGTTCATGGAATGATTTTTTGAGTGAGAATATGCGCCAAAAGTAACTGTTTTTGGAAATAATTTCAAAGATTAGTCTACATTTATAAGCGCATAGTTTCTACTATCAGAATTTGAATTTTATCCATGATTGTTGCCAGAAATATTCATAAAAAGTTTGGGTCTATTGAAGTGCTCAAAGGGGTGGATATCGAGGTCAATACGAAAGAAGTGATTTCAATTGTAGGGGCCAGTGGTGCTGGCAAAACCACATTGCTTCAAATTTTAGGAACGCTGGAACGTGCGGATGAAGGAGACATTTCATTCAATGGCAATGCCATTTCAGGATTCAGCAAAAATGAATTGGCCAGATTCAGAAATTCGAACATTGGATTCATCTTTCAATTTCATCGACTATTGCCTGAATTCACTGCATTGGAAAATGTATGCATCCCTGGATTTATAAAGGGAGAAAGTAGAAAATCAACAGAAAACAGAGCTAAGGAATTGCTTGCATTTTTAGGTCTTGATCACCGCACAGAACACAAACCAAATACGCTTTCTGGAGGTGAACAACAGCGTGTTGCCGTTGCCCGGGCATTGATTAATTCACCGGAAGTAATTTTTGCTGATGAGCCGACAGGAAATTTAGATTCTAAAAATGCGGCAGAATTACACGATTTGTTTTTAAAATTACGAGACGAAATGGGCCAGACTTTCGTGATTGTCACTCACAATGATAAGCTTGCACAAAAAGCTGACAGAGTTTTGAACATGAAGGATGGAAAAATCCTCTAAATTTTCCGTACGATTTCAGCGATTTTTTCGTAATTTCCATAGACTTTAAATCAAAAGGCAAGATGTACGAATTCAGCAAAGAGATTCTTAAAAAGGTCAGTTTCGACAGACAACTTTTTAAGAAAGAACTGGTTAAGGCTTTGAAGTCCTTGAAATCTGAAGAAAAAATCCTTCTAAAAGCCTGGTGTTTGGCAACCTTCGGCCACATGTATCAAGATGTGATTCTTGAAGTATTTAGATTGCATTAATCTTTGTACAGAAAATCTACATTTCTTTTAATTCCCTTAAACTTGGCTCTCTTTAACGGGGTATGCCGAAAGAGTTCACGATAGATTTCTTCTGTCATTTCCAACCATTCGGATTTCTCCAAATTCAAAAATTCTTCCTTTGGTATGAATTGAGGTTCGTTGTGTTCTTTGGAAAACCGATTCCAAGGGCATACTTCTTGACATATATCACACCCAAAGGCCCAATTTTCAAACTGCCCTTTGACAGATTTCGGAATAATTTCATCTTTTAACTCAATGGTGAAATAGGATATGCATTTGCTGCCATCTACCCAATACGGTTTGATAATAGCATCTGTAGGGCAAGCATCAATGCATTTTGTACAGGTACCGCAATAATCCGCAATGGGCTCATCCGGTTGTAGTTCTAAATCCAAAATGATTTCAGCCAAAAAGAAATACGAACCTTGCTCTCTGGTAATGAGCATGGTATTTTTTCCCATCCATCCTAAACCACTTTTCGCCGCCAAAGCACGTTCCAAAACCGGCGCAGAGTCCACAAAAACCCGACCTTCAATGTCTCCAAATTGATCTGTTATGTGCTTAAATAATTCCTTCAGTTTATCCTTAACCACAAAATGATAGTCCTTTCCGAACGCATAAGTAGATACTTTCGGCGCTTCATCATCTGTCTGTTTTTTTGACGAATAATAATTGAAAAGTAGCGAAATCACCGACTTTGCTCCCGGAACCAATTTGGATGGATCCACCCGCTTGTCGAAATGATTTTCCATATAGGCCATTTTCCCATGATGACCTTTGTTAAGCCATGTTTCCAAGTCAATGGCTTCTTTTTCCAACTTTTCAGCTCTAGAAATACCTACAGATGTGAAACCCAGTTTTTTGGCTTCTTGTTTGATGAATTGTGCCGCAAGAAAAGAATCCATGGTGGCGGATTAAAACAATTGGGCGTCTCTTCCCGGCGGAATTTTTCCCAAATGCTTGTATGCTTTTTCGGTAGCCTCTCTACCCCTGGGTGTGCGCATTAAGTAACCTTCTTTTATCAAAAAAGGTTCATAGACTTCTTCAATGGTTCCTGCTTGCTCACTCACTGCCGTGGAAATGGTTGTCAATCCTACAGGACCACCCTTAAACTTATCGATAATGGCTGAAAGAATGCGATTATCCATTTCATCCAATCCACTTTTGTCAACGTTTAACGCTTCCAATGCCAAATGTGTTATATCTATTCGAATCACACCGTCACCTTTTACCTGTGCAAAATCCCTAACCCTTCTTAACAAAGCATTGGATATACGAGGAGTGCCTCTACTTCTTCCGGCAATTTCTATGGAAGCTTCTTCTTCAATTTCAATTTTCAAAATTTCTGCCGATCTGGTTATTATGGTAGCCAACAACTCCTGATCATAGTACTCCAACCGGGAATTGATCCCAAAACGCGCTCTCAAGGGTGATGTTAGTAATCCCGCTCTTGTAGTAGCTCCAATCAAGGTAAAAGGATTCAACGAAATTTGAACACTTCTGGCATTGGGACCTGTATCCACCATAATGTCAATCTTGTAATCCTCCATGGCAGAATAAAGGTATTCTTCTACTACTGGGCTCAATCGATGGATTTCATCGATAAACAAGATATCACCGTCATCAAGATTTGTCAAAAGTCCGGCCAGATCAGCTGGTTTTTCCAACACCGGACCTGATGTAACACGAATGCTCACCCCCATTTCATTTGCCAGAATATGAGCAAGGGTAGTTTTCCCGAGTCCCGGAGGGCCGTGTAGCAACACATGGTCGAGTGCTTCATTCCGACCTTTAGCAGCCGCCACAAATACCTCCAAGTTATCGACCACTTTTGCCTGTCCTGAAAAATCATCAAAAGAAAGGGGTCTCAACACCTTTTCAATTTCAATTTCTTCTTTTGAAAGGTGTTCTTGTTCCGGATCGAGGTAGTTATTCATGCAAATGCGTTAAGGCAATGCTAATTTAATAAATCGCCATTCCAGAATAAATGTATTCAGGAAAAAAGATATGAATATCGGAAGAAAGCTGTCTTAGTCAGGTTCTAATGACCTTCGTCACGCTCACCTTCTGCCAATGGCACAGTTTGAGGAATAAAATCTTCCTCAGCTCCTGGCTTACTGTAATCATATGGCCATCTGTGAACTTCAGGAATTTCTCCTAACCAGTTTCCATGGTAATGTTCAACCGGTGCTGTCCATTCCAGTGTATTGGCTCTCCATGGATTCATTGGTGCCTTAGGTCCTTTCAACGCACTGTAGATGAAGTTGTATACAAATATCAATTGTCCGGTAAATGCTGCGATGGCAGAAATACTAATAATGACATTGATGTCAACCAAATCATCAAACAACGGGAACGCTGTGTTGGTGTAATATCTTCGAGGAACTCCAGCAAGGCCCAAGAAGTGCATTGGGAAGAACACACCATAAGCTGAGGTAACCGTAATCCAAAAATGGACATACCCCATCTTATTATTCATCATTCTACCAAATAGTTTCGGGAACCAATGATAGACTCCGGCAATCATACCAAATGCCGCAGATAGTCCCATTACAATGTGGAAGTGACCCACCACGAAATATGTATCATGAATGTTGATGTCCAAGGCTGAATCTCCCAGGATAATTCCAGTAAGACCTCCACTAATGAATGTAGAAACCATAGCAATACCGAACATCATGGCAGGTGTAAAGACTATGTTCCCTTTCCATAAGGTGGTGAGGTAGTTAAATACTTTTACCGCAGATGGAATCGCTACCAATAATGTGGTAAATGTAAATACTGCACCAAGGAATGGATTCATTCCTGTAATGAACATATGGTGTCCCCAAACCAAGAATGACAAGAAGGCAATTGCCAACATAGAACCAATCATTGCTCTGTAACCGAAAATAGGTTTACGTGCATTGGTAGAAATGATTTCTGACGTCAAACCAAGTGCAGGAAGAAGAATGATATATACTTCAGGGTGTCCAAGGAACCAGAACAAGTGTTCGTAAAGAATTGGACTACCTCCATCATATTCTAAAGCTTTTCCAGCAATAAAAATATCAGAAAGGTAAAAGCTTGTACCGAAACTTCTGTCAAACACTAGTAACAAGGCCGCACTGAACAATACCGGGAATGACAACACACCTAAAATGGCTGTGATAAAGAACGCCCAGATAGTCAAAGGCATTCTTGTCATAGACATACCTTTTGTTCTAAGGTTCAATATGGTCACAATGTAATTCAAGCTACCAAGTAATGAACCAACAATAAATAAACTCATACTCACTAACCAAAGTGTCATACCCGTACCTGAACCTGGAATTGCCTCTGGCAATGCACTTAATGGTGGATAAACGGTCCACCCACCTGATGCAGGTCCTCCTTCCACAAATATGGAATAAAGCATAACTACACTAGACAAAAAGAAAAACCAATATGACAGCATATTCAGGAAGCCCGAAGCCATATCTCTTGCTCCAAGTTGCAATGGAATAAGAAGGTTACTAAACGTACCACTTAATCCAGCAGTAAGCAGGAAGAATACCATAATGGTACCGTGCAACGTAACTAATGCCAAGTATTTATCCGGATCCAATACACCATCTGGTGCCCAGTCTCCAATTAAGGTTTCCAATATTGGGAAAGGTTCTCCTTGCCAACCCAACTGCAATCTGAAAAATACAGACATAAGCATTCCAACGAATCCCATGAATGAACCCGTAATCAGGAATTGCTTGGCAATCATTTTATGATCCTGACTAAAAATGTATTTAAACAGAAAATCTTCTTTATGATGGTGATGTGTATCCATTGATAATCCTAATTAATCGGAATTCTATTATTAATTATCTATCGTGTTTTCAGATGCTATTTCAGCATTGTTTTGTGCCAAAACATCTTCATTTGTACTTTCAACTTCTGACAATGTTGAACCATAATTTGGTTGTTCTCTCAACCACTTGTTATACTCTTCTTCACTCTCAACAATTATGTTCATCTGCATGTTGTAATGTGCAGCTCCACAAATCTTATTACACAACAAAATGTACTCGAATTCAGGATCTCCCGTGATTTCCTTCATTTCTTTTGTGGTATAGGTAGGTGTAAATTTGAAGTATGTCTTCATACCAGGTACGCAGTTCATTTGTGCTCTAAAGTGAGGCATATACGCACTGTGAATCACATCCTGAGATCTGAATTGAAATTGAATTGGCTTATTCACCGGTAAATGAAATTCTCCTTTTACGATGATGTCATCTTTACCCTTGGCATCTTTGTTATCCATCCCCAAGGCATTAACGCCTTCAATGTAATGGATGTCAGCATACCCAAATTCCATGTCGTTTCCAGCGTATCTTGCTGTCCATGAAAATTGCTGAGAATATAACTCGATTTTTACATGATCAGATTCAGGATCAACCATAGTAACAATGTTGTTCCAGGTATTCAATCCGTATAAAATCAAAGATGTCAAGACTACAGTTGGGACAAGTGTCCATATCATTTCCAACTTGTTGCTGTGTGCAAAGAAATCTGCTCTTCTGTCTTTGTTGTAAACATATTTAAAAGCAAAATAAAACAACAAGATGTGTGTGATAATGAATACGGGAATTATAATTGCCCATGAAACATTCAACAAATTATCTGTAATTACTCCGTGCTCAGAAGCAGGAATAGGAAGCATTTTATCTCCCCATGCTACCACTTGATAAATGACAAATGCGAAATAGGCAAACAAGAATAACAGCATTAAAATAGACTGTGTCTTGTTGTCTTTATCCGACACTTCGTACACTTTTTTTCCTCTCAGCTCTCCGGATAACTCGAAAATACCCAACACCTGATTTATGGCGTAAATCGCCAGTAAAGCAGCTACTAAAAACAGGATGGTCATCATCTTCTTATACTTTGATAATTTCTTTTATTAATTGTGTAAATGTATTGATTCTTCCAGGTAAGGATGTGAACTCACCATCAGTGGCCTCTTCGCAAGGGCTCCCAAAATGATGTTTACAAACAAACCTAAAAATCCAGCAAACATTCCCCACTCTACAAAACCAAGATGCCAATGATGTCCGATAGTTGCTGGCATTATCATCAAATACATATCCAACCAGTGTCCTACGAAAATAATCAAGGCCACAGGTAATAGGAATATTACATTTCGTTTTGTATCCCTTGACATGAGAATCAACATTGGGAAGGCAAAATTCACAAAGAATACACCGTAAAATAAGAAACGGTAATCATGGATTCTTTGCATAAAATAAGTTACCTCTTCAGGTATGTTAGAATACCAGATTAGCATGAACTGAGAGAACCATAAATAAGACCAAAGGAAACTAATGGCGAATACCCATTTTCCTAAATCATGAATGTGGTTTTCATTCACTTTCTCTAACAATCCTTTGCTTTTCAAATAAATCACAAGCACTACAGCTACTATCATTGCCGTTACCCACATTCCTGAAAATACATACCAGCCGAACAAAGTACTGAACCAGTGTGTGTCAATGGACATAATCCAGTCCCAAGACAAGGTTGAAGAAAATACAGCAAACAATACGATAAATACGGCGGCTTTCCCCATACTCTTGAAGTGCGTTTCTGTTCCTTGCAATTGATCTTCAATCAATGACTGTTTTCTGAAATATTGTGCACCCAGGTAGAAAGTTGCCAAATAAACCAATGTTCTAATCCAGAAAAATGGTTGATTGAGGTAGGCTGCTTTTCCAGCAATGATGGCATCATATTCCGGGTTTGGTGTTACACCATCTTCGAGAAATTCGTGATACAATCCTGCATCCATCCAATGATAGATATGATGAAAATGGAAACTCCCAGCCAATATGACCACAATAACTAAAATAGCTCCAATAGGAATGAACTTAACGATTCCTTCAAATATTCTTTTAACGGTTACATACCATGCAACTTCAGCCACATATTGGAGCGATATAAAAAACAATGCCCCTAATGCAATAAAAAAGAAGAAGAACGCATTGACAGCCACATTAGACCAAACACGTGCGTAATGATCTTCTGCTCCATGCATGATTCCAGTAACCAGCGCCAACAACCCGATCAACATCAGGATGTAGGTTGTCATTTTGGCTCGTTTTGAAAAGATATATTCCATTTTCTAACTCTTTTTCCTTTATTACGATTCAGATTTTTTGGCTTCTTCAGTCATTTCCTCAGCCATTTCTTCTTTTTGCTCCTCTTTTTCATTGCCCTGCAAAGACTGCACATAGTGGACAATTTTCCATCTTTCTTCTTCATTGATTTGACTGGCATGTGGTCCCATGGCATTCAAACCATACATAATGGTATGATAAATATGTCCTGGTTTCAGGTCCTTCATTGCTCGATTTCCACGTCTTGTAGGATTGGCATCAGCATAGGAAGGAACAGCACCATAAACCGGATGGGTAATGGATCCTTTTCCATCTCCTTTTTTACCATGACAGTGCTGACACATATATGAATACAATTCTTTCCCTTCTGCCAACACCTCTGGCGAAACGGCAATTGGATTAACCAAATTTTCTCCAGCCAATTCGAAATCTTCAGGTGTGTCTTGATATGGATAAGGTTTAAATCCTCTTGGAATTGTGCCATTTACAGGTTCACGCACAGACATGCTGTCTGTATTTCCATATTCTTCATTATCAACATATGGCTCAATTGCTGGAGAACGATACATGTCAGGCATATATTCCCAACCTGGTCCCTTGGTATCACAAGAAGACAACACGAGTGCAAATACACTAATGGCAACTATGCTAAGGCTTCTGTTCAAACTTTTCATTTTCATCATTCAAGAGATTAGCGTTCTTCAATGTTAATTGAACCCGTTTCTTTCACCAGGTTTTGAATTTCATCTGAAGACATGTTGTGGTGCGATGGATGAATTTCCATTACGAACTTGTCATCAGTTGTGTACTTGTAAGGATTTCTTGGCTTCACACCTGGCAATGTCCAGTTTCTTAGAAACATGGTAATGGCCATTCCGTGCGCAGCACACAATACCGTAAACTCAAATGTTACAGGAATAAACGCATAAATGTTTTGAGCAAGATTAAAATTGGGCTTTCCTCCAATGTTAATTCCTGGCCAGTCATGGACCATAAAAAACCACATTCCCAACAATGCCAAACTTGTACCAGTTATACCATATATAAAAGCACAAATTGCAATCCGCGTTCTGGAAACACCAATAATCGGGTCTATTCCATGAAGTGGAAATGGAGAAAAAACATCACTGATGTGCACTCCTTTTGAAACAAGGCTTTTGGCCCCTTCAATTAAGGTGTGGTCATCGTCGTATGTTGCGTATAATACTTTGTCAGCCATGTCCTATCAATAATTCATTAATGTTCGCTGTTCTGTTTTTTGTACTCTTCACCGGAAGATCTCAATATAGATTTCAATTCATTGAACGCCAATACTGGAAAGTATCTGGCAAACAATAAAAACAAGGTGAAGAAAATCCCTATTGTTCCTAAGAAGATGCCTATATCCACAAAAGTTGGATGAAACATTGACCAACTGGATGGTAGGTAATCTCTGTGTAGGGATGTTACAATAATTACAAATCTTTCAAACCACATACCAATGTTTACCACAATGGAAAGAATAAATGTGGCTACTAAACTTCTTCTGATTTTTTTGATCCAGAACAATTGCGGTGAAATCACGTTACATGTCATCATGCTCCAATAAGCCCACCAGTAAGGTCCGGTTGCTCTGTTAATAAATGCATACGATTCGTATTCTACTCCTGAATACCAAGAGATAAATAACTCCGTTAAATATGCCACACCCACAATGGAACCTGTCACAATGATGACTATGTTCATGTACTCCACGTGCTTAATGGTTATGTAATTTTCAAGTTTGAACATTTTCCTCATGATAATCACCAAGGTCTGCACCATGGCAAATCCAGAGAATACCGCACCCGAAACGAAATACGGAGGGAAAATGGTAGTATGCCATCCTGGAATAACCGATGTGGCAAAGTCCATACTTACAATGGAGTGTACAGAAAATACAAGAGGAGTTGCCAATCCGGCTAACACCAACGATACTTCTTCAAATCTGGTCCAAGCCTTGGCATTTCCAGTCCAACCAAAACTTAACAAACTATAAATTCTCTTCTGAACTGGATGCTTTAATCGATCTCTGATGGATGCAAAATCAGGAATAAGTCCAATGTACCAAAAGACAAGTGATACTGAGAAATACGTACTAATGGCGAATACATCCCAAAGCAGTGGTGAGTTAAAGTTAACCCACAATGGTCCAAATTGGTTTGGAATAGGAAATACAAAATAAGCCAACCAAATTCTTCCCATGTGAATTCCTGGGAAAAGGGCTGCCATCATTACCGCAAAAATGGTCATTGCTTCAGCAGAACGGTTAATGGCCATTCTCCATTTCTGACGGAAAAGCAAAAGTACTGCAGAAATAAGTGTTCCAGCGTGTCCAATTCCAACCCACCAAACGAAGTTGGTAATGTCCCAAGCCCATCCTACCGTCTTGTTCAACCCCCAAACACCAATACCTTCTCCAATCAAATATAGAATACATCCAATGCCCCACAATGCCAGCAACGCAGAGACTGTAATGGCTCTATACCACAATTTATTGGCCTTATTTTCAATAGGCTTACATACATCCGCCGTAATATCCGAATAGGATTTATTTCCTAAAATTAACGGTTCGCGAATTGCTGATTCCTGATGCATTCTTAAATGTATTTAGTCTTTATTTATGCTTCGTTTGTTTGCTTATTTCTCACTTTCGTTTGATAATAAACATTCGGTCTTGTACCAACACTTTCAATTACTTGATATGCTCTGTCTTTATTGGCATTCTTAGCAACCATTGAATTTTCATCGTTCAAGTCACCAAAAACGATTGAATTCGTTGGACAGGCAGCTGAACAAGCCGTGCTGATATCTCCATCCTTCACTTTTCTACCTTCTTTCTTAGCCACCAATTTGCCCGCTTGAATTCTTTGAACACACATGCTACATTTTTCCATCACACCTCGTGCACGAACTGTAACATCTGGATTCAACACCATTCTCCCCAAATCATCCTGCATTGGATTCATGTCGGCAAACTTATCATTGCCAATGTAGTTGAACCAGTTAAACCTTCTCACTTTGTAAGGACAGTTATTGGCACAATAACGAGTACCAATACATCTGTTGTAGGTCATTTGATTCAGTCCTTCATTGCTATGTGTCGTAGCCGCAACAGGACATACTGTCTCACAAGGTGCATGGTTACAATGCTGACACATCATTGGCTGGAACACTACTTCAGGCTCATCTGACGGGATTTCCATCAATGTATACCCTTCATCATGTCCTGAATCCGAAGAATAATATCTATCAATTCTCAACCAGTGCATTTCACGACCTCTTCTCACCTCATCTTTTCCAACAACAGGAACATTGTTCTCTGCACTACAAGCCGTAATACAAGCTCCACATCCAATACAATCATTCAAGTCAATCGATAGACCCCATCTGTGACCTACACCCTCAACTTCATGATCGTTCCAAAGATTGATTTCTTTCACCGGAGTTTTACCATCATGCGTGGCCAACATCAATGGTGCATTGTAATCATTTTTGTTTCCGTTTTTGAACGTGCCAAAATCAGTTTCTTTGATTACCTCTCCACGACCCATTACTGTTTGATGTGTCTGTGTAGCTGCTAAATGATATGTCTCATCCACTGGAGTAATGTCAACAACTCCTGAATAATCTACATGATCGTTGTGCAAATGAACCAATGGGAAAACGTTCACACCCACTTTTTCGTTCATTTTCCAGGCTTTCTTTCCATAACCCAATGCAATACCAATGGTGCCTTTGGCTTGTCCCGGTTGAACCAATACAGGAAGTGCTTCGGTAGTCATTCCATTCATGGTTACCGTAACCATATTGGACTTTTGCTCTTGTCCCATCAATGCGTTAAATCCAAAAGACTCCGCATCTGAAATTGACATGGTAACGTAATTGTCCCAGGTAACTTTTGAAATTGGATCCGGAAGTTCTTGCAACCAAGGATTATTGAATTGAGAACCATCTCCGATACCTGCTTTTTGGTATAACAACACCTCAAAAGCTCCTGTTTCTGCTTTGATTTTAGAAGCAGCAGCCTGAGCATCTCCATTGTAAGCCCATTCAACCGGAGCAGCTTTCATTTCGAAAATTCCATCGTGCAATGACGAATTCCAAAAATCTTCGAATAGAACACTTGCCGTTTGTTTTGTGAAAATATTTTCTTTCCAATAAGTTCTTATGTAATCGTAATAACTAACATCTTTTCCCATCCAGGTCAACAAGGAGTCTTGGAATTGACGAGTATCATAAATGTTAGAAATACATGGTTGTGCAAGTGAATAATAACCTGTTGAAGGATTGGCATCATTCCACGATTCTAATCCATGATTATCTGGACAATGGAATGTACATAACTCACTAGTCATGTCAGGCATCACAGAAAACGAAACAGTAGTCTTTACCTTCGCCAATGCTGCCTTAAATCTTTCTGGATCAACGCTCGTATATACTGGATCTAATCCTTGAATGAAAAGTACATCTACTTTTCCAGATTCCATCTCTTTGATTAGGTTTTCATATGCATCGTCATTTCCTTGTTTCAAGGTAGACTGCACATCCATATTTAAGGTTCCACCGTAATTCTCCAACATATAGTTGATGCCATTCACTAACACTTGTATGTTTGAATCATTGGAACCACTAACCACTAATGAATTTCCTTTGTTCTTTAATAAGTCAGCTGCGATTGCTTCAATTCCTTCTTTTCCGGAATTTCCAGCAGAAACACCAGGCTGGCCAACTTTTTTAGCTACGGCATTGTACAAGTCTTTTACTACACTACCATGCTCTGATGGCTTCATCGTAATTCTCTTGTCTGCACTTGCACCAGTTGTAGACATGTTGGTTTCAAACTGGTAATGTCTTGACATATCACCATTTTCTGGTCGTCTTGCACTGGTATAATCACCGGCAAAATTGAAACCAGCTATCCAATTTCCTAGAAAATCAGCATCAACACCAACAATTACTTTTGCTTTATCAAATCTGAAAACAGGCATGCTATACATACCAAAACATTGCTCATTCGCTTTGAGCATTCCTGTGTAAGAAATCACGTCCGTCATGACATGAGCAAAACTTCCACTGCCACTTGCAGATTCCTCACCATTCGATTCAGCGCCTCCATTCATGGAAGAAGAAATCTCATTGATGATGGCTTTGGTAGAAGGGCTGATGATGGTTGGAGTAACCATTCTAACAGAACCGCCATTTGCCGCTGCACCCAACTTAGATTTAATTTCTTTATCTACAGCATCCCATGAACTTTTTTCACCATTCATCATTGGATATTGCTGACGATTGGAATCATATAAAGAAAGAACCGATGAATTGATTCTTGCATTCACTCTACCTTTTGTGATTCCAGATTTTTTATTTCCTTCAATGAGGATGGGTCTTCCTTCTCTCGTTTTCACCAATATACTGGCAAAGTCATTCCCATCAAAGTAAGAAGAAGCATACCAATTGGCTATTCCCGGATTTACTTCTTCCGGTTTAACCACGTAAGGTATAGCTTTGGTAATTGGTGTTTCACAGGCAGCAAGAGATGCGGCTGTAACACTAAATCCCAGGTACTTTAAAAAATCGCGACGAGAAGTCTGACCGGAAGAAACATTTTTTTCATCTCCCAAAAATTCATTGACCGGCAGGTATTCCGAAAATTCTTTGTTTGAATTCTCTACAAAAGAAGGATCTTGTTTTAACTCTTCTATCCCTTTCCAGTATTTTTTTTGATTACTCATAATTATAAGAGCTATATCGAATTACACTGACGATTTTAGTTATCCTAATAATGACATTTTGCACATTCCATTCCTCCCAACTCATCCACAGTTATCATACCGTCTTTCAAGTATTTTGCTTTGCTTTCTTCACTCAATCGTGCATGAATTTCATCGTAATATCCATTGTCATCCATTTGAACTTTCGTTTCTCTATGACAATTGATACACCATCCCATGGTCAACGGAGAGTATTGCTTGGCAACGGTCATTTCCTCCACAGGGCCGTGACATGTTTGACATTTGATTTTACCAACAGTAACGTGCTGTGAGTGATTGAAATAAACATGGTCAGGTAAGTTATGCACCTTCACCCATTTAATTGGCTTTTGATTTTCCCCGTATGATCTTGTTTCTGAATTGAAATCAATGGCCGCATGAATCTTAGCAATTTCAGTAGCACCTGTATTGGTTCCTTCGGTAATGTATTTATGACAATTCATACAAACATTGGCAGATGGAATACCAGCACTTTTACTATTTCGTGCAGACGAATGACAATAATTACAATCGATTTCATTGGTACCAGCATGCACTTCATGAGAAAATGCAATTGGCTGATCGGGTTGATACGCTTCATATACACCAATACCAAACAACACATTCCAAGTCCATTGTGCAATGAATACCACTGTCACAATGCATATCAAGGCAAACATGGTTTTGTTTTGTGCAATCCATGTCATCAATGCCTCATACATGGTAGATTCTGCAGGAACCTCCAAGTTGTTCTTTTCAGCATGCAACTGACGAAGAGATAAGTTTGCTCGCCTCAATAAGGCAACCAATACAATCAGAATAACGATGATGCCCAGCACCAAATAGATGGAAGCACCTTCATCTTCATTTTCCTGACCACCGCCTGCTGCCGCAATTTCTTCACCAGCATCTTCTTTCACCGGAGGATTGGCAACATAAGCTAAAATAGCATCGATGTCCTCATCCGAAACAGGTTGAGCTGGCATAACCGACTTGCCATATTCTTCAAAAATGGCATTGGCATATGCATCACCTGATGCAATTACTTCTTGTGAATTCTTGATCCACTTATATAATAATTCTTTGCTTTCCCATCTTTCTTCAGCACCCTTTAGGCCAGGGCCAATTAATTTCTTCTCCGTAACTAAATGACACGCAGAGCAATTAGCCTTAAAAAGCTTCTCGCCGTCTGGTTGTGAATGTGCTAAAAGTGAAAGAGTTATAAACAGGAAAGAGAATAATCGAATTTTCAAACTTTCTGATTTCAATTTTCTTAAATTACTCATTTTCAGGCGATTACAGTGTATTATATTCGATCGATTGCCCGACGATAAACATCGCAGGCAAATTTAACAGATTCCTAATACTAAAGCCAAATTCTCGGTTAAAATGGAATAGGTATTGCTAATTTATAATGATTCTAAATAAGGAATTTTTGCCTCATCGAACATGATTCTAATCTGGCATACAATTTGGATTGTTAATTTTGTCAACACATGAAATCCTATCTGACTTTTTTAACCCTCATTTTTATCACCGGTAACTTGGTTGTTGGTCAATCAACCGATTCATCTTCAACATATCCGTCTTCACCCACAAAATATGTGGGTACTTCAACCATCGAAATGGACCGAAGAATAGACAAATTGAGTGAAAAATTTAACCGATTATATGAAACACCTGGTTATCGAATTATGATTTATTCGGCACCAAAAAGAGAGGACTCCAGAAAGTTCAAATCAAAATTCAAGATGCATTATCCTGATGTGAATGCATACGAGGAATACAAGCAACCAAACTACAATGTGAAAATTGGAGATTTTCTGGAAAAACACGACGCATATCGCTTCCATAAAGAAGTGAAAATTCACTTCCCCTATTCTTACATCATTCGGGATTTTATTTATCCCGAAAGGAATTAAAGTTTCTGCTTGATTTCTACTTGTTCGTAGGCTTCAACAATATCACCAACTTTGATGTCGTTGTAATTTTCAATGTTCAGTCCACATTCATAACCTGAAGCGACTTCTTTGGCATCTTCCTTAAATCTCTTTAACGATCCCAACACACCTGTGTAAACCACAATACCTTCACGAATGACGCGTACATTGTTGTTTCGGTGAATTTTACCTTCTTTCACCATACATCCGGCAATGGTACCAACTTTCGAAATCTTAAAGGTTTCTCTGATTTCCGCAGTTCCAACAATATTTTCTTCCACTTTAGGCGCAAGCATTCCTTCCATTGCAGACTTGATTTCTTCAATAGCATCGTAAATGATGGAATACAATCGGATATCGATTTCTTCTTTTTCAGCCATTTTTCTGGCGCTGGAAGAGGCCCTAACCTGGAAGCCGATAATAATGGCATCAGAGGCAGCAGCAAGGTTAACATCCGATTCACTAATCTGTCCAACAGACTTGTGAATGATATTGATTTGAATTTGATCGGTAGAAAGTTTCAATAACGAATCCGACAATGCTTCAATGGAACCGTCAACATCACCTTTCACAATCACATTCAATTCCTTGAAATCACCAATGGCAATTCGTCGTCCGATTTCGTCAAGTGTAATGTGCTTTTGGGTTTTAACTCCTTGTTCACGTTGCAACTGTTGTCTTTTAAGTGCAATGGATTTCGCTTCGCGTTCGTCACTCATCACATTAAAGCTATCTCCCGCATTTGGTGCACCATTTAATCCAAGGATAGATGCCGGAACAGACGGACCTGCTTCTTTAATGGCCTGTCCTCTTTCATTAAACATCGCCTTAATCTTTCCACTGTAAGAACCACACAAAATGAAATCTCCTTGTTTCAACGTACCACCCTGAACCAAGATGGTTGTTACGTACCCACGCCCTTTATCAAGGCTGGATTCAATGACCGTACCGTTCGCATTTCTTTCCGGGTTGGCTTTCAATTCCAATAAGTCAGCTTCTAAAAGAACTTTCTCTAATAGGTCCTCGACATTTGTCCCCGACTTGGCTGAAATATCTTGTGACTGAAATTTACCACCCCAATCTTCAACCAAGATGTCATTGTTGGCCAATTCTTCTTTGATCTTTTCAGGATTGGCATTAGGTCTGTCAATTTTATTGATGGCAAACACAATAGGAACGCCGGCAGCTTGAGCGTGGTTGATGGCTTCTTTGGTTTGAGGCATCACACTGTCATCTGCTGCCACCACAATGATGGCTACATCCGTTACCTGCGCACCTCTGGCACGCATAGCGGTAAAGGCTTCGTGACCCGGTGTATCAAGGAAAGTAATTCTCCTGCCATCTTCCAGTGCCACATTATAGGCCCCGATGTGCTGCGTGATTCCACCAGCTTCACCGGCAATGACATTTGCTTTTCGAATGTGATCAAGTAAGGATGTTTTACCGTGATCAACGTGCCCCATTACGGTAACAATCGGATATCTTGACTGTAGGTCATCTTCACTGTCTTCATGGGAAACAACCGTATCCTGCAAATTAGCTGCAACAAATTCAATCTGGTATCCAAATTCTTCCGCAACAATGGTCAAGGTTTCAGCATCGAGTCGTTGGTTGATGGAAACATACAAGCCTAAACTCATACAAGCCGAGATAACATCATTAACAGAAACGTTCATCATGGTAGCCAATTCATTGGCTGTCACAAATTCCGTAACCTTCAAGATTTTTTCTTCAGCAGCTGCTTCTTCTAATTCTTTCTGGCGCTGTTCACTAATGGCATCTCTTTTTTGCCTTCTAAATTTGGCAGACTTTGATTTTCCTCCGCTGGTCAATCTTGCCAAGGTATCTTTGATCTGCTCCTGAATTTCTTTATCTGTCAATTCAGGTTTTTCAGGCTCACGAGAACCTTTCTTGCGTTGTTTGGCTGGCCCTCCTTTTTCTGATGTAATTCGTTTCCTGCGTTTTCTTCGTTGCCTTTCCGTTTCTACATCAGAAGATGAAGATGCTACAGGAATTTTCTTCTTCTTGTCCTCCTCTTCTTTCAAGTCAATTTTACCGACCACTTTAGGTGTGTCAATTTGATCGACTTTTGTTTTAATTTCCTGGCTCTCCTCGTTGCTTTCAGCTTGTTCTTTTGGAGCATCCGCTTCTTTTGCCTTGGGCGCTTCTTCCACTTTTTCCGCCTTGGCTTTTTTACCTGGACGGGTTTTTAAATTCATGGAATCCAAATCAATTTTACCAACAACTTTCACCTCTTTGGAATCTTCTTTTTCTTCCACAGGAGGTTCAGCAGGTGCCTCTGGTGCAGCTGGCTCTTCTTTTATCGGCTCTTCCTCTACCGCCTCTTTCTCAACGGTAATTCCCTGAACGTTTTTGATTAAGATTTCTTCGTCCTTCTCAAATCGTTTCTCCTCCACTTCCGTTTCTACGGAAGCACTCATCGCCTTTTGATCAGAATCTTCACGCACACTTTTTTCTGACTGGAATTCTCCCAAAAGCATGTCATACACATCTTCTTCAATTTTGGTATTTGGTTTAGCTTCAATTTCTATCCCTTTTTCAGATAAAAATTCCACGATGGTACCAATACCAATATTGAACTCTCTTGCTACTTTGCTTAATCGATTAATTTTCCTTCCAGTCATAAAAAAATTCTATTTATTACATGCGTTTCAGATCTGGTTTATTCAAACTCAGATTCGAAAATTTTTCTTACTTCTTCAATGGTTTCAACTTCAAGGTCTGTTCTTTTGGCCAAATCATTAGTAGTAAGTTCCAACACGCTTTTTGCCGTATCGCATCCTACTTTTTTCAATTCGTCCAATACCCATCCATCAATTTCATCTACAAATTCATCCAACGCAACGTCCTCATTGTTGTCTTCCAATTCTCTAAAGACATCAATTTCGTACCCGGTTAATGAACCTGCTAATTTAATATTGAATCCTCCTTTACCAATAGCCAATGAAACCTGATCCGGTTTCAAAAATACTTCAGCTTTTTGCTCATCGTCATTTAATGAGATGCTGCTGATTTTGGCAGGACTCAACGCTCTACTGATAAACAATTGAGTATTGCTGGTAAAGTTGATTACATCAATGTTTTCATTTCTCAATTCCCTCACGATACCGTGAATTCTTGATCCTTTCATTCCCACACAAGCACCTACTGGATCAATTCTATCATCGTAAGATTCAACGGCCACTTTTGCTCTTTCTCCCGGCTCTCTGACAATTTTCTTAATGGTAATCAACCCATCAAAAACCTCAGGAACTTCCAATTCGAACAAACGCTCAAGGAATTTCGGAGAAATTCTAGACAAGATAACCAGTGGTTTGTTGTTTTTCATTTCCACTCTCTCCACAACGGCACGAATGGTATCTCCTTTTTTGAAATAATCGTTAGGAATTTGTTCGGTTTTAGGAAGAATCAATTCGTTGCCTTCATCATCCAATACCAACAACTCCTTTTTCCAGATCTGATACACTTCTCCAGTCACGATTTCTCCAATACGATCTTTGTATTTGTTGAAAATGTTACTTTTTTCAAGCTCAAGAATCTTGCTGATCAAATTTTGACGCAAGGCAAGCACCGAACGTCTTCCAAAATCTTCCAACTTCACTTCTTCAGATACTTCTTCACCTACTTCAAAATCAGGCTCAATTTTAATTGCTTTCGAATATTCTATCTGCGAACCCTCGTCTTCTACTTCACCATCGTTGACAATTTCACGGTTCCACCACACTTCAAGGTCTCCTTTATCAATATTGATAATGATATCAAAATTTTCATCAGAACCATATTTCTTTTGAACCATACCTCGAAATACTTCTTCGAGTATGCGCATCATGGTTGAGCGATCAATGTTTTTGAACTCCTTAAATTCTGAGAAAGATTCAATCAAATTTACACTAGCCATTTTATTATCGTTTAAATGAGATTACAGCTTTTGTTTCCATTATCTGGTCAAAATTTATTATTAATTCTTCTTTTTTTATTTGTCCTTTTTTACCAACGTTTTTTTCAAGAATGATGGAGTCATCATTTACTGACACCAACATTCCCGTAGATTTTTTATGATCATTGGTCAATACCTCAACAGTCCTTCCCACATTCTTGTTGTATTGACGTTTTACTTTAAATGAACTATCTGCTCCGGGAGAAGTTACTTCCAATGCAATGTCTATTTCCTTTTCCAACAACTTCCCTTCAATCAGCCTGCTGACTTTGATGCAGTCATTCACCGCAATACCTGAATCGCTTTCAATTTCTATGACCCATTTTTGCTTTGCATCCTTGACGTCCACCAAAAAAATTTCGTCGGCCATCTCAGCTTCCGCAAACCATTGTTCAATCCTTTCTTTTGATAAATCCATGCCATAAAAAGAGGGGACTATTGTCCCCTCAAATACTGTCATATAAAATCCGCAGCAAAGATAAGAATATTATTGAATAAAATTATTCCTTAGGGATTATTCGAATAAACTTCCAAAATCCCACCAGTAAGTCGCAAGAGGTTTAACTCGGATTCTTTCAATCCAAAACGGGAATTAAGTTCCTGAAGCGCTGCAGTGAGATAATTGACCTGAACGGTTCGAAAGTCAAAAGAATTGATGGCCCCCAACTTGAACTTCTCTTCTGAGATGTCTAAGTTCAATTTGGCCGATTCCATTTTCCTTTTGTTGATGTAATATATCTGCTGTCTGAAATTGTATTCATCCAGTGCATTGCTCAAATCTGTGGTCAATGAATACTTCATACTTTCGATTTCCAGGTCACCTATGCTTTCTCTTACAATAGCATTTTTAATGGCGCGATTCACTTTTTTGCCATTGAACAAGTTATACGTTATGGAAAAATTCAAGCCATAATTGTTGGTGACGTTGGATTGAGGCTCCGAAGGCCCAGACACATATTCCCTGGTAGTCTGATCAAAAAATTCGGCATTGCTGAAGTCGGTTTGACCAATGCTGGTTCCCACGTTTATATCCATTGAAAATTTCGGATATGAGGAGGCCCTGCTCAATTCGATTTCATGTTTGATGATGGATTGAGAGATGTACTTTTTCTTTAAATCGATGTTCTCTGCAAAAGCTTTCTGCTCCAAATCACTATATGCATAAGTATTGACGGCTGGTTCTAAAACATCCAGGGAATACGTTTCATTTGGATTTTTGGCCACCATCAATTTATTCAACTCTCTAAACGATTGATTATAAGTGAGTTGTTGATTTATATAGTTCACAGAATCGGTTAAGTAATTGCCTTCTTCCAACAGCACTTCCGAAGTAACTGCCGCTCCATACGATTGTTTTGACTTTACATATTGATACTTGTCTCGACTCAATTTCAGGGTATTCTCAAATACTTCCAGGCGTTCTTGCTCCAGGCTGGTTCGGTAATAAGCCAAAATCAACGCTTGAATGGTATTGGATAATACGATATCGGCATTGCCCTGCGTTTCCAACTGCAATTGTTCTAAACGATCTTTGGTAATGTTGGCCCTAAACCCATCAAAAAGTACCCAGTTAAGATTCAATTGAGGGTCCAAAGAATTTGAAAGTGTGACACCCAAGGCCTGGAATGGTGATCCTACTTGTATGGCATCGCTTGCTCGATTGGTTTGACTAACCGAAAGGTTCAAAGATGGAAGTCTACCCGCTTCGCCCCAGGAGTTATTGTTCTCGGCCTGTTCAACAAGATTTTCCTGAATTTCGATTTCATAATTGTTTTCCAAACAGCGCTTAACGGCTTCCGATAAATTGAGCGATTCCTGAGCTTTTGCCACATGAAAAACTGCTACCAATAACACCAACAACCCTACTCTTCTCATCGCATCTCATTTATTTCTTCCAATCGACGTATATCGACAATGGTAGGTTCCACTTCTTCTTTTGACGGTTTTACACCTGTCCATACCCATCTGATTGCTCGTTTCATATCATTCATAATCAACACCAGTACCGGGAAAAACAACAATATGAAAGATGTGCCAAATAGTACACCATACGCCACCGAAACAGCCATTGGAATTAAAAACTGTGCCTGGAAACTTTCTTCCAATATCAATGGGTACAGTCCGGCAATGGTGGTTATGGAAGTCAATACAATGGGTCGAAAACGACTCACTCCGGCTTTGTAAATGCTGTCTTTCACATTTAAACCTTCTTTTAATCCGCGGTTATATGTATCCAGGAACACCACCGCGTCATTCACCAAAATTCCCAAAAGGGCAATCATACCCCAGGCGCTTAACGTGGAAACAGGTAAATTTTCTAAACCATGCCCCAGGATGGAACCCGCTACACCCGCAGGAATTACCGCCATGATAATAAGGGATTGGTAGACGGAATTGAAATTAAGTGAGATAATCAAGAACATTAAAAACAAGGCTACCATCAACATTACACCGCCCGATTTGGTTGACTTTTCAGCACGACGCTGTTGCCCACGATAAGTCACTTTAATGCCCGGAAATGTTGATTTCAACACAGGAATAATATCACTCTTAATGTCTCCCAATACTTGTGTGGCCGAACCATACGCATCGGCTAAATCTGCCTCAATAAGAATTTCTCGGGCCCCATCGTAACGTTTGATGCTGACTTCACCACGTTCAATGGTATAATCCACTAGCGAATTCAATGGATACCTTTTTCCATCGGCCGTTTTGATTTTCATGTTCTCCAATTGTCCTAAACTGCTTCGGTCATTTTCAGGGTACCTCACCCAAACCTTAACTTCATCCGTTCCTACAATAAGGCGCTGTGCCTCATCACCAAAAAACCCTTGCCTGATTTGTCCAACTATGGCCGCATGATTCAAGCCCAACATATACGCTTTTGGCTTTAAGTGTAAGTTGAGCTCTCGTTTACCAATGGCATTGTTTTGGGTGATGTTGGAAAGTTTATTGGTCTTTTTCAATTCCTCTTTCAGGAAAACACTGGCTTCTTTAATTTCATTGTAATCCTTACCCCTGAGTCCAATGGATACTGGCTTTCCCCAGCGGTCCTGACCTCCAACAATAAATTTTTCGGCGCCTTTCACATCACCTATCTTTTCTTTTACCCTTCGCACAATTTCAAAACTGGAAATACCTTTTCCTTCCACATCCAATGAAACTCGAACCAATCCACAATTTCCGCCATTTTCTCCCAAGGATTCTGTATACCCCACTTCTACTGTGGTGTATTTGATCAAATCTTCACCTGTTTCTTCTTTTAATTCTTTGGCAACCTCCAACACTTTACCTTCACACATTTCCAAAAAGGCTTGCGTTTTGTCTTCTCGTTCTCCAGGCTTAAAGGCCACCTCGACTTTAAAATCATCAAAAGGAATGGCAGGGAAAAAGGTGGTTTGTATGATTCCATTCCCCATAAGGGAGAATACTATGATGATAAATAGCAAAGGGGTAAAGGCTGACAACCAATATCGTTTAAGCACTGAACGCAACAAATAACCATACCATTTATCCCGCAATACAGAAATGAACTTATCTACATTTTTCCTCAAGAAGTTTTCTGCTCCAGTTCTACCTACGGCTTGAATGAACAAAATCAATCCGGTCAAAATCAGCAACGTGATGACCACCAGCACAAAAAAGCTCACATTGCCTTCGGTAACACGATTGATCAACACCCAAGCCAGAGCAAAACAAATCACACTTCCTAAAATGTTAAAATAACCCCTGGATTTGTTCAGCGGTTCTCCCATCAATATTTTCTTATGTGATAAGTGAGAAGGCAAAATCAAAAATGCTTCAATCAATGAAAATCCCAGTGAAGCCATGACCACAAATGCCATTTCGGCCATCATCTCCAGACCTTCTATAAACATCAATACACTAAAGGCAACAATGGTAGTTAGGATAGAAGTAAATACCGCCGGCAATACCTCCATGGTGCCATCAATGACGGCATTGTAGGGTGTTTTTCCTTTTTCAAAATGGGCATAAATATTTTCGGCAATCACGATCCCATCATCCACCAAAATTCCGACGACCAAAATCATAGCAAAGAGGGAAATCATATTGATAGTGATGCCATACATGAATCCTATGATGAACATGCCCAAAAATGAAAACGGAATACCAAAAGCTACCCATGCTGATAGTCTTAGATTCAGGAATAATCCCAAGGTGAATAACACCATAAATAATCCGATCAAACCATTATCAATCAATAGATCGATACGCTGCTGAAGCATGTCATAAAACTGAAACATGGTAATGAGTTCAGCATTGTCATGCGTTTCATTAAATTCTTCAATGAATCGGTCGAGTTCTCCTGAAATCTCACCCAAGTCTTCAGAGGGTAATTTTTCAATGGTGAAAACGATACTTTGCTTCTCGTTCATGAAGGAACGATACGGGGTATCTTCAAATTGAAACTTAACATCGGCCACATCCCCAACGGTAATGTATTGACCAGACGCCATGGAACGAACTACAATGCGATTGATTTCATCAATGGTTGATTTCCTGCCACGTGTTCGGATCAACAATTCTTCATTCCTGGTTTTGATGGCACCTGCGGACAAATCAATATTGTTTCTCCTCACCGCATCCACCACCTCATCAAATCGCAGGTTGTAACGCAACAATTCATCTTCTTCAATTTCAATGGAAAATTCCGTGGCTGGAACTCCACTCATGCGTACCTGGGAAATTCTTCCTGACAGCAACAAATCATCTTCCACCTCTTGAGCGATGGATTTGAGTTCAATCATATCCATGTCACCCGTCAGTGTAATCCAGGCAGCAACGGTACCCATGCTTCCTGTTTTTTGCTTTACCACAATGGGTTTTTCCGCGCCTTCCGGAAAGGAGTTGATGGCGTCTACGGCATTTTTTACTTCCGTTGCCACCTCCTCCAAATCAGCATCCTGGTAAGCAATAACGGTAAGGCGAACATAATTTTCCGAAGAAGAAGAATAGGTTTCTTCAATACCATTGATTCCCTGTAGAGCTTCTTCAATTTTAATGGTTATGCCCTCCTCCATTTCTTTTGGGGATGCTCCCGGATAAGAAACCGAAATGGAGATTCGGTTTGGAGGCAATTCCGGAAAAAATGAATTAGGAATGGAATACAGTGCAATAACACCAAAGATGACCGATAAGAATATCAGTGCATTGGCCCAAATGGGTTTCCTGACAAAAAATTCAATGACCTTTTTCATGGCAGGATAATGGGTTCAACTTTCATACTGTCCGAAACCTGCACAAGGGGTTCGGCCACTACGAGGGTATTGTCTTTCAAACCCTTCGCAATCACAGAGTCTTTGCGCCACTGAAGAATTTCCAAGGATTTCTGATCAAGCGTGCTGTCTTTGACATAATAGACACTGTTGTTGTTCAGCAAAGCCTTTCTTGGTAGCAAAACGGATTCTGCCATCGAACCCACTTCAAAATGAACTTCCATATACATGCCGTCAAATATGTTGCCCGA
The DNA here is from genome assembly GCA_965267425.1 of Vicingaceae bacterium. Lineage (GTDB taxonomy): Bacteria > Bacteroidota > Bacteroidia > Flavobacteriales_E > Vicingaceae. The sequence goes on along the minus strand of OZ253959.1, from coordinate 461,935 downwards.
TTCATTACGTTGAACATTGACATATGCATTTACCGATTGTGAATTCTGGTCAACGTTTCCACCAATTCGACTCACAGTACCTTGCCAGTTCAGGTTAGAATTTTGATCGTGCAAGGTGACCGGATTTCCTTTTTTGACAAAATTGACATCGGATAAACTCAAAGGTACTTCTACCTCTAAATCTGCATGTTGGATGATGCGAGCCACCTGACCTCCAGGATTGGCAACCGCTCCTGCTTCCTGAAACACCTCCACAATGCTTCCATCAAATGGTGCATAATTATGGTATTTCTTTAACCGCTCTTCGTCCGCTTTGATGGCATAATATTCATTCAATATCTGACGGGATGCCAAGTATGTTTTTTGTTTAATACCCTTTATTTCAGGTAATTCCGGAAGATCTTTTTCCACATCAATGCTTTCAAAAAAAGACTCCCACTTTTTGTGTTCACCGGGAAAATCAATTTTTAAATCCGCCAATGCCGCAGCCAATTGTGTGAGGTAAGAACTTTTTCTGGATTTTAATGAATAGTTCGCTTCGGTATCATCAATGCTGAACAACAAATCGCCACGTTTAAAACGGTTACCGGCCTTCAGTTTGACATTCCCATTTTTAAGCTTTCCCTGTACTTCGGCAGCCACCAATACATTTCGAGATGAAAGCACACGACCATATCCATGAATGATCACGGGAACTTCACCATTTTTAACCTTTACCACATTGACGTATTTCAATGCTGCTACCTGTTCCTTTTCATCCTCAGTATCGGATTTGGTATTGCTTGTAAGACGAAATACAATAAGAAAAACAATCAACAACCCAATAGAGGCGATGATCAGTTGGCGTAGTTTCATAGTTGATATTTTCGCAAAAGTACTGCAAGACTCACTTGGACTTTTGAATATTACATCAACGGCAATATGGAATTCTAAGTGGTCAAGCGCAAGCAAATATATACAATACGGATAGTTATATTTGACGTAGATTGCTAAAAAACGTTAATTAGCAGAATGCAAAAATTTGATGTAGAACCACGTGATTTTGTGGCCAAAATAAGTTCCGGCGACAAGCAATTTTTGAGCAAAGGAATTACGATGGTGGAAAGCACATTGCCCGAACACCAGTCGTTTGCGACGGAAATTATCGACGCTTGTTTGGCTGAAAAAAGATCAGCAGTTCGCATTGGCATCACCGGTGTTCCTGGTGTAGGAAAAAGCACTTTCATCAATGTTTTTGGAAAATATTTGATTGAAAAACTGGGCAAAAAAGTGGCTGTACTGGCCATAGATCCGAGTAGCACGGTCTCTGGTGGAAGCATTTTAGGCGACAAAACACGAATGACTGAACTGTCACAATTGGATAATGCCTTCATCCGACCTTCACCAACTTCTGGATCTCTGGGAGGAGTTGCCGCCAAAACCAGGGAAACCATAACCTTGTGTGAGGCAGCAGGATACGATGTCATTCTTATTGAAACGGTAGGTGTGGGTCAATCCGAAACCGATGTTCGGAACATGGTGGATTTTTTCATGTTGCTCATGTTAGCTGGTGCCGGTGATGAATTACAAGGCATTAAACGTGGCATCATGGAATTGGCAGATGGGGTATTGATCAACAAAGCCGATGGTGACAATTTAACCAAAGCCAAAAAAGCTGCTTCCGAATACAAAAGTGCATTGCATTTTTTATCCAATGCTGAAAACAACTGGAGCACCAAAGTCGATCATTGTTCGGCTTTAGAAAACCAGGGACTTGACAAAGCCTGGAACATGGTGCAAGCCTACTTTGATCAATTAGGCAACAATGGCATTGACCAATTGAGACAACACCAGGACGTCATTTGGTTTCACAACAGCATTCGGCATTTGATGGAGCAACAATTGGCTCAGTCACCAGCATACGAAACCACCATTCGCGAAATGGAAAAAGCCATCACAGCTGGCAAAAAAAGTCCTACGCGTGCTGCGGCTGAATTCTTAAAAAACCTTCAGGCGTAGTTGGACAACGTACGTTGAATCCCTGACAGGTATCCCGTTCCAAATAAAAGGAGATGTACTAAAAGTGGATAAAGATTGGCCAATTCCAATCGCTCCTCCCACCCTTTTTCCAAAGGATAAGTATGATGATACGAACGATAAAAAGCGGCATCGAAACCACCAAACAAACGACTCATTCCCAAATCCATTTCCCGATGACCATAATACACTGCCGGATCATAAATGGAAGCAAACCCCTCAGGACCAGTCATGAAATTTCCGCTCCAAAGATCACCATGCAATAACGCAGGTGGGTCTTGTGGAAACAATGTATCCATTTTGTGGAATAGGCTATCGAATTTTCGTGAAAGGTTGTAATCGCACAGGTTTTCATCTCGCGCCTGTTTCATCAATGGTTCCAATCTTTCTACCACAAAAAACTCCGCCCATGTTTGGTGAAATGTATTGGATTGCGGTAACGAACCAATGTAATTGTTGTGATCCAATCCAAATTGTGCGGAAGATTGTTGGTGTAGGTGTGCCAGGTGTTCTCCGAAATGTTCCCAAAAATCCTTTTTTCGATTTTCTGATGGTATGAACTCCAATACCAAAAAAGCATCGTCCTGCCATTTCGCATGGCTAATCACATTGGGGATGGCCAATTCACAATTTTTTGATAGTAACTGTAGCCCCTTTTCCTCAGCTGCAAACATGCCTGGGTATCGTGTGGCGCTATTGATTTTAACAAAGTACTGCTGCTTGGTTGAATTGATTTGATAGGTCTGATTGATGGATCCACCGCCTACTGAATTCACTGATTTCACAGTGGAAAACGGGTATCCTGCAGCTTTGATGGACGAGATTATTTGTTGGAGCAGTGCTTCGTTGATCATGGTAAAAATCGCTCTGCCAATTTATAAAAATTTAATACTTTTGGCGTCCGTTTGGGGGATTAGCTCAGTTGGCTAGAGCGTTTGCATGGCATGCAAGAGGCCGCCGGTTCGAATCCGGCATTCTCCACAAACCAACCAAAAAGCCCATCGAAAGATGGGTTTTTTTTATTAGAAGCGCGAACCAAATTTATTTGAGTTCGTGCTGAAGAATAAAAAAATGTCGAACGAAGTGAGAGGGTTTTTGGATGGATTGACTCCACCCTTATCGGATCAACGTTAGTTAATCCAGCATTCTCCACAGCCCGAAAAAAATGTGCGTCTTTAAAAGTCGAGGAATAAATACGGATCGAAAAACCGAGTGTACCATAATACAATGGCGGTCAATACCAGACCAACGATAATTATGATAAAAAGTGGTCTGAGCAGGGCATGAGAAATGTCAAACAATTTGAAGATTCCTGGAATTCGCTTCATACAATCAAAAATAAGCATTCAAAAATAACAACACATGACAATTAGGCCCGTTACAAGGGTAACAATGAGGGCGAATAGTATGGTGATGTACGGGGTTTCATGATTTTTTTGGTAGAATTCGATTTTTTAAATCCTTAGTATGTTCAATTAACAATTTTCTAAATTCGGTTTCATATTGGGTATAGGTTGCGTTATGTTCATCAATCTCAATCTTAAGCCTTTTAATGTGATCTTCGGTAATTTTTTGTTCAGGGATGTTTCTCCTATCCATCATTTCGAGAAATTTATCTCTTTGAACATTTTTGTAATGAGAATTAGCAAATGAATGTAGCATAATGTCAATTAAAGCTCTTAGATCACGATAATTTTGAACATCAGATGGATCCAAAAATATCTCAGCTTGTGAAATTTTTTTCTCAGACAACATCCAATTGGTTCTATGGAATTCTGCGAGCTCCTCTTCAACTTTCATATATTCTGAAAGGCTTTTTGGCAGCATTTTCAATCGAAAATCAAGATCTTTACTCCACTCTATAAAAAAATTAAATAAGTGAATGATTGAATCCAGCTCCCTCTTTTTATATTCGGCATACTCAATTTGATGTTGTTGTCGAAATAATATGAATTGATCTTTAACCAATTCGACCCTATTAGTTAGTTCCTTTATGGAATTCTTATGAAATAAATAACTAACCAACGCTGTAATAACCGCAACGAAACATCCTACAAATATTGAGGAGAGAATATTACTCAAAAAGACAGTGTTTTCAGTTGGAGTAAGGTGTAAAAGCATAACCCATGATGAAGTAGAACACTTCTAAGGTATGAAAAAAAGCGCGGAGGCCAATCAGGGCTTTACCACCGCGAAAAAGCAGGTTTATTGTTGCTAATTGATTATTTAATATTAGTCAATATTTTCTTTGAATTGCATTATGAACTGTCTAATTGTTTCAAGAGCCGATTTAAATAAAATATATGACATGACAGCAGCAAGCACAATCAACAATAACTGAAGGATTCCACCAATGAACATTGAGAAAAAAGCGATTAACCAAAAGGCCACACAGCTTCCTATTAAGACAATCAGTTGAAACAACAATTTAACAATCCGGAAGAACATAACAAGGCCTCTTACTATAGTTAAATGTATAAAAAAGCCCGGAGACCAACCCGAGCTTCACTTGGGTAGATTTTATATCATTCAATCATTCAAAATCCACAAATCAGTTCCGTCACGAAAAGCTATAATCCCCTTGTCGTGTGTATAATACAATAGGCTATCATCACTAATGTAAACATCTTGTGCCGTAATATCTCCTACGGTAAATTCATTTACAGGCTCATCAAAATCGATGTTATGATCTGGATTCGAAAAATGAATATCATCAACAAGGATAATCAATGATGAATGTTGAATCGTGGAATCATTTTGGTGAATTGATGCATGAACGACTAAATATTCTTGCCATTGATGGCCTTCATACCAAGAATGACGAGGAGCAATACGATAATATAAGCTGAATTTTTCATGACTGGGAGTCTCTAGCTCAAAGCTTCTTTGAGTTTCCCAGGAATTAACCCGCACGTCCTGCAAGTAGTTGATATTAACATCACAAGGTTTACGAAATAACCCTTCAAATTCTGAATCATTAATTTGCAATGGACCGCCAATAGAATGAGAAACCTCTCCAGACTTTTTTGTATAAAATATATATTGAGGGGATTGATAAAAAGGCAACTCCAACCAATTGTCTGATCGTGTTATCGAATCCAATCTAATATCTCCACAGGGGAATATATCTGAGGTGGTGCTCTTCTTTCGACATGAAGAAATAAGTAATGGAATAACAGCAAGAAATAATATCCGCTTAACTAATCGTGCTTTCATAGCTTAGATTTTAAGGTTTATTTCTGGCGGGGTAGAAGAATGAATTCAAGAACTATGCCAAAAAATTCGAATTAATAAAGCCCAGAGACCAATCCAGGCATTATCACCACAAAACAGCTCTAATGATTTTCTTCTATCTTTAGTCCTAAACATAGTATTATGAGATTTTTATTTGTGTTGACACTCCTGATTTCAATTTCTTCTGTGGCTCAGAAAAAATGCAGGTATAAGGCCGATGTTGTCGATGAATTTTCTGGAGAGCGAAAAAGAATGACTGTAGTAAAAATTGTTGGAACCTATCACGAGACAGGATTAAATAGAATGGGAGATAAATTCTATTTTATTTATTGGAAACGTTATCGAAGTGAAGAGAATTTTTCTTTACCTAAAGGATCAGATCTTTATTTGAAATTAGAGGATGAAACAATCATAAACTTGAAATCTCAAAACGATGTAACACCCAAAACCCATATTTGGCAGGAAAAAATTGTTTCGGATTACGACATTGCATATGAAATTTCAAAAGACGATGTTGAAAAAATCGCCAAAAGTGGAGTTCATTCCATGAAAATTCAAATGGAAAAAGAATATACCTTGAAATGCGGAAAGAATAAAACTGCCAAAATTCAAGAGAACGCTGCATGCCTCTTGACAGATTGATACTATTTAGTCAAACCCCTGAACAAAACAAAATCTATCATTGGGACTAAGTGTTCCAGATTTATTTAAGACCTCCCCGCTTTTTGCTTGCAGATGAATTGTCCACTCAATGGATTTTGAATTAACAAAATCATAAGCAATGGTTAATTCTTCATCGCAATTGACAGGTATAATATTTCTTGCCCCATGCAGTGAATCAACAAATTTGCCATTGACCGTTAAAAACGGTTTTTCCACCAATTCTTCAGTGGAACCTGAATTGAAATAACTATCATTTGTGGTATAAAACAAGACAGTTCCATATACACAAGAACCATCATCTTTGTTTTTGCCTTCTTCATAATTCAAAGCTAAAGAATCAGTACAACCTTCCCTTTTACATGAACTAAAAGAAAGAAAAGAAATCAGAATTATTATCCAATTTGTTCTCAACCTTACTGACATAATTCCATATTAAAAAATGATGATAGGCTTTACCATCTTTAAAAATAGGCATCCCAGATTAACCAACAGCCCTTTGTCCCCATTCATTGAGACATACTTGTTAATTGGTGAATTCTAGTTTATCCCGTTTGCAATACCATTGTGGAGAACAATCGAAAATCACACAACCTCCCAAAAAAACCTTTCCCTTCTGAGCCTGTTTGGCCAACTTTTCACTCGGCAGCCCATATACAATGGGAACAACTTTGTTTTTTTCATGACATGTTGGGCATTGCTTATTGTGTATATCCCTCACGTTGGGACATGGCTCTGGATAAGAAAGTTCCACGAATCGAACTTGTCCACTATCTACTTGAATATTGCGAACAACGAGGTCTTTCAATCCAGGGAACTCTAGTCTAAGATCATATGTCCCAGGAAGGACATTGTCAATCCAGAATTTTCCTTGTTCATCAGAGCTAGCAACAACATCTGTATTATCAAGTGAGAGTTTAACGAAAGCAAAATTATCTTCGATTCTTGGATTGTAAATTTCACCCTTAATGTGCGCTGCACCCACCTGAGCAAAGGTTAATGGTGAAATCAATAGTGCAATGATCAATAATCGACAATACATATCCTTAAATTACACATTTTAAGTTATCTATATTTCTCCATCCATTTTACTCGCAAAACCTTCAACGCAAAAATGATGGGAATAATCGGCCCTAAAGCCCATAAAATATATAACCTGCCATTGCCATCTTCATCTAACGATCCAGCCAGCAACCAAAGGAATATGCAGCCTACATACACTAAAATTGGCACAATGTAAGAGAGAAATGGGCTATTGATTTTTTTAAACAATAAGGTCAAGAGGGCCATCGCTCCTACAATGCCTATTCCTACAACTCCAAAGAGCGTCGCCGCCAATAACAAATGTGGAATATCAGGAGCGCTATAAACGGGATGGATAAAATATAAAATGACAAAGGAGATGTAATAATAAAGGAAAATTAATCCTGATTGTTTTAAAAAAGAATCTGCTGTCATAAACTTTCATTTATAAAATCCTTCCAAAAATCCCCAACCAAATAAAGCACTTGCTATCAATGCCAATACCGAAAAGGATAAAATGATAAGCACTACTACGGTATTAAAAACTACAATAATGATCAACAATGTTTTAAAGACACGGTAAACGGACTTGGAGAAACTCACCCTATAAATTTAAGAAATTGAGACATTTAGCAGCAAGTGTGCAAAATGATGAGATTCGTCATTAGGTGCAATTTGGAAATTGGTTTATCTATTCCGCGTATTTTTGTTGAATCATTGATCTTATCAAATGAATCGCTTTACCTTCATATGGCTCCTTGTAGTCTTGTTCATGTTAAATGCATGTAAAAAAGATGAACCCAACAAGATTGATGAAATTGAAAATTCCGTTTCTTCTAATCCGATATGCCTGCTAACCAGCCTAACTGACACCTTCCCTACATACGACATTAAGGCGTTGTACGTTGAATATGATAGCGTTGACAGAGTGAATAATTACCTCACTGATTTTAATGCGGGGTTAGGTTATTCTGAATACGAAAATGCTTTTGACGCGACAGGAAAAATCGTACAACAAAAATTAGTTTACACCAGTGAAGGAATATTGACAGCTACTGGGACCTATCAATTTTATTACGATCAACAAGGTCGTATAGATTCCATTTATCGAGGTGGATTTTCAGAGTATGTATTGATTGATTATGATGCATTCGATCGCATTACCTCATATGTGGTGCATGAGGAAAATCGCCCCCGACAAGTTGCTTATTCCATGAGTTACGATGCTAATGGAAATATGGAAAGGCTTTCCAAGACCATTTCGAATTCCACCATCCGATACGAATATGCATTTAAATACGATCAATTCAAGAACCCATTTGTGTTATTGACCTTTCCAATTCGCTTTTTTGGATTCAGAGACTTTCTGGAATTTATGAATCCCTATTCTCGAAACAATGTGGTTGAAATGACAAGCCAAACCTTTGATAATGGTGTTGCCGGACCAGTCGAATACTATTATTATACGTACGACTACAATGCCAATGGGTATCCCACCAATGTGTTGGTAAGTTCAGATGTTCGTTCCGAATATTTTGTATTTAATTATGATTGCAGGTAGTTAAAATTCTAAGTAATACGTTTAGGATACTTCCTTAACTCACCAACCTCAACTCATGAGGACTCGTTTTTGGAATGCGTTCAATCTCCTTTCTGGCTTCCAAATCCAACTTGACCGTAACGAGGTACCACAATACCTTTCCATCAAACTTTTCTGTGAGTTCATCAACAGCCAAATCAGTTAATTCATCAAAACTGATTTTCCCATGTTTTTCCAAGGTGGAAATAATGAATTCCTTTATGAAATCGTAACGTCTTTTGAGGATGTTTACCCCTGCTTTACCTTGAGGATGCAAGGTCATGATTTTTTCTTCGGACATGAATTACGATTGTACGTTCTCTATCTCATCAATCGAAGTATAAACCGTTCCTCCACTGTTTTCCACAACCTGTCTTTCCAGATTAGCTCCGGTACTTTCTCCTATCATCAAAATGGCATCGCAATTTTTGGCAAGAGCCAATGAAATGTCCATGACCGCATCATAGGCGTTTTCTACCTTGGCATAAGAAACAACGGGCAATGCTGCGTTCACACCAACTACCGGAATATGTCCTTTTTCCAACACCTTTGCTGCAGCATAGTTCATGTTGTCAAAATTCTTCATCTGTTGTTCTTCAGTGGAGGCGGTATACGGACCAGCAACCATAATCATTTTTGATTTGCTCATGGAATTCATTTTAAAATAAGAAGTACAAATCTATTTATTGTAGCCAACAACCGGAAGCAAAAAACCAATCAAAACATTGGCTTGTGCAAAACAAAATTGCTGGCTGGCTTTGTCATTAACATTGGAGGTAGTACGAATGTCGGGCATATTAATGTAACCCCCTTTCAATTCGGAACGAATAAAAAAGTAATCAAACATGCGAATCTCAATGCCGAGTTTCACATCGACACCATAACCAGCCACATGGAAGGCATCATACAATTCGTAGTCCATCAACTTGGCCGCGGTTTTGGGATACAAGATTCCTCCTCCCAATCCTTCAGTGAGGAAAATATCCACTCGGTGCAAACCATACTTTTCAAGATTTGCCAAATGATCATGGCGGTCAACTGCAAGACTCACATAATTTAAACCATCGGTATGTTCGAAAGCCAAAAAGTCTCCGGTCAATTGAATTTTCTCTCCTTCATAAATCCCATTGTACAAAGGTTCATCCAACTTATCAATGGTTCCTTCAATAGGCACATATTGATTGGGTGCGGTCACATACTTCATGTGATCAACACCAAATGAAACAGAATAATTTTCAGCGAAATAATAACCTATGCGATAATTGACCTGAGGAATACTGAGGTTTTTGGGATTAAAGTAGGTATCAAAAGAAAATTCTGACTGACGATCACTTGCCCGAACTTTACTCAATGTGAAATCATATTCATCCCCCTGAAATCGAATATCCGATTTAGAATACCACGACCAGTTCCATCCCCAATACCCAAAAAATTTACCCTTGTTTTGATAATGAATTTTAACGGGAATTTCATCTGTTTGATCATCCTGTGCATATAACACAGGTGTAAGAAGAATACTCAACACAAGGAGAAGATTCGCCTTGGAAGTAAGAAGGTTAGAAAGTGTCACTTTATCCAAGACGTTTGGTTAGCCCTTATCTTTTTCCGCGGCCAAAAATAGAGAATAAATTCCCTTTTCATCCTGCATATTACATTTATATTTTACGATTTGGGCAAAATATCTTTTTACCAACACTTTCGTAAAAAATGCTTAAATTGTTAGACGTTAATAGCTACCATGTCACTTACCATCAGCCAAAAATGCAAAGCCGTTGTTGTTCGGTTTGAGGGGAAACCTAACAACGATTACATCCAACGCAAAGTGATGCAGCTTATTTACTACCTTGAAAATCAACATCTTCAGAGAATTATTGTCGACACCAGAGGATTGCAGGTGATGTTCACTTTAAGTCTTCAATGGTTTAGAAAAATTTGTTATCCACGTGCTTTGAAAGCACATGTGCAATATGTGGCACTGGTCATTCCCAAAGATTTTCTGAGCATCTCAAAGTTGGAAAAAATGGTTGCCAAAAATAAAGGCCCTGTTCGTTTTGCATTCTTTCATTCCATTGAAGAAGGAGAACAATGGATGATCAATCAAGCTGAAATGGTATAATCTTTTTGACCGCGTTTCTATCCAAAAAACTTTTAATGATTTGTCTCACATCCCGGTTGTCATCATAGTGGGTAATGAATTCTTTAAACTCCTCCGGTGATTCCACCGTAACCGAATCGTCCAAATAACCATATCCCAAATACCTTCCATTTTCCACCATTACCACAGAAGATTCATGTTCATTTCTGCCGGTATCAATCAACACGAAACTCTCATGAAGAAATTGCAAATGAGCAACCGCCTCATGGACTTTTGCATTGTATTCCTCAGCCGTCTCTTTGCCTATGCACGCTCCTCCACAGAGTCCAATATTGTAATGAAAGCATGACGTTTCTGCAGGGTATAACCCACACAATTTCTGGCATAGTCCAAATTTTTCTACCGTTGCATGAAGAAAATCACGGCCCGCCATTTTGGTGGTAAACGATGTCAATGGAATATCGTTCTTCTTTAGTTTGTCTAATTTCAATTCATCATACCCTTCTTCATTTTGCTTGACAAATAACCCATAGGTAAAACTCTTTCGACGTTGAGCTCTGTTGAACAATGGTTGATGATTTTTAATTTCCTGGGATTCTTTCAGCAAGGCAATCAACTCACTTCCACATTCTTCGAAATTGATGTTGGAAATGCGTTGCTTCATTTCCCTGGATTTGGTAGTCAGGTTGGTGGCAAAATGCGAGAGCACCCTACTGCGAATATTTTTGCTTTTCCCTATGTAAATCAATTCGTCATTGGCATCATGAAAATAATATACCCCTGTAGTATTCGGTAGTTGATTGATTATTTCGAGTTGAGAAACACCATTGATTTGACGTAAATGTTGATCAGAAAACAAATCAACACTTTTCATGGATTCAACTCCCAGAAGCAATTTGAGTAATTTCACCGTAGCTTCTGCATCGCCGGCTGCTCTATGTCTGTTGCGAATTTCAATGCCAAATTCTTTGCACAATGCACCAAGTGAATAAGACCTTTTCCCAGGAAGAATTTTTCGACTGTAATTGGCAGTACAAAGCTTCTTACGCAAAAACGTACCTCCTAAACTTTCAAATTCATATTTCAAAAAGCCGTAATCAAAGTTGACATTGTGTGCCACAAAGATCTTTCCATCGGTAATTTCAAAAATGCGTCTCGCTACTTCGTAAAATTTGGGTGCTGTGCGCACCATTTTATCGTCAATTCCTGTAATCCGCGTTATCTGATAGGGAATTTTCCGTTCAGGATTAATCAATGTGCTGAATTCGTCAACTACTTCTTCCCCATCGTAAACATAACATGCAAATTCAGTGATGCGATGCTCACCGGGTTTGCCTCCCGTAGTTTCAAGATCAACAATTGCGTACATTACCCCTTTTGTGGTTTTAGATCTTTCAGCAAGTCTTCAATGACCTGTTTAACGGAACGGATTTCATGGACATATTGAATGGAAGGTCCCGCACACCAAACTGTTTTGTACGTATTGCTAAACGCAGCTTTGCGCAAAGCGCCCATTCCTTTCACGAAGGTGATCATCTTTGCTATCTTTTTCAATCGTTTGTTGCTGTTTAGGATTCGTTCCAATACATTCTGTTTGGTTCCCGTTTCCTGAACATATGGGGTATTGATAACCGTACAAGGTGTTCCTGACAATTTGGTGGTCATGACAATATCATTGGCTCCATAAGAGATGATGGCGTTTTTATATTCAGCAGATACAGGTGCCTCCTCAGTAGCTATAAATACGGTTCCAATACTTGCTGCATCGGCGCCAAATTCCAGTACTTGTTTCAATCCTTCGGACGTGCCAATTCCTCCGGCAGAAATCACCGGAATGGACAATCCATTGGTTAATTCTTTAATCAACTCCTCTACGTTTTGAGGCCCGGCATGACCACCGGCTTGATTGTTCACTGCGATTACTCCATCCGCGCCTAACTCTTGCACTTTGAGTGCATATTTGAGATCAACCACATCACAATACACTTTGATCCCTTGGGCATGAGCCTTTTCAATTACCTTTTTCGGACTGCCCAAAGAAGTAATGAAGAAGTCCACCTTTTCTTCAACACATGTCTCCAAATGAGACGACAATTTAACGTTGGATTTATTGACAATTAGATTAATACCTAAGGCTCCTTTGGTAGTTTTTTCCCGAATCGAACGAATGGTATCTCTCAATTCTTGTGTTGTCCTGAAGTTCAGAGATGGTATGGCAGCGGCTATTCCTTCTTGCATAGCTGCCACTACCATTGCTTCATTCGAAACCAAAAACATGGGAGCCATAATCACCGGCCAATCCAAATTAAGTTGCTCTTTTATTCCAACCATCTTACTTTCAATAATTTCCGTTTGACCAACATTTTTAATCACGTTTTATTTACTAAAAATACGTAACAATTACCTCTAAATTACGTAACTATGTATATTCTAAGTCCGTGGTCATGTCAGAAAATAAAGATCTTTCCAAATTCATTAGCAAGCATACGATTGGAGGATCAATTAGCATTAACGACCTACGAGATTTAGAGTTCAACAAAGAAGACATTACCCCGCGTCAACGATTGGCCATCCGAAATTTTGAACGTTATCGATTGAAAGTTTTAAATGACTGCCGAAACGAAAATGCTTTCCACAAAAATTTTCAACAATTGCAGGTCATGGCAAACTTGAGTCCTTATGAAGAGTTCTTAAAGGAAGAGTACTGCTAGTCTAAAATTTGATACAGACGTTTTTAGGTTCTGTAAAAAAGTGCAAAGCTTCAAATCCTCCTTCTCGACCAACCCCTGAATTTTTGACCCCTCCAAATGGTGTTCTCAAGTCACGAAGCAGCCAACAATTGATCCAAACAATTCCTGCATGCAATTTCGAAGCTACTCTATGCGCACGATTTAGGTTGTTGGTCCAAACAATGGATGCCAATCCATATGTGGTCGCATTGGCATACATTAACGCCTCCTCTTCTGTTTCAAATGGCATAATGGTGACCACCGGACCAAATATCTCTTCCATATTGGTGCGGCAATCGTAGCTCAATCCTTCAATTATGGTAGGTTGAATAAACCAACCCTCTTCACATCTACCTTCTCCTTTGATTTGTTCTCCACCAGTTAACACAGTTCCACCTTCTTCTTTTGCTAAATCAATATATGAAAGCACTTTTTCCATATGTGCTTGAGAAACAACTGCACCCAATCGACTACCCTCTTCTTGTGGATCCCCGACTTTCATCTTTGAAACTTCTTCAACAAAACGTTTTTTGAACGTTTCATAAATACCTTTTTGCACAAATATTCGAGAGCCACATAAACAAATCTGTCCTTGATTAGAAAAAGATGAATTTACGGTAGTGGCCACGGCATTGTCTAAATCACAATCGTCAAATATGATATTGGGATTTTTACCCCCCAATTCCAATGATAATTTCTTGAACATGGGTGCGGCAACGCGGGCAATTTCTTCGCCCGTTTTTGTACCTCCTGTAAATGAGATGAGTGGAATATCAGGATGCGTAGTCATGGCTGATCCTACTTTTTGACCTAAGCCATGCACAATATTGAGCACGCCGGCAGGCAATCCTGCTTCAATACACAATTCTGACAACAGATAAGCAGTCATGGGCGTGATTTCAGAGGGTTTCGCTACCACACAATTTCCAGCTGCCAATGCTGGACATATCTTCCAGGTGAATAAATACAATGGCAGATTCCATGGAGAAATGCATCCCGCCACACCCACTGGGCCGCGTAGCGTATAGTTCAGCGCTTTATCCTCCATTGCATGAGACTCCGAAGCAAAATGGATGATGGAAGTAGCAAAAAAATCAAAATTATGAGAGGCCCTGGGTATATCTACTTTCTTGGCTAACCAAACCGGTTTTCCGTTGTCTTTTGACTCAGCTTGTGCCAGTCGATCCAAATTGCTTTCAATCAATTCAGCAATTTTTCTCATGATTTTTGAACGTTCTTCTTTGCTGGTAACTGACCAACTGGGAAAAGCTTTTTTTGCAGCTTTGACAGCAGCATCTATATCATCACCATCAGAATCGGGAATGAGTGAATACACTTTTCCGGTGGCTGGTTCAAAGTTGTCAATGTAATTTCCCTTGACAGGTGGAACGATCTTTCCATCAATATAATTCCCGATTTTTTCCATGAAACAAAAGTAGAATTTTTTGTTCCCCAAAAATAAAACGACCCTGAATGATTATGCCATCAATCAGGGCCGTTTCCCCTAAATTCACGTTGATTGTCAATACGAACCCACTAATCCACCACAATCTTCTTACTCTCTGTATAACCTTTTTTACTCAGGTTAAACATGTAAATACCTTTTGGCTGATCTTCCAGATTAATTTCTTCTGTATAGTTGCCAGCTTCTTTATATGTCCTTTCGAAAACAGTATTTCCTTTTAAATCCAATACTTTAACGTCAACTTTTTCTCCTTTTTCCACTTGGAAATTCATTTTTACCATTCCATCAGAAGGATTTGGGTATACATTCAAAAGGCCTTTGTTTGAGGCAATGCCTTTAACAATGACATTCTCTTCTCCATCTTTTCCGGAACGTGTAATAATTTCAGTAGTTTCTCCGTCCTCAGTTGAGGATATGGTCGTCATTTCGCTATCCGCATCAATTACAATGACCTTTTTATTTTTCCCTTTGCCATCAGCTTCACAAGAAATGGACTTAATGACAATGTCATGTGTCTCACCTTTCACTCCGTCATGATCATCTGAATGAATATATATTCTTGAATGCGTTTTGTTACCTTTTTTATTTTGTGTTGCCTGAAGTTCAATTTTCAGTTCTTCCAAATCCAAATCTTCAAACACTGCATTCACAATAGAATCCACGTCAATGTCAATGTCCACATCAATATCTTCCATGTCTTCAGCATCCAACAAAATGGCTTTTCTCTTCTTCTGCATTCTTTTTGCTTCTTCTGCATCATCAGTTACATATTCATCATGTAATACTGTGTCTCCATTTACAATGGTGATGTGTTGAATTTTGTATTCTTCGGTTTTTTCGGATTGTGCAATTAAGTATGCAGGCCATATGGAAATAAATGTGACTGCCATAATTGCAAAAGGTAGAATTGTTCTTTTCATGTCGTGGAAAATTGATTTCAAACAAATATAAATGGCCAGAAATGGTTGCCCTATTAATTGCCGTTAATAAAAGTTAAAAAATGTTAAAGGGCGCATTGCTCTAAGGGAAAGCAAATAACTTTGAATTGTGAACAATCGAATGATTCGTTATTTAATTCTGGTGATTTCCATTGCCCTGCTTGGCTTAACAGCTATCCAGGTGTACTGGATTAATTCCGCCGTGGCTTTAAAAGAGGATGAATTCAAACGCAAAGCGATTGGTGCACTCAGGAACACAGCGTACAAGCTTGAGAAGTTTGAAGCCTACCAGAATTTCAAATCCCACCTTAAAAATGAGCAATTGCTTTCAAAGAAAATTGATGCTTTACGCAAAAAAAGGCGAATGGGGAGAAGCACCAGTTCCAAGCGCATCATTATTGATTCCGTTGGGAATGGTGGAGTTCATATAGAAATTGTTGAAGAACATCACAACTTAGCCAGCCCAAGGAAGAGGCAACGTTCTTCCCGTCCAGGTAAATCGGAATGGAATTTTGGCATATCAGGATATCCAACCACAAAGCTGGAGGCAACTCAAAAGATGAAAAATGAAGCTGACAGTCTAATGCAAATAAGTGCCCTGAACTCCATGGATGTTTGGGAGGAGATGATTTCAGAAATGATGGACCTTCATTTTTTCAAGGACATTAATCAACGGGTGGATAAGGATATCGTAGATTCTATTTTACGTGACGAACTCAGATCAAATTTAATTCTGGCCAATTTTGAATTCGGCGTATTTGACAATTTTGGACGTGCTTACAATACGCTCACTTCGGAAGAACATTTCGGAGAATTGTATGCCACTCCTTATAAAGTAAAACTATTCCCCAATGATTACTTAGGAGAAACTTATTTTTTAAGTGTTCATTTTCCAAACCAAAAAGGGTATTTGTTGGGTAGTATGTGGGGCCTACTGACCATTTCTACCTTATTTCTACTCATTATTATAGGTGCCTTCTCGTTCACCATCAATACGATTGTTAAGCAGAAAAAACTGTCAGTCATTAAAAATGACTTTATCAATAACATGACACACGAATTAAAAACACCTATTTCTACCATTTCATTGGCATGTGAAGCATTGACAGATAGCGCAGTGGAAAAGAGCAAAGGAATGCGTTCCAATTTCATAGAAAAAATCCGTCAGGAAAATAGACGATTAGGGTTGTTGGTAGAAAACGTTTTAAAAAGTGCTCTTTGGGATAAAGGAGAATTTAAACTGGACAAAAGTCAGGAAGACATTCATGAAATTATTGATGTGGTAGGAAAAAGTTTCGATCTCAAAGCCCAGGAAAAAAATGCTCAAATCACTTATGTATTGGATGCACCTCATCATGTTGTTCTTGCTGACAAAGTTCACATCACAAATGCGCTGTACAATTTGTTGGACAATGCGTTAAAATACAGCAAGGAAAATCCAATCATAAAAGTAGGAACTACGAATTCGCACAATAAGTTGATCATATATGTAGAAGACAATGGCATTGGCATATCAAAAGAAAACCAGAAAAAAATATTCGAAAAATTCTATCGCGTGCCTACAGGAAATGTGCATGATGTCAGAGGGTTTGGACTAGGTCTGAATTACGTTCAGGAAATAGTATCCAGACATGAGGGTCAGATTCGAATGGACAGTAGTCCAGGAAATGGTAGTCGTTTTGAAATTGAATTGCCCATCACCGAAAATACCATATCATGAGTGAAGAAAATCAGATACGAATATTACTAACTGAGGATGATGAAAACCTGGGATCGTTGTTGTGTGAATACCTGAACGCCAGAGGTTACAAAACTGATTTGGCCAGAAATGGTGAGGAAGGTATCAAAAAGTATGGCGAAAACAACTATGACTTGTGTTTGTTGGATGTGATGATGCCAGTCATGGATGGCTTTACCATGGCAAAAGAAATTCGATCCATTGACAATCATATTCCCATCATTTTTCTGACCGCAAAAAACATGAAAGAAGATACATTGGAAGGATTTCGTTCTGGTGCTGATGATTACATCACCAAACCTTTCAGCATGGAAGAATTACTTCTTCGTGTAAAAGCATTAATGAGACGCACTCATTTGGTCAATGAAGAAAGAGATGTTGAAACGGTTATCAGTTTAGGCAACCTTATCTATGATGCCAATCATCGAACCCTGACATGTAAAGAAGACGTTCACAAACTGACCTCAAAAGAAAATGCCTTATTGAATTTGTTGAGTTCAAATATGAATAAAACTGTCCAGCGTGACACTGCGCTTAAAGTTATTTGGGGAGACAATAATTATTTCAATGCGCGGAGCATGGATGTATATGTAGCCAAATTGCGAAAACACCTCAAGTTAGACCCACAAATTCAGATCATTAATGTCCATGGTGAAGGCTTTCGATTAACGACGAATAATCCGGTACAATAAAGCAACGCATTTTACATTATTAGTATATTAGCCTACTCATTTAAGAATAGATAATATGCTGTCTAAATCGATTGAAAAAGAACTCAATAAACAGATTGAAATTGAAGCTCAATCATCACAGTTTTATCTGTCGATGGCGTCATGGGCAGAGTGTAAAGGATTCGTAGGATCCTCTGGTTTTTTATATAAGCATTCTGACGAAGAACGAATGCATATGTTAAAATTGATTCACTATGTGAATGAACGAGGAGGAGCTGCAGTGATTCCGGCATTGACAAAACCTGACGCCACATATCCATCTTTAACCAAGATGTTTGAAGCGTTGTTGAAACATGAAATTAGTGTTTCCAATAAAATCAATAAAGTGGTGGATTTGTGTTTAAAAGAAAAGGACTACACCACACATAATTTCATGCAATGGTATGTTGCTGAGCAAATTGAAGAAGAAGCCCTTGCCAGAACAATTATTGATAAGCTTCGTATGATAGGCAACGATAAGGGTGGTTTATACCTGTTCGACAGGGATATCTCCAGCATGTCGGTGAACGATGAGCAGTAGATAGAAACTGCACTTACGCGGAAAATCTATACTATATATACGTGAGGATCGCATTGAAGTATTTGGTAAGAATATGTATGCTGACGCTTATTATAAGTGTTGCCTCACCTTCTCATGCCCAATTTTGGAAGAAAAAGAAGTACCATACCAAGGCAACAACCAACAAAGCTTCCAGGCCAAGTGGTAACAAATACAGAGATTCTTTTGCTGCCAAACCCAAAAAGGGAGCGAATATTAAAACAACCAGAAAACCATTAATCAAAACCAAAAAAAGCATGCACAAGCATGCCACTACCAGAAAAACAAAAAAGCCAGGACGATCAAAATTTTTCAAAAAGAACAGGATTCCTAAAAGTCGACTTCAACGACGATCTGGAGATTCGTTCAGAAGAAATGCACGCAAAACCAAAAAGAATGCATCCAAAGGAGGAGGATCTGGAAATGGTGTATTTAAAGGTAGGAAAAAGTAAAATTTTCGTATATTTGTTGAGTTGGTAGTACCACTACCCTGTCTATATCAAGCCCTATCCTAGAATTTATTGTTAATTAGAACTTGAATTTCCTGTAAATAAAATGTTTATTTAATGGGAATCTCAGTAAATATTTAGTTTGGATAAAAGATTTTTATTTTCCTATATTTACGCCCCTGTAAATTTACGTGGGTTGGACAATCTATAAACGAACCGATATGCCAAAATTATTACGAGTTGCAGCCATTTTTATTCTTTTTTCTGCAATGCATTTTACCGCTTACGCACAGCTGGGTCAAGGATCTATTAAAGGTAAAATAATCGACGAATCGACGAAGGAACCTCTACCGTTTGCGGCTCTTGTGCTGATGGAAGGAGATATTCAAAAGTCAAGTGCTGTCTCAGATATTAATGGAAAATACACATTCGATGCCATCCCTCCGGGAAATTATACCATTGTTGTTAAGACTTTAGGATTTCACGATAAGACCATAACTGGTGTTCGGGTGAGTGGTGATAAAACCACCGTTTTGGACATGCCGATGACCAGTACACAAATCGAGATTCCAACCGTAGATATTGTAGAATATAAAAATGACGTCTTCACCAGAGGAGATACCAAAGTCGGAGGTTTGTTAGATGACAAACAAATCAAGAGTATGCCTCAACGTTCTGCCGCGGCAGTTGCTGCAACCATTCCTGGTGTATTTACCGATGGTACAGGTGGACAGAGTTTCCGTGGAGGTCGTACCAATGCAAACAAAACATTTATTGACGGTGTACCCGTTCGTGGTAGTGCCGCTCTTCCTCAGGAAGCCATTAGTGAAGTAGAAGTTGTACAAAGTGGTGTGCCAGCCAACATTGGTGACCTTACCGGTGGTGCAACATTGATTACCACAAAAGGTGCTTCCGGAGCTAAATTTGGAACCGTTGAATACTTGACTTCCGGATTCCGTACAAGTGGACATCAAACGGTAGGACTCGACAATCAAGCGTATAACTTATTGGGTATTACTTATGGAACGCCATTGTTGTGGAAAAAAGATGCAGAAGGGAAAAAAGAGCGTTCTTTATTGAGTTTGTTAGTCGCATCTGAGTTCATTACCATGGCTGATCCAAGACCTTCTATTATAGGTAACTATAAAGCCAATGATGAATATTTGGAAAGTGTAAAACAAAATCCTTTGCAACCTACTCCACTTGGAGAAGGTAGTTTCCGAACTGCAGAATTTACAAGAATGTCAGATTTGGAAATGGTTGATACACGAATGAATGTGAACAGACATGAAGCCAACATTACGGCAAACATTACTGTAGCTACCACAAACAATACCGATTTAAGATTCGGTGGTAACTTCTCTTACATTCAAGCAAACAACGAAGTTAGACACACAAGATATACAGGAGGACGACAGTCATTTGGTTTGTTTAATTACCACAACAATCCGTTGAGAACAGATTTGACCTGGCGTGCGTATGGTCGTTTCATTCAACGTTTCGGTAACCCTGCAGATGCTGAAGAATCAGATGCAACGCTTATCAAAAATGCTTCTGTTCAGTTTCAGTTAGATTATACAAAAGATAAATTTTGGAGAGAGTCTGAAGCACATGGTGATGACTTCTTTAATTATGGTCACGTAGGGAAATTCACCACTACTCAGGAAGAAACGTATTCCTTTGGAACAAGAACCATCAACGTAAATGGAGAAGACCGTGTTGTAACTGGATTGTATCACGATGCTTGGGACATTACGCGTTATGATTTTGAAAGAGCTGAAACCAACCCGGTTTTGGCCAACTTTACAGAAAACTATTACAACTTCTATAAAGACAGTGAAGGAAATCCGATTATCGAAGACAGATATGACCGAATTGAAAACGTTCAACAAGGTGGTGCTGTTGTAAATGGAGGTTTCCCATTGTCAGTATATGACATGTGGTCAAATCCTGGTGTGGTTGCAAATGACTATGCTAAGTACGATGAATCACAATTCCGATTATCTGCAAACGGTTCTGCTAACATTGGAGATCACAAAATTATCCTTGGATTTGAATACGAGCAACGAGTTCAAAGAAGTTATAGCATGGCACCAGTTGGTTTGTGGACTTTAGGACGTCAGTTGACAAACGAGCACATTACCCAAATTGATACCAATAGTTATACTATCGAAACCAGAGATGGAACACAATACATTACTTACGATAGATTGTATTCAGAAGTTGGACAAAGTAACTTTGACAGAAACCTTCGTGAATCACTTGGGTTTGAAGTTGACGGAACAGATTTCATCGATTTTGATTCTTATGATCCTTCTGTAATGAAATTGGAGTTCTTCAGTGCTGATGAATTGTTGAACGGAGGTAACTCGTTGATTGGTTACAATGGATACAATCACTTGGGTGAGAAAACTACCGGAAGACCTTCATTGGATGATTTCTTTACTGAAAAAGATGAAAACGGAAACTTCAAACGTGAAATTGCAGCGTTCGAACCTATTTATATGTCCGGGTTTATTCAAGACAAATTTGTATTTGATGATCTTGTTTTTAGAATTGGTGTTCGTGTTGACCGTTTTGATGCCAACCAACCTGTTTTGATTGATGACTTCTCATTTTTCCCAACAGTTAAGGCTGGTGAATCTGCTACAGGTGGTAACCACCCATCAAACATTGGAGATGATTTTGTAGTTTATGTAACGGACGGAACTGACCCAAGACCAGAAAATATTGTTGGTTATCGTGACCCAGAAGATGATACATGGTATGATAGAAATGGTGTATTGGTGTCCAACCCTGAAAATGAATTGGGCGTAGGAAGTAGCGCTGTTAAGCCTTGGTTAGTAGACCCTGAAAATGACAATACCGACCAAATGACCAGTGCTTCATTTAAGGATTACGAACCTCAAATTGCAGTGATGCCAAGGATTTCCTTCTCGTTCCCTATTTCTGAGCAAGCTCAATTCCATGCCAACTACGATATCTTGACGTCAAGACCTACTTCTAACTTATCATTTAGACCTACGGATTATTTGTATTTATCTACCAATAACTTGAGAATCAATAATCCAGATTTGAAAATGGAGCAAACCATTCAATATGAAGTTGGATTTAAACAACGATTAAGTAGAAACTCAGCGTTGACCATCTCTACTTTCTACCGTGAAATGAGAGACCAAATTCAGGTAATTAGAAAAGTAGGTGCTTATCCGGTAACATATACAACTTATGACAATATCGATTTTGGTACCGTTAAAGGATTGTCTTTGGATTACGATTTCCGTCAATTGGGTAATGTTTGGATGAAGGCCAACTATACTTTACAGTTTGCTGAAGGAACCGGATCAAACTCTACTTCTCAATTGAACCTTGTCAATGCGGATCAACCAAACCTTCGTGTGATTCAACCATTGAACTTTGATAGAAGACATGCTTTCAACTTGATTTTTGATTACCACTACAAAAAAGGAAAAGATTACAAAGGTCCAACCATGGGAGGAAAACAAATCCTTTCAAATGCTGGATTTAATGCTACGTTCTCTGGAGGTTCTGGAACACCATATACTCGTTCTAGCCAAATCTTTAGTGCTTACCTGAATAGCCAGCAAGGTTCTTCGGTTGTGGATGGAGGAATCAATGGAGCCAGATTGCCTTGGGCATTTAACCTTGATTTAAGAATTGATAAAGGATTTGATGTAAAGGTTGAAAACAATTCTAAGGGAACACAAAAGAACTACCGATGCACGGTCTACTTCCAGATTCTAAATGCATTAAATACGCAAAACATTTTTGGCGTTCATAGAAGTACAGGTAACCCAGATGATGATGGTTTCCTTGCTGCTGCAGAATTTCAGCCATTTATCCAAAATCAATTGGATGAAGAATCATATAGAGACTTATACCAAGCCAAATTGTTGAACGATGATTTCTACGCTGTTCAACGTAGATTCCGTTTGGGATTGTTGGTTAATTTTTAAGAAATAATTAGAAAAGATTTAAACCTGAAGATGATGAAAGGAAAAATAGCAAGTCTGTTAATCGTTGCGCTGTTTATATCGAGTGCCTCTTTGGCTCGACGTTCAGACAATGGTCAGCGTAAATCCTCTGGTTCTACCACATTGCGAACAGCTGCCAACTGTTCTCCGGCGGTGCGTAACACGCGTCTGGAGTTCAACAATGTAAGCTGTATCATTGAAACTGGTGGTAGCATGTGGCAAGACAGACCAAACGGTGCTGCGGATTACATCATTCCTGCAGGTGGACAACAGACTTCCATCTATTCAGGATCGTTGTGGATGGGTGGTACAGACATCAACGGTCAGTTAAAAATTGCAGCGGTTACCTTCCGTAATGGTACCAATGACTTCTGGACAGGTCCTCTGAGCAAAGGGGAAGCAGAGATTGAGCCTGCCACATGTTTGCAGTACGATAGGTTTTATGAAATTACTCGTGCGGACGTTGACAGATTCATTCAATGGTATGAGTGTAACTTGGATGAGACGTGTACGTTGGATGAAAGTTTTGACGGATACTCCGTACCCAAAATAATCCAGGAGTGGCCAGCTCATGGTGATGAGTCTTTGGGTCAGGATTTTTACCTGGCTCCTTTCTATGACAGAAATGGCGATGGTTTTTATGACTATGAAGATGGAGATTATCCATATTACGATGTTACGGGTGACATCGATTGCCGTGTTGTTCGTGACATTCGACTATTTGGTGATGACACTCACTGGTGGGTATTTAATGACAAAGGAAACATCCACACTGAGACCAATGGTTCGGCCATCGGCATGGAGATTCGTGCTCAGGCATTTGCCTTTGCCACCAACGATGCGGTGAACGATATGACCTTTTACAACTACGAACTTATCAACCGTTCTACGTTTACTTTGACTGATACTTACTTTGGTCAGTGGGTTGACCCGGATTTGGGTAATGCCGATGATGATTATGTAGGTTGTGATGTAGAAAGAGGTTTGGGATTCTGTTACAATGGTGATGGGTTTGATGAAGATAATCGTGGTGCCGTTGGATATGGTTCCAATCCACCAGCCATTGGTATTGACTTTTTCGAAGGTCCTTATCAGGATGATGATGGCATCAACAACTTATATGGAATTGGCCCTGGTGAAGCATTGAATGGAATTGGATATTTTGATTCAACAGATGCAGAACCTGACACTATTATAGACAACGAGCGTTATGGTATGAGAAGGTTTGTGTATTACAACCGTGGTAACGGTCCTATCAATGACCCTGTAACAGCGGTTGACCACTACAACTACCTTAGAGGAATCTGGAGAGATGGTACCAAGCAGCTATATGGTGGTAATGGGAACATTGCCTCGGGTTCTACCGAACTGGAGTCTGACTTTATGTTCCCCGGAAACTCTGACCCTTTGCATTGGGGAACAAGAGGCATCAACCCTGGATTTGACTGGACTGAAGAGCAGGCCGGTAACCCACCCTTTGACCGACGGTTTTTGCAATCTGCCGGACCCTTTACCCTACTTCCAGGAGCGGTTAATGACATTACCGTTGGGGTAGTGTGGGCACAAGCTGCCAGTGGTGACCCCTTCCAAAGTGTGCTCAAGCTTAAAGAAGCCGATGAAAAAGCACAAGCCCTCTTTGACAATTGCTTTAACGTACTAAACGGTCCCGATGCACCGGACCTATCTGGACAAGAACTCGACCAGGAAATCATCCTGTACCTATCCAACAAAAAAGGACTTTCCAACAACTTCCGTAATACCCCGGAGGATTACGAAGAAGAAGACCCCTTCATTGTTACCCCAGATGAAGAACCTGAACCTTATGACAACAAATACCGATTCCAGGGATACCAAATCTTTCAGCTTAAAGATGCCACCGTATCGGTCAACGATATTGGTAACTTAGAACTGGCAAGACCCCTGTTTCAGTGTGACATCCGTGATGATGTATCCAAACTGGTCAACTTTGAGTTTGACGATGACCTGGGAGCCAACAAAGGAAGCATCATGGTGGATGGAGCCAACCAAGGTATCCAACATTCCTTCCAGGTAACCGAAGACCTCTTCTCCCAAGGAGACCCCAAGCTGGTCAACTACAAAACGTATTACTACATGGCCATTGCCTATGGGTACAACAACTTTAAAACCTACATTCAGGATGACCCACTCTTTGCCGATGGACAAAAAACACCCTACATCTCCTCACGTAAAAGTACTTCAGGAAGTGTGCAGTCTTTTGCCTTTATCCCCCATCCTCCTGAATCAGAAAGTGGTGGAACTCAAGTCAATGCTGCCTATGGTGACCAACCCGAAATCATCCGATTGGAAGGCGTTGGAAACGGTGGTTTGGCCCTTGAGCTAACCACACAAACCGTTGCTGACATCATCGAATCTCCTACCTCATCGGTTGACTTCCCTGTCTATCAACAAGGAGCAGGACCTGTGGAAATCAAAGTCATCGACCCTTTGAACATCCCTGCCGGACAACTCCACATTGAGTTCTTGGATACCAACAACCTGGGAGAAGCTCACTGGAAAATGTGGCTCGAAGGAAGCACCGATACCGTCTATTCCGAAAAAGCCATTATCCTGGGAAGTTCCAACGAACAACTCATCCGCGATTGGGGTATCTCCCTGAACGTTACCCAGGCCTATAACCCAGCCGCCGAGCTGGCCATCAACTACGGTGAAGACCCACTCTCAGAAAACGGGTTCATCTCCGCTACTCAGGTCACCTCGGACATCTCGCAAAACTGGCTATCGGGCATTGCCGATACCGATGGACAATCCGATTACAACTGGATCCGTGCAGGAACCACACAAGAGGAAGAAGCGCCCGACAACCTCTACAACGATTACTTTACCTCTCTGCCAGCCAGAGTGCCAGACCCCAACGACCCCAATGGAACCGAACTGGTCGCACTGGATGGAAACGAAGTCTATGAAAAAATCCTCGAAGGTACCTGGGCGCCCTACCGACTCTGTGCCTATGACGATGTAGGAACAGCCATCCTCAATGCGCCAGCTCCCAACATCCTCAATGGAGCAGCCGTATCACTGGCCAAACTAGAGCACCTGCAATCGGTCAACATCTACTTTACCGCAGATAAAACCCTTTGGACAAGGTGTCCCGTTTTGGAAATGCAAAAAGACCCTGTACTGGCCATTGGCGGTACACAGCTACTCAACTCCAACCAAACCACCGTTACCTCTACCAAACATGCCCTAAGGCAGTCTCCTTCGGTAGACATCGATGGTAACCCACAAGCCGACCAAGGAGTCGGAATGGGATGGTTCCCAGGATTTGCCATCAATGTAGAAACCGGACAACGCCTCAACATGGCCTTTGGTGAGGACTCTTGGCTGGCTGGTAACAACGGAGCCGATATGCTCTGGAACCCTACCGATATCGAAAATCAAGGAGCCAACTTTGAAAACGTATGGGGTGGAAAACACTACATCTACGTCTTTAATGCCACAACTCAAATCCAGGATGCACGTTTCAACATGCCTGCCTACGACAGAGGAGAAACACTCTACAGCCTGCTTAAAGATTACCCAGGAAGTACCGCCTTTAACAGCGATGTGAGAGACATGTGGACCACCTGTATCTGGGTAGGACTCCCCATCTTGGCCGAAGACCAAACACTTCTGGGTTCCGATGTAGTCGTATCACTGCGCGTGAACAAAACCTATGACTTCTTCCAAACCGAGCAAAACCAAAACCAAGGAAGACCACACTACCTGGTTGACCTGGGAGCATTCCAAACCAAAACCGGAATGACCTCAACGGCAGAGTCTGCACTGGACAACATCAACGTTGTGCCTAACCCATACTACGCCTTCTCTCAATACGAAGGTGATGGACTTACCAATACCGTTAAAATAACCAACCTGCCAGAAACGTGTACCATCAGCATCTACAACATCGGGGGTACACTGGTGAGAAAATTCCAAAAATCAGACCCCAATACCTTCCTGGATTGGAACCTGAAAAATACCGATAACATCCCCATCGCCTCTGGTGTCTACATCATACACATCAATGCCGATGGAGTCGGTGAAAAAATTATTAAATGGTTCGGTGTCATCAGACCCGTTGACCTGGAATCTTTCTAAGGAACAATTTGAACGCAAAGTAGAAGATAATTGAAAATGAGAATGAAAAACATATTTAAAGCCACTTTAACCGTAGTTTTTGTCACCTATCTCGCGTCAGGAACCATGGCAGGAAACAAAGAACGGGCTGGTGAAGCTGGAGCTACAGAGCTGTTGATAAACCCCTGGACTAGGTCTGCAGGTATTGGAGGAGCCAATATCGCATCCGCCAGAGGATTGGAATCCATGAATCTCAACGTGGCTAACCTGGCATTTACACCAAAGACTGAATTTATATTTTCACATACCGATTGGCTTGCAGGTGCTGATATCAGCATAGATGCATTCGGATTTTCTCAAAAAGTAGGTGAAACAGGTGTTGTGGGCGTGAGCATAATGTCCTTAACTTTTGGAGAAGTTGAAGTAACAACTGTAGACCTTCCTGATGGCGGTGTGGGTACTTTTAAACCCTTCTATTTGAACATTGGAATGTCATACGCTAAGAAATTCTCTAATAGCATCAGCGGTGGTTTGACATTTAAGATCATTTCTGAGTCCATTTCAAATGTAACAGCACAAGGAATGGCCATTGATGCAGGGGTAAACTATGTTACCGGTCAATACGATCAAATTAAATTTGGAATTGCTTTGAGAAACGTTGGACCTCCAATGGTTTATCGAGGTTCAGGACTTTCATTTGATGCAACCACTCAAGATGAAACAACACTGACAGCTGAACAAAAAGCTACCAAATTTGAAATTCCTTCATTGGTAAACATTGGTGCATCATATGACCTTTTCCCTGATGGAAGACCTGATAGTGCTACTGGAACAATGGTAGCTAGTCATCGAGTAACACCTTCTGCTACGTTTACGTCTAACTCATTTACCAAAGACCAGATTCGTGCAGGTGCTGAATATGCATTTAAAGAAATGTTTATGGCCCGATTTGGATATGTTTTCGAAAGCGAAATCGCTGACGATGACCTATCTACGAATGCTCTTAAAGGATTAACTGCTGGTGCCACTGTAGAAGTTGGCATGAGTAAGAATAATAATAGTACCTTTGGCATCGACTATGCCTGGAGGCAATCTAAAAACTTCTCAGGAATTCATAGTATCGGAATACGATTCAACCTATAGTTAGAATTATTCCCTAGAAATATTATTCTGGAGAATTTCGAAAATTCGAAATTCTCTTTTACATTTATATTAAGTTAAATTAATGTGTCATGTCTCATTTGAACTATTTTACACAAGAAGGATTAGACAAGCTCAAGACAGAATTAAAGGAGCTCAAGACAGTTGAAAGACCAAGAATCTCTGAACAAATTGCAGAGGCCCGAGACAAAGGAGATTTATCTGAAAATGCTGAGTATGATGCTGCCAAAGAAGCTCAAAGCTTGTTGGAATTGCAGATTTCAAAATTGGAAGATGTAATAAGCAATGCCAGAATCATTGATGAATCGCAAATTGACACTTCCAAAGTGCTCATTTTATCTAAGGTTAAAATCAAAAACCTAGGAAACGATACAACCATGGAATATACGTTGGTTTCAGAAAAGGAAGCTGATCTGAAAAACAAGAAAATTTCTGTGGATTCACCAATTGCTAAAGGATTGCTTGGCAAAGGTGTAGGTGAAACTGCCGAAGTTGTCGTTCCTTCCGGTAAAATGAAATTCGAGATTCTTGAAATTTCGCGTTAATGGCTAGTTTGTTCACCAAAATAGTCAACGGTGAAATTCCCTGTTATAAAATAGCTGAAAACGAGAATTACCTGGCTTTTTTGGACATCAATCCATTGGCCAAAGGTCATACATTAGTCATTCCAAAATTGGAAGTAGATTATATTTTTGATCTGGAATCTGATGTCTACAGTGGCTTATGGAAATTTGCTAAAGAAGTGGCCATAAAAATTGAAAATGTTATCCCTTGTGAACGCATTGGAATTGCGGTAGTAGGATTGGAAGTGCCACATGCGCATATTCATTTGATTCCACTGAACAGTATAGAAGATATCAACTTTTCACGGCCGAAATTGCAATTGAATGACGAAGAGTTGCAAAATATCGCTGATTCGATAGCCAATCGTTAATTATCCAACTTTTCTATCGGGATTTTGCTTTAGAAATGCATCCCATCCACTGTATTTAGAAGCTTGTTTGCTTTTTCCTCCCTGGTAATAATGGCAAAGCGCCACCGCCAATCCATCTGTTGCATCCAAAGATTTTGGAAGTTTCTCCATTTTGAAAATACTTCCTAGCATCCCGGCCAGTTGTTCCTTAGAAGCATTTCCATTGCCTGTAACAGACTGTTTCACTTTTTTGGGTAAATACTCTGTTATGGGAACATCCAACGCAAGAGCTGCTGCCATACTCACTCCTTGAGCCCTTCCCAGTTTCAACATGGACTGCACATTTTTTCCAAAAAACGGTGCCTCAATGGCCAATTCATCAGGATGGTATTCTTGAATCAATCCCTGGGTTCGCTCAAAAATCCTACGAAGTTTTAAGTAATGATCCTTGTATTTACTCAATTCAATTGCACCAACTGCCAACAAATGCAAGTTTTTACCACTAACTTTGATAATACCATATCCCATAACGGTGGTTCCGGGATCAATGCCCATTATGATCTTTTCCACTAGAGGTAATATATTTGTACAAATGAATCTTCTGTCTAAAGTACTTAAATTCAGCAAAAAGTACCTTTCACTGGCACTGGGTATTTTAGCCTTCCTGTACGTTGGCAAAACAGTTTGGTCATATCTATCCACTATTCAGGCAAGTGAGCAGGAAATTCAGGTTTCTGGGCATATTTTTCCGCTATTAATGTTGTCATTACTTTTCTATTTACTGAATTGGCTTTCCGAAGCATATAAATGGAAAATCGCATTGAAGCCAACTTTTCAAATGTCTGTTGGAATGGCTTTCAAAAGCATTTTTAAAGGAATCACTTATGGCATTGCTACACCCAACCGAATTGGTGAATTTGCAGGAAGGGTTACGGTGCTGCCATTTGAATTAAGAAAATATGCCATTGGAAAACATATGATTTTGTCGGTAAGTCAATCTGTAGTGACCGTAACTTGGGGATTGGTTGCGCTTTTCTTCAGCCCATATTTACAATTAGACCTGCTAAAGGCGATTTCATCATTCCTTTATACCAATCCAATGGTCTCATTAGCCATATTTATGCTTTCCATATTGTCATTCAGTTTTTGGACGAAATCCAAGTGGTTTGATAAGCAAATTCTCACACGGATCAAAAAAATAATTCCCTCCGTAAAAGAGTTTCTGATCTACCTGAGCATAAGCCAATTCCGATACCTGGCATTTCTGGCACAGTACATGACATTGCTGGCCATTTTTGACATCCCCTTTTCTTTCTTACTGATGTGGCACATCAGTCTTATGCTTCTGTTGATCACATACGTTCCTTCTACATTCCTGACACAATTGGGAATCAGAGGTTCAATTGCACTTTTTTGCTTGTCCCCTTTTGGAATAAGCCCATTGGTCATATTATTGGTTACCAGTATATTATGGTTGATTAATGCAGCCGTTCCAGCACTTTTAGGCATAAGCATAAAAGGACAACTTTTCAGAAAAACACAATTGGCTTGATTTCTTTCACAGTCATTCTTCTTGCGATCTACGCCTTCTACTTATGGTTGCATCGTCAAGCCATTTCTTTTGAAGAACCGAATGAGATATTAAATCCAAAGGCCGTTGGTGTAAGTATTATTATTCCGTTTCGCAATGAAGCTTCACACCTTCCTCAACTTTTGAAGAGTCTTGCTAAGCATGAGTACGATGCAATCAAAGCAGAAATCATTTTTGTTGACGATCATTCGACTGATCAAAGCATTTCCATTGTTGAAGAGCATATGTCGTCCATTTCAATTCCATGCAGAATTGAACACCTTCCTGAAGATGCATTCGGCAAAAAATCGGCTGTCAAACATGCCGTTACGTGCAGTCAATATGATGTTATCTTAACTACCGATGCGGATTGTCAACCAGAACCTAATTGGATAAAAACAATGATCTTGGGATTCATCGAAAAAAAAGTCGATTTGTTATCCGGGCCGGTTCGTTTGATTTCCAATGGATCATGGATTCATAAGTTTCAATTAACAGAATGGATGGCCATTAGTAGTTTAACTATTGGGGGATTTAAACTGAAATTACCGTTTTCATCCAATGCTGCCAATTTAATGTTCAGCAAAACGTTGTATAAGAATTTCGCGGCACAAGACAAAAACATGCACGTTGCTTCAGGAGATGATATATTTCTCCTGCATTATGCCATCAAAAATAAATATGCTTGCGACTTTTTATCTTCCAAATATGCCATCGTCAATACACCTGCCGCGGATTCTTTAACATCATTGATTGAACAGCGGGTTCGCTGGGCCGGAAAAAGTACACATGTACGCAATTTGAACTACCTGATAGGCATGTATCTCATAGCCATCATGAATGGTTGTGTACTTTATTGGTATGCCATGTCCCTCACTTTCTATGCTCCTCTTTTCATTCTTGCTGTTGTATTTAACCTAAAATGGACCTTGGATAGTTATTTTATCTATAAAATGTCTCGTTTTTTCGAGCAGAAAGTCAGCACAAATACTATAATACTTACTTCCCTTATTTATCCCATTTATATTTGGACAATTGGTATACTATCTTTGATGATCAAACCGAAATGGAAAACTCGTAAAACATGAACCTAAATTGGTTAATGGATCAACGTTCCAGAAAACGGCTCTTTAAGAACAAGGGTGCCGTTTTTGGCTTGTTTATCATTGGGTTCTCATTTCTTATTGTCTTCGCAGGCTCCTGGATTCGTCCGGACAGCAGTGAATTTGCAAATCGTCAAGATTTGAGTCTGGCCGTGAAACAACCCGGGTTTTCTGTCAACATGATCAAACTAAAAAGGCAAAACCCACTGCCATCGTCAGAAAACTTCCTTACCAAACATTTCATCGGAGTTCCTGAAAGTCATCAATGGGTAGCCATAGATGAAGTCCTTTTTGAAAACGAAGAATTGCACTTTAAAAAATACAGCGATAACAATGATGGTCAGTGGATTGCAATCAAATTAGCAAAGGCCATTTATCCGGCATCACAAATCGTAAATCAAAGTGAATCAGGAGTATGGATTAAAACAAATGGAGACTCCAAGGAAATATCATTTAAAGAATTGGCAAAAATTTTTCAGGAAGAACACATTCAAACGAAAACCTTTTGGTTAGGTACGGATCGATATGGCAGGGATATGGTAAGTCGATTGATGGCAGGAACGGCAATCTCATTGTCCGTAGGTTTCATTGCGGTATCCATTTCGTTGATTGTTGGCTTATTTTTTGGTGCATTAGCAGGTTATTTCAGAGGGCGATTGGACGACATCATCATGTGGTTTATCAATGTGATTTGGTCCATTCCTACTTTGTTATTGGTAATTGCTATTTCCTTGGTATTAGGCAAAGGTTATTGGCAAGTTTTTGTGGCCGTAGGATTGACCATGTGGGTAGAAGTGGCACGTGTGGTTAGGGGACAAATATTAAGTATTCGTGAGAAAGAATACGTAACTGCTGCCGTTGCCCTGGGATACAGCCATACACGAATTATTTTAAAACATGTCTTGCCGAACGCTTTCAGTCCTGTCATTGTTATTTCATCTGCAAATTTCGCCTCTGCCATTCTAATAGAAGCAGGTTTAAGTTTTTTAGGCATTGGTGCTGCTCCCCCTCAAGCATCTTGGGGTAGAATGATTGCAGACCACAAAGGTTTTATCATTACCGGCGATGCCTATTTAGCAATTTTACCCGGTGCGGCCATTGTTCTATTAGTACTTTCTTTCATGCTTTTGGGAAATGGATTGCGAGACGCCTTGGACACCAAAGGAAACAACTAATAAATCAGCAAGGCTATTGTGAAAATCACAGCTGCAACTGCGAAAATAACAAGTGTATAGGGCAATATTTGTTTGGCTTTTAATCCAGTTATGCCCAGCAATGGCAATGCCCAGAAGGGCTGCAGCATATTGGTCAATTGATCTCCATACGCCAAGGCAAGAATGGATTTTGACAACGGAATATCCATTGAAAGAGCAGCCTTGACAATTATTGGACCTTGAACAGCCCATTGCCCTCCACCACTTGGAACGAAAATATTGACAAGACCGGCACTGATTAAAGTGAAAATCGGAAAAGATCGATCAGTGGATATACTGATGAAATAATTGGAAAGCATGTCTATTAACCCAGCTTCTTTCATCATTCCCATGATTCCAAAATACAAGGGGAATTGAATTAATATGCCAGCGGCTCCACCAATAGCTGATTCAACAGCCGCCACAAAGCTTTTGACATGTCGGTGAAGTAACAATCCTAAGCCAAACAATACCAGGTTAATGTAGTTGGGTGTAATAAAACCCAATGATGATGCATTGTTACTTTCGGTAACTTTTAGAACCGCATAAATCAGAATTCCTGTACCCACTAGTTTAGATAACCAGAAAGAATAATCCAGTCTTTCCGCCCCTTCTAGTTGTTTAGATTCACTTTCCGGTTCCGATTTAATGGTGTTCAATTGAACCTGGGAGCCTGTGTCTTTTTTCCCAACCAAATAAAGAACCAATGGAATCATAATGACCAGGAAAAATGACGTAAATAGATTCATATTAGAAAACACCGTTGACGTAAATGTCAGTTGATCTGGAAGCATTTCCATATGGGTATTGTTCAGCATACCACTCATCATGGTTTGTAAATGACCAGGTTCTGCCACTTTGGTTAATGATGATCCGGACAGTCCACCATGCCACACAACCAATGCCGCATATCCGGCAGCTCCTATGAGGGCATAATTGAGGTCTTTTTTTGAATGCAGAGCATGTTCCCCTACCTTTCGTGCAAATATGGCTCCAAATATGAGGCCTAATCCCCAATTGACAAATCCAACCAATATGGTAAACAAACTCACCAATAATGCAGCGCGAGCTGTATCTGTACAATATTTCACAAAAAACTGAATCAGTTTATTAACCGGAGTTGAAATGGCCAACACATGACCTAAAACCAACATTAACATCATTTGAAAGGCAAATACCAACAATGCATTATTCCACATGCCTTGCTCCCAAAATGACATCATGTCAAACAAACGAGCATTGTCAGACTCGAATTGACCAAATATCATTCCGCATATAAATACAAACAAACTAAGAATGATGGCAATGGTAAACGGAGTTGGAAGAACCCGTTTGAAAAATGAAGCGTATTTGTCGGTAAAACTCAAATCAAATGGCCAATAGTACACAGATTGCTTCCTTGACTTGATCTTTCTTCAGGTAATCACTGGCCAATGTATGTTGCGCCAATCGGTTTTGATCTGATGTATCAGCAGTGTCCAATTTACCTTGCAATTGTTCATTGACAAAGGAATTAACGTCTTCTGCAGATGGTAATTCTTCTACATTACCCAATTTACCAAGATCATTACCCGTTAAGATGGAACTATTGCGAATATGATCTGGCAATGAGTCAACTCCAATACCCAAGGTAGTTAATGGTTTTTCAACTTCAAATAATGCATCACCGGCGGCTCTGCAATACCAATTTCCTCCCATGCGCCCTACCAAATCAATTTTTTGCTGATCTACCATTCCTTTTTCATTTAGAATGTCCTCAGCGATATGAATTCTCTTAATTTCTGAAATAACCAGATTTCCAGCCCCTCCTTCAGTGCCCAATGGAACAACGTCATTGACAATACATTCCAGTTGAACAGGAGATTCTTTCACTCTGGGTGGTTGAATCAATTCAGAAGCTATGGGTGTAAGTCCAGCTTTTTCAAACTCATTGATTCCTTTTCCATATTCTGTGCTGGACAATGAAACTTGTTGTACAATGGAATAAGTGACCACATTGATCACTACCTCTTTCACATCCAACACATTTTCATATGTATGTTTTGTGGTATTATCTCTTCCTCTCCGGGCCGGAGAAAATATAGCAATAGGCGGATTGGCACTAAAGACATTAAAAAAACTAAAAGGACTCAAGTTGACATTTCCATCTTTATCTATAGTGCTAGCCAAAGCAATAGGTCTGGGGCCAACAGAACCCAGCAAATATCCATGTAGTTTAGGAACAGGAACCTCTCCGGGAGTAATACTTAGCATAACGAACAATTTGATACAAAAATAGAATAAACGGGATGAATTGATATGATTTTTCCTTCTTCCTGTTCATCATAAATCATATTAAATTATACCCATCGAAGTAGCACGTACTGTCAAAAAATATATATTTAGGATAATAAAATTGAATTCTACTTTCTAACAATCGAACAATGAAAAAGATATCATCCTATCTAATGATGGGGATATTCCTTGTAGGAATTATTCTAATCTCCTCCTGTAAGTGTAACAAGTGTAAGGATATTGTAGAACTCGCTGATTTGGGTGTAAGGTCAATTGAAGATGCTCAACGAGATAGCTCCAACCAAGTCATATTTGACGTTGCACATACCGTTATTAATATAATTGGAGATGTTGCTTGCCCTGATGAAATTGAATCTACTGGAAGTCATAAAAACCTTTTGAGCATCCTATTCAGTGAAACTGGTAAAGTTGCCGTCTGGGATACGGTTTCTTCTAAAACTGTTGATGGTAAATCATTGGCTGCCGGACAAACGTATGTAATGGACAGCGAAGTAGAATTTTTAGAAGATGGATTTTATGAAATCGTTCATACACTAGATGTAAATAATCAAGTTACTGAACGATCCAAAAGCAACAATTTTGGTAGATCCGCTGTGGGTGGAAGATTATCATATCCAACAAGTGAAACTGGTACAAGCAGCTCCGTGATCATTGAAGTTCGTGGAACGAATAACGAACATACGTATGATGAAAACGGTGACATCGTTTATGTAAAGAATTGGAATGTTACCGTAAGATGAAACCACTCATAGGCTTATGCCTCGTTTCAATCATCTTATTTTCAGGAAGTTGTTGCGATAAAGACTGTTTTGAAGATCCCAATTTAGTAGCACCTCCATATGTGACTGGTTTATTTAAATTATATACACCGGATCCCATTTATATAGGTCAGGTTTTTTATCCATATGGCCAGGAGATTAGGGTTTATAATGCCATAAATCGTTTTTTTAGTGTGCAAAGACCTGATGTGAATGGGAATATCATCACTTACTATTGGAATGATCAAACTCCTCCTCCATTTTCACATCTTGACGAAGATGAAGAAGTGACTATGTATGTAGTTATTTTTAACAATAAAGTAGGAAACTTCGATTGCATATTTGAAGAAGCACAAATCATTGAATCAGAATTGCGCGTACGTTATCGTGTTGAAAATCAGCAAGTAGTTGGTGTTCAAAAAGTGATTGAAACCCAATACAAGGTTCCAGCAGGAAATTATGCAATATTTGAATTTCCATTTTTATATCGAGGAGATGGAAATTATGATTTGAACATAACTTTCAGTTCAGAAGGATTATCTGAAATCGACACAACGGATAACAATTACTCCGTTAGTTTAAGCAATCTAATGACACGATAACCTCTTTTTTATTCAATGCGAAACAATCGTTTAGTATAAGAAGATTATCCGTCTTACATATTGTGGACTTTACAGAAAAAAACTAAATTTGCCGACCCGTTTTGGAAACCTGCGGATGTGGCGAAATTGGTAGACGCGCTAGACTTAGGATCTAGTGTCGAAAGACGTGGGGGTTCGAGTCCCTTCATCCGCACAAAAAAAAGAATAGATGGTATAGCGTGAGCAACTGGTTTTTAGTGCACATTCTATACCATTTCATTTTTAATCTCATCAGATGGAAATTACGCAAGAAAACGTTGATAAACTGAACGCAGTTCTTAAAGTTCAATTGAACTCTAACGATTATTCTTCAAAAGTTGAAGCTCGATTGAATGAATTGAGAAAACAGGCCAGAATTCCTGGATTCAGACCTGGAAAAGTACCCATGGGCGTCATTCGCAAAATGGCTGGAACCAGTACATTGGTTGAAGAAGTTAATAAAATACTTTCGGAATCAATTAACTCCTATATCGTTGAAAATAAAATAAGCATTTTGGGAAATCCAATTCCTAAAATTGAAAACAACGAAGTGGATTGGGAAAAACAAGAGGACTTTGAATTCAATTTTGAATTGGGACTTACTCCTGAAGTAAACGTAGAATTTTTACCTAAACTGAAATTCAATCGCAACAGTGTTGAAATAGACAGCAAGTTGATCAATCAATACACAGATGACATGTCACGTCGATATGGTAAGTTGATTGAAGTGGAGACCAGTGAGGAATCAGATGTATTGGAAGGAGCTTTTGAGCAATTGGGTTCTGATCGTTTGCCATTGGAAGATGGTATTCAGAACAATTCCAGTTTATTGCTTGAATCGGTTACAGAGAAAAAGTTGAAAAAACGATTTTTGGGCATCCAAAAGGGCAGTGTGGTGGAATTCAAGTTAAAAGAATTTGGTGCAGACGTAGATTTTCAAAGACTTTTGGGAACTCAGATTTCTGAAGAGGATAGAAAAAACATGAACTTCCGGTTTGTGGTTGATAAAATAAACCGAATAGAAGCTGCTGAGGTCAGCACGGAGTTGTTTGATAAAATCTATGGCCCTGGTGTAATCAAATCCAAAGAAGAATTTGAAAACAAAGCTATTGAAGATTTAACAAAGCAGTTTGAAGTACAAACTGATCAATTATTTGCTAGAGATGTTCAAGACAAAATCATTGAAAAAGCCAAACTAGACTTGCCAGATGAATTCTTGAAAAAATGGTTGCAATCGGTTAATGAAAAACCCATCACCCCTGAGCAAATTGAAGCTGAATACGATATGTATGCCAAGAACCTAAAATGGCAGTTGTTGGAAAATACCATCATCACCGAAAACAAAATGGAAGTTTCCCGCGAAGAGGTGATCGATTTTACAGTTGAACTCATTAAGCAACAGTTTGCTTCCATGGGACAAGGCGCTCCTGAAGACATGGAGTTAAAGGAAACTGCAGAAAGGGTTTTACAAAATAAAGAAGAGGAAAAGCGCGTTTATGATCAGATGTATGATCAACGTTTGCTGGCTTATTATAAAAACACATTCAAAATCAAAGAGAAGAAAATTTCTTACAATGATTTTGTTAAATTAGCCAGTAGCAAATAATGCTTTTTTCTCGCAAAACTTATGACTGAAAAAGATTTTAAAAAATTTATGATCAAAGACCGCGGAATCAGTTCTGCAAGACTTGATCAGTATTCTTCACATGTAGACGCCTATATTTCTCCAACCATCATTGAAGAGCGCCAATTAAATGTTGCATCCATGGACATTTTTTCACGTTTGATGATGGACAGAATTATCTTTTTGGGAACGCCAATTAATGATGATGTTTCGAATATTATCATGGGGCAATTGTTGTACCTGGAATCGGTTGATCCTAAGAAAGATATTCAGATTTATCTGAATTCTCCTGGGGGGTCAGTATATGCAGGATTAGGTATCTATGACGTGATGCAATACGTTTCTCCAGACATTGCTACCATATGTACAGGTATGGCGGCATCAATGGGCGCTGTTTTATTATGTGCAGGAGCAAAAGGAAAACGTACGGCGTTGAAGCATGCCCGGGTGATGATTCATCAACCTATGGGAGGTGCTCAAGGTCAAGCTTCTGACATAGAAATTACAGCAAGGGAGATTCAAAAACTCAAAAAAGAATTGTACGACATCATTGCCAATCACAGTGGTCAGAAATACGACAAGGTTTGGGAAGACAGTGATAGAGATTACTGGATGACTTCAACTGAAGCCAAAGAATACGGCATGATTGATGAAGTACTAGGGCTTAAATAGCTCGTATCGCCCGCTATTTCTGGGAATTGAAGTAAATTCTTTTTTTCCTTTATTTTTGTATGAATGGAAAAGGATAATATCAAGTGCTCTTTTTGTAATCGTGAAAAGCGCGATACCAATGTTTTGATCGCTGGCATATCGGGTCATATATGTGATCATTGCATTGTACAAGCACAAAATATCGTAAAGGAGGAGGTTTCAGGAAAATCTTCTGTGAATTTGGCTTCGCAACTGAAATTGCTGAAACCGAAGGATATTAAAAATCACCTTGATGAGTACATCATTGGCCAGAATGATGCTAAAAAGGTACTTTCTGTTGCCGTTTACAATCACTACAAAAGATTGTTACATGCCCAATCTGCGGCTAAGGACATTGAAATAGAAAAGTCGAATATTTTGTTGGTTGGAGAAACAGGCACTGGTAAAACTTTGCTTGCACGAACCATTGCCAAAATTCTAAACGTTCCTTTTTGTATTGCAGACGCTACCATCCTCACAGAAGCAGGGTATGTAGGGGAAGATGTAGAAAGCATTTTATCCAGGCTACTTCAAGCTGCAGACTATGATGTAAATGCGGCAGCCAGAGGCATTGTATTTATTGATGAAATTGACAAGATTGCCAGAAAAAGCGATAATCCGTCCATAACGCGTGATGTTTCAGGTGAAGGAGTACAACAAGCTTTATTGAAGTTATTGGAAGGTTCTGTGGTTAACGTCCCACCACAAGGAGGACGAAAACATCCGGAGCAAAAAATGGTGGCCATAGATACCAAAAATATACTGTTCATCTGTGGAGGAGCGTTTGATGGTATTGACAAAATCATTGGTAAGCGCCTGCGAACTCAAGTGGTTGGTTTTAAAACCGAACAAGAGAAAAGCAGCATTGACAAAGAAAACCTTCTTCGATATTTAACACCTCAGGATGTTAAATCATTTGGTTTGATTCCGGAACTCATAGGTCGGGTACCGGTTCATTCACATCTTGATCCATTGGATGAGGTTGCTTTACGACAGATTCTTACGGAACCAAAAAATTCAATTGTTAAGCAGTACACAGAATTGTTCAAATTGGACGGTATTGACCTGAAAATTGACAAAAACGTGTATGATTTTATTGTTCAGAAATCGTTGGAGTTTAAGTTGGGTGCGAGAGGGCTGCGTTCTATTTGTGAAGCCATTATGCTGGACGCTATGTTCGAATTACCTTCTAACAGCGATAAAGAAATTAAAATCACGTTGAGGTACGCAAAAGAGCAATTGAAAAAATCAAAGATCAATACGCTGAAAGTAGCTTCCTGATTAAGGAAGCCTTACGGAAAAAGGCTCTCCGTTGATGCTTGCGACGGCAGTTCTGTCACAATTCCCATTACCGTAATCTACACGACGTTTAGATATATTATCTGAAAAGACGTCTGTAATGCCATCTACCAAACGTGCGCAATCATGACGTTGAATATTGTTGGTACTGATTTCCGTAGAAAAGAGGTTCCCTTTAAAGTTAGCACCATTGGAAGTCCCAGAAACTTCAAAAACATCATCCGCCACGGCTGTAGTATTTTGACCTTCCGTCTGTGTCCAAACTTCGCTTGCATTAAAACTGACAAAGGTTTCATCTTCTGCCAAAATATTACCCCTTTGCAGAAAATAAGAAAAACTTCTGGCGCCATTGACAGGAGATCGATTGATAACAGATACACTTCCTTCAACCTCATAATCTTCAAAACGATAGTTTAAAAAAGTAATGGTCAAAGATGCTTCAGGTTCAGGATATATGCCTGTAAATTCGGCTATGATTCGACCCTGGCGGTTAAATTCAAACTTTCCAACACAGTTGGTAAATCCGAAATCAATGATGATTTGTTTGGGTTCAACCGAAGTATCCACTTTAATATCATCACATCCATATTGTGTATAAACCGTATCTGAAGGATTGGCAATACCCTTGGTATGTAAGGCAATTTCATCCACCATTTTAAAGACATCCGAGTAAATCATGGTGGCAAAAGAATGATCCTCAACGGTATTTGTGTTCACGTCCAAATCGCGATGCGACTTTTCACACCCCCCCATTAATATCAGAAAAACCCCTATTACCGTTATTCTTTTCACGTGGCTAAATATACATCTTTTAACACAATCTTGCCTTACAGACGGTTGCAAAGCTATTTCTGTTGCCTTTGGTACTGAAAGAATTGCATGTCGTACTTATTTTTTTCATCCTTATTCACTTTCCATGTTTTGGCGATATCCCAATCATTGGAGTCGAATTCCGGAAAAAATGCGTCACCATCAAAATCATGATCCACCACTGTTAAATACAACTTGGAAATAATGTCCATCGTCTGCGCATAAATTTGCCCACCTCCTACAATGTACAACTTATCCTTTCCTTCCTTCCTGGCAAAATCAATACCGTCTTTGATGGAATGAAAAACAACCGCCCCTTCTTCA
The DNA here is from genome assembly GCA_965267425.1 of Vicingaceae bacterium. Classification (GTDB taxonomy): domain Bacteria; phylum Bacteroidota; class Bacteroidia; order Flavobacteriales_E; family Vicingaceae. The sequence continues at coordinate 420,287 of OZ253959.1, read as the reverse complement.
TTATAGCTTTCATCTCGTGTTATCACAATATTGGTTCGATTGGCAAGTGGACGATATTTTAATGGAATGGAATCGTAATTTTTTCGACCCATCAAAACAGGGTACCCTGTAGTCGTTTGCTGAAAATAACGCATGTCTGCCGGCAAATGCCAAAGCAAGTCATTATCTTTTCCAATGGCTCTGTTTTTAGCCATGGCGGCAATGGCAATGATTTCCATTACACAGAAACTTCGGCTTTTATATGGGGATGAGGATTGTAATTGAGCAATTCAAAGTCCTCGTATTCAAAGTCAAAAATAGATTCCCTCTTGTTTTTTAACATCATAACGGGAAGCGCCCGGCAACTTCTGGATAATTGCTCACTCGCCTGATCCAGGTGATTCAGATACAAATGAACATCTCCAAACGTGTGTACAAAATGACCAGGTTTTAACCCACAAACCTGAGAAATCATCATGGTCAAGAGACTATAGGATGCAATATTAAATGGAACACCTAAAAAAGTATCAGCACTTCTTTGATACAATTGACAAGATAATTTACCGTCTGCTACATAAAACTGAAATAGGCAATGACACGGTGGCAAGGCCATTTCTTCAATGTTCGCAACATTCCAGGCGCTTACAATTAGTCGGCGTGAATCAGGATTGGTTTTGATTTGATGAATTAAGTTGCTGATTTGATCAATGGTTTTACCATCAGGTGTCGGCCATGATCTCCATTGATGTCCATAAACAGGTCCTAATTCACCATTTTCATCTGCCCATTCATCCCAAATGGAAACATTGTTTTCTTTGAGGTATGCAATATTCGTCTCACCTTTTAAAAACCAAAGCAATTCATGAATAATGGATCGCAAATGAAGTTTTTTGGTCGTTAGCACAGGAAATCCTTCACTCAAATCAAAGCGCATTTGATATCCAAATGTGCTCAATGTTCCTGTCCCGGTGCGATCCTCTTTGCGCACGCCATGGTCAAGAATGTGCTGTAATAAATCATGATACTGTTGCATGATTCAAAATTAATTGAATTCCATTTTACAATGAATTATAAACATGAAAGTTATACACGAGTTTTCCATAAATCAACTGGAAAAAACGGATTTGAATCAATGTCCGAGCATTCGTCGGACCTCATCAAAACTAAAGAGGTAAGTGCATTTAATGCCAATAACCACCATTCCGTCTTTGTTATCCGGATTGGCTCGCAATGTTCCTTGTTTGATTTTTTCACCATCTCGACCTCCATAAGTAAAATAGGAGGCCAACTCTCCTCTTTGGGTTTCCAGCAATTCATCATAATCAGGATACGCACCACCAACATCATCCAGGTAATCAGTAAACAACAACGTATACAATCCTATGAGCTCCATTTGAAATTGCCGGGAAAGCTGATAGCCCACACTCAGCCCCATCTTTACATTTAATTGCCACGTACTGTATTGCGGTTCATATCCTTCAATCAGTTGACCTTCGGTTCCCAACAATCGTAACTTATGCCAGGTACCCCCTTTATAACCTTTTGGATTCATGTGCAATACTCCACCACCTACATAAATAGAAGGGCCCGTGAATCCAGGTGACCAATCTTGTTTTTTGACGTAAGAACTCTTCCATATTTTCGACACTAACTCCCTCACATCCAGCGAACCCATCAAACTGAAATCACTGACATTGGATCGAAAATGATAATTTCTTTTGTCTTTAGTTTCGCTTAATGAATCCGCTCCACTTACCCTTGAAAATGTATATCCCAGGTAAACGGACAGTAGTCTGTTTTTTCGATAACCAATGGATAAACCAAATGAAGGATGAATGTATCCGCCTGCTGGCCAACGGTTGTCCTTTAAATCACCAACATAATAACTGATTCCGGGAGTGCCGGAAATCAAATATCTTCCCGTTTGGGCACTTAATTCGACTGAAATTCCACAAAAAAGGGCAATAATCAGCAGCGCTTTTATCAAACCCGTGGTTTTCATATCAACTCAGAAGTTGTCTATATTTCTATTCCTATGATGAGTATATCATCAATTTGAGAGATGCCATTTCTCCAATTCAGATGTCTTTCATCCAGAATTTCAATCTGCTCATTCATCGGCCTTTTATGAATTTCCACAAGCAGTTTCTTAAAATTGGCCGTCATGAATTTGGACTTATTCTCACCACCAAATTGATCCTGGTATCCGTCTGAACAGATATATACCATATCGCCTTTTTTCAAATCCACTTCATGGTTAGTGAAGTCTTTGGCTGCTTTGCCAAAATTTCCAACGGGTTGACGATCCGCCTTGGTGGCAAGTAATTCACCGTCACGAATGATGTAGAGAGGATTATAGGCACCGGAATATTCCAATTTACTTTTTGCAAAATCTATGGCCAACAGACTCATATCCATACCATCATTGGTCTGATCCTCACTTCCTTCCTTGTTCAGAGAAGTCACAACTCCTTGCCTCAACCCATTGAGCACATCAGAAGGTTTGGTTATTTCATTTTCATTGACAATTTTATTGAGTAATGAAGCCCCAATCATGCTCATAAATGCTCCTGGAACACCATGTCCCGTACAATCCGCAGCCGCAACCAATACCTTTCCATCTTTTTCACTCATCCAATAAAAATCTCCACTAACAATGTCTTTTGGACGATAATACACAAAGTGCTTATTCAACGCTTTCTTCATTTGGTACTCAGAAGGTAAAATTGCCGTCTGAATTCTACGAGCATAATGAATACTATCGGTCAGGCTTTTCTTTTGTCGTTCAATTTCTTCTTTTTGCGCCACTACCTCAGCCGTCCGTTCTTCAACTTTCCGCTCCAATTCTTCATAATGCTTGGCAATTCTGGAAAGCATTGCGTTAAATTGTTTGGCTAAGACCGTCAGCTCATTATTTCCCTCTACTTCAGCTCTTGTGCTGAAATCCCCTCTTTTGATTCGAATGGCACTCGTTTCCAACTTCAAAATTGGTCGTGTAATCAATTTTGCCCGTTTGTAAATCAACACAAACAATACAAAAATTGTCAATGAAAATATGGCAATCAATTTCATCATCTCCCAGAAAATAATGCGGGCTTCATAGGATCGATCATTCACGATGCGAATAATGGAACCTTCATACAAGTCCGTATTTCCTCTGTTCATATAGATGTATTGATACTCCAGTTTCTTACCATCAATATCAACATCTATGGATTGGGTTTCCTTGGAATCATAAGTCATTTGATAAATGTCTCGATGTTCTGTTGGAATAATGGCTTCATCATTAATGAATGAAACCGGATCATCTCTACCCAGAAATAAGTCTACTTCTACAATGCCTTTACTTACATCCGAAAGATTTTCAAGGTGTGAACGATATGTTTTTACTATTCGGTTGGCTTCATTGGAATAACTGCCCAACTCAATAATGTATTTACCATCCAGGGTAGGTTGATAGGTGTATTTTTTAAGCTTTTTGGTGTTTCGCTCCAAAGAAAGCTTCTCACTTACAAATCGATTCCCTTCAAAAATGTCCAATAGAAACTGTTTGTGTTTCTCATCTATGTTGAACAAGTTGAGGTTTAGATCTCGAATAAAGGTGGTATTGACAATTACACCTTGCCTGTTGATGATGTAAATGTCCTGTTTCATTCCCATGTTTTTTCGGATGGCTTCCAATGGGAGATTCTCTATGGTATCTATATCATTAAAAAAATCAGAGACCAAGATATTACTGAGTGTCTTTAGGTATCTGTCCATATCCTTTTCAATAAAGGACAAGGTCACATCCTGAAACTCAAGTACGTTTCGAATTTCGTTTTGGATGTTGATGTTCTTTTCCTGATAGGCGTCTACCAGAAGGGTGTGCGTGCGGTTATAGTTGAAGTAACCCAGGACAATCAATGCAATCACCAGCGGATACACTATGTTGGTAATCAGCTGTTTAAAGACAGTTGTTCGTTTAGAACCTTTATTTTTCCTTTTGAATTGCATCAATCAGTAATCACAAGTTTGCTTATCTCGGATAAGCCCAGCCGGGGTTTGGAAAATGAATCAAATTTAGGATAATCCGTCTAATTGAGGTGTTTTTTGCTTGACAAGTAGCCAGTTGGCCCATTATAGTCGTCAAACGGTACAATTTGTCCGATATTATCCCTTTAGTTTATCAAGATACATATTCAAAACTACCTCCAGTTGATCTTCTTTGTTTAAAATCCATTCCACAAAGGCACGAAAGGCACCATCTCCGCCTTTTACCGGAATTACAACATCCACCATGGACTGAATGTACTCCGGCGCATTGGCTGGAGTTCCGCTCAACCCCACCTTTCTCAATAATTCAATGTCATTGATATCATCTCCAATATATGCCACATCGCTCCAACGGATGTTCATGTCTTCAAGAATCTCTTCCACCTCTTTGAGCTTATTTGCTACACCCATTCTTAAAAGAGGAATTTTTAATTTTTCGGCTCTACGCAAAACCATGGATGTATCTTCACCTGTGATAATACCTACAGGGATATCCAACAATTTGCAGAACAAAACACCCGCACTGTCTGATGTATTGAACTTTTTTATCTCTCCTCCGTTACTGTCATAGTACATTCCTCCATCTGTCCAAACTCCGTCTATGTCTGTAATGATCAATTTAGGTAACATGTTAGTTCAATTGGTTTGGATAAATAATTTCATTTGCGTCAATGTCTTCGGAAGCGGTTTTGCCGATTACCTTGTCCTTATCAGACCATTTAAAACCATCGCCTGGTGACAGCATGTGAATTTGTTCTTCAGCAATCACAGAACCCTTGGTAATTTTCTCTTTGGTAGCGATTGATCGTTCCAATTTTTCTCTGGCACTTTTGGTTTTCTCCTCCACAAATATTTCTTCTTTTCCCAAGGAACGTTCCATTAAACGAATGTCTCGTACCATGCGCATTACACCTTCCGGACCAAGAGAACCTTTTTGGTCAGTTCCTTTCATTCGTCGATCAATGGTGATGTGTTTTTCCACAATTTCACTTCCCATGGCAACAGCTGCAACGGCTGCTGAAATGCCAATGGTATGATCTGAAAATCCGATTTTATATTGAGGGTAGTGCTTTTTCAGATAAGTAATGGTATGCAAATTCACATTGTCCGGCTCAGTTGGATATTGAGAAACGCAATGCAGTATTGAAATATTGCTATGTTGTTTACTGATGGTTTCCAACGCTTCATCCAGTTCTTTTTTGCCCGCCATTCCTGTAGAAAGTATGATGGGAATCTTTGTTTCACTCAATGCTTCAAGCAATGGTAAATTGGTCAAATCCCGACTCGCCACCTTCAAATAATCAGGCTCAAAATATTTCATCATGCTCAGGCATCCAACGGCACAAAGTGTTTCTACAAAATCAATACCTCTTTCTTTGGCATATTTGTAAACTTCATAATGCTCTTCGTCATTCAATTCCAAAAATTCCCGGTGTTCACCATAGGTTTTCCCAAAGGAATTGGCATTGTCATATGGTCGATTCATTTGACTAGCAGACAATTCCTGCGATAAGTCTCTTTTGGTGAGTTTAACTGCATTCATGGCAGGCAATTCAAGATCAAACAACGTATCCTTTGCCGGCCTCACCGCCAAGTCAATGATCAGTTTGGCTATATCTACCGAACCATTGTGGTTTTGTCCTATTTCACCAATTATATAAGTCATTTACTTAGAATTTTGCATGATTTGTTCATTCATATACTCCTTCATTTCCGGAGATTCGTCAATGAATTGTATAATTTCTTTCAAGTTTTTTGCTCCTACCAATTTATAAAGTTGTTGCAGGTGTTCAAAATCTTCAGGTGTATCCAAAGTTAACCGAATATCATTACGGGTAACTACTTCATTGGGTGCAGGTAACCATTCAACTGAAAAAATCTCTGGATGACCATAAATGAAATTGGTCACGTGCTCATGATATAGATTTTCATCCGTCAATTCTGCAACTTTCTCCAATGCCTTCATGGATACCATTTCACAAAATAAACCCAGATGGCTCTTTATGACAGGAGTACCATCAAACAATTGATAACTCAGGTAATCTGGGTTTGTCATCAAATACCTGTCAATCAATTGTTGCAAGTATTCATTGATTTGCAAAAATGGGTTATCAGAACAAACGCGAATTACATCCGTTATTCCATGACTTCGTCCGGCCTCTATAAAACGTTGCAACACATCAGACTCACTTCCCCTAAACACGTTTACTCCATTTCGCTGAGCTACCTGAACAACCTCATCGTCTTTATATGATGTTGTGGTGGCAACAATGATTGGATAGGTATCAAATCCATTCTTTAAAAATTTTTGAAGAATCAATTCAAGGATATTCTGTTGTTCAAAAAATGGCAGAAGTATTTTGGAAGGTAACCGGGTTGACCCTGAACGAGCCTGAAATAAAATCCCAATTTTTTTGGTCATAAATACAATGTAACAACCTTATGATTGCAAGATGCAAAGTTACGCTTTTCCGCCATGTATCGTCTATCTCTTGCCAAAGAGTACAACTGAAGCAGAAGGGTACATTTTGTAAGGGTTTTACGTATTGAGAAAATCGAGTAATTCTCTCATATTCAGGAGAGTTCTGACCCCTATGTTTGTAGACATATTTACATGGGCTGTTTACATAAAGGGTGTTCGGAATTTCCGGGCGCCCTTTTTTAATTAGTGCAACGCAGGACGAATTTTCAAGTTTTGAATGATGCCCGCTTCAATATCAACCATTTCGTTGTATCGACTCAATACACTTTCTTCAGGAAGGTAATGTATAGCCATTTCCAAAAACATTTCTCCATGTTTGTGTTCTGACTGATATATCATATCATAAAAATCCGCCAGTTTTTTGTCCGAAATATTTTCAGCAATCAGTTTGAATCTTTCAAATCCTCGGTTTTCGACAATGGCCCCCAAAATCATTCTATCCATAAACCCCTCATCACGACCTCCTCTGATTTGTTGTAACAATTCTCCCACATACAAATCCTTTGTCATCTTATGTGGCAACCGAATGCCTCGCTCAACCATAATCTTGTGAACTAATCTGAAATGCTCCAACTCTTCAATGCCGGTCCGAATCAATCCGGGAATAATAAAATCCCTATCTGGATATTTAGCCACGAGATTCATGGCCATACCAGAAGCTTTGCGTTCGCAGTCTGCATGATCCACTAAAAATGTATCAAAGTCGTTCAAAACTGCTTGAATCCATTCTTGAGAAGAGTCAATAAGCGGTTGTATTTGCAAATCAGCCATAATTCCAGAATTTTGGCAAATCTAACGAAATACCATTTTTATAGAAAGTGAGTGAATTTCAGCAAAGTGTAGCTACATATTGCAAAAGATTTAAGGTAGAGAATTCAAACTTCATAGAAGAACCGCCTTCACCGAATCTAAAATTTATCATTGTAGTACCTGCATTTCGAGAACATGAAATTGCATTTCTCAAACAACTTGACCAATGCACTGCTCCAACTAAGGTATTTGAACTTATTATAGTTGCCAATGATCATGAAGACAATGAAGTTTCCAACCACTTCATTCAAAAAACACAACAGCAAATTGAGCAACTAGCCATTCGAAATATTCGAATTCATCTCATTAAAAAATTCGTTTTTAATGCAAAAAAACATGGCGTTGGATTGGCTAGAAAATTGGGCATGGACGAGGCAGCTAAGCGATTTAATAGCGTTGATCAAAACGGGTGGATTGTTTGTCTTGATGCAGATTGTTTTATTGCCAATGATTATTTCCAAATTCTTGAAAATCAACTAAATGATTCCTTTGAATCCGCTACATTGAATTTTGAACATCCAATAACCGGACTAAACAATCAACAGCACTCTGGAATTGTCAACTATGAGTTATTTCTACGCTACTATAAGGAATGCCTGGAATGGATTGGATTTCCACATTTCTATCATACCATTGGATCAAGTATGGCCGTTCGAGCAGGCACTTATGCCAAGGTAGGTGGCATGAACCAACGAAAAGCCGGTGAAGATTTTTATTTCATGCATAAGGTATTCCCAATGGGAAAGGTGAAAGAAATCAATTCCCCAATTGTTTTTCCTTCTGCACGAACTTCAACTCGTGTGCCATTTGGAACAGGACGAGCCATGTTAAATTGGCAAGAAAAAAATAGTGATGTTTATCCAACATACCCATTTGAAATCTTTGGCATTTTAAAAACGTTTCTGTCGAATGCGCCAAAATGGTATGCCAGCTATGATCCCGTTTCAGGTCCACTTGAATCTTTTTTGAAGGATTTTGAATTTGAAAACAAATTGAAAACCATTCGTTTGAAAAGTGCAACAAAGGAAAGTTTTATTAAGAATTTTTATCAGTTAATCAATGGGTTTACCATATTGAAAATGGTGCATTTTCTGAGAGATGAACAATTCGGTGAAATATCAATTGAGCTGGCAAGCAAGTCTTTGTTAAATGAATTGGGCATTGATTCAGGTAACACTCCCTTGGAATTGCTCAATCAATATCGAGACCTGCAAACATCTCGGTAAAGTTCTTTAGGCTTTACTTACCTTTATGCAGAAATGAAGAAAGTCGCTTTATTCATGCTGAGTTTTGCTTTGTTATTCATGGCAAAAAGCAAAGCTCAATCAGACTCTTCCTCTTTTGTGGGGATGGAAATCAGCGGCTTCAATAATTCTACCACTTTATTTGGTTTTATAAAATCACCTATTCATCCAGGAGTTCGATTGGCAGGCACATGGAACTTAGATAAACAGAAACGTCAATTTCCTGTATTGGATGTCAGTGGTGGATATTATTTTCAAGAATATGCACATCATGGAATACAACTTTATGGAACCATGAACTACCTGTTGCAACCCGAAAAAAGCTTTTTGATCACGCCTGGTATGGGGTTGGGTGCAATGATGACCATTCCTGATGTGGACGTGTGGCGGTTGAATGACGAAGGGGAATACGAAAATATCAGCGGAATACGCATGCAAGTGACTTTCCACGTGCAATGTAAATTGGGTTATCGATTGAAAAATCAATGGAGTTTTTATGTCATGCCTCAGTTTTGGCTTCATGCACCATATGTTAACTCATATGTTCCCATATTACCGAATTCTTCTCTTCACATTGGCATGGCAGTGCCTGCATCAATCCTTGTCAAACAATGAAACGAATATTGATCATATCGTTTTGTCTTATCATGAGTGCGTGCACCAAAGAGAGTTTTGTGCAACAGGAAGCGCCATGTGCATTGCCAGAAGTCTACAATAGTTCATCTCATCCTAAATCCGCGGATCTTCAACGAATCATTGACAAATACAAACGTCTTGGGTTGCCGGGTATAGCATTGATCATACGTGATGCTGAAGGTACCTGGACAGGGGCTGTGGGATATAAAAACTTACGCGAACAACAGCTGTTTTCATCATGCACGGTCTCCAAAAATGCGAGCATTACCAAATTATATATGAGTGTATTATGCATGCGGTTGGTTGAACTTGGTGTCCTGGATCTGGATGATTTTGCCGCCTCTTATTTGGACGGTGAATATGCAACAAAAGTGAATAATCTTGAGTCTGCAACCATCCGACAATTGCTTAATCACACTTCCGGTATTTACGACATGGTTTCTGACCAAACGTGGTATTTAAATGTATTGAACAATCCTGATAAATTGTGGGAACCGGATGAATTGATCAAATATGCGTACCATGATGATCCGTATTTTTCTGTCGGTGCGGATGTCAAATATTCCAATTCCAATTTTCTGATTTTAAGCATGGTGATTGATGAAATTGGCAGTCGTCACTACAATGGCAAAAAACACGATGAATTGTTAAAAGAGTTGGTGATTGAGCCTTTGTTTCTTGAGGATGTTTATTACAATAATCAATTGAAAGGGTTTCCAGAACACCTGGCCCACGGTTATTTTGATTTGCACAACAATGGAACCATTTTAAATCTGACGGATTGGAATACAGGATCTGGTAATGGGTACGGTGGTATGTATACGACAGTGGAATCCATGTTGATCTTTTTGGAATCGGTATTTCGCAATCCTGTTTTGTTAAGCGAGGAAAGCCTTGTTAGTATGCAAGAGTTTAATGCCGAGCTCGATGAGGACAGAGAGTTGGGTTTAGGACTAATGAAAGATTTTCTTGACCGAGGAAATGATTTTGCCATTGGTCATAGGGGCCGAGATTTGGCGTACAGTGGAGATTTGTTTTGGTTCCCCGAGCGAGATATCAGCTATTGTTTTTTAGTTAATTACGGAACCAATGGTGAGTCTGAATTGCAACAAGTGTTTTTTGATTTTAGAGAAGAACTGGTTGATTTGTTGTTAAATTAACTTCAACCTCCAATAGCGATCATTTTTCGATTGTCTTGGTATGCTTTTGACGCATCATGATCTGCAAAAGGCGTTTTTCCTCCCCTGGCATAGAATTTTGTCATCATATGAGCACGAACAAGAGGTTCAATTTCTTGTCCCGATCGAAAAGCTGTTAGCAAATCAATTTCATCATTTGAAAAAAGACAATTTTTAAGCTTTCCATCTGCCGTTAACCGAATGCGATTGCAACCATCACAAAATGGATTGGTGATGCTACTGATAAATCCAATCACACCCCTACCGTCAATTCCGTACTTGCGTGAAGTATCATTTTTCCCATTGATCAGTGGTTCCAAATGATATCGCTCTCCAATGGATTGTAATACATCTTGTTCTGCCACAATTTTGGACATGTCCCATTCATTGTCCTGAAAGGGCATAAATTCAATGAATCTTACTTCAACATTTTCATTAACGGCAAATTCAGCAAAATCCAATACTTCATCATCATTGATTCCCTTCATTAACACCACATTGATTTTCACAAGAAAGTTATTGGCTTTAGCCAAACGAATATTTTCAATGGTTTTCTCAAGTCCATTCCTTCTGGTCAATGCTTGAAACCTTTCCGATTGCAACGTATCCAAACTGATGTTGAGGTGATTTACTCCATTGTTTTGCAACGCTTGTAGGTGTTGATCCAAAAAATAGGCGTTGGTGGTTAAACTCATCTTTACATCCAATCGACCCAATTCAGCAATGATTTCATCAAAATCAGGTCGAATCAGCGGTTCACCTCCCGTCAAGCGGATTCTGTCAACTCCCCATTTGCGAAATTCTCCTGCCATTGAGACAATTTCGCTGGAAGACATCAACATCTTTGCGGGCATAAATTTCATTTTCTCAACGGGCATGCAGTATCGACAGCGAAGGTTGCACCTGTCCGTTAAAGAAATTCTCAAGTAATTGTGCTTTCGCCCAAATGAATCTTCGATATGATCCTTGTTGGATTGCATCAATGTTTGTTGTTTTTCATGATGGAAAACACATGTAAAACGTGTGGAAAAATAGCATCCATGGACTCAATTACTCCTCTGCTGGAGCCCGGTAATGCAATCAATAATGAACCTTCAATTTGACCTACTACACTTCTGGACAACATGGCATAAGGCATTCTTTGCTGACCATAATTACGAATAGTTTCTTCAATTCCCGGAATTCTTCTATCCAACATTGGAATAACACTCTCGGGTGTTACATCTCTTGATGAAAGCCCTGTTCCTCCTGTGATCAAAATTAATTTCATCCCTTGTTCAACACATGCAGTCACTTGTTGTTGAATATCGCTGGATTCATCCGGAATGATAGTAAACCTGTCTACCACAACATTCAATTCATTTAATTTATTTCGAATGGCTTCACCAGCCTTATCCTCTTTTTGACCTGCACTGATGGTATCGGAGCAGACAATTACTCCAGCATTGATGTCTGGCAGATGTTTGTCTTTAAATTGTGACTTTCCGCCTTTCTTCTCAATCAATTTGATGGAATGAATTTCAATGCCTTTGTCAATAGGCTTTAACATGTCGTACATATTCATTGCGACCACGGAAGCGCCGTGCATGGCCTCCACCTCTACCCCTGTTTTGTATATGGTTTTGACTACCATGGTAATATGAATTTCTAATCCATTGATATCATATGATACAGCAGTATGTTCAATGGGAATTGGGTGGCAATCGGGAAGTAAATATGGCGTCTGTTTAATTCCCAGTAAACCAGCTGCTTTTGACATCTCAAATACATCTCCCTTTGGCACCTTATGCTCTTGAATGGCATCGATGGTCTCTTGCTTACTGACTTTTACAATGGCAGTTGCTTTGGCCTCCCTAAGCGTATTATTCTTATGCGTAATATCTATCATGCTTTCGTATTTTCCTTCCAATGATGATTGCCATTTTCAAGAACGGTTTTTCCAAAGATGGGTACCTTCTTTTTAAACTCTTCAACAATGTATTCACACGCTTCTCTGCATGCAGAGCGATGTGCCGAAGAAGTGAATACCATAAATCCAATTTCACCTACATCTACTTTTCCCAGGCTATGATAAATATGCAGACAAGTCACATCAAATTTTTGAAATGCCGCTTCCCTAATTTCGTGAGCAACGGCATTGGCCATATCTTCTTTTGCCGTGTATTCTATAGCAGCAACAAATGTTTCATCAATTGTGTCTTTTCGAATCTGACCTAAAAAAACATCATGAGCCCCAATTCCTGTTTTGGATTGATGCGCTGCAATAGACTTGGCAACTTTTTCTGCCGGAATAGGGCCGTCAATGAAAATATTTTTGGGTGGTTTTTCCATGTTGTAAGATTGTTATCCTCCGGCAAAAGGGGGTAAAAATGCTATTTGGTCCCCCTCTTGAAAAGAGTCTTGATTTTGAACAAACGAATCATTTATGGCTATGCGATAGCTCAATTTTTTCAATCCTTCATACTTAGATTGAATCAGTTCATTTAATTCTTGAACGGATGAGAATGGAGTTTGAATATTTTCCGAGGAACGTCCGGTTTCATCTGTTAACATACCAAAGTAAGCTACTTCTATATTCATACAATTTTGGTTAAGTCTTGTTTTGTATTCATGTTTTGAAAACTTCTTTCGTGAAATTGAGAAGGAACCATTTCAATTGATTTCCAAGGTAAGCCTGCTAAGGCATCTGTTATTTTGTACGTCTCTTGCTTTAAATTGAGCAAGAAATGCTGATAAGCAGATTTTTGATAAATCCCGGCAAGAGGTTGATAATCTTCTCCCTGCTTTGGAATTAGCGTTGAATCATCAGTGTTTTCTGATAGCATTTTTTTTGCAATCTCTGCAGAATAAAAAGGCATATCACAGGCCAGTATCAACACCTTTGAATAACGCGCATGATACAGTGCGGTAACAATTCCCTTCAATGGACCTTTGCCAACAGGAATATCTTTAAATACATTAACCCCGAATTCATGGTATCCTTCATGATTACCAACGATAAAAACATCATCACTGAGTTTTTGGCCTTCTTCCAGCGCGTATGCTATCATCTTTTTCCCCTGGAATTCCAAAAGACCTTTGTCCTGGCCCATACGGGAACTTTGACCGCCCATAAGTATGGCTACTGATATGGTATCCAAATGACTCATAACATAAAACTTTTGATGAGCACATTTATGGAAGCCAGACATACCACAACGGAGGTAATTCTGCGAATCTTTAACTGATTCAATCTTTTAATGTTAATACGCACACCAATGCTACCGCCAATGAAAACGGCAAGGGCTAAGACAATTAAAAGAATGGGAATGATTTCAAGGTCATGAGCAAATAGTTGACCACTTAAGGCCGCCGTGGAATTAACAAATATGAAAATGGTAGATACAATGGTAATGACTTGAGGAAGTGCCAATTTGCGCATGTGCATCCAAGGTGATAAAAATATTCCACCTCCTATCCCAACCAAACCGGCCAGTGCTCCTAAGATCCCACCTGTAAATAAATTTGCCCATGGTAAGTTCCTTCTTTCATAATCAATTTTTTCTTCCTTGGATTGCGAAGTAACCCACATGGAAAGGGATGAAAAAAATAGAGCTATCCCCAATATGAGTAAAAAGACTTTTTTCTCTATTCCCAGACTGGACATCATAAAACTCGCGGGAATGCTCAATACCGTAAATGAAATGGCCAATGTCAGCACTTGTTTGTTCAACTTTTGATGTTGGTAAAATTGCCATAAAGAACCACTGACTACCACAAGATTGCATACCAAAGCAGTGGTTCTCATCATGTGAAAATGCAGTGGAAAAAAAGATAAAATGGCCAAATAGGATGAACCTCCACCAAAACCTGCTGCCGCATACAACACAGCTACTCCAAAAAAGAGGCAAATCAGCAATATGAAATGATATATCTCCATTATTTATTTGCTCAATTCCTGGTAATGAAAATGAATGGAATCACTACTCGCGGATTTCCATTTTCTATAGAATTCCACCCAATCTTTTCCTATTTGCGTCAAAGTGGTGCCTCCTCCTTTTTTTCCACCCGTTGATTTTTCAATAAGTGGTTCAGGGCTTTGTTCGTTCATAATGTCCATTAGTTTCCATGCCTTTTGATATGACATTTGCAAAGCGCTGGCGGCTTCGCGAATGGAACCTGTCTCTTCAATCTTTTCCAATAAAGAAACTCTGCCTTCACCCAAAAAACTTCCAGACTTCCCCTTAATCCACAAGCGGAAACCCACTTCAAAATTATCGTTATCTAAACTCATAGATAACGCAAATATACAAGAAGCTTTACAATTATTGAGGTAGTTCAAACAAGGACACCTGATCCCCTTCCTGATAGGATTTTTCCTCCTCCGGCAAGTACACCATGCAATTGGAATGTGCAAAGGCTAACATGTCAAATGAGCTTTGCATTTTTTGCAATGATACCATTGAATTCTCTGCAAATGCTTTTAAAAAAACACTTCGTGGTCCTTTTTTGAAATAGTCGTGACGCAAAGTAGCTTTCTGTTCAGGTATAAACGGATATTTATGTCCAGCCATGATTCTTAATGCCGGAAGCACATAAAAGTAAAAACAGACCAACAAACTGGCAGGATTTCCGGGTAAAGCAAATAAATATTTATGGTTGTTTTTTGCAAAATACAAGGGTTTGCCTGGCTTTTGGCGAACTTTATAAAAGACCTCTTCAAAACCAATGGCTGAAGACGCTTCTTTTATAAAATCATATTTACCCACCGAAATCCCTCCGGAAGTAATAACCACATCCACTTGCTTCATAATATCTTCGAGAACAGATTGTGTCTCCTCAAGATTGTCTGTGGCATTTTTAACAATAGCAATTTCAAATCCGAATTGCCGAAGAGAGGCATTTAGCATATCTCCATTGGACTCATAGATTTGACCAAATGCCAATTCCGAACCAGGTTTTTTTAATTCATCACCCGTAATGAGTAATCCTATTTTCGGCTTATCAAATACCCAAACTTCTGTCAATCCCAAAGAGGCCAGCAATCCCACAGATCGATCATTGATTAAATGATGAGCAGGTAACGCTTCATTCCCACTTTTTATTTGTTCACCAATATTTCTGATGTTCAAATTTTCTCGTGCCGAATCTTCCGTGAAACTGACACCATTGCCATTTACTTGTGCTTTTTCTTGCATGATGACCATTCCAGCATGGTCTGGCACCGGTGCTCCCGTAAAGATTCTCATGGTTTGTCCCGGCAATAATTCACACTTCTCTGTTGAACCCGCTTGAATTTCACCCACCAATTCAAATGCCTCAAACTTGTCAAAATCAGCATATCGAATGGCATACCCATCCATGGCTGATTGCCGAAATGGGGGAATGCTCAATGGTGCAGATATCGGTTCAGATATAGCATATCCAACACTTTCCAAAAGCGATATTTTCTTCGTACTCCCGGGACTTACATGTCCCACAATTAAGTCTTTGGCCTCCTGAACACTTACCATGTTGTGGAAATTTTTTTTAAAAGTACAATTTAAGGTCTGCGTTGAAGCCACATTAATCATTATTTTCGGCAAAATTCTCTTCATATGCGTAGCCTTTTTATTTTCGCTGTTATTGGTTTTTCATTTCATTTATCCTTTGGTCAGGTAAAAACCTACAATTGGCCCAATGGGCAAAAGAAGGCTGAAGGAAAATTAGAAAACGGAATTGAAGAGGGCGTTTGGAATTATTGGGATGCGAAAGGGCAACTCAGTCAAACCGTTACGTATTTGAACGGCGAATTTCATGGAATATTTAAGAGTTATTACCCAACAGGAAAAATAAAAGAGCAGGGTAAATTCAGACATTCAACCAAACAAGGTGCTTTTGAAACTTTTTTCCCAAATGGAAATATGGAATCACAAGGAAAGTATGTGGATGGTTATGCGGACAGCGTTTGGGTATTTTACTATGACAACGGAAATAAAAAAGAGATGGGCATGTATGCGAAAGATGTTAAAATGGACATCTGGAAATCATGGTACATCAATGGTAGCGAAAAAAGTGAATACGCATACAAAAATGGAAGTGCGCAAATCGTATCCTTTTATAGTGCGGATGGAAAGCAGGTGGTTAAAGATGGAACAGGTGAATTTCTGGACATTTATGACGATGGAAGTCAAAAATTGCAAGGTGCATATGTGAACGGCAAAAAGAATGGTAAGTGGATAGAATGGGATACATTGGGAAACAAAACTCAGGAAGGAAAGTTTGTTGATGATCTTAGAAATGAACTTTGGATTCAGTATCACACCAATGGAAACCCAGCTGTTTTTGGCAATTATAAATCCGGCAAGCGCACTGGAAAATGGGTCTATTATTATGAGACCAATCAACAAAGTCGTGAAGTGGAATTTGTTGATGACTTAGAAAATGGAGCACTGTTAGAATGGAATAGAGAAGGTCAAAAAATGACACAGGGAAGTTATGTAAATGGTCAAAAAACCGGCCAGTGGATATGGTGGCAAAAGGACAATGTAAAAGACATTGAGGGTGAGTTAACCAATGGCATGCGGACCGGGCAGTGGAAATTTTATTACGCCGATGGAAAAGTTGAGTACCAAGGAACATATGAAAATGATTTGCGACATGGTACATGGTTGTACAATTACCCAAATGGTAAAAAGTGGAAATCCGGCCCCTATCAAAAAGGCGTAAAACATGGCGAATGGAGTTATTGGAGTGAAAATGGCACCTTGGTTATGAAGGGAAATTTTCAGGATGGCAAAGAACAAGGAACATGGAATTCTTGGTATGAAAATGGTGCTGAAAAAAGTACAGGAGAGTTTAATCAAGGTCAAATGCATGGGAAATGGACAGGTAAATACCAAGACACCAAACCAAATTTCGAAGGTTCTTACAATGAGGGAATAAAAGATGGAACTTGGAAACATTGGTTTCCAAATGGTCAAATTGAATTAGAAGAAACTTATGCCAACGGAATGTTAAATGGTACCAGAAAGTCTTGGTTTGAAAATGGTCAATTGAAAGATGATGGAACGTTTGAAAACAACAAAAGAACAGGAAATTGGAACTACTATTTTACAAATGGTAATAAGATGAAGGATTTTAATTTCGTGGCAGGTCGTCAAGAAGGTAAACAAATGGAATACCATGAAATTGGCACATTGAAAAATGAAAAATTTTACAAGGACGGAAAGCCTCATGGCACTTGGAAGGTTTACGGCAAAAAGGAAGGGGACCTCTTGAAAGAATTGAAATACAAAAAAGGAGAATTGATGTCCGGTGATCCGGGTAAGTAATCAAGAAGCAATCATATTTGTTTGATCGAGTTTATTGAGTTCATGCGCTCGTGACCGATAAGCTTTGTACAATTTTCTGATTTTCTTATTGTCTTTGTCAGCGAGTTGAGATTCCTGTTCAATCATATTGGCATACCAATTAGCATCCAACATTCGAATTAATATATTTTCAGGATGATGAACTAACGCCAAATCCAGCACTTTTCGCGTAAAGCCATCATCCTGATGTTGCCATTGATACGTTTGAATCAAATCATACAAACACATGACAATACTTTGTTTTTGATTTAAGGGATACATAAATACCTGTTTGTCCAATGACTCTTTTGAAATAGAAAGTTGGTCAATGATCCATTCATCTGAAGGAAACCCTCCATGTGTTAATTCAACATTGCTCCATACACCTTTTTCGTCTTTATGTTTGATGTAAAGGTGATTTGGCGCCAGCGCAAGATGTGCATCCGCACCCATTGACTCACACAGTATTTTGTACAAATATGGTAACGAATGACAATTGCCACTTTTTGATTTCATCAATTTGGAAACAAACATTTTTGACCAATTCTTTTCACCTCCATAATCCACGAAATCGTATGTGAACGGAGTGAAATTATTTTCGGGAATGGAATCTTTGATATATGTGTAAGCTGCCCAATTTGGCGCTGTTTTAAACGAACGAATTCCTTTTTTGTCAATCATTTTCCAGAGCACTTTCTCCAGCTCATCTAATTCAGCTTCCAATGAATCCAAATTCAACCGACCATTTAAAAAAGCTTGTTCCACCATCAATACTCCTTTTCTGAAATTAATTTTCTCTTTACCCAATAACATATCATGTAAATAATTGAATGTTGAGTCATATAAAGAAGAAACAGAGGAATCTGCCAGCTGCAATTCAAAATCAAAATCTTGTTCCAGTTCATTTTCAAACGAACAGGCATGAAACAATAAAAATAAACCTGTGATGATTAAGCAAATACGGAGCATTGTTCAATGTTTAGTCACAATAAGCTACAGCTAAAATTACCAACGCAAGTACTTTCTGTATTTATTTGATAATAATTAGGAGAATCACGTATCAATTATAACTGAAAACGAAAAGAGATTAATTGCGTATTACGAAGTAAATGCCAGAACCATTTCCAATAATTGAGCAGGTTTCTCCGCGTGAACCCAATGACCTGCTTCCGGAATGGTTTGAACTTTTGCATTTCCAAAATGAGCCGCTATGGAAGATTCATTTTCCAAAATGTAATTCGACCGACCTCCACGAATAAACAATGCCGGAATAATGTCATTACTGGCATTTAAATCCCACCCACTGATGGATTCAATGTGATTGCTGAGTGCCTCCAAATTAAAACGAAGTGCTAGTTCTTCCTGGGTTTTCCAATAGATGCTCTTTCCTAAAAATTGCCTAACCCCCATTTCCGGAATATATTCAGACAATACTTCATCTACTTGTTTACGATTGTTGATATGCGAAAAATCCAGTGCCTTTAATCCTTGAATTATGGTTTGATGATGAACAGGATATTTTTTTGGTGCAGCATCAACAACTATAATTTTTTCAGCCAAATTCGGATTTCTCAAAGCGAAATTCATAACGGTTTTACCACCCATCGAATGACCCAAAAGTATAGGGTTGGAAATGGAATGTTCTTGCATAAAATGCAGGAGATCGTCGGCCAATAAATCATAGTTGAACTCATCAGTATGTCCAGATTGCCCATGATTTCTTTGATCTACCAAAAACACATCGTGTTGTTCAGCAAATTGACGCCCCAAACTCATCCAGTTATCCAATGAACCAAATAGGCCATGTAATACAATAAGTGGAGTTCCGCTACCTAATCTTTTGTGATTCAGATGTATCATTTCAAGCACCTTTTGTACAGTTGAACTGTATTTTCCAGCCCCAGATAAAGGGCATCAGAAACCAATGCATGACCAATGGACACTTCCAACAATCCTGTAATATGCGCTGCAAAATATTGGAGGTTTTGAAGATTTAAATCATGCCCTGCATTCAAACCCAGCCCTAAGGATGAAGCCAATTCAGCGGCTTCGGCATACGGAGCAATGGCTTGCTCGGCATTGTTCTCATATTCTTTTGCATACATCTCCGTATACAATTCTATCCGATCAGCACCCGTTTGCACGACTTCCTTAATTTGTTCTTTATCCGTCTCCATAAAAAGGGAAGTTCGTATGCCTTCTTTTTTGAACGTTTGGATTACTTCATTCAAAAAATCTTTGTTTTTTTTGACATCCCAACCGGCATTTGATGTAAGCACATCCGGCGCATCCGGTACCAAAGTTACCTGGTCCGGTTTGACATCTAACACCAAATTTATAAAGTCCGAGGTAGGATTCCCCTCTATATTGAATTCCGTCTTTACCACTTTTGCCAAATCGTAAACATCTCGTTTTGTTATGTGTCTTTCGTCTGGCCTGGGATGCACGGTAATTCCTTGTGCTCCGAAATTCTCACAGTCCATAGCAACTTGAACAACATTTGGTCTTTCTCCTCCCCTGGCATTACGTAAAGTGGCTATTTTATTAACGTTGACACTTAAATTAGGCATATAAATAATTCTTAATTTTGTACAAATATGCGGGTTATTAGTGAATCCTGTGTACTTTACGATAGCAAGTGACAGCAATAGAAATCATAGATCATGAAATTCCATCTTTAAAATGGTCTGACTCAGGGCTAAGTGCATTGAGTTTACTGGAGGAATTTAAAGTGTCGGAACTTCCGTTAATTGAGGACCAGAAGTACATTGGCCTCATCACAGAAGATGTATTGTTGGATTTTGAGCTGATTGAAGGTGAATTGAAAAACATCAAAAATGAGTTGACTAAACCATTTGTGCATCATGATGATCATTTTTATGAAGTCATCCGGTTGATGTCTGAAGAAAAATTGTCACTTGTACCTGTAATTGATGACCATGAATTGTTGGTGGGCTGTATAACGGCCAACTCTCTGGTGCATCGAATCAATGTCATAGAAAGTTTATCAAGTCCTGGTGGAATTCTTCAACTGGAATTGAACATTCATGACTATTCGCTTTCGGAAATTTCTCGATTAATTGAATCAAATGATGCCAAGATTTTGAATTTGTATGTGACCTCCCATGCAGATTCCAAAAAATTACTGGTGACCATCAAAGTGAATCGAACTGACTTAAACCCCATTATACAGACGCTTAATCGCTTTGATTACAATGTATCGGGCTCATTTTACCAAGATCCTTACAATGACGACATGCGAAAGCGATTTGATGGTTTAATGAGGTATTTGAATATTTGACTTCAGAGATGCGCCTTGCTGCATTATTTTTCCTTTTTTCTCTCTCTAGCCACTTGATGTCACAGGTCAACATTGCGGATTCCATATCTGGCACGGTAGAAATTGGAGACATCACCATTGTTGGAAACCGAACCACCAAAAGACATATTATTCTGCGAGAATTGACATTTGAGTCGGGAGATAAATTTCCAGCTGTTGCTCTGGAAAAACACCTGGAAGATTCTCGGAATAATCTTCAAAATACATCCCTGTTTAATTTCATCACCATTAACACCTTAACCGCAGGAAACCGAATTAACATTGTCATTATTGTTACCGAAAGATGGTATTTATGGCCTGTGGTAACCTTTGAATTGGCAGAAACCAACTTCAACTCGTGGTGGCAAAACAAAGACTTCAGCCGTATCAATTATGGTCTTGGTGTAAGAAAGGACAATTTTCGGGGTAGAAACGAAAAGTTGACTTTGAATTTTCAATTGGGTTTTACAGAAAAAGTCTCCATTGGATACTCCGTTCCATATATCAACAAGGGAAGAAAATTGGGGTTTGCCATTGGGTTCGACTATGGTCAAAATCATGAAGTCAATTACATCTCTGAAAATAATGAACGACTTTTTTACAAAGATGTAGACAACTACATGAAGAAAAATTACAAAGGTGCCATGGCGTTTGAATTTCGTCCAAAAATTCGTTCAAGACATGGTATAAGTTTGGAGTTTTTTCATGTTGAAATTGATGATACTATCCGTTCGTTTAATCCAAATTACCTGGAAAATGATAAGACCCTTTCCCAATATTTAGCACTTAGCTATCGATTTAGCAAGGAAAACAGAGACAACCGAAATTATGCATTGAGTGGTGATTATTTTGGATTTACACTTACCCAAATTGGCTTGGGCGTATTTAATCCGGATATTTCATTGTTGAGATTAGGCATGCAATACAAATACTATCTTCCTCTGGCAAAAAGGCATTTTCTGGCGGCAAGTGCCAGGGTCTTATTGTCTCCAGATGATGTTCAACCGTATTATTTACAACCAGGATTGGGATATTCCGATAAGACCACCATACGTTCGTATGAATTATATGTGATAGATGGACATCAATGGGGCATTGGAAAAGTACAATACCGCTTTCAAGTGATTCAACCTCGAGAAAAAGAAATTGGAATCATCCCGGTTAATAAATTCAAACGGGTTCATTACGCCGCTTATTTAGGACTGTTTGCGGATTTCGGTTATTCCATGGATAACGATGTTATTCCAATCAACGGATTGGCCAATGACTTTAATTACGGCGGAGGTGTTTCATTGGATTTTGTCACGTTTTATGACATCGTTTATCGAACCGAATTTTCAGTGAATAAATTTGGAGAGACGGGAATATTTCTACACTTTGTAGCACCAATTTGAACCATGAAAATTGCGTTATATACCAATCTCCGAAACCAGGAGAATCTCGACTTTGTGAAAAAAGTGATGGGCCTGCTGCAAGATCATAACGTTGATATGATTTTCCATAAAGACATGGTTGATTTTCTGAGCGACAAAGCAGATGGTTTGTTTTACGATAATCTCATCAATCGAAATGATATTGATTTTGTGTTTTGCATTGGCGGTGATGGTACGTTGTTAAATACACTTACGGTGGTGATAGATTCTTCCATCCCGGTGTTGGGAATCAACACGGGACGGTTAGGGTTTCTATCCAGCATTGCCGCAGAAGAAATTGAAAATGCCTTGCATTTTCTGCAAAATGGAAAATTTGAAAAGGAAAAGCGTACACTTTTGCAACTCAATCTGGAGAATCCATTATTCGGTAATGTTCCTTATGCTTTGAACGAAGTTGTGGCTCTGAAAAGAGATACATCTACCATGGTCATTTTGAAAGTTTTTATTGATGATGAATTCTTGAACACGTATTGGGCGGATGGCTTAATAATCTCTACCCCCACAGGTTCTACGGCCTATTCACTAAGTTGTGGAGGTCCCATTGTTTTGCCAGACAGCGGCAATATTGTAATTACGCCCATTTCCCCACATAATTTAAATGTCAGACCCATCGTTATCCCTGATAAAAGTGTTATTAAAATTCAAATGGACGGCCGTTCTGAAAATTTTCTTTTAGGATTGGATTCTCGTTCTGAAATAATTGACGCCCCAGCTGAAATAAGTGTACAAAAAGCATCATTCGGAATTCAGTTACTGCGCTTTGAAAATTATCACTTCATGAGAACCCTGAGAAATAAATTAAATTGGGGTCTAGACTCGAGAAATTAACGTGGAATTGTGTACAACTCGACCCATGTTCCACAGATAAAATGCCATATTAATTAATTTTAATCTAATATATTTGTAACCGGACGGAACGCGCACCGTGAAATATGAAGGAATTTAGACTTATAGTTATTCTATTGTTTGCTACGTATAGTTTGTGCGCACAAAATTGGAAAAGAACGCGTCAAGAAGTTTCTGCGGGTGTTGGTATATCTAACTTTCTTGGAGATTTAGGAGGTGGACTTGAAGATGGTACAAACGGATTGAAAGATTTCAATCTTGGTGCGACTCGTTATGCCTTTAACCTGAGTTATCGATACCTACTTAAAAGCAATCTGGCAGCAAAAGGAAGTTTCACTTACGCTAAAATTAGCGGAGACGATTCACATTCGGACAATCCTATTCGAAATGTCAGAAATTTGAAATTTCGAGCACCCATCTTTGAATTGTCGATGCAAGCGGAATATTATTTCCTTCGTGAAAAATCAAGAGGAATTTATCGGTTGAAAAAACCAAGGGGTTTCGGAAAATTAAAAATGGACGGATACTTATTTGGTGGTGTGGGTGTGACTTATTTTAATCCGAAAAATGAAGTAGATGGTGAATGGCATGCATTGCAGCCATTAGGAACGGAAGGTCAAGGAATTGCAGGAGGTCCTGGAGATAAATACAGCAGAGTTGCCGCAGTTTTTCCAATCGGTTTTGGATTCAAGAAAAGTATCAATAAACGTTACAGCATTGGTTTGGAGTGTGGCATGCGTGTTACTTCAACGGATTATCTGGATGATGCCAGTGGTACATATTTCGAAAATCATTTGATTGAAGCTGAATATGGTGAAATTGCAGCTCAATTGGCCCATCCAACAACTGATCCAATTAATTTCCCAGATGTAACTTACAATGCAGATGGTACTGTTGTTGAACGTCAGCAAAGAGGAAATCCCAATAACAACGATACCTACATGTTTGCTATCGTTTCTGTCCACTACAAATTGAAAAAGCGCAGACGAAATCTTCCGAAATTCTAGGGTTTGCGGTTTATTCATATCATATCTGTGCTTATTGTTGTTGCCTGTTCTTTTCTTTTGAAAGAAAGTTCAGCCCAGAGACATGAATATGGCGTATTTGTGGGTGGTTCTTATTATGTGGGTGAACTAAATCCCAGTAAACATGTCAATGAAGTAAGCAACCTGTCGCTAGGTCTGCTTTACCAAAAAAACATCAACACCCGCTATACCTTAAGATATAGCTTCCTTTATGGCGAATTGACAGGTTCAGATGCACTTTTTGACATTGGCCTGAACAACTTTAGGGATCTGGAATTTGATACCAAATTGTATGAATTTGGATTCATGATCATGTTTAATTTTTTCCCTTACGGGTTGCGGCAAAAAGAACTTCGTTATACGCCATATATTGGGGCTGGCCTGAGTGTTTTTAATGTAAATGCTAATGTCCGGTCTTTGGAAAGCGATAGTTTGGTGGCCATTCCTGCAGAGAATTACGAATACGGAAGTCATACTGCTCTTGCATTTCCATTTGGATTTGGATTTAAGTTTCTTCCCATCCCATCATTGGATGTGGGTATTGAGTGGATGATGCGCAAAACCTCATCGGATCGAATAGATGGATTGGAAAATCAATATGCTGAGGGAAATACTTCCTTTATCAATGTGCCATACAATCATCCTGCAGGATTTCAAAAAGGAAACATAAAAAACAGGGACTGGTATTCCACCATCGGAATTACAATATTATTCAGGCCAGGTGCCGGAGTAAACAAGTGTCCTACCCCCGCCACAAAATAGTTTTTAATTCGCGTTAATTATCGGATATTTGCAGCTTGCTTATTTTGCATTAAATACCTGCATTTTTCATGAGCAATAAGGAATTGAAGGAAAATCAAAATATTCCATCCCATGTGGCCATTATCATGGATGGAAACGGTAGGTGGGCTAAACAACACAAACGTCATCGAATTTTCGGGCATAAAAACGGAGTAACTGCAGTTAAAAGTGTGGTGGAAGGTGCCGCGGAAATGGGTGTAAAAAACTTGACGTTATACGCTTTTTCTACGGAAAACTGGAATCGTCCGAAAGAGGAAGTGAATGCGCTAATGCAATTGCTTATCAGTAGCATACACAATGAACGAAAGACACTAATTGATAAAGATATTCGTTTATTAGCCATCGGAGATCTGGAAAATTTACCTTCCAAATGCAATAAGGAATTGCAAGAGGCAATCAACCGGACTTCGGATAACAAAAGAATGAACCTGATACTTGCATTGAGTTACAGTGCCCGTTGGGAAATAACTCAGGCAATAAAAAAATTGGCAGCGGATGTACATTCGGGTGAACAAAATCCAAACGCCATTAATGAAGAGCTGATACAATCTTATATGGCCACCGCAGGCATACCTGATCCAGAACTATTGATTCGTACGAGCGGAGAAAAACGCATCAGCAATTTTTTGCTTTGGCAATTGGCGTATACGGAATTATACTTTTCTGAGAAACTTTGGCCCGATTTTCGCAAAGAAGATCTCAAAATAGCCATCGACAACTATCAAGCTAGAGAAAGAAGGTTCGGAAAGATTAGCGAACAGCTAACGGTGGAATAACAACAGATGAAAAGATTCTTGGTCTTATTCATGTTTATTGTTTATGCATCTGTTGATGTATACAGCCAGACGCTGCGCTCAGGTGGAGGAGTTGATTTCAGCTATTCATCCCCAAAAACTTATGAGATTGGTGGAATTACCATTGAAGGAGCAGATTATTTCGATCATCGTGCACTTCGATTGATTTCGGGATTAAAGGTGGGAGATGAAATCAAAGTGCCTGGTGAAGAAGTAACCGATGCCGTTAGAAAATTATGGGATCAACAGCTATTCAGCAATGTTGAAATTGTTGCTTCTAAAACAGAAGGCAAAGTCATCTTCCTCACATTCAAAGTAGAAAGCCGACCAAGGTTGTCAAAATTTAGTATTCGAGGTGTTCGAAAGGGACATGCGAATGATTTGAGGGATGAAATCAAATTAATTCGAGGTAAAATAATTACGGATAACTTATTGATCAACACTGAAAATATCATCAAAGACTTTTTTGTCAATAAAGGTTATTACAACTGTGAAGTAATTATCGTAGAACGACCTGATACATTGATTGATAATAGCGTTGATTTGATCATCGATGTAAAAAAGAACGAACGAGTCAAAATCAAAGAAATCACCTTCTCAGGTAATGAATCATTGAAAGCCAGCAAGTTGCGAGGCAAGATGAAGAGTACAAAAAAGAAGAACTTCAACATCTTTGTTTCTTCCAAATTTATTGAAAGTGGGTTTGAAGAAGATAAAAACAACATTGTTTCAAAATACAATGCCGAGGGTTTTCGTGATGCTAAAATTGTTCGAGATACAGTAACCTGGGTTAGCAAAAAACGGGTTAAGATTCATATTGATGTTAGCGAAGGTTATAAATACTATTTCCGAGACATCAAGTGGGTAGGAAATACAAAATATACATCCAAGGCATTATCCAAAGTATTGGGTATTGAAAGAGGAGATGTATTTAACCAGCAATTGTTAGAAGAAAGATTGCAACAAGATAGAAACGGTAGAGACGTAAGTTCGTTATACCTGGATGACGGATATCTGTTTTTTAATGTAACACCTGTTGAGGTCTTGGTTGAAAAAGACTCCATAGATTATGAGATACGAATTTATGAAGGAAGACAGGCAACGGTGAATCGTGTTACTGTAGTTGGAAATACCAAAACCAATGACCGTGTCATCATGCGCGAAATCAGAACCAAACCGGGTAATCTGTTCAGTCGTTCTGATATTATTCGTACCCATCGTGAATTGGCACAGTTGGGATATTTTGATCCGGAAAAGGCCAATCAAAACATTGATCCACACCAGGAAGATGGTACAGTGGATATTGAATACATTGTAGAAGAGAAACCATCTGATCAAATTGAATTGTCCGGTGGATGGGGCGGTGGCCGTATTGTTGGAAGTTTGGGTGTAAGTTTTAATAATTTCTCGGCCCGAAATTTCTTTAAAAAAGGTGCCTGGGCTCCACTACCTTCTGGAGATGGTCAACGTTTGAGCTTGCGAGCACAAACCAACGGGCCGCAATTCCAACAATACAGCATTAGTTTTACAGAACCATGGCTGGGAGGAAAGCGACGGAATTCACTAACTGTAAGTTTATACAATCAGGTAAGCACCAACGGTGAAAGAAAATACATTACCAATGACCTGGGAATTCGAACACGAAACCCAAACAGAAGTGCACTAAATATTTATGGACTTTCTGTTGGTTTGGGAAGACAATTGCAATGGCCTGATGATTATTTCAACTGGTACAATGAAGTGAGTTATCAATATTATACCCTTGAAAATTACTTCTCACAATTCATCTTTTCCAACGGACAGGCAAACAACCTGAGTTTCAAATCAGTCATTTCAAGAAACTCCATTGATGCACCCATCTATCCGAGACGTGGTTCGCAAATTTCATTGGGTGTTCAATTCACCCCACCTTATTCGCTATTTGACGATGTGCAGGACTATGGTGAGTTATCATTTAACGATAGATACCAATGGATTGAATACCATAAGTGGACCTACAAAATGGCGTTTTACAATAACCTGACTAAAAATCTCGTTTTCCATACGAAAATCGGATATGGATTTCTCGGACACTATAATGACAATCTTGGACAATCACCATTTGAAAGATTTTATCTGGGGGGTGATGGATTATCCGGATTTGCATTGGATGGAAGGGAAATTGTGGCACTCAGAGGATTTGGAAATGGTGACTTATCGTCCTCAACAGGAGATGCTATTCTCGCAAAATATACCATGGAATTGAGATACCCTTTGACATTGAATCCAACGGCAACCATTTTCTTGTTATCCTTTGCTGAAGCAGGAAATTCATGGGGTACATTTAGTGCCTTTAGTCCGTTTGAAGTATACCGATCCGTTGGTTTCGGTGTGCGAATATTTATGCCCATGTTTGGTCTTCTTGGTCTGGACTGGGGATATCGTCTGGATGACATTCCTGGTGTATCTAATCCTAATAAACGAACCGAATTGCATTTCACCATTGGTGGCAACATTGGTGGGTGGTAGAAATTGTTTAATTTGGCAGATTTTTAAGAATCAACAATGCGTCTGTATTTAGCTCTCATATTGACACTCGGAACTTTTGCGCTCAAAGCACAAAAAGTTGGATATGTGGATAGTGAATACATTTTAAAAAATGTTCCTGAGTACAAGGATGCCCAAAAACAACTTGACAATATTTCCGGTGAGTGGCAGCAGCAAATCGATAAAAAATACCAGGAAATTGACAGGCTCAAACAAGAATATAAAGTAGAAGAAATATTGCTGACTTCTGAAATGAAGGAAAAGCGATTGTCCACCATTCGTTTGAAAGAAAAAGAAGTGCGGGAATTTCAAAAAAAGAAATTTGGAATTGATGGAGAATTGTTCACCCAAAGACAAAAATTAATCCAGCCCATACAAGAGAAAATATACAAGGCAATGAAAGATGTGGCAAGGAGTAGCGGATACATCATATTATTTGATAAAGCTGGTTCTACTACCTTGATTTACACCAATCCCAAATACAATAAAAGTGATGCGGTTCTAAAAAAATTGGGATATGAGCCGGGAAAAGAAAAAGATTAATTTAGCATTTTAATAATAAGACAATGAAAAAAGGAAAAATTCTGATTTTGGCATTATTGAGCGTTTGTGGATCTCTTTTTGCCCAACAAAAAATAGGTCACATCAATTCAAATGATCTATTGCTCGCCATGCCGGAGAGAAATACCATTGAAACAGAAATTCGCGCTTACGCCACTCAATTGGAAAATCAATTGTTGGCCATGCAAAAAGAATTGGAAACAAAGTACCAGGAATTTCAGGCATCTCAGGAAACCATGTCAGAAGCCATTCGATCTGTGAAATTGCAGGAGATGAATGACCTTGAAACACGCTTAAAAGATTTTCAAGCTACCGCACAGGAAGATTTGACAAAGAAGGAAAAAGAACTTTCTGATCCTTTGGTAAATAAAGCTAAAGCGGCTATAGAAAAAGTCGCGAAGGAAAACGGTTATACCTATATCCTTGATTCCGGTGTTGGTATCATTCTTTACATGGAAGATAGCGATGACATCACTGGGTTGGTAAAGAAAGAATTGGGACTGGAATAATCAGCCCCGAGAAATCAGCGCATAATTTTGCGCAAACGATTGGATAAAAGTGCACCAATAGGAATATTCGATTCTGGAATCGGAGGGCTCACAGTTGCTGACGCCGTTCAACAACTTTTGCCAAAAGAACAAATCATCTATTTCGGAGATACTGCGCACCTCCCTTACGGAGACAAGGCTAGCTCTTCCATACGTCACTATTCTGAAGAAATTAGCAAGTTTCTTATTGAGCAAGGATGTAAAATCATAGTAATTGCCTGCAATACAGCTTCTTCAACAGCAAAATCCAATGTGGAAGAAGTGGCCTCAACAAAGGCAATTGTTTTGAATGTGATCGATCCCGTAGTCCAATACGTTTCCGAAAATCCAGCATATGAACATGTAGGAGTTATTGGTACAAGAGGTACCATCGATTCCAATGTATATGCAAATAATCTCCAGGCACAGAACACTTCTTTAAAAGTTAGTTCATTGGCCACACCACTTCTGGTGCCCATGATTGAAGAAGGGTTTATTCATGACAATATCAGTCAGCAAATTTTGGACACTTATTTGAATTCAGAAGAATTGAATGGAATAGATGTGCTTATTCCCGGATGCACGCATTATCCGTTGATCATTGATGACATTCGCAATTATTATAAAAACAAAGTGGACGTTCCTGACACAGCAGCCATTACTGCCGAAGCTGTTAAAAATGCGTTGATTGAAAATGATTTGTTATCAGAAGTGGCAAATGACAATCATCATTTTTATGTGTCTGACTTCACCCAGTCGTTTGAGCAAAGCACGCTCAAATTCTTTCATGAAAAAGTGCATTTGGAACAGCTGAATATCTGGGACTAGCTTACTACTTAAACCATTCTGAATACTTGAGATAGTTTCCTGCAATGCGCTGAACTTCTCCTTTCATCAAAGCATCATCAATATCTTTGACTTTTTTAGCAGGAACTCCTGCATATACACTTCCGGATTCCACAATGGTATTTTCCAACACCACCGAACCCGCAGCAATTAATGAGCCGGATTTCACAACAGCATTGTCCATCACAATGGCACCCATTCCAATTAAGACTTCATCTTCAATGGTACAACCATGAACAATGGCATTATGACCTATCGAAACATTGTCACCAATCACCGTTGCCGCTCGTTCATAAGTACAATGAATGGTTGAGCCATCTTGTATGTTTACTTTGTTCCCAATTCGAATGGAATTGACATCACCGCGAACTACCGTATTGAACCACACACTGCAATTATCCCCCATTACCACATCACCAATTACAGTTGCATTTTCAGCTAGGTAACAGTCTTTTCCAAAAACAGGATCAAAACCTCGAACACTTTTTATTAAAGCCATGTTAACATATTAGATATGTAAATATACATGGATATGAGAGGAATGAAAATCTTGCTTAATTTTGCTCCATGACAGATCAAGTAAAACATTTTACCATTTACGCAGAAAGCACTCCGAATCCTGCCACCATGAAGTT
Source organism: Vicingaceae bacterium (assembly GCA_965267425.1). Taxonomy (GTDB): domain Bacteria; phylum Bacteroidota; class Bacteroidia; order Flavobacteriales_E; family Vicingaceae. The sequence goes on along the minus strand of OZ253959.1, from coordinate 389,300 downwards.
TGTGGCCAATCATTTGTTGGTTGAAGGAGATGGAGGTTATGAATTTTTTAATGGAGAGCAGGCAGCAGATGCCCCGTTAATTTCACGTTTGTTCCGCTTTGCTTTTGTTGAAAGTGTGTTTGTGAAACATCATTTCATAACCATCACAAAACTTGAAAAAATTGAATGGTATGATGTTGTCAATCAAATCAGGGAATTTATCCAGGACAATTTGAATGCTGGCATGCAAGTGGTCAACAAGCAGGAAGCCAATGCGCCGATTGAGAACCACGTAGAATCTTCGAGAACTGAACATGCTGAACCACAAAATGATATTGAAAAAAACATTGTGGCCATTCTTGACGAATACATCCGACCAGCTGTTGAAAACGATGGAGGAAATATACTGTTCGAATCGTATGACGAGGGAACGGTTAACTTGGTGTTAAAGGGCTCGTGCAGTGGATGTCCTTCTTCTACAGTAACCCTTAAATCAGGTGTTGAAGGGTTGTTGAAGCAAATGATGCCGGACGATGTGAAAGATGTTGTGGCCGTAGAAGGCTAACATTATTTACACCGGTTGTTTTTCAGAATAATTTTTGCTTCCTGATTTCCCATTTTTTTTGAAGTCTTCCAATCCTGGCAGGCACCATCACTATCTCCGGTGTGTTTTTTACAAAATCCTCGATTGTTAAAGGCCTCTGAATTTTTTTCATCCAATTCAATCACCTTATCGAAATCCTTAATGGCATTGTAATACTGTTTATTTTTCATGTAAGCAGACCCACGACTATTGTAGACATTATGTAATTCAGGACGTTCAGCCAATACCATACCATAATCTTCAATGGCGGCATCATAGTTCTGCATCATAGAGTAGGCAAACGCTCGTTTAATTCTAGAATTTACGTGAGATGGATCAGAATCCAGCGCTTTGGACAATTCTTGAGTTGCTTCTTCAAATTTCTGTTCATTGATCAGCTTTACCCCTTTTTCGAAATACTTCTCTACCTCCTGCCCTGCTGCAGATAAAGTCAATGAACAAATGATAATGGCGATAAATTTGTTCATAGGTTATGTAAACTTAAAACCCCAAAAGAACCTCTGCTGGATTTCTTCCACCAAACAAAATACTTTCAGGATGTTCAATCATTTCTTTCACTTTAACCAAAAACCCAACGGACTCTTTTCCGTCAATGATTCGATGGTCATAACTCAAAGCCACATACATAATAGGGCGAACAACAATTTCACCGTCGATGACCACAGGCCTTTCAACAATGTTGTGCATCCCTAAAATGGCACTTTGAGGAGGATTCAAGATGGGTGTACTCATCATGGATCCAAATACTCCACCATTGGTAATGGTAAATGTACCTCCGGTCATTTCTTCAATCGAAATTTTTCCATCTCTTGCCTTCACAGCCAAACGTTTGATCTCGGACTCAATTTCAGCCAGGGACATCAGCTCGGCGTTTCGAAGCACTGGAACCATCAGGCCCTTGGGACTACTGACGGCAATACCAACGTCAACATAGTCGTAGGTTATCATTTCTTCACCGTCAATCATGGCGTTCACAGCAGGAAAATGAGCAAGGGCTTCTGTTACCGCCTTGGTAAAAAAGGACATAAATCCTAGTCCTACCCCTTTCTCTTCCTTAAAACGATCTTTGTATTTCTTTCGCAAGTCCATAACGGGCTTCATGTTGATCTCGTTAAAGGTGGTCAACATGGCCGTTTCATTTTTCACAGATACCAGTCTTTGAGCAACTTTTCTTCTCAGGCTACTCATCTTTTTTCTGTCCTCTTGGCGGCTACCTGACCAACTTCCATTTGATGATGCAGCCGAAAATCCAGAAGCCAATAATGCCGTTACATCACCTTTAGTAATGCGTCCACCTTTTCCGGTTCCCAGTACTTGCCCTGAAGCAATACCATTTTCATCCATTATTTTTCTGGCCGCAGGAGATGGATGTCCAGAGGCATGTGATGAACTTTCAGGTGTTGGAGCTGGGGCCGGTTTTGCCTCTTCTTTTGCAGGTACCGGAGCTGCTGCCTCCACCACTTCTTCTTTCTGTTCAGCTGGAGCCGCAGTATCTGCCGGAGCCTCAGCATCGGTATCAATTTCACAAATTTCTTCCCCTACCTGGACGGTATCACCTTCTTCTTTCAAAAACTTAATGGCACCTGCTGCTTCAGCTGTCAGTTCCAGCGTAGCTTTATCGGAATCAATTTCTGCAATTACCTGATCTTTCTGAACATATTCACCTTCTTCCACCACCCATTGGGCGATTTCTACTTCGGTAATTGACTCCCCCGGACTGGGGACTTTCATCACTAATGACATGTTATTTAGTTTTAGCTTTTACTTGAATATCTAATGCTTCTTCCAAAATGGCTTCCTGTCTTACCTCGTGTGCCTGATGCGATCCTGTGGCCGGACTTCCACTGGCCATTCTGCTAATAAATTCAAACGGTAAGTCTTTGTGTATTCGTCGAATGAAACCCAACGCGCCCATGTTTTCCGGTTCTTCCTGTACCCAAATTAACTTCTTGCTCTTCGTATACTTTTTCAACTCGGCATTCAGTTGCTTTTCAGGTGACGGGTAAAGTTGCTCCATTCTGAGAATGGCCACATTTTTGATGTTATTTTCTTGTCGTTTTCTTTTCAAGTCATAATAGATTTTACCGGAACAAACCAAGACACGCGTAACATCTGCCGGTTTAACTTCAGTATCACCTATGATTTCTTGAAATCCTCCTTTGGTCAAATCATCCAATGAAGAGATAGCTTCGGGATGTCTCAAAAGACTTTTGGGAGTCATAACAATTAATGGCTTTCGGAAGTTTCTATGCATTTGCCTTCGAAGCAAATGATAGAAGTTTGCAGGAGTTGTTGCGTTGGCCACCTGAATATTATTGTCTGCACACAATTCCAGGTACCTTTCTAATCGAGCACTTGAATGCTCTGCTCCTTGTCCTTCATACCCATGAGGCAACAACATCACCAATCCATTTTTTGTTCTCCATTTTTCTTCAGCCGAAGAAATAAATTGATCAATGATGATTTGCGCGCCATTGCTAAAATCACCGAATTGCGCTTCCCAAATAGTAAGTGTTTCTGGTGCTGCCATAGCATAACCATAGTCAAAACCTAAAACACCATACTCGGACAAAAATGAATTGTAAATACTGAAATCACCTTTGTTCTTTTCAAGGGCTTTCAAAGGAATGTACTCTTCTTCGGATTCTTCCACTCGCAACACGGCATGTCGGTGTGAAAATGTTCCTCTTTCTACATCCTGACCTGAAATTCGTACTCGAAATCCTTCATCCAACAAGGTGGCATAGGCGAACGTTTCGCCCATGGCCCAATCCAATTGTGATTCTCCCTTAGCCATAAGTGCTCTCTCGTTATAGAGCTTCACGATCTTCTTGAAAAACTTTTTGTCCTCTGGAAGTGAGGTAATTTTTTTACCGATGTCTAACAGCTTCTTTTTTGTAAAACCAGTGGTAGGAGATTTTTCAAAATCCTTATCGCTTGCCGTACCAACATCCTCCCAAGTTCGTGTCATGTATTTCATGGCACTGGCTTTCTCAATTTGCTTGGCTTCTTCTAATCGACTATCCAATACACTTTTGAACTCCTCAGTTAATTTATTTTCTTCCTCTTTGGTCATGAACCCTTCCTTGATCAACTGTTGAAGATAGATATCACGCGGATTGGGATGCTTTGCAATAATATTGTACAATAGAGGCTGAGTAAATCGCGGTTCATCACCTTCATTGTGGCCATATTTTCGATAACACAACAAATCGATAAAAACGTCTGATTTAAAACGTTGTCGATATTCCAATGCTACTTGAACTGCATGTGTTACTGCTTCTACATCATCTCCATTGACATGGAAAACAGGAGACAGCGTAACTTTTCCAACATCAGTACAATATGTGCTTGAACGAGCGTCAATATAATTGGTGGTGAAGCCAATTTGATTGTTTACCACAATATGAATGGTCCCACCGGTCTTATAACCTTTCAATTGAGCCATCTGCACCACTTCATACACGATTCCCTGACCCGCAATGGAGGCATCTCCATGAATAAGGATTGGTGCAATGGCACCGTCGTCATGTAAATAACGATCTATTTTGGACCGTACAATTCCTTCTACTACCGGATCTACTGCCTCGAGATGCGATGGGTTGGGAGAAAGTGATAAATGAACTGTTTTGCCATTTGCCAATTCAACATCGGAAGAATATCCGAGATGGTATTTCACATCTCCATCAAATAAACTGTCTTCGTATTCTTTCCCTTCAAACTCACTAAATATTTCTGTTTGTGTTTTATTCAGAATATTGGATAACACATTCAAACGGCCTCTATGTGCCATGCCAATCACAAATTCTTTGATCCCTAAATCCGAACCTGTTTCGATGATGTGATTCAATGCAGGAATCAAGGATTCTCCACCTTCCAGTGAAAATCTTTTTTGACCCACAAATTTCTTGTGAAGGAATTGCTCAAACATCACCGCCTTGCTCAATCGTGAAAGAATGGCCCTTTTGTCTTCCGGAGAAAAATGTGTTTGATTTTTGGTGAGTTCCAATTTCTCTCTCAACCAGGCAATCTTTTCCGGACGTCTTATGTATGCATATTCAACACCTACTGATCGACAATAGGTTTCCTCCAGGTGAGCAATGATATCCCGAAGTGAGGCTTGTCCTATGCCAATTTCTGTGCCGGCATTAAAAACCTCATCCAGGTCCGATTGTTCCAATCCAAAATTCTCAATATCCAGTGTTGGAGAATACTTTCTTCGATCACGTACCGGGTTTGTCGAAGTGAACAAGTGTCCACGTTGGCGATAACCCGTAATTAAATTAATGACTTTAAACTCTTTATGGAAAGATTCCGGAACGGCTTCGGTTTCGTAATTTTTTTTGGAGAATTCAAACCCTTCAAAAAATTTTCGCCAGCCAAATTCTACACTTTCTGGATCTTTTAAATATTGTTTGTATTGATCTTCAACAAATTCTACACTAGAATTACTCAGATAAGACAAGTCGTCCATTATTCAGGAAAAAAATTAGGTATACAAAAATACAACATTAATTAGCAATATAATAGGATATACGACATACTTCAATAGCTGTATTATTGAATTTTAATTCTCTGAAAGATAGTGGTTTTTCAATGATTTGATACTCATTTAGATTGAATTCCAAACTAATTGGAATCTAGATTCATCTTTTCTATTGTTAATCCTAAATTTGTGCCAACCAAAAAAGCAGATGACAAAAAATACGGTTCTCAAAAAAGTCGTTATAAAATTTGCCGGTGATTCAGGTGATGGAATGCAATTTACAGGCAGTCAGTTCACTGAAACAGCGGCTCTGCTTGGTAATGATTTAGCCACTTTTCCTGACTTTCCCGCGGAAATCAGAGCACCTAGAGGTTCTGTAGCTGGTGTTTCCGGATTTCAAGTGCATATTGGAGAAGTTGAAATCAATACTCCTGGTGATAAGGCCGACGTCTTGGTGGCCATGAATGCAGCCGCATTAAAGAGTAATCTTCGAAACGTTAAAAACAGCGCCACCATTATTGTTGATACCGACAATTTTAGCGATAAAGATGTTCGAAAGGCTGGATTTGAAAGCAATCCTTTGGAGAATGATTTCCTTAATGGATTTCACGTAGTTGAAGCTCCAATTAGTCGATTAACCCGAGATGCCTTAAAGTATTCCGGACTAGACGGGAAAAGCATCATGCGCTGTAAAAATATGTTTGCGTTGGGCATTGTGTATTGGATGTTCAACAGGCCATTGGACTATTCCAAAAAAAGAATTGAACAAAAATTTAGCAAAAGTGAACCGCTAATTAAAGCCAACATTTTGGCGTTGCAGTCCGGTTTCAATTATGCTGAAACCATTGAGGTCCTCAATTCAACTTTTGAAGTGCTCCCTGCCAAAATTGAATCAGGAACATATAGAAACATTGTAGGGAATCAGGCATTGGCATGGGGATTTTTGGCGGCCTCCGAAAAATCTGGATTACCTCTATTTTTGGGATCCTACCCGATTACTCCTGCGTCAGATATTTTGCATGAACTGGCCAAATACAAATCTTTTGGGGTGAGAATTTTTCAGGCAGAGGATGAAATTGCTGGAATCTGCGCAGCCATTGGTGCAAGTTTCGCCGGAGGATTAGGAGTGACTACCACATCGGGACCTGGTCTTGCATTGAAAAGCGAAGCCATTGGTTTGGCAGTTTCTGCAGAATTGCCAATTGTAGTGGTTGACGTGCAAAGAGGTGGCCCATCTACTGGATTGCCCACAAAAACAGAACAAGCGGATTTGTCCCAGGCTTTGTATGGTAGAAATGGTGAGAGTCCGGTGGCTGTGTTGGCTGCAAGTACACCCAGTGGCTGTTTCAGAATGGCCTATGAAGCTTGTAAGATTGCCGTAGAACACATGTCTCCTGTAATACTTTTGAGTGATGGTTACCTTGGAAATGGTTCTGAACCCTGGAAAATAACCAAAACAGATGCATTGCCCGACATTAGGGTTAACAAACCATCTTTGGCACCTGAAGCCTGGACGCCGTATGTGCGCGATGAAAATACATTAGCGAGAGATTGGGCTATTCCGGGAGAGGAAGGGTATGAGCACAGAATTGGCGGATTGGAAAAAGAAGATGTTACCGGTAAAGTGTCTTATGATCCTGATAATCACCAAAAAATGGTGAATCTCAGAAAAGGAAAAATTGACAAAATCCAAAACAGCATACCTGAACTAGAAGTGATTGGTGCGCAGAAAGGAGATCTCTTGGTTGTTGGCTGGGGAGGCACGTTTGGAACCTTGTATTCTGCTGTGCTTGAAATGAATGACCCTAAAATCGGGTTGGCGCATTTTGAATACATCCAACCACTACCATCCAATACCATGGATGTTTTCAAGAATTTCAAAAACATATTGGTTTGCGAGCTAAACACCGGTCAATTTGCGAAGTTTTTACGTTCTTCCTTTTCAGGAATATCTATTCAGCAATACAACAAAGTGCAAGGTCAACCATTTAATGTGGCAGAATTAAAAGAAGTGTTTCAACAAAATAGTTCTTCATGAGCCAGGATTCGACATATACCTATAAGGATTTTGAAAACCAAGAAGAAAATCGATGGTGTCCTGGTTGTGGTGACAAGTCTATTTTAAGATCCATGCAACTCGCCCTGCCAAAAATGGGGTTAGACAAAAAGGATGTTGTGTTTATTTCTGGTATTGGATGTTCTTCAAGGTTCCCATATTACATGAATTCTTATGGATTCCATACCATTCATGGTCGGGCAGCTGCCATAGCCACAGGTGTTAAGTTGGCCAACCCTTCATTAAGTGTTTGGGAAATTACAGGCGATGGAGATTCGCTGGCCATTGGAACCAACCATTTTGTACAAGCCATTCGAAGAAATGTGGATATCAATATTTTGTTGTTTAACAATGAGATTTATGGATTGACAAAAGGACAATTTTCTCCCACATCTCACCTGGGTTTGGTGACGAAATCTTCACCTCATGGAACAGTTGACCCACCGTTTAATCCAGGTGAATTATGCATGAGTAGCCGAAGTACGTTTTTTGCCAGATCTGTGGATGTGCTGCCTATGCACATGACAGATGTATTTGTGGAATCTGAAAAACACAAAGGAACTTCCGTAGTTGAATTGTTGCAAAACTGTGTAATTTTTAATGACAAAGTCTTCGGTCACATCACAGATAAAGATAAACGAGACGACAATATGCTTTTCCTTGAACATGGTCAACCCATGTTATTTGGAAAGGACAAGGAAAAAGGCATACGGTTAAATGGACTAAAACTTGAAGCAGTTGAATTGGGGAAAAATGGTGTTACTATAGATGATATTCTTGTGCATGATGCGCATGAAACGGACCCTATTTTACATTCCATGCTGGTGCGCATGAATGCCCCTGATCTTCCCGTTGCTTTTGGTGTGATTCGTTCGGTTGAACAACCCACCTTTGATGATGCATTGTTGAATCAAATGGAAGAGCAGAAAAAGACATCGAAATTCAACAACATGAATGATCTCCTTCTAAGCGGAGATACATGGGAAGCCCAATAATTACAACTCTTTATACTTATTTCGGGTTGCTATTTTGACCACACAACGCAAGAATATCAATCGTGAAATAACCTCGGGCAATTCCACATTTTCCCAATGAAGGGATGCTTGTTTGATGAGTTGCTCATCCACATCAGTGCGGTACAGAAAATTTTCCAAATCCGTAGAATGGTTCTTTTGCATGTCATATATGAATGCAAGGATCCAATCAAGTATATCTTCGGTTTTGAGTGATTGTACAGGTGCTAATTCAATCCCTGTCATCATGGCATCTTTGCAAACTTGCCCAACCACTTCCTGCAGCCAAGGTGTTTGGATGTATTGAATCTCCCCGGAGTCAAATAATTGAAGATCAAATTTCATACTTTCGATAATTGAAATCGTACGCCATTGACATGAATTTTCGCACCGAAATCAAAATTAACAATCCATCTTTTCAACTTGAGCATCGTGATCACATTTTCTCTATGGGTTCTTGTTTTGCTCAGCAAATAACCACCTTACTTCAAAACGCTGGATTTCATGTGTTTTCTAATCCTTTTGGTATTGTGTACAATCCCATTTCTCTTTCTGAACAACTGATGTCGGTTTTGAACGAGAAAAAATACACAGAGAGCGATTTTTTTCAATTAAATGAATTGTGGCACTCGTTTGATCATCATGGATCTTTTTCCGAAATGGATAAAACCCGAATGACGGAAAATGTCAATGCCACCATTTCGAAGGCTGGAAAATTCCTGTCCAAAAGTTCTGTGTTGGTAATCACCTTGGGAACCGCCTGGATATACGAACACCTAGAAACCAATAAAATTGTTGCCAATTGTCATAAGGTACCCAATTCTACTTTTGATAAGCGATTGCTTCGTATGGAGGAAATTGTAGAGCATTTGACAAATAGCATTGGTGTATTGACAAAAAGATATCCACATTTAAATGTATTGCTCACCGTATCACCCGTAAGGCATTTGAAGGATGGTTTCGAAGCGAATGCACTGTCCAAATCTATCTTGCGTTTATCTGCTCAAGAATTGGTTGATAACCACCCCAATGTGCATTACTTTCCTTCGTACGAAATCGTTCTTGATGATTTGCGAGATTATCGATATTATGAAGAAGATTTGGTGCACCCGTCCAAACAAGGTGTGGATTATATCTACTCCATTTTCAAAAAGCACTATTTGACAGAAAGTGCACAAGCCTTGGCAAATAAAGTGGAAGATATCAATAAGAGGTATCGACACAGACCCTTGTTTCCTGACACCAAGGCCTCATTGAATTTTGCTCAAGCGACAAAAAAAAGTGCCCAGACATTGTTGTCTGAGCACCCTGAAATTTATCTTGAACACCTGGATTGAATTTTATCCAAACGACTCTGCTACAAATTTTTGCGAAGGGTTCATAATGATAACAGGAATCTGTTCGTTGTTGGTTATCAAATCCTGCTCACCTGAACTTCCTCCCATAAAATCCGGTAATACTCCTTTATCTGCTGTATTGATTACCGCAATTAAGTCAGAACCAATTCGTTTCGCATATTCAGCAACTTGCTGATTGAAATCACCTTTTTTCTCAGCAATTTTTACATCATACTGCACTTTTTTCTCATCCAAAAACTTACGTGTAAATCCAAGTTGATTCTTAAGTCTCGCTTTAAGGAAAGCATCCGATTCATTTGGAACAAAAACATGCAACGTAGCTTTAAAATGTATAGCAATGGCTGCAATCAATACCAGTTTTTGTTTGGTCTCCTGCTCATAGTTAATGGGAACAACTACGTTTTGATATCCATTATGAACCGGTCCTTTTTTCTGAGTGATAATAAATGGTACTTCAGAATGTAAGATTACTTTCAATGCATAACTACCAACCAATTTCTGAATTCCTTTGACACCATGAGTTCCCATCAAAATAATATTGGCTCCAATTTCTTTGGCTACATCACCAATATCATCAAAAATGTTCCCTTTTTTGACAATTTTTCCATAATTCACCCCATTAACGGCCTTCTCACTAATAATTTTGTCAAGTTTATCTTCGGCTTTTGGAATTTCTTTATCCTTGGCTACAACATGAAGTAATTTCACTTCGCCACTAAATAATTCGGCAATCTTGTTCGCATGATCGAAAGCACAGTCTGCGGCTTCAGTAAAATCTGTTGGTACAAGTAATGTATACATGTGTCTCGGCTTAAAGTAATTTTAAATTATACGTATCAAATAATTTTCAACTAAAATAAAAATTTATGTATTTCTAACCAATATGAAATTGCTAAGAAATAAACATACGTAAAAATTAATAAATCCAATCATAATTAATGGTATTAATGCTAGTTTTGACAGAGGCACTACAACCATAATTGAATGTTATTTAAGGATATTCCAGGACAAACTGAACTAAAAACAACATTGGTGAAGATGGAATCGGCCAACAGAATTGGTCATGCCATGTTGTTTGACGGTCAGAAAAATGGCGCTCAGTTAGCCATTACCCTGGCATTTGTGCAATACATCTTGTGCCGTAACAAATCCAATGGCGATTCATGCGGTCATTGTGAGTCTTGCGTGAAATTGAATCAATTGGCACATCCTGATGTTCATTTTATATTTCCAACCGCCACTACCAAAGAAGTTGCCAAGGACCCCAGCAGTGGTAAATTCATGCATGCCTGGCGAGAACGTATTGTAAACAATCCATACATTTCTCTACCCGAATGGATGCATGCCATTGGTGCTGAAAAAAAATTGGGAATGATCCCGACATCTGAAGCCCTGGAGGTCATTCGATCATTTTCTCTAAAAGGGTATGAATCACCCAATCGGGTAATGATCATTTGGAGGCCTGAATTGATGAACATTGCCGGTCTGAACAAGCTCTTAAAAATCATAGAAGAACCACCGGAAAATGCATATATTTTTTTGGTAAGTGAACGCCATGAAAACTTACCTCAAACCATCCTTTCCAGACTCCAAAGAATTCAAACGCTCCCATTCAAGTCTTCTGATTTGATCACCTTTCTGACCCCAAAATTTCCAGATGCCTCTTCAGAAGAAATTAATCGTGTTGCAAATCAAGCAGCCGGAAATATTGTTCATGCCATCGACGAAATGTCCGGAACCGATCTGTCAGAAGAATTTACCAATGCGTTTGTGGAATGGTCAAGAATGTGTTATCGGGCAGATATTCCTCAATTGATAAAATGGTCAGATGAGATTTCAAGACATGGCAGAGAATGGCATATTGCATTTCTAAAACAATCATTGCACCTAATTCGCGAATGTTTGGTTAAAAATTATGGTGATGAAAACATTCAACATGCCTCGTCTGGAGAGATGAAATTTATACAAAACTTTTCACCCTTCATTCACGCTGGAAATCTTCCGGAAATGACATCTGTGTTTGAAGAAACCATTCAACACATTGCCAGAAATGCCAATGCCCGAATAATCTTTATGGATCTTTCCATTCAAATGACCAAATTGATAAGAATCAAAAATGTAAATTTGTCTAACCCTGTTTTGACTAGTTAAGAATGAGTTGCAGCAATTGCTCAAACGGAAATGGTACTCCTGCGGGATGTAGAAATAATGGAAATTGTGGGCCGGAAGGTTGCGACAAATTGCAAGTAACCAATTGGTTGGGAGACATTGCCAATCCTGATAATTTTGAACCCTACCATTTTCTCGAAGTACGATTTAAAAACAGCCGAAAGGAATTTTATTTTGACAATGGTTTATCCTTACGTCAGGGAGATGTTGTGGTGGTTGAAGCAAAAATGGGGCATGACGTGGGTGTTGTTTCGTTGACGGGAGATTTGGTTAAAATTCAAATGAACCGAAAGAATGTCATTCGTGCTGAAAAAGATTTCCTAAAAGTAGTGCGGATAGCAAATCAAAAAGACATTGATAAATGGCAGAAAGCCATTTCATTGGAAACCAATACAATGATCGAATCCAGGAAGTTGGCTAAACTTCAACAACTGGACATTAAAATCAGTGATGTAGAATTCCAGGGTGATCATTCCAAAGCTATATTCTATTATACATCAGAATCCAGGGTAGATTTCCGAGACTTGGTCAAGGATATGGCCAAAAATTTTGGAGTTCGGATTGAAATGAAACAAATTGGCATGCGCCAGGAAGCAAGCCGTCTAGGTGGACTTGGGTCTTGTGGACGAGAATTGTGTTGTAGCTCTTGGTTGAGTGACATGCGATCTGTTTCTTCATCCGCTGCGCGCTATCAACAGCTTTCACTTAATCCAGCAAAACTTGCCGGACAATGTGGTAAATTGAAGTGTTGTCTCAATTATGAATTAGACGTCTATACGGAAGAATTGAAGAGTTTTCCAGACACGGAAATTCCGTTGAAAACCAAAAAAGGAACCGCCACCTTTCAGAAAATGGACATTTTCCGAAAAAAAATGTGGTACGCTTATGAAGACGAACCTTATCGCTTCATTGAAATTCCTCTGGAAAAGGTGAATGAAATTTTAGAAAAAAATAAGAAAGGGAAAAAAGTTGATTCCATTGAAGATTTAATAACCGTTGAAACCCCGGAAGTTTCTAAGGGATTTGATTTAGTTGGACAAGCCAATGCGGACAAATTTGATGTCAAAAAGAAATTCAAAAAGAAGAAAAAGGGAAAGAGAAATCATCAAAAGAATAAAAATAAAAGACCTTCAAATGGCGTTAACTAAGCAGGTCATTCCAATCATAGCCGTTTTGGTTTCATCTGTTTTATTGAGTTGCAGTTCCAATACCGTTTTTGATCAAAATCAAGAAATCAATGCGAATGGCTGGGCCATTTCAGATACCATATCATTTGATTTTGACGTGGCTAACGAAAGTGAATTTTATAATCTTTTTCTAAATTTTCGCAACGACAATTCATACCCTTACCGAAACATATACCTCTTTGTTAAAATCACTGCTCCAAACAACAAGTATTCCATGGACACGGTGCAATGTTTGTTGGCAGATAAAGAAGGAAAATGGATGGGCAAAAGCGCCGGACATTTGTGGAACAACGTAATCATGTACAAGGAAAAAATTCAATTTCCTTTTCCTGGCACTTACAGAATTGAATATATTCAAGGAATGAGAGAAGAAGTTCTCCCTTCCATTACTGACGTGGGATTTCGACTGGAACAATATCAAGAAGAAATATGAGTGAATTAAAAAAGACTAGGAATTATATATGGGTGCCTTGGCTGACAGTCTCGTCACCCTTTTTGGCTGTCTTTTTTGGTCTGCTTTTAGCGAATTATGGTTTCTTTGGCCCTCTTCCAACCTTCGAAGAACTTGAAAATCCGAAAAGTTCACTTGCCACTGAAATCATTACTGCCGATAACAAGATTTTAGGACGTTATTTTCTGGAAAATCGAACCCGTGCCAATTACAAAGAAATATCTCCTCATGTTTTCCGTGCATTGATTGCTACAGAAGACGAACGATACATGAATCATTCCGGCATAGATGCTCGGGGAGTTGTTCGTGCTGTTCTTAGACTGGGAAAAGGTGGAGGTGGAAGTACCATTACCCAACAATTGGCGAAACTGTTGTTTAGTGAAGTACCCACTTCAAAGTTGGAACGAATCAAACAGAAACTCAAAGAATGGATCATAGCTGCAAGATTGGAAAGACAGTATACCAAGGAGGAAATTTTGACCATGTACCTGAATCGGTTTGATTTTCTAAATAATGCTGTTGGAATTAAATCTGCCGCACGCATTTATTTCAATAAACTACCTGTTGATCTTTCTCTGGATGAATCGGCTATGCTGGTTGGAATGGCAAAAAATCCAAGCATCTTTAACCCTGTTAATCCTGATCGGTTTGATACCACAAGAACACGAAGAAATGTGGTTTTCGCCCAGATGCTGAGAAATAATATGATTAATCAACTTGAGTTTGACTCATTAAAAGCCCTTCCATTGGCATTGAATTATCAGCGGGTAGATCATAAATTGGGAACCGCTCCGTATTTCAGGGAAGTTTTACGTGCAGAATTAAAACGGCTCTTTGAAGAAAAAGATCCTACTACTGGAGAATTCGTAATTCATAAACCAGATGGAAAGCCATATAACATCTATCGTGATGGGTTGAAAGTGTATACCACCATTGATTTAAAATATCAGGAAAAAGCAGAGTGGGCGGTGAAAGAGCATTTATCAGTTGAATTGCAACCCGATTTTTTCAGGGATTTATCCAAGCGAAAAAACATTGCTCCCTATGACTGGAAAACAAAACCGAAACATAGAGAAGCACGATTAAATGCAGCCAAAAAGCAAAGCCAAAGGTATGCTATATATACCGGAAAGGAATGTACAAATTGCGGACGGCGAGGGAAATATTTGAGTATTTCCATTCAAAAAGGAACTAAAAAAGTGGAGTGTCTGGCCGAGGATTGTAAAAATGTGAGACACTTACTTCCCCTGGACAGTGTCAATAAGATTTTTGATTCGAAAACGAACATGAAAATATTTACATGGAATGGCGAAGTAGATACATTGATGTCTCCCATGGATTCCATTAAATACTACAAAAGTATCCTTCAGGCTGGACTCATGTCCATGGACCCCAGCACAGGTCATATTAAAGCTTGGGTAGGTGGTATCAATTATCAACATTTCCGATACGACCATGTTCGCATGTCAAAACGCCAGGTGGGTTCTACCATCAAACCTATACTGTACACCATTGCCATGCAAAGGAATTATACCCCCTGTGATGAAATTCCTAACAAACCTGTAACCATTCACAAAGGGCAATATGATCTGATGAAAGATTGGACGCCCAAAACAGACGGATTTAATTTCCATGGAATGGTCACGTTGAAATTTGGATTGGCCAACTCCATGAACAATGTTACGGCATGGATTATGAAACAATTTGGTCCGCAGGTTGTTGTAGACCTTGCCAAAGAAATGGGGATTTCCAGTCCGTTAAAACCTGTTCCTTCTCTTTGTTTGGGGGTGGAAGACATTAGTTTATTTGAAATGACGGGTGCATTTTCAACATATGCGAATAAAGGAGTTTGGACTGAACCCATATTCATTACAAGAATTGAAGATAACAATGGAAACCTCATTAAAAATTTCATTCCAAATACCAATGAGGCCATGACCGAAGAAATAGCCTATATCATGCTTGAAATGTTGAAAGGTACCGTTGATGCCGTTTACAATAAATACTGGGATGGAGGAAAGGCCAGAGGAACAGCCATGCGTTTGCGGCTCCCAGTCCAGACGAGACCGTATGGTGGTTTTCGAAATCCCATTGCCGGAAAAACTGGAACCACACAAAATCACTCGGATGGATGGTTCATTGGTCTGACACCAGAATTGGTTACCGGAGTCTGGGTAGGCGCTAACGAACCGGGTATTCGATTTTCTGTTTTGAGTAAAGGAATGGGTACAAATATGGCATTGCCCATTTGGGGATATTATATGCAAAAAGTTTATGCAGATTCTACCATAGGGTTGAGAATGGACGATTTTGAAAAACCTGAAAAAAGAATTAGTATTGAAACTGAATGTGGGGCTATACAAGACCCCGAAATCTATCAGTTCGATGAAGATGAAGAATTCAACAATATCTAGGCTATGAATAAAGTTGTCTCAGGACCAAAAGAGGCGCTGAAAGGCGTAGAAAGTGGTATGACATTCATGTTGGGAGGATTTGGATTGTGCGGTATACCTGAAAACTGTATTGCAGAATTGGCAAACAGTGGAATGAATGATTTCACTTGCATTTCAAATAATGCTGGAGTTGATGATTTTGGTTTGGGTCTCTTACTTCAAAATCGTCAGATTAAAAAAATGATTTCATCTTATGTCGGTGAAAATGACGAGTTTGAAAGACAAATGCTCTCAGGTGAATTAGAGGTAGATTTAATTCCACAAGGATCATTGGCAGAGAGATGTAGAGCTGGTGGGGCAGGAATTCCGGCCTTTTTTACACCTGCAGGCTACGGAACTGAAATTGCAGAAGGAAAAGAATCTCGTGTATTTAATGGGAAACCCCATATTCTCGAATCCGCACTCACCGCAGATTTCGCGTTTGTTAAAGCCTGGAAAGGAGACGCGGAAGGTAATCTCATATTTAATGCCACCGCCAGAAACTTCAATCCATTGATGGCTATGGCCGGGAAAATTACCGTTGCCGAAGTTGAAGAATTGGTGGAACCTGGTGAGCTGGATCCAAATTTTATTCACACTCCCGGAATTTTCGTTCAGCGCATTTTTAAGGGTGAAAAATTTGAAAAAAGAATTGAACAACGAACAACTCGAACCCGATAAATATGGCCTTGGATAAAAACGGAATAGCTAAAAGAATAGCCAAGGAATTGCAAGACGGTTATTATGTAAATTTAGGAATAGGCATACCCACGTTGGTTGCCAATTACATTCCTGAAGGAATAGAAGTAGAATTTCAATCTGAAAATGGATTGTTGGGAATGGGACCATTTCCATATGAAGGGGAAGAAGACCCGGATTTAATCAATGCAGGAAAACAAACCATTACCACCATGCCCGGAGCTGTATTTTTTGATTCTTCCACCAGTTTTGCTATGATCAGAGGGCAACATGTGCAATTGACGGTTTTAGGAGCGATGGAAGTTTCAGAACATGGTGATATTGCCAATTGGAAAATTCCTGGAAGGATGGTGAAAGGTATGGGAGGAGCCATGGACTTGGTAGCATCTGCAGAAAATATCATCGTGGCCATGATGCACACGAACAAAAAAGGTGAATCAAAGCTATTACCCGAATGTACCTTGCCTTTAACTGGTGTGAGGTGTGTCAAAAAAATTGTGACCAACCTTGCCGTATTAGACGTGAAAGAAGATGGATTTCATTTATTGGAGCGAGCACCGGGAGTGTCAACGGAAGAGATTGTTGATGCCACGGCAGGAAAATTAACGGTACCACCATTGGTGCCAGAAATGTCCATTTAAGCATACCCCCTTGACAGCTTCTTCAGTTGCCATTGTTATTCCATGTTACAACGAATCCAAAAGATTCCCTGTAGCAGATTATCAACGTTTCTTAAAAGAACATCCGCAAGTTCATTTGTTGTTTGTGAATGATGGAAGCACCGATAAGACCTTGGATGTTTTATCAAATTTATCCGCTGAGTTTTCATCGAATACGTCTGTCTTAAACTTGGAAAAAAACGCTGGGAAAGCAGAAGCAGTAAGGCAAGGTGTGCTGAACATCATCACTACTCAACATTCCGATTCTAAATACATTGCCTATTTGGATGCGGATCTATCGACCCCATTGTCCGAAATTGTTCGTTTTGCTTCTTTGATGGATGCCAATGAAGCCTTGTCTTTTGTGGCAGGATCACGCATCAAATTATATGGGAGCACCCGAATAAAGCGTTATACCTACCGACATTATTTTGGAAGAATAATCGCAACCATGATAAGCGAATCGCTCAGTATTGCCATCTATGATACACAATGTGGTGCCAAAATTTTCAATGCACAAATTGCAAAAACTATTTTCTCTGACTCCTTTAAGAGCAAGTGGTTATTTGATGTGGAAATCTTTTTTAGATTGATCAACTTGTATAGCCGTGAAAAAATGGAAGATCATGTAATGGAAATTCCTGTGACTTCCTGGGAGGAAAAAGGGCAGTCTAAAATAACCTTCCTCGACCTGCTTCAGGTTCCATTTGATTTATGGAGAATAAAACGAACCTATCGGAAAAGTTAGCTAAAAGTGCTTCCCGGAATAGAATTTAAGAGCATTTTGGTATATGCTGAGTCCGGGTTTTCATAAACTGATTCGGCCAAACCTAGTTCTTCAATTTTTCCTTCTCTCATGACCAATATTCTATCGCTGATGTGCCTGATGACGGAAAGATCATGTGATACGAATAAATAACTGAGATTGTATTCTTCTTTTAAATCACTGAGCAAATTCAAAACTTGTGCCTGAACAGAAACATCCAGGGCTGAAACCGATTCGTCACACACAATAATTTTAGGTTCAACGGCCAGGGCTCTTGCTATTCCAATTCGTTGTCTTTGACCACCAGAAAATTCATGTGGATAGCGTGAAAAATGACCGCGCTCCAATCCTACTTTTTCCAATAAATCTTTGGTTTTATTGATAATTGCTGCTTTCGACAAGTTTGAATGAACTTTCATTGGTTCCGCAATGGCATCACCAATGCATTGCTTTGGGTTCAAGGAAGAATAAGGATCCTGAAAGATGATTTGAACATCTTTTCGATAATTCAACCATTCTTTTGAAGAAAAATTCAGCACATTTTTTCCCCCATATGCAATCTCTCCTGTTTCCGGTTTAATCAATCCGGTTATACTTCTACCCAAAGTGCTTTTTCCGCAACCTGACTCCCCTACTATTCCTAATGTTTCATTTGCAAAGACATCAAATGAAATATTTTGCAATGCTTGCACATACGCATGGTTACCAAACCATCCGGAACCCACAGGAAAACTTTTACTCAGCTTCCGAATGGATAAAATAGGCTCCTCACCATCCGCATATTCTCGTGGAGAACGAAGCTGATCATTTACCTTTTTTTGTTGTTCAAAGTCAGCAACGACGGGAAGTCGTTCTAACGGTTTGTCCAAACCTGGACGACATGCTAACAATCCTTTGGTATAATTGGCTTTCGGATGGCGAAAAACTTCACTTATTTTTCCGGCCTCAACAATTTCACCATGCCTCATCACTATTACGTCTTGTGCAATTTCTGCCGCAAGAGATAAATCATGCGTAATAAAAATCATGGCCATTTCATATTTCTCTTGCAACGATTTCAGCAAGTCAACAATGGTTTTTTGCACACTTACATCAAGAGCCGTTGTCGGTTCATCTGCGATCAATAACTTAGGTTCACAGATGAGTGCCATTGCAATGACAACACGCTGTTTTTGCCCTCCTGATAATTCATGAGGATAAGCATGGAAGGCACGCTCGGGATCTGGAAGTCGTACTTCTTTGAACATCTCCAAAACCCTGTTTTTGATTGCTTTCTTTCCCAATGTGGTATGATTCCTCAGCACCTCTGCTACCTGTTTACCACATGGTATAACAGGGTTTAAAGAAGTAAGCGGTTCCTGAAAAACCATTCCTATTTCATTACCTCTGATTTTACGCAGTACTTTCTCTTCAATGGTCAACATGTCTGTCAATTCACCAGCATGGTCGAAGAGAACCTTTCCCGATATTTCCAATCCAGGAGCTTGCAAGAGTCTCATTATGGAAAATGAACTAACCGATTTTCCCGAGCCAGATTCACCTACCACAGCCAACGTATCACCTTTTTGCAACGAAAGTTGTAAGCCCTTAACTGCTTCTTTATGAGAGTCATCTGATGAAAATCCAATGACTAAATCGACTATTTGAAGAATGGAGTTCAAATCAATTCAAATAAAGTAAAAAAACTGACAACAGAGTTTCTTCTCTGTAAGAATAAAAGTAATTTCAAACGCTTTTTTAATCCGAAGCGTTCCAATTGATTGTAGAATGAGTGGAAAAATGAAACTGATGCGTTTTGCTGAGATGAAAACATTTCCAAATGTTATTCAGCCTGCATTTCATTTGTTATTGGATAAAAAACATGACTTTTTTGGCAAATGGAAATCATTAGTTTTTAAGGATAATGCGCCCATAGTATTGGAATTAGGCTGTGGAAAGGGTGAATACACAGTTGCCCTCGCTAAAAAATATCCCAACAAAAATTTCATAGGCATTGACATTAAAGGAGCAAGAATGTGGCGAGGTGCCAAAACGTCTCTTGAAGATGGAGTTTCAAATACACGATTTCTTCGTACCAAAATTGAATTTTTACCTTCTTTTTTTGACAAGAATGAAATTCATGAAATCTGGATCACTTTTCCTGACCCACAATTAAAAAGTAGCCGTGAACGAAAACGTCTTACTTCACCCAGGTTTTTAACCTACTATCGTGATATGTTGGTTGAAGGCGGGACAGTAAATTTAAAAACTGATTCAAGAGAATTGTACGATTACACACTTGAACAATTGGAAATTACAAAAGATCCTATTTTGTTTTCCACTTCTGATTTATACCAAGAATCAACAGATCAGCTTCCTGAAAAAGAATTGGTTACCATCCAGACACACTATGAAAAACTATTTAGTGCCCAAGGGAAAAAAATCTGCTACTTGCAATTCACATTGAATAAATCGTAGATATATTGGCGAAACTATCTGAAAAAAATAAGGACTTTTTTGAAATGGTGTATCAAGTGGTTAAGCTCATTCCAAAAGGCAGGGTTTCCAGTTATGGAGCCATTGCTAAATACCTGGGACAAACGAGGGGTGCTAGGATGGTAGGTTGGGCCATGAACAATGCCCATCAACAACCTGACAACATTCCTGCCCATCGAGTGGTGAATAGAATGGGAATGCTCACTGGAAAATTTCATTTTGAATCCATTGATACCATGCAAAACTTGTTGGAAAAAGAAGGTGTTGTGGTGGTGAATGACAAGATTCAGAATTTTAACCAATTATTTTGGGATCCCCTGCTGGAATTGGATGTGGAAACACATGAATAACCTTCATGAATAATTCATAATTTTACATTCTATTTCAGAGTTCATGAACCACACCAACGAAGACGTTTTAAAAGCATTATCATTTGTTACCGAGCCAGGACAAAATAGTGACGTTGTCTCATTGAATCAGGTAAGCAATGTTTCCTTGGAAGAAGGAAAGTTGACTTTTGATCTTGCATTGCACAATCCGGCTATGCACAATCGAAAGAATATGGGGGATGCCTGTGAGCATCAAATCAAACGATTTTTGGGAGACGGATTCCAAATCACCATAAATGCACATCCTGTTAAAGCAAAAGAAAGCAACCTTCCGCCTACAACCAATTTATTGCCTGGGGTCAAAAATATTATTGCTGTGGCTTCAGGGAAAGGAGGTGTCGGAAAATCTACGGTATCTGCAAACATTGCAGTTGGTTTGGCCGCCAAAGGATTTAAAGTAGGTATGGTTGATGCTGACATTTATGGACCTTCTATCCCGCTCATGTTTGATGTGGTAAAAGAAAAGCCAACTGTAAAAGATTCCAATGGTAAAAATTTGATTGTGCCTGTGGAAAGTTATGGAGTGAAAATGCTCTCCATAGGATTTTTCGCTGACACAGACCAAGCCGTTGTATGGAGGGGTCCAATGGCTTCGAAGGCACTGAAACAAATGTTTTCTGATGCAGATTGGGGTGAACTAGACTATATGATTATTGATTTGCCTCCTGGAACAGGAGACATTCACTTGTCGTTGGTTCAGTCTGTTCCTATTACAGGAGCCGTTGTGGTAAGTACGCCTCAAGAAATGGCCCTTATTGACGCGCGAAAGGCGATTGGTATGTTTAATTTGGAACAAATAAACGTGCCCGTTTTAGGGTTGATTGAAAATATGGCTTATTTCACTCCAGAGGAATTACCCGATAATAAGTACTATATCTTCGGAAAAGATGGTACTAAAAATTTGGCGGAAAGTTTGAATATGTCCCTATTAGGTCAAATTCCAATAGTTCAAAGTATTAGAGAATCTGCTGATGTTGGAAGACCGGCCATATTGCAAGATAAGACCACACAATCAAGTGCATTTACACAATGTGTAGAAAACATAATCGAACAAACAGAAGAACGAAACCAAAAATCACCAACCAAACTAGTTGAAATCACAACCATGGATGGTTGTGCGGAATAACCTATGCAGTTCATTGAAAATAGTGAGTTAACAGCGCGAATTGAAGCAGCCATTGCCCAATTGCGTCCCTTCTTTGAGGCAGATAGCGGTGACATTCGTTTGGTAGGCATTGATAACGACTACATTGCCAGAGTAGAACTCATTGGAGCTTGCAAAACTTGTTCTCTGAGAGACAACACCATCAAAGCAGGCATTGAAGAAGCAGTTAAAAAAGTGGCTCCGGAAATAAAGGCTGTTGAGCCTTTGGAATAATTCTTACACCCCTGATTTTTTTAAACTGTATAATAGAATGTGAGCTAAATCATGTTCTAACCTAATTCATGTCCTGATTTTCAACGCTTTTTCTTGAGATCTTAACACTTCAATCCAAGAAAAATGAAAACAATCCTCGCACTTACAGACTTTTCAAAGGGCGCTGACAATGCAATTACTTATGCCAGTGGACTTGCTAAAGCGTTGAATCAGGAACTTATCATATTGCATGCTTACGTTCCTCCTCCCATTATTGGTATGGACGGACCCGATTATTACGTTGAGGAAAAAAGTGGTGTTAAAGCCTCACTCATGTTGCAATTGGATGATTCATTATCCAATATATCAGCCGATGTTAGAAAAAATCTAACATTACGAACCATGGTCAAAATGGGAGAAGTTACCGAGGCCATCAATGAAGTAATGGATGAAACAGACATATCCTTTATTGTCCAAGGTACAAGGCACAACAGAAGCTTGGAAGATTTTCTTTTCGGGCGAACAGCCACACACGTGATTCGAAATGCAAATGCACCGGTGATCAGTGTCCCAGAAGAATTTGAATTCAATTTACCCGATAATATAGTATATGCCAGTGATTTGGAGGAGCTCGATATTCAACTTGTCAAAAGTATGATTCCGTTGGCTGAAAGCATGGATTCCGTTATTCATGTGGTGCATTCATTTAGTGAAGATACCATGACACAACAAGAAGATGCTGAAGAATTCAAAGCAATGCTGGAAAAAGAAGTCGCCTATCCAAAACTGAAACGTCAATCAACCACCTACAAAGACACTTTTGAGTCCATTGTAGATTTTGTTGAGAAAGACAATGCTAATTTATTGGTGATGAGGGAAAAAGAGCAGGGTGTTTTTTATCATTGGTTTCACAAAGATCTTGTGACAAAATTTAACCATCATACGTCAATTCCATTGATGACTTACAATGACCACACCTTGGAAAAGCAAACGGAAAAATCCTAAGCTGCAGCAAATTTCAAGAGTGAATCATCTTTGAACAATGTAAGATTCTCCACTCGGTTGGCATTGTGATCCAACCATACTTCAATATAGAAATTACGTACTTGGTAAACAACCTTCTCGTAGGTTCCTCTGGCTCTCCTGTGCAATATTTTACCATGTAACCGGAGATATTGCAATTGAGTACGTTTGTTCATTGCCTTAAACTGATATCTATTGATTGATCCCATGGCTTCTAAATTTGCGGTTGTATAATAAGAACGAATTCAGAAGTCATTGAGTTGCCTGTGCTTAGTAAACTTTCTTTCATTCGGTGCTTTATTTTGGCTCCCAAACTCATCTTTATAAAGACATCTCAAGAATTTATTTCAGATGAATAAGAGCATTTGTAAGATTGTACGTTTTTCGCTTTTTTTTGTTTCCATTATGGTTCTTAATTTTTATTTTCAAGTAGATAAAACACTATATTTGAGGTAAACAACCCCTTGTTTGGACAACATGAATTATGATCTGTTTCATATCGTAATTAAACAGAAAACGCTATAATTGCATTGATGAAAAGATATATTGCGGTTTTCATAATGGTCTGGAGCGTGCTGGGAGGAAACGCGCAAGGAGTGACACCCGAATTCGCTGAAAAATTCAAGAAGGCTAAGGCCTACATGGCTGAATTTCAATATGAACTGGCAGCACCAGTAATTGAAGGCTTGCTTGAAAAAGATCCTGAAAATGCGAATCTCCAATATTTGTTAGCCATTTGTTTTACCATGGGTCCCGTTGTAGATAATCGTGCAATTACCCTTTTGGAAAACGCTACGGTGGAAATGAATCTGGATTATGATGCACGATCCCCCGAAGAACGGCAAGTATCTCAAAACGTCTATTTCTATCTGGCTGTTGCGTATGCCCAAAGTTTTAACTTCGACGCAGCTACTCAAGCGAACGATAAATTTCATGAACTTACTGGAACCATCAACGGACGATATCTTCGAGATGCACAATTATGGATTGACAAAATGAAGGAATTGAAAGGATTATTGGCTACTTCACCCGTTGAACCTTACGATGATACATACGGATGGAATGAAGACGAAGATTTCGGGGATCCTAATGCTCCAATTGTGAAAACATTTGATTCAGAACCTGCCTCTGATGATGGATTTGTAGGTGACACATTTGAAGATGAAGGATTTAATGAAGATGGTGCTAGCAGTAGTGGCGCACATAAAAAATTCGGTGTTCAAATTGGAGCTTACGCCAATTCTATTCCTTCTTATTTATTTAGTGGTACTGAAAATGTTCGTGCATACCGTGGAAATGACGGGTTAGTGCGATTTGTTGTAGGTTCAGTAGATACACGGGAAGAAGTAGACAATCTTCGCGAAAAAATGCGTCGTAGTGGATATACCGATGCGTTCGTTGTTCTCATGAACAGAGGAGATTTCGAAAACGAGATCCGGTAATTCCAGATTTTACCTTTTTTCTTTATTAACACATGGTGATTGAAAAGTTTCAATTAACGGCATAATCTGTGCGGTTCAAGGGCATATTTTTGTTTATATACCATGAAAATTCGAGCGGTCATCGTATTTCTATTAATTGTTTGCGTTTCTCACGCGCAGCGCAATGATTTGTTCCACAAGAAATTCTTGAAAGCCAAAGAATTGCTTTATATGTTTAAGCCTCAGGAGGCTTTGCCGTTATTTAAAGAATTGCTCAAGCAAGACCCAAAAAATGCCAATATCATGTATCTAATTGGTGCATGTTATACCGATGTAGATCCAAAAAGCGATCAATCCATTTATTACCTGGAAAAAGCAAGACCTTATGTCAATCCGGATTATGATCCAGATTCACCCGAGGAACACAAGGCATCCATCCACCTGTATTACTTCTTAGCAGTAGCCTATTCACAACATCATCGATGTTATGAAGCGCAGGGCGCCAACGATTACTTCAAGGAAAAAATTGGAAAGATAGGTGGTGCATATATTCGAGATGCTCAGTTTTGGGTTAATGAATGTTTCGAGTTAACCAAAGAAGTGGCTGCGGCACCTGACACCATTCTCAAACAACCTGAATACGAAGATGACCCGTACGAAATCAAAAATGCAAAGTTTGTAACACAAGATGTTGAATACACTACTCCACTTCCACTTTATGGTGTGCAAGTTGGATCGTTTTCAAAGTTTGTTCCAATGACCGGATTTGACGATATCAAAAATGTGGAAGCTTTCATTGCCAAAGATGGTCGTGTTAAATATGTGGTGGGAAGTTTTGTCTTACGTCAGCAAGCAGAAACAGTGAAACGGGTATTGATTGAAAGTGGCTATACCGATGCTTTTATTGTTGATGTAAATAAAGAAAGAAGGTTTCATGATAAAATTATCACCGTCAACGACATCCCTGTTCACAATAAAATCCGTGGAAAGGTGCATTTCCGATTACAAATTGGTGCCTTTCGCGATACCATTCCTCAAGACATGGCAGAAAAATACGTGAAGATTGATGGCATTAAAGAAAATACACAAGGAGATCTAACTTTACTTTCCGTTGGGCATTTCGAATCCTATGATGACGCTGTAGCCGCCAAGCCTTATCTCGAGCATGTTGGCATTAATGATTCCTTTGTTGTAGCATACAACTACGATAAAAAAATTACGGTAAAACAAGCCAAGGAATACATTGACAGGAAAATAGCTCAAGAACAATAATCCATGCGCGCTGTCATTCAACGTGTTTCATCTGCTCATGTAGATATTGATAACAGTCGGTTTGCCTCCGTTTCTCAAGGATTACTCATATTACTCGGAATAACATCTCAGGATTCTTATGAAGATGTCGAATGGCTCATTTCTAAAATCCTCAAAATGCGCATATTCAATGATGATGCAGGAAAGATGAACGTATCTGTTCAAGATATAAACG
Source organism: Vicingaceae bacterium (assembly GCA_965267425.1). Taxonomy (GTDB): domain Bacteria; phylum Bacteroidota; class Bacteroidia; order Flavobacteriales_E; family Vicingaceae. The sequence goes on along the minus strand of OZ253959.1, from coordinate 363,290 downwards.
GTGGCATATTAGTGGTGAGTCAATTTACATTGTACGCAAGCACAAAAAAAGGAAACAGGCCTTCATTTATTGAATCCGCACCGCCTGAAATAGCTGAACCTCTCTACCATACATTTTTGGAAAAACTGAAATCAGTGCATATGGATGTGCAATCCGGAAAATTTGGAGCTATGATGAATGTTTCGTTAACCAATGATGGCCCGGTAACCATTACTATGGATACACATAACAAAGAATAGGATTATTGATATGCAAATCAACGAGCTACAACAAAAAATAGACGATTGGATCAAAAAATATGGTGTACGTTATTTTGATATCCTCACGAACAATGCACTATTAATGGAAGAAGTGGGAGAAGTATCCCGCATCATCGCACGAAAATATGGAGAACAATCCAACAAATCAGATGAAGAAGATTTGAACTTGGCAGAAGAATTGGGCGATGTACTTTTTGTATTGGTTTGTATCGCCAATCAAACCGGTATTGATCTTGAAGATGTTATCTCAAAAAATCTGGAGAAAAAAACGTCACGTGACGCCAATCGACATCAAAACAACAAAAAAATAAATCCTTGAAAACGCTATTATTCGGCTAGAATAATCACCTTATTTTTCAGAACTTCCACAACCCCGCCATTAACATTTACTGTCAATTCGCGATCGTTTACTGAAATTTTATCGCTTTCCTCAATTTCACAATCCAATGGCCCCATCATCACTTTAACGGTGCCTTCTCTCAATGTAGAAATTAAGGGTGCGTGATTGTTCAATATACCAAACGATCCGTCAGTTCCAGGAAGTGAAATGGAATTCACTTCTCCGGAAAACAACTTTTGATCGGGTGTTACGATTTCTAATAACATAGCTCGTCTTTACTCGGCCTCAGCCAACATTTTCTTACCTTTTTCTATGGCCTCTTCAATGTTACCAACAAGGTTAAATGCTGCTTCAGGATACTCATCTACTTCACCATCCATAATCATGTTGAAACCTTTGATGGTATCTTCAATTGGCACAAGCACCCCTTTTAGACCTGTAAATGCTTCCGCTACGTGGAAAGGTTGAGATAAGAAACGTGCTACCCTTCTGGCTCTGTGCACAACCAACTTATCTTCTTCAGAAAGTTCGTCCATACCTAATATGGCAATGATATCCTGAAGTTCTTTGTATCGTTGAAGAATTTCCTTCACTCGTTGAGCACAATTATAGTGTGCCTCACCAACGATGTCTGGTGTAAGAATTCTGGAAGTTGAATCCAATGGATCCACCGCCGGGTAAATTCCTTGCTCAGCAATTTTCCTTGAAAGCACCGTTGTAGCATCAAGGTGAGAGAAGGTTGTTGCTGGCGCAGGGTCAGTCAAGTCATCCGCTGGAACATACACTGCCTGAACAGAAGTAATAGATCCAGATTTGGTAGAAGTAATTCGTTCCTGCATGGTTCCCATTTCTGTGGCTAGTGTTGGTTGATAACCTACCGCTGAAGGCATACGACCCAACAATGCAGATACCTCAGAACCCGCCTGTGTAAAACGGAAAATGTTGTCGATAAAGAAAAGGATATCTTTTCCCCGACCTTTTTCATCTCCATCTCTAAAATATTCTGCCAATGTCAATCCTGAAAGCGCCACCCTTGCTCTCGCTCCTGGAGGCTCATTCATCTGACCAAATACGAAAGTTGCTTTTGATTCCTTCAATTCTTCTTCATTCACTTTGGACAAATCCCATCCACCTTCTTCCATAGATTTGATAAAGTCGTCACCGTATTTCAAAATACCGGCTTCAATCATTTCACGCATCAAATCATTCCCTTCCCTGGTTCGTTCTCCAACACCTGCAAATACAGACAAACCTCCGTGCCCTTTGGCAATGTTGTTAATCAATTCCTGAATAAGTACCGTTTTACCTACTCCAGCTCCTCCAAACAATCCAATTTTTCCACCCTTCGCATAAGGCTCAATCAAATCAACCACTTTAATACCTGTAAAAAGTACTTCTGATTGTGTAGATAGATCTTCAAATTTTGGTGGTTCTGTGTGAATTGGCTTTCCATTGGAAGTATCAATCGCTTCCATACCGTCAATTGGTTGACCAACAACATTAAACAATCGTCCATTGATTTTTTCGCCCGTTGGCATCTTGATAGGTGCCTCTGTTGACAATACATCCATTCCTCTCTTCAATCCATCGGTAGCGTCCATAGCAATGGTTCTAACCGTCTCTTCTCCAATGTGTTGTTGACATTCCAAAACAACTTTTTCACCGTTGTCTTTTGTGACTTCAAGTGCATCCAGAATGTTTGGCAACTTTGCTGTTTCTTCTCCGAAAGTTACATCGATAACCGGACCAATAATCTGACTGATTTTCCCTGTCGTGTTTGACATAAACCTAGGTGTTAATTATTTGCGTTTAAAATGGCTGCAAAAATAGGATATTTAATTCATTAATTGAAAGTAGAAGAACCATTATTTTTCTACTTTTGAGCGAATAAATGACCGCATCGGTAAACCGGCGATGTTTCATGCCTTTATTTTTCATTGAAAGCCTATAATAACATAAGTGAAATTGGTGATGTAAAAGTACCGGTTCTGACCATCGGAACCTTTGATGGCGTTCATTTGGGACATCAAAAGATTATTGGTCAATTAATTGAAAAAGCAAAAAGCATTCATGGTGAATCTGTTGTTTTGAGTTTTTTCCCCCACCCGAGAATGGTGCTTTTTCCTGAACAAACAGACTTGAAATTGATCAATTCATTGGATGAAAAAATCAACCTTTTAAAAGCTACAGGGGTAGACCATATAATCATACATCCTTTTACCAAAGAATTTGGTAATCTTTCTGCAGAAGATTTTGTCAAAAAATTTTTAGTAGATACCCTTAAAGTTAAGCTGCTGATCATAGGTTATGATCATCATTTTGGCAAAAATCGAGAAGGTGGTTTGGAGCAACTTAAAGTATTGGGTGATAAATACGGGTTTGAAATTGAGGAAATCTCCAGGCAAACCATTGATGACAATAAAATCAGCTCTACCCGCGTAAGAAAGTCTTTGCAAAGTGGAGACATTGAAAGTGCCAATCGATACCTGGGATATGCATTTCAAATGGATGGTTCTGTTGTAAAAGGAGATGGGCGTGGAAGATTATTGGGATATCCAACGGCAAACATTGTGGTTGAAGAACAATATAAACTTGTTCCTGCAAAAGGTGTTTATGCCGTTCGAGTAATAACGTCAAGCGGTCAGTACAATGGAATGCTCAACATTGGACATCGTCCCACGTTTCAAGGCAAAGATGTTTCTATTGAAGTTAACCTGTTTGATTTTGATCAAGATTTATACCACCAAACGGTTTCCATTGTTTTTGAAAAAAGATTGCGAAATGAAATGAAGTTTGAAAGTGTAGAACAACTTCAAAACCAACTTGCAGTTGACAAGGAATTGGCGCTAAAGGCATTGTCATGAAACATTCAGGCCTTACCTTTTGTTTTTGTTTCATGATGTTAATTGTTTTCGCTCAAGAAAAGAATATTTCCTGGGCAAAAGAAATCCCACAAGATTCTTCAGAATACAAAAACATTACCCATTTATCGTTAAAAGGTGATAGGCTTCAAACTCTTCCTAAAGAACTGTTTTTGTTAAGCTCTTTAACACATCTGGACATCTCAAAAAATAAAATTTTAGAACTTCCACCTGAAATCGGAGAACTTACTCAATTGCAATGGCTCAACATTTCAAAGAATAAATTGCAAAAAATCCCTCCCGAAATTGGTCAGCTAACGCAACTGAATTGGCTTAGCGCCAATCAAAATCAAATCTTTGCTTTACCAAAAGAAATTGGGCAATTGACCAAACTTGAATTCCTGGATTTATGGAACAATCAGGTAACAACATTCCCTGAACAGATGAGAAACCTCACTTCATTGAAAGAGCTTGATTTACGCGTTATTGCTATTCCTGATGATGAAAGAGCAAAACTGCAGCTCTGGCTTCCCCGAACCAATATCAGTTTTTCCAAAAGCTGCAATTGCCATAATTAAAAAGTAAGTCCCAGGGCCATCATGTAATTTCTTGTGGCCTGAGGATAATAATAAGGAGTAGTTCCCCACATATATCCGTTGGATACATATTCTGTGTCTAATATATTGTTCACCATGGCGGTCAACCGAATCTTTTTAAACGGACCTATTCCGAATTCATAATTGAACTGAAAGTCGGTCACATTATACGCGTCCAAGACAGAAGATTTTGAATTTTCATTGTTCATGTATTGCTCTCCAACAAATTTGTTGTAAAGACTTAGGCGAACATTTTCAATTGGAAAATAATGGAATCGAATGCCTGAAATCCAATCAGGAGAAAATACAATGTTGGTACTTCCATGCTGAATTACTTCATTGTCCTGTTCTGTTTTGTAATCCACATTTTGGTTTACGCTATACGTAACATTTGGCTGAACTTCAATATGTTTACCATACTTGATTTGCGCAGACCATTCAATTCCCATACGGTAACTGCTTCCTACATTTTCTCGAATCGGTGTTCCAACATCATTTAATTCGCCAGTCAACACCAACTGATTTGTGTAATTCATGTAATAGAAATTAGTGTTCATGGCAATAAGGCCAGAATAAAACTCGTGTCCAATTTCAATGTCATCCAAACGCTCGTGTTTGGGTAGTTCGCCCAAATTATCTACATAATCTGAACGCTTTGGCTCACGGTTAGCTATGGCATAAGAAGCATAAAAAGAGTTTCTGTCATTTAAACTGTACCTCAACCCGGCCTTTGGGTTAACAAACTCAAAATTGTCCTGCAGATCTAGATTTCCTTCCTCCGAAGTTCCTTCAATGGTATATTTTATCGATCTAAATTGCAGGTCTCCGTAAGCAATTAAATTCTTACTCAGGAAGTAACTCATTTTTACGTAGGCACTGAAATCATCTTTCACACCTTGATTTTCATAATACTCATGACGAATGTTGGTATTGCCCGCATACCTTGCCCAAATAACTCTTCCAAAATGATCACCCACATATTGATTGATGGCTGTTCCTATGGTTAATTGGGTTTTCGCTTTTCGGTACTGTAAACTTGCAACACCACCGTAGAAATGATTATCCAACCACTTGCGACGAATGAGATCGGTAAATGCAATGGTTGAATCACCAATTTGAACAGGTGCTATATTGTATTCAGACATATCTGCACCTTGTTTGTAGGTTTCAAAATAACCCCTACCATAGGTATAATGCCCCGTAAAAGACAGTAACCATGCATCCGATAATTGTTGATTGATGATCAATTGACTGTGATCTTGCTGATAGTTGTCTACCTCATTATCGTAATAGGAAGTCACGTTCCAATTCTCATCATAAATGGCCCCAGCAGAATTAAATGTACGTTCTGTTTCCAATGTGGCACTATCAATCCCATTCCACGATTGGTATGTTACTTCCTTTCCCCCAAACACAAGCGCCGTGATGGATGTTTTGCCAGAATGATAACCACCACTCACAAAATAAGATTTCAAATCAGAAGAAGCTCGATCGATATAGCCATCTGATTTAATTGAAGATAATCTTGCCGAAAAGTTCCAATGATCATCAATGAGTCCAGAGTTGAATAAAACGGAATTTCTAATGGTATTAAAAGAACCAAAAGAATTATTGATTTGTGCAGAAGCTGAATCTTTAGCAGCATGATCTGTGAGCATGTTAACCGTAGCACCAAAAGCCCCTGAACCATTGGTTGATGTACCAACTCCACGTTGAATTTGAACACTATTCAGGGATGTTGCAAAGTCAGGCATATTGACCCAAAAAACACCATGACTTTCTGCGTCATTTAAAGCCACTCCATTAATGGTGGAGTTGATATTCGATTGGTCTACTCCACGAATTCGCATTCCTGTATATCCAATATCAGCTCCGGCATCACTGGTGGATACCACTGATGGACTAAAATTCAACAAGTACGGAATGTCCCTACCCAGGTTGATTTCTTCAATCTCCTCTTTTTCAATGTCGGAATTTGTCATTGGGTCCTGAGCACTTGCTCGGGTGGAGGCCACTACAAATTCATTGGCTAAAATAGTGGCTCTGGATAATTGAATTTGTTGATCCTGAACATCACTGCTGAGCCGAATTGAAATATGTTTGTCCTCATAGCCAATGTATTTTACCGTAAAATTCAAGGGCCCTTCAGATAAGTTTGAAAGCCTGAACTCTCCTGATTGATTACTGAACGTTCCCAATAAACTACTATCTACCAAAACGGTAGCCCCAGGTAATGGGTTTGATTGTTGATCCAGAACAACTCCGGATACTGAATATTGCCCATACGAAATGGAACAATACGCCAAATAAAAAATTAGAAATAATCCTTTTTTCATGTTTATTAAATTTTTAATGAAACCAAAAAAAGGAGTGTCAATATCGAATTGTGCTCATACTTCCTTCCCGGCATTACCCGGGCAGGTTCTATGGGTATGATCTCAGCCGAATTAGGCACCCCAGTGTGAGTGCAAACCTACAAATTAAAGTTAGATCAACAAGTGATCAAATATCTTGTCGACCCATCATGGCACGTCCAATACCGCGAATGCTGATCCAATTCAATGGAAACTCTAAAAAAACATGAAGAATGCTCAGAAATGATAGGCAAATCAAACCGAGTTTGTAATTGTATAAATACAAACCCATGGATGTCACCCAAATAATTAGTGTGGTGATCAATGAGCTTCTGGATACCTGATGCCATTTGATGATTTTTGTTTTCGAAAACCAATTCAAATAATGATAGGTGTATGAAAAAGCGATGAAACTTTGAATTTTTACGCCAATGTCAGAAGTCAAATCCAAATGAGCACCTTCCACCCAAAATTGATTGTACAAAAAAAGATTGAGGTAAATCAAGTTAGATTCCACAAAACTATCTTGTATGTATTGATTGAGTTCAAACCAAATCGCTTGCATATCCAATAAAAAAATGCTCGATACACATATCATAAAAAATAGAAACGATAAGTAACCCGACTGTTGCTTGTTCTTTAATGCACCGTATAAAACAAACAACGCTGTAAACAACGAAACATGAATGATGGTAGGTAAAAACAACCCAAACCAAACGAGAAAATTCTCAACCTTGTTTAAATAGAGGGAAGCTATGACTACCATTAACATAACGAACCATTTAACTGCTTTGGACATTTTTATAATGGTTAACAAAGCATAAACCAATGCCCATAAACTCATGGCCGGACCATGTGTTTTCAAAAAATCAATGATTGTTCCTACAATAAAAGTAGATTCCAGCGCTGAGGTAAATTCAATAATCAATGGTTCATTTAATACGATGCCCAAAAAGATGATAGTGCATAAAGCGGCCAGAACCTTATAATTACGCTTCTCATGCATAAAATAAGATCGATCACGTAACCAACCAATTTCCGTCAAATAGTGAAGCGGTCCCAAGATAGCGTAGACGATCAAAAACAATCGGAATGGAAGCACACTTGCAAGCAATAGTGAAATCGCCATCAAACCAATGTTCAAGTAGTCGATGCGTTGTATATCACGATTCATTTTCGAGCATTTTTCTAACTTCTGATAAACAAAATTCTACTCTTTCTTGCTCATTGCCTTTCACTATTTGATACGAACAGTTAAACATGTCTAACACCTCCACGTACATTTCAAATAATCGGATTCGTTCTTCCTCATTGGGATATTCTCGCAATTCATCATATTCCCATTTCAAATCAGGGTAGCACAAAAAATATACATCTACTGGTTGGTTCTTCACCATTTTCTCCAACCATGGTTCTACCCTATTATATTTAACATTACTCCAGACATGAAAGACTACCATGTCCGTATCAAATATGGTCAATTCCTTTGATAATTTAGCATCACACATGTTTTGCCATTGTCCTTGAGCCATGTTTTTGAAATCCTCATAATGATATTCTGGTGAAGTTTCTTGAAGGTATTCACGGGCATATTCCAGAACAAGGGAACTCTGAAATTGTTGATGCAGATATTCAGCTAAATAAGTCTTACCTGAAGATTCCGGACCTGTAATTGCAATATTCATGAATTGCTTTTTTGAATACTATTCCATTTGAAATACCCATAGATGGCAAAAAAGGTATACAAAACAAACAAAGCACTTACAAAATACCACTCTTTGTAATAATACATGCCAGCCGCCACCAGGTCAACCACTATCCAGATTAACCAATTTTCCTTGTATTTCTTCACCAACATCCATGTGGCCAGAAAGGCAAATACAGTTGTAAATGAATCCAGATAAACAAGAGCGGGATTGGAAAATTGATCCACAACAAAAGCACAAAGAATACAAACCAATCCGGCAATAATCAACCAACGATAGAAAACCTTCTGAGCAAGAAATTCAACCTGAATAACTCCAGCATCATTCTGGGGTTTCCAGTTTATCCAACCAACAACTGACATCAGTATATAGTACACATTGATCACCGCATCAAAATAATACCGCGTAACCAGTGCAATCCAAACGAAAATTACTGAACTAATGCCACCAAAAATAAACGAAGCTCTGAATCCTCGAGTAGCCAATAATATGTAAACCAGCGCTGTAATGGTGCCTACCAATTCAATGGCCGACATACTTAGAAACTGTTCGGAAAATTCGGAAGCAATCTCCGATATACTCATTTCATGGAGATTCGATTCAGCTTACCAATGGCATCAATAAGCGAAGACTCTTTTTCAATGGCATTTCCTACCACCACCACGTCTGCTCCCGCATCCCAGAGTTTACGAGCTTCCTCAGTGGTTCGAATTCCTCCCCCTACAATGAGAGGGCCATCAACCGCTTTGCGTACTTTCTGCACCATTTCAGGATGTATGATTTGATTGGCTCCACTACCAGCATCCATATATATCGTAGACAATCCCAATTGATTTCCTGCCAGAGCGGTACAATACGCGATCTCATATTTATCAGCAGGAATGGGTGTAGTTTGACTAATGTAAGATACCGTTGTTGAACGACCTCCATCCACCAATAAATATCCCGTACTGATGATTTCCAAGCCTGAAGACTTTAACAAAGGTGCAGCCTCCACATGTTTACCAATTAACAATTCTGGATTCCTGCCTGATATTAAGGACAACAAGAGTATAGCATCAGCCTGATCATCAACCTGATATACACTTCCAGGAAAAATAACCACCGGTATTTTCGTGGCTGATTTAAGTTGAGCAACAAATTCTTTGAATTGAACAGATTCCATTAAACTTCCACCCACGAAAAAATAATCCACATCAGACGCCTCTGCTTCTTTTATGATCTTTCGAAGATGAGTAGCATCACATTTATCTGGATCAATTAAAACAGCAAATTGTTTCACCTGCTGCTTTCGGGCCATACACATCTTTTCAAAAACGGTCATCAACTGAAATTTATGTGTTGTGCAAATATCAAGGATTCACAAGATACACCAAAAAATAATCTTCAACTTTTTCAAAAACCATATCAAACTTCAATCGCTTTCCACCATGAACAGATGTCCCTTGAACCGCAAAAGATGGTTGGTATAAAAAAGGCTCTATGTACAATTCTTCGGCAAATAAAACACCTTCACTGCGCAATGCCTTAAATAAGGTTTCTTTAGCACACCAAACTATATGCATTCCTTCTTCTTCACGATGAAGCTCCAACTGAGAAATTTCCAATGGAGACATGAATTTTTCCTTGATTTTCGAAATACTGGGGTTCCTGTGTTGTAAGTCAATCCCTGCATATTTTGATGACGAAAGTTGAATACCCACTTTTTCATGCGAGTGTGTAATGGAGATATAAGTTTGTCCATCCAAATGTGGCCGACCTACTTCGTCATACGTTATATCACAAAATGACGATGTCATCGCGTGCAGCAAATTTCTAACGGCTAACCATTGTCTTTTTACTTGTTCATTGGAAATCTCCGAAAGTCTACTCAAGTTAAAACCTTGCGCATTCACATTTTGCAAGAGATCTTCAATACTTTCATCAATTTGCCAAATTCCAATCTGCTTGTTTTGACCAATTTGTTTATAAGATATAATTGGCATGTATTTAAATTAAGACCATAATGATATAAAATATGCCTAAATTTGCAGTGCAAAAAAAAACAGCTGAAATGAGCGAAGCAAAAATCGATAAAATGCCTTACAAAGTAAAAGACATTTCTATGTCGGATTGGGGGCGTAAAGAAATTGAATTGGCAGAGGCAGAAATGCCAGGATTAATGTCACTTCGAGAGGAATACAAAGGTAAGAATCCATTGGCCGGAGCAAGAATTGCGGGATGTCTTCACATGACCGTTCAAACGGCCGTTTTGATTGAAACACTTATTGATCTTGGTGCACAAGTGACCTGGAGTAGTTGCAATATTTTTTCTACCCAAGATCATGCCGCTGCAGCTATTGCTGCCAAAGGTATTCCGGTTTATGCCTGGAAAGGAATGAATGAAGAAGAATTTGATTGGTGCATTGAACAAACACTTTTCTTCCCTGATGGCGAACCATTAAATATGATTCTTGATGATGGCGGTGACCTAACGAATATGGTTCTTGATAAATATCCAGAATTGGTAAGTGGAATCAAAGGACTATCTGAAGAAACGACAACTGGTGTTCACCGATTGATTGAGCGTGAAGCCAAAGGTACTTTGCCAATGCCAGCTATCAACGTAAATGATTCAGTTACCAAGTCAAAGTTTGACAACAAATATGGTTGTAAAGAATCATTGGTTGATGCTATTCGCCGAGCTACAGATATTATGATTGCAGGAAAAGTAGCTGTTGTTGCAGGTTACGGCGATGTTGGAAAAGGTTCGGCTGCATCCTTGAGAGGAGCTGGTGCAAGAGTGATTGTCACAGAAATTGATCCAATTTGTGCGCTACAAGCTGCAATGGACGGATTTGAAGTGAAGAAAATGTCAACGGCAGTGAAAGAAGCAAACATTGTTGTTACTGCTACTGGTAATAAAGACATCATTACGAAGGAGCATTTTGAAGCCATGGCAGACAAAACCATCGTATGTAACATTGGACATTTTGACAATGAAATTGATGTTGCATGGTTAGATAATCATCATGGTGACTCTAAAGTAGTTATCAAACCACAAGTAGATAAATATACCGTAAATGGTAATGATATAATTTTATTGGCTGAAGGTCGATTGGTTAACCTTGGGTGCGCTACAGGTCATCCATCATTTGTGATGTCGAATTCATTTACGAATCAGACCTTAGCACAATTGGAATTGTGGAACAACAGCGACCAATACGATAACAAAGTGTACATGTTGCCAAAACATCTTGATGAAAAAGTTGCAAGCCTGCACCTTTCAAAAATCGGAGTTGAATTGGAAGATTTATCTCAAGAACAAGCGGATTACATTGGTGTTCCGGTTAAAGGACCATTTAAACCTGAGTATTACAGGTATTAATCCAAGTTTGATTAAGAATTAGAAAGAGCCGTTTCAAATTGGAACGGCTTTTTTTAATTGGTGATGTATAGAATATTTCCGTCCAGGTCCGTGCTATAGCGGTTCAAAGACAAAACTGCCGGTCCTTGTATTGCCTGACCCGTGGTAAGGCTAAATTCAGAACCACAACAATCATTGTCCAATACCTTAATATTTGCAGCTCCAACATCCAATGTACTGCAAGATTCAGTTGGGTCATACGTACAAAGCCTTTCATACGCCACATATGTAGAGAAATCTGATCGGTATAAAATGATACCTCTTTGTCCACCACCAATGTACACCCAACCGCCGATTGACTGAAGAGGAACAAAATCAGGAAGCGAAAGATCCACTTCAAGATCTACAAATGCCGTTGGAACAGTTGTATCATCTTTGTCACATCCGAACAAACTCATACAGACAAGAGCAACCGTACTAACAAATAAATAGACATTATATCTCATTGGATTCAAAATTATGTATAATTGTTTATACAATCAGTTAGTCTCTATAACGATGAAAAGGGCAATAAAATTTGCATTTATGATGGTTTGTGTAGGAATATCTTACACGAGTGCTGCTCAACAAGAATCAAAAGCCGTAGAAAAAAGGAAAAAACACCTTGAAAGTCAAAATCAAGAAAAACAAGCCGAGGCACAAAAAGCTCATGAGGAGGCACTTCAAAAGCACATGGACCTCCAAACCAAAGAGACTAGAAAGCGAATGAAAAAAAACAAAAAAAAGTCCAAGCGAATAAATAATAATCGCAAAGAATTTTTCATTACACGCTGGTTTTCCAAATATTAATTGCAACTATTTTTAGTCTAACTCTTGCCTTGCAATGCAAAATGATTTATTTTGCATCAAATTGACAGTCCGATTTGAAAAGCGAAGTTGTAATTCGGTTGCTTATCTGAGTGTCTTAACTTATTTGTGCACGAATTAATCATGGGAAAAAGTTTTTTTCGATTATGGAGGAAAGCATCCGTCTTTTGCTTTTCTTTTTTGCTTTCAAGCCTTTTATATGGTCAGACCTTCCCCGAAGGAATGAATTATCAGGCGATTGCCAGAGTTGAAATCAGTGGTGAAGATCAAGTCTTGGGGAATGCCAACGTAGCTGTACGATTTGGCATATATCTCGGATCAAACACTACACCTGTATATGAAGAAACACACAATACTTCTACCAACAAATATGGATTGTTCAATTTGGTTGTTGGTCAAGGAACTCAAACTGCTGGCGGAGCATTTGATCAAATTGATTGGGGAGCAGGAACTTATTTCGTTAAGGTTGAAATTGACCCTGATGGATCAGGGTATCAAGATTTAGGGCAGTCACAATTGTGGTCTGTACCTTATGCATTGTATTCTAAAATATCTGCTGGTGGACCGCAAGGAACAACTGGACTTACGGGGCCTACTGGTGAACGAGGATCAGATTGGACTTCCGGTGTTGGAGCTCCGGTTATTGGTGGTGGAGAGCTTGCCGGAGATTTATACCTGGACAGAAATAATGGAGATATTTATTCATTTACTGGAGGTAACTGGAACATTGTATCCAATGTTTTAGGGCCCACCGGACCGATTGGTGTTACTGGTTTTACCGGACCAATTGGTGTTACTGGTTTAACTGGTTTGACCGGTTTAACGGGAACTACGGGACCTCAAGGACCAATTGGGGTAACTGGACTTACGGGTCTTACAGGTGCTACTGGTATTCAAGGACCTACAGGTGTTACTGGTTTAACAGGTCTTACCGGACCTACAGGACCAATTGGGGTAACAGGACTCACAGGATTGACAGGTATTCAGGGACCTACGGGTGTAACTGGATTAACAGGTCTTACCGGACCTACTGGGCCTATTGGGGTAACTGGTCTTACGGGATTAACGGGTATTCAGGGACCTACGGGTGTAACTGGATTAACTGGACCTACTGGACCAATTGGGGTAACTGGATTGACTGGTTTAACAGGTATACAAGGCCCTACAGGTGTAACCGGATTGACTGGTCCAACCGGGCCTATTGGAGTTACTGGTCTTACTGGTATGACGGGTATTCAAGGACCTACGGGTGATACCGGACCTACGGGACCAACCGGACCAATTGGAGTAACAGGACTTACCGGATTGACAGGTATTCAAGGACCAACGGGTGTTACTGGATTAACAGGACTTACAGGACCTACTGGACCTATTGGAGTAACTGGTTTAACTGGTTTAACTGGACTCACCGGATTAACTGGACCTACTGGACCAATTGGGGTAACAGGACTTACTGGTTTTACAGGGCCTACTGGACCTACCGGACCAATTGGGGTAACTGGATTGACAGGACTTACGGGTCCAACTGGACCTACCGGACCTATTGGGGTTACTGGACTTACTGGATTGACGGGACCTACAGGGCCAATTGGAGTTACTGGACTTACCGGATTGACCGGCCCAACTGGACCAACAGGACCAACTGGTGAAAGAGGAAGTGAATGGCGTTCTGGATTTGGAGCACCTTCTGTAATCGGAACTGACCTTGCACAAGATCAATACCTGGATAGAGGTAATGGTAACGTATATGAATACAACGGTACTACCTGGGATTCCATTACCAATATCATTGGACCGAAAGGTAGTCTTTGGTCTTCAGGATCAAATGCACCAACAGTTGGAGGATCTGAAGTATTGGGAGATCAATACCTCGATACCGTTGCTGGAGACATATACGAATGGGATGGTTCTACTTGGGGACTAAGCATGAATATTATCGGTCCAAAAGGTGATACCGGATATGCTACCACGTGGAGAGACGGATCTGGAGCACCAGTTGCTCTGGCATCAGATGAAGATGGTGATTACTATCTCGATATCATTACAGGTGCAGTTTATGAGTATACGTTAATGACTACTACCTGGACCATTATTGGTTCCATTAAAGGGCCAACTGGTGCGGGAAGTAAATGGAATAGTGGAACAATTGCTCCAATTGATGGAGTATTCCCAGTTGGACCAGATGCAAATGATCAATACTTAAATACCAATACAGGTGATATCTATCAATACAATGGTACCACGTGGGGATCGCCTATTGGGCGAGGAATATTAGGACCTACGGGTGATAGAGGAAGTACTTGGGAATCTGGTGCCGGAGTGCCGGGATTACCATCCATTCCACCAGATCAAAATGGAGACCAATATTTAAATACATTAAATGGTGATGTGTATGAACTGATTGGTGGAGTTTGGACATTGACAACCAATATCATTGGACCTGAAGGAAGTGGATTGAGCACAGGCTCTGGCGCTCCTGGGGCTACAGGTGTTACTGGAGATCAATATCTTGATACAGACAATGGAGACATCTATGAATTTAATGGCTCTACCTGGGGGCTGGTATTCAATTATAGAGGAAATCTATGGTATACCGGTAACGGAAGTGCAGGAGCCTCTGGACCTACAGGATCTTCAGTAAATTCTGGAGATATTTTCCTTGATAGATCTACGGGAGATGTGTATGAATGGAATGGTTCTACATGGGGTAGTGCAACATTGAACATAATGGGACCAACAGGACCTATTGGTGTTACCGGTCTTACGGGAGCTACCGGTATTCAAGGACCAACGGGTGTAACTGGATTGACAGGGCCAACAGGACCTATTGGTGTTACCGGTCTTACTGGTGCCACGGGTATACAAGGACCGACAGGTGTTACCGGATTAACAGGACCTACTGGACCTATTGGTGTAACGGGTCTTACAGGACTTACAGGAGCCACGGGTATTCAAGGACCTACTGGGGTAACTGGATTGACAGGGCCAACAGGACCTATCGGTGTCACTGGACTTACAGGAGCCACAGGTATACAAGGACCAACAGGCGTGACCGGATTAACAGGACTTACAGGACCTACGGGTACAACGGGTGCCACTGGTGTTACTGGTGCAACAGGTATTCAAGGACCAACGGGTGTGACTGGATTAACGGGACTTACTGGTCCTACTGGTACAACAGGTGCTACTGGTGTTACCGGAGCCACAGGTATTCAGGGACCAACAGGTGTAACCGGATTAACAGGACTTACTGGACCAACAGGTACAACGGGTGCCACTGGTGTAACTGGATCCACAGGTATTCAGGGACCAACAGGTGTAACCGGATTAACAGGACTTACTGGACCAACAGGTACAACGGGTGCCACTGGTGTAACTGGATCCACAGGTATTCAGGGACCAACAGGTGTAACCGGATTAACAGGACTTACCGGACCAACAGGTACAACGGGTGCCACCGGTGTAACAGGTGCTACGGGTATTCAGGGACCAACAGGTGTGACTGGATTAACAGGACTTACGGGAACCACGGGTGCTACTGGCGTAACTGGATCTACAGGTATCCAAGGGCCAACAGGTGTTACCGGATTAACAGGACCTACTGGACCTACAGGTACAACGGGTGCTACCGGTGTAACTGGTTCTACGGGTATTCAGGGACCTACAGGGGTAACTGGATTGACTGGACTTACTGGTCCTACCGGTACAACGGGTGCTACCGGCGTGACGGGTTCTACGGGTATTCAGGGACCAACAGGTGTGACTGGATTAACAGGACTTACCGGACCTACCGGTACAACAGGTGCTACTGGTGTTACTGGAGCCACTGGTGTAACAGGTGCTACCGGTGTAACAGGAGCGACAGGTGTCACTGGTGCGACAGGTGTCACTGGATTAACTGGACTTACGGGTACAACTGGTGCTACAGGTGTCACTGGATTGACAGGACTTACTGGACCTACCGGTACAACTGGTGCAACAGGAGTTACTGGTGCAACCGGCGTTACAGGTGCAACGGGAGTTACAGGAGCCACTGGAGTGACTGGAGCAACAGGATTGACAGGAGCAACGGGTGTTACCGGATTAACAGGACCTACTGGACCGTTAACTCCAGGTACTTCTGGTCAAACACTAAGACACGACGGTTCTGATTGGGTAGCTACTAGTAAGCTTACAAATGATGGAACTACTGTGACAATTGACTCGGTTAGCATTAGTGATGATGAAATCAATGTTAATGCCACTGGAACAGCTAACTTGGTGCCAATTGCTTATGGTAACATTGGCTCGGCATCAACAACCGTTAATTCAGGTTCAGGAAACTTCACCGTTGCCGCGGGAAGTGGTACGGGTGAGTATGTGATTTCAATTGACAATGTGAACTTTAACCTGAATGATTATACAGTTGTTGTTACTATTTCCAATGGAACACCAGGTATGGTTGCAACTACGAATAACGGTACAGATCTTCAGGTAAATATTTACAATAGTTCAGGAACCGGTGCCAACAAACGGTTCTCGTTTGTGATTTATCAACCATAATGAGATGAATCTGTTGAAAGTGGACATGGGCGAGAAATTGAAATACATAGTTGCCGTTACAGGATTGATGCTATTGGTTTTTAATCAATTGAATGCGCAAGTTTCCATTGAACGATCTGTACTTGGTTCCACAGGCAATTACACTGAATTTGTAATCAATTCTGATCCGGTTAATGTATCTTCTTCTATAGGTGAAGCTTTTTATGATACCTATGAAGGCAGTATGCTTGCACTTACGCAAGGATTTATGCAACCCAATGTGATGTTGCTTGCAGCATTGGCCTCGGATATTGCTACTGAAAATTCTCAATGTCCTGATGTGCATACCGGTGTCATAGTGGTGTCACCTACCGGATGTCTCGGTCCATACAACATCGAAGTTGCTAATGAAACGGATACCTTTAACCTGACAGATGTAGAGACAGGAACGTTTGAAAATTTAGCAGCCGATACGTTTGCGGTTAAAGTTGTAGGTCAGACATTTTGTACTAGAACAGACACCATTATTGTTGATGCTGAATACGAAGAAGATTGTAACCTGGAATTTTATACGGGTATTACACCAAATGGAGATGGTTTCAATGATGTTTGGATCATTGACAATATTGAAATCAATCAGCCTAACACAGTGAACATATTTAATCGGTATGGAAATGTGGTTTGGGAAGGAGAGAATTATGATAATGACCAGGTAGTTTGGACAGGTTTTAATTCGAATTCCAAAGAGCTACCAGAAGGAACTTATTTCTATGTGATTAAAACACCTACGGAAGATTTTTCCGGATGGGTTGAATTGACGCGTTAGTATGAAAAAAGGATTAATTGGCATATGGCTTTTTGTATTCCTGGGGCACTTGTGTGTTGCGCAGCAAGATCCCAATTATACACAGTACATGTTCAATCCTTTGAATTACAATCCAGCATATGCAGGTAACAAAGCAATTCTGAGTGCTGCGTTAGTCTATAGATTGCAATGGGTAAATATTGACGGGGCTCCCAGCACCCAAACGTTTTCCATTCACTCGCCGTTGAAAAATAAAAAAATGGGGGTTGGATTTGAAATTATCAATGATGAAATCGGTCCAAGGAATACACTTGGTGTGATGGGAAGTTATGCATATCGAATTCGAATTAATAAAGTAAGTAAAGGACAGCTTGGATTTGGTTTGAAAGCTGGAATCATTCGAAACAATTACGATTGGTCACAAGTCAATTTTAAGGATGTTAATACAACAAGCCCTGAACAAGAACAAACTCAGAATTCCACGGTTCCAAATTTTGATTTTGGATTGTACTATCACTTACAAAATGTTTGGTATGCTGGATTGTCATTTGCTCACTTAAACTCCCCGAAATTGGGATATACAGTGCTTAATGACACTGAGTTTCTTGAAGGTGACGGCAGAATATATCCAACCATGACAGGTACAGGTGGTGCTATTGTAGAATTAAATGAAAGAGTTGTTTTTAGACCCTCTGTTTTAGCAAGATTGAACACCAATACTCCCGGATTGTTGGATGTGAATTTGAGCTTGCTTTTTGACGAAGTATTTTGGGTTGGAGTGTCCTATAGAACAAGTAATGTTGCCGCAGCAATAATAGAATATGAAATAAGCGACCAGTTCAAAATTGGGTATTCGTATGATTACACGTTTAGTGAACTTTCTCAATTCAATAGTGGTTCACATGAAATCTTTCTTGGCTATAATTTCAATGTCTTTAAGTCGAGAATGAGGTCTCCTCGATATTATTTTTAAATTTATCAGGTCGTTGGGAACTGTCTATGAGAATTATCTGCATTTTAATCATCTCATTGTTTAGCTATGGATACTCTTATGCTCAGCTAAGTTATGCCAATAGGCTATTTGAAGAGCAAGATTATGCCGGCGCTATTCCACTGTACGAAAAGGCTTTGAAAAAAAATGGCGGTACTGTTGAGACCTATGAAAATCTCGCCTACTGCTATAAAGTAATCAACGATTACAAGAAGGCCGAAGAGTATTATGAACAAGCAGTTGATCTTCCTAATGTAAATTCAAAAACACACCTTTATTACGGCCAGGTTCTCAAGAGCAACAACAAAATAAACCTTGCTCGAGAACAGTTTGTTGAGTACTCAAAACAAGAACCTACAAGTTTGGTTGGAAAGTTAATGATTCAATCTTGTGATGATATTGCAGGATGGTCTGCATCACCGTCCAAATTTGAATCCGAAAATCTAGAGATTGTCAACTCCGAATTGGAAGATTTTAATGCAATTGCTTACAAAAACGGTGTTGCGTTTACGTCCTCAAAAAATTACATCGATTGGAGTGAAAAAGGACAAAACCTCGAAAAGTATGATGGCATCATCAACCTGCTTTATGTTGACCTTTCTGCCGATTTAATGTCCGTTGAATCATTTTCAAACAACATCAATACCAAAAGTAATTTTGAAGGACCAGGATATTTAAGTGCCGATCAAACTTTATTGGCTTACGTTAAAGTATACGACAGGCAACGAAACATAGTCAATCAATTGGAAATTCATTTTGCACGATTCGTAGATGGAGAGTGGCAAAATGATAAGTCCATGACCCTAAACAGCAAAGAATACTCGTACAACAATCCAGTATTGTCCCATGATGCCAAAAGACTTTATTTTGCTTCAGACATAGAAGGTGGATATGGTGGCATGGATATTTATTATGCCGATTTTGTGGATGGTGAATGGACGGTGCCCAAAAACCTTGGGCCCAACATTAATTCTGAAGGACTTGAGATTCCCTCCTACATCGATGAAAACGATGTATTGTACTTTTCGTCCAATTATTATCCTGGTTACGGAGGTCTGGACATCTTCAAAGCTTCCAAGGCTGCTGATTGGAAAGACATTGAAAACCTCAAATCTCCTTATAATTCTACCAAAGATGACTTCGGTTACTTTCGCGTAGATTCATTAAATGGCTATTTCTCTTCCAACAGGGATGGAGGATTAGGTAAGGACGATATTTATCACGTATTTAAAATTCCACCGGAAGATTCCTCGCTTTACACAGATATTACCGGGCTCTTCCAATTTGACGAATTACCTGCTTTAAATACCACGCTTAATTTGCTTGATGAGAACGATGAATTGGTGCAAATTACTAAAACAGATGAGAACGGTGAGTTTGTTTTTAAAAATGTAAAAATCAACAAGAACTATCGCATTGTTGTGGATGAGAAGGATGAGAATATTCCTGATAACGCCACCTTGTTTCTCACCAATAGTGCCAAAGAAAAAGTGGCCATTGTAGAACGACTCAAGAAAGGCTTGTTTCAATTTGAAGCCTTGTCCATGCAATCCTATGATGAATTGCCACTGCTTGAAGAAAATGATGATGAGTTATTGGATAAACTAAATCTGATTGGTCAGCTTTATAGCAAATTACCCGCAGACTTACCAGAAGGCATGGAAGTTTATCTCTTGGATGATGAGGGTTTAATTATTGCCACGGCTAAGACTGATAAATTTGGGCGATTTGAGTTCAAAAAATTGCCGGTTCAAGATCAGTTTCTATTTCAACTGGAAGAAGACGACCCCAATTTAGCCATCAAGATCATCAGTGCAGAAGGAAAGTTGATAGGCACAACGCAAAAAAATGCTGACGGCAATTTCGTGTATTACAAATTCAAAAAGAATCCTTCTCAGAATCCTGACATTCGAGGTTTGTTTAAATACGGAAATCTCCCCGCAGATGATGTTTCCTTGAACTTACTTAACGAAGAGGATGAACTGCTCATGTCTACCAGAACCAACGCCAAAGGAGAATTTGAGTTCAATAACCTCGCTGCCGGCGAAACCTATCATATTCAAGTGGATGAGTCTGAAGGAGAGGTTCCCGAAAATGCTCAATTATTCATTGAAGATAAAATTACGGGATTAAACCTACCCGTTTCAAGATTGCAAAACGGCAAATTTGCGTTTGAAACATTGTCCTATTTAGAAGGAGAAGAATTGACATTGATGCACGCGGAAGACGAAGACAACGTTCAGCTGACAATTATTGCTCAAGCTTTTAATAAACTTCCTCTTGACTTGAGTGAAGACATGACTTTGTTTCTGGTGGACGATGAGGGAACGGTTTTGGCAAAAGCTATCGCCGATAAATACGGAAAATTCCAATTTGACAAATTACCGTTGGAAGATGATTACCTATTCAAACTAAGCGAAGACGATGAAAACCTCAACCTAAATATTGTCAACGGTCAAGGGGAGTTACTGGCCACCACCACAAGAGATGAGCAAGGATTATTTGTCTATCACCGTGTAAATGAGAAAAAAACGGCCAAACGACCCAATATTTTAGGATTGTTTAAATACGGTGAGTTACCTGCTGAAGATGTTATGTTGAACTTATTGAATGAAGATGATGACATTGTTCAATTTGTTAGAACGGACAAGGAAGGAAAGTTCAAGTTTACCAATTTGGATGCCGGAAGCGACTACCGTATTCGAGTTGATGAGTCAGAAGGAGAGGTTCCGGATAATGCACAAATGTTCCTTACCGATGAAGCTACTGGTATGACTCTCCCGGTTAGGTTGTTAGGTAATGGTGATTTTGAGTTTAAGACTCTGGCTTACATTGAAGAAGGAGAACTTGCATTGCAAGAAGAAGAAGACGAACCGGGATTCCTTCGTTTTAAATTATTTGGGCAGCTATTCACTTTATTGCCCATGACGGACTCTCCATTAATGGAAATCTATGTCATTGATGAAGATGGAGCAGTGATTGCAATGACCCGAACGGATCAATATGGACGTTTTGCTTTTGAGAAATTACCTATTCAGGATGAATATTTATTGAAAATTGAAGAGCTCGAAGACGATATGCGATTGAGCATAACAGATAGAGAAGGTAATCATATTCAAGAATTGAAAAAGAATGATGAGGGCATCTTTGTTTATCGAAGAACAGATACGGACAATGTTATTGTGCTCAATGAACCGAAAAAAGATAAACCAACTTCAGATACCAAACCCATAAAAGTTGTTGAGGCCGAATCTTTGGTGATTCCAACCATACAATATGGATTCGACTCATGGGAACTAAACAATGGTGCAAGAGAAGCGTTAGACAAGTTAGCTGATCTTATGAAGAGCAATGCCTCTGTTAGGGTTGAATTGAATTCTCATACTGATAGTTATGGTGAAGAAGTTTACAATCAATACCTTTCTCATAAACGAGCTGGAAGTGCTAAAAAATATTTGGTAACTAAGGGAATTGCTTCTAATCGAATTGATGCTAAAGGGTTTGGTTCTTCTCAATTGATCAACAATTGTGACAAAAATACTCCTTGTTCAAGGGAACAACACGCAGCCAATCGCCGAACTGAAGTTAAAATCTTTAACTTTAAATAGCTGCAGATTCTTGCTGTGATGAATGGTTTGGATGTTATAGATCGACTGAATAAGGTAAAAATTGGATTGATCCTTCTTTTACTAGTCAATTCTATATCCCTATTTTCCCAGCGCTCAAACATTAAATTCAAACACCTTTCCATCCAAGATGGTCTTTCACAAAGTACCGTCAATTGTATTTTTCAGGATGAGCAAGGATTCATGTGGTTCGGAACACAAGATGGGTTAAACAAATACGATGGATTTCAATTCATCAATTTCAAAAACGACCTCAACAACTCATCTTCCATTTCAAACAATTTCGTCAATAGCATTGTTCAAGATACCAGTGGAAATCTATGGATTGCTACCAATGATGGTCTGAATTTGTTTGACTTGCAATCTGAAAAATTTACCTCCTACGCAGCGGCTGAATTTGGTATTCGGGACAAAATTATTCGTTGTCTTGAAATGGATAACACAGGAAATTTATGGGTGAGTACTGAAAATCACTTGTACAAATACCTGGCCGAAGATGATAAATTCGACATCATAGAATTGACCAATAACCTGAACAAAACCATCCAACAGCCGGCCATTAGAGATTTATCATTTGCACATAACTTCTTGTGGGTTTCTACCGAAAATGCCGGACTGATACGTTACGATATCTCACAAAATACGCAGTTCCAATTCACCAAATCTGAAAATGCCGTTGAAGGAAAAAGCCTCAACAGTAATTTTGTGACATCCGCAGTAGAAGGCAGCAACAACCTTCTCTATATCACCACACAGAATGGGTTGAATATTTTCAATGTCAAAAACAACACCTTCACCCATAAATATCACGCACCAGATGATGTTTTTTCATTATCCAGCAACGAATTATCAACTGTATTTGTTGACCATACCGGTGACATTTGGATAGGAACAGAAGCCAAAGGATTGGACAAAGTAGACCCTGACTTTGGCAAATTTCATCATTACGATAAAAAAGCAAATGACGAATCCAGTCTCAGCAGTAATCGGGTACTTTCCATTTACGAAGATCGATTTGGTATCTTATGGATAGGAACGGAAGTAGGCCTCAATAAGTTTGACATCCTCAAGCAAAATTTCAATCATTATTTCATTGATAATCTGTCCATTGGTGGAATGAGCAGCAACATCATTTGGTCCATCCACCAGGACGCTGAAGAACGTCTATGGCTTGGCTCCAATGAGGGCTTAATCCTGTATGATAGGGAATTGGAAACCTATGAATTGTTTATTCCCAACATCAGTGTTGGTGGAAACAAAAAGAACACCTCCATTTATGATATTTATGTTGATCAAAACAATGTCATTTGGCTTGGTACTGATGGAGGTTTGTACCAATTTGATGAGCGCAATAAACGATTTGTTCAATATTCATTTGGCGGTCAGCAAATATCAGATCGAACTTACCACATCATGCAAGACCAACAGCGACAATTGTGGGTAAGTACCCGAAACGGGTTGTACGTGATCAATTCAGCTGGTCGTATAGCCAATCATCTGAAATCCAAATATGATGGGGGTGCACTTCCTGGAAATGTAGTGCGTATTTCTTTGCAAGATCACAATGGAGCTTATTGGCTAGGAACAGACGACGGGTTAGTTCGTGCAGAAACCAATGGAACCAATTTTGAATACAAGATTTTTAAGAATATCCCTCGCAACAATCAATCGTTGAGCAACAATACCATCTTGTCACTTTATGAAGACGATGACGATATTTTGTGGGTTGGAACTTTTGGTGGTGGACTCAACCAATTTGACGCTTCCAACAATACCTTTCGATCATTTACTCAAAAAGATGAATTGCCCAACGATGTCATTTACGGTATCCTTGGTGACTCGAAGAAAAATCTTTGGTTGAGTACAAATCACGGAATAGCTCGATTTAATACACAGTCCACTGTAGTCAATAAATTTGATGAGAATGATGGACTTCAAAGCAATGAGTTTAATGTAGGCGCCTATTTCGAAAATGAACAAGGAGAGTTGTTCTTCGGTGGAATCAAAGGATTTAACTCCTTCTTCCCTTCCACCATTCGCATTAATGACTACCAACCACAAATCATTATTACCGGTCTGGAGTTATTTAATAAGAAGGTGGAAATTGGTGAAAATTCAGTATTGACATCTGCCATTTCTGAGCTGGATGAAGTACAATTGTCCTATAAAGATGATGTCTTCTCCATCAATTTTGCAGCTCTCCACTATTCTCTTCCTGAGCGAAACAGATATGCCTACATTCTCGAAGGATTTGATGAAAACTGGGTTTACGAAGAAAATACGCGCAAGGCCAAGTACACCAACCTGGATCCTGGAGAGTATATATTTCGGGTTAAAGGAACCAATAGCGACGACATTTGGGGTGAAGAAACCAGTATTCGAGTTGTCATCAAACCACCCTTTTGGAAGATATTGTGGGTGCAAATAGCTGCCTTCTTATTAGTGGCTGGAAGTGTGATCAACTTCTACCGCATTCGATTGAAAAATATCAAAGCGCAAAAAGCCATTTTGGAATCGCAAGTGAAGGAGCGTACCATTCAGGTGATGGGCCAAAAAGAAGAAATCGAGAAACAAAAAGTATTACTAGAAGAGGAAAAAGACAAACTGGAAACATTACTGCTAAATGTATTGCCGGAGAGTACTGTGGAGGAATTGAAAATGAAGGGAAAGGCCACCGCAAGAAATTATCGTAAAGTGTCTGTAATGTTTACCGATTTCAAAGGCTTTACCAAAATCTCTGAATCCCTTGAGCCAAATAAATTGGTTGAAAAGCTTGATAATTTCTTTGTCAAATTTGATGAAATCATTGAAAAATACAATGTAGAAAAGATCAAGACCATTGGAGATGCCTATATGTGTGCGGGTGGTATTCCTATCCGAAACAAGAGTAACCCGATTGATGTTGTTTTGGCTGGTTTGGAAATTCAGCGAGCCATGGATGAGTTCAATGAAAATTCCAATGAACAACCATGGGGATTGCGATTGGGAATTCATACGGGAGTTATCATTGCTGGTGTAATTGGCATCAAACGATTTGCCTATGATATTTGGGGCGATACGGTAAATGTTGCTGCACGAACGGAGTCTGGTGGTGAAGTAGGCAAGGTGAATGTATCTGAAGCCACTTACGAAGAAATTCGCTTCTTTTTTGATTGCCAATACCGTGGTAAAATCCATGCAAAAAACAAAGGAGACATTGATATGTATTTTGTCAATGGTATCAAAGAAGAATTGTCAGTGGATGGTAAAGGCATTGAACCCAATGAAACGTTCTGGAAATATGTAGATACCTATCTGTTCAGTAAGGTAAACTTCACAGGTGCCGAGCAAAATATCCTGAAAAAACTGCAGCAAAAACTGCCTGAAACCTTGTATTACCATAGCCCTCAACACGCTATTGATGTCTGTAGTGCTGCAGAACGATTAGCATTAGCTGAAAACATTGCCGGTGAAGAAATATATCTGATCAAAATTGCAGCCCTATACCACGATGCTGGATTTATCAAAAAATACGTGAACAACGAACATGTGGGTGTAGAAATGGTACATGCGGACTTGCCGAAATACAAGTTTAATGAAGAGCAACTGGAAGTAGTAGAAAAGCTCATATTGTCCACTATATCAGTTAATCAGCCAACCAATCGCATGGAGGAAATTTTGCGCGATGCAGATTTGGACTACCTGGGTCGGGATGATTTTCATGAGATCAGCGATAATTTGAAGAAAGAATTGATGGCCAGAGACATGGTACAGTCGGATAAACACTGGGATGAACTGCAAGTTAAATTTCTCGAGACGCACAATTATTTTACGGAAACCGCAAAAAAATGGCGAAACCCGTTAAAATTGAAACATCTTGAAGAAATAAAAATCAGGTTAAAGACATATAAATCTGAGCCCGTGGCAATGAATGGAAGTGATAAAAAGGCCTAATAACGTGACGTTTAGCCTTTTCGGCACACATTTTGCAAATTGGTATAAAAAGTTGAATTAAAATGTCTGACTTATTGCTATATTTCAATTCTGATAAATATTTAATTTTATTTTGAATTATAGTATTTTGATTATAATATTGCAATAACAGATTCGTGGAAATAGAATATTAACAATCTAATGAAGAAACTAGGATTAGGTATTGTTTTCTTACTTGGTGGAATGGCAACTTCGCTTGCAGGAGTTGTTGTTTTAGAAGGACACTACCAAGGGAAAAACCTGTATGTACAAAACCCATTTGCCAGCTCTGGAGTTGGTTTTTGCACATTTGAGGTAACCATCAACGGTGATGTAACTACTGATGAAATCAATTCCAGTGCGTTTGAAGTTGACTTTACCAACTTCAATTTGAAATTAGGTGATCCTGTTACCGTAAAAATTAAGCACAAGGACGATTGCAAGCCACGCGTATTGAATCCAGAGGTGCTTAAACCAAAAAGTACATTTGAAGTTTCAAAAATTTCACTTGCGGCTGACGGTACATTCAATTTCTCTACCACTAAAGAATCTGGCATCCTAACGTATATTGTTGAGCAATACCGTTGGAACAAGTGGGTAAAAGTAGGTGAAGTAGAAGGTGTTGGTTCTCCAAAAGAAAACTCTTATGTATTCAAAATCACTCCTCATTCAGGAGAAAACAAAGTACGTGTAAAACAAATCGATTATACCGGAAGTCCACGTTACAGCAAGTCAGCTAAGGCTATCTCCACTGCTCCTGCGGTTACATTCAGCCCAGAAGGTAAAGTGAAAGAAGCTATCGACTTTTCTGCTGAAACATTGTACGAAGTATACGACGCTTACGGAAATATCGTAAAACGAGGATTTGGCAACAAGCTAGATGCTACCAACCTCAAAAAAGGAACGTATTACTTGAGTTTCGACAACAAAACCGAAACTTTCGACAAGAAATAATCTACATTCAGAATCAAAAAAAGCAAGGTGCAGCAACCTTGCTTTTTTTTTGCCATGAAAAAAATAGAGCACCTCGGAATAGCTGTTGGCGACATTAAAACCGCCGAAGAAACCTTTGACAAATTGCTTAATGGCAAAAGCTATAAAAAAGAACAGGTGGAACGTGAAGGTGTGATTACCAGCTTCTACCAGGTGGGAGAAAGCAAAATAGAATTGCTCGAATCCACCAATCCCGAAAGTGCTATTTCTAAATTCATCGACAAACGTGGCCAGGGCATTCATCACATAGCTTTTGACGTCGAAGACATTGTTGCCGAAATGAAACGATTAAAGGAGGCCGGTTTTCAACTGCTCAGTGAACAGCCCTTAGATGGCGCTGATAATAAACTGATTTGCTTCCTCCACCCCAAATCCACTTGTGGCGTATTGGTAGAAATCTGCCAGGAAAAAGCCTAATACAACTTCGTGAATTCCAGTCCTGGTAAGATGTGAATGGTGCTAATGCCCAATTCTTCAGCTGCAATGACATTGGTCTCGCTGTCATCTAAAAATAATGTGGTGGCTACGTCCAAATTGTTTTCTTGAAGTACCAATTCAAAGATGTCCTTTTCAGGCTTGCGTTTGTGTACCAAATGCGAATAATAAACTTCTTCAAAAAATGGATCAAGGCCATGGTATCCACGGGTTGAAAACAGCAACTCGTTAAACGCCTTGAAATGAATTTCATTGGTATTGCTCAACAAAAACAACCGATGCGCATCACCCAACCACCCAAGGAAATTCAGACGATCTACTGGAAAGTCCAATAAGATGGCATTCCATGCATCTCGGATTTGATCATCCGTAGTTCCGGGAGCACATTTACCTTTTAGTTCATTGATGAATTCCGAAGCAGGAATTTCACCTCTTTCGAATTGATCAAACAGCCCTTGCTGTTGTTGCTGACTATAAACCTCATCTACATTTTGCATGCCTAATGCCTCAAATGCCTGTTGGGTTCGTTTGTAATCCAGGTTGATAATTACCCCTCCAAGGTCGAAGATGATATTTTCAAAGTCACCGAGGTTATGCATAAGGAAAAGTGTTTGACCATTGTATTATTCCCTGCAAATATGTAAAATTGCAGGCTGAAACGGAAATCCTAGATTTTATTGTTTCGGGCCCATAGCTCAGTTGGTTAGAGCACCTGACTCATAATCAGGTGGTCCCAGGTTCGAGCCCTGGTGGGCCCACCATTGAAGCCGGAGTGACATTTTGTTGTTCCGGTTTTTTTGTATTCCAATTAATTCTCAAAGCATTTCTAAATTGACAATTGGCTGATCATTTAACGACCTTGAAAGTATGAACATTCGTTTTGTCTTGAATTCTAACCAAATAGGCTCCTCTTTTCCAATTACCTGTGTTGATGATTATCTTTTCATTGGAAACCTCCAATACCGAATGATAGACTTCTGCACCGTTTATGTTGGAAACGAATACCATTATTTCATCAGGAACAACATGAGAAAACTCCACAGTAAGTTGGTCTTGAACAGGGTTAGGAAAAATGTGCACGTTAGATGATTGAACTGAACGAATTCCCGTTGTCAATACTGATATATTTTCATAATAATAAAAATCCCCTCCTATGCCTACCAAAAGATCAGCATCTCCATCATTGTCTAAATCTGCGAAAGCTGGAAAGGGAGTATAAATGGTTGCAACATTCGTTAGAGAAAACGGATTATTTAATGGTGAACCAAACGAGGGAGATGATGAACTACCTGTATTTTCAAAATAAACAAAGTCACCGGGATGTTTTCCGGATAGTAAATCCAAATCACCATCAGCATCTAAATCTGCTAACGCTACAGAACTCCAATCGAACAATCCAATATTTTGTAAGGAAAAAGGATTAGTTAAAGCAGAAGAGGAAAAGTTAGGTAACGTAGATGAGCCATTATTTTTGTAATAAAAGAAATCCCCGTCATTTGTGCCGGACAGGATATCCAAATCGCCATCAGCATCTAAATCGACAAAAAAAGGTGTGCATCTATTCAGATGAACCGGATTTGCAATAGAAAACGGATTAGTCATTGGAACGGCCAAAAAAGGCGTTGAAGATGAGCCAACATTTTCGAAATAGATCAAATCTGTATTTGCTTCTCCAGTTAGTAAGTCCAAATCACCATCGTTGTCCAAGTCGTTTAAGGTTGGAGAACTATCTGATCCCACGTTGCTCAGTGAAAACGAGTTCGTTACAGGTGATGCAAAAATTGGTGCAGACGAGGTACCCGTATTTTCATAATAATAGAAATCTCCCTTATGTCCCCCTACCAATATGTCTAAATCACCGTCATTATCTAAATCTGCAAATGAAGGCCTATTACTAATGGCATCTGGATTTTCCAACGAAAAAGGGTTGACTATTGGGCTTTCAAAATTAATTTGAGCATTAACCTTCACAGGGTAAATCATTATTGATCCCAAGACCATCAATGTCAAAGGTGATTTATGAAATATATGCCGTTTCATCCTAATATGAAATTCGAATTACGTTAATTAAAGGTAGTCAATTTGAGAAGTAGACAAGCAGGTATTGCCAAGTAAGATAAGTAACCATCCTAGTTTTAGATTAATAATTTCGCTCATTCTGAAAATTTGTACGATGTCATGTACAATGAGCCTGCCACCGGCTCATCATTAAACACGTGGGTTTCATCCTTTTGATCTTTTAACGCCAACGCATACAACAATGGCAAATAATGTTCAGGAGTAGGAACGGCCAATTGAAAAGCAGAACCTTGCTTATTATAATCGATAAGCGATTGAAAATCTTCCTTCATTACACTGGCATTCATGGTATCGTGGGCTTCTTTTGCCCAATCAAAGGCAAACGGCTCAGCCAATTTATTCCATGCCACCTTACCAAGATTGTGCACCATGTTGCCACTTCCCACAATCAATACTCCTTTATGTCGCAAGGTGCTCAACTCTCTAGCCAATGCAAAATGGTAAGACGCTGGTTGGGTATAATCCAGGCTGAGCTGAATTACTGGTACATCGGCATCTGGATACATCTGTTTGATGACGGTCCATGCTCCATGGTCCAAACCCCATTTATGATCCAAGTGTACGTCAGTCGACTGAATGATTTTTTTGGTTTCATTGGCCAATTGTGGGCTGCCGGGGGCGGGATATTGTACCTCGTACAACGCTGGTGGAAAACCTCCAAAATCATGGATGGTGCGCGGTTGTTCCATAGCCGTAACATAAGTTCCCTTTGTCTCCCAATGTGCAGAAATGCATAATATCGCTTTGGGTTTGTTAATCTCCTGCCCTATTTTCTGAAACCCTCTTACAAATTCGTTGTCTTCAATGCCATTTATGGGACTACCATGTCCAAGAAAGAGAACCGGCATTTTTTCTGTGTTGGGAGCATCTAAAAACGAGTTGAGTGCATTGACTTTCATGGTTTGAGCAATAAGTGGGGAAATTCCCAGGAGACGAATAAAATCTTTTCTTTTCACGAATGATAGTGCGGTGTTAGATCAAAGTTACGGATATGATTCAATCACTCAACCCCACTCCTAACCCCGATACTCGCTAATTTCAAACAAATGACCATCAGGGTCGCGAAAGAAACAACGCGTTTCGGCACCCCTTATAAAAGGTGGTGTAATAAATTCCACTCCCCTATCTTTTAAAATCCCATAGGACTTTTCACAATCTTTTACACGAATCGTAAATGCATGGCTAACTTGATCTGGGTCAGCTGAAGGAATAAAATGAGTTTGAGGTTTATCGTCAGTGGGACCTCCTGCAGTCACCAATAAGATCCATTGCTCCAGAAATTGTAGGACCAAAGAGTCTCCACCGTACTCCCTGAATAATTTTCCTCCCAATTGATCAATGTAAAATCGTTTGGATTTTTCCATATCAGCCACCACCAGAATGGTAGTCAAAGCTGAGTCTTGAAAGGGGTCTTGTGTCATCTACCAAATATAGCAATCTGGCAGCAATCGACAGGGTCAAAAGAAAAATGAGCATATTCTGCTTATATTGATAAATTTGACCTTCATCAAATAACAAGATAGTGAGCAAAGAAACACTCTGGGGACATCCAAAAGGCTTGTACGTTTTATTCTTTACTGAACTTTGGGAACGATTTTCTTACTATGGCATGCGTGCCATACTTATCCTTTACCTAACGGCGAAAACCACTGAAATCAATCCGGGGTTGGGTTGGGACAAAGTGAGTGCGCTTGAGCTATATGGATGGTATACGATGATGGTGTATGTGATGTCGGTGCCGGGTGGTTTGCTGGCGGATCGTTTGCTGGGACAAAAAAAGACGGTCATGCTAGGCGGGGTATTGCTTTGTTTTGGTCATTTCATCCTGGCCTTTGATGCATTGTGGGCGTTTTTTACCGGTATTAGCCTAATTGTGTTGGGAGTAGGTGCGTTGAAACCAAATATCTCGACAATGGTGGGCGGTCTATACAAACCGGGAGATGGCAGGCGAGATACGGCCTTTACCATTTTTTATGTGGGCATTAACATTGGTGCATTTTCGGCACCGCTTTTAGTTGGCTATTTAGGTGAGGTGATCAATTGGCATTATGGTTTTGGGCTGGCGGGGATTGGCATGTTCATTGGTCAAATCGTGTACATCTGGGGACAGAAATACCTGAAAGAGGTGGGGAATTTTATTCCTGCCAAACGAGAAGAAAATACAGGAAAGAAGGTGCCTATGACAAAGGAAGAAAAGGATCGTTTGGTCGTACTTTTCTTATCGTTTATTGTGGTAATCGTTTTCTGGGGAGCATATGAACAAGCCGGTGGTTTGATGAATTTGTATGCGAAGGAAAAAATCAATCGTATGATTGGGTCATTTGAAGTGCCTGCCAGTTTCTTGCAGGCATTGCATGCATTTTATGTGATTCTGATTGGTGGTCCTATTGCTTATTTCTGGGTGCAATGGCGAAAATGGGGTCGTGAGAGTTCGTCTTTATTTAAAATGGGTGTAGGAACTATTATCACAGGTCTTGGGTTTTTGTTTCTGGCAGGTGCAGCTATGGAAACCATGAGCAGTGCAGATGGTAAAGCGGCGTTGTGGTGGATGTTTGCATCATACCTGCTTCATGTGATTGGCGAATTAAGTATATCACCTGTTGCACTATCGTTCATCACCAAAATGGCTCCCGCCAAGTATGTGTCGTTTATGATGGGCGCATATTTCTTTGTCAGTGGTATTGGCAATAAGGTTGCTGGTTTGGTGGGTGAGGCAGCTCAAAATGCCGGAGAACTGACCATCTTTATGTCCGTATTTATCTTTTGTACGGTCTTTGGTTTGGTGTTGGTTTTGTTTGTTAAAAAGCTTAAACAGTTGACGCACGGTGCAGATGAAGTGGATGAAAAAGCTGTGCTGGTTGATCCGGAATAATGGTTGATTTATTTTCTGGTTTCTTGACGTCAATAAGTTTTCAAGCCAGTTATTAATTTACTGGAACGAGAAGTCTTTTTGAATCTCAGCTTGCTTAATGCCAAAGTGTTTATCTTTCAACTGAAATGAGCTTCTTCAAAAAGTATAAAGCATCCATCATTGGCATCTTGTTTTCCTTGCCGGGGATAGCCGCTGGATTGTCATTTATTGTCATAGAGTTTACAAGTTTGATTGGATTTGCCCTGATTACCATGGTGCCCACTTCTTTACCCTTGGAATATCTGTTTGGCCCGGTCTTGGGCATAGACAATTACGCCTTGGTAGCTTTGTTTACCACTGTGGTAATTTTTGGACTTTATATGGCCGCAACATTTGGATTTCGGGCCATTTATTTGGATCGTAAGAAAAATGGCAAATCGTTATCTAGTGGGATAATATTTGCCTACTTTTTTGTAATCACTTTTCTACTGCATCCGTTGTTTTTTGAAATATGGGCATTTATGAATGCTGATAGTTCGGGAGATGGTCAATTTTTATTTGGCCTATTTAGCACTTTGCCTATCAGCAGTATTGGATTAATCATTACTGGAATTGTTATTGATCGTATCAGAAACAACGATCAAGATTCGCTGGCACAGCAATGATAATCAATCCATTCCCACCCTAACTTTTTTACTAGACACACCATGTTTGGTCACCAAATTCACCACATACACGCCGTCTTGAACATCTGGTGAAAGTTTAACTTGTGTCACTCCCAAAGACGAAATGGGTGTTTCGAATACCTTGACACCTTGAATGGAATAGACTTCAAGGTGTCCTTCAATGGCATTTGAGATGCTCACATTAAACGAACCGTTCGAGGGGTTGGGATAAACTTGCCAATCGACATTTAACTCATCAAGTTCTTCCATGCCAATGGCAAAATCACTTAGGTCAACTCCATTTTCATTGAATATGACAATTCCTCCATTGTCAGGATTCTGCTTCCGGTATTCATCAGCATTGTTCATACCTATCCATTTGTTTCCCTTATTGTCATAAGCCATGGCCTTTACAGCGAAATCTGAGAATTGAGAGCCCCCCGCAGAATCCATCGCCTTTTCTAAATCAACATCCCAATGCCACACACTTCCATCAAACCATCGATGTGTAGTTCCGGCATTCATATTTGCATACCATACATGATTGGTGTTTGGATCAACACTCACAAACATATCCCATGTCAAAAAAGAAGAGGACGAACGAACTGAGTCGTATAGGGTATAGTTCGCACCATTATGGCTCACTGCAATTGCAGTTTTAACCGTGTTCAGATTTTCCAAGGTGGTCCACACGATACCATTGGTGTCAATGGCAATTCCGCTTTCGTAATAATCACCTAAAACGGAAGGTCTTGGTACCTCTGTCCAATTGGAACCGTCAAATCTGTATCCATTTTTTACCCAAATATGATCGTTATTATCGATGATAAAATCTCTGGGATATCGATATGTGCTGGGGATCACTTGCGCTGTATCTTCGTGCAACATGGTCCAAGAAGTACCATCAAATTTATATACCCTGATGACGTTTGGATTTCCCCCATGAGTTACCGTGTAAGCGTCACCTTGGCTGTCAAACTGAACATAGATCTGATATGGATTGTAATAAGTCCCGGAAGTATAATAACTGAAATTAGAAGTATCGTATGTTGTCCATGTGTTTCCGGATTTAACGGTTATGCCCAATCCTGTTCCAAAGTACATATCACCATTGGGGTGTTCTTTGATATCATTGATGTAATTTGATAGCAACCCAGGAGTATTTCCAGCATTGTAGTACGCCCAATTGGTTCCGTCAAAGTGTCCAATACCTTTGGTATTTGTTCCTACCCACAAATGATCATTGGAATCGAACAACATGGATGCAACCAAATTCGAAGGAATGCCTGAGTTGGTGGTGTCGAGCACAAATACTTTGTTTTGTGCCAAAGACACATGGATTGTCAACCAAAGTAAAGAAAGAAATAAGTAGAATTTTTTCATGGTGTGAGTATTGGATGTATCAAAGCTAACTAATTAATTTATAGTATAATATTTCAGACAAGTCTGAATTTTTTTAAAGATTCATCTTTAATAATCACGTAATTTATTTTCGTATCTTGAGTTCATGAAACCGGGTGTGTTTTATTTTCTCACTTCCATTATCTTGGGTTTTGGTTGTCTTCCTTGCGAACCTTTAGGAATAATTTGTGAAGTGAATGACAATTCTTCCATGATCATTGATTCGGAATTGTATGTATTTCAACATGAAATAGTAGCGTCTTCTAACCTAAGTGACCGTGATAGCATTATTAACATGTATTACAGTTTCGCAAGATCAAATAATCCTGGAGCAACTCAGTCCGAAGTTTCGTTTGGTATCATTGTAGATTTGACATTCAAAATGACGTCTCAAGGTACCATGGAATATATGGATGGAGATGTTGAATTCATAGAAGATGGTGAATGGGGAATTACCTATGAATTCGATTCTATTGCTACGGAAGTATGGGATTACAAACCTCCAAGTTGTTATGATGGCAATGGGTTTCTACACGAAAGACCATCTTCATTGATTGCAAGCATTGTTGGTAGAATTAGTCGAAATGGTGAATCGATGCCGTTTCGATTTAACTTACACACAGTTTCTACGAAAGTAGACCATAGTGAGTGTTAATTTGGCTTTTGAACTTAAGTGCGCTCATTGCGGAAAATTCAAATAACCATTCTTATAAGGATACAGCTCTCCTTTTGGTATATAAGCAACCAACCAAGTCACTATTTTGGCCCCAGCAAGTTTGTAACTTGCTGGAAAAATAACAGAATTCTTCAGACTTCAATCTACAATAGTTCTATTTCTAATCGACCTTGCATACCAGCATAATTTCTCGCTGAACTATAGATGTAATGTTCCGGTTCGTCGACCATTCCAGCTTTAACAGGATTCATATGTATGTAATTAATTTTAATATTAATTACCCAGTTGCTATAGACTTCAATAGGGTGATAATCTTGCCTCCAAAATTGGAAATATGTATTGTTACTGTTGTATTCTCCAGCCCTCTTAAAAATGCTTAACATCCAAGCCTTTCTACTTTCTTTTGGATTTTCTTGAATGGCTCGAATCATTCTTTTACTGGTATATTTTTTAAAATCCCTCATAATTTCTGGTAATCCTTGTAGGCCGTTCGACTTACAAACCAAATGCATATGATTGGTCATTAAACACCAGGCAAATAATCTCAAACCTTTATAATTTTGACAATATTTCAAGTTTTCTACGATTAACTCATTGTACATTCTTCGGGTGAAAACATCAATCCAACCTATGGTTGCAAATGTTATAAAATATATTCCATCAGGATTGCGGACTTTGTAACTTCGGCTCATAACATACAAGTTACGAACTTGACTTATTTGTCCCGTAAGTCACAGACTTACGGGAACCAATAGGAAAATGTAAGTAAACAAGAATAGACTATTAAGAAGAGTTGATCATTGACAATAATTCAAGATGCCACTGACAAGTCAGAAATTTCAACGTCATAAGTGTCAAAGAATGCATGAATCAACGGGGGCGCTGCACTTGCACACCACTTCCATCCTATTTTTTGAAATCTGCCAAGGTCAAACCCACGTTGAATTTGATATTTGTCCATGTTACTTCTATCCATGGTTTATTACTTATTTCTGCCTCCCATGTTGATTTTTTATACCTGCGTTTTGTTGGAATCAACAAATCTTCAATCCGTTCATATTCCAATTGCATCAATAACGGCTCATCCATTACTCCCTTATCCACGACCGTAAATAAAAATTGATCGACTAGTTTGGTCTCCTTATGAATATACAGTTGATAGATATCTGTAGGATTATCAGTACTTGATAGGAATGAAACGCTTACAACATCATATAACTCATTTTCGATAATTTTTTCGCCCAAATGTTCATATACCAGACCAGGATCCAATAATTTTTGAAACATCGCAAACCAATAAAAATTGGTTGGTCGTTTAAAGGCAACTCCATCCAACAATTCTTTATCCTCAAGAATTTGACCTCTTTGTTTTAACCAATATTCCACACCGTCATATCCTTGCTCAATGGTTCCTTCCAAATTTGGAAATGTGCGCTGATGTATGTCATATTGCCCATAAGACAGTTCACCGTCGAAAATGTATTTTTCTAATGATATATCCTGATTTCCATTGGGCATTTGATACGTATTAGTATACACAACATCCTGTTTTGATCTGAGTTTATCCATGTTGCCAACTTTCTGGACCATTTCATAAACGATTTTATGTGCTTCATTCTGAAAATTCAGCGCGGAATTTGGTTGATCAGAAGTGATCCTATTTGCATTTCTATCTGACGTACCTTGGCAACCACTACCTGAATATTGAATCCAAAACAGCAGGCAAATTGCGCTTAAACATATTTTTAGTTTTCCTTCCATTGATTTGTTCTACCCTTACAATTTTTCAAAATTTTCATCATTTAGGCCAAATATACCGCTGATAGCAGATAATTTAATTATCAAATAATTGCCTAACGGGATTGCTATTCAATTAGTAAAATGCCCAAGATTGGGTATTGAATACAGCACAATACCAAAGTAATTTCATTTTATTCACACGTTGAATTCATCAAATTCTGCTTACATGAACAATCCCTTTCAAATTCAACCTGAATTGAGGTACGGTGCTCCAATTTGTGATGAAATACTCGTAGGGCGATATTTCACCATTGGATATTCTTGGT
The DNA here is from genome assembly GCA_965267425.1 of Vicingaceae bacterium. Classification (GTDB taxonomy): domain Bacteria; phylum Bacteroidota; class Bacteroidia; order Flavobacteriales_E; family Vicingaceae. Next base: position 325,900 of record OZ253959.1, on the reverse strand, counting down.
ATTTCAGGCAAGCCAAGTGGACTTTAGAGATCATCAATCGCAACAAATACTTACTTTCTGAAGCGGAGCGAATGAATAATTTTCGTGCCGATACGCGCATACCCAGAAGATTTCGAGCAGGTCTTGAGGCATATCAGGGAAGTGGTTACGACCGTGGTCACTTGGTTGCAAGCGCCAATAATGATATTCTTGAGATTCAAAACAGTGAAACATTTTTGTTGTCAAACATGTCTCCCCAACACCCGAAATTCAATCGTAAAATCTGGAAAGAATTGGAAGAAGCTATTCGCACCTTAAATGCACAAGATCATGTGTTGGAAACATATGTGCTGACATGTCCAGTTTTTTATTTCGAACGACAAATCGATTTGATAGGTGTTCCTGAAGATGAGTACGGTATTGATGTCCCCATCCCGCATGCCTTTGTTAAAAGTGTCCTAGCTGAAGACGATAAAGGCAAATTAAAACTTTGGACGTTTGAAATGGAAAATAAAGAATTGGGTGGAAAAATTGAAGATTATTTGGCAGTTACGTACGACGCGGAACAAATCGTTGGTGGTCGGTTTTGGGATCGAATCAATGGAAGTGACATGCACGATCAAAAGCAAAAACCCATTAAAATCTGGGATTATTGATGTTGACTCTTGCTAAGGAAAGAAGTTACATATGGCCAAATACAATGGCATACCTAACGTTATGTTAAATGGGAAAGTAATGGCAAGCGCCATGGGCAAATACAATCCTGGATTGGCTTGTGGTGCGGCCAATCGCATTGCAGCGGGGACAGCAATATAAGATGCGCTTGCGGCCAGAATGGCAAACAACAATCTATTACCAGTATGTTCAATAAAAATACCACTGACCCACGCCACCGTGCAACCGTTAATTAAGGGAATCACAATCGCAAAAAGCAAAGCAAACTTACCTTGCTTAATGAATGAACTAAGCTTCTTTCCACTGGTAATGCCCATGTCTAACAAAAACACTGCTAAAAATCCTTTGAATAAATCCGTGGTAAAAGGTTTGATACCTTCTGCCTGGGCTTCATTGGCCAAAAAACCAATGACTAAGCTGCCTAAAATCAGTAATACACTTCCGTTGGACAAAGCATGCTTTACAATTTTATTCAATTCCAATTCGGCTCTATTGTTCTTGTCAAAATAACTGATTAACAAGACTCCAACTAAAATGGAAGGTGCCTCCATCAGGGCCATGACCGCAACCATATGTCCTCCAAAAGGAATATGCTGAATTTCAAGAAAGGAAATGGTGGTTACAAATGTTACTGCGCTCACGGACCCATAGGAAGCTGCAATAGCGCCTGCGTTGGAAATACTGAATTTGCGCTTTAGAATGAAAAAACAATACAAAGGAATGGAAAAGGCCAGGAGTATTCCGAACACAAGGGACCATACTATTTCTGCGGAAAAAGAACTATGGGCTAACTCCTGGCCTCCTTTGAATCCAATCGAAAGCAACAAATAAAGAGATATAAACCTCGATGAGTTTTTTGGAATTTCTAAATCACTTTTAAACTGAACTGCTAACGCTCCTAGAAAGAAAAAGAGTAATGCTGGATTGCTGAGGTTTTCTACTAGAAATTGAAACTCCATCACCGAGGTTTAAAAATCTTAGAACTACTTTAATGTTATTTTTAATGAACTCTCAACGTTTACTTCTTTGCCCAATGCATCAGCTGCCTGCAAAAATTGCTGAGCAAGATTAAGTTGAGATTCTAACTCTTCAATTCTCGAATTTGAATAGGATATGTCAGAGTTACAATCTCCTTCACATTGCCTCAATCGATGAATTTTATGAAAATTTACTTTTTCACGAATAAGCGCAGAAACCACATGATACGCTTCTGAAGGTGTAAATCCGCCTTTCACAAGCTCAATGGTTTCGTTGACTTCTTTGGTTGGTTGCTTTTCTAATTTCTCAAGGAATTTCATAGGATATTATTTTCGTTTGCACTATTAATCGGTACAAATCAAAAGATAATATTTCATATATTTTTATTTATATTTATAATGATATATATAATCATATTTTATGAATTACACATTGAATCAACTTAGAATATTCTCTAAAATTGTTGATAATCAAAGTATTACAAAGGCATCTGAAGAGCTTTTTTTGACCCAACCTGCCGTATCAATTCAGTTAAAAAAATTTCAAGATCAATTTTCCGTACCCCTCACGGAAGTGGTAGGTCGAAAATTGCACATCACAGACTTTGGGTATGAAATTGCGGAAGCCGCAGAAAAAATTCTTAATGAAATTGAAGCCATCAACTACAAAACGTTGGCATTTCAGGGGCAACTTGCGGGAAAATTGAAAATTTCCGTAGTCTCTACCGGCAAGTATGCTATGCCATACTTCCTGTCCAAATTCATGGAACAAAACAGGGGTATCGATCTCAATATGGATGTCACCAATAAAACACGCGTAGTTGAAAGTCTCGAAAACAACGAAGTTGATTTTTCACTGGTTTCAGTTATTCCAGATCATCTTGACATAGAAAGAGTGTCTTTAATGGAAAACAAGCTTTATTTAGTTGCAGGTACTCGTCTTGAACTTCCCGAAAAAATATCCTTTCGAAAGCTATTCGAAGAACTGCCGTTAATCTACAGGGAGCAAGGTTCTGCCACACGGCAAGCCATGGAACAATTCATTTCCTCTAAGAAGATATCAACGTATAAAAAAATGGAATTGACCTCCAACGAGGCTCTTAAACAAGCAGTGATTGCGGGTTTAGGGTGTTCCATTATGCCGCTAATTGGCATTAAAAATGCGTTGGAGCAAGGCGATTTAAGAATCATTCCTGTAAAAGGTCTTCCTATTATCACCAACTGGAATTTAATATGGTTGAAATCAAAAAAACTATCTCCAACTGCCAAAGCTTTTTTGGATCATGTGAAATCCGAAAAAGATGAGGTGATACGTCAATTTTTTTCAGGTTCGAAATATGACATTGCCTGAAGCTAAACTCAGGCTTTACAATTCGATACTATTGTTTAATGATTTTTTCAACGAAGGTCTCACCTCCAGGCAATTGACAATGTACGAAGTAAACTCCATCAGGCGCGTCTTCCAACGAAAAGGAAACCATATGAACATTGTCAACCCTTTGGGATTGATATACTTTCCCTACTAAATCAGTAATGGTAAGCGTGGTATTCTGTAAAGTGACATCAAAATAAACCTGGAATGTCCCTTCCGTTGGATTGGGAACAACATCAATGGTAAGGCCTGAATAATCAACAATCCCAGTAAAATCTACACTTTTACAACCCGATTGTTTTTCACATCCATTACTTGAAACCAAGACGGCATAAGATCCCCCTTTACCCGGAGTAAAAGAACTGGAAGTAGCCCCAGGAATTGGAGCAAAATTATCGTCACAATCCAACCATTGATAAGAATAAGCACTATTCTGGATAGCGTTTATGGTTCCCCCATTTACTGTAATGGAACTGGTTATGGCGGTCACCGAAAGATCCAAATTAATCGTGGAGTCACAACCTTTTTGATTTTCCAATATTACCGTGTACATGCCAGAACTTACAAAAGGAATAGTATCCACAAAAAAGGTGTCTCCATTACATAAATCTTCTGTGAAATTGGTGACGTTAATGTCATTGACAACGAGCGTAGAAAATATCAGTGAATCAAAACCACATTTATTTGGGAGTGTGTCAATATACGTTCCACTTTGCGTGTAATACGTTTCTCCCACTTTGAAGCAACTATTGGAACAAATGGTATCCACAATAGTGGTGGTGTCTAAATGAGTGATGGATACATCCAATTGCACCAAAGAATCCAATCCACATTGATTGGTCAAAAGCTCAGAATATGATCCCGCGGAAGTATAAGGTGTAGTTGTAATGTAGGTGGTATCTCCAAAACAAAGGTCGCGCTGGATACTGAGAGTATCCCGTCCTACCACATATAAATCAATAGAAACTATGCTGTCCCCATTAAATTGATTAGCCAAGGTGTCCATATAAATTCCGGAGTTTTTGTACACATTTTGGCCTGAAGGGCTGACAAAACTGTCACAAGCGGTTACAAAAAGGTCAGATTGATTTACAACACCGTTTCTAATTAAGAAAATATCATTATCCCCATAAGCAGAGGTGACAATATCGAGATCTGTATCATGATCGACGTCAACTGCTAACACGTGCCTTGGTGCCGTTATGCCAGATGCCGCAACCATTCGTCCAGAAAAAGATCCGGACCCCAAATTTCGAAACCATACTATTCTATTACTGATAATTTCAGTAGCTAAAATGTCTTTTCTTCCATCATGGTCAACATCCGCCAATGAAACCAATCCATAATCACCTGTTGCATCAATGGTGTCTGAGCTTGTAAATGAACCCAGTCCATTATTTTTATAACAAATAATAGTGCCTGATAATCCACAACTAAAAACATCCATATCACCATCTCCTTCCACATCCATCACATCCACCCAGGTTACCAGCGTGTCTGTTGAAGATATGGTTTTCAAACTGGAGAATGTTTCGTCACCATTGTTCTCAAACCAACCAACTGTATTGTCGTTGATGGACGCATAAAGCACATCATAAAAAGTGTCAGCATCCAACTTTGCTGCCATCACTACTTGTGCTCCATCAGCACCCGTGGACAAGACTTTCTGACTTCCAAATGTTCCATTACCATTGCCTTCATACCATGCAATTTTATTGTCTTGATATGAGGATGATAACAAATCCATTTTACCATCTGCGTTAAGATCGGCCGCATAAATGGATGTAGGCTCCTGAACACCTGTTGAAATGACCGTCTGAGATGAAAAACTCAGATTGCTTTGTTGTTTGTACCATACAATATTGTCACTTGAATCGGATGATACCGCAATATCCATATCTCCATCTCCGTCAAAATCTGCAGCTGCAGCAGAATTAGGTTTTAATGTGGACGTTGAAATTACTCGTTGATAACCAAAACGGTTACTGCCAATGTTTTCATACCATGCTACTTTGTGATCATCAATCGAAGTAGAAATTAAATCCAAATCCCCATCATTGTCCAAATCAGATGTATGTAAAGCAAATGGTAACTGTGTTCCTCCATTTCGTGCAAACGTGAATTCATCGAATCCAGAAGACAGGTTCTTGTAGACAGAAATACCGCTGCTAGCAAAAACATCTGCTGTTCCATTGTTGTCAACATCTGCAATGGCCAAAGAGTTTTGATTTGTGTATGACGATGTAATTTGTTGTTGTGCAAATTCTCCACAACCAAGGTTTTCGTACCATAAAATTTTATTGTCTTGGTTAGTGGTCAATACAAAATCCATGTCACCGTCATTGTCCATGTCAGCATGTTTTATCTGACCAGAATTCTGAACATTATTGGCCACTGCCACCTTGTCCGCAAATGTCCCATCTCCATAACTTTCGACAAATCCAAATTGCGATGCACTGATCATGGCATTGGTCCAGGTAATGGAACCATAAAAGATGTCCTTGTCGCCATCGTTATCGTAATCTACTAAGAGGCAGTTGTTCACATGGGTTGCGCCAATGGTTGAGTTGATGGTGGCAAGCGAAGCAAATCCTGACCCGGTATTTTCCAACCAAGACACTTTATTATCATAACTACATAAAATATCCTTATCACCGTCGCCATCAATATCTCCGGCAGCAATGTTTCTGATTCCTCCATTGGTAGTAATGATATTTGATGCATTAAATATTCCACTACCATTGTTGTATGCCACATACACCTTATCAAAAATGAAATCATAATGAAAAATCACATCCATATCTCCATCTCCATCAATATCCGTACTCAACATATTATCCGGATCAGTGACATTGGATTTAATGGATTGATACTGAAGTGGAGTAAATTTCCCTCTTCCATGATTTTTGTACCAGCCAACTCTGTCTAAACCAAAAGACGAGGTGACAATATCAAGATCCCCATCTCCGTCCATATCAGCCAATAGCGCATCTGGCCAATCCAAATCCAGGACTTGTTCAAAGTCATAGAAATTACCGTTTCCATCGTTTAAATACATAGAAACCATATCGTATGAGAATGAAGAAGCCACTAATAAATCGACATGTCCATCCTGATTGATGTCCCCTGTACTCATTCTATAAGCTGAACCTGGAAAATTGTAGGCCTTTATTTCATCCGCAAATTGCTGACTGTTTGTTTGAAAAGTATTGAAAAGAAATAGGCACGAAAGGCCGAAAGTTGATACACGTTTCATATTGTGGTGGTTTAATAAAACAATAAGTTCTGTATCAATTGATTACGCGCCATATCTGCCATCCGGCAATGTCAATTGAACTAAAAATTACGGCAATTTACGCCTTTTTTTGTTGACGAAAATCAAGCAACCTCACCTTTTAAATTGAATTTGACAAGCAATCATGATCAAATGAGATCGATTCATTAATTTAGGTCTATGATATCATATCGAAAAAAGCACAATCGTCAAGGAGCGAAAATCTGGACGCAATGCGATTCCAGGTTGTTTCGAATTTTGTTGAACTGTTCATCCATCCTTGTTTTGGTGATTTTCATTTTAAATATTCCTGTGAATGCGCAAAACCAAAACATATCTTCAGGTTTGGTTTTTGATGGAGAACCTTATTTGGCAATTAATCCTTTAGATGATCAACATTTGGTGGTAGCATGGATGGGTTTTAAGTTTGGCGAAGACCTCGTTATTAAAACCAAATTTTCCACAGATGGTGGCTCGTCCTGGTCTGCTGTGAAAAACCTACCACACCAGGTGACTGGTAATTCATCAGCTGATCCGTCTTTGCAATTTGATAAAAATGGAAATGTGTTTCTATGTTACATAGATTATGACCGAATTACGTTTACCAATGGAGCCATCTATGTGACAAAATCTACCGATAGCGGTGCTACCTGGAATGCTGCTGTAGAAGCAATCAGTTTGTCTGATTGTCCCGGAAAATACTGTGTAGATAGACCCTGGATGGAAATTGACCGGTCAAATGGCCCAAATGCTGGAACCATTTATGTAACGTCCATGAATGCAGATCAAAATGTACTGCCTCCTTATAATCCATATTTGTCCGTCAGTACAGACGGAGGTTTGAGCTTTCAATTGCCGCGTCTTATGGACACGACTGGTTTCTTGGCCGGAAGTTTAATTCCTCAGCCCATGCCTTCTCCTGCTATTGGAGCGGATGGTACCTTTTATGCTACTTACCCAAGTTATGTGCTAACACAAAATTTATTGCCAACCTTGATTCTGGCTTCGTCAAACAATGCAGGAACTTCGTTAAGCCATCAGGTGATTCAAACATATTCAGCGGGTTCGGTCGTTTCCAATGAGTTTGCGAAAAAAGCAGGTTACTTTTTTACAGATGAAACCGATGCCAGTCATATGGCGTTAGTCACCCTTTCCAAGCAAAACGGCGACCCTGATGTACTGTTTAGTGAGTCTTTCGACAAGGGTGTTTCATGGACTGATTTCATTCGGGTGAATCAAGACCCTATAAGTAACGGTGCCATGCAGGATTTGATGTGGGCTGACTTTAATGCCAACGGTGATTTAGCCATTACCTGGCGTGATAGAAGGCAATCAGGAGATACCTCTTACAAGGTCCCAACGGAAATCTATGCCGCTGTGCGATTAAAAAATGACACCGTGTTTAGAGAAATACTGTTATCCGATCAGGTGGTATCCCATGATACTATTTTGGAAGGCAGTGGAAATGACTTTATGTGTGTAGAATTGGTAGGAAATGATTTGTATGCTGTTTGGGGAGACGTACGTACTTCCAGGTTGAATATTTTTCTAACAAAAATGAACATTCAGGATGCTACGAGTATAACTACCGTTGTACATCAAACCCAATTACTCAAATCTTTCCCGAATCCCGCAAGTTCAATTGTAAGATTTAAAGGAGTAGATAATAACGTGGCGTATGTTATACACAACATTAAAGGGATAAAAATACGCGAAGGAAGATATGCTGACCACATAAATGTTTCTGGACTGAGTAAGGGAATTTACTTCGTTTCTTTTGAGAATCCTCAATTCGCTATTTCAAGAATTGTGGTTGAATAAATGGGAATCAAAGAACTACTATCTCATTTCTCAATACTCAATACTTTTTGGATGCCTTGATCTGCTTAAAATGCTTTACCATTTTACCGAAATCTTTGTCTTTCTTTCTTTTTTCAGCGACAGTGGATTCGAAATGATCATTTTCACGCTGCATTTTTAGATAATTTTCTAAGGTACTTTTATCAATTTCTCCTTTTTCCAATGCAGAAATTACGGCACAACCAATTTCAGAAATATGTGAACAATCATTGAATTTACATGCTTTTGATAACTCAATGATGGGCTCAAAGGTTAGTTCCAATCCGGCTGAAGCATCCGCCAACCCTACCTCTCTCATTCCGGGATTGTCTATGATTACTCCTCCATTTTCCAATAGAACCAATTCTCTATGACTGGTAACATGTTTGCCTTTGCCAGTGGAATTACTGATCTCATTTGTCTCCATGACTGACTTGCCCATTAACGTATTTGTTAACGAGGATTTTCCAACTCCGGATGACCCCAACAGACAAATGGTCTGTCCAGTAATCAACAATTTTCTCAGATCATTAACTCCTTCCAATGTACGGTTACTTAGAGCAAATACCGGAACTTGAGGTATCCTAGCTTTTATCTTCTCCTTTAAGTCCGCTAAGTCGGACTCTTCTATGAGATCAATTTTATTGAGAACAATGGTGGGTTCAACATTCGACGAATAACACAATGTCAGGTATCTTTCAATTCGATTAATATTAAAATCCCGATCAACTGACTGGACGATTAAGGCAATATCAATATTGGTTGCAATGATTTGTTTTTCTCCAGTGGCTCCAACTGCTTGTCTCTCAATTTTAGAATTCCTTGGAAATATGGCATGAATAATGGCTTTATCGCCGTCATATGTTGAAATAGCAACCCAGTCACCTACAGCCGGAAATTCTGATCTGTCCTGAGCTGAAAATCTTAAGCTTCCTACTATTTCAGCATCATATTCTTGTTTGTCATCCCTAACAACATAACGCTCCTTATGTTCAGAAATAACTCTTCCTACGTCAAATACATCAAGACCTTTTTGCTTCCGAAAATTCTCAAATCCTAAATTATATCCTAAATCCTCCAGTGTCATTGATTTCAAAATATTCAGATGGTAGTAAAACGACGTAACAAATATCAGATTTAAATACCGAATTTATGTACACAGAATTCAGTTGTTCATGGTTCAAAAAAAACACCCTCCGAATGGGAGGGCGCTTTTGCAACTCAAGGTTGCACTATTTTATAAGTGTCGAAATAGATAAGCTAATAAGATGTTTCCCGTTGTTTATGATTGACGACATCCGTCAATTGATAATGTCGCATTTCCTTTACCTTGTCAATATAAGGCCTCACAATGTGCAAAAAGTCCTGGTAGGCATCACTACCTCTAAAACCTGCGAGATGATCAACCGTACTGGTCCACTCAATTCGCATAATAAATCTGCCGTTTTCTTCTTCGCATTCGCTTAACTCATAACCCAGACAGAAGTTTGAATTATCTAAAATGGAAGAAGCTTGTTTGTATGCCTCAACAAACGTTGATAGCTGTGAGGCGTCGATATGATATCGAATATATTCTACAATCATAATAGAAATTTTGGATTTGTAATTATGGTTTGATAATAACGTATCAGTGAGAAATGTGAAATGAAAAATGTATTTGGCATAGGCTGATACAAGTCTCTTAAAGTTAAGAATTTATACCGAAAAAGCAAGAGATTTTGACTTGTATTTCTAGTCCCTAAAAGAGAGCCGCTTCAATTTGCGGTTACACGCCTCATCCAACATTGATTAAACAGAAAAGTTTAGACTAAAAACAGGTATTCATTTGGTGAAATTATTAGAAATGACTTATTTTTATAGAAAATCCATAGTCATGTCCAACACCTATTTATTGCGTTTTCAATTGGATAAGGTCTCTTCTTATTTCAAACAAATCCTTCAATTGATGAAGGACAATGAAAGTCAGGTCAAAAATTTGCGCAAAGCCATGGGGTTGAGTTCGTCCGAATTGGGTGCCAAAGCGGGAATTAGCCAAGGTCGTATTATTCAAATTGAAAAAGCTGAATTAACCGGTGAGGTAAAAATCTCTACCCTGAAACAAGTGGGTGCATCCATGGGGCTCAAACTGGTATATGGATTTGTTCCCGAAACTTCTTACGAGGACTTACTAAATTGTGAAGCGGAGAAAAAAGTGAATCAACGAATCAATCAAGTAGACCATCTGATGATGCTTCATAAAAAGAAACTAAGTGATGATGAAAAGGAATTGCTAAAATCTAAATATGTCATGGAATACTTGGCTAAGCCAAGACAAATCTGGTCGAACTAATCATTGAGATGGAAAATTTATCCCTTGCAGAAAAACTCTTTGACACCTTAAATTGGCTAGAGGATTGTCGTGAAAAAAATCCATATTCGACCAAGTTCCTTAGTAAGATCCACAAGAAAATATTTCAGGGTACTGTTTCAAATGCTGGAGAATTTAGAAAAAATGAACTGACTAATTCCGCGGAACCATGGCGAATCCCAACTTTGTTGCAGGAGGTGTTTGACGAGTTTCAAAACCCAAGGCATGGAGATTCACCAGGAGATGAAAAAAAGGCCATTCGCCTTTTCTTCCAATTGATTGAAATTGCCCCATTTGAGTCTGGCAATGATTTGGTAGCAAACTGCTATGTAAACTTTATACTTCGATCAAAATTGCATCAGCCCGAATTTAATTGGGGGAGAGGAAAAGTTTCGGAGGAAGAATTTAAAATCTTATTTGAAAAGGCCTTGGTTTCAGCAAGACTCAAGAATTATACCCAGTTACTCGAATTGGCTCAAACATGATTAAAGTGGAATTCCCACTTTTTTATAAATCTTACTCAGTAACCAAGCAGGACCAATCATCAGAAATTTCAAATCGTCCATAAAAGAAGGTTTGGCACCTTCAATTTTATGACCAATAAATTGCCCTATCCAAGCCACAACAAAAATGATGAGATTGATAAGCCAGAGTGGTTGTAGCAAGTCTGTATCCATCCAATAAATGATATACAACACCACGAGGCACCATAAAAACATTCCAATAGTTATGGAAATGGAAAGCCTCACATAAAATAACAACCCCAATACAATCAATATGGTTCCCGGATGAATAAACATGGCCACCGGAACAGGAAATTGCCTGGCAACAAACATGAATGGGATATCAGCTAACAGTCCAATCAAACTGATAAAAATGGCAGGCACACATATCCAGTGAATGACAACATTCACCGAGTTTTGATGGTGTTCAGCATATTTATCAAACCATTCTTGAATTGTCATTCTTCGAATTAGTCTGTGACGTTGTGCTTGTCGATTAAATAGGTCAATGCGCACACTGCTGCAGCACCCATTTTTAATTCTCTTTGATCAACCGCTTCAAAAACATCGGTTTTGGCATGATGGTAATCAAAATAACGTTGGCTGTCCGGAATATAACCAAACAACATAGGTCCCTGATCTTTCAAATGGCGAATATCAGCGCCTGACCAGCCTTTTTCAAAATAATGAACGCCATACTTTTCCAATATTCCTTCCCAAGTCTCTAATCTTTTGACAAAACTGGCATTCTCTATCTCTTTTCCGTCATACGAAAATCCGCGTGGTGAGAATCCTCCAGCGTCTGATTCAATGGCGGCAATGTGTTTTTCTTTAGCAGATTTTGAATCTTCCGCATATTTTATTCCACCCCTGGAACCGTTTTCTTCATTCATATAAAGCACGCATCGAATGGTTCTTTCAGGAGTAATTTCAAGTTGTTTGTAGATGTTCAATACTTCCATTGCATGAATACAACCCGCTCCATCATCATGAGCACCTTCACCAACATCCCAACTATCCAAGTGTCCGCTGACAACAATGATTTCATTGGGGTATTTACTTCCTTTTATTTCGCCAATGACATTATGTGAATCCACATCGGGAAGCGTTTCACAATTCATATTCATATAAAACTTTACATTTTTCGCTCCTTTAAGCATCCCACTGAGAAAATCGGCAGCCTTTGTACTAATTGCAGCCCCTGGAATTTTGGTTACTTCATCTTCATAACGCATGGTTCCGGTGTGAGGATGGTCGTCGATATCAAGCGTCATGGATCGCACCAATACACCAACAGCACCTAGTTTAGAAGCAGCTATTGCTCCACCTCCTCTTTGATCAACGGCATTGGAATAGGCTTTAAAAGTGAACACTTCCTTAGGATCCATCGGACGATTGAAAAAGACAATTTTGCCTTGAACTTGTTCAACACCCATGGAATCTAATTCTTCAAAAGAATGAACCTCAACAACAGAAGCTACCAGCCCTTTTTTTCCAGTGCCAATGGAACCTCCCAAAGCAATAATTGGAACAGGCAATGCATCTCCTTCAACAAGAATTTCTCCATATTCTTCATCACCGCGAACCCAATGTGGAACCTTAACTGGTTGTAGATAAACCGAATCCAAATCCATGGACATCATTTTGTTTTTGGCCCACATTACGGCCTTTTCTGCGTTTTCAGAACCACTCAATCGTGAACCCACATCCTTACACAGACTTTTTAAGTTTCTGTATGAATTGCCATGAGCTAATTCATACTCAAAAATTTGCTGAATTTGTTGCTTATCTTCTTCGGGCTGACCCGCAGAAATTAACATGAACCCCAATATTAAGCATGAGGCAAAAGAAAAGAATCGCATACTGAATTAGATTATTTAAAATCTAATGTATTACAATTCTCTGATTTATGGATTGATTTGACGTATTGATTCTCAATAGGTAAATTCCCGCTGGCGTATTCTTCAACTCCAAAAGATGCCTCTCTTTGTTCATCAAGTTATCCTGAATCAATAATTGACCGTTGCTATTGATCAAAGAAATTTCTACTTGCGACAGAACCAAACCAAATTCGACATTAACAAAATCTGATGCAGGTGAAGGGTAAACATTGATATTCAGATCACTGATCTCTTCTTGAATGGAAGTAAGCACGCATTTGGTACTCAACTGGTCAAAATATTCCAATGTTTGTGTGTTAGCAGGCAGAAAGCAAAAAGTATGGTCAAATCCAGAAAATGCATTGATAGCCTCTACATCATTCGCATTTAAGGCATTCATTGCCGAATCCGCACGTAAACTACTTTCATTGAATACTAATTCATCACCATCACAATAAAACATCCGCACCGGAGCATCAGGTTTCCAGTTATAGTTTTCATTTAATTTTAACGCTGCACGAAGTGGATGACTGAAGTTTTGATCATTAATAACATTCTGTAAAACGGAGTCTTGCATCAAGTCATACACATTGTCCGTCAATTGTTGGTTGAGTTGGTTTAGGGTATAGGTCCCATCCATATAAATTGGAATCAATGAATCATAAGGTGACTTAAAATATTCCGATAAATTGGTGTATAGATTTTGATAGATTTGGTTGTATGATTCAATAAGGTAAGGAATGAATCCAGGTGCCGGATAAGTACTGTCTGTTAGCATTCGGTCAATTTGCCCATTCAAGTCATAAGCGCCTGAAAGTGGAGCACTGGCAATGATATCAAATTCAGTAGTTAATCCATTATCCTCAATGTACTTGTGCAAAGCCATGGTGGAATGCCCTCCTTGAGAATATCCTGAGAGAAATACTTCTCCATTCAAGGTGACATTGATGGAATCCATCCACTCTCTACTTGCTCTCATCATATCCACGGATGCGGTTGCTTCAGATTCAGCATGCTGATAATAATGCATGCCGGGACTGTCTCCCAAGCCCAAATAATCAGGTAAGGAAACCACATATCCATTTCCGGCAAACAACAAACCATCTAAATTATCTGCGTACAAATTTGAAGGCACACGATCTTTCTTGAGAATAGTACCGTGTTGATTGGACACTAATGGAAAATCACCACAGCCTGGAATATCAGGAACCAAAACCGCACCTGAGGCCACTATGCTTCCTCCAAAAGGATCCTCGGTATCATAATTGAGTTTGTAAGCTTTTACACCGTATTCAACTGTAGGTGGAAATAGCGGAATGGCCGCTGCAATCAGCGAATTGATTTCGTCTTTGGTATACGTCTGAAGCAATTCACCTGAATTAATGACCTGACCAAAAACTATGGAACAAGAAAATAGGATGCTACAAAATAGAGGTAACGTTTTCTTCATTTAGATGTTTTTATAACGTTGAATCTTTCCTTTTAAAGGACTTTGAAATTACGAAATTCTCACAAGCAAGTTTGATTGAATTAAGTGAATCTCTAAAAAGATTGCATAAGTAATCCAAGTATGAATCCAAGATACACCTCCCTGGATTTATGAACTTCCAGGTACAACCTTGACCAAGCCAAAATGCCACTGAGTAGTATTATCCCTATAGCTGCCTCGTAAAAATTGGCGGATAATTCATCAGCCACCTTAATGATAATTCCCAACAATGAACCCATTCCAGTCATGTGAACACTCCACTTGATTTTTCTGATCGCCAACACAAACAATATAGCAACGGACAATGTTCCTCTTCGCATAAATTGAACAAAAACGGTAGGAACTCCCTCCCTATCAAGTAAATAAATCAACCAAATGTTAAAAAAAATGACCGCCAAAAAAGGCAACTTTCGGTCTTCAACCCGAGACATGAATATGCTCTTGATGTAGTTTTTATAATACAATACGGAAGTGATAATCAGCGGAAATACAACCGTATAAATCAAAACAGTGGCAGCAATGGCCAGTTTTTCATGCAATCGAAAGGTAAAATTCAAGTAGGTGTTTGAATTCATAAAAATCAACACCCCAATAATGGGTACAAAAACCGGATGAAAAATGTAAGAAAGGGAAATGGATAACTTACGTAGCATCACTATACTTCAAAATCTGTTCACAATTGTTTCCTCAACCGCGCAACCGGGATATTTAACTGTTCCCTGTATTTGGCAACCGTCCGACGAGCTATGTTGTAGTTCTGTTCCTTTAACATCTCGGTCAGTTTTTCATCAGTCACAGGTTTACTCTTATCCTCTGCTTCAATGATTTCCCTCAATACTTTTTTTACTTCAATCGTCGATACTTCCTGACCGTCCTGTGTAGTAATGGATTCAGAGAAAAAGTATTTTAATTTGAAAATCCCATACGGCGATTCCACATACTTGCTATTTACTACTCTTGAAATCGTTGATATGTCTAAATCCACTTTTTCTGCAATGTCCTTCAAAATCATGGGTCTCATTTTTCCTTCATCTCCTTCAAGGAAAAATGGACGTTGCCTTTCTATGATCGCAGTCATGGTTTTCAGCAAGGTCTCTTGCCGTTGTTTGATGGCGTCTATAAACCATTTGGCTGAATCCAGCTTCTGGCGAACGAACATGACGGTATCTTTTTCAGGTTTGGTAGCCTTCTTTTTGTTATTGGCATAATTTTCCAATAACTCAGAATACGATCTACTGATTCTGAGTTCCGGTGTATTTCTCCTGTTTAACTTGAGATCTATTTCCCCATCATTGACTTCAACAATAAAATCCGGAATGATGACCTGATTTTGTTTCTCAGTCTCATTTAGCACACCACCTGGCTTGGGATTGAGTTTTTGAATTTCTTTGATCACCAACTTTAAATCTTCTTCGTCAATGTTGGTGCGTTCTACAATTTTGGTGTAATGCTTTTTGGTAAATGCTTCAAATAGATTCTCCAATATGTAGGTTGCATTCTTGATAACAAGATCGTGCTGATTCTTACGCTTTATTTGAATCAGAAGTGATTCTTGTAAATCACGAGCGCCTATTCCCGGTGGATCCATATCCTGGATAATCTTCAATACAGATTCAATTTCTTCTTCGGTCACTTCCAAACCATGAGAAAAGGCCAAATCATCAACCAGGGCATCCATTTCTCTTCTCAGGTAACCGGAATCATCAAGGTTTCCAATGAGAACGGCGGCAATTTTAATTTCCTGATCGTCTGATAATCTGAGACCAATTTGTCGGATCAACTGTTCATAAAATGTAGCACCCATGCTAATGGGCTGCTGTCTATTTTCTTGATCAGGATTGTAATTCTGAGCATTCAGTTTGTAGCCAGGCGTATCGTCTTCAAAATAATCGGAAAGGTCAAAATCCCTTTCGTTTTCCCCCAACGGCTCACTTTCTTCGCTATCTGATCCTGAATCTTTTTCCAATGTAGCTCCAGCAGATTCTTCCAACGCCGGATTTTCCTCCAATTCTTCTTTGATTCGTTTTTCCAGTTCCACCATTGGCAACTGCAACAACTTCATCAACTGAATTTGTTGAGGAGATAATTTTTGCTGAAGTTTCTGCTGTAGTGACTGTTTTAACATGACATCAATAGACAGTCCTTAAAAATACAAATATTGTCACGATCCAAGGCGACAATCAATTTTCTAAAATGAAGCATTCTTGGGAGCTCTGGGGAAAGGAATCACGTCACGAATATTACCCATACCCGTAACAAACTGCACCATTCTTTCAAAACCAAGTCCGAACCCACTATGCACAGCTGTCCCAAATTTTCTCGTATCCAGGTACCACCACATCTCCTCCTCATCTATGTTCATGGCCTTCATTCTTGCAACCAATTCATCATATCGTTCTTCTCTTTGAGAACCACCCACTATTTCCCCAATACCAGGAAATAAAATATCCATGGCACGAACAGTCTTGCCATCGTCATTCAACCGCATGTAAAATGCCTTGATGTCTTTTGGGTAATCCACAATGATAACTGGTTTTTCAAAGTGCTTCTCTACTAGGTATCGCTCGTGTTCTGATTGCAGGTCTACTCCCCATTCATTCACCGGATAGTTAAATTTCTTTTTCTTATTCGGTTTGCTATTTCGAAGAATTTCATAGGCCTCAGTATACGTAATGCGCTCAAAATCATTGGATAATACAAATTCCAATTGTTCCATTAAACTCATTGCACTGCGTTCATTCTGAGGTTTGCCTTTTTCTTCTTCTATTCTACGATTACTTAAAAATGCTAAATCTTCCTTGCAATCGTTATACACTTTGGCAATGGTTTCTTTCAACAATGATTCTGCCAAATCCATATTTTGATTCAGATCATAAAACGCCATTTCTGGTTCAATCATCCAAAATTCGGCCAGGTGTCTGGTAGTGTTTGAATTCTCCGCACGAAACGTTGGGCCAAATGTGTAAACATTGCCCAAAGCCATTGCTGCCAGTTCCGCTTCCAATTGACCTGAAACGGTCAGGTTGGTTTCTTTTCCAAAAAAATCTTCGGTGAAATCAATACTTCCATCTTCCTTTTTTGGAAGGTTTTGCAAATCCAAATTCGTTACGCGAAACATTTCACCAGCCCCTTCTGCATCAGATCCCGTAATGATAGGTGAGTGCAGTTGCACAAATCCTCTATCATGAAAAAAGTTGTGAATTGCATTGGACAATGCATGGCGAACTCTGAATATGGCCGAATACGTATTGGTTCGAAAACGCAAATGCGCGTTGGTTCTTAAAAATTCAAGACTGTGCTTTTTGGGTTGCAATGGATACTCTTCCGGATCTGCGTCGCCAAGCACTTCCAATTCTTTCACTTCCAATTCTACCTTTTGGCCTTTTCCTTGTGATTCGATCAATGTTCCGGTAATTGAAAGACAAGCCCCTGTTGTTATGCGTTTCAAAAGGGATTCATCCATTTTTTCAAAATCAACTACCGCCTGAATGCCGGACAAACATGAACCGTCATTGATGGCGATAAAACGATTGCTGCGAAAAGTTCGCACCCATCCTTTTACATTAACATCAATATTCAGTTCATCGGACGCAAGCAGTTCCTTTATTTTTTTTGTTGACATGATTGATTGCAATTCTTTTGAAAAATAACGCACAAAGGAACTATTTTTTGAAGATGTATTCAAAATAAGAAGTTAAATTTGCCTAGCAGCTACTGAATATTTATTGAACAATAAAAGATTAATTAAGTACGTGCGTCTTCATGATTGATGAACCACGCATTGACATATTCAAAAAATATGGCTGCCCTCAGGGAAGAGACCATCAATAATACGCTGAAGAAGGAAGGAAACAAGCTGTTTAACTTCATTCGAAAACGCGTTAATTCTTTGGAAGATGCAGAAGATATCTTTCAGGATACCCTCTTTCAATTGACCAACGCCTTTGCCACCATCGACTCGCTGGAAAAAACCAGTAGCTGGATGTTTACCGTTGCAAGAAATAAAATCACCGATCTGTATAGAAAGAAAAAAGGATTGGTATTTAGTGATTTCAATCCCATACATGATGAGGATGGCGAATCATTGAATTTTGAAAATTTTATTCCGGACATGTCATCGTTACCTGATGACGATTATATGCGGGAAATGATCTGGGAAAGTATTATGTCTGCACTTGATGAACTTCCTGAAAATCAACGGGAAGTTTTTATGTGGCATGAAATTGAAAAAAAGAGTTTTGAAGAAATTGCTGAACTAACTGGCGAAAAACAAAATACCTTGATGTCTCGAAAGAGATACGCCATTTTGCACCTTCGCAAGAGACTCGCCGATTTATTTAATGAAGTAACCTTATCGTAACGCTTATGTTTTGGATGTTTAGATGTATTAAGTATGTGATTTTTGGAGGATTGGCCATTGTTTTATTGGGTTGGATTACCATGTTGTTGTGGAATTGGCTATTGCCGGATTTGGTGAATGTACCAAGCATATCAATGTTTCAAGGTATTGGTTTGGTAGTCTTGAGTAGAATTTTATTTGGGGGGTTTGGAGGCCACAATAAACATCAGTGCAAGGAACATTCCATGAAACATAACATGAAAGAAAAATGGCGTGCCAAATTTGAAGGTATGTCAGAAGAAGAAAAAGAAGAATATAAGGAGCGCATGCAACAATGTTGGGGACACAAGTGGAAACATAAAAATAAGGATGAGTAAACAAGTAAACATTTTACACAATGGAAACATTTTAATCATTTTTTGTTTCCTTGTGAAAAAATTTGTTTATTTGCACCATGATTTCAAATGAAAAAGAATTAGTTACAAGTGTCGGCGAGTTGTTTATTAAATATGGAATCAAAAGCCTCACCATGGATGACATATCACGTCACCTTGGAATTTCAAAGAAAACTTTATACAAATATGTAGAAGATAAAAATGACCTCGTGGGAAAAGTTCTTGCATCTTTTTGTGAGCAAGACGTCATTATTGTAGAAGAGGTCATGTCAAGAGGATTAAATGCCATAGACGAACAACTGGAAATCTCAAAGTATATCAACGAAAAACTTACTCAAATTCACCCCTCGGTGCACTACGATCTAGAAAAATACCACCCTGTCCAATGGAGAACGTTCTTAAAAGAGCAAGGTGATGTGATCAATCGATGTATCCTGGCGAATATGAAAAATGGAATTAAAGAAGGATTGTACAGAGATGATCTAAATGCCGAAATCGTTTCCAAAATTTATATCTCCCGCTTTGATGCTGTGTTTGATGGCGAATTGTTTCCGGCAACAGATTACAAATTCACGGATGTACACCATGAATTTTTTCGATACCATATCCGTGGTATTGCAAGCAAAAAAGGAATTAAATATTTAGTTGAAAAAGTCAAAAAAGAAAAGTTAAAATCATGAATAAATTCCTCAGGATATCCTCTGCTATCCTATTCATAAATGTAGCGGTATTTGCACAGGATAAATCCGATTTTACGCTGGAGGAAGCTCAGCAATTTGGGGTAGAAAACAACCTCAATCGTAAAAATGCAGCTCTTGGTGTAGATGAATCCAAAAAAGTGGTGAAAGAAACCTGGACAATAGGTTTGCCTCAAGTGAACGGTTCAGCTACTTTTCAAAACTTCATAGATATACCTGTACAAATTGTAGATGCATCGTTTTTCGATCCAAACGCAGCAGAAGGAACCACCATGCCCGTTCAATTTGGAACAGAAAATACAGCAAATTATGGTATTCAAGCGAATCAATTGTTGTTTGATGGAACCTATATTGTTGGACTTCAGGCTTCCAAAACCTATTTGCAATTGAGTGAAGAAGGGTTGGAAAAAACAGATATACAAATTAAAGATGGGATTTCATTATCCTATTACAATGTATTGGTGGCTGAAGAAAACGAGCGCATCATCACTGAAAATGTGGGTCGTTTAGAATCTCAATACAAAGAGTTTAAAGCACTTCATGAAAAGGGGTTTGTAGAAGATATTGAAGTAGATCAATTGGAAATCATCTATTTGGACGCTCAAAAGAGAGTTGAGACCACAAAACGTTATGTGCAAAATGCATACAGAACCTTAAACTTTCAAATGGGAAGAGAAATTGAGTCGGAATTAACATTGTCTGACAATCTACAGGATATCTATTCTAAATATGATGAAAACGCTTTGTTAAATAAGGAACTTAACATGGACGAACACATCGATTACAAGATGATGTTGACACAAGAACGAATTGCGGAATTGCAGTTGAAAGCTGAAAATGCATCGAGATTGCCAAGTTTAAGTGCGTTTTTTAATTATTCCGAAAATGCTTTTGCCAATAGCCTGGATTTGAATGAATGGTTTCCAACAACCATCATTGGTCTGCAGTTGAACGTTCCCATATTTAAGTCTTTTGCAACCGAACATCGTGTGGCCCAGCGAAAGATTCAATTGGAGAGAATTCAGAACGACAAAAAATTGATGGAGGATAATTTGAAGCTTCAGGTGAGCAATGCAAGAACATCTTATGTTGATGCCTTGGAGCAATTTCAGACGGCCAGAAAAAACATGGAATTATCTGAAAAGATTCTAGACAAAACAACCATCAAACAAAAAAATGGATTGGCTTCCAGTTTGGATGTTACTGTGGCAAACAATCAATACCTGGAAAGTCAAGGAAATTATATTCAATCACTATTTAATTTATTATCAGCTAAATCAACATTAGACAAAGCCTTAAACAACTATTAATCAAAAAGAAATGAAAACATTTTTATCCATACTAACGGTCGCTAGCCTATTGGCTTGTGGTCATTCAGCGCCAACATCTGAAATTGATGAATTGCATGCGCAGAAAGATTCATTGATGACATTGATGGAGCAAATCAATGAAGAAATGGCGGCGATTGATGAGGCCATTTCTGAATTGGATACGACCATCGTTCAACGAATCGTAAAGGTTCAAGCACAAGAATTGTCTTTTGGCACATTTGAGCACTTTTTTGAAGTTCAAGGTGTGGTTGAAGCCGATAAGAATGTGCTGATCACTCCTGAAACACAAGGAAGAGTGTTGGCCATTGATGTTCAAGAAGGTCAAACGGTTCGAAAGGGACAACGTATCCTTAAACTGGATACTGAAATCCTCCAAAACAATCTTCAGGAGATTGAAACGGCTTATGAACTAGCCAAAGATTTGTACGAAAGACAAAAGTCTCTTTGGGATGAAAAAATTGGTTCAGAAGTAGATTACCTGCAAGCCAAAAACCGCATGGAGTCCTTAGAAAAACAAAAAATGACCTTGATGTCACAAATTAGGAAAGCCAACATTTCCGCTCCTGCAGCTGGAACAGTAGAGGATGTCATGCCAAAAATTGGTGAAATGGCAAGTCCGGGCATGCCGGTTGTTCGTTTGGTCAATGTGGATGTTGTAAAGGTATCAAGCGATGTGTCAGAGCGATATATTGGAAAGGTTCATGTGGACGATGTAGTAGAAGTTATCTTCCCTTCATTAGACATGTCTTTGAGTGCAAAAGTTTCCAGAGTTGGAACATTCATTAATCCGGAAAACAGAACGTTTAAAATTGATGTTTCGTTAGATAATAAGGATCAATTGTTAAAGCCAAACTTGTTGGCCATTATTAAAATTAACGATGCCAAATTCGATTCTACTTTAACTGTTCCAACTGATTACTTACAAGCAAACAGTGATGGTGAAGAATACATCTACGTTGTCAATAATGATGGCAACAACAAAACAGCGAAAAAAGTATTTGTAGAGTCGGGTCTTTCTTACAAGGGAAAAACCATGCTAAAAAAACATTCACTTTCAGGTACAGAAATGATGATTACAGAAGGAGCAAGATCAGTTTCTGAAGGTGAAAACATCGAATTCTAAGAAAATTAAACACGTAAAGTCATAGAAAAATGACAGAAGAAAACACAAACGAAAACGTACCAACTCAGGAAGATAAAAAAGTCATTCGGGAGTTTGGTTTGTCTAGTCTGGCCATTAACAACAGGACAACCGTATACGTACTGTTGTTTATTATATTGTTGTTTGGATCCATGGCATATACTTCTATGCCAAGGGAAAGTTTCCCAGAAGTGGTCATGCCGGAAATCTATGTAGGAACTCCTTATCCGGGTAACTCGCCAGTAGATATCGAAAATCTGGTGACCAGACCTATTGAAAAGGAAATCAACACCATTTCTGAAGTTGATAAGATTACTTCCACCAGTATCCAGGATTATTCCACTATCGTGGTCAAATTCTTAAATGATATTGAAGTAGAAGATGCACTTAGAAAGGTAAAAGATGCAGTAGATAAGGCGAAAAGTGAATTGCCAACCGATTTGGATCAAGAATCGAACATTTTTGAAATGAACTTTTCTGAATTCCCAATTATGAACATCAATTTATCCGGTGATTACAACATGGATAAGTTGAAGGAGTACGGCGAATACCTGGAAGATGAAATTGAAAACCTGGATGAAATTTCTAAAGTGGATATCCGAGGAGCCAGAGAGCGAGAAGTAAAAGTGGATATCAACGTTCACAAAATGGAGGCATTAAAAATCAGCTTTAATGATATTGCCAATGCCATTGCTAGTGAAAATAAAACCATCTCAGGTGGAAACTTCAAAACCGGGAAACAGGAGCGTTCAATCCGTGTAGTAGGTGAATTCTCTGATGTTGCTCAGATGAATGACATCATTGTAAAGCACGAAAAAGGAAACATTGTTTTTCTTGGAGATATTGCTCAAGTTTCATTTGATTACGAAGAACGTAAAAGTTACGCCAGACAGTACAAGGAGCCTGTGATTATGTTGGATGTGGTGAAGAAAAGTGGTGAAAACCTTCTCAATGCATCTGACCAAATCATGGAAATATTGGAAGAGGCGAAAGCAACCGTTTTGCCTGAGGGACTAGATATCTCAGTAACAAATGATCAATCCAACAATACCCGTAATATGGTTAACAACCTTGAAAACAGTATCATTTTTGGGGTTATCCTGGTGGTATTGGTCTTGTTGTTTTTCCTAGGGTTAAGAAATGCACTGTTTGTGGGAGTTGCAATTCCATTGTCAATGTTCATGGCGTTCATGATTTTGGGATCAATGGGTGTGACGCTAAATATGATGGTGCTGTTCTCACTTATTTTGGCGCTAGGAATGTTGGTAGACAATGGAATTGTGGTTGTTGAAAACATTTACCGTCTGATGGATCAAGGATATACACCAATACGTGCTGCGAAAGAAGGTGTTGGAGAGGTGGCCTTGCCTATTATTGCTTCCACGGCAACCACGCTGGCTGCATTTCTACCATTGGCGTTGTGGCCAGGAATGATGGGTGAATTCATGAAATTTTTACCTATTACATTGATGATCGTACTCGGTTCGTCATTGTTTGTTGCTCTTGTCATCAATCCAGTATTGACCAAGTCTTTTATGAAAATCAATGAGGAGAAAATGCCTGCTTCCAAATTCAATAAACGTGTTATCGGATTCATTGGAGCTGGTGTGCTTATGTTGCTTGCAGGAGCTGTTGCGTTGGCAAACATTCTGTTTGTAATTGGTCTTTTCATGCTCTTGAATAAATTTTTCTTTACGCCTGCTACGGCTTGGTTCCAGGACACTTTTTTACCAATTCTTGAAAAGGGTTATAAGCGAACTTTAGAATATGCCTTAGGACATTCGGGTTGGTTCTTCGGCGGAACCATTGGTATGTTGTTCTTTTCATTTGTGTTGATGGGGTTGTTTGCTCCAAAAGTGGAGTTCTTTCCAACCAACCAGCCTCACTATGTGAACATCTTTATTGAAAAACCCATAGGTACTGACATTGAGACCACCAATGAGTTGACAGCTAAAATCGAAGATATTGTTATTGAAAGAATGGCATTTCTTCAAGACAGCATTGTTAAAGAAAAAGGTGATGATGTTAAGCCGGACTTCCTGGTTGAATCCATCATTGCACAAGTTGGTGAAGGTACCAGTGATCCTAACCAAGGGCCTTCAATGGGTGTAACACCTCATAAAGCACGTATTACGGTTTCATTTAGTGAATTCGAATACCGTGAAGGAGTGATGACCAGTGATGTGATGGAAGACATTCGAAATACGGTAAAGGGATTCGCAGGAGTACAAGTAACCGTGGATCAGGACAATGGTGGCCCGCCAATGGGTAAGCCCATTAATATTGAAATCGTAGGAGAAGAATATGATAAGTTGATTGCCATATCTGAAGAGGTGAAGCGTCATATCAACGATGCAAATATTGGTGGAATTGAAGAATTAAAATCTGATTTGGAATTGGGTAAACCAGAATTGTTGGTAGATATTGACCGAAGAAAGGCCAGAAGAATGGGAGTTTCTACACAACAGGTTGCTTCAGAATTGCGGACTGCACTGTTTGGTTTGGAAGTGTCTAAATTCAAACAAGGTGAAGATGATTATCCAATTCAATTGAGATTGGAAGAGCGATTTAGAAATAATCCTGAAGTTTTGATGAACCAACGTGTAACGTTCAGGGACCAATCAACAGGACAAATTGTTCAAGTGCCTATTTCTTCCATTGCTGAATCGAAACGAACTTCAACGTTTGGTTCTGTTAAGCGTAAGGATTTGGACAGGGTAATCAGTATTTCGTCAAACGTACTTGATGGGTTTAATGCCAATGAAGTGGTAGCCGAAATCAAAGCAAATATGTCTTCATTTGACATGCCTGCTGGGTATACATTCAAATTTACAGGTCAACAGGAGGAACAAGCCAAAGAGACTGCTTTCTTAATGCGAGCATTGATGATTGCAGTATTCTTGATTTTCCTCATCATTGTGATGCAGTTTAACTCTGCAGGTACTCCATTCTTGATTGTGGCTTCTGTAATTTTCAGTACCATTGGTGTTCTCTTAGGATTGATCATTTTCCGAATGGATTTCATCATCATTATGACCATGATTGGAATTATTTCACTGGCTGGGGTGGTTGTAAACAATGCAATTGTATTGATTGATTATACCAACCTTGTTCGAGAAAGAAGAAAGAAAGAATTGGGCATTCCTGAGGATGAATACTTACCAATGGATGAGTTTTTTCATTGCATTGTGGAAGCAGGTAAAACAAGGCTTCGTCCCGTATTGCTAACAGCCATAACAACTGTTCTGGGTCTTTTACCGTTGGCAACAGGGATGAACATCAATTTCTTTACACTCTTTACAGAATATGATCCGCAAATCTATTTTGGTGGAGACAATGTAATCTTCTGGGGACCAATGTCCTGGACGGTTATTTTCGGACTGACATTTGCCACATTCCTTACACTGGTCATTGTTCCTGTGATGTATTATATGCAGAACAAGGCGAAGGTGAAAATTGGCAGCCGTGTGAAACGCGCCAGAGTACAGCCAGCACACGGATAGTTATTGCGTATATTTGGGGTGTAATATCTGGAAATGCCCGAAATAAGCCAATACAACATATTAAATAAAATTCAAGCTCCTGCTGAGGTAAAAAACTTATCTCAAAAGGAGCTTGATTTGTTATGTGCTGAACTTCGCTCATACATCGTAGATGTTGTCTCTCGAAAAGGTGGGCACTTGAGTTCGAGTTTAGGAGTGGTTGAATTGACTGTGGCCTTATTACACCAATATGATTTTACACAAGATTCATTGATATGGGATGTTGGCCATCAAGCTTATGGATACAAGATCCTTACTGGCAGACATGATGAATTTGAATCCATCCGGCAATTTGGAGGTTTGAGTGGATTTCCTAAAATGTCTGAAAGTGCCTTCGATCATTTTGGTACTGGTCATGCTTCGACTTCTATTTCGGCGGCTCTGGGTATGGCCTTGGCTGATAAAATCAAAGGAGAAAACCATCACCGGGTGGCCGTGATTGGAGATGGAGCGTTGACCGGGGGGATGGCTTTCGAAGCCATGAACCACGCAGGTCATGAAGGGGTTAATCTTACCATTATCATCAATGACAATAACGTGAGCATTGATGAAAATATTGGAGGGTTAAAGAAACATTTGGAAAGCCTTAAAAGTCCCTTGAACAGCAATTTTTTTGAGAATCTTGGCATGAGTTATTCCGGACCTGTAGACGGTCATGACACACAAATGCTGATTGGTAAGTTGGCGGAACTCAAATCCAAACAAGGAGTTCAGGTGCTGCATTGTATTACGAAAAAAGGGAAAGGTTATGAACCTGCAGAAAAAGGAGACGCCATTACCTGGCATGCACCGGGTATTTTTGATAAGGAAACAGGAAAGCTAGAAATCAAACCCGAATCTTCTGAGACCAAAATAAAATTTCAACAAGTATTTGGGGAGACCTTGGTTGAATTGGGTAAACAGAATGCCAAAATTGTGGGGATAACACCTGCCATGCCATCGGGTTCTTCAATGAATTTATTCATGGATGCATTCCCGAATCGATCGTTTGATGTTGGCATTGCTGAAGAACATGCTGTGACATTATCTGCAGGATTAGCAACTCAAGGGTTAATCCCGTTTTGCAATATTTATTCCACATTCGCACAAAGGGCATTTGACCAGATAATTCACGATGTGGCCATTCAAAAATTAAAAGTGATCTTTTGCCTTGACCGAGCAGGATTGGTCGGAGCAGATGGACCTACTCATCATGGAGCGTTTGATATTGCCTTTTTACGATGCATTCCCAACTTGACCTTACTTGCGCCAAGAAATGCCAAGGAGTTGAGAAATATGATGTATTCGGTTCAGTCAGACGACTTTAAAGGGCCTGTTGTCATCCGTTACCCCAGAGGTTACACAAATGGTTCCGATTGGAAAGTTCCTTTTCAGAAAATAAAATTGAATTCAACCTGGTTGCAAAAAGGTTCCAAAATTGGTATAATTTCAGTTGGCCCGATGTCCGATGAGGTTCAAATAGCACTCAACGAAATCTCATTTGGAGAAAGCATTTCTCATCTGGATTTACGAATCATAAAACCTTTAGATACCAAAGCGCTAACAACATTTTTAAACCAACATCAACATGTATTGGTGGTGGAAGATGCTTCCATTAAAGGTAGTGCAGGAAGCGCCATTATTGAATTGAAGGAATCTTTAGGGATTTCTGCGGACATCACTCAACTTGGTATCCCAGATGAATTCATTGAACATGGAAGCACAAGTCAACTCTACAAAAAAATTAACCTGGACGCTTCTTCCATCGCATCCAGGTTAACTGATCTGTATAATTCTATTTCTTAGTTGATTATCAGCTTCTTAGTAAGGATTTGATCCCCAGTTCTAAAAATAGCTGTGTAAACCCCTTTGTCAGCAAAAGATAGGTCTAACATGTCCACACTTTCTTGAAACGAAATCACATGTTCGGTTATCAACTTACCCATCATATCGAAAACTTGTATTTCAGTTGATCGACCGTGATTTTCAAAATTGAATACTTCAATCTGAAAAATTCCGTCTTTAGCAGGATTGGGATAGATGTTGACGTTATGCGTACCTCTTTTTACATCAGGCGTTCCAACAATATCTAAATCACCTACAGTAAACTCATAAGTAATTTCAGTTCCAAATTCCGCTTCGAAGCTTTTCAATACCGTTGGAGAGCCAAGATTTCTAAATGATAATGAACCACTTGAGTGCCCCAATACTTGGGACCAATACCAATATGAAATACCATCCTTACCATCATCTGTCAATTTTAGACGATAACACCCTTGACCCAGTTGAATGGTGTCTTTATAAAAAATGTCATTGCCAATTTCATTTTTATACCTGTGGTAAACAATATTGCCTTCCAGATCTTCAATGGTTAAATTGTTTTCATCTGCAGAAACCGTGTTTGTACGATAGTAGATTTGGAATTCTCCAGGCATTTCGTCTGGCACATCGAAATTGGCACTAGCTGCGTCATTAACATCGTATTCGTCTGCACTTCCATTTGGGTTTGACAAAGACACATGAAAAATATCATCCGTTCGGATCCATGAAATTTGTGGCAATTCAATATCTTCTTCTTCCAAAAAAGCGAGTGATCCTTCCCATTCATATGTAAAATCATCCCCTCCCTCAAACGAATACGTAACGGTAAGACTGGTTAATGTAGTAGAACCTGAATTGCGAATTCTAATTTTAGGGCTGTTACAAATTGGGTTGTGACGGCTTTCAAAAAAGTCATCTGTTGGTGCTAAAATCTTAATCAATTCAGCATCCAACTTAAAATTGGGATCATCAAATGTAATTAGTGCGCCATCAATGCTGTAACTTGGCGTTGAACCACCTCCTCCTGTGGTATAGGATTGAAAATCGACTTTGAAGTCATTTGAACTAGTGAAGTTGATAAAATCTGTCAATTCATGACGGAATTTATATCCCGGTAGACCAGGGCACCAATTGGCTCTGTCAAATAACCAGGTTCCACCTTGAGTGAAAATCGGGTTCAATCCACAATCGTCTCTCCAAACCAATTGCTCGTATCTTCTGGTACCATTTACATTGACATAATATTCTTTTTCACAGAATTCAGAACATCCCTGAGATCCATCTATTCCATGCCCTGTAGGACAGAAATACATAGCCACTTGTTTCTCATCTCCACTAAAGGCAAATGTTTTTGTTTCCAACCATGAGTTGATGGGATTAGAACTCACTCCATACTGATGTGACCCATTGTACATGTGGAGTACCCGTTTGGGGTCTCTAGGTGGGGTTCCTTCTATAAAAATGAAATCCAATGTTGCCAGGAATCCATCTTGCCAACCTGAAAACAACAAACTGATATCCATCGTATCTCTCAATAATGGCGCATAATCTGTCACATCGAAGTAATAAGAATATGGATAATGATCGGTTTGATAAGGTGTTATTAATCGTGCCACTTCCACTCGATTGACGATTTCGAAAACATCCCATGACAAATGATAATTCTGATGCCACAAGGAATCACCTGTTACAAATACAGAATCTGTAACTACTCCGTTGGTATCCCAGTAATATTTAAAATATCCCGTATTAAAGGCATAAAAAGAATCCGTTGCAACTGCAGGAGCACTGGCATTTAAATACCGTTGAATGTAAACCGTATCTGATGGCATCGAATCCGTAATTTTTAAGGTAGAGTCATAAAACGTAACCCAAGTGGTATCGAAGTCAATGAAAACAGAATCACGATCTACACCATCAACAGTGAAATACGGATCTTCTACCAGGTTAGAATCAAATTCACCTGTTTTTTGCAATGCCCTAACATGTGTATCATAATCCCAATCACTACATCCATACGATGGGCAGCCTAAGGTATATTTTAACCATATTTTTCGATAAGAAACAGAACCATCAGGAAAAACAGCAGTATTCACGTAATCACGGTTTCCGGGAGGAAATTTCATGAGTTGTTCAAGATGTGATGTTACGATGGTAGTATCTCCTTCAGCCGCAAAAACTGAAGAAAAGATAGTCATGACAATAAGGGTTGCCCCGAGTAAATATGTGCGCATACAGTGTAATTTGGAAAAATCAAAGATCGGAAAATATTTTATATCAATACTATGCTAGCCAGGGCAATAAGTATTAAAACTTTGTAATTATTATTGACTCGATGGTATTCCTGAATGGTTTGTGCCTTAAAAAGTAAAAACGCTTGATAAAGAATCCAACCTACACTAAATAAAAAGGAATAAATAATGGCAACCGTTCCATCCAGAATAAAAATGTAAAATGAAGGAACGAAAGAACACAGCATCAGAAAATAAATGATATTTCTGGCTGCATTGGTTCCCCAGATGATAGGAACTGTTTTGTAACCATATATCAAATCTCCCTTTACTGCCTCCAAGTCTTTAATGATCTCTCGTGTCAATTCAATACAAAACATATAGGCCACATAAATGCTGACCAATTCATTGATTTTTCCATAGTAGATGCAGACGGAGAAAAACGGCGAAATTGCCAAAACGGTAGCCATAAAATTGCCTAGCAGTGCAATTCGTTTGAGCTTATGGGAGTAAAACCACATCAACCCTTGAAACAATATATTGAAGAATAATATTTCAAACGAAACGAGAAAGGCTAGCCACAGTCCGATGATATTGAACAAAAAATAGCAATTCAATGAAAACCACTTGCTTATCAATCGGTTGAATATGGTTTTATCCGGTCGATTGATCAGGTCTTTTTCCAGGTCATAAAAGCTGTTGATGATGTACCCTGAGGCAATACTGAAGGCGGTAGAAAAAGTGACCAGATGAATTTTAACATCTTTCAGAATTGCCAACCATGATAATTCTGGTTTTAAAATAAAGATGGCAGCCAGGTATTGTGAAATCCAAATGAGCAATATGTTGTACCACCGAACAAGTGTTAGCAAAGTAACAAACTTGAATAACAAGAAACGTATACGACGATACCAAACTGAATATGCCATGACTAGAAAATAAGTCGTTTCCTTAGCATGACAAATATATCCTAGAAACGATAAATGATCTCCATGTTGTGATCCTTCAACAACTTCTGCGCTTTCTTAACATCCTTTGTAAATCCAAGGATGTATCCTCCTCCTCCAGAACCACACAATTTTAAATAATAGGCATTGGTTTCCAATCCTTCTTTCCAAAGTTTATGAAACATGGTTGGAATCATGGGTGTGAAATTCTCCAGCAGCAATCCAGACAAATGCTTCAAACTTCTGAATAGCTGTTTGAAATTCATGTCAAGAAAAGACTTGATGCATTCATCATTGTACTTAACGAATTGTTCTTTCAACATTTTTCTGAAACCCTGTTGCTTACATTTTTCCATGAAAATATTAACCATGGGTTCCGTTTCTCCAGGTTGTCCTGAATCCAATAGGAATATGGCTCCTTCACCAGGTGCTTCATCAGGTAAGCCAACAGTCCCCACATCTGATTTAGACTTAATCAAAAGTGGGATATTCAAATAACAAATCAACGGATCAATTCCTGAGCTCTTGCCATGAAAATAATTTTCCATGAACCCAAATATTGATTTCAATTGCAAAATTTCTTCTTTGCCAATGTTGTCACTGGCAGATATTTTATTGATGCCATACTTGTCATAAAGTGCAGCACAAAGAGCGCCCGAACTTCCTACACCAAATCCCTGAGGAATGGTAGAATCAAAGTACAATCCATCATCAATGTCCGCTTGAAAGCGTTGAACATCGAACTCAAACGGCAACTCATTTTTGCCATGTAAGTCGGTCAAGTAATCACCGTAGTTTTTCAGGGATTCATTGGACGATTTTTCAGCTTCCCCTGGCGCATCGTCCTTCTTTAACTTACCTTCATAGTAGTTGTAAGGAATGGTCAATCCCATGGAATCTTCGATAATTCCGTATTCTCCAAAAAGGAGAATTTTTGCATAAAACATGGATTCCTTAATCATCGCTGTCTATCATTGGTCCATTTCCTACGTGATCACAAATGTATTGTTCTTTTTCACAAAAAACAATTAATTCGCTATCTACAAAGGGTTTAACCGCATTAATTGCACTTTCAGGAAACAACAAATGAATGTTTGCTCCAGCATCCAATGTAAAAAATAATGGCGTCCCCGTATCCTTTCTAAATTCTCGTATTCTATGAATCGCATCAATGGTTGCTCCTTTCACCAAAAGATAGGGGTTAGAAGAGGTCATCATCATGGCGTGAAGCATAAGTGCTTCTTGCTCAGCCACTTCGCCGAATGCATTGACATCTCCATCTTGTAATGATACCACCAATTGATCAAGGTTCTTATGAGCCACCGCTATTCTTTGATTTTTAAATAAATGATGTTTCATTAACTCATGACCTTCAGAACTAGACACGGGTTTTTTCCCTTTGTCAATCAACAATATCCAATCTTGAAAATTGCGATAATTGACATGCTTGATGGTATCCAGGGGAATGGCATATTCGTCTGAGCTTTCTTTAAAGGAAGAAGTCTTACCCCATAATGCTAATCCACCATACACTGACCTGCATGCACTTCCGGAGCCCAATCGGGCAATCTCCGAAGCTTTCCTAAAAAAATCTTCATCGCGCTTGCCTCCTTTCATCTTTCGTTCGATTTCGCATAATATCAAAGCCATGGCTCCCAAAGAAGAGGCTGAAGAAGCTATTCCACTGGAATGCGGAAAGCTATTCTTCGTCTGTATTTGTAATCTTAGATTCGAAAGAAATTCAAAATACGAGGAAACACGGTTGAAAAATTGATCCAGTTTTGGAATAAATGACGGCTCTTCTTTGCCATCAAATTGAAACGATGAAATGACGTTATCCACCATTTCATCACCCACATTAAACTCAACTTCTGTTTGTGTTAAACTTTCACTCAAGGTAAAACTCAGAGAAGGGTTTAGAGGTAATTGAATGTCTTTTTTACCCCAGTATTTTACTATGGCTATATTCGACGGGCATTGTACGTTTACTTTTCCTTTCATGAGTATCTTTCTGGCATCAAAGATGCTTTGTAATTCTTAATTCTTCAAAAGAAAATGAAATTGGGAACCCCTTTTCTTCAAAATACCGTTTTTGATTCGATTGTGACACAGCCATTACAAAATCTCCTCCCCAAGCACCCAGGGATTTAATCTGACCATCGAAATCAGGGAATAATTGATCTTGAATAGGAGTTTTTCCCAGAATCTTCGCCATTAATAATTCATGCTTTTGGACAATCTCTGTTAATTCGACTATTGAACCTGTCGTTATCATTAGATTGGTGAGTTCCGAAATTTCTTCTACATCTCGTTGATTGAATTCTGCATTTCCTTTGAATCGTTTGATTTCATTCAATGAAGATTGCTTTTGATTTAAAAAAACAAAGCGGATATCATTCCAAATCGGATGCAAATTGACTTGTTCCCAATGTGGTTTGGAATCAGACAATCGATACAATAAAGGATGACTCGATTTCGCGCAAGCAATGTCATATCCGCTTCCCTCAAATAGGGCTTGATTCAATGCAAAAGCATCAGTTTGACTCCATTCTGCCAAATTATTAATGAAGGTTGAACTGCTGCCAAATCCCCAACCTCTTTCAAATTCCAGCTGAGTAATTATTTCTTTGCCAATAATTTCATCCTTGAATTGCGGGTTGACTTGATGGATTTCTTCCAAAGCATGTTTGAGCAAATTTGCTGATTGTTCGGCATTCGTTGAAAGCACCCTGAATGTTTCGTCCAATGTACATGTAAACCAAGTTTTTTGGTGAACGTCCTTACTTTCCCAGTGTACCAATTGGTCATTAGAACCTTGCTTTACTTCCATGTGCTGTCCAAACCGAACTGGAACGGCCAGAGCGTTGGCACCCTCAAGAACAAGATACTCCCCTGAAAGCAATAATTTTCCATGGCTATAAAATTGCAAAGGAACAGACACGGTTTACTTTGTGTTTAATTCTTCACCTTCCCTAACCTTTTTAAAAGCAGCTTCAACCGCACTAAATGAAACAGTGTTGGTCTTAAAATACTCTACAATTTTTGCCTTTTCTTCTTCTGTAGCTTCTAATTGGTTGAGAATATTGAGCAGGTGCATTTTCATATGCCCTCTTTGAATACCCGTCGTAACTAAAGATCGAACGGCCGAAAAATTTTGAGCCAAACCAGCTGTAGCTACAATTTTCATTAATTGCTCCGCATCAGGATTTCCGAGTATTTCCAAAGAGAGTTTCACCATGGGATGAAGTGAAGTAATCCCTCCAACGGTTCCCAGCGCCATGGGTGTTTTGATGTAAAATCTAAACTGGCCATCATGTACTTCAACATCCGTTAAACTTCTGTATTTGCCGCTTCGTGCAGCGTAAGCATGACCGCAGGCTTCTATGGCCCGAAAATCATTTCCTGTGGCAATCACCACCGCATCAATCCCGTTAAAGATTCCTTTGTTGTGGGTGGTAGCCCGATAAGGTTCAATTCTTGCAACGTGAATGGCTTGCTCAAATTTCTTAGCAAACATCTCTGGTGAAATATCACCATTATCTGTTAGTTCATTTATTGGACATGATACCTCTGAAGTAACTACACATTCCGGGGTGTAGTTGGATAAAATGCACATTAAAATGGTAATCTTCTTTTCATCTTCCGTGAATTCATCACTGGCTTGAATTTCAGATTCCAATGTCTTGGCAAATTGCTCCAGACAGGAGTTGATGAAATTTGCCCCCATCGAATCTCTGGTGTCAAATTTGGCGCTCAGCTGGTAATAATTGGGTTCTTCGTAAGTCTTATTAATCAACTCAATCTCTGTTATTCCCCCTCCCCTTTTGCGCATATTTTCCGTGATGGACTGGGTATCTTTTAAAAAAACATCTCGTTTAGATTCAATAAATCGCCTTAGTTTATCCGGATCTCCGTAATACACAAAATGCACATGACCTATTTTGGTCATTGAAATGACATTCGCATGAAAACCTCCTCTTGTTAGCCAATAATTTGCCGCTTTTGCAGCAGCAGCCACAACTGAACTTTCTTCAATGGCCATTGGAAGACAAATCAAATCATCATTGATGAGAAAATTGGGTGCAATCCCAAAAGGAACATAAAAATTGGACAAGGTATTTTCACTGAATTCATCGTGCAACTTTTGGATCTTTTTGTCAGCATGCCAATATGATTTCAATAGATCCATACCAGCACCGTGGTTGCTCAAATATTCATGATTCAACCATTCCATTTTTGCCTCTTTGGAAAGCTTGGAAAATCCTTTTACCGGTTTGTGTGCCATATTAAATGAATTGATAGGTGCAAGATACCTGTTTCGCAACGAATAGACTGCCAAAAAATGTTAAGCCCTAGTGGAATCTACCAGAATTTAATTTTTCTGGCAGCAAACAAGCACATTTTCAACAACAAAAATCCATGACTAAATCTGGAAATATTTGTGTCTCCATATACCCTTTCCTGATAACGAACAGGTAGATCAATAATTTTAAGGTTCAATTTGTAAGCACCAAACAACAAATCGTAATCTCCGAATGGATCAAATTCTCCAAAATAGGATCGGTTTTCACTTAATCGGATGTAATCTTTACGAAACATAACTTTGGTTCCGCACAGTGTATCCTTAATAGGTTGTTCAAGCATCCAACTAAATACCAAACTGAAAAATTTATTCCCCAAATGATTCAAAAATCGCATGGCATTTTTTTCCATTGGATAGACCAATCTTGATCCGTTTATGAACTCAGCTTTACCTGAAGCAATGGCTCGGTAAAACTTAGGTAAGTCTTCTGGTGGAACCGTTAAATCGGCATCCAATATCATTAAAATATCACCCGTTGCTATGGCATAACCTTTTCGCACAGCATCGCCTTTTCCTTTACCATCTTGTTGCGCAATTTTTATATCATGCGTGTCTTTGTATTTCTCTTGAATGGCTTGAATGGTTTGCCATGTATCATCTGTGGAATTTCCTTCCACATAAATGATTTCAATATGCTTTCCAAATTTGGGTAATCGATGAATAGCGTTCTCAATATTTCCGCTTTCATTTCGTGCAGGAATCAACACCGTAGTCGAAAAACGATTAATATCTTCTTGTGATTGGGCGGTTACCGGTCTTGCATTGATATAATTGGTAAGGCACAAATGATTGATGCCAGGTAATTTGGCTATGTACTTATTAAATAATGTGGAAATAAGTGGAATATAAATGGGAATCAGCACTTTACGCGTGGTTCTAAAGGCTTCAAAATCACCTAAATACAAAAGGTTTTCCAAATCCTGTTTTGAAAGCCAGTTTTGTTGTGGAGTTTTCTTTTTTAACCCCAACCATTCGCCCATTTTTAATATGGGTTCCCACAAGTAATTGTAATATGCAATGATAACTCGAGTATTGTCATGGCTCACTTTCTTCAGCTGCTCAACTACATCCAATACATTTTCAAAACACCCCACTACATTGGACAACACAATGACATCAAACGTCTGATTGAGCTCTAGCTTTTCGGCATCCATTCTGTGAAATTCCAAATCTGGATAATTCACTTTGGCAATGTCTATCATTCCGGGGCTGAAATCAATCCCAACCTTTTTTTTGCCTTTTAAGAGATGTAATGTTTCACCTGTTCCACAACCTATCTCAAGGACACTGTTGTTTTCATTGATGTAAAAATTGCAATAGTTGACTATGTCTTTCCAGTAGAAACGATATCTTTTCCAATAACGAGAATAATCCTGGGATATCCCTTCGTAATACTTGTAGAATCTCTGGTATTGTTTCATGAAAGATGATTACTGAAAATGAGCTGGCTAAAATACCTAAATCAATAGAACAATTGACTCACTAACACTGAATTACTTGCGAATTAGTTGATTATTCAATTTTGACACCGATGATAAGAATGTCATCTACCTGCTCCAACTCACCTTTCCATTCTTCAATGGTGTTGTCCAGAATTTCTCTTTGTTTATCAATGTCTTCATCACTTATCTCAATAAGCAAATCCTGAAATCGTTTCACCATAAATTTCTTTCCTTTTTTTCCTCCAAATTGATCCTGGTATCCATCCGAAAAGACATAAACGGTATCACCTTTTTCAAGTTGTACTTCATTGTTGGTAAAACCTTGTTTTTCTGTTTCAACAAAGGAACCTATAGGAAACTTATCAGCTTTTTGCAATATCAGTTCTTTGTTCCGGACAATATACAGAGGGTTGTATGCGCCCGCATAGTTTAAAATTCTGGTTTTGTAATCCAACGAACATAGGGCTATGTCCATACCATCTTTGGTTTCTCCTCCACCTTCTGATTGATGAAAGGATCTACTGAGTGATTGGTTTAACGAATTGAGAATGTCAGCCGGTTTGTCATGAAAAGTCAAAGAATGATCAAGTCCATTGTAACCAACAATGGAAACAAAAGCACCAGGAACACCATGACCTGTGCAATCTGCGGCAGCAAAATAAACGCGGTTTTCTTTTTTCTCAATCCAGTAAAAATCGCCACTTACAATGTCCTTTGGTTTGAATAATATGAATGATCCGGGAACAACCGTTTTTGCTTTTTCAAAAGGCAACAAAAT
The DNA here is from genome assembly GCA_965267425.1 of Vicingaceae bacterium. Classification (GTDB taxonomy): domain Bacteria; phylum Bacteroidota; class Bacteroidia; order Flavobacteriales_E; family Vicingaceae. The sequence continues at coordinate 288,558 of OZ253959.1, read as the reverse complement.
GGCGCGTTGTATTCTTTTTGCATAAATGATACTATCCGTTACTTCGTGATAAAGTCTATTGATCTCTTCACTTTGGTGCTCTATTTCTTCTTTTTGACGAACAACTTCGGCTGTACGCTGTTTCACTTTTTCCTCAAGAATTCTTTCGTTTTCAGCTAGGTCGATGCGCATTTTCAGCAGGTCATGGCCCAATGAATCTTTATCACTTAATGGCTGATAGGGAAAGTCATAATTGCCTGATCCAATAGCATTGGCAAAATCTTTGGTTTGGTTGAGTCCTTCAATTACCTTATTCATGGCAAGGGTCATTTCACCAATTTCATCATTGGCGGCTTTCATTTTACGCCGAGTAATAATCCCTCTACTTAGATCAAGGAGAAGCAATTTTAATTTGTTAACTGGATTAACAATGGAACGTGTGGTATAATAAGCTGAAATGAATCCTCCAAGCAACAACACCACGCCCAGATATCGTACCAAAAATTGCAATAAGTTGAACGATTCAATCATCTCATTGCTCACCTTCTTCGCATTCTCTTTTTCTTTGAGAATCAATTCATGAAGCAATAACTGAATCTCTTCCAATTGAATTGCAGCCTCTTCCAGATAAACGTTGGCAAGAAATTGGTTTTGTGGATCATCATAGGCCTCCCAACTGTTCAGGTTTTCCTGAATGTTCACATGAATGGACAGCAAGGTGTCAATTTCAAGGAAAATATCATCCGCCATATACCGTTCTTCATCAATCCATCTTTTCGAAAGTTTAGAGATCCATCTTTCGGTAAATGGAATTTCACGCTCAACAATTCTGCGGTACACAACTTTAATCTCTGCCTCTTCTGAGCTTTGGAAATTAACCCATTCTGAAATCAGTCGTTTTGTTTCCAGAAGGTGAAGACGTAATTTTTCAAGCCAGAATACGCTTGGATTGTAGGTGTCATTAATTTCCTCATTGATACGCTTACTTTCATTAAGCGTAGAATTAGTGAGGTAGAAAACAACAACGGTAAGTAGGATGACAACTCCGAATCCCGTGCCGATTTTTCGCCCTATATTGAATCTGAATTTCATTCAAGGTCAATTAATCGGGTGGAATTATTCTAGAGAGCTTAGTTTGTCCTTGTATTTTTGATATTGTTCCAGATCGTTCAGGCTGTAGTAAATACCTGTTAGACCGATGAGTGTTTCTTTTCTTTGCGGATCAAGTTCATAGGCCTTTTTCACATATGGTAAGGCCATTAAAAACAATTCAACACAAACATCTTCTTGTTTCGCCAATTCTTCCAAATCTGTCCCAACATCCATGTTTTTAATGATATTTACGGCCTTGTTATAGAAAAGTATCCCAAGATTATAATTAGCACTTAAGTGTTGACCATCTATTCTGATAATTTCTGAATATTCTTGTTTGGCCATGTCAAAATATTCATTGGCCTTCGGTTTACCTGCATTGTTCTCGTAAAGCGATACATATACTGTAGCCAATTTGAGTTTGAATTTGATATCACTAACGCGGAAATCTTTCTCTTTGTCCTGAAGAGAAGCCGTTTCTTTGTACAACTGATAGTTTTTAATTGCCAGTTTGTAATTCACGGTATCCAGTGAGATAACTGCATCATTGTAAACTGTAGATGATAAGTACTTCAATATTTTGTTCACGCTGGCCAACGTATCTTCACTCAGTTTATCCTTGTAATTCAAACATTCTTTGAAAGCAAGAATGGACGTTTTTCGGTATTCAGAATCTATATTTTTTTTCTCTCGGTCAATGGACTTGTACAAATCTTTATAAATATAGCCTCTCCAATACCATGTGTGGTAATCTCCCCGCAGATCGGCATTTTTTATTGCGTCGTCTATTAGATCTTTGGCTTTCTCCAGATTTCCGGTAGCCAAATTATTGCGCGCATCCAACACCACCCCAGTCTGACCAAATGCCATTGACGACAGAAGCAGGAAGAATAATATGGTCTTTAGGTTGTACATGTTATTATTAGTTGACTATAATGGCAAGAGCCTCAAGGCTATTGCTAACTTTCAATTTATACTTTTCCGCATTGGATTTATTTAACTCAAATTTTTGGCGATTTTGACGTATTACAAAGTTAATAGCGGCTCCTTTTTGAGCCATACCTGGATTGTCCGTCACTAATAATGTACTGTGATTTGCAATCTTACCGGCGATGGTACTCAAATCCGTTTTACTCTTATTGGAAACGAACAATATGTGACACTTGTCCATTTCAGAAACACTCTTAAATTGTTTAACGCTTATTGGCTTGCCAAGCACCTTTTTGGAAGCAGACATTTTTTTCAATTCTGTTACCAAAGGAGTATCACCCAAAACACCGAACACGAAATCTTCAGTTCGGTACTCTTTGGGCCATTCTACATACTTCGTGAAATTGTACAGGTAAACGGCCTTTATCTTTGCATTGGTATCGTAATTACCAGAATCTCCCAGTTTTGCTGAAATCGAAAACAGGCCAATAAATAAAATAGTAATGATACCCTTCACCTTACGAATGTGCTTTGCCAAAATTTGCTTAGTAAATCTATCTAAATTTTTCTAAATAAAAAATTGTGCCAAAATAGAATTTCTCACCTATGAATTGTTAAAAACCCCAGTTGAAATTAACAACCGGGGTTTCCTACATTCCTAGATTTTTCAATTACCAGAGGTCAAATAGTTATACGTTTTTCCGTATTCCAACATTTGCTCAGTAAAATCCATTGGATATTCAATAATGATATCCGTTATCTCTCCCGCTTCATTTGTTTCAGGAATCAATTTAGGATTGATAAATCCTCCATAAGGTGCAATGTTCAGCTTCTCTGCTCTTTGTAATACTTCCTTATGCAGCTCTGTATCCACTTTTACACCATAATTCTCCACCAATGCTTTACCAGCTTCATAATCACCTTGTGATTTAATGCGTTGGATTTCCTTCAGTAATTCGCCAAACAATGCTTTTAGTTTTTCGTAATCATTGATAACAAAATACGTTTTACCGTCTTTCGATATTCTTTCAATGACTTTTTCATCCATTCCTTTTTCATAACACCAGCCAGCAACCAATTGGCGATTTCTCATGTGCGCCTCTTCAATGTCATCTCCAGGTTCGATTCTTCTCAATTGCAACATCAAGCCGTTTCTTATGTATCCATCGTATTCTGCTTTTCCTACATCCAGGGATTCCATCAATCCAAGTTCAACCAATTTGGGATCCAATAAATAATACAATGCAACTAAATCAGCACGTCCTTCTTCCAAAGTAGAAGCGTAATTTTTCAATGTTTCCTTGGGCGTTCCAATGCCAGATTCCAGTTTTCCAGAAGCATGTCCAATCACTTCATGCAAGGCAGTATGTAATTTGCCGGCCAACTTTCCGTGCTTGTCGCTTCGATTGAATTCCTCCTCAGATGAAGTAAACTCTTTGAGCATTCCTTTACTGCCAGCTTCATGATAAGCGGTTACAATATTTCCTAAACTCACGGATTTTGATCCATGTTTAGATCGAATCCAGTTGGCATTTGGTAAATTCACTCCAATAGGTGTTGAAGGAGATGCATCTCCGGATTCTCCAGCTACGTTGATTACTTTATAGGTAACACCAACCACATTTTCTTTTTTGTGTGCATCCAGAATACTGGAGTTATCCTCAAACCACTGTGCATTTTCTGAAAGTACTTGCATACGCTCTGATGCCTCAAAATCCTTGATTTGAACGATGGACTCAAACGAGCCGGTATACCCTTTTGGGTCATTGTAAACCTCAATAAAGCTATTGATGTAGTCAATATCACCCTCTGTAGCATTTACCCATGCTATGTTGTATTCATCCCAGGTTTTTAAATCCCCAGTTTTGTAATATTCAACTAACAATTCCAATGCCTTTTTCTGAGCTTCATTTTCAGCTACCCCAACTGCCTTTTCCAACCACATGATGATTTCTTTGATGGCGGAACCATACTTTCCGTCCAATTTGTACACTTCTTCCATCAATTGACCATCTTCTCCACGGATTAATTTTGAATTCAATCCATAAGAAATGGGCTCTTCATCTGACTTGTCCATGATACCCGCATAATATTCATCGACTTCTTTTTCAGTAATGTCCGGATCATAAAAATTCACAGCTGAACCCAATACCAACCCTTTTTCCGGATCCAGGTTCACTTTTTTCGCATCATATTCACCATCAAAAATGACCTTCATGATTTCTTCATTAACAGTAACACCAGATTCCGAAGCAAGCGTATTGAAATATTCTTCAGAGAATTCAGGAACAAATTTGTTCATTGAATAATGATGATGTACACCATTGGCAAACCATACACGTTTGGTATACTCCATAAACGCCGTCCAGCCGTTGCCTTGTCTGTCACCTTTGTAATTCTCAACAATGGCCTCAAGTATATTTCTCACTTCTAAGTTGTGGCGGTAATTTTGATCCCAAATGATGTCACGACCTGACAATCCTGCCTGGGTTAGGTAATAAACCAATTTCTTTTGGTCTAATGACAGTTTATCAAAACCAGGAATTTGGTATCGGATTATTTTTAGGTCGGCAAATTGTTCTGCCAGAAAAGCGAATTCTTCTTTTTGTGGTTCACTCATTTCGTCTTGATTAGTAGCTGTTTCGGCACATGAAAAAAACAGGCCAACAACAGGCAATAATAACATTTTGGAAAATCCTTTCATCAATAAATAACTGTGTGGGTTAGAGCAAACAAAAATAGAAATTTATTTGAACGACAGATGAGAGACAACATGTCTTACATTCTAAAAATAAACCTTAATTTTGCGTTGATTTTATTCTCATGAGCAGTGAAAAATGAGTGATGCCATAAAACACGAGTGCGGCATTGGATTAATCCGGTTGCTGAAACCTTTGGAATACTACCAAAAAAAGTACGGCACGCTTACGTATGGAAAAGACAAACTCTACCTGCTTATGGAAAAGCAACACAACAGGGGCCAGGACGGGGCCGGTGTTGCAAACATAAAATTCGATGCCAAGCCTGGTAACAGATACATTAGCCGATATCGTTCCAATGCAAAACAACCCATTCAAGACGTATTTGATCAAATAAATACTCGTTTTCAACTTGAGTATGAAAAGAATCCTGAACAGTTTTCGGATGTTCATTGGTTAAAAGATAATCTTCCTTTTTCAGGTGAGTTGTTTCTCGGTCATGTGCGTTATGGCACTTATGGTGAAAATAGCATAGAAAGTTGCCATCCCTTTTTGCGTCAAAATAACTGGATGACAAAAAATTTGGTGGTTGCCGGAAACTTCAATCTGACCAATGTGGATGAACTTTTCAGTTTGTTGGTGAGAATAGGTCAACATCCAAAACGAAAATCCGACACGGTTACGGTACTTGAAAAGATAGGTCATTTCCTGGATGAAGAAAATGAAACATTGTATCAGCAGTACAAATCCATGGGATACGACCAAGTGGAAATATCTCGATTAATTGCTGAAAATTTAAATGTTCAACGTATCCTGGAAAGGTCAGCGAATGACTGGGATGGAGGTTATGCAATGGTGGGATTAATGGGACATGGTGATGCATTTGTATTGAGAGACCCCAACGGAATTCGTCCGACTTATTACTACATGGATGATGAAATTGCTGTGGTTGCCTCAGAACGTCCTCCAATTCAGACAGCTTTTAATGTTCCTTTTGAAAACATCAAAGAATTGACACCAGGGCATGCTTTGATTATTAAAAAGAGTGGTAAAATTTCCATTGAACAGGTTCGTGAACCCGGTGAAAAAAGATCTTGTTCGTTTGAAAGAATCTATTTTTCAAGAGGAAACGATAAAAATATTTATCAGGAAAGGAAGGCCTTGGGGGCTTCTATATGCCCGGCCGTCATGAAATCAATTGATAATGATTTAACAAATTCGGTCTTTTCATTTATTCCGAATACGGCGGAAATTTCTTTTTACGGTATGATTGAAGAATTGAATAATGTACTCAATCAACAAAAGGCAGAAGCTATTCAAAAAATGAATGGCAAAAATGATTCGAAAGAGTTGCAAAAAATTCTGTCTACCAACATTCGGCGAGAAAAAATAGCCATTAAAGATGCCAAGCTAAGGACCTTTATAACACAGGATCAAAGTAGAAATGATCTGGTTGCGCATGTTTACGATATCACGTATGGTGTAGTTAAAAAGGGTATTGACAATTTGGTAGTTATTGATGATTCCATCGTTCGCGGCACAACATTAAAGCAAAGTATTCTGCAAATATTGGATCGATTAGGACCAAAAAAAATAGTGGTGGTATCTTCTGCCCCACAAATTCGATATCCAGATTGTTATGGAATTGACATGGCAAAAATGGGAGATTTCATCGCGTTTGAAGCGGCTATTGCACTGTTAAAGGAAAGAGGTAAGCAAATTGTCATTGACGATGTCTACAAGAAGTGTAAGGAACAAGAGACGCTCAAAAAAGAACAGATTAAAAACTATGTGAAAGAAATTTATGATCCCTTCACAGCCGAAGAGATATCTGCCAAAATTACTGAGTTATTGACCCCAGAATCTGTTGATACTGAGATTGAAATCATCTATCAAACCATTGAAGGATTGCATGCCGCATGTCCGAAACATCTCGGTGATTGGTACTTTACTGGAAACTTTCCTACCCCAGGAGGAAATAGGGTGGTAAACAAAGCCTTTGTCAATTACTATGAAGGCAAAAACGAAAGGGCTTACTAATCAGCTGGTAAATTCAGCCTTCTTCATATTCAACCAATTCAATGCTGCACCATGCAGTAGATTTTCCTTAGTGGTTGAATCGTAAGGCATACTTCTAATTAGTTTGCCAGGCTCAAGTTCTCCCAATGGAAAAGGATAGTCCGTTCCCAAGGCAATTTTTTCAGCTCCGAATAAATTCACAACAAAATCCAACATGGTTGGATCGTGTACAAGCGAATCGATATAAAATTTTCCAATGTACGCTTTGGGATCCACATTGTTATCAATTGCACATAAGTCCGGTCGAACGTCAAATCCATGTTGAATTCTTCCTAATGTTGCTGGAAAAGAACCTCCTCCATGTGCAAATGCAACACGTAGTTTTGGCAATTTTTCAAAAACTCCGCCAAAAATCATCGAACATATGGCCAAAGACGTTTCTGCCGGCATTCCAACCAACCATGGCAACCAATATTTGTTCATTTTTGATGATCCGATCATGTCCCAGGGATGCACAAAAACTGACATGTCCAATTCTTGACATGCTTCAAATACTTCAAATATTTCGGGTCTGTCCAAATTCCACTCATTGACATGTGAGCCTATTTGTATTCCCTTTAATCCTATTTTTTTACACCGTTCCAATTCCTGAACGGATAACTTTGGATCTTGCATGGGTAATGTTCCCAACCCTACAAATCTTTTGGGGTATCGCTCTACGATTTCGGCTATGTGATCATTCAAAAATGACGCTACTTCCAAGGCGTCTTTTGCTTTCGCCCAATAGCTAAACATAACCGGAATAGTGGACAATACTTGCACATCCACATGGTGATGATCACACTCTTCCATTCGTCTCTCCGGGCTCCAGCAATTGTCTTCAATTTCTCTGAAAAAATGATCGTCTTTCATCATTCTCGCACAGCACGGTTTGTGATGATCAAGATGTATAAAACCACCGTACCCAAATTTACTTTTGAAATCGGGAATGTTTTCAGGAATGATGTGGGTGTGTATGTCTATTGAAAAAAGTTCGGCCATATCAATCCACGAATCGCTCATCAATTTCCATTACGTGACCACAAGAATTGCACGTTCTGTGTTCTTCAGAAGAATAAAATCTTTTAAACACAGGGAGAAAATCATTTTCTATGCTGTTCAAATAAAAATACTCTTCATACAGTTTATTATTGCAATTGTCACAAAACCAAAGTAATCCGTCATCTTCATGTTTTTTTCTTTTCCTTTCTATTACCAAACCCACAGTATTAGCTGGTCGAATGGGTGAATGAGGAATTCTTGGAGGCAACAAAAAGATTTCGCCTTCTTTGATAGGAACTTCTACAGCTTTGCCCTCTTCTTGAATTTTGACCATAACATCTCCTTCCAATTGATAGAAGAATTCTTCCCCTTCGTTAAAATGATAGTCCTTTCTTGCATTCGGACCGCCAACCACCATAACAATGAATTCTGCATCTTCGAATACTTGTTTGTTACCTACTGGCGGTTTCAATAAATGACGGTGTTCGTCAATCCATTTTTGAAAATTAAAAGGACGGGTTATAGCCATGATAAATTATTTTTTGATAAAGATAGCACTATTCAAATGAAACAATTTTAAGAGCATTTAAGCAAAAAGGGTGATGAAAAATATCAACACCCTTTTACTCTTAACCTATTTCTGTCAATTCAGAATAATCTGTTTGGCTATTCGCTCATCTCCTTGTTGAATCACCAATACATATACACCCCTATTTAATCCTGATAAATTCAAGTCAATGGTTGATTCGAGATGTTGGGATTGATGCACTTGTTGCAAATTAGAGTTGTATATGATAACCTCCACTGGAGAAGTATTAACTTCTTCAAGGACAATATGTAATTCACTTGACGTCGGCTGAGGAAAAATGAAAATATCTTTCCCTTCATCTTCTTTTATCCCCGTACACAATCTAACGCGGATTACACTAGTGTCGGATGCTGAGCATAAATTACTGTCAATATATGTGTAAATGAATTGAAAGGAACCCGTATCAGAGAGTTGTGGATCAAACACATTGTTTGAATCTAGTGGCCCACTATAAACGCCCCCTATCGGAAAGCCGCCTGTTAATACTACCGGGTCAGAATAAGTACATAAATCTTCGTACGAATCCAACTTAACTTCTGGCAGAGATAATACATCTATTTGCACTCTGTCGCTTGTATCAAAGCAAATACCCGCAATATTCGATACAACAAAATACGAACCTGATTGTGATACCTGAATTGACTGATTCGTTGATATGTAAGATGTATCATCATTCATATACCAATGATGATTTGGTTGGCCTAATGATAAAAGACGCACGGAATCGTCTTCGCAAATAGAAGAATCTCCAAAGAGTTCTATTTGAGCTTGTGGGTAATGAAATAATTCCACAGTCGAACCTTTTGAAGAAGAATCTGAACAAGAATTGGCTGTTGAAACAAAGACATTGTAGTTTCCTCCCAAAATCGCTGATAGTTGATCCAAAGTATCGTTTGGAAGCAATACACCATTTCTATACCATTGATAATTTTGTCCCTTGATCAGTACCTGCATGTTGATAGAGTCTCCAATACAAATGGAATCTGTTCGAGGTTCAATCGTTTGAAACGATTCAATTTTTATAGTATCTGTTTTACAAATTGTTCCATTTGACAAAGCAAATTTCATGGAATATTCGCCTGGTGTTTTCATGAACATTGAATCTACGTTACCAACAAAATATGGCATTCCATCTCTATACCATTCTGTCGAAATCACAGAATCTTTTAAACTAATCGCATTAAATTCAATCAAGGTCGAGTCGCTCTTACAAAGCACATTTTTTTTAGTTTGGAATTTAAAACTGGCATTGTTGACTTCCAATTGAAATTGCCCTATATCAAGAGGATCATAACCTTCAACTAAAATATAAATGGTGTCTCCTGGGTTTACTTTCAAATTTGTTATTTCTGACTGATAGCCACATTCGTCATCATTGCTTCTGATCCACTTAAGCTTACTATCCAAAACATACAAATACGAATCAAAGAAAGTTCCATTGCACAAGGATATATCAATTTTATCTATGCAATCCTCTACCACGTAACGATAGCAAGCGTCTTTTGAGAATCTAAGAGAATTTAAATTCCTTAATTTGGACGTATTTCCTTGATGCACGAATGGTAAAGACGAGATAACGTATGGAACCGCTGCCCAATCACCCGTGTCAGAGATCAAATCTATGGTAAACGGGCCCAATGGAATTCCATATGAATTCGAATCACAGGGTTTACGCAAGTACACATCATATACTTCGAATTGCGGAAACTTTAAATTACAATGATTTGAATCAACTATCACTTGACCCGTTCCTGGAATGAAATCCTTAGGCCCATATTCAATTTGAGCTGGCAGATTGTATAAACTGGACCACGAGAGTGTAACTTCCATTTTGTTATTTGACGTCAAAAGCCAATCTAATTTTCCATCATTGCAATGATCATATTTAATTTGGAATGCATCTATTGCAATGTCAGATGAATTTCCATTGCCAGTTTTAGCTATAAATCTGAATTGCACTGTATCTCCAAGAAAGGGTGAAAGTTCAATGACCTCGGTATGCCAATTTTTAATTTTGGTTTCTCCGACATTCGAAAATAATTGGGTCCAATGGCCCTTATCCAATATTTCTAATGTCAAGCTTCCTTGATCCTTTCCTACCATATGGTAAGCAAATTCAAGGTACAAAGTCCGTGATGAATCCAATACAAAACAAGGAGTATACAATTCCGATTTTTTGAGGCGATTATTATAACCTTCAACATATATATACTTCCCCTTTTTGCCTAAACTGTAGTCCCCATTTGGCCCTGAATAGGTGTTCGGTGTGGCCATATTACGTAATAGAAAGTCTAAATCATCATTTGAAGAATTGTTCCAGCCGATGTTGTTCAAATTACACGAAACAGACAAGCAGGTAGTTAAACTGTCAAAGTGTTGCTCATAAGGAAAGGTTGAGATGGTTTGAATGCACGTTTGTGCAACTGCCACCAATCCAATTAACAATTGTATTCCAAGAAATAAGTAGTGGTTTCTTTTCATAGCGAAGAATTTAATTCATTAATTATCAAATACTCCGGCAAAGAAAAGACGCAAGACGCCTGAAAATTTAGGCTAAACCCTTAAAATTCCAAATTGGTATTTCCCCTATTAATTAGTGATTTAATTTTCAAACTCTATTCAACAATCAATTGCTTGAACAAGTAGCCTTCATCAAATTGCAGTCGAATAAAATAAGTTCCTTTGGCATAAGAAGCCACATTCAAGACCATTCTTTTTTCCTCTTCTATTTGTTTATTGAAAACTAAATTCATCTGAACATCATAAATCTGAATGTTCCTTAACATAACCTCAGGATCTGTCAACTCAATCTTCAATAGTTCAGAAGTAGGAACGGGATAAATGCGTACACTCTTATCCAGACTCAACTCATCAATCCCCGTACAATTGGCTACTTCAATTGTATTTGTTGCGGAATTCTCACAATTGTTTGAATCAGAATAGGTATAAACTAATGTATGTACTCCAACACCGGCATTTGAAGGATAAAATTGATTGGATACTACCGAATTGCCAGAATAAACTCCTCCGGCAGGATTGCCACCCGTCAGTGTAAACGGCGGAGCAATATTGCAGATATCATCAAAATCAGCCAGGCTCACCACAGGCAAATCAAGTGTTGATACAGGTAAGGACTGAAACGCCGTGTCAAAACATTGATTGATGTCAAATACCAAAACGTTATAACTTCCCTGTTGACTGGCAATCAAATTTGCATTGGTTTCTCCAGGCATAATTTGACCATTGCGATACCATTGATAACTTATCCCGCCAAACGTGACCAGCTCCACGCTATCACCTTCACAAAAGGTTGTTGGTCCATTCGCCGTGATACCAACCACAGGTAACGGATTGACGGTAATGGTTACTGGCATAGCTGCAGTATCCGAGCAGTTATTAATGTCAGTGGCTATTACATTATACAGTCCCCCGGCATAAACAACCAGACTGGAATCAACTGCACCAATTTGCGGCTGACCAAAAAGTGTCCATTGGTATCCCAATCCTCCTGTAGCAATCAATTCTGTAGAATCTCCAACACAGAATTGAGACACACCAGGAACAACAATCATTGGAGTTGGAAGAGGAAATACCGTAATGGTAGTAAAACTCGACGCACTATCTGAACAACCGAAGCTGTTGGTAACATAAACGTTATAATTTCCCGGTGATTTAACCGTAATGGTTTGAAACGTATCTGAGGGGAGCAAAGCTCCATTGACATACCATTGAAATTTGTTACCTGTTGAAGCAGAAAGTGTGGTGGAATCCTTAAAGCAAAATGCCGTTGGCCCTAAAGCACTGATGTTGACTGCTGGTAGAGGGTTAACAGTGACGATTGTTCCGGACGCTGCGCTATCCGTACAATTGCTTGCGTTGGTTACCAATACGTTATACCTCCCAGAAACACTGGCAACATATGTACTTTGAGTAGCTCCTGTTATCAGCACTCCATCTTGATACCATTGGTAAGTGGTTCCAGAAATTGTACTTAGTGTTACCGATTCTCCATCACAAAAAGTAGTGTTACCTCCCGGGGTAATGGTTACTAGGGGATTAGAATTAACAATAAATGAATAGGCAGCCAGGCTACTGTCTTGACATCCAAAACTATCTACTACGGTTACATTGTAATTACCCGTCAAATTCGTTACGAATTGTTGATTGGTCTGAGAAGATTGAAGCAGGCCATTTCTATACCATTGATATGCGCTGTATGCGTCAGTAGAAAGGGTTGTTGAATCTCCAGCACAAACCGCATTTCCCGAAGAAGACAATATGGTAGGTGTCGGTAAGGGCTTTTCACTTATAAATACCGGAGCAGCCGAATCCCCACATCCAAAAGTATTTACATACAATAAATTATAGAACCCAGAATCTCTGGCAATGTAGGTTGTGAAAGTATCCCCAATCAATTCAGCACCATTAAACATCCATTGCACAAATTCTCCGCCAGTAGGATTGGTTGTCAATGTAACCGAATCGCCAATGCAAAAGTGAGTTGCATTGGATGTAAATGCCGGAGTTGGAAGAGGGTTTACGACCAGGTCAAATCCTGACACTGCACTATCCGCACAAATACCACCTTCCGTAATTAGCACGTTGTAATTACCTTCTTGAGTAGCCACAATGGAATTGTTTTTTTCACCAGACAACAACGCCCCATTTCTATACCATTGATAATCACTTCCCGCACTTGCATTCAATACAGCCGTATCTCCATTACAAATGGGGACAGGATCAAATGTGGAAACTGACACCACTGGGTAATCGTAGACGGCTAAATCAAATGGAATACCTGATGTATCGGTGCAGGCTCCTGAAGATGTAACGGCCACATTATAACTTCCAGAATCTTTGGCAAAAAATGTCTGACCAATTTCCCCTAAAATCATATCACCATTTAAATACCATTGATAGGCCGTTCCTGCAGTAGCGGTTAACAACGTAGAATCGCCCTGACAAATTCCTGATCCGGAACCCGAACTAATATTAACTGCAGGTGCCGTCAGGTGTTCTGTAATGCTCAACACATAACTGCCACTGTTAGCGCTATACCCATCAACCACCACAAAAAGGGTATCACCCCCTGACACGGCAATGTTTTCGACGTTCGATTGCAATCCGCAATCATCATCATTAAATGCAACCAAACCACCGGATGTATTCAATACATACAAATACGTATCATATCCAGAACCACACAAACTAACATTCAAACTGTCAGCACAATTGCTTGTAATAACTCTGTAGAATGCATCAGGAGCTGCGTTGCCATATGTCTGTGAAAAACATTCCGCAGTGGTTCCTGTATCCGAATACGGTAAATTGTTTACGATAAAAGGTGTTCCAAATGCATTTCCAATTTCAGAACAGGTAGAAAAGGTCAAGGGGCCCACCCATTCACTATATTCACCAGGCCCACATGAATCACGAACGTAAAAATCATACGTGGTTGAAGGAAATAATCCAGTAAATAATACTGGGTTAAAATTTAAGTTGGCATTAAACCCAGTTCCTAAGGTAAATCCTTGAACGCCAATTTCAATTTCCCAATTTGATGCTCCTCCTGTTGTCCAGGAAATAACTGCTGATGAGTCTTGAATATTGCTTGCAGCCAAATTCGACGGTGCTTCACAAATATCAGGTCCAACAAAAATGTCATCTATGGCAATGTCTGAGCGGAAATTGTTTCCTGTTTTGCCTCGAAAACGAAATTGAACGGTGTCACCTTCATACGCCGACAGGTCAATGGACTTAATAAACCACTGATTACCTTGGTCTCCTGCAATACTCCACAAATTGATCCAGTTTCCTCCCTTACGAACATCAACATTCAAACTTCCCATATTGGACCCATACATATGATAGGCAAATTCGAGAACAGGATCTTGAATGGTATCCAACGCAAAACAAGGACTCAATAAATAAGCATCTTTATCTGGGTATGAAGGGTTGGTAGCCTCCACGTACAAATAACGACCTGTTGCCGTTCCAGGATTGTAATCCGTTGTTGGCCCTGTTCCAGTAGAGGTAGTTCCTCCATTGTCTGTAGTCCAGTCCAGCACATCTGTAGTGTCGTTTTCCCATCCTGAGAGGGTTGGAAGTGCACAAGCAGCACCCGGCGTTGTCGAACACAATGCAAACGATTCGAAATCTTGTACATATGGGAAGGTATCCACTACCAATGCACAATTCATTGGAATGGGTTCAGCATTTCCTCCTTCAAAAATCAATGAAAAATTTTGAGACCCCCCGGTTAACACTCCTTTGTGAGTGACTTGCAAGGTATAACTTCCCGATTGTGGTACTTCAATGTATATCTTTTCTACATTGTCCCGGAAATTATCTGCCTTGGTGGCAGCACTAGAAGGTAAAGCAGGGTTTAATACATAAGGTAAAAAATTGGTGGTATCACTATTCCTTATGATTCTCATATCCAAATCATTGACTAGCATCAAGGTTGTAGGATCATTGCTTGCCGCAGGAGGAGTGCCTGCCAAATCTGTCCAACAAATGGTTGCTTTAATTGGGGCCAGACCATTGGATGTAAAATTGAATGAATAGGTCTGAGAATTGGTGAGTGTATTTTCACTGATATCCGCTCCAGTGTCAGAAATCAATTCAACTGCACTCGCCGTGTTCAACATTCCCCACCCAAATTGATAATCCGGTCCTTCAGCACTTCCCGCTTCGTCAGCCGTATGAATGATGAGTCCTTTTAATGTAGCGGATTTCATAAAAACTCCATTCTCATTGTTGTAATGTTCTTGAACAAGTAACATGGATCCTGAGGCACTTGGAGAAGCCATGGAAGTTCCATTGTAAGAAGCGTAGGCTGAATCATGTGTGGAAAGCGAAGAATAAAGGCCTATTCCATTGGCCACAATATCGGGTTTAATTCTTCCGTCATCTGTTGGACCCCAGCCACTAAACGAACTCATGACTACTGAAGACGGAGAGGAGTATCCTCCTGAAATATCTGATACCGCTCCAACCGTCATAATATTTTTCGAATTTCCATAAGTAGATATGCAGTCGTATCCATCTGTTCCACCATCATCGGGCCTTGAGGTTGTACTCCAAACACCATGGTTTGGCAAGTAATGTGATCCGGTATGCCCATCATTTCTGTCGTTTCCTGCCGATTTTACGATCAAATAATACGGCGCATTCCATGCAATTTGATCCCAGGATTGTGCTTGATTATTATAAAATCCGAATTTGTAATCTTCTGTTCCGCTTAGTGTTGTATCACCCCACCATTCATCTCTACTGGCAGATGAGTTGTAGAACCATCCCGTAATGCTTCCATAGGAATGGTTGCTAATCAACAGTCCTGTACCAGCAGCAGTTGCCATTTCAGAATCATCAAAGTTCCAATCATGTGCGCTTAGGGATGCATTATAAGCCATACCTCTGGCCGATGTGTCCGCTCCTCCTCCTATCAATGTTCCGGCCACATGTGTGGCATGATCTGAATTCGACGTTGCACCATCTGTCTGTGTACTTCGTCCTGTAAGTTCATGATGCGTGAGTCGTACAGCACCACCATCCCATTCTCCCACAGTCATAGAATCACCTTTTAGGCTATAACCTAACGAACCTCCTGGCCACACTTTATCCGTTGAAGCACTTTCTGCCGCATCACGATTATCGGTAACATAATAAATCAATTCTCCAGATTCACTTACACCTTGAATCTCCATGATTTCTCCTTCACCGCTTTCATAACGGAACAACATGTCTCGTTCTCTGGCAATTTTTCTGGCCTTTCTAAGGTTTTGTATACGTTGCTTTTTCCATTGACTGCTCAGTTGATCTAACTTATCAGTATTGGCTGGAATGTCCACTCCTACCTGCGCCAACAACTGACCAGATAAGGAAAACAACAGTATGGTAATAACTAATTTAATGGTTGAGTAGATCGGTTTCATGCGCGCTAGATTCTGATTGCCTAATTTAAGACAATATTGATGTACGTGTCAAGTGCCTATTAGGTTCGATTTTTTTAACTAGTGAATCAGCTTAATACGGTTTCATTGTGTTTATTTCTACATTTGAGCATATTTTTTTGAGTTATGGAATTATCATTGATAGGAAAAACGGCCTTGGTGTGTGGAAGCACCCAGGGAATTGGAAGAGCTACTGCAGAAGAATTGGCAGTATTGGGGGCCAATGTTGTTCTTTTGGCAAGAAATGAAGAACAATTGCAATCCGTTGCAGACTCCTTATCTCAAACCGAAGGCCAACAACATCAATATTTAGTGGCTGACTTTCAGTTTCCTGAAAAAGTAAAAGAAATAGTTGAAGCGTTTACAGCTAAGCATGCCGTTCATATTCTTGTGAATAATACCGGAGGGCCTCCAGGTGGTCCAATCACGAATGCCCAGGTTCAAGAATTTGAAAACGCATTCAGTAGTCATCTGCTGTGCAATCATATCATAACACAAGCAGTTGTGGGAGGTATGAAATCTTCGGGGTACGGTAGAATTGTGAACGTTATTTCCACGTCTGTTAAAATTCCGCTTGCAGGCCTGGGTGTTTCCAATACCATAAGAGGTGCCGTAGCCAGTTGGTCAAAAACCATGTCCAACGAACTTGGCGTCCATGGCATTACGGTAAACAATGTCTTGCCCGGTGCAACCAATACAGGAAGACTATCAAGTATTATCGAAAACAAGGCGTCCAAAACCAATCAAAGTGAACAGGCAATTATGGATGCTATGTCCGGCGCAGTTCCGATGAAAAGAATAGCAGAACCTAATGAGGTGGCCAATGTAATTGCTTTCTTGGTATCCCCTGCTGCTTCCTATGTCAATGGAGTGAGCATTCCTGTTGACGGTGGAAGAACGGGTAGTATCTAATCAAGTATTCGTGTAAATAATATTTTACATTTTGTAAGAAATTTATTACATTTCTTACATGAAAAATTTGCTTTTTCCGCATCAATTTAAACGTCTGACCGGTTGGCTATTTTACATATTCCTGATTATAGGAGCAGTATATTATTTTTTCTTTGAAGATGTTGAGATAATCACGGTTCATGTTCCGAATCTTTTTGGAATCAATGGTTTTTCAACTACCTCTGACAATCAGTGGATTCGAACAGAATTTATGGATGAATTGCTTACCATATTTATTGTGGTGTTTGGACTCATTCATTGCTTTAGTAAGGAACCCATTGAAGATGAGCTGATTGCAAAAATTCGACTTGGGGCGCTCGCCTGGTCCGTCTTCTTGAATTACACAATTGTGTTGCTGGCTAATTTGGTACTTTTTGAAGATTTGTATTTTGACTTGCTGATATTTAACCTATTTAATCTGTTATTATTTTTCAACTTACGATTTAGGTATGTGCTTAATTTGCATTACAATTCGAGCGAATGAAAAATAATATCAAGGTATATCGTGCAAAATTTCACATGACCCAGCAAGAATTGTCAGAAAAACTGGAAGTTTCGAGGCAAACCATCCATTCAATTGAAAACAACAAGTATTTTCCTTCCTTAGAATTGGGCTTAAAAATGGCGGTTATCTTTCAGTGCAAAGTGGATGATCTTTTTCAACTTGATTAAATTGTCAAGTGATTCAATTGATTTTCTTGATAAGCTCTTCGGCCAAATATTCAGAATACAATGTTGCTCCTTTGTCATTTAAATGACCTCTATCAAATGAATTATCCAAAAGGTATAATTCAGGAAATTCCTCGGGCCTGGAAAGATCAATGAGATGATTTTGATCCAACTGAGTTGCCAATTTGACAATTTCTTTTGATGCACATCTCGGTGAAATGAGAAAAATTAATTCTATCCCTCTTACTTCTGCCTGCTGAATCAATTGGTTTATTCTTTCTAAATGTACCTGATCATATTGTTGGGCCATGTCTGCATGAGCCGTTGAATCCTTTCTTCTTCTCCTTTCCAACACTTCCGGGTGTTCCTGAATCAATAGCATGCGTTCTTCCAAATGTTCAATAAACTCAAAATCGTCCGTAGTTGCATAGTCCAATTCCAAGGGAAAAAATCCATTCTTTTTTGGACCTAACAATTTATCCGCATAGTGATCCGGTTTGGTGAGTATGTTTCCAAAATGTCCGATGTGAAAAATATTTTCAACGTACGAAATGGAATACTTGCTAATGGCCGAAAACTTTTTTCTGGGATGCATCCCGGATCGATGATAAAAAGAGTTGGCCACCAATTGTAAATCAGCAGAATTCATCCAATAACTTGTTCTTTCCTGATGCATTAATGCATCTCCAATGGACTCAATATCTCGCAATTCCATGATGCAGTACTTTGTGTTGTTAGCCAGTGAAGATTCCAGAAAATGTTCGAACAAATAATAGGTTTGAGGACAAAACGTTGCAAGTGCTCCCATGTTAAATGAGGCAATCTTTTGACTTGATTCTTGATTGACTAATTCGTCAACAATCGCTGGATTGATGTGTCGGTAAAAAGTACTGGATCCAAAAAAATACGTGTTGTATTTATCATTTGGAATGGACTCAAGGTATCTCATTTTTGTGCTATACCAGGGATTTCCCCAGTGATATGGCACTAGACTGGTCACTAGTAAGGCAATGACACTAATCACTAAAAAGAACAATCCTATTTTTTTCTGAAACCTTCTCATTTTAAAATTGAAAGTAGATAAATGTATTTCCTTTATTGAAAAATATAGTGACCATGGCAAAAATCAACACATATCCCATCCAGCGAACGATTCTTGGCACTTCATTATTTTCAAAATGAAGTCCGTGTTGTTTTTCTCTCTGCAACCATTCAACGATAATCATTATGGCAATGAGCATCCATACATAACCGGGTGTTATTTCAGGAATGGAAAAAAGTGTTTGGTCAAATATGCCTTTTAAATAAGACCAGGCATGGGTGAGATTTTCAGCCCTAAAAAATATCCATGCCAACACGGCCAGGGCAAAGGTAGACAGCATGGAAATCAATTCTCGTAAAGAAGGAAACATGCTATGTTTCGCTACCGTATCGAGATGTGTTCTATTCTTTGAAAAAAGCAGTAAGGGTAGAAAAAATAAGGCATTTAACGCTCCCCAAACAATAAATGTCCAATTGGCTCCATGCCAAAATCCACTGACAACAAAGATGATGAACGTATTTTGAATTTTTTTACCAAGTCCACCACGGCTTCCTCCTAAAGGAATATAGAGGTAATCTCGAAACCAGGTTGACAATGAAATGTGCCATCTTCGCCAAAATTCAGCAATATCCCTGGAAAAATAAGGGAATGCAAAGTTCTGCATGAGGCTGAATCCAAATAACCTGGCAGTTCCAATAGCGATATCGGAATACCCTGAGAAATCACAATAAATCTGGAACGTAAAAAACAAGGCTCCAACTAGCAGCGTGCTTCCTTGCATTTCCGCAGAATGAGCAAAGATATGATTCGCAAAATCTGCGCAATTGTCTGCAATAACTACCTTCTTAAAGAATCCCCAAAGAATCTGTCGCATACCATCTTTGGCTTTATCATAATCGAACTGTCGCTTGACATAAAACTGTGGAAGCAAATTGACGGCTCGTTCAATGGGGCCTGCCACCAGTTGCGGGAAGAAACTAACAAATGCCGCAAAGGCAATGGGATCATCGGTTGGTGTTAATTTCTCCTTGTAAACATCTATGGTATAACTCAGTGTTTGAAAAGTGTAAAAACTTATTCCCACGGGAAGAATGATATCCAAAGAATTGGCCTGAATTTCAGTGCCAAGTAAACTAAATGCTGCTATGAAATTCTCAAGAAAGAAATCATAGTATTTAAACACACCCAAAAAACCCAGATTAATGAAAATACTGGTGAACAAGAGGAGTTTTCTTTTGAGTGGAGCATTCGATTTAATGAGCAATCTGCCAATGACAAAATCTACTCCAGTGCTAAAAATGATCAATGATAAAAACCTCCAATCCCACCATCCATAAAAAAAGTAGCTTGCTGCAACCACAAACAAATTCTGCACTTTCAAGTTCTGCTTGAACACAAACCAATAGAGGAAAAAAACTACTGGAAGAAAAATGGCAAAGTCTATGGAATTAAATAACATGGGGCTGAATACGACGTCAAGATCCAGTCTGCGCCCATTACAAGCGGTTACTGGCTTTTCATAGATGTTTGGCTGTTTTTACGCAATACCTAATTTGCAAGACATCGCGTTTGGCGCATAAAAATAGTTTATTCCATGTTTTTGACCTTACTATCTGAAACAAATTCAATGGTAAAATGAGTGAGTCTATAACGTCAAGTCATTTAAATACGGACGAATAATCATAAATTTGTCCAAAGAATTGACCAATGGCAGATCTCTATGTACAATATGGTTGCGGATTAAGTTGTCCGGATGGATGGATAAATTATGACGCGTCCCCTACGTTACAACTACAAAAAATACCCTTGCTGGGCAGCATTGTCCGAAGTGCATCCAGGGCAAAATTTCCGAAGAAAGTACGACACGGTGATATTATAAAAGGATTACCTCAAAAAGATGGATCCGCTAAGGGTTTGTATTGTTCACATGTGCTTGAACATTTGGCTTATGACGATATGCTTGTGGCCATTAAAAACTCGTACCGCGTATTGAGTCCGGATGGAATTTTCAGGTTGATTGTTCCAGATATGGAGTTGATTTGCAGAAAATACATCGATGCCCTAGACAAGGACAAAGATCCGGATGCCGTTAAGAAAATGCTAGAGGAATCTATATTAGGTATCAAAACCAGAAAACGCGGATTTCTCAATTTCTTTAAATCCTTTTTTGGAAATGCCAATCACCTTTGGATGTGGGATTTTTACGCCATGGAAAAGGTATTGAAGGATGCTGGTTTCAAGAATATTCGACCTGCAAAATTTGGAGATTGTGCTGATCAACAATTTGCCCTGGTGGAAAGTGAAGCCCGATTCCGAGATGCGGTGGCTATCGAGTGTACCAAATAAAAAGTGATCTATTCCACTGTAACAGACTTCGCAAGATTCCTGGGTTGATCAACATTACATCCTCGCATCAATGCAATGTGATACGAAAGCAATTGCAAAGGAATCACTGATAAGAATGGAACAAGGTGTTCATCCGTTTCAGGAATTTCAATTACGTGATCGGCCATTTTATGAACCACTTCATCACCTTTGGTCACCACGGCAATGATTTTTCCATTTCTCGCTTTCACTTCCTGAATATTGCTGACTACTTTTTCGTAATTACCTTTTTTGGTGGCTACGACTACTACAGGCATGTCTTCATCAATCAAAGCAATAGGGCCATGCTTCATTTCAGCGGCAGGATATCCTTCAGCATGGATGTATGAAATTTCTTTCAACTTTAAGGCGCCTTCCAATGCAACCGGAAAGTTATATCCTCTACCCAGATACAAGAAATTTCTGGCATCTTTATACAAATCAGATATGAATTGAACTTGCTCGTTCAGTTTGAGTACCTCTTTTATCTTATTTGGAATGGTATCCAATTCTGTCAATAATCGTTGAAACTTGGATTCAGAAATAATTCCCTTTTTATACCCAAGAGAAATGGCCATTAATGTCAGAATGGTTACCTGCGCCGTAAATGCTTTGGTAGACGCCACTCCAATTTCCGGTCCGGCATGAGTGTATGATCCAGCATCTGTTGCCCTGGCAATGGATGAACCCACCACATTACATATGCCATAAATGGTAGCTCCTTTCTTTTTGGCTATCTCCAACGCTGCAAGCGTATCAGCAGTTTCCCCGGATTGCGAAATGGCAATCACAATATCTTTTTCATCCACAATGGGATTTCGGTATCGGAATTCAGATGCATATTCAACTTCAACCGGTATTCTGGCTAGATCCTCAAATAAATATTCACCTACCAAACCTGCATGCCATGAAGTTCCACAGGCCACAAATATGATTCTGTTGGCCTTCAGAAACTTGTGCTCAAACTCTTCAATTCCTCCCATATTGATGAAGCTATCTCTTACAGACATTCTTCCTAACATGGAGTTTCTCACAGATTGAGGTTGTTCATAGATTTCCTTGAGCATGAAATGATCATATCCTCCCTTTTCGATCTCCTCCAAGTGCATTTCAAGTTCCTGAATGTATGGTGTTTTCTTTTGATTTTTAATGGTGGTAATCTTGATTTCGTTTCCTGGTTTTAACCAAGCTACTTCTTCTTCCTCCAGGTAAATCACATTTTTGGTGTATTCAATAATGGGTGTTGCATCTGAAGCAACAAAGTATTCATCTTCTCCAACACCAATCACCAAAGGACTGCCCTTTTTAGCCACAACCAATTCCCCTGGATTTTCATTGGACAATACAACAATGGCGTACGCTCCAACAACTTCGTTTAATGCTAATCTGACTGCCTCATCTAGGGATACATTTTCATTGTCTTTAATGTCTTTGATGAGATGAACAAGTACCTCTGTATCTGTTTCACTTCGAAAGGTATGTCCTCTGTTGATCAATTCTTTTTTCAAGGAAGCATAGTTTTCTATGATCCCGTTGTGAATGATGTGTAAATCGTCTTTATGATCTTGGTGAGGATGCGCATTTTCATCGTTGGGAACACCATGTGTTGCCCATCTTGTATGTCCTATCCCAACGTTAGCGGCAGGGTATTTACTTCCTACAACTCCTTCCAGGTCAGATACTTTTCCTTGCTTCTTTTGAACAACAACACCTCCTTCCTGATACAAGGCAACACCGGCACTGTCATACCCTCTGTATTCAAGCCTTTTGAGCCCCTTAATGATTAATGGGTAAGCGTCTCTTTGTCCAATATAACCAACAATTCCGCACATAGTTATAGTAGTTTAGTGTAAGTAAGCTTAAGTGATATTTTGTTTGTTGAATTAGCAGCACTGTTTAAAATTGCCCGGTTGGCTTGAACGGCACTACCGGAAACAACCATAAACAAACCTCTATCTTCTTTTTCTTCAATCATTAAATCGTGTAAATATCTTGCGATATTAAAAGTATAACTTTTTGAGGCTGCATCTAACTCACCTCCAAAATGATCCAACCCTTCATTAAAATCTGGTATGAAAATTATGGTTCCGTCTTCTTCTTTGGTGACCAACAACATTTGATCAGGCACTGCATACACATCATCTGAACCATCAGCAACTTGAACAATGAGTTCTGCATGATTGATGGAATAAATTAATCCACCATCAAAAGAAGTAATGTCAGGAAAATCAATTCGCATTTTCACTCCTGACAAGGGTTGAGCATAATTAGATACAGCATCATAATTTCCCAATTGTGTTCCTACTTCACTTCCGGTATGAATGGTTTCATAATTGCCAAACCTTGGAGTACCATCATTCACTCGGAATTCGTAATCTCCTGGTGTTCCTGAAGCTGTATAATAAACAATCATTCGACTGCTATCATCTATTAGACTCAAGTAAATGATATTCCCATGATCATTCGATGGTAAGGTAGCCGAATCTGGAACTATCGCCATTCCATTGAAGAAATTGACCCATTCATCATTCGAGGAAAAATTATCTTCCGAAATAATTTTATTGGCCAATTCTATAGGGAGGGTAATTCTGAATTTACGAATACTCCCTGTGGTATCTGTGTTGGTATCAAGTGGCGTTACTGAAAAATCCGTGATTAAATCGCCAAGGGTCGCTTTGTTGTCTGAATAATATTCGTTTTCACCATCAATCAATTCAGCCAATTCATATAATTTAAAATGCTGAATCTCAGACGGTCCGTAGTAATCACTATAAGCGAGCACCAATGCAATTGAATCTGCAACGCTACCATCTGGAAAATTTAATGTGGATGTTGTCAAATCGACACGTGAAAACGCCTCACATTTGGTCATTCCAAATACGGGATCATTAAAGATACCAACGGGCTGTAAACTGACGCCATCGGTTCTGACGGAGTCTTCTTTAACGGTGACACTTCTCATTTGAATGGTCGTGTCTATTTGTACACCTGTTTGACTACCTGCGAAACTTGGAGTTATGTTCTCCTTCTTTTTACAGGCGAAAAAGAAAAGGCAAAAAAAGAGGAATGCGGAAATATAATTTTTCCGCAAAACCCAATTTAATCCATTACGTTTTATTTGCATGTCTCACTGTGTGAGGACCGCTTCAGATGCCATAACTTGATCGTAGAACTCAGAATACGCATCGAGATATTCATCCTCATTTTTGTATTCCAGCAATAATTTATCATTGCTTTTTGCGTGATCAATCAGTGAATTATCGATATCATTCGATCCAAGGATTACGCCGTCAGACCAGTTAATAGCAGCCTTCGTGATCCCTGAAAATGAAGAATCTTCATAATCTTTTAAATCTACTGCTTCAATTCCATCCATAACAGCTTTCTTAGCCATATCTTTATTTAACGCAGAAGAAAAGCCATCATTGTATATCGAATAAACAACTTTTGAATTTTCGAACAATGGTTCGTGTTTAAATGAAGTTTTCAAAAAGACCGGAATCAAACTTGTCATCCATCCATGACAATGAATCACGTCCGGAGCCCAACCTAATTTTTTTACCGTTTCCAACACTCCACGACAAAAGAAAATAGCTCTTTCATCATTGTCTTTAAATGCCTTACCATTTGCATCCTCTAAAACTGCCTTTCTTTGGAAAAAATCTTCATTATCGATGAAGTAAACTTGCATCCTTGCGGCCTGAATGGACGCAACTTTTATTACCAATGGATGATCATTTTCATCAATAATCAGGTTCATTCCTGAAAGCCTTATCACTTCATGTAATTGGTGTCTTCTTTCATTTATGCAGCCAAAGCGTGGCATAAACGTTCTTATTTCTCTACCTTTTTCCTGTATTCCCTGAGGCAAGTAACGACTAATTACTGACATTTCACTTTCTGGCAGATAAGGTGTTATCTCCTGTGAAACGTACAGAATTCTCTTTCTATCCATAAAAATCGAAGGGTTAATGAAATTTTGCACAAAAATACGCATTTTTCACGTTTGTTTCAATTATTTGAATCTTAAGGCCCTGTATATTCAATTTCCACACCTTTTATAGAACAATTATTCAAGTCGATCCATTACATTTGAATTTCAATATTCTGAAATAACAAAAACACGATAAAAAATGAGTTTTACACTTCCTGACTTGCCCTATGCACATGATGCATTAGAGCCACATATCGATGCCAGAACCATGGAAATCCATCATGGAAAACATCATGCAGGTTATACAACCAATTTGAACAATGCCATTGCCGGAACAGCTTTGGAAAATGAGTCCATTGAGTCCATCCTTGCAAATATCTCACAACACAGTGGTGCTGTGCGAAACAATGGTGGAGGATTTTACAACCATGATTTATTCTGGAAAGTAATGAGCCCAAACGGCGGTGGAGCCCCTAGCGGTGAGCTGGCCGATGCCATTAACAGAGATTTAGGTTCGTTTGACGAATTTAAAGATGCTTTTGCTAAAGCTGCCGCCACAAGATTTGGTTCTGGATGGGCATGGTTATGTGTGTCAAACGGAAAACTAGTGGTTACTTCAACACCTAATCAAGATAATCCTTTGATGGATATTGCTGAAGTGAAAGGAACACCCATTCTTGGGCTTGATGTTTGGGAGCACGCTTACTACCTAAATTATCAGAACCGCAGACCTGATTATATCAATGCGTTTTTCAATGTTATCAATTGGGATGAAGTAGCTAGCCGATTTGCAAGCGCTTCTTAATTTGAACGAATGACATAAAAAAGGAGGCCGTCTTTCTAAAAGATGGCCTTTTTTATTAGCTCTTAAGAGACTCCAATATTTTATCAATTGCCTCGACTACCTCTTCATGGTTTTCGTCATTGGGTTTGTTCTTTTTATACTCAGTACCAATAGCCTGTAAAGAAGCCCTCGCCGTATTTCGAATCCACCAGTATTCTCCGTTAATAGCCATTTCCTTTAGCATATTTATTCCAACATATACTTTTTCGTTGTAGGGAGATCGAATGAGGAAATTAGTCAGGTATTCCTGAAATTCATAGGCGTCATATGAGGAAAGTTCTGCATGCAGTGATTCAAAATAATCAAAGTTTTTCCATGTCCCATGTTCTCCATATAAATTGGCAATGGCCAATTTGAGCGTTTGATTATTGAGGCTAATTAAGCTGTCTGCTAATGCCAGACATTCTTCGGGATTTAATTGCGCATACGAACTTATTCCCAATGACATGACTCGATTCGAACTGTCTGCCAACGCCGTTTTTATGATTTGCTTTTTATCATTTTCTTCAACCAAAGTGAGTAATTTTTCTACGGCATAATACCTAACATATGAATTCGGATCGTTTTCAATAAATTCCGATAGTATCGTCTTTTTGAATTCTTCATCCGGAACTTTGTCCAGGTAGCGAATGCCCAAAACACGAAGTGCCCACATTTCTTCTTTTAAGGATAAGCGAACCAATGTTTCAGCATCTTCATCTGACATTTCACTCAGATGGTAAAGCGCTTGTCTTTTATCCAGGTATCTTTTTCCTCTTTGAAATATCACTAGCCACTCATGAGCATTGGGTTTTTTTTCAGCTATGGTTCCCACCAATGCTTTATCTGCATCAAAATTGACGGCCATAATATGTTCATCAAGCTCAAAGTGAAACGATTGGACATTTTTGTCTATCCTAATTTCTTTGGTTTCAACTTTGTCCTCAAAATAAAAATCAACCTTTAACGGAAGTTGAAATACTGCTTCACCATTCATTGCCTGTGTTTGCTTAACATTTAAGGAAACAGTGTTGGTTGAATCAGTTCCGTATTGGTAGCTCACTTCTAAATTCGGATGTCCTTCAGTGAAAAACCATTGATCGAAAAACCAATTCAAATCCATCCCGGTAACTTTTTCACAGGCCAATCGGAAATCATGAATTTCAACAGATTGAAATTGATGTTCCGTTAAGTAATAGTTCAACGATTTAAAAAATGCTTCATCTCCAATATATGTTCTCAATAAGTGTAGGATTCGGCCTCCTTTTGAATACGAATGTGCATCAAATAAATCATCCGGAATAGCATAATGGTGACGAATTATTTTTTCTTTCTTCTGAAATGATTCGGCCAGGTAATCTTGTAAGTGGTTTCTTGCATTGAATTCTGCGATGTGGCTTCCATATTTGTATTCATCCCACAGAAATTCACCATAGGTTGCAAACGATTCGTTCATGGCAATGTTAGACCAGGACTCACAGGTAACCAAATCCCCAAACCAATGATGAAACAATTCATGTGCAATAACATCTTCATTGGTTTCATCCAACAATTCACGTTTAGTGCGCTGAAGAAACTCTCCATGCACAACTGCAGTTGTGTTTTCCATGGCTCCTGAAACGTAATCCCGAACAACAATCTGACTGTATTTTTTCCATGGATATGGAACACCTAAGATGTCTGAATAAAACTTGATCATTTCCGGGGTATTGCCAAAAATATCCTGCGCATATTGTTCATACTCTTGCTCTACGTAGTAGTTAACAGGCAAGTCGGCTAAACTATCTTCTACAACTGAAAATTCACCTACTCCAATCATGACCAGGTAAGGAGCATGGGGCTGATCCATTTTCCAGTAGTCTGTCCTCAATGAATCGTCAACCTCAACTGAAAACATTTTAACGCCATTGGAAAGGGTTGTAAATTTTTGGTGAACGGTCAAATAAATGTCGTGGGTTAATCGTTCGTTGGGATGATCAATGGTTGGAAACCAACATGAATTAAAGGAAGTTTCTCCCTGAGTCCAAACCTGTTGAGGTTTATTAGGCGCCGAATTGTCCGGATTGATAAAGAATAATCCTTTATCCGATATGATGGCTTTACCTCCGGAAACTTCTCTTTCATCTGGTTTGGCCGTGTAATTAACCTCAATGGTTATGGTATCGGATTTCGAGTAGCGTTGAGGCAATTGAATCGCAATGATGTTTCCATCATAATCGTATTTCAGTGGAACGGAATTAGAATCTTTGACGATTTCAAGGCTGTGCAGATCGAAACCTTTGGCATCCAACAACAATGAATCTGTTGCATAGAAATAGGGTGTCAATTGCAATGTCGCTTTTCCCGGAACTCTTCTGTTTTCCCAATCAAGGGAAATTTCCAGGTTCATATGCAACAAATCAAACTTCCTTTGTGTGGTGGGTTGATAAGGAAGGATTTTCGTTTCTTCCACATCCAGTGGCTCAAGTTCTACTGTGGCGGTGGTTGGTTTGAACAACCCACAACCTGCCATTAATGGCATAAGACCCACTAGACATACTAATCGAAAGAAATGGTTCATTGAACAAAGATGATCAAAAATAGTTCAGGTGACAATTAAAGATGATGAATGGTAAATGTGTGATTGGTAATCGTGGTGATTTAAGCCAAAAAACTATTTTTGCATCATGTTGAATAAGTACATCGTTCGTTCTCAAAATGAACAGTCGTTTGAGATCAGTGTAGATCCTTCTTCCGGTCAATTGTATCTTGGTGACGAAGGCATTGAATTGGATATTCACGAAGACGCCGGAGATTATCACGTTCTGCATGAGAACAAATCCTACAATGTTTCCATCGTGCGTGTTGATTTAGAGAATAGCAATTGCTTGATAAGCGTGAATGGAAAATTGTTGGAGCTTCATGTTGAAGATCATTATGAGACCTTGCTGAAAGAATTGGGCATGGACAATTTTGCCCAGCAAGTGGTCAAAGAAATACGAGCCCCAATGCCTGGTTTGGTGCTGGAATCTTCCGTGAACGTGGGAGACGAAGTCAGCGAAGGACAGACGTTGTTGATTCTGGAAGCCATGAAAATGGAAAACAACATTACTTCACCAAATGAAGGCATTGTGAAAGAAGTGATGGTTGAAAAAGGACAAACGGTCGATAAAAACGACGTACTGATTCGATTCGAATAATAGTAGTCCCGATTAACTCATTTCGATTTCCAAACTAATTTCGAATTGCACCAAGTTTATGAATTCTTGCACTCTAGCATTCAATTCATTGGGTTGTAGATCTCGCAATCTTTCCAAACCAAATTTTTCAACACAAAATGACGCAAGTGCACTACCGTAAATAACAGCACTTTTCAAATTGTTGAAAGAAATGTCGCCCGTTTTGGCTAAGTAACCCATAAATCCACCTGCAAACGTATCGCCAGCTCCAGTTGGATCAAACACCTCTTCAAGTGGCAATGCGGGAGCAAAAAACACTTCCGAATCATTGAACAACAAAGCGCCGTGTTCTCCTTTCTTAATTATCAGGTATTTCGGGCCCATTTTTAAAATTGCTGAAGCTGCTTTCACGAGAGAATATTCGCCAGTCAGCTGACGAGCTTCTTCATCATTGATAATCAACATATCAATCATGCCCAATACCTTGTCTAGATCTTCTTTTGTATTTTCCATCCAAAAGTTCATGGTATCCAACGCAATGAATTTTGGTCGTTCTTTAAGACGATTTATGGTATTGATTTGAACATCTGGTCCCAGATTTCCTAACATAGCAAATTCACTACCCTGATACTTATCCGGAATGATTGGGTCAAAAGTTCCGAGCACATTCAGTCGCGTTTCCAACGTATCTCGACTATTCATGTCATTGTGATAACGCCCTGCCCAAAAAAACGATTCTTCGTCTTTTTTGATTTGAACACCATCGATGTCCATTCCTTTTTGTTGAAGAGAAGACAATTCAGTCTCAGGAAAATCATTTCCTACAACTGCGACGAGATTGATGTTTTTTGTAAAATAAGACGCTGCATATCCAATATATGATGCTGAACCACCAATGATTCTTTCTGCTTTTCCAAATGGCGATTCAATGCTGTCAAATGCCATGGATCCGATAATCAATAAACTCATAAAAAATTTCTAAAAACAGCGCAAATATATTGTATAAATAAAAACTTCTGGCTAATATTGCTGCCCGATTTTGGAGATTGTAACTGACGCTTTTTAGAATTTTCAAAATTGATTACGTACTGAAAAAATATTCCTCTGTAGCTCAGTTGGTTAGAGCACCTGACTGTTAATCAGGGTGTCGCTGGTTCGAGCCCAGCCAGAGGAGCTTAAGCATTAAAATTGTGCTGAACATGAGGCGAGCTAAAAAACATAGCTCGCTTTTGTTTTTTAGTAAGCGAATGTTTCTGAACGAAGTGAAGCAATTTTGATGTAGACTACGGACTCAAATGGTCCGCAAGCATAGCGTGTCAACCCAGCCAGAGGAGCTTAAGCATCAAAATTGTGCTAAACATGAGGCGAGCTAAAAAACATAGCTCGCTTTTTTTGTTTGTGGTGAATTGTTATCCGCGAAATTTCAAATGCCAACTGAACTTGTTTTGTGTTATGTGTTCCTTGTTTTTCTGAATGTATGAAACAAACGAATGAGCAGCAGGTGATAGCTTTTTCTCCTTTAACCAAATCAATTTCCATTGATTGACAATCGGCAATCCTTTAGATGGAATGGTATGCAATTGTTGATTGTCCAATTCATTTCTAATAGCGCATAAGGGTAGTACAGAATATCCCAAACCTGATACAACGGCTTGCTTTATCATCTCTTCAGAATTGAAAGTGATGGTTTTTGGTTTTTTACCTTTCCATTTCTTGAGCATTTGATCACCATTTGTTTCTTCAAGGAAAAGGAATGGCTTCTTTTTGTTTATCACCTTCGAATCTCCCACCAAAAATTGTTTGTTTTCCAATAAAAACTCTTCATTCATGTCATTCCGCGATTTTTCATCAGGAACTAATGCAAAATCAATTTTATTCTTCCGAATCATACGTATGATATCTTCCTGATTACGTATATCCATTTCTACATCTATTTCTGATCTGCTGATCATGAAATCACTCAGGTATCCCGGAAGAATGTATTTTCCCGATTCAACAGTAGCAATCCTAATATTTCCAGAAATCTGCCCGCTGAAATCTTTCGTTTTTTGTCTCAATAGCTCTGCTTCATTGACAATTCTTTCGGACAGTGCGGATATTGAATATCCAAATTCTGTGACATGAACCTTCCGTCCAATCACTTGAATCAATGGATCATGAAATATCTTTTGAAAATTCTTGAGTTGGATGGATAGTGCAGGCTGGGACATGTGTAAATTCTTAGCTGCATCAGTAATACTCATACATTTCACAACTTCTAAATAAACTTGCAATTGTTTCAAAGTATAGTTCATATTTTTATATTTTATACTTTTTTGTTTTTCATTTATTTTTTAAATATATAAAAATCAGAGGTACTTTACGAAAAAATGCATTTTACCTCTTTTACAAGCTATGTATGCAATTAAGTAATACATTCAACTAATAGAAAATAAATTCTCTTTATTTTCTATAAATCATCAAATCCTTATATATATGATATTTCTAAATATATATTGATTTTCTAAATATATTTTGTCTTTTAATTGTATTAATTTATATAATTCGAAAAGAATATTTCGTAGAATACAAGCATGTAATGGGAAATTTTCTAAAGAAATTCGACTTTTAATATTCCTCTAGATTCTTGGCAGCCAATTCCTCCGTGATGAACGGAAGGCTGATATGAAAGGAATAAAATGATAGTTGGTTGTGGTCTTCTGGAGTACTGCCATTGGAATCAAAAACGTCTGAAAATCCTTGACTAAATCTCAAATGAAGATGTATTCCCTTGCCTTTATGTGCTTTTCCTAAGATGTAAGCGAAATCAATCATTGCGCTCAAATCCGATTTATTTACGAATTCATTTATGTTTTGCTCAAACTCACCATTTGACCCTTCATATTTGACCACAGTATTCTGCATAAAGGAAATTTGCGGACCCGTTCCAAAACGGAATTTTTTGTTCTTGGTTTGATAATACACCAATACAGGAACGTCAATATAACTTATGGTGAGTGATGCAGGCACATTCACAAACTCATTATCTACAGATGGATTCCCTGTACTTAATGTGAGGGAATTAAACTGTATTCTCCTTCTTGATAAAAAATAAATATTGGGACTTAAAAACCAATTCTTAGCCAAACGAGCATTGCCTGCAATACCAAAATTCAGTGCTCCTACCCTTCTTCTCTCATCTTCCAAATTAGAGATTTCACTGTAATTAAATCCCAATTCCATACTGAGATTGAAGTTTTCAGAAGCTACTTTGTCGCCAAATAAAAGTGCCAATATCGCAGCCTGTGCCTTACTCTCAGAAATTGATGTCAACAATATTAAAGAAGTAAGAATCAAGGAAAATGCTATTCGCGAAGGACGTAGATGAACTAAACTCATTCCTTAATTTCTTACCTAAATGTAAAACAATTGTTGTTGACTTAAAAGCATCACCCTTAACATTCCACATACATGACAAATTGTTCAATTCACCATTAATAACCAGATAACATTTCAAAAATGCGTAACTTGTCATTGACCTTCCGCTGAGTAAGAAAGCGCGCAACATGAATTCCTTTATCAGACTAATTAAATTCCCTCAGCATTGTTCTTCCTTGTTGAATTTCATTGTCATTTTGCTATTGGTTCAACTCCACTTCCATGCTGGAGTTTTGGCATTAACCATTCCTGAAGAGCTGCCACCCAGTGATGAATCGGCATTGTTCTTTGTTAAAAATGAAGGTCAATTAATAGACCAGCATAATCAATTGAGAAACGATATTGTTTATTACGTTAACTCGAATGATTTACGCCTTCAATTTAAACGAAATGGAATGTCTTATGAGTTATTTCAAATTACGTCCGATGAAACTGAGAATGAAATCATTCGAACTTCACGTGTAGATATTGAATGGCTTCACTGCAATACGCAATCAAAGATTAAATCAAATGAGGCTATAGCTTCATATGAAAATTATTACCTAGCTCATTGCCCGGAAGGCATTCGGAACGTTCCACTTTTTTCAGAAATCGTCTATCAACATGTTTATCCTTCCATCGATTTAAAATGGTATAAGCAAAATGAACAATTGGAATATGACTTTATCATCCATCCATATGCCGATCCTAAAAACATTCGATGGAAAATTTCCGGTGCAGAAAATATTGCAGTCAATGAACGAGGCGAATTAGTCATTACCACTGTAAATGGAAAAATTATAGAAAGTGCCCCAAAGGCATTTCAAGATGGAAAAATGGTAAACATAAACTGGCGAATTATTGATTCCATTGTCAGTTTCAAAATTGGAAAATACAATCGTGCGAAAACGTTGATTATTGATCCTATTGTACAAATCTGGGGGTCCTATTATGGAGGAATAGGAGATGACCGGATATCATCCAGCGCCATGGATCAAAACGGAGCCATTTATGTTACAGGACACACAAGTTCATTAAATCACATTGCCACATCGGGAAGTCATCAAAATACGTTTGGTGGCACAACTCCTTTATCGGATGCATATCTGGCTCGATTTGATACCAATGGAACACGGATATGGGCAACTTATTACGGAGGAACGGGTTCTGATCAAGGCAATGATTGTGCTTTGTCTAATTCAGCGGTATACATTGCGGGCTCAACCATTTCTACCAATGCCATGAGTACACTGGGCACACATCAATCTGCTTTTGGAGGGGGCTCTCATGACGGATTTTTAGCCAAATTTGATTTCAGTGGAGCAAGAGTTTGGGGTACCTATTTTGGTGGAGATGAATTCGATATTGTTATTGGATGTGCAGCGAACGATTCAATGGCATTCATTGTGGGAAGAACTGAATCAGATACGCTTATTGCTTCCAGTGGCAGTTATCAAACTACTCGTGCTGGAAATGAGGATATTTTTGTTGCGTGCATTGATTCTGGGGGCCAGCTGAAATGGGGTAGTTATTACGGAGATGTGGCCGACGACCTGGGAATGGATTGCGCCATTGATCAATCGGCCAATGTTTATTTCTGCGGAACCACCTACTCAAGTTCTTCTTCGTTTACTTCTACTGGAAGTCATCAAGCTTCAAGCGGAGGATTTTCAGATGGTTATTTGGTAAAATTTAGTGCCAACGGAAATCGATTATGGGCCACTTATTATGGAGGATCAGGAAGTGATGGAGCCGTTGAATGTGAGGTAGATGATTCTTCGTTTGTATATCTGACCGGAAATTCAAGCTCTTCCAATGCAATAGCCACTTCCGGAGCGTTTCAATCTACGCTTGGAGGAAGTACGGATGCCTATGTGGCTAAATTTAATACCAATGGAACGCGCATATGGTCCACCTATTACGGAGGAACCATGGCAGACAGGGGATATGATTGTGCAATAGATCACCAGGGAGGTGTGTATCTCACTGGATATACTAACTCCACAAATGCAATTGCAACAAATGGATCTCACCAAACCAATTATGCAGGAAGCAGTGATGGGTTTGTGGTAAAATTTACGGCTGGAGGATCAAGAGAATGGGGAACCTACTTTGGAGGAAGTGATATAGACAGAGGAAATACTTGCCTGGTTGATGCTTCATTGAATGTTTTCCTTTTTGGGGAAACTAAATCCTCCTCAGACATTTCCACATTTGGCAGTCATCAAGACAGCCTTAATGGAAATTTCGACGGGTTTTTAACCATGTTGTATGATTGTGACCTTCCGGAAATTGATTCGGTTTTAGGTGGAGAAATTTGTGATTCAGGTATGATAACATTGTATGCAAGTGCAACATTTGGTGATTTGCAATGGTTCGAAGATTCATTGGGTGGTTTGTCAATAAGCTCAGATTCACTGTATACAACCATGTCTCTTAATGAATCAAAAATATTTTATGTCAATGCCGCAAATGGCAAGTGTCAAAGTGAACGTGTGGCTGTATTGGCGGAAGTGCTTTATTCATCGGACACTTCGTTTGTTGACTCCGGTTGTTATTGGTATGTTTCTCCAGGTGGCAATACGTATACCACGTCGGGAATTTATGTTGACACCATTGGAAATTTCGCGGGATGCGATAGCATTATCGAAATTGAATTGACCATTAAATCTGTGGACACACAAGTACAAAAAAATGGCAATCAACTCACAGCCAATACAGGTCCTGCAGTGTATCAATGGATTGAATGTTCGTCAGGCCCCATCAGCGGCGCCACTGCGCAATCCTATAATGTCATCAGTAATGGCAGTTATGCGGTAATTATTACCCAAAATGGATGTACCGACACTTCAGCATGTTTTGATTTCACCAATGTAGGCATAGCTCCAATCAGCCTCAACCGACCTCAGATAAACGTATTTCCCAATCCAACAAATGAGCAAATTAAAATTGATTTCGGAACAAACATTGACAAAGGAGAACTGTGCTTAAAGGATTTGACAGGCAAGAATATGGGATGTTGGAACATAGCTAATGAATACACTAAAATATTGTATTTGAATTTTCCAAAAGGCATGTATGTATTCATTTTGACAACAAACGAATGGGTAGAAAGTTTTCCCGTGAGCATAAGATAGTGTCATTTGAATTTTGACATTGAACAAAATGGTTTTTCTTTACACTCAAAATAGTCATGTTGAGGAAAATAGTCATAGGCTTCATAACCATAGCCACCCTAGTTTGGAGTTGTGATGATCCGGTAGAAACTGAGCAGTCTTCACCTGCTGAGGAATTGCCCTCATTTCACGAGCGATACAAAACACTTCGTTACAATGCACTTGAAATTGACCCAGCTGAAGCTGGAATAAATGTTACTTCCAATGACGAAGTTTTTGCAGTCTTAATCGAGGAAACAAATAACAATGTTACGTCGAGTTTATTCGTAACCAAAAACGGAAACGCTAGCCTGTATGTGAGCAATGGTGGAGGAATTATTGGTGGTATTTCAGATCCTTCAAGCAAAAATAATGCTATCAAACTTGTTCAACAGGCAGGTGAAATCTTTTCGAACTTCGAGCGTGCAGATGCTTATCCTGTGCCGAAAAATGGATACATCCGATTCTATTTTGTCACTAGTGAATTTGTTCATACACTTGAAGATGAAACTTCCGTCATCATGGGCAGATACCCTGAATTGCACCAACTTCGGTTGACAGCCAAATTTGTATTGGAAGGGTTATACAAAATTAAAAAAGAACAAAAATCTGCCTCCTAAATGAATACTCCTATTTATAACTCGAAGAGGATTATTCGTGATTTACATTGTCTTTGCTCGATCATTTCGTTGAAAGAACTCTGTGTGTTGTTCATTTTGCTTGCCTACTCATTTCATTCATTTGGTCAGGAGCCAACATATTTCTTCCCTGCCAATATCTATGACAAGTATGAAGGTTCCAGCACCATTCAAGTGTGTGACATCGCCATATCTGAAAATCATAAAATTTGGATGATCACCAATAAAGGGTTACTCATTTTTGATGGCTATACATGGGAAAACTTAAAAGATCCCGTGCGAATTCCGGTGTCCATCACCAGCAAAGTAAAAACACTTGGAGAAAGAACAGTCTTTATTGCAGGGCACGATCAACGCGATATGCTCATAAGCAAGTTTGAAGATGGAAAGTTCACCAAATATCCTGTTCCGGAAGATTATGACGTTAGTGAAGTAAAATATCCTCTGGAACATATTTCGTTTGATGTTTATGCAGAAAACAATGATACTACTCTGGCCATATTACTGAATAATCAATTATTCTTTCTTAGAACTTCTGTAGGTACTTGGGATAAAATAGATCAATCTGCATATCCTGACTTACAATATATTCAAAATGTGAGGTTTGTTGGCAACAAACTTTATGTTCATACCCTTAGCCATTTTTATGAGCTAAACTCAAATGAACAACTCAAGAGATTACCTGGCCAAACAGAAAAAGGATTAGTGGAAATCTTGAATTTTTCAGCCAGAAATGACACGATTATCTTTTTTACACCTGACTTTTTGGGGTGTCTTGAAAACAAAATTGACACTTTGGCTCCCATTTCTCTGAAGGAAGAATTGATACCCGGAAAGGCAGAAATTATTTGGGATGGCCTTCAGAATATTTATCTAAGCTATAAGTCTCCAGTCTATAAATATTCGCTAAAATCAAAAACCATACATCGAATAATGGTGGATCATTACCACAATTTAAGTGTGAGCAATTGTATGGCACTGGATGATGAAAATATACTGTGGGTTGGAACGGACAGGGGTCTTTTGATGTTTGAAAACTTCATGTTCTGTTACTTAAATAAAAACAGTGGACTGCTTGAAAATGAGGTGGCAGCAGCATATGAATCCGAAAAATTCGGGTTAATTCTTGGGTCTAATTTAGGATTTGTGACCATCAAAAATGGCAATCTTGAAACGTTCGTAATGGCCAAGGAAAATGACTACTTTAATTTTCGACTGTTGGATGTACTTGAAACAAAACAGGGACTTTTGATGGCCAGTAATTTTTATGGACTAACTGTATTAACTGATCGTGGTGTTAAAACAGAATATCCAGGAAATCAATTGCCAGATGCCGAAGGAGCCACTTCTTCCGTGACCAATTACAATGGGAAAATATTGGTAAGTCGGGGTCAAAAAATTTATACCCGCATCGGAGCCAATAGGTATGAACCATTCTTGGAGGGTATTTCATATATACGGGAGATGTATGCACATTCGAATGGCAAACTCTACATTTCCACAGCTCGCGGATTGCAAATATTTGATGGAAAAAAGTTGCATGAAGTACCGGTGGATAATTTCCAATGGAAGAATAGCTTTTGCACTTTCGAGTATGATTCACTTACATTGTTGGCTACAGGGTATGGGTTGATGAAAATTT
The DNA here is from genome assembly GCA_965267425.1 of Vicingaceae bacterium. Lineage (GTDB taxonomy): Bacteria > Bacteroidota > Bacteroidia > Flavobacteriales_E > Vicingaceae. The sequence continues at coordinate 250,482 of OZ253959.1, read as the reverse complement.
CTGGAAATTCCGCAGTTCCCTTTTCATTTACCAATGAAGATTTTCATACCCCTGTTTACGAAGCAACTGTGGATTCGAAAAATCGATTATGGTTGGGAACCAGCTCAGGGTTGTATATGTATGATGGAAAGATTTTTCAGAATTACAATGCCACTCATGGGTTAAGCGGAAATGAGGTAAATAGAAATGGTCTCTTTGAAATGAAAAATGGACGGTTATTGATTGCAACAGACCGTGGTGTTAGTTTTTTCAAACCTGAAGAAGAACTATTCAATAAATTATATCCGGCCCCATATATTGAATCCGTTAAGATCGAAAATGCCACATTAAAACCGTCAGATTCAATCTTTCGAATTCCAATTCATGAAAAATGGATAGAAATTGATTTTGGAGTTGAGGAGCTGAAATATCAGGGAAGCGTGAACTATCGATTGAAATTGGAAGGGTATGATAATTCATGGCATTATTTTGTCAATGAAGGGATCAATAAAATGACTTATAGCAATCTTCCGGGAGGAAAATATAACCTTAAACTACAAGCCAGGTATGGAATTGGCCCCTGGAGTTCAACAAAAAGTAATTACACCTTTGAACTGATTTCCCCTTTTTATCGAAGTTGGTGGTTCTATTCACTAGTTGCCTTATTGACCGTGATGATGACTGTAGGAATTCACCAATTGAGAATCCGCTATTTAACCAATCAGAAATCTTCTTTGGACAAGCAAATCAAGGATCAAACAAAAGTCTTGATCAAGCAAAAAGCTCAATTGATTGAAAACAACCAAGAATTGGAAAAAGCACTCGGTGAGAAGACTTTACTTTTAAAGGAATTACATCATAGGGTCAAGAATAATTTGCAAATTATTACGAGCCTGTTAAACATTCAATCCAATACCATTGAGGATACAAAGGCAATTGAAGTTTTTCGAAAAAGCCAGAATCGCATACATGCCATGGCATTGGTACACAATATGTTGTATTTATCAGAAACCATTGCCCATGTTAATTTGCAGGAGTACTTTCAAGAATTGATTTATGCCATTTCAAGTGCATATACACATGACAGAGACAACCCAAAAGTCATGGTAGAAGCTCAAAATATTCGCTTGAATATCGATGATTCCATCAACATTGGTCTAATCGTTAATGAGTTGGTTTCTAATTCTTTCAAGTACGGAATGTCAAACAATGGTTCAGATATCATTCGAATTCAGATTCAACAAATCAAAGATGGAAAAATGGAATTGACGGTTACGGATTCAGGCCCAGGATTGCCCATGGATTTTGATTTAAAAAATGATGCTCGATTAGGACTGGAAATAGTAACGTCACTTACGGAACAATTATCGGGAACCATGGAGTATGAAAACAGAAACGGTGCTTGGTTCAGGATTATATTTGATCCTGCAGGAGGTTCGAATTCAATTCGATAGGACATGTGTCTTGACAATGCCCAATTTCTTCATTCTAGCTTCCAAAGTGGTGGGCTTAATTTTCAAAATTTCAGCTGCCCCACCTTCTCCACGAATTCTTCCATTAGTATACCTCAAAACACCTACAATATGTCTGGATTCCATTTCGTCAAGTCCAATCAAGCTTGTCATACTATCACCATTTTGACTGGTAAATTCAACATTTCCAATCGGAAGTTCGACATCCAAAATTGACGTATGGGCTGAAATAGCGGTTCGTTCCAAAATATGTTCCAATTCTCGAATGTTTCCAGGCCAAGAATAATTGTTCATGGCTTTGTAAGAAGACGGGGATAATCCTTCTATTCTTTTTCCCAGTTTCTTTTCTAGTTTTTTGATAAAATGAGCAGCCAAAAGCGGAATGTCTTCTTTTCTTTCTCTTAGTGCTGGCAACGTCAGTGGAAATACGTGCAGCCGATAATACAAATCTGATCGAAACGTTCCTGCAGCCACCTCATCTTCCAAATTTCGATTGGTGGCGGTAATGATTCGGGTATCTACTTTGATGGTCTTTTTCCCACCAATTCTTTCCAATTCCTTTTCTTGAAGCACCCTCAATAACTTGGATTGCAGATTCAAAGGCAATTCGCCGATTTCATCCAGGAATATTGTACTTCCGGTGGCCAGTTCAAATTTTCCCAATCTTCTGTCTGTGGCGCCTGTGAAACTCCCTTTCTCATGACCAAACAATTCGGACTCAATAAGCTGAGCAGGCAATGCCGCACAATTCACCTTAATCAATGGCCTGCCATTTCTTGATGACAAATTGTGGATGCCCCTTGCTATCAATTCCTTTCCAGTCCCTGTTTCACCGTTGATAAGAACCGTTGTATCAGTGGCCGCCACCTGACTCATTCTTGACATAACGTCTTTCAATGAATTACTTTCACCAATGATTTCCTTGAAGTTAAAATTGGTGCTGATTTCTTCGTTCAGATACAATACTTCTCTTTCCAGGTTGTGCCTCAACACTTCCTCTTGCTCAAATGCAATAATGTTATTTAATGCGGCTCCTAATTGACCGGCTACTCCGCCAACCAAATCAAATTGATTGTGCTCAAACCTACGCACTTCCCTACTTCCGAGATATAGTATTCCGATATCATTTCCAAAATGCTTCATTTTCACGGCCAAAATTTCTTTCATTCCCATGTCAAGCAATTCCTTTGAAAACTCGGTATGCTTGTCGTTAACTGTTAATTGTAACAAATTGACAACCATAGGATTATTGGAGGACAAAATCTTCGTGCTGATTTCATCTTTGATAGGAAAAACCCGGCCATTTAATTTGGTAATGGCTTTTATTTTTTCTGAAATGAATATGAATCCTTTTTGACTTGATTCAGCGAGATTCAAATGAGTAATCCCAGCCGCATCAAAACCTACAATCGGCTGAAGTTCATTTAATATAATGTTAAACAGTTCTTCTTTATCTCTTAAACCTGCAAGAGCGTTGCTAATAGAAATTAGTAGGTTTTTTAATTTTTCCCTTTCTTCAAGCTCATTATTTAATACCAATGTTTCGTCCAGATTTCTCTCCAACATCTCACTGTTTTTCTTGAGTCGGTCATTGAGCAACTGGGTTTCATTCAACAGATTATTGACATTTTCTTCGGCCTTTTTCATGGCGGTAATGTCACGGGATGATGTCTGTATCTTTACGGTTTCCCCTTTATCATTTTTAATGGGTTCGGTAATCGTTTGCAACCATATGTACGAATCATCCTTTTTTCTCATTCTGTATTCAAGCGTATACCGAAGTTCCTTTTCTTGCTCTCGGTATTGACTTTCCTTCATGATTCCAGTAACATCCTGAGGGTGAAACAAAAGATAAGGAGATGTACCAATTAACTCTTCAGGGGTGAAGCCCAAAATATCTTCTACGGAAGGAGATAAATAAATGTATTTCCCTTTTGCATCCAACAAGCAAATTAAGTCTCGGGTTGATTCGGAAACAAGACGAAACATTTCCTCATTTTTTTGAATCTTTCGTTCATTGCTTTTTTGCCTTGAAATGTCCCGAACAATGGCTATAGCATTTTTACCTTTTTTCTCTTTTTCAATGACGGGCGTAACAGCTACACTTGTATGAAGCATTTTTCCGGATTTCTTTCGAAAACGTGCTTCCAATTCATAATTTTCGGACTTTCCTGAACTGAGTTGATTGTGTTTCTTAGAAAATTCCACGCCATCATCTGGATGTAAAAGATCGGTAACGGCACGACCCTGAATATCTTTGATTGACCTACTTAGAAAATTTTCGATTACACCATTCGCCTTGATGACATGACCTTTGTCATTCAATTCCAAAATGCCGTACAAATTGTTTTCAAAAAAAGACTGAAAATAATTTGTAGTGCTCATATTCGGATTTAGTTTGATAGGTGGTCGAAAGTTTGTATGCAATTATTGTTCCATTTTAAAAAAACCCTATTTTTAAAGGAACATTGAATAGAAAGATACATAATTTCTCCAATATTTCGTATTTATCCAAATAGATCTACAATATATTGGAGATGATTGTTCGTCTTGCTTCACCCATCCTGCCCAACTGAATGCATGTTATACAACTAATTATCAGGGTATTATAGATTATTCTTTAACGAAATCTATTTTTTGGCACATTAATTGCCCACTAATTAGCAGTTCTTCATTGAATTGCATTTGATAAGTTTGGCTGGAAAAGACGTGAATTGATTGGTTGCAGGTTCCAACAAGTGTTACAATGTCTTTCCTCCACTTATCAATGTTTGAAAATATTAAGAGTACCCGGTATGCAAGGGTCTTGTGCTTTGGTTATCTTTGGTTAATAATTATGGTTCAGGCCCTTGTTTTTTTATGGCTTATTTTAGCAGTCATTCCCTATCGATTTAGCCTTTATTTTTGTTTTCCAATACCTGAGATTTGAACAGACAAACCGTTGTTTTCATTATCAACCCAATTTCTGGGAAAGGAAATGGCTTAAAGCTGGCTACTCAAATACCCGCCATTCTTGACGCCAAACTATTTGATGTTTCCATTGAAATATCTGAAAATCGAGGCCATGCACAATTACTTGCCATTGAGGCAGTTGAAGCCAATACGGATATAATCGTTGCTGTTGGTGGTGACGGAACAATTAATGAAATTGCCTCAGCTTTGGTTGATTCATCTACCAAACTTTGCATCATTCCATCTGGATCCGGAAATGGTATTGCACGACATTTACGAATTCCACAAGATCCTACTAAAGCCATGGCGGTACTGAAAACAGGTGAAACTTCAAGAGTAGATGTCATGTATTTTGGCAACAAATTTTGTTTGGGTATTGCCGGCATAGGATTCGATGCCCTGGTAAGCAAGAAGTTTGACGAGTCTCCAGTTCGCGGATTGGGATCATATGTCCGAATAGTGCTCAAGGAGATGTTTTCCTATCAACCCACAGCAATACAAATACAAACTGAACACCAAAAGATTTCTGAACAAGCCATGCTGGTTTGTTTTGCCAATGGTTCTCAATATGGCAACAATGCCATTATTGCCCCGGGAGCTTCCATGCAAGATGAAAAAATTATGATTGGGGTGGTTAAAAAAATGCGGTTTCTTCGCTGGATTGGATTTGTATATGCACTATTTACAGGAAAATTGAAGAATTCAGATTTCGTTCAATACTATCATGCGAAAAAGGTGGAGTTTCAACAACCATCTGAAATTGCACATGTGGATGGAGAACCTATTGAAATTGGAAAAAGAAATTCCATTCATATCAAAAACAAGGCGATATCCGTTCTTCATCCCAAAGGCGACATTTAACTGAGTCTTGAATAACAAAGGGTTTCGTATTTTTAACTTATACTTGTTTTAGAACAAAAATCGCTTTCAATTGAATTTATACTCCAAAAGACAAAAGTGGAAATTGTTGCTTGCCATATTTGCAGCCGTAATAGTGCTGTTGTCGCTTTGGTATTCAAATCAATTGGTTCAGGAGATTGCAAGAGACGAACGAAATAAAATCAGGCTTTGGGCGGAGGCAATTGAACAAAAAACAGAGCTGGTTAATTATACCATTGAGCTATTTGACAAACTCGGAATTGAAGAGGAGAAAAAAGTAAAGTTGTGGGCGCAGGCCACAGAATACCTCGGCAATCCAAATTACATTGAAGATTATACGTTCATCCTACAGGTGGTTCAATACAATACAACCGTTCCCGTAATCACCATAGATCAACATGGCTTTATCAAGGATTATAGAAATCTTGGACGCGAATATGACCTGAATAATCCTGAAGATTCAACTTCGTTGCAAGAGCGTTTTGAGCTGATGAAAGATAAAAATCAGCCTATTGAAATCACGATTCTTGGGGAGGAAAAGAATTTTCTCTATTATGACGAATCCACCATCATTACTAACCTCAGAAGTGTATTGGACGATTTGGTTCAGTCCTTTATCTCAGAAATCGTAGTGAATTCCGCATCGGTTCCGGTCATCATAACCGACAGTAGCCAAGCCCAAGTTCTGGAATATGGGCAGGTTGACAGTACGAAAATTGACGACTCGTCATATGTGCAAGCTTTAATTGAAGAAATGGCCCTTCAAAACGAACCCATAGAAGTGAAGTTGGGAAACAACAATGTCAACTTCATTTTTTACAAGGATTCAGCACTGCTCACTAAACTTATATTCTATCCTTACATCCAATTTGGCATTATTGGATTGTTTCTGATCATTGCATATTACATGTTCAGCTCCTCCAGAAAAGCAGAGCAAAACCAAGTTTGGGTGGGTATGGCAAAAGAAACGGCTCATCAATTGGGTACTCCTTTGTCTTCATTGATTGCCTGGATGGAATATTTGAGAACAAAAAATATAGAAGAATCCACCATTTCCGAAATCTCAAAGGATCTCACCCGGCTTGAAATGATAACGGAACGTTTCTCCAAAATTGGATCGAAATCAAAATTGGAAGACGAAAATTTGGTAGAGTGTGCAGAGGAAATAATTGGTTACTTAAAAAGAAGAATTTCTGATAATGTTGAATTTTCCGTGATAAGTGAACCAAAAGGACCCATTATTGCCAAACTCAATCATGCGTTGTTTGGATGGGTCATGGAAAACATCATCAAAAATGCCGTGGATGCGATGGAGGGTCAAGGAAGAATAACCGTTAAAATTCAAGATCAAGAAAAGCGTGTCATTATGGATATCATGGACACGGGAAAAGGAATACGAAAACAGGATCGAAAGAATGTTTTTGAACCCGGATTTACGACCAAAAAACGTGGATGGGGACTTGGGTTATCTTTGGTGAAACGGATAGTGGAAAACTATCACAACGGGAAAGTATTTGTCAAGGATACGGATAAATCAATAGGTACTACTTTTCGGATCATTCTTCCAAAATAAATGGCGGGAATCTACCTGCATATTCCTTTTTGTAAACAACGCTGTTCTTATTGCGATTTTCATTTTTCGGTGAATCTGAAGGGAAAGTCACAGTTAGTTGATGCATTGATAAGTGAATTGAAAAGTCGTGCAGGTTATTTGAATGATCAGCCGATTAAAACCATCTATTTTGGGGGTGGTACTCCTTCATTATTGTCTTCCCAGGAATTGAATGATCTCATCAACACCATTCATGAAAACTATGCTGTTGTTGACGAACCTGAGGTGACTTTTGAGTGCAATCCCGATGACATTTCACACGATCAATTGACTACATGGAAAAAGGCTGGTATCAATCGTTTGAGCATTGGTATACAATCTTTTGTTGATGAAGATCTTCGATTTATGAAAAGGGCTCATGATGCTGAACAAGCGTTGATTTCATTGGAGTCAGCCATCAATGCCGGATTCTCAAATATCACAATTGATCTAATTTTTGGTACACCCACATTGTCAGACCAACAGCTGATTGAAAATATTCATACAGTTCTTGACTTAAACATCCCACATGTTTCCATTTATGGCCTGACGGTTGAAGATAAAACAGAATTGGCCTCGAACATAAGAAATGGCAAAATTCCACCACTGGATGATGAACAATCACGTCGTCAATTTCTATTGGTAATGAAGGCGCTTTCTAACGCTGGATACGAACAATATGAAATATCCAATTACAGCATTCCCGGATTTCATTCCAAACATAACTCCTCCTATTGGCATGGTGTACATTACCTTGGGGTTGGGCCATCAGCACATTCATTTAACGGGCAGTCAAGATCTTGGAATATTCGCAGCAATGCGCAATATATTCGACAAATTGAAATTGGCATTCAACACTTTGAAACAGAAATATTGTCACTAGTTGATCAATTCAATGAATTTGTCATGACTCAATTGAGGCTTTCAACCGGAATAAATGAGCAAGTAATACAATCCAAGTACGGTATGGCAGTGCATAACTATTTTATTCAAAATGCCAATCCGTATTTGGAATCTGGTCAATTGCTCCATAAAAATGGCCATTTTTTATTGACAGAAAACGGTAAATTAGTTGCAGACAAAATTGCATCGGATTTATTTATTACAGATGATTTCAACAATTGAATACCAAGGACTTAGCATTAAAGTAAACCTTCACGATCCCATTGACATTTCCATGCCATTGGAAGCCAATGCATCCAGAGCAAGCGCATGGTATGTTCCTCCGGTATCTATTGAACCTGTTCGTGCTGAAAGTTTTGTTGGCGATGTAAATCAAGGTGGATCAGTAAATTTCAGGAATATCACTTTTAACCCCCATGGCAATGGCACCCACACTGAATGCGTGGGGCATATCAGTAAAGAGTGGCGTTCGGTAAATAAGCTATTGAATCAATACTTTTTTATGTCGAGATTAATCAGCGTTGAACCGCAATCACTTGAAAATGGAGACCAGGTTATTTCATTGGGCCAAGTTAAAGAAGCGTGTGGTGATTTATCAGATGTAGATGCCATTGTGATTCGCACCTTGCCTAATGATGAATCCAAACTTACCCGGCAATATTCCAATACCAACCCGCCATATATTTCCGCTGATGCTATTAACTACTTAACGGAATCCGGAATTCATCATTTTCTTATCGATACCCCTTCGGTGGACAGAGAAATTGATGAAGGGATTTTGGCTGCTCATCATCAATTTTGGAATTATCCGGAGAATACGGAATCTACAAGAACCATTACCGAAATGGTTTATGTTCCGTCCAGTGTTTCTGACGGCCTTTATTTGTTGAACTTGCAAGTAGCACCATTTGAAAACGATGCAAGCCCAAGCAGACCATTGTTGTTTAAAATCCTTTAACATGAATATTGAAGAATACAGAGAATATTGCCTGGCAAAACAACAAGTGACCGAAGAGACTCCGTTTGGTCCTGACACCTTGGTTTTCAAAGTGGCTGGAAAGATGTTTGCACTAACGGACATCAGTGAGTTCTCTGGAATAAATTTGAAATGTGAGCCGGAAAGAGCAATAGAATTGAGAGAACAACATGTTGAAATCATTCCCGGGTATCACATGAATAAACAACACTGGAACACGGTGGCTCCAAATGGCAGCTTAAGTGACGAGTTTATAAAAGAGCTCTTTGATCATAGTTATGAATTGGTGGTCTCATCCTTACCCAAAAAAATAAGAGAATCATTTAACTGATTCCCTCACTCACACTAATTTACGAAACACTATCGTTGCCGCATTTGACCTCTACCTTGTGGTCTTTGCGATTTCATTCGATTTTGATGTTCTTGCTGTATTTTGGCAAATTGCTCTTTTTGCTCTTCATCCAGTGTTGCCGAAAGTTCAGTATTCATATCGTTACGTATGCTTTGCATCGATTCTCGGTCTTGACTATCATGCGCTTTTTTCATTTCAGGTTCATAAAACTTCATAATTTCCGTCCATTTTGCTGCCTGCTCTTCAGATAAATTCAAATTAGAAGTAGCCTTTTCAACTCGCTCTTCAATGGATGGAGGAGACGGGCGATTACCTTGTTTTTGACCATAGCTCATTGATAAACTGGCTGTAAGGGTCAGTACTGCTAATAAATTTTTCATGAAATGGAGGTTTATCCATTAGACGGTATTTATCTTCAAAACCTGCACCTGGAAACAACTAATTCTTTAAGGAAGCCAAATCATACGCCTGATTCAACCAATTAATTAGCTGACTATCAATCTCTTCCTGGCAGTCTACACGCACCACATGCCAGTATTTATTCTTGCTTGATTGCAGAATTTTATAAATGGGAAATTCATCTACTTCCGAATTCAGTATAAATTCAATATCAACCCATTTTTTGGAAGGTTTGATGGCAATAAAAGCTGCACGAGATTTAAATAATATGGTTGAATTCAGGAATTCTCTTCGTACGTTATCAAAAGAGGCCGTTATTTCAAGTAATGTTTTGACTAAGGGGCTGACATCCTCGGTAAGATCTTTCAAAAAATTCTCCTGCGAATTTTTTACACAGGAATGCCATTGATTCTCACTTGGAAATGATCGTTCGCAATTTGGACAAATCCAACTCATTCTAATTTAATATACTTCTTCCAAGTAATTTGATTCTGAAACTCGAATTGCAAAGAATACATCCCTGGTAACCAGGAATCTGTAGAAATTTCATTTTCGCCATTGGATAAAAGCTCATTATGGATTATTCTTCCACTCACATCCAATATTTTAACACGTATGTCAGCATGTGGCATCTCAAGCCTGACATAATTCATGTTAGAAGGGTTGGGATAAATTCTGATGTTGTCTTCTAGTCTTTGATTTTCATTATTACTTTTAACACTTACAATCGAGTCATCAGATACCACTGTATTGAGCACAAACGCACGATCTACAAAACCAACCGGTGTACCATTTCTAAATTCTCTGGTTCTAACACCGTACAAATATTGCCCCAGGGAAGACGGATTTCCCATGAGCAAACCACTGTCAACGGATATGGCCAAAGCACTATTACTTGAGCCCAAAACATTGCTCAATGAAAAACCACTCATGTAGGTCAATGGTAAATAAGGTGGTGCTGATGGATTTGACACCCCTCCAGTGGTGGTGGTTGAATAAGGCGTAATCAATTTGTATTCCAAAGAATCTCCATCAGGATCAAAACAGCTTTGATCAAACTCAAAATCCAAACCCAAACAAATGACAACGTTGGAATCATTGATAACAGTGGAAGAACTATTGTTATTTATAAAAGAAACATCTGAAATAATGGTGGAAAGAATGATGCCCACTGTACCTCCTCCAGAGCCCACGGGGTTGTCAATATTCGTTAAAGTCAACGGCAAACAACAACGTTCATAAGCAAAAACAATTCCTCCAGATGAAGGTGGATTAATTTCGATGGTGTCTGAATAATGCACTATTTCATAACACAATGCCAATGGGCTCAGATGTACGCAAGGCTCATCTAAGGTGATGGGTAAATTGGTTGTACTTTGTAAACTAAGAGTGTCTGCCTGAATAAAATTATTGTTAAAATCAAATGCTCCTATGATGGCAAATGGATCTTGTGGAATGGTTCCATCGTTGCAATCACGGTAAAACTTAAGATGCATTTCCAATTTATTGTTGCCAAGGCTTCTGTAGGTCAGTTCCCCACCAGAAAAATGGGTAGCATAAAGTTGGTTGCCATAAAAGAGCGCCCAAAAAGCAACAATTTTCGTAATCGATTTAGTGAATAACATTGAACCTTTTGTTAAGTATGTTTCCATCAGAAGTTACTAGTTGTACCACATAGGTGCCTTCATGAAATGCTGAAACATCCAAAATAGTAGTATTTTCTTCTGAAGAAACACGTTGTTTTTTAGACAATTTACCTAAGGCAGTGTAGATTCGAACTTCTGCAACATCAAGTGCATTGTTCCAAATCACATTCAATTTTTTGCTGGTCGGATTAGGAAACAGATTAACCATGGAATCATTGATTTCATTAATTCCCAACGTGCAGTCTCTTCTTGTAACCAACAGTGTGTCCACATCTTCACAACCGTTTGAATCTTGGACCGTCACCACATATGTGCCAATGTCATCAATGACAATCGAGGCTGTGGTATCACCAGTGTTCCAAAAATACTTGGCAAAATTTCCTGGGCTCACAATAATTTGAAAACCCGTGTCTTGTTCACAATACACTGTATCTTTTCCTAAATTCGCAGTAGGTCCAGGACTAAATATCTGAATGGAGTCAATGGACCATTCCGTATCGCATAAATTGACCAATGTATTGCTATCACTTCCTTGCTTGAGAACTAGCCAATATGTCCCGGTTTCGAAAGTGTCCGTTTGCAATTGAATTTTTTGAGTTCTGTTATTGTTGCAAACGGTGGTAGCACCATGGATAGGTAAAATGGTTGGAGGTGAAGTAGAAATATTTTTTATTTCAAAATCCGAACCATTGGAGGCCACATCACTGCAATTAACGGGATAAGAAAGGTTGACATCTATGGTATGCGTAAAACAATCAACATTGATATCTGGTGCATATGTATTAGGTGCAATCAAATCTCCCAGTATTTCTCCAACTGAATCCAATACCAACGTCAGATTTAACGTATCAGAAAATGGCACTACTTCATTGTAGCACTGACTTAAAATGGTATTACTGTCCGTTCCTTGAACCAAATAAAGCTGGTAATTTCCTGCTTGAATGGAAGGATCTAAAAATACCTTCATTTGATTTGATAAGGTTCCTCCGTTACATCCGGATGATTCAATATTTATTACGTTTATGGTATCTCCTGTTAGTGTATTGATCACCAATACACAACTGCCATTGGTATCCAATGTATTGCACCAAAATTCGTCAGACATATACACATCAACTGACAGATCTGTACAATTGATATCTGTTGAGTCTGCGGGAGTTCCTTGTGCATCGGCAAATGTCAAATTACTGGAAGGACAATTTGCTGCGCTATCCAAATGAATGGTTAAGGATCTGCGCGTATACCCTATTTCCTTCAGTACTGGTGTAGGCACACTTCCTATGATCACCGTATCGTATCTATATTCTGTTGCTTGAATACCGATAAGATAGACTCCAGCCCCGGTGGGAGTTCCTGGTGTTAACGAAATTTCTCCAGTGGTTGAATCAATGGTCAGAGGTCCACTTGCCAATGTTGGAATAGGGTTGGCAAAAGAATGACCTGTTGTATACACCAATTTATTCGTGTCCCCTTCTTTAGGCACTACAAACTTGTAGTGAATGGAGTCTCCATCGTAATTTCGAACCGATTGATCAAGTACCGCTGGAACTCCTTCACATAAGGTAACCTGCATTGGATTTTCCAGTGTATCAGTCAAATATCCTGTATGATTTGGGCGTCTGTTATGCCAGAATACACCATGGTTTACTTCACCATTGGTAGCAGGGTTAAAGTCAACATTGTTTAATCCACATTCTGCATATAGTGCACCTGGTGGCATGCTAATGGTGGAAGTCATATTGGTTAGAATCACATTGCTGGCGTTGGGGAGACAACATAAGTAAGCCCCAAATTTCCAATCTGAATAACGCTGCCATAAAACTACTTGTGCCCGGTATACGTATTCTTCCACACATTTGGTGGTGTCGCTTGTACAATCAAAAACATTGCTGGGAATGAGGGGTGGAACATTAACTCCTGTGGTTGGCATACGACTCAGGAACGCATAGTTATGTGAAAGATAACCCGTAGCTGAAGCGCGCAATTGAAAACCCATGGGCGCAACTACTGGAGAATTGCAATCTCTGTATAAGATCAACGTAAATTCATATGTACTATCGGACACCCATCGGTAAAAGAGTTCCATGGAGGAAGCATGGGTGGCAGATGCTTTTTGGGTGCTGAAGGCACATATCGAAGCCACCAACAAAAAAAAGGCTGTGGTCTTTTTCATTGCATATCAGTTAGCGATATACAAGGTAAGGAAATATTGGTTGTTGGTTAACAATACAAAACATTTAGATTTTTATTCTCTTAAGGTCGCCTACCTTTTAAATAATGAGTAGTAGACAACGAATTAGTTACATAATTTATCTCAACTAGACTATCAATTAACCACTTAAATTTAGAAGTATCACATAAAACCCCTTCTGTTGGACACATGACCTTGATTTCACCATTATCAATCACTTTCGGTGAGAGCGTCAAAATGGAATCTGAATTTAATGACCAACTACCGGTAATTTTGATGGTAGTATTTTTTTGAAGATTATTTGATTCGTATTTAAACATGTTATTTCGCAACAATTTAATACTGTTTCTGAACTTGTGATGAAATGAAACTTCAACAGAATACTTACCGCACACTTGACTCAAATTCGAATTACAACTTAAATTGCAACCAAATGCAACAACAAACAACAATCTGTACTTATACAAACTTATACTACTTATCACCCCCTCTTGTTATGACTGGTTTATAGGATTTGGCCACGGTCATCATATAATCTTTATTAGTGATGTTTACTTTTCCAAATGCTGACATTTCAAACGCGTAACCTAATTCAACGCCAACGGCTTTGCCAGTCTCATCCAATACTGGATATGTTGAATGAGGCCCATAATGATCCAACCAACCTTGTAAGGTTCCCTTATCATTTCCCGTACCGGCATATTTAATAAATGCCGCTCTCATAATAGTCTCAATTCCTATCCGTTGAAGTTCAGGATCGACCCCAGGAATTCCATCTTTAGTGCCATCATAAGGATTAGCCCTACCTAAATCACCATAGTGAACATATTCATGAAGAATGGTAATTGCTGCTTTCGACAGGTCCAAACTACCATTCAATTCGATTTTACCATTATCATAAGTAAATGCTGACACACTTTCAGAATCAAAATCCTGCATAAAGTGTATCGTTGGGCCACCAGTTCCTTCGGTCCATAGCTGATTCCACTTTTTCGATCCAGGTTTTACTCCAGAAAATTTGATAAAAGCATCCCTTACTCGTTCATCATTATCAACCAAATTCTTCGCAATTTCAACAGATTTACGAATAGAATTTTCCCTTTGCTCAACTAGCTTACTACGTTGTTCTTTTCGTGCATTTCCCTTAAAGTTTTGACGGATTGATTGTCTGTCCGCTCTGGATAGTTTAGCCTTAATTTCGTAAGCTCCATTAGGATCAATATAACGCAACGGATTGTTAAAATTTATTCTAAACGGTGTCCAGCCAGCTTCTTGTGCTGACATAGGGTCTATTGATGTCCATCTTGCTATTCTTGAATCATAAATCCTATATTGCGTTGTATTGCTGTTTCCATCTCCTTTCACTTCATCATCCTCTTCCATACCATTAAAACCATATCGATAATCATTGGCGCTACCAATTCTTCCTGGTATTTGCATTCCAAATGGATAATAATCACTATATGATTTCACATCGGCCATGTAATAATCATCATCTTTTGTTCTAAGGTACGCATTCGTAACTGTAAAGGTTTGAGATGGATTATACGCAGCAGTAACGTAAAAATGCACATGCATTGTTGTCTGTGTCGCTATAAAGTCAATGCGATGATGATCAGCAGCCATATCAATAACCTGATTGAATTTGATACTTCCGTCTACAGATTCCCTTATATCAAAAGTGACATCCGTGGTTCCAGGATCCAATTCAAATAATAAAGTATACTCTTTACCTATTGTCGTACTTAAATCCAACACTGCTCCATCTTCATCGGCGGCAACTGTAATATCGCAGTCTGCTCCGTTGATTGAAAACGAACCACCATTATACGCTTGCCAATTCGCTTGAGCCGAGCCATTGTCGTTTTCTACCATTTTTCGAGGTGCAATGGTTTGCATGACATTGCCCAAATGATTTGACAATTCATATACTTTATCGTTAATTATACGTTTGTAATGGGTGTTGGCCAACCAAGGTGGGTACCACCATGGCCAATATTCAAAAACGCCATCATTCTTAAAGGTAAATTGACTTGCATTTAAATCATCACGAATGGCAAATCCTCCATTTCCTGTAATATCAATCTCATCTGTTTTAGTCAACCCTGTAAAAGAAATTTCAACTGCCGTATTGGCTGGGATTTGAACATGATTATCCGCCAACCTGGTTACATTTACCGTTGGATTGTAGATAGTGCCGTAAACATTAACATAATCTCCGTCCGATTGAACGTCAATTACATCATTGGAATACACCCAGAAAGCCCAATTGGCAGGCATTTCTTCCGTTGGACCATAATCTGGTGTAACCACCACAGTGCCTCCATTCAATGCGATGGCATCAGTGTAATTGTTCCAATCACCTGGACGTGTAATAACAAATGCAGGATTGAATTCATCAAACAGTCCATTGATGATAGTAGACTTAAATTCTTGCTTTAAGGTTTGAATGGTGGAAGTATTGACTCCTACCCTCGAACTACCATAAATGGGAGACTCAATTCTATTCCATGTGGATACATATTGACTAGCCTCTGATTCATGCGCTGCAAAGGTGCGTTCATAGATGGACATGACTTGCCCGGATGCATCACGCAGATAATAGGTATACACCCAATCTCGTTGTGAAACTAATCCGCCACTTCCATTTCTAGGTTTCACTATTTTTAATATTCGATTGCCCAAACCATCATATCGGAATTCTAATTCAGGATCATCACAATCAATGCACGTTCCTGTTCCACTTCTTACACCAACACGTTGAATTTCCTGTATTTTTCCAGAAGGTGTCCAAATGATGTTATGGATTTCTTCACTCAAATCTTGTGTCAAGTTTCCATCATCATCATAATCGTAATTTCCTGAACTCTGTCCATCAAGATCTATATCAGTATAAACGGCATCACCTACAGCATCTGTAACATGTAACAGTTTGTTATTTTTGGGGGTTCCTGTTGTATAGACATAAGTAAGGTTATCCATAGTTGTTGATCCTCCTGATAAATTTCCATTTCGCTTGAGGGTTTTAATGTTGCCATTTCCATCATAGGTGTATTCGGCATCATAAAATGAACTAACCGTAAGTAATGACAACGAATTGGTGCCATCCAAGGAACTATTTTCAAAATAATCCATCTTTCTTAAGCGATTCAATTGATCATATTCATAACCATACGATACAGGTGTTAGGGCCGACTCATTTTCATTCGTCAACACCACATTAATGTTACCAATATTTCCATTATACAACTGGTGTTTGTCATTGTTATGAATATCTCCCAGTGATCCTATTTCCGGTTGGGCAAAATAATTAGTCGCCAAGTTCCAACCTGAAATAGGAATGTAATCTCTAACCACTGTTGTGCCATGGTTGATGTTTCGATTGTAATATCCCATGGAATAGGCATACACATCTCTTGCTCCATATCGGTTAAGATTAGAAGCCACCAAATTTCCATCTTGACCCATGTCTCTGCTTGGTATCATGGACGAAGAATTCAATCCTTTTAACCAGCCCTGCAAAGTATATGCATTATCTGTTCCTTGCACCTTGTCTTCACCAATTTCTATTCTTGCTAATGGACCGTGTAAATAATAGAAATACTCTGCATCCAAATCCCAAATATAACCTTGATTACTGGTATAAACTCTATTAATTCGGTTATCGGCATCGTATTCATATCGATGCATAAATTGGTCATTTTGACCATCCTGTACGGTTAACAATTTCACATTACCTGAAATGAGATCATATTTATAAGAAATGCGTTTATAAACATAATCATCCGCATAATATCCACTACCTGAATTGTTGAAATACACCGCCGGGCCAAATTCTTGAACCAAGGTTTTTACATTGCCGTGAGGATCATACGAATAATGGGTTGCAGCATGATAATCTATGGAGATAGGTGATGAAGGATAGCAATCCGTTTGTGTTTTCTTCTCACCTTTCACATAATAGACGTTGCTGATTCGATTGCGCGTATTTTCAGGACCTAATGTCATATATGTGCCATGATTAACACTACCCATTTTCATATGGGCAACTCCCAAATTTCCTGCAAGTGGCGAGGTAACATTTCCATCATAATAAGTATATGTCGCATCCCAAGATTGATATGAATAAGGAAAATTATATTCCACCTGATCTTCCAAGACAACTGAATAAGTTGAGGTACCATCGCATATGTTCACAGTATTTTCACCTGATTCGATGATCCGTCCTAAATTGTCATAATGCGAATACGAGAAATTTCCATCACTAAATTGCTGAGCGCTTTGAGAAAAACGCAATTGCCCTTTTTTATTGAAATAAAAATTACTTATTCCAGCATCCGGAGTTTCCTGGTAATACGGCTGATTTAAACTCGTATATCGATAAGTGGTTTTGAAATCATGTTGTGGCAAACTATAACCATTGTATTCTCCTGTAGTCGCATTAAAAGCAGAAACATCCAATCGGTTCACTCCTTCCGGTGGAACAGTACGTGTTAAATTACCTGCTTGATCATAATAATATAATGTATAGTTATATGTATTGTCTTTGTACGTGGCATAAAAATTTTCTTGAGGATCATCACATTGATCAAAATATTCTTTTAAGAAATCATCCCTGAAAGCATTTCGTAATCTTTCGAATTCTATGTGCGCCCTCATTTTAGCTTCTGCCAATAACAAACTGTCACATGGATCATCAAATTCCGTTGGTTGGTCCAGTCCAGTAATAATGGTCGTATCCCGAATTACTTCTGAGTAAAAACAGGCCATAGTTGATTGAAACGTGTATGCTTCAACCCAACTTCCATCTCTTGCGCCCAAATAATTGATCATATATGTACCTCCTGTATTTGGAAAAGGAGTTACCATCATCAATGATTCAGCCAACATATTAGACCCTTCTGCCAGTATGGAAAATTCACATAACGGTGGAGGCCCTGAGCAGAAATTATTGTGATCAAAAATCTGAATGGAATGTCCGTTTGTTCCATGTCCGTCAGTTGCAGCAACCCATATATCTGCACCTCCTAATCCAAACATGGCATCAAGGCATTGGTAAAATGGATCCGTTGATGGCACAAACTCAGTGGTATGATCTCCCAAATAAGCACACCAGTTAGCATGTTGCCAGGAAGCACCCACTTTATTAGAAACCATGGTAGGTCCCATATAATTGTTCCAAAAATCTATGAATTTTTGATTGCAAGATGCATGTAGCTGATTTACTGAAATTGTTTTGAACGTTGTATACTGATAAGGTGATGAAACTGATATATCTTGAATATCACATGGTGGCGTCAGTCCATCCAAAAGTGCTCTAGCATCTTCTAAATCAGGATCGCTCAATGGTGGACTTCCAGAAACATCCGTATCCAAGATAATTCCAAGTGGGTTCTTGCCATCTAAATTGTTGTTGCAATAATTGTACAAATAACCATACAACAATGATTCTTCTGGATCTGATAAATGAGTACAGTGCAGTTCTTTTAGATCGATGATCCATCTGTCCACGTTTGCTGAGCACAATTCAGTCTTTCCTAAATCCGGATCATACATGGGATCATTGGCAAACAATTCATCCAAATCTCCTTGATCTTCGGCAAATTCATATGGTTCCAAATATGTAGCATTATCATACGAACAACTTTGGTCGGATTTAATTTGATCGATCAATTTCAATTTTTCATGTTGATACACCATGCGAAAAAGGTTCCATGTATTGTCAAATGATGCCCCAATATTTGCATATAAGGCCGAATTATTGTGCAAAAAATTCCATAAATCGGTCGTACCAGTGCCACCGGGATAATTATTAATGATATTGGTAAATGTGTTTTTATACGTTGAGCTATAGGTATTGTCCAATATATCCAGAAATGGATCTTCATTGGGAGATGACAATGGTGTTTTGTATCCGTCAGTATTCGCCGTAGCATAGTCCCTCAGTGCCATACGCATATCATATGCTTTGCTATCTTTAAAATTATTGCAGAAAGTATAATGACAATATCCAGGGTGATATGGAAGGAGTATTTCAGCCCATTCAAATCGATAGTCACCATTGGTCACTGCTGTCTGAACGCCACCGCTGACGGCAGCGCTTCCTATTCCGTTACCATTTCCATCATAATTGTAATACAGCAAAATGTTACCCGCTGTGATTTCAGAATTGACAGTTGACCAAAATGAGCTTGCCCCTGGAAGAGCATCAATAGGTAAGCTCCAAGACCCCCCTACTGGATCGTAGATCGTATACAAATCAGAGAGTAATCCACTGCGAACTGCCTCACATTCATTTTCAGCCATTTCAACCGTGAAGGCTGTCAATTCTGCGTCTGTGTAGGTGTCTAAATCTTCCTCATAGGAATTCGTATCACAAGGGCTTAAATCAACCGCATTTTGATATTCGGTTATCAAATTTGCCAACACACTTGGCGGATACATTTGATTAACTGCCGCCTCTATTTTTGCCTCCAAATCATCTGTGGCTAGTTTCAATTTTTTAGTGACTGTGTACTCCCCTAATTTGGTGAAATAGGAAGTAAAATCAATGTTTGCAGGTGTTGGAGTATATGTGGTCGGCCCACAACTTGTAGTGACTAACCCATCGTCAAAATGAGCCGTTATTTTGGTAATACTTGCTGAATTATACGTCACGTATTGTGGTTTTCCATCAGGGTCAGTAATGGTAATTTCCAAATCGTATTCACAATCAGCACAAAAAGACAATTGGCTCATGCTCATGATATCTCCCAACATATCATAATGGAACGTATAAGTATAATTAAGCAAACTGTTTAATATTTTATTGGACGAAATCCATGTTCGTGAACCTTCATTATACACATTGTTGTCATTAAAATTCATGGTCCATACAGGGAAGGCTCCAGAATAGGCAGGATGAAGGTTGTCAGGTTCATCACCAGCCATACATGTGGCAATGGTTCTTCCTTCTTGATCCTGGTATGTGATTGTGACCACTTCATTAGCATCCACGGTCATCATTTTTTTATAGTGACTCGCTTTACCCACATTAGTTCCGAACATTCTATGTAATTCAGTAGAAGTTGGAGTTCCATAATAATTTTCTATTTCCCTTTCTTCACCCAAATTATCACCTGTTTTAAAAATTTCCCCTAGTCCGGATTGGCGCCTTACCTTACCTGTGTTATCTCTCAAATACTCTGTTCTGGTATAAGTGTAACCATCACCTTTTGGAATAAAATCGTTAAACAAGTTGTTGGTAAATTGATTATTTGATGAATAGTATTGCCCAGGGCCATAAGTTCCAGATGACGGCGACCCTAAAGGATTGTGAATACTCTGATCAAAGTCCGTTTTGTTAAACTCTCCATTACTATTGTCTACATTAAAAAGTGACAGGTAATCCAAATCATTATTCGCCTTTGGAGCAGGAATAATTTGAACCGCTGGCCGACCCTCGTGATCATATTTTGTTTCTGCCACTAAGGTTGCTTTGTCCGTAGATAAATTAGTCTGCACCTGACGTGATCGAGTTGTTCCATCAGCATAGGTAATTACATTTTTGTGTTTACCACCTTCCGCAAAAGTGGATACGATTTGCCAATTTAAGGCACTAAAAAAAGTGGATGTCACGGCATATTTTTCTGCTGCACTGGAAGTATTTCCCTGTTGGTTATATCCCCACTCTGAATATTTGATATGTGTATAATCATTGGAGACGTTTTGAATATATCGCCCAACTGCTCTAACCCTAAAGTACAATGTGCCTTTGGGGTAAACCATATCCAATTCAAAATGATTGTGCGTGGTATGAATTCTGGTAGCACGCTTATAATCAAACGGACCTTCATAATCCGTAGAGCCAAATGCGCCGATATTTTCTTTATCGTCAATAAATACATATTCTAATTCGTATTCCTCAGCACCCAACACATACGTCCAATTCACCGTATTATCCACAGGCTTAAATTTGACCTTTGGACGCGAATTGGGATTTAAATAAATGAATCGTTCAGTTATGGTATGCAACTCAATATGAATATCATCCGGAATCAAATCTGAAGCCCATGGGTTTGAAATCACATTGGTATTGGTCCATCCATCGGTGCTATACCATGCTTGAATAGACGTAATTTCTATTTCGGGATCCTGGAAGGTGATATTAATGGTACTAACATCTTCATACACTGCATCCGTTTCACTGAATTTGACCTCAACCGAATAACTGTAAAACTGTGACGGTGTCTGCTTGGAATAAATCTTGTAACTAACTAAATATCTCCATTCATAATCGTTCAAATTATCACTTCGATTTTTTCTGTTATAAGAAAGCGTAACCAAGTTGTTACGTGAGGCATTGGCGCTCGCCGTTGAACCATTTTTAATCTCATAAGCTTCCTGACCAATCTTTTTCCCGGGAACAATATTGGCCTTGTCCAGATAAGTCTTTAAAGAAACTTTGCCCGCAAAGGACGTAAACGTACAGCCTAAAATCAGGCATATAAATGCGAGGAATTTTACAATTTTCATCTCTTTTCTTTTTGAATATGTTGTTGCTTCTATTAAATCCATGATCTTTTTATTCGGCAATGTGATTTCTGCTTTCCTGAACGGTCACCCTTCCCCTTTCTGTTTCTTTTTCCAACAAGAACAACTGCCCTTGCTCATCATAGTGATAATAGGTTGCAAAATTATTTTCGTCCAATTGTGCAGATAAACGATACGTATCTGGATTATACACGTAGGTTTTGGCTAATGCGTCATTTGGAATGACACGTATATCATCTATTTGAACTGTAATATTAGAACCAGAAGTGGTTGTGAGAACAAAATTCACTTTACCACGTGTGTAATCAGATGAAGATGGCGCAGTTGCTACCCCTTCAATCTTTTGCCATCCTTCAATGACTTTTCCAATAGGTTTCAATGAAGACGAAGTAGAAACCCAGGAATTGTCTTCCTTGTAAAATCTTAATTCTACACCCAATCCATCTTCATTGTAGGTCCATCCATCTGAAGCTCCTGGATATTTAATCCATGCGCTTACAAAATAGGATTCCGCTCTTTCAGGCCGCAATCTGGTAGGCAATGAGCCTGGAGACGAACTATTGATGGAATATTCCAAACTGTATTTTCCTGTATGGGGGTCTGTCACTATAGTGCCAGACGGGGGAATTTTATCCGGATCATCCGCTCCTTCAAAATACAGTTGATAATGTTCCGCATTACTTGCCGTGATAGCAGCCATTTTGTTACTGTGACTAAAATATGCTGCTTTAGGAATGTTATAGATGTCATTGGTTTCAACCGGGTTTCCTCCTTCATCATACTTAACTACTTCTTCCTGCTCAACCCAACGATCCTGCAAAGGATAATATAAATCCGGATTCCAATTGAAGAAATAAAAGCGATTGGTAGAAATTTCACCATCGTTCACATAAACACCATCTGTGCGAAGATTCAAATCCGGATCCATGTTCATGTATCGTTTGTCATGATAGTAGTAGTTCTTTTTATTTCTCCATATTCCTTTTTTCCCTACAGCATACAAGTTGGTTTCCAAGGTTGGAGCACATTTTAAGTCTGGATAATCGTAATTCCAGAAGTCACTGAATGTTGAAGCAGAAGCTTGAAGAACATTATTTGTATATTTTACTGTTCGATTGTCAATGGTTATGCCGTACCAGGAATTAGTGAAACATTCCGCTACTTGAGTAGTATTACATGGTGGTTGATCAGGTTCCCATACGCACGAGGTTGCAGAAGATTCTCCCGTAGAATAATGCGTTGTCATATTCTTGTAGTCTTCTTTTTCAAATCTGTCAATAAGCATATCCAAAGGAGGGTTATTGACAGGGTCAGTTGGATCATCTTTTAATCGAAGGGCCATACACTCCCATTGCCTGTTAGCACCATCAGTTCTGCGCCAATACGTCATATCATATCCCGTTTGTAACTTCTGATTAGTTACAGGATCTTCATAAGTAGTAAATCCACAATCAAGACAAGTTTTACCATATGAAGCATGTCCATCGGAAATTTGACAATCACTTGCATTGCCCACTTTTTCAAATAATTCTCTACTCTCAGGATATTTATGTTTGCCCTCATTGTCAAACATTTCTGGTGAATCCAGTTCATATTTTATGGATTGATCAATAACTATTTTGCCATTACACCCTAGAATATTATCATTTAATAAGTCTGGCAAATCATTAGGCACCGGGTCAATCACATAATCTGCCACCCCTTCATTGCCGGTTAGTCCTCCAGTTGGATCTTGCAAGGCGATAATTGTTCCACTAATTGCCGACAAATTGTTTCTTTTTCCAGATCTCACTAAATGCATAGTAATAACATCGTTTTGAATAGGATAATCTAATGATGTACCATTGTCATCTACATACAACCTAAATTCGTACCCTCCAGCTCCTAAGTCATAGTCTCCAATTAATGTGGCACGATCTGCCAAGCCAGAATAACCAGCATAAGACGTAATAACAAATTCATCTCCTCCTTCCAAAATTTCATGCACCTTACTATCAGGAATTACATCTCCCGACATATTTTTAATAGGACTCAATTTTAGTGCCCCATAATACGCAGTATCCACCGTTGCTTGTAATTCAACCATATAATTAGTAGCTGCTGAAGCCATTCCAGAATAATTCCAATATGCCGGCACTTCATAGTTGTATACGGGATCGCCGTAATTGTTATTGACAACAGTTAAAATTGGCTTACCAGTTTGGTGATCGTATAAAGAATTATAGGTCTCAACTGTCGATTCACCATCAGTGGCTATTGTTTTTTCTAAAATCCCTGCTTTATGAATAATCTTGTTGGTGGTAACAGTCTTCAGTTCATTTTCATCTCTTACCACATTCGGCCAAGGTGTGGGAATCGGTAGAATGGGAATAACTACATCCAAGTTCACACTTACTCCTCCAACAGTCATGGTGTTTTTACTTTGTCGCATATCATGGAACATTTCATATTCCACACCCATAATACGCGTCTCTTTGGTCCCCAGGCCATAACGACCTTCGGTTACCGAAGGAATCATAACTTCAACTTCATTAACCAATTCGTTTGCCCAAGCGGCTGAGCCGTCATTCATGTATAATTTGTCAGACTTATAGATATATTCAATAGAGCTGACAGGCATTTCCATTACATTTCCATCCTTATCCATTCCAAAATATTGGACAGATTTAGGTTTACCATGCATGTCATTTAACTTGATAGAATAGCCCTGGCTGGCAGTTAAATGAACGGTCTTCATCTGGCCAATTAATGGAATAGGAATAAACAGTTTGTATGGCTCCTTTTGAATATCCGTTTCATTGGTTACCACTGGAAAATCTTTAGCGGTATAAAATTCATGAACTGCCAACCCAGTCGTTGGAACTGCTGCTGGTAAAGTGGCATCCATTACTTGTTTGGTTGCCAAACTTCTTACCGACACTTTTCTGTATCCAACAGATGCTCCTGGATAATATGCTTCATTCACCGGAAATTCAAAGAACAAATTGTTGTCTGTCATTACTGGTATACTTTGAGTATAGTTCTTAGCGTAACGCAATGCTGTTTCATCTCCACCAATGGCAGGTTCATAACTTGCTACACCACTACTGATCACTTCATTGTTTTCCAACATCGTGTAATCATAGTACTGACCATAGGAACTTTGAACTTCATTCTGGGACATTTCATTCCAGCCATCAAACATTTCAATTTGTTTTACACGACTTCCTCCTCCATATTTGACACCATCAGGAGTACACAGGCGAATCACAGATTTTGTTTCATCTGCTTGGTCTGCAAAACCTCTGGATTTAGCATATGAACGGTAGCCAGCAAATGCCACTTGAACAGAAGACCAAACACTTAACAAACTTTTCACTTTGGCTGCTTTGGCCATGGTACTACTTCCTGGAGCTCCTGAAAGACTTCCGGGGGTCAAAAACAACTGTGGTTGATTAGTCCGCATATGTTGCCATGCTGCCACACGAACGGGATGATGATTCACATTTCCATTGATGTTCATTGCCTTCAAGGTCACAAACCCTTTGGTATAACTTCCTCCAACAATGGAACCTGCCACTCCGCCATATCTTCCTGAGGTCATATCCAAGTCAGCATAACCAGAAATGTATTCGTAGATGTTATCTCTTAACCTCACTTTTACTTTGTAGTATAGTTGATACTTATTATTGACTTTTAACCCATCCAAGTATCTGCTTTTGATTTCAGCATCTGCTCCCGCGGTAGGTATGGGTTCTTCCAGATTAAATTCAAATTTCCACTCCGTTTGAACCGTTGAAGTCAATCCAGGTATACCAGTAACTTCAAACATTTGCATGGCTTTTCGATGTTGTACATATGCATAATCATCCGCTTCATAAGTGACTCGAATTTTTCCTCCAGTTGGAAGATAAATTTGTGTCAAATGCCAGGATGCCATGTACTCATCCATGGTTGATTTCGTAGTTGTTTGATCTACATAGGGCAATTCCATTGCTGCACACCCTGAAGCATTGCCTTTGTAATTTCCCCATCTGTCATATTTATTGGAATCGTAACCTGGGTTGGATTCTTTGGTGCCGTCATGGTTGTTATCACTGTATTCAAATCCATATTTACTTAGCTCCCCTCTTGAATTATTTTGGTATGTAAACCAAAGGGAAGTCAATGTCAATTTTCCTCCTGAACCATTTTCAACTCCATTGCAAAGTGTTTCTCCAAATTGATTGTAGTCAAAATGTGCAGTTTTTATTGGAGTTGCAGAACCTTTGGCAAATAAGCTCATTGAATTTAATTGAACAGACTTTTGCCCTGATTTTCCTCCTGCTTTTTTGGCACCTTCTCCATCATTTCGATTGGTAATGTCAAATACGATTTCATGTGTCGATGTCTCTGCTTTAACTAAATGATATACTTCTTTCTCACCATATTTGTATGATGCCTTATCATCTTCTCTTGCACCTTCATATCCCTTGATATAATTTGCCTGTGTGAAAGGAGCACGCCAACCATAGTTACTGTGAACTTGCTCGTAAGTGAATTTCACCCAATAACCCAAATCTTTTGGATCTGGTCCATCGTTACCAATGTCAACATAATCTGGTCCTAAGATGGACGTCAAATGATAGGCGTAAGCGTAAGCAGGTAATTTGGTTTCAGACAAATATTCATTGGTTTGATTTTGTTTGTAGGTAGCTTCCGTTGCATTTACTTTTTGATCACACGGGCCCGCTGCCGGAGATGAGAAAATATATTCTTCATCCTTGGTGTTCATTGCAGGAAGTCCATAAACATATCTCATGCCTTCCTGGTTAATGGATGTGATTCCACCGATATGATGAGGCTGTTGACTATGTGCAGTTCTATCCAAAGGAATAGTCGATGCTCCTACCATGTAGTTTACTTTGTATTCACCCAAAACAGAAGCGCCTCCACCCATTTGTTCCACAGTGATAGGTTGAACACTCATATTACGTTTCATTCTACCTTTGGTAGCAGTCGAACGATGTGACCTATGCGAACCAATGGCTGTTACTCCAGGACCTCCTAACGAACCTGGTGTAAAGGCTGTGCCTCCACCACCTAGAATCGCTCTTACGGCAGCCTCTCCTCCTATGTCATTCATTTCATCGGTTTTGAAAGAAGTGTATTCGCCATGTGCAGCATAATAAACACTTTCATAGTCCAAGGTATTATTAGCGCCATTGTAATGTTTGACATCCTTAAAACTATATGTGCCCCCCCAAGGATTGGAGCTTGTCCAATCTCCTGACCAGGATTCACCACCGGTAAAAGTTACTTGCGCCCCTCCGTGTGTTGGAATCCCCACGTCAGCACCAAAGGATCCTCCATACGTTCTTGAATCAACACGTTGATCATGCACATGACCTATATCAGAACGATAAGGTCTGTACATACCACCTGTCCCTTGCCCCATAACATTGTAATAATCATAAGTCAATTGCGGAACAGGAAGGTTGGGAGATTCATTTCTGATAATACCATCTTTATGTCGATTAAAATCCATAAGCCCTTTACTTCCAGCATTTTCAAGGTAGTTGTATCCGTAAGCAGCATGATTGAGCGTTTGTCCTTTACCATCTAAATATTGAGTTGAGAAAAATCCTCCAAAACTTAAATTTCCAAACACACCACCAATGGAACCTCCAGTCTTGATTCTGATGTCAATGGAATAAGAGGACATAGGCATTGAAATCTGTGGAGTAAATCCAGGGTTGGTAAATGAGATAGAAGATGAACCACCATTTGACCCTTTTTTGGTATCAAACATTTTACTTCCAGGTTTTTTGCCCCACTGAGTCAAGTCTCCTCCCAAAGACATGCTTCCACCAGATTGAGAATTTATTCCTACTCCAATATTTCCACTTTTTTGTTTTCCAGCATCATTTACCTCTGAGCTTAGTGATAAAGAAGCGTTTGCTCCAACACCTTCCTGAGAGTCCATGCTGACTCCAATGCCAAATCCAATTCCTCCGTCACTAGGGGTATATCCAAAAGAAGGATTAAGGCTATAACCAACACCTTTGTAACTGTTGTAATACACTCTTAATCCCAACTGTATGGCCGCATCGCTATCAGCACCAAATACTTCAACACCTCCACCAACATTCAATCCGGCAGTCCAATTGTCTTTGATCGACATTTTTTTCTGAATGGCGTCACCGTTAAAATCGTCAGGCATTCCGCGCATGGATCGGTTGATAACACCAGGATTCAGATTCCAGCCCAACCCGACCCAGGTAGCTTCCTGATCCATGCCAATGCCCGAATGATATGCCAGGTTAAATGGATAACCACCATTTGGCCCTGGTAATTCCATCAATGGAATGTTGTACGTAAAGTCACCACTGAAAAGATCAACCATGTCCGTAGTTCCCATGGGTTCAAATGATTGAACTTCAGGAGTAGTTGGTCCGCTGGTCAATGCCATGGCGACAGTTGGAAAAAATGTTTCACCTAAGAAACTGGCGGCTACACATAGAGAAAGTCCTTTGAACAGGACGTTGCGCTTCATTTTTTCGAGACTTAACATATTGCTATTTTTTGAGTGCATTTGATATTTCTTTTCCTAATTCTAATAGTTATACTTAACTGTGGATATCGTTTGATACTGTTGCTCATAAGGTGTTTCACCCGGGCCAACAGAGTAAAATTTAACTCGTAAGTATCGGCTGCGACCTTTGGGGTTTGTGACTTCCAAGGTGTAATACTCTGAAAGGCTAACGGCCGGGTTGTGGCCACTTAAATTCCAAACAACCCAGTTTTGCCCATACGTGACATCATTACTTTCTGTAGTTCCAGTGCTAAAGACATCGTGCCATTGATCGTAAAGAGTGAACGTTAAATCCGTTTGATCCCCATCCAGGTATTTTTCATCGTATTCAAAACACAATTTTCTGTTGTAGGCTTTGTAAAATGCGCCATCTGGTTCATCCAACAATCTGCCGTACATATTGGGAATGGTATATGTTACTACCAATACTGGCCAGTATTGAGAATCCCAATAATCACTAGAGGCAAATTTCAAACCTGCATCGTTCATGTTGTAGACCTCATCTGCCAACTTGAGTGTGTAACCAAAATTGGTTGTTGGATTGTTGTGCATGTCAATGACATCTGTAGTAAGGTCTATCACATAATCCTCATCAACAGCTTCAGCAGCTTCTACCTCCGTTCGAAACTTATCACTATAAGATGGGTAGCCAGAGCCGCTAACCAAGGTCTCATCCCAAGATGCCGTATTTCTGTGTAAAAAACTTCTTGTATCATCATTCAGTGTGTGCCCTTCCGGAGCATATAAATAGAGCTTCGCCTCGGAAATGATTGCTCTATCATCAAGATTTCCTGCTAGATCAAACTTTAATACACTCCTATATGTTTCAATTTCGTTTTTGAAACATTCAATGCTTTCATGCTCACCATAGTTGGCCACATCGGTTAAACGCAACCAGGCATCAATGTCAACAGTAATGTTTTTAGTTTCCTGGGCGTACAAAAGAGAACTTGCCAATAGAGAAAAGGCAAGAGGAAAGATTTTGAAAAAAAGTCGATTCATCGATCTTGAGATTAAGTGATAATTATCCGATATAAAGTTTCGGCTTATGAAAAAAATTTAAAAAGACACTTTGAGGGCAAATCTCCCATTGGAGCTTCAATCTCCCTTATTTAAAAGTCGTTGTAGAGCGATTGAGAAAGTTTTATCGACACATATGAGCTACCGGATTTCATCAATCCTATACCATATATATACAAAATGGCACATTGAAATGAATAAAATTCAACGTTGAGAATATCCGTCTTGACCGATTTTTTATCGATTTGAAAAAAAATTCAACTTTTTTTCAAATTTCTCCAACAAGATCAAAACACCTGTCGTCTATGAATGTAAAACGCGCGAATACATGGATAAATTTGGCTGTCTGGTGTTTATCATTTTTGCTCTCTATTTTCTGAGAAGTGATTGGCAGAATGACCAAGAGAAATGGAACGTAGAAACTTTGTTTACAGAGCAAAATCATCAGGAAACAGCACTGATTGAAACACAACACAAAGTCAGACTTCTGAATGATGGTTCCCAATGGTTGACTAAAGCACTGGATGTTAATAAGGATCATGATTTTAATTTAGTATCCACCCAAATTGATCCAACAGGAAATAAAACACATTTTTTCCAACAGACATACAAAGGATACCCGGTTGAAAATACATTCTTTCAAATCGCATCGGAAAATGGATTCATTAAATCTGCTTCTGGGTTTCACTTTCCGGAACTGGATTTCAGACCCATTGTTACCATTTCTGAAAAAATGGCTTTGGAAAATGTACTAAAATCAAGTGCTACAAATGTTTCGTTTACGGAAAGTTCTTTTCATTCTTTGATTGATCCTGAAGCAAAATTGGTCATCACACATGATTTCCAACAAAGAAATTATGCCTTGTGTTACAAGTTTCATTTTACCAATGCACAAGAATACAGTGAGCCAGTTTTTGTTGATGCTGAAAGTGGAAATATCATTCCAACATATGAAGAGGCAGTGGTAAATTCTTTTGAGCAATTGACATCGTTAATTGATTTGAATACTTCCATAGATGAAAATGAGGGTGAGAATTTCATGGACCCAACTTTGGAGAATCCGCGTTGTTTCATGCCTGAAAAAGGATTATTCGCAAACAATACCATTGTTTTTAGTCATGAAAATACCATTTGGGATGAAGAAGAAGAACCTGTCGCCAACACAACAGAAAACAACAAGATTGAATTAACCGCAAATACCTGTCTGAAAAACGATAAATTAATTGGGTTAGGTAATAATCCTTTCCCCTCTTCCGATAGTGAATTTGTTGCAACATATCGATTCGCGTCTGTTACAAATGAGAATTCTTCAGATGGTTTTGAAGATGCTTCATTTGCAATTAAAAATGTTAATACTGAGCAATTTAGCAAGCGGTTATTCGCGGCAAATAGCTGTTCTGAAGAGGGGATTTTCGTTATACTTGTAAAGCAGGAGGCCGGAAATTCAGTAGGTAAAAATGTAAATAATCTATTGTTTCACACATAAATGAATTCGGACTCCGGGCGTAACAGTATACATTAATCATTTGCCCGTTGTTTAAAAAAGATAAAGAAAAGCGTTTAATACGCGGTTGCATAAATAACGACAGAAGGGCCCAAAAGGCCGTTTATGAGGCATATTTTAATACCATGTATAGTGTTTGCAGACGATATATAAAAAATGATGAAGACATCCTGGAGGTCTTGAATAGCGGATTCTTAAATGTGTTTAAGAAAATTAGCCAATTCAAGGGTGAAGGTTCGTTTGAAGGGTGGATAAAGCGCATCGTTATTCATAAATCGTTGGACTTTATCAAATTGAATAAGAAATACAAGGAACATATCCGATTGGAAGATACAGTTCCTGATAAAGCAGATTGGAATCTTGATGCAATGCGCATGGAAGAACGAGAAATTGAAAAATTAATTACTGAACTTCCTGATGTATTGCAAACCGTATTTAATCTGTTTGTGGTTGAAGGGTATTCGCACAAAGAAATTGCAGAAATGTTGAACATTAATGAAAGTACTTCAAGGTGGTACTTGCTAAAAGCAAGAGATCAATTGCAGACATCATTAAAAAAAAACAATGAGCAAAATTTAAGTTATCATGGCAACAAATAAGTCGTCTGACCATAATACACAGGGGCACTACAAGCCTGAATATTGGGATGCCATGAAATCTCAGTTGGATCAGGAGATGCCCATTCGTTTGGTGCAGAAGCCCTATTTCAAACGGTCAATGCTGGCTATGGGAATTGGCATTGGGCTTTCTATGGGTTGGTTTATTTGGAGTAACGATACGCCAATAACCGATGATATTGCTATCAATAATCGTGTTACAGAGAATATAACTGCCGAACAGGCGACAAATCCAACCGTTGACCAAGCTGATGCTATTCCAGAAGAGCAAAATTCGGCGGAGGAAGAGTTTATATCATCTCAACAGCTTGCTGAAGAAGATAGAATGGTAAGCAACGAAAAGCCAAAAGAATTATTGGGTTCTGACGAAAATGACGAACAATTGGCTTCTTCCGAATCGAACATCACTGAACCATCGTATGAACCGGTAGCTGAAAATTCTTCAACTGATGAACTCGAATTACCATTGTCCAAGGAATCACAAGATTTATCTGCTATCAACGTTGACGTCCAATCTGACTGGAATTTATCGGCTATTGAGTTGCAGTCTATGAATTCTCGGGAATTGATGGATGCTCAGCAAAGCGCTGATAAAAAAGTTTCCGCTCCGAACGTTGGAGATTACAGCAATCATAGAAACCCATTTGCATTAAGAGATGTTCAGGTATTTGCCATTGGAGGAGTGAACCTCAGTAATGGGTATTCGAATACTGAGAATGATGGTTCTTTTTCTGCCGATTATCTGTTGGGATTAGGAATACAGAAACAAATTGGAATCAAAACTTCCTTTCGATTTTCTGCACAGTATATGCAAAGAAGTGGACATGAATTGGAACAAACTAAAGAAATCATTACTTATTTCCTTGATAGATATGTTACGCTCGAAAACATCCACACGGAAAAGATGCAATTTTTGCATTTCCCCATTGAGTTGAAATATCGAATGGGTTATAGGCACAATATTTCATCAGGAATATTTGTATCCTACCT
Organism: Vicingaceae bacterium; assembly: GCA_965267425.1. Taxonomy (GTDB): domain Bacteria; phylum Bacteroidota; class Bacteroidia; order Flavobacteriales_E; family Vicingaceae. The sequence continues at coordinate 217,926 of OZ253959.1, read as the reverse complement.
ACTTAATGCTCAGGGTGAAAGAACCATTTATTATGAAGATAGTCAATCTGAAACGGAATTGGAAACCTCTAAAGCCAATGGATACATTGGTGGTTTTGCTCCTTTGAGTTATGGATTATCTCTTGGATATGAGTATTCAATTACCTCTTACATCAATGCTGGAATGCGTTATAATTTTGGATTAAATGACCTTACGCTAAATGATGAATTTAAAAATTCCAATTTCGATAGAATCAATGAATTTCAAATTTGGATTGGTATAAGATTGTCAGAATGATCAAACAAATATTACATATCTGTTTTGCTATTTCGCTGTTTGCGCTAACTGCATGTGAGAAAAAAGAAATCAAAGATGTTGTAGTTGAGGAAGAACCACAATTGAATGCGTTTGGCGACTTCAATGATTCCCCTTTTGAATTCATTGCAGGAAAAAATAATTGCATTGGCGAAACCTATATTGTGGAAGATGAAGAACAAGGATTTCGATTCTGGGTGTTTGAATTCTCGGTACCAAAATCAAACTCCATTGAAGTTTTGAAATTTTCACTTATTGAAGAAATTCCAATCAGCGAACCAAATGGGCCCACCCCAGATAGTATTTTGTACAACGAAGATGATTTAAACTTTTCCGATAACGACTCAATGCTTTCTGCTCCGTCTGTGCTGATAGAATATTCTTCAGGTGATAATCAAGAATTTCAATCCAATATTTCATCGCAAAGTGAAGAGTCTTTCTTTGAGATTGGTGAACCTAAACAAGTTAGCGTTAACAATGAAGATTTTTTGATGGTTGAAATTAAATATGCCTGCGAATTAGTCAACAGTCAACATTCTGAAATTATTTCACTCACCAACGGACGGGGAAATATCGCCTTTCGGATTCAGAATTAATTGAACTTCCATTTCTCTACAAAAAATACCTTCCTTTTTCTATCCTTGGATTTATCACTGTTATTGATGATTTTTTGTTCACCCCAGGCCAGAAAATAGGCGTCATACCAATATGCGATTTGATTGTTTCGATTGTATTTCAATTCCTCAGTCAATTGTCCTGGAAGTGAAATTTCAACATTCCCTTCTTTCAATTGAACACCTGCTTTGATTTGCTTGGTAACAATTTTACCCTGGCTTACAAATAATAACTTCAATACGTCATCATGAACCGAAGCTTGTATAAATCGCTTGGGCTTAAACACTTTATACGCCTGCCACATCTCCAAAGTCTGATCCCACAATTTGTTTCCGGCATTATCAAAACCCGCCACAATGGCATGTGAATATTGATAACCATCAAAGACGATATCATGTTCCATGCGTACCATTCCTGTCTGTGGATCAGTAACCTGCCTCATCTCAGTTCGGTACGTTGGATAATAGCATTCCGCAATCACCACATATTCATTATTAATTACTTGAATTTCATGAAGTGTTATGCTAAAAGATAAATTCAGTTCTTTTCTTTTTTCATCCTTCCGTTGTTTTTTCTTTTCAAGTTTATTTCGCTTGGAATCGCGTAAATGTTCGAACGCCATGTCAAAATCAGAAAACGGATAATAGTTGATAAATGATTGTTTGCCTCCGTCAATTCCTGAAATGTACATTCCCGTAGATTCCATTTTCCCATATAATCCGTACGTTCCTGACACAATGGATTTCCCTTCATCAATATCCGTTACGGCTGCTGAAAGAATGCTTTTATCTTTGACTTTTACATTGATTTCTTCTTGAACATCCAATTCATTATATCGATTTAAAACCACATATGGGTTTTGCTTTTTGTTCTTTACCAATACTACATTTATGAGATCATTGTTGTCCGATAAAAACATTTCCGAAATTCCCGGGTAGCCTGCACTCTGTTCTTTTTGAAAGGGAATAATGTTTTGCTTTCCTGAGGCAAAATTAACTTTGATCAACATACTCTCTCTTTTGACATGTGCCCCTATTAACGCCATTTTTTCATTGTTTACGAACTCATCAATGATGGATTTCGGATGCATAGTGCCTTCGATTTCATTCACCAACCCTTTACCCATCTTATATCGATAGATGAAAAAGTTTCCCTTGTTTTTACGCTTGAATAAAATAGTGAGGAAAGGAGGTTGAACGTGGTGGTTTTTATACACCATGTTCTCATCTAATTCATATTCCCGAAATCCATCTTCTTGAAGTTGAGTATTCAATTCAGACAAAGCCAATACCTTTCCTCTTCCCTTTTCTCGCTCACGATATGACAGTTTTAATGCTCCATATTCATCCATGGGAATCATAAAAAACTCAACCACATCTTTATCAAATTCACTTTCAATGCGGTGTTCTGATTTGATCTGTGAAAAGGACAAGTAAACATGAAGTCCAAAAAGACATGTCAACAAATATTTTTGCATAATGATGGTATGTCAGAATGATCAATTAATCGTTTGAAAAACGAACAAAACGAAAAGAAATTGAGCGGAAATCTATTCTTCGCTTTCTATTTCTTGTAAGTTGATAGGAATTTTGATAAGTGCCTGGTAATCTTCTCCAGCTTCTTCCATATCCAAATCCATTTCCTCATAAATCCAATTTACCTCAACCTTTCCCACTTTACCTTGATGAATGATTTCCAGCACCTTAAAAAAGTCCAATAAATGTTTTGAAGAACTTGTATTCAAGTACTCCAGATGGATGTTCACAGTTGTTTTCTTCTGAGGGTTCTCGGCGTATTTATTCATCCATGCCAACATGGGCTTATAAAGTTTGGCAGAATCTTCAGGAATCGAACGACCTTTAATTTCAAAAATACCTTTTTCAGAATCCAGAACAACGTGTGGTATCTTGGGCCCGGACTCAACCTTGTATACGGTAACGAATTCTTCCATATTTCGAATGTAATATTTATGAACGGAAATTCAAATACATAATGAATATTCCTGAATGCGAGAATACTAGAAGATTGTATACCTGAGTCCGCCGTAAATATTTATACCAAATATGGGAGCCCAAATAACGGAGCTATCAAAATATGGACTAAATGGATCCTCTGCCGATATGATGGGTTTATCCTGTTGATAGTTGGTCAGGTTTTCGCCTCCCAGATAAACATTGAATCTTTCATTCACCACATGTGTCACTTGTCCGCTCAATAAGAAATATTGAGGCGAATATTGTTCCCATTGATATTCTTGAGGGTTGGATTCCGAATCAGGCAATCTTTGCTGACCAACAATTTGCCCTGTTGCATCAAATTTCCACTGTTTTTGCTTTTTACTGATTTTGGTTTTGTAAGCAAGATTCAAAAACCCTCGATTGTTTGCCACAAATGGCATTGACCTCAATCCTCTATTCAAATAAGTGGCTTTTACATCGTAAAATCGATACGCTAATCTCATGTCTAACCGTTTGAGCAATTCATAATTCAATTCAATTTGAAAGCTGTTGGCATAAGATTGACCATCCAAATTGTAAAATACAGCTCTTTGCGGACTATCATCAACATCTAAAATCACTTGATTCTCAAATTCTGTACGGAAAAAATCAACTACCACACTAGCTTCTCGATAGTTTAAATCAAATTTTTGGGAAATGCTGACACCAAAATTGGTGGCAATTTCAGGCTCCAACCCATAATATTGTGCCCTACCACCTTGAATCAATATTTGTCTGGATGAAGCTAAAACTCCAGCATTATCAGCAAATAAGTTAGCCGTTTTTCTTCCCGTCCCAGCGCTTCCACGTATGACTGTTTTTTCCAAAGGAGCATACCTCAAGTGCAATCGTGGAGTAACAAAAGCTCCATAAAAATTGTGATCATCCACCCTCACCCCTGCAATTGCAGAAAACATGGTTTCGAACGTATACGTGTATTCGAAAAAAGCTCCGGGAACCCTCTCTGTTCTGAAGAAATTTTGGCCATCCCAGGTTTCATCAAAATCATCATATAAATAACTTAACCCTGTTTTGAACGTATGGTTTGTGTTCGCAATGATGGATTGGTAAATAAGGTTGGCATAAAAGCTCTGTTCGTCCCCTTCATAATTACGCAAACCAAAATATGCATCTTGATTGTGAACCACCCCTGTTAATTGAAGCCCGAAACTTTGATACTTCTTTTTTGGAAACAGTAAGGCTGTTTTTGTAAATACTTCGATTCGCTGAGCGCTCAATTCCATTCCCCACAAATTTTGATCCGCAGAAGGCCTTGAATGATCATAGTTTAATTGGCCTCCAAGATGGTTGGCTGAAACAAATTTGATTCCAACTTGTCCGCGGACTCTTTTCACACCATTGTATAACCATCTATTCATTCCGATTAACGATTGCGTTAATGGCATGTCTAAAAATCCATCATCATTCATGTCATTTTTGGTCGACAAATTTTTTCCGTGCAATGATAAACTCGTGGACCAACCTTCAGATACCTTTTGTGAAAGAAATAAATTCGCTTCCAGTCTGCCCGCTCTATTTCCGTACAAATTCAAGTGAATTTTTTCCTTTTCATTTGGCTTTCTGGTCTCAACATTGATTTGTCCAGTAATGCTTTCATAACCATTAACTACTGACCCTGTACCTTTGGTTATACTAATTGATTTCATCCAGTCACCAGGAATATAATCAAGCCCATGCAAGGATGATAGTCCTCTGACGTTTGGAATATTCTCTCTCATAATTTGAGAATACCTTCCCGCAAGCCCAAGCATTTGAATTTGCTTGGTTCCACTTATGGCATCCGTAAAAGAAGCATCAACAGACGCATTGGTCTCAAAACTCTCCGATAAATTACAACACGCGGCTTTAAACAATTCTTCTTCGTCAAGCACAATGGTATGAAGAGGATTCATGAATGATAATTCCTGGGATTTCTCGTGATGGACGATTTCAACACTATTCAGATCCCTTGAATTTTTTAAAACAACCGTAAGTTTATCTGGTTGAGAAATTTTTATAGTGTCACTTTGATAACCCACATAACTGATAATCAATGTGGAATCCGAGGTTTGAAAGGGTAATTCAAACTTCCCATTTTCATTGGTGGTCGTTCCCTTTAGTGACGATTTCCAATACACATTGGCTCCGATCAAGGGATCCATCTTGCCTTTTTCTGATTCTTCGACAACAAGCCCCGTGATGGTTTGCCCAACAAGCGTACTCAGGGTCACGATGAGCAACGACCCTAAAAGAAATATATGGCGTATCATAATACTAATGTGCCTCCTGCTCCCGGTACTTACAGCATGCATGAACTCTGTCATACTGCTCAGGTGTAGCCTTACTGGATTCAGTATCATGACCAGCTTCATTAATGGCCTGAACAATGGAATTATGATCCATTTTATCTGTTCGATATACAACACGTAACTCGTGTGTTGATTGATTCCAATTGGCAAGTTTAACGCCTTTCATGTCTGCAGCATTTTCAATGCGCGTTTTGCACATTTCACAAATCCCATCCACATGAATGACAGTATCTATTACCTGTTTAGTCTCGGATTGACTATAGGAAGCCATCGACACACTAACAAGTACAAAGCAAAAGATCGATTTTAAAATTTTCATTTTTTACAGTTTTAATAAGGTTAGAATTGATTTGTTGAAATAGACTTTCAATCAATTCATCCGTAAAAAATGAACGAGGTATAGGTAAGGTATAAAGGAAGGTATTCTCTTTGTTGATCTGGAAAATCATCGAAATCCGCGCTTGAATCTCCTATTGATTCCAAGTATTCGTCATCCACATGTCCAGTAAACAACAATTCAATTTCATGATTGCTATCTAATCGAATATCATTGGTAGTTACTTGTTGCACATCTTCCAACTGAACAAAATACGTTTCGTTATGACAACAATCATCTAAACCATCATCATCACAGCAACAGGAAATATCGGAGGCAATGTGCCCAAATTTAAACAGCTCTTCACCGCAATAATGCGCGCTGTATCCAATTCCCGTTGACATAAGGAAATACAATGCTGTAAAAATCCAAACAGATATTTTTGATGTCAATTGCATAACTACAAGAACAAATTTACACCTAACTCCTTATTATTCTGCTTTTTTAACAACATTTAAGATTACTTTAATTGAATTCCTAAATAGAACATGCTAAGTTTAAGCTGTTATATTCAAACGTATTTGGAATTTTAAAAAGGTATTTAATTCCCGATATGCTGTGACTACTTTGAAAATGAAGAAAACAGAATTAGGCTTAATGTAATTGATTATGGAAAGCAAAGACATGGAAATTTCAATGCTTAAAAACCTGCAAGAAAAAACGGGTAAACCATTGGAAGAGTGGATAAAAATTGTTCAATCTACCAACTTAGAAAAGCATAAAGAAATCATCAATTATCTGAAAAGTGAACATGGATTTACATATGGGTTTGCCAATTTAGTGGCACATAAATCCAAGGGTTCAGATGCAGGTTCGGTGGCAGACACGCAAGATTTAGTGTCGGCGCAGTACGACGGTGCAAAACAACATTTAAAAAGCATTTATGACGCCATCATAGATTTGGTTCAATCCTTTGGTAGTGACGTGGAGATTGCACCTAAACGGACTTACGTTAGCTTAAGGAGAAATAAGCAATTTGCTTTGGTTCAACCTTCAACAAAAGATAGAGTGGATGTTGGCATCAATAATAAACAAGCGGAATCAACAGAGCGGCTTGAAGTGTCCGGCAGTTTTAATCAAATGGTCAGTCACCGGGTGCGAATCACAGAAGTATCGCAAGTTGATATAGAGCTAAAACAATGGTTACAAGACGCTTATTTGTCCAGTTGAGCTGACAACAATTCATCCCATTTGTCCAGAATTACTTCTTTAGAAAAGTTTTGATGGTAAGCTGCTCTTGAACATTGGTTGAGTTCTTTGAGCTTTTCTGGTTGATCAATTAGCGCCCTCAATTGATTCAACGTATTGGACACATTTCCAACATCAAGAACAAAACCTGTATCGAATTTATTAATCCATTGAAAAATCGCTGAATTTTCTGGCCCCTGATACAAAACGGGTCTTCCTGAAGCAAGTGTGCCGAAAAATTTGGAAGGCACCACAATACCTGCCCATTCTTCCCTTAAACTCATCATATGAACATCAGCAGAAAGTAACCTGTCCTCCAATTCTTCCAAAGCTGCAAACGGAAGAATGTTAATATTCGAATCCTCATCGGTTAATTCCTGTTTCAACTCCTGAAAACGATTGCCTGAGGCAGAAAACGCAAAGGAAATGGGCAAATTTTCTTCACGAGACAATCTTGCCAATTGCAGAAACCCTTTGTATTCGTGAGCTTTTCCCAATGTTCCCGAATAGAGCAGAGCCAATTTGCAATCGCCGAAATTTTTTTGCCTGACATCCAATTTCGGATCTTTGAGATCATCTGGCTCGGAGAGGGCCCAGGGCACCAATGTGGCTTTATCAGCCTTATGTTGATATATATCCAACCTTTCCCTCATGCATGGGCCTATATCCACCATGACATCCACAAGTTTGTAGCTCCATTTTGACAGCCGTTTTAAAACACGAGATATGCCAGAGATTATGACTGAATTCATGTCGGCTTCAATGGCTTCAGGATATAGATCAAAACACCACAAAATGCGCTTTGATTTTGGAGACATAAACCACAGAAACGGAAACATGAATTGCGAAAATTGTGGGTCGGTTCCCACAACATACGCTTCAGGTTTTTTGGCTAAAAGGCATTTGAATAGCCAGGACGCCTGCATCCAACCTGAATTAATGAGTCTGAGCACATGATTGCCCTGATTGAGATTTGGTCGCCAAATCCTTTTGACATGAACTCCTTCAATGGTATCACTCAGGGGATCGATGGTTTTGTCAGGGGTTCTGCAATATCTGTTGCTTGTGTATACGGTAACGTCCCATCCACGTTTGACGAGACCTTCACAAAAGTCAGAAAAATGAACAGCACTAACTACTGGGTCAGGTTTGTAAAAATGATAAAATACGTAAACCTTTCCTTTATTGTGGGACACAATCGAATGTTGATCTATTGAATACTACTCTGCTGCAACAGTCTGAAGCTGACTGTGAATCCAATGATAAGTTTTAGCTAAACCTTCTTTCAATGGCAAGTTGGGAGCCCAACCCAATTTTTGTTCAATCAATGTATTATCAGAATTTCTTCCTCTAACACCCTGAGGACCTTCAATATGATTGAGTGATATATTCTTTCCGGCAATGTCAGCAGCCATTTCAGCCAATTCATTGATGGTCACCATTTCGTCTGATCCAATGTTTACAGGACCTTCCCAATCTGATTCCATCAATCTTCTTACACCCTCAAGACACTCGTCGATATACAAAAATGACCGTGTTTGTTTACCATCACCCCAAATCTCAATGCTTCCATCATTATCGGCTTCACCTACTTTTCTGCAAATAGCGGCAGGGGCTTTTTCTTTCCCTCCTCTCCAGGTTCCTTCAGGACCAAATATGTTATGAAATCGAGCAATGCGTACTTCCATATCATAATTTCTGGCAAAGGCCAGGTACAATCTTTCACTAAATAGTTTTTCCCAACCGTATTCGCTATCGGGATCTGCAGGATAAGCCGAATCTTCCGTACAATTTGGATTGTCTGGATCCAATTGGTTATGCTCTGGATACATACATGCGGAAGACGAATAAAAAATCTTCTTAACACCCATTTCGTTTGCACGATGAGCAATGTTCAAATTGATTGACGCTGAATTGTGCATCACATCCGCGTCATGCTCGCCTGTAAAAATATATCCAGCTCCTCCCATGTCTGCAGCCAATTGATATATTTCATCAAAACCTTCATTGACTACATTCTTAACTACTTGTTGATCTCGTAAATCTCCAATTATGAACTCATCAGCCGCCGTTTCACTGAAATCAGGGTATTTTAAATCTGATCCCTTTACCCAATATCCTTCATTTTTCAATCGCTTAACTAAATGACTGCCGATAAACCCACCGGCACCACAAACCAATGCTCTTTTCATAATTTATATCTGGTTATTTTAATACAATCGCAATTTCAACGCCGTAGCATTGAGCAAATAATTTGCAAAGAAACCTAATAATGACTAATTCCAAAACACTTATGCAATAAATCTTGTGTTGAAATCATAGGATTTCTAGCGCACATAGGAATAAGTGTCTTAAATACGAAGAAAAGTTGCCAAATAAACGATTACTCAGCGAATTCGTGAGAATTAATTTTCATGCAGTATTCCAAGGGTCCAATACACACCTGAATCATAAATCATGTACTCTGCCAGGAAGTCGATAAGTTTGAGTCGGGAATTGATGTAATTATTCTCCCTGGAATTGATAAGAAAGACTGAGCTCTCACCGGCGTCAAACTTCTGTCTTTCACCATTCAACAATCCCTCATAATTGATAACTGCTGATGATGAAACTGCGATTTGATTATCAGTTGTTTGCAATCTGTTGTAAAACTCACGTACCTGGTTTTGGATTTCCAACAATGTCTGCTGCCTTTCAAATCCAATATCTTGAACTTTAATTTTGGCAATTTGTCTTTCTCCCCTTTCCTTTCTTAACAAGATGGGAATTCTAAAATCCAGGCCCCAGGTATAATCTGAAACGCTGTATTCAAAGTTCTCATTTAACCCTACGGATTCAGTTAAGGCATTGTATTTTAAATCCAATTGCGGTTTGAGCATTTCCGTTTTTAAACGATAATCCAAGTCCAGCATGTCTCTTTTCAATCCCAATTGAATCAATTTCGGGTGGTTTTCATCCAATTCGAGAAGGTATTCATTCAGTTTGTCTAATGACATGGGAATTTGTCTGTCCATATTCTCAATCAAGGGAGGGGCAAGACTATCATTCACTACGAGCGGTGTGTTGTTTTCAAACCACAGAAAATTTGAAAGGGCCAGTGTCTGATTCTTGAATTTTAGTTCCGATTCATTTCTTTTCAGCATCCTGTTTTGCACTTGAATAAAAGCCTCAAGCGTATCAATCGCCGGTGCATCGCCAAATTCAAATGATGTTTTTACACCTTCAAATCGCTCCATTGCCAATTTCACAGACTCCTCCTGAACCTGAAATTTATTCCACAAATTCACCCATTTCCAGTAAGACTGTAACGCCTTATAGTACAGATCATTTAACATGATAATTTGCTCCGCTTTGGTAGCCTCAGCAAACAATTGTGCTTGCTTTAAGGTGGTTCTGCGTTGATCAATAAACAACCCTTGACCAATGGGAATTTTAATACCTGCATACCACAAACCGCCTTCAGGAAGGTTGTTTTGTGGATTCAAAAATTCTCCTGTGGTCTGATCAAAACCAGATTTTACTTCTATCCCATACCAGGTTGGCACAACCAATCCTCCTCCTATCAAGCTGTAATAGGATTTATCATCGTAATACTTTTGGTTGATGGAAGAGCCTAACACAGGATCGAAAGAACCTCTGGCTGATTGTTCTGCAGCATCACCTTGCTGCGCAACAAGATTGGCCTGCCGTGTCATGGGATGATAGTTCTTTACAAACCATAAAAACTGATCTTGCTGAAATATTTTATCGGTTTGAGAAAATCCTTCAAAAACCAACAGAAATAACAAGATCAATGCATGAAAATGCCTTGATTTCAACCTTTTCATTTTTTCGTTTTATCCTTTTCCATGGATTGATTTTCCGCTGCATAATAATCTGGTGGAAAGCCATTTAATCTTCGCCACAATTCATACCATATAAAAACATCCTTTAACAATGCCATTCCAATAGCACCCGATCCTACTCGAAGTCCATCCGGCCATTCCTGATCTTCCATGTCCGGTGAAACCAGCAGTCTGTATTTTCCATTTTCACTGATGAAATTGTCGATGGCTACAACTTTGCCGCCAAACGTTCCATAGGACAATCCCGGCCAACCTGAAAATGCAATAGAAGGCCATCCATCAAACATAAATCGTACATCCTGGCCAATTGAGATCAAGGGTAAATCGATTGGTTCAACGTACATCATTACCGCCATTTCTATTTCGGCCGGCATAATGGTCATGAGATTATCTCCTTCTTTCACCGTTTCTCCAATTCCTGAACGCAAGGTTTTTGTAATGTACCCTTCTTGTGGTGCAGTTATGTAATAAAACCCTTGACGAACCGAATAATTCATGTATTGGTTCTGCAATTTGGTGACAACACCTTCCGCATCATACATATTCGACATCGCTGAAAACTTTTCAGATTCGGCCTTAGAAATTTTGTCACGGTATTGATTGATGACAGAATTCATCTCAATTTCAGCATTGATCAGTTCATTTCTGCTACTCAACAACTTGCTTTCTGCACCTATTAATTTTGCACTGGTTTCCTGAAATTTCAATCGCCTTTGTTCCAATTCTGTGAGCGATTTCAATCCATCTTTATACAATTGTTCTTGTCTTTTCAACTGTTGCTCAGCAATTCTGGATTCGGTAGTTGCCGCCACATAATCAATGCTGTCCGCCTGAATTTTTAATTTCATTTGACGAACGTAGTTCTGCGCTTGTTTGCTTTTGAGTTCTTGAGTTTTAAGCAGTGCGTCAATTTGAACGTCCAACGCGTTCACTTTTTCCATGTACGAACGCACGGTAGACTCTTTTGCTTTGATTTGTTCTTCCGTTCGTAATAATAAGTTCGGATCGAAATAATCATCCTTAATCTCTGAAAGGAACATAATGGTATCTCCTTTGGACACAAAATCTCCTTCGCGAACAAACCATTTTTCAATTCTTCCAGGGATAACGGCATTGATCAATTGCGGTCGTTGTGATGGCTGCAACGTTGTGACGTAACCTCTTGAGCGAATGTTCTGTGTCCATGGCAGAAAGGATACCAAAATAACCAGCAACATTGACCCCACCATGATTCGTGAAAAGATCTTGCGGTACTTGTAATCTCCTACCAGTCCAAATGAATTGTAAGAGTGGGGATTGATTTTCCCACTAACCGAATTTTTACTGATGTTCAACATGATTAATTCAATTGATACAATTCGTTAAACCAAGAATTATTGGAAAGTTCATCGTAGTGACCCTGATCAAGTTTCTTACCGTCTTTTAAAACGACGATTTTTTCAAAGCTCTTTGCTACATCCGGCAGATTACTTACTACCACAACCGTGGCACTGCTATTTCTCACATGTCCCAAAAATCTATCCCGGTCGTTTTTCACCATTTGATTAAAAGAATCATCCAGCAGTATCAATCCTGGGTCACCTGCAATACATCTTGCCAACAAGATTTTTAGCCGTAAACTGCCTGGTAGATTTCTTCCCTCAGTACCCAACATAGTATTCAGTCCTTTGGGTAAATGACGAACATAGTCAGAGAGACCAACGGCTTCCAAAACTTGTTGGATTTCCGAAGAATCAATGTCTCTACCAAGAATGATGTTTTCTAAAATGGTACCCTCAAAAATGTCATCCAAGGCAAAATGATGGCCTATGCGTAATCGTAAATCTTCTTTGCACCAACCGTTTAAGGAAAGCGCATTGATGGAAATAAATCCATCATACTCTTCATACAATCCTGCCAAAACTTGTAAAAGAAAAGTTTTACCTGACCCTTGCTCCCCCGATATACAGATTTTTTCACCCGGTTTAATCTTTAAGTTTATGGAGTCAAGTTTATTGTGATTATCCCCTTTGAATTTATACGACAAATCCTCCATTGAAATCTGCAATCCGTGGTGATCATTTTTTAATTCAGGAGCTCCATCGTCTTTTTCCAATGAAATATCCGCAACTCCTCCAATCTTTTCAATGGCAGTTAAAACGTCATAAATCGTTTCCATGCTCAAAATCAATTTCTCCACAGAAGCCAATACCAGGATGATGACAATTTCAGAAGCAACAAACTGCCCAATATTCATCTGCTGATTAATCACCAACAATCCGCCGATTAACAATAGTCCAGCGGCAATGATGACCTTAAATCCAACCAGGTAAATAAATTGTACCACCAGGTTTTTGAAATGCGCTTTTCTGGATCTGATGTAGTCTCCTACTCTTTCATCTGTGCGACCCAATGGCAAATCAGATTTTCCCGCCAATCGGAACGTATCCATAGTTCTGGCTAACTCTTCCAACCAGTGCGCCACTTCGTACTTGTATTTAGATTCCGTTAAACTGGTAAGCAGTCCTTTTGGTGCTATGTATCTAAAGATCAGATAAACTATCAGCACCAAAACCAAACTAAACAGGATAAAAAACGGGTGGTAAACTGACAACAAAATAAGTCCCAACAAGATTTGCAGGGTGGCAGTAGAAAAATCAATTAATATTTTTGAAAGGCCTTTTTGCACCGAAAGTGTATCAAAAAATCGGTTTACCAATTCAGGAACATATAAATCCTGAACTGCTTCAAACCTCATTCTAGGGATGCGATAGGCAAATTCAAATGCCGAACGAATGAAGATTTTTTGTTGAACGTTTTCCGAAATGGTTAACTGAAGTATTTGTAATACACCAGAAAAAGCAACTCCCAGAATGACAATGACCACTAATACAATCCATGAAGTGGAAACCTGTCCATTGGTAATGAAATTGATAATGGCCTGAATTCCCAATGGTAAAGTCAAGGTCACAATTCCATTAAAAAAAGCGTAGAGATAAATACTGAGGATTTCTTGCCTGTCAACATTAAGCAATCTGAAAAATCGCTGAAGCGGCGCCAGTTGAATACTTGTAGCTTGCATAGTTAGATGTTCTTAAAAATATCTCTTGCGAATAATTTACAAACGCTCACAAATATAATAGTATTACTATCATTTATGCAAATAATTATGGCAGAATTAACAATTTATTGATAAATCAATGGTGCTAATTGTAAACTATATTGCTGATTTTCTGATTGTTATGAGGGAATAACGGAAGGTAAAAAAATTACGTTTTTAGCAAAGCCTATGACTTATTTGAGGATTCTTTGACCACCAATGTGTGTAGATTGTTCATTACACGCGTCATATTCTTTTTAAACGATCCTTTAGCAAACAGTTTAATAAGCCCGTTTTTCAACATATTATTTGCCTCGGCATATACTTCCAATTCAAGCGAGCAAGAATTCTCCGTCAAGGGGTTGATGATAAAAAACTGGTAAAGTTTATCAACAATTGGAGGGTTCAATGCCAGTTCTCCGTAGACCAATTGTCCCGGTTTTACTTCTTTGGTCACTGCAATGAAATCCAAATCTTTTCCATTGATAACACAAACATGTTTTGTGCCCAACTTGGTCACTTCGTTTTCATTGTACTTAAATTGATCAACACCTTTCACCCAATCGTATCGGTACTTATAGTTTGTTATGAATTCAAACATTTCGAGGGCAGGAACCGGAAACTCATGTTGCATTTTTAATGGCTTCTTGTTTCCAAAGTCAACTTTTTTGACTTGTTCAAAGGGTTTTAATTTAAGTTCATGGTGTGCAATTTTGGAATAATCGTAAGATACCGTCTTCCCGTCGTATTCATCCTGCCCTGGCTGAAAATCAAACAATTTGCTTCGGTAATTTTCAGGTAGCCCAATGTCTTTGGATAACTCTTTGCTAATAAGCATATAATTCTCCTCTTCCACCGAATTTTTCATGAGTCTATGCACTTCAATGACCTCCGATCCAAAAGGTTTTCTGCTGTCCTGAACCGAAATAAATTGCACTTCCCCGCTGTGAGCAATAATCTTCAAATTTAAATCTGGAGCTGAAGAACAAGCATTGCATGGGCAAATCCTGTTGGTCTCCATGAGTTTTAGATGACTGTAAAAAGCCGTGAACATATTTTCAGCCTTCCACAACAAGTTTTCCAAAGAAGGAATTTCTCCTTCTTGATAAAAAAACAATGCATCGCCTTCCACTTCTGCCAATTGCAAGTCATTGCTATTGGCATCAATGAGAATTTCCAACAATTCAGCTATTACATGTTGGCTGTGTTCTACCTCGGTTGTATTTACAAAATTGGTAAAGCCTGATATGTCCGGAATAAAAAGAAGCGTTTTCATAACCTCACTCAAGAAACAAAGCTAACAGTATTGTCATTTGTTTCTGTTTTTGTAGACGAATGAAGCGTTAAAAGATGTTAATCCAATGTCATTAATTCATTTTCAATCGTTCATTGTCCAATGTTAACCGCTTATGAATTGACCAGCTTCAAAATTGCAATCCTTTCAACAATGACGTAATTTGTAAACAATCCCGCCTATTTGAATTTATTCATTAATTCAAAAACGACATATCATGAAAAAACTAATCATATTATCATTCACCTCATTGATATCTGCCTATTCATTGGCACAGCTTGTAAATTTGGAATGGGCCTATAGCATGGGAGGAATAAAATCAGGTGTGGTACAAATTGATATTGCCAATTCAATAAGTGTTGACCCTCAAAATAATTTCATTGTTACTGGAGAATTTGACAACACGGCAGATTTTGATCCTGATTCCAATCAATTAAATATTACCACGAAAGGGAAATACGACATTTTCATTCAAAAGATCAATGAAAACGGTCAACTGATATGGGTGCACACCATAGGTGGAACCCAAATTGATGGTGGAACGCACGTAACTACTGATAAATTTGGAAATATTTATGTTGCTGGAATTTTCTCCGGGACCGTTGATTTTGATCCTGGATCTTCTGTATTTAATTTGACTTCGAATGGATACATCGATGTTTTTGCACTTAAATTGGATAGTTCTGGAAACTTTATTTGGGCGAAATCAGCAGGAGGAACCGGTTTCGACAGAGCGGCTCACATGGAGGTTGATATTAATGGAAACGTTTATTTGTTAGGCAACTTTGAGAATACGGTTGATTTCAACCCGGGATCAGCCGTATTAAATGTCAGTTCAAATGGAGGAACAGATTACTTTCTTCAGAAATTTGACTCAAGTGGAACTTTTCAATGGGTGAAGACCTTTGGTTCTTCCTCAAATGATCTAGGTGGTAGTTTATTGGTTGATGATATTGGAAACCTATATGTGACAGGATGTTTTCAAGGCACCTTGGATTTTGATCCCAGCACTTTGGTGTCAAATAAAACTTCCAATGGAGATAAAGACGCATTTATTCAAAAACTATCCGCTGCCGGGAACTTTCAATGGGTGCAAACATTTGGCGGCCCAGGAGATGACTTGATCATGAATATAACATCAGATGGGATGGGACATTTCTACATAACAGGTTCATTTGAAGATTCTGTAGATTTTGATCCTGGAACAAATGTGAACATGCAATATTCATCTTCATACGAAGATGCTTATGTTGAAAAGTTTGATTTGAATGGAAATATGGTCTGGGTGAAAACTATGGGCAGTAACAAGCATCACAAAGGAATTGGAATCGTTTCAACTGGTGCATACATTTATACCATTGGGTGGTGTCAAGGAACTGCAGATTATGATCCGGGTCCAGATACATTTAATATCACAGCTCAAGGAAATCAGTTTGATACGTTTGTCCAAAAATTGGATTCAGATGGAGATTTTGTTTGGGCTTTTGCACAAGGAGGAAAAAATTATGATATCCCTACAGACATAAAGGTTGATGCCAATGGTAATTTATTGACGTCAGGATATTTTGAAGATACCGCTGATTTCGACCCTGGATTCTCAAGATTCAAAATGGAATCGAATGGCGGTGGAGATGTGTTTGTGCAAAAATTAAGCGAATGCGATGCTCTGACTGGAACAGAGAAAATTACGGCCTGTGTTCAATACACCTGGAAAGATGGCATTACATATACAGAAAGCAACAATACGGCAACTCACGGTGTCATCAATGAATTAACTTGTGATTCTGTCATCACACTTGACCTCACCATTATTCCGGTAGAAAGTAATGTAAATGTTTCTGGTAATGTAATGATTGCCAATGCCGTCGGTGCTTCTTATCAGTGGTTGGATTGCTCCAATGGTTACCAGCCTATTCCTGGAGAAATTACGAGAAGTTATATTGCCACACAAAACGGTAGCTATGCCGTTGAAGTGACTGAAAATGGTTGTACAGATACTTCATCTTGCATATCCATAAATTCCGTAGGATTTAATGATGTTTCCATCACTGATGTTGTCAATATCTTTCCCAATCCTAGCCAGGGTAAAGTCAATGTTGACCTGGGTAAATTAACGGATAGTGAAATCACAATTTATGCCTTGGATCAACGGGTAATGTATCGTCAAGAAGGCTTGTCTTCCGGCTTGCATCTGTTTGAATTGGACTTGCCTTCCGGAGTATATCTTGTGGAAATTCTGTCCGCCGGTGAAATGGGTTATATGAAATTGGTGATGGAGTAAGTCAAGGGCAAGATTCAATTTCCCATCATTTTTACCTGAAGGTCATCAATGTAAAATGGCTTTCCTGAATTGTTGTATACATATACTTTTAAGCGCTTGGCATTTTTGTGTGTTGATGGAACCCGGTATTGATAATTAACCTTTTGCCATTTACCTAATTCCGCAGACATGTTTTCATTTAAATGAATTCCACGCCAATGTCTTTCGAGCCCGGGAGCTTCAATGTCAAATACTAACAATACCTCATCAACCTGGAATGCAGAATAAGCATAAAAGGTCACATCAAACCAGATGTTAGAAAAATTTCCCGGTGTTTCCGTAAGTTCTTTAACCAGGGCCAGGCTATAAGGCTCTTTGGCATCCGTCTTTGAGGCATAGTTACCAGAGTGAACTACTTCTTTTGTCAAAGTTTGAAGGTTTTCCCATTTATCATATTCCAGATCATTGTATTCTTCGAATACCGTAATCTTTTTGAATTCATGGCTTATCTCATGCCCTTCATTGGCATATTGATTGTTCAAAGCTCTTGCCACAGATTCGGCTAATTTGGTTCTCCCTGATGATGTATAATGCTCATTGGCGGTAAATTCAATAAACTCTTCAGAATCGAGTAATTCCAAATTATCAATTACCTGGACACCCATGCTTCGATATCTATGGAGCAAAAATTTCCGGTTTAAATAAATGAAATGTGTCAAGTCAGAATTGGTCAGGTTTTCTACGTGCGATACATTTTCAGGCAATAAATTGAACATCAATTTCCAGCCTCTTTGTTCTGCCAACTCAACAATGGCATCAAGGTCTTTTATTCTGGGATGTAAACTATCAAGAATTAAGGCATAGTCCTTAATGGCATAACAGGCTGCTTCAATTCGGTGCATGTCCCAACTTCCGTCTAACGCTTTCCAGGAACCATCGGCCATGGCACTATCCCATTCCGCAGTGTTGGCAAATTCAACCACGCCGGAAGATTGTAACGGTTGTTTTAAAAGTTGACGATGCAGGGCTTCGTTTCTCTGCTCCATGTTCAAGGTATCATACCATCCTGATGCCAGGTAAAATCGATTGATCAACGGTGGTTGTTGATTCATAAATAACTTACTCTGAATAAAACTATTCTCGTAAATACTGAAAAGCGATGCTGGGCTGAAGGTTCTTAAATTTAGGGTTACCACAACCGTTTTAACCGGAGATGTTTCATCCATCATTTGCAATAATGACAAATACATGCCGGCATGACATCCCCAATGACTGATATGATTTACCCGCCATTCCGGAAAATAATTGGAAAGAATTCCGGAAACACCGAGGTGGGTTGTGTCTGATTCGCTGGTTGACAAATCAGAGCAATCACCCAGATACAGCACGTCTGTTTGCTGCTCAATTTCCCACAATTCATGCAAGATGGGTGCAAACTTTTGAACGTCGCTTTTCCATGTTGTGTGCGTATAAATAATATTGACGACCAATAAGACCAAACACCCTATCATTAAAAATGACCCTATGACGCGAATTAGTTTCATGTCAATATCGTTGATAAATAAAAGGAACTTGTTCTACACTGGCGAATAGAACAGTTAACGCAGCAAAAAGTAAATAACCAGACCATTTCAAAACGCCCTGTTGTTTTTCATACCAAAGGCCAAATGCTGGTTGAAATGTTATTGCATTCATCAAAATAAAAACCAATATCACTACCAATTGCCCGGTATTATCTGCAATGTAACTAAACGATTGGAGGTCATTTCTATATAAGAACATTTGAGATAAAATTGACGTTACATGTTCCATCGAATCAGTAACAAAAAAAGTACAGGAAAACGTAAATACCATCAGAACCCAAGCATTGCCCAGCAATGAAGATAATTTTGTGTTTATCAGCGCTCCATTAGATCTTAGTAAAAACCTTGCTATTCTTTCAATTCCTATGGCCACCCCCTGAATCAAGCCAAAATACAGAAAGGTGATTTTTTCCCCATGCCAGATGCCAATCAATGCGAAACTAATAAACAAGGACAACACAATTCCCATCCATTTCCATCCCATTTTAACCGTCAGGTATAAAGATATCGGACGATAAACATAGTCTGAAACCCAGCTGGATAGCGAAATATGCCATCTGCGCCAAAAGTCCGCTATCGATGTGGCGCGAAAAGGCCTATTGAAGTTCTCGGTTAGCTTAAATCCAAAGATTAGTCCTGCCCCAATGGCCAGGTCGGTATATCCTGATAAATCCATATACACCTGCACCACAAATAAAATGGAAATGACAATTACCAACAGACCCGAAAACGATTCCACATGATGAAATACGGGACTGGTAATGGTCTCTAATCCATCCGCAATAATGATTTTTTTGAAAGTTCCTTGCACCATTCGCATGACGCCCTTGTGAATACTCAACTTCCTATTTTCATTTTGATCCACCAATTGAGGAAGAAACGAATTGGATCGTTCTACAGGACCTGCCAACAATTTAGGCATGAAGGATAGAAAAAGTAAATAGTGCACAAAATTTGTCGTAGGTTTTTCTGTACCCAAATAGACTTCCGTTAAATATCCCAGAGATTGAAAAACATAATAAGAAATGCCAATGGGTAAAAGAATTTGCATATCTATTGACAAGGAGTGATCCATAAACAAGGACGACCAACTTTCATATTGACCCAATATTGTTTCGGGATATTTAAAAAACAACAATATGCCTGTAGTAACCACCATGCATAAGGCATAAATCAGATTACGCAAAGCTTTTTTTGTAAAAGACATTGCCCATGCTCCTCCAAAAGAAATCAAGGATACTCCAAAAATACAAGCCAGGAAAAAGGGATTTATCCATGCAATAAAAAGAAGGCTACAAAGTAGAATGAAGGGCACTTTTATATGAAATGGAAATACCCTTGACACCAACGCTGTCAACAAAAGCAGAAATATGTATTGAAGGGTATTAAAAGGCATGTACGGCTGCTTTTAGGTATGAGCCGAAACCAGTTGAACTAAGTCCCTCACACTTTTTGCCCTGATCAACTCCTGTAAGCTAAATTTCAAACGGTACTTTTTTTGAATTTCCGCCATGATCATGGCATGACCCAGACTGTCCCAACCATTAACATCCTTTGACGTCATGTGCATTTCTAAATTCAAATCCGGGCGTTTGATCATTTGCCTGAAAATGGTTGTCAAATCAGCTAGAATTTCATCTTCAGACATGGAGGTTTGATTAAGGAATCATAAATATATCAATTAAACCAAAGGTTTGAAATCCCTTTTTTTGCAACACAGGTTTGCCTAATTCGGAGAGTTGAGCAACCACATACTTGCAATGCTTACTAACAGCCACTTGCAATCCCAACTCCACCATACGTTCTCCCCATCCACGATTTCTATGCGAAGGATGCGTGACCAAATAGTAAAATCCAGCAATATCTTCTTTGACAAACACGAGCATTATAGCCCGCAATTCTTGTCCTTCTTTTATTCCCAACAAAGTAATTTCATCTTGACAAGAAAGTGCATAGAACAGTTCAACAGACAATTCACCGAATCCCAACTCTGCCAATTCAACCCAATTTGAAATTTCATCAGAACCGATCAAATAATCCTTCCAATCATGAGAAGATTGTAGTTCCAATAAATTGCAATTCAAGGCCATTAACGGCCATTGTACAACAGGAATCAAACCGTGATGTTGCAGCTGATTGTCTTTCAATTGTGCCTTTTGTAAAGAACGATTAATCCAGAATCTAGGTTTTTTCGTTTGAGTTTTGGAACGCAAATCATATGAAAGGATTTCATCATGGTTTAACCTGTTGTTGTCGTTGAGATAAATAAAATTTGGCCAGGAAGAAGTGGGTGTTTCCACGCTGGTGCACCATTCATCCACTGACCGATGTACATCAGGACAAACCTCACTGGTAAGCTGAAGAAAATCAAATAGATTTTGTTCGATAAGCGAGTTCATATGTATGTGATCATCACCCATTTATCAACGATTGCAATTTCTTTCGGTCGGTTTTGTAATTTTTATTCAATGGCATTTTTTCAAGCACAAAATATTGCTCAGGAATTTCATAATGCTTGAGCATTTGAGGTAAAACATCCCATAACTTCTGTGCTTCGTCCACCTTTGCAACCACAAACAAGTAAAGTGAAGTATTTTCAAAATTGTCTTCACCCGAAACAATGCAACATTCCAAGGTTGGAAAGTGTTCCCTAATTTTTTGTTCAATCTCTAACGGTTGCACGCGATGGCCTTTTACCTGCACCATGAAATCCTTTCGTCCATAAAAAAAATAGAGATCATCTTCTCCTTTTCTAACTAAATCTCCCGTTGGGTAATAACTCACTTTTGGCCCGTCATCAGAATCCTGCATGACTATACTTTCATCAATGGATTCTATGACTTGTTCTCCTGAAATGCAAAGTTCGCCAAGTTCGTTTCCTGTAGTTTGATTGGATTTGTTAAGCACAACCAAGTCCACTTTATCCAATGGTTTGCCCAGACTCAAAATACCTTGGAATTGTTCTTCAGAATGATCATCGCGAAACTTATGGTATAAGACAAAAACCGTTGCTTCTGAAGGGCCATAAATGTTAAAAATTTCCGCATTTGGGGCACATTTCTGCCACGTTTGGGCCAACTCTATTGGAAACTCTTCCCCACATACCAGGCATGTTTTTAGGGACGGAACATTTAGATCACTTAAATATGGCTTGAGAAAACGCAGCGTGGAAGGCACAATAGCGGTGTAGGAAATGTTGTGTTCCTGGAGCATTTCAGCAAATTCCAAATAGACAATGCCCTCCTTTTTAATGGGGTAAATGCATGCTCCATAAAGCAAGGGCAACAAAAATGTCAGCACTGACATGTCAAATGTAAAATCAGAAACGTGCAAGACCTGATCATCAGCACTTAATTTGATGTCGCATGATTTAAATGCCTGAACCAAAGCGTTAACATTTTTATGAGTAACACGAATTTGCTTAGGTTTAGCCGTACTTCCAGAAGTATAAATAACGTAAGCAATGTTGTGATCATTCAATTGCTTTGCGCTCGAATCTGCATCTGCAATGTCATTCAAGTGGTAGTAATTGATCTCTTCATTTGGAATTTCAAAAGATTGGCTTACTCCATATATTGATTGAATGGAAAGTTGAGAAACAATCTCCTGGTGCACTGAATTTGGATCATCCGGATGGAGAGCAATGTATCCTTTTCCAGATATCCAACTAGCGGCAATACATGCATAACAATCGAGATCATTCGTAAACATTACAGCAACTGGATGCTTGTCTTTCAGTGACTTTTGATGTTCCGCAATGCCAAAAACCCGCTGAGCAAATTTCTGATAGCTGATGTATGTCCCATTTAAGTATAATACCTTACGATGGGCATCATGGGTAAGTTGGTGATAAAGCTGCTCAACAAAATGTTGCATGGTAAAATGTGTACACTTCTGCTAAATGTACATAATGTTGTGTGAAGAGGAGTTAATGTAGCCCCGACAGGAGATACTTCCTAAAGTCAGTGTTCCTTTGAAACTCATGCTGAAAATACCAAACGAGGTTTTACCTGTATTCATTTTCCTTCAGGATTTAAAACAAGTTTCAATCCTTTCGTTCAATGAATACAATGCATTGCATTTCGTTTGGTGAGTTAATGTAGCCCCGACAGGAATCGAACCTGTATCTACGGTTTAGGAAACCGCTATTCTATCCGTTGAACTACGGGGCCAATAAAATGTAAAATTGCTCTTACCTATCGAATGATAGTGCCGTTTTTCTTTTCTTTCTCAGGACTGATAAAAGCCAATCCATCATCCCCTTCATCAGCCATCAATATCATGCCTTGAGATTCTACACCACGGATTTTTCGCGGTGCCAAGTTGGTCAACACCGTTACCTGTTTGCCAACAATTTCTTCGGGATCATAACTCTTGGCAATACCCGAAACTATGGTGCGAACTTCATCACCCATGTCCACAGATAATTGCAACAATTTATCCGTCTTGGGAACAGGTTCCGCTGATTTGATGGTGCCCGTTCGTAAATCCAGTTTTTCGAAATCTTCAAATGAAATCATGGGTTTGACATTTTTAGGTTTTTCCTGATCGTTACTTGCTAGTTTTTTACGTTGTGCTTCAATCACTTCATCTTCCATCTTGGCAAACAGCAATTCCGCTTTGTTCAATTGATGACCTTGTTGAATCAATTCTTTTGAAGCTTTCAGTGCATCCCATTCCAAGGCATCCACTTGCAACATGTTTTGCAATTTCTCACACGTCACCGGTAAAAAGGGTTGCATCAAAACAGAAGAAGCAGCACACAATTGCAATGCAGTATTCAATATCTGTCCTGTTCGATCTAAATCAGACTTGGCCAATTTCCAGGGTTCCAAATCGGCCAGGTATTTGTTGCCTGCTCGGGCCAACACCATAGCTTCAGCTTGCGCTTCGCGAAATCGAAAAGCCTCAATATGCTTTTCTACTTTTTCAGTTCGCACCTTGATTTGCGCCAAGGTATCCTCATCAACTTTTTCATTGCCTGCTGCCGGTACAACGCCGTCAAAATATTTATGTGTCAATACCACAGCACGATTCACAAAGTTTCCAAAGATGGCTACCAATTCGTTGTTGATGCGTGCCTGATAATCTTTCCAGGTAAACTCGCTATCACTCGTTTCCGGAGCTATGGCATTCAAAACATAGCGCAATTCATCTTTTCTGTCAGGCATGTCTTCCAGATACTCGTGCAGCCAAATGGCCCAGTTGCGAGACGTAGATATTTTTTGCCCTTCAAGGTTGAGAAATTCATTGGCTGGTACATTTTGTGGCAACACAAAGTCACCTTTCAATTTCAAGATGATGGGGAAAATGATGCAATGAAAAACAATGTTGTCTTTTCCAATAAAGTGCACCAATCGCGTATCTTCATCCTGCCAATAAGGTTGCCAATCTTTACCACTTTCCTGAGACCATTTTTTGGTAGCAGATACATATCCTATGGGCGCATCCAACCATACATACAATACTTTTCCATCAGCACCTTCCAAAGGCACCGGCACACCCCATTCCAAATCTCGTGTTATTGCCCGGTCACCTAATTTCCCGTCAATCCAACTCAGGCATTGACCAGTAACGTGTTTTTTCCATTCTTTTGGATCATGCTGCGCTTGCCCATCCAACAATCCTTCTTTGATCCATTTCTCGAGCCATTCTTCATGTTTTCCCATGGGCAAAAACCAATGGGAAGTGCTTTTTAGTTCAGGTTTTTCTCCACTAAGTGTCGAAATAGGGTTAATTAAGTCTTTGGGACTCAGCGAAGTTCCACAGTTCTCACATTGGTCTCCATAAGCTTCTGCATAATGGCAATTGGGGCACTCTCCAGTGATGTAGCGATCCGCCAAAAACTGCTTGTGTTGATGATCGTAATATTGTTCGGTAGTCTTTTCTACAAATGCTCCTGAATCATGCAGTGCCTTGAAAAAGGATTGAGATGTTTCGTGGTGTAACGCTGAAGAGGTTCGGTGATAAACGTCAAACGAAATGCCAAAATCCTCGAAGGATTTTTTGAGCATCTCATGGTACTTGTCAACAATGGCCTTGGGTGTGGTGCCATCCTTTTTGGCTCTAATGGTAATGGCTGCACCGTGTTCATCTGAACCTCCCACATATACCACATCACGTTTTCGCAATCTCAAATAGCGAACATAAGTGTCTGCCGGCAAAAATGCTCCTGCCAAATGACCAATGTGTAAAGGTCCATTAGCATAGGGCAAAGCCGATGTGATCAAATATCTTTTTGGGGGATTCAAGCCACAATTTTTGGCAAATATAGCTAATTCCATCGCCAAATATGAGGGCGTATTCAATTGATAAATCGTTACCTTCGAAACATGATACAACCACCTCTGTTAAAGGCTGGAGATACCATTGGCATTGTGGCTCCGGCGCGTAAAATATCGAAGGAAGAAATTCAACCTGCTATCACATTAATGGAAAATTGGGGGTTGACAGTTCAACTGGGAAAAAATATTCACGCTGAACACCATCAGTTTGCAGGAACTGATGAACAGCGTTGTGCTGACTTTCAGGAATTTTTGGAAGACGATAATATCAAAGCAATCATTTGTGCTCGGGGAGGTTACGGCTGTGTTCGCATCGTTGATGACATCAACTTTTTACCGTTGGAAAGAAATCCGAAATGGATTGTTGGATATAGTGATGTTACATTTTTCCATGCGTTGATTCACAAAGAAAATCGTTTGGAAACATTACATGCGAACATGCCCATTAGCTTTCCGAAAGATGGAACAGATGATGAAGCTACGATGTCTATTAAGGCTGCATTGTTTGAAGGAATATCGCACTATCAATTGCCTGTCCATGCATTGAATAGAGATGGCGAATCCGGGGGTTTGCTCATCGGAGGAAATTTGTCCATTATCTACGCTTCGTTGGAAAGCGAAACATCTTTAGAGACGGAGGGGAAAATATTGTTTTTGGAAGATGTGGATGAATATTTGTATCATGTCGATCGAATGATGATGGCATTAAAGCGAGCTGGTAAATTGGAGGGGTTAATGGGGTTGGTTATTGGCGGTATGACAGGCATGAATGACAATGCCGTTCCATTTGGTAAAACGGCCGAAGAAATAATTGCAGAACATGTTGAACCCTATGACTATCCTGTGGCATTTGGATTGCCCGCCGGACACATTGAAAATAACTGTGCGCTCATTTTCGGAAGACATTACAACTTAACGGTCAACCAAAACGGAGCAATTATAAAATGCTAGTTATCGATTTTTGAGTAAGTATCTGGGATTTCAAAGAACTTACTATTCATGGTCTTCTTTTCGATGTTTGTTACTTCCAACCTTCCAAGTGGTTGACCATCCAATGTTGTTTCTTCACTAACCATTGGAAAATAACCTCCTGCATCCGGAACCTGCTGGTAAAACAATGCATGATGATCTTTACGGTTGATGGCCGTTAAGAGGCCTGGAAAGAAATAATAATCCCCTTTGGTTACCCAATACGTAACACGGGAATTGTAATCCGGGTTTTCTACAATCCACTTTTTACAGGGTTTGCCCATGATGGTTTTGCTCTCCTGCGTCATTCTGACTTTGGTATTTTTCATGTCCTTCGTAGAAGGTTTGGTGTGTACCTCCATATACGTTCTTCTTTCTGGACTCAACAAATTGACTTTGTTTTCTTTGGTGTTGATAATGGCTAAATCTACAATGGTCTTTTTTGCGCCATACTCTTCCAAACGAACTAAATGTTGTTTGATATAATAGATGTAAGAGGTGCTCTTGTTGCCTTTGATTTTTTTGAATTCTATGGTTCCTTCAAAACTTTGAGAAAATACTGTACAAGTTAATAACAGCAGGATTCCCGTATTCAACAATTTCTTCATTTTAGGCTGTTTTCTTTTCCAATTAATCGTATAAACTTAGTTAAAATATCTGTACCTATTCACGTAAATCCCTTTGTGCAATTGGCACATTCAAAACAAATACTTGGAAACATTGGAGAACAAATGGCGTGCCAATTTGTACACCATCTTCACTATGAAGTGCTCGAAAGAAATTGGCGATGTGGTCATTCGGAAATTGATATTGTGGCCAAAGACCCAAATTTACATACCATCGTATTCATTGAAGTGAAAACGCGCACGTCTGACTTGGCCTTTCAATCAATATGTATATCCAACCATCAAAAAATGGCCCTTTCTCATGCCATGGAAATGTATTGCAATCCACTAAAAGAGCTCCATGAATGTCGTTTTGATTTAATAAAAGTCTTGCTCAAAAATTCCAAATGCGAGATTCATCACGATAAGGCTATTTTTTCACCCATCGATTTTGAGTAAGTACATTACCTTTACCGCATGAAACGACCTTCTTCCGGCCATAAAAACCCAAAGCGAAATTCATCTAATCAAACACCACAAGATGAAGAATTGGTGCGTCTGAATAAATATATTGCCAATGCCGGAATTTGTAGCAGACGGGAAGCAGATAGCTTGATAGCTAAGGGTTTTGTCAAGGTTAATAATAAGGTGGTAACGGAACTTGGCGCAAAGGTTAACCCTAAAAAAGACAAAGTCAGTTACAACAATGAAGTCATTTCTAAACAGCGTCCGGTTTATTTATTATTGAACAAACCCAAAAACTTTATCACCACAGTAAAGGATCCTCAAGGAAGAAAAACTGTAATCGATCTCATAAAAAATGCTTGTCCTGAAAGGTTATATCCCGTGGGAAGGTTAGACAGAGACACCACAGGTGTTTTGTTATTTACCAATGATGGTGAATTGGCTGATAAGCTCACCCACCCTTCAAGCAATATCCGTAAGCTTTATCACGTTCAAACTGAAAGAAAGGTATCACAAGAGGATATCGAAAAATTGAGGAAGGGTGTTACCCTTGAAGACGGGTTTATTAAACCGGATGAGATTGAATTAATTGCTTCCGTCAAGGCTGGAAATGAGATTGGGATACAACTGCATTCAGGAAAAAACCGAATTGTTAGAAGAATGATTGAGCACATTGATCACAAGGTGGTACGGTTGGACAGGGTTTTGTTTGCAGGGTTGTCCAAAAAGAATTTGCCTCGTGGAAAATGGCGATTTCTCGAACAATCGGAAGTTAATATCTTAAAACGCCTGCCATCAAGGAAAAAGCCTTCCTGATTACCTTTAGCAACATGCGCAAAATTCGGATAGTTCTTAAATGGCTGATGGTTATTGCCGGGCTAATTTTTGGCATAGGCACTGGCATTGCTGTCGTCTACCAGGATGAGATTGAAGCGCTTTCCATTCGAGCTTTAAATAAGCGATTGAACAAACCGGTTGATGTTGCTGACGTCAATTTTTCACTTTTCGAGAAGTTTCCATGGGCTTCTATACACTTCAAAAATGTAACGGCTTATGGCAATCAAGAGAAATCAGATGTCCTGATTCAGGCGGAATCCATGTTCCTGCAATTCAGCATATTGGATTTGTCTGCAGAATCTTATTCCATCAAAAAAATTCAATTCAAAAATGGACAAGTGAAATTGAGGATAGACAAAAATGGTGATCACAACATGCATTTTTGGAAATCCGAAGAAGATGATGATGAAGAAGTTGATGATTTATCACTTGATCTAGAAAATGTACTGCTGTCCAACATGGAATTGGACTATACCAGTCATGCGAAAGATGTTTCCGTTAATGCATTGATTAAATTTCTTCAACTCAGAGGAAAGTTTAATGCTTCTTCTTTTGGCGTGGATGTGGACGCAGATATTCTTTTTCATAAGGCACCTGAAGGTCTCAAGAAATTGACCGAAAACAGTTCTGTGAAATACAAAGGAAGTCTTCAGGTGGACATGGATAAAAACTCCTATTCGTTTCAAAGAAACGTATTGAATTTGGGGCGATTTGAATTCCAAACTTCGGGTTCTGTGCTCTCATCCAACAACCAATTGGATTTGGACATTTCATTGCAAACGGAAAAGTTCAAACTGGCTGACCTTGTAAGAATTCTACCTGAGCAATATTCTGAGGAAATCAAGAAATACAAAGCCAAAGGGGAAATTACATTTGATGGAAAAATAAAAGGTGTCCTATCTGGGAAAAGCAATCCTTCTGTTAATATGGATTACACCATTAAGAACGGTTCCATTGAGCACTCCAAGTCAGGCATCAAAATGAAAAATCTTCAGTTTTCAGGATCCTACTCCAATGGAAAAATGCGCAATTCAAAAGACAGCCGAATCGTCATTGATTCGCTGCAAGCGGAATTGGGTGAAGGAAATCTCACCGGGAGTGTGGAAATCTGGGATTTAACAAATCCGCAATTAAAGATCTATACCAATTCAAATCTTGTCATTCAGGAAGTCATTGAGTTTTATGATATCGACTCCATTGCCCATGCTTCGGGAAATGTTGATTTTAAATTGTCCATTTCAGGCCCATTGAACGAATTGACGGATTCTGCCGCCAGCATGACACATACAAGATTAAAAGGAGATGTTTCTTTTCGTGATGTAAATCTGAAACTAACGGGTAATTCTGACACATTGAAAAACCTGTCCGCCGACCTTGTTTTTAATAAACAGGATGTGCTTACGAAAGATCTAAAAGTGGATCTGGCTGGAAGTTCATTTCTTTTTAATGGTCGCATTCAGAATTTGCTTCCGTTTCTTTCAGGTAAATCGAAAAACTTTACAGTGAATGCCAATGTACATTGCCCAAATTTCCATCTTGATCAATTCATGGGTGTATCAGAAGAAGAAGGCAACGAAGGATACAAAGGATTTGGCTTTCCCAGTTTTGCTCAAATGTACCTTCATCTGAAAGTAGACACGTTTCAGTTTAAGAAATTTCATGCGTCAAACATAACGAGTCAAATTTATTATGGACCAGGAATGTTAAAGAGCACTAACACGCAATTTGCGGCTATGAATGGTCGGGTTGCTGGTGACTTAATTATTGAATTGACCAACAATAATCATTTGAAATTCAGCGGAAAATCACAATTAAATGACATCGATGTGTATATGTTATTCCATCAATTCAACAACTTTGGACAGTCCGCCATTAAAGGTGAAAATTTACGAGGAATCGCTGATGCCAATGGCTTGTTTTCTGTTGAATGGGATGATAAACTAGACATGGTCAATGAAAAGATTAAGATTACAGCAGAAATTGCCATTCGTCAGGGTGAATTGATCAATTACGAACCCATGCAAGCGCTTTCAAAACACATTGCTGTAGAGGAATTGGAGCATATTAAATTTGAAAGACTCACCAATTCAATTGAAATAACAGACGAGACCGTTTACATTCCGGAAATGGAAATCAATTCTTCCGCATTGGATTTGAAATTATCTGGTCAACATGCGTTTACCAATGAAATTGAATACCATTTTCAACTTTGGTTGAATGACTTCATTTTTAAACGTTCCAAGAAAAGAAGGGAAAAACAAAACGAATTCGGGTATGTGGTAGAAGATGAAAAAGAGCGACAAAAGCTGTACATCAAAATGGTAGGAACGGTAGATGACCCTAAGTTTCGCTTGGACAGGAAGGCATTGAGAAAAAAGTGGGGTGAAAACCTGAACAAAAAGCAGGTAGAATTAAAAACAGCATTGAATCAGGAATTGGGATTGTATAAAAACGATTCCAGCATTCATCATGACCCTGAACCAGTGAAGGAATATGATTTTCAGATGGAATGGGATGAGTTTGAATCAGATTCTACCTTAGAATCCAATGAAGCTGAAGATACGCCGAAAGAAACACCCAAGGTGAAACCGCCGGAAGAAAAAAAGAAGAAAAAGAAAAAATTCGGACAATTTCTGGACAAAGTAACGCAGGAAAACGAGGAGGAATACGAGGAATACAATGAGGATGACTATTGATCCTCTTTGTACCATTCGGCATAGCTATTGGCCGTTTCGCTGAGCCTCATGTGTTTTAGCTCCACTCCTTCCGGCAACAAATTTCCCAGTCGGGTGATAAAATTCAGAAGCATGTTTTCGCAACTTGGTTGTTTTTCAAACAATACCAATTTCTCTTGTCGTTCTTTTACCGTATTTACGAAAGGAGAGTCTTGCTGAAGAACCAGGGCATGATCAAAAACATCAACAATGTTATCTTTTACAAGATGCTTCAAGTCTGAGAAATCCATGATCATACCTTCTTTGGCAGAACCTATGGTTTCAATTGGCTTGCCAAATACCGTAACTGACAGCCTGTACGAATGACCGTGAATATTCCTGCATTTCCCATCGTGATTGTCTAACGCATGAGCGATTTCCATTCGGAATTCCTTGGTAAGCCTTAGGTTATTCATACATCAATGACATTTAAAATGTTCAAAGGGCTGAACACATTGTTCGCAAAAATGCAATGACTTACACGCAGTGCTACCAAATTGACTGGTCAACGTAGTATTTTTTGATTGGCAATATGGGCATTCGACTTCCTTCAATGAGCCAAGCAAAGTGGCTTTGTCCGTCGTCTTATTTTCCGGAGGTGCAATCCCACTTTCTTTCAATTTACGCTTGGCATCTTCGCTTAACCAATCTGTGGTCCATGCCGGAGCATAAACCTTGGAAATTTTAATCTCATTAAACCCACTTTCCTTAAGTTTTTTGATGATGTCATCTTCAAAAACATGCAAGGCCGGACAGCCTATATACGTTGGAGTGATTTTAATTTCCACAACATCCCTATCTACTTTAACGTCGCGAATAACGCCCAATTCAACCACGGAAATTACTGGTATTTCCGGATCGGGAACTTCATCCAATAAATCCCATATTGCGCGTTCGTCCATCATACACCTGACATTACCATTTTGCGTCACTATACGCTCTGGGCAAGTATTGCATTTCACTTAAAATATGCCCAAGGTATTCGGTATGCTTTCCGTTTCTTCCTCCTTTTTCCTGATATCCTTCCTCAGGAACTTCAAGCCCTGCTTTGTCAAACCATTGTTTAATGATTTCGAGCCATGAATTTCTCAATGAAGATAAATCACTCAACACGCCTTCCTTTACCAAGGTATTTTCTACTTCATCTAAATCAAACAATTCAGAAGTAAAGTCCCATATAATTTCTATGGCTTCAGTAATTTTCTGATGGCTCTCTTCCGTACCCCCGGCAAGACGAAGCACCCAACTTCCTGTATGTGATAAATGATACTTAGCTTCCTTGATTACTTTTTGTGCGAGCCCCGCAATGGTATCATCAGGTGAAACGCTCATTACTT
The DNA here is from genome assembly GCA_965267425.1 of Vicingaceae bacterium. Taxonomy (GTDB): domain Bacteria; phylum Bacteroidota; class Bacteroidia; order Flavobacteriales_E; family Vicingaceae. Next base: position 185,874 of record OZ253959.1, on the reverse strand, counting down.
TGCACAATTCAACTTGCCAGGCCGCAAAAAAGAATTCTTTGATAACGGTGTGCGCAAAATTTGTATTGGGTAATTCCACCAAAAGAGCATTTAGAAACTCGTGTTCCGGTCGCTTGTAGGCCAATTCATCTGCGGTTTTTGAATCTTTCATCAATCCTCCTGCATATTCCAATAAGGCCTCTGCATATCCTATGTGATCCAGGCCAATGTTACTCATGGCAATATCCTCTTCCAAAAAAGGACCTCTGCTGCATAGTTCAGCCAATCGATGTCCTGCGATTAATGAATTATCGCCCAGTCTAAGACAAAACTTAATAAGTGCTTCGTTCTTATCCATCCTACATGTGTTTTATCCCTTCTGGCAATTCATAGAAGGTAGGATGTCTGTAGATTTTGTCATCTGCAGGGTCAAAAAAAGCATCTTCATCCTGAGGATTTGAAGATACAATGGCTTCTGCAGGAACTACCCAAATGGCTCTTCCTTCCAACCTACGTGTAAATAAATCCCTGGCGTTTTGCAATGCCATTTCTTTGTCATAGGCATGAACACTTCCAGCATGTTTGTAAGGAAGGTTGTTTTTACTTTGAATGAAAACTTCCCACAGTTTTCCTTGTGATTCTGAATTGTCGTTACTCATAAATAATAGTTATGCAGCTTTTTCCTTTTGTTGTTTTCTAGCGTAAGCTGTTGCAGCTTCTCTTACCCAGGCGCCGTTGTCATGCGCTCCTTTGTGATGCGCCAATCGTTGACGGTTACATGGCCCTTTACCGCTAATGACATTGTAAAATTCACTCCAGTCAGGTTCTCCATGAACATAATGCCCATCATCCATCAATTTCAAGTCTGGGTCTGGAATAGTCAAGCCAATAAGTTCAGCTTGAGGAACCGTTTTGTCAATGAACTTTTGTCGTAATTCATCATTTGTTTCGCGCTTAATTTTCCATCTCAAGGCTCTTTCTGAGTTCGGTGAATCCTTATCACTCGGTCCGAACATCATTAAGGACGGCCACCAAAAACGATTCAAGGCATCCTGAGCCATTTGTTTTTGTTCAGCTGTTCCTTGAGCCATGTGAGCAATGATTTCAAATCCTTGTCGTTGATGAAAGCTCTCTTCTTTACAAATACGAATCATAGCTCTGGAATATGGACCATACGAAGTCCGTTGCAATGATACCTGATTTACGATCGCAGCTCCGTCTACCAGCCATCCTACAGCACCCATATCTGCCCATGTCAACGTGGGGTAGTTAAAGATGCTCGAATATTTTGCTCGGCTGGCATGTAATTGCTGCAACATTTCGTCGAATGTAATGCCCAATGTCTCCGCCGCTCCATACAGGTACAAGCCATGTCCGGCTTCATCCTGAATTTTGGCCAAAAGCACTTTTTTCGCTCTTAATGAAGGGGCCCTCGTCAACCAATTGCCTTCAGGCTGCATTCCAATAACTTCTGAATGAGCATGTTGAGAGATTTGTCTGATAAGATGCTTACGATAGTCTTCAGGCATCCAATCTCTTGGTTCAATTTTTTCTTCAGCATCAATACGTTGCTGAAATTCTTCTAGTTTTAGTTGGTCTTCCATACTTTCAAATTTATTTTCCCCAGCTCTCCAACTCATCTTGCTTCCACAATTTCGGGAAGAAGATACGCCTTTGATGTTTGGGGTGCAAATAGGTTTTCCAGCTACTGCCGCCTGTTGCCGGAATGGTTTCATTCCCAGCATCCAAATAGTTTGCTGCCGTTTTGTAATGAACCATAGGCCAGGCCACATTCACTTTTTTGTCCAATTCTTTTAACGCCTTAATCAATGCTTCATTTTGCTGATCTTGCTGAGACAACTTCATGTAACATTGCCAAAGGTTTTTGTCTTTGTACTCTTTGTAAATATGCTCAAATTGTTCGAGGTATTTTTCTTCGAACATTTGAAGCGTCAATGTTTTTTCACCTGTATCGTGATTCTTTCCTCCTGCTTGCCAATAGATTTTCTGGAACAATGCGTCTGCTGAATCATTTGGAGAAACATCATCGCGAAAGCGTTTATCTATCAATTGAATTAAATCTGTACAACAAATTTCAATCATTCGATATTGCGCACTTTGAAAACCACTTGCCGGAGTCAACGTATGCCTGAATTTAAGGTATTGGTCAACTTCCATTCCATCTCTCATCACATCAAAGGACTGACATAAAATTCCAAAATAGCGGTTGATGCGTTTAACACGTTGTGTAAAAAATTCCACCGTTAGATTCTCGTGATGGCTAATCTGTTTGATTTCGCTGAGAATCATTTTGAAATACAATTCCGTTACCTGATGGTACATGATGAATATGTTTTCATCAGGAAAAACAGTTCTGGGTTTTTGCAGACTCAATAAGGTATCCACCTCGCAGTAATCCCAATAGGTGATCAACTTGCTATGTTTTAACCCTTCAAGAAATACGCCGGGATCTTGACCTAATTCGGCATATTTATCCTTAATCTCATCTACAAGTTGTTCTATTTTAGAATGGTCTCCCATTTACAGCAATTTTAACTTTTCTTCAATGATTCCCGCCACCTCTTCTGAATCCAGTTTGTTCTCCAAATCTGGAACTGCATTCATAATTTCATCCAGCATCACGTCTTGTTGTTCCCCTCTCGACTTAGCTTCTGCGTAAGGAATGTGGCTAAATGTAACCATAGAGTACAAGGGTAAAAATTTTCCGGGATGCAATTCATGAATTCTTTTTTCCAACTTCTTCCTCAACAAAAATGTTGCGTCCCCAACCAAGTCTCTCATTTCAACAAAGTTACGCATTGCTAAATCAGCAATGGCATCTGCATTTGGTTTTCTGGCCTTTTCAAATTGTTTGAAAACATGATTCCAATCATCACCATTTTGATTGATGATATCATCCAAAACATCACAATCTTCAAATCCTGAAATCATGCCTTGCCCATAAAACGGTACAATAGCATGTGAAGCATCTCCTAACAAACAAACTTTGTCATGATACGACCAGGGAAAACAACGAATGATGGCTAAAGAAGAGGTAGGATTGCTAAAAAATACTTCTGTCAAATTAGGCATCAATTCCATTGCGTCGGGAAATTCTTTTTCAAAAAACCGAATGACGGCATCATCAGTAGTAAGTTCATCAAAAGAATTTTCTCCTTCTTGTGGCAAAAACAACGTGCATGTGAAACTTCCGTCTGGGTTGGGCAATGCAATGAGCATAAATTGACCTCTCGGCCAAATGTGCAATGCATTTTTCTCCATTAGAAAATTTCCATTCTGTCCTGCAGGAATTAAAAGCTCTTTGTATGAATGTGTGATATATGATTGCGAATAATTGAACCTGTCCAGTTTTTGCATCACGTTTCTCACTTGAGAAAACGCCCCATCTGTACCGAACAGCACATCACCGTTGGCCTCAACGTTCTTCTTTTGTTCCGTATCATAAAAGGTAGCTGCACCAGAAGGCAAGTCTACACCAGTGCATTGATGATTGAACGAAAATGTTGCCCCTTTGGATTCAGCAAATGACATCAGAATTTGATTCAACCCTCCCCTTGAAATGGAGTAAATAGCTTCGTCTTCTTTTCCATAGGGTTGGAAAGTCAAATTCCCTTCAACATCGTGCATCATTCTGCCTTTCATGGCAATTGCTTCCTTCCTTACTAAATCACCCACACCCACTTTATCCAGAGCTTTCCATCCCCTGGTGGAGCAAGCCATGTTAATGGACCTGCCAGCAGAAATGGTTTGTTTGCGCATATCCGGTCTTCGTTCGAATACTTGCACTTTGTGGCCTTTGTTGCTCATGTAAGCAGCCAACAAAGAGCCAACCAATCCTCCTCCAACAATATTAATGTCCTTCAAAATACTAACTATTAAAGTGTTCCTCTTTTTCTTTGTTCTTCTTCAATGGATTCAAACAGGGCTTTGAAATTTCCCTTTCCAAAAGACTGAGCTCCTTTACGTTGAATGATTTCAAAAAACAAGGTAGGTCTGTCTTCTACAGGTCTGGTAAAAATCTGTAATAAATACCCTTCATCGTCTCTATCCACCATAATACCTAAATTCTTAAGTCGCATTAAATCTTCATCTATCGAACCCACTCGATCAGAGACAGTATCATAATACTCACCCGGAACGTACAGGAATTCTACGCCTCGTTTGCGCATTTCAGTGATGGTATGAATGATGTTATCTGTAGCTACCGCAATGTGCTGACAACCCGATCCACCATAAAAATCCAAGTACTCTTCAATCTGAGATTTCTTTAATCCTTCAGCTGGTTCATTGATGGGAAATTTGACTCTTCCGTTTCCGTTAGTCATTACTTTACTCATCAAAGCAGTATACTGCGTGGAAATATCCTTGTCATCAAACGTAATTAGATTGGCAAACCCCATTACTTTATTGTAGTATTCGGCCCAGGTATTCATTTCTCCCCAACCTACATTTCCTACCATGTGATCAATGTATTTCAATCCAACAGACTCAGGGTTGTACTCAGATTCCCATTTTTGATATCCTGGTAGAAATACACCATTGTAATCTTTGCGTTCAACAAACATATGAACGGTTTCTCCATAGGTATAGATGCCCGAACGAACCACTCTACCGTTCTCATCTTCCTCAACCGTTGGTTCCAAATAAGGTTTCCCTCCTCTTTTGGTGGTTTCCTCAAATGCCTTTGTGGCATCATCAACCCACAAAGCAATAATTTTGACACCATCACCATGTTTGTTGATGTGTTCAGACATTTCATTATCTGCTTGTAACGGAGTAGTCAGTACCAATCGAATTTTATCCTGAACAAGCACATATGAAGCCCTGTCTTTTAATCCTGTTTCTAGTCCTGCATATGCAAGAGATTGGAAACCAAAAGCCGTCTTGTAATAATGAGCTGCCTGCTTTGCATTTCCCACATATAATTCTACATAATCCGTACCCAACAACGGAAGAAAATCTTCTGCTTCTTGGAATATTTTTTCAGGAGCTGGTTGTTCTGTTGTTTTCATGTTCTTCTATTTAATCTTCAATCCACGATTTATAATAATTATGATCCTGAATGGCCAAAGCATCTTTGGTCACTTTCCATGGCCTAAACGGATCAATCATAACGGCAAGTTCAGCAGTTTCTTTCTGGCCAATACTTTTTTCAATAGTCCCAGGGTGCGGTCCATGTGGAATTCCACCGGGATGTAATGTCAGCTGTCCTTTATCCACATTTTTTCTACTCATAAATTCACCATCTACATAGTACAACAATTCTTCCGAATCGATATTGCTATGATGGTAGGGTGCTGGAATAGATTCCGGGTGATAATCATATAATCTCGGCACAAATGAACAAATGACAAAATTATTTCCTTCAAATGTTTGATGCACGGGAGGTGGTTGGTGAATTCTTCCGGTTATCGGTTCAAAGTCAAAAATTGAAAACGCATATGGATAGTTGAACCCATCCCATCCTACTACATCAAATGGATGATTCTTGTAGATGTAAGGATAAATCATTCCTTGCTTTTTAATAAGCAATCGGAATTCACCTTTTTCATCATGGGTTTCTAACTCCATGGGCAATCTCAAATCCCGCTCACAAAATGGCGAGTGTTCCAATAATTGTCCAAAATTATTTCGATAGCGTTTGGGGGTGACAATTGGACTAAAAGATTCAACCACCAAAAGTCGATTGTCTTCCGTTTCAAAGTCTATTTGATAGATAGTGCCTCTTGGAATGATCAAGTAATCACCATAAGAGAATGGCACATTCCCGTACATGCTTTTCAATACCCCTTTGCCAACATGAACAAACAACATCTCATCGGCATCTGCATTTTTGTAAAAATAATCTGAGGAAAACTGTTTTGGCGCAGCGACTCCCACGTGCAAATCGTTGTTTACCAATAGATGTTTACGGCTTTTCAAATAGTCATCTTCAGGTTTCACATCAAACCCTTTGAAACTCATAGCCTGAAGATTCTTTTCAATGGCAATTTCTGGAAGGACAGAATAAGGTTCTTCTTTTTCCATAACCATTGTTGGTGGATTCAAATGATACACCAATGATGACATTCCAACAAACCCAACAGTTCCAAACAATTCTTCGGCATACAGCGATCCATCTTCTTTTCGGAATGTAGTATGACGTTTTTTGGGAATTTTTCCCAGCGAGTGATATCTAGCCATAAATTTTTCTTTCTGCTGCTTACGTGGCAGTTTTTTGCCATCCCAAAATTAACAACATTCGTTTACTGGATACATGATTATTCTCATAAAATAGACATTTATCGTATGTGATTGGCTATTTTTGCCTGAAAATGAGACAGGTATTATGGAATTAATGGCTCCGGCAGGTTCTTTTGAAGCAATGCAAGCCGCTATTCAAAGTGGCGCAGACTCCATCTATTTTGGTGTAGATCAGCTGAATATGCGTGCGCGTGCAACCATGAACTTTACGCTTGACGATTTGGAGGAAATTGCCCAACGATGTAATGAGGCAGGTGTGAGAACATACCTTACGCTCAACACCATTATTTACGATCACGATTTATCCATCATTAAAACGGTTACTAATCGTGCTAAAGAAGCGGGTATTACAGCCATCATTGCTTCAGATCAAGCCGTATTGAACTATGCCAATTCCGTTGGAATGGAAGTTCATATTTCTACCCAACTGAACGTGACCAATTTAGAAACGGTTAAATTTTACGCTCATTTTTCGGATGTGATGGTATTGTCTAGAGAACTTTCTCTCCGCCAAAGCAAGGCCATTGTTGATGGAATTAAAAAAGAAAACATTACCGGTCCTTCCGGAAATTTGGTTCAAGTAGAAATCTTTGGTCATGGTGCATTGTGCATGGCGGTTTCAGGTAAGTGTTATTTGAGTTTGCATTCACATAATTCTTCAGCCAACCGTGGTGCATGTATTCAAAATTGCCGAAGAACGTATACCGTCATTGACAAGGAAGATGGAACTGAATTGGAAATTGACAATGAATACATCATGTCACCCAAGGATTTATGTACCATAGATTTTTTGGATGAAGTTTACCAAACAGGCATTTCCGTGTTGAAAATTGAAGGGCGTGGTAGAGCTCCGGAATATGTATATACCGTTATTAAATGTTACCGTGAAGCCATTGATTCCCTTAAAGAAGGAACTTACACTGCGGACAAAGTAAATGATTGGATGTCTCGATTAGAAAAGGTTTACAATAGGGGGTTCTGGAGTGGATATTACCTCGGTCAAAAATTAGGAGAGTGGAGCAAGGGATATGGTTCAAAAGCAACTCAGAAAAAAGTATTCATCGGGAAAGGTGTTCATTATTTTCCGAAGGCAGCAATTGGTGAGTTTGCTATTGAATCACATAGTGTTAAAGTAGGTGACAAAATATTAATTACCGGACCTACTACTGGAGTTGTTGAATCAGAAATTAAAGAACTCATGGTGAATGATGAGTTTGTCAAAGAAGCGAAACGCGGCGACAACTGCACCATTCCTCTTAAAGATCTCATCCGGCCATCTGACAAACTTTACAAAGTTGTTTCTGCCTGATGGTTATCATCACTCAGCAAAGAGATAAATGCATTGGCTGCAATTATTGTGTGGAACTGGCTCCTGAACGATGGAGAATGTCCAAAAAAGATGGGAAGTGCACATTGATTGGCGCAAAAGATAGGCGTGGATTTCATACCGTTCGAACTGGTGATGAAGAGTATGAAGAGAATGTCAGAGCCGCGGAAGCTTGCCCGGTCAATATCATCAAAGTGAGCAAAACCTGAAGTGTTGAAATGAAAACACTGCTAAGTTTTAATGTCAATGGCCTGCGGTCAGTGTTAAAAAAAGATTTCCTGGTGTGGCTTGAAAAAGTGAATCCTGACGTGATCATGCTCCAGGAAATTAAGGCCGAAAAAGATCAATTGGATTTTGATCTGTTCGAGTCCAAAGGATATCATCTTGAAATCTCTAGTGCTGAAAAAAAGGGATATAGTGGTGTTGCCGTTTTAAGTAAAGAAAAACCCAATGAAATTTCACACGGAATAGGGGTTGAAAAATTTGATATTGAAGGTCGAAATCTTTTGGTTTCCTTTGATCAGTTTGCTGTCTGCTCCGTATATATGCCCTCAGGTGCTAGCAGTCCCGCTAGGCAAGCGTTTAAAATGGAATGGCTAGACGCTTATAAAAACTATCTTCTTCACATAAAAACAATGCATCCAAACCTGGTGATTGCCGGGGATTTTAATATTTGCCATCAGGCCAAAGACATACACAATCCGGTACGTTTGAAAGGAGTCCCTGGATTTACAGAACCTGAGAGAGTGTGGATGGATGACTTGATAAATACAGGGTTTGTAGATGCATTCAGACAATTTAATCAAGACCCCCAACATTATACATGGTGGAGCTATATGGCCCGAGCCAGAGAGCGGAATATAGGATGGAGAATTGACTATCAATTTTACAGCAATGCTCTGGCTGAAAAATTGACACGTGCCGTTCATCTTTCCGATGTGAAAATGTCCGATCACTGTCCAGTTTTAACCCAATTGGACCTTTGATCTTTTCCATACCCTGCTGTTTATAAATTCCTTTTAGCGGCACCAAATCGATGCCCCTTTCTCTTACTATTGTGTATAATTTTCATTCATGAGGTCATCCAGAACAATTGCAATAGGAATCTTTTTGGCATTCGTCATGGCACAATTTACGTCTTGTGTGCCGGCCAAAAAATTTGAAGAGTTAAACGCGAGTTATCAAAAGCTGAAAACAGAAAATGACGATCTCAAAGCGAAAGTGCGATCGTTGGAAGAAGCCATCAGTCAATCAAAAAATGAAAATCAAAAGTTGCAGGGTCAAATAAAAACACTTGAAAAAGACACGACTTCAATGGGAAAACTCAATCGTGAATTGAGACACAATTACAACAAATTGAAAGAATCATACGATTTGATTTTGGAAAATAAGAACTCTGAATTGGCCCAAAACGCTGAAGAAACCAAACGTCTTATCGAAGAATTACAAACGTCACAGGAGGAGTTAATTCAAAAAGAAGATGCGTTAAAAACACTCGAACTTGAGTTGGGTCAGCGTTCTGCCAAATTGGAACAATTGAATGCCGAATTGGCCAAAAGAGAAGCACGCGTAGCCGAATTGGAAAGTATGATGGCGCGCAAAGACTCGGCTGTAAATGCTTTGAAAACCACACTTCAGAAAGCTTTGCTTGGGTTTGAAGATAATGGTCTCAGCATCGAACAAAGAAATGGAAAAGTTTATGTTTCATTAGATGAAAGTTTGCTATTTGCCTCTGGAAGTTCAACGGTGAACCCAAAAGGAACAGAAGTGCTTAAAAAGCTAGGTTCGGTGTTGGAGCAAAATGAGGACATTCAAATTTTAGTGGAAGGGCACACTGATAATGTGCCTTACAAAGGAAGTGGCCAGCTCAAAGACAATTGGGATTTGAGTGTCATGAGGGCAACTTCGGTAGTGAAGATCATTACATCAAATAGCAAAGTTGATCCGAAGAGATTGACCGCTGCAGGACGCAGTGAATTCTTACCGCTAGACAAGGCCAATTCAAAAGAAGCGCGTCAAAAAAACAGACGAACAGAAATTATTCTCGCGCCAAATCTGGACGAATTGTACAAGCTCCTGAACGAAGAAGGTTAATCTTTATTGGTGGTTTTCCAAGTTGAAAATCCGGTTTGTTGACGTGGTCGGTTTTTTGGTTCTTCCCTCAATGGTTCACATTCCTTAAGTCCTTGATAGCTGTCTGCCGGAAGTTGTTGATATAGCTCAGTCCCTTTTGTCTTCCAGGCAATCATATCATCAGAAACATCTTTGACAATTTTCCCCGGATTACCAACTACAACTTTTCTAGGTTCAATGACCGTCTCCCCAGGAATAAAAGTCAAAGCGCCAACAATACACTCTTTGCCCACAATCACATCATCCATTAAAACAGCATTCATACCAATCAGGCAATTCTCACCAACAGTTGCGCCATGAATTATGGCACCGTGACCTATGTGCGCTGACTTTTTTAAAAGAACTTGCTTACCTGGAAACATATGCAACACGCAATTTTCCTGAACATTACACCCATCTTCAATTCGAATTTCTCCCCAATCACCTCGTATTGCAGCTCCCGGTCCAACGTATACGTCCTTGCCAATGATAACATTACCAATAATGGTTGCTGTTTGGTGAACAAATGCAGATTCATGGATGACCGGTTGGTATCCGTCGAATTCATAAATCATATCAAACGCGTTCTATGATAACTGCATATCCTTGACCTACCCCAATACACATGGTACACAATGCATACTTTTTATTGGTTCTTTTCAACTGCAGGGCAGCGCTTTGTACAATTCGTGTGCCAGACATGCCAAGTGGATGGCCCAAGGCAATAGCTCCCCCGTTGGGGTTTACTCGTTCATCATTATCGGCAAGGCCCATTTCTCGGGTACATGCTAAACTTTGTGCGGCAAACGCCTCATTTAATTCAATGACATCTATGTTGTTAAGACTCAGATTGGCCCTTTCCAATGCCTTTTTCGAAGCATACACCGGACCAATGCCCATAATTCTGGGTTCCACTCCGGCAACCGCAGAAGATACAATTCGCGCCAAAGGCGTTGCGCCCATTTTAACGACACCCTCTTCGGATGCAATTAACATGGCAGCGGCTCCATCATTTAAACCTGAAGAATTTCCAGCAGTTACCGTACCCCCTTCTTTTCGAAAAGCACCTCTTAGCTTAGCCAATCCTTCTATATTGGAATTGGGCTTAGCAAATTCATCTGTGTCAAATACAATTGGATCTGCTTTTCTTCTTGGAATTTCAACGGGTAAAATTTCCTCAGCATGATATCCATTTTCAGCAGCCATTTTTGCTTTTTGCTGAGACCACAAAGCAAAAGCATCTTGATCTTCTCGGTTAATGGAAAATTTATCTGCCAGATTTTCAGCCGTTTGTCCCATGCTATCTGTTCCATACAATTCAACCATCTTTGGATTGATAAATCGCCAGCCAAAACTAGAATCGTGCATTTGTGCATCTCGCCCAAATGGTTTAGAAACTTTTGAAATCACCCAAGGACCTCTGGTCATATGTTCCACTCCCCCTGAAATGTAAAAGTCTCCTTCTCCGTTTCTTATAGCTCTAGACGCATGCACAATGGCAGACATTCCTGAAGCACACAATCGATTTACCGTTTCTCCCGGAACTGAAAATGGAAGCCCGGCAAGCAATAAAGACATTCTCGCAACATTTCGATTGTCTTCACCAGCTTGATTTGCACATCCAAAAATCACATCCTCTACCCAGGCTGGATCCAATTGTTGGTTTCTGTTGACGATTTCTTTGATCACCAATGCAGCCAAATCATCAGTGCGAATGGTTGATAGTGTTCCGCCAAAATTTCCAATTGGTGTTCTAATGGCATCAATGATGAACGCTTCTTTCATAAGTTATTCCCAGTTTTTAGATGTCCTGTATACTGTGCCTTTAAAATACGCTACAGGTTCATCTTTTTGATTTCGAATTACAATTTTATACAATGCGGTTTTGTTTCCGCAATAGATTTCTTCAGTTTCAGTTGAAAGTAAATCACCAATTTCACATTTCTGTATATGTGAAATGGACGTATCTACTGACAAACTTTGTTTCCCTTTACTATTGGATGCAAAAGCCAAGGCGCTGTCTGCAAGTGCATAAGTTATCCCGCCGTGTGCTATGCCAAATCCATTCACCATTTCTTTTCTCACCTCCATTTCCAAAGAGGGAAAACTGCCTTGGTTTTCCTGCATTTTTATTCCCAGCCATTGACTGAATGGGTCATTGTCAAACATACGACGGGGTATTGAATTCTCAGGCATATAATAGTTATGAGTTGCCAAAATTAAGCCTTTCCAAAATAATCACCCTTTTCCATTCATTGTTTTATAGTAACCTCTTATTTCAAGTAGAATACCGCTAAAGAATTCCAGCTCAGAGGCGTTTGAATTATGCATTAATATTATGTTCCGATATTCTAATCTGCACATTATGAACCGAACTGTTCTGCTCCTTCTTATTTTACTGCCTATCATTTCTTTTTCCCGACGTTCAGACAATGGTCAGCGTAAATCCTCTGGTTCTACCACATTGCGAACAGCTGCCAACTGTTCTCCGGCGGTGCGTAACACACGTCTGGAGTTCAACAATGTAAGCTGTATCATTGAAACCGGTGGTAGCATGTGGCAAGACAGACCAAATGGTGCTGCGGATTACATCATTCCTGCAGGTGGACAACAGACTTCCATCTATTCAGGTTCGTTGTGGATGGGTGGTACAGACATCAACGGTCAGTTAAAAATTGCAGCGGTTACTTTCCGTAATGGTACCAATGACTTCTGGACAGGTCCTCTGAGCAAAGGGGAAGCAGAGATTGAACCTGCCACATGTTTGCAGTACGATAGGTTTTACACCATTTCCAGAATAGAAGTGGATCGATTCATTCAATGGTATCAATGTAATCAAGATCCTGATTGCGAATTAGATGAAAGCTTTAATGGGTATACAGTACCTAAAAGTATTGTTGATTGGCCGGCTCATGGTGATGAGTCTTTGGGTCAAGATTTTTTCCTTGCTCCTTTTTACGATAATGATGGTAGCGGAGATTATGACCCTGAACAAGGAGATTATCCATATTATGACGTGACCGGAGATATTGATTGTAGAGTGGTAAGAGATGTAAGATTATTTGGCGACCAAACCCACTGGTGGGTATTTAATGACAAAGGAAACATCCACACTGAGACCAATGGTTCTGCCATCGGCATGGAGATTCGTGCTCAGGCATTTGCCTTTGCCACCAACGATGCGGTGAACGATATGACCTTTTACAACTACGAACTTATCAACCGTTCTACGTTTACCTTGACTGATACTTACTTTGGTCAGTGGGTTGACCCGGATTTGGGTAATGCCGATGATGATTATGTAGGTTGTGATGTAGAAAGAGGTTTGGGATTCTGTTACAATGGTGATGGATTTGATGAAGATAATCGTGGTGCCGTTGGATATGGTTCCAATCCACCAGCCATTGGTATTGACTTTTTCGAAGGTCCTTACCAGGATGACGATGACTCGAATAACCTGAAAGGTATCGGGCCCGGAGAAGCTTTAAACGGTGTAGGTTACTATGACCCTAATGATCCTGAGCCGGATACCATCGTTGACAACGAGCGTTATGGTATGAGAAGGTTTGTCTATTATAACCGAGGAAGTGGTCCTATCAATGACCCGGTAACAGCGGTTGACCACTACAACTACCTTAGAGGAATCTGGAGAGATGGTACCAAGCAGCTTTATGGTGGTAATGGGAACATTGCCTCGGGTTCTACCGAACTGGAGTCTGACTTTATGTTCCCCGGAAACTCTGACCCTTTGCATTGGGGAACGCGTGGTGTGAATCCTGGATTTGACTGGACTGAAGAGCAGGCCGGTAATCAACCCTTTGACCGACGGTTTTTGCAATCTGCCGGACCCTTTACCCTACTTCCAGGAGCGGTTAATGACATTACCGTTGGGGTAGTGTGGGCACAAGCTGCCAGTGGTGACCCCTTCCAAAGTGTGCTCAAGCTTAAAGAAGCCGATGAAAAAGCACAAGCCCTCTTTGACAATTGCTTTAACGTACTAAACGGTCCCGATGCACCGGACCTATCTGGACAAGAACTCGACCAGGAAATCATCCTGTACCTATCCAACAAAAAAGGACTTTCCAACAACTTCCGTAATACCCCGGAGGATTACGAAGAAGAAGACCCCTTCATTGTTACCCCAGATGAAGAACCTGAACCTTATGACAACAAATACCGATTCCAGGGATACCAAATCTTTCAGCTTAAAGATGCCACCGTATCGGTCAACGATATTGGTAACTTAGAACTGGCAAGACCCCTGTTTCAGTGTGACATCCGTGATGATGTATCCAAACTGGTCAACTTTGAGTTTGACGATGACCTGGGAGCCAACAAAGGAAGCATCATGGTGGATGGAGCCAACCAAGGTATCCAACATTCCTTCCAGGTAACCGAAGACCTCTTCTCCCAAGGAGACCCCAAGCTGGTCAACTACAAAACGTATTACTACATGGCCATTGCCTATGGGTACAACAACTTTAAAACCTACATTCAGGATGACCCACTCTTTGCCGATGGACAAAAAACACCCTACATCTCCTCACGTAAAAGTACTTCAGGAAGTGTGCAGTCTTTTGCCTTTATCCCCCATCCTCCTGAATCAGAAAGTGGTGGAACTCAAGTCAATGCTGCCTATGGTGACCAACCCGAAATCATCCGATTGGAAGGCGTTGGAAACGGTGGTTTGGCCCTTGAGCTAACCACACAAACCGTTGCTGACATCATCGAATCTCCTACCTCATCGGTTGACTTCCCTGTCTATCAACAAGGAGCAGGACCTGTGGAAATCAAAGTCATCGACCCTTTGAACATCCCTGCCGGACAACTCCACATTGAGTTCTTGGATACCAACAACCTGGGAGAAGCTCACTGGAAAATGTGGCTCGAAGGAAGCACCGATACCGTCTATTCCGAAAAAGCCATTATCCTGGGAAGTTCCAACGAACAACTCATCCGCGATTGGGGTATCTCCCTGAACGTTACCCAGGCCTATAACCCAGCCGCCGAGCTGGCCATCAACTACGGTGAAGACCCACTCTCAGAAAACGGGTTCATCTCCGCTACTCAGGTCACCTCGGACATCTCGCAAAACTGGCTATCGGGCATTGCCGATACCGATGGACAATCCGATTACAACTGGATCCGTGCAGGAACCACACAAGAGGAAGAAGCGCCCGACAACCTCTACAACGATTACTTTACCTCTCTGCCAGCCAGAGTGCCAGACCCCAACGACCCCAATGGAACCGAACTGGTCGCACTGGATGGAAACGAAGTCTATGAAAAAATCCTCGAAGGTACCTGGGCGCCCTACCGACTCTGTGCCTATGACGATGTAGGAACAGCCATCCTCAATGCGCCAGCTCCCAACATCCTCAATGGAGCAGCCGTATCACTGGCCAAACTAGAGCACCTGCAATCGGTCAACATCTACTTTACCGCAGATAAAACCCTTTGGACAAGGTGTCCCGTTTTGGAAATGCAAAAAGACCCTGTACTGGCCATTGGCGGTACACAGCTACTCAACTCCAACCAAACCACCGTTACCTCTACCAAACATGCCCTAAGGCAGTCTCCTTCGGTAGACATCGATGGTAACCCACAAGCCGACCAAGGAGTCGGAATGGGATGGTTCCCAGGATTTGCCATCAATGTAGAAACCGGACAACGCCTCAACATGGCCTTTGGTGAGGACTCTTGGCTGGCTGGTAACAACGGAGCCGATATGCTCTGGAACCCTACCGATATCGAAAATCAAGGAGCCAACTTTGAAAACGTATGGGGTGGAAAACACTACATCTACGTCTTTAATGCCACAACTCAAATCCAGGATGCACGTTTCAACATGCCTGCCTACGACAGAGGAGAAACACTCTACAGCCTGCTTAAAGATTACCCAGGAAGTACCGCCTTTAACAGCGATGTGAGAGACATGTGGACCACCTGTATCTGGGTAGGACTCCCCATCTTGGCCGAAGACCAAACACTTCTGGGTTCCGATGTAGTCGTATCACTGCGCGTGAACAAAACCTATGACTTCTTCCAAACCGAGCAAAACCAAAACCAAGGAAGACCACACTACCTGGTTGACCTGGAGCATTCCAAACCAAAACCGGAATGACCTCAACGGCAGAGTCTGCACTGGACAACATCAACGTTGTGCCTAACCCATACTACGCCTTCTCTCAATACGAAGGTGATGGACTTACCAATACCGTTAAAATAACCAACCTGCCAGAAACGTGTACCATCAGCATCTACAACATCGGGGGTACACTGGTGAGAAAATTCCAAAAATCAGACCCCAATACCTTCCTGGATTGGAACCTGAAAAATACCGATAACATCCCCATCGCCTCTGGTGTCTACATCATACACATCAATGCCGATGGAGTCGGTGAAAAAATTATTAAATGGTTCGGTGTCATCAGACCCGTTGACCTGGAATCTTTCTAAGGAAAAACTATTATTGTTGTATATACATCAATTGTTTTTGTATCTTTGCAGAAACACTTGATGTATGCGCATTGAAGACGAAATACAACAGACCAAATTTGCCAACGAATATATTAAGGCAGATGTCAATATAATCTTCACAGCCAACTGGCTTACTTCAAGGCTAGGAGCTATATTGAAGCCTCATGATGTTTCCATCCAACAATTCAACATCCTTCGAATATTAAAAGGACAGTACCCCAATCCTGCCCCACTCAATCTGGTGACGAAAAGAATGTTGGATAAAATGTCCAATACTTCTCGTTTGGTGGATAAATTATTTAAAAAAGGCTTGGTGGTCAGAAAAATCTGCGAAAACAACAGAAGGCAAGTTGACATTCTCATTACAGATAAGGGTTTGGAAACTTGTGAGATGCTCACGGAAGTTCTCAATAAGGCAAGAAATGAAGAAAAATGGCTCTCCAAATCTGAGGCAGGTCAATTAAGTGATTTGCTAGACAAATTCAGGGGTGAAGATTAATAAATAACTGTATGAAACCAGAAAAAAACATAGAATATCCTATCAACGAATTAATGAAAAAACGTTGGAGTCCAAGAAGTTTTAGCAACCAAGAGCTGAATGAAGAGATGGTTATGTCTTTGTTCGAAGCAGCAAAATGGAGTGCTTCAGCTTTTAATGAGCAGCCATGGAGATTTATCTATGCACTCAAGCAAGATGGCGCTGAATACGATAAGTTGTTTCTCGGATTAAATGAAAAAAACAGGACCTGGGCCAACTCTGCTCCAATGGTTGGTTTTGCCATTGCTAAAAGCACATTTGACAGAAACAATAAGATCAATCATCATGCCTGGTATGATACGGGTATGGCCATGAGTCAATTGACACTTCAAGCCATGGACATGAATTTGTACGTTCATCAAATGGCGGGAATTGATAAAAACTACCTTATTGAAACGTTTGGAATTCATGAACCCTACGACATCATTTGTGGATTTGTGATTGGCTATTTAGGTTCTTCAGATGCACTTGAAGGTCCAATGGCTGAAATGGAAAACAGTGCCCCTAGTAGAAAACCTTTAGACGAAATTATCCATCATAAAAACTGGAATTAACCAATTTAGCTTATGAAAACCGCTGAAAAGACAATTCATAGGGCCAATACCAGAGGTCATGCAGATTACGGCTGGCTCAACACGCATCACACGTTTAGTTTCGCCAATTATTACGATCCGGAGCGAGTTCAATTTGGAGCACTTCGGGTATTAAATGACGACAAAGTTGCTCCTTCCAAGGGCTTTGATTTTCACCCTCACAAAAACATGGAAATCGTTTCTGTACCTTTAAAAGGTGGGCTCTTGCATCGTGATAACAAGAACAATGAAATCAAAATTCATCATGGTGATATTCAAATCATGTCAGCTGGAACAGGCATTATTCATTCCGAATACAATATCTCGGATGACGAAGATGTTCAATTCTTGCAAATCTGGATCATTCCAGGAGAACAGGGAATAGAGCCAAGATACGATCAGCTGACGTTTTCATTTGAAAACAAAAAGAACATTTTTCAATCCATTGCCAATCCAGATGAAAATGATGATTCAACACTCTGGATAAATCAAAACGCTTTCATTTCCCGTGGTATGTTTGATGCCAATACTACGACTTCATATAAAAAGCAAGATGAGGCAAATGGTCTTTATATTTTCACCATTGAAGGAGAAATTGAAGTGGAAAAAGAAATACTTTCAAGACGTGATGGAATGGGGTTGAAAAATATAAATGATATCAATTTTAAATTTAATCAAGCATCGGATGTACTTCTTTTAGAGGTGCCCGTTTAATCTAATCTAAACAAACAATTATGAAATTATTTAAACTCTCTGCGTTCGTTCTATTGTTTTTGACAGGAACATTGAGCGCTCAAGAATATGCAATTGACGCATCTGCCAGCTCCGTAAAATGGATTGGTGAAAAAGTAACAGGAAAGCACGATGGAACAGTGAACATCTCCAGTGGTGCTCTCATGATGAAAGAAGGAAAATTAAGTGGTGGAAAAGTTGAAATCGATATGACTTCAATTAAGAACACAGATATGGAAGATGGAGAATATAGAGCGAAATTAGAAGGTCATTTGAAATCAGACGACTTCTTCGGTGTAGCAACTTTTCCTACCGCAACTTTAGTTATCACCAACGCGGTGCATCAAGGGAAAAACGACTATAAAGTTATGGGGAGAATGACCATTAAAGGTATTACCAAACCCATAAAATTTAACGCTCAAATAGAAGAAAAAGAAGGTGCTTTAAATGGCAATGCTACCATTGTTATTGATCGTTCAGAATACAACGTAAAATATGGGTCAGGTTCCTTTTTTGATGATTTAGGTGATAAAACTATTTATGACGAATTTACGATGGAGGTAAAAATTTCCGGTAAAAAGGCATAAGTTCATCCCAACAATAGTAAAGAATTCTCTATATTTCACATGTAGAGAATTTTTTTTTTGGAACCACTTAAAAACATGTTTGACCGGCAATATGTTGGTAGCTTAGCAAAGGCCTCGTCGGATCACAATAACCACTTTTCGGAAGATGAATTCATGTGTTCTATTTTCAACAAACAATGGGAAGATCTTGAGTTGAAGCAACGTATGCGAAGAATAAACGATTGCTACTTTGAGCAATTTGATTCATATCCAAGTGCGCTGGATACTTTGATGTCAATCGCTGAAGATTTCACGGGTTTTCCCGCCATGACTTTTCCAGGGTTTGTGGAAGTATATGGTCTAGATCATTATGACATTTCCATTGAGGCCTTGCATTATTTTACGCGATTTTCATCGTCTGAATTTGCCATTCGACCGTTCATAGTGCAGGATGAAAAGAAAACTATGAATCATATGCTACAATGGTCCAAAGACGAAAATTATCACGTCAGGAGATTGGCTTCAGAAGGTTGCAGACCAAAATTACCATGGGCTATGGCACTTCCAGATTTTCAAAAAGACCCTGCACTTATTCTACCCATTTTGGAAAACTTGAAAAATGATTCGGAAGAATACGTACGAAAAAGCGTGGCCAATAACCTGAATGATATCTCCAAGGATCATCCGGCTTTGGTTCTTTCTATTGCCAAGAAATGGAAGGGCACAAGCAAGGAAACAGATAAATTGGTCAAACATGCATGCAGAACCATGCTCAAAGCAGGTGATCAAAAGGTATTGGAGTTGTTTGGATTGGCTGCCAATAAAGGAGTTAAGATTTCCAACTTTAAAATCTTAGATAAAAAAATACGTTTAGGGCAATCGATTCAGTTTCAATTTGATGTCTCAAATTCATCGAAAAAGCCTGCTATTTTGCGCCTAGAATACAAGGTGCATTATTTAAAATCCAATGGGACCTGGAGTCCGAAAATATTCAAAATATCAGAGCGGACGTTGGCGCCTGGTGAGCAACTTTCCATTAAGCGAAAGCAAGAATTCAAGGATTTAACCACCCGGAAACATTATCCCGGCAAGCACAAAATAGAACCTGTATTTAACGGATCTTCAATGGGATTAGCAGACTTCGAATTGACTAAATGAAATTAAATTTCAAATTGAATTCCTTGAGCCAATGGTAATTCTGTGGAGTAATTAATCGTGTTCGTCTGACGTCGCATATAGATTTTCCAGGCATCTGAACCCGACTCTCGTCCTCCACCTGTTTCTTTTTCTCCACCGAACGCCCCACCAATTTCAGCTCCAGAAGTTCCAATGTTAACATTGGCTATTCCACAATCTGAACCAGCTGCAGATAAAAACATTTCAGCTTCTCTCATGTTTTTAGTCATGATAGCTGAAGACAATCCTTGTGTTACTCCGTTTTGAATGTCTATTGCTTCCTGCAAGACTGAATACTTCATCAAGTATAACAATGGTGCAAATGTCTCGTGTTTTACCATTTCCATATCGGCACTAACCTCAGCAATGGATGGGCTTACATAACATCCGCTTTCATAACCAGAACCACTCAATATTTCACCTTCAATGAGCAAATTCCCTCCTTGTTGTTTTACCTTTTCAATGGCATCAACATACATCTTGGCAGCATCTTGGTCAATTAACGGCCCCATGTGGTTTGACTCATCCAGTGGAGAACCAATTTTTATTTGAGCATAGGCTTTCGTTAATCGATTTACCACATCGTTATATACAGAATCGTGAATGATCAACCTTCTTGTGGAAGTACATCTCTGACCTGCTGTACCAACCGCTCCAAAGACTGCACCAATAATGGTCATGTCCAAATCTGCTTCTTCTGTGATGATGATGGCGTTGTTTCCACCTAATTCAAGTAATGATCGGCCAAATCGCTCGGCCACCTTTGCACCAACAGCCCTTCCCATGCGTGTACTTCCTGTTGCAGAAATCAATGGAACTCTTTCATCTGAAGTGAGCATTTCACCCACTTTAACATCTCCAATCACCAAACCTGATATTCCTTCCGGCAAATTGTTCTTTTGTAGCACTTCAGCAATAATGTTTTGACACGCAACGGCGCACAATGGAACCTTTTCAGAAGGCTTCCAAACAGTGACATCACCACACACCCAAGCCAATGCAGTATTCCAACTCCAAACGGCCACCGGAAAGTTAAACGCTGAAATAATTCCAACTATGCCTAAAGGATGATATTGCTCGTACATTCTGTGCAGTGGTCGTTCGGAATGCATAGTCAATCCATTCAATTGCCTGGACAAACCAACCGCAAAATCACAAATGTCAATCATCTCTTGAACTTCACCCAAACCTTCTTGAAGTGATTTCCCCATTTCATAAGAAACCAATTTTCCTAAAGCCTGTTTCTTTTGTCTTAATGCCTCACCAAATTGCCTGACAATTTCTCCTCTTTTAGGCGCAGGAACCAATCTCCATTCTTTAAACGCTTCAGCTCCTTTTACAATAACTTTTTCGTAATCTTCTTGTGTTGATTGAACTACTTTGGCAATCAATTTACCATCTACCGGGGATTTAGATTCCAGGATATTTCCGCTGGCAAAACTATCCGATCCTGTTGAAGAACCATGGTTTTCCTCTTTGATTCCAAGCTCTGCAAGCATGTTTAAAATGTCGTTGTTATTCATAGGAGTCACTTCTAAAATTGGAAGTGACAAACTTAACCAAATTGAAGCACCTATATCGAACAAAAAAGAATCAATGGAATATAATTTGATTCAATATTTGAAGTCTTAAGAAGTTGGATCAAGACAATGCTTTTACTAAGAGCATGATCACCGCAATAAAGAACATAAAAATTGAAATTCGATTCATGCCGTGCATCATTCTCAAATTAAAATTGACATTCTTTTTGCTAAACATGGTTCGAATATCAAGGTATGCAACAATTTTCTTCAGAATTTCCATGATCCCAGTTAGTTTATTGATTTCATCCGTAAAACCTCAGGTAAATTCAACTATTTTTACTGATTCATAAAACGGATTACCATGTTGAAATTACAAAATTATATTGAAGGGAATTGGGTAGAAGGTGCGGGTCAGGGCAAAATATTGTATCACGCCATCAATGGAAAAGAATATGCGTCTGCCTCAACAGAAGGAATTGATTTTGAAAGAGTTTTGAATTATGGAAGAGAGATTGGATCTCCAGCACTGAGAAAAATGACCTTTCAGGAAAGAGGAAGAATGTTGAAAGCCTTAGCCTTGCATTTGACTTCAGTGAAAGACAAGTTTTATGAAATCAATTGGGCAACAGGCGCCACGAAAATGGATGGATGGATTGATATTGAAGGTGGAATTGGTAACTTATTTTCTTACGCCAGTCTAAGGAGATCTTTTCCGGATACTCCTTATTATGTAGACGGCGATGCTATTCCGTTGTCCAAAAAAGGTAGTTTCATTGGTCATCATATCATGGTTCCAAAAAGGGGAGTTGCGATTCACATCAATGCGTTCAATTTTCCTATTTGGGGAATGCTTGAAAAAATAGCGGTCAATCTTTTAGCCGGAGTTCCTGCTGTTGTTAAACCTGCAACCATTACATCTTACTTGACTGAAGCCATGGTAAAAGAAATTGCGGATTCGGGCATTTTGCCGGAAGGAGCATTGCAATTGATTTGTGGATCAGCGGGCAATATGCTAGACTATGTCACACCTCAGGATGTGGTGACGTTCACTGGATCGGCCTCCACGGGAAGAATGTTGAAAACGCATGCTGCCATTATAGAAAATTCCGTTCCATTTAACATGGAAGCAGATTCATTGAATTGCATTGTTTTAGGTGAAGATATAGAACCAGGAACGGATTCGTTTGATATATTTATTAAAGAAGTACATCGAGAAATGACAGTCAAGGCTGGTCAAAAATGTACAGCGATTCGACGGGTTATTGTTCCAGAAAATAAAATAGATGCTGTTCAAGAGGCGTTGAGTCAACGATTGGCCAAAACAATCATTGGCGATCCACGTGAAGAAAATGTTCGAATGGGGGCATTGGCTGGAAAAGAACAAGTTGAGGAAGTGAAAGGAAAAATAAAGGAACTGGCCGCCGATGCCGAGATGGTGTATGGCGATGGAGAAATGGTTGAAATCACTGGGAAAGAAGCTGTCGCTGAAGCATTCATGTCTCCTGTTTTGTTCCGTAATAACCAACCGTTTCAAGGAGTATCTACACATGAAGTAGAAGCCTTTGGTCCGGTTAGCACACTGATACCTTACAAAAATTTAGATGAGGCCGCCGAGTTAGCCAGAATGGGAAAAGGATCTTTGGTTTGTTCCATTGTAACGGAATCTGCATCCAATGCATCGGAATTTACTATGGAAGCTGCTCCGTATCATGGAAGAGTATTGATTTTAGACAAAACTTGTGCGAAAGAAAGTACTGGTCATGGTTCTCCTATGCCGCAATTGGTGCACGGTGGTCCCGGACGTGCCGGTGGTGGTGAAGAAATGGGTGGAATTCGAGGAGTAGCTCATTACATGCAACGGACGGCCATTCAAGGTTCTCCAACAAGAATTACTGATGTAACAAATGTTTATCAATACGGGGGTCATCAATTGGAAACAGATGTTCACGTTTTCAGAAAGCACTTTGAAGAATTACAGATTGGCGAAACGGTCTTTACTCACAAACGAACGGTAACGGAAGCTGATATTGTAAATTTTGCGAATGTAAGTGGTGACAATTTTTATGCCCACATGGATGCAACTTCATTGGACGGAACCATTTTTGAGCAGCGTGTAGCTCATGGATATTTTGTTTTATCTGCTGCGGCTGGGTTGTTTGTCGATCCAAAGAAGGGTCCTGTTTTATTGAATTACGGAATTGAAGAATGTCGATTTACGAAACCCGTTTACCCAGGTGCTACCATTGGTGTACGATTTACGGTAAAGGAAAAAATAGCTCAAGAAAAGAAGTCTGAAGACGACATAGCTAAGGGTATCGTTAAATTCCTGGTTGACGTATATGATGAGACTGGAGAAACTGTAGCCATTGCAACCATATTGACCATGGTTAAAATGAAAGATCAATCCGCCTGATCATCTGAGTCTCAATTATTTCACCTCATTTGTTCTTAGGTATATAGCAACGTATTGATGTTCTATGTACGCATTGATTTTATTTTTCTTTGAATAGTTCGGTCCTGTTACTTTGGCATCATATGTAAATTTCAACTTGTTGGTATTTATTTGATGCTGATCCAGGTAGTCTAGCAATAATAGCCGAAATTTTTTTCCTCTATCATAAGCTAATTTATTGTTCCCTCCTCTTCTAGTTGTAGGGACTTTGGATGCTCTTGATTCCAAATGTATCCAGATTTCCGACTCTTCTTGTGTTAGCAATTGAAGCGTTTCTATCAATTCTTTAAAGGTGTTTAGCCTCAATTTATCGGAAGACACCTCCACTTGATTAAATTGAAAGAAATTTTTGAAATAAGGGGTGTCCTTTGCGGAAATTCGTGACTCGGCCATTTCTCGAGATTTTCCATCTGCCAGACTATTTTCTTCTCTGACTCCCGTTTCAGAAGTTTTATATTTTTTGCCGAACAAGGAAAGTGAGCGATCTAAGTTCTTCTCTGTCAATATTATAGGGATATCTTCAAACTCCAAACCAAGAAGTTGACCATTATCCGGGTGTAATACTGAAAGATTATAATCTTGCCGATTTCGATTTGGGTGCGCCCCAGGAATCAATGTGTCTGAAAGAACTGCAATGTTTTGATTTCCATAAAAGCTGATGTTCTTTTCCGTATGGTATAGGCCATTGACTTTGGATAAGTCCAACCATTCAGAATAATTATCGGAAGAGCCATATAGTTTGATTTCATATGGAGCACCATTCTTTAGCACAAAGGACTTGGTTTCTTGGAGTTCTTGCAAGGTGCCTTCAAACAATATTTGATTTTGATCTTTCAGAATTTTGATTTGATCAATTTCGTTTACATCTCCATGGATTTTAATATCAAGGATGGTTAAGTCAGGTGGGTTTTTTAGACAGGTAGGTTCATTGAATATATTGTAAATATCAAATCCCCCTTTGGATTCTTTTCCTATGGTAGATGAATATCGCGCACGTTTTCCGGTTGAATTAACGGAAAAATACTTGTCGTCCCCAGCCGTATTAATAGGGTATCCAATATTTTTAGGGTAGGCAAACGTTCCCGATTTATACTCACTGTAAAACACATCCATACCCCCTATTCCGGCATGCCCATCTGAGCTGAAATACAACATTTTGTCGTCTTTTCTTAAAAATGGAGAGTCTTCATTTTTTTCAGTATTGATGGAAGCACCGAGGTTTGAAATTTCTCCCCAGGTTCCATCCGGTTGTAATTTGGCAGAATACAAATCTCTCCCCCCATAACCTCCTGGTCGGTTACTCGAAAATATGGCATACTTGCCATCATAAGAAAAGGTGATATCACTATCCCAGAAATCTGAATTAATAAAGCCTTCGACCACACCTTTTTCGACCCAAATTTGATCTTCCATTACCGCTTCATGGATATTTCCATTTTTGTGTGATTCTCCTTTGAAGAAATACAATGTGTTCTGATCAAGACTGTATTCCAATGGTGAATAATGAAATTGATTGTTGACAGAAAACAGTCTAATCTGTTTTTCCATTTCTCCGTGCTGATCGAAATATGCCTCATAGATGACTTCTTTTGAAGCATTGTTTGAATTGGTATCTGACAGTTCGAATCGTGTAAACGACAATATTCTTCCATCTGAACTTGCTGCACAGGCATATTCATCTACATCCGAATTGATGCCATCATTCTCAGCCTTAATGATCACTGGTGATTCAGCAACATAAATTGAGCCGTTTCGACTATTTTCCCATTTTGCATTAACCAACGATCGAAATTGTTTACTTGTTTTTGGTTGTGATTTTAAATGGCCAAAAATTCGCTCTGCCTCTTTGAATTGATTACTGTGTAAACATGCTACCCCTTTGTAATATTTGTAAATTAAATTATCTGGATCTGAGGCACATAAATCATTGAGTCTTTGTTGAACATATGTGTGATCCGTTCCACGTAATACTTTGAATAATAAATCATAAAATGTATCTGAATCGTCCTGAGCACTTTGCGCTTTCCATTGCTCTATCAATTGATCGGCTTTCACAAAATCAAGCTTTTGTAAGTGAATGTCAATTTGTTCCTCCAACTTGATCAATTCGCGTTGACTTGCGGTAGATGAATTGTTTTTTTTGTTATTTCCTTCCAGGATATGAGCCATGGTAAAATTTGCTAAGAGCAAAGCAATTGCCAGACAAGAAAATTTGATCAATTTGTTTTTCATACGATATTAGCTTATGTCCATTTAACGTGTTCCAACTCGGCCGTTTTAAAGCGGAGATTTTTTGCCAAATTAATTGGAGGAATGAAAAAATTTCTGCGTGCATCACCTATCTTTTAATATTCGCAGAACGCGTCTTTCGCATCGACTATATTGCTAATATTGTTACTTTTAGCGCAACGAATAAACCTAACAAAACGACCCTTAAAAGCACCAAAAACAAATGAGCAATCCCAACGAATCTGGTAGTGTTTCCCTAAATATTCAAGAGAGAATCGCTATCATTTCATTTTTTCATCCTTCCAGTAATTCATTACCCGGAAACTTGTTAAAACAACTTGCTGACACCATAAATGAAGTTGGAAAGAAGGAAGAAATTCGATGCATTGTTTTAAAAAGTGAAGGGGAACGAGCTTTTTGCGCAGGTGCCAGTTTTGACGAACTCATTGCTATATCAAATGAGGAGGAAGGTTTACAATTCTTTTCCGGCTTTGCTAATGTTATTAATGCCATGAGAAAGTGCCCTAAGTTTATCGTCGGCCGTGTGCAGGGCAAGGCAGTTGGTGGTGGTGTTGGACTGGCGTCTGCCGTAGACATTTGTTATGCTACCAAATACGCCTCTGTCAAATTAAGTGAATTGGCCGTAGGAATTGGCCCTTTCGTTGTCGGACCGGCGGTGGAGAGAAAAATTGGAACATCTGCTATGAGCCAATTGGCCATTGACGCTACTTCTTGGCAAACTGCAGAATGGGCAAAAGAAAAAGGACTTTATGCCAATATATTTGACGATGCACAAAGCATGGATGACGCCATTAACACGTTTACAAAGACACTTTCAAACTCAAATCCACAGGCGATGTTTGAGTTGAAAAAAACGTTTTGGCAAGGCACGGACAATTGGGATTCTTTGCTGATTGATCGAGCAAAAATAAGCGGAACATTGGTTCTTTCTGAATTCACGAGAAATGCGATTCAGCAGTTTAAATCGTAGGGTTAAATAGGAGCTGGAACGGATTCAATCTGATAGATAAACGGCCAATATTTCCCCGTTACAAATAATTCCCTTTTGTCTGAATCCCAGGCTATACCATTGAGTACCTCGGCATTAGGAAATCCGTTTCTCTTCAGAATGCCTTTGAGCTTAATGCGTTGAGTAACACGTCCCGTTATTGGATCAATTACCACAATGTGTTCTTGTTGCCAAACATTCGCCCATATATGACCATCAATGTATTCCAGTTCATTTAAAAAAGTCACGGGACCTTTGTTGTCATATACATGTATTTTTCTTTCTACAGCCCAGGTTTGATCATTCAGGAATTTCAGCACATTGCTTCCATTGGACATGATCAAGTGATTTGAATCTGACGTAATTCCCCAACCTTCGCCTTCATAAAAGAAGGATTTTTCCCTGACCAAACTAGATGGTTCATAGATAAAGCCAGTCTGGGCTTTCCATGTCAATTGATACATTTTGTTTTTATGAATGGTGATGCCTTCACCAAAATATCTATCCTCCAATGGTACTCCCAAAATTACCTTGCCATTGGATTTGTTTACTTTTCGAATATCTGATACTCCCTGACCACCGGTTCCTTCAAACCAAACTCCCTGATTAATGACAAAACCTTGCGTATATGCCTTTTGGTCATGAGGAAAGGTGTTCACTACTTTAAAAGAAAAATTTTCAGGTTCGATATCTGAAATTATTGTAAAAGAAGCCGTGGACGTTTCAACTTTATTATCCACTTTTGCTTTTGCAAGAAGCGTATTCTTCCCCAATTTATTGACCGGATCCAAAGTTATTTCCTGAGGTAAAATTGAGTCTACATTCAGGATTTTACCATTCAATGACAATTCTTCTATTTCGCCAGAATTTCCGCTGAGGGTAGACAATGTAATCTTAACGGAATCGCCAAACACCAACTTCTTTTTGTTATCAACAAACGTGATTGCCACATCGGACTTAACAACAACATTGCTTCTTCCATTATTTTTTGGTTCATCATTCCAACAAGAGGTCAGCAAGACACAAATTGAAAATAAAAAGAGGGCGTTTTTCACTAAGAATCAATTGAAGTGCAATAATAATTAATCCTAGTTTGAAAATTCTATTTTAAGAGATTAACCTTTCCGTAAACTATTTCATTTTCACTTTCCTCATTGGTATAGGAAAGCTTCCAAACATACACTCCCATTGGCAATAATTCGTTTTTATATTTTCCATCCCAATAAGCATTGAAATCTTTGGATGTAAATAATAATTGCCCCCAACGATTGAAAATAGTTAACTCAAAATCACGCAGGTTTTCTGCTTCAATTCGAAATCCATCATTTACACCATCACTGTTTGGTGTAAAGGAATTGGGCGCAAAAATATTAGGAGGCAATACAGCTACCACCACCTGATCAGTATTTTGACAACCGTTTTCATCGGTCAATATAACCGTAAACGTGGTTGTTTTACTAACGTGTGCACCTGTTTCCTGGCATTCAGGACAATCCAAGAAATCTGCCGGGTTCCAAATGAATTCCCCTTCTCCTGTTGCTATCAATTTAACCGGTTCTCCATTGGTAACAATGTCCGATCCAGCATTGACAAAGGGTCTTTCCGTCAAATCGATATTCACTCCGGCCGTATCAGAACAGCCTTTCAGACTTGTTCCTGTTACAATCATTCGAACGGGTTGAGTTGTCCCAGTCATGTAAAAATTATTTCCAATTACATCAACAATATTCTGAGGAGACCAAGCATATTCAACTGCTCCGCTTGCCGTCAGCAACAGTTGACCGTCAGGGCAAATGGATGTATCCTCCATGGGTTGTAAATCCAAGGGATCAATTCGCACCTCAACTTGTTCCGTTTCAGAGAAACAGATATTCGATATATCTACATAATAGATAGTATCTGTTTCTGGCCAGACAGTTGGGTTAGCCAACGAAGAATCATCCATGTTATATGCAGGATACCATAAGAAACTTCCATTTGATTCTACAAATAACTGCAGTGAATCTCCTTTACAAATGACAGTATCGCCAATCATATCCTCAACGCTTAATGTGGTGTCCAACACTTCTATGATGACTTCCTGGCTCCACAAACATCCAAATCCGTCAGTAATGTTCACATAGTATTTGCTTGAATTCAGGGGTGTGGCTATGGGTGTGCGGCTACCTGCATTTTTTAACGTTCCTGAAGGATACCAGGAATATAGAACACCACCATCCGCATACAGCTGTATGCTCTCACCGGCACAAACTGAATCATCCGGCATGATTGACGTTTGATCTGTGGCCACCTCAACTTCTATGGTAATGGAATCGCTTGCCAGAATGTTATTGGTATCACTTCCACAAGTATCGGAGACAACAACCTGATACGTTTGAGTTACCGAAGGAAAAACAAAGGGATCGGCAACGGAATCGTTTGAAATATCCAAAGCCGGCGTCCATTTATAGTATTCACCTCCAGAAGCTTGCAATTGTATTGAATCTCCCGGGCAAATCACTCCTATGGTATCAATCACGGCTGTTGGAGGCGGAACTCCTTCCAAAGTGATGAATGCCGTGTCGGTTTTCACACAAGCCAACGAATCTGAAACCACCAACATCACTGTAAAAATGCCCGTATCGACATAAGTATGGCTTGGTTCAAATGCCGTAGAAGTATTGCCATCTCCAAAATCCCAGAAAAATACGTTCCCACCATTACTGTTGTTCTCAAATTGAATTTGATCAGGGATACAAACTTTGGGAACAGTGGCCAGTCCAACATCAGACGTCAATTGAGAAAGGTCAAACTTGATGACGCCAAGATTACAATTGTTACTTCCGTTTGAAGGCCCTACCACATTGTTTGGTGATGTGGGAAAACTATTTGAACCTCCACAACCGGCACAAACAGCTTGGTAAACAATTCCTTTTTTATCAAATCGGCTTGTTCCTCCATCCACGTGTTCTCCTCCGGATGTGGTTGTTGTCCCTCCAAAAAATGTTGCATATAACAGGGAATCCGCATTCTTGTCCAGAACAATTAAGTAAAAATCCTGACCGTCTGTACTGGTCTTATGAGCTCCGGTGGTAGTGGTTAATCCAGTGGTAGAAGTACTGTTGATTGGTCCGCCCCAACCTGAAACGTAGATGTGGTTACAATCGTTAACGAGAAAAGCGGACAGTGTTATATCAACACTTACGTTTCCGCTTGTACCTCCGGTACCAAAGGTAGTAGATACTTTTGTGGAATCCAGGGCATTATTGAATTTGTGAATAAACTGACCGCTGAAAGGTTGGTTAAATACCGTGGCTGGAAAAATAGGGTAATTGCCTTCCGTTTGTCCCACTACATAAACATTGTTTGAATCATCCAATTGAACAAAATAGGTTTGGTCATATTGGTTGGTTCCTACTCGTGTTGACGCCAATATTGATGTGCCAAGACTGTTGATTTTGGCAACAAATCCATCCGTTCCTCCAATTGGTGATGGATTTAAGGCTCCCAATGTTGTTGGGAAATTTAGGCTTCTTGTACCTCCGGCTACATAAACTGTGCCCGATCCGTCAATTTGAACTGAATAGGCCGCATCATCACTGGACCCTCCTATATAAGATGCCCATAACATGTTTGACATCGCGGAGTCCATTTTTATAACAATGCCATCTTGAGCTCCACCACCATATAGTGGCTGAAAAGAGCCAATTGTTGTTGGAAAAGTACTAGAATTCGTTGATGTTGCCACATAACAATTGTTGAAGTTGTCGACAAAGACTTCTCCACGAACTTCGTCTCCATAATTGAATTTGAGTTGATTCGTTGGATTTGTTATGCCATCAAAACCAGAACCCCCAATGTAAGTAGAACCCAATAATGCCGTTCCGTTGATATTGAACTTAGATAAAACGATATCACTTCCCCCCTGATACCTCACGGAATTCATTGAAATGCTAGCTCCCGATAATGGAGAGTTATAAGAAGTGTCGTAAGCGTTTGACGTCACTGGAAAATCATTTGAACATGTTGTTCCAAAAACAATTAATTCCCCACTTCCATTCACCACCAAACTATGAGGGACTTCATTTCTAGAACCTCCTAAATATGTCGAATACAATAAAGTAGATCCATTGGAAGAAAACTTTGATATGCCCATATCGGTTCCTAAATTGCCGGCCGGGGATGAATTCAAACCTCCACCAGCAGTGGTCTGGAAAGATCCCGAAACCAAGGCATAAGACGTAGTGGTTGAATTATCCATAAATACAATTCCACCACCATATAAATTTCCCTGATCATCATACGTAGCGGTATATCCCCAATTATCTTCGGAAGACCCTGTATAGGAAGAAAAGATCAATGTTGGATCAATCACTAACGAATGATTGGCGTCATATTCCTGACCCATTTCAAAACCAACAATGCCATCCTTCAAAACAAATTTGCAAGGAATGCTCTTTTTTACACCATCGATGTATTGAAACGCTATTGGAGCCTGTTCGACAATTTCATTGACACTTGTATAAACGTACAATGTGTTGTTGGTCAATTTTATCTTTTCGGCCCCTTCATACTGCAATCCAATTTTACTGACATCCGCATGGGGTTGGACGATAAAGTCATATTTGTAATTGCCATTTCTTGAATATAACCGATAATCTATTCCAGGATAAAGATCATGGAAAAACACTTCGCCGAACTTTCGAACATGCGAAGCCCATCGTTCAGGGTTATTTCCCAGGTAATAATTTTCATATGCCTTTTGAGGAAATCTTGCTTGTTGTCTTGGCTTTTGGGCTCCAGGAAATTTACATTTTAAGACGTGCCCTCTAATTTTAATCCCGTTATCCGGCATTTCAACTTCACCGTGGTGCGCATGGTGAAGCCTTTCCATGTCTTCATGATGGTAGAGCACATACACCAATTCATTGGACTCTATGCGCAGTTTTCCATTCGGAAATTTTCCCAGGTATTTTATGCTTTCAGACCATTGGCCTTTGTTCTCCGAAAAAAGCAGGTCATTATGAGATGGGTAAAGGGGTGGCTGATCGCCGGTATTTGCACCGAGCAATGAAATGGGCCAAATGACCCAAATCCACAGCAAAATTCCAAGATTTTGCCTCAAGACATGGGCGCAATTATTCATAAGTCTATTCAAATATAAGACTACGTCTTATACCAAATGGTTGCTTATACTCAAGAAATTAGAACATTATTTTACTCCTGCGACTGCGAAGCACGATTCAATTCAGACTGAAGGTTTTCAATGTGAAGGTCTTTTTGCTTGATTTGTTTCTCAAAATCTGAGATCGTTTTCTGTTGCTCAATAATCTGTAATTCCTTGTCTTTTAAGGTTTTACGAGATGTTTTAAGCAATGCTTCCACATAGAAAATGGCTATGAATAAGACAAACGTTGTGAGTCCAAAAAAAATGCAAAATCGCAACGTTATACTACGAATTCTATCTCTTTGTTCTGTTTTTGGAGAAGAATCACTCATATTCAGGTTATTGTAAGGCTCTCGAAAATAAAAAATTTTAGCGCTTGCTCCACTAAAGAACGTGATAAATCTGTCTATTTTTTAAAAACGGGAACACTTGAACATGCTTCACCATACATGATAGACTTGGCATATGGCATAAGAAGTCTTTGGATTTCAATGTACGGAGAGGGTCCAATATCCATGGTTCCACAGCCTTTGATCAACACTCTTTTTTGATCATATTCTTTTGCATGATCAGTAAAATAGTCAGAAATGATGGCGGCATAGAGTAATTGTTCATCTCCAAACACAATCTTGCTGGTAACTTCAGATAATTTATTGGCAATGAGCATGTAGGCCCAATGCGGAACAATTGCTTCGTTGGAACAAATCAATCCTACGTAGTGATTCTCATATTCGTTTGCATTGAGCTCCTTAACAGCCGTTCTGAATTCTTTTTCTCGAAGAATCATGCCTTGCCAAAGAAAGTCTGCCATATCAATAATGGAAAACTGATGTTTCGAAATGATTTCTTCCAGATCTATATTGATCAAGCCACTATTTGCTACCCTATTTACAATTTCCTTTTCCATCACATAAAACCTAATTCCAGTTTGGCTTCTTCGCTCATCATGTCTTTATCCCATGGTGGGTCCCAAACCAGCTCAAGTTTGCAATCTTCAACACACCAGATGCCGGCTACCTTTTGTTCTACCTCGGCGGGTAAACTTTCTGCCACCGGGCATGACGGTGAAGTCAGGGTCATTTCGATGTCTACATGGTAATTTTCCTGAACTTTCACTTCGTATATTAACCCCAATTCATAGATGTCCACTGGTATTTCTGGGTCATAGATTGTTTTGAGCACATCAATTACCATTTGCTCAAGATCTTTAATGGAAGGTTTCGGAATTTGTTGCTGATTCATAATCCTGATTCCATTTGTTTTGCTGCCAGTGCAACGGCGTACAACTTCATTTGTTTTACCATGGACAACAATCCATTTGCCCTTGTGGGGGAAAGGTGCTCGTTCAATCCAATTTTATCCAAAAAAAACAATTCTTCTTTGGCTATATCTTTTGGTGACTGCCCATTCAAAACATCAATTAGCAAACTAATCAGTCCTTTGGTAATGATGGCGTCACTGTCCGCCTTAAACCAAACATTGCCATCTTTGAATTCAGCCAGCAACCAAACCTTGGACTGGCATCCTTTGATCAATAAATCATCATTTTTTTGATCTTCTTGTAACAAAGGCAATTCTTTTCCCAATGAAATAATGTGTTCATACTTTTCCATCCAATCACCCAACATGGAAAAGGTCTCAATTATTTCGTTTTGTTTTTCTTGAATGGTCATTCTCCTCTCAACATTTTTACAGCCCTGCCAACAGCATCGATCAACCGCATGGCCTCCTCTTCCGTATTGTAGATTCCAAATGATGCCCGGACTGTTCCTGATAAGTCAAACTTTCTCAATAAGGGTTGGGTGCAATGATGACCAGTTCGAACGGCAATACCCATTTGATCGAGCAATGTGCCAACATCAAATGAATGAATGTCTTCAAATACAAAGGATATTACACTAACTTTTTCCCTGGCATTTCCAATAATTTTCAAACCAGGAATTTCCTTCAGGTGCTCAGAAGTAAAATGAAGTAAGTACTTTTCATTGGCAATCAAATCATCCCAATTTAATGTGTTCAGAAAATCAATGGTTGTTCCAAACGCAATTGCCCCGGCAATATCCGGAGTGCCTGCCTCAAATTTAGCAGGACCAGATTCAAAGGTGGTTTTTTCAAAAGTCACTTCTTTGATCATTCCACCTCCGGTTTGATAGGGAAGCATTTTTTGCATCCAATCGGCATGAATAAAGAGCCCGCCAATTCCGGTTGGGCCATATAATTTATGCGCCGAAAAGGCATAAAAATCACAGCCTAAGTCTTTTACATCCACTTTCATATGAGGCACTGCCTGTGCTCCATCCAGTAATACCGGTATTCCTTTTTCTTTGGCCAGCTGAATCCAGTATTTTACACGGTTGACTGTGCCCAATGTATTGGAAGCATGAGTCATGGCCAGAAGAGCAGTATTGCTTGTTGCTTTTGTTGACCATTCATTTTCGTCTAACTCACCGTTAGCATTGACCGTTAAGTATTCCAATTCCAGACCCAACTGATCCGCCAGTACTTGCCAGGGAACCATATTGGAATGATGTTCCATTTCTGTAATCAGAATTCGATCCCCTTGTTTAAAATGACCTTGTCCCAAAGAAGAGGCCACCAAATTTATTCCGTCCGTTGTTCCTTTGGTAAATACAAATTCGTCTTCTGTGGCATTTATATAGCTTGCTACTTTCTTTCTTGCATCTTCAAACGCCAGCGTTGCCTTTTGGCTGAATTGATGTACGCCACGATGTACATTGCTGTTCAATTCTTGGTAGTATTGATCCAATGAATCAATGACCGCTTGTGGTTTCTGAGTGGTGGCCGCATTGTCGAGATAAACGATTTCCTTTTCATTTATTTGTTGAGAAAGAAATGGAAATTGATTTCTGATGGTCATCAGCGTTGTTTTCTCTATGCCTTTTTGATCAATCACGCTTGGGTATTGTACCGATCTGCCAAATAGCTCAATATGCTCTTTTTCAGGGGCTTAATTTCTATTTTATCCAATATGTCTGCTGCAAAAGCGTACAAGAGTAAATTTCTCGCATTTTCTTTTGATAAACCGCGACTCTGCAAATAGAATAATGCCTCATCGTCAATTTGTCCGGTGGTTGAACCATGACTACATTTTACATCATCTGCGTAAATTTCTAGTTCTGGTTTTGAATAAACCGTGGCATCATCGGTCAAAAGAATGTTCGCATTGGATTGAAATGCATTGGTTTGCTGAGCATCTTTATGGACAATTACTTTTCCATTGAATACACCCGTGCTTTTATCATTTAACACCCCTTTATACAATTCTGAAGAAGTAGAGCCTGGTTTTAAATGATGAACAAGGGTGTGATTGTCTACATGTTCATTTGATCTTGTCATGTAAAGACCGTTCAATTCTGTATGGCAATTCGAGCCGTTTTGACGAACGTTAACATTGTTTCGAATCAATGCCCCGGACATGGAGATTGTATTCATTTGAAATTGCGAATGAGCGTCTTGATGCACTTGTTCTCCACTCACCAATCTTGCACCTTTCATTTGCTGGGTTTTGTTAAACCGCAACGTCGCTCTTTCTTTCAAGGTTATGTCAGCAACAGAATTCATAAACCCATTTTCACCATTGATGGCAATGGCCCGTTCAATAACATCCAGTTCAGCTCCTTCTTCCAGTACAATCACATGTCTCGGTATAGAAAGTGAACTTTGTCCTGAAAGAACATTGAGAATTTTAATGGGTTTATCTGGTGCGCAATCTTTTTTAATGTGGATGGCTGCTCCATCATGAAAATACGCTGCATTGAGTGTCGAAAATAATTCGTTCTTCCAATTGGAATTGATGAATTGCTCAAAGATTTGACGTGTACCATTCAAATGATGACTCAAGGCTCCAACATGGCAACCTTCATTTGATGGTTGATCGGAAAGTTCCGGGTGAAAAACGCCATTGACAAAAACCAATTTATAACAGTCCAGATCCGGAGTCAGGAATTCCGAAATTTCTTGCTGTGGAATTTCCTGATTGATTCGATATTCTTGATTGGTAATTTTTCCTACACGGGTATATTTCCAAAATTCATCTCGGGATGTGGGAATAGCCAATTTATCCAACTCCTTTTTGAAGCCCTCATTGGTTTCATTCAGCCATGGAGTATGATCAAATCCAGCCTGGATTCGTGCCAAAAAATCTGATGTTTTATTTTCGCTCTCCTTCATTTCCTTTCTTCCATAGACAAATTAAACCCCTTCTTTCAACCAATCGTATCCTTTTTCTTCCAATTCCAACGCCATTTCTCGCCCTCCGGATTTGATGATTTTTCCATCAAACAATACATGAACAAAATCGGGAACAATGTAGTCCAAAAGACGTTGATAATGGGTAATCACAATGCTGGCATTGTCCTTACTTTTAAGCTTGTTCACTCCACTGGCAACAATTCTTAAGGCGTCAATGTCCAAACCCGAATCCGTTTCATCCAGAATAGAAAGTTTTGGCTCCAACATGGCCATTTGAAATATTTCGTTTCGCTTTTTTTCTCCTCCGGAAAAACCTTCATTTAATGAGCGATCAACCAATTGGTTATCCAGTTCAACCAATTTTGATTTTTCTTTTACCATGTCCAAAAACTCCTTGGCGCTGATTGATTCTTTTTGATTGTATTCTCGAATTTCATTTAAGGCCGTTCTCAAAAAGTTGATGTTGCTCACACCAGGAATTTCAACAGGATATTGAAAGGCCAAAAACACGCCTTCTTTTGCGCGCACATCGGCTGACATGTCTAATAAGTCATTCTCAAAGTACTGAACATTGCCTTTTGAAATTTCATATTCTTCACGTCCTGCCAATACTGCTGCTAAGGTGCTTTTGCCCGAACCATTTGGACCCATAATGGCATGAACTTCTCCAGCATTTACTTGAAGATTTAGCCCTTTTAAAATTTCCTTCCCATCAATGGAAGCATGTAAATTTTCAATTTTCAACATAACATTCACAAGTTACCCAACACTCCCTTCGAGGCTGATTTCTAATAATTTTTTAGCTTCTACTGCAAATTCCATTGGCAATTTGTTGAGCACTTCTTTGCAATATCCATTCACAATTAAGCCAATAGCTTTTTCGGTATCTATTCCCCTTTGGTTGCAATAAAACAATTGATCCTCACCAATTTTAGAGGTGGTGGCCTCATGTTCAACTCTCGATGAACTATTTTTTACTTCAATGTATGGGAAGGTATGTGCGCCACACTTATCTCCCATCAATAGCGAATCACATTGCGTAAAGTTTCTTGAATTAATGGCTTTCTTATTGATATTGACCAATCCGCGATACGAATTGTTGCTTACGCCTGCCGAGATCCCTTTTGAAATGATGGTACTGCGCGTATTTTTTCCCAAGTGAATCATTTTGGTACCCGTATCCGCTTGCTGATGATTATTGGTAACCGCCACAGAATAGAATTCTCCAATGGATTCATTTCCTTTCAAAATACATGAAGGATACTTCCATGTTACTGCAGAACCTGTTTCTACCTGTGTCCATGATATTTTCGAACGGTTACCACACACACCTCTTTTGGTGACAAAATTGAAGATTCCTCCATTTCCATTGGCATCTCCGGGATACCAGTTTTGTACTGTAGAATATTTTATTTCCGCATCATCCAACGCGATGAGTTCAACTACAGCAGCATGCAATTGGTTTTCATCTCGCATTGGGGCTGTACAACCCTCCAAGTAACTGACGTAACTGCCTTCATCAGCAACTACCAATGTTCGTTCAAATTGTCCTGTATTGGCTTCATTGATTCGAAAATACGTTGACAACTCCATGGGGCAACGCACTCCTTTAGGGATATAGCAAAAGGAACCATCTGAAAACACTGCGGAATTCAAAGCGGCGTAAAAGTTATCCGTTGAAGGAACAACCGTTCCGATGTATTTTTTCACCAAATCCGGATATTCCTGCACCGCCTCGCTGAATGAACAGAAAATAATTCCCAACTCTTTGAGCTTCTCGGTAAAACTTGTTTTCACGGAAACACTATCAACTACCACATCCACGGCCACTCCACTAAGTCGTTTTTGTTCCTCAATAGAAATCCCAAGCTTGTCAAAGGTTTTTAGTAATTCCGGATCAACTTCATCCAAGCTGTCTAAGCTTTTTTTCTGCTTTGGGGCAGCATAATATATGATGTCTTGAAAGTCGGGCTTTTCATATGAAACATGCGCCCATTCCGGTTCCTCCATGGTCAGCCAATGTCTGAAAGCCTTCAGCCGCCATTCCAAAAGCCATTCGGGCTCATTTTTTTTGCTGGAAATCTTTCGAATGACCTCTTCATTCAGGCCTTTTTCCAACTTATCCGACTCAATGTCTGTTACAAATCCGTACTTGTATTCGGAGGTAGTAACATCTTTTAATATTTCATCCTCGTTCGTCAATCTTCACAGTATTAAAGTGAGAAACTCTCTCCACAACCACAAGTACGAGAAGCATTGGGGTTGATGAAAACAAATCCTTTTCCATTTAGTCCTCCGGAATAATCCAATTCCGTTCCTACGAGATAAAGTACGCTTTGCTTATCCACCACTATCTTTACGTCATTGTCTTCCAACATCTTGTCGTTTTCCTTCATCTCATTGTCAAAATCCAATTGATACAATAACCCAGAACACCCTCCACTTTTGACACCTACACGTACGAAAGATTCTTCTCCCGATGCCTGTTCCGCCATCAATTGATTAATTTTGGCCTTGGCACTGTCGTTGATCTTTATCATAACATCTTCGTTTTGCAATATCCGCTATTTAGAATAATTCTAAATAACACGACAAATGTACAGCAAAAATACCTAAAAATGGGTATTTATTCAATTTTTTGCAATCGTCTTATATCGCGAAATCTCTACCTTTGACCCATGGAAAATCAGGAAGGTTCACTAACGGAAATTAAAGAGTACGGAGAATTTGGGTTGATCGATCATTTGACCAGTCAGGTCCAGCACGACAAAGATAAGGTAATACGAGGAATAGGTGATGATGCGGCGGTGATAGCTGCAAAAAATGAACCTACGTTGGTTACCACAGATATGTTGATTGAAGGAGTCCATTTCGATCTGAGTTATACTCCAATGAAACATCTTGGATACAAGGCAGTGATCAGTAATCTCAGCGATATATATGCCATGAATGCATCACCTTCGCA
Organism: Vicingaceae bacterium; assembly: GCA_965267425.1. GTDB lineage: Bacteria > Bacteroidota > Bacteroidia > Flavobacteriales_E > Vicingaceae. The sequence goes on along the minus strand of OZ253959.1, from coordinate 146,592 downwards.
ATTCGTTGTTTCGGTTGCCGTTACCAATCATCTGTCTGTTGAATCCCTTGAGGCACTTTACGAAGGCATGAACCTGGCGTGTTCCATCTATGGGGTAGAATTGATTGGTGGAGATACCACCAGTTCAACTACGGGAATGGTCATAAACATTACAATGTTAGGACATCAGGATGCTAATCACATTGCTTATCGTAACGGTGCAAAAGTGAATGACCTGGTTTGTGTTTCGGGAGATTTAGGAGGAGCCTATATGGGGTTGCAGTTGTTGGAAAGAGAAAAGAAAATCTTTCTAGAAAACCCAAAAATACAACCGGATTTGTCCAATCATGACTATGTGTTGGAAAGGCAATTGAAACCGGAAGCCAGAAAGGACATCATTGATTTGTTACAATCTCATGACATTATTCCCACTTCTATGATAGATGTTTCCGATGGTTTATCCAGTGAAATCATGCACATCTGCAAGCAATCTGATGTAGGGTGTTCCATTTATGAGAACAAAATTCCCATTGATCCTGTAACGGTTTCCACTGCTGAAGAATTTAACATGAGCCCATTGGTTGCGGCATTAAACGGTGGGGAGGATTACGAGTTGTTGTTCACGGTGAGTATGGATGATTACAAAAAAATTGAATCCATAAAAGAAATTGCCACCATCGGACATATTACTGACAAAGGTTCAGGCACAAATTTGATCACAACGGATGAACAATCCATTCCATTAACAGCCCAGGGTTGGAATAGTTTTTCTGAAGAATCTTGATTCCCGCTTATTTCCGCCAGGGTTCCGCTCATGAAATGAAACTAAGATCTGTTTGAATTGTAATGCTTATCTTTTATTTTCAAACGATTAGAACCGAATAATTGGTGAACATCCGAGCCTATCATATACTTTTTATGTTGTGGATCTGCTTTCTTGGAAGTACGAATATCCAGGCTCAAAAACCATTCTTCAAGCAGTACACCAGCAGGAATGGATTAGTAGGAAATAATATTATTTCGCTACATACGGATTCAAAAGGAAATGTTTGGATAGGTTCAAAATCAGGATTGGGAAAATACAGCAAGGGTGAATTCAAAAAATTCAGGCGCGTTGACGGGCGAAGAATCGAAAATGTAACACATATTACGGAAGACAAGCAACAGAACATTTGGTTTTCAACATCCAAAGGCGAAATATACCAAGTGGTAAAAGATGGTATTTCCGCTTTCAATTTGCCCCAAAATTTACAATCAGAATTAGGGAATCGACTGGTGAATCAGTTGCTCATTTCTGCAGAAAATGCAGTATATGTATCTACTGTAATTGGCGGTGGTTTGTATCGTTTCTCTGACAATAAGGTGGTGAGTGTTCTTGAGGATCTGGAAGAGCCATACACCACGTTCATGGTGGAAATCAATTCTGGGAAATTCATTTGTGGAAGTAATCAACAATTTCCACCAAACAACCGAATGTATGTAGCGCCGCTGAAGTCTGCGCCTTACGAAATCTTGCTTTCAGACAGCTCCGGTATGTCCAGAAGTTCTTTTATCTCCATTAATAAACAGGTTTATGGATTTGCTAAAAATCACGAAATCGTCATTTTTGACAGTTCCGGAGTGATCTCCAGAAAATTTATGGAGCAGCCCATTTCTTCTGTATTCCTGGACAACCAAGGTAAGATTTGGGTCAGTCTTTTAAATAATGGCGTAACCTGCTATTTGAGTCAGGAGTTCAATGAAAATAATGCAAGTAAATACCTGGCATCCAAAAACATAACATCCATCACGCAAGATAAAAACGGGACATTGTGGTTTGGCACTTCGAAGGATGGCGTGTACGTTCTGGGAACTTCTGCACCGGAAGATTTTGAATACTCAGCCCCCGTGGTTTATTCTCCGGCAAAATCCGTTTCAACTACCGGCATTGATGACACTTCCGAACCGGTCAAACTTTCATCTGATAGACCTGCGCCATTGATAATCCTCAATGAATCTTATCCGGAAATACACATTACCGGAGTGGCTATTAACAGCATAGACACAAGCATTCAAGACTTGTACAATCTAGCGCATTTTGAGAACACCCTTAAAATTAGTTATGCTGGGTTGGTGGAGAATAAGCCAGGGAATATGCAATACAAATATCGGTTGAAAGGTTATGATGACGAATGGAATTTCACCACCAATACATTTACAGATTGGGTGCTTATTCCACCGGGAGAATATGTGTTTGAAGTGGTGGCGATGACGGATGAAGGTGTCTGGAGTATTTCGCCAGCCAAGGTGAACGTCATTGTTAATGCTCCGTTTTGGACCGCATGGTGGTTTTATGCGCTCATATTTGCGATTGTGTTTTCAGCAGTGATTCTTACCTACTTTTATGTGGGAAGGCAACGAAGCAGGAGGTTGGCTTTTGAAGCTGAAATGAACAAGCGGGTTCTCACGTCAGAATTGCAGGCATTGAGAGCACAGATGAATCCTCATTTCATGTTTAACACGCTCAATTCCATTCAGTATTTTATCAATCACAACAACAGTGAAAAAGCTGCGCAATACCTTTCGAAATTTTCCAAATTGGTGAGAAGCATTCTTGAAAATTCAAAGAAAAAAGAAATTCTGATTGCTGACGAGATGGAAGCGTTGTCATTGTATTTGGAATTGGAAGCTGTACGACTTAATCATTCGTTTGAAACCGAGATTACCATAGATCCGAACATCGATCCGAAATATGACACCATTCCTGCAATGCTGATTCAGCCTTATGTTGAGAATGCCATTTGGCACGGATTGTCACACAAAAAAGACAAAGGTCATTTGAAGGTCAACCTGGCTCTGAATGGAACCCATATGATTTGTGTAGTGGAAGACGATGGTATTGGCAGAGATGCTGCAGTAATCATCAACAAGAAAAAGCAAAAGCATGATTCCAAGGCAATGAATATAACCCAGGAAAGACTGAAAATAATCAACACCGCCTACAATAGTAACTTAAGTGTTAAAGTGGAAGATTTAAAGAATGATGACAATGTTGCATTGGGCACCAAAGTCTCCATATTTATCCCTTATAATTCAAATGAATAATGAACAAGACGAAAGTGATTATTGTTGATGATGAAATGGGCGGCAGAGAGTCCTTGAATCACATGTTGCAAAAAAATCATGCTGATTTAGAGGTTTGTCAATTGTGCGAATCTGCCGAAGAGGCCTATACTGCAATTGAAAGTCATACACCAGATTTGGTATTTTTAGATATAGAAATGCCTGCAGCTAATGGGTTTGATTTACTCAACAAGTTTGAACACCTTCCTTTTAAGGTGATCTTCACAACAGCCTATGATCATTATGCCATAAAGGCCATTCAATTCAGCGCCATTGATTATTTGTTGAAACCAATTGATGAACAAGATCTTGCCAAAGCCATTGATCGATATCAGAAAAAGAAAAAAGACACTTCCCTGGATAAACAATTTACGAACCTCCTCACTCATCTTGGAAATCAGGGGAATAAGAAAATTGCCATTCCCGATGTTGACGGCCTTGAATTTGTAAGCATAAATAACATCATTCGTTGTCATTCAGATGGAAGTTATACCGTTTTTCATCTTGAAAATGGTACAAAAATTATGGCGTCCAAACCCATTGGCGAATTTGAAGAGTTACTTTCTGAAGACCATTTTTACCGTGTGCATCGATCATCCTTGATAAATATGGATCACATTAAAAAATATGTGAAAGGAGAAGGCGGATATGTCATCTTAAGCGACGGTGCTGAAGTAGAAGTGTCGCGGAGGAAAAAGTCGGATTTTCTGGAATCACTTTCTGCCTTTCGACTTGGCTAGTACAAATTTTCTATACCAGACATCCAGATAAATGGAAATTACAATGATGATGGTGCCGGCATAAAAGGCAGGTGTCATTTTTTCATCTTCGCCAAAAATAAAATAGGCCAAAAGAATGCCATACAATGGTTCCATATTGATGGCGAGGCTTACACTAAACGGCTTGAGAATTTTTAAGATTCGAATGATGGACACAAAAGCAAAGGCCGTTGCCACTGTTCCTAATAAAATGATCCAAAGCAATTCATTCAAACTGGGAATAATGAATCCAAGTTCTGGTTGGTCCAGGCTAATCATATACAATGCACAAATTAAAGCGCCCATGAACAATTCATAAAATGAAATTTGTTCTGCCGGATGTTTCGCTACCAGTCTACTATTGAATATGGAAAACAACGCGGCAAAAATTGCAGCAAGTAACCCCAATACAATGCCATAAGTGTAATTCAGTTCATACGTGAAAATCATAAACAGGCCAACAATTACCAACAATCCAAGGCCCATTTCAAACCATTGAATTTTCTTCCTGTTGATGAGCGGCTCCAGAAGTGAGATAAATAAGGATGTGCTTGCCAAACTTGCCAGTGCTATGGAAACGGTGGATTGCTTTATGGATTCAAAAAAGCAATACCAATGCAGAACGATGAGCAATGCCACCAAAAAATATTGAATCAAGGTTTGTTTTGATGCCTTTAACGTAATTCTGCTCAATAACATGGTTATTAATAAACCAAAAGCACCAATGGCCATGCGATAAAAAACTATGCCCTCAGACGTTATGGAAATCAGCTTGCCTAGAATTCCTGTAAATCCAAATATGAGAACAACACTGTGTAGCAGCAGATGCGTTTTTATCCGACCTGATTTCATTTGGTGTTTCTCTGTCCAAATTGAGCCACACCTCCTGATACCACAAATTTCATTACATCGGCAGGTTTGGCGTCTATCGGTTTGACATTCTCTCTGGGCACAATCATCAAGTCTCCCGTAATGGCATAAGAAAAGGGGAAATAAACTGCCACCTTTTCCTTTCCAACACCCAAATCAGATAAATCACTCTTGGTTATGAATCCAATTTTTTCAATATTTTCAGTCTTATTGATTTGCACCAAAACAGCTTGATCAAAGGTCTTTTTACTACCTGTCAATGCAGAAACTAAATCCTTTATTCCGGTGTAAATCAATTTAATCAAAGGAATTCTCAGCAGCACCCCTTCTATGTCCTTTACAAAAAGTCCAAGGGACGAGGACAATAATGAAGACCCGAGATACCCGGCCAACGTGATGACCCCCACAATGAGCAATATTCCCAGTCCCGGAATATCCATTGGGATTAATTGATCTACGAATGTCACTGATCGATAGACTAGAATAACCGTAATTGTCAGAGGAACCGTATACAACAATCCCTGAAGAAAATATTTGATTAATTGTTTCATTCACTGGAATTTGGATTTAAATGTACGCTTTAATCTGGTCTACAATTTGTGGATCATCTGATTTTTTAAAGCTTTCTTTGCACCATATTTTAAATGAATTTCCTGATGAAATATGTACTCTTTGCTTTGATGGTGTTTCCAATGATAGGGATGGGTCAAGGCATGGTTGATGGCTTTACCCGAGGAAAAGGAAATACAGATTTGGCACTGACGTTTTCGATGGAAATGTCGAATAAATATTATGCGGGAACGGATAAGATTTCAGTGGGCAGGGACAAAGTCATTGGCAGCATTTACGCTGCTCATGGAATAACCAATTGGATGGATATCGCCGCAAACATTCCATACATTAAGTTAAATGATGAAACCGGGCTTCAGGATGGTTCAGTTTATTTAAAAATTCGTCCGTATACCACCACATTTTCTGACAAGACGTTTTCTTTTCTTGTGGCTACAGGTTTGCGCGCGCCATTGTCAGACTATGAAACTGAAGGCGGAAGTGCCATTGGTCAACAGGATACAACCATAGACGTACGTGGATTGGCGCAATTGCATTTTAGTTCTGGAGTTTTCGTGGCTATTCAAAGTGGATATACATTTAAATCTGACCCCGTGCCATCCACGTTTCCTGCCGCCATAAAAGTTGGTAAGACCGCTGACGGTTATTATTTTGATGGTTGGCTTGACTTTCAATATACTGACAAGGGAAAAGATTATCGTGGAGAAGGCGATAAAAGAAGCAATTCCTTCCGTGAATTAGGGGTAGGATACCTGAAAATTGGTGGCGTTTATTATCGAACCTTTAACGAGAAATTGGGCTGGACATTGGGTGGAGACTATGCGTTATGGGGAAGAAATACGGATAAATCACTACGAATTTCGTTGGGGCTTGTGATCAAGTTGTGAATCCCATTTTTGGTTGACAATCACTGCCTATTATTTACGTAAATTAGCATTTAGAATTTACGAAATGAGTGAAGATAACCTTCCATCCATTGATATTCCAACTTATTTTTACGACACCAACGACAAGGTTCCGATGCGTCATTGCATCAATTGCGATAAAGAACTTATCGAGTCTGGATCGGATTACATTATAGAAAAGGCTTTCCGGCATTACCAAAGTTTCAACATTACCAATACCATTTTTGAGTATGCCATGTGCATGGAATGCGTTTATGAAATGAATCAGCGTCTTTCTTCAGAATCTGCAGCCCGCATTGCGCAGTACTTTGAGCAACACATTTCAATGCAGGAAAGACATGAACAAATGATGAATGACCATGGTGCTCATTTTGAAGGATGGTTGGAGAAATGTTTGATTAGTGGTCAATCGATTGAAGATTTGGAAGAATTTCAGGTTTGTTGTCAATGCCGTGGAGATCAAATGATTTTTACCGTATTACCCTATATGATCAGCCATCATGCAAGTGATGAAATGATGAACCTATTATCTGCCAAATCCCTGGATGATTACAACCGTTTTGTAGATGATAATTTTGGACTCCCTCCCGAATGGAAAGAAGCATTAAAAACCAGACCAGGAGTGCTTATTTGAATTTATACTATCTTGCCGTTTTTAACGTTATTAATTTGGATGTAACTTTTTGAATCGACTAGTACACTTACTATACAGAACCACAAAGTGTAACTAAGTTGTGAAAAAACCGTTTAAATACCATACGATGAGTGAGAAATTGGAAGAATTTTTATTCGAAGATGCGGAGAATGTGGTTTTGTACACACATCGAACCAAATCTGACCTGATTGCAAGCAGAATTATGCGCAATGGGTTTTACTATTGTGATTTGTTTCAAAAAACAACGGATCCCCTTGTGGATGACCCAGTACATTTCAGATACTGGCAAGCATTAAGAAAGAATTACGGTGATTTTGTAGTGGTTATAGGAATTGATTTAGAACTTCGACTAAATTGTCTTAATTACTTGAACAATAAAGGGTTGCAAGATATGGAAGTAGAGCAATTGCTTTCAAGACATACCTATAACAGTAAAAATCAAGAAGATTACTTTTTACTTCCTGTTCAATACATAAAAGGGTATTACAATTATGTAACAGGAGAAATCGTTAAAAATCCCCTATACAATCCAACATATTTTCCGAAAGGAATTCCTGTTGCCGGCAATGGCACCATCAAAAGGGCCTAGTATACTTGAAGTTTTTGGTTCCCCAGGATGGTTCCATTCTGATCTTTGAGTAAAAGAACGTATACTCCTGTTTCCAAGCTACTTGCATCGATGATATTCAAATTCGGTGTTGCAGATTGTTGCAACATTTCTCTTCCTGAAAGATCAAACAAGTGCAGCGTTCCATTCAGCATTTCCGGAATTTCGACATGGAAAATCCCCGTTGATGGGTTGGGGAATACCTTTAACTCCTTGACATTTGTTGTGGTCTCATCCAAACCAATTACCAATTCTGCTAACCAAAATACCTCATCAATAAATTCATCATTGACAGGATCAAATGCCCCTTCAACCAAAGGCATGCTGCTCCCTTCAGACCACCAACGGTAAGAATACTCTACCTCCACATCACCTGCATCAAATCCAAGAATCAATTGAATAAGTGTGCTAATGGGCTGCCAGCTGCCGTTGGCATACATCAATGTAGAATCTGATGTTGTGAATTCTATGTATTGTCGGAAAGCACTAAATGAACCAAAAGGAGTGGTCATGGTGCCTTGCGCATCTATTTCAGCAGACATGGAAAAATCAGATTTTATACGAATAGAATCTACCGTTGGATGAGGACCAATGCTATCTGGATCAATTCCTACAAAAAATGCAGAATCAATTCCGGCAATGTTCTGATCGAGTTTATCTCCCATGGTAACCGGAAAATCAAGCATTTCAAGTCCCAAATCTTGTGTTATAATCATTCCGCCAGGGACAATCTCAGAAAATCCGGAAGAAACCACCTGACTAGATGTGACCCTAAAAAATTGAAAAGATGAGTCTTCTTCAAAAATAAACAGAGAGCGATTGGCATCTGGAAAATCCGATGCCCCTGCTTTATCTCCCGGAGCATTCACAATGTAAACATCCTGGCCATGGTCATCCAATGAACTGAAATCCCATGTTTGTCCAGTTCCTGTATTTCCTGGGTCAAGTGACGATACGGTGGTATCATATTTCTGAACTATTCTGGACTCCATGATCAAGACATCCGAACTATCAATGGTTTGTGCATTCGTGATAATGCCTGCAAGAAGGATTGTAGCAGTGTAAAAGTATCTCATACATTTTCCGTTTTAGTTATTCTGTCAGCTGAACGAAGTTACGTAATTTTTCAAGCACACCCCTTAGTTCAATGCCCACTTCCCACCCTCTGAAAGAACAACCAAACCATTTATCGAGGAATTCAACCGATAGAAATATTCTTAGCCAACGCTCTTATTAAAATGATATGTTTGTAGGTCAACTTTCAAAACACTAAGAGTTATGCGTAACACGATACTTTTTTCAATCATTACATTGATTTTTGCCACCTCATGCGGAGATATGGGAGGCAATGGTCAATCTGAGCAGGCGGAAAAGCCACCAAGGATTATTCCGGTTAAAGATTTCTTTAAAAATCCAGACAAAACCACTTATCGAATTTCACCAGATGGATCTCATTATTCGTATTTGGGTCCGTATGAAAGCCGAATGAACATTTTTGTTCAAAAAGTAGGTGAAGCAGAAGCCAAGCGAATTACAGATGTTACCGATAGAGACATTGCCGGTTATGGTTGGGCCAATGACAATCGTTTGATTTATATGAAAGATGTAGGTGGCGATGAAAACTACCAATTGTTCGCCATTGATAAAGACGGATCCAATTACGTGGCACTAACTGAACTGGAAGGTGTGCGAACAGGTATCGTGGATATTTTGAGAGACAATGATGATGAAATCATCATGGAAATGAACAAACGTGACCCTCAGGCTTTTGACCCATATCGCTTGAATATTGTTACTGGCGAAATGACCATGTTGGCTGAAAATCCTGGAAATATTTCCAGCTGGATTACGGATCACGATGGTAAAATTCGTGCCGCCACACAAACAATAGGCACTAACTCATTGATTTTGTATCGAGATACTGAAGAAGAAGAATTCCGAACCATTTTGGAAACAGATTTCAAAGAAACGGCTTATCCGGTATTCTTCACATTTGATAACAAAAACCTATACGCCATTTCTAATGTGGGGCGAGATAAAACGGCTGCGGTTATCATGAGCACAGAAGATGGTTCAGAAATTGAAAAATTGTTTGAACACCCTGAAGTGGACTTGGATGACTTAAGTTATTCTAGAAAGCGAAAAGTGTTAACCAGTACAACTTTCAAAACGTGGAGAATGGACAGGCATTTCTTCGATGAAGAAACACAAAAGATATATACCCGAATTCAATCGGAGTTAGGAGATTATGAATTTGTCGTTACCGGAAGAAATAAAAATGAAGACATTCTAATCATTCGTTCTTACAGCGACCGTTCATTAGGTGCATACTATATCTATGATACAACAAATGACAAGTTCACAAAAATTGTTGATGTAAGCGATTGGTTGAATGAAGATGAATTGGCTGAAATGAAGCCGATCAAATATCAGTCTAGAGATGGTCTCACCATCAACGGATATCTTACTCTTCCAAAAGGCCGTGAGGCTAAAAACCTTCCCGTGGTTATCAACCCTCATGGTGGGCCGTGGGCCAGAGATGATTGGGGATTCAACAGCCAGGTTCAGTTTTTGGCAAATCGCGGGTATGCGGTTCTTCAAATGAATTTCCGCGGCTCAACAGGGTATGGCCGTGCGTTTTGGGAAAAGTCATTCATGCAATGGGGACAAACTATGCAAGATGATATCAGTGACGGAGTACAATGGCTGATTGATGAAGGCATAGCCGATCCTAAAAGAGTGGCCATTTATGGCGCAAGTTACGGCGGATATGCAACATTGGCAGGGCTGACTTTCACACCAGATTTATACGCTTGTGGAATTGACTATGTTGGTGTTGCCAATATGTTCACCTTTATGAAAACCATTCCTCCTTATTGGAAACCCTATTTGGATATGATGTATGAAATGGTAGGTAACCCTGTGGAAGACAGTGCTTTATTCCACAAAATTTCCCCAGTTTTTCATGCCGACAAAATCAAAGTTCCGTTGTTTGTTGCACAGGGAGCACAAGATCCAAGAGTGAACAAAGATGAATCTGATCAAATGGTGAACGCGTTGAAAGAACGTGGCATCAACGTTGAATACTTAGTGAAAGACAATGAAGGCCATGGCTTCCGAAACGAAGAAAATCGTTTTGAGTTTTACGGAGCTATGGAAAGTTTTCTGGCCAAGCATATTGGTGACAGTGCTTCAACAGAAGTGAAAACTACTATGTAGCGCTATTGCTTTTATGATGTGTATAAGGCGGTCATTCTTGTGACCGCTTTTTTTATTTTTAGACTTGGCATTATTGTTGAACTTTCGTGTTGTATCCAATTCCAATGTCGTTGAAAAGAATACCACTCATTTTAGGCTTATGCTTTTGCATGTCAACCTTTCACAAAGGGCACGCCCAGGTTTCTGATGATTGGGGGTTGCGCGTAGGCTTGGCGCTTGACGTTGGATCGCATATAGGAAGATTGGGGGCTTTTTACAATGTGTATTGGTTGATTGAAAATTTTCAAATCAATCAACGCACGGCTTATTATTTATCATTTCGTCAATTAGGGCATGGAAAAAAAGGCCATGAATTGCAGCTTTCCATTGGTGGGCTGGTCAACTGGGGAAGCCAGTCCATTGCCAACGAGTATTTTGTGGGATTGATGGAAAACAATGCACGAAGACCTTTTGCTGCAGGATATGGCGGCACCTGGTACATTGATAATTTCGGTACTTCGCAAAGCAGTGGCTCTATTGCATTACATGTATACAATTTTCATTTCTACACGGAAAATGATATCCTAACGGGAACAGGCAAAGACCGCTTTCGAACCGGAGGGGTGAGTGCACTTTACAGTTACGATTCGTTGCGTGCTGGTATCTCCATGGTGCATTGGACAGGCGATCCAGATAGTAAGGGTGTAGTAAAATACGATTCTTCCCACTACCCTTCCAAAACGGGTTACAAGGATTTATCCAAAGGCACGTATGGCAAGTATTCTCATGGATTATTAAGCTTGCAAGGGGAATATGCTTTTACAACTTTCCAGAGTGAAAATTTCCAAACCGGTAGGTTGAACATCGGTATTGACAGTGAACGAATCCGTCATGTATTTCAAAATCGACTGATGCATGAATTGATTTCCAAAGGAAGGCACTATCCAATGCTGGACGCTGATGGACTGCCAGTTACCAACCCCAAAGATGGAGATATCAAACCATTGAAACCCTATATTAACCTTTCAGGGAATCCGCCGTTGTTTTATTAAAATATAGATCGCATTTTTAGCCTGCGCTATTTTGTGCGATACAACTTACTTACAAATGAAAAATCTATATCTATTCTTGATTGCCCTGACAATCATTTCATGCGATGCAGGCATGAATAAACCAGCTGTTCAGGAATTTACCTACCCTGAAACTAAGAAAGTAGAACAAACCGATGATTATTTTGGCACTTCTGTGTCTGATCCATATCGTTGGTTGGAAAACGATACCGCTGCTGATACGGAAGCGTGGGTGAAAGAGCAAAACAAAGTGACTTTTGACTATTTGTCCGCCATTCCATTTCGTGAATCGTTGAGGCAACGATATGAGGATATCCTCAACTTCCCCAAATTGTCTTCTCCTAGAAAAGCGGGAGAATACTATTTCTTCTACAAAAACGATGGTCTGCAAAATCAATCCGTCATTTATTTTCAAAAAGGATTGGAAGGTGAACCCGAAGTTTTCATTGATCCTAATGCGTTGAGTGAAGACGGAACGGTTTCCATCAATTTGGTTGGGTTTTCAGAGGATTATAAATATGTCGCTTATTCTCGTTCAGATGCGGGTTCTGACTGGCGCCAAATTCGTGTGATGGAAATCGCAACGAAAACAGAACTTCCGGATGTGTTGGAATGGGTGAAATTTTCAGGAGCAGCCTGGAAAAATGATGGTTTTTATTACAGCCGATATCCTCAACCCGAAGAGGGAGCAGAGCTTTCAGCGTCCAACCAGTTTCACACCGTGTATTATCACAAATTGGGAACTCCTCAATCTGAAGATGAATTGATTTATAAGGATGACGATCATCCAAATTATTACCATTGGACAGATGTTACGGAAGACAGAGAATATTTGATCCTTTACGTTGCCGAAGGAACAGACGGATACGAATGTCATTACCAAAACATTACCAATGGCCATGGTGATTTTACCCCACTATTTACAGGCTTCGAAAACAAAAGTGATATCATCGATCACATGGACGGAAAGTTTTTGGTGAAAACCAATATCGAGGCGCCGAATTATCGATTGGTTTCCATTGATCTTGCCAATACAGCACAGGAAAGCTGGAGTGATGTTATTCCTCAGGGAGATAATCTACTAGACGGTGTTGGAACAGCTGGTGGATATATTTTCGCCGATTATTTGGAAAATGCCATGACCAAAGTTTATCGATATAATTACGATGGTTCCGAAAAAACTGAAATTGAGTTGCCTGCACCGGGAAGCGCTGGTGGCTTCTACGGTCATCGAGACGATGATAAATTATTTTACACGTTTACTTCATTCACTTATCCTCCAACCATTTTCCAAATGGATGTGAAAACCGGTGCTTCTGAAGTTTTTTACACACCAGAATTGAAATTTGATCCTGCCGCTTACGAGTCTAAGCAAGTATGGTATAAGAGCAAAGATGGAACGGAAGTGTCCATGTTTATTGTTCACAAAAAAGGTTTGGAGCTCAATGGCAATAATCCAACGTATTTGTATGGATATGGAGGATTCAACATCAGCCTCACGCCATCATTCAGTGTTTCCAGAATGTTGTTGTTGGAAAACGGCGGTGTATTTGCTATGCCTAATTTACGAGGGGGTGGAGAATACGGCGAAGAATGGCACAAAGCCGGAATGCTTTTGAACAAGCAAAATGTGTTTGATGACTTCATTGGTGCAGCAGAATACCTGATTGCTGAAAAATATACGTCAAATGAGATGTTGGCCATTGCCGGTGGTTCAAACGGTGGATTGTTAGTTGGCGCTTGTATGACGCAACGACCTGATTTATTTAAAGTGGCCATGCCAGCCGTTGGTGTATTGGATATGTTGAGGTATCATTTGTTCACCGTAGGAAAAGGGTGGATTCCTGAATACGGATCCAGTGATGAAGAAGAGCATTTCAAAAACCTGGTGGCATATTCTCCATTGCACAATATAAAACCTCAAATTGCCTACCCTGCCACATTGATCTTCACGGGAGACCATGATGACCGTGTTGTGCCGGCACATTCATTTAAGTTTGCCGCCACATTGCAAGAACATCACAATGGTACCAATCCTGTTATGATTCGTATTGAAACGGATGCAGGTCATGGTGCAGGTAAACCTATGTCCAAAATCATTGAGGAGCAATCCGACCGATGGGCATTTATGTTTTACAACATGGGGGTAACGCCAAAAGATTATTCGGCTGATCCTAGCTAAAAATTTCTTCCAATACCTCGAGAGATCTTAATTCTCCCGGGCAGTTGGCATGAAGGTGATAATAACGGACGAGCTCTTTTAACAGGGCTCGTCTTTTTTCTACCCCAGGTTTGAAATCATTGGCACTTTCAAACGTGCAGTCTATCAATTCAGACCAAACTTCATTCAATTCCTCGGGGAGCGATGCATCGGAAATCTCCGATGTAGAAACATACCTTCCCTCCTGCAAATCAAAAACCGGTGTGGAAGGGGTAATATTATTGTCCGGATGAAAACCCAAAATACCTGCCATTTCAATCAGAAATACCAGGTGAAAATTGGCATATTCTTCTGTAGCATCCAACCAATTGAGTGAATCTACAATGAATTGATACAATTGAGGGTAAGGGTCCGGTTCATTTAAAACGTGGGCCAATAATTCATTGAGGAACTGAACAATGGCGCCTTTCATCATATTGCTGCGGATATCCAGCAATAAATGTGTGTTTTTAATCTCTCTTGCCCGGTGCAAATCTCCTTTGCTGTGGTATGCGGCAATTTCAATAAGAGCAAGAGGTTGAAGCAATGCCGTATTGGTTTTGGATTTGCTTTTTTTGCGTGAAGTGATGAATGATTTTACCCCTTCTTCTTCTGTAAATACTTTGAGAATCAGACTGGAATCGCCGTATTTGATGGTTCTAATCAGTACGCCATTATAAGTCTGCATGCGGAATTAATGGACGAATAGAATTTTAGCTACGGTGGTTTGCTCTCCTGTTTCATCACTGGCAAATACCAGGTAAACCCCGGTAGATGCTCTTCTACCGTCAAAATTATTTCCATCCCAAACGGCTTGACCACCAAAAGATTTGGTCTCGTAAATCAACGCTCCATTGATGTCCGTTATGCGAACATCGGAATTGTCATTTAACCCTTTGATGGCAATTTGTCCTGAATAATTTTCACGAACCGGATTCGGAAATACCGTCACATTGGAAAAATCCTCACTCCCTTCTGTTGCATCCCCTCGATAGGAAATGATGCCATTACTGGTAAAGAAAAACACCTCTCCATTTTCATGGTTGATGGCAATTTTTTTGATGTCGTCAGAAAATAAAGGGCTATTGGACGTGGTAAAATGCAATACCTCTTCTGTCCCATCTGCTGACATTAGATAAGCGCCTGAATTTGCCGTTCCGAACCACTTTCGATTGGCGCCATCAATGGCAATGGAAGTCACCGTTTCTGATTCCAATAAAATCTGTGTCTGTCCATCTTGTTCAATAAATACTCGGGAAGCATCAAGGGTTTGATCAAATAAATTGGATGGCGAATAAAATACCGCTACTCCTTCACTGGTGCCAATCCAAACATCTCCGTTTTTATCTTCCGCCATGCTTAGCAATAAGTCTCCAGGAATACTACCAAATCCTTCACTAGGAGTCAGTTTTTTTGTTCGGAAATCATTATTTAATGGATCACCTTTATCGTCAAAAACAATGATGGAACTGGCGCGCGGTTGCATGATCCATTTGTATCCATTTTCATCTACAATGATATCCGTTACCGGAATTTGCTCATTTGTCAAACCCGTTAAACTGAAGTTATTCCAAAATCCATTGGACGTTCTTACGGATAAAGCACGAATGGTATTTGAGTTGGAAATCCAAAGGTTTGATTGATCATCCATGGCCAATCCTCCCACCAGGTAACGTCCATCCGCATCTCTGGGAACTAAGGCATGTTCGGCCGTATTGGTGCTATCATACACCTGGACAATTTCACCATCTTTCAGCTGAAACAACCCTGTGCCAAATGAAGCAATAAATACCCGTGAATTATCTGCGGGATCCATTCGCACAGAAACCATGTCGTATTTTCCTATCAACTCCGGGTGGCTAGTCACATTGTAGCTGCTCCAGGTAAAATCTTTGTAATTGTTGAGGATGGGCAACTTGAAATTATTTTGGTAGTTCCCGTTCAAACTACCTCGCACTACCCAGCATTCTCCTTTTACAATATCTGCGTCAAAAGTTTCGGTATTGTCCGGCCCATTGGGCAGCTGTGAGGGGGCGCTCCAGTTATTGTAAAATTGAACCAATCCCCTTTTGCGATCTGCTATCCAATAGTAATTCCCCTCCCTGATAATTTGGGTTGGCTGTGGCGCAGCTTCTTGCTGATACGAGAAAAAAATCTCTACCCGCTCATAATTCGCATCCAGGCTAATGGCCGAAAAATTAAACGATAATATGAGTAAACCATCATGCACATCAATGCTGTGAATGTCCTTTTCGTAATATTCCGTCATGTGAGAAATGGTAGTGCCGTCATATCGAATCAATGTATCGGCATCGTACTCATCAATGCGTAAGTTGTAAAGAATGTCACCATTGAAACTTTCCACTTGGTTGTAAACCCCCAGAGGCAATCCCTTTACAAACGACCAAGAACGGTAATCCAATAAATTACTTGAACGATCCGCCCGTTTGACACCCTCATCCGTTGCTGCATAAATGAATACATCCGTCAATTCTACATCATTCACATTCAGGTATGCGCCATTTTCACCAATGTAATATTGATTGCTGATGAGCCCTTCTTCTACATCCAGTAATACAATGCCAAATCCGCACGACAGGTAGGCGAATTTTCCATCGATTCGAATGTCATTGATGGTTTTATCTGCGATGATGCTACTGTTTTTGATGAACGGAATGTTGTTGATTCTTTCGTCCTTGATTAGATCGATGTTTCCATTTTGGTAAGCTACGATAAGCGTGTTCGTAGCATTGGAAAACTTAATTTTACTCACGCCGATGTCTGACAACCCTGAAATAGTAGTCATTCTGGTCAGTTCGTAGGTAGGAGGATCATATGCGTATACCGCGCCTGACGTACCACAATAGATCACGCCATTTCCAGAGGTTACGGAATTTGCCTCATTGTATGGCAGATGATCGCGCCATGTGGCCAATTCCAATTCACCTCGATCTTGTGCGACGGAAATGGTTGAAATAAAGAGCAATATGGCTGTTAGCTGTTTCAACATCAATCGTGTTCTTATGCCGAATTTAAACCCAAATATTGGAAAAAAATTGTGTTGTATCAGATATAAATCCGTTTAGGATGGGATTCTTGCTAAGAAATTGGTAAAAATCCGCTGAAAATTGGGTGAATATTGTGATTGGAGCCTTACATTTGCGCCCTGTTTTTAATAGATTTGTGACAGGGCCACGTAGTTCAACTGGATAGAATATCAGATTTCGGCTCTGAGGGTTGAGGGTTCGAATCCTTCCGTGGTCACAAAAATACCTGTGAAAATGGGTCCTTTTTTCTTGTGCATCTGAACATGCAAGCTAAGCCCCGTAAGGCTTTAACGATTTAACCAAAATCGACTTGTAAAAATGGGAAAAATTGATTGTTCACAGAATTGTTCACAGAATTACTCTGTGCCTGGGGAGAAATATCCCTTTTCCAAGTCGGTAATTAATCAACTTACCGATGAATTTTTCAGTAAAAAAGCGAATTCTCAAGAAACTAAAACGGTTCTCCACTGTTGAAAATCCTAATAGCCCTTGAATAAATAATGGCAATACTTGAAAGAAATACCGAAGAGGGGTTTCGAAGGGCAAGAAAAAATTTGCTCTACTTATGTGTAATTATTTGGATTGCTATGATTTTTGTTGATGATATTGATACGTTTCTTAAAAGTCCTTTTGGAATCGGGTTAGAATTAAATCCAGACAGAAAAAAATTCGCTCAATATATTTTCGTTCCAATTTTTCTGTACTATTTCTACAAGTTTTATAACTATAGAGACAATTACAAATTGGAAAAGCAAATTATTTATAACGAAGCGGCCTCCATTTCATGGGGTAAATTTTGGCTTAAAAGAGTAAACGCTATTTCAGAACCAACAAGTGAAGATTCATATTTGATTGCAATTCCACTTGAAAATTCAAAGGATAAGTTGTTTGACTTTGATGAATTGTCCGGAGCTGCTCGGAATAGATCTTTTAAGAAATCTATTGAATATGCAAGTAATAGATGCCACACGTTACAATTTCCAAATCTAGTTTCAATTGGAACACACTTTGGAGTGCCAAAGTATAATGACTTATTTGTTCCAAACAACATCGCCCTCACTAACAAAATTAGAAGTAACTCTACAATCGATTATTGGGTTATATTAAAATTAGGAACAGATAAGAACATAGTTAATTCATATAAGAGAAAGTACAGGAATGATATTAATCGCGAAATAGCCAAAATAGGCGTGTCGGTTACTGACGTTGACATTCCTTATTTCTTTGCAGTCTTCACTGGTCTTGGCGGGATAGTATACATTTTGTATTCTCTTATTAAGTGGTATTGTGAAAGATAATGTTCTTGGGAACAATAATTCACCTTATTATTTAAAACCATCTTTCTAGATTTAATGGGGTGTCCCAAACATGTTTTTCATAGATTTGTGACTGGTGTTCACAGATTTGTGATGGAAAACGCCCACTTTTTGGGAACAATTCTGGGAACTATAATCTTGTGACCTTACAAAGATTAACTAAAAACTGTAGCCAATGGCAACGGATCTCAATTGTATGCGATTAACATCTTTTACATCGTAGATGGATCTGTCAGACGATCTATGAGCGGGAATAAAATCTACGTACGCTGTAAAATCTGCATCCTTCATGTAAGTTATGCTCCCATATCCCACCAGCTCCATAGATAATGACAATCTCTTTGTGGGTTGATATTTCAATCCAACTATAGGGTTTATACCTATAAGGTGGCTTTTACTATTATCAATGTAAAGAGGCCCTTCATGCTCTATGATTGATACATCCCGAAAATGATAGAATAAATCCATCGCAACAAAAGGCCTTACTCTTCGGCTGGTAAATGTGTATTGATATCCTGCCCGGAACTCTAACATTCTGTTAAGCTGTCTATAATAATTCAGTGGATCAGTATAGATAAAGGGCCTAAGATACTCCTCACTACTCGCATACATATGAACAAACCGTTGATAATCAATTCCAAAACGTAAATGATGCATTCGATTAGTTTTATACGTGGAAGGAATTTTATATTTATACGCTACACCAAAGCCAAATACATCTTCCATTTCATGAATTCCTGATGGAAATTCATCGTTCCACCAAAATTGACGCATCATTTGACTGGGATAAACATTCAGCAACAATTCATTGTCTAATCCGCTATCTATTGGGGTATATTTATTCTGGGAAATACTGGGATCATATAATAGGACAAATGCTATGAAAATAATTGCAGGTAGTTTCATAATTTGATAGGTTGGTTCTATAAATATAACGATTCCACGTGACTTATTGTTGTAAGTGGATGGCAATCAGATAATACTATTCTACAAAAACCACAACCTAATTTACTCTTTAAAATCAGTAGAATCCGTAATCGTTGTACAGAATTTTCTTTCCATTTCTTCTGCGGTCAATTCTATATCCCAAATGGTGTCATTCAACCTTCTGTATATACGATGAATGGTGATTTTTGGCTCATCCAAAGTGCACAACGATAGTTCATTTGTTTCAATATCTAAATAAGCGAACATATCATTAGTGGGAAACATCAAAATCAAACTATCGGAACCCTCATTCTTCCATTCCCAATTTGCGCTCAATAGATCTCCGGAAGGTTGTTCAATCAACATTTCAAAATTTGGCTTAAATATTAGCCCTTTATGCACGGCGACGCGTTTTTTGCAACACATCATGCTATATTCCCAATAACTGCATTGTTCAAACCTTAATGCTTTCCATCCTTTCTCACAAAGAATTGCTGTTCTTTTGTCTAAATTGTTCAAGGATGAAAAGGCAGCTACGGTGATGAAAGTAATGAGACCAAAGAATAGTTGACAAATCCTTTTCATCATGGGAACAATTTTCACTAAAATAGCAAAAATCAACTTTCCATATTTTACAAGGCATCCCAAATGACTTTTTCATAGATTTGTGAAAGGTGTTCACAGATTTGTGATGAAAACTACCCACTTTTTGGGAACAATTCTGGGAACAATGCATTTCAGCTATCGGGAAACAAAGGCCCATCAAGGGTTTGCCAAGGAGGTATGAAAAGCTTCCGTGGTCACAGGAGAATCAAAACACGATTCATTTACAGAAGCGAGCAAATAAAAAGAGCTCGCTTTTTTTGTTGGTGAGCGTTGTAAATGGGCCGCATGGCGGATGTGTTTTGATTTTGACCCAGGAGCTATCAAGGATCATTGAAAATAATCCTTCCAAAAATTGTTTCCATTGCTTCCGCTACACAACAAAGAAAAATTTCTACCTTAGAGATTCCAGAAGAAAGCCAATCCATTTCTTGCAATCAGTAGCGGGTTATTAATATTTATTGATATGCCCGAAAAAATTACATACATCTTTGGAGCTGGAGCAAGCGCGCAGGCAATCCCTTTGAGTAGACCAGTTTTTAAAGACGGAAAAAGAATCAAAAAAGATGATCAAGGAAACGTTCTTTTGACATTATCAGAAAGATTCAAAAAAATTTTTGGAGAATTGAGCAATACACCATATCTAAAAAATGAAGAAAATAGAATGGCTCATTTGGAATTGCTTGAAGCTATAGAGTCAAGGTTTAATGGAATTATTGACGACAGCAAAGAGTTCTACAATATTGACTCGTTCGCCAAGTATTTATATTTAAACGACGATAAGAGAAGACACGACTTAAAATTCGTAATCGCAGCCTATTTTTCGCTTGAACAGTATATGAACGAAAAATTTGATACTCGATATTTATCATTTCTCATTTCATTGCTAAACGATGATGGTGAAATTCCTAGTCATGTTAATTTTATCTCTTGGAATTACGATTATCAATTTCAAATTGCTCATCAAAAGTTAAAATCCAGTAGTCGAGTTAAATCACTTGATTTTGTGCCTAACACAATGGGTGATGGTGGTCCATTTAAACTAGCTCAACTAAATGGAATTGCAGGGAGGTATTTTGTTGGCAATCATGTAAGATCATTATTACATGATTCTATTCCTAAAATTATGGAGCAATTGGAAAAAGAATACAAATTAGATTCCAATTTATTCACTTTCGCCTGGGAAAAAACTCCAACTGCCGCTAATTATCTTAAAAAAGCTTTCGAATCCTCTTTAGAAATGGCAAAAGATACAACCATCCTCGTTGTTATAGGATATTCTTTTCCATTTTACAATCGTGAAATTGACAATCAAATAATTGGGGCTATGAAAGACTCACTCAGAAAAATTTATTTTCAAGACCCATATTCTAAAGGTGATTATCTTATTCAACAATATAATCTTTCAGATACGGTAATTAAATCAAAGGAAGAGGTGCCGATCCGAATTGATGGAAAAATTGTTAGTCATCAGATTAAAGAAATTATGGGTCCAGTGGAAATTGACCATATTTCATCAAAGGACCAATTTTATATTCCCTATGAGCTTTAGTCTTAAAAGAGCTTTATTTGCAGCTTTTTCATGATTCTGTTGTTGAAATCCCTATAAATCCGTAATAATGAGCATCTATGAAGATGAAGATTTTCGAAAAGCAAGGAGAAATCTACTTTACATATGTAGTATTATTTGGATATGTTTCTTCTTCATTGCAGAGGTAGAGAATGCTGCGACCTCACCTTTTGGAATTCAGTTCAGATTAGATGAAGAAATGCGTTGTTGGATTCCTTGCATACTGATTCCTATTTTCTTGTATTACTTATACAAATTTTCCACTTTCCGAACAAAAATGAAATCTGCGAACCATTCTATGTATATAGGTACGGCGACCGATTATTGGATATCCGAATGGCTTTTTATTATGGATTCAATAACCCCTCCCCCTCAAAATGAAAATAATTATTATGGTCCTCTGAAACGCAATACATTATTTGATAGAGTTGAAAGCAGTTTGATTGTACCTAAAAATGTTGAGTATTGTTATAAAGAATCAATGCGAATAGCAAAAGACAAAATCAAAAGTATGAATTCACTGAGCTATGCTTCCATTGGTCAATACAATCGTCTTCAGACCAACTTGACTGAATATTTGCCTATAGATTTAATTGACCCTTATACTGGTATTGATTTATGGGTACTAAAAAAAATGGCCCAGAAGAAAAACTTCATCAAAAAATTTAAACGAAAATACTTTTTAAGAATTCAATGGGATATTTTCCGAAACGGACATTCACATGTAGATATTAATATTCCATGGTATCTAGGAATAATTACTATTTATGCAATTTGGGGCATATTATACGCCTCCTACTTGTGCAGTATTACAACACAATGTATTGGGCTGTGAATTTGCGAACTATATTCACGTGACCCTACAAAAATCCAAACATGATTTAAAAATCAATTATTGAATAAGTAATTTCCTGTTAAAGACTGAATCTTTCGTTCTCAGAGACATTAAATAAACTCCTTTTGTTCCCTTTATTTCAAGCTGTTTTAGCTGATTTTGATTTGAGACGAACTCAGATAAAAGCGTCTGCCCAGAACTGTTAAAAATCCTAATTTCTAAGACCTTCATATCACCCCACTCAACTGTAAATTGACCATCTTTTGAAGGATTAGGATAAACCCTGATTTCTGTTTTATTGACCATTTTTTCTTCCACACTTACTCCAACTGATTGGCAAAAGCAGTTATTGCAACTACAGTATTCCGGTTCTGGTATGCTGTAGATGATGCTCTTGGATTGCTTAAAACACTTTAACTGACTAATATTGTCTGAAAAGAGATTAGGGCCCCAAAATCCACTTCTATAGCCAATCCCATCAATAGTTTCAATTGTATCACCTTGAAATATCAATTTAATTAATCTTCTGTAGCTTCCATCAACAAGGATGCTATCAATTTGGACAACGGGCATAGGGCCATGGCGCGAATTGAAAGTGTCCCCAACATTAAGGCCAAAATCAAGAAAAAGAACATCATCATCAGTATTTGGTAACCTCATCCATACTTTATGCATTGAATCTTGCATAAATGCTCCGTAATAGTGAGATGAATCAATATCAAACAAAGAATCATTAAAAGGAGGATTTCCATATAGTTTTCGATACGAATTGTTTTGAATAATTGTATCACCATATAGGAAATAATATACTGATTCGCACAATGTTGGTGTAGGTGGGGTGGTTAAAGGATTATACCAAACTCTAGCATTTATCCAAACGGCGCTGTCTTTAGGAAAAGGATAAAAAGACTGAGAGAATCCAATATATGTTAGAATCAATATGAAACAAATGGTGAGAGAAATTTTCATATTACCTTTTATAATTATAGACTACCATAAATCAGAATCGTTGGAACGAAACATTTTTTATTATCCTACAAAGTATACATCTCCGTGCAACTTATCTATTACTATTTACGTTTTTAAATCAGAATAAATTGTTGATGTTATGAAACTACCTGCATTTCTGATCATTGTCAATGTTCTGACCGCCAACCTTGTCATTGCCCAAAAAAAAATTATCCCCGTTGATGATGGTAACCAATACGAGGTTTCAATTAACCTCCTTCCCAACCGAATAGCACGATCATTTTATCCATACGCTCCAACTTGGTCTGATAAACACAGATGGCTTGGCCTTGGGTTTAAGTACCAAATTCCCTCTACTTATCGCAGAAACCGCATACACCATGTGCGATTAAGTGTTGATTATCAGCAATTCAATTATTTCAATGATCATTGGCAATATGATGACATTTCTCCCAAGAATTACGAATTCAATATTGTTGAGTATCGGCTTGGTTATCAATATTCCTATTCTAATCGGAAATTTCGTCCATTTATCGCGTTCGATTTATTTCTTACCACATTCAAAGATCAAAATGAAGTAAAGGATCCGTATTTATATTGGCCAACGAATACATTTGGTTTTAGTCCGGCAATTGGGGCAAAATATCTCATCAATAAACATTTGTCTGTTTCAATTGATTTTGCAGGAGCAGGAACAATTTCATTAATTTCTGCTGATGAACGATTATTATATAAAGAAGCATACTATGATCCATTTAGAAATCAATTTGGTGGAACATTATTTGATTCTGACCATGATGATCCCTTGGTGATGAGGTCATTTTCTATTGGATATAATTTCTGATAATTATTCCATTGTAGCATTAATCCTACAAAACCTTGAAACCCAACGTTAATTATATTATTGCTATCTTCATAATTCAAGTTCCTTAAAATGAAAGTGGCAGTATTTTCGACGATTATAATGTTATCCTGCATTAGCTGTAAAAAAGAAGATCCTTCTGATGTTGATGGTTCACTATATTCTTGCGGGTGCACAACATTTGAAGATTATCATCACACGTTAATTGGAGTTTGGCGAATAGAGGAAGTGAGTTACCAATATATTGTAGATTCACCAATTGGCTGTGAATATCTTACGTTTACAGAAGATTCTGTATTTATTGTTAACGAAGATTCCATTATTTCTGCCTCATCCTATACATTAGTAAGTGACACCGATGGGCATCCCGCGTATAAGTTGAAATATGACCCGCTTGATTCTATTTCTACTTATTATCCTTATTCATATTTTTTTTATAAAAATCAACTCGTTGTTGCACAAGACAGGGATGACAATTCGGTGATAAGTTTGATTCGGTGTCATTAGTGAACAATTTTGTGAACAAAGCAATTCAGTAAACGGGAAACAATGGTCCATAAATGGTTTGTTAAGGGGGTGTGGAAAGCTACAAAGTTTAAAACTTAGGAAAAGTCTACCAATTGCCATTATGATCCAACGATTCCAAATTGAAAATCGTCTATCAAAATATCGGGAATGTGTTTAATGCCCAATTGAATTCTTCACGTTATGAAATTAATAAAGTCGTTTTGTATTTTAATTCTGCTTGCTTTTGTTGGGTGCAAAAAAGAAACTAGTATAATGAACGACAGCAATGATTCAGGGGCCTGTGCGGATTCTACTTTTACGAATGATACATCGCTAATTTTCGAAGAATTTGGATTCATTTCAGAATTTTTCACTTCAAAGAAATCCATAGGATATAGGAATAATTTTGGTCAAGAATTGGGTTATAATGGATCAGGTGGGCACAGTTCTTTCATTCAAGAATACGAATTTGAAAGAATTTGTCCTACAAACCCCTTTCTAAAGCAAAAATGTTTTGCTTCAGGTTTGTATGGGAGACGCTGGTACGCAGGCAGTCCTCCAAACAACAATAGCCATAATCACTCACCAGAATTCATCGAACTGTACATGCAAATAATTCCTGTTTTTTATTGGGCAGATGATATCTCGTATTACAATCATTTACTTATTATGGCATACGCTAGAGATTTTTCTCGCCCTACTGGTTATTACGTATTTGATAGTTTATATGTGCCTAATTACTTAGTTCATGATCAATTGGATGAGAAATATTATTATCCCGAACCAATTGATTCTGTAGTTATAGCAGATTCAGTATATAATGATGTTTATGTAAGCAGAAATAAAGGAATTTATTATACACACGATGACGGTGTAGTTGGAATTCATTTTGACACATCTAATAATGACAAGCTTTTCTATCGAATGAACTGATTTCTTGTGAATTGCTTTTGTTAGATTTCCTTGAAAATTACACTTGTGACCCTACAAAATTTATTTTGAGATTCAGGGGTTGATAAACTCTACGGCTTTGATTAATTTTACCGCACCCGCCCTTATTGTTTAATTATCTTCTATTTTATGTCTTTTGATGCTAAACCCAGCTACTCAGGTATTATCTGTGTGCTAATCCTTTTATCTTTTTCGTTGAACTCTGTTGGGCAAATCGCGGTAGGTCCCATTGAAATGGTTAAATTAAAATCTGGTGAATTTGAATTGTCAGACTTAAAAAAATTAAAATCCTCGAAAACCATTTTCGTGTATCGGCCTGGAGACAATTTACAAGAACTTAAATCTGCAGTGGAAGATGTTTGGACTGTTACGGAAATTTCTTTTGTTCCTTATTCCACATTTAAAACCTCAAACATTGATGGTTTCTCGATTTTGTCCATTGCCGGTGTGAATACCAATGTAACCAATATGTCTTCCGGTATGAACTACGATCATACGCACATCTATTTACAATTATGGATGATGGGAAAGAACAAAAGAGGGAAACCAGAAAAAAAATCTTTTTGCCGAATTGATCTTCATCCTGAGGGTAAATTCTTTGGTGAAATGCCCTCAGGTGCAAATTCAGATGCCCTGGATTATGTATACAATGATGGGGTCTTCAGAAATTGGCATCCAGGATTTATTCGCAATCAATTGCAGGTTGTGAATCAATATTTGTCCGACAATTCTGAGCGTTGGCTCTATGATAATGAATCAAAAAACAGTGAGGTGAAGCAATTGGCAAAAAATAAGCTCTACGTCGTTGATTACGCATTAATGGACTTTAATAAATTCAATGGTGACGAAAGCAAACGGCTGGATGAGGCTAAAATTTTTAAGGGATATCCATATGATTACGAGCTAATTAACGCCAAAGCACTAAGTGATAAAATTATCGCTTCAAATGATCCATTTTATTATTTGATGTACGTTAAGAGCTCTACAGATAAATACATTACCGTGTACAACAGTAAAACAGGCAAAATTGTCTATACGAAATACAGCCCTGCCTCTTATAAAGTGAAAGATGATGATCTAAAGGACTTGGCCAAAGCTGTAAAGTGAATGTTGGAAATAACCTCATATAAATAATAAACTCAACTGCTTATTTATGAATCCATTACTTTCCGTCATTTGTCTATTGATGTGCGTTACCTCATTTGCTCAACGGACAGAAGAATATGCTATCATTGAATCGCATACCAAAGGTAAATTGCAAACTATCAATATTGTGATAGGTCCAGATTCTAACTCTACTATTCTGCGAAATCTTCCTAAAAGATTTGAAGGCACATTGGACTATTCGGAAATCCTAAAAATTATGGGATCCGTTAACTCCCTAGGGTATGAATTACAATCATCTTCCATTTCATATCCTGTAGAAGGTAACTACACACATATACCGCATCATTATTGGATATTTGTAAAAAAAGTAACGCCATGAATTTAGGAACTGACCCTACAAAGTTTCAAATCACCAGATTTACTCTTTATCAATTTATGATTATTTGTTTCACACTGGGAGTAATGGTTGAACTTGTCTTTAGATAATAGAAATAAACACCACTCTCTAAATTTAGTGTTGAAAACGTTTGTTGACCTTCAAATTCATTCACGGGAATTCGTCTCACCTGTTTTCCTTCTTGACTCATTACAATAACTTCACCAGACCGATTGTTTTCAGGTAATTGAAATTCTACGGTTGAAAAATTTGATGCAGGATTTGGAAATACCTTTAATGAACCGAATTCAGCCGTAGCATTCTCCGTGGGGTTTCCAGAAGACAAATAATTCGAAGGAACGTTTCCACACAATTCATAAATTTCAATATCACCATTTGACATTGGTAATACCATTCTTGCTCCCGTTGATGTTTGGTAAACATTGTCTGTAATTACACCATGAGAAAATAATACGCGGCTGCCATTTGCACTGTCCCTTGAGAAAAGTAATGTTCCATCGGTCCTGTAAATTGATACATTCTGATTAACAAAATATGATCCTACTATGTCTACTGAATAAAATAAATATTCCATGGTAGTTGAATCACAATCAAATAAGGATGTAGTAAAATGAGAAACACTAAAATTTGTAGTGGAAACGGGGAAGTGTCCAGTATCATATAAAGTATGATCCGAATTGTAAATGCGAAATCCATTAGACTTGGTAGTGTAAATATATTTGGAATCTCCTGGCCCTACTTTAACAGATACGAAATCAGAACGGTTGTCATCTATTAATGAGCCGTCATAAGTATGTTCTAACGTTATTTGGCCTAAACCTGTTAATGACACAAGTAAAAAAAAGATTGTCCGTTTATTCATAAGATTGAGTTTTAATGAATATTGTATTTGACGGATAGATGTATGTGCAACTTCTTTTTAAAAAAGTTACTTGTTGAATTACATTTTGCTTTGGGAACAATGCATTTTCAGTATCCAAATTCAAATAGAAAACCCAAATCCAAAATTCATACGAAACATCTGCTGGTTTGGCTCGAGGTGTGGGCTCAAATCTTTCAGATAAACACCGTAAAATGGATCTATCGTGATTAGGGTGTTTTTGGTCAGGTTGATTTCAAGACCTACACCCATTCCAGCCAAAACATTGATTGCTTCCAAAAGAGAAGGTGCTGTGGAAGAACCGGCATCCAAACCTTGCTGCTCAGACCAACTATAGGCCATAAAGGATGTATTCACTTCTGGTCTTACGAATAATTTTAACCCTTTTTGAAGCTCTGTGAGCATGTATGTCATAAATACAGGAATTCCAATTAAGTAAGCCCTATGATCATAAGCTGTCACTCGCGTACTATAGGGTGGAATTGAGCCTAAATTAAGTCCTCCTCCTGGTTGTTGATTATTGTATCTTGTGGTTATCACAGAAGAATAAATTATTTTCATTGCGGAACAACCTACTCCTAATCGGATTTTGTTGCTGATTCCATACTGCAGACTAAGGCTTGAACTCCAGCTTAAATCTGTGGATAAGGATGCAGGACTTGATCCTAATCTTTCTGCTTGAAAAAGAATTGGCGCAAATTCAAGTGTTCCGATGAACTCTCCTTTTTGCGAAGCACAGGAATGATCCGCAAAAAAGAAGATTCCAAGCCACACATACGGTATGCAACATTTAAACATTCCCATTCATTACTAAAGACGAGGCAAATTCGCATTCTGTTGGAAAGGCCTGCTTTGGAATTATCCTACAAATTCAATTATCTTTAATTCATCGCCTTGTGAAATGACATACCGTTGAAAAAGCTAGTTCTATATTGCATTGCCTATTCGTTCATTTTTATTATTCTCTATTTGTGGTTCACTCGGGTTCTATGGGCTATAATGCTTTTATCACCTATCTGGGGATGGCCAATCACTGTGGATTTTGTCATTATCCTAACGGGTGTTCTATTGCTCACATATTTATCGTCCAGAGAAGATATGTTTCATGTTCGTAGGTGGAGCTTATTTGCATTAGGGTTTGTCACCATTTCAACCGTACTTTTTCTGTCCTGGTTAGTGCTGATTTGGTTTTTTACGGGGCCAAGTGTTCATGGAAGTTGGCGTGCATTATTATTTATCGGCATCATTTCTATTTGCTTGACCCTTTTTTATAAATACGTATTGAAAGCAAAATTCTAGATGCAGCACCTACAGAGGTATTAAAGCTCAAACGTTCATAACCCCAACTCTACCATTCTTATTTCTTTGTAAAATCACCGTTCTAAATAAACCCACTTGTTGCAGCTAGTGCCTTCTAAAGCATCTAGGGGTGGTAATTTTCCTGGCAACCATGAGGCAGAGAAATGTAACGCCAATGAATCGCATTGTTGAAATAATGCCTTATCATTTTTAAAGAGAAAAAAATCATATGACGGCTGATCAGTAACGTTCATTATCAAAGAATCTTTTTTATGATTCATACCGAGATTAGCAGTAAACGTATAGGCTAACGAATCATTTGGGTTCAATAAAATTTTTTTATCATTTGGTTTATCCCTTTTACCCTTTTTTCTCACATGGTTATGGTCAATTGAACCCACAAATTGCTGCCTACAATAAATACTAATACTAATGCTCACAGAATATCGAAGATCTTGATTAATAGTAAGTTGTAATTTATCCTCGGTTTCATTCAACAGAATCAATTGAATATCAAATGGCTCATTATATCGAATGGTGTCTGGTGTAACTATCTTTTTGGTGACTTCATAAAAATTATCATACGGACCACATTTGCCCAGCATAAGAATTATGCCGAATAGAAAAATAACAACTGCTTTTAGGATCCACATCATCTGTTGGTGAAATTGACCTTACAAAGATGATAATTCGCCAACAGATGACCGCGGCATTTCCAATAAAGTATTTCATTCTATTTTCCTCTACCCTTTGTATGATGCCAACGATCACTTTATCTATTTCGTCTATATAAGTATGAAATATTTCCTTTTCTTAAGTACAGCATTATTCCTTTTTTCTTGCCAAAAAGAAGATGTAGAAATTTCAAAAGAATACCATTACATAAGTGAAGGCTTTAAATCCAGTTATTTGTTTTCCCCTGATTCATATTGGATTTACGAAGATGATTCTTCCGATATCGATAGTGTAGTTCTAGCACATGTTGAAGGGTCATTTTTCCCAGATTTTTGTCGTAAAGATTATTGTAAAACTCGACGAATGAGGCAGTTTTATTTTATGGAATTCAAAAATATAACCCTTGGAGTCTGGCATAATTATTTGCTGATCTCCAATAATATAAAAATTAATGGATCACCACATAATGAGCGCAACGGCCAGCCTATTTATATGCATACCAGACCGATTGGTTTCACGTTTAACGGAGCTGGAATTGAGGAAAAATTTGACACTTTTCAGTTGGGAGAAAATGTTTTCATGAATGTAACAAGGGTTCGCATTTCGGCTGCCAATCAATATCAGCCTGTATACGAATTCGATACTGATCTTTATTTTGCTGATGGCGTGGGCATCATTCGTAAAGTAGTCTTTGACACTTTAGGTACGAAAACATCCGACTTGGTTCGTTATAACGTGATTCCTTATTAGGCAACGTTCTTTTACTCCACAACCAATTTAGAAATCCCTGATACTCCCTGTTCGGTTCGGAACAAAACCATATAAAGACCGGATGACAAAAATGAAATATCCAATGAACCTTTTTGATTGTGCTCTGGTTTAATGGCTTCCAGTAATTTTGACCTTCCTGAATAGTCCACTATTTCAATAGATATGGCAGATTTATCCACTTCAAAATTCAACCGACCAGATGATGGGTTCGGATATATTTTATATGTTTTCTCCTCAAATTGCTCTTGCTCTCCCACTGTAAAGCAACTTCCTGTAAAATCATGAAAAATCAAACTGTCTTCAAAACAGGCCAAATAATAACCCCATTCAAATTCAAGACAATGTCCGTACAATAATCCTTTCATGCTGCCAATTCCTTCTACCCAAGTATCATTATCCGGTGCTGCTCCAGATATGTTAACATTTTGTAAATGCCATTGATTTCGATTGACGCCACCAATCATAATATTGTTGATATGGGTTACGGCCATCTTGGTGCTGTCTTCCCACAATGAAACGGTATCCCCCACCTGAAGGCTGAAATCACATAATAGAATTTCATCCTCCGCATAAATCGAATCGCAAACATATCGACTTGGAATCAGGCCACGGTAATACACTTTTTTGGTGCTGTCTTCACGCAGTGCCCCCATATAGACAAATGAAGAACTATCAATTATGGAATCATTATTTGCACGATAAATCTTGGCATATGTCAGGGAATCCAAAACGGTATCACCATGTATCACAAATTGATCAATCTGGGTATAAACAATTGTGGAAAGGTCATAAGCTTGGGTTACAGCCCGCCATCTGGCATATTCCGTTGGCATGGGAAAATATTGTTGGGCATGTGACATATTCATGATAGAAAATAGGCACATGACGAAAATGAAAAAATGAAATTGTAAATATGTTGAAAAAGAGTACAAATGCTTCATAGGCAAATTAAGTTAGTTTACTTAAATATAAGCATTTATGGCCAATTATTACGTTATTTAAGCGCCGTGTCACTTCCCAAAATACGCCTTCACTTCATGCACCACCTGATTGGTGGTCATGCTGTCAGCTGTCGCTTCAACAATTTTCATTTCCTTCATGTCTTTTCTGTCTTGCAACATTTTATGGAGTTGTGTTTTGGTTCCAGAAGGACCAAATAAATACAACTCCTCCACTTTCCAGTTCTCAATTTCTTTGATGATGCCAGTTAAATACTCGTTCATTTGATTTTTCTTCTTTTCATCAAAGGTCTTTTCGTGATTGATCCATTGACCCCCCTGTTTATCTCCGCGAATTCCTTCATTGTTGTGGTGAATTTTATTATCAATGGATGATTTGATGATTTGCACATCTTCGTAATCATCAAAAATGTCTACAATAATGGCTTGGGCACTATCCAGCCAGATGCCTGTTTTTCTTTTCATGCCGTTTACTTATCATGTCGTGATTGTACATGTTTGTCTAGTCCCAATTTACAAGCAATTCCATGGTTTATTTATGACGAATCTCGCATTTAGATATGTGCCTGTATCATGCCCATATTGGGGTTAAATGTGATTTTAGATGATCAAATAATTTGCAAAACCTACAGGAGATGTACGTTCAATTTTTTGTACCTTTCGTTGGTTTTAATTATTAAATTGACTTGATTGAAGCACCGGCTCTTTAGGGGTTGGTGCTTTTTTCGTTTGACCTCCAAATACCTTACATTTAGGTGTTCCAAATTTTCTGAAGATGAATGAAAAAATCGAAGTAAAAGAAACTGCCGTCAAACGAATTGGCGGCTACTTACATCGAGTCATTCCCATTGCCGATAAATCCGGAGAAATTCTGAGTTATGCGCTCAAGCCCATAATGGTTGAGTTTAAGCCCAGGGACATTTTTCAAGTCATTGTTGGGTCGTCATTACTGGCCATTCCCGTTGCTTTTTCTGAAGAGGCATGGACCCTGGGAAGTATTTTATCGGTATCACGCGTGGCGATGCTGAGCATGGTTTCTCTCTTATTCATTGGTGCCTTTGTGTTTTTTAATTTTTACAAAGGAAATTTTAGAAAACATATTGCTAGTTTTTTCAAACGTGTGCTTGGCACTTATTTCATTTCCTTGATCATAGTAGCCATCGTCTTAACCATCATTCAAAAATGTCCCTGGTATTCCGATTATGTGCTTGCCCTGAAACGGATCATTATTGTTGCATTTCCGGCATCCATGAGCGGAACATTAAGTGATACCATCAAGTAAAAGTGCTTTGCTGCGAATAGTATGTAGAACTTACACCTTCGACAATTTCCACTTGCCGCGCGAGAACAACCAAAGTGTAAATATACCTACCGTGGTTTCAGATATAAATACTCCCCAAAATACGCCGGAATGACCCCAGTTGAGTGTCAATGCCAGCCAGTAAGAAAGCGGTATTTGAATTAGCCAGAAGAATACAAGATTAATCTTCGTAGGTGTTTTGGTGTCTCCAGATCCGTTAAACGCTTGCACAGAAACCATCCACCAGCCATAAATGAAATAGGAATACGACAATATGCGCAGCCATTCTCCGCCAATGGAAATCACATCCGCATCTAAAGAGAAAATGGCAATGAGTGGCTCATTGTAAAAGAACAAAAAGATGGAGACCGCCACCAGAAATATCATATTGTAAAAGCCAATGGTCCACACCGAAGATTCAGCTCTTCCAGGGTTTCCTGCACCTAGATTTTGTCCAACCAATGTGGCGGCGGCATTCGAAAATCCCCAGGCGGGCATCAAGGTAAACATCATAATACGAATAGCAATGGTAGAACCGGCTACTGCAGCGCTGCCCACATCTGCCAATATTCTCATCAAAAAGATCCAGGATGTCATGGCAATGATCATTTGTCCTATTCCTCCTAACGATGTTTTTAAAATGTTCCAGGCGATTTTAGCATCCCAGGCCAGCTGATTCATGGTCACTTGAATGTGCTTACCTCCTTTCATCAAAATCCACAATTGCAGCATCACACCAATTCCCCGTCCAATATTCGTTGCCATAGCGGCCCCTTCAATTCCAAAGACTGGAATCGGGCCTAATCCAAAAATCAAAATAGGGTCCAACACAATGTTAAATCCATTGGCAATCCACAATACGCGCATGGCAATTGCCGCATCTCCAGCGCCACGAAATATCGCATTGATTACAAAAATCAACACCACTATGGCATTTCCTCCCAACATCCAACGTGTGTATTTGTAGCCATTGTCAATTACCCATTGATCGCCTCCCATTAAGGACATCAATTCCTTGGAATAAAAAATTCCAGCTATCATAAAGGGCAACGACATTAACAAGGCAAGAATGATGGCCTGCACTGCAGACTTCCCGGCATCTGCTGTATTCTTTTCACCAACTCGTCTTGCAATAATGGCCGTAACTGCCGTGGAAAGCCCCATGGCCAGGGAATAAATCAAAAAGATAAAGGTCTCCGTCAAACCAACCGCCGCAACCGCTGAAGAGCCTAACTTTCCAACAAAATAGATGTCAACCACTGCAAAAGTGGATTCCATCACCAATTCCAAGATCATCGGAACGGCCAATAGAAAAATCGCCTTTTTCAGATCTATGCTGGTGTAATCTGCTTCGGTTCCTTTGAGGGCATTTTTTAAATGCCACCAAATGGATCGTTTTCCAGATTCTACTGCTTTTTCAGGTATGTTGTTGTTCTCTTCCATTTTTGGGGCTAGCGAAGATAGGCCTTTTCATTCAAGATATTCACGTCTTTTAAATCTAATTAGTGAAATTGTACTACTTTCAGCTTTTATCTGAAATCAACCATGATAAAAAACCGGGTATCCGAATACTACAGCAATGCGTTCGACAAATTTGGTCGACAACCAAAAGGTGTGGATTGGAATGACGAAAACGCTCAAGTCAGGCGATTTGAACGCCTGACTTCCCACCTTCCACAAAATGAATCTTTCAGTGTGCTTGATTATGGATGTGGTTATGGTGCCTTGTATGACTTTCTGAAAAATTCTGGCTATTCTTTTGATTATCATGGCTTTGATATTGCTGAGAGCATTATCGCCGAAACCAAAGCACACTACGCTGAAACGGAAGGAGTTTCATTTTATACCCAGTTGCCGAAGGAGTTGCATGTGAATTTTGCAATATTAAATGGCGTGTTTCATGTGAAATTGGAACATGAAAATGCAACCTGGGAAGAACATATCCGAGTACATTTGCAGGAATTGATGAAACATGTGAAAACCTCCGTTTCAGTTAATTTTTTATCCCTTCATTCTGATCCCGAAAAGCGAAAGAGTTCATTGTTTTATGCCCATCCTACCAATTTTGCTGAAAAACTCTCCTCCGAATTTGGATGGAACATTGAAGTGCACGAGCACCCAGCTCTTTATGAGTTTGTACTTATCATTCAGCCGTAATTATTTTCATAAAAAATATTAAATCTTACATGGCCTTGATTGGCGCAACTGAAAAAAACTGCATCTTGTTCATAGAAATTTGAACCAAATGAAATATGTAGTCTTTCTAGTGTGCTTTGCCTATTCTCTTGGCGGTTATGCTCACGGCCCAGGAGAAACATCCAAAAATGCTTTGGATAGTGAAACAGTTGCTTTGATATTCAATTATGTGAAGGGCTTTCCCGATTCAACAGAAGCCTCCATTGCCCTTTTGAATAATGGGGAAGTTCAATATTTTGGCTTGCGAAAAGTGAATGACACCATTGTGGAAGTCAGCAATTCCAAACACATGTTCGAAATTGGATCGTTGACAAAAGTATTTACATCCACGTTAATGGTTGTGGCAGAAGATAAAGGAATGTTAAAACTCGACGACCCCATTTCTGCAGGGCTTCCAGATTCCATATCCATCACCTTTAAGCAATTGGCTAACCATACTTCAGGCTTACCGGTATTGCCATCCAACCTGGATTTGGAAACGGTCAACGAAGACGACCCCTATGTGGATTATGACAGTAAAATGTTGGATGAATACCTGACAAAAGAGATTGTGTTGAATCAAAACCCTGAAATAGGTTATGAATATTCCAATTTAGGGGCTGGTTTATTGGGGCATGTCGTTTCTGTAAAAATGGGTGATGACTACGGAAGTCTATTGGAAAAACACATATTCTCAGCGTACAACA
The DNA here is from genome assembly GCA_965267425.1 of Vicingaceae bacterium. Lineage (GTDB taxonomy): Bacteria > Bacteroidota > Bacteroidia > Flavobacteriales_E > Vicingaceae. The sequence goes on along the minus strand of OZ253959.1, from coordinate 110,821 downwards.
TGCCTTCTTCGTCCGTCAATGAAAATGAAGTAAAGGGCACAAAAATTAAAGGGCGAAGTCCTGAAGGAAAAGTTGTTCCTTATTGGCATTTTGATGCGCTTGCCGGCGCCGGTGCCATTGTTTCCAATGTAGAAGATTTGACACAATTTGCTCATGCTCAGTTTGATGCATCCAACGCTGTGCTTGCAAAAACGAGAGACCAAACATTTGCAATCAACGAACAAATGTCCATAGGTTTAGGTTGGCATTTGATTGCCGTTGGTGAAAACACTTGGTGTTGGCACAATGGAGGAACCGCGGGATTTAGCACTTCCATGGCGTTGGATGTCAAGCAGAAAAAAGGGGTCATTATTCTTTCCAATGTATCTGCTTTTCATGAGCGATCAGACAATATTGATGCGCTTTGTTTCGCTATTTTAGGTTCGATGGGCAATTAATCTGACGAATTGTAGTATTCGTATTGCCAAATGATTTGTTTACGAAGTTTACCTTCTACAAAATCTTTTCTTCCCGATTTGTTTCCTTGTTTGTTGTATTTAATTTCAGAATGAAAGGTTAACTCCCCAGTTTTGTTATGGTACCTGCCACTCCAGATTTTCCTGTTTTCCGAGTCGTATTTAAACGCATAGTGATCCGACAAGATTTTAAGGCCTTCACGAAAATCATAATAATAGCGATCGGTGGTATTGCCGAAATTGTCATAAATAATTGAATCTAAACGACTTATATTATCTGTTGTGTCAAATTTCTTTTCCGTCAGCAATTGATTGTTATCATTAAAGGTGCGTAAGATCAGACTGAGAGAGGGGTTATCATGGACGATGGTTTTAGTATTATTTCCCTGTTCATCATAAAAAAACTCAAGGTGAATGGCCGAAACCTCATCCTCTTTATGAAACACCTTTGTCACCTTGCCCTGATCATCTCTTTCAAATAGCTCACTGTATCTATACTTTTCATTGTAATAATATTTTCGCTCAATAACCCATCCATTTTCATCTTTCACTTCTTCTATTTCCTCCTTTTCATAAGCGGCATACCCTTTGACTGATACTTCTTCCGATGAATGTTCGTTTCTCTTCAATATATTTCCCGCTTTATCAAACTTTATTCTTTTTTTGTCAAAACCAGTAGTGTCTTCGAGGTGTTGTAATGGGTCGTCTTCTCCTGAATAATGAAGTTCAATTACTGACTTAATGTTGTGTTGCTCAATGTATTCTTTTTCATAAAAATCATACCCAATGCGCACTTGAGCGCACAACAATACAGGTGATAAAAAGCACACACCGTACAGCGAATAATTTATAAGATTCTTTATTTTCATATTTGGAAGATAGGTATTCATTCAGAACTGGGTTTTGGGAAGAAGAATTCCTTTACTATTTACCCAGGATCACACCAACAATTGTGCCGAAATGATTGAATAAAAAGAATAAATAGTTATCGCTTATACCCTATAAATCAAAATTTTAATGTCAGCCCATATCAACAGTCATGATTCTTATTATTTAACCTTAAATGAGCCAGACAAAAGCTGCTTGCTGGCCGTAAAAGACATCATTCTTTCTGTTGATGCCCATATCACCACTGATTTAAAATACGGTATGCCTTTTTTTTGTTACCAGGAAAAGATGCTGTGTTACGTGTGGAAAGATAAATCAACTCCTTTTCCATACATTGGATTTGTTGATGGTCAATTGATGAACTCACCATACTTGTCCTCTGGGACTCGAAAAAGGATGGCTGTATTACCCATCGATCCGAATTCGGATATTCCATTGTCGCTAATTCAAGAATTGATTCAGAAGGCGATTCAAATTAAACTCCAATGAAGTAAGGGCTCTAACAAGCATTTTTAGTGCAAGACCTTTTTCTATCTTTGCCGCCCAAAGCGCACTTTACATGAAATACATCAAAGGATACGATTCGCTTAGAGCCATTTCGATAATGCTTGTTATTATCACACACCTTGGGCTGTATGAGTATCTGTCTTCATTTTTTGAAGTTTCCAATAGAGTATGGAGAATCATTTGTGGAGATACTGGTGTTCAAATTTTCTTTACACTTAGTGGATTTCTAATTACTTCCATATTGCTCAATGAGAAGGTAAAATCAGGATCTATTCATTTCAAGAATTTTTACGCACGTCGTTTTTTACGTTTATTACCTGCGCTGCTTATTTTCTACATCATCATTGTTCCATTAATGTATTTCAAAGCAGTGCCTTCGAATTTTTGGGGGCTGATTTATTCCTTTTTTTATGTCTATAATTTTGTTCCCAATCAATATTTTTCGTTGGAATTAAGCCATATGTGGTCACTCGCCTTGGAAGAGCAATTTTATCTGACCTGGCCGTTGGTTATTTTTCTTTTAAAACGCCGACTATCATTGACTGTGTTTTCCATTATTATAGTGGTCTTGTGTGTAGTAAACTATCTCATTTTACAAGATACTTCCATTGCAGAAGAATACCGATTTAATCGTTGGTTCATTCCGGGGGTGGGTCCAATTATGATTGGTAGCGCAACCGCGATTTTAAAGAGCAAGTTTAATGATGCTTGGCAAAACAAGTTCGAGGGTAACTTCAAGCCAATTGTGTTGGCCATGGTTTTGTATTTATTTCCACTTTATTCGCCCAATTTATTGCTTACCAGCTCGCCCATATTTCAAGCGATGGGTATAGGGATTTTGCTAACCTGGATAAATTACAATCAAGGCACTAAAGTTGTGAACCTTTTGGAATTTGCGCCTTTGCGATACATTGGAAGAATATCATACGGTTTGTATATCTATCAGGGCATATTTCTTCGTACTGGTCCAAAAGGAGCAGCAATCGCCATTCAGAAGTTTCCCTTAAACCTTATCCTGACATTGGTAGTCGCTATTATTTCATTCGAATTCATTGAACGTCGTGCATTGCGACTAAAAAAACATTTTCATTAGAATTCCTCTGTTGCCAAAAAATTGTCTGTACGACTATTTTTTTGAAAAAAGAATTTCTTAACTTAGTAACCTCTTTGTTTGAAAACAGAGAAAGTAGAACCCATTACAAAAGGACGACTTCGGTTGTCCTTTTTTTATGTTCCACGTGAAACATTAGCGTCCCAAGTGCACCATCAGGGTGGAAATATCAGCCGGTGAAATCCCGCTGATTCTTGCTGCTTGCCCCAGCGTACGGGGTTTAATTTCAGAAAGCTTTTGCCTTGCTTCAATGGTAAGTGATGGAAAAGAATGATAATCTATTCCATCATAGATTTTAACTTTTTCCAGGCGTTTCATTTTATCGGCCAACTCCCTTTCCCGATCCATGTAGCCGCTGTACTTCACAAGAATTTCTGCCTGCTCCTGACTATCCTTTGATTTGTCTTCCACAAATTTAGCCAAGGAAGATATGCCGTTTTTCAATTCATTCAAGCCAAGTTGAGGTCTTGCCAATAAGGAGTCAATCTTTACCTTTTGTTTGATTGGTGCGGTATCATGTTTTCCTAACGCATCATTGATGATTTCTGGCTCAATGCTGGTTTCTTTAATGAATTTGAGAATGTCGTTAGTCTCTTGCTGCTTAACTTCAACTCTTTTCAACCTATCATCACTTGCTAAACCTAATTTGTGTGAAAATTCCGTCAGACGAACATCCGCATTGTCTTGTCGCAATAAAAGCCTGTATTCTGCTCTTGAAGTAAACATGCGGTAAGGCTCCTTGGTTCCTTTAGTTATTAAGTCATCAATCAACACTCCAATATACGCTTGGTCTCGCTCAAGAATGATTTCATTCTTCTCAGCTACCTTTTGATGTGCGTTTATTCCTGCCATTAGCCCCTGACATGCGGCCTCTTCATATCCCGTGGTGCCGTTTATTTGGCCAGCAAAATAAAGGTTGTTCACCAACTTAGTTTCCAGCGTATGTTTCAACTGAGTTGGAGGAAAATAATCATATTCAATGGCATAACCAGGCCTGAACATTTTTACATTTTCAAAACCAGGTATTCGTTTTAACGCTTCAAATTGAACGTCTTCAGGTAGGGACGTAGAAAATCCGTTTACGTAAATCTCCACAGTGTTCCACCCTTCCGGCTCTACGAAAATCTGATGCCGTTCTCGTTCCGCAAATCGTTCTATCTTTTCTTCAATGGACGGGCAATAGCGAGGGCCCGTTCCAATGATTTTATCTGAAAACATGGGTGAGCGATCAAATCCATCTCTCAACAAATCATGTGTTTCCTGATTGGTATACGTTATATGACAAGATCTTTGGTTCTCTAATGCCTTTGTGTCTGAAAATGAAAACTTTTCCGGGCTTTCATCCCCTTTTTGTTCTTCCATTTTTGAATAATCCAATGATCGTCCATCCACTCTTGGAGGAGTGCCGGTTTTCATTCTTCCCGCATCAAAACCTAACTTGATCAAATCTTCGGTAATTCCAAATGCAGCTCTCTCCGATGCTCTACCACCGCCAAAATTCTTTTCACCAATATGAATCAGTCCATTCAAAAAAGTGCCATTGGTCAACACTACTGATTTCGCATACAAGTCGATTCCCAAATCCGTTTTAACGCCAACCACCGTGTCTTTTTCAATGATCAACCCATTGACCATGGCTTGCCAGAAATCTACATTTTCCGTTTGCTCCAGCATACTTCGCCATTCAGCAGCAAACATCATTCTGTCATTTTGTGTCCTTGGGCTCCACATGGCCGGCCCTTTCGATCGATTTAACATGCGAAATTGTATGGCCGATCGGTCACTCACAATTCCTGAGTATCCGCCCATGGCATCAATTTCCCGAACAATTTGTCCTTTGGCAATACCACCCATAGCCGGATTACAGCTCATCTGCGCAATGGTTCCCATGTTCATGGTAACCAACAACACATTTGAACCCATATTTGCGGCAGCAGCTGCGGCTTCACACCCAGCATGACCTGCTCCAACTACTATGACATCGTATTGCGTAAACATCTTTTCAATTGTTCCACGTGGAACGTTAAATTCAATTCGATTGCAAATTTAGATAAAATTCTTCGCGCGCTCTCATTTCCTTTTTCTCCTCATCTGTATGATCATTGTAGCCTACTAAATGAAGCACCCCATGGTAGATTACCCTTTTTATTTCCCGCTCAAAATTCTCTTTAAATTCTTTGGCATTTTCTTTCACACGATCCACACTGATATACAACTCCCCATTGATGATTTTCTCCTCATTATGATTAAACGTAATGATGTCTGTGTAATAATCATGATCAAGAAATTTGCGGTTCATCTCCAATAATCCATCATCAGACATGAACACAACCACAATTTCTCCCGGGGTAAAGTCCTCAGTGGAAATTAACTTTTCTACGGTTTGGGATATTACACGCTCGTCAGGAAGTTTAAATTCAATATCCTGAGTGTGAAAACTAAGATGATAAGACATGATTAGTTGGGACTCAAATCAAATCGCAGCTCTACAACCGTTCCGTTTTCATGAAATTCCACTTCGTCTGCCAGGTTTTTCATTAAGAAAACCCCACGACCATGTGGCTTTTCAATGTTTTCCGGAGCGGTAGGATCTGGTAGGTTGTCAAATTCAAAACCAATCCCTTCATCAGTGACTTTGAAAGTGAGTAGATTGTCTCCGTAATCATAATCTACTTTAACCAGTTTGGAGTCGTCTAATTTATTGCCATGTTTCATAGCATTATTTACCGCTTCGGTAACCGCTACCAACATATTGCCATAATACTCTTCACTGATTTCACTGTATTCAAAAATGCGATTAATAAAACCCTCAACCTCCATCAAATTCTCAATTTTAGAGGTCAATTGTAAACTCTCTGTTTGCTGTGGCGATACAGTCATTCCGTCAATTGTTTAAAAAAGGAAGAAATCTTGGCTTTGTAAAACCCGCTGTACTTAGGATCTATAGTTTGCAGGTATTCAATCTCTTCACTTTTGACTCTATAATACTCCGAATAATCCGAAAGGTTACGTTTTTCCAAATCTTTTCCTTCAACTGATTCTCGTTTCTGTTCCATCTCTCGTTCCCTGTCCGCATTTTCTGCCTCCAATAAGCGCGTTAAAATTTCTTCCTGCCGCATCAAGGTTTCCCTTGTAATGTTTCGGTTCACAATATCCTCTTCTGTTTTTTCCATCATCTCCGATACATCATTCATTTTTTTAGCATCTCCGTCTCCCATTTCTTCCGCCATCTTTCTCAACTCTTCCCTAATCTTAGCTTGCTTTGCCGCCATCTCCACCAACTCTTTTCCTCCCGAACCTTGCTTGCCTTTCTCACCTGGCTTCTTTCCTTTTTCCATCTGCTGCTTCATTTGCTTGAGCTGCTCATTCAATTGCTGCTGCATGCTTTTCATAGAACCAGGTTTTGGTTTTCCCTGGCTTCCTGGTTTTTTACAACTGCTGTTTTGCATCTGTTGTGCCATCTGCTCTTGCATTTGTTGTAAGGCCTCGTCCAATAACAAAGCCAAATTGTTCATGGATGTCATCACATAACGCTGTCGGCTTACGCTTTCCCCAACTTTTCTGTCATTCATCTTTTTCAACGCCTGATCAATGTTGTCGTTTATGGAAGAAATTTCCTTGTTGACAAATGATTCTATCTGCACAACTCGCTTGCTCAGTGCAAATAACGAATCCTCAACCATTACCAAATCGTCCCGAATTCTCTTTTGCTCCTGAACAAGATCCAGGTACCGGCGATCCTTGACATTGATCTTCTCCAATTCCGCAAACAATTCTTCTTCGTCAAATGACAACTGAATCAAATTCTCTAAAATTCTTCGCAGGCTTTCCATGTCTTCCATCTCCGCACTTTGCATTTCCATTTGCATCTGCTGCAGCTGTTGAGATAATTGTTGCATGCCATCTTTGGCATCTTCCTGCATCTCCTTTGACTTCTTATCTTTTTTCTGGTTTAACTTTTCCAAACTCTCTTCTAAGTTCTTCTCAATTTCTTCCTGTTGTTCCTGAGTGTCTGGCATTTTGTTGGGCTGCTCCATTTCATTATTCTTCTTCTCCAAATCATCCATTTGTTCTCGGATGTCTTCAAACTTCTCGTTGATTTCTTTTTGCTCTTCTGACAACTGCTCACGCTCTTCCTGGCTCATCTTATCGTCCATTTTCTCTGTCAACTCTTCTTGCGATTCGATCAATTCATCCAGCTCTTGTTTTGTTTCATCCAACTTTATCTCAAATTCCAACTGCTTGTATAACTCCAGAGACCTATCGAGTTCCTTTTCTAAATCTTCTTCACTGATCTTCATTTCGTCAATGAGTTTGTTCATCTCGTTCAAATCCATCTCATTTAACAATTTCTCCATCTCCTCCAGCAACTCTTTCATCTCTTCGTTCATCAAATTTTGCATCAAGTCCTCCAGTTGTTCTTGTTTGCGCAGCAGATCTTCATTGGGTTTTGAATAATTACTCTTGAACTCATTGTTTTTCTTAATCTCTTCTTCAATCGACTGTACTTGCTTTTGCAACTCATTGTGTTGCTCAATGATGTCCTCCATTTTTCTGGAATCTTCCCAGTTTTTTTGGTTCTTATCTACATTGCTCTTTCGCCATTCATCCAATTCTTCTTTCAACTCTTTTGCCTTGTCCATTGCTTCTTTCATGTCCTTCTTGAGATCTTCTGATTTATTATCCGTCATTTCTCGGATCTCCTCAAGCTTGGGAAGGGTGATTTTTGCTATGGATGTTTTAGCTGTTTTACGTCCATTCACCACATCGTTATCTGAAGTGGAAAAATAGTACTCAATGGTCTGACCTGCTGATAGTTGCAGTGATTTCATGTCCAAAAAATGATTGAAATCAAAGGAGGTCACATTGGATGCTAGTTCCAACTTCTCATGACGAAATACATTGGCTGTATCGGAACTAATGCGATAATGAAACTGAAGGGAAGAGAGACCATAATCATCTGAAACAGAACCACTAAAAAAAGCAGCTGTAAAAAGAGTGTCTGTTTTTGCAGCCACAAATATTTCAGGGAATTGATCCGGCTGTACCACCAGCCGATAAAACAAGGTGTCTTCCGAAAAGAATTCATTGGTTGCTCTGATGTAATAATCTTGAGTTTTTCTGGCCACCAAATTGTGCTTAAACAAACTGGTGCCTTCTCTTGAGGCCGACGCTTCCTCTTTTCCATCAAACGAAAAGAGGACATCATCAACGTCAGACGTTTGTAAATTCCACCAAATTTTTGTGCCTTCCGGAACAATTAAATCTCCAGAGTTTTTACGCACGTCCTGCACCTGCCCTATATAGGATGGATATTCTAACGAAATGCCTAAATCCAATAATTTAGGTTGCGAAAAAACACTGATCTCGAAAGTCTGTGTCTCGAAATCCGGGCTGCGCAATTTGAATTCTATGTTTTCATTGACATGCCGAAAAGTGTGGACGTAATTTCTTTTTCCCTTTTTTCCCATGTTGATGATCTGATCGCCAATTACCACGTCAATGGATTCTGGAATTTCGTCGCCCTCAACTTTGACTTTTAGATCAAAATTCTCGCTTTTAATGGCTTCCAGTGATTCATTTTCTATGGTCATGGCGTATGGCCACTCCCGAACAAACTCACTATTATAAGCCACCAATCTTTTAGAGCCATCTGATAGAACATCAGGAACTGTCAAGCTCATGAGCAACAGAATAACAAGAGGCGCTAACAAAAACTTGAGGTATTTTTTGTTCTTCTTAAAATCAATGACTCTTTTAAAGGGTACTGCGTCAAGTGCAAATGCTTTCTGCTCGATCCCAGCGGATATTAAATCTGAAATGGCTTTGTTTTCTCTGGAACTTGCTTGTTCATTCAGTAAAATCACATTCAGGAGTTTGTCCTTCACTTCCTCAAAATGATCACCGATCATCACAGATGCCTGCTTATAGGTAATTCCGTTTCGCAACTTAAATAGTTTGAGGGATGGGTTGAGCACGTAGTAGTAAAGCGCCCCAAAAACAAACAGCAAAAAAGTGTAAAACAATGCCGCCCGTAAATATGTTCCAAAGTGAAACAGGTATTCCAATGTTGTAAACAAGACAACATTTACAATCAGTATCCCAAGAAAAAATAAACTACCCTTAATGAGCGCATTCCGGTAATATCTCTTGATAAAACCATCTATTCTGGATATCAGATTTTTGTAATGTGATTCGGCCATAACGTCTTACGTAAATTTAGGAACAATTTCGACGCCATTTTACTAATTGCCTGATGACTTTACGGGAGAAGCGTTAAGCTTTGTCCAATGGCCTCCAATTCTCGCAAGTATTCACGCTTGTCAAACTTAGGTGCAAATACAAAAACGTCGGCACAGATATATCTATTGTTCTTTTCGTCAAAAAGTGCGTAGTTGACAAAAGGTCCACCCATAAAAGCGCCTTCCATATTCCATAAACCCCTGAATTCATGAAGGTCAGCATTGTCTTTGGCCAATAAACGATATACGGGTTGATATTCCCGATAAACCTTCATGTAGCTGTCTGAAGGGCCATTCACAAATGCTTGTGTAACGGAATCGCGATTATCAACCAACCATTTGATGGAAGCCAAATTGCTATTCGCAGGAATATCATAAACCAGTACTCCTTGAGTAACGGTGTGCTCTCCGATCTGTTGATCTCTTCTGAACCAGATAACCTTTTCCGATTCCTTTGCCACTTTAAACACATCCGGCAGAATGACTTTATATCCTCTTTGCTGCCATTTTTCCTTTGAGAAAGCTTGTGGTTGTTTTTTCAAATGCGAAGTAAGCCTGTCATTCTCTTCATTTCGAAATAGCTCTCGAATTTCATTCACGTATTTGGCCAATTCCTGAGCAGCATCTTCATCCGATGGCGCTTCGATATTCACAACCACCTGATTTTTTGCCCAAACATTGCGTTTAAAACTCAGGTTTGCCTGCTTTTGCTCTGTGTTTTTCTTATAATAAATGATGTTTCTGTGGGAATTGAGGAATCTGCTGAAGGATTTGTGTTGCACATTCATTACATGAAAATAGGGCTCGGATTGCGGCAATCCTTCCTGTTCTGTCATCAGGGCTTGCCTTATTTCGTCTCCAACCGCACCACTCCAGGGAAACGAATCAATAACCACCAATACTTCTCCACTCTTTCCATTTGATTGACCTAATCCGAGGTAATTCTTGTTTTGATCACAACTCAGAAAAGTAAGAATGAAAAGAGATACTATGAAAAATAATGCCCTTTTCATCAGCCTCGTTTAGAAATCCGGATTTTGTCGCCTGGCTTCAGGTTTTTGTAATTCATGTCACTGTTCAGCTGCATAAGTTGCTTAACATCAACGGAGCCATATTCTTTAGCAATATCCCACAACGTGTCACCAGGTCGAACAATGTGATAGACATAGTTTTCATCTTTAACGGGCACCGACTTGGGTTTTTCAACTTTTTTGGCAACCACAACTTTCTTACCAGGGTAAAGTTTCAATCGCTGACCAGGATAAATTCGAGAGCTCCACATGTTATTCCAATCCTTGATTTGAGAAACGGAACAATGATGGTTTTCCGCTATGGATCCCAACACATCTCCAGGTTGAACTACATAGACCATCAATTCACCCGTTGGTTTAGCCCGCTTCACCGGAGTGGGCATGTCGGGTTTACTATGAAGTATTTCAGTATGCCGATAAAGCGAATCTTCCATCGCGAAAAACTCAGCCATTTTGTTTGCAGGCAAAGTCAAAACCGCTTGCTCTCCTCCTGGAATATAATCCAACTTATAAACCGGATTCATCCATTGAATTTCTTCCAAATCAATGTTGAGAATACTATCAACCGAACTGAAATAAAGCGGTTGTTTGACCTTAACCGTATCTCTTCGAACATTCATTTTTTCATACTCCGGATAATAATCCAGTTTCAAATCTTGTTCAAATAAGTAAGTAGCAGAAATGAATGCCGGTACATAACCACGAGTTTCTCTGGGTAGCCATTTTCTGATTTGCCAATAATCCCGATATCCACCAGATCTGCGAATGGCTTTGTTCACATTCCCCGGCCCACAATTATAAGCAGCTATAACCAACAGCCAATCACCATAAATCGAATGTAGTTTCTTTAAGTATTTGCAAGCCGCTTCTGTGGATAAATAGGGATCACAACGTTCATCGTAATATGAGGTCACATTCAAGCCATACATTTTACCGGTGCGGTACATGAATTGCCATAGGCCTCGGGCTCCGGCTCGACTTCTTGCCAAAGGATCTAATGCAGATTCAACAACTGGCAAGTATTTCAACTCTAATGGTAAATCATATTTGTCCAACATTTCAACAAATAGCGGCTCGTAATATGGCATTCTGGCCATACTTCTTGCCAACACTTCAGGTTTTTTTTCGGTATACATGCGAATGAATGCCTTTACATAACCATTGTAGCGCAAATCAATCGGGCTGTATCTATCCAATTCTGTCAATTGCTCTTTTACAAGTGTGTCTGAAGCTCTGAATATGAAAAATGAAGAAGAAAGGGTAATGGTGTCTTCTCCTGATACTGTTGCAATATCATTTCGAATTTCATCCTGATACCAATTCACAAAAGAGGTGTCCGAAGCCCGCAAGCTTATAAGAAAGGAATCATTAGGAATTTCTTGTTTGTTTGCTGTGAATGCATCATCGTGCTCTTCACACGAAACATAATGCTGAGCATAACCATTGTTTATCCCAAAAAACAATACGAAGTAAAAAGGAAACCATTTCATAACCCACAAATTTCTTCTATTCAATCCTTTAATTTTCATAATTAACCCTTTATTAATGAACTACTTCATGTGAAGTAGTTCATTTGAAAAGTCAAACATGTTTTCTTCATCAAATTTCTTGCCAACCAACTGAATTCCGAATGGTAGTCCATTTGAATGCGTACCCATTGGTAGGCTAATTGCCGGATGTCCACTGAGGTTGGACTGTACTGTAAATATATCTTCAAGGTACATTTTTATGGGATCATCCGCCTGTGATCCCAATTCAAATGCAGTATGAGGAGTGGTAGGAAGTAATAAAAATGAAACCTCTTCCAAAATTTCGTTAACCCTATCCTGTATTTTTCTTCTCACTTTCTGAGCTTTCGAGTAATAAGCATCGTAGTAACCAGCGCTGAGCACGTACGTTCCCAACATAATTCGTCGTTTCACTTCTGGGCCAAACCCTTCTGTTCTTGAGTCTTCATAAGTAGTTGCCAGGTCTACCGCTTTTTGACTTCGGTATCCAAAATGTATTCCATCATAACGCGCTAGGTTAGAAGATGCTTCCGCAGTGGTAAGCACATAATATGCGGGTATCATATGATCCAAATAATCAAAGTCGTAATAACATATTTCAAAACCTTCCGCTTCCAGCTTTCTCAATGTATATTCAACGTAATCTTTGATTTCTTGATCTAGCCCTTCATGTTCTATATAACTTTTGAATACACCGATTTTCTTTTTACCTGACCAGGATTTGATGTCGCCTATATTTTCATGAGGAACATTTACCGCTGTGCTGTCAAAATCATCTTTACCTGAAATGATTTCGGTAACCAATGCCAAATCTTCAAGACTTCTTGCTACCGGCGAAATTTGATCAAATGAAGAAGCATAAGCAATTAAGCCATGTCTTGACACTCTTCCATATGTGGGCTTCATTCCATATAATCCGCAAAATGATGCGGGTTGTCTAATGGATCCACCGGTATCCGAACCCAGCCCTACCATGCATAATCCTGCGCTAACTGCAGCAGTCACTCCTCCGGAAGATCCTCCGGGAACCTTTGTAACATCCAATGGATTTTTAACCGGTCCAAAGGCGGAGTTTTCATTGGAACTACCCATGGCAAACTCATCACAGTTGAGTCGACCGATAATAATGGCATCTTCTGCTTGCAATTTTTCGACAACTGTTGCAGAAAACAAACTTTCAAATCCTTCGAGAATTTTGGATGAGGCAGAAACTTTATGGCCTTGGTAACAAATGTTATCCTTTATTCCAACGATAACTCCCGCCAGTCTTCCTTGTGTTCCTGAGGAAATTTTGATGTCAATTTTCTTAGCATCTTGAATAGCTGACTCCTCAAAAACTTCAAGAAACGCATTGAATTGATCTTCTTTTTTGATTGCATCAATGGCCTCTTGCACATGTTCAATGCAAGTCTTCTTCCCCTTCTTCAGGTCCTCCTGAAGATCGGAAATGAAATATTCGTTCTTTTCCAATGAATTAGGGTTTGAGGGATGGATTACTTTTTATCTTCTGAATCCTTTTGTTCATCATCGTTTGTGGCATCCTTGAATTCTTTTATTCCTTTGCCAACTCCTTTCATTAATTCAGGTATTTTACGAGCCCCGAAAAGCAACAAAATAACCACTACAACCAATACGATTTGCCAAGGGCCTATGGCAAGTAAAAAACTCAACAACATGATGGAAAAATTAATTTATCAAAATTACTAAAAGTTTTGAATTGCTATATTCTGGCATCCTTTTGTCAAAACGCCTTCCTTAAAGAAAATAAACTTTACTTTGTGCCTGAATCCAATTTTGAGCTAATTAATGAATAATGTTTTCACGTATACGTTGATTGTCCTATCATTCTTTGCATGCAATCTTCCTACGGAATCTACACAAACAAGTGATCTAAAGGAAGGTCCATGGCGCATGGAGTTTGATCTCGGCCAACAAAAACTACCTTTCAATTTTACACTTACACAATCTGATAAAGATTATATGATTGAGGTAACCAATGCTGAAGAGGTGGTTACCATTAGAGACATAAGACGTGAAGGTGACTCCATTTTTGCAAGTCTTCCATTTTTCGATTCGGAATTCAAAGGACTTATTCAAGATGAAAGTAGTTTCATCGGTTTTTGGCACAATTATTCAAAAGGTAAAGATTACAAGATCCCATTCACTGCTGTGCATGGAAAAAAATATCGTTTTCTAGAAAAGGACCCAACCAATGTTGCCGATTTTGATGGTAAGTGGGAAGTGACTTTTGGGTACGATAAAGATAATCCCGAAGAAGTGTGTAAAGCCATTGGGTTGTTTAATCAAGAAGGACATGATGTAACTGGTACATTTTTAACCGAAACAGGTGATTATCGGTTTTTAGAAGGTTGTGTTTGTGACGATACCTTATTCCTTTCATGTTTTGATGGATCTCATGCTTTCCTTTTTAAGGCTGTGAAAAATGAGGATGGTGGTATTGTTGGGGATTTTTGGTCTGGCAATCATTGGCATGAGCCCTGGACTGGCGTCAAGAATGAAGAATTTGCCCTTACACATCCGGATTCCCTTACATTTTTGAAAGATGGATATGATAAGTTGGCTTTTGATTTCCCAGATCTAAATGGCGATTCTGTTACGTTGGAAGATGAACGTTTTAAAAATAAGGTGGTGATTGTCCAAATCATGGGAAGTTGGTGTCCAAATTGTGCCGATGAAACATTCTTATATGCTGATCTATTCGAAAAGTATCACCAACAAGGCCTGGAGATTGTAGCACTTGCTTATGAAAAGTCTGAAGATTTTAACACCAACAAAGAAAAGGTGATTAAAATGAAAGATTTTTTTAATGCGAATTATGATTTTCTGTTGGCTGGTAAAGCAGGTAAAGCGTATGCTTCTGAAACTTTGCCCATGCTAAATCATGTGATGTCTTATCCTACATCCATTTTTATTGATAGAAGCGGAAAAATCAGAAAAATCCATACCGGATTTTATGGTCCTGGAACTGGCAATATTTATGTGGAATACGTGGAAGAAATTCAGATGTTCCTGGAGAAATTGCTCAGTGAATCTACGGAAGAAGAACTAGCTCTTAGCAACTAATTTTATCAACGCGTCGTTGATGACGCCCTCCTTCAAAAGCATTATCTATAAATGCTTGAATGCATTCTTTTGCCTTTTCTTTATCAATAAATCGCGCCGGCAGAGAAATAATATTGGCATCATTATGTTGTCTTGCCAAAGCAGCAATTTCTGGTAACCAACATACTGCAGCACGAATTCCTTGATGTTTATTAGCTGCCATGCTAATGCCATTTGCTGATCCACAGATCAAAATACCCCAATCACTCTTTTCATTTTCTATGTTCTCACAAACCTTGTGGGCAAAGTCAGGATAATCAACGCTGTCTTCGGAATAAGTGCCGAAATCTTCGAATTGAAATGCATCAGCAAATTGTTCTTTTATCCATTCCTTCAACTCAAAACCCGCATGATCGCAACCAATAGAGACACTTTTTTTACTTACTGACATAGCTACGTTGATTTCGTTAATTCCTGTTCAAAATTAACTTATAATTCCAGTTGTTTGGTAATATTTTTTTCATAATGAATCCAGTTTTTATTTCTACCAAAATAATTTTTTGAATCTTACCAAGAATCTATTAGCACGTTTTGAACATTTCTCTGAAGAATCATTCGTAATTTTATTTTGACAATAAGGTTTTGAACAAGATCGTTGATAAGTATATAAATAGCTGTTTTAGAATTATATAGTAATTAATTAATGTTTATTTAATGTTATCTTTTTTTCATATCTGTGTTTTCAAAAAAATCTGAAATAAATTTTAAACAGTATTAAAAGGATAATAATAATTATAGATCTTTCTTTTAAAAATATAATATATATAGATTGTTTGATGTTGAATTTTAAGAGGTATAAAATAGGTCTACTTTTCTTCTTTTTAGCTTCCTTTGTGTATGCACAAAAACAAGAATATAAAACATTCTATTTCTCGGACGGCGCGAAGTCGAGCGAAGGAACACTTGTTGATGGCAAACCCGAAGGATACTGGAAAACCTATTTTCAATCGGGACTCTTAAAATCGGAAGGTAATAGAGAAAATCACTTGCTCACCGGTGAGTGGAAATTCTACAACAAATACGGAGATCTTTATCGATTGATCAATTACGAACGGGATAAAAAAAATGGGCTTACTTATACTTTTAATGATAGTTGTCAACTCATCAAATCGGAACCTTTCCTGGATGATGTGTTGGATGGGAAAGTAACCGATTATTATCCAACCAATGATTCGTTGGTTTGGAAAACTACTCCATATGTTCAGGGAATTTTGGATGGTAGGGCGCTGGAATATGCCAGAGATGGCAGAATCATAACCATTGCCAATTACAATCATGGATTTATTAAAAACAAAGAAAAAGTCAATCGCAAAAACCTTTTGGGAAAACAAGGGGTGTGGAAAGAGTTTTATCCGGATGGAAAATTAAAAGTTGAATCCCGATACAAAAATGATGTGTTGAATGGCTATGTTAAGAAGTACGATAAAAAGGGCATTTTGATTGAAGCCATATTGTATGTGAATGGTGTAATTCATCAGGAACCTGGGGATTTATTTGATCTAACCGTTCGCAAAGAATACTATGATGATGGGACTGTAAAAACGGAAGGCACGTATGATGGACAAGGCCAGAAACAAGGTTTACATACCAGTTATGATCCTTCCGGAAAAATTGAATCCGCCGTGGTATACAGCAATGATGTGGTCTTTGAAAGTGGCGACCTAAATGAAAAAGGTGAACGAAAAGGAAGTTGGGAATTTTATTATCCAGATGGAAAAATCAGGGCCAAAGGAAAATATAAAGCCGGAAAGAAAATTGGCAATTGGGATTACTTTTTTGAAAATGGACGTGTAGAACAAAAAGGAAGATACAATAAAGAAGGTAAAGCTCATGGAGATTGGGTATGGTTTTATGAAGATGGACAAATCTTACGCGAAGAAAGTTTCTGGAGAGGAAGAGAAGATGGAAAAATGAAGGAGTTTAGCGACAGTGCTACGGTCATTACTGAAGGGGAATACATTGACGGGAATAAAGAAGGTCCCTGGTATTACATCATGGGTGATCATAAGGAAGAAGGAAAATACAGAGCAGGAGAAAGAGATGGAGAATGGAATCATTATTTCCCTAATGGAAAGTTGAGTTTCCGAGGAAGTTATGTAGACGGCGCTCCAGAAGGTAAACATCTGTATTATTACAAAACCGGTAGACTGAAAAGAGAAGAGCACTTTGAATTCGGTTTACAACACGGCATTTGGAAAACATACAATGAACAAGGAATTGTTGTTTTAGTGGTAGAATACAAAAAAGGAGTGGAATTTAAGATCAACAATCGCCGGGTACGCTGACCTACGTCCCGCAGACTTTCCTAATTAAATTAAAATAATAAATTTGACGCTGGTTTCAATCGAATAGCCCTTCGTAAAATGAACTCAAAAAATATCCTGATCATAGAAGATGAAAGCATTGTTTCTAAAGACATTCACTTTAGTCTTAAGAAATTAGGCTATGGTGTGTGTGGAAGTGCTGCAACGGGTGAGGAGGCCATCAAACTGGTGGACGAGCTGAACCCGGATTTGATTTTGATGGATATCATGTTGAAAGGGAAATTAAATGGCATTGAAACCGCCAGTAAAATCCGTGAGAAGCACGAAATTCCGATTATTTATCTAACGGCCTACGCAGACGAAAACACATTGAGCAAGGCCAAGATTACGGAGCCATACGGATACATCATCAAACCTTTTCAGGAAATAGATTTACATACGTCCATTGAAATGGCCTTGTACAAGCATTCCAAAGAAAAAGAGAAGAAAAAAGAAGTTGACTTATTGTATTCTGTAGTTGACAATTCAGGTGCTGGAGATTTCTTGTTTGTAAAATCTAAATCGCGATTGGTAAAATTGAATTCCAGTGAGATTCTTTTTGTGGAAGCTTTAAAAGATTATGTTTCCATTTTCACCATCAATGCTAAATACGTTATCCATTCAACCATGAAGGATATCTACAACAAGCTATCCAAAGCGGCGTTTATTCGGGTTCACAGATCGTATATTGTGCGCATTGACAAAATTAAATCCATTGAACACTCGGTCATTAAAGTAGAAGAAAACGAAAAAGAAATTCCCATTGGAGGAAATTACAAAGAAGAGCTGTTCAATAAAATCAAGCTGATTTAATCGAATTATCCCACCAGTTGGATAATATCTTTAACCCTTCCGGCGTCATGATGGATTCGGGATGGAATTGAATACCACACATATTTCCTTTTATATTTCGAATTGACATAATGAAACCATCTTCATTTTTTGAAGTTATGGTAAAAACATTGGGCAAAGTAGATTCTTCTGCCACCCAGGAATGATAATGCCCCACTTCAATTTGGTTGGGCAAACCATCAAATTCAAATTGATGGTCAATAATATCAACTGTGGTAGCAACGCCATGCATTACTTTTTTTAGGTTTGCTAATTTTCCACCCAAGGCTGTGACCATGCATTGAAGCCCCAAACAAATGCCCAAAAACTGCTTTTGATCTTGATATTCGATGAGGAATTCATGAATTAATGGATATTCATCTGGCAATCCTGGGCCGGGAGAGATAACAATGTGGGAAAAATCTTCCGGGGTAGTTTGATTCAGTTCATCGTAACGAATTACCACAATTTCACAATCCGTTATCTGACGGAAATAATGATAAAGGTTATACGTATAGGAATCGTAATTATCGATGAGCAGAATTCGAAACTCCGCAGTCACTGGCTAATAGTAATCTTCTTTTTTCACCCGAAGAAATACCTTTTTGTTGGGTGAATTAGGGTGAATCATACTTACGTAATAAACGGTGTCTACACCATATTCTTCTCGGAACGGAAAAGGGACAACCTGATAAAACTTCTTGACATTATAGGCCGTCAGTCCTTCGCGGATATCCAGTTTTTCATCAAACCAAATGGAGGTAATGTAATACTGGGTAGCAGACTTCACCTTGATCTTTCCTGTTAATGTATCACCATCAAACATGATGATTTCTCCTGCCACTTTACGCGTAATGGGTTTAACTTCCATAAGCTTTTGTTCCTCCTGAGCCAATGCAGGCAGTGTAAATACGAATAGCAATAGGGCAGCAACAACTGTATTTTTCATAATCTTAATCATTCAGGATACCGATTAGTTTGAAAGCTCTTTGGTAAAAGAAGCTATCAACATTTTCATATTAGCATCCAATCCTTCGGTCACAAATTTAACATTTCGTTTAACACGCTTTCGGTCAGACGTTTTATATTTTTCATACCAATCGTCCAGGGTCATTTCAATTTCGTCAATGTAAAAGTCTGAAATGCGGTATTCGATGGACTTCTTATTTAGGTCGAAATGCAATTTGTAGGTGATTTTTAATTCTTGTTTTACGCTAGGAACTTTGGTGGATGACTTGAACTCTAAAAAAGAAAACTTTTCATCGTCCAATTTCAATTGGGTGTATGTCAGGTTCTTTTCATCCGACGCCCATTCACGCAACATAGCCATGTTTTTTTTATTGTTTTTCTTTTTGGCCGTGATGGTGCTTTTGTATCCAATTTGTCCGTTTTCCAGCTGGCGATAGACCACTTGGGAAAAAGAAGTTTGCATGGTGATGCACAAAACACAGAAAAACAAAATAGCCTTCATGGTAATTCAAAGATAGGGAAATGGGAGGGGATGGAGCCAATTAGTGTTTCATTCACCTTAGAAAAATCAACAAATCAATTCAAAATAACGTGTTCATATTTCAGCGCCCTAAATCAATTTGAGTACCTATTCAAAAAACAGCAGCGTAACTTCACCTAATTTAGTTTAAACGGAAGTAAACAGACCTTGTTGAAGACTATCATTAATATAAATTTAAATGAAGCCTGCTGTAGATAGAACAGTACATGAATTACTAATTCAGAGGTTGATTGCGTTGGAAAATTATTTTAAGGCTGATGTGCTCTCCTATTTCGGCCCAATGATAGATGGAAATGAAAGTTCATTTAGAAGAATAGTCGAACAATTGGCCACAGATGAAAACAAGAAGAATAAATTGTTTGTGGTGCTAACAACAAATGGTGGTAGTGCCAACGCCGTTGAAAGGTATGTTAATATTATCCGACATCACTATAAAGAAGTGAATTTTATAGTCCCAGACTATGCATATAGTGCTGGAACCATTTTTTGTATGAGCGGAGATAATATTTACATGGATTATTATTCAGTGCTTGGCCCCATTGATCCTCAAGTACCCAATAAAGAAGGAAGGTTTATTCCTGCTCTTGGATATTTGGATAAAGTAAATGAGATGCTTGAAAAGGCAAGAAATAATGATTTAACAGACGCCGAATTCTTAATCCTAAAAGACATGGATTTAGGAGAATTAAGAGGTTATGAGCAAGCGAAAGAACTAACCATTGCATTGTTAAAGAAATGGCTAGTTCAATATAAATTTAAAAATTGGACGACTCATCATTCTGATCCCATAAAAAAAGGTAAACGTGTTTCAAAAGATGAAAAAGTAAAAAGAGCAGAAGAGATTGCGGATAAACTCAGTGATAACAAATTATGGAAATCACATGGACGACCTATAAACATTGATACTCTTGAAAAGGAATTGCGATTGAAAATCGAAGATTACAGTAACATGATTAAAGAAAGTGAATTGATTCGTTCTTACTATGATCTTCTTATAGATTACGTTCAGAAGAATCAGTTTCCTATATTTGTGCAAACCAGAAAGTATATTTAGATGTCTGAAAAAACAACGGAACTACTAGAAAAAACACTTCAAGAATTTCACCAAAACCTGAAAAATAAGGAAAGAGTAGAAAAGTTGGAAAAGTCGATGGAGGAATATAATCAAATGTTAGTTTCTGGTCAGCTTTCCGTAAGGGGTTACAATTTACTTTCGGTGGACAAAAAACACCTGCATACTTCCTTATTTAACACTGCGATATAGGGTTTTTTGAATTGAAGAACTGAATTGTTGGAAATCATTTCTGAGTGTAATCGGCGTATTATTGCTCGATTCTAATTATGGCACACACTATCGCTAGTGATTTTCAATGCTTTATCAAGGCCAGATACTAAAAAAGCACCGGTTTTCACCAGTGCTTTTCTGAGGTCGCGAGCGGATTCGAACCGCTGTAGAAGGTTTTGCAGACCTCTGCCTAACCGCTCGGCCACGCGACCATATTGGGTGCAAAAGTATGAATTTGCATCAATAAATCACCCCACACCCTATTAAATCATTTCTTCCCTTCTTTTTTCCAAAGCAATACTCACTTTGTCTAAAATACCATCCAAGGGGGGATGTAATTTTGAAATCTTTACCCGCACCAATTCCAATTGTGGAAAATCACTAAAAATACGCTTGACAATGCGGTGCGCAATGTGCTCCATCAGTTTGGATTGTTCTTTCATCTCTTCTTTAACCAACTCAAAGACCTTTTCATAATTGACCGTATCCTGCAAGGTGTCGTTTTTTTCAGCTTCCGTGGTATCGGTTACCATTTTTACATCAATGCGATACTTACCACCAATGCGTTGTTCCTCAGGATAATACCCGTGAAATGCGTAAACTTCTATACCGTCTAAATAGATCTCAGACATGTGCGTTTAATTTTTCAATGCCTTCCGTCATTCGCTTCAACGTTTCTTCTTTACCCAGCACTTCAGCTATCTCAAACAAAGAAGGACCCGCCCCTTTTCCTGACAACAACAACCTCAATAAAGGACCGGCAGCACCAAATCCCAAGGATTTGTCTTCCAAAAATTGCTTGAAGGCATTTTCAATCGATTCAGCATTAAATTCAGCAAGGCCTTCAAATACAACCTTTAATTCTGTCATCAATTCACCACTCCCTTCTTTCCATTTTTTCCGAACAACCTTTTCATCATAGCTTTCAGGTTCATGCAACAAATAAGCTCCCTCCATCAAATCCGGCACAAAGGTGGCGCGTTCTTTCATCAATTCACACATGGCCAATAATTTTGACTCTTCATACCCACTTAAATCAATATCATAGGTTCTCAATCGCTCTAATAATTCAGCAGCCGGTTTTGTACGTAAGTATTGTTGATTAAACCATTGTGTTTTGTCAGGATCAAATTTAGCACCAGCTTTTCCAACCCTTTCCAATGAAAAACTTTCTACCAACTCATCCAGGGTAAACAATTCTTGCGGCGTACCTGGATTCCAACCCAAAAAGGCAAGCATGTTGACAAAAGCTTCATGGAAGTATCCTTTCTCCCGATAGCCTGAAGCGGTTTCTCCATTGGCATTCCATTCCATGGGAAACACAGGAAAGCCCAATCGATCACCGTCACGTTTGCTCAATTTACCGTTGCCATCGGGTTTTAATATCAACGGAAGATGGGCCATTTTAGGCATTTTTTCTTCCCAACCAAATGCTCGGTACAACAATACATGGAGTGGGGCAGAGGGCAACCATTCTTCGCCGCGAATTACATGAGAAATTTCCATCAAATGATCATCTACTACATTGGCCAGATGATATGTCGGCATGCCATCAGACTTGAAAATTACTTTATCATCTAGATTGGAAGAATGAACAACCACCCATCCACGGATTAAATCATGAAACTTGACTTCTTCGTTTCGAGGAATTTTAATGCGTACCACATAGGGATCTCCGGCATCCAATCTCCTTTTCACTTCATCAGATGGCAACGTCAACGAATTTGACATACGAGTACGGGTAATTCCATTGTATTGAGGAGCAGCAACACCTGCCTTTTTCATATCCTCACGCATCTTGTCCAACTCCTCCGGTGTATCAAAGGCATAATATGCCTGATCGTTTTCAAGCAGCGTGTCCACATAGGTTCTGTATATGCCGGCTTCTTTTCTTTCGGATTGTTTATATGGGCCTTTATCGCCACCAACACCTTGTCCTTCATCAGGGCTTAACCCACACCAGTTAAGCGAATCAATGATGTATTGTTCCGCACCTTCAACAAATCGGGTTTGATCGGTGTCCTCAATGCGCAAAATAAAATCTCCACCGTGCTTGCGCGCGAAGAGGTAATTGAATAAAGCTGTTCTTACGCCACCCATGTGCAACGGCCCTGTTGGGCTAGGGGCAAAACGAACTCGAACTCGTTGACTCATAAAGGGTTAAATTATAAGTGCGCAAAGGTACTATTTTCATCAAATTAAAAACGCCAGGCGCGCTGTGAAACCGCACAAATCAGGAGATTATCTAAACGAATCGCAGTTCCTTATGATTATTCACTAATTTTGGCCTCTCAAAAACCAACTTATGGCAGACGATAGGTATCAACACCACGATTATTATATGATGGATGAATTGCTCACAGAGGAGCACAAACTCATTCGCCAAACCGTTCGCGACTGGGTAAAAAAGGAAGTGTCGCCCATCATTGAAGATTATGCGCAGAAAGCAGAATATCCAAAACACTTGGTAAAAGGTTTGGGTGAAATTGGAGCATTTGGGCCGTACATTCCAAATGAATACGGAGGACCAGGATTGGATCAGATTTCGTACGGTATCATCATGCAGGAGTTGGAGAGATGTGATTCAGGGATTCGTTCTGCGGCGTCCGTGCAAAGTTCATTGGTGATGTATCCGATCTGGCAATATGGAAACGAAGAACAACGAAAAAAATATTTGCCAAAATTGGCAACGGGAGAATTCATAGGATGTTTTGGTTTAACTGAACCGGATCACGGATCAAACCCGGGAGGCATGGTGACCAATTTTGTTGATAAGGGCGATCATTATTTGTTAAATGGCGCCAAGATGTGGATAACCAACGCTCCTATTGCGGATGTTGCGGTGGTTTGGGCCAAAGATGAAAGTGGACGAATTCACGGATTGGTAGTGGAAAGAGGAATGGAAGGATTTACCACCCCAACTACACACGGTAAATGGTCACTTCGCGCTTCTGAAACTGGCGAATTGGTGTTTGACAACGTTAAGGTTCCCAAAGAGAATTTATTGCCGAATAAATCAGGATTGGGCGCACCGTTGGGTTGTTTGGATTCAGCACGATATGGTATTGCCTGGGGGACAATTGGAGCGGCTTTGGATTGCTACGATTCAGCATTGAGGTATGCTCAGGAACGTTTACAATTTGATCAGCCTATTGCATCATTCCAATTGGTACAAAAGAAATTGTCTGAAATGATAACGGAAATCACCAAGGCTCAAATGCTTACGTGGCGATTAGGAGTACTAAAAAATGAGGGCCGCGCAACCACACAGCAAATTTCCATGGCTAAAAGAAACAATGTGGACATGGCATTAAAAATTGCGCGTGAAGCCAGACAAATTCATGGAGGAATGGGCATCACGGGTGAATATCCCATCATGCGTCACATGATGAACTTGGAGTCTGTTATAACATACGAAGGAACGCACGACATCCATTTATTGATTACCGGAATGGACATTACAGGTATCAGCGCTTTTCGGTAAATTTAGGATGCATAAACTGGCTAAGATGGAAGTATGCCACACAGTTTCTGGTGTTGCTGATTTTCACCACCAGCACAAAGGAAAGTCCATAGGTTTTGTGCCCACCATGGGTGCATTACACGAAGGCCATTCCTCTTTGATTCAAAAGGCTTTAGAGGAGTGTGATGTGGTAGTATGTTCCATTTTTGTCAATCCCATTCAGTTTAACAATGCTCAAGATTTAGCTACTTACCCCAGAAATGAGAGTGCCGATATGGCCATGCTTGAAAAGTTGGGATGTCATTTAGTATTCATTCCTTCGGAACAAGAGATATATCCTGAAAAGCCAAAAGTTTCGTACGACTTTCAAGGAATGGACGAGGTAATGGAAGGGGCATTTAGACCGGGTCATTTTAATGGAGTGGCGACGGTTGTTGAGCGACTTTTTGAGATTGTCAAACCACAAAAGGCGTATTTCGGGCAAAAAGACTTTCAACAATTGGCCATTATCAAACAGTTGAATGATAGCCGAAACTTAGGGGTTGAGATCGTTGAGGCACCCACTGTTCGGGAAAAAAGTGGCTTGGCAAAAAGCTCCAGAAACGAGCGCTTAAGCCAAGATCAAAAGCAATCAGCCACCTTGTTATTTCAAAGTTTGAATAAAGCCAAAGAACTGGCAACTAAGGAAGGTGTTCAGGGGGTAAAAGATCAGATCATCAAATTGTACGAAACGCAAAACGATGTGCAATTGGAATACTTTGAATTGGTAGATTCAAAAACACTGACCTCCATTGAAAATTGGAATTCGCATGGTGGTGTTACGGCTTGTGTGGCGGCACATGTTGGGGATGTTAGGTTAATCGACAATATGGTATTATTTCCTTAATTTTGCCGGCGATGACTATCGAGGTATTGAAATCCAAAATTCACCGCGTAACGGTGACCGATGCAGACCTGAATTATATTGGTAGCATAACCATTGATGAAACGTTGATGGAGGCGTCCAATATCATTGAAGGGGAGAAAGTGCAGGTGGTAAATTTGAACAATGGCGAACGACTGGAAACATATGTCATCAAAGGAAAAAAAGATTCTGGAGAGGTATGTCTGAATGGCCCAGCTGCACGACGGGCTCAACCAGGTGATGTCATCATCATCATTTCTTATTGCCAGCTTGATTTTGAAGAGGCAAAAACCTTTAAACCAACCATAATTTTTCCGGATACGGCATCAAATAAATTGAAATAGCATGAATAAAAAGCGCGTTTTAAAAACGTCAAAAAACCTGCTGTTTTTATTTATTGGGTTGACTCTATTGTACCTGGCGTACAAGGAACAAGACTTAAATAAACTTCTCGAAGACTTACGTGGCGCTGATTATTCATGGGTAGTGCTTTCTATGGTGCTCGGTTTTTTTGCCTATGTGGCAAGAGGATATCGGTGGTTAATTTTGTTGGAACCCATGGGATATACTCCTAAACTTTCAGGAAGTGTGGCTTCCGTGATCATTGGATATTTTGCAAACCTGGCTATTCCAAGAATTGGTGAAATCACACGGTGCACCACCATGAATCAACTGGAAAAAATTCCGGTGAATAAATTGTTTGGCACAGTCATTTTAGAACGAGTTATTGATTTCATCATGTTATTTACGGTTACTGGATTAACCATTGTGTTGAAGTTAGATTTGTTCGGAGCATTCTTTTATGATTTGTTTTATGAACGTCTGAAAAACAGCCTGGGCTTAGGACCCCTGATCCTCATATTAGTAGTTGGTTTATTAATGCTTGTCGTTGGGTGGTATTTGTTCAAGAAATACATGCACAAATATCAATTCACACAAAAGATTTATACGTTTTGGCTGGGCATAAAGGAAGGGTTGAAATCGGTTGGTAAACTCAAGAAAAAAAGAACCTTCGTAGCATATACCCTGATCATTTGGATTCTGTATTTTTTTATGACCTATGTGTGTTTCTTCTCACTATCCACTACCGCACATTTAACATTGGTTGATGGACTATTTATATTGGCCGTGGGAGGGTTTGGAATGGCGGTGCCGGTGAACGGTGGAGTAGGAGCCTATCATATTGTTGTTTCTTTAGGATTGGGAATATTAGGAATTGCACAGGGGCCGGCTTTGTCTTTTGCGGCTATTGTGCACACGTCTCAAACGATTTTAACCATGTTTGCCGGTTCCATATCTTTGGTGTGGATCTATTTTTTAGGCAGAAAAAAACAATCTTCTTTGGCCAATGAACAACTTTAGCATTGTATCGCATAAAATTATTTCCATTGAAGAATTTTCCTTTCTCAGAAAACGATGGAAATTCAACGGAGACCGTGTTGTATTTACCAATGGATGTTTTGACATCATTCATCAAGGACATATCGATTACCTTACCAAGGCTGCCGATTTAGGAAATCGATTGGTGATTGGTCTCAACAGTGATGAAAGTGTAAAAACATTGGATAAAGGTCCTTCCAGACCATTGCAGAATGAACATTCCAGAGCGTTAATTTTAGCATCGCTTCATTTTGTTGATGCTGTTATATTGTTTGACGAACATACACCTGAAGAATTGATAACTAAAGTGGAGCCAGAGGTGCTTTGCAAAGGCGGCGATTATACAGTCGATCAAATTGCCGGTGCGGATTTTGTGAAATCAAACGGAGGAGAAGTGGTGATTATTCCATTTCTGGAAGGTTATTCAACCACAGCCATTGAACAAAAAATAAAAGGCTCCTAAGAAATTGGAAGTTTATTTTTCTTCCGCAAAATACTTGTAAAACAATGGAATGGTTTCAATTCCTTTGAAGAAATTGAAGACACCGTAATGCTCATCTGGAGAGTGGATATCATCAGAATCCAATCCAAATCCCATCAAAATAGATTTCAATCCCAGCTCTTTCTCAAATAAAGCCACAATTGGGATACTTCCGCCACCACGTTGGGGAATAACACTAGCGTTGAAACTTTCCTGCATGGCTTTTTCTGCAGCACGATAACCGGCAAAATCAATGGGCGTCAAATACGGCTCACCACCATGGTGTGGTGTAACCTTAACGCTAACTCCCGCAGGAGCAATGGATTCAAAATGTTTTTGAAACATATCCGTTACTTTCTCAGAGTTTTGGTTGGGAACTAGGCGCATGGAAATTTTAGCAGACGCTTTTGACGGAAGTACCGTTTTGGCTCCTTCACCAATATAACCACCCCAAATTCCATTGACATCCAAACTGGGGCGAATGGAAGTGCGCTCCAAAGAGGTATATCCTTTTTCACCATCCACAGCATCCACACCTAACCCGGCTTTGTAGTCACCTTCATCAAACGGCGCTTCGTTCATGGCTTTTCTCTCTTCTGCACTGACGTCTAACACATCATCATAAAACCCTGGAATGGTAATATGATTGTTTTCATCTGTGAGTGAAGAAATCATGTTGGTCAATGCGTTAATTGGGTTTACCACAGCACCGCCATATACTCCGGAGTGTAAATCTTTATTCGGCCCGGTGACTTCAACTTCAACATAACTCAATCCACGCAATCCAACAGTCAACGACGGAACATCATTGGCAATCAAAGATGTATCCGAAATTAAAATCACATCCGCTTTAAGCCGCTCTTTATTTTGCTTTACAAATCCTTCAAGGCTTGAAGATCCAACTTCTTCTTCGCCTTCAATCATGAATTTGATGTTACAAGGAAGCCCTCCTGTTTGCAACATGACTTCCAAGGCTTTCACATGCATATAGAATTGCCCTTTGTCATCCGCAGAGCCTCGGGCATAAATTTTTTCGTTTCGAACCTCGGGCTCAAATGGAGGTGAACTCCAAAGCTCAACTGGATCAGCAGGCTGAACATCATAGTGGCCATATACGAGAACTGTTGGCTTAGAAGGATCCACCATTTTTTCGCCATAAACAACCGGATAACCAGTGGTTTCACACACTTCGGCTACATCAGCGCCGGCATCCAATAAACCTTGTTTGACAACTTCAGCGGTTTGTAACACATCATTTTTATAAGCTGGATCTGCACTCACGGAAGGAAGGCGAAGCAATGCAAACAGTTCTTCTAAAAATCGTTGACGGTTTTGATTGATGTAATTTTGAATATCACTCATGATGTTGGAAATATCTTTTGTTGAGAAAGCCAAAAGTATAAATAACGAAGTAAATTTGCGCGGTTATTTTCTACAATACGAATGCAGACCATGAAAAAAATTGATACGATAGATTTCGGAAACCAAAAAGTACTTATCCGAGTAGATTTCAATGTACCATTGGATGAAAATTTTAACGTTCGTGACAATACACGCATACGTGCCGCCCTTCCTACAATTCAAAAAGTATTGAACGATGGCGGAACAGCTATTCTTATGTCCCATTTGGGCAGACCTAAGGATGGGTTTGACAAAAAGTTCTCATTGGAGCACATCGTTGACGAATTGAAATCTTTGGCGTCTACACCCGTACATTTTGCCACAGATTGTGTTGGCGAGGAGGCCATGAAAGTGGTTGAAAAAGCGGGGCAAGGAGAAATTGTATTGCTTGAAAACCTGCGTTTCCATAAGCATGAAAAAATGGGAACGGAATCATTTGCAGAAGCGTTGTCAAAGCTTGGAGATTTTTATATCAATGACGCTTTTGGAACAGCTCACCGAGCACATGCCTCTACGAGTATCATTGCTAGGTTTTTTGGAGAAAATAAGTGTTTTGGTTACCTGATGGAAAACGAAATCGAAAGTGTTAACAAGATCTTGTCTGAGGGCAAAAAGCCTGTTACCGCCATTCTTGGCGGCGCTAAAGTATCCACGAAAATTACCATCATTGAACAACTACTGCCTAAAATCGACAATCTCATTATTGGAGGAGGCATGATTTTTTCTTTTGTGAAAGCACAAGGAGGGAAGGTTGGTAACTCTTTGGTTGAGGATGATAAGTTGCAATTGTCATTGGATGTTTTGGAAATGGCCAAAAACCATGGAGTGGAAGTTTATATTCCTAAAGATGCCGCTGTTGCAGAAAAGTTTGACAATGATGCTGCCAAAAAACTATGTGCAGTTGGTGAAATTGAAGACGGATGGATGGGTTTGGATATTGGTCCTGAATCCGCAAACGAAATCAATGAAATCATCAAAAACTCTTCAACCATTTTGTGGAATGGTCCAATGGGCGTTTTTGAGTTTGACAATTTTGCCGATGGCACCAAGCAAGTTGGTGAAGCTGTATGTGAAGCAACGTCCGAAGGGGCATTTTCATTAGTTGGCGGTGGAGATAGCGTAGCGGCAGTCAATAAATTTAAGATGGCTGATCAAGTGAGTTATGTGTCCACGGGAGGAGGTGCGTTGTTGGAATTTTTGGAAGGAAAAGAATTGCCAGGAATTGCAGCAATGAACAACTAAAAGGCAATTTTAAGCACCAACAAAAGAGGTCAATAGATCAATGATATCCTTCAACGGCTGAAATAAGAAGGAATCAGCTAAATAATCATCAGGAATAAGGGTAATTCGTTGATTTATAGCGGCAATTGCAAAGCAAATTAATCCGCAGATCAATATACCTTTCAATAAAGCAAAAACAGTCCCCAAAATCCGATTGATGATTCCAAGTGCTGCAATTTTGATCAATTTTGTCAGCAATTTTCCCAGGTATTGAATAACCAAAATAATGGTGATGAACAATAAGGTAAAGGAAATGATGGTAAGTGCTAAAGGGGCAATGTCGACATACTGAGCCAACATCTCACTGCACCACACCGAGAGTTTAGAACCTCCATAAATGGCGAGAAATAGACCCACTAAAGCGAGGACTTCAGATATTAAACCACGACGAAACCCTTTGAACCCAATGAGTCCTAAAATGATAATGACGGCTAGATCAACGTAATTCAAAATCGTTTTTTTCAAATATATAATATATCCCAATACACTAAATTTACACCATGGAAGAGCTAGAGTTGAACCTGAAGTGGAGACAAGTTTTGAAGCATGTTCATAACGCATTTCCCGGTGCAGAAGAAGTGCAGGATGTGTTATACCTGATCGGTTTGCAAGAATTAGGGAAGAGTAGGGAAAAGTTTAGCAAAGATCAAAAAGTGGACATCATCCACGTGGCTGTTTGTACTGTGCTAATGAAATATGGATATTTTCTTTACAAAGGCAGAGACGAAGATGGATGGCCTCATTGGGAAGCAACGCAAAAATTACCCCACCTTTCTACGAAGGATCAGGAAATTTTAATGAAATCTGCGGTAATTGAATATTTTGATTTGCCAAGCTAGCCCATTGATCATCAAATGATCACTGAGTCCAGTTTTGAAGATCAAGAATTACAGTCGAATTGAAGTTGTTTTCTTCGTCTTCTTTTAATTGCTTAGACTCAAATTTGGCAATGGTTTTTCCAGACCACTTTTCAGTACTATCAATGATTCCAGTAGACGAATCCACACTAGTGATATAGCCAAAGGCAACAATGTCTAAAACAGCAGAATAAGGATAGGCAAACTCAACTTGACCAGATGAATTCGTAATTCCAACTTTCACAAATGCATCATTGATTCTGGTTGAATCCAGGATAGGGTTTTTCTTGTATGGCTCCCACACCCAATCAGGATGTGTATATACTTCAGCGCCTGCTACAGCCATGTTTGATGTATCCCTTACGGTAATGATTAAATTCGGAGAAACTTCTTTTTTACAGGAATTGGTCCCAAACATCACTGCTATAATGCAGCCCAATACGATTAGCTTATTCATAATTTGTCCTATAATTCTTAATATTGCCACAAATAGCGACAGCTATCAAAGTTAAGAAATTATTTTTTTAACAATTGTGAATATCTTGTCATGAAGCAAGAAATAGAGGCGAAAATCAAAGAAATTGAATCTTTTGTTTCCAAAAATGTAAAGGAAATAGAGGATTTCAGGATCAAATTTTTAGGGTCAAAAGGAGAAATTAAACGCCTTTTCAGTGAATTTAAATTGCTGTCTCCGGAAGAAAAGAAAGCGTTAGGTCAGGAATTGAACAAATTAAAAAACCTGGCACAGGATAAGGTGAATTCGTTGGCTAAGGCCTCAAATTCAAATGAGGGGAGCAACGGAAATGAATATGACTTAACACGTCCTGTTTCACAGTATTTGGGTGGCCGTCATCCTCTATCATTGGTTAGAAATGAAATTAACGGCATCTTCAATCGAATGGGGTTCACGATTTCCGAAGGTCCAGAAATAGAAGATGATTGGCACAATTTCTCTGCATTGAACTTTCCGGAAGAACACCCTGCAAGAGATATGCAGGACACCTTTTTCATTGACAAGGATCACGCGTTAAGAACGCATACATCTTCCGTACAGGTGAGGGTTATGGAGTCTCAAAAACCACCTATTCGCACAATATCACCAGGAAGGGTATTTCGAAATGAAGCCATATCCGCGCGAGCGCATTGCATATTTCATCAGGTAGAAGGACTATACATTGATAAAAAAGTTTCGTTTGCCGATTTGAAATATACTTTGCTTCAATTCTCACGTGAAATGTTTGGTTCATCCACGGATATCAGACTTCGGCCGTCGTATTTTCCTTTTACAGAACCTTCTGCTGAAATGGACATTTCGTGTAATATTTGCGGAGGAAAAGGATGTAATGTCTGTAAGTATACCGGATACGTTGAAATTCTGGGCTGTGGCATGGTTGATCCCAATGTACTTCAAAATTGCAACATCGATCCGGATATGTACTCGGGATATGCTTTTGGAATGGGCATTGAACGAATAGCCATGCTCAAATTTGGCATCAACGATCTTCGATTGTTCTTCGAAAATGACATGCGCTTTTTAGAGCAGTTTCGAGACGTAATTCAATAAATATGCAAAAGTTTAGCGACTACTTTACAAGGGAGTTGCGCACTATCATTGTCGTTGGCATTTCTATTCGGCTGGTGGTGTTTTTGTTTCTACAACCATGGTCTCCTGATCATTACAATTCCTTTTCATTTACTGGCGATAAGGATGAACAAGAGTACCATCAGTTGGCGTTGAACTTGTTGAATCATGGAGAATACTCCAGCAATTTCAAGGAGAATATTTCTTCATATGATCATCTGGATGCCAGACGTCCGCCTGCCTACCCGTATTTTTTGGCCTTAGTGTACTTTATTTTTGGTGTTTCTCCATTGAAAGCGGCAGTCTTGCAAAGCCTTTTAAGTTTATTCATTTCGGTGTTCGTTTATTTTTTGGCGCTAAAATTTGTAGGGAAGAGAGGGGCAATGACAGCGGGTATTGTAGCGGCTCTTGAACCCACCACATTGATCTATTCGTTCAGACTATTGCCCGATGTGTTGTTTGTGGCAGTGCTGTTAGCTGGATTATTTGTATTGATTTCCGCAAAAAATTGGCAAGAATTGGCCTTAGCTGGATTTTTGACTGGTGGGGCTTGCTGGATTAAACCAGCTCCAATGTATTTGACGATCCTCTTGACGCCATTTTTATTCTGGCACATGAGAAACAAAGCCCCTTTTGCAGCCTTTGTGCCACTCTTTTCACAATGGTTAATCTTGTCCATTTGGATGTGGAGAAATTACCTGGTGTACGGCTATTTTGCCTTTTCAAGTATTGGAGGAACAAATTTATATTATTACAACGCCGCCCTCACGGAGGCACAGCAAACGGGAAAGTCACAAAGTGAAGTTGTGACAAAATGGGAAAGTGATTTGAAATTGAATAACCCTAAAGAATTTGACAATCCATTTTTTAAAGCCAAGCACTATCAATCAAATGGAATAAATTTTATTATCAATAATCCTGGACAGAGCATTGGCACATGGGTGGGAGGCACCATTGGGTTATTTTCTCATGTTGGTTCGTCAGATGCAGCACAACTGTTAGGATTGGCACCGCTGAAACAAGAGGCGCATAAAAGCGCTCTACTTTTGAAGGGGGAAGAAGTCAAAAATCAAATTGAAAATAAAAATACAGCAGAATCCATCTTGATGATGTTGTTCTTAGCGTTCACTGTGGTCCTTTATGTGATGTCAGTAAAAGGAGTATTTGCCTTGAATAGAAAGCAATTTTCCACGCAGATCCTGATTGCTGCATCAGTTTATTTTGTTGTGATTACTGGCAGTGTTGGTAATGCTCGCTATCGCTTGCCGATTATTCCAATACTTATTGTTGTGGCCATTTGTGGTTTGCCTAAAAAGTGGTCAGGTGACGTAGCTAAGTTTTAGCATGTTGGATTGTCCTTTTTCCTGAATAGGCATACTGGCAATATTTACAATCAAGTCATTTTCCTTAAGAAAGCCACTTTGCTTGAGCAAGTATTTGATATCGGCAATGGTGTGATCCGTGCTCACAAATTTGTCATAATAGAACCCTTGAACCCCCCAAATTAAGCTCAGCATAGTGAGGATGGACTTGTTTCCGGTAAAGATGAAGATTCCTGCACGTGGTCGAAAACTAGAAATTTTAAAAGCCGTATAACCGGAATGTGTCATGGTAACAATACCACTGGATTTTACCCGCTGTGACAATCTGCATGAACTAAAACAGATGGAATCAGAAATGAATCGATCGCCTTTTTCTGCAGGAGGAAATTCTTTATGATAGATGTCTCCCGATTTTTCTACTTCCTGAATTATTCTGGACATGTTTTCAATGACCTTCACAGGGAATTTACCCACTGAGGTCTCAGCACTTAACATAACGGCATCGGCGCCGTCAAGAACTGCGTTGGCAACATCGTTTACTTCGGCACGAGTTGGACTGACATTTTCAATCATGCTTTCCATCATTTGCGTGGCAATAATGACGGGCTTGGCATTTTCAAGTGCTTTTTCAACAAGCATTTTTTGAATAAGTGGCACTTGCTCCATTGGCGCTTCCACTCCCAAATCTCCGCGGGCAACCATCAAACCATCTGATACTTTGACGATATCATCAATTTGATCAACGGCTTCCGGTTTTTCTATTTTAGCAATGACACGTGCATCGCTTTTTTCTTTAGACAATAGATGCTTTAATTCTATAATATCCCTGGCCGAACGCACAAAGGACAATGCGATCCAATCCACTTCTTGCTCAATGGCAAAAGCCAGATCCTCTATATCTTTTTCTGTAAGACTGGGAACGGACAAATCACTATTGGGCAGATTGACGCCTTTGTTGGATGATAAAACGCCACCATTGATAACTTTTGCTTCTACTTTATCGCTCCCATTTGAAGAGATGGCTTCCAAAATAAATTTACCATCATCCAGTAAGATTTTATTGCCCGGCACAATTTCTTTCGCAAATAGAGGGTAGTTGATCCACAACGCCTCAGCTGTTCCAGGTTGGTCTATTTCTTTGGTGACAAAGGTAACTTTACTGTTTTCTTTTAATTCAAGTGCATTGTTTTCAACTTCACCAATTCGAATTTTAGGGCCTTGCAAATCGGCAAGAATTGCCACATAAAGCCCTTCTTCGGCATTAATTTCTCTGATGGTTTTAATAATGGCTTTATGCTCTTCTATGGCACCATGAGAAAAATTAATTCGGCAAACATTAACTCCGGCAAAAAACAACTGACGCAAAACGTCTTTTTCTGCAGAAGCTGGTCCAATAGTGGCTACGATTTTTGTTCTTTTTTCCATACGATCTTATTCCAGGACGAAATTATCTTTCGATTTCAAACTTTTCACATCAATTTCAAATGCCGTCAAAACAGTTCCTGCATTCATAATTTGTGGCAAACAGGCAGAGGCGTTTTCAGCAAAATGATCTCCCGTGAGCATTAAAAAAAAATCAACTTGTTTACGCTCCGGAGAAAAATATCCTTCAGCACTTTTGTTGCCAATCAAATGATAGTGAACATGATTTTCTTGATCATCAAACGTGTAATAAGGAAATGATGATTCTGCTGTTAGCAAACTTGATATGTTGTCTTGCTTCACCAGGTTAATTCCCAATAGTTGATTTAACTCCCAGCAAAGTCGATAGTCTTTGGTATGCGAACTGATGCCAATCAGTCCAAAGTCATATTCTTCAGAAATGGAAAGGGTTTTCTTAGACATTGGCTTGCTATCTGAACGATAAAGGTAACTATAATTTGGATCGATTCAGGTTAAATTATTGTGAATCGAAGAAATTTTGGGAGGCATTTTGTTCGGCGGTTTTTTTGGTTCCACCAACTCCTTTAGCTACAATTTTTTGCTTTAACTTAATTTCAGATTCGAAACGAGAATCTCCACCGTTCGTAGTTTCCAGGGTTTTAAACGAATAAGGGAAGCTATGCTTTTGAGTGTATTCAATAAATCGACTTTTGTAATCTGTTTCTACGGCATCAATTTCGTTCATGTCGAGATATGAGCCCATAATTCGACGAACAACAAATTTTTGTGCAGCGCGGTATCCTCTATCCATGTAGATGGCACCAATCAGTGCTTCCAGGGCATTTCCCGCCAGAGAGGGGGATTGAACGTCCTTACCTTTTCGCAAGAATTGATTTAAGCCAAGCTGACTGCCCAATGTGTTAAGTCGTTCTCGGTTTACAATTTTAGCACGGATAATGGTGAGTTCCCCTTCAGATTTGTGTGGAAATTGATTGAAACAATAATCAGAAATGGTGGCATCCAGCACAGCATCACCCAAAAATTCCAGTCGTTCATTGTTGATGCCATTCCCATCAACGTCATTCGCATATGACTTATGCGTTAATGCGGTACGATAAAGAGAAATACATAAAGGAATTATTCCGGTAATGCGATATACGGCAGAGTAACCAATATGCTTGATTGGTTCAATAACTCAGTATTTATTCAGGTTTCTTAAAGATTACAGAAGCATTATGGCCTCCAAATCCAAATGTGTTACTCAAGGCAGCTCGAACTTCCCTTTTTTGAGCGGTATTAAACGTAAAGTTTAGTTTGTCGTCAAACGCAGGATCATCCGTAAAATGATTAATGGTTGGGGGCACTTGATCATTTTTCACCGCCAAGACACATGCCATGGCTTCAATGGCTCCGGCAGCCCCAAGAAGGTGTCCAGTCATGGACTTGGTGGAGCTAATATTTAAATTGTACGCATGTTCACCAAAGACATCCAGAATAGCTTTGGATTCAGCAACATCACCTAGCGGCGTAGAAGTTCCATGAACATTGATGTAGTCAATTTCATCATAGCTCATTCCAGCATCGCTCAATGTATTTTTCATCACATTTTGTGCACCTAGTCCTTCTGGATGGGGAGCAGTTATGTGGTGAGCGTCTGCTGAGAGGCCACCACCAACCAATTCTGCATATATGGTTGCGCCCCTTGCTTTGGCATATTCATATTCTTCAAGAATGAAGGATCCACTTCCTTCTCCTAACACAAAACCATCTCGATCCAAATCAAACGGTCTGGAAGCGGTAGAAGGGTCATCATTTCTCGTAGAAAGGGCATGCATTGCATTGAATCCACCAATTCCTGACTCATTTACTGCTGCTTCAGAACCTCCGGCAATGATGATGTCTGCTTTTCCTAATCGGATGTAATTAAACGCATCGATCAATGCATTGGTAGAAGAGGCACATGCTGAAACGGTTGCAAAGTTTGGCCCACGAAATTGATATTTGATACTGATATGACCTGCCGCAATATCGGCGATCATCTTGGGAATAAAGAAAGGATTGTAACGGGGAGTACCATCTCCGTTGGCAAAATTAAAACTCTCGTCCTGGAAAGTTTTAAGGCCACCAATTCCAGCACCCCAGATTACTCCGGCACGATCAGAATCAACTTTTTCGATGTCCAGACCAGCATCAGTAACCGCTTCTTCACAAGAAACAAGGGCATACTGACAGAACTCGTCAAGCTTTCGGGCTTCTTTCCTGTCGAAAAAATTCAACGGATCAAAACCTTTCACTTCACAAGCAAACTGAGTCTTAAAATTAGACGCATCGAATTTTGTGATCGGTGCGGCGCCGCTTACACCTTTATTCAGATTTTCCCAAAAATCCTTGGTAGAGTTTCCTAATGGCGTAATGGCTCCCAGTCCAGTAACAACTACACGCTTGAGCTCCATTATATATAATGCAAGAAATTATTTTGCGTTATCGCCAATGTATTTGATGGCATCACCGACAGTAGAGATTTTTTCTGCCTGATCATCGGGGATGGCTATGTTAAATTCTTTTTCGAACTCCATGATTAATTCAACAGTGTCCAAAGAATCTGCTCCTAGATCATTTGTAAAACTTGCCTCGTTGGTCACTTCATTTTCATCCACTCCAAGTTTATCAACGATAATAGCCTTTACTCTTGATTCTATTTCTGCCATTTTTTAATAAGTTTTAGTTACAAGACAAGCTGCAAAGAAATAATTAATCGTCTTAATATCAAAATTTAATAGTGTTAATTAACACTCCCTGCAGCACATAAAAATAAGTACTATTTGTAATAGTGCGGGCAAAAATCGAAATAATATTGGAACTTCCAACATATTCACCATAAAGAATTCGTTTCTCACCCATCAACACTAGGTTTAATTAGTTAAAAATCAATATGTTATCATTATTTCGTTCAGGTCTTTTCTTCCGATAACAGGAACCGTAGCGTCTTCAGCCGGAAAACCCACAGGAATCAATAGAAAAGGCCTTTCATTTGAAGGACGGTTCAGAATTTTGGCCAAAAAGTTCAATGGACTTGGTGTATGTGTCAGAGAAGAAAGGCCAGCATTATGGATTGCCGCCAATAAATAACCGGTAGCAAGACCAACAGATTCATTGACATAATAATTGTTCTTTTTATCTCCTTCTTCCAAGTCGTATGCTTTTTTAAACACGGCAATCAAGTAGGGGGCGGTTTCTAAAAATGGTTTGTTCCAGTCGGTGCCGAATTTTTTTAAATCTTCCAACCAGGCGTCACTCATTCGACCATGATAATTGAGGTACTCTTCTTTTTCCGCAGCCTCACGAATTTTCTTCTTAATGTCTTTATCGGATACTAAACAAAATACCCAAGGTTGTTTGTTGGCCCCTGACGGAGCAGTTCCAGCAGTTTTGATGATGTTCTCCATAATTTTAATGTCCACAGGAGCATCGGAGAATGATCGAATCGTTCGTCTTTTGTTGTGATGAGCATAAAATTGCTCACTTCTCACCAACTGTTCAGATGCCGAAAATTTTTCCCACTCATAAGGAATAAAAGCGTCTGCTTTGACCATAATTTCTAGATTTGTACAACGTCTATAAAAATGAAATTCAAGATAGCAATATTTGCTTCCGGAGGAGGAACTAACGCAGAAAACCTTGCTCTTTATTTTCGCAATAATAATATTGCTGAGATTGCCATTATGGTTACGAATGTTGCAACTGCTGGCGTAATCGAGAGGGCAGAAAAATTGAATATTCCATGCCATGTGTTGTCAAAAAACACATTGTCATCTGGCCAGGAAATCAATCAGTTTTTGGAAAAACACTCCATTGACTTTATCGTATTGGCGGGATATTTATGGAAAATTCCGCAGGAATTGGTTCAAAAGTTCAATGGCAAAATTCTAAATATACACCCCGCCTTATTACCTGCTTATGGGGGAAAAGGCATGTATGGTATGAATGTTCATAAAGCTGTAATTAATGCCAATGAGTCATATTCAGGAATTACCATACATGAAGTAAACGAAAATTATGACGAGGGGAGTATCGTGTTTCAAAAATCCTATGAAATTAAATCAGGTGAGACGCCTGAGTCCTTGGCAAAAGAAGTTCAAAAGCTGGAACACGTACATTTTCCATCAGTAGTGGAAAACTACATCAGAGATAAATTTATTTGACAAAGATCCAGTATTCCGGATTTAGGGTATTGAGACCTTTCCACAATTCGAAATGAAGGTCTGTTTTGGCATTTTCAACATCATTGATCAACACCCCTAGTTCTTGTTTCGTAGTTACTTTATCGCCGGCTTTCACAAATACTTCGGACATGTATTGGTAAATACTGAAGTATTCTCCGTGCCGTATCATGACGGACTTTCCTTCACCCGGAATAATCAAAACCTTGGACACAACACCATCAAAAATGGCTCTAGCAAGCGACCCTTTTGAAGTGCTAATATTTATTCCATGATTATTAATGGTCACATTCTTGAAGGCTGGGTGAGGATGTGAGCCATATTTTTCCGATATAATTCCTTGCTCCACCGGCCAGGGAAGTTTGCCTTTATTGTAGGCAAAAGATTCCGACAATTTCTTGGCTTCAGGGGTTAATGGGAATCCAGACTTGCTGCTGTTGGATCGTTTTCGCGCAGCAAGAATTTCTGCCCGAATCAACTCTTCAATAGCCTTTTGTGTTTTTTCTGCATTGCGCTGTTTTCGTTTGATTTCACGCTTTAATTCGGATTCTTTCTTTTTTAAATCCGAAATCACCTCTACTTTTTCCGTTTTCTCATTGGCCAGGTAATTCTTTTCAAGCTCTTTTGATTTTAAGAGGCGCTGCTTTTGTTCACGCTGGACGTTTAAATCGTCAATTTTTTTCGAAATGGTGTTTTTGGTTTTGATGATTAATTCCGCCTGATTCCTTCTATAGTTGGTATACTGACGCAAATATTTCATACGCTTATAGGCTTCATTGAACGTATTAGAGGAAAAGACAAACATCAATCGGGTATAGGAGTTTCTGTTTTTGTAGGTGTAGTAGAGCATCTTGGCATACTCGTCTTTCAACTCTTGTAAATCCTTTTCCAGCGATTCAATGACTTCTTTGTTTTCACCAATCTGAATATCGAGCAATCGAAGTTCTTCGTTGATGGTCACAATCAATTCTTCTCTTGAGGTGATTTTCCGGTCTAGCTTAACCAATAGGTCAACAGTGGTCTTTTTACTTTTCTGAGTTTCAGAAAGTAATGAATTGGTATACTCAATTTCATTGAGCAACTTCTTCTTCTTTTTTTGCAAATCACTTTTGGACTGCGCATTGACGGACACAGTTAACACAACTAGAATCAAGCAAAAAAAGCTATAAAAAGATCTGCTCATATTTCGAAGGAATGTTGAATCGAAATTCTACTTCTTTATCAATTACGAACTTAGAATAATTCAGCGAGATCTTCTTATTTGATTTTGATGTATTGAGATAATAGACAATTTCTTCTGGGTACAATTGATCCCCCGCAGGTTGATGATTACTAAATCTGGCGTTCACATATTGGCCAGCTTCATAATCTTTTAGTTCCAATGATTTTATCTTATACGTATCTGGATCAACAGTCAGGCTATAAATCTGTTCCCGAAAAATGGCAGGATTTTTATCAATTTTTTTCTGTGCTTTTTCAGGCTTTTTTTCCTGCTTTTTTTCCATTCGATCTATTCTCTTTTCTGCCTTATCTTTTTTGAATTGCCTCTTTCGAACACTACTTAAATAATAATTCCCTTTTTCTATTCGGGTAATAATTTCTTCAGCAGGCGGAAGCTCAAAACTATTGCCAATCAAAAAGGCTTGCAATTGTTCAAAGGTGGCATCAATGTTAAATGCTTTTTGCAGCGCATCAAAACTTTCAATAAAGTACGTTTCGTCTTTGTAATTGATCATTTTGACAGAATCATTGGTAATGATAACGCGAGCTCCGGAAAATCCAATGTAAGAGAAGTACACCCAAATAGCGCTGTCTTTTCGAATTCTGAAATTGGCCTTAAATGAAACTTTATTTTCACCGGAAACCACCACATTGGCTTTCGCTG
The DNA here is from genome assembly GCA_965267425.1 of Vicingaceae bacterium. Taxonomy (GTDB): domain Bacteria; phylum Bacteroidota; class Bacteroidia; order Flavobacteriales_E; family Vicingaceae. Next base: position 69,868 of record OZ253959.1, on the reverse strand, counting down.
AAAGCGTTTTAAAGCGCAGCTCGTTCTTTTTGAGATCGGTTACAATTTGCTCGCTGCTGCGGGGCTCAATGATACGTTTTACCGTTTTTTCAGATAGTTTACATGAACCCAGAGATAATGTGATCCATGCGAACAGGGCCATCATCTTAACAGGCTTAGTCATCCAAATTGCCAGTTTTTAATTTCTTCTGCAAGGATTCGTTCATTTCATTTTCGGGAAGCTTTTCTGCTGCCTTTTCCCAAAATTCTTTTGCCTTTTTCTTATCACCTAACTTGAAATAGATGTCGCCACAGTGTTCCAGAATTTCCGCATTTCCACCACCACCATTGTCCATTGCTCGGTGAATCCATTCTTTGGCGTCTTCGTATTTTCCCATCTTATACAATACCCAGGCATAGGTATCCATATACGTTGGCTGATTTTCGTTTAATTGATTGGATTTAAAAGACATTTTTTCCGCCTTTTCAAGGTTTTCATTTCTCAACGACAAATAATAACTGTAGTTATTTAATGCGATGGAATTAACCGGGTCAATGCTCAATATAACTTCAAATACAGAATCTGAAGAGGCATGAAGCTCTTGCTGATGAAAGGCCTCAGATAAGCTCAAGTAAAATTGAACGAGCAAACCTTTGTTGTCTACAATTAATTCGATTCCATCTGTCAAGGCCGTCACAGCTTCGGGATATTTCTTTTGCTGCATTTGGCCGAATCCTTCAAAGTAATAAGCCAGCGGCTGATTGGGAAATAATGAGCGTGCATCTTTAGAATACTTCAATAAGGAATCAATTCGGTTCAAATCTGCTTGAAGGATGAAAACCTGATTCCAAATGGCATACCTACTTTTATCATATTTGAGCGCCAGCTTAAACTGTTCCAACGCTTTTTCCATTTCATTTTGCTGATACAAAAAGTCTCCATAAATGGTATATGCACGGGCATCTTCCGGATGAGCCTCAGTCATCAATTGGCACATCTCTTCCAAATCACCCTTCAACTCAGGCTTTTTGTTTACAGATGAAAACATGGACAGCAACAACTGAACTTTTTTGTCAATATCTACGGCAGGACTGGCAAAAGCAGTTTTTAAGTGATCATATGCCTTTTTTTCCTCACCTTTTTTCATGTAAAATTGGAACATAGCCAATCCTACATTGGGGTCGTTTTCAAAATCTTCGGCTAGTTGCTGATAAACTTCATCCGCCTTTTTTGACTCTCCATTTTCCAAATACAACAATGCCAATTGAATACGGTATTCATAAGTTTCTGGATAGGCCTCAATTAATTTATTCAGTTCACCTGCAATTCCTTCCAGGTCGTTCAAGCGGTGATAGGCTTGTTGTTTTTCGATGGATATTTTCAAGTCAATACCTAATCGCTCTTCAAGCTGATCGTAAACTTCGATGGCTTTTTTATACTCTCCCAATTGCTTGTATGAACTTCCCAATTCATAATACAAGGCATCTTTATGAGGATATTTATCAATGAGTTTTTGAAGTTCGGCTACAGATTTTTCAAATTGTTGACTGTGTTGCAGCGCTTCAATGTAGATATGATGGTACCAGAAATTTGATGCATCTAACGAATGTGCTTCTTCGGCAGCATCTATGGCATCTTTTTTTCTTCCAAGCTGAATGTAAAGTTGGGCAAGTTGAAAATACGCGGCGGGTTCTTTTTTGTTGAGCTTCGTACAACGCTCAAAAAGTTCAACGGCTTTTTCAACATTGTTAAGCGACAAATCTGCTTCTCCCAACATTTTTGCCTTGGAAGCTTCCAAAAAAACACGGTCGTAATAATCTTCGCGACTGGTTGTTTTGTCTTTTTTGATCTTATTCTTTTGACCAAATAGCGTTGCTGGAGACAAGGCAATTGCCAAACAGAATAAAAAGATATGTATGAAACGTCTCAAATAAAGATCTATAATTCACTATAATCACCTAAACTCACTTCTTCAGCATTGCCTTGGTATTGAACAAAGTTACCAATCATAGAGTTGCGAATGACAACATTTTCAATGTTTGAATTGTTCTGAACTATGGAGTTAGAAATTACCACGTTTTCCAGGTTGGTATTTTCACCAATGGAAACATGCGGTCCAACTACTGCATTTTTCAGTACAACATTCTTGCCAATGTAACATGGTGGTTGAATGACTACGTTTTCCCCACCAGAAAACGATTGGTCATTTGCAACACCAGGCATAATTTCAAGAACGCGCTGATTCGTATACACCGTGGCATTTTTATTTCCACAGTCAAGCCATTCATCAACTTTTCCAGGATAAAATTGTGCGCCTTTGGATTTCATGTTTTCCAGGGCATTGGTTAACTGGTATTCACCTTTATCCATAATTCCATTGTCAATAAGGTATTCCAATTCACTGCGCAGATATGCACCATCTTTGAAATAATAGATTCCGATAATGGCCATATCAGACACAAATTCCTGAGGTTTTTCCACAAATTCAGTAATCACACCTTCTTCATTTGTTTTCACTACACCAAACGGTCTGGGATCTTCTACTTTATGCACCCAGATGATGCCATCTTTTTCAGCATCCAGATTAAAATCTGCCTTAAAGATGGTGTCAGCAAAAGCAACAATTGTCTTTTCAGTAAGACGATCTTTTGCACAAAGTATTGCATGAGCTGTTCCCAACGCTTCATCCTGATAATGAATGGAGCCTTTGCTACCAAGATCTTCCGCAATTTTAACCAATTGTTCTTCTACCGCGGTTCCAAATCGACCAATGACAAAGGCTACCTCATCAATGGTTTCATCACAAACGGAAAAAATATTTTCAAGCAAGTGCTGAACAATCGGTTTTCCCGCCACGGGAATCAATGGTTTTGGAACGGTCAATGAATGGGGTCGCATTCGCTTTCCCATACCTGCCATTGGAACAATAATTTTCATAGTGATTTAATTTTTACCCGTGCTGCCAAATCCACCTGCACCACGAGCAGAATCTTCGAGATTTTCAGTTTCAACCCATTCGGCTTTTTCGTGTTTGGCAACAACCAATTGCGCCACACGTTCGCCGTTTTCAATTTTAAATGGCACGTCAGAAAGGTTGATTAATATAACACCAACTTCTCCTCTGTAATCAGCATCAATTGTGCCAGGCGCATTCAACACGGTAATACCATGCTTATACGCCAATCCACTCCTAGGTCTAACCTGCACCTCGTAACCAGATGGAATTTCGATGAACAACCCAGTTTTGATCAAAGCTCTTTGCATGGGTTGCAATTCAATGGGGGATTCTAAGTTAGCTCGAACATCCATTCCAGCTGAATCTATGGTTTCGTATTCAGGTAAAGAATGAGAAGATTTATTAATGACTTTAATGCGCATTTTATGCCATTTTGAGCGGGCTAAGTTAAGGCTTTTTTCTTTTTTTCAGATAGATAAACAACTGAAGCAAAAGCACTAATTATCAAGGTATTTAGCAAATAACGGGACACCCATCCATTGTCAATTACCCACATGGAAAATTCCACCAGCAAAATGGGCACAAAGAAATAGGTCAATATCTTAAGAACTCGGTAAGGAATGGGGTAAAATTTTTGACCAATGAAATAGCACAGCAGGGTCATTGCTGCATAACACAATAAAGTAGCCCATGCGGACGCCATATATCCATATAACGGGATGAAAATTACATTTACCAAAATGGTAATCAATGCTCCAACAACGGTAATGTATGCACCATAAGCCGTTCGATTACTGAGCTTAAACCAAACTGATAAGTTGTAATAAATCCCAAACAGAATATTTGCCAATAATAAAATGGAAACAACGGACTTTCCTTCGCGAAATTCTTCACCAACAAAAAACATCACTTCATCAATAAAGAGCATGATAATCAAAAAGATAAAAGAGCAGGAAATGACAAAATATTCGGTAAGCGTGGCATAGATATTTCGCGCCTCACTGTCTTTTTCGCGAGCAAAGAAAAAAGGTTCTGCTGCGTATCGATAAGCTTGAATGAATATGGCAATGGAGACCGAGATTTTGTAACAAGCTCCATAAATCCCTACCTGGGTGAGCGCATATGCCAACCCCTTGGCAGAGCTTAACATGTATTTGAGCAATACACGATCCAATGTTTCATTTACCTTAAGCGCAATCCCGGCAATGAGTAACGGAAATGCATAAGCAAGCATTTTTTTCAGCAGGTCAAAATCAATGTTAAAGCTCAGTTGCTTCATGTCTGGAACAAGCAACAAAAACTTAATCAAGCTGGCAACCAAATTGGCGATAAATATATATCCAATGCCAATTTCCGGGGAATACACTTGTAATAACCAGGATGATCTGTCTCCCGCTTCATACAACCCCAGGCAGTAATAAATAAAAAAGACATTGAGGAAAATATTAATGAAGATGGAAACGATGTTGATTAAAGCAAATCGTTTTGCCTTTCCCAAATCTCTGAGCTTGGCCAGAGGTAATGCCGACAGCGCATCAAAGGCGATGATGAGGGCAAAAATGATGACATATTCTGATTGATCAGGGTACTGAATAATTTCGGCAATATTTTGACTGAAAAGCAACGCCAAAAAAGTGAATGCTGTAGTTAACAGTGTTACTGGAAACATAGACGTGGTAAACACTTTTTTCCCGTCGTCTTCTTTTGACATAAACCTGAAAAAGGTAGTCTCCATGCCCAACAGAAGGAAAATGAGAAGAAAGGCAACATAGGAATACATCTCAGTAACTACACCAAACTCACCTGTAGTGAACTTATACGTGTAAAGTGGGGTGAGTAGGTAATTTAAAATTCGCCCTATGACACTAGGTATTCCGTAAATAGCGGTTTGACCGGCAAGTTTTTTAAAAGGGCTCAAAATGTATGTTCAGAAACGATTTATCTATTCTTTTTTTCTGAATTCAGGTTTGCGTTTTTCCATAAAAGCGGTAGTTCCTTCTACAAAATCCTTCGTTCCAAACGCATTTCCGAATTCTTTGATTTCCTCCTCATACCCATCCTTTGAAACGTCATAACCGGCATTGATGGCTTTGATAGCTGCCTCAATAGCTGTTCCTGAATTGGCGGCTACTTTGTTGGCCAATTCTTTGCACTTGTCGATTAATTCACTTTGAGTAGTCACGTAGTTCACCAATCCAACTCCCAATGCTTCTTCAGCTGAAATCATTTGTGCAGTAGTAATCATTTCAAACGCCTTACCTTTTCCGGCTATTTGAGCAAGCCGTTGTGTACCTCCATACCCAGGAATCAATCCCAGCGTAACTTCAGGAAGCCCCAACTTAGCATTGTGTGATGCAACCCGCATATGACATGACAATGCCAGTTCTAATCCTCCACCAAGAGCAAATCCATTGACAGCTGCAATCACGGGCTTATTCATGTTCTCTATAAAATTGAACAATTTATCATGCCCGTCTTTGCTCAACTTCATGCCTTGTTCAACAGAATAATCACTGAACTCCTTAATGTCTGCACCCGCTACGAAAGCCTTTTCTCCTTCACCAGTAATTACCACAACATAAACGCCATCATCTTCCTTACAAGAAGACAGTTCAGAATGCAATTCTTGAATGGTATCGCGGTTGAGGGCGTTCAGATTTTTTGGACGGGAAATGGTTATGATCTTAATTCCATTTTCCAAAGAAGAGGTGATGTTTTCGTAGGACATGGCCAAATTAATTAATGGTCTCTTTCAGACAGTTGTTCAATTATTCTTTCAAGTATAGTCAAATTTTCATGACTTTTTCCCAGATTTTTCAATCCGTCCACAGCGCGCTTGGCGTAACTCTGAACTTCATTTTGAAGTGCCTTATCTAAACCCATGGAAACATACGCATCAATGGTTTTGGAGACAAAATCATCACCTTTTTCATGTTGATGACCCAATCGATTGGCCTCAATTTGCAAGTAGGTTTTTTTGTCGGATTTGATGTCTCCGCCAACTTCTTTACCCGTCAATGAGGGATCACCAAACGCATCGAGGTAATCATCTTTGAGTTGAAACCCTAAACCCATGTCTTCTCCAATCTGATAACACAAGTCTTGTTCACTTTTAGAAGCACCGGCTAAAAAAGCTCCTGCCCAAAGAGAATAACCCAACAGCACAGCTGTTTTTAATCGAATCATTTCTTTGTATTCAGGCAGCGTTACTTGTGCAGACGATTCAAAATTTAAATCCATCTGTTGTCCTTCACAAATTTCAACTGCCGTTCGGTTAAATCGCCGGATCAATTCAGCAAGGTATTGTGGGTCAGCTTTTAGCAATTGATCATACGAAAGCACACACAATGCATCACCTGATAAAATGGCAATGTTCTCATTCCATTTACTGTGAACAGAAGGTTTTCCTCTTCGCAAATTGGCATTGTCCATGAGATCATCATGAAGAAGCGTAAAATTGTGGAACATCTCTACGGCCATTGCAGGTCCAACGACATTTTTAGGATCACCACCAAAAAGCTCATGGCTTACCAGCATCAATGCAGGCCGAATGCGTTTGCCCCCCAAAGACAAAATGTATCTGATGGGGTCGTATAAATTTTCAGGAGTTTGATTGAATTCAAGCTGGTCCAACTGTTCGGCAATCATTTGCCGAAACGTTTCCATTTTATTCATCCCCAATGAGGTAAAAATTTTGGGAAAGGACTTTTTTGATACCTTCTTCCAGCGTAATCATATCTCTATCAAGCAACTTTTTCATTTTAACCGAATCAGGGTGTCTACGGCTCATATCTCCTTCTGCAAGTGGCGGTAAGAAAATGATTTCTGACTTAGAATTGGTTAAAGAAATGACCAGTTTGGCCAAATCTAAAATGGAAATTTCGACATCGCTACCAATGTTTACCACATCATTTACAAACATGTTTTTGTAAAAAGCATTTACAGTGGCATCGACATTGTCTTCGATGTAACAAAAAGTTCTGGTTTGTGTTCCATCGCCATAGATGGTAATGTCTTCGTTACGCAGCGCTTTAGAAATGAATTTGGAAATAACGAATTCACGACTTTGTGCAGGTCCGTAAGTATTGAAAAACCGAAATATCGTGTAAGGAATATCGTATTCTTTATTGTAAGATTTTAGGAATGCCTCACCTACGTTTTTCACAATGGCATAAGGAAGTCTAGAGTTCAAAGGGGTGGTATGTTCATTTTGTGGAAATTCTACCGGTTCACCATAGACTTCAGAGGAGGAAGAATAAAAGACCTGTTTCACACCCGTGTTTTTGGCTAAACTCATGATGTTTCTGAGTCCCTTGATGTCATCCAATACCATAATTGGATTAGCCAATGTTCTTTGAACACCTACCAATGCTGCATAATGAAATACGTAGTCAAAAGAATAGCGCCCAAAAATGTCTGACATCTCTTTGATGCTATTCACATCCTCCCGAATGAAAACAATATTATCATGCAAAGAAGGCAACAAATTATCTCGTTGACCTGTCAATAGGTTATCGACAACTACTATTTGATTTTCCCTGTTTGAAGCAAGTTTGGCGGCTAGCGCGCTTCCAATAAATCCTGCCCCTCCCGTGATGAGAATGTTTGTCATGCTATTCGTGTTCCAATAAAGTTAATAAATAATTCCCATAGCCACTTTTGGTTAGTTTTTCCGCGAGTGACTGTAATTCTGCTTTGGTAATAAATCCATTTCTGAATGCAATTTCTTCTATGCATCCAATTTTTAATCCTTGCCTTTGTTCTATGACTTCAACAAATTGAGAAGCTTGCATTAGGGAAAGATGTGTCCCTGTATCTAACCAGGCGGTTCCCCTATCAAGTTTGGCCACATTGAGCTCATGCTGATTGAGATACACCATGTTCACATCGGTAATTTCATATTCACCGCGCTTACTGGGTTTCAACTTTTCCGCAATCTCTACAACTTGGTTATCATAAAAATATAAACCAGGAACAGCAAAATTTGATTTTGGTTTCTCTGGTTTTTCTTCAATCGATACTGCGCGGTTATCCGCATCAAATTCAACAACACCATATCGTTCAGGATCAGAAACATGATAGGCAAAAATGAGCCCGCCTTGAAGCTCCACATTTTCTTTCATGATGGAAGAAAGTCTAGTGCCGTAGAAAATATTGTCTCCTAAAATTAACGCTACGGGGTCATTGCCGATAAAATCTTTACCAATGACAAATGCCTGCGCCAGTCCATTAGGAACTTCTTGAACCGCATATTCAAATCGACAACCAAGCTCCTCTCCGTTGCCCAATAATTTCTTGAACAATGGCGCATCATGCGGTGTTGTAATGAATAAAATTTCCCTTATCCCTGCATCCATGAGTACAGATAAAGGGTAGTAAATCATGGGCTTGTCATATACTGGCAGGAGTTGTTTACTAACCGATATGGTCAGTGGATGTAAGCGTGTTCCGGTTCCTCCAGCTAATATGATTCCTTTCATTCTTTACACTATTTGATTCTTAATTCATCCAAATCAATATCCTCTTCTTCATCAAGGATTTCAAGCAAAGCTTCTTTTCGAAACGCTTTAGTAACCACTCGTTTTTCTAAAGACAACAACAAAGAAGGCAACAAAATTAGATTGGCATTCATGGCAACCAACAAGGTGAACGAAACCAGCATACCAAGGGCTACTGTTCCTCCAAAATCAGATGCGGTGAACACTCCAAAGCCAAAGAAAAGAATAATTGAAGAATAAATCATACTCACACCGGTTTCTCTTAACGCATTCAAAACGGCGGTTTTTAAATTCGATCGATGATGGTTGAGTTCTTGCCGATATTTTGCGAGGTAATGAATGGTATCATCCACCGAAATACCAAAGGCAATGCTAAAAATTAATATGGTTGAAGGTTTGATGGGGATGCCCAAATAACCCATGGCAGCCGCAGTAACTACCAATGGTAATAAGTTGGGAATCAACGATACCAAAACCATTTTAATGGAAGAAAACAATACAGACATCAAAACCGAAATCACCAATATGGCTAAAAACAAACTGATGAGCAGATTTTTAACCAGATAAGTAGTTCCCTTTAGAAAAACCACACTGGTTCCGGTGGTTGTCACTGTGAATTTTTCAGGATTAAACAGAGAATCGATTTGAGGCTTCAAGCTCGCCAGCAAGGTATCCATGGCTTGTGTTCCAATATCTTTGATTTGAAGATTTACCCTTGTATACCGCTTACTGGAATCAACAAATGAGTATAGGATTTTTGAAGAATCATTTGCATTTGAAAAGTAAGGTGCTAAAAAGCTCTTTTCCTGGTTATTTGGCAAATCATATTTTTTTGGATTGCCATTGTAAAAGGCTTGTTTCGAATATTTAATTCCGTCTACAATAGAGTAAGGTCTGGAAAACTCTTTGTATTCAGCTAACACCTTATGCAATCGATTGATTTTCTTCAACGTTGAAAGCTTCATGGCTTTCTCTTTCTTTTTGGTGTCAATTAAGATCTCAAAAGGCATTACCCCATTGTACCCATTTTCAAAGAATTTTAAATCTGTATAAACCTTATCGTCGCGTGGTAAGTCATCTGCAAAATTTCCTGTGGTTTCAATTTTTGATATGCCATAAATACTGATGATTACAGTAATAATGGTAATGACATAAACCAATTTTCGTCGGTTTACTACCCAATGAATCATTCGGTGTATGGCTAAACTCATCCATCGGTTTTCCAAATGCCGAATATGACGACGCATAGGCGGTTTTCTAAAACTAAAGATGATTGGGATGAGTGTTATGGACAGTAAGAAGACACTTAATATGGACAATGACGTAATGGTTCCAAACTCAACTAGAATATTGCTGTCGGTAAAAATGAATGCAGCAAACCCCAACGATGTAGTCACATTTGTCAAAAAGATGGCATTCCCAATTTTCTGAATGACACGACTTAAGGCCTTTATTTGGTTCCCATGATTTCGATATTCCTGATGGTATTTGTTTAACAGAAAAATACTATTCGGAATTCCAATAACAATAATCAACGGAGGAATCAGACCCGTTAACATGGTAATTTTATAGCCAAACAATCCCAAGAATCCAAACGCCCATACCACACCAACCAAAACCACAAACATGGAAAAGAAGGTGACCATAAACGAACGGAAAAACAACAGTAGAATTAAGGAGGTAACAATAACGGCCAGCAATATAAATAAGCGGATCTCATTGGATACTTTGGAAGTGCTATTCGCACGAATGAACGGCATTCCTGAATAATGCAATTCCAAATCTGTTTGCTCACTGAATCGTTGCCCAAGTTCCTGGATTTGACCAATTAACTCAATTCGTTGTTTGGAATCCAACACTTTTCTATCCAACGTCAACGCAATCAACGTTAATGGGGAGTCCTTTTTATACAAGACATTTTCATAAAAAGGTAAATTTTTTATTTCGGCCAACACACTATCCAGGTATGACTGCGAATCCGGCTTTTTTTCAAACAACGGACGTAGGACAAAGCGTTTTTCTTCAGCATGTTTGGCCACATTGAGAATTTCCGTCAAAGACATGACCTCATCAACGCCATTGATTTCTTTTAGGCCTTTACATAAGTCATACCATTGAGTGAAATTGTCCAGTTGGTAAAGGGAGGCATCTTCAAGTCCCAAAACCAAAACACTTCCGTCTTGACCAAAAAGGGATTTAAATTCTTCAAAGGCAATATAATCGGGATCTTCTTCCGGTAGTACATGAGCCATTTGGTAGTTCATGGTGACTCTAGACGCAAAAAACCCCATAACCGCAGTTAAGAGAGATATCAAAAACAATATCACTGGTCGGTTACGGAGAATCAACCCGGAAAACTTTGCCCACATACAAAATTACAATTGATGCCCCAAAGGTAAACAAGTCATTCAGTTTTTAATAAACTATGACCCAAAACTATGACATGTTATTTCACAATAATTCGCTGTGCAACCGGTAAGGTATTTGAGGTAGATAATTGGACAATATATATTCCCTTATCCAGACCGCCCAAATGCAGCGTATGGGTGCTTCTTGCATTGTCAATGGAAATTGCAGTGGCATATTGTTTTTTGCCATTGGCATCAAACATGGTAACATTTAAGACAGAACCTGACGGTAATTGGGCATTTAAATTCAATGATTCTCCTTGATTCAACAAAGTTGGGAAAAGCCTCACTTTATCGGAAAGGTCGATTTCCGCCACACTCGTTGGAGGAGGAATAGGGTTTTTGCAAACCACGGTATCAATGAAATCAAAAGCCGTTCTCAATATCAGTTCTCTTGAAGGGAAATTCCATGTATGACCAATACCCGCCATGAAAATGAAATCAACCTCAGCTTTGTTGCTTATTAATGAATCTTTAGCCGGGGTATATCGGGTTCCAGGTGAATCATTTTCTCCATGCACTAGATAAAATGCTTTACACTGTGCAGATGCCAGGTTGTCTTGAAATGAACTGGTTCCTGTAATGGCAGCACCTACTGGAATAAACCCACGAAATACGGAGGCATTTTCCAGTCCGTATTCGTACGTTGCTTTTCCGCCTACAGAGAATCCAATGGCAAAAATTCGGTCTGCATCAATATTGTACCAATTATTCATGGAGTCCAATAGGGCAGTTGTAAAGTCGTAATCCAATTGATCATCAACACGACCATCAGGACCTCCATCTGGACATGCCACAATAAGATCCCGGCTTTCCGCCAGGTTGATCAATGTATCTCTCCATGTTTTTGAATTCCAATTTGCGGTATTAAATGGGTGGAAACCAATTAATAGACCATTTGGGTTTGCCGCATCATAACTTGATGGAATATACAGAGAGTATGACTTTGGCAAACTTGTTGAATTCGGGAATCCAAAGCTATTGTCAATCTTTTGCTGTCCAATGGATGTAAATGAACAAAATAGAAAACCAATAATTATAATATATTTCATAGGGGTACAGTTAGATTGTAAAGGTAAACTATATCATTTTTGTTCTTCAGTTAGCCTGAACATAATTAAGATATTATCAGAAGGCCAAAAAATGAATAACCAAAGAACTCACTGCTTATGAGAAAATTATTTACTGTTTTATCCTTTATACTTACTGTTGTTATTTTTCAATTCCTGGGTACCCATGAAGCGATCTCTTATACTGCTGGCTCTCCGGCAGGAAGAACCGGCTCCCCCGGAGATAACAATCGAACTTGCGCTCAATCAAGTTGCCATACCGGCACTCCTTCAGGAGGTTCAGTTACCATCAATACGGATGTACCTTCCAGTGGATATATTCCCGGACAACAATACAATGTAGATGTGACTGTAATGCAAACCGGGATTTCCAAATTTGGATTTACCATTACGTCAGAAAATAGCGGCCACGATCGTGTAGGTTCATTTATAGGGACAACCAATGTCCAAACCATTAGTGGCAATTCATATGCAACTCATCGTTCGGGAAGCACCTCTGGATCAGATTCCAAAACATGGAGTTTCAGCTGGACTGCTCCCACGTCAGGAACTGGAGATGTAACGTTTTATGCGGCCGGAAATGCTGCTAACAATAACAACAACCGAAGTGGTGATGCCATTTATACATCTTCCATTTCCGTTACCGAAGATTTAGCAAGCGGAATTTCTTCGTTTGAAGAATTGGGAATTATGATTTACCCCAATCCAGTAGAAAATGATTTATGGATAGAAGGATTGGTGTCGAATTCACCAGTAAGCTTAACAATATTTGATCTGAATGGACGAAAAATTTGGTCTGATGAACTCGTACAATCGAGTGCTGACAGGCAAAAATTGGAATTATCGACATTAGAATCAGGTATTTATATACTTACATTATATTTGGAAGGACAAATAAGTCATCAAAAATTTGTAGTTTCAAAATGATGCTGAAAAAAACCACCGGGCTCATCTTCCTTTTTGTGTTGATCTTGCATGCCTGTACCTCAGAGAAAGGCGAAGTGGCTGAACCTGCTTGCGAAGCCTCCTATGCGAATGAAATATTGCCTATCATGCAGGCATCTTGTACACCGGGTTGTCATGAACCTGGAGGTGTTGGCCCTGGAGATTTTAATGATTATGATGCCTTGAAATCCAAAGTGACAGATGGTCAACTGGAAAGCAGGGTTGTCGTAAATCAAAATATGCCTCCTCCTCCTGGATCCTTGACTGAAGCTGAAATAGATTTAATCAAATGTTGGATCGATAACGGAGGACAGAACAACTAAACCAAATTCTATGAACAAAAAGATTTACTTTTTATTATTTCTTGCCTTACCGGCATTGACATTTGCCCAGGTGTTTAAAACCACTTCGGCCAACATCAAATTCTTTTCTGAAGCTCCATTGGAAAACATTGAAGCGGAAAATGAAAAAGCTCAGTCCGTATTGAATACGGAAACTGGCGAAATGGGATTTGTGGCCACCATTCGTGGATTTAAATTTGAGAAGCCGTTGATGGAAGAGCACTTCAACGAGAACTACATGGAAAGTGACAAGTACAAAACAGGGAAGTTTTACGGCAAATTAAACGAGCAAATAGACTTTTCGAAAGATGGCAAACATGATGCCAGTGTAACTGGAAAATTGACCATTCATGGAGTTGAAAAAGAAAGGACCATCAAAGGAACATTAGAAATAAAAGGTTCAACCATAATATTGGATTCAAAATTTATTGTAGCCTTAGAAGATCATAAGATTAAAATTCCAAAAGTGGTTGTTCAAAATATAGCTGAAGAGGTTGAAGTGACAGTCCATGCGGAATATGCACCTAAAAAATAAAGAATCGTTCAAATGAAACAGTTTTTTCTCTTTGTTTGCCTGCTTGCAGCAGGAGTGGTAGTTGCACAAGAGGATTTGATGAGCATGCTTGAAGAAGAAAGCTCATCTAACGACCCTGTGTTTGCTACATTTAAAGGAATTCGGTTAATCAATGCCAATACCATAGAAACAACCAAAAAGAAAACATTGGAATTCAGAATTGTGCATCGATTCGGGAACATAAGTGAAGCGAGTGGAGGAGGATCACATACACTATGGGGTTTGGACAATGCATCCAATATTCGATTTTCCTTGGATTATGGGGTAACCGACAATTTGATGTTGGGAATAGGTAGAAGTAAGACCAATGAACATATTGACGGGCAGGCGAAATATCGATTTTTGTCACAAAAAGAAAAAGGGATGCCGATATCGGCAGCTTATTATGTGTGTATGGCATACACCCCAAAAGCAGACCCTGAAAACATCTATGAAAATCAATCTTATCGAATGTCTTATGCGCACCAGGTGATCATTGCAAGTAAATTGGCTTCCTGGGCATCCGTTGAGGTATTGCCTACCTTTCTGCACAGAAATTATGTAACAGAGTATACAAATTCCGGAAATGACAGTAAGGAAACCAATGACATGCTGGCACTTGGTTTTGCCGGGAGATTTAAATTCTCAAAAAGAGGGGCTTTTGTGATTGACTACTTTTACAACTTTGACGAATATCGGCAAGACAATCCGGACAACCCATATTATAACCCTCTTGCCATGGGTGTTGAATTGGAAACCGGTGGGCACGTATTTACCATTAATGTCACCAACGTTCCAGGGATAATTGAAAATGACTTCTTAGTGGACTCTCCAGATACCTGGGATGATGGCGGAATCAAACTTGGATTTACCATTTCCAGAGTATTCAACATGTAGTAATTTCTTAAAGCATGCTGCCACTTGAAATTATAAGTATTTCCGGCAGAATTCCTTCATGGATATTGGTTCTGCTCATCGCGAACGTATTGCTGATTGCATTGGCTTATTCAACCAATCGAAAAGCAATTCTCAGCTTGACGGATGCATTGGCGCCTTTTGGCAACTTCCAAACTTTCTTAAAAGAAGAAAAATTATTGACCGGCTTTACCGGATTGTTGCTTTTGTTTGCCTCATTGTTGGGACAAGCAATGGCCATATGGTCTTCACAGTTTGTTCAAGGGGAAGCAGGAGTGGCTGATTTTGTTATTTACATTATTGTTCTTGGTCTGATGTATTTGTGCAAAAGTGGATTGGCCATTTTTTTGGGATATGTTTTTGACGCGGAAATCCTAGCCAAAGAATATTTATATGCATTATTTTCACTATTTGTATTGATGGGTGTTTTATTGATTCCAGTGAATTTGTTCAGTCTGTTTTCCGATGTCATTTCTTCCCAAACAGCTTGGAATATATCGCAAATAGGATCGCTGTTGGTCATATTTTATTTCATTTTTAAGGTTATCCAATTGGCTTCTTACGAACGCATTAAATCTTATTACATTTTTATTTACCTTTGCACGCTTGAAATATTACCGCTAATTGTTCTGACACATTGGATGCAACAATTACGCCTAATCAGCTAACGACACTAGTAAAAGTAACCCTAACAAAACCTGGCAAAATTGAAAGTAAAAACAATTTTGGTTTCACAGCCTAAACCTGAGTCAGAAAGATCTCCATATTTTGACCTCATGGAAAGGTGCAATGTTAAAATAGACTTTCGCCCATTTATCCATATTGAGGGTGTTCCCGGTAAAGAGTTTAGAAAGGAAAGAATCAATATTCTTGATTATAAAGCAGTCATCTTTACAAGTAGAAATGCTGTGGATCACTTTTTCAGAATTTGTGAAGAGTTGAGAATTACTGTTCCGGATTCAATGAAATATTTTTGTATTTCTGAATCAACGGCTTATTACCTTCAGAAATATGTAGTGTATAGAAAACGAAAGATATTCCACGGAAAATTGAAGTTTTCTGATTTGATTGATGTTATCAATAAACATAGCCAGGAGAAATTTCTTCTTCCTTGTTCGGATATTCACAAACAGGAGATTCCTGAAATTCTTGATAAGAATAATATCGATTTTGATAAAGCAGTATTGTACAAAACCGTGTGCAGTGATTTGTCAGACTTGAAGGATGTAAATTATGATGTGCTTGTATTTTTTAGCCCATCTGGAATCAAATCTTTGTTTCAGAATTTTCCTGAATTTGAACAAAACAGTACTCGCATTGCGGTATTTGGCCCAACTACAGCTAAGGCTGCTGAGGATGCTAAACTTAGAATTGATATTTCTGCACCTCAACCGGAAGCTCCTTCCATGTCTATGGCATTGGAGCACTACATAAAAAAGATGAACAAGAATTAAACCCAGTCTGGGGAATCCAATATCTTTAGTTCTGATTTTAATTTCCTTGGATGACACTTTCAAGGAATAAGTTTGTTTTGTTTTGAATCACCAAACGAAAAAATTCGGCTTTGGAAAAAATGAAAAGCTGAAAAGTCGTAAAGCAATTGAATCATTGTTTTCGAAAGGAAACAGACGGAAAGAATATCCCGTTTCTGCCATTTTTCAGTTGGTTGAAAACGATGATGTCCCTGTCAAAGTTGGATTTAGTGTGCCAAAAAGACTGATCAGAAAAGCCAATCAACGCAATTTGATAAAAAGAAGAATGCGTGAATCATACCGACTGAACAAACACAACCTTCAACCCCTCATTGAAAACAATAAACAACTGCAAATCATGTTTGTTTATATGGATTCGGAATTAACAAATTATAACATAATTGAAAGTAAATTAGTTCTACTTTTACATAAAATCGCTGAGTTTGTTGAAAAAGAGCATAGTCGCGTTCCTTAAGTTTTTAGTAAAACTTTATCAAAATGGAATATCTCCGTACCTGGGTCAGAATTGTAGGTACTCACCGACATGTTCTCAATATGCGATTGAAGCCCTTGACAAACATGGACCAATTAAAGGCCTGAGTCTGGCAATGAAAAGGATATTGTCTTGTCATCCCTGGGGAGGACATGGATACGATCCTGTTCCTTAAGCTGATTGAATATGAAAACAATAAAAAAATATGCAAGAAGTATCACGTTGGTTTTGACCATAGCAGGTCTATCTGTTGTATTAAGCAGTTATGATCGATACTTCGAAATTTCCAAGAACCTGGACATTTTTGCCACTTTATATCAAAAAGTCAACTTGTTGTACGTGGATGAAGTAAAGCCGGGAGAATTGATGAAGACCGGAATAGATGCGATGCTCAACTCTTTGGATCCGTATACCAATTACATTCCTGAAACGCAAATTGAGGAATACACATTTATGACCACAGGTCAATACGGTGGCATTGGCGCGCTCATCAGACAGCGCAATGGATCTGTCATGATTTCCGAAGTTTATGAAGGATATCCTGCACAGAAAGCTGGCTTGTTGCCGGGCGATAAAATATTGGAAATTGATGGAGAACCATTGGCTGGAAAGTCTACGTCTGAAATCAGTGAATTTCTTAAAGGAAGTGCAAACTCAACGGTTAAAATGAAGTTGGAAAGGGGAACCGGTGATGAAGCTGAAACATTATCACATGAATTGAATCGTGAAGAAATTAAAATAAAAGATGTGCCTTATTATGGGATGACCAGTGAAGGAATTGGTTATATAAAACTCACAGGCTTCACCAGAAATGCGAGCAGAGAATTTAAGACGGCCTTTTCTGATTTGAAACAAAACAATTCTTTAAACGGATTGGTAATTGACTTAAGAGGAAATGGCGGAGGATTACTGAACGAAGCTGTGAATATTGTAAACACATTTGTAGATAGAGGACAGGTAATTGTAAGCACTAAGGGAAAATACAAGGATAAAAACCGAGATCATGTAACATTAAATGCCGCCTTGGATCTTGACATTCCCATTGCAGTATTGGTGAACAGCGGTTCGGCATCGGCATCAGAAATTGTTGCCGGCTCCATTCAAGACTTGGACAGAGGAATTATTGTTGGAGAAAACACGTTTGGCAAAGGCCTGGTGCAAGAAACGGTTAACGTTAGTTACAATAGCATCTTAAAAGTTACCGTTGCCAAATATTATATTCCTTCCGGAAGGTGCATTCAACGAATTGATTATTCACACCGAAATGATGAAGGTCAAGCAGAATCAGTTCCAGATTCATTGATTTCTGAATTTTACTCCTTAAAAAATAAACGACCACTTTACGATGGTGCAGGAATATTGCCCGATGTCACTGCGGAAAATGAAATGTACAGCAGCATTGCACACAGCTTGCTGATGAATTCAATCATTTTCGATTATGCCAATGATTATAGATTGGACCACACGAACCTTAGAGAAGATGAATCGTTTGAAATGTCGAATGAAGAATTTGCGGATTTCAGAAAGTATGTTGAAGGAGTGGAATTGGATTACACTACTGCCAGCCAGAACATGTTAAAGGAATTGGAAGAAACCGCTAAAGACGAGGAATATTTTGAAGATGCCAAAGCTGAATATGAAGCACTGAGCAAAAAATTGGTTTTGGATAAAATGAGTGATTTTGACAAATTCCAAGATGAAATCAAAGAGATTTTGGAAGGAGAAATCATAGCGAGGTATCATTTTCAAAATGGTCGTTTAGCGCATTCTTTGCAACACGATGATGTGCTTGCCAAAGCAACAGAAATGCTGAATGACTCATCTAAATATTCTAATATCTTAATCGGGAAAAACTAATTTCACACCAAACAACCTCTGTGATTCAAAAAATCCGAGAATTTCTGCCCTTTGATGCTCTTCAAAAATTAGGGCTGATATTGGTTGTTACAGGTTTATTTTTTTCAAAAGTCTTTATCAGTGTTGGATCCATGATCCTTTTTGGCGTATGGTTGCTGGATAAAGATTTGTTTCCACGAATCCGCATTTTTTTAAGAAACAAAGCCGCGGTGATTTTGTTTTTGATTTTTGTGTTGCATGTTGTTGGGTTGTTTTATTCTGAGAACGTTGACTTTGGAGCTCGTGATGTGCGTATCAAATTGCCGTTAGCCTTTATGCCTCTTATATTTTCTTCAGGAATATCCATTTCAAAAAAGCAATGGGCACAATTGAGGACATTATACCTCGGATCACTCATAGTACTTATGGTTGCCTGCACCATCTATTGGTTGATGAACAAAGAAAATATTCATGATAAAAGAGATATGAGCTTATTCATTTCTCATATTCGGTTTGGCTTGTTTGCCAGTTTCGGTTTCTTTTTGTCATTACATCAATTCATCCAAAAAAGAAGCGATATCTATTTCGGGTGTGCTGTTTTGATTCTTTGTTATATGATTTTCGCTCAATTAATGACGGGCATATTTATTACTGCAGCCATTTTGCCTTTTGTATTCATATATGAACTTCATCGAGTAGGTGCAAGAACCTTGCGTAATACATTGGTAATTTTGTTTTCCGCGTTGGCGCTAGTAATCGCGGGCTATTTTATATATGCGTTTCAAGCGTTCAATGAAGCCCAAACGCCCAAGTCCGTTCCGCATAAAACGCACTCTGCACAGGGTTCAGTCTATTTTCCTAAACCACACCAGGAACAGCCAAAACTCAGGGAAAATGGATTTCTAGTCTATCATCAAATAGCTTACAATGAATTGAAAGAATCATGGAACAAGACTTCATCCATTCAATATGATAGTTTAACCACCAATCAAACCCCCGTAAATATTATTCTTATTCGCTACTTGTCGTCAAAAGGGCTCACAAAGGATAAAGAAGGTGTGGGGTCATTATCCAAAGAAGATATTCATGCCATAGAAATGGGTGTTCCAAATGTACGATACGTCGGACAACCTGGAATATTCGTTCGATTTCAGGAAATATTTTGGGAAATACATAATTACATCAATGGAGGCAATTCTAATGGACATTCAGTGGTTATGCGCCTGGAATATTTATTGACAGGTCTTCAAATCTGGAATCAACATTTGATCTTTGGAGTTGGAAATGGTGACTTGCAAGATGCTTTTGATGAACAATATGAATTGAACCATTCTGAATTGGAACAGCAATGGCGCTTGAGAACACATAATCAATATGTTTCAATCGCTGCTTCCCTGGGTCTAATTGGATTAAGCTTGTTCTTGTTGAGTTTAATTTACCCATTGTTCAGTCAGTCATTATCTTTTGAGTATTATGTGTTTCTGGGAATTGTTATGTTGTCAATGCTTACTGACGACACCTTGGAAACTCAGGCGGGGGTGAGTTTTTACGCCTTTTTTAATGCCCTTTATTTATTTGGTATCAAAAGGGATTAGGACGTTTTTTCAAACTGACTGATCTTTTCCAGCACACGTTCTGGTGTAATTTGCTGAATACAATTGCAGTCATTTCCTTTTTGACAAGCCACACAATTTTCGTCATGAACTAAATAGTCCGCATTTTTACCCAATGGTGCCCATCTACCTGGATGAATAGGTCTTCTGGGTGAGAACAACCCAAGGGCATGTATGCCACTGGCTGCAGCAATATGCAATGGACCAGTACTGGCAGCAATTAATCCATCAGCACGACCAATAAAATGAATGAACGTGCTCAGATCAAAAGCCCCCCTGAGATCTACCACATCCTCATTGAATTCAAAAGCATCACCCATCAACTCTTTTTCTTTGGATGTTCCACTAATGAATATTTTGAACTTGGATGCATCAAGTATGTTAACCAATTGTGCAAAATTATCAAGTCCCCATTCGACAGCGCTTCCTTGACTTTTCGGGTGTAGAATGATATTTAGTCGATTTGGATCAATTAATTCATTTACAGGTTGATTGTCCGTTTTCTGCCAACCGTAATAGGTCGGGATTTCTTCCAATTTCGGGATGTTAGCAATGCCTAAAGGAGGCAACAACTTAAAATTCAATTGAGCCTCGTGCAGTTCAGAATTTTTTCGGGTAAACCCTGGCAATGAATTACAGTACAAGAAATGATATAAGCGGTGAGACACGCCAATGCGTTTTTTCACTTTTGCTTTCTTGGCCAGACGCGCTATCCTCGACTTTGGAAAAACATGAATAAAAATGTCAGCTCCTACATTGGCAATTTGTTCAATTAAATTTTCATCAGACAATTCATCATTCCATTCGAGAAATGTATCAACGTGTTTGCAGCATTCAATAACAGGTTGGGTATAATTTCTACCCAAAAAAACAATTCGAACCTGTGGGTAAAGAGACCTTAAATATCCAGTAATTGGAAGGGTTAGAATGACATCGCCAATGCTGTCTGTTCTGCTGATTATGATGGTCTTGTTATTCAGATCCATTGTTATTTTCAAGAGCCCTCATTTTGACATATTTCAAAAAAGTAGCGTGTGACGAAATAATGCAAATCACTAATCCATAGTACCCATCTAAAAATCCTCTTTTCAAAATATAGTCTTTAAAAAATTTGATACACGGACTGATAAGAATGTTCACCATAGAGCTGCGTTTCCCATTTTTGAAATGCGAACGTGCTGCAATATCTGTGAAATAATTCACCTGTTTCATGTGGTCATCAATGGTATAGTAGCTATAATGTAAGATATTCCCTTTAATGTGTTGTTCGGATGACCCATTTTCCAATTCATATTTATCGTGTGGATTAACACCTTTCCATTGACCTTTTCTACTGTCAAACAACCGCAATTTTGTATCCGGATACCACCCGCAATGATAAATCCACTTTCCGCAATAGTTGGTTAATCGGTTCATGGTATAGCCATCACCATTCCAATTGTCCTTGAGTTGAGCAATGCTTTCCTGCAATTTTTCGTCAAGCGCCTCATCAGCATCTAAGCTGAGTACATGAGGGTATGATGCTTGTGTAATGGCCCAGTTTTTTTGTTCGAGATGTCCTTCAAATATATGCTCTACAAATTTCACCCCTTTGGCTTCACAAATTTGCCTGGTCTTATCTTCTGAAAATGAATCCACCACCACAATTTCATCTGCAATAGCTTGAACGGAATCCAAACATCTTTCAATGTTCTTTTCCTCGTTATAAGTGATGATTACTACTGACAATGAAACCTTCATCTTACGCTTTTTTTAACGTGAAAGAGAATGTTGAACCTTCTCCAGGAGTACTACTAACGTTAATGGATTCATTATGCGCCTCAATAATATGCTTCACAATGGATAGTCCAAGCCCCATTCCTTTTTGATCTTGATTTTTAGCTTCCGTAGTTCTAAAAAACCGATCGAACAAACGCGGAATACTTGATTCATCAATTCCTATTCCGTCATCTGTAATTTCCACCAGAATTTTTTCATGCATATCATGCAACATAATCGTTGTTTTCCCTTCTTTTTTACCATACTTGATAGAATTGGTAATCAGGTTATTCAACACTTGTGTAATTTTATCTTCATCCGCCTCAATCCACACATTGGATTCTTCGCGGTGTATAAACTCGAAGGAGATATCTTTCTTGGACGCTCTGAATTCCTGACTTTCCATAACTTCATTGATCAATTGAATTAAATCAATTTTTTTCATTTCCGGAACAATCTCCTGAGTATCCAGCTTGATCATAATATCGAGTTGATCCAACATTTTAATCATACGGTCAATGCTTTTTTCAGCGCGCTTCAGGTATTTAACGTTAATGTTTGGATCATCAAGTCCTCCTTCCAGCAAGGTTAGTATAAAACCCTGAATGTTGAATATGGGAGTTTTTAATTCATGAGAGACATTGCCAATGAATTCTCTACGATAAATTTCCAATTCTTTGAGGTACTTAATTTCTTTTTGACTTTGTTCTTCCCAGTCGTGCACTTCATCTTCAACTTTAGCAATGATGTCTGATTTCAAATTGATCTTTGTGGTGGATCGAGAAAGTTTAATTTTCCGACGATGAATGTATTTATAGATTGGTGTAATCTTATCATAGATAAATCGCTTGACGCTAAAAAAAAAGACAAGGTAACTTAGTGTCGAAAGCAAGACCATGGAGAGTATAACACTCAACCAAATGGGAAGAGATTGGTATTGAATGAGAACCTGTATCAATCCAGCAATGAGACCTACCACCAACGCCACTCGAATGGCCAGTTGAACAGGCGTAAGATTCTTCATGGTCGTTAATTTTGGAATTTATAACCCACTCCCTTGATGGTCACAAAATATTCATGACCCAATTTTTCTCTCAGTTTTCGAATGTGAACATCTATGGTTCTGTCTCCCACAATTACATCATCTCCCCAAACAGCATTTAATATGGTGTCTCTGGAATATACTTTGCCTGGTTTGCTCATTAACAATGAAGCCAATTCAAATTCTTTCTTAGGCAGATGAAACGATTCTTCGCCTTTGGTGATAACATACTTTTCTTTATCCACGGCCAAATCACCAGAACGTTCATCTTTGGAATCCGTTTTTGAATTGGATCTTCTCAACAATGCTGAAATTCGCTTCACCAAAATTCTTGGCTTAATAGGTTTGGTGAGGTAATCATCCGCCCCAGCATCAAATCCTGCCAATTGAGAATAATCTTCTCCACGTGCTGTTAGAAATATGATCAATGCATTTGCTTGTCCTGGAAGTTCCCTCAATTGGTGACATGTTTCAATGCCATCCATTTCAGGCATCATGACGTCCAAAATGATTAAATCAAATTCTTTTTTTTTGGCAACCTTAATGGCTTCCTTTCCATTATTGGCTGTTGAAATTTCGTATCCTTCGTCTGCCAAATTATAACTTAGGAATTCTAATATGTCCGGTTCGTCGTCAACAATTAAAATGGAGTACATGATCCTGCTTCAGAATTGGATTATTTGCGAATTTAAGAATAACATTATATTCATCAACTTTCCTAAATTAGCACAGATTTCTTAATTAATTGTTATGTTAAAAAACGCTGTCTTGTTGTTCGCTGTGGCATTGATTGCCTGCTCGGGTCCACAACAGGAAAAAAATGCTTCTCCCGAAATGAAATATGCCAAAGATCATCATTCCTTCGCTGAACCGAATCAGGCCCGTGTGAGCCATTTGAATTTCACCATTGATGTAGATTTTGATAAGAAACAAATCAACGGAACAGCGGAATATGATATGGTACTTTCAGAGGATGCCTCAAGAATTATTTTTGATACAAGAAATCTAGTGATTGAATCTGCACAGGTAGATGGGCAATCTGTGGATTTTGAAATGGGAACTTCTGATCCTGTTTTGGGTCAATCGTTGACCATTCCGGTTTCTCCAAATGCTCAAAAAGTGCAAATAACTTACCATACCACAGAAGGAGCTGATGCGCTACAATGGTTAGTCCCCGAACAAACTGCGGGTAAAGAACACCCATTCTTATTTACACAATCTCAAGCCATTTTAGCAAGGACTTGGTTGCCATGTCAAGATAGCCCGGGCATTCGATTTACGTATAGTGCAAATGTCAAAGTCCCAAATACATTGATGGCCGTTATGAGTGCCAGCAATCCTCAAGAAAAAAATGCGACGGGAGAATATTCTTTTCAAATGAATCAAGCCATACCATCTTACCTCATGGCCTTATCTGTGGGAGATTTAGTATTTGGAGAAATTGGCCCAAGAACGGGAGTGTATGCAGAGCCAAGTGTTTTGGATAAAGGGGTTTATGAGTTTGCTCAAATGGAAGATATGCTCGTGGCAGCAGAAAAACTTTACGGCAAATATGCATGGGATAGATATGATGTCATTGTGTTACCTCCAAGTTTTCCTTTTGGGGGTATGGAAAATCCTCGACTGACATTCGCCACTCCGACTATTTTAGCGGGAGATCGATCGTTAACAGCCTTGATTGCCCATGAGATGGCGCATTCATGGTCAGGAAACTTAGTCACCAATATTAATTGGGATGATTTCTGGTTGAATGAGGGATTCACCGTTTATTTCGAACAGCGAATTATGGAAGAAGTATTTGGAAGAGAATATTCCGAAATGTTGGCATTGTTAAGTCGACAAGGGCTGAGCGAAGAGGTGGAAGAAATGACCAAAGAAAACCCGGAAGACACGCATTTGAAATTGAAACTAAGCGGAAGAGATCCGGATGAAGGCATGACGGCAATTGCATATGACAAGGGATATTTCTTCCTGAGGTTGGTTGAAGAATCCATGGGACGGGAAAAATTTGACCAATTTTTAAAAGGATACTTTACAGAAAACGCCTTTTCATCAATGGATACAGAGCGTTTTGTGGAAATTCTGAAATCATCAACCACTCCCGAAGAATGGGAAAAAATTAATCCAGAATCATGGATTTATGGGCCCGGCGTTCCAGAAAACTGTCCGGTTGTTGAATCTCAGAAATTTGAAATGGTGGATAATGCGTTAAATGATTGGATGCAAAATGCAACATGGAATGACAATGATTGGTCTACTCATGAATGGCTGCATTTTATCAATAATATTCCCAATGAAGTCTCCGTAGATCAATTAAGAGATTTGGATTCTAAAACGCAATTGACACAATCGGGAAATTGCGAAATTCAGGCGGCATGGTACGAGGTAGCCATTAGACAAGGTTATGCAGAGGCCAATGATTCTATTCAGAATTTCTTGGTAAATGTTGGTAGGAGAAAATTTTTGACGCCATTGTACAAAGCACTTATTGAGGTAGATACGAGTAAAACTAGAGCCAGAGAAATATACGCTCTTGCACGACCCAATTATCATTCTGTATCCACCCAGACCATGGATAAATTATTAGACTGGCAACCGTAAACCTCCAAAATGGCAAAAGCCAAGTCGGTCTTTTTTTGCAAAAGTTGTGGCGCCCAGGCATCTAAATGGTTGGGTAAGTGCCCTTCATGTGGTGAGTGGAATACCTATACCGAAGAAATCATTCACAAGTCGACTTCCTCCAAAGGCAAATTGCCTTTTGAGAAATCACCATCAAAAGCCAAACCCATTCGAGAGATTGAGCAAGGCAATGAAATTAGAAACGAAGTCAATGACAAAGAACTGGATAGGGTTCTTGGCGGAGGGTTGGTTTCAGGTTCATTGGTTTTAGTGGGAGGAGAGCCGGGAATTGGCAAATCCACTTTGATGTTGCAGGTGGCGTTAAAGCTCAATAAATCTGTCATGTACATTTCTGGGGAAGAAAGTGAATCACAGATTAAAATGCGTGCGGAACGTATCGGAATTGAAAACGAAAAGTGCTTTGTTCTTGCTGAGACTTCCACCTCATCTATCTTTCAACAATTGGTAGAAAAACAACCAGAAGTGGTGGTTGTAGATTCCATACAAACCATGCACACCGAAATGTTGGAATCTTCTCCTGGGAGTATTTCTCAAATTCGAGAATGTGCCGGTGAATTCCTAAAATATGCCAAGGAATCAAACACACCAGTTATTCTGATTGGTCATATTACCAAAGATGGGCAATTGGCGGGACCAAAATTGTTGGAACATATGGTTGACGTTGTGCTGCAATTTGAAGGAGATCAAAATCATGCATACAGGCTACTGCGAACAACAAAAAACAGATTCGGTTCAACAAATGAATTGGGCATTTATGAGATGACAGGTGATGGACTTCGCCAGGTAGAAAATCCATCCGAAGTGCTAATTTCAGACTTTGAAGAACCCCTGAGTGGAGTAGCTATTGCAAGCACCATTGAAGGAGTTCGGCCGTTACTAATTGAAGTACAGGCACTTGTTAGCACCGCAGCATATGGAACACCACAACGTTCTTCAACCGGATTCGATTTAAGAAGGCTAAATATGTTGTTGGCAGTACTTGAAAAAAGATGTGGTTTCAGGCTAGCTTCAAAAGATGTGTTTCTCAATATAACTGGCGGATTAAGAGTTGATGATCCAGCCATTGACATGGCGGTAATTGCGGCCATCTTATCTTCTTCGGAAGACCGGCCTATTGATCAAAAAATGTGTTTTGCCGCTGAAATTGGACTTTCAGGAGAAGTCAGACCAGTATCTCGATTGGAACAGCGAGTTTCTGAAGCACAAAAGTTAGGGTATGAGCAGATATTATTGTCTTCATATAACAATAAACACTTGCAAAAGCAGTTTCCAGAGTTGCGCTGGGAGTTTGTGAGTTCTGTTGAAGAAATGTATTTTAGAATGTTTAGACCAAAGGAATGATTTGGGCAAAATCTCCTGAAATTTTAAAGACACTCTTTCCCGGATTGATTTGGGAAATGGAGACGAAAGAAAAAGTTGTTTACCTGACTTTTGATGACGGTCCAACACCAACTGTAACCGATAAGGTACTGGATATGCTCAAGCAATATGATGCTTGTGGCACCTTTTTTTGTGTTGGAAAAAATGTCAAGAAAAATAAACGGTTGTACAACAGAATACTTCGTGAAAAACATGCGGTAGGAAATCATACGTATGATCATCATAAAGGTTGGTCTACCACCAACCGATTGTACCTAAAAAACATTCAAAAATGTAAATCACTAATTGAGACAAATATGTTCCGTCCGCCCTACGGTAGGATAAAAAGGTCTCAAATTAGAGCCATTCGAAAAAAATATCACATTATAATGTGGGATGTTTTGAGTTATGATTTCAGTCCAAATGTCGATCCTCAGCAGTGTGTTAAAAACGTTGTCGACAACGTCAAACCGGGCTCCATAGTGGTGTTTCACGATAGTTTGAAGGCAAAATCGAACGTGTTGGAAGCATTGCCCCAGGTGTTGGAAGAGCTTACAAAAAATGGCTATTCCTTCAATTGCCTGAATTTCAGCCAAATTTCTTAATTTTAGCAAGCAACCTTTTGGGGTCGTGGACGTCTTTACTTTACGACACAAAAAAGCAGATCTATGAAGCGTTTATTAGTATTGTTGATTGGGATAATGCCTTTTACCGGATTAAAGGCGACTCACTTGTTAGGAGGAGAGATTACCTGGAAATGTGCCACGGGCTCAAATGCGGGTAAATATATTTTTGAAATGAGGCTCTACAGACAATGTGGAACCAATACTGCAGGCCTTGGAGCATTTCAGACCATTCAAGGACCCTCAGGAAACATTTCAGTAAACAGAACTTCACAAGCGGATGTTTCTCCAAAATGTCATGACAATACTTTGGATCCGGATTGTTATTCAGGTTCAAGTACTACAGGAAGGGCTAAAAATGCTATCGAAGAACATATATACGAGTCAAGTCCTTACACACTTACCGGGACACCTCCAACAGGTGGCTGGGAGTTTTACTGGACAAGTTGTTGTAGACCAAACACTCCGATCATAGACAACTTACAGCCTCAAAATCAAAGTTATAGATTGAGTGCAAAGATGTTCCCATACACTCCTCCTGGAGCTAGTGCACCTCAATCAGCAAGTACTTGTTATGATAATTCACCGGTATTTAGTACCGCTCCTGCAACGGTATTGTGTACGGGTTACCCTTTTACTTATAACCATAATGCGAGAGATTTAGATTTGGATTCATTGACGTATTCATGGACTCCGGCATTGCAGACTACTGGTGCTTCTGTGTCTTACGCAACAAATACCAATACTAGCCAGGTTACACCTAGAGCAAATGGTGGTGGATTCATCGTTCCGTCTCCTGGATTTTCATTTTCAGTTCCGCTTCCATGGAGTGCACCACCAAATTTGAATACAAACAATATACCTGCAACCATCAACGCTAAAACTGGTGAGATCAATTATACATCTTTTAACATTGGACACTTTGCTACGGCTATTAAAGTGAGTGAATACAGATGTCAACAATTGATTGGAGAAATATCCAGAGACATTCCTGTGTTTTTGATTGCTTGTCCTCCACCCACAGGAATTCCGGCCAATGTGCCCCCAAATGTGACATTTAAAGATTCTTTGGGAGCGTTTATTCCACTACCTGCTGTGGATACAGTGCTTGCTGGAACTTTTGTTACATTTAGTATTGAATCAACAGACTTTCAATTTTTATATAGCCCTATTCGTCCACAAACGAATCGATTGATTCCTGATGGCCCTCAATTTGGAGCAAACTTTTCTGATCCAAACAGTGGATGTGAATATACACCTTGTGCCACTTTGGATACTACCTTAAATTATATTGACACAGCTGGATATTGGGAAGCTGATTTTGGTGTGTCTACGAAATTTTACTGGCAAACCACTTGTAACCACATTTCTGAAGTATCCGATTGTTTCGTAAAAGAAGGGGTGTTTACATTTGTATTTAAAGTTCAGGACAACTATTGTCCGGTGCCAGGAGCAAACTTTGTAACCTATACGGTAGTAGTTATTGCTCCAGATGATTTGGCAGCACCAAAATTAACATGTTCTAAAGTTGCAGCAAACGGTGATGTGGTCTTGAATTGGACTCAACCTGTCACAGCTGCTGAAGATAGCTTGAACTCTTTCAGAAGTTATGTGTTGTGGAGATCAACACACCCAGATTCTCCAGCGGTTTCTGTAGATACCATTTGGAATATCAACACAACAACGTATACTGATCCAGGAGTATATCCTAGTACAAATACGTATTACTACCATTTAATGGGTGTATCTAGTTGTAATGATCAATCCAAGAAAATTTGGTCTGATACAATAGCTGCGATGCATATGGATGTAACTCCGTACAACGGAACATCATCGGCAATCTTACAATGGAGTGAATTTGCGCCTAAAGGTTGGCCAGACAAAGCCATTCCTCAATATGATCTATATAAAATTATTGGACCGGACACTACGCTCATAAAGAGTACTACAGATACAATTGACACATTGGATATCAAAGAGTGTTTCCCAACAACTATTACATTTTTTGTGGAAGTAGTTGATACTACAGCAACATGGGGATGTAGCAGTATATCGGAATTGGGCTCTGGAGTGTTTGGGGATCAATTACCACCACCACCTAATTTCATTCATACGGTCACAAAAGATCCGGTTACCGATGATCTGATCGCGTACTTTTTCCCAAGTACCGAGGGAGTTATTGAGAACTATTATATCTACGACGGTAGCTTAAATCTGATTGATTCGGTCACTTATCCGGACACTACGTATAATTTTGGACCTACAGCAGGAAATACAGGGCCCGAAACGTATTCGGTTAGTGCGAATGACACATGTGGTAACCCTGGTAACCGGGTCCACAGCATACCACTGCCTTCTTGCAGATATCTGGAAAAGACACATGTTCAATATCTAAAAAAGTTTCTTTGACATGGTCACAATATGCTTACTCTACAAATATCGACTACCAAGAGATATGGGCAGATACAGGCACGGGTTGGTATAAAGTGGATAGCGTTGGCCCATTAGTAACTACTTATGACGATGTGACCATTGAAGGACCTAGAAATTATCGATATCGATTGAGAACATTCTTTAATGGAGAGGTTTCTGTTTCTAACTTCGTATCAATTTATGTAGCGAAAATCATTGATGGAACATTGATTGACCCACCAGTTATTAATTGTGTTAGCGTGTTGCCAAATGGTGATATTCGAATTGAGTGGACAAAACCAACAAATAACACCAAGAATAGTTTCGACAGTTATCACATTTACCATTCTGAAGATGGCATAGCGTTTAATGTGATTGACAGCATCAAAGGATTTGTAGCGGGAGATAACCTTGCATTTGATACAACAGGCTACACCCATGCAGGAGTATTTTGCGAAACTGATCATTATTATAGAGTAGAAAGTAGATCGGGATGTTTTGGAAGAAATTATTCAGCTCCGTCTAATACAATTCAAGCGATGTGTTTGGAAGCTACTGAGGTGAATGAAAAAGTGAATGACATTGTTTGGACACCAATATTTACTGGAGCTCCGCCGTCATCTCTTGATGCTAATTATACGGTTTGGAAAGAATATCCGGTTGGAACTACTCCGGCTATATTGAGAAGCATACCGTTTGGCACCAATGCAACAACGGATACCATCATCACATGTGATGACTCAGCTAGATATTATGTAACCATTAATGATTTGACTAAAGGATGTACTTCCGTGTCATCCATCGATGCAGGATATTATTATGATGATGTTCCTCCTGTTACGCAATTGGTCGATAGTGTTTCTGTTATTGAGGACAGTGTAGCAATCATTGGATGGTCACCAAATACGTCAATTGATGTTGGAGGATATTATGTACTTCGTCAATTGCCACAAGGGTTGTTCCAAATTCTGGATACTATAACAACGCTTGTACCACCATTGACTTATGAAGATAGAGACAATATTCTTGATGGAGTAAGTTGTTATACGGTGTCTGCATTTGACAATTGTGGAAATAATGTATTGTTGGATCAAGACTTTGATTACCATTGTAACATTGAGCCAGAAACTAAGTTGAACGAATGTGATGGTTTGATCAATGTGACCTGGAATGCATATTCAGATTTCACAAGTGGAAACAATGTGGTGTATCAAGTTTACCTGTCAGTGAACAGCGGAAAGTACGAGTTGTTAGCAACCACAACAGCAAGTAATTATGTCTACAGCAATCCGGTTAATGGAAACAATTATAGATTCTACATTCGAGCTGTGGAGAATGGAGGTGCTGGGCCTTATGCCTCAACTTCATTGAAATCAGATCAAGAAGTGGATATTCCACCAAGACCAGAATATGCGTATCTACGAAATGTTACCGTTTCTGATTCCAATTCAATTCGTGTGGAATTGTGGATTGACTTGAATGGTTCAATTGGAGAATATTGGGTAGGAAGAAGCATCAATGGAGATTCTTCAACATACCAAATAGTTTCCACCATTGAGTTGCCTGACCCCGTTACACCTGCGGATTCAATGTTCAGATTTGAAGACACAAAAGTGGAAGCAAATGTTCATTCATACTATTACAAGATTGATGTAATGGACAAGTGTAAGGATCCCGCAATTATTTCAAATGTGGCACGTTCTATGAAATTGTCGGTAAGTGCAGATAGAGGTAAGAATGAAAATGAATTGAAATGGAACCGTTATGAAGGTTACAATGGCGGTGTAAGAGAATACCGAGTTTACAGAGGAACGGACAATACACAGCCAATATTGGTTAGAACATTGCCTGAAGAATCATTGGCTTCGTTTGGTGAGATCATCACCTTCAGAGATGATGTATCGGATGTTACTGATGGAAACAAAGGTCAATTCTGCTACTATGTTGAAGCAGTTGAAGGCTTTCCTTTCTTTGGAAATCTGGATGAAGCATTCAGTCGCTCAAATGAGGTTTGTGCAATTCAATATCCATTGTTTTATGTACCAACCGCATTTACACCTAATGGTGATGGAATCAATGATACATTTAAACCTGACGGCGTATTCTTTGACTTTGATCAATATAAGATGTCCGTTTACAACAGATGGGGAGAGGAGATATTCACATCTGAAGATGTAAACATTGGTTGGGACGGAACCTATGAAGATAGAGAAATGACTACGGGAGGATATGTATATCTAATATTCTTTAAGTCTGCAGATGGAGAAGAATTTGAACAGAAGGGAACCATCACATTGACTCGATAAGAATAAACTCAAAAGAATTAAAAGGGAATGGCTTAGCCGTTCCCTTTTTTTATTTGTTTCCCCTGACCTGATATGATTACATTGTCAACAATCCGCTTATTTGACATTGTAACTGT
Organism: Vicingaceae bacterium; assembly: GCA_965267425.1. Classification (GTDB taxonomy): domain Bacteria; phylum Bacteroidota; class Bacteroidia; order Flavobacteriales_E; family Vicingaceae. Next base: position 37,532 of record OZ253959.1, on the reverse strand, counting down.
CATCTAAAAACTCAAAAATGCCTAAAAGACTTCCAATGGACTTCAATTCGTTATGCTGTTCTTTAGTTAATGGTTCAATCACAACTCCTTCTAATTGAGCTGTGGCAATTCCATTTACGCCAATTCAATGTAAAGTAAATGGTCGAAGTTCTGAATATTACTCCCAGTGCATATTTCTTAGGCACTGTTCAAATTCACGCTCTTTATCCGCACTTATGAAAAGCTTGCCATGGATTACATCTCTCCACAGATTTGCAAATTGTACATACTCACGTTTTGGTACTTAAAACGGTAAATGAAAGAAATTAAATGAATGAGAAATAAAGAGGAGTGTCCAATCCTATTTCTTAGGAAGAGCTCTCATGAAATTAATGCCAACGACAATCTCGTGACTTCCTGAGCTGTAGTTCTTCATATCAGACATTAAAATGTCATAAGAATAACCTACAGATAGATTGTTCAAATAGTTAAATCCAACTAAGATGGCCAAGGCATCTTCATGTCTATAGGTCAATCCCAACCAAACCAAGTTCATGTAATCTGCTTTTACACTTCCCTCAATTTGAACAGGCACCGGGTCAACATATTTTAACAATAAACTAGGCGTTACTGCCAGCGAAGATTCATCTCCAAGCCGCACACCAGAGGTGAAATAATAATGTCTTTCCAAGGAAGCTTCACCATTTATTCCATTCTCAAAGAAATTATACCTCGAATTAAATAATTGTGGTGCTGATCCACCAAAATAAAATCGATTGGTGTAAAGGTAGAATCCAAACCCGGCATCGGGAAGTGTTGAATATTGAATACCGTTGCTCAATACATTGTCATCCGGGTCTTCGAGCAAAACTTTACTACCATCCAGCACATATTGCATTAGACCGCCAGAAAGCGCAAAGGAAGCTTTAAACGCATCATTTAACTTAATGATATACGAATATGATAAATAGAATGATGTTTGAGACGCAGGGCCTGTTTTATCATTCATCAAATATCCTCCCAGCCCCATTTTTCTGTTTTTCAATGGGCCATTGGCACTCATTATAAATGTTCTTGGCGCATCATCAATGCCTGCCCATTGATATCGTTGAGAAAATACTCCTCGATAATAATCTTTAGTACCGGCAATGGCGGGGTTAAATGCGTAATCATTCAGCATGTATTGCGTATACTGAGGCAACTGCTGGCCAAAGGACGGAATGGCTGACAGCATTACAAATAATGATATGACGCAAATCCTTTTCATCTATCTCATTAGTGTCAAAGGTCCAGTAAATACTTCTTCACCATCTCCGTTTAAGTCAATTACATAATAATACACAGCTGAAGGCAATGGAGCTCCTTCAAAATTTCCGTCCCATTCTTGCGAATATCCCACCGATTCAAATACTTTTTGACCCCAACGATTGTAAACTTCCACTATCACAGAAGCATACCCTTCAATAAATGAGATTTTCCAGGTATCATTTTTTCCATCGCCATTAGGCGTAAATCCATTCACAATTCGATTGTCTACCAATACTTCAACCAAAACAGAATCCGTTCCCACACATCCATCCCTATCTGTTCCACGTACAATGTATAATGTGGTTTCATCCGGAGAAGCAATTGGATCTACAGCTGCCGTATCGGTTAATCCAGTTGAAGGAGTCCATGCAAATGAACCACCAGACAAAAATGGAGAGGCCAAAAGCTGCGTTCGATCGCCTTCTTCTATGATGCGGTCAGGACCGGCATCTATAATTGGCGCTTCAATACCATTAACCGTTACGGTATCCAAATCAAAACATGGCGGAGATGCATCGTTAATTCCTCGTAAAACATAACGAGTAGTATCATTGATGGTAACCATAATGGAATCACCAACACCAATATCTGCTAAGGAATCCGGGTCAATTCTGAACCATTGGTATGTGGTAACACCCAACCCTGAACCTGTCAATTGTGCCATATCACCCAAACAGGTATTAAAATCATCAACGGCTTGAACAATTACAGTATCCAAACTTGGAACAATTGCGGTATCTAAAATGGAACAATCCACAGTGTCCAGAATTTCAATGAAATAAGTCCCTGGCCCTAAATTAATAGCGGAGGAATCCATTTGCCCATTGTTCCAATTATAACGGTAAGGTTCTGTTCCACCAGAAACATAAATGGTCGCCGTTCCATCTGTATTGGTGTTACAACTGGCAGGTAAAATAACCAAACTGTCAATTTTCAATGTGTCGGGAGGGATGATCTCCACACTGTCCTGAGCTACACAGTTTTTATTGTCTGTAACCGTAACCACCGCTGTTCCCAAACAAAGTTCCGTTGCTGTCTGACCAGTTTGCACTGGAGAGGTGTTCCACGAATAAGTATATGATGTATTGCCTCCTGTGGGCACAACCGTGGCTTCTCCTGAACATGCACCACCACAACCATCTGTAATTTTTTGAGCACTGGCTATCAGCACATCAGGCTCTGCTATGGTATCTGAACCAAATGCAATACAATCAGAAGCGTCTGTGACTCTCACGAAGTAAACACCTGGACAAAGCGAAACCAGAGAATCATCTTCCGAAACGGGTGAATAATCCCAGGAATATTGATAAGGGGCAACTCCACCAGATGGGGTAACTCTTGCTACACCGTTGCAATCACCATTACAGTTGACCGAATCTTTGTCAAATAACAAGTTAGGTGCGTTAGGATTATTTAGGAAATAAGTAAAGGTCTCAGAACAACCTTTTGAATCAGCTATGGTTACCACATAAATTCCTGCAAACAAAGCATTATTGGTCATGGATTTCGTTCCATCTGACCAATCAAAGGTATAAGGACCCGTTCCACCTGTAGGGTTCAGAGCAATACTTCCATCTGAATTTCCACAAGAAGGAAAACTGATTATTTCTCCAGCTACAATTGGAGAAACATCAGGAACATCAATTGTATCAAATACCGAACAATTATTTGCATCAATGACTTCAATAAAGTTAGTTCCAGCACATAACCCATTGTTTATAGCAGATCCAAGTTGACTGTTCCATAAAACACGATATGGAGCAGTTCCACCAACTATACTTAATCTGGCCACTCCATCACATGTATTGTTGCAGGATATGGCTTCAACAGAAATCTGGTCGATGTACAACGAGTCCGGTTCTTCCAATTCCAAAGTTGCGTTTGAAGCACAGCTATTGGAATCTGTGGTGCTTATGATGTACTGACCAGCACAAAGGTCAATGGCTGTGGCCAACGTTTGAATAGGGGTAGTGTTCCAGGAATACGTGATTGGAGCTGGACCTCCAATGTGTTCTGCCGTGGCTTCACCATTACAATCTCCGAAACAAAGTGGCTGTACAATATTTTTTATTCTGGTAAAAATGGAATCAGATGGATTGATCAATACAGTATCGAAAGAATAACATCTAGGGCTTGCCAAAGAATGGACACGAACTGTATACATTCCTGGACAAAGTGAGTTGGCCAGGCTATCTGTGGTTGCAGAAGGATCGTCCCACAAGAAGCCATGGTTAATCGCTCCACCAACAACAACGGCTGTTCCGGAGCCATTACAAGCATCTGGGCAAGTCTCGTCTATTACTGTGGTTGATACAGAAGGACCACCAATATTATTCAATGCAACAGATTCCGTGACCATACACATGGTTGAATTATCAGTTACAGTGACTTCATAAACACCTGCTCTCAAATTAGACGCAATGGCCGTGGTTTGTGATGGAATACTATTCCATAAGAACGAATAACTTCCAGAACCACCAGAAGGTGTTGCTGTAATTGAACCATCTGCGGAATCACAGTTGGCTGGAGTTGTTGCAAAAGCAACTTGAATGGCTGTTGGATTATTGATAATGGTTGTATCAAACAGAATACATCCTTTACTATCTGTAATTTGGCAGATATAGGTTCCTGCTCCAAGATTTCCTACTGAACTATCTGCAGTGCCATTATTCCAGAGGTAAGAATAGGAATCGGAACCACCTGACGGCATCAAAATGATTGAGCCATCTGTACCGTCATGACAAGATGGATTATTTACTGTTTTATTTACGGCAATGGCGGCAGGTTCAACCAATTGCACAGAGTCTATAAATGAACATCCGTTGTTGTCAGTTACCTCAACTACTTGGTAACCAGAACATAAATCAATGGCTACGGTCTGATTTGCTCCAGCATTTCCATTCCAGATGTAAGTATATGGCGCATTTCCGCCAATGACAGTCACGGAAGCAATACCGTCACACATTCCAAAACAAGAAACGTTTTGGCTCATAAATGTCAATTGCAAAGGAGTTGGGTCAACCACATCAATTGTATCCATTAATGTACAACCTGAACTGTCTGTAATGCTCACACTGTAAGTTCCTGCAAACAAGCTATCAATAAAATCCAAAGTATCATTGGCGCTAGTTGACCAGGTGTAAGAATATGGCGCCATTCCGCCGCTTACATTTGCATTAATTGTTGCATTGGAATCACCAGGGCAAAGGATACTCACTATGCCAAATTGATTGACCAATTGTTGAGGTTCACTTACCACTATTGGATCCGAAATGGTTACACACCCAACACTATCCGTCACCACTACAGAATATGAACCTGCACATAAATTGTTGGCAGTATCCGTTGTTTGTAATGAATTGTCTGACCATTGGTAGGTATACGGAAGTACACCTCCCGTTGGCGTAACAATAGCTCGTCCATCACAAAACCCAAAACAGGATGCCGATACCGTTGAGTCCGCTAATGCAGGACCACCGTTGTTACTTATGGTTACATCAAATGAAGCAGAACAACCAGCATAATCATACACGGTCAATTCGTAAATACCAGCACATAGATCAGTTACCGACGTTCCTGAGTCTCCTGTACTCCATACATAGGTATATGGTGAACCATTACCACCATTGGCCAAGGCAGAAGCTCCGCCGTTACACATCCCACAATCCGCTAATGTTGTGTTTACATTGGCAAATATTTGATTACCATTTGCAATACTGATTGTTTCATCAACAGAACAGCCATTTGCGTCCACTACAGTAAGGGTATAGGAACCAGCGCAAAGGTCTGTTATCATATCTCCAGATCCACCATTTGACCATGAATAAGCGTAAGGAGCTGTACCTCCTGAAACCTGACTGGTAATTTCACCATTACATACATTGTAACAATCAAGATTGGACGTTTGCAGATCAATAGACAATGCAGCTGGACCATCTAAGGAAACAGGCAATGAAATGGAACATCCTTTACTGTCAGTAACGGTTAGCGAATAATTCCCATCACACAGACCATTAGTTGCATTTGTGTTAGAACCAGAAGACCAGTTATAATTGTAAGGAGGAGTTCCTCCATTCACATTGGCCACAATTGATCCATCACAAGTGCCAAAGCAAGAATTTGGAGTAACTGAAAAGTCAACGGAGATTTCTTCCGGGGCCCCAATCACAATTTCTTTTAATGTCGAACATGAATTTCCATCCGACACTTGCACGTAATGTGTTCCTTCGCAAAGTCCGGAAACTGTTGATGTGATAGCCCCTCCTGGTGTCCACAAATAAGTATATGGCCCGTTGGTACCACTTGCCGTTACGGAGGCAGTACCATTACATTGCTCGGAACAAGAAACATTATTTATGGTTGCAGAAACCGTTGGACCATTTAACCCTCCAACTGCAATTGTCTCATCTACAGAACAGCCCACACTATCTGTTAAGGTAACGGTATACACGCCCGTTGACAACCCACCAATCGAATCAGCATAAGTATTGTTGAACCACAAAATTGAAATGGGTCCTGTTCCTCCTGAAGGACTGACATTGATGTATCCGTCATTAAGATTGCAATTGGCATCGCCCACAGAGAAATTAGAAACAATTGGATTGGCCGAGGCAAGGTTGAATGCCATCGATTTTGAACATCCCAGGTTATCTGTAACCGTAATGCTATAGTCCCCTGAACACATTCCGGTGGCCATCATGCCTGTTTGACCAGTGCTCCAAGTTACCTGATAAGGTCCTTGTCCACCCGTTATCATGGCTTCTGCAATTCCTGAACACGAATCATAACATATTGCATCTGCAATGGTCAATTGTATATCTAGACTGTCTGTTTCTGGAATAGTCACAGTATCAATGACTAAACAGCCATTGGCATCTTGCACCGAAACGGGATGTTTACCAGCGCACAAATTTCCTGCAACTGCACCTGAAACATTGGAATTTAACCACTGAATAGAATAGGGAGGTGTGCCTCCCGAAATGGACAAAGATGCTTGGGCGTCGCATTGATTGTAACACGTAGGAGGTATAACGTCAGCGGTGAACAATAATGTGTCAGGTTCGTTTATGGTGATTTTTTCAATATGAACGCATGAATTGTTATCAGTGATGGTTACATAATAATCACCCGCACACAGACCAGTAACACTGGAATCCGTTTGACCTCCAGGACTCCAACTGTAAGTAAAAGGGCCTTGTCCACCTACAGACCGAACATTTGCAGAACCCGTACATTGACCATAACAGTCTACATCATTGGTAATGGCAAAAGCACCTTTGATACCTGAAGTATCATCTGACAGTACCAAACTAAATTGTTGACTGCATGAAAACGTGTCCGTAACGGTTACTTGATATACTCCAGCGCACAAGTTACTATCAGCAAAAAGTGTGTCATTTGGCCCGGTAGACCATTGATAGGAATAGGGTGCGGTACCACCGGAAGGAAATACCTTTAAGATTCCATCGCAAACTCCGCAACTTGAAGCATAAATTGAATCCTGAATCGTAATTTGACTACCTTCATCAATGGTTACATTGGTCATGATAAAACACCCATTGGAGTCCGATACCGTGTGAGTATATAAGCCAGCACACAAGCCTGATACCATAGAATCCGTTGATGTTAATCCACTCCAATGATGCATATAAGGCTTAGTACCACCCGTAACTTCAGATGTAATTTTTCCCTGACAACCTTGGTAACAAGTATCGTTGACAGCAATTAAATTATTCTTCAATGTGTCGGCCACCATCACAGTAAAGGAATCCTGAGCTTGACATCCCCTATCATCTGTTACGGTAACTACGAATTTTCCCATGCATATACCGCTCAGACTTTGATCAACAGCTCCGTTGTCCCAGCTATAGGTATACGGACCAGTCCCTCCCGATGGATTGGCCATAACTGTTCCATTACAATATCCGGCACATGTTTCGTGCGTGCCAGTGACATTTGCCAGCAATGTGTCAGGTTCAGTGATCATCACTGAATCAATCAACGTGCAACCATTGACATCACGAATGTTCACAGTATACATTCCAGCAGGAAGCGAATCAATATTGTCTAAGGTATCATCTGGATGTGTAGACCATTGGTATTTGTAGGGTCCTGTTCCGCCAGATACGGAAACTGAAACCGCCGCATCTGCTGAATCGTTACAAGTTGGATCCGTAATTGTAAAATTGGCTAAAAGAGGGGGTGCATTGGGAATGACAAATTGAATAACATCTGAAACCTCACCCGTAGATGAATCACGTGCAACCACAGAATACGTTCCGGGACAAAGATTCAGGATAATAGAATTGGTAAGAACTTTTGTGGTTGTTGAGCCACCGCTGATACTTCCTCCAGACCATGTGATAAAAAATGGACCCATTGAAGGAAAATTTGAAACTGTAGCTTCAGCTTCACCATTGCAGAGATTGTAGCAACCTGAATGAACGCTCTGGGTCAATGATAACGACACGACAGCCCACGACACATTGTACCAACAAACCACGGCAATAGCCGCCAAAAAGAAACGAATTTTCTTCAATGCACTATCAGTTTACCAACCCATTAACCGGCAGAGTACAAATATGTTGCTTTTCTGTGGTTTCAACAAATGGTACCCAAATTAATTAAAAGACGGCTGCCTCTGTAAAAAGGTTGCTACGGCTTATTAATCCTATAATCCACAATACACACAGGTAACGTGATTAATTCATGGTAAAATAGTTGACGATTGTACGGGAAGTTTACAATGGATTCAATATATTTGCCCTCTATTTAGAATTATTCTAAATAAGATGCCAGAGCCGTTAAAAATTGTCATAGCAGATTTCAGAGTGATCATTCAGAATGGATTAAAATCCGTTATGAATCACTACGACGAATTCGACATTTGTGGATTCACGGCTGACTCTAAAGAATTGCGAAATGCACTTCTCTTGCATGAACCCGATGTGGTCATCTTTGACTATTCTCAGGGGGATAACATCAAATTGGAAGATGTAAAAATGATTCGTACTGTTTCGCCTAAAACGGGGGTATTGATCATTACATCGGATTTGGCCAATGAAAAAGTTCACTATGTGCTTGAACAAGGCATTAATAGCTTCTTATTAACGCAATGTGATGAAGAAGAGATTTATGGAGCCATAAAAGCAGCAGCCAATGGCGAAAAATTCTTTTGCGGAAGGGTGTTGGACATCATTCTTCAAAAGGAACGCGAACGGGAGAACCCTACTTGTGAACCTACTAATTTATCACGCAGAGAGTTGGACATTGTTAAACTAATATCCAAAGGATTGACGACCACTCAAATGGCAGAAGAGCTTTGCCTGAGCACACATACCATCAGCACGCATCGTAAAAATATCTTGAGAAAACTAGGGGTTAGCAGTGCTGCGGAGGTCATCTTATATGCGGTGAATTCATCGTTGATTGAAATTGAATCCTAATAGAACCACATGAGCCCAGAGGATATTAATCAAGTCATACGAAGTCGGCGCTCCACTTACCCGCAGCAATACACGGGAGAAAAAATACCAAAGGAAGTCATTGAATCGTTGATTGAAAATGCAACGTGGGCACCTAACCATAAACACACAGAACCATGGCGATTTAAAATTTTCGAAAACGGCTCAAAAGACAGTTTGATTGATACCATTAAATCCATTCAAATGAATGGCGTTGCTGAAGAAAATATTTCCAAGGCCAAACTGAGGAAATTTAATGTGAAGAAGGAAAAGACTTCTCATGTAATTGCCATTGTTGTGTCGTACGACACACAAAAAAGAATACCAGAATGGGAAGAACTTGCTGCTGTTTCATGTGCAGTCCAAAATATTTATTTATCTCTTGAACCTTATGGTATTGCTGGCTATTGGAGCACAGGTTCTACTATTGATTCCGCTGAAATGCGCTCTTTTTTGAAGTTGGATTCAAATGAGCAGTGTATTGGTTTGTTTTATTTGGGAGTTCCAGGTGATATTCCGTCCGTCTCTCAGCGTCAACCTTCGTCTTCTAAATTGGAATGGCAGCTAACTTAACGACAACCTTGTTTCATGTTCAAGATTGGCTAATTTTGTGACCTAATTTCTTGAATTTGTCTGCAATTAATAAAGTTAAAATTGGAATTCTCGGCGGAGGGCAATTGGGTAAAATGCTTATCCAGGCGGGATCTCCCTGGAATTTAGATTTTCATATTCTCGACCCAAATAAATCGTGTCCTGCATCATTGGTATGCTCTAATGTGGTAGAAGGAAATTTCAATGACTACAATGATGTTATGTCCTTTGGAAAAGACAAAGATTTATTGACCATTGAAATAGAGAATGTCAACGTGGAAGCTTTGAGAGAGCTACAAAAGATGGGTAAAACAGTATATCCTGATCCAACCGTCATTAGTACGATTAAAGATAAAGGCTTCCAGAAAACATTTTACAAAGACAATGCAATTCCGACATCCGACTTTTTTCTAGTCCAATCCGAATCGGAAATACAGGACAAAGTAAAAGAAGGAAATCTGACATTCCCTTTTGTTCAGAAAGTGCGAACTGAAGGATATGATGGAAGAGGTGTTTTGGTTGTGAAGTCTGAAAATGATCTGGACAATCTACTAAATGGCCCATCCGTAGTTGAGGAAGCAATCGACATTGAGAAAGAATTGGCAGTGCTGGTCTGTAGAAGTTTAGAGGGTCAAGTATCTACATTTGAACCGGTTGAGATGGTTTTTGATGAAAAAGCCAATCTTGTTGATTACTTGATATCTCCTGCAAGAATTGCTGATGAACAAATTCAGGAAGCAAGAAATCTTGCGTTACAAGTGTCAGAAGCGTTTGAAACGGCTGGCATTATGGCTGTAGAAATGTTTTTAACGAAACAAGGGGAGATCATAGTGAATGAAGTTGCTCCCCGGCCACATAATTCAGGTCATCAGACGATTGAAGGAAATATAACCTCTCAATATGAACAGCATTTGCGTTCTATCCTTGGGCTTTCATTGGGGAATACGGATCATACTTCAATTACGGCAATGGTCAATATTCTTGGAGCAGAAGGGTATTCAGGAGAAGCTAAAGTGAATGGCATTCAAGAGGTCATGAAGATTGAAGGTGCTCATATTCATTTATACGGTAAATCGCACACCAAGCCATTCAGAAAAATGGGGCACGTAACAATAGAGGGCAATAATGCTGAAGATGTTTTGAGCAAAGCCGAACGAATAAAAGATACAATTGAGGTTGTCGCTTAATATAACTAAGTTTACGTTTCATTAATTGTCGGAATTATGTCAGCACCACAAGTAAGCATCATCATGGGATCGGATTCGGATCTTCCTGTAATGAAAGATGCTGCAGCTATATTGACACAGTTGGGTATTGAATCAGAAATGTCTATTGTTTCCGCCCATCGAACACCGAAAAGAATGATGGAGTTTGCAGAGTCCGCGCATACTCGAGGTATTAAAGTTATCATAGCAGGTGCAGGAGGAGCAGCACATTTACCAGGGATGGTTGCATCCGTGAGCCCTTTACCGGTGATCGGAGTACCTGTTAAATCATCCAATTCAATTGATGGATGGGACTCTGTTCTTTCGATTTTACAAATGCCAGGAGGTGTGCCTGTGGCCACCGTTGCTTTAAATGGAGCAAAAAATGCAGGAATATTAGCCGCTCAAATCATTGGATCTTCGGATGCTGAGGTCTTAAAGCAAATTCAGAAGTACAAAAATGAATTGCGAGAAATGGTTGAGGAAAAGGCCGCAAAACTTGACAGTTCTGGCTCAAGCCATTGATTGGAAAATCTTTGAGACATCCTGTTGATTATATCATAGTTGGTCAAGGTTTGGCAGGAACCGTTCTGGCTCATTTTCTCATAAAAAACAACCATTCCATTCTTGTAATTGATAACCATCATCACAAGTCATCTTCTTTATTGGCCGCCGGCACGTTCAATCCGGCAGTTTTTAGAAGACTGGGGTTGATTTGGAAGGCACAGGAATTAATGGACTTTTCCATTCCTTTTTATCGCAATCTTGAAAAAGAACTGAATACCAATCTTGTCAAGGACCTTGATGTGTTGAAGGTATTGTCTGATGAAAAAGAAAAAGAAAACTGGGAAAAATTCGCCAACATTGAAAAGTATAAACAGTATTTCAAAGCGGTGTATGATTCTTCTGTTTATTCCGGCTTAAAAGAACATAACCATGGATTGGGAAAACTGAGTTGTACAGGCACAGTGAACCTGGGAAATTTACTGAATGTCTATAAGCAGGAATTAATTCAACGCCAGGCATTGATAAAGGAGAAATTCGATTTTGAAAAATTAGTAGTTGAAGAACAACATGTTCAATACGGATCATTTCAAGCCAGGAGAATAATTTTTTGCGAAGGACATCAAGCCATTCACAATCCATATTTTTCCTGGTTGCCGTTTAATTTAACCAAGGGAGAAATATTGCATATTGATGCCAATGTTTCTAAGGATCATATTTTACACAAGCGAATAAATGTTATTCCTCAAGAGGATGGGCACTTTTGGGTTGGTTCTAATTTTGAATGGAAATATGAACACCATGAACCGACTAAATCAGCGGAAAAGGAATTGACTGGTCGATTGAATGATTTGATTGGAAATGATTATCAAGTAACAGCGCATCAAGCAGGAATACGACCAACAGTTTCAGACAGAAGACCATTGATTGGGGTTCACCCTGAAAAAGACAATGTGTTTATATTTAATGGTTTAGGCACACGAGGGGTTTTGATGGCACCTTATTTTGCCAATCAAATGGTTGGGTACTTAAATCAAAGAGAAAAGCTTGATCCTGAAGTGGATATAAAAAGATACGCATCAGCGCATCAATGTTAAATTACCTTTTTTCATGAATTCTGTTCCGCCAAGACAACGCGCTTTAACCACATACACGTAAACGCCACTATTCTGCAATTCGCCATTAAATCGGCCATCCCATCCTCGTTGTTCATCGGACAGCATCATAATGTCATCACTGGCATAAACTTTTTGCCCCCATCGATTATAAACCTCAACAGACAATTCAGTTAACTGTTCACCTCTGATTCGGAAGAAATCATTTTCTCCATCAGAATTAGGTGTAAACGCATTCGGAACATAAATGATTTCCTCTCCACATGGATACTCCAAAACATATATGGTAACCGTATCTTTGTTTTGACAATTTCGATCGTCGGTTGCAGTGACAATGTATGTTGTAGTTTCAGTCGGTTTAGCCACCGGATTAGGTGAAGTGGAATCATCAAGTGTATAAGAAGGAGACCATACAACATCATAATTTTCAAAAGGAGTAGCTGTTAATTGCGTACTATCTTCCCTGGGGTATATTTCATTCTTAATAGTTCCGGCATGAATATCGAGCAAACGAACACTGGAAGTATATTGTTTAACAATGGTATCTGAGCAACCGATGTCTCCATCCACAATCAATGACACATTGTAGGTATTTACATTCGCATAAACATGGGTGGGATCTTGAGCATACGAAACATTATTGTCACCAAAATTCCATTTCCAGGAAGTGGTTTTCCCTTTTGGTGGAACGGTTTTATCTTTAAAAAACACCTTGTTCGTACAGAAATCATCTTCATGGCCAAAGTCACCATCGAAAGGTGGCAATATGGTTATTTCCTTATAGGTTGTATCGTTGCAAATTGAATCGATATCAGAATTTGCAATTAACGTGATAATGAATTTCCCGGTGTCTGAAAAATGGTGGGTTGGATCTTGAGCGGTTGATATACTATCGGGATAAAGAGGGTCGCCAAAATGCCACCTAAAATTTTCCGAACCAACGCTACTGTTGATAAATTTCACTACCGAATCACCACATTGCAACTCAGGAGCATCAAAGTATGAAAACGTCAAATCAGGGCAGTTGACCACATTCAACTGATAACTTCTGGAAGATGATCCTAGGTATTTGCCATGACGGTATTCTTTCACCTTCACACCGAAAACAAATTGACCCTGCTTGTCAGGTCGGGCGAAAATTTGTCCGGTATTTTCTTTAATTCTCAACGGATCACCACCCATTACATTGGACAAACTATATCCACTGGTGTAAGTGACCGGATCAAATGGTGGATTGACTGGAGTGGTTCGTGGAGCATACAAGGGCGTAAATATTTCATAAGACAATGAATCGCCATCATGGTCTACTGCTTCATGATTGAACTCAAAGCTCATACCCAAACAGATGTATGGCGGTGTCAAATCTTGAAATATGGGATTTCCGTTTACTTTTTCAACAGAGCTGTCTGGAATCTCTGCTGTAACAACCAACCCTGTGCTACCACCACCAAGACCTATTGGATTATAAATATTGGTTACCGATAAGTTCCAACAGCATCTTTGGTATGTGGCTAAATAACCTCCGGGTATAGGTGGAAGTGTGATGGTATCTTCGTACTGCGTCATTTCATAACAGATATTGTCAGGCAACGTAGCACAGTCATTATTGATGGTTAGTGGAATGGTATCCGAACCGGGAAACTCAATGGACAATGATTTTTGAAGCACATTTGATGTGTCGTAAAAATAGATGGTAGCAAATTTGTCAAATGGAGCATTGGTTGTATCTCCACAATCGCGATATACCACAAGGGACATCGCGTATTTCCAGTTACCGATGTACTGGTAATACAATTCACCTCCAACAATGTGGGTAGCATTCACACTGGGCGCAAACGCAGAAAGCAGGAGGGCTGCAGTTATGGTTCTCAGCCAACTCAACGAAGTTGCGTGTTACAAAATTCTCATAAAAATAAACATTAATGAGTGAAAACACAATAAATAATTCAATTGTAATAACATCGAGTACGTTGAAACTCAATTTTTTAAGAATTATTTAAGAACTAAACTGGAATTTTCAGTTCAACAATGAAATGTTCAAGAAAAAAAGAATTTGGGAAAAAGAACCCTATCAAGCCAATGAGTATTATTCAATTTCCCAAATTTCCACAGAAGTCGTTGACTTTCTCGTCATTTTGCTGTGTATTCTCAAGTCCACGTTTTGTGGATCATGTGAATAGCGAATATTTTTCCATGTTACAGTTAAGGAATCCATTTCATCTGATCTGAATCGCGCACCTGCAGTGGCACACTCCATGGTTCCTTGAATTCTATCAATTTTTCCATCCTTAAATTTAAGCGTCCCAAATTTCAAATCAATGCCAGATTTTTGAAGTTTCTTGACAAATAGATTAACCCTGGATTGAGATGCCTTTGCAGGTAATGTCATTCTAGTGCTACCTGTTTTCCAAGTGTTTTTAGGTGCTGTGTTTTTTGCTGGAGTGGTTGATTTTACAGAGAGTTGTTCATCTTTCTCGGTTGGTTTTTCTACGACCACTTCACTGCTTTTTACTTCTTCAGAGGCATTCACTTTTAAAGCCGCATCATCCACCTCAGTAGTCTTTTGATCCACAACCACTTGCTCGGTTTCCTGGTCTAAGTTTTGGTTTTCAGTTGAAGTGACAGTACTTTGAGAGTTTTCTGTTGGTGCATCATCTAACTCTTCCCTATTTGCGTCTTCTTCAATTTGTTGTATTGTTTCGCTCGCTGAAACTTCTTCACTTATTTCAGGAGTGCTTTCGTTACTGCTGTTCTCCCCTGTTTCAGGAACAACAACCGTTGTCTGTGTTTTCGGAGTGCCCGGCTCCTCAGCATATTTTATCTTGTTGAACAGATAAAACATGGATATGATTGCCCCCACAACCACGCCAATAAATACCATAGTATTTCTCGACTTAATTGTGTTTCGGTAAAAAGTTACCCATCGGCTAAACGAATGTGCCTGGCTCTTATTAAAAGAGTCAGAATATTCGGAAGCCGATGCCATGCTCACCATGGCTTGTACTTCGGCAAAGGAAACAACGGGCTCTTGGCTCCTTGCAGCTTCGAAGTATTGGCTTAATATGTCGTTATCTGTTCTCATTATAGTTATCCTGCTTTTACAAAAATCTCGGTTTCCTTATCGCGCAAAAGATCCGCTAACTTTCTGCGACCTCTTGCAATTCGCGCTTTAACAGCTGATAAGCTCCCTTGTTGTATCTCCTGGATTTCTTTCAATGAAAACCCGGAAATTTCAAATAGTATCAGTGCTTCTTTCTGTTCTTCAGGTAATTGGTCCAAAGCTTGGTAAAGAAAAGAAGCATCGGCATGAGAATCAGGACTTTCGACGGCCGATTCGTATCGCTCAGCCGTCGTTTCGTCGTATTCCCCCCAAAACTTATTACGCCTTCTGCTATTACTTAGAAGTCGACGAGCAATGCCAAACAGAAAATATAGAAACGCATTATAATTGCGAATCGATTCGAACTTCTCAAAGGCTATAAGGATCGTGTCGTTTATGAGGTCCTTTGCAAGCTCAGTATCGCCAACCCGAGCCTGACAAAATCTCACAAAATTTTCGTGAATGGGCTCATAAAGCTTTAAAAAAGCTTGTTGTTTGCTGCTATCTCCTTTTAGTAATTCAGTCATGGTCTTCCGTTTCGAAAAAGAAACTTCGAATGTCCTGTAAAAAGTAAAGTCGCTTTACCCATTCAAAAAGTTACATGAAAGTAGAAAAATATTCATACGAGGCAGTGAATGCGTCATAACTTATTGGCATTATATTTGTTTTAATACCCCTAAACGATAGGAATGAGAAAGGCAGTCGCACTAATAATTACCCTGGGAGCAGTAATGTCGTTTGTCACAATGGATTCGGCAAATACGTTTCCAATGAAAAGCACATTTCCCACCAAACTTGCATCGGACTCCACCCTTTGGCATAAAATTGATTCATTAGATAATAAGGGACTTATCAAATCAGCGGAGGACGTATTAAATGAATATTACGCCAGAATTACGTACGAGAAAGACGGAGCTGAAAAGATTAAAACAGTGATGTACTTGATCAAGTACTTGAGTATTCGCAATGAAAATGGACTGGTGCAAGCCATTCGCAGACTTGAAGAGGAAACAGGTAAGTCAGAAGCCCCTACCAGAAACATATATTATAGTTTGCTTGCAGAATTGTATTGGGATCACTACAATAATAATGCCTGGCGTTTTGCCAATAGAACAACCATACAGGGAAACAAAAGCGATGACATAGATACCTGGTCAATTGATCAAATCTTGGAACATGTGGTTTCATTGCACAACAAGGCACTTAAAAACCCTTCCATCTTACAATCTACCTCACTGGAAAAATATGACAACATCCTTATAAAAGGAAGCCATGGTAGCATCTTTCACCCGACGCTGCATGATTTTTTAGCTCACCGGGCTTTGGGATTTTATAAAAACGGACGGTCGCGAATTAATAGGCCAATTGAAGAATTTCAGCTTTTCGAGGAACAAGACTTCTTGCCGCCAAGTGAATTTGCAAAAGTTAACTATGTAAGCACTGATGAGAATTCTTCAGAATTCAATGCCATGAAAATCTATGTGCAGCTAACGAGACATCATTTGAATGACACCAACGCAAGTGCATTGATTCATTGGTCCATTAACAGACTTAAATATGTTCGTTCAAAAACGTTTCACCTTAGGAGAGATTCGTTGTATTTGGCAGGATTACGTGAACTATTTGAGGCTTACAAGGAGCATGATGCTTCGGCCGAGGCCAAATATGAGATAGCTTTATTTAACCATGAACAAGACGGAAATGAAGAGCTTGGCACATCAAGTGTCGAGGCGTATAATATATGTAAGCAAGTCATAAAAGAATACCCAGATAGTCACGGAGCCAAATTGTGTGAGCAATTGCTCAGCCAAATTGAATCGAAAGAATTATTACTTCAATCGGAATATGTGCTAATTCCTAATAAGCCAGCATTAATCCGTGTACAACACCGCAATTTGTCAAAAATATATTTCAGGATTGTGCCTTTCAGTAAAAAATGGGAAGAAATGGGAGCACGCGTTGGAAGTAAAGATTTTTTACAGGATCATCTAAATCTTGATCCGATTAATTCATGGCAAACTTCAGTCAAAAATGAAGGAGATTATAGGTCTCATAGTGTTGAGAAAGAAATTCCGGCGTTGCCCCTGGGAAGATATGTTATCCTGATTTCCAATAAAGAAGATTTTGGAAAAATAAGCAATGCCATCAGTTGCAGTGAATTGTGGTCAAGTAATATGTCTATGATTCATCGTCGCAAAATCAATGGCAACTTGGATTTTTATGTATTGCATCGAGAGACCGGAGAACCTCTGTCAAATGTCAAAGCCACTATATATCGGGTAGAATACGACTATAAGACTCGAACGAATAAGACAAAAATTATCAAAACAGAAAAAACGGATAACAACGGGTTCTTTTTTATAAAGTCCGACAACAGGGGAAGTAATTTCAGAGTAAAACTCAACAAGGACAATGATTACATAGATCTAACCAACAACTATCATAGTTATCCGAGAAGGGAAAGAAGATACAACCCAAATGAAAGGCGCACGTTATTTTTTACGGATAGAGCAATTTATAGACCCGGTCAAATTATTTATTTCAAAGGAATCCGATACAAATCGCTTGAAAAGAACCCTGTTGCCGCGGATAATGAAGATGTTCAGGTGACATTTTATGATGTGAACCATCAGGAAATTTCAAAATTATCCCTGAAAACCAATGAATATGGTTCGTTTTCAGGATCATTCACTATCCCGTTCGGATTATTAAAAGGTCGGATGCATATCACAGATGGTCATGGTCAACAATATGTTCAAGTTGAAGAATACAAAAGACCAAAATTTGAGGTGAACTTCAATCCCGTTGAAGGGATGTTTAAACTTGGAAGCCAGGTGAAAGTGACAGGATCCGCCATTTCTTACGCCGGAATTCCATTGCAAGATGCCAAGGTACAATTCAGAGTAACCCGCACCATGAATTTTCCATATTGGTGCAGGTATTTTTATCCATGGATGCCTACTTCTGAGACGAAAGAAATAATCAATGGTATAGTTGTAACGGATAACAACGGAAAATTTCATATTGACTTCAAAGCGATTTCAGATGCGTTGCCCAATGAACACGCATATTACAATTATCAGGTGGGTGCTTCAGTTACCGACATTACAGGAGAAACACATACAGCCAATACTTCTGTGAATGTGGGTAGTAAAGCTCTCAATCTGAATATTGAAGTTCCTGATAATGTGAATTTGGACGAAAAAAAGGCGTTTTTTATTCAAGCCACAAATTTGTCCGGGCAACCGCAGCAAATTGAAGGTAAAGTAAAAATTGAAAAGTTAGCTAACCCCGATCGCATCATCAACCAACGATTATGGGGTGCCCCTGATCAATTTGACATCAATGAAAAAGAATTCTTGGAAAAATTTCCTCATGCAGTTTACCGTGAAGAAAACAATCAATACAACTGGTCTGTAGAAAAACAGGTCTTGGATTCCGAATTTGATAGTGGTGACACATCAGGAATTCAACTGGGACAGAACAAGGATTTTGATGTGGGATATTATTTATTCACTGCCACCAGTAAAGATATTTTCGGAGAAGAAGTAACGGCCAAAAAAATAGTTCGTTTTACTTCATTAAAAATGAAAAAAGTGCCAGGAAATGAAGCACTTTATGTCTGGCCAATCAAAACCAATGGAGAACCCGGTGAGCAAGCAAAGTTCATCCTGGGCTCTTTTTCCAAAATAAATGTATTGATGCAAGTATTGCACAAAGATTCCAGCATCATAAAAAAATGGATTCCCCTGAACAAAGGGATTCAGTTTATTGACATTCCAATTAAAGAAGAATACCGAGGGAATTTTAGTGTGCAGTTTTCAAGTGTGTTGCACAACAGACGGTACAATGAAAATCATACGATAGTCGTTCCTTATACCAATAAAGAATTGAAGCTGAAGTTTACCTCTTTCAGAGATGTCCTTGAACCCGGAACAGCAGAAAAATGGAGTATTTCTGTCCGTGGGCCAAAAGATAATCCAGCTGTGGCAGAGATGATTGCAACATTATACGATGCTTCATTGGAGTCGTTTTTACCTCATACATGGAGTTATAATGTTCGACGATTTTATTCCAGCAGAAATACATGGAATGACAATGGATTTTTCCGAATAGCCAATTACAATTGGTTTCAACATGATTGGAACAAAAGAGTAAACGTTCCATACAGGCGTATGGATAGATTAAATTGGTTTGGATTTCCATCTTTTACAAGGTATGCAGATCATGGATATGCAGTCAAATCAATGAGTGGAGGGATGGAAGATGGAATCATGTCTATGGATGCGGAAATTTCTGAAGAGATGGCCGAAGTAAACGTTCAAGCCAATCGTGCTGCCACGGCACCTGTGACACCACAAGACAAGACCAATGATAATGAAGCCAAAAATATGGAGGCTCGAACAAATTTTAATGAAACGGCATTCTTTTATCCTCAATTATACTCCGAAAAAAATGGAGAAGTAGAAGTGAGTTTTGATATTCCTGAATCCTTGACCAA
Source organism: Vicingaceae bacterium (assembly GCA_965267425.1). Taxonomy (GTDB): domain Bacteria; phylum Bacteroidota; class Bacteroidia; order Flavobacteriales_E; family Vicingaceae. Next base: position 17,766 of record OZ253959.1, on the reverse strand, counting down.
GTGGAAAATGATGGGGTTAGCCCATACACCAGATTTAAAATTTGGATACATCGAATCTCATTTGGTCACCAAAAAGGACCTCATGATTGAAGCCAATGCACCGCGGTTTGTTCGAGAAGGTGATAGAGTCACATTTTCTGCTAAAATCAACAACTTATTGGATTCATCAATTCAAGTTGAGGCCGGGTTGATTTTGAAAAATGCGCAAACAGGCAATGACATCGTGTCACTTGAAACAGAAACCAAACAAGTTCAGATAGATGCACAAAGCAACTATGAAGTTTCATGGGAAGTATTTATTCCAGATTCTTTAGCCCTCTTGGAATACACATGTTGGGCAAGCACTGAGAAACATAAGGATGCAGAACGAAAAATTATTCCTGTTCTTTCTAACAGGATGTTGGTGACGGAAAGTATGCCTTTTCACATTCGAGGAAAGTCCAGGGTCAATCAATCTTTCAAAAAATTACAGGAATCCAGCACATCAAGCACCCTCAAGCATCATGCGTTGACACTTGAAGTCACAGGGAATCCCGCGTGGTATGTGGTTCAGGCATTGCCATATTTGAATGAATATCCGTATCCCAATGCGGAGTCAATTTTTGGGAGATTTTATGCCAATTCTTTGGCAACGTATATTGCCAATTCCAATCCTGCCATAAAGCAAGTGTTTGAAAAATGGCAAAATTTTGAGCCGGATGCATTGTTGTCGAATTTGGAAAAGAATCAGGAGTTAAAATCCATATTATTAAAAGAAACACCTTGGTTGTTAACGGCTAAAAATGAATCAGAACAAAAAAGGAAAATAGCGCTACTGTTTCAGGTAAATAGCATGACTCAACAATTGAGATCATCGTTTAGCAAGCTGGCAGATCTGCAATATTCCAATGGCGGTTGGTCATGGTGTGAAGGAATGCCAGACAATCCATCAGTAACCTATCGAATCATGGCTGGCTTGGGCAAATTGGATCATTTGAACGCTCTAACGGTCAAACAAAACAATAGATATACACAAATGGTTCAATCCGCTGTGTCTTATATGGACAACAGGATAAGAGAGCGGTATGAATGGTTAAAAACACACAGTAAAAATATCGAGGACCGACAGATTTCTTCGCAAGAGATATTATATCTCTATGCTCGGAGTTTTTATCTCGAAATGGAATTAGACAGAAAGAACAAAGAGGCCTATGATTACTTCTTAAATCAATGTGAGAAGTATTGGCTGAGGAACAACAAATATGTTCAGGGAATGTCCGCGTTAATCCTTCAACGAAATGGTAAAAAAAGTACCGCAAATGGCATCATTGAATCGTTGAAGGAACATGCACTGACCAATGAAGAAATGGGGATGTATTGGAAATCCGATCGAGGTTATTGGTGGTATCAGGCACCCATTGAAACACAGGCCATGTTGATTGAAGCTTTTGATGAAGTCGCCAATGATTCGGCCAGTGTTGAAGAAATGCAGATTTGGCTGATCAAACAAAAACAAACCCAACATTGGGGAAATAGTCGCTCAACTGTTGAGGCCTGTTATGCGCTGCTAAATAGAGGTAGAAATTGGTTATTTGAAAAGGGACATTTGGAAGTACAACTTGGAAAGAAAGTTGTTTTGGATACGGAAAAGCACAATACCGAATCTGGAACCGGATATGTTAAAAAGAAATGGAATAGCACAGAAGTATTACCTGAAATGGGCGACGTAAAAGTGGTTAAACACGATGATGGTATTGCATGGGGAAGTGTTTACTGGCAGTACTTTGAAGAATTGGATAATATCACATCTCACGAAACCCCCTTATCATTGTCCAAAAAATTATTTGTTGAAACCATTGGAAACAATGGAGTTACGTTAAAACCAATTGATCAAAATGACATGGTAAAAGTGGGGGACAAAATCAAAGTAAGAGTTGAACTTCGCGTTGATAGGGATATGGAATTTATTCATATGAAAGATATGCGCAGCGCCGGACTTGAACCAGAAAATGTATTGTCGCAATACAAATTTCAAGGCGGCTTGGGTTATTATGAATCCACTAGTGATGTGGGCACTGATTTCTTCATGGATTACCTTAGAAAAGGAACATATGTGTTCGAATATCGATTGATAGCAACCATTTCCGGTGAATTTTCCAATGGAATTACTCAAATTCAATGCATGTATGCGCCGGAATTTTCATCGCATTCGCAAGGACAGCGATTACGGATTACTCGGTGATTTAATGATCTTTACAGAGAAGCCAACGAAAATTTTATCTTTACATCAAACTAATGAGCATAAAGTATAGAAATATGAATAAAGCTATCGCAATTGTAAGTTTATTTTCAATGGTTATGTTTTCTGCCTGTGGTGGTGGGGAATCTACTGGTGATCAAGCAGAAGGTCAGGCTACTGAGGAAAGTGCAAGCATGCAAGGCATGAAAGAACTGAACTTGGGGGAATATGGAATGGATATCAGCATCATGATTCCTGACGAAAATACTGGAATGGCAGAGGTAATTGCCGCAGATTGGAGTGTTGAGATTCGAGTTGGTGAAGGATTCATGATATCTGTGAGCATTGGTGAAGGAGATTTGGAATTACTAAAAAGTGACCTGCAGGAAGATTTGGTGTACAAATCTGAAATCCTTGATGAAAGCCCGTCACACATTGTGTATAAGCGAGAAATTGAGAATTCTGGCATGGAACCGGAACATCATTTCTTTTATATTGCTGACGTTGAAGGCGATCAATACGACGTTCAAAATTTGAAAGACGTTACTTATTCAAAAGAGGCAATTGATAGAATGCTTGCTTCAGCAAAGTCAATCAAAGCGGTTCCGGCGAGCTAAAAGTTTAATTGCAATAAAGCATTGGAAAGGAGCGATTTTTGAATGCTCCTTTTTTTTGTATCCTTTTTCGGCAAAGGACTTGTGATAAAAGCCTCCAGCTTATCATAAAGAAAAGCATCTGTCTGATCTGCAAATAGAAATAGCGGGTTTATTTCATGGAATTGTGACAGGTATTCTTGTTCAGGTTGTCCTTTTGTTGGAATCAGCAAAGATGACTTGTTTAACATGTGCATGTCCATGATGGTAGAATAACCACCCCTTGCAATTACCTTTTTGCAATCTGTTAATTTTTTGAACAGGTCTTTTCCAAATGCCAAATCGATTACTTCGAGTTTTCCTGCTTGCAGCGCTTCATTTCTGACGTCCGTACCCCTGATGAAATACCCGCTCAATTCTTTATCCTTTAAAAAAGCACTTAGTTTGATTTCAAGTTTTGTGCGTTGCGGCTCGGGTCCTGATAATAATATGGCCAAATCTTTGGTCGGTTGAATTGTGTCAATTACACCAAACTGACTCTGAGGACCTATGTACGTTACTTTACTTGTCATTGGGTGGCTTAGCGCGCCACTTAAACTGGATTTTTCTTGCTCATAATCTGGAACCCAAATTCCGTCAAAAGGTTTGAGCAGATTTTTAATCTTCTTTTTTGCAAATGATGAAAGTACCGGCACTTTTGGGTATAACTGATGCGTGATAAGTATGCTAGGTAAGCTTTCATGAAAACAACCATATCGGTTGTCGGACAAGATTAAATCAAAAGAATGTTGATTGAGTAACCTTTCCAGATCCCTATGTTCCGTTTTAATCTGTCTGTTGAGTTCAGGATATTTAAACAGTAATTGCAACCATTGTTGATGATGTTTGGCATATTCTATATGCACATCGGGGAGTTCGAACGTAGACAAATGAGGAAACGTATTTCTCAAAAAACGCAAAGCCATCCCGTCTGCCGCAATGGATACAACAGCCCCCATTTGTTCAAGGGTCTCAATAATTGGAATGCATCTTGAAGCATGACCCAATCCCCAATTCAAAGGAGTGATAAGTACCTTTTTTTGAAAAATATGATTGCCGATCTCTGTCAAAATGAATGGGTTAAAAAGTGCCCGAACTGCCTAATTCCTTTGATTTATTCAATTTTCAATATATCTTTGGAGCAATTATACACATCATTAACCTAATCTATTAAAAAATGAAAAAACTACAATCGCTATTTGTAGCTGTTAGTTTGATTGGATTCATCGCTTGTGGTGGTGGAGCTTCTACAGACGACGCTGCTTCAGAGGCAGAAGCTACTGAAGAAGCGAATGCAGTTATGGAAGAAATGGAAGCTGGAATGGAGGAAAGCTCTGCTGATAGTGAAATGGCAGAAGGCACTTCAGAAGAGGCCATGGAAGAAGGTGCAGAGGCAGCTTCTGATTCAACTGCTATGGAAGGAGAAATGGAAGCAACTGAAGAGTCTGCTGAATAATCAACTTTCGATAAAAAGATAAGGGTCTTGGTTTCAGGACCCTTTTTTTGTGCCTTCTAAGTAAAGAATAGCTTGCTGAATATCGTTATCCGATTCATTTCGGATTTCGTAAAACCCCTGATCACCATAGAGATATCGTGAGATTCCAGATTTGAGACCTGTCAAAATAAGGTGTTTACTTTTGCCAATCTCTATTAGATTTATTTTACCACTTTCTTTTTGGGCATAAGCAATAAACTGATCGAGCACTTCATTTCCAGCATTGAACTTTGTTCGGAAATCACTTGGATTTTTAAAATTGAGATTGTTTCGGTTATCATCAACATAATCAAAGGTGAACTGGCTCAATAGTCCGTTTTGAACCATTTCAGCATAATAGGACGTCAGCAATAAACTGTCCAACGGAATAAATATATCCGGAACAATTCCACCACCACCAAATACGGTTTTCCCTCCCGGGGTAACAAATTTTAACGAATCAATGACTTTAATGCTGTCTTTGGAATTTAACTCACCATTTTCAAGGCGGCTATATGTTTCAAGATGGTAATCTTCAATGTTATCATATGGCTTTTGGATGCTTCTTCCCGTAGGTGTGTAATATCGTGCAACTGTAAGTCGCAATGCAGAGCCATCGGGCCATTCGATTTGCTCTTGAACTAGGCCTTTTCCAAATGAACGTCTTCCCATAATCGTACCGCGGTCATTATCCTGCAAAGCTCCTGCAAGGATTTCACTGGCTGAAGCCGAAGATTGATTAATTAAGATAACCACTTCAATGTGAACAAGAGAACTTTTAGAAGAAGAGTAGTATTCCTTCTTATTCCGCGCCTTTCCTTCTGTATAAACAATCAATTTGTCTTTTTCGAGAAATTCATCTGCAATTCTTGTGGCTTCTGACAATACACCCCCACCGTTGTTTCGCAAATCAAGAATCAATTGACTCATATTATCAGTCAAGTTGTTGTTTACGGCATCCATAAACTCATCATATGTTTGCTTGGCAAAACGACTGATCTTAATATATCCAATGTCTTCATTAATCATAAAAGCCGCTTCAATGCTTTTGATTGGAATTCTTCCCCGAACCAATTGAAATGAAATTTCTTCGTTTTCAAATTTTCGATAAACCGTGATGTTGACACTTGATCCTTTTGGCCCTTTCAACAAGGACATAACATCTGCATTCTTTATCCCTGAACCTGCAATAATGGAATCATTGACGCTAATGATGCGATCCCCGGCCAAAATTCCGGCTTTCTCAGAAGGCCCACCTTCTAAAGGAGAAATAACTACAATGGTGTCTTCGATGATTCGAAACTCAACACCAACTCCTTCAAAATTTCCTTCCAAAGGTTCATTGACAGCATTGTATTCTTCTTGTGAAATGTAATAAGAATGCGGATCAAGGTTTTCGAGCATATCAGATATCGTGCCTTCCACCAAATGAGTTTTATTCACCGTATCCACGTAACTATCTTCAATGAAATTTAAGATTTCATTGATTTTATCAATTTCAGAAAATCGTTGATCCGGGAAAAAGCGTGTAGTCGTGGTAGGATGATTGATTTTCGTACCAATGAATATTCCGGTTACAACGGCTACAGAAAGAAATATGGGAAGAAATTTTTTCAATTGAATTTCAAAATTAGTTGAGTTCAGATATTTGCTCAAGTTCAACACCAGATTGCTTTAGGAATTCCAGCCCAGAATCGTCTTTGTATTGCTGAAGATAAACAACACGCTTAATGCCTGCTTGCAGTATAAGTTTGCTGCATTCTCTGCACGGTGATAATGTAATATACAATGTAGAATCATTTGCATCATGTGTGGATTTCGCCACTTTCATCATAGCATTGGCTTCTGCATGAAGCACATACCACAATGTGTCTCCGTTTTCATCTTCGCAACAATTATCAAATCCAGTAGGAGTGCCGTTGTACCCATCCGATATGATCATCCGATCTTTAACAATTAGAGCTCCAACTTGCTTTCTTGTACAATGTGAAAGCTTTGCCCATTCAACTGCCATTTTTAAGTAGGCAATGTCATAGCGTCTTTGCTTTTCTTTATTGTCGTATGTCACACTCATTGTTGGTAAAATTAAGCGCTTTTTCTATGATAAAGACATGATTAGCTGATGTATATCTTCTGCTTGTTTTTTTCTGGAATACAATTCAATATGATGTTTGTCAACTTGAATACCTTGTTGTTTTTCAAATTGGTCAAAGACCAAGTCTAAATAATCTTTCATCTCTTTTCTTTGATGACGATCATACATCTCTCCGCTTTTACATTGCCTTATTATTTTTGCGGCGTCTCCCTGTTCAGGCCCTAGTCCAATGATGGCATTTTCACTTGCCAGGTATTCGAAAAGTTTTCCTGTTAAGATACCCTCAGCATTTTCGACATTTGGTATAACCAACAGCAACAAATCTGCATTTTTTTGATATCGGGTAACTTCGGCATGTGGCACTGTTGACACAAATTCTACATCGATGGCCAATTGACTGATTTTATCCTTGATCTGAACGTCAATTTCTCCTACCATGGTCAACTTCAAGCTTATATTAGGTCTGCCAGATGCACTTTCTTTTAATACATCAAAAAATACATCAGGCGAGTATTGTAAGGACATGGATCCTGTATATACAACGTTAAAAAATGGGGTAGAAGTTTTGGTCAATCCATCAAAATCTTCAGGGTCATAACCATTCGGGATAATCTTAAATTTTTTGGCATCGATCTTATGGTCTTTGCTTTGAAACAATTGAACCAACGACTCACTTACGGTGATGACATTATCTGCCTGACGCAAAACTTCTTTTTCCAATTTTTCGGAAATGTTTCTTGAGTAGCTGGAATGACCAATTTCATTGAAATAATAAATATCTGTCCACGGGTCACGCATGTCAGCAATCCAATGAATGTTCATTTGTTTCTTTAATTGCAAGCCAATTAGTTGGGAAGAGTGCGGAGGAGTGGAAGTAATAACACACGTAATATTTTCTTCTTGAATGATGCGCCGTGCTTCTCGCAGGGCATATTTGTTCCAACCTTTTCTAGGGTCCGGAATAAAAAAATTACTACGAATAAAATTAATGACTCGTTGTGACCATCGTTGGTTATTGACGTTTGAAAACCCAGCTGTGGGGACGTTACCTTTACCAACCATTTTAGCGTAAAGATTTATGGGCTCAAATGATTTGGTTTTGATCACCTTAACATTTTCTCCGATGTCGTTCTCCAGAGAATGATCAACTTGCATATAACTTGCATGTTGTTCATCGACCGTAAGTATAATTGGTTGTATGCCAATTTGCGATAAATACTTGGACAATTTAACCCAACGTTGTACGCCAGCTCCACCGGCCGGCGGCCAGTAATATGTTATGATGAGAACTTTTGTCACCAAGACAAATATAAGTAGACAATATGGAAGCGCTTCCGATTACTCATCGAAGCATAAAAGTGTTGCGAAATGTAAAGCTGAAAATCAGTTGAGGGCCTTACTTTTTATGGATTCTTGTAATTAACCATTCACCGTCTCCGGGTTCTTGCAAGGTTTCACACTTAATGGTACAAACGTCTGCATATTTTTCAGTCATGTTCACATCAGCATCTTTAGACCCAATGATAAAATCACCTTTTTCGTTCATTGAAAAATTCCATTGATGAAGGCCCACATAATTTTCTGTGATGGCTTCATTTGGTCGATGTTCCATCAAAACATGACATCCGTTTTTCACTATATCCACCATAAGCATTACGGCATGCTCAGGTTCATATGCATGGTCAATACAATTTCTGGCAAAAACCAAATCAAATTCATTCGATGAAAATTTCTTCTTTAAATCTTCCGATGCCAATTTTTTAGTTCTAACAACGGGTGTAATGTCGTATTTTTTAAAAATCTTATCATATGCATCAGCCAATGGGTCAATGGCTTGCAAGTCAATATTTTTACCTTCCACTTTTTTACCAAGATAGGTTTGAGGACCTGCTCCAACGTCTAGAATTTTCACATTTTCTTGATCTGGAAGTAATGCTGTAGGTCTTGGTTGAAGAGGTAAATCGGGATCGAAACGCACGTGATATTGATCAGCCCATTCCAATCCTTTGGTTCTGTAGTAATTGTCCCAAAACTGAATTTCTGAAATCAAAGAGGACCTCCATTTGTGCTTGGCTTTGTTTGCTGTTGGGAGACCGTATTTTGATGTTAAAATAGAGATCAATCCACTAACTCCGAATTCTCTTATTAGTTTGATTAAAGATTTTAATTTTTTCATAATCAGTTTTTGCGCAAGTAGCCTATTTGTTGTTAGATTTTAAAAAGAAAAAACAAAGGTTTATCAGGGGTGTGGCTAACGAAAATTAAGAACTTCATACCGGACAAATATTGAAACAAAACCCCTTGAAGACATTCAGTTAATTCATCGGCAAAATTATAATTTTATTCAAATTGTTGTACAAAGCTTTGCGTGTTTAAATCTCTATATTTGAAAGCACAATTTAATATAGTGCTTTATCGCAATCTATTTGATTACTAACGTCTTGTAACAATTATTCCATCTGTATGATGAAAATATCGATTTGTGGAGTATTCATAATTGCATTTTTATATTCCTGTAAGCATTCAAATCAAGAATCAATTGTTGAGCATTCTGAAACAGTTGAAAATCCAACCAATAGAGTTTTATTAAGTTCTGAAATTGTTTGGGAAAAACTTAATCCGGCAAGAGGAGATCAAAGTCCACAGGCCGGAACCATTTGGGGTGACAGAAAAAGAAATGTAGCTACAGGTTTTTTGGCAAAGTTTGTTGACGGATTTTCGTCGCCTCCTCATATTCATAATATTACCTATAGGGCCGTAGTGATAAATGGATTGGTGCACAATGATGATCCTCAAGCAGAAAAAATGTGGATGAGTAAAGGTTCATTTTGGACACAGCCACTGGGAGAACCACATATAACTTCAGCAAAAGGAACAGAGAACATTGCATTGGTAGAAATTGATAGTGGACCATACTTGGTGAAACCTATTGATGAGGCGTTTGATAATGGAGAAAGAGCCGTAAATATAGATGCATCCAATATAGTTTGGTTGAATAATAAGAAGACAAAATGGATAAGTTCTAACTGTAAAGCAGAAATAAGTTTTCTATTAGAAAACAAAGGTTTTAGGAGCCTATTTTTCAAGCTGCCTAGAGGATATAATGGACAAATAAAAACAACTGGTTCCGTTTTACATGCGGTAGTAATCAAAGGAGAATTGACTTATGAAATGCCCGTAAGTGAAGAGAAAAAAGTTCTGGATCCGGGAAGTTATTTCGGCTCAACCGACAATGCAATCCATAAAGTGACCAACCAAATTGAAAGTATTCTCTATATCAGAACCAACGGGGAAATAGAAGTTGATTGATATCAGATTTTCGCGCAGATGACGATAATGACACCTTGCTGATTAATGCAAAGGGGGAGTGTTTTTCAAGAACAAAAAAAGCTGACATTTTTGTCAGCTTTTTAAAGGTTTAGTTTCAAAAGTACCGAAGGTGGGACTCGAACCCACACGGTGTTGCCACCACTGGATTTTGAATCCAGCGCGTCTACCAGTTCCGCCACTTCGGCAAGTGGGCTGCGAAAATACAAATTGTTTTAACATGAAAAAAAGGATTTACGAATTCATCTGTTCAAATATGTTTGACCTAGGTAAATTCCGTATTAATTAAAAACCAGTAATGTTCATATTGCTGTACTTTTTTCCGCAGATACTTTGGTCATTTTGAACTGCTATGCGCAACATCAATTATATCATCATCTTTTTATGGATGACCTCATCATCACTATCAATTTGTGGGATGTTTCTTGAAACTGACATGAAAAAAGTTAATCACTCTTTTTTTGTATATGCTGACAACAATCCTGTATCAAACGTTGACCGTAATGGAAAAGCACCGACTAATCCGGGAAGTTTAGAAGCTGAAATATCTAAAATCAGTGCCAATCCTAACCACAAAATTTTGGGCCTTGTCATTGATATGCAAGGGGAACATTGGGAGAATGCCTTTTATGGAGAAACCAGATTATTGGATAATCAAATACACTTATTGAAAGTATTGCAGAAAAATAACGCTCATATCGTATTTGTTGAATCGAATTATGGCGAACCGCCAACACATCAGGAGTTGCGTGAAATTGCACCAGAGGCGGAGCGAATCATTAAGCCCAGTCTCAATGCATTTAGCTCGTGGCAAATGCGTGTTAAACTCAAAAAAGGAAATTTCACACATGCAGTGGTGATGGGTACGGAATGTGAGAATTGCGTAGAATCAACTGTTTTAGGTGACTTTGAAGATAACTTATCCTTATTGAATCACCAAGGTGTTCAACAGTTGCAAGAGGTATTGACGGCGCCTGTGGTATTGGATGCCACGGAAACCAGAGTCCAATCGCTACCCTTGTTCATACATCCACAAGTTGAAGAGAGATACATGGAATTGCAGCATGAATTGAGACAGGACATAACCAATCAGGAGAACATTCAAGAGCTGGAGCGAATAAGATTTACGGAACCTTTTCGAGTTAATGCTCCTGGTGAGTTGCCAATTCGTTCACACCCGAGGTTGAGGGTAATGTCAGAACTTTAATCAGCTGTTGATTTCGATAAATCGATTAATGTCCTTGGTCATACCAAACACAACAATGGAATCAAATTCCATCAATTTTGTATCAGGTCTGGGAATACCAATGATATGCTGGTCAACCACAATTTCTCCCTTTTTGTCATTGTGGAATTCACGTTCAATGGTTACCAGGTTCAAATTGTACTTATCACGCAGGTTGATATCCTCTAAGGTTCTATTTATCACACCCTTGGGAGCCTTTATTTCTGCAATTTCATAATCGTCGGGCAATTGCAAAACAGAAATTACACTTGGGTTTAGCAGTCGTTCGGCCACAACGGTTCCTACTTCATCCTCTGGAGATAAGATTTCCGTGACACCAATTTTTTCCAAAATCTGCTTTTGCTGTGAGCCATTTGCTCTGGCAATCAATCTTTTCACATTGAGCTCTTGCAAATAAACTGCACACAAAATGAGCGCTTCAAAATTTTCACCGATAGCGAGAACAACCGCTTCAGAGGCCGCAATGTTTTGAGAAATCAAGGCTTTTTTATCGGTTGCATCCAAACAAATGGTGTAAGCCACCTCTTCCTGAAGCCTATCAATATTGGATTCATCCATGTCCACAGCAACTACCTCTGCTCCTTTTTCAGAGAGTTTTCTGGCAATGGCCCTTCCAAATTTTCCTACACCAATTACGGTAAATCGTTGATTGCTCATAACTACGCGTTCAAGGCATTTTGTAAATCTCCAATTAAATCATCAATGTCTTCAATTCCAACACTCAATCGTATCAAAGAATCTCTTACCCCTGTTTTGAGTCTTTCTTCTCTCGGAATGGAGGCATGGGTCATGGAAGCAGGATGTCCAATAAGTGATTCTACTCCTCCTAAAGATTCTGCCAATGAAAACAACTTGGTATTTTCCAATATTCGGTTAGCAGCTTCCGTTGTATCTTCTTTTAATGTAAATGAAATCATTCCTCCAAAATCTTTCATTTGTCTCTTGGCAATATCGTGATTAGGATGATTTTCAAACCCTGGCCAATATACATTTTCTACTTTCGGATGTGATTTCAATAAATTGGCAATGGCACTTCCATTTTCACAATGTCTTTGCATTCGAATATGCAAGGTCTTGATTCCCCTCAATACCAAGAAGCTATCCATAGGTGAAGTCACCGCACCACTGGAATTTTGAATAAAGTATAATTTCTCAGCCAACTCATCTGATCCAGTTATCAGTGCCCCCATGACAACATCAGAGTGTCCGCCAATGTACTTGGTAATGGAATGCATAACCACATCTGCTCCTAAATCAAGTGGATTTTGCAAATAGGGAGAAGCAAACGTATTGTCCACAGCCAACAACGCTCCACAACTTTTTGCTACTTCGGCCATCTCTTTGATGTCTACAATATTCAGCATTGGGTTGGTAGGCGTTTCTACCCAAATCAATTTTGTGTTTTCATTGACTTTATCCTTTACATTTTGAACATCACTCATTCCAACAAAATGAAATCCAAGGCCGTATTGTTCAAATATCTTGGTGAACAATCGATAACTCCCACCATATAAATCATTGGTAGAAATAATCTCATCACCGGGTTTCAAAGTCTTCAATATGGCATCAATGGCTGCCATTCCACTACCAAAACAAAGGCCGTATTTTCCATTTTCAAGGGCAGCAAGATTCTTTTCCAAGGCCTCACGTGTTGGGTTTCCCGTTCTGGAATACTCAAAACCTTTATGATCTCCCGGACTGGCCTGAACATAAGTTGATGTCTGGTAAACGGGAGTCATTATTGCCCCTGTTGTGGGGTCAGGAGATTGTCCTGCATGAATGGCTTTTGTTGCAAATTTCATAGTATGATTTATTGAGGCGCTAATTTACCAAAGACTTCATATTAAACGTCATTGCTACCAATTAATTCAATTTTCTTGTTGTTGGGTTCCATGGGTCCTTTTCAACCAATTGGGAAGCACAACTGCGCCAATAAATAAGTAAGGATAATAACTAAACAATCTCCAAAGCAGCGCAAGTGCAGCTCCCAACCCCAGCGTGAATTCACCAAGAAATCCTGAAAAAGCAAGCTCAGCTACACCACTACTACCTGGGGTAGGACTAATGAGCATGATGACCCACATGACCAATTGACGTGCATATATCAACAGATGATCATCAACGGTCAAAAAGGCTAAAATCAAAAAATTGACTACCCAATACCTCGCCGTCCAAGAGAAGAATGTTGCTCCAAATGCTTTGGCCCAAAATGAAAAGGGTTTGCTTCGAAATTCTTTAGATGCAGTTATAATATCATTTCCCACTTGGATACCTCGGTAACGCCACTTCCGTAAAAATCGAATTTTAAAAACGGATAAAATAATGGCCTTGAAACCACGGGGGTTTATCAATATGCCATAAACAATCATACTGGTCAAAAAGATGATAAATACATAACCCAATAAAAACAACCCTTTTGTTCCAAACGTGATTCCAAAGAATTCTTTTTCCAATGCCACTGGAAAGAGATTGGACATTCCTGTAATTAATAATATAATCGGTACCATTATAATGTAAAACAACTCATCCATTAACGCGGTAACCATAACAACCGAAGTGCTTCTGCCAACACTCACTCCTTCTTTATGTACGATGTATAGCGCAATGCTGCTGCCTCCAACAACAGAAGGGGTCAATGCCGACGCAAATTCCCAAAGCATGATCACATCAAAACTATTTCTCCACGAAATTTTGTTATCCGTTAGTACACGAATGCGATACATATATGCCACGTCTCGAATGGCCATCATTAACAGCGCCACAAACAACCAAACAATGGTTCGATAAGTCCAGTTTATTTGTTCCAACGCTGAGGGGTCAAATGTGGCATACAATAAATAGGAAGCACCGGCCAAACCCAAAACAACCGGTATCAAAACACGTCGGACAGAGAAGATTTTTAAGGCATCAGATTGGGCCATTGATGATATGATAATGTGCAGCTAAAATACATCACAAACCTAATGTGAATTTTTAAACTTTCCCTTAGATTTGCTCAGAATGAAGAAAATATATTATCTGGCTACATGCGATACATGCAAAAGAATCATGTCGCAAATTTCCAATCTGGACACGTTTGAACAACAAAACATAAAAGAACAACCGATCAATTCAAAAGATTTGGATGCCATAAGGGAAAAAACCTCATCTTATGAAGAATTGTTCAATAAGCGAGCCAGAAAATTCCAAGGATCAGAGTTGAAAAACAAATCACTAAAAGACGAAGATTTTCGCACGTTAATTCTCGAAGAATATACTTTTTTGAAAAGACCGGTCATCATTTTCAATGAACATATTTTTGTTGGAAATAGTCCGACTGTGGTTAAAAATATGCTGGAAATCGTTAACCAATGAATTCCAAAATTCAGGCACATGCTGCCTTGTTTGGTGCCAATCTCATATATGCGGCCAATTACATTTTTGCCAAAGATGTAATGAACGGTTATGTCCAACCTTTTGGATTCATTTTGTTGAGAGTGGTTGGTGCTTTGATTTTGTTTTGGGGACTTCATTGGGCAATGAGCAAAGAGAAAATTGACAAAAAAGATTTTCCGCGTATCATTTTTTGTGGACTTTTTGGCGTTGCCATCAATCAATTGTTATTCTTTAAAGGCTTAAACTGGACTTCGCCAATTAACGCTTCCATTTTGATGACCACTAACCCAGTTCTGGTATTGTTGTTTTCGGCTATTTTTTTGGGCATGAAATTAACGTGGACCCGAATTCTGGGAATTGTCTTGGGCTTATGTGGTGCTGTGTTATTGATTGTTCATGGAAGTTCAGAAGCCGTTAACCTCAATGGATCTTTTGGAGATTTATGCGTATTCATCAATTCAGCATCTTATGGAATTTACCTGGTTATGGTGAAACCACTGATGAAGAAGTACAAACCGTTAACGGTTATTAAATGGGTATTTCTGTTCGGATTATTTTTTGTGATTCCTTTTGGATTTGAAGAATTCACACAAATCAACTGGCAGAGCATGCCAACCGATATCTATCTAAAGGTTCTTTATGTTATTATTGGCACAACATTTTTTGCCTATCTGTTTAATATTTTTGGATTGAAGGTGCTGAATCCTTCCATTGCAAGTACATACATTTATTTGCAGCCCGTATTGGCTACCATGTTTGCCATTTTGTTGGGGAAAGATGAACCTACCATGATTGGTGTGGTGTCAACCATCATCATTTTTACCGGCGTATATCTCGTTAGTAAACAAACGCGTATCAAGGGTTGAATCCAAACGCTATATTTATAACTTTACCGTGCTAATTGAATAAAGGCATGCTTGTATCAATGACTGGTTTCGGCCAGGGAAAAAGTGAATTTCAGGATAAAAGATTAACCGTTCAAATTCGTTCGTTGAATGGTAAACAGGCAGACATCAATGTCAAATGTCCAAGCGTTTATCGCGAAAAAGAATTGGATATGCGAGCGTTGGTTTCCAATGAGTTGACAAGAGGAAAGATAGAAATCAACATAGGCATTGAATCCATGAATGGCCTGGGAGAATACACGCTTGATGAGCAGAGTTTCAAAAAGTATTTTGAGGTTTTGGATAACCTTGCCAAAGAAACCGGAATCGACCGCGGGGATTTGCTGAGCACTCTTGTAAAGCTTCCTGATGTAGTGAAACAAGACAAAGAATCGCTTTCAGAGGAAGAATGGAATGTCCTGCTGGAAACGATTAAAAAGGCCATCACTGAATTAAGAGAATTTAGAATTACCGAAGGAAAGAAGCTTCATGAGGACATTCAAAACAGAGTCAATCATATTGCGAACGCAATTGAGGAAATATCCAAATTAGAGCAGGGCCGAATGGATAGGATTAAAGATCGTATTAAGTCTAACCTGGATCAATTGGAAAGTACGTCTGTGAATGAAGATCGGTTTGAGCAAGAATTGATTTATTACCTTGAAAAACTCGACATCACGGAAGAAAAAGTGCGGCTTTCTGCACATTGCAATTACTTTTTGGAAATCATGAAAGACGGTCGTGGTCAAGGAAAAAAATTGGGATTTATTTCTCAGGAAATGGGTAGAGAAATCAACACCATTGGTTCCAAAGCCAATGATGCAGATATACAAAAGCATGTAGTGGGAATGAAGGATGAACTTGAAAAAATTAAAGAGCAATTACTGAACGTATTGTAATCTCATGACAACATCAGAAGGAAAGACCGGGGGAAAATGCATCATATTTTCTGCCCCTTCAGGATCGGGGAAAACCACCATAGTTAAATACCTTATTGAACACAGAAATGATCTGGCGTTTTCAGTCAGTGCTTGCAATAGGCCAAAAAGACCAGATGAGGTGGACGGCAAAGACTATCATTTTTTGACAACGGAAGATTTTAAACAAAAAATTGAAGAGAATGAATTTGTTGAGTGGGAAGAAGTATATGAAAACAATTTTTACGGTACATTGAAGTCAGAAATTGAAAGAATCTGGAGTGAAAACAAAAATGTCATTTTTGATGTTGACGTTGTCGGTGGGTTGAGTTTGACCAAGTATTTCAAAGAAAAAGCACTGGCCATTTATGTTAAAGCCCCAACCTTGGATGAGCTCGAAAAGAGATTGGTAGGCAGAGGTACAGAAAGCCCTGAAAAAATTGCCAAGCGAATGGAAAAGGCTCGAAAAGAAGTAGAATTTTCCAAATGGTTTGATGTTGAACTCATTAATGATGATTTGGAAAAGGCGTGCAAGAATGCCGCAACCATTGTTGATTCTTTTATCAATAACCACTAACCTTTCATGAAAATAGGCTTGTTTTTTGGCACGTACAACCCGATTCATGTTGGACACATGGTCATTGCCAATTACATGGTAGAATTTACGGATTTGGAAAAAATATGGATTGTGGTAACACCTCACAATCCATTTAAGGTTAAAAAATCCATGCTGCAAGACTACCATCGATTAAGGTTGGTCAATCTGGCCATAGAAGATGATAATCGCTTTAAGGCGTCGGATATTGAATTTAAATTGCCACAACCGAATTATACCATTGATACACTAACATATCTGAAAGAGTCACATCCTGATTATGAGTTTGTACTCATTATGGGAGCAGATAATTTGCATCATTTTCACAAGTGGAAAAACCATGAACAGATTTTGGCAGATCATGAGTTGTATGTGTATCCCAGGGATAGTTTTGATGAGCTACCGTTGAAAGATCACAAGCAAGTAAAGTTTTGTGATGCACCCATAATGCGTATTTCTTCATCCTTCATTAGAAAAGCGATTTCAGAAGGGAAAGATGTCAGGCATTACATGCCAAAATCAGTGAGCGATTACGTGCAAGAAATGCACTTTTATTCAGGTACTTGACCTTTTAGTCAAACATCTGCAAGTCATACAACTTTTTGTAAATACCGTTTTTTTCGAGGAGGTCATTATGCGAACCTTTTTCGGCAATTTTCCCTTGATCAATGACCACAATTTCATCGGCATGTTGTATGGTAGATAAGCGGTGGGCAATCACAATGGAGGTTCTGTTTTTCATCAGTTTATACAGAGCATCCTGAACCAATTTTTCGGATTCCGTATCGAGCGCGGAGGTTGCTTCATCTAAAATTAGAATTGGAGGGTTCTTCAACACGGCACGTGCAATGCTCAATCGCTGTCTTTGGCCTCCTGAAAGCTTGTTCCCTCTATCTCCAATATTCGTTTCATATTGGTTTGGCATATCCATGATAAACTGATGTGCATTGGCAACTTTTGCAGCCTCAACAACCTGTTCATGAGTGGCATCAATACCAAATGC